>PBIN01000015.1 GCA_002720855.1 Rhodospirillaceae bacterium | reverse complement strand
GTGTTTCGTCATGAGCAATTCCTTTCATCATTCTGAATTCTGGAGATCACTCGGTTCACCGTATCCAGTATTCGTTCCTCTTTAGGTTTATGGGTTAGAGGTTTGGACTTCAGACCCCATGTGGGTTTGGTGTCTGGTTCCTGTTGGTCATTCTTCATTGGACAAACTCCTGTTTTGCAGTCTCTACAGGAGTATTTAGGGGTTCTGGTGCATGACCCCATTAGATGGATTTCAAGAGATGTCCCAAAAGGAAATTCCAAATTGAAATCCTGATGTGAATGTCTTGAGGTAGTGATCTCTGGACATACTAAACCCTACACAGGGAGAAGCATGTCCAGACTTGAGTCCAGTGACCCAGGCACACATTGCATCAGAGAAACTAACTGAAGTCAGTTAGTGAGGTGGGTAATCCGATATCCTCTTCCCTCACACAATCCTTGTGAGGTCTTCCTCTACTAAAACTACGGTAACGGTAAGGTGCAGATGCAATTACGGTCCTTACCGTTTGGGGGTGATTGGGTTGTTCCCCCGTCCTGTTGGGAATGTTTAGACACCCAGTCCAACTTTGGTGTCGTCCTGTCCTCATCCGTGAAGTCAATTGAGGACACCCATCGTCTGGTCTGGGAAACATGAGATGTAGTTCTATTTAGACAAACGCATCCCTTAAGAATTTGGGGTTGGAATTGACACAGATTTGACACAGCGAACCCCTCAGAGGTATATTTTACGTAAGATAAATCTGTGAAAAACTAAGCATTTCCAATGGGTTAGAATAGTACATCCGTCCTCCGAAGGCAGAGGTCACAGGTTCGAATCCTGTCGGGTGCGCCATTTATTTCAAAGGGTATCCCATATCCAGAAACTCTAAATCGGCCGATGTCGCTATTTCAATAATTTCAATGTGGAAACAACATGGCAGATAAGGCCGACGAGCGCCATGACGAGCTGAGATCATTGCTGTTTGATTACCGATGGATCGAAACTCGGATCAATCAGGGCGCATTGCAGGCTGTTATATCCGATTGCGATCTGTTGGACGGAGACGCTGAAGCGCACCTCCTTGCTGGGGCCTTAAGGCTTTCATCCTATACTCTGACAAAAAAACCTGAACAACTTGCAGGCCAGTTGCTTGGACGCCTCGGGCCAGAGGCAGGGATCAATATTAAGCGCCTCCTCGAAGGCGCGAGACGCCTATCAACGGTGCTTGCATTTCTTCCCATAAGACCAACGCTGGCTTTACCAGGTACGGGCGAGGGCCGCCGTTTGGAAGGGCATGAAGGCGTAGTCAAAGCCATCGCAGGGTTTGCAGATGGCCGCCGCGCCATCAGCGGATCAATTGACGATACTATCCGGCTATGGGATCTCGAGAATGGCGAAGAGCTCCGCTGTATGGATGGGCATGATGGTCCGGTTTCTTCTGTAGCGGTATCTGCAGATGGCCGCCACGCAATCAGCGGATCAAGTGACAAGACAATTCGGTTGTGGGATCTCGAGAGCGGTGAGGAACTCCGCTCCATCGGGGGGGGTGATAGTCCGATCACCTCCGTCGCGGTATCTGCAGATGGCCGCCACGTCCTCAGCGGGTCATATGACAATGCACTCCGGCTATGGGATATCGAGAGCGGGAAAGAGCTCCACCGCATGGAGGGGCATAGGGGCGTGATCTCTTCCGTCGCAGTATTTGCAGATGGCCGCCGCGCCATCAGCGGATCATACGACCATACAATCCGGCTATGGGATCTCGAGAGCGGTAAGGAAATCCGCTGTATGGCAGGGCATGACGGCTGGGTCACTTCGGTAGCAGTGTATGCAGATGGCCGCCGCGCCATCAGCGGATCATACGACCATACAATCCGGCTATGGGATCTCGAGAGCGGTGAGGAGACCTTCCGTATCGAAGAGCATGACAGATCGGTCACTTCCGTGGCGGTGTTTGAAGATGGCCTTCGTGCCATCAGCGGATCATATGACGATACAATCCGGATATGGGACCTCGAAAGTGGCGAGGAGCTCTCCCGCATGGAAGGGCATGACAAATCGGTCGCTTCCGTCGCGGTGTCTGCTGATGGCCGCCACGCCATCAGCGGGTCCTACGACCATACAATCCGGCTCTGGGATCTCGAAAGTGGCGACGAGCCCCATCGCAGGGAAGGACATGACAGCCCGGTTTCATCCATCGCGGCTATTGCAGACGGCCGCCACGCAGTCAGTGGCTCGGAGGATAATACAATCCGGCTCTGGGATCTCGAGAGCGGTAAAGAGCTCCGTCGTATGGACGGACATTTCGGCCCCGTCGTTTCCATTGCGGTGTATGCAGGTGGCCATCGCGCCATCAGCGGATCGGATGATCGGACAATCCGGCTATGGGATCTCGAAAGTGCTGAGGAGCTCCGCCGCATGGAAGGACATGACAGCCGGGTTAATTCCGTCGCAGTGTTTGCGGATGGCCGCCGCGCCATCAGCGGATCAAGTGACAAGACAATCCGGCTATGGGATCTCGAAAGCGGCGAGGAGCTCCGTTGTATAGAAGGGCATGATAGTCCGGTCGCCTCCGTTGCGGTAACAGCAGACGGCCACCGTGCCATAAGCGGATCAAGTGATCATGCCATCCGGCTGTGGGATCTCGAGAGCGGTAAGGAGCTCCGGTGTTTGGAAGGACATGAGGGCGGGGTCAACTCCGTCGCAGTGTATGCAGATGGCCGCCGCGCCATCAGCGGATCAAATGACAAGACAATCCGGCTATGGGATCTTGAGAACGGAAAAGAGCTCCGCCGTATGGAAGGGCACGAGGGCTGGATATCTTCTGTGGCGGTGTTTGCGGATGGTCGCCACGCCATCAGCGGATCGTGGGACCATACAATCCGGCTATGGGATCTCGAGAGCGGTGAAGAGCTTACCGCCTTCACGGGCGATAACTATTTTCTCCACGTCCAGGTCAGCGAAAATGTTGCCACCGACGAATCTGAAACTCTCATTCTCGCCGGTGGCTCAACAGGCATGGTACATGCGTTGTCGTTGCAGACTGGGGATACCAACTAAAGAATCATAGGTCTGAAGCCGCTTAATTCGTACAAAGAGAGGGTAGGTCGCAATTTGAAGCGGATTATTTACTAGCCACAAAATATGTCTTCTATTGCGCGCATCATCGACTTTGACGCGGCCGGTTTTGATCGAATTGAACATATGGTCGAAAACCTTTCCCGGTTTGCCGTTATTATCTTCCAGAAAGTAGCTGTGCCCTTTGGGCCGGTCATAGGCGTTATTAAAATTATCGCAGTCGATGGCATAGACGTTTGTCGGCACCGCACGCATATCTTCGGGTCCCGTATGACCTAATCGCCGGGAGGCGACCTTGTTCTTGAGATTTGAGATTTTGCTGGCACGCAACGCCAAATCATCGGACGCAAAATAAACCGAGACATTCCGCGAGGCATGGGTAATCAAACGACCCGTGCCTTCCTCCTCCAAAGCTTCATTGACGATATCTGCGGCCACAAGAAACGTATTGCGGAACAAGAGCGGCACCCCGCTCGCAAGATCGTACTTGTCCCACTTGTTCATGGTTTCGCGGAGAACACGATTGCCCATGGAATGGGCAAGAATATTGATCCGCTTCAGGCAGGGGTCTTCTTCAGGCTCCTGGGATCGCCAATCCATAAAGCGCTGCAACACCCGCGCGAACGAAAAGGCGCTTTGATCAGCGGCTTTCTGATCGTCCCAGTAATCCTTCACGATACCGATATCATTGTCGCAGGGCCAAATTAACGGCACGACGTCGATGAGGTTTTCCTCACGCGCGTCAAATAGTGATTGCAACGCCTCAACTCGCGGAAAAATATGGTCTTCGGGTAAATTGGAAAAGCCGTGGATATAAAGCAGGATTTGTTTGGCCGACGACTCTTTGAGCCGCTTCATAAATTTCGATGACCCTATTTCCGAATACTCCCCTTTTCCGTCTCGCGTGCAAAAATAAACGGAATTTGCCGGCGCATTCTTATCAAGGTCGAACTGATAAGGCTTGGACTTCTTGGTTGCCTTGACCGAACCCTTGGGCTCCCGATTGGTTACAAACAGCATCAAACCCCCTCCCGCAATTACCTCATTATTGCAGCGTCATATGACCTACAGCGAGAGCATAATAGTAAAATTCGATATCGAATAGCAGCGCTGAACTAATCCCTACTTCTTATCGACCCCCTGATAGGCCTGTTTGCCCCATAGCGCTTTAACGCGGGCGTCGCGACCGCAGGACCGGCGATAGAAGCTATAGCGGATCGGATTCTTTTTATAATAGTTCTGGTGATAGCCCTCGGCGTGGTAAAATTTTGCCGCCTTCAGAATGGGTGTCCTGATAGGACGTTTGAGCACTCCGGACTTCTTGAGCGCCGCCAACGACATCTCAGCAATCTTTTGTTGCTCCGGCTAATTCGCGAAAATTGCCGGCGCATAGCTTTGTCCGCGATCACAGAACTGACCGCCGCTATCAGTGGGATCAACTGTGCGCCAGAAGACTTCGACAAGCTGTTTGTACGTCACAATCTTGGGATCGTACTTGATCTCCACCGCCTCATAGTGGCCGCTCCGGCCAGCCGTGACCTGTTTATAGGTCGGGTTAAGGAGAATACCGCCGGTATAGCCGGAGGTCGTTTCGACGACGCCTTTGACGTGATCGAAATCTTTTTCAACACACCAGAAACAACCACCGGCAAAGATTGCGGTCTTCAAACCTTTTTTCATATCATCAGCGGCATGAACTGCGCCTGCCGATAAAACGAGTGCCGCGAGTAAGCCGGCCTTTATGAGTTTTTTGCCCATTTTCTTCTCCTGGTGCCTAAGAATGCCCAAATTCCCCTAGAAAGTGGGGTATTAGCGACGGAAGCGCAATATGCCGCTTATAACGGTTTTGTGAGGTTAAATTTGGCCACAGCAGCCCTTTGTGTCGCGACCTTGGCATCTATAGACTATAAGCTAACGCTTTGACCCAATTGCAAATTTCTCAGGAGCCCAAGAATGACGTTTAAAGTCGCCCTCCCCGATCTCGTCTCTAATTCCTATTTTCCAGCCATTGCCGCCGTTGAGCTTGGATACTTCAAGGAAGAAGGCGTTGATGCCGAGATCGAGCTTATTTTTCCGGTACCAGAGTCGTTTGCCGCGTTGCGCGATGGACGGTGCGACTTTGTCGCCGGTTCCGCTCATGCACCGCTCTGGGCATTCCCCAGATGGGAGGGGTCTAAAGTTCTTTGCGCCCTTTCTCAGGGGATGTACTGGTTTCTGGTTCTGCGCCATGACATAGACGTGCAGAAAGGTGATGTTAACGGGCTTAAGGGCTTGCGGTTGGGCGCCGCACCCGGTGTTGATGTCGGCCTCAGGCAGCTGTTGATCGCCGCGGGTATCGATGCGGAAGCGGAGAACATCACCATCGGCCTGCCGCCCGGCGGTATTCCCGAAGGAAAGTCATTTGGTGTCGTTGCCGCGCAGGCACTCATCGACGGCGAGATCGATGGATTTTGGGCGAATGGCATGGGAGCGGAAGTTGCCATCACCAGTGGCATTGCCAAATGCGTCATCGATGTCCGGCGTGGCGACGGCCCACCGGCCGCTTTCAATTTCACGCAACCCACTTTGGTCACAACCCAGAAGCTAATCGATGAGCAACCCGATATTGCGGCAGGTGCCGTGCGCGCCATTGTAAAAACACTGAACGCTTTGAAAGCTGACGCCAGCCTCGCGACAAAAGTTGCGGAAAATCTGTTTCCCGAAAAAGAGACCGGTCTTATCGCGACGCTGATCGAGCGTGATCAGCCTTATTATGACGCCAATATCAGCGATGCACTGGTAGACGGGATGAATGCCTTTGCCAGCAACGCGGGGCTACTGGAGGGCGGGCCGGTTGCCTATGGCGACATTATCGCCAGCCAGTTCCGCGATCTCTGGAACGGTTAAAGGGCTTATTCCGCCGCTGCCGCCCCTGGAATGAATTGTGCCGCCCAACGGCCACGATCTCTAAGGACTTGTCGCCAGTAATCTTCGAAATCCGGAACCACGCCCGCGATCACTGACGGCCGGTCCATCAATGCATTGCGCCAGGCTTCCAGTAGGGGAAATTCCTCTATGAGTCCAAGCGGGTGGATGCGATCAAATAAGGTAAAGCGCATAAATATTGGTGCATAGGATGCATCGGTCAGTGAAAAATCAGGTCCGTTAAAATATGGCCCATCATTGTCACGCTTTGACAATGCGCCTTCGAGTTTCTCGAAAATGTCGCGAACACCTTCGCAGCGCTTGGCAAGATCTTCTTCATCCGTCGCATCTGTAAGATGGGTAATCTTGCGACAGACGGGAACGAAATCGTTCCAGGCACGATTATAGGCGCGATCCAAAGGGTCTGAGGGATGCAGGCGTGGCTCCGTCACCTCATCAAGATATTCGGCGATCGCGTTGGATTCGAACAAGGCGGTTTCCTCATCGACAATGAGTACCGGTACTTTTGAATGGGGTGAGATCGCGAGAAACCATTCCGGCCGATTATCGCGGTCGATATATTCAATATCGTAGGCGATGTTTTTTTCCTGCAGAACAATTGCAGCACGGTGGACCCACGGACAGGTCTTAAAGCTGCACAGTTTATATTTTGTGGCCATGAACACCTCCAGAAAGAATTGATCGAATGGTCACATAGCTGCGGACAGGTTTCAATCGCCGAAAGGAATTGTGGATGGCCCTTGCGCGAATACAGGCGCTACACCGATAATAGATTTACAGAGGAAAACTTAGGAGGCTGACATGTGTGCGAGCCCGGTCATCCAAAAACTCGAAACCGCATCGAGTGAAATCAGCCCAGAAGAATGGGAAATGCGGGTCGATCTCGCGGCCTGCTACAGGCTGATCGCGCATTACGATATGGATGATTTATTTGCGACCCATATTTCAGCGCGGGCACCGGGGGCGGAAGAGCATTTCCTTCTCAATCCATATGGCATGCATTTCAGCGAGATCACTGCGTCGAGCCTTGTGAAGGTCGATCTCGACGGCAATATTGTTCAGGACACCGAGCACGTGATAAATCCCGCCGGTTTTGTCATTCATTCAGCCGTCCATGCCGCGCGCCATGATGCCAAGTGCGTTATGCATACCCATACCGTCGCGGGGATGGCGATAGCCAGCATGGAAGAGGGGCTGCAGCCATGGTTCCAGAAAGCGATGCGGTTTTACAAAGGTGTTGCCTATCACGATTTCGAAGGAGTTGCAGACGATCTGGACGAGCGCGAACGACTTGTACGAGACCTTGGCGATAAAGATTACCTGGTATTGCGCAATCATGGCCTGCTTGTTTGCGGTCCAACGATCGGTCAGGCCTTCAAGGAAATGTTCGCTATGGAAAAAGCTTGCAAAACGCAACTCGCCATCATGCAGGCCGGCGGCAAGGTGATAGAGATCTCCGATAATTTGCTTCAGCACACGCAACAGCAGTTCGCGCGTAACCGGGCGGTCACAAAAGAGCGTCCAAGCGGCTGGGACTCAATGAAAAAGATGCTGGACCGGATCAATCCCGGCTATGACGCCTAACGATTTTTGAGTCCTAATTTCTTTGCTATTGCGTTTGCAGCCAACCGATATCCGGCCTCGCTGTAATGAGTACTGGCAGCGTATGCGAGTTCTCCAGGGTCGGAAAATGAATCAAATTTCGGCCCGAGATCGATGGTTTCAACCCCGACTTTTTTTGCCATGGACAATATGGTTTCTTTGCGGTTTGAAGCCGCCTGAACAGCTTGCGCATCTGGGGCAAAAAAGCGTGGCGGGAATGGTAGGTATACAAACACTATTTTGCCGCCCCAGCTGGAAACAGTCTCTCGGGCGATTGATAGAATACGGCCATATTCTACATCAAGACTTTGACCTTTTTGGCCGGTGGCTTGAGGTGGCGGAAACAATCGATAGCGCAGGTTCTGTAACCGCAAAATCCGAAAGAAAGTACGTTCGCGCCAATTAGTTTGTTTGGATAGATCGTCGATCAGATCTGACAGGCCGCTATCGATTTCAGGCTGACGTTTTTTGAGTGACTGCGAAAAATCATTTTCAGCGAGATAGCGTTTTAGCGTCGCGTTTCGCGCTTCATTATTTAGGTTTTCGATATCGTTGTTATAGAAAAACCAAAGCACTGTTTTGGGGCGTAAGGCTGCACCGTATTCTCGCAACGCCGCCAACATAAAGAGAGGGCCGTTACCACCACCACCAAGATTGACAAGAACGTCGGTTTGTCGCCGCAACAAATCAACCATACTCATTCCCTGTGGCGCGCAATTTCCAAGCGTGAATGAATCACCCAACGTCAGTATGTCGACATGATCAGAATCCCACACATGGTTGGGATTATTGAAACCATACCGGTCAGCCATATAGCTGAACCAGGCACCTCCTTCATTGCACACAACATTGATAGTTTTGGATATACCTCCAAGACTGAGCATGCTCTGCCCGTCCTTTCCCAGAAGCGCCGAATCAAGACCATTTCGGCCGGGACGAAATAAGGTTTCCGGAGGAACATAAGGCGCCGCATTTTTTCCAGATTTGCGCAGGTCCTGGACGACTTCGAGTTTGCTGCGCGGGTCATATTTATGGCCGCTCTTCTTCGAGATCACCTCGAGCGATTTGGAACCAAGATACCAAAGATAGGATTCCGCAGCATACGCCGCCGCCAAGATGGGCAGAATTATGACGAAGAGGTAACCGACAATGCGACGCATAATCCTGGTGATTTCTTACTGTCCCTTAAATTGCGGGGTACGTTTTTCCATAAAGGCGGTACGGCCTTCTTTATAATCTTCGCTGTTCATGCAGTTTTCGACAAGCTCATCGCAATAAGCGATATCGCGGTCCGCCTCATTCTTTGCTGACTCGGCAACAATGACTTTTGTTGCATGAATTGTCAGCGGCGCGTTGGCGGCAATTGTTGATGCCAGTTCATGTGTTGCTTCTTCCAACTCGTTAGCGGGTACAAGCTGATTGATGAGCCCCATCGCCAATGCTTCCTCGGCCGTAAAGCGGCGCGCGGTAAACAAAATTTCCTTTGTCTTGGCGGGGCCAACAAGATCAATAATTTTTTTCATATTGCGATAGGCGTATCCAAGGCCAAGTTTGGCGGCAGGCACGCCGAATTGAGATCCCTCTGCAGCAATTCTGATGTCGGCGTGCAGCGCGGTGCCAACGCCCGCCCCCATGCAAAATCCGCGGATCATCGCGATTAAGGGTTTTTGGATATTGGCAAAGGCTTCGTTCACCTTTGCAGATAGAGCATCATAGACCTCTCTCTGTTCGGGTGTGGAACGGCGCTCAGCAAACTCCGAAATATCCGAACCAGATACAAATGCCTTGTCGCCGGCGCCTTGCATTACGATGACGCGAACAGCGGGATCGTTTTCAAAATCCTCGATGATTTCCAAAATTGCTTCCCGCATCGCGAAGCCGATGGCATTGCGGCGATCAGGGTTGTTGAAAGTAATCCAGCCGATGCCGTCCTTTTTCTCGGCAATCATTTTTTTTGTGGCGAGTTTAAGCGCGGTCATTGGTATTCCTCACAATTCGAATTATGCATTGGCAAGTAACGCCGCATTCTTTCCTGCTTCACGGCTAAACACAGCATTGCGTGTTTGGCCGGTGCAGGATGGATAGTTATGGAAGAACAATCCGACGATGTCACCCGAAGCATAAAGTCCCGGGATGGGCGTCTCGGTTACATCGAGAACTTCGCAGCGCGTGTTGATACGAACACCACCGAACGAGAATGTCACTCCACCGGTGACGGTATAGGCCCGGTATGGCGGCTCATCGATCGGGTTCGCCCAATTTGATTTCGGCAATGCAAGATCTTTGGTTCCTCGGCCATCGAGCATGCCGGGGTTAAACGGAATATCCGTCTGAACTGCGGCGTTAAACTCGGCAATCGTTGCTTCGAGTGCCGCTGGCTCCAAACCGATCTTTTCAGCCAACTCCGCGATCGTATCTGCCTCTTCGTAGACGTCTGTGTACTCAGCACCCAGCCGGAACAGGTTGATGCCCTTCTGATCATAAATCTGATGCGCCGTACCACCCGGTTGCGCCAAAACGGCGCTGCCTGTTTTCGCATAGGTGTATGAATGATTGTTCTCGCCTTCATCGAAAAATCGTTCAGCGAAATTATTGACCGTAATACCCTGCGTATAGTCGTAGCGATTACAGGTATTGCTGTGACCATCCTGCCGTAGTGGTGTGCCACCATCAGGCGCATAGGCATCAATCGGCGTCGCATGAGCGCCCTGCCAATGGCCCGCCGGTTTGACACCAAGATCAAGGAGGGTGCGGAGGATTTCCCCCGTATTATGTTTTGAACCGCGCACTTTCATGAGATCGGCGTTGGTACCGAGATAGCGCGCCCGCATCTCGGCGTTAGCCTGAAAACCACCGGAACACACAATGACCGCAGCTGCATTCAGCTGGTAATCTTCGTCATCCGATGCAACGCATACACCCTCGATACCGCGAAAATCACCGACGAAGGATGTCACGCGCGACCGGTAACGCAAGTCGACATCAAGGTTGAGGGCAATCTGACGCCAACGCAGTAACTGCCCGAGGCCACCCCCAACTGTGTGAACGATGATACCGGGCTCAAAATAGAACTTTCCGTCTATTTCCCGGCGTTTTTCGGGCTCAAACTCGATTCCCGAATCAAACATCCAGCGTATCGCGGAATTTGACTGGCTTACCATAAAATCTGCCAGTTCCGGATCGATACGGCCTTGAGTGACGCGATTGAGATCGCCTTTGAAAATCTCCTCAGTATAAGGGGGAATATGAAATCGGGCGAACTCGTCCGCGTCCCAATCTGGAACGATATCGCGAATATCGTCGGGACCGGAATAAACGAAGCGAAATCCGGTATGAGAGTACCGGGCATTGCCACCAAACTCGTCTTCCGGTGCTTTCTCCAACATGACGACATGTTCAGCGCCGTTCTGCCGCGCTGACACTGCAGCTTCAAAAGCTGCACTGCCGCCACCTACAATGGCGACGTCACAATTTTCGCTACGCACCCTTTCGGTTCTCCAACTGTCGATTACGCGTCGACTTTCTCTTGAACACGTTTAATACCGCGTTCGCGATCTGCCTCGTATTCCACCTCTTGAAAGCCGTGAACAGAAAGATCGAAATTGTTGCCCTCGGGATCACAACCCCTTGTTTCTGCATAGGGACGATTTCGCGGCCTTTGCGCCGGCGCTTTGATCCCGAACGCTTCAATCCGTCTCGCGATTTCTTCCTGGTTGTCTATTTCGAAACCAATATGATTAAGTCCGTTAGGCTTACCCTCTGCCTTGTTGGGAAGCAGGGCGACATTGATATAACCATCGGTCAGATAGGTCGCTCCGCTTTTGGAGCTGTGCAGAATCTTCATATCAAAAACCTTGGTATAGAACTCTGCCAGCTTTGGTGCGTCCATTGTTACAATCGCGATATGTTTAATTTTAGCCATTGAAACCTCCTGCGAATCTTCTCGTTTTTGATCTCGGCGCAAACAGCCAAACCTTTTGCGCAATCCTAAGCCGGAACAAGCTGATTCAGAACCCATTTCGCAAAATCAAACAATGCGTCATCGGCACCATGACGGCCGATCAGCTGTATTGCCACAGGCATATTATTTGGCCCTTTGTGCGTCGGCAGAGCGTAACTTGGGACGTGTAGCAAGTTCCACATCCCGATGTGGGTGTGATCGCCCGTGCTGTTGCGATCCGGCGGCGCCTCTCCCGCAGTGCAAGGCGCTATAATTGCATCAAAATCTTCGAACAGTATGTCTAGTTTTCTGCGGCAATCAGCACCGATTTTCATTGCCGCCGTATATTGCTCATATTGCCATCCAAAACCCTTGGCGATTCCACGCTGCAATTGAGGACTCAATTGATCACGGTGATTGAACCATTCGTGAGAGGTCGCACGGGCGCGTTCATAGCTAGAAATTATATCGCGCGCCGAAACCAGCTCCTCGAAACTCTTTGGCAATGTTAATTCGATTATCTCCGCACCGGCTTTGTTTAGCGTGTCCCGGGCGATTGCAATCGCTTCTTCGGTTTCAGGCTTAACGATATCCCATTGGTGAGTCTTACATATAGCGATTCTGGGAGATGAAACGCCGGAACGATTGAGCTGTACAGGCCGCCCGAGTAAAGCCGCACTGAGCAATTCGATATCGTCCATGGCCCGTGTCAACAGGCCCAAAGTATCGAGCGACTGGGCGGCGGGCCAAACGCCATGAAGACTGTAACTATCGAAAGTCGGTTTAAAGCCGATTATCCCGCAATGAGCGGCGGGCCGATGAATGGACCCCGCTGTTTGCGTTCCAAAGGCTGCCGGTACCATAAAATCCGCAACAGCCGCCCCCGATCCGCTACTGGATCCGCCTGGCGTACATTCCAGATTGTGTGGGTTTCCTGTGGGCGGCGGTGCCATTCCTGCAAATTCAACCGTAACCGTTTTGCCGAGAATTACCGCGCCCGCCGCTCTCAATAGAGCAACACATGCGGCGTCATATCCTGGCATATTGCCTTCATAGATCGGCGAGCCCATACCCGTTGGCATGTCATACGTCGCGATGATGTCCTTCACCCCAAAGGGAACACCGTGCAGAGGCCCTTTGCGTTCATCTGCGGAATCGCAGGCTCGTGCCTGGGAGAGTGCCAGCTCAGGATCGATGAAAGCCCAGGCCCTAACATCGTCCTCGCGCGCCTCAATCCGATCAAGACAGTCGCGCACCAATCGTTCGGAGGTTATGTCGCCTCGTTCAATTTTCGCAACCGCCTCAGCGAATGAAAGTTCATTCAACATGCAACGACTCGATAGCAAAAGGGAGGATTACGCAAGGTGGCAGGACAAGAAAACGCGATCCCGCCAATCCGAATTATTTTGTCTTTGATACGATTTCGAACTTCTATTCGAGACGATTGATCCCGTCAAATGCAGCCGTCTTGTAACATTCAGCGAGCGTAGGATAGTTGAAAACGGTATCGACAAAATAGTCGACGGTGCCTTCGTGGGCCATTACCGCCTGGCCGATGTGGATTAGCTCAGACGCCTGTTCGCCAATAATCGAAACGCCGAGAAGTTGCCGCGTTTCCATATGAAACATTATTTTTAGCATACCGGTATGGTCGCCAATGATCTGGCCACGGGCTATTTCGCGATAAAACGCTTTTCCAACTTCATATGGAACACCGTCCTTAGTAAGCTGTTCCTCTGTTTTTCCAACAACGGAAATTTCCGGAATAGTGTAAATCCCATACGGGAACAATTCCGCAACGCTATGAGATTCGTGATTGAATGCGTGACACGCTGCCAGTCGGCCTTGCTCCATGGATGTTGAGGCGAGGCTTGGAAAGCCAATGACATCGCCAACTGCATAGATGTGTGGTTTCTGCGTTTGATGCTTTTCGTCAACACCTAGCCGGCCACGATCATCTGCCGTCAGCCCCGCAGCGCTGAGATCAAGTTCGGATGTCGCGCCCGTGCGTCCAATGCTATAGAGCGCCTTTTGAGTGACGATTTGTTTTCCGCTTTCAAGCCCGATGCGAACACGCTTCCCTTTGGGCCCATCGCAAACTTCGAGATCGTGAACTTCCTCACCCAGGCGGAAGGTCACACGGTTCTGGCGCATTTGATAAACGAGAGAATCGATAATCTCCGCATCGACGAAATCCAGGAGACGCGGCCGCTTATCGATTACGGTGACACGTACACCCAGTGTAGACAGGATAGTCGCGTACTCCAATCCGATAACGCCAGCACCGACAACCGCGAGCGTTTTCGGTAGCTCTTCCAGTTCCAGAATATCATCGCTGGTGAAAACACACTGACCATCGAATGGAATTTTTGGATCTTTGGTCGTTTCGGTACCGACCGCAATGACGATGCGGTCTGAGGTAATATCACGCTGTCCACGACCATCAAAAAAGGTCAGACGAACTGTGTGCTCATCAACAAACGAGGCCCGTGCCTCAAGAACCGCAATGCCGTTCCGGTGCAGTTGATTATTCGTAACATCAATCTCGTTTCGAATGACGTGACCGGTACGAAATAACAGATCCTTCATCGTGATGTCGTTTTTTACTGAATAGGACGATCCATAAATATTACGTTCGCGGTAGCCCGAAAGATGAACAGCGGCCTCGCGCAAGGTTTTTGATGGGATCGTCCCCGTATTGATGCAAACGCCGCCAACAACGGTTTTTTGCTCGATAACAACCGTTCGTTTGCCCAGCTTTGCGGATTGAATTGCCGCCCGTTGCCCCGATGGCCCGGAACCTATAACGAGCATGTCAAAATCGTAGTTCGGCGGAGAAACAATATTGATGGTCTCCGATGTGTCGCTTGGCGAAAAATGTTCCACGTTACTACCCGCTATAGCCTCTGCAATTTATTTAATTGGAGGGAATTCAGGCAAAATTTAGTAAAGATTTGTTAAACATTTGTATTAGTTAGGGTGAATTTTAAAAAATAAATGGCTTTGAAATTTAACTGAGTTCCGGCAAGATGCGCCGCTCACAGGCATTCAGCCACGCTGTCTGCCGGACAGTTTGTGCAAATTAGGGTTGTGTGATCCGTTTCTTGTACGGCTTGCGGTGTTTTATTTGCTGCGTTTTTATCAGCGGCCTGTTCGCTACGACCAATTTGCAGGCCGCGCCTATTGGCATCCTTGGCTACAATATCCAGAATGCGATAACGAATTTACCGTTTGGCGGCGCACCTCTCGGGTTCTTTGGGCATACTAATGCGTATTCAGGCACAATTACGGACACAGGTGTCGAAGCCGATACTGGGTTTTTTGGCAATGGTGCCCTAGTCAATTATAGCGGTGGTACCGGAACCCTTACGGATAGCATTATCAGCAGCGGCTCTCAGGATAACCTGTTCTTTACGACATCAGGTGTTTTATCAACGGACCCCGGAGCAGGTGTACAGTCTGTCGGGCTGACAATCACCTTATTCCTCGATGCGTTTTATACAATCAATACCGTCGAATTTTATGGCGCGAACAATTCTACGAGCAGTATTCCAGGTCGATTGAACGGCGTGGAGATTGAAGTAACCGACGGCATAACAACAGGTAGTGAAACTTTCTCACCAACCACCCCTTTTGGGCCCAATAACTCGCACGGTGTTCCGGTCAATGATCGTGCAACGATTCTGGGTACGGCAATTGACGGTCTGGTTACAGACAGGCTTATCCTGAGTAACTTCTCATCAACCGGCAATGACATCTTCACGATCACCGAAATTCTCGCCGATGGATTATTCGTCAGAGGGTTAAATGGGCCGTCACCAGTTTGGATATTTTCCGCTGCGGCGATTTTTATTAGTTTGAGAAGACGTCAGACGGTCGCCGCTTAATTCCGAGACAAATTCTTCCTTTTGCAGAAAATCTAACCGGGGCCTTGTGTGATCAGCGCGGGTTTGTCAAAGTCGCGCCGCATTTTCGGAGAGAAAAATATGCTAACCGTAAAACGAATTTCGAATGACGAAGCGAAATTGATGATTGCAGCAGCGGAAAAAAAGTCCGCTGCAATAGGCATACCAATGTGTATTGCCGTAACGGATGAATCCGGTAATTTAATTGAATTTTCGCGCATGGATGGCGGCAAGGTATCGAGCATTTCGATCGCAATCGACAAGGCTTTTACCGCGTCGGCTGCGAAAAACCCTACATCATTCTACAACGAGATGTGCCGGCCGGGCAGCCCCACCTTTGGAATCCACACCTCTAATCAGGGTCATTTCAGCATTATCGGCGGGGGGCTGCCGGTAAAATCAGGTCGTGCAGTTGTCGGGGGAATTGGTGCCAGTTCGGGCACGCCGGCACAGGATATCGAAGTCGCCCAGGCTGGGCTCGATGCACTTGAAGCAAGCTGGAAACGGGCAAGAACAAAAACCAAACGAAAGAAGTAAATGCCACTATTTGATATCGAGGGCGACGCTCGCCGGGCGATGGATGTCGTGCTTGGCGGCGGAATCGCGATCATTCCGACCACCGTGGGTTATGTCATTCTTGGCGCAACAACCGATGCCATCAATCGTACAATCGAGGTAAAGAAGAGGGGGCCGTCAAAATTAAATGCGGTCATTGGGTGCGCCGCCATGCATGCGGCCCTTCATGTCCTTGATGGCCGCAACCGTGAGATTGTCAGAACCATCACACAAAGTTACGACCTGCCAATGGGGACTGTTGCCCCGGCCGATCTAGACCATCAAATGATGAAAAATCTGGATCCGGATGTCTTGGAAAGAACGACGTTGGGCGGCACGCTCGCTATGTTGCTCAATGCTGGGCCGCTAATGGACTATATGGCGCAGTTAAGCTTTGAAGCCGGTCAGCTCGTCGTTGGCTCTTCAGCAAACCTATCGTTGAAAGGCACTAAGTTCCGGGCAACAGATATAGAGCCCGAAGTCCTCGATGCGGCTGACCTGGTCATCGATTATGGTTTGATGCGCTGGGCCAATTACGGACGTTCTTCAACAATGATCAACGTTCATGACTTCAGTGTAGTTCGATATGGCAGTTGCCTTGATCTTATCAACGACGTGTTAACACGGCATTTTGATTTCAGCCTGCCACCTGAACCAGAACGTTAAATTTGTCGGCGATCCACTTAATTGAATGGTACTTGAAACACCCAAACGTCTCCGTGTACGGGTTCACCATATTCGAGACGCAACGTTTCTCGATTCACCGCCTGCTCGACAAGACCTGCGCGTTCTGCAGTGTCGCGGACATAGCGCCGACCGTGAGCGTATCGCCCCGAAGGCGTTAGCTTGAAACCAACACCCTTTCGCGCTTCGAGTGAAAACACGACATAGCCGCCAGGTTTGAGGACTTTCGAGAAACCGTTAAACGGATCCTCCAGCGCACCAAAATAAACAAACACATCAGCACCTAAGACGACGTCATATTGCCGTCGTGCCCGCTCCATATAGGTAATAATGTCCGCTTTCTTGAGTGTCTTGTATATCCGCCGTTTTCGCGCCCGCTTCAGCATCTCGCCCGAAAGATCGACACCATCGATCCGCTTCGCCAGCTTTTTGAATGCGACTCCACCGAGACCCGTACCACATCCAAGATCGAGAATATCGAGGCTGTTCTTCGCCGTTGGAAATTGATTGCGTATTGTTGCAGCCAGAATTTTAGGTACCTGGTAATCCAGCTCGCCGGTGAGTTGTTTATCAAAATCGGGGGCAAATCGATCAAACAAAGTCGCAACATAACCGTCGCTAGCGCGATTCGGCGCGTCCCCTTCCCCCATCGCCAACAACATATGCATTGCCTCGGGTTCATTCGGTTCAAGGTCCAGATAACGCTGGTACCATTTCGCCGCTTTCTTGCGTTCATCGAGAGAGGCGTAGCATTCCGCTATTCCCCAGATCGCATCGAGGCTCTCAGGTTCAGCGACGAGTGCTTTCTCATAATATCGAATGGCTCGCGGATAAAGCGCGTCCTCGGAGGCTTTCTCCGCTTCCTGACAAAAGTTTTCAGCTTCAAGTGTATTGGCTTTTTTTGAGTACCTGGCTGCCCGCTTCTTGTGTCCGCGCGCCTGTGCTACAGATGCCCGGCCCCGAAGTGCTGCTATATTCTTTTTGTCTTCTTCAAGAACCAGCCGGTATTTTTCTTCGGCCGCATCGACATCACCCGCCGCCAGAAAGCCCTCTGCTTCAACGATCAGATCGAGGATAGAAGCTAAATTCTTCGAACTGGAATGGATTTCTTTAGACACGCAACGGTAATTCCGACACCACCTTTAAATTGTCGTCATACACCAAATACTATTCGGTTCGAACCGAATTCTCGCTACCAGCGGCTCCGATTGTTCTGGCTCCGGCTGCGACTATTGCTGCGGGAATTACGAGAATTCCTCGAATTTCTGGAATTGCGAGAGTTGCGCGAATTACGGGAATTGCGCGAATTACTTCTGCGACGCCTACGCTCGTCGTCGCGCCTATTACGAGCATTCCGAGAATTTCGCGAATTTCGGGAGTTGTTGCGACTCTTTCGCGCGCTATCGCCACTCGTTCTAGCACGACTACGCCTGCTGCGTTTACTGCGTTTGCTTCTTTTCGCCCGCTTACTTAATTTTTTACAGCGGCGGCGACGGCGTCCCCGACCGGCACAGGGTGACGGAACGACAAAGGCGTTGGCACTTCGATCAATATGAAGAATTGTCGGCGCAACCTAGACCGTGGCTGCCGTCAATCCCAGCCTTGCCAGCGCTGCGCGACGGGAAATCTGAGGTTTGCCGTCCAGTTCCACTTCTTCAGTCGTCTTGTCTTCAGCCATGCCGATCTCACTCATTTCGAACGCTCTTAACTATACCATTAACCACATAACATGCTGTAAACATTAAGTGATACAAAATTAATGTTTAAAATCTTATACCCGAATGTGACGGCGCTGTCGGTTTCATATTTCCAGTAATTCGCATTATTCAGCAAATACAGAGGTTTGCCCCACTTATCGTCTCCGCCGACGTCGCCTACAACGCCGACGCCGACGTCCACGGCCAGCGCAGGGCGAAGGCAAAACAACAGCATTTGCACTTCGATCGATGTGCATGATTGTGGGAGCGGCATAAACAGTTGCCGCTGTTAGACCGAGTTTCGTTAACGCCGCGCGACGGGAAATCCGTCTCCTATGATCCGATTTTGAGCTGTCGGATTTCTTGTTCTCAACCATTCGGGACTATCCTCGATCAAACAATTTTCTAATTCGGCAAAGTATCATCTAACGCAGAACGATATTTAGCGGCGCCTGCTGCGTTTACTTCGTTTACCTCTTTTTCTTCGCTTCTTGCACCTGCGGCGGCGTCGGCCTCGTCCGGCGCAGGGTGAGGGAATCACAAATGCATTGGCGCTACGATCTATATGCATAATTGTCGGCGCGACATATACGGTCGCAGCCGTCAAACCTAGACGCATTAACGCTGCACGACGTGAAAGACTCTTTTTCGAATTCTCATCGGAATCCTTTCGGATTACCGGATTTTTCTCGATGTCAGTCATAATTCATCACCACCCAAATACTCTACTAAAATCAACTCAACACAGAAGATGAGGCGAACAATTGTCGCGTCCCG
The DNA here is from genome assembly GCA_002720855.1 of Rhodospirillaceae bacterium. Taxonomy (GTDB): domain Bacteria; phylum Pseudomonadota; class Alphaproteobacteria; order MPNO01; family UBA2964; genus UBA2964. The sequence goes on along the minus strand of PBIN01000015.1, from coordinate 808,294 downwards.
ATTACAACATCTTTGGATGGAGCGCCCGAACGGGCCTGTAGGGGAGTAAACGACATTACACCGTCCTTCTTCGGTACTAATACTCAACCGACTCTCCCAATAAGTGGATTTTGCCGTATTTTATGCCAAAATGCAAATTGTTAGTCTTATTAGAATTTCGGCACCAGACAACAGATGTTACCGCTCAATCTACCCTATGCGCCTGTAAGCGACGACCGTCGCAATAGTTTCAGCAATAAAACACCGCTGACAATCGCGTTAACACGCGGCGTTTGCAGGCTGTTTAGTGATATGGGATATGGATGCGTAACCGAGTTTCGCCTGCCAAATGGTCGTCGGGTCGACGTTATGGCCCTTGGCAGCGGAGGTGAATTTTCAATTATCGAGGTTAAAAGTTCAGTGCAGGATTTTCGCAGCGACGCAAAATGGCCGGAATATTTACCCTATTGTGACCGCTTTTATTTTGCTGTGCCGGATCATTTTCCCACCGATATTCTGCCGGATGATTGTGGCATCATTGTCGCTGACTCATTTGCAGCGGTTATTGAGCGTGATGCACCTGAACGATCTCTTAACGCGACCAGACGCCGGCATCAGCTACAGCGATTCGCGCTGACGGCAAGCGAACGTCTTCAACGCCTTTCAGACCCTCGTCCCTGAATCGGGAACATTATTCCCCCATCCGTTCGATGGTACCGGTCGTGCTATGGCCCTCTTCTAAATCAACCAGCAGGATTTCCCCGCCATAGGACTGGACAAATTCCGCGCCAACAACTTTATCGACCGTATAATCGGCACCTTTGGCCAAAACGTCCGGGCGTAGCGTCTCTATTAATTCGACCGGTGTGTCTTCACTAAACAAGACAACAAGATCAACACACGCCAACGATGCCATGACAGAGGCGCGTGCCGCTTCATTTTGAACCGGGCGGGTCTCGCCCTTGAGCCGCCTAACAGACGCATCAGTATTGAGCCCAACCACAAGGCGATCACAGGCGGCACGTGATTTCGTCAAAATGGCAACGTGTCCAGGATGAATCAAATCAAAGCAACCATTTGTAAAACCTATGCGGTCGCCGCGTTCACGCCATAGAGATATCTGTGTCTGTGCCGCCTCTAAAGACATGACTTTGAGTACACTGGAATTTACCAAATCCTGACGCTGCAACGATTCAACGATTTCCGTCGCACCAACAATTGCCGTGCCCGTCTTTCCAACGACGATACCGGCGGCAACATTCGCCAGTCTCGCCGCGTCTAGCAGCTCACCACCCGCTGCCAATACTGCCGCAAGGGTAGCGACGACAGTATCGCCGGCGCCCGAAACATCGAACACTTCGCGCGCTTCCGCCGGCAGGTGATCAACATCGGAGCGGGAAACCAATGTCATACCGTCCGCGCTGCGGGTAACTAATACATTTTCGATTCCATATTCATTGGCAATGAATTTCGCTGCCGCCGCAGCGCTATCGTCATCGAAAATTTCCTTGCGACTGGCCTCACAAAGTTCGCGACGGTTTGGCGTGATCAGCGTCGCACCGCTGTAGCGCCTGTAGTCATCTCCTTTTGGATCGACAATAACGGGACAGTTTGCATCCTTGGCTGCACCAATCAGTTCTATGATGCATCCCGCAGACAAAACCCCCTTACCGTAATCAGAAAGAATTAACGCACCGGCGTCCGGAAGCGCTGCCGTTACGTATTTGACAAGTGAAGCACTGATTTCAGCGCCAATATCTGCTGTTTCCTCACGATCAACCCTTAGTAACTGTTGGGGTCCTGCGACAAAACGTTCCTTAATCGTTGTCTGGCGCCCGGTGTCCTCGATGAATTCTGCATTTATCCGCTCGTTATCACCGATCAGATTGCCAATTTCTCCGGCGGCTTTGTCCGCCCCAACGACACTTATAAAATCAACGAAGGCTCCGAGTGCTGCCAGATTCCGTGCGACATTCCCGGCGCCACCAATCATCGCATTTTCGTCGACAACTCTGCAGACGGGCACCGGTGCTTCGGGCGAAATGCGCGACACGTCACCGTAAACAAAACGATCAAGCATAACATCGCCAACACACAACACGCGAGCCTGCCCCAGCTTATCAATCAAATCGAGGAATTGCCCGCTCGTACTCATTTGCCGCACCGTTGCTCCAGGACATCACACAACATATGACCCAGCATAATATGCATTTCCTGAATGCGACCCGTCACATTGGAGGGAATAATTAGTAGAGGGTCCGCCAACCCGACGAGTTTGCCACCATCATTCCCTGAAAACGCCGCCGGTATCGTACCGATTTCTTTTGCCGCCTGGAGAGCCTTCACCACGTTGGGGCTATTGCCTGACGTCGTGATGCCGATCGCCAAATCACCTTCCCTGCCCAAGGCCCTAATCTGTGATTCAAAAATTGAATCAAATCCGAAGTCATTGCCGCCTGCGGTAACCGTAGAACTGTCCGTCGTCAAAGCGATACCCGCCAATGGAGCGCGGTTGATTTTGTATCGGACGACCAGTTCCGCCGCGAGATGTTGCGCGTCGGCGGCGCTACCGCCATTGCCGAAGAACATGATCTTGCCGCCGGTGTTGAGCGTATTCTCCGCAACTTCACAAAGCGTCATAAACGGACCTTGCAATGCGTCATATGTCGCCTGCACGACAGTTTCGTGCTCGGCAAATTCCCGATCAAAATATGATTTAAGGTCCATGACGCCCTATAAATTCAATAAATGTGCAGCCAGTTCAAGCGAGAACAGCGTATAGCAAGGTGCCATCAAGTGGCCCACGGCCGGAAATGCTTGCTCAGCGCCAATGTTTGGCGCTGATAAGAAGAACCGGATTCCGCGCCATACAGTTGATCTGGGATGTCCGTCAAATGCTCGTATTTTAAACGGCCGACAAGCTGACCATCCTCTATTATAAACGGCACGCCGTAGGATCGCACTTCCAGAACGGCGCGTGTTCCCGCTGCATCAACATCAGCATGCCCAAAACCGGGATCAAAGAAACCCGCATAGTGAGCACGAAATTCCCCGGTAAACGCATCATAAGGAACCATCTCGGCGGCATGGTCGACGGGTACGGAAACCGCCTCCTTCGACGCTAATATATAGAACTCTTCGGGATTCAAGATGACGCTACGGTCATCATCGCGATAGATAGGGTCCCAATATTCGATTGGATCATAGTGACCTACTTTATCAATATCGATTAATGGAGCATGGGGTTTGGCTTTAAATCCGACCAGATCAGTGTCGCCAACGCCGGCAAGATCCACAGAAAGTGGTACGCCGCGAAATAAGGTGCTCGTTTCCCGCTCCGTTAGATCGCGATCCAGGACCGGCTGGTCTTGCATGAGACGCTTCAATTCTGATTCCCGTACATCGGGAGTCCCACGACTCAGGCGCAGCTGGTTGAGCCGGGTTCCGGTTCTGGCGATAACACTGAACGTCCGGGGAAATATCTCAGCGTAAAGCGGCCCGCGATAACCCCGGGTCACAATATCGAAATCCGGTGCCTGGTCGGTAATGAGGCGCGTAAATACGTCAAGGCGACCGGTCGAGCTTTTTGGATTGGCTACACCTGAAAGACCATCGCTCAGCGCAAGCGACTCCAAGAGTGGCACCAGATAAACACAACCGGTTTCAAGCAACGCACCTCCGGTAAGGTCAATCTCGTGCAATCCAAAATTTGTGATTTGCTCCTCGACCGTGCGCTCGGGTCCGGGGAGAAAGCTGGCCCGCATACGATATGCCGTTGTACCAAGCCTCAGATCGATGCTCGCGGGTTGAACCTGTTGGGAAACAATTGGCGGGTCGGCAATTATTTCGCCGTCCCGAATTAGTGCCGTTAAAGACTGATATGGCAAAACGCCGGTATCGCGTCGTGTACTATTCGCGTCGATACTCAATGGTTGGCTCTGTTCATTCATAGCGAACTTCACTTAGGGAAGTTCCATTTTGATCACTTTCAACAACAATCAGAAACCCTTTCTTTTCCCAAATTATCCACAGGTTTTGAATAATGATGCGTAAAATAACTAATTGATATTGTTACTTATTTTTCGTTATCCCCACAATAATGGTTATCCACAGTGATGATCCCGAATCAATCACTGATCGCAGAGGGCTCATTTTTATCGGCCAGTTCGTCGATCGCCATCAACATCTCTTCTTCCAGTCGCAGGAAATGGGCTTCCCAGGTCCAGTGTTGTTCGACAAATTTGCGCGCGGCGGACCCGACAGCCGCAGCACGGGCCGGATCAGAAAACAGGGCCAGAATTTCTTTCGCCATTTCATCGGGCTCATCTGCCAGAATTACATGATCCCCCGGCTGTGCCCCAATACCCTCATTTGCAACGGTGGTGGCAACGATGGGTTTTCCCATCGCCATAAATTCCACCATCTTGTTTTGCATGCCGGCGCCAGCCTGAACCGGATCGATACAAATCGCCGCCCGCGAAATATAGTCAGCCGGATTTTCAACTTCGCCAGTGACGGTAACCCCGTCCATTTCACCAAGCGCAACTACCTCAGGCCGGGGGTCTCGTCCAACAATCATCAGAGTTGCATCCGGTTCCGCCTCTTTGACCAAGGGCCATACAAACTCAGCGAACCAGGTAATTGCATGAACATTGGTGTAGGTGCGCAAGACACCATTAAAGACCAGCGAACATGGTACGGGTGAAACTTCTTCCCGCGGTGCGAAACGTGAAATATCTGTTCCGTGGGGTCCAAAGAATACGTTGTCTATTTCGGGTAAATTCTTTTCCCGGCAAATCGCCCGGATTTCCGCGACGTCCTGTTCACCGATCAAAACCGTCCTGGAGAAATCGCGCCAGACGCGCGCTTCATAACTACGGACCAGACGGCTCTCGACTGCATAAAGGAGCTTTTCCTTGAGATTGCGATAATGCGCCACCATGCGCCGCGTATTGAGCGATTGCGATAGCTGCATTGCTACAAAACTTGGCTTGGTGGGATACACCGCACGCATGGTCTCAGCACTCCGGATATAGTAGCTATAAGCAAGATCCACGTCTGCGAGCCCTTCTGCAATTGCGGCGCTCTGTGCACCATTCAGAAACCAGCCAACCTGAAGCGGATAACCCTTGAATAATCCACGAAGAGCGCCGATTGCACTTCTGAAGACGCCATGTGGTTTTAAATCGACTTTGCGACAGTGTTCTTTAAGCCAGGCATCCTGTTCGTCTGTCATTGGCTCGCCGGTATCAAGGCCGTAAAGATCAACTCCGTGACCGCGCGCTGATAGAAACGAAATTAAATGGGCCACCGTCATCTGATCGGCGCGTGTCATCGGTAGTGGGGTGCGCGAATAGGCGATAGCAATGGCAAATTTGCGCGGCGCGGGTTCAACCTGCATATCGCCAGGCAAATTACCTGATGCCGGTGTCGGGTTTTTTGCCATTGTGGTGATCTTTTACAACAGGGAAAGGTTGATTACCGAAAGTGATGGATCAAGCCTTTCGGTTACCGCCTTCATGGGCTTTCCGATAATGACCAGCGCCGGTGCCTCAACGTCGCTGATGTCTTCAACCAGCAGGCGGGATAAATGCGGTAGATGCTCCTCGACAAATCTTAAGTTGGCGCCGATGAGAGTTCGTCCCTTGAGGTCGGGATCAAAGATGCGAAGATCAATCCCTTTTCCAATCAAGGTCTCCGCTAGATCAATTAAAGGACTTTCCCGTAAATCATCAGTGTCTGATTTAAAGGAAAGACCCAGCAGCAAAATCGTATCCCCCGGAGAAGCCTGCTGCATAACGCGATCGGCCAGAAATGATTTATGGGCGGCATTCGACGGCAACGCTGACGCAATTACCGGAATTTGAATTCCACGCGAACTCGCAAGCGCGTTTACAGCGCGTAGATCTTTCGGCAAGCACGATCCGCCAAATGGGCCGCCCGGTCGAAAGTAGGCGGGAGAAATGTTGAGACGCGTGTCGGCCAAAAATGCGTCTATTACATTCTGCGGATCAACCGACAAATCGAGCGCGATGCGGCCAATCTCATTGGCGAAGGCCACCTTGAGCGCGTGGAACGAATTATCCGTCAGCTTGACCATTTCGGCGGCGGTAAATTCCATTTCGAAAATCGGTGCATCGATATCCGCGTATAGTCCGCGCAACTGTTGAGACAACCCGGGCTCACGTTCACCGATGACGATCTTGGCTGGCGCGTAGTAATCAGCAATTGCTGTTGATTCCCGAAGAAATTCAGGATTAAAGGCGATCTCGTATTTCCCGCCTGGAGGTCCGGCAAGATCCGTTAGCGCCGGTATAATCGTGTTTTCCATTGTTCCGGGCGGCATTGTACTTCGGTACACAATAAGCGGCGGCTCGGCACGTTCTTCCATCGCAGCAATTGCAGCGCCAATTTCCTGCGTTACGGCGAGAATATAGCCAAGTTCGAGATTGCCCGACGCATCGGATGGCGTGCCAACACATATAAGAGTCATGTCTGCGGTCGCCAAATGATCTGTTACCGACGTTGACGTCTCCAGCCTGCCTTCCGTTACACCCTGTTGAAGAAGATCGCCAACGCCAGGTTCGGACACTGGCGATCGGCCTGCCGCAACGTCGGCCACCTTGGCCTCGTTGACATCAATTCCAACGACCTGATGACCATCCTTTATGAGACAGGCTGCCGCGGTTACGCCGACATACCCAAGACCGCAGATAATTACTTTCATACTCAACCTCGCAATCTACGCGCCTTTTAACAAGTGGAGAGACAATCGAGCAGCCCTGACAGAGCTTCCGGATCAGGTGGGGCAGCGTTTTGCGACCAGCTCAACCAGAGAGCTGAACGGCGCTGATTGCCTATCTGATCGGGAGATAATGAAAATTGATGCGCCGCCGCCTCTACTCCAAACCGCGACCAATGCCGATTGAGACCCGCGGGAGACAACTCACCTGTCAAAGCCTCGACGGAGATAGAAACGCCATCCCGATTAAATCTCAGCGATCCTCCATCCGTTTTGTCCCAAGTATTTGGCACAAGAAAGTTGCTTGCTGAATCAGTAGAGAACCTCCCCTGCATCAGATCGCATATGAGCAAAGCATCATCTGGCCACAGCGCGATGTATCGTTTGGTCTCAACCCCGACATGCGCGTAACCATCATGTCGTCCGGCGCACCAGATTGGCGCGAATTCTTGCAACTCAGGTGCAATGATTTCTGAGGCTTTCCCGCGTCGTCCAACGCGAAAGGATTTCCAGAATTCTATGGGCTCGATACCGTTGAGATGGGGGCCATTGTGAGATGCCGCCGAACGAGAAACATCCCGTAATTCACCGGCAGTATATGTGGGAACACCGGGGTCAACTAGGAAACGATGTCCACCAATCGACGCCTCGACAGATAGGAAATCCGCATGGGCATGGCCGGGGTTATCATCAGGGCCACACGGGCCGCAATCAAATATGATCGCCGTCCCCTCGCGGCCCAATCGAACATAGCCGGTCTCGGGAATTCGGGTGGTTTCAGGTGTATCCGAGAGATCAACAACCTGTCCCGCCGGTGGTGCTTCGCCAATCCAGGAATCATTAAACAGCGCGACATCGCCATCTGGATGGCTCATTACCGGCAGTGCCTGCTCCATTTTTCGTTTTGTCCGTGCGAGCTTATAGGAAAGATCGTCATCGAAGACACCACTGCAACACAACACTTCAAAATCGAGAATTGACAGCACGTGATACATCGGACAACGTTCGGCATGCCCGCCATCTGCCAAAATATTCTGATAAACTGATTGGCGCAGTGCATTCGGTAAAAACCGAAACGCCTTGGGTAGCCCGCCAGACGCGGCAGAAAATACCGTCAATGCAACATAGTTTTTGAGCAGGTGATTATATTGGAGATCGCGCTCCAGATTGGCGTGGATAAAGGCAGCGCATAATCGAACATGCTCAAGAATTCGCGCTTCAAATTTTTCGGCAGGATTCGCTCCAGCCTTGCGAAAAAGGGCAAGACCGGACAGCAAATTAATAAGACGGTGACTCGCTGTATAGGCATTCCAGACATCGCGAAAGACACCCGGTGCCGACCACGGATTTTGTTCCTCCAATCCATCAAGTATTCGGCAAACTATTTCGGGATCATCTTCGCGGCCTTGCGCAAGAAGCGGTACGACATATCCCATATAGGCAAGGTTCATTCTGCGGAGCGGGTTGTTGCCTTCATGAAATTCACCACGCCAGGAGATGTTCTTTATATCGCCAAAATCAAAATCCTGATTCAGAAGACTGAACTGTCCGTTCCGAACACCAGCGGGATCATCGCCGTGAACGGTCTTCTGCAACAGCAGTACCGCTTCAGCGATCTCTTTTAATTCATCGCTATCTGCGGTGGGAAGCGGCAGGGCGGCGGCGGCTTTTTCGATCCGTACTCGTGTCGCAGCAGGAAATTTTCCCATCCTTGCGCGGGCGCCGCGGCAAATAAATCGGTAGAGCCATTGCTCGGCACTGAGATATTTTACGGTTCGCCAAAGGCGGAGAAGGTTCATCAGAAAAACTTACAATGCGACCGGTGCACCGGTTCGAAGCGATTCCCCGATCGCAATTGTTGCCAGGCTAACTTCGACAATTTCTGCCTCATCAACAGGCGCAGGCCCGCCATTCGCGGTCGCTTCAACAAAAGCCTCAAGCTCCCCTTTATGACCTTTGTCTTGATCGAGACCCGCACCGCTTTTCTTCTCGCTGCCATCGGAAACAATTGTGATTGAGCGAAAATTGTCGATCATGATGACGACACCGCCAGCATAGGCTTCAAAGAGTTCTTTGGAAAAAGCGGTATCCCCTTTGGCCGTGTAAGCAATCGTCGCCAGGCTTCCATCGGTAAAACCTAGCGTCGCCGTAACATCGTCGCATGCGCCGCGCGTGGCGGAAGCAGCAGCAGCCTGTACCGATGAAATTGGCGAACCGATTAAAAAACGCGCGAGATCGACGAAGTGGCACATCTCACCCAGAATGCGGCCATTTCCCTCCTCTGGTGCGTTTTGCCAGCTTTCTTTTGGCAGTTGCCCCGCATTTACGCGAAGCAAGACAACGCGAGGCGCCGGCAGTTCCGCCAGCCGGTCACGCATTTGAATCGCCATAGGCGCAAATCGGCGATTAAATCCGACCTGAAAAAAAGCATCGGATTTATTGCGCGCTTCAATGACCGAATTGAGTTGTTCGCGATCAAGCGCCAGCGGTTTTTCCACCAGCACATTTTTCCCAGCCGCCAATGCCTCCGCTGTCAACGCCGCATGGCTGGAATGAGGCGTCGTTATCAAAACGGCATTGATGTCATCGTTATCAAAAACAGCGGCCTCATCCGCTGCCGAAAATTCAAAGCCAAATGTTTCCTGACTATGTTCAGCCGAGATACCCCGCTGCGTCGCAATGGTATGGAGCCGGCAATTTTTCATATTTTTGAGGCGCGGCAAAAGCATGGTACGCGCAAAGGACCCGGCACCGACGACACCCAAAACGCAGTCACCGGCTTTTTTCCCTCCAGATACCGCAATCGGTATACGCAGGCCTGACACCGGTTCTTTCTGTTGCTGCCCATAATTGAGCACGACACCTAGATGCGGTTCTGATTTTTCAGTGACCAATGCATAAGCTTCTTCAGCCTTGTCAAAATCAAACCGGTGAGAAATTAACGGTTCTACTGCCAGTCGATGATCACTCGCTCGTGTCATGCGTCGGACAACTTCTTCAAGATTTCTCGTTTCGGTCCAGGGCACCCAGCCCAGCGGGTATTTCATGCCCCGCCCTTCAAAATCCGGATCATACCGGCCCGGACCATAGGATCGTGAAACAACGACCGACAATTCTTTGTGCATGAATTCGCGGTAAGGAACCTCGGTACCGGTAATGCCCACGAGACTTACCCGCGCACGATCACGTGCAATGTTCGCTGCAAGGTTGAACGGCTCACTTGAATCTGTTGCTGCGGCGATCAATACGCCGTCGCAGCCACGTCCCTGCGTGAAATCCATAACAGCTTCCGTTGGATCGCCATTGGCAAGATTCCAGGTCATTTCGGCGCGCCCGTAACGTGCCAGATCAAGGCGGCCTGAATCATAGTCAAAAACGGCAACACGAATACCGGCGAGTTCGAGAAGCTGTGCCGCGAGCTGCCCAACAAGACCAGCACCTATCACCGCGGCACAATCGCCGAATTCGAGTTCCATATTGCGAACGCCGTGGAGCGCGATTGACCCAAGGGTTCCGAAACACGCCTCCTCATCATTGACATCTTCGGGAACCGGCGCGGCAAGATTAACCGGAACGACGTTGTAATCCGCATGATTGGCGAGCCCGGCACCGGCAATTGCGATGCGCTGCCCCACCTGAAATTTACCTTCGATACCGTCACCTACAGCAATCACGTCGCCGCAGGCGGAGTAGCCAAGGGGCAAGGGTTCATCGAGCCGAGCCATCACAGCGCGCAGAGTCGCAGCAATGCCATCGCGTTTGGTTTTATCGAGAACTTTGCGAACCAAATCGGGACGTGCCTTCGCCTTCGCCGCGAGGCTCTTTTTGGCAAACTGTACAACCATCCGTTCAGTGCCGGCAGAAATCAGAGATGTGCGCGTGCGAACCAAAACATGCCCCGACCTGACCTTGGGATCGGGTACCTCTTTAAGGGCCAGCTTGCCTGACCGGGCGCTCTGAACAATCTGCTTCATACTCTTTTACCTTTACTCACTATATCACGACGCTGCTTGCCGCTTTACAAATACCGCATCTTCCTGCCGGACATGTCCGGTTTTCTTGGAGGTCAATGTGCCAAGCGGGCCGGCGTAATCGAAGCCACGATCAGCCAGAAAACGATATATATCGTCAAACCCACCCGCTCCATCATAGGCTTCCTCAAACGGTGCCTCGACAATCAATGTCTCGATATCGGGCAAACGATCTCCAAATCCGCGAAGAACCTCCATTTCGGCACCTTGCACATCAATCTTTACAAAAAACGGTCCATCCACATTTTGAACAATTTCGTCCAAACGTTTGAGTTTTACGGTCTCCGTTCGGAGTAAACCGTCATCGGGACGATCAGCAACAAAGCTAGCGGATGGCTCAAGAAGCGAGCTGTTTTGACTGTTCTTTGTAATGTGGAAGACCGCTTCCCCGGCATGATCGCTCGCAGCGCATGCTTCTACAGTAATCCGTTCATCGTCCTGATAGAGCTGCGACATGTTCTCTGCCAGATCTGACGTTGGCTCTACTCCGATGATTTTCGCTTCCGGCCAAAGCCGAACAGCAAGATGTAGAAACTGTCCGATATTGATACCGATATCGATGACTGTTTTTGGACGTTGATCGACGATCCAGGGCTTTAAATACTCGTATTTTGGCCAAGCACCGTGAACTCGCGGAAAGCGCGAAAACAGCTTTGCAGCCAAAAAAAGTTTTTCGATTTTCCGAAAGCTGAAGGACGGGTCAGATTTGAGAGTGAAGCTCATGCAGACACCGCCCCACCATTTAAATCGGCCGTCGGCGCATTCTCGAGCGCTCGACACCATGTCTCAATGGCCATCAGCGGGAACAAAGTCATTGCCGCATCAATCCTTCCTGCCAAAAAATCCTCACGTAGCGCCGTGACCGAATTGGCATCGAATAATCCTCGTTCTTCTACCGCCGATGCCGCCGTTAGTTCTTCAAGGAGCGGACGCGCTGGTCCTTTTAACCAACTTCGCACCGGAACGCCAAACCCTTGTTTGGCTCGCGTAAGCACGCCCTCCGGCACACGGCCTTGCTGTGAGCTCCGCAAAATCTTTTTGGTATTCCTGCTGTCAATCAATTGTCCAAGCGGCAATTGCCGTGCAAACTCTACGAGCTGCGGATCGCATAGCGGTACCCGCACTTCGACACCGGCCTGCATAGCCATTTTGTCGGTGTAGTTTAAATTGTGATCCGGCATAAAGCCGTTGAGCTCTAGATCAAGTAATCGCTCTACCGGATGCAATCCTTCGGTTGCCTCAAAAGAGGCTAAAAACGGTGCCGGCACACCATCTGCAGGCACTTTAGACCGTAGCATGGGTGCCATTAAATTATGGCGGCGATCTGCATTAACCGCTGAAAAACTCATCGCATCCGTCAGCATCGCTTCTTCGTCAAGCTGCAATAGCTCGCCGGTTCTTTTAATACGGCGTCCAATAATTGATCCGGTTCCAAAAAGACCGGCGACCGCACCAACCACATGCCGCAGACCAGGAATTTTATTCATCGCCGCATAGGCAAGTGCTGCGGTATGCCGACCGTAACCTGTAAAAAGATCATCACCACCGACACCCGACAACAACACTTTAATCCCATTCTCCCGTGCGGCGCGCGCCAGGAATAATGTCTGAAGCGCGGAAAAATCAGCGGTCGGTTCATCGAGTGACCAAACCATATCTTGCAAAGAATCAATCAGATCCGCATCCGTCGGAACCTTGATCAACTTGACGCCGAAGCTGTCAGCAACCGATTCTGCAAAATTCTCATCATCGCCAAAATTGTCCGCTCCGGTTGTCGGCGCTTCAACGGTTGCACAAAAGGTGGTGATCTTCGATGGCTCCGCTACACGGCACATCGAGGCAACTATGGCACTCGAATCGACGCCACCCGACAACAAAGCACCAACGTCAACGTCGGCCACCATTTGTTCGGCTACAACTTCATCAATTAATTGCTGCAGATCATCTGAAGTGGCCTGATGTTCTTCACCGGCAATCGGCGTTCTATAATATTGATCGACGTGAATACCCTTGGAATCGACGGTTAAGGTGCACCCGGGACGCAGCTTGCGCACTTTTTGCAGCATCGTGGCTTCACCCGCGGTCCACAAGAATCCGAGATGATCTGCGACCGCGACAGGATCGATCTCACGGGGGAGATCGGGGCACAGGACCAAAGACTTCAGTTCGCTGGCAAACAGAAATCCTTCTGACAGGTCGGCATAATAAAGTGGCTTAACACCGAGGTGATCACGGGCGATAAACAAACGCTTTTGAACACGGTCCCAAATTGCAAAGGCAAATATGCCATGCAGCCTTTGTAAACATTCAGGACCTTCCCGTATGAAAAGGTGGAGAAGCACTTCAGTATCGCTCGATGTCCTGAATTGAACGCCGACGGTTTCGAGCTCCCGCCGTAACACGCGATAATTATAAATTTCGCCATTGAACGTCAGCGAATAGCGGCCATCGGGGCTTGCCATCGGCTGTGACGCGGCGTTGGAGAGGTCGATTATCGATAAACGCGCGTGCCCGAGGGCTACACCGGCCTCTACATCAACAATCTGACATTTTCCGTCAGGTCCGCGGTGGCGCATCGACTCCACCATGGCCTCGATCAGCTGCTCCGGCCAAGGCCCGAGATATCCGGCAATACCGCACATAAGCTCTACTAAAGCTCTACTCTAATGATCAAGTTGGCAGAATACAGAAAAAGTTCTTTTTTTTCAATATCTTGAGTGACTACTCAAGGAGGTCTTTATGTTTCTGATAGAGCGGAGATTCTGGATCTCTCATTTCCTTTACTTTGAGGACAATTTGATATTCGAAAAACATCTTCAAGAGGCAATAGCGGAGACCCATACGCCCATCAAGGAAACCCAATTTCAGGACATACATATATATGAACAGAAACATCGGTCGAAACGGCAGGTAACGCTGCGCAAAATTTTTAAGAGCACGCCGACGTTGGGGCCCTCTTTCAAAGAAATTGCCACCGAGCTTTTCTCCACCGGCCTTTTTACGCTCCCGCAAAATCTCCACCGCCTCGAGCGACGTATAATGGTTATGACGATCGAAAAAACGTTCAATTCCTTTGTCGTCATCATGAAGCAGATGATCTTTGAGATAACCCGCCCCTCCATCGACGATCATATGTTCATGAACGATACGATCCTCGTATCGACCACGGCCTTTCTGAATTAGACGCAAATTATAGTCAGGGTAGACGCCACTGTGGCGCATCCAACTACCGCAAAATACCGTTTTGCGGGCGATGTGATAACCGACCGATCCTTCTTCAGATTTGATGACATTCTTGATTTCTTCCGCAAGGAGATCTGTTACACGTTCATCCGCATCGAGCAAAAGAATCCATTTGTTGCGAAAGTCGATGTTGTCGAGTGCCCAGTTTTTGTGAACCGCAAATGTATCAAAAACCCTTTTGACAATTGTTGCGCCCGCCTTTTCAGCGATAGCAATGGTGTCGTCAGTACTATGAGAATCATAGACCACAATTTCATCGGCCCAGGAAACCGAAGCCATACATTCTTCAAGATTTCGTTCTTCATTTTTTGTCGGGATAAGAACTGAGAGGGGTGCTTTTTCAGAGGAAGACATAAAAATCAGCTATACTGTGTTTGTTTATCCTATGAACGCCCGCAATAAGTTGCGTGTCATGGGGCGCAGAGCAATTATACTAAGTGTCGAAACATCTTAGACCATCGTACCGGCTGATATAATAGATACCAGCCAACTTGTAGAGTATTTGTTCATGTACCCACGTGCCACACCATGAAGGTATTGCGATTGATCGGTGGGCTCGACCCCAGCCATGGTGGCCCCGCAGTTTCATCAATGAATAGCGTAATCGCGACGCAAAGGGCCGGCGCCGAAATTACATTTGCTGTTCCCCTGGAACGTTCCGGAAGAGCCGGCATTGAGAATGCCATCGCTGAACTTGAAGATGAGGGCGTTTCGGTCATTACCTTTGAGTGCGCCACCGGATTTGAATCCGTGATGCCAGGTTGGGGCATAAATCCAAAGTTAGCCAAGTGGATCAGGGCGAATCGTGATAAATTTGACATTATTCACTGCCACGGTGCCTGGCAGATGGTAACCTTTTTGACCTCACTTTCCGCAGGACGAGGCCCCTTAACGGCGCTAACACCGCACGAAAGCCTGACGGACTTCGATATTGCGCAGTCACCGAATGTGATAACAAAATTTCTCAAGCCGCGGCTGAAGGCCCGCTATTTGAAAAATATCGCGCTCTTCGTCATGTCATCGGGACTCGAAGCTCGTGACAGCTTACCTTCAGTCATTGCCAACACCGAGCGAAATGCTGTTATCTATCATCCAGTCTATGACGATAGAAAACGGACACCTGCCCCTCGGAGCTCTTCTTCGGAGGCAGGCCCGTTGAAACTCGGCTATCTCGGCCGGCTGCATCAAAAAAAGAATGTAAATCTTTTGATAGATGCATTGGCAGGTCTCGGCTCGAAACTTTCCCTGACCGTCGCGGGAACAGGACCCGAGGAGGAACGTCTAAAAGCGCATGCACATGAGCTGGGAGTCGCCGACCAAATCAATTGGCTTGGATTTATTCAGGGAAAGAAAGCTTTTTTTGACCAGATCGACGTGTTGGTCATGCCGTCAGAATATGAGTGTTTTGGTATGGCCGCCGCGGAGGCAATGGTAAACGGAATCCCTGTCATTGTATCGCGTGAAACGGGGATTGCGGAAGTTGTTGATCAACATGGAGGGGGAAAGATTATCGAACCGGCCGTTGATCAGATTAGAAATGCGATTACTGATTTTTCGAACAATTCCGAGGAATTTGATCAGCTTTCGAGTGACGCTACAAACTGCGCTGAACTGGCCCTCTCATTTAAGAAACATGGCCAGGCCAACGTTGACGCCTATCGGAAACTGCTAAATACGACAGCGGGTTAACGTTAGTGACTCGCTTAATTTTGTGTCACCATAGGGGATCCATTAGTTAGACCTGTAGTAAATGAACGACAATTCCCAATTCGAATTTCGAAAACGAATTTACGACCGCTATTTGACGGCTGGTTCGGCCGATATTCCGTTCGAAAACCCCGACGCGGCACCGGGTGGTCTGCTCGATATGTTGCGATCGGTCGTACAAAAGCATTTTCCTTCCGATAAAGATTCTACAATCCTCGATCTAGGGTGTGGCGCGGGTTTGCTTGTTCACTGTGCGACGCAGGCCGGATATACCAACGTGTCAGGCGTCGATATCTCGCAGCAGCAGGTTGAAGCGGCGGAACGACTCGGTATCAAGAATATTCGTCAGGGTGATGCTATGGAAGCATTGACGGCGCTTGAACCGGCTTCACATGACGCAATTGTGAGCTTTGATATTCTCGAACATATGACACGGCAAGAACTCGTCGTTCTGATCGATGGCGTGCATGCGGCTCTAAAACCAGGCGGGCTTTGGATTATTCACACTGCAAATGCAGAGGGGCCGTTTTACGGTAGAGTGCGCTACGGTGACCTGACACATGAACAGGCATTTACGCAAACATCGCTGCCGCAAATTCTTATAGCCAGCGATTTTTCAAAAGTTTCCTGTTTCGAGGATCCGCCGATCCCGGGCAGATTCGGTGGTACTATTAGATGGCTGATGTGGAAGGTGGTGAAAATTCCGGCTCTGCTCTGGCTAGTAGCAGAATCCGGACCGGCAGGCAGACACGCAATCCTTACCCAAAATCTGCTAGCCGTTGCTGAAAAATAATATTGCTTCATGTGTGGATTAGCTGCCCTTTTTGCATACGGCACAAATGCGCCACCGATCGACCGGACGCAGCTTGATGCAATTCATGATCGGCAGGCGCCTCGGGGGCCCGACTCAGAAGGCGTTTGGATATCCGACGACAACCGAATTGCGATAGCGCATCGCCGACTGTCGATTATCGACCTCTCCGATGCCGGTGCGCAGCCCATGGTGTCTCCAGATGGTGCTTATCGCATCGTCTATAATGGCGAGATTTATAACTATCGCGCACTTCGCCAGGAGCTGATCGATTCCGGAGTCGAACTACGATCAAATTCGGACACAGAAGTGTTGCTTCACCTCTATATGCGCAAAGGCCCAGCAATGGTCGATTCCCTGCGGGGTATGTTTGCTTTTGCGATTTGGGATGAAACGCGCCGGGGAATATTCATGGCGCGAGATGCGTATGGAATAAAACCTCTCTATTTCGCGGACAACGGCAATACATTGCGGGTTGCTTCACAGGTCAAAGCGCTTGTGGCTGGCGGCAGCATCGATACTTCACCAAACCCGGCAGGACATGTCGGATTTTTTATGCTCGGTTACGTGCCGGAACCACATACTCTGTATAAGGGAATTCAAGCCATTCCGGCCGGGGGGAGCTTGTGGGTCGACACATCAGGACGAGGTGCTCCACATAGATGGTTTGACATAACAAAAGAGCTCCGTGATGTTGAACCGGCGCCGTATGATGCTGAAAAATTGCGTGCCGCCCTGGTTGAAAGTATGCAGCATCATCTCGTCGCAGATGTCCCGGTGGGAGTCTTTCTGTCAGCAGGCCTCGACTCCGCCAGTCTCGTCGCACTGGCATCGGAACAACACGGTGCCAATCTGCGTACGGTTACCCTGGGGTTCAAACAATTCCGCGGGACCGAAAACGATGAGGCACCGTTGGCTGAGGTGCTCGCAAAACACTATGAAACCAGTCATGAAACTTGCTGGATCGAAACAGAAGATTTTCGCGCAAATGCCGATGCGCTCATGAGCGCAATGGATCAACCGAGTATCGACGGTGCAAATACCTATTTCGTCAGCAAGGTAACGCGCGAAGCGGGGCTGAAGGTGGCATTGTCGGGTGTTGGCGGTGACGAACTATTCGCCGGCTATCAGAACTTCAGACAGGTTCCAAAACTGGCGCGCGGCCTCGGAATTTTTCGGTATCTTCCTGGCCTCGGCAAAGCAATACGTATCGTCAGCGCGCCCTTGATCAAAAAACTGACCTCACCCAAATATGCCGGTCTGTTTGAATATGGCAGCAGATTGGGTGACGCCTATTTGCTGAGACGCGGTCTCTACATGCCTTGGGAGCTAACCGACCTGCTTGATCCGGATCTTGTTCGAGAGGGGCTGGAATCGCTCGCGATGTCAAAAACACTCTCTGGTACCATCGAAGGCATAACATCAGATCGTGTGTCCATGACCGCATTGGAATCCGCATGGTATATGCGAAATCAACTATTAAGAGATTCCGATTGGGCGAGCATGGCGCACTCATTGGAAATTCGTACACCGCTCGTTGATATAACGCTTTTGCGTACTTTGGCACCAATGCTTGCAGGGCCACGTCCACCGATGAAAAACGATATGGCTATATCACTTGCCAAACCTTTGCCGGATGAAATCCTTTCCCGGCCAAAGACCGGATTTAGCATTCCGGTGCGAGATTGGGTGGGCGGCGAAAAACAGGCAACGCGCGGTGGCGACTATCGCGATTGGGCACGTTATATTTATGATCGGCAATGGCCGGGGTCACTCAATTGATCAACGTTGGCATATTTGTATGGAGTTTGATTTGGCTGACGTAAAAAAATTACTCATTTACCGTATGGGTAGTCTCGGGGACACCGTCGTCGCCCTTCCTGTATTTCATATGTTAGCCCGTCAATTTGCCGACGCTGAACGACGTGTTATGACAAACCTGCCTGTCAATACCGATGCTGCAGCAATACAGGTCATATTGGGGGATGGCGGATTCGTTGACGGCTACTTCGCTTACCCGCATGCCACACGCGACATCGGAGCGCTCAACCGTCTCCGGAAATCGATCCGCGACTGGGCACCCGATCTCGCCGTATATCTGAATGAGCCACGCGGAAACTTTACTCAGTTTCGAGACGTTCTTTTCCTAAAGCTTTGCGGTATTCCCAAAATCCTAGGGGTTCCGGCAACCGCCGATTTGCAGAACCACCGACCTCGCGGTGAGTATGGTTTATGGGAAAACGAAGCGTCCCGGTTGGCGCGATGCGTCGAGGATTTGGGGGAGGTCGATTTAGTGTCGCCTGCCAGCTGGTCTTTGAATTTCACTTCCGCAGAAGAAGAACAGGCTAAAGCAGCCTTGGCGGACTGGGATGGCAGAAATGGTTTCATTGCATTCAGTCTGGGAGCCAAGATTGAATTTAAAAGCTGGGGTGATGATCGATGGACGGAACTTCTGAAACGCGTATCCGCCAATCACCCTGATTTAGGCCTCGCATTACTCGGTGGACCGAACGACGGCGAACGGTCTCTTGTAGCAGCGATGGATTGGACCGGACCCAAGATAGATCTGTGCGGCAAACTTTCGCCGCGCGAAAGCGCATTGGTCATGCGTGATGCCGATATCTTTATGGGTCACGACAGTGGTCCGATGCATCTCGCAGCGAGCGTCGGAACACCCGCAGTCTGTGTCTTCAGCAAACACGCTAAACCTGGAATTTGGTTTCCTTACGGCTCGCAACATCGCGTGTTGTATCCGGGGCTCGAATGGTCGGGCGGAAATCCAGTATCCATGCGTGAAGCGCCCGGAGAAACGAATATAACTCTCATCCCTGTCGATGAAGTTGAAGCAGCGTTTAATTCTCTCTTGAAGTAAACGCAGATTTAATTCAAACGTAGTCGCCTATTCAGGCTATTGCGAATTGGTTCGCTTCAAACCGAAATAGTCGATATTCTGGAGAGTGCTGCCGCTTTTTCTTAGATCGTAATTTTAATCCGGGCGGCAAAAAGTATGCGTTGTATGTTATGAACCGTAAATATCGCCTTGCCTATCTCGTTAGCCATCCCATCCAGTATCAGGCGCCCCTCCTGCGCCAAATAGCGGCGGATCCGGATATCGATCTGACAGTTTTCTTTTGCAGCGATATCTCGATACGCGAGCATGTCGATGAAGGGTTTGGTCAGGTGATCGAATGGGACACTCCTTTATTGGATGGTTACAAGCACCAATTTTTGAAGTCTTGGGCAGATGATGGGCCGCCCTCGGTTTTCCGGCCTGTTAATAGCGGCCTGCCAAAAGCGCTTAAGGAAGGAAAGTTTGATGCCCTATGGGTGCACGGCTACATGCGGTTTTATCACCTGATTTCCATGTTCCGTGCGAGGATTATGGGGCTCGTGGTGCTGAACCGCGACGAGGCATGGGAGATGAGTGCGCCTAGAGGCCCGCTTAAAAAATTTATCAAACGACTTTTCTTCTCCGTACTTCGTAAAATTTGCCATGGCTGGCTGGTCATCGGTTCGGCCAACAAGAACTACTATTTGGCGCATGGTATGCAGGAAGACGTCATCTTCCCCATGCCTTATACAATCGACAATCAATATTTTAGCGACCAGGCCACCGCCGCGGATGTGTCAGGTTTGCGTGCAGAATTTAATTTGGAACCGAACCGGCCAATCATCCTGTATGCATCAAAATTCATGGGCCGCAAACGGCCCAAAGACCTTGTTGAAGCAGTCGCACGATTGTCAAAAGATCCCAAGAACAGACAACCATACCTACTCATGGTCGGGGATGGTGAACAACGTGAAGCTCTAAAAAAACAGGTCGAAGATCTGGGCCTTGAGGAATCCGTGAGGTTTACCGGATTCCGCAACCAGTCCGAATTGCCATCCTTTTATAGCTTGTGCGACGTTTTTGTTTTGCCGTCGTTTCTCGAACCCTGGGGCCTAGTTGTGAACGAGGTAATGACCGCCGGACGCGCCGTCATTGCAAGTGATCAGGTCGGATCGGTATATGACCTGATAAAGGATGGAGAAAACGGTTTCGTGTTTCCTGCCGGAAATGTCGACGCTTTAACAGAGTCGTTGAGTCGGATTGTTTCCGACCCGACATTATCTGAAAACATGGGCAAGCGCAGTCTTGAAATTATCGAAAACTGGGGATTTCGGGAGGATATAGAGGGGTTGAAGCGGGGGCTCAATTACTTCCTGACAAAGGATTAAAAGTGACCGCAGCAGAAGCACCGCCGCCAGAAGACTCTTCACCATCGCCCCAAACACAGGCTGGTATACATCGTCGGCTTGTGCAGGGCTTTGCCGGAAAAGCCATTGGAACGGCAATCATATTCGGCGAACAGATTCTGCTCGTCCCAATATTTCTTCTTTTCTGGAGCCCGACCGTCTATGGCGATTGGCTGGTTTTGCTGTCGACAGCCGGTTTTATCGGGTTGCTCGATTTGGGTTTGAACGCCTATTACAGCAATGCGTTGCAACAAACGCTGGCACGCGGGGAGCGTGAAAATTTCTTAGTGCTGGTAAGGCAGGGCGGATTTATTTACGCCACTATTTTTGTGATAGGGATTGTTGTCGTATTTTTGGCCGCCCACAGCGTCTCATGGCCAAGCCTTCTAAATCTCAAATCGATATCTGATCTTACGGCCGTTCAGATACTGTGTCTCCTCGCAGGATATTTCCTGCTCATGATTCCATTTGGTTTTATTAACTCGATCTATCGCGCGTATGGCGAGTTTGTCGTCAGCGTTATGGTCATGAATCTGCAACGCATTGGTCTCATCACCATCATAATTGCGGTTTTAGCCATAGGCGCCCCCGCAACCTATTTGGCGCTGGTATATTTTGTAATTGCCTGCCTGGCGTGGGTTATCGTGCTCTGTCATCAGAAGCGTCGCTATCCAGATTTGAAATTTGGTATTTCACTTCCGGACCGCAAAGGATTTCGTGCAGCATTTTCAATAGGACCGGCTTATGCGGTAGTACCTGCCGCAATGGCCCTCACAATTCACGGCACGATTCTCCTAATCTCGGCCTTGGCATCCTCAGGCGCAACCATCGCTGCATATAATACGATCCGCACTTTGACAGGCTTCGCCAAGCACGTCACCGCGGAGTTCATGCAAGTGCTGGGGGTTGAAGGTGCTCGTCAATATGCACAGGAAGACTGGGACGCTCTCTCCCGGCTTTATAGATTTGTTTCTCGGGTAACAGGTTGCTGCTGCGGTTTCCTTGGCGGGCTGATTGCGATTATCGGCCCGCCGTTTTTTAGTATTTGGACGCTTGGGAAACTTTCTTTCACCGGTGAAATATTTTGGCCCCTGCTCGGTTCAACAGTTTTTGCGGGCCCGTCACTGGCGGGAGTTGCAATCCTATACTTTATAAACAAGCCGCGTGGCATGGTGACAGCCCATGTTGCGTCTGGCGTAGCCGTGACTGTCCTCTGTTTAATTCTTATTCCTCAATTAGGCGCTGCAGGAGCGGCCTGGGCAGTATTTTTCGCTGAAGTATTTATGCTTTCAGTGATCATTCCGTTTTTCGCTGCAAAAATTGTTCGGGAAAATCCTTTTCGTCAGATTTTTCTCGGGCAAATTTTTGCTGTTTCTGCCTTCGTATTGAGCGGTGCGGCAGCATGGCTCGCAATCAAAATAGTTGGCGAAGAATCCCTGATTTTCTTGATCTTTGCTGGCCTGTTATGGGTGATCTTGATTTCCCCGGCTGTCTATTTTCTTGCGTTCAGAGAATCAGAGAGAAATTGGATACACTCCCGACTGAAGAATCTTTTAGGACGCGGCTGAAACTCTCTCCGCACTATAGACGTCGTGGCCGCGCGTCCGCGCCAATTCCAAACATAGTGCTATAAGCCTATCGCCATAACCGTCCCAGCCACCAATATTTTGCGCCTGCCGAACTCCTTTTGCACCCATCTCTTCACCGAGATGCCGATCATCGTAAAGTTTAACCAATCTCGCAGCGAGGCCCTCAACATCACCCGGTGCCAAAATGAAACCTTCTTCACCATTAGTGAAAAGATCTTCGCTTCCCGTACTTGTACTGGCAATAACGGGGCACCCACAGGCCATCGCCTCGGCCTGCACGAGCGCCATGCCCTCTTGAATACTGGGCAAAACAAGTACGTTTGCACGCGACATATGCCGTACGACTTCCGGCTGGAATTGAGGACCCAGAATTTCGATGCCCTCTACCGGAAATTTTTCTAACAACACTTTTGTTTCACGCAGTGGATTTCCCACAATCCTTAACGTTGCACCCGGCAGATCGGCACGATTGAAAGCCTGCAATAGATAATGAAAGCCCTTTTGTACGCCGGGGCTGCCGACGAACAGAACGGTAAAGTCCTCATCGCGGTCACAAACACGTTTAAAGCTCGATAGATTTACACCAAATGAAATTCTGTGCAGACGGTCTGGATCATAGCCTTTCTCAACAAAACTGCGTTCAGCGAATCCGGATGGAAGAACGATAGCATCGGCCTGCTCATATTCTTGCTGTTCGCGTTCGATCATACGTTCCGAGATCGGTTGATACGGCATGCCCAGCATCTCATACTCGTTCCGCAGTAATTCGTTCTGAAAAGCAATATGGGACGACGACCTATCGCAGATATAGGCGATATTGCGGTCCTGGGCGGCCTTACCCGCTGCCAGGCCAATTCCCGAAAGTGCCATGAAGACATGGCAATCGGGCAGAGTTCGAGCGATATGACGATCAAGAGCTGTTTTGGCAAGCCACTCCAGGCGCATTGATTGTGCAGGTGTCAAAAGTTTAAGACGCGGTGCAGCTTCGAGAGGTGTTTGATACCAGGGAAATGTTCGAAGTGCGGCGGGATCAACGGGATAGCGACGCAAAAATCGTCGTGCCAGGCCCGAATAAATCGAATGCAGAGCCTGTCGGGACTGAAGTTGCAAAGCCACTTCAAATGAATGGAAACGGCTGATCGTTGCAACTGTCGTGGAAAGCTGTTCCGCCATGGATGCAACAGGTAAATCAAATTATGGAATCCGTACAGGGCATATTCGGGCCATTCTTCAAAAACTGAGATACATCTGGACGGCAAATATCACTGTCTGGAATTTTCGATTGGATTGTATAACCCTCTGAAAATCATTTGAAATTCTGCGATAATGCGTTCAGGACAACAGTGTGTATATCTTATGAGTATTTCGATTTTCGGCTTCAACTCGTCTCATGTGAAATTCGGTTTCAAGGCGCTGGGTTACATTCTCTCAGGTCAGCCAAAATCATGCCCCTATTGCGATAGCAAAAACGCAACGGTCATGGGCAGGGAAAAATTGCTCATCCAGCTTCGTGAATGCAGCGAATGTGGGTTACGGTTTCGCTACCCAAAGGACGAGCCTGAAGCGGCGCGGGAATATTACGAACAGTCCTATGAAGGCGGCCACGTTACCGATCTTCCGGACTCTGCAACGCTTGAAGCGGCAAGGTCTAACAATTTCGTGGATAGTCGTTGGGATTTTGCGGATAAGATCGAAGCGACAAAAGCCATACATGGGGGACCGCGTCTTTTGGAATTTGGTTGCTCCTGGGGATACGTCGTCGATCAGTTTAACAAGGCAGGATTCGACGCAACCGGATTCGAACTTTCACGCCCGCGCGCCGATTTCGGCCGACAGAATCTTGGTGTTAAAATTTTAGATGAGTATGGCCAGCTTGAAGCTTTGCCCGACGATAGTTTCGACGTCATTTTTACTAATCATGTGCTTGAGCATCTGCCGGATCTTCGTCCTGCCTTTGCACTTTTTTCGCGCCTGCTTTCTCCCAATGGAGCCCTGGTCATCATAGTGCCGAATGGCGACGGACCGACGGCACGTACGCAGGGCGCAGGCGTTATCAGTCAGGAACATGTGACGTCACTAACAGCGCGGTTCTTTTCCCAAAATATGAATACATATGGTTTTAGTCCGAAGTTCGCCAGCGAGCCATATACTGGAACGCTTATTGACTATGTCTCCGACGAGCAGGCTTTCGAGAACCTCCAGGGTGAGGAGCTCATGGCTGTCGTAAGGAAGAGTGAATAATTTCAGGCAATAATCCTGAAATGCGCATATATTGTAATTCTTGAGTGTAATTGCGGACCGTACGGCGTTTTGTCTGCAATTGAACGGGATTAGTTTTCAGACCAGAAATTTAATTGCCAACTCCTATTACGCAAAAAGCCCGGTACCCGGCCTGATTTTCTTTTTCGTCTCCGTGACGACTATTTTGCTTCTGAATTCAATTCCCGCGTCTGCTGGCAAGTATCACGAAGTCCATGTGATTTATATGCTGATACTGATCGTCTGTTTTACGCCGATGACGCTTTACCTATTTAAACCGACAGACCGGCTACCATTCTTCCAACTCATATGCCTTGTCTACGCAATTCATTACACGCTCTACCCGTTCTACACCATTCAACACACGGTCCATTTTGATTATCTGAAATACCCCGACCTGATGAAGTCAGCGACGGTCACCCTCTTTGGCATGCTTGCTCTAGTCATCGGTTATTATTGGCGACCGATAAATTTGCTGCTGCGATTTATCCCGCATATGCAGCTCGACTGGGAACCAAAGAGCGCCAGAAAAATTTCACTAGGATTTTTTATAGGAGGTTTTGTCGGATTGCTGGGTATGAAAACCGGCCTCGATACGTCGAGCGCCGGTCAGCTGATTAACTTCCTGGCGAACTTTTCGATCGTTGGCATTTTGGCGTTTTATATTTTGCAGATGCGGAAACAGATGCCGCGACCATTTTCGATCATGATCTGGTTCTTCTTTGTTCCGGCCTACCTGGGATTAGCTATTTCCGGCGGCAACTCCGGGCCAATAGCGAGCTTTGGTCTTGCGGTTATCATGACCTATATCGGTGAGAAAAAGAAAATTCCCTGGATCGTTATCGTTTTATCGGTCATGGCGCTCTTTCCGTTCATGTATGCAAAATTCGAGTTCCGCGACCAGGTTTGGGATGCCCATAGCGCCTCCGTTAAACAGGAAGGGTTGGGCGATGCCGCGGAAAACAGCGCCAAGTTCGGGAAAATTGCGGCACAGGCGGTCACAGCCGATTCCGAAGTTATAAAATTCGCATTGCAGGCTATCGGCATCCGCCTGGATATTTCGTACATGCTTGCGCACGTCATGGATATGACACCCAGGCAGGTCGATTATCTATACGGTACAACTTACAAAGACTTGATATGGAAACTGGTGCCGCGCGTTATTTTACCGGACAAGCCAGATCCGAAATTGGGTCAGAATTTTGGCCACATGTACCAAATTCTAGCGATCGACGACACGACGACATCCATTAACTTTCCGCAGCTCGTGGAGCTATATGTTAATTTCGGAAGCATCGGCGTTATTGTCGGCATGTTCATAATTTCCCAGATTTATTGGATAATCTGTTATTTCATGAATGGCCGACATGTGGGCGATTGGCTCGCGGTGTTCTCGGTATCAATTTTCACAGGGCTATTCCGCGTTGAATCAAACTTTTCGCTCGTCGTCGCAGGAATTATCTACCACGTCATCCTTTATTACGTGGTGGGCTTCTTCATCCGAACGACTAAAAAGTCTGGCGCACAACCGCAGGTCAGGCGCGCACTAAACTACTAATAACTAGTTTTCCGACAACCGCTCGTCAAAATAGGCAATTGTTTTTGTCAGCCCTTCTTTCAATTGAATAGTAGGCTCCCAATCAAGCTTCTCGCGGGCAATGGTAATATCCGGTTGCCGTTGAACGGGATCATCGGCAGGAAGCGGTTTTGAAATAATTTCCGATTTCGATCCGATAAGCTCGATGACCGTATCTGCAAGTTCCCTAATGGTAAATTCATTGGGATTGCCAATGTTCACCGGACCCGTGAAATCATCTTCGGTATTCATAATACGGATAAACGCTTCGACCAGGTCGTCAACATAGCAAAACGAACGGGTCTGTTCTCCGTCGCCATAGATAGTCACGGGATCGTTGCGCAAAGCCTGAACAATAAAGTTGGATACAACGCGGCCGTCATTCGGATGCATACGCGGACCATAGGTATTGAAAATACGTGCGACTTTGATCGAGAGGTTATGTTGCCGCCGATAATCAAAGAACAATGTCTCCGCGCATCGCTTTCCTTCATCATAGCAAGCGCGTGGTCCAATCGGATTGCAATGTCCCCAATAAGTTTCGACCTGCGGATGAACTTTCGGATCGCCATAAACTTCACTTGTCGACGCTTGGAAAATTTTTGCTCGCACCCGTTTTGCAAGGCCAAGCATATTGATTGCCCCGTGAACGCTGGTTTTGGTTGTTTGCACCGGATCGAATTGATAATGCACGGGCGAGGCAGGACAGGCGAGATTATAAATCTCATCCGTTTCGATATAGAGCGGGAAAGTTACATCGTGTCGCATTAACTCAAAATGCGGATTTTGCATTAACTGGGCGACATTGCTCTTCGACCCGGTAAAATAATTATCTATACACAACACGTCATGCTTGTCAGCGAGAAGCCGCTCGCAAAGGTGCGAGCCAATGAATCCTGCACCGCCAGTAACCAAAACCCGTTTATCAGAGACCATCTTTTGTCACCATACTACGCTAGAGTTAGATCAATTGTCAGACTCCCGTGACGATGTGTAACATCATATGGGTTCATTGGTCGAACTAGGAATATTCAACCTTTGTCGGAGCACCTTCTGGAATTCCTGAGCCCGGCCTAACCATTCCGCGGGCACGGAGTCGCAGATTGTAAAAAGCGACGGCAGGCTCCGCGCACAAAGCCCATTCCCGCCACAACAAAGAGAGCAGGTTTGGGTCTTCTGGAAACAACGTTTTAAATCGCCAAACGATTTTACGAAATGAGTTTCGACGCCATCTGGGTAGGGACGCCAGAAGAGCAGCAGGAATCTTTGAGTCAGGAAATCCCAAAGCAACCATTAGCGAAAAGAAGATACGCGCTGGAATGAAATAGTTTCCCTCGGCTGCAAGGCTTAAAACTTTTTCCCAATCTAGATCGGGAGTATTTCGCAACAACACCATCGCATCGATGACCTTCCGGGCACTAAACATATCGAACTTTTCCTTTGCGGCGTTCGTTACGCAAAGGAGTAAGGCGTGTTCGCGGCAAGGAATTCGTGCCGCGAATCCTCCCGCATCGATCAATTGAGATTCCGCAAATAACCGCTCGGTCGTAAGCGAACAATATGCGGGATAACAGTCGGGATGAACGTGCAGATCAAGATCGCAACTTCCGTCCGGCGTTACAAACGGCATAAAGCTCGCGTCCGAAATCGCACCCCAGCGGCTTTGGGGTGCCGGGCGAAATTGAAATCCAAACTTTTCGAGAAATGACATAACGGCGGAAAGATCACTTGGCCGAACCAGAAAATCGAGGTCGCCCTGTTGGCGTAATACAGGATCCGGATAAAAACTATGTCCGTATGCAAAACCCTTCAAAAATAAAACATCGATATCTGATTCTGCGAGTATCTGCGCCCAGTGCCGTTGCTGTGCCAGGGAAAATTTTGCCAGTAGCCGGTTTTCCGAAACAATCGATGGATCGAGTATCGGTTCATCTATTAGCTGCTGAACGGGCTCCAGCAAATGCATCGTAAGAGTAGGAGAAATCAGGCGCGCCAGCGCTTCTACCGCATCAAAAAAGTCATCTGGGTTTTCTGGCCGTGCGAGATCCTCCGGGTTGGCGATTAACGGCCAGGGATCAAAATATTCGTGATCGCGCCAAAAAAACATCGGCGCCTCTCCCGGATTAGGTTTGCAAAAATCGACGTTCCTGTCCTTCAAGCACAAGACAGGTTAAGCGACCGCTGTAATAGGCGCCGGTATCGATCGCTATTCGGTTCGGGTAGAACTCCGGCATATCAACAATCGAATGCCCATGTACGATGCAATGACCGTGATTGGCACGCGATCGCAAAAACTCGTCGCGAATCCAAAGGAAGTCTTCACTCCCCTGGTCCTCAATTGGAACACCGGGCGCCACACCGGCGTGCACGAAAAGGTAATCCTGTTCTATATGATAGAGGGAAAGACTACGCAAAAATTCCAGATGCTCAGGGGGCAATTTTGCCCGAAAGTCCCGTTGCATTATTCGGAGTTTTTCATCTCCAGTTTTGTCAGTAGGGGCACCCACTGCGTAACTCAATAGAGTGGAATTACCACCGTTGCCCAGCCACATACCGGCGATTGCAATATCTTCTAAGAACGCGACCATCATCTGTTCGTGATTGCCGGACAAAAAAATTGGATTGAGATGTGCAAGCGGGTTTTCGACGAGGAGATCAATAACTGCGCACGAAGCATCGCCGCGATCGACATAATCTACAAGGTAAATAACTGTCGTATCTAGGTCTGGCGCGCTCGATATGTCTTGAAGGATTTGCTGATGAATGTCATGGAGAAGATCGACCCGTCCATGAATATCACCAATCACATAAACGCGGCTTCCGGCAGTAACTGACGGGGGCGGCATTTGCTGACGCCCCTTTCCGAATAACTTACCAAACATGCCCTTACTATGCCGCGCACGGGTCGATTACACCAGCATTCTTAGGGGTTTAATGTCTTTCCACATTCGATTCGATCGTTAGCTCTTCCCGTAAATCGCGATTATCAACGAGGTTTAGAAGAGCCGACAGAACGCGGCGGACAAATACGGTATCTGCATCAGCCATCATTTGTGCAGCTGCTTCATCCATGTCGATTTCCGCCCGCCACGACCGTTGGCTGATTAATGCGACAAAAGCATTAGCGACCGCAACAATCTGCGCCAATATCAGGACATCATCAGTATCACGCGTATCAGGGTTGCAGTCGCCCCAGCGGCGTTGAACCTGTTGCAGCACCGCTACCACCGGGCCATCAAATTCAACACCTTTCAAAAGTTCGGCACTCTTCAACAATCCGCCACGAACAAGCCTAACCTCGTCATCGCCGAGTGATCCTGCCCTCGTTAACATCTCTTCAGGTACGACAATTTTGCCGATGTTCATCAGCCTGCCTGCGGTCCGTGCCGTAGCGACGACAGAATCTTCGAGGCCCATTTCGCTGGCGAGCGCTTCGGCCGTCGCGGCGACACGTGCGGAATGGTTGCTCGCATATGGATCGCGCCGATCGAGAATAGCGACCAATGTATCTGAGAGTTGCTCCAAAGTGCGTTCGCGGCGTTCGCGTTCATTGACGACACTGCTGATGTCTTCCTCTACGACCATCACACCCGGTGTAGCATCAAGTTCTGTCGAAACCGGAATATGCTCGGCCTGCCAAATACGAAGATCTCCATTTGATCCCGTTCGGTGAACGTCAATTTGTGCTTCACCTGTTTGAAGTACCTTTTTATTAATCTGTTCATAGCGTATTGCATCAGCTGGTCCCAAGACACTTGCAAGACTTTTACCGATAAGATCATCTTCCGAAATTCCGGTGCTGTCGGATGCGATCTTATTGGCGAATTTGTAACGGTTATCCCCATCGACGATAAACATCGACGTCGGTTGAGTATCCGTTATGAGTTTCAGGAATTTGCTTTGTGCTTCATATCGGTTTGCCATTTGTTCGGCTTTTTCCGCAGCCTGTGCGGAACGCAATGAAGCGCCATGGCGCCACACCGCCAAAATAGCCGCAGAGACACCGATCAGCCCAAGACATAAAATAATCACCAAACGATTTAGCCGCGTGTCGCTATCTCCGAGTGCTTCTTCGCGATCAATTTTGTACAAAACTGTCCAGGGCATCTTTCCTACCATCCGCCCTGAAACCAAAACGTCGTTGCCACGATAATCGCGCCGCACAGCGAAGCCGCCTGGTTTTTCAATAGCGAACTTGGCAGCGAGTGCTGGCGTATCAATCGCGAAACTACGCGCCAACGGCGCGTCCCCGACACGCGTTGGCGATAAATACCTAATCAGCCCATCGTTATTTTGGACGATCAGAGCCTCAGCCGACTTCCAAATTGCGCCGGGCTGGCGTAAGAGCGGATAAAGTTCATCTGATACCTGTTTAACCCCAATTGCCCATCCTATTTGATCAGATGGAGCGCCACGCCCCTGAACCGCAAATATTGGAGTAGCAAATACCATGGAGGGCTTACCGGCAGCATCGAGGCGCAAATCGCGTATTGCTGTTTCTGCTGGTTTTGCCTCTTTCAAAAATGACAATAGCGACCCATCGACTGGTGGCATTCCAGGTGTGGACACGACGACTTTGCCGTCGCGCGTGGTTAGAGCAATTCCGGCAACGCCGACACGCCTGACGTTTGCGCCAACTTCGGGACCTTGCGGTGATTTTGAAAATCCTGATCGATGGGCAACAACGACCAGCAAATTTCGGAGATAATCCGCCTGCGCTTCGACGCCGGGGGAAACGGCAATTCCGGAGCCGGCCGACGCTATCATCTGCGTCATATAGAGTTGAAGAGCGGCATTCTGCGCCAGCTTTGTAACGGAGGCAATTTGACCTGATATCCAGCCTTCAATCGCTTGCGTTCGGGTATCGGCAATTATTGTCAAGCGGGTCTGCCAAACCTGTAATTCACGCTCGCGCTCGTTTTCGACGAACCTGAAAATACCGACTAGGCCAGTGATAAATAGTCCCAGGACGAGAAGAGCCACTACGCCAAGACGAATTTTCATTCCGGGGTTAGCGGTTTCAACTTGCAATTTGTTAACCAACGGCAACTTCCCCTCCTCCAAAAACGTTAATTGTCCTGTCTAAACAGGGTTAACGGTGAGCATCATGGCCGATAGCGGGTTAGCGCTCTGTTAACGCAAAGGAGATAAATTTTGGAACTATTGGAGGATCTGAAAAATTTCATAATCCCCGGGCGGACGATGTTGAATACTGTGCTTGTAAGTCAAATTTTGAAGCGTCTGACTTTTCGATGGAGCCCCTATCTCCTTGTCGCCTTATTGATTTTATCGATCAACAATGCGCAAAGCGCCGGGTATCGTCCTGCTTTGTTTGGAAGCCAAGAGACGCCTTCCACTAAAATTTCGCTATTTCCAAAGTGGCAAGGAACGTTGGAGCGTTATTTCAAAGAGAAAGATTTACCCGATCAGCCCTGTGAATCATCGATTTTTAGTCGCTGCCATCTACAGGAATGGAGCGAGTTTCTTGATGAAATCCGAAATAAATCCCGATTGCAGCAAATCCACGCCGTCAACACGGAAATGAACCGGACGCGCTATATTGTTGATCCTAGAAATTATGGCGTGCCTGATTATTGGGCTACTCCCAAGCAATTCCTTCGCAGAGATGGTGACTGCGAAGATTACGCTATTAGCAAGTACCTTTCTCTTCGGGCGTTAGGCGTGCCGGCTTCCAATTTGAGAATTCTCGTCTTGCAGGATTTAAATCTTCGGCTCGCTCACGCTGTTCTGATCGTTTACCACAAGGGTCGTGCCTTGCTACTGGATAATCAAATCAAACACGTCGTCGATACTCGCAAAGTCCACCATTACAAACCAATCTACTCTATCAATGAGCAATTTTGGTGGCTTCATCGAAGCTAGCACTTTCGCAATATTCGCAAGAATCTTTACCCCGCGCGCAATCAAAGCCTATAATCATCGTGGTTGGACCATAGGCAGGCGAGAATTTGCTGCCGTTTACTGCCCAAATGACGCAGGTATTGCGAAGGTTGATTGTCCATTCCCATGCAACTCCCAAGAATTAGTCTCGGCATAGACGATCAACGCGTCATTACAGGCGCACTCCGTATAGTTGATCTTTTGGTCATAGCATCTACTGGCTATGTGGCGTACGGCGTCTATCACGGTTTTTACGCACATATGCCTGATAACTATCCGATTGCAATCGCAATCGGTGCCTTGTTGGCAGCCAATTTTATGCATTTCGGCCGACTCTATAATTTTGTCGATCTTCAAAAACTTGCCGCTCAACTTGGCGCTATTACGGTGAGCTGGGGTGCGGTTATGGTGACTCTCCTGCTCATTGCCTATTTTGGAAAAGTCTCGAGTAGTTTTTCCCGCGCCTGGGCGACCTATTGGTTTATTGCTGCTTATATTTCATTGACCGCTGTACGACTGTTTGCGGTCGTTCTTATCAAACAACTCCGTGAAAAAGGTCAGCTAACATACAACGTCATCGTTGTTGGGGCAGGAGAGTTTGGCGAACGGTTGATAAAACACCTGGATAGCAGAAAAGCTTCCGGGGTGAAAATTCTCGGATTATTTGACGACAGAAATACCCGCGTTCCGGAATCCATAGGCGAACACAAAAACCAAGGTAATATCGATGATTTACTAATGTTTGTCCGGAACCAGCGCGTTGATCAAATCGCTATTGCGCTACCATGGACCGCTCAGGAACGTTTGGAAAATATTTTACGACGATTACGGACGGTTGCGGCAGATATCACATTATGCCCCGGCACTGCAGTGTTCGAGATTCCTCATCTGGGCTACGGCGATATTGCCGGAGTTCCGATGCTAACAGTATTTAAACCGCCTTTGGCAGGCTGGAACCGCATACTAAAAGGTATTGAAGATAGGCTTTTGGGACTCATAATTCTAATGCTCATATGGCCGATCCTGCTTGCAATCGCATTAGCGATAAAACTCGATAGCTCCGGGCCAATATTATTCCGGCAAAAACGATACGGTTTTAATAACAACGAAATCACCGTTCTAAAATTTCGCAGCATGTTTTGGGAACCGGACAGGTCGGACAAAAAGGTCAAGCAGGCGCAGCAAGAAGATCCAAGAGTTACGAGGGTCGGCAGGTTCATAAGGCGCACCAGTCTCGACGAACTGCCACAGATCATAAATGTTTTGCGCGGTGAAATGTCTCTGGTGGGCCCGCGGCCCCACGCCATCGCTCACAATGAGGAGTATGCACAAATCATCGATGAGTACCTGATCAGGCATAAAGTAAAACCCGGAATTACCGGTTGGGCGCAGGTGAACGGACTCAGGGGCGAAACAGCCAACCCCGAACAAATGCGGGCGAGGGTGCAGCATGATCTATATTATATTGAGAATTGGTCTCTCGGATTCGACTTAAAAATACTGTTCCTCACCTTGTTTACCGGTTTCCTGAATGAAAATGCCTACTAGCGGTCGCTATCTGATGGGGCTTGAGAAAGAGGTGCGGTGTTTTCTGATGCTGTCAGTATCGGTCTGAAGCCATTGGCTAAGTCTGACGGTAAATTTTCGAAACTTCTGTTCTGGGCGTTCCTGTTGCTACTCGCCTGGGTTCCGCTCCCTTTGGGATCAAATCGACCTTGGTCATGGTCTTTCTTAAGCTTTAGCGTCGGAATACTCCTTATTCTCTGGGCCTTTGCAGCATTTCGGCACCCTTCTATGGCAAAACTTCCTGGCCGGGTTTTCGTCTTTCCGGGAGTCCTGTTTGGCCTTGTCATTCTTTGGGCACTGGTTCAAACGACAATGCTGACGCCGATCGATTGGCATGATCCGCTATGGCAAGATGCCGCGAAAATTCTGGGAAAACCGTTGAATAGTGCGATCACCACAGACAGGGAAACCGCCATTGAGCATGCGCTTCGTCTTGTTGCCTATGCAGGTATATTCTGGATCGCAGCACAATTCGGACGTGACCCTTCAAATGCTCGTGCGATCCTTTGGTGTATCTCCATTGCGGCGATTGCCTATGCGTCCTATGGACTCTCGGTATATACGGCGGGGAATAAAACGATATTGGGATACGCAAAATGGGCAAACACTGGTGACTTGACCAGCACCTTTGTGGGGCGGGCGGCCTATGGCGCCTACGCGGGTATGGGTATTCTGACCATTCTTGGATTGGTACTGCACTCTGTATCACAGACTGCGCGTTCAGCCGCGAAAGAAGGGCAACGGCTCAGTGAGGCCCTTCCTCCGTCCATTTATTGCCTCGTATGTGGTGCAATCGTCGTTACCATAGCGATGATGTTTACCCATTCACGGGGTGCACTTCTTGTCACCGCGATCGGTGCAGCTGTCATGCTCTCGATCCTCATTGGCAGGGCCAACACTCGCCGAAAACCATTAATCGCCTTGTCGGTTTTGGTATTTGGCAGTGGATTCGTCATTCTGGAAATGAGCGGACGCGCGACACTTGGGCGTGTCATGCAACTTGCTCATCAGGGGACCGGCCGAGACACAGTTCACGAAATTGCATAGCGTATCATAGATACGGCCCCCTTTACAGGGCACGGCCTTGGATCATTTCCGCAAATATTCTACCAATTCAGAGACGCGGCAGTGCCTTGGTATGCACCGAGGTTTGATAAGGTGCATAGCGTCTACATCGAGCTCATAGTTGATCTTGGCTATGTCGGATTTGGCCTTTTGATGCTGGTCTTCGTCATCATATTAAGCCGTGTTCTCATCGGCATTAAGACACGACGGCGTAATGCCATTTTTAGCGTTTTGGGATTGGGAGTAACGGTGATGATTGCTGTCCAGAATCTATTGGATTTCACTATCCAAATTCCCGCGATTGCAGCGACTTACGCAGCGATCTTGGGCGTTGCTTTCGCTCAATCCTGGCCGAGCCAGAATCGGGCGGCGGGAAGTTCTCGATGACCCTAAAGATCGCCTGGTGGCGGTAATTTTAAAAACTCGCGATAGAGATTGTCGGTTAATTTGGAATCCCCTTTGGCAATCCGATTCAACCAGGGCAACGCGAATTTTTTCCGGGCAAATATGGTCAATTGCCTTGGTTGATGTTTCAAATTAAGTCGAATGTCATTTCGAAAATTTTTCTCTAAATCTTTTGCGAGAATGTTTTGTGCGCGAAAACCCAACTGCACCCGCGTCACTACTATTCGAGGTTCCTCCGGCGCAATCATGTAGGACATTCGAAGCAATGAATTGATTTCTTTGGAGCGCCGGTCCTGCCGAAATTTTGCCTGAGCAAATTGGACCCAGGAATACGGCTTGCGTGGTTCAAGGACTAAGCCCTTGTCAAACGCTTCGATGCTTTTATCCAGAAACGATTTTCGGAGCGCGGGTTTAAATTTCGGATTGTCGGCTAAAAATAGATACAGACCGGATATTTCAAGATGCGTCCGACCCCTTTCGAACCATTTTAATGAAGCCCGGCGTCCGCGAATGGCCTTGCTAATTTTCTGGGCGCTGACATCCTCCCCGCGGCCTAGAGAAATTATAGTGGAATCACCAGGCTGCATTGCAATGTAGGCAACCAGCCTCGGCCCGGTCATGTAAACAAGTAACCCGCCTATTATCACGGCGATTAAGGAAAGAGAGTATTTTCGCTGGGACGCCATGCGTCAGAAAAACCCAGCCCTAATCAGAATAATATTTTGGGCTATCGCCGTAATAATAACCGGAGCCGCTGGTATAACCATCGCGACCCTGCTTTTTAAGATCGACCTGAGACATTACGAGTCCGGCAATTTTGGCACCCGACTCCGCTAGCTGTCGTAATGAAGCGGTGACAAAGTCACGCCGGGTCTTTTCCCACCGAACGACAAAGATCGTCCGGTCCGCTTCTCGTACCAGGACGAGCGCATCTGAGACGGCCAACAGAGGTGGTGAATCCAGAACCACCAAATCATAGTTGGCAGAAAGTTGGTGGAGCAAGCCATACATCTGTTGCGATCCCAGAAGATCAGTCGGATGCGGCACGCGGCCCCGCAGAATAATGACACATTATAGAATAAATTACCAAGAAAATGGGGGAATTTCGTTAAAATTCCTTTTGGCAGAAAGTCCCCGTATTTTCGCCTGTTAGACCATCGACTATTCCAGCGCCAAACCACGCTCCAACAAGTCATCCAGTGCTTTGCGTAGATCGTTTTCGATCTGTTTCGAATCCGAATCGGGGAAAGCAGCCGAATAAACGGAAATTATGTCTTGAAAACTGGCCGGCTCCTCTAAAAGCCTCCAAAGCCCAGCACTTACCGTATCCATGTAGAAAACCTCTTCGGATTCTGGCTCGACAAGAAATAATTCGTCATCAATATCGGTTTCCGTCACGGCAGGATTCCGACTATAGGTTTTCTTCTCAGACACTATGAACCTCTGGTTTTTTTGCGCGAAATTTCGCAGCAATCTCCCGTGCTGCATCCTTACTACTGGAAAACTTCAAGGTAAATCCCGGAATTAGAGACGCCAGGCGATTCATCGCGGGCACCAATCTTGAAATGTCCAAATGCGGTGCTGTTACCTGAGCCAACAATGACTTTACAAGCTCGGGGCGTGGCGCATCTGCCAACTCTGCATCACCAGAATCAGTGCGATCAAGTGATATTAGTGCAATAATTGGCGCTTCATCACCAAAATTCGCCGCCTCCCGGTCGCCAAGCCGCAAATACGCTGCTTCTTCATCCTGCAGCTCAGAAAACGCTTCGATATATTCTTCAAAGGGTGCTCCGCAATCCGGTGGTAGCGGTAAACGCATTTTAGGCATCAATCCCAAACATTGCCCGGTTGGCTGGCCATTGTCGCTGAATCGTACAGCGATTCGATCATCGCCGAAAAATCTGTAACCCGAACAGGCTAATTGCAAAGAGGTTGTGCTTTTGCCGGAAAACGAATTGCCAATTAGAACAACCAGGCCATCACCAATCTGGGCGCAGGATGCATGGAGACATATAGTATCGGGCTGTCTCGCAATATAGGCCCCTATTAACGATCCCGCGAAGCCATTCGCAGCATCCAGAGCGTCGTCAAAGGCCATTTCATTGCTGCCTGGCCCTACTAATTTAACCGTGAAGCCCCCATCACCGTTTTCAACAATATCAATGTCATGCTGTTTCTCCTCCGCGCTACCGACACATTGCAGCGGCCAACCACCGATAAATAATGGTAAATGTCCTAAAATCGCCTCGGCGTTGCGAACGGAAACGGGAATTGTTTCGGGCCCAAAGAGCCAGGAAGACTCGGGGTCTTTCTTATTCGAACCGTCTGGACGGGAACCGGTCATGAACTACCACACAGCCTAAGATGGGAGATCATTGGTTTCTCGAGGCGCTCTTTTGGCCAAAATTCTTTGTAGCGTCCGGCGATGCATCTTCAGCCGCCGTGCGGTTTCAGAAACGTTCCGATCACACTGCTCATATACACGCTGTATATGTTCCCATCGGACGCGATCAGCAGACATGGGGTTTTCCGGCGGCGGCGGTAAATTCGCGCCTTGAGACAATAGGGCCGCAGCGACCTGGTCTGCATCCGCTGGCTTCGCAAGATAATCCACAGCGCCTGCCTTTACGGCTGCAACCGCCGTCGCGATATTGCCGTAACCTGTCAATATGACGATACGGGAATTAGGATCAGCTTCACGGACTGCCGGCACGATATCTAGACCGCTTCCGTCATCCAAGCGTAAATCCAGTACTGCATAGTTCGGTGCTTCGAGTTTTGCAACTGCGATACCTTCGGAAACCGTCTCAACCGGCGTTACGACGAAACCCTGTCTTTCCATGGCTTTTGCCAATCTTTCACGAAAGGGCCTGTCGTCGTCGACAATCAGCAGCTTTTTGTCGGTTTTTTCGCCGGTCTTCGACCCGGCTATTCCCGATTGTTCGTTCATAGTCATTCCATCACACTCTCTGCACCTTCGATCATGGCGCGAGGCCAGCGAATTTCAACTATGGCACCACCTTGATCGTGATTACCGAATGAAAGCTGCGCACCCGTCCGCGCGAGCAATGTCTGGGCAATAAAGATGCCGAGTCCCATATGATCACTTTGCTCCGCACGGAGAGATATATATGGCTCGCCGATCCGGTCCAATATAAAAGGCGGAAAGCCAGGACCATCATCGGCGATTGAAACCATAACAAATTCGTCGGACCAGCTTGTCATAACAGTTACTTTGGAAATGGCAAATTGCATTGCATTTTGCACTAGCGAACCTATTCCGTGAATGATTTCAGGGGCAGACCGGATGACGGGCTCTTCTTCGCCGATGTGGTCGGCAGCTACGCCAGAGTCATAGCTGACAGAGATTGACTCCGTCTGATGGCGTTCTGCAGCCGACTCAACCACTGCGCTGACAGGAACCGCAGAAAACGGTGCATCATCCCCTTCAGGGTTGTGTGCCAATGCAGCAAGAATATCACGGCATCTGTCGGTTTCAGTTCGCAAAAGAGCAATATCTTCCGCAATGGGGCTGTCGGAGGGTAAGTCACGAGACAACTCTCGACTCACTACAGCGATCGTGCCCAGGGGACTCCCGAGCTCATGGGCTGCTGCTGCGGCAATGGCGCCCATCGCGGACAGACGCTGCTCACGCGCGAGCGCCTGTTGCGTTGCGAACAATCCATCAGACATTTCACGGGCCGCTTGCGCGACACGCCAGGTATACGCCGCGAAAAACAGTATCCCTATTGCGAGAGCAGTCCATACTCCGAGGACATAAACCGTTGGCAGTTCTGGAGGAGATCCGCGCCATGGGAGCTCCAAATGATTGACCGACAGGCCGG
The DNA here is from genome assembly GCA_002720855.1 of Rhodospirillaceae bacterium. Lineage (GTDB taxonomy): Bacteria > Pseudomonadota > Alphaproteobacteria > MPNO01 > UBA2964 > UBA2964. Next base: position 769,336 of record PBIN01000015.1, on the reverse strand, counting down.
TGATTGCAACAAGGGCGAGAGCACTTAGGATGATCGTGCTGGTGAGAGAGAGAACTGTTGCCGAAACAGCGACAGGCGCAAGAAGAAGAAAAGCGAATGGATTTCCGAGTCCGCCCGTCAGGTATAGAAGAATGGCAAGTTGCACAATGTCGAATGCCAGGTATCCTGCGGCGCCCTTCTCAGAAACTCTACCTGAACCGCCACCGAATTGGGCAGCTACATTCACAACTACCGATGCGAGAATAGCTGCCATTGTTGCCGTTAGCGGTAGGTGGAAGCCTAATCCATAATAAACAACCAGGACGGCGGCCACTTGCCCTGCGATAGCAACCCAACGGATAAGTATCAGCGTCCGCAGTTGAACCCTGCTGGTTTCGATAATTACGGGCATTGTCGCCATAGCAGATTCCCCATAGAAACGAACGGCTTGCATAAAACCTGCCCTGTTATAGCGCAATTCGGGTGCAATGAATCTATTCTGACATAAAAAGTTTCGAACTCTGGTCAAACATAATCCCTGACATGATATAGAGACATTATGAGTACCATCGCGATCAGCGCAGAAAAGCTTTCGAAAAATTTTGATGGCGTTGTCGCCGTAAATGAAATCTCCTTTGAGGTTACGGCAGGCACTATCACCGCATTACTCGGAGGCAATGGTGCAGGCAAGACGACAACAATTGCGATGCTGCTCGGATTGTTGTTACCGAGCTCCGGTAGAATTGAAATACTGGGCGAAGACATGGTTCAGAACCGCCATCGCGTCCTTAGAAGAATGAATTTCGGTTCGCCATATGTTGATTTGCCAAAACGTCTTACGGTGAGAGAAAATCTGAGAGTTTTCGCAGGACTCTATGGTTTACGCGGTGTGCATGCCAGGATCGAAGAACTGGTCGATGCGCTCGCACTAGGTGAATTTATTGACCGCCCAACCGGTCAATTGTCATCAGGACAACGCACACGCGTCGCCCTGGCAAAAGCACTAATCAATGTACCATCACTGCTCCTGCTGGATGAACCAACAGCATCACTCGACCCCGATACGGGGGATTGGGTACGCTCGTATCTCGAAGAATATGCCTGTGAAACCGGCGCAACGATCTTGCTTGCCTCTCACAATATGAATGAAGTCGATCGCCTGTGTTCGGACGTACTCATGATGAAGCAAGGCCAGATTGTCGACCAAGGAACACCAAAGGGGCTCGTTGAAAAGTATGGGCAAGAATCGCTGGAGCAGGTTTTCCTCGATATTGCGCGCCGCGATGAAAACAACCAACAAGAGGCCGCTGCGCAATGAGTGAATTCCATCCAATTGAACAGCACCCGGACCGGCCGCTCGCCTTTCATCGTATCGGTGCGATGGGATTGCGTTATCTATTCTTACTCCGTAGCTCATGGACACGAATTATCGAACTGGCTTATTGGCCTTTGATGCAGATGATTCTCTGGGGTTTCATGACCAAATTTTTGCTGACTGCGGATTCCCCCGTTATTAAGGCTGCTGGCCTGCTGATCGCCGCAGTACTTTTATGGGACGTCATGTTTCGCAGCAATATCGGGGTCGCAGTGTCTTTCCTGGAAGAAATGTGGTCCCGCAATCTTGCGCAACTTTTTGCAAGCCCATTACGCCCATACGAATGGGCCATATCGCTCTTATTTATCAGCCTGGTACGAACAATAATTGGCATCATTCCTGCAGCACTATTAGCTATCCCGCTCTATAGCTATTCGATTTTTGATATGGGGCTGCCGCTAATCGCGTTTTTTATAAATCTGATGATTTTTGGGGGCGCCGTGGGTCTCGCAGTTTCGGCACTGGTTCTCAGATTTGGCATGGGTGCAGAAAGCCTGGCGTGGGTAGGGATATTTCTGGTCGCGCCAATCAGCGGCATTTACTATCCGATTTCCATTCTTCCCGACTGGCTTCAACCTATAGCGTGGGCCCTTCCATCCTCACACGTATTTGAAGGTATGCGGGCAGTCTTAATCGATGGTCAGTTTCAAACTGGCCTTTTTATCGATGCCGTTCTTCTTAATATCGTTTATCTCGCTGCGGGCGTCACAATATTTTTGTATGTTTTCCGACTTGCCCGCATCAAAGGGCTCTTGCTTCAAATGGGCGAGTGAGCGGGTTAGAAAACGCCAAGGTCCAGGCCAGCGGCCATCGCTGAGCCAAGCTCTTCGCATTGTTCTTTGAATTCAGGCTGCCATGGGCCGCGACAAACGAGCGGTGCTTGAACCGCCCGCCAGCGAAGCCCGGTTGTTATCGTTTCGACAGCGCGACAGGTTCCCGTCCCATCCTGTCCGGCACGAACAAAAAGGCAGTATGGCAATCCCTGTTTTTCCTCGAGGCACGGATAATAAATCCGATCGAAAAAATCCTTAAGCGCACCACTCATATAGCCAAGGTTTTCTGTCGTCCCCAGAATTATCGCGTCGGCCCGGTTAACGTGATCAGGCATCGTTTCGAAAGGTCCCTGTGCCTGGATATCGACGAAGTCTCTTCCCGTGGACCGCGCACCATCAGTAATCGCTTTCAAAAGAATCCGGGTATTTTCTGATGGCGTGTGGGCGACGATAAGAAGCAATTTTTTTGACATGCCGACCGTTTCCGAAAACAGGGGCAGGGTCAGTATAACCGAACCCGCAGAGCAGCTAGGTCACTTGTTTCAAAAAGACGATCATCGCAGCAAGTGCAGCCAAAACCAGCAAAATCGATAACCCTAACAACCAAGACGTTCGATGCGCATCAGCCCGCATCGCTCTCGCTCTTCCTTCGCCAATCCAGTCGCGGTTCACCGTTTCCTCTCCAAACTCCTGCGGGCCACCCAATGATAGATCAAATGCTCCGGCAATTGCGCCGACGCCTCTGAAATCACTGCGAATCGCATGCTGAAACAAATCTTGAATCCACCCGCCAAATGCACGAAATGGATTGGCCCGGGGAACAAAAATCGCCGCAACTACGAAGACAGGGCATGCAATTATCGCTCCCGGCAAACTCAATACGTCGTCCAATCTGCGCGCAGCAAATCCAAAATCCAAATGTTGTGAAGAATTTCGCCCAATAACGTCCGCAATGGCGCTTACGACACGGCAAAAGATGACCGCCGGCAATCCAAAAAGAAGATACCAGAAAATTAACCCAAACAGACCCTCTGCAATTCGTGTTGCACTGCCTCCGATCGCAGCGCGTGCAATTCCGTGTCCGTCTAGATTTTCTGTTTCGAAGCGCACCAGTATATCGGTAATTTTTGAAGCTCTTTCGTTGTAAGCTCCTCTCAAAGCACGTGCGACACTACGCAACCGGCCAATCGGCCGGCTACCACCGACAAGAAATAACAAAACGCAGGTGTCTATTAGCGGACCCAGTTGCCCCCGGTCGGCATATTTTTCGAGCGCGACGGATCCGAACCATAATGGAAGACAAATAATAACAAGAACGAGTGCACCACGGACACGCAGCGCATTGCGACCTCGTTTTTCACGATTGAGACGACGATCAAACCATTCAGTGAGTCCGCGGACAAATCTCATTGGGAAAGCATAAATATGCCGTAGAAGCGGTAAATTTCCTGAAACGGCATCAATCAGGATAGCTGCGAAAAGGACAATAAATGGTATGGGCGAATCCATTACAAACTCTACAAATACAAACGGACTGTTCTCCCTATTCTCGAACGCCAGCGGCGCGAAGTATTTTTGATGCCTGGCGCTTTCTATTCCACTCCGACCACATTAGAGCTGTTCTACCTGTATAATCACGACGGGTCGCATCGGCGCCCTTTTCGAGTAAAATACGGAGTATCTCGATTTTTCCCTGTCCAGCAGCAGCCATCAACGGCGTAAGGCCTCTGCGATTCTCTGTGTCAATGGCGGCGCCACTTTCCAACAATGCTTCTACAGCATCAATGTGACCTTGATCGGCAGCATAATAGAGTGCCGAATTTCCAAGTTTATCTCGATGATTTATAGAAACAGGAATCTTTGCTAGGTAGTCAATAACGTCGGCATTGCCGATAATACCGGCATAAATTAGGGGGTTTCGGCCGTCGAAATCCTCTATTTCAGGTTTTTCACCCCGCGCGACTGCTGCTTTGACACCTTCCAAATCGTTCGCCTTAATTGCAGAGAATATAGGGTTGTCACCAAAAAGTTGAATTTCCGCAAGCACCGTCGTCGGGGCGAAAAATACAAGAAAACACAAAACTAAAAGAGGTCTCTTTATTTGCATGGCACTGTTAGAAAACTCGAAAACTATCACGAAGTTACTCTAAATTGGGTTTAATTTACAGTAGGCATCGAAATAACTGTTTGTTTACTAGTGAACTAGGGTATCAGCGACTATATCATCACGAAGGTTTTTCGAGAGAGTGATTTGATGAACATGGCAGCATTTAGAACCGCTTCGCTTGCGGCAATTGCCATTCTGGCATGCGTTCTTGTTGCCTGGCAATTTGGCCTGCTGTCACCAGAGGGAAGTCGTCCCGGCTCGACTGGCATCGCGAAAATCGGTGGCCCGTTTCAATTGACTGACCACAACGGCAAAACCCGCAATAGTGACGAATTTCGCGGAAAATTTATGTTGGTCTATTTCGGTTACAGCTACTGTCCCGATGTCTGTCCGACAGCATTGCAAATTATGAGTGCCGCACTACAAGCGATGGGTAAAAAGGCAAAATCCATTCAACCTATATTTATAACTGTGGACCCAAAGCGAGATACGCCGGAACACCTAAACGAGTACGTAAAGAACTTTTACCCGGGCCTTATCGGACTGACTGGCAACGAGAATTCCATTAGCGCGGCAGCAAAACAATACAGAATTTACTTTGCCAAGGCGCCGCTGAACAAATCCAAGCCCGATGAAGACGACTATTTGATGGATCATTCATCGATCGTGTTTTTGATGAATCGAGAAGGCAAATATGTGACGCACTTTAACCATCAGACAAGTGCTGAAGCGATGGCGAAAATAATTTCCAAGAAGCTATAGCCCCAGTGAATAAAGACGCGACAATTCCCTTTTGGAAACAAAAAACTCTGGACGAAATGAATCAGGCGGAGTGGGAATCGCTTTGTGATGGTTGCGCCCGATGTTGTTTGCTCAAGCTTGAAGACGTAGACACCGGCGAGATCGCATATACTGATATTGCTTGCAGGCTTCTTGATTCGGGCGCCTGCCGATGTGGCGACTATGAAAACCGGCAAAATACTGTGCCTGATTGTGTGGCGCTCAAACCAGAAAACATTGACGATTTACAATGGATGCCTTCGAGTTGTGCCTATCGCCGCATCTCAGAGGGTAAGGAGCTCGCCTGGTGGCATCCGCTGGTATCGGGCGACGCCAATACTGTCCACGAAGCGGGAATATCCGTGCGCGGCCGGGTAATTCCCGAACGTCGCGGCGACGACCCCGAAGATCGAATTGTTACCTGGCCGACACTATAGTGTGCTTCTATGCACTAAGGCTTGCCCTGTTTTGCATTGACCAGCGCGACGCCAGCGAGAATCATCGCAATCGCAGCCCACACATAGAGGCTGTGCTGTTCTCCCAACAAAACAATGCCGAAAAATACACCGAACACGACGGACATAAAGCTCGATTGGCTCATATAGGTTGGGCCAGCAATTCGAATTAACTCAAAGACGCCATAAAAATTAATTCCCGCAAGTACGAAATGAAGCATCATTGATAGTTCGCCGTTGGAAAACGGTGGGGCGAGAAAATGGAATTCACCGATTGCAAGAGAAATTGGTAGCGCCATCGCCGCTGCTGCCAAAAGGGTTCCCGTTGCAAGCTGCAAAGAATCTACGTCAGGAGGGCGATTGGAATCTGACAAAAATACGTAGGCAAAGCCATGTAATAGCGGTGTTCCAAAACCGATCAGAACCCAGATGGCGAGGGAAGGGTCGGGAAGCGATGCATCAGGCACGACGATGATCAAGACACCTGCAAATCCTATGATAATTCCAGCAAGGCGTAACCAAGCGAGTTTCTCTAGGCGGGTGATCAAACTTACTAAATGCGTAAATATCGGCGTAAACGCCATGATTACAGCCATTACGCCAACTGGTAATTTGCCTTGTGCCGCATAAAGAATGATGTTGGCGAAGGTAAATCGCAGCGCCGCTGCGCGAAAATAATAGGCAATATGCTGACGTGTTAGGGGCGGGCGGGAACCACGACTTAACCCAATTAACAGGACGACGATCCCAGCCCCAAGACAAAACCAGAATACATACGCCGTCGGATGGATACCGTCAGTAACCGTGTTCTTAATAAGAATGAAAAAGAAGCCCCATAGGCAGCCAATCATCAACAGCAGGGCGATTGGCAGTAATTTATTTGGGGCGGACGACGGGATCATACGCCTTCATATATAGAGAGAAATAGCTGATTGATACCCGCGGGGATCGCGTTTTAGGGGGCCGGAAGAGGCTTAATAGGCGCTCTTTTCAGGGCATCGATCATGAATCGTCGCCACAAAATTGTCGGTAACGAACCGCCTGACACATTCTTCATGGGTGATGAGTTGTCATTGCCCAACCAAACACCAGTGGCTAACTCTGCCGTAAAACCAATAAACCATGCATCCCGAAATCCCTGACTTGTGCCGGTTTTACCTGCTGCCGGCCGCTGCATTTTTGCACGGCGCCCTGTACCACTTATTATTACGTCGCTAAGCATGGATTGAATTTTGCGTACTGATTCAGGCTCAACCAGCCGGCCGGCACCAGTTGAGCTGCGCCGATACAAAAGCTGTTTCTGACCATCGCGAATTTCCAGAATTCCAAATGGCCAAGCGGGATAGCCACGATTGGCAAAAACTGCATAGGCGGCTGTCATGTCCAGGAGGCTTGCTTCGCCAGCCCCCAAAGCAATCGAGGGGTGTCCTTTAAGTTTTGACGTAATCCCAAGCCGCTCTGCGGCTTTAACGACATTTTGTCTCCCCACTCTTTCCGATACTTTCACAGCAGCGGTGTTCACCGATTTTGCAAGCGCCTCACGAAGCGTAATTCGTCCCAAATATCTTCCTGAATAGTTGCGTGGTCTCCAGCCTTTTATCGAAACAGGTCCATCGATTACGAACTCACCCGGTCTCAGCCCGGCTTCCATGGCAGCGAGATAAACGAACAATTTAAACGCCGATCCAGGCTGACGAAGGGCTTGTGTAGCTCGATTAAACTGGCTGGCAGCATAGCGCCGACCGCCGACCATTGCTTTGATCGCACCGTTTGGTGAAATCGATACCAGCGCTGCCTGCCCAACATTCCGGATTCTGCCTTGCTTGTTGAGCATTCCAGCAACTTTATCCTCCGCAATTCTTTGCATACGCGGCGACAACGTTGATTTGATTATCAGATCGCGATCTGTTCGGCCGACGAATCCTGCAGCTCGATCAAGAATCCAGTCGGTAAAATAGCGTGCACCGCTTCCAGTCGAACGACCGACTAATCTCAGCTTTTCTGATTTCGCTCTCGCGGCATCGCGTCTGGTAAGAAAGCCGGCTGCAACCATATTGTCCAACACCTGATTTGCGCGAGTTAAACCCAATTTTTTATTGCGCAAAGGCGAATAACGGGTCGGTGCTTTTAGGAGGCCCGCCAACACAGCAGATTCCCTCAAAGATAGCTGGCGTACTTTTTTTCCGAAATAACGATTTGCTGCAGCGCCAACACCGTAGGTTCCAGAACCTAGATAAACCCTATTCAAATAGATCGTAAAAATCTGTTTCTTCGAAAATCGTGCTTCCAACCAAAAGGCCAAAAGCAATTCGCGAATTTTTCGTCCGAAGGATCGTTCCGGTGTCAGAAACAGGTTCTTCGCGAGCTGCTGCGTCAACGTACTGCCGCCCTGACGCACTCTGCCCGCCCGTAAATTTGTAATAGCGGCTCGCGCAATCCCCAGTAGGTCGACGCCAATATGATCAAAAAAACGGCGGTCCTCAGTGGCAATTATCGCCTGAATGAAAAAGGGCGGGACTTCATTAAATTTCACAGTCCCTGAATGCAAATGTCCGTAAGTAGCAATGACTGAACTGTCAGAAGCCAGAATTGTAACACTCGGTCGCCGCGACGGAGTTTCTAACTTGTCTAGATCGGGAAGATCCCAAGCATAGTAGGCGAGAACTCCAGCCACAATCAGGCCGGTCCAAATTGTAAAAACAACGGTCCATTTAAAGAAGGTAGCCCAACGCGACCTCGGACGCCCGCGTCCTACATTTTTCTCAGAGGGCTTTTGTTCAGAATTTTTTTTCGCCATTTACCTATTTTGATGGCCCGAGCGATTCACAAAAAGTGATTTTGATGTGACACCGCTGAGCCATTGGTTCAAATTAACCGAGTCCTTTAAGTTCTCAGACTTCGATGTGTGATGGCCCTATTTTTAAAATCAGTTAGACCGGAACGCGAAATAACGCCTGTCTCTGTAAGGCTGGCGGTGATCGACGATGCGGCGGACGTTGTTCGACTTGCCCAATCACTCAGTATTGCAGATGGCGGGCGTCCGTCCCGGTTAACAGAGGAGGCCTACCGCACGGATGGCTTCGGTGAAAAACCAGCATTTACGGCGCTGGTCGCGGAAATAGATGATCGCATCGTAGGTTATGCCCTTTACTTTGAAGGTTACGATACGGACCGGGCGACGCGCGGGGTTTATTTATCGGATCTCTACGTCGATCAGGCTTGGCGTCGACGCGGTGTTGGCAGGGCTCTAATGAGGGCGACCGCGCGGGCCTGTAAAGAAAATGGCGGCGAATGGATGTTCTGGTCGGTCCTTAAGCGAAACAAAAAGGCCCGCAAATTTTACAAGACCATGGCGCCAGAGCTTTCAGATGTTGTTTTATGCGCCGCTCTCGGCGAGAGCTTTCGTCGGCTTTCTCAGTAAATTTAGTAACTAAGCGTCGAGATTGACGACTTTTAGCGCGTTCGACTGAATGAAATCACGCCTCGGATCGACAACATCTCCCATCAGCGTTGAGAAAACTTCCTCAGCAGCGTCACGGTGATCAATCTTGACCTGCAGGAGTGCGCGGACTTCGGGATCCAGTGTCGTTTCCCATAGTTGCTCCGGATTCATTTCACCCAGCCCCTTATAGCGCTGAATGGAAACGCCTTTGCGACCGTTATCCATAACCGCCTCAACGAGGCCAAGAGGGCCAACAATCCGTTTCTCATTCTCCTTGACCTTAAACGTTGCTGGACGGGCATAAATTCGTTGCAGATCGGGGACCATTTCATCCAAACGCCTTGCTTCGGCGGAGCGAACCAAAGCACCGTCAATTACGTGACGTTCTGTTACCCCACGCAAGGTGCGGGCAAATGCGAAGCCACCACCATCAAGAATTTCGGCACGCCACCCACGTTCGTTTTCAGGCGTTAGTCCATCAAGCCGCCGGGCAATTGCGTCCCCGAGCTGCGTTACCATTTCTTCTGATTCCAACAGCTCAGAATTGAAAGCTCCAAGAATTGCCGCCTGTTCGGCAACCATTGGATTGGATAGTTTCTGCAGGATAGGCGTCATGAGCCGTTTCGCGCGCATCGCACCTTCAACAGTGTCGCGCAAATCCGCGCCGGCGATTTCCGCGCCATCTTGAATAATCAATAGGCAATCGCGCAGACCAGCATCGATAAGATATTCCTCAAGCTTTGGGTCGTCTTTTAGGTAAATTTCCTCAGACCCCTTTTTGGCCCGATACAGGGGTGGCTGTGCAATGTATAGATAACCCCTCTCTACCAACTCAGGCATCTGGCGAAAGAAGAAAGTCAGCAACAGGGTCCGGATATGACTGCCATCGACGTCAGCGTCCGTCATAATGATGATCTTGTGATAGCGTGCCTTCTCTACGTCGAAATCTTCACGCCCAATACCGGTACCGAGCGCAGCTATGAGAGTGCCAATTTCCGCAGAGGAAAGCATCTTGTCGAAACGAGCCCGCTCAACATTCAGAATTTTACCGCGTAGCGGCAAAATCGCCTGTGTCCGACGGTTACGGCCTTGCTTTGCTGACCCACCGGCAGAATCACCCTCAACGATAAAGATCTCCGATAATGAAGGATCGCGCTCCTGACAGTCAGCAAGCTTTCCTGGCAGGCTTGAAATATCGAGCGCTCCCTTTCGACGCGTCAAATCCCGTGCTTTACGAGCCGCTTCACGGGCCGCGGCCGCTTCCACGGCTTTGGCAACAATTCGTTTGGCCTCATTTGGGTGTTCCTCAAACCATTGGCTGAGTTTGTCGCCAACCAAACTTTCAACGGCGGGACGTACCTCAGATGAAACAAGTTTGTCTTTGGTTTGCGACGAAAATTTGGGATCAGGCACCATAACTGACAAAACGCAGGTCAGCCCCTCGCGCATATCGTCGCCTGATAAGGTGACTTTCTCCTTTTTGGCGATGCCAGTCTCATTGGCATAGGAATTAATCGTGCGTGTAAGGGCAGCACGCAATCCAGCCAAATGGGTCCCCCCATCGGCCTGAGGGATTGTGTTTGTGAAACACAGAGTCGTCTCGTGATAGCTATCAGACCATTCTAAGGCGACCTCCATCGCGATACCGTCTTGTTCGCCGTTTATAGCGATCGGTTCGTCGAATAAAGGCGTTTTGCCGCGATCGACATAGCTTACAAAGGCCGCCAGACCGCCTTCGTAATGCATTTCAACAACATTCGGCTCTACACCCCGGGAATCGTTGGCAACGAGCGTAACGCCGGAATTCAAAAAGGCGAGTTCCCGCAACCGGTGCTCGAGTTTGGCGAAATCATACTCGACATTTGTGAAGGTCTCGGGTGATGCCATAAAGGTAACCTGGCTTCCGGTCGGACCATCCCAATCAGAGATCCGCTCAAGCGGTTTTGCCGGAACGCCATCCTCAAATCGCATGAACCACTCCGCGCCATCACGCCATATCTTTAATTCAAGCCATGAAGACAAAGCATTGACGACTGATACGCCAACGCCGTGGAGGCCACCGGATACTTTGTAAGAGCTCTGGTCGAACTTACCACCGGCGTGTAGGTGCGTCATAATCACTTCAGCAGCAGAAACGCCCTCTTCTTCATGAACCTGCACCGGAATCCCCCGGCCATTGTCGTGGATTGAAACAGAGCCATCTCCATTCAATGTCACTTCTACACGGTCGCAGATGCCCGCCAATGCCTCGTCGATACCGTTATCGACAACCTCATAGACCATATGATGCAGACCGGACCCGTCATCGGTATCCCCGATATACATGCCCGGACGCTTGCGAACGGCATCCAGACCTCGCAGGACCTGAATCGAGTCTGCGCCATATTCAGCGTTTGTTTCTTCGGCGGGGACTTCAGCGGGAGGAGCCATATCTAAACCACTTCTTCGTTAAAACTATGCAGCAAACGCATCGGGAGAACTTTCGGTTACCACTGCGTCTGCCACGGTAAAATGTTGTACATGTGCCGATATAGGCGCGAACAAGGACGCATCCGTTCCCGTCATCCAGGCCTGCGCACCGAGAGCCTGAATTTCAGCAAAAAGAGCGCTGCGGCGATCTTCGTCGAGATGAGCTGCGATCTCATCCAGCAACAATATGGGACAGGCACCGCGTTCGAGTGACTGAAGCCGTGCATTGGCAAGTACAATACTGATTAGCAACGCTTTTTGTTCGCCGGTTGAGCATTGCGACGCAGGAGCATCCTTTAGAATATGAGTCACTGCCAGATCGCTGCGATGCGGTCCAATGGCAGCGCTCCGCGCGGCCCTGTCCTCTATCCGGGACTCCTGCAAAGCGGCTTTATATCGGTCTTCCGCTTCAAGGGCTGGCATATTGCTTAGCCAGCCATCCAAAACCCCGTCAAGCGCAAGGGACGCTGACGGGAAAGGCCCGACCCCCATCGCACAAGCAGGGTTAAGCCGGTCAATCAACCCGATACGGGCGGCAGCTATGGCAACGCCTTTTTCAACGATTGTTTCTTCAAGAACATTTAGCCAAGCAGGATCGGCAGATGTTCCCTGTGTCACTTCAGTTTGAAGAAGGCGAGACCTTTCCCGCATTGCCTTTTCAAACGCTTTTAATCGGCCGGCATGTGCCGGATCGAAACCAAAAACCAGACGATCCAGAAACCGACGGCGTCCCGAAGCGCCTTCTGTAAACAGGCGCTGCATATCCGGTGTGATCCAAAGTGCCGAAAGCCGTTCGCCAAGTGCCGACTGGCCAGTCGCCGTGGCACCGTTTATGCGGACCGACCGTCTCGGATTGTCTGTTCCTGGGTCTTCCGAAATTCCCGTACCGACTTCACAATGACCTTCTATGCCATTAATTGTTGCCGCAACCGCCCAACCTTGTCCGAGGTTTGGGTTACCATGCTCTCGGCGGGCCAGGTCCGTCAGGCGGGCACTACGCAGACCGCGGCCGGGGACCAAAAGTGAAATCGCTTCCAGAAGATTGGTCTTGCCAGCACCATTTGCGCCCGTCAGGGCGATCATTGGTGCATCGATATTGAGACGCAAAGACGCGTAACAACGAAAATCGGTAAGCACCAACCGCTGAACGGCCATCGTATTGGCGTCAGAATCTGTTCGAAGAGCGGGCTGAAGTGTCGACAGGGGAAGCGCCTCTATACCCGCATCGGCATCAGGACGTAGAGCGCATTTTCATCCTCGAGATCCTTCACGAGGGTAGGCGATGCAGCATCAGAAAGCGCGAAACGGGCTTTATCGCCCTGAATTTGCTGGGTGATATCGATCAGGTATTTGGAGTTAAAGCCTATTTCAAGATCGCCATCGTCATATTCAACTTCAAGCTCTTCCGTAGCACTACCGGCATCGGGGCTGGTCGCGGAAAGCACAAGGCTATTTGCGCCAAGGCTCAGTTTAATAGCGCGGGATTTTTCAGTCGAAATAGTTGATACAAGATCAACCGCACGCTCAAACCGGTTGCAGCTCACCTCAAGAAACTTGTCATTTGCTTCCGGTATAACGCGATCATAGTCGGGAAAAGTACCATCGATAAGCTTCGAGCTTAAAACGATCCCGTCCATCGCAAAACGAATCTTTGTATCCGACATCATAACGGCAATGTCGTCTTCTGCCTCATCAATAAGTTTTCGGAGTTCATTGACCGTTTTGCGCGGTACGATCACACCTGGAATGCCTTCAGCGCCCGCCGGAACAGGAATCTCCATACGCGCCAACCGATGTCCGTCTGTTGCAACAGCCCGCAACACAGCGCCACCCTCATCGCTCTCGGCAGCATGCAGATAGATGCCGTTGAGATAATACCGAGTTTCCTCCGTCGAAATTGCAAAACGCGTGCGGTCGATAAGGGCGCGAAGCGCTGCAGCTTCGAGCGTAAAGCTGTGTGGCATATCATCATCGGTCATCGCCGGAAAATCTTCGCTCGCCAATGTCGCCAGTTTCAACGTCGAGCGACCTGACCGCATCGCCATTTGGCCCTCTTCAGACCCACCGCCAAGCTCTATCTGCGATCCATCCTCTAGCTTTCGAACGATATCAAACAAGGTATGGGCTGGGACAGTTGTCGCGCCTTGCTGTGAGACGTCTGCCGATACCTTTTCGACCACCGCAATGTCCATATCTGTTGCCGAGAGTTCGACCGCACCATCATCAGCGCGCATCAAAACATTGGACAAAATTGGAATGGTATTTCGGCGTTCAACTACGCTCTGGACATGGGTCAATGCCTTCAATAAAGCACCGCGATCAATCGTAAACTTCATGGCGTAAAATGGTTCTCATTAGTATAAAAAATACCGGCCTGTCTCAGCCACCCGCATAGCCTCGCAGGCAGCTAAAATATAGCATTTCAGGGGGATGGCCGCACGGGTTTAGATACCCTAAATGAACCAGATTATTTGCTGGAAAAACCGCAGAAAACTGCCGTTATCCCTCGAGCATTCGCCGCAGAAGATCAACATCCTCGCAGAAGGCCGAATCTGTTTGCCGTAACTCTTCAACTTTCTTAACGGCGTGCATCACTGTTGTATGATCACGGCCACCAAACTTTCGACCAATTTCGGGGAGTGAGCGAGAGGTAAGTTGCTTTGCGAGATACATGGCAACCTGCCTCGGGCGCGCGACGGCACGGGCGCGACGCGCTGAATGCATGTCTGCAATCCGTATATTGAAATGCTCCGAAACACGCTTTTGGATTTCTTCGATAGTGACCCGGCGGTCGTTGGCCCGCAAAATATCGTGCAGGACCTCCTGACAGGTCTCTAGTGTAATTTCCCGGCCAACAAGTTCCGCATGTGCGACAACTCTGTTCAGGGCACCTTCGAGTTCCCGCACATTAGAGGTGATGCGATGCGACAAAAACTCTTTGACCTTTACTGGAATATCGATACCCAGACGTTCGGCTTTGACATCCAGAATCCCCAGCCGCAACTCAAAGCTGGTTGCGTGAATATCTGCAACAAGACCCCAGCCAAGGCGTGACCGCAAGCGCTCTTCCATTCCCTCCAAATCAGACGGCGATTTGTCGGCGGAAATGACAACCTGACGATTATTGTCTACCAGGTCGTTGAATGTATGAAAGAACTCTTCCTGAGTTGCTTCTTTGCCATTAATGAACTGGACATCGTCGATCATCAGTAAATCAACCGAACGAAACTGTTCCTTGAAGGCGACCGTATCCTTGAAGCGCAAGGCACGGATGAAATGGAACATAAACTTCTCAGCGGACAAATAAACGACCCGGCGTTCGGGAAATTTTCCGCGTGTATGGTTGGCAATTGCATGCATCAAATGCGTCTTGCCCAGTCCAACACCGCCATACAGAAACAATGGATTAAAGGGTGCGTTATCGGAATCAGCGACCCGTCGAGCAGCCGCATAAGCCAGCTCGTTAGGTTTTCCGACGACAAAATTTGAAAAGGTGAAGCGAGGATCCAGAGGAGCACTTATTTCGGGGCGCGCCTCACCACCTGACGCCGAAGGGCCGGTCTGCGATGGCTCGTCTGCCTTTTTCTCTACGGGGCGATTTAGCGGTCGGGTGGTCGGCGTTTGCACGAATATATCGATGACATCGATCGAAGAATTCTCGCCGACCCACAATTCGCGCAGCCGATCTCCATAATGGCTCACAACCCAATCGCGCATAAAACGCGTTGGAACGGCGATTTTTGCTGTACCGTCAATCACGGAAACCAACGTGAGCGGTTTCAACCAGCTGCGGTAGGATGCATCCCCTACTTCCGATCTTAGCAGCCCGCGCACTCGTGCCCATTGAGCTGTAATCTTCGGATCAAGCCTTGGTCCCGGCATTCTTTGTTCCCCAGTCCCCCAACGATCCACAAAATAGTGAATCGCGTAGATTATTCAGTTCAACTAGAAGCGGAAATCTTCATCGCCGGTCGGTAGGGTATTGAATAGTTGTCCGCTTTTTATAGTGCTTCTAGCCTCACTGCCTTTATTTGGGTGCCAACCCTGAAATAGGATTAGATTTAAATCTAAACAATAGTTTTATTATAAAAATCTAATCCATTACTTAAATTGATAGAAAAACAGATGTTTTTTACTTAAATGCCTCTGTATCCGTTCCGACGCTGCAATTAAATCTAATTCGCACCGATACGGATAGCAAGCCGATTTCGCCACAAAAATATTAAAAAATTCATTGACAAATGAACGACTCCCGAATCATGACATCGAGTCAAGGACTTGCGCGAAAACCCTAAATTTTCGGGGTATTGTAGACATCTATTTTATCGAAGACCAAATGAGGCAGAATCAAAAAACCGCACCAAGTGCGCCTGATGCGGTTCGTCAATTCGGGCTCATTGGCCAAAAACAATCAGGATAGTGCGTTAACTCTCGCAGACAGACGCGAAACCTTTCGCGCTGCAGTATTCTTTTGCATCACACCCTTTGATACACCACGCATCAATTCGGGCTCAGCGATCTTGAACGCAGCCTCCGCGGCCGCACGATCGCCCGCATCGATAGCGACTTCAACATCCTTGACAGCGCTCCTGATCCGGCTGCGCCGGTCCCTGTTGCGCTCAGTGCGTCGTTCTGTCTGACGAACGCGCTTTTTTGCGGAAGCAATATTTGCCATATCTTTCTATCCTGCTGATCTGCAGCGGTCCGGGTTTGTATAGCGCGATGCCATTCCCGTCAAGCATTTAGCACCGTTTTTTACGGGTCCAAACACCCGCTAATCGGAACCAAATTTCGGCTTCCGTTTCTCAACAAATGCGGCCATGCCTTCGCGTTGATCTGGGGTACCAAATGATGCCTGAAACATCCGCCGTTCGTACCTCACTCCTTCTGCAAGGGTAGTCTCATATGCACGATCAACGACATCTTTTACCATCATCGTTGCGGGTCTCGACATGGAGGCAATTTTTTGTGCCGTCGCCACTGCGTCCTCAACGAGATCGGCCACTGGAATGATGCGGCTGACTAATCCGGAACGCTCTGCTTCATCTGCATCCATCATGCGGCCGGTCAAGCACATTTCCATAGATTTCGATTTACCGACAAGTCGGGTCAAACGCTGCGAACCACCAGCGCCTGGCCAAACCCCGATTTTAATTTCGGGCTGACCAAATTGTGCTGTCTCAGAGGCAAGAATGAAATCGCACATCATCGCTATTTCGCATCCACCACCCAGCGCAAATCCCGAAACGGCTGCGATAATGGGTTTCCGGCAAGCCGCTACCTGTTCCCAACCATCCGTAATGAAATCTTCCACGAAACTGTCCGGCCAGCTCTTTGACTGCATTTCCTTGATATCTGCGCCAGCAGCAAAAGCCTTTTCGGACCCGGTCAAAACAATTGCACCTATTTCATCGGTTTTTTCCATGACCCTGAGTGCTTCCGCGAGCTCAGTGATCAGCGTCGTCGACAAAGCATTCAATGCTTCGGGCCGGTTAAAAGTTATCAGCCCAACATTTTTGCGCGTTTCTACCAAAATTGTTTCGTAACTCATGGAGACCCGTCCTTAGTGCGTTAGAGTTTATTTAGGTGTTAGAGAAAATTGGGCAATCAGCATCCCGCGAATGACCGAAATCGCGAGCCGTAACCTTTCATCTTCCCGGACCCAACTGCCATCATTTGATGGTTCCCAGCCAAGCTGCGGCAATGTCTGCAGATAAAACGATCTAACGTCATTCTCCCGCAGCTTTGCCCCGGATTTTCCGGAAGCAGATATCTCCAAAATCCGCCCCTGAGGCGTGGAAAACTTAACAGCGGAGCCTGTTACTTCGCTGAGCCCGGGCATTACAGGTAAATCAGAAATTACCGAGAAAAAGCTCTTATCGGCGCTAACTTGCCGCGCATTGAGTATCGCAAAGACAAACAGGGTTGCCAGCAAAAAGTACTTAAAAATCGATTTGGTATGGCTGGCAGATAATATCATGGCGACGATCTACCCTAACCTTGGCAACTTGCACAGAAGAAAGTTGATCTACCGGCCTGAACGATGCGCCTAATTTCATTGTTACAAACCGGGCATGCTTCGCCTTCGCGCCCATAGACTTTAAAATTATGTTGGAAATACCCCATTTCGCCTGTCGCGGTCACATGATCCCGCAACGTCGAGCCTCCAGATTCAATCGCTTCTTGCAGAACTTTCTTCGTCGCGGCGACAAGCTTGTTCGCACGGCCTAACCCGACCGTGTGGGCGCTACGCCGCGGCGAAAGTCCCGCCAGGAACAGGCCCTCACAAACGTAAATATTTCCGAGACCTGCAACAACACGTTGATCGAGGAGCGCCGACTTTAAAGGTGTCTTGCGACCTTTGAGCCGCTGAACAAGCGCAGGTCCGTTGAACATATCGTCCAGTGGCTCAGGGCCGATATTTGCGAGCAACGGGTGTGACGCAAGTGACGATTCAGTTGTCAGATCCATCAACCCGAACCGCCGAGGGTCTGAGAAACGGATGACTGTGCCGTTTCCGACAACAAACACGATATGCTCGTGCTTTCGCGCCGGAGTTTCGGCATCGGTACCCTGTTCGATGACCATGCGGCCTGACATTCCAAGATGTGCCAAAACAACAGTTTCATTTTCAAGGCAGATCAAAAGGTATTTTGCGCGCCGGCTGAGCCGTGTGATTGTCTGCCCTTCCAGCGCCTCTGCAAAATTTCCCGGCAGCGGCCGCCGCAAATCTGTCCGTCTGACCAAAACCTGATTTATGCGTCGACCTTCCATTGCCTCGGCAAGGCCTCTGCGAACGGTTTCTACCTCTGGAAGCTCCGGCATCCTAGATCTCTTTGAGCCACGACAAAGCGGTCTGAGCCGCGTCCTCAAGCTAGCGCGAAAATTGCACCTAGGCTATTGTCGATCCATGGCAAATACATCATCGAACGGCACCAAGGGTAACGCGGAAACCGATTTCGGATTTCAACGTGTTTCCAAGGAAGAGCATTCTGGTTTAGTGGCCGGCGTTTTTGACTCTGTTGCCGATCGCTACGACCTGATGAACGATCTGATGAGCGGTGGGTTACACCGAATATGGAAACAGAGCCTTATCGATTGGATAAAACCCCGACCGACTACAAGGTTGGTCGATGTGGCAGGTGGCACCGGCGACGTAACCTTTAGATTTCTGGAACGGCTGAACGATCTGACGAACGACCAACGACCTCAAATTGCCACCATTTGCGATCCAAACGCCGCAATGTTGCAAGTCGCCAGGGAAAGAGCGCTTGATAAAGGATACGTTGGCGACATCGAATTCCTTGAGGCGCCAGCGGAGGCACTGCCGCTCCCGGATCGCTCAGCAGATGTTTGTACCATCTCTTTTGGGCTCAGAAATGTAACGGATCGCGCTGCCGGGTTGGCAGAGATGCACCGAATTCTGGAAATAGGCGGACATTTTCTGTGTCTCGAGTTTTCGCCCGCTATTGTGCCGGTCCTAGCTCCTTTATATGAGGCCTATTCTGATCGTATTCTTCCCTGGCTAGGTGAACACATTGCAGGCGACCGGGAAGCATATGAATACCTTGTGGAGAGTATACGGCGTTTTCCCGAACCTGATGCACTAGCCACAGAGATGGCGGCCGCGGGATTTAAAAACATCAAATGCCGCTCAATGTCTGGAGGTATTGTCGCCATCCACTCGGGCTGGCGCGTCTGAATCTGATGATACGAACAGCCCGCAACCTCCGCCGTGTTGTTGAAATTGTCCGAACGATTGCGCGACATGATGCGCTTTTCCTGCTGGAAGATAGTCAGCTTCCTCTCCCTATCAGATTTGGCATCAAATTTGTGACTCTCAGAGCGGGTGTGCTGCCTGATCTCGCCGATCTGCGCCGCGGCGAAAGGTTGGCCAAAGCCCTTCAGACACTGGGCCCGGGTTTTATCAAATTGGGACAGGCCCTTTCAGTCAGATCAGACCTTGTCGGAGAGGAAATCGCTGATGATCTCTCAACATTGCAGGATAATTTGCCGCCTTTTTCCTGTGAGGATGCAAAGCGCGCTATCGAAGATGAGTTTGATAAGACTTTAGAAGAATTGTTTTCATCGTTTGAAGATACACCAACCGCCGCCGCTTCAATCGCGCAGGTACATTTTGCCATAACGACCGACGATCAGCCTGTTGCGGTCAAGATATTACGACCGGGAATCGAAAGAGCATTCGCACAGGAGTTGGACCTGTTGCGTTGGATGGCTGAATCGATAGACCGCTATTTTCCGAAGGCGAGGCGGCTGCGCCCGATCGAGGTGATCGATACTCTCGCCGAGACCGTCGCTATGGAAATGGATCTAAGACTGGAGGCCGCGGCGGGCGACGAATTATTCGCAAACTTCGAAGACGACTCTACCTTTAAGGTCCCAAGAATGGACTGGACCCGCACTGGCAGGCGCGTTCTGACCTCTGAGCGGGTGTACGGGACACCCGTCGATGAAGTGAAAATTCTCGAAGAAGCAGGCCATGATATTGAAATGCTGGTTGCCAATATGGCACGGGCATTTTTCTTACAGGTCTTTCGGGACGGCTTTTTTCACGCCGATCTTCACCCGGGAAATTTGCTGGTTGATGAAGATGGCGCTATTCAGGCCGTCGATTTCGGCATTATGGGGCGAATAGATAAACAGACCCGATATTACCTGGCTGAAATGATGATCGGGTTCCTGACGGCCGATTACGCGAAAGTTGCGGCAGTCCATATTCGGGCTGGCTACGTTCCGGCAAGCGAATCGGAAGAATCTTTTGCCCAGGCCTCTCGGGCAATCGCTGAACCTATATTAGGACTGCCGCTCAAGGACATTTCTTTGGCGCGCCTTTTAGCCCAGCTCTTTACCGTTACAGAGCGTTTTAAGATGCAGACGCAACCGCAGTTATTGTTGCTGCAAAAAACGATGCTGGTCGCGGAAGGTGTGGGGCGTCGATTGCACCCCGAGACGAATATGTGGGAACTCGCGAGACCGCTTATCGAGGACTGGATGGAGAATGCACTGTCGCCGGAAGCGAAAGCCGCAGAAGCCATGACAGAGGCAGGCAAGCTGATCGAACGGCTGCCAGCACTTATTAATAATATGAGTGACAGCGTCACGACACTGGCACAGGATGGCGTAAAACTGCATCCAGATACCGTAAGTGCGATGTCAGGGCGGCAAAGTTCCACAAGATGGCCCTGGTGGGCGGGCGCGGCTGTAGCCGTAGGACTGCTTATTGCGGTCAGCTAAACACCCCAAAAAAAAACAGAACCATGCGGCCTCTCGCGGCCGCATTTTTTATATCAATTTGTGGTCGCGCTATTCTCGTCTTCAAAACTTTTGCCGGCATCGGGAATTATTCCGTCAACGGCATCAGCAGCAGCGGATAGGATCTGGGACTCCAGCGTCAAACGGGACCTGAGGGAAACCTGTTTTCTCAAAGCCGGCTGACTTAAAACGACATCGCTCACTTCTTTCAGTGGCTCCACGATCAGGCCGGTCAAATAAGTCGTATCGCGCTTAAATCCGAATAACTCGATAACAAGTTTGCCGTCAGTCGACTGGCCTTCAATGATGATGGCGCCACCGACCTGTCGCAGGGATTGGCTGCGGAAAGTACGACTTAGATCACCCGGTAAAAAACCCACCGGCCACTTTAAATTCTGTACCGTTTAGGGCGGAGCTATTTCCGGCGAGCATGGCATCACGCGTCCATTGATCCAGCTTACTCCCAGTTACCAGGAACGGTACCTTATTGATTCGTACCTCGCGCCCAAGCGGTGCAGCGAATCTAGGATCACCAAGATCCTGTGTCATAAGAACAATGCGATATGACCCGACTGGTACATCAATTGAAATCTTTTTGACGCCAGACAGTCCATCTGCGAGCAGCGCGCTATCTTCTGGCCGCCGCAAACCAGAGACTTTTTTACCGGAAATACGAACGTCACCAGGTACCACCCTAGTGAAGCCATTCATGACTTTCCCATCAGCAGGTCCAAAATCCAAAGCGACTAAAGCTTTCCGTGGCTTATAATCGGATGCCACAGCAAGGCGGGCGATTGCTGTTTTGGTCAAAGCCCGTGTTGCAATTGTCGAAACCCGGCTAACCACTTGAAACAAATCATTGGGTTTCAGGACCTTTTTCTGATCTTTAAGGGCACGAATGAGGCTGACGGCCCTTTTGGCAATATCGCTAGGTTTTGGATTGCCAACCGAGAGATACCTAGGAATTGCCGCGTTCAACTGCGTTGCAGAAACGGCACCCGGTTTTACGCTGGGGGCTGAATTTGCATCCGAGGTTTCAATTGCCGGTGCCAACGCCGACAACTGTATTGTTTGCGCCTTTGGAGAAACTGCCAAAGCCACGGAAATGCTAATCACGGCACTGAATAGTGCGATTGTACGAAGAGTGCAGGCGGACGTTCGAACCATAATTTTCACCGGATAGCTTTCTCACTACTCGTTACTGCCCGTAGGGGGGCATCAGGAAATACGCAAAACCATGCCAAACGATTTTATGATGTCTTTTCATATGGTTAACGTGAAAGAAAAACCTAAAAGTGCTCGAATTGTCCAATCCTGATACAGAAATCGTGCGATTTTGAGAATCGTATTCCACAACCTGAAAAGGGCCAATTTGCAGGGAATTCTTGCCGTTCCGCCAGCAACTCACTAGTTTACGGTTAAATTCTCTGAATTCTGATCAAGGACTTTATCGGCGTGTTGCAAAACAAGCGCATATTGTTGATCGTCTCTGGTGGTATTGCCGCCTACAAGTGCCTGGAGCTTATTCGGCGCTTGCGCGAGCATGGCGCGGCGGTCCGTTGCGTTCTTACCAAAGCTGCGACTGAGTTCGTTACGCCACTCTCTTTATCCGCTCTATCCGGCGACAGGGTCTATGGCGATTTATTTTCGCTCACCGACGAACATGAGATGGGGCATATTCAGCTATCTCGAGATGCGGACCTGCTCGTTGTGGTACCAGCGACCGCCAACATTTTGGCCCGTATGGCACAAGGAATCGCTGACGACGTCGCGACAACTGTCCTTTTGGCTACCGATAAAAAGGTAATGGTTGCGCCGTCTATGAATGTCCGGATGTGGGAACATGCAGCTACAACAGCCAATCTTAGCGTTTTGCGCCAGAGGGACATCCAAGTTTTAGGCCCTAACTCCGGTGATATGGCCTGCGGTGAGTTTGGCGAAGGGCGCATGGTTGAGCCGGATGAAATTTTGAGGGCGATTCAGGACCATTTCCTGGATGATGGTCGCCTGACCGGTCTAAAGGCCCTGGTCACAAGCGGGCCAACATACGAACCAATCGATCCTGTCCGCTATATTGCAAACCGGTCTTCAGGCAAGCAGGGGCACGCAATTGCAACGGCGCTTGCAGGTATGGGGGCGGAGACCACTCTTGTCACCGGCCCAACGCAACAGAGAAACCCAAGCGGCGTCGACGTCATATCCATCGAAACAGCGCGTGAAATGCTTAAAGCATGCGAAAATGCACTTCCCACAGATATTGCCGTTTGTGCCGCAGCAGTCTCGGACTGGCGCGCGGAGGAATCTGCTGACAAAAAGATTAAGAAAGAGGGCGATCCTCCTTCGCTATCGCTGACTGAGAATCCGGATATCCTCCGTACTTTGTCTAATGCGGGCAATGACAGGCCGCAACTTGTCGTTGGCTTCGCCGCGGAAACCGGAGACGTCATCGCTAAAGCCGTACCAAAACGCGAGAGAAAAGGCTGCGACTGGATTGTTGCCAATGATGTGTCGACTGGCACCGATACGTTTGGCGGCGACACTAATCAGGTTCATTTGATCACGGCGACATCAACCGAGAGCTGGCCAGAAATGTCTAAACAGGACGTTGCTGTCGCGTTGGCAAGAAAAATCGCAGACCAATTTAACCGGCCGGCAGCCGCGGAATAAGGAATAGGAATGGTTTCGGTATCTGTAAAACGCTTACCCCATAATGAAGACTTGCCTTTGCCCTCCTATGAGAGTGAATCTGCTGCGGGAATGGATCTTCCCGCTGCGCTGGATCAGGAACTTGTGCTAGCGCCTGGCGAGCGTGCTTTGGTTCCCACCGGCCTGGCGATCGCTCTGCCGAACGGGTATGAAGCGCAGATTCGACCACGCTCCGGATTGGCAGCGAGGAATGGTGTCACTGTATTGAATACACCCGGAACAATCGACGCTGACTACCGGGGCGAAGTTAAAGTGATTCTCGCCAATTTGGGAAATGAGGCCTTTACCGTTGAGCGCGGCATGAGGATCGCCCAGATGGTCATTGCCCCCGTCATACAAGCCCAATTGCAGGAGAGCGATGAACTGCCTGAAACCGCCCGCGGCGAAGGCGGGTTTGGTTCTACGGGTACCAAGAGCTAGAAGGCTCCTAGGATCAATGGAATTTACTGACGATCAACTTCACCGCTATGCCAGGCATATCGTCTTGCCAGAAGTTGGTGGCATCGGCCAGGAGAAGCTTCTCAAAGCAAGAGTTCTTGTTATTGGTGCTGGTGGTCTTGGCGCGCCGCTCCTCTTGTATTTGGCTGCCGCCGGCGTCGGAACACTCGGAGTTGTCGATGATGATGTTGTCGATATTTCAAACCTTCAACGGCAGGTCATACATGCGACGGGCAATGTTGGCACACCCAAAGTGGAAAGTGCCGCATCCGCCATATCCGACGTAAATCCCGACGTAAATTTTCGGCCGCATCACACCAGGTTAACGGAAAAGAATGTTTTTGAATTGATCGCTGATTATGACGTTGTTGCTGACGGTTCAGATAACTTTGAGACCAGATTTCTCGTAAACGATGCCTGCCATCTGGCTGGCAAGACTTTGGTGTCAGGTGCAATTTTGAGGTTTGAAGGTCAAATCGCGACTTTCAAGTCTTATAAGGGAGACAACTTTCCTTGTTATCGTTGTCTTTATCGCGAGCCTCCGCCGCCTGGTATGGTTCCCAGCTGTTCAGAGGGTGGCGTGTTGGGCGCACTTGCGGGCACTGTTGGGTCGATTCAAGCGACAGAGGTCTTGAAGGAAATTATGGGAATCGGCTCCACACTGGCGACCGGTCTCATTTTGTACGACGCTTTGGAGACGGAGTTTCGCAGAATTACGCTCAAGCGCGATGAGACCTGCCCGCTATGCGGCGATCAACCGACGATCTCGGATCTGTCGATCCACGCGGCTGCGTAATAATGGCCGCCCGCAAAAGCCTATCGATCATATTATTTTCTGGAGATTACGACCGCGTCCATTACAGTCTGGCTATGGCGAGTGCAGCGGCCGCAACTGATAGACCGGTAACCGTTTTTGTCACAGCCGGTGGCCTTCATTTGCTGCTCGACAAAAATTCTAACGACAACGCCGGGTGGACATTTTTGAAAGCCAACCTCGATGGCAAATCTGCTTTGGAACAGGACGCAGAGTTTTCCGCCGACGGAATTGCAGGAATCGACGAACTGCTTGCCGCCTGCGCGGAACTCGATGTGGCGTTTTATCGCTGCGATATGGGCGTAAAAGCCGCGAAGTTAAACGAGGCTATGTTCCGGACAGATATCCAGATCAAGGTCGGCGGATTGGTGAGCTTTTTATCACAAGCAGAAAGGGACGACGGTCAAATCGTATTTATTTGATAGATTGCGCTCCTTGATACATAGGCCCATCGTCTAAAGCTTACCTATCAAAAGAGTATTTACAGTGAAAAAACCTGGACAGCTTTTCAAACTATTAGCGCCGCTAACAACGCGATAACTAATTCGGCCTAGGCTTCGCAATGCTCTTTCAGTCCGGCATGGTAGTTTGCTATGGCTCGAACCAACAGATCACCAAAGGCGCACCTCAAAGACAAACCGGTGCGGCCGAAACCAAAAAAGACGGCGTTAAAACCAGTTCCCAATTCCGAAACGGGGCAAGCGGTTCGGATACTTGTCGCCGAGGACAATCCGACAAACCAAAAGGTTCTGTCCTGCCTGTTAGCCACGTCAGATTGCCAAATCGATTTTGTCGAGAATGGTCTGGACGCAATCGCGGCTGTAGCACGGACACCCTATGATTTGGTTTTGATGGATATGCGTATGCCAAAAATGGATGGCGTCACGGCGACATATCGTATCCGCTCCCTACCGGAGCCTTCCGCATCGACACCAATCATCGCTCTAACAGCAGACGTTGTTGCCGGAGCAACAGAAAAATTTCAGGCCGCCGGAATGAATGGATTTATCCCCAAGCCGATCGATAAGAGCCTTCTCTTTAAAACAATTGAAGAACATACCGGTGTGGACGTCGCAACCGGACAATAAGTAGTCCGCAGAAAACTACCGAACCGTTTTCAGTTAAATAGTTGTGAGAATTCTATCGGGCGGGGTACGACCATCCAAGAACGTCTGAATATTGATGACGACTTTCTTTCCCATCGCCAACCGTCCTTCATGTGTTGCGGACCCAAGGTGTGGTGCCAAAACAACATTGTCGAGTTCAATCAATTTAGGGTGAATCTCCGGTTCGTTTTCATAAACATCAAGGCCCGCCCCGGCAATCGCGCCACTTTCCAGCCTTTCCGCCAACGCTGCTTCATCAATGATTCCACCTCGTGCGGTATTGACGATTACCGCGTGTGATTGCAGCAAATCGAGACGCTGCGCATTCAAGAGGTGATGTGTTTCAGGTGTTTGAGGACAATTGATGGATACCAAATCCATATGGGCCAGCATCTGGTCCAGACTTTTCCAGTAGGTTGCTTCAAGATCGGCTTCGATATCCTCATGGACACGTCTACGATTATGATAATGGATTTGAATATCGAATGCGCGGGCCCGCTTCGCAACCGCCTGACCTATTCGGCCCATACCTATAACACCCAGTCTTTTGCCGGTAACGCGATGACCCATCATAAAGGTTGGAGTCCACCCTTCCCACGCACCCGTTCGCGCCAGGCGTGAGCCTTCTGTCAGACGACGTGGAACGGCCAGCAAAAGTGCAATGGTTAGATCGGCGGTATCATCGGTTAAAACGCCTGGTGTATTTGTAACAACGATATCGCGATGCGCTGCTGCATCGAGATCAATATGATCCACACCCACACCGAAATTGGCGATCATCTTTATTGAATCCGGCAGCTGGTTTATAAGCTCCGAATTTATTTTATCGGTAACAGTTGGCACCAAAATTTCCGCGCCATCGCAAAGAGAAATCATTTGTTCTACCGACAACTGGGTATCATCGGCATTCAACCTCGAGTCGAAGAGCTCCATCATTCTGGTTTCGACGGGAGCCGGCAAACGACGGGTTACAACGACAATTGGTTTACTCATTCAGGTCCGCGAGATGACGTGTTTGGGTCCGAATAAATGACAAGTTTGCCACCCTTTGAGATTTTATCATCTTGCCGTTCTAAGCTGGAGCCGTCCAGACCCAGCTCGTATAATGTCGCAGTAGATTGTTGCTATGGTCTGATTGAATGACCTTACCAATTAACCAGAATGGCTTCCGAAGCTGTCTCATCCTGCTGGTCTTAACCGCGTTTATAGGTCAGGTTTGTGCACAAACGGGATTGCCGCTACCCCGCTTTGTTTCACTTCGCGCCAGCGAGGTGAATTTAAGAACCGGGCCTGGAACCCGGTACCCTGTCGAATGGGTCCTGATCTATCGACACATGCCGGTAGAAATAATCGCCGAGTTCGAAAACTGGCGAAAAGTCCGCGAGTGGCAGGGCAATATCGGCTGGGTACACAAATCAATGCTATCAGGCCAAAGGTGGGTGATCGTAAAAAAAGGAAAACAGGATTTGCGGCGTGCCGCCAAACCGGATTCTCCTAAAATAGCTCGAATAGAAAAGAAGGTTATTGGGCGTGTCGAAAAATGCAACACAAGCTGGTGCAAGATCGATTTCTCCGGATACACCGGATGGATGCGCCACAATCAGATCTGGGGCGTCTATCCCGGAGAAGCCATAAAATAAGATTCGAAATCTGATTAGGTGCCCAGCGTTTTAAGAGATTCTTAACCACGCAAAGGCCACTGATAGGACTGCAATTGCAAACACAGTTGCGACCTTTAGGCGGCACTTGAGTGAAAAATTATGGCAGAAGCAGAATTTGAAAACGAATTTTCAGAGGAACCAGAAAGCAGTTTTGAAATTCAGCCTTCTTCTCTGGACCAGGCAACACATGCTGAGGTAATGGCGCTGTATTCGGATGCGCAAGATAATATACGGTTTTCGAAAAATCTTCAGTGGCGAACAATGGGTGGTGCCATAATCCTATTTGTCATTCTCGTCCTTGCCTGCCAGTTCACCGAGAATGAAACCTTTTTTGTAAATGCCGTGATTTGCGGATCTTTCCTGGTTTCCGCTGGCGCTATCTATTCTCTTGCAATTCTCCAATCCTGGCAGGGGACGGAACGTGAAAAAATCCGAGAGCTGATTGGAAAACTCTCCAATCTATCGACTCTCATTCATGACTTTAAATCGCGAATGGAAGCCAATATTCACCGTTACATTTTATTGGCCTTTATGATCGCAGGCGTGTTGGGTGCGAACTATTTATCGATAATGATGTTGATGCCCCTGACCGAATAGGCTGTCCTTCTCACTCCTGTCAGTCTAAATCCAAACTAAGGGCTGTTCTTACCTGTTCCGGCACACCCGCCATATGGCGGTACTCGGGATGTCCAATAGCGAGCACCACATCCGCACCTTCTCGCTTGAACGCTGAGGTCTGTTCGTCGGTAAATGGAAATCGCAGGAATTGAACGGAAGAAGCCTTGCCGTCGCTGGTCGTTCGATCCACGTCAACTTCGGAAATACCGTTTATTGTTTCGCCATTCAGCATTAGCGAAATAGTTTCTTCAAATCCACCGATCTTCGATAACAAAGCCATCCGACGACCAGGGTCTCCAACTTCAATCATAACTGTCGCAACCAGTTCGCGCCCGTTCGGTATTAAAGGGTTATAGGCTTCTAACTCGCCATTTATCTGTTCTTCACCACCCTTCTCGATATAGAGCATTTCGTGGATCTGAAACCACATCGTGTCATAGCTTTCGAAGTAAAATGTGCACGAAGGGCCAAGTTCGACACGTCGGTTCCGTTTGGCGGCTGCGAGAGCCTTGGCGCGCTGGCGCCTGACGCCGCTATATTCATCCATTGGCATTAAATCTTGTCGTCGAATTTCCCGTTGCATCGCTTGCTACTCCCTTAGAATCCGTAAGCTTTGGCAAGAATTTCAATAGGATGTGGTGCCGCTTCAGGGATCGGACCTTCACCCTTTTCCATCTGCAGCCTCTCCATGCCCTGCAAAATATGTAGCCCTGCGAGAGGGCATTCCGAAACGACGGTGCCAGGTTGATTTTCCAGCGCATCACGCGCCACCGGCTTTCCTACTTTTATTCCGGTTTCGAAATTTTCTTTCATCATTCCCCAAGAGCCGCCATGACCCGAGCACCGTTCTAATATATTGACATCTGTATCCGGTAGGAGGCGTAGCATTTCCGCTGCTTTTGGCCCCATATTCTGCGCACGCGCGTGACACGCAAAATGAACAGTTACACCACCATTGGCTGGCAGCAACCCGTCAGCCAAACCCTCATTCTTTGCGATATCGACAACATATTCGGTGATGTCTCGCGTGGCAGACGACAAGCGCTTTATATCTTCGTTATCGGGCAGAATGAGCGGCCATTCAAATTTAAGCATTAGCGCGCAGCTCGGAACGAGCGCGATGACGTCATATCCCTTGTCGACCCAGGGCAGGAGTTCTTTTGCAACCTCCTGTGCATTTTCAGCGACCGCTGCAATATCGCCATGCTCTAATTTTGGCATACCACAACAACGTGGATACACCACTTCGGTTTCGACACCGTTCTTTGCCAGAACATTACGCGCTGCATCCCCGATGTCCGGATTGTTGTAATTGACAAAACAGGTTGCGTAGAGAACAGCTTTCCGGCCATTTGCCGGCGCATCGGCATTGACAGCGGGTGCATTCCGCTTTGCCCTTGCAGTAAATGTCTTGCCGTGAAATTTCGGAAGAACAGCATTTTTATCGATCCCGGCAACAGCCTGGAGCGTGGGTCGGATTATCTTGTTTGTTATACCGGTTCCCCAATTTGCCAACCCGGCGACCGGTGCCGCCAGCTTCCCGTTTCGATCCGTTTGAGAAACCTGATTTTGAACAAACGAGGTTTTTTTATTTAGATTTTCAATCGCGCGATAGCGCAGCATAAGATGAGGAAAATCAAGATTGAATTCATGTGGCGGCACGTAGGGACATTTGGTCATGAAACACATGTCACAAAGAGTGCAGGCGTCGATGACTGGTTTAAATCCGTCACTTGAAACGGAATCGAGTTCGCCTGTTTCAGAATCATCGATGAGATCGAATAACTTCGGAAATGAATCGCAAAGATTGAAGCAACGGCGGCAGCCGTGGCAAATATCGAACACACGGCGCAATTCTTCGTCCAGCATCTCAACGTCGAAGAAATCGGGGTTGTTCCAGTCGATTGGATGACGGATAGGCGCTTCAAGACTACCTTCGGACATCGTTCGTTTTCCTTAAACCGCAAGCAGCAATTTTCCCTGCAGGAAATTAAAACTTCCGGCGCGACGAATTTTATTTGGGATTGATGTACGGAGGTTTATTCCCTCCGCACATCAATTCACAGGAGCTCAGTCGAGCTCGTCGAACGCTTTCTGGAAACGACCTGCGTGAGACTTTTCGGCCTTCGCCAAAGTCTCGAACCAGCTGGCTATTTCATCGAATCCTTCGTCACGCGCTTCGCGAGCCATACCGGGATACATGTCGGTATACTCATGCGTTTCACCAGCAACAGCGGCTTTTAAATTGTCAGATGTTGTTCCGATGGGCTCACCTGTTGCGGGATCACCTGTTTCTTCAAGATATTCTAGATGGCCATGGGCATGACCAGTTTCGCCCTCAGCCGTTGATCGGAATACTGCAGCGACATCGTTGTACCCTTCGACGTCTGCCTTTTGAGCAAAATATAGATAACGGCGATTTGCCTGTGATTCCCCGGCAAATGCGGCTTTGAGATTGTCTTCGGTCTTAGTTCCTTTTAACGATGGCATGGAATTCTCCTTTTACCTCTGTGATTACGCGGCTCTTTTTTGAAGCCGTCTATTAATGAGACCACAAATTTTTCTGACTTTTATTGTTATACAAAACCCTCCGATCAGTAGTTATTATAATTTTTTCTAGGTTATTTTTGGGCTTGCGCACCGACACGAACAACGACGTCGACACGATTAAGTTCCGTACCCTCAGGGATATCGGGTAGTTGAGAGATAGTCACCTGATTGTCCGGTATATCCTCAATATCACCAGAGTCTTCGAAGAAGAAATGGTGATGGCTGGCCAAGTTGGTATCAAAATAGGCCCGTCCAGGTTCTACAACCACCTCGTGCAATAAACCGGCTTCGGTAAATTGATGAAGCGTGTTGTACACTGTTGACAGAGACACTGGAATTCGGGCCTTTTTGGCATCACGATGTAGTTCTTCAGCTGTAACGTGCCGGTTTCCCTCGTCAAACAGTAGTCTTGCGAGGGCCATACGTTGCCGCGTCGGTCGGAGCCCGGCGCTGTGAAGTAGTTCAATAACGTATGTGAATGGTCTTTCGTTCATCATAGAAATATAGGGCAAATTTCTCAGATTGGAACGGTTAAAAAGAAGAGTCTCCAAAAATTTTACTTGTGTCGGAGCAAATTTGAGCCCGATGTCACTCTTTCTCACGGTGGCGCAACAAATCAGGCACCCCGACGACATTGTAACCGGAATCAACATGCATGATCTCACCGGTAATTCCTGCCGACAGGTCACTCAGCAGATAAAGCCCAGCACCACCGACATCGTTCAGCTGCGTGTTTTGTCTTAGCGGTGAATATTCTTCATTCCACTTATAGACCTGACGTGCACCGCCAACAGCACTGCCGGCCAAAGTTCGCATCGGACCAGCAGAAATCGCGTTAACACGGATGTTGTTTGCGCCTAAATCCATCGCCAGATATTTAACGCTGGCTTCCAGTGCAGCTTTCGCAACACCCATCACATTGTAATTAGGCATGACACGTTCCGCACCCGAATAGCTGAGTGTGATAAGGCTGCCGCCGTTAGGCATTATCTCAGACGCTCGTTGGGAAAGGGTCGTAAATGAAAAACATGATATATCGAGCGTCTGCTTAAAGTTTTGTCGTGTGGTATCTACATAGCGACCTGACAGCTCGTCTTTATCCGAATAGGCAACGGAATGGACCAAAAAGTCCAATGCGCCCCATTCCTTTTCAATTGACGAAAAAACCATATCAATACTGTCATCGTCGCTAACATCGCACGGCAATACGAGTTTCGAGCCGACGGATTCGGCCAGTGGAGCAACCCGCTTCGCAAACCCTTCACCCTGATAGGTAAATGCCAGCTCGGCGCCGTGTGCTGCCACCGAACTCGCAATTCCCCAGGCGATCGAATGATCATTGGCTACGCCGAGAACCAGCCCGCGTTTCCCCTGCATCAAGCTTGAATCAGACATTGGACGTTCCGCGATTAAGCGGCCTGCAGCGATTTAAAGGCCAGAGAAGCGTTCGTTCCGCCAAATCCAAAACTATTGGATAAAGCGCATCCGATTTCGACGTCATCCTGTCGCTCGGTCACGAGAGGCATATCACCCACTTCCGGATCTACCTCCTCAACATTAGCTGAGGCTGAAATGAAATTGTTATCCATCATAAGCAGAGTATAGATCGCTTCATGCACGCCCGTAGCGCCGAGCGAATGCCCCGTCAAAGATTTCGTTGAATTAAACGCGGGAATTCGATTTCGTTCCCCGAATACTGTTCGTATTGCCGCTAGTTCCTTTACGTCTCCAACGGGTGTCGACGTTCCATGCGTATTCACGTAATCAACCGGTTGATCGACATCCTGCAGCGCCATATTCATGCAACGAACCGCGCCTTCACCGGATGGCTGCACCATGTCAAAGCCATCCGAAGTAGCGCCATAGCCTGCGAACTCAGCATATATCTTTGCTCCGCGCGCCTTCGCATGTTCAAGTTCTTCCAGCACCACGACGCCTCCGCCACCGGCGATTACAAACCCGTCCCGGTTTGCGTCAAAGGGCCGTGACGCCCTGTCAGGTGTTTCGTTATATCCGCCTGAAAGAGCCGGCATGGCATCAAAAAGTACCGTCATTGTCCAATCCAGCTCTTCGCCGCCACCCGCAAACACAACATCCTGTTTGCCAAGCTGAATTAGTTCCGCTGCATTTCCAATGCAGTGCGCACTGGTCGCACAAGCTGAACTTATTGAGTAATTTACGCCTTTAATTTTGAAGGCCGTCGCCAAAACAGCGGAATTAGTACTCGACATGGTTCGGGGTACCATAAACGGCCCGACCTTTTTGGCACTCTTTTCGCGCGCCGTGTCAAAAGCAACGAGCAGGTTCTTGGTCGACGGGCCGCCCGATCCCATAATTAATCCGGTGCGCTCATCAGAGACCTCATTCTCTTCAAGGCCGGCATCTTCAATCGCCTGGTTCATCGCAACGTAATTATAGGCAGCACCATCGCCCATAAACCGGCGGTGTTTTCGATCAACAAAGCTATCTAAATCTATGGTCGGCGCACCGTGAACATGGCTGCGAAATCCGCGCTCCGCATATTCGGGCGCGTAAGAAATACCCGATTTCCCATCACGGAGTGAGGCCGTTACCTCTTCCTTATTATCACCAATGCTCGATACAATCCCGAGCCCGGTTACTGCCACTCGCTTCATAGCTACACCTCACATCTGATCTGTGGATGTGAAGACACCCACACGTAGATCCTGCGCCTCGTACACCGTCTGCCCATCAACGTCCAGCGTGCCGTTGGCGATACTAATTGCAAACCCTCTGCGTAAAATACGCTTCACATCGATACGATAGGTCACAAGGCTGGCATCCGGCGTCACCTGACCATTAAATTTCAAACCGCCAAGACCCAGAGCGCGTCCTTTTCCAGGGGCCCCAGTCCAACCGAGATGAAATCCAACCAACTGCCACAATGCATCAAGCCCCAGGCAGCCCGGCATCACAGGGTCGCCCTCAAAATGACAGGGGAAAAACCAAAGATCGGGCTTGATATCAAACTCCGCGATGACCTCGCCTTTTCCAAACTCTCCGCCGTCTTCAGAAATTTGAGTAATCCGATCAAACATCAGCATCGGCGGCAACGGCAATTGTGCATTGCCCTCACCGAATAATTTGCCGTGCCCGCAATCGATCAGATCATCGTATGAAAAACTGTTACGTTCCTTGACACTCATCGGCGCCGTGGCCCTCAATTTTTTACCCAATCAGAATACCAGCCGGACACGCCAAAAATTCCGCCCAGCATTGATCTTTTGAACAGAGCCGTGACGGGATTGCCAACATATCGGGCGTTAACCCCTCTAACTAATCTTTATATGAAGCCTTTTTAAATTGACCAGCTCAATTTCGACTTTTTTTCAAATTTCATGAAAAAAGTGGGCGGTGAGAGAAAACCCTCACCGCCCGGACCTCAATCCTAGAGAATTAATCAGGCCTCAGCTGCAGGAGCTTCTTCTTTGGGCTTGCCGCTGATCTCTTCACCGGTTTCCTGATCGACAACTTTCATACTGAGTTTGACCTTGCCGCGATCATCTACCGCGAGGACCTTGACCTTAACCTGGTCTCCCTCGTTCACGATATCTGTTACTTTTCCGACGCGCTGTGGAGCAAGCTCGCTGATATGTACCAGCCCGTCCTTTGCACCGAGAAAGTTCACAAATGCGCCAAAATCAACCACCTTGACGACTTTGCCATCATAGATGGTTCCGACTTCGGGCTCGGCCACGATACCTTTTATCCAATCAACCGCTGCGGTGCCGGACTCCGCGGTAACGGCAGCAACCTTGATCGTACCATCATCATCGATATCAATTTTGGCACCGGTAACTTCGCAAATCTCGCGGATTACTTTGCCGCCGGTTCCGATCACGTCGCGGATCTTGTCCTTGGGTACGGACATGGTCGTTATGCGCGGTGCATTGTCGCTCACATCGTCACGGGCAGTGTCCAGAGCCTTGGCCATTTCACCAAGGATATGCTGACGGCCATCGCAGGCCTGATCCAGCGCTACTTTCATGATCTCTTCGGTAATACCTGTGATCTTGATATCCATCTGCAGCGACGTAACACCTTCTGAGGTGCCCGCAACTTTAAAGTCCATATCGCCGAGATGATCTTCATCACCGAGAATATCCGACAGTACCGCGAAACCTCGGTCTTCTTTGATGAGTCCCATCGCAATTCCCGCAACAGGACGCGTAATGGGAACACCGGCATCCATTAGGGACAGGGATGTGCCGCAAACGGTAGCCATTGATGAAGACCCATTGGACTCGGTGATTTCGGAAACCACGCGAATTGTATAAGGGAAGTCATCTTTGTTGGGCAGTACAGCTCGAACCGCGCGCCAGGCCAGCTTGCCATGACCGATTTCGCGACGTCCTGGAGACCGCAAGAAGCTGGCTTCTCCGACGGAATATGGCGGGAAATTGTAGTGCAGCATGAAGTTCTCACGATACTCTCCCTCAAGGGCATCGATGATCTGTTCATCCTGACCTGTCCCCAGCGTCGCCACCGCGAGCGCCTGAGTTTCGCCACGGGTAAACAACGCACTGCCGTGCGATCTTGGCAAAATTCCGACCTCTGCAACGATTGGACGAACTGTCTTAGTATCGCGTCCATCGATACGGTTGCCGGTATCAAGGATATTGCCTCGGACGACATCTTTCTCGAGGTCTTTCAAAAGACCGCCGAGCAGTTTCTCGCTATCTTCATCAACATCCAGAGCTTCTATCGCGGCTTCTTTGGCTGCCGCAATTTTCTCGACCCGCGCTTGTTTGACGGTTTCAGTGTAGGCCTCACGAATACTGGCTTCGGCAACTTCTGCAAGCTTCTCAGCCAATTCGGCTTTCTCTGGTGCGGGTTCCGGAAGATCCCAAGGTTCCTTGGCGCACTCTTCGGCAAGCTCGATGATCGCCTGAATGACGGGCTGGAACTCTTGCTGGGCATACACCACAGCGCCAAGCATGATTTCCTCCGAAAGCTCTTTCGCTTCGGATTCCACCATCAAAACAGCATCGGTGGTACCTGCAACGACCATATCGAGATCTGATTTTTCCAGATCTTCGGGAAGTGGGTTCAGCGCATACTCACCATCGATATAACCGACGCGGGCACCCCCGATCGGGCCCATAAACGGAATGCCGGAAATTGTAAGAGCTGCAGATGCACCAACCATAGAGACAACGTCCGGATCATTTTCCAGGTCGTGGCTCAGGACGGTACAAATAACCTGGGTTTCGTTTTGGAAGCCCTTGGCAAAAAGAGGCCGGATCGGCCGATCTATCAAACGTGAGGTCAACGTCTCCT
The DNA here is from genome assembly GCA_002720855.1 of Rhodospirillaceae bacterium. Lineage (GTDB taxonomy): Bacteria > Pseudomonadota > Alphaproteobacteria > MPNO01 > UBA2964 > UBA2964. The sequence continues at coordinate 733,489 of PBIN01000015.1, read as the reverse complement.
TTTCGGAGGGACGTCCTTCGCGTTTGAAAAAGCCGCCCGGAATCTTTCCTGCGGCAAATGTCTTTTCCTGGTAGTTGACCGTCAGCGGGAAAAAATCCACGCCTGGTTTCGGCGCCTTCTGCGCCACGGCCGTGCATAAAACCATTGTATCGCCATAGGTGACCAATACGGCCCCATCGGCTTGGCGAGCAATCTTGCCCGTCTCAAAGACGAGTTTGCGCCCGCCCCACATCACTTCTTTACGATGTTCAGAAAACATTTATTTCATTCCTTCCTTGCTGATTGACGTCGCCGGATGCGCGTCAACCTCGAAGCAGCAGCCCATTTGCCCTGCTTCATGGCACCCTTCGAATATTTTTTGATCGGGATACCATAAGCCATCCGGCCCATGCCGGATGCACCAACTAGGGACTTCGGCGTTTCTAGCGACGAAGACCCAAACGCTTGATCAAATCCTGATACCGCGCGTCATTTTTTCGTTTTAGATAGTCCAGCAGGTTACGCCTTTGACCGACCATTATAAGGAGGCCACGACGAGAATGGTGGTCCTTATGATGTTCTTTCAAATGTTCTGTAAGATTGTTGATACGTTCCGTTAGAATCGAAACCTGCACTTCGGGCGACCCGGTGTCGCCATCGCTTTGTTGGAACTCTTTAATGAGTTCACTCTTGCGTTCTTGCGTAATCGACATCGAATTCTCCTATATCTAAATGTTCAAAACCCGAACCGCGCGGATTTCACCGCTAACGAACCGGGCGAGCGCCACGGGCTGACCGTCAGCCTTGGCACACAGCACATCCCCTTCAACCAGCGAACCGGTATCAATTAAGGAATGTCCTCCCAAATCCTGCGTTCTTACCGGTCGCCCATGTCTTAGGTGATCGGCCTGGTCTGCGCTTAGGGCCAGCGCCGGGATGTCGTCCAGCGCGGTCTCAACCGCAAGCAGGTAGGCGGAAGGCGGCGCACTATGCACCAGAGTTTCAAGAGATTCCAGCGAAATCGAAACGTTTTCAGAAAAGGGGCCGCACTGAGTTCTGCGAAGTTCAGCAACATGGCCGACGGTATTTAATCTTCGGGCCATATCTCTTGCGAGACTTCTAATATACGTCCCTTTTCCGCAGGAAACTTCAAAAACGGCATTGTCGCGATCAAGGATCGAAACAAGAGAAAATTCAGCTATTTCGACTTGCCGTTTCGCTATTGAAACCTCTTCGCCAGCACGCGCCAATTTGTAGGCGCGTTTTCCATCTACTTTGATAGCAGAAAAGTTGGGTGGTACCTGTTCGATCACACCAACGAATTCCGGCAACACCGCTAAAATTTCTTCTTGGTCGGGCCGGTGATCATTCTGCGAAGTAACTTCACCTTCTCGATCGTCAGTTGATCTTTCCTCGCCCCACCTGACCGTAAACCGGTAACGTTTCTTCCCATCCATAACATAGGAAACCGTCTTGGTTGCTTCTCCCAAAGCAATAGGCAATACACCGGTTGCAATAGGATCCAAGGTCCCTCCATGACCAGCTTTCGCAGCGTCTAAGAGTTTTCTGACCTGTGCGGTGACCTGTGCCGATGTGCGACCTTCGGGTTTATCGACGGATATCCAGCCATGGATTGGCTGCCCGCGCCTTTTTCGCGCCATGGTTAGTTTTTTCCGCCAGTGCCCTCTGCATCAGCAGAGGAAATATCTTGTTTAATTTTCTGGGACCGAAGCAAAGATTCAATTTTATCTGCCTCGTCGAAGGCTTCATCTGCAACAAAGCTCAGTGCGGGCATATAGCGCATCGAAGCTATCGCGCCGACCTGCCGCCGCAAAAATGGTGCTGCCCGTTTGAGCGCTGACACAATTTTGGAGACCTCTTTACCCCCCAGCGGCATAACGAACGCAGTCGCATTTTTAAGATCAGGACTGACCCGAACTTCAGATATTGTAATTGAAACGCCTGCCAGGTCGGGGTCACGCAGTTCACCACGTGTAATCGTTTCCACAAGCGCATGCCGGATGAGTTCGCCTACGCGCAACTGGCGCTGAGTCCGTTCCCGGCCCGCACGTGGCCCGCCTTCTCGCTGATTTGCCATAGCGTCTCCGCCGCTACCAATCGGAATTTACGCCCTAGAGTGAGCGAGCAACCTCTTCGACATCAAAACACTCGATAATGTCGCCGGTCTTGATGTCCTGGTAATTTTCGAACGCCATGCCACATTCCATGCCATCGCGTACTTCGCGGACTTCATCTTTGAATCTCTTCAAAGTACCAAGACTTCCTTCATGAATAACAACATTGTCACGGAGTAACCGCACAGCGGCACCGCGTTTAACCATACCCTCGGTCACCTTGCAGCCAGCAATCTTTCCGACCTTGCTAATATTGAAGACTTCAAGAATTTCGGCATTTCCAAGGAAGGTTTCCTTGCTTTCCGGTGTTAACAGGCCGCTCATCATATCCCGTATATCGTCGAGGAGATTATAGATCACCGAATAATACTGGATATCGACACTTTCCTTACGGGCGAAGTCACGCGCCTGGGAATTAGCGCGAACATTAAAACCAACGATGAATGCATTGGATGCCTGCGCCAAGCTGACATCGGACTCATTAATGCCGCCAACACCCGAATGGAGGACGCGCGCGGTTACCTCCTCCGTTCCAATCTTTTCGAGGCTCCCGATTATCGCTTCTACGGAACCATGGGTATCCGCTTTAACAACAATTGGTAGTTCCTGAAGTTGACCTGCCTCGATTTCGAGGAACATCTGTTCAAGCGTCCCGCGCGGCGCGGCGGCCGATTTCTGCGCACGATCACGGCGCGATCGGAACTCTGTGATTTCACGTGCCCGCTGCTCATTTTCTACGACGGCAAACTCATCACCTGCCAAAGGTGCGCCGCTCAATCCCATAATTTCAACAGGCTGCGCTGGGCCTGCCCCTTCAATAGAATTGCCGTCATGACCGGAAATAGCTCGAACGCGCCCCCATTCCGCGCCAGCTACAACGATGTCCCCAGCTGATAAAGTGCCGCGCTGAATTAACATTGTTGCGACGGCGCCACGCCCGGTTTCCAGATTGGCTTCGACGACAACGCCCTCCGCTGGTCGGTCGGGATTAGCCTTCAATTCAAGCAGCTCAGCCTGCAATAGAATTGCCTCTTCGAGTTTATCCAGGTTGGTCTTCTCTGTGGCGGAAACCTCAATCGCGAGAATGTCACCACCCATCTCCTCAACAACCAGTTCATGTTGCAGGAGCTCATTGCGAACGCGCGTCGCGTCAGCATTTGGCCGATCGATTTTGTTGATCGCGACGATAATCGGAACTTCCGCCGCCTTGGCATGATCGATTGCTTCGATCGTCTGTGGCATGATCCCATCATCTGCCGCCACAACCAGGATTACGATATCCGTTACGTTCGCACCGCGTGCGCGCATCGATGTGAACGCGGCATGGCCTGGCGTATCAATGAATGTGATTCTGTCACCGGAAGCAATTTCAACCTGATAGGCCCCGATATGTTGGGTAATGCCCCCGGCCTCGCCTGCCGCCACATCCGTCGAACGCAGCGCATCGAGCAATGATGTCTTGCCATGATCGACGTGCCCCATAACGGTCACTACAGGTGCTCGCGATTTTAAGGTCTCTTCGGCGTCCTCTTCTCCTTTAAGTCCAATTTCGACATCCGCCTCACTGACGCGTTGGAGGTTGTGTCCAAATTCGGCAACGATCAGTTCCGCTGTATCGGCATCAATGGTTTGCTGCAGCGTCGCCATAACGCCGAGCTTCATCAGACTTTTGATAACATCGACACCGCGCTCCGTCATACGGTTCGCAAGTTCCTGTACCGTAATTGTTTCGGGTACAACAACATCGCGCACAATCTTTACGGCCTCCTGCGGTTGGACGCGCGTATTGCGTCGTTCACGTTCTCGGGCACGGCGCACAGAAGCGAGGCTTCGCACGCGCTCATCATCATTTAGCGCCTGCGCCACCGTCAATTTACCTGCACGTCGCCGCGGTTCCGTTCGTCTCGCGCTGGGGCGCCTCTCCGGCCGGGCTGCGCGTTTGTTCCGACTTTCCTCTTTTTCTTCCGCTTCGATTTTCGTTGTGTCTAGGGCCGCCTCGCGGTTGGCCATGCGTTCCTCAAGTTTCGCCGCTTGTTCAGCAGCGCGCTTTGCAGCCTCCTCTTCTTCAAGCTTCCGCTTTTCTTCTTCCTCTCGCCGTAACTGCTCTTCTTCCTGGCGTTTTTCTTCTTCAACCTTGCGGGCATCTTCTTCAGCCTTTGCAGCCGCGCGACGCGCTTCAGCGGTCTCCGTCGTTTGTTCAAGAATCTTATTGGCCCCACCGTCATCCGCACGGGCGCCCTCCAATGCGCGAGCACGGGCAGCCGCTTCTTGCTCCGTTAGCGTACGAAGGACGGTTGGGCTTTTTGCCTCTTCGTCCTCGGGGGTTTCTGGAGTTTCGGTTTCAACTTTCTTCGCTGTTTCCGCCTCGTCGGCTTCTTTTGCTGCAGCCTTCCGCTTGACCTCCTCCATAGAGCCACCAGCGCCCTGCGTGAATGTCCTTTTTCTGCGAACCTCAACAGCGACCGATTTCGTACGGCCATGCGAAAAGCTCTGGCGCACCTGACCAGCATCAACGGTCTTTTTGAGTTCAAGTTTGCCTGGGCGTGCTTTCAGGACGCCCTTTTTGCCTTCGCCTTCATCACTCATATTTCCAAACCTTCATACCGTTTCCGCGAGGCGGAAACCCGCCAACCGTTTTGACTCACGCACTATACGCTCTCCGAGCGCTTGTTGCGCCACCGCTACATACACCGTTCTGTCCCGCCCGAAAACGCTTCCGAGCTCATCATCGGTATATATATCAACAATCGACGCGTTTGGCGCCGCTGCCAAAATTTTACTGCGACCATCTTCCGCCGCATCACGGGCACATAAAATGACTGATGCGACACCCTTATTCAAAAAAGAAATTACCTTCTGAAATCCACCAATGGCTTCGCCTGCTCTCCTGGCCATACCCAATAAATTGAGTCCTCTTTCACGAAGCTGCTGTTCGATTTCACTCGAAAGATCGCCAGGAACGGTGACTTGACGTCCTGCAACTTTCGCGAACAGGTGTTTGGCGCACGCCACATCAACGACTTCACGAGTCGAAGAAAGCCAAAATCCGCGACCCGGCAAACGTTCAGCCAAATCTGGAACGATAGTATTGTCTGGTGCTACAACGAAACGAATTAGCTCGTCAGTTGGACGCCGAATACGGGTAACGAAACACCGCCGTTCACGAGCCGTGTTTCGCCTGTCAGTGGAAGCTGGTTTTTGTCGATCGATTTGAGTCGAATACATTTTCTGTAGGACCTCATCGTGACCGACCTAAGCATCGGCAACCGGCTCTTCGCCGGCCGCGTCTTCTGCGGGTGTTTCTGAATCGGCTACTTCCTCGTCCGTTTCTTCGTTAGACTCCTCTTCATCGTCAAACCAGTGTGCTCTGGCAGCCATAATAATCTGGTTCGCTTCCTCCTCAGACAATTGGTATTCACGAAGAAGGCCATCTTCGGCGGCGCTGAGTTCATCACCGGCAAGATCAGCAAGGTCGTCGCGCGTTTTGATACCTGCCTCACCGAGCGTCACAATCATTGCACCCGTTAGACCCTCGACTTCCATCAGATCGTCGGTAACGCCCAATTCGCTCCGACGGTTGGCATACTCTTCTTCCTTTTCCGCGAGGTGGATATGGGCCCTATTGCGAAGTTCTTCTGATAGCTCCTCGTCAAACCCTTCGATCGCGAGAAGGTCTTCTATTGGCACGAAAGCAACTTCCTCAACTGACGAGAATCCTTCGGTAACAAGGAGATGGGCCAACACATCATCGACCTCCAATGCATCGATAAACATTTGCGACCTGGCCCGAAACTCTTCTTGTCGCCGTTCGGATTCTTCCTCTTCGGTCAAAATAACGATATCCCAGCCCGTCAACTGCGATGCCAGACGCACATTCTGCCCCCGTCGGCCGATAGCAAGGCTGAGTTGATCATCGGGCACGACAACTTCAATGCGGTTCGCCTCCTCATCGAGAACGACTTTCGCGACCTCAGCGGGTGCCAGCCCGTTAACAATGAAGGTTGCGGGATCAGGAGACCACTGGATGATATCGATCTTCTCTCCCTGCAGCTCGCCGACAACGGCCTGTACGCGGCTGCCGCGCATTCCAACACAGGCGCCAACGGGATCAATGCTTGAGTCATTTGATGTAACAGCGATCTTCGCACGACTGCCAGGGTCCCGGGCAACAGCGTTCAATTCGATTATTCCATCATAAATTTCCGGCACTTCCTGCTTAAAAAGACCAGCCATAAACTGCGGATGAGTCCGGGATAAAAATATCTGTGGGCCACGAGTTTCCTCGCGTACATCATAGATATAGGCGCGAACACGGTCACCGGGCCGAAATGTCTCGCGCGGAATAATTTCATCGCGGCGGAGAACAGCTTCACCTCTGCCGAGATCGACTGTGACGTTGCCGAACTCTGCCCGTTTGACAATACCGTTTACGATTTCACCAACGCGGTCTTTATATTCGTTATATTGCCGTGCGCGTTCCGCCTCGCGAACTTTTTGAACGATGACCTGCTTTGCCGTCTGAGCAGCGATCCTGCCAAAATCAACGGGAGGTAATTCCTCAGACAGAAAATCGCCGACTTCCGCATCGGGGTTCAACCGCTTTGCATCCTCGACGGAAATTTGCATGGCCTCATTCTCAACCGGATCCGCCACCTCCATATATCGGGCCAGATTAATTTCGCCCGATTTACGATCAATTTCCGCCCGAACATCATTTTCATGACCGTATCTCGACCGAGCTGCTTTTTGAATTGCCTGCTCCATCGCTTCAACAACTTCTTCGGACTCGATGCCTTTGTCCCTGGCCACGGCCTCGGCTACTTGCAATAATTCACCGCGATCAAATCCGGCACCTACAATTGTATCGTTTTCCAAATCCATCCTAATGCTCCGTCTGTCCAGCTGCGCTCGCTTCGCGGCGCGCTGCTTCTATTAGCTCATCAGTTATAACAAGCGATGCTCGCCTGATTTCTTCAAATGGCAGCTCAGCATATTCCCCTTCACACTCCATCCGAATACTCGTTCCCTCAACTCCAGAGATCCTGCCACGAAATTTCTTGCGTCCGTCTAGCGGACGATTAGTCTCAACCGCTGCCTCAAATCCCGTATAGCGCTCGTAATCACCAACCTTGACGAGCGGCCGATCAATTCCTGGCGAGCTGACTTCCAGTGTATAGCGGCCGGGCACTGGATCCTCGACATCCAACAATGTCGACACAATCCTGCTGACGGCGGCACAGTCGTCAACGGTAACGGAACGCCGATCCCGGCGCTCAATCATAATCTGGAGTGTCTTTTTTCGCTCGTCCAAAAACTGCACCCGAACGACGTCATAACCCGAATCGATGATGGACGGATCAATCAACTTCTCGATTAGTTTTGTACCGTTTGCGCTAATGTGCTTACCCATTCGTGGCACCCGGGTTCCAAGAGGAGCTAATAAAAAAAGTGGGCCGCTGGCCCACTCCCAAATAACCGGCTCTTACAAAAACCACAGGAATGTAATTGGCTGCTATATATCTTGTTTTTATCTGCCACCGCAAGCTTTTTGCGACGTGAAATCAGGAACAGCGATCAAACATAAAATAGCTGCATTGACGCCCTGCTGCGTGGGCCTTTCTCTCGTATCTCGTCTCAGGCCAGTCATCTGGTCTTGTGCGCCAATCTGAAGGTCGTTGCGCACGCCATTTAAAGCCCTCGGCAGCGAGCATATATTGTAGAATCCATTCTTTATAACTGCGATCATCCGTTGCAATCCGAAACTCCGACCCAACTGGCATAAGTCTGCACAACGACTCGATCGTTTCGGGACAAACAATACGCCGCTTGTGGTGCCGTGTTTTGGGCCAAGGGTCAGGAAATAGTACGAATGTGCGCTCGATACATTGATCTGGTATTGCTCGCATCAGCAAACGCGCATCGTCCCTGAAAATTCGGACGTTACTCATATTGTTTTCTGAAACGTTCGCCAAAAGACGGGCGACGCCATTTATAAAGGGCTCGCAGCCGATAAATCCAACCGTCGGGTTCGTAATCGCCTGCTGCGTTAAATGTTCACCAGCGCCAAATCCGATCTCAAGCCATATTTCCTCAACAGATTCAGGAAAGAGATCATAGGGATCTAGCGAGCCTTCCTCCGTCGAAAGAGTAATTTCGACAGATGGCAAAAACTCGTCGATGAGCGCCTGCTGTGCCCGCCGCAGCGGTCGGCCCTTCCGCCGCCCGTATAGTGTTCGGTGAATTGTCAGCCGAAAGCAGCCTTCAAATCATCAACGAGGTCTGTTTTCTCCCAGGAAAACCCGCCATCGTCGTCAGGTGTGCGTCCAAAATGTCCATACGCCGAAGTCCGGGCAAAAATCGGGCGACTCAAATTAAGATGCTCCCGAATCCCACGTGGCGAAAGATCAACGACGCCCTGAATGACATCCGACAGTTTGTCCTCATCCACAGTACCTGTTCCGCCGGTATCAACGTAAACTGAAAGGGGTTTCGCAACGCCGATAGCATATGAAAGCTGGATCACGCAGCGTTCGGCGAGACCTGCGGCGACAACGTTCTTTGCAACGTATCTCGCAGCATACGCCGCTGAACGATCAACCTTCGTCGGATCTTTACCCGAAAAAGCACCACCGCCATGCGGTGCTGCACCACCATATGTATCGACGATAATTTTACGGCCGGTTAGGCCGCAATCTCCGTCCGGGCCGCCGACAACAAATCGGCCGGTTGGATTTACGTAGAACTCCGCTTCATCGCACATCCAACCTTCAGGCAGGCATTTTAATACGTGCGGCCGGACGATTTCTCGTACCTGTTCAGTAGAAAGTTCTTCTGCGTGCTGTGTCGACACAACGACGGAAGTCGCTTTTACAGGTTTTCCGTCTACATATTGAAGTGTTACCTGACTTTTAGAATCCGGCCCGAGCCCCTTGTCCGCGCCGGAATGGCGGGTCTCGGCCATTGACTTCAATATTGCATGAGAAAATTGGATGGGCGCGGGCATCAATTCTTCGGTTTCGGTACAGGCATAACCAAACATAATTCCCTGATCGCCTGCACCTTCATCCTTGTTGCCGCTCGCATCGACACCTTGTGCAATATCGGAAGACTGCTGGTGAAGATGTATCTCTACCGAAGCGTCTTTCCAGTGAAATCCATCCTGTTCATAGCCAATATCTTTTACCGCATCGCGCGTAACCTGCTCCAAAAGTTCTTTAGTTATTGAGTCTGGGCCACGCACTTCGCCACCTAGAACAATTCTGTTTGTGGTGCACAGCGTCTCACAGGCGACGCGAGAAAGCGGGTCGGCTGCTAGAAACGTATCTAACACGGCGTCGGAAACGCGGTCTGAAACTTTATCGGGATGCCCCTCGGAAACGGATTCACTGGTAAAAAGATAGGTGCCTTTTGGCAATTTCTCACCCTCCTGTCAGGGTTGATACAGAGCTAGCCGGCAACATTGTCCGAGACTTAGCCACTATAACGTTACCGACGATGCAACATTGCAAAGCGGGATAAAAAATCATCTGGCGGGGTTTTGTGGCAAATCCCCTTATCAGTCAAGGGGGCAAGGTAGAAATCGGAAACCGCCACATCCGATAGGAATGGCGTTTCCGATCTCCAGATAAGCTCTAGTCGGAAACAGAAGTGTCCGACGCAATCGATTTAGTCAATTCGAAAACACGTTTGCGAACGCGTGGATCTGTAATCCGATAGTAGGCACGGACAAGCTCCAGCGTTTCGCGTTTTGCCAAGGGATCGCGCTGAAATTCCTCTGATTCGGCAGCTGGTGCATCACCCGTTTCCGCAATTGAAGTTGCGGATGCCGCTTCGGCCGACATTTCTTCAAAAAAGAACGATACCGGCACATCGAGGATACGACTTATTTCAAAAAGTCGGCTCGAGCCAATACGGTTCGCACCTCTTTCATATTTTTGAACCTGCTGGAACGTCAGACCTAGCGCGTCACCAAGTTTTTCCTGGCTCATGCCTAAAAGCGTGCGACGCATGCGCACACGGCTTCCAACGTGAATGTCTACCGGGTGAGGTCCACTCCGGCGACCGCGACGCCCACGACGTTCCGGGGGATCTGCAGCTAAATTCATTACCATTCTAACACCCTATTTTATTAATGCCCGTGATACAATTTGGACCATTGTTTTTAGTCTTTTGATATGCTCACAATATATCAGCTATTCAACCAATCCGGGTTTCTTTCTCGCCCTTATATCCCTTAAAACACGTTTTAGGTGGTAATGCAATCGTGTGCATAACCAAAGCTGTAATATTTTTGAAATAAAATTAAGAAACGATATTTATGGCTGATCGTCCCTGCGGCGGCGCCAAATCAGTGCGATTATAACGGTTATTGCTATGATCAAGACCGGCATGTCGCCCACACTGCTGTAAAGCGTTTTTTTGCGCAGGGGGCTGGGTAGGGCAGAATCGATTTTGCCCCGTGTATTCAGTGACAATTTTCGGATAACGCGACCGTAAGGATCGATAACAGCCGAAATTCCCGTGTTCGCCGCTCGAATTAATGGCAATCCCTGTTCAACAGACCTGAAACGTGCCATCGCGAAATGCTGAAATGGACCTGAACTTGTACCAAACCACGCGTCATTTGTGATGTTCAGCAACCATTTTGGCCGTTCTCCCGGTCCAATAATCCCATCCTGAAAAATTACTTCGTAGCAAATGAGAGGGCTAAAAGACGGGATATTCATCAATTTTATAGTCCGTGGACCGGGACCGGGCGAGAAATCCGTCCGACCAGCAGTGATTTTTTCAAGTCCTAAATGGGTTTTCAAAAATCTGCTAAATGGGATGTATTCACCAAAGGGAACAAGATGAAATTTGTCATGGGTCATAACGATTTCGCCGCGTGGTGAGACCGCATGAAGACTATTCCAAATTTTGAAAGGTTTTACGTTCCGGTCAGTTGTGCGCACCGATCCTGTTAGCAACAATCCATTTTCGGGAGCAGCTGTCGCGGAAATTTTTCGGTACTTTGCATCGCGCGTCATAACGAAGGGAACCGCTGTTTCGGGCCAAATGAGAAGTGTAATCGGTCGGTCTGAGGAACCCCTTGAAAGATCGAGATAATTCTGGAGGTGTTCATCGCGGCGAGAACGCAACCATTTTAGCCTTTGAGGAATATTGGGCTGAACAATCCGAAGATGCGTATTTTGTTCAAATTGCACCGGCTCCCCAACCGTAAGCCGCAAACCACCGACACCGAACAAAATAACGACGCTTGCAATAAATGGGATTAGCTGACGCCAGCGAACAGTGGGTTTTCTTTTAGCAATAGTTGCAAGAGACGCTGACGCAAATACGGTCAGCAATCCAAGTCCCAAAATGCCGACATAAGCTGCCAACTGCATGGCAATATCGGAAAAAGCCCAAACGGAACCAATAGAATTCCATGGAAATCCGGTAAAAAGCTGACCGCGTAACCACTCGAAGCAGGTCCACAGTGCTGCAAAGACAACTGTTCTAGAGACGCCTGCGGGTGCCAGACGTGCCAGGGCGGTAACTGCACCGATATAAAATCCGATCACCGCGGGTATGCAAAGAACAGCGAATGGAATGAGCCAGGCGAATCGGAGGTCGACGAGAAGAGAATGAGCAATCCAGTATAAGCCAGCTGTAAAGTGACCCAAACCGAACCACCAGCCATCCCAGAACGCCCGCTTCCAGTTTGGTGCGCCGTTAATAAGCCAAATCAAGCAGGGAAACGAAACGAGCAGCACAGGCACTGCGTGAATCGGGGGCAGCGCCGCTGCTGCGATCACTCCCAGACCAACGGCCAGCCCTCGGCGAGACCAGCCTGTTCGGCTTCCTAGTTTTTCTGCGGCATCTGAAAACCAATCCCATCGATCCCCAGTCGGATCAGGGAATGAGGTCGCCATTATTTTGTGTCACCCGATGGACGGCATACGCGCAGGCGACGAATTCGACGCGGGTCAGCATCAAGAACCTCAAAATCAATTCCTGAGTCATGCCGAACAATCTCGCCCCGTACGGGAACGCGCCCAGCCAAAAAGAATACCAGGCCACCTAACGTATCGATATCTTCTTCCCGCTCCTGCTCCGACAGAAACTCGCCATGTTTGTCCTCAAATTCTTTTACAGGGACTCTGGCATCTGCTTCGAACGTTCCGTCGGTTCGTTCGATCATGCGTGGCGTATCGTCATCATCGTGCTCGTCTTCGATTTCACCCACGATTTCTTCGACGAGGTCTTCAATAGTCACCATTCCGTCAATGCCACCGAACTCATCTACCACCAGCGCAAGATGAACCCGGTTAACGCGCATTTGCAGCAGTAACTCAAGAATTGGCATCGACGGTGCGACAAATAAAACGGACCTTACAATTTCTCCGAGTGAGACTTTTTGTTCACGATTCCAGCAAGCCAGCACATCCTTAATGTGAACCATGCCGGCGATATCATCGAGCGTTCCCCGATAAACCGGAATTCGCGAGTGGGCCTCTTCGCTCATAATGCGAACGAGTTCAGCCAGAGAAATATCAATATCCACAGCCACAATATCGGCGCGGGGCACCATAATGTCATAAACAGTGAGACCATGAAGATTTAGGATGTTTCGCAACAACGTCAGCTCATCTTTAGAGGCCGGCAGTTCGCCGGTATCCTCTTGCTCTATGAGTTCTTCAATGGTGCCGCGTAAATCGCCGCCGTTGCGCAAACCAAAAATTCGACGAAACCAGTCCGCCACGCCACCTGTGACGGCGACGTCGGCAGGCGGCGTACCGCGAGTAGCAGCGCTTTCCATGGGTGGCTTCTTAGCGTCGGACATTTCTATTTCTACACCCTATCCATCGAATAAGGGTCCTTAATATTGAGTGCCGCCAAAGCCTGCGTTTCCAATGCCTCCATATCTTGGGCTTTTTCATCCGACAGGTGATCAAATCCAAGAAGATGAAGTGTACCGTGAACAACCATATGGGCTAAATGTTGAGCACACGTCTTTCCCTGTTCGCGGGCTTCTTTTTCGACAACGCTGTCGGCCACCACAATATCGCCAAGCAAGTGAACTGATTCGTGATTGGCGCCAGGTTCCGCACATGGAAAAGCAAGTACGTTTGTCGGTTTATCCTGTTTTCGCCAGGATTTGTTTAAGGACTGAACGAATAAGTTATCTGCCAGGACAACGCTCACCTCCGCGCCTTCTGTCGCGACTTCGGCAACACCGAACGCGGCAGAAACCGCCTGGTTGCACAGGTCCCGTGCATGTGGAACGAGCTCCTCCCACCTAGCGCTTCGTGTCTCGACCACAACAGAAAATGAATCAGCGAAATCTGAAGTCATTTTTTCGCTTTCGCACCGCCTTTACCCTGATGCTTTTTGTCATCATTTTCATAAGCTTTTACGATCTTGGTCACCAAGCGATGACGAACAACATCGGCACTATTAAATCTTATAACGCTTACGTCATCGATTTGGTTTAGCGTATCGACCGCATGCGTTAATCCCGAGATCGTTCCCGACGGCAGGTCAACCTGGCTGGGATCACCTGTAATGGCCATTCGTGATCCTTCCCCAATACGGGTGAGAAACATTTTCATTTGTGTCTTCGTCGCGTTTTGTGCTTCGTCCAAAATAACGTAGGCATGAGAAAGCGTTCGACCGCGCATGAAAGCCAATGGCGCAACTTCAATTTCTCCCGAATTCAACCTGTTCAAGACTTGATCGGCTGGCAGCATATCGTACAGAGCATCATATAGCGGTGCTAAATAAGGATCGATTTTTTCGCGCAGGTCGCCGGGGAGAAAACCCAAGCGCTCTCCCGCTTCCACGGCAGGCCGTGAAAGAATGATTCGATCTACCTGGCCCGTGATAAGCATTGAGGCCGCCGTCGCAACAGCAAGATAGGTTTTTCCGGTTCCGGCGGGCCCGATGCCGAAAACCATCTGCTCGTGGGCCAGCGCTTTCATGTAATCAAGCTGACCGGGTGACCGGGCAGTAATGAGACCCTTCGAAGTCCGGATCGAAATATCGCTGGCCATATTGGATTTCTCCCCACCATTCGTTCTGGTATCGCCGGCCAAACGTATTGCTGCATCTACTTCTGCTGGATCTACAGGCAAATTCTTTTCCAAACGTCGATAAAGGGCATTTAATGTTTTGGTGCCGAGCGCCACCCCGGTTTCGTCACCCGCCAGGGAAACTCTGTTTCCCCGCGAAGATATCCGAATGTCGAAACTCTCTTCGATGCGTGCCAGGTGTCGGTCATGTTCGCCAAACAGCAAGGAAAGAAGTCGATTGTCAGCGAACCGCAATACCGTGGAGTTCTCGGATTCTGATACCGAAGGAACTGTTCGACTTCCCATTGTAATTTTGGAACTCAAGCGCTCGCTGCCTCCATCGCCCCAACGACAGCAAACCCATTCTCTTTTATCACGGAAGCCGACAAAGAGTTTGCATGAGCACCTGTAATTTCAACGGTCACAACTTTTCCAAACATGGCGTCCGCTTGAATGGGGTCCATGCATGTTACATGAACTGCCTGCATGTAGGGGCTTCTGCCAGCCAATTGATCAGGAAGCTTGCCGCGGCGATCAAACAAAACCGGAATTCGCTCTCCGACAAAGTTATTATTAAATGTGATTTGTTGCTGATTAAGCAAACCCTGCAACCTGGCCAAGCGCTCAGACTTGATATCCTCGGGAACTTGATCGTCCATATCAGAAGCGGGAGTTCCGGGTCGCTTGCTGTATTTGAAGGAATAGGCTTGTGCGTAACCAACAGTTTCGATCAAAGCCAAAGTTGCCGCAAAATCTTCCTCCGTCTCGCCAGGGTGACCCACAATAAAATCGGACGACAATGCCAGATCAGGCCGTGCCATCTTTAGCTTTTCAATAATATCTAAATAATCTTCCGCAACATGCTGTCTATTCATGCGAGCGAGAATGGCATCAGATCCCGACTGAACCGGTAAATGCAGATAAGGCATAAGCTCCGGTATATCACGATGAGCCGCTATTAATTGGTCATCCATGTCACGCGGATGCGATGTCGTATATCGAATGCGTTCCAATCCGCCGATTTCACTAAGTTTCCAGATCAGCCCCGAAAGCCCGCTCTCATCGCCATGGTAGGAGTTCACGTTTTGACCGAGCAAAGTAATGTCAACGACGCCGTCTTCAACAAGCTGTTTTGCTTCATCCAGGACAGCGTGCATCGGGCGCGAATATTCTGCACCGCGGGTATAGGGAACCACACAAAATGCGCAAAATTTATCGCACCCTTCTTGAATTGTCAGAAAAGCCGAAGGTCCGTTTACATTTGCTTTTGGCAAAAAATCGAATTTCGATTCGGCAGGAAACTCCGTATCAACAACCCGGGATGACTTTGCGGACTTTTTGTCTAACGCTGAATCGGCGATCAGTGCGGGCAAACGGTGATAGCTCTGCGGCCCGACGACGAGATCCACGTAAGGCGCACGCCGCAGGATTTCATCGCCCTCAGCTTGTGCTACACAACCTGCCACAGCGATCATCTTCCCGCCGTCCTTTGAATCACGTAGCCTTCCGAGCTCGGAATAAACTTTTTCTGCTGCTTTTTCTCGAATATGGCAGGTGTTCAGAATCACCAAATCGGCGTCATCGGCGACTTTCGTCTCGACATAACCCTCTGGTGACAATACGTCTGCCATTCGGGCGGAATCGTAGACGTTCATCTGACAGCCGTAGCTTTTGATAAAGACCTTTTTCGCCAAGAAGCAATCCGAAAATTCGTGCTAGCCCATTTTTCTGCCGTTTCATACCGCAGATATTTTCTGTCAGGGCATCGGTGGACAGTAACATTGTCGGGACATTAGTCAAGAAAAGGCAGGTCTGCTCCGGCTTACGTTTTTGTTCGTTTCGTTCGGACGGGGAAGTCGGAGACCAAATCGATTGTTGCGGCTGGCGCCTATAGAGACAACGCGATGGCAATATTCTGCCATTTCTTTTCGGGTCTGAAACTGATGGCTATATGCAGGCTCATGAAATTTTACATCAATTGTTACCGGTCCTAGACCAACAAGCGTGAACAAATGCGGCACCATTGTCATTTCACCGTACCAGGCGAAATGCGGTAGAAGGCAACGGCTCAATGGAATTCCGTCCAAATGTGTATATGAGATGGAAACCGGCTGAATCGCGAGGGGGTTCTCCCGACCGTGGCGCTCTGCAACAGAAAATAACGCGCTTTTAAAGGGTAAAACATGTAGTCCGTCGGCGCTTGTCCCCTCAGGAAATAGGATCAGGCTATCGCCATCTGTCAATCGGCCTGAAATTTCATCCCGCTGTTCTGCGGCGCGAGGGCTTCGTCGTTGAATAAACACGGTACCATCCAACTTGGCGAGTTGGCCGAATAGCGGCCATTTTGCAACCTCAGCTTTCGCAATAAATGAAGCATCAAGCAGTGAGCCCAAGACCGTAATATCCATATAGCTGACATGGTTGGACACAAATAACGTTGGCCCAGTTCCGGAAAATTTCCCATGCACATTGATCTGAAACCCGAAAATTCGGGCACACAGTCTGTGATAAAGTATGGGAGTCAGTTTTGAAGCGCGGGTACGCGAAAGGACCGCCAATGCCTGAATAGGCAGTAAAGCTGCCGTCAAAGTCAGATACGCTGAGAGTCTCAGCACCGATCTAAATGGCGAGCTAAGACGATTAGCGATCGGACGACCAGTCTGCTGAACGTTCATAATGCCGAAAATACTTTTCAGTTATGAGTTTGGTCTTAACGATGATCGAAACATCCGTTGTGTTGAATTGCGAATCCACCACGGCACCGTCACCGACAAATCCACCGAGACGAATATAGCCTTTAATTAATGGGGGCAGGGTTTTCCATGCGGGACGGAATTCAATTTCCTCTTTGTCTATCCAGTTTAAATCTACATAGCGGTTTTCAATTGCTCTGGTCCGGATTTCCTCGGGAGCAAGATGGAAGTGATACAAATAGGAAAGGGGTAGCTTCAACTCTTCGGGCTCTGTGCCCGCAAGACTGGCGCAGCCAAAAAGAATTTCGATTTTATAATGTTGTACGTAGGCGGCAATTGCCTGCCAAAGAAGCTGCATGGTGGGCCGATTTCGATACTCGAGATCAACACACGACCGGCCCAGCTCCATAATTTCACCATCCACTTCAAGAAGTGGTTTTAGATCGAATTCATTGGCGGAATAAAAACCTTGGTTTCGCTTGGCGATACTATGTCGAAGGATCCGGTAAGTACCTACAACGCCACACGGCAGATCCGTCCGATCTTTGCAAAAAACAAGTAGGTGATCACAAACCTCATCGAAAGAATCAAAATCTAACCGAAGAGCTTTCATTTCCGGAGATGGAATAGCCCGCATTTCATCGTAAAATACTCGATAACGGAGCGATTGCGCTGCGGCGATTTCTTCGGGCGAATCTGCTAATCGTACCGTTAGATTGCCGGCGCTTACTGGTGCAAAAGACTCAAAATCAGTGGCTAAGGTATCCATGTCCGCCTCCCGTTCAGAGAATGGGTCGTCAGACACACGAAGACACCATGCGATGGACGCAAAGAAAATTTAAACATGCACATGGCGGCAGAACCGGTTTGCCGTCTAACTTTCGTCTTCGGAATCCGCTGTTTCGTCGCCTGTTCCGATAGGAACTCCGTAGAGTTCAAGCCGTTCACCAACAAGCCGGTAGCCCAGTTCACGTGCGATACGCCTTTTGATGCTCTCAAGTTCTTCATTTTCGAACTCCAGAACGTGACCGGTTTTCATGTCAATTAGATGATGATGGTGTGACCCTTCTGCGGCAATCTCGTAACGTGCCCGCCCATCACCAAAATCGTGGCGATCAATAATATTGGCGATATCAAATAATCGCAGGGTCCGATAGACCGTCGCGATACTAATTTTAGGGTCAATTTTTGAGGCCCTGCGATAGACATCCTCAACATCGGGATGATCTTTCGAATCAGACAAAACGCGCGCAATCACACGGCGCTGGTCCGTCATCTTCATGCCCTTTTCAATACAGGCGCTCTCAATGCTTGATAAGGAATTTTCGGAGTTTGGTGGAGTGTTTGCGTTTGCCATGGGCCCCACTATAACGAAATCCTGCAAAAAGGGACAACGATCAAAATTTAATTTTGCACTTTTTAAGCCATTGGCGCAGATGCTTCTCCACCCTATGTTACGATGCGACCTTTTTGGAGCTGATTTCGGTCAGTACCTGTAGCCAAATGACTGGAAAACCGAAAAACTTTCTCGATATTACAAAAGATGTCTGTCCGATGACATTTGTAAAAACGCGTCTCCTCATTGAAAAAATGGCAACTGGCGATGTTGCCGAAATCCTGCTTATGGGTGAAGAGCCTCTCGAAAACGTACCGGCTTCTGTTACCGAACTCGGTCATACCATTTTATCGTTCGAGCCAAACGAAACGTCGGAATCAACTAATTTGCACTCGGTTCACCGACTAATTATTAGAAAGTCTTGAAGCGCGATCATTTAAAGGCCGGTAATTCGCAACGCATCGTCAATGCACTGGTTTTGCTGCCATCAGAATTTTCGTAATAATTCGGGCGAATACCCACCTTGGTTAGACCGTGTGCCCGATAAAGCCGAAGCGCAGCATCGTTATCTTCGGCTACTTCAAGAAAAAACCATCTCGCCCGCTCGGCAATAGCGCGTGCCATCGAGGCGTGCAAAAGCTGAGTGCCGGTTCCATTCGCGCGATATTCGGACTCCACACCGAGAGACAGAAGCTCACATTCGTCGGCCGCCACCCGTGCCAGGGCGAAACCGATAATTGAGCTGTAATTTTCACGCCGCGCGACCAGACCAAACGTCCCCGGCATATCTAACACCTGTTGAATCATCTTGGGTCCCCAAGCGTCAAAGAAACAGGTTGCGTGGATTTTCGCGACAATTTCGATATCAGCCGTTCTAAGCGTTTCAATATTTTTACGCGCGGTCACGGTCGTAATTTTCCCTTCGATTGCGGAAGCTTTGCCGCCGGTGGATGAATATAAAGCGGTTCCGCGGAGATAGGATTGTCATACCGATTTGCTGCGATTTCCGCTATGTCGCCGGCCGAAGGCTGCTGTACTTGTTCGAGATTTTCTATAAGGCTCGATTGGAGTTCATCGAAGGAAGCGAGGACGCGCGGGGCGCCGTCGCCACACAAACAAACTTCCTCCTTGCGAAGTTCACTGACGATTTCTTCGGTTAAACCGATGGCTGGCCGATTAATCGCCAATCCACTCTGATCAAAGCGCTGTACATAGAAATCCGACCGTTTGGTTTCAAGTGCAACCACGATTGGCAATGGCGCCGCTGAACTGCGCGCTTTACACGCCGCATAGGCGACCGCTTCAAGCGTCGTTACACCGTGTACCGGTATATTGAGACCCAGTCCAAAACCTTTTGCCGCAGCGAGACCCGCACGAATTCCGGTAAAGGAACCTGGTCCGATTGAAACACTAATTAAGTCCAAGTCATCAAATTCCACTGGCGATTGGGCTATCACTGCCTCTGCCATAGGAATCAATTTCTCAACATGCCCGCGCGCCATAATCTTATGGTCGCTCGCTATCACCACTCCATCCCATATCGCAACTGAGCAGGCCCCAAGGGCTGTATCGATACCAAGAACCTTCATCTTCCGATTCGCGCGATTTGAGAGAAGAATAGATCGTTATCAAAATTGAAATTGGGACCATTCCAATGGACCTCGTCGAGATTGCGCCCCCCGAATATGATGTCGATATTGAACTTCTTTATGCTACCGACGGAAATTTTACCGGCAAGCCAGTGTACAAAACGCCGATTTGTTATCTGCATAAAGACGCTGCGGATGCTCTCAAGAAAACCATAATCTATGCTGCTGAACTTGATTTTAGGATACGTATTTACGACGCCTTTCGCCCATCTGAAGCGCAGTGGGTTTTGTGGGATCACACCCCCGACCCGGATTTTCTTGCCGACCCCCGGCGCGGTTCGCCGCATTCCCGAGGCACAGCGATTGATCTTACCTTGATCACGGCTGAAGGCCAGCCGCTTGAAATGGGAACCGGATTTGACGCTTTCACGCCAAGATCCCACCACGGCAACACTGATATTTCGAAAATCGCACAACAAAACCGGCTCATCCTTCTCGGGATTATGACCTTGGCAGGGTGGGATTTTTATCGCAATGAGTGGTGGCATTACCAGCTTTTCGATTCTCGAAATTTTCCACTTGTTAGTGATAAAGAGGTCCCGAATCCCATGATGCCACCATCATGAGGCAGCCGGGGTGGTATTAGACTATCGAATCGTGCTTAAAATTCTGTCATAGAATGGTAATAATACGATCCGGGTTGGTTGTCTTAGATGTATAACTCTGCAGTCCGCAGTGCACGGCATGTAGCACTCTGTTTTCTTGCAATTTTCGCGGTACTCGCGCCAGCGGGCGCATTTGCTGCGAATTCTGCCGTTATCGTGATGTATCACCGATTTGGTGAAAGCAAATATCCACACACGAATACAACCGTTGAACAGTTCAAGGCACATTTATCTGAACTGAAAGACGGCGATTATGTTGTTAAACCGATCCCCGAAATTGTAGCGGCAATCAGATCTGGCGAAGCACTACCTGAAAAAACGGTTGGAATTAGCATCGATGACGCATTTTTATCGGTCTATCGGGTTGGGTGGCCAATGCTACAGAAAGCTGGTCTTCCATTTACTCTTTTTGTCGCCACAGAGCCGCTGGACCGACGTTTTCCCGGCTATATGTCATGGGATCAACTTCGAGAGCTCGTCAAAGCAGGCGTTACAATCGGTAGTCAAACGGCATCGCATCTCCACATGCCGATGGAATCAGAGAGTCGAAATCTGGAAGATCTGAGAACTTCTAACGATCGTTTCAAGAAAGAGCTTGGCTTCGTGCCTAAAATGATCGCCTATCCCTACGGGGAATACAGCCTTGCCGTCGGTAAGATCACCCGAGAGGTTGGATTCGATGTTGGTTTTGGACAACATTCTGGCGTTATCTATAAAAATTCGGATTTCTTGTACCTACCGCGTTTTGCTTTTAACGAGGCGTTTGGCGATGTACAGCGCTTTAGACTGGCAATCCGCGCTCTACCATTCAAGGTTAGCGATGTAACTCCGCAGGACCCTTATCTGAAGGGGAAGCAAAATCCGCCACCGTTTGGTTTCACGGTCGATAAAGAATCCGCTCGGGGTTTGTCGCGCGTGGCCTGTTACGCAACACGGCAGGGAAAGATTAATGTCGAGCGGCTGGGCGACCGACGCATAGAAGTGCGGGCGCTGCAGGCGTTTCCCGCAGGTCGCACGCGCATGAACTGCACGCTGCTAGAGAAGGATGGGCGTTGGCGTTGGCTGGGAATGCAGTTCCTTGTCCCCAAGCCAGGCCGGAACTAGGCGTCAGGACTACTGGGTTTACTGGTTAAATCCTGGAGCGTCTTGTCCAACTTATCGAGAAGCCGCGCTTCATCAAAAACAGTGAAATGATTGATCCGGATAATAGCCTGGATCGTCTTGACGTAGTCCGCGCCGCGCTCTGAATAACTCAGCAAGGTTGCCGCCAGTTTCATGCCGTCAATTTTTCCAGCTTTGGTCTCGCGCATCTCCGCTCGTAAATTCCGGAAATTTTTATAATAAGGATGTCCATTCAGGTTGCGTGCATACGCCTTAACGCCATCAAGAAGGTGGTCAAATACTCTGACTTTGAATTTTTTGCCGTCTTCCCGTTTTTTTGGAATGATCCCGGTCGTACTGCGCCAGGTCCGTTGACCGAAGAGGGCATTACCCTCGCGGGCAAATCGCGACGTGCCCCATCCACTTTCCTCAGCGGATTGCGCAAGAGCGAGAGACGGTGGAATTATATCCACCCGTTTCAAGAGATCGGCGACAAGCGGTTTTTCGAGTCCGTACTCTTCTGCCACTTTTTCCAGGTATCGTTGATCTTCAATCGAAATGGCCTGGCCACTCTGTTGTTTTCGTTGAATTGCTTTGAGTTGAGACCGTGTTTGCAAAATTAATTCGTTTACGTGCAACACCAATGGCAGCGTCATCATAACGAAAACGTTCTTCCGTTCTGTCGGTTGCCGTATTTCAGGCAGGTCTTTGGGCAATGTAGCTAAAAATAGGCGCGGAACGCGCTGGTTGGTTCTGACGGTATCTAGCCGGTAACCAATTTGGTCAAATACCTTTTTAAGCTTTTTAGTAGGTGCGATAGACAGAACACCAATCGGCTTTACCGCAGACCGTTTCGTTTCCCGCTGCCATTCAGAATCGCTCAATGGGCGAATTCCGGCATGATCGGAAGTCGATTCCTTTTTTACTGATTTCGGCGGTGTTGCTGGCGGCTGCGTTAACACCAATGCATATAGAGTAACAACACTCAGACCGGTAAATACTAATGCTACACGTTCAAAATTCAATGCGCGCCATACACTCAACCAGACTGCTTTAGTCATTGTCCATCCCTCCGGCGATTCCGGTCCCCCCTTTACCGGACATCCGATACATTTTTCAGCATCAAAACCGCGGCGCCGACCCACGGTTTAGTTAACGGATTAACAGATCCGCTAGGGCAATATTTCGTTTAAGAAAGTGTTAAGATCAAGGGCGATTTACAGGAATGATTCGCCGAATCTTACAACGCATTGATTCACCCACAAAGTCACGGGTCATTTCGGATGCGGAATTATTATTTTTCGATGACTTTCTGTACCAAAATTTCTCAAAAACGAATTTTTATGGTTAAAAATCTTCCGCGAAACAGTTTAATCCATCGACATCCCATCGAATAAAAAATTGGATATTGTAGGGCTGGCTGGAGGAATCTAATTCCTCAGGAATCCGACGATGTCATAAACTTCATCGCGTATTGGGGTCGCGATTGCGCGAGCCCGTTCCGCACCACCAGACAAAACTGAGTCGATATATCCTGGGTCATCCGCATAGCGCTGCATTTCGCTACCAATCGGCCCCAACTTTTCGACCGCAAGTTCAGCAAGCGCCTGTTTAAAGTCCGAAAACTGCTTCCCGCCAAAGTCTCTCTGAATGTCTGAAATAGACTTATCGGCCAATGCGGCAAAAATCTCCAGGAGATTAAATGCTTCAGGCCGACTTTCCCTGTTTCCGCCTTCAGCTGATCCATCGGGAACAGGGTCTGGATCTGTCCGCGCTTTTCGTATCTTGCGGGCGATTGTTTCAGCGTCATCATTCAAATTAAGACGCGAATTATCTGATGGATCAGACTTGCTCATTTTTTTACGCCCATCCCGAAGATTCATTACGCGTGCTGCAGCGTCAAGGATCAGCGGCTCGACGATAGGAAAACACTCTGTCCCAAAATCATTGTTAAATTTTTGTGCAATATCGCGCGCAAGTTCCAGATGCTGCTTCTGATCTTCACCTACCGGCACGTGGGTGGCCTTGTAGGCCAGAATATCAGCGGCCATTAGATTGGGATAGACATACAACCCGACACTGGCATTCTCGCGATGCTTACCCGCCTTCTCCTTAAACTGGGTCATGCGATTTAGCCATCCCATTCGGGCGACACAGTTAAAGATCCAGGCAATCTCCGCATGCTGGGGCACGCGACTTTGATTGAAAATGATATGGGAGTCAGGATTTATGCCAGCAGCAAGAAAAGCGGCGGTCACTTCACGCGTATTTTTCGCAAGCTCTTCGGGATCCTGCCATACAGTGACGGCATGCATATCGACGACGCAATAGAGACACTCGTTGCCGTCCTGAAGACGGGCAAAATTCCGTATCGCACCCAGATAGTTCCCCAAGTGTAGATTGCCGGTGGGCTGAACCCCTGAAAATACGCGCGCCATGACTTCCCTTTCTCTTGGGCCGGGTTATCCCGCTATTACAACTCTTGGTCAAGCAGCGGAGGGTTTGTCGTTCTCCTTGCGACGCAATAAAGATTTTACGTCTTCTAGCGAGGCTGCGCGGAACAGCACAACCAGTGCAAAATAAAATGCCATACCGCCGAACACGAGAATGGCGAGAACCAAAATTTGTGCTGCCGGGCCATCCGCATAGAAAGTCTGGAGTCCGGAAAAAGCGAACCAAAGCGCAGCAGCCATCCCGGCCGCTGCCAAAATAATTCGTACCGTTCTTTGCCTTAGCCGACTGTCAGTTTGAAACTGACCCCGTTTCTGTAAGAGGGTCACCAGAAGAAGCGCGTTAATCCAGGCAGAGATCGCTGTGGCTAACGCAATGCCAACATGCGCCAAGAACTGAATAAGTGTCAGGTTAAGAACCACATTTATCAAAACACACAGAATAGCGATTTTGACAGGCGTGGCCGTGTCCTGCCGCGCGAAAAAGCCAGGTGCCAATACTTTTATCAGGACGTAGGCAGGTAACCCAATCGCATAGGCCATTAAGGCCTGCGCAGTCGCTATAGACGTTGTGGAATCAAAGGCTCCGCGCTCAAAAAGAACGCTCACAATGGGATGACCGATTATCAGTAATGCCGCAGCGCCTGGAATGGTAAACAGGAGCGCAATTTCAATCGCGCGGTTCATGCTGTTTAGAGCTTCGTGATCTTCTCCCGCACGAATCTGCTTCGACAAAAGCGGTAGCAGCGCGGTACCAACAGCTACGCCGACAACGCCCAAAGGCAGTTGGTTTATACGATCAGCATAATAGAGCAATGAAATAGCGCCGGTTGGCAATATAGAAGCGATAACGATATCGATCAGCAGGTTGATTTGAACGACGCCAGCTCCGATAGCACCAGGCACCATGAGCTTGAGAAGCCGCCGTACAGGTTTTGAGAGGCGTGGGCGGCGTAATCGAAGTAACACGCCCTCCCGTCGGCAAGCAGTCATCAACCATAGGAATTGGACAACGCCAGCGACGGCGACGCCCCAGGCCAGAGAATGCCCCGCACTGGGCAGGTAAGGTGTTGCAAGCAGCAACGCGCCTATAAGGACAATATTCAAAATTATAGGTGTCGCGGCGGCCGCAGCAAAACGCCCCAAAGAATTCAAGACTCCGCCCAATAGCGATACGAGTGAAATAAACAACAGATAGGGAAATGTTATGCGGGTTAGATCAACAGCAAGGCCGAACTTTTCGGGATCATCCGCGAACCCCGGCGCGAAAACATACATAAGCCAAGGCATTGCGATTTGAAGGGCTGTCACAAATACCAGAAGAAAGGTGACCATTACTGATAGGACTGCGGCCGCAAAGCTCGCAGCCGGGGCAAGCCCTTCATCAGTTAGTTTTGCCGCAAACAGTGGGACGAAAGCAGCGTTAAATGCTCCTTCCGCAAACAAACGCCGGAAAAAATTGGGCATTTTGAATGCCACAAAGAATGCATCTGCGATGGCACCCGCGCCAAGAAATGCCGCAACAAGAATATCCCGAACGAATCCTAGTATGCGGCTCATCATAGTAAAGCCGCCGACGGTAATTATGGAACGCAAAAGCACCATGGGAAGGACCTTTAGAGGAAATTTGGGGCCATAGAAAGGCAAAGCAGAACCAAATCTCTAAATTCAGATTTTCCTAAATATCAGGATACAGCTGCAATCTTTTCTGAAGATGCCGTTGCTTCAGGCTCCTCTGCAATTTCCTCCAGGAGAGTGGTTCTAATCTGTTCAAGCTTGTCTTCGTGCGTGATCTGCATACCGAAAGTGTCTTTGACATAAAACACGTCAACCGCCCGCTCTCCATATGTGGTGATAAGGGCGCTGGATATCTGTAGACCGAGTTGGGTCAGTGTGCGGGTAACCCTATGAAGCAGCCCAGCCTGATCACGGGCATTGATCTCCACGAGCGAATGGGTTTGGCTGGCAGAGTTGTTGATCAAGACACGCGTCGGGACGGTAAAGACCTCAGCTCTTGTTGGGTGAATGAGCGTTTTGTCGAGTTGCTCGGAAATATTGATCTCGCCTGTAAGCGTTCTTTCGATACGCGTCTTTAGGCGATCTAGGGAAATTTTGTCATCAAATGCTTTCCCCTTGGAATCCTGAATAGAAAAAATATCGAGCGCCATTCCGCTCGTGGTCGTGAAGATCTTCGCATCGACGATATTGGCGCCCGACACCGCCATCGCACCAGCAATTCTGGAAAAAAGTCCGGGGTGATCAGCCGTGTATATCGTGAATTCAGTGACGTCGTTTTCACTATCTACACGGATATCCAGCGCAAGTTCTTTTTCAGATTTCTGCGCCGTGCGAATGATTTTCGCGTGTCGCAAATGTGATTCTGTATCAATTGAAAGCCAGTAGGATGGATAACCGAGGCCGATAAATTGTTCGCGTTGTTCTTCATCCCACCCTTGAAGCCCATCCCGCACCGCAGCTTTGGCACCCTCAATTCGCGCCTCGCGCCCAGTTGCGTCATGCCCACCCGACAGTTGCGCTTCGGTGGCAAAATATAGCTCCCGCAAAAGCGACGCTTTCCAGTTGTTCCAGACATTCGGACCGACCGCGCGAATATCGGCAACGGTGAGAAGCAGCAAAAGGCGAAGTCTTTCGAGCGATTGTACCGAGATGGCAAAATCACGAATACTCTTGGGATCCGTCAGGTCACGATGAAATGCTATTCGGCTCATAAGAAGATGGTGCCGAACAAGCCAAGCTACCGTTTCGGTCTCTTCTGCGGATAAACCCAGACGCGGACAAAGCGTATCAGCCACCTCTGCACCTAACACTGAATGATCACCACCGCGGCCTTTTGCGATATCGTGCAAAAACAGAGAAACGAATAAAGCCCGACGTGAACTGATTTTGTGGATGACATCACTGGCAACCGGCATGTCATCCTGATACTTACCCTGTTCGATCCCGTGCAATATGCCAATTGCGAAGATCGTGTGCTCGTCGACGGTATAGACGTGATACATATCGTGCTGCATCTGGGCAACGACGCGACCAAAGTCGGGGACAAACCGCCCAAAAACGCTGGACTCATTTAGACGCCGCAAAGTTACTTCCGCTCCTTTTGGCGAGATTAACATTTCAAGAAAAAGACGATTGGCCTCAGGCTCATCTCGAATCGTATCGATCTTTCGAATGTTCCGTGTCACAAGCCTGAGAGCATTCGGGTGCACATCTATTTCGCGTTGTTGCGCAACGTGAAATAGTTGCAAAATTCGCGTTGGGTTTTCTTCGAAATCTTTACTGGAGGAAACCGAAAGCCGACCGGATTTTATTGGGAAGCCATCTATATCACGCCGAAGCCAGTCCCAACTGACGAACGAAAGCGGCAGGCTGCGGCGCTCCTCGGATTCTAAGGCTGCACAAAATATCCGAGTCAGGTCACCAACCTCTTTGGCCGTCAAATAATAGTGCTTCATAAAACGTTCAATACCGCGCGTTCCCGCATGGTCTTTATAACCGAGGCGGTCACCAATCTCGGTCTGTAAATCAAACGTCAGCCGATCCTCAGCACGTCCTGTCAGGTAATGAAGATGGCAACGGACCGTCCACAAAAATGTTTCCGCCCGGGCAAAACTCTTCGCTTCGCCTGCAGTTAAAACGCCTTCAGCGACGAGGTCCTCAACGGCATCCACCTGATAGAGATATTTGGCAATCCAGAAGAGCGTCTGCAGGTCGCGCAGACCGCCTTTGCCATCTTTGATGTTCGGCTCCAAGACATAACGGGAATCGCCCATGCGCCGGTGACGCACATCCCGTTCTTCGAGCTTTGCTTCTACGAAAGCGAGCGCCGTATCAGCAACCACCTTGTCCCGAAACTGGCGGCGAAGCTGGTTGAATAGTCCTTTGTTGCCATCAACAAAGCGCGCCTCCAGAATTGAGGTACGGATAGTTATGTCGTCCAGGGACAGACGTATACAATCGTCAATGGTTCGGGTCGCGTGTCCGACTTTAAGACCCAAATCCCACAACAGGTACAACATCGATTCGATGATCTGTTCAACACGCGGTGTTAACCGATAGGGCAGCAAAAATAAAAGATCGATATCAGAGTAGGGGGCCATCTCTCCGCGGCCATAGCCTCCAACAGCAGCGATGCATATGCGTTCAGATTCTGTTGCTTCTGCCGTCGGATAAATCCGGGTTGTCGTCGCCTCGAAAGCGAAACGCAAAATCTGATCAATCAAAAACGCATTGGCACGAATTGTCGCCTCACCTAAGCGGCTATCGTTTTCAAAGCGACGCCGAATTTCTTGCGTACCATTCTCCAAGGCGTCGCGAACAAGATTGAGCAGAACCAATCGAACAGCACCCGCAGAAGCCTCTTCCTCGAGTTGCTCGTCCAGTGCCGTTTGCATCGACTTAATGTCGATAATGTCGCGCCGCTTAATAATTGTGGCCATTGGAAGCTGTCATGTTCCCGCCAAAAATTTCGCTTTATCCGTAGCACAGTCCGCCGTCGCAATCGAACGGTTAGTCACGCTAAGCTCAATTTTGATCCAGGTCGCCGGCAATCGATTTCAGTTTGTACAAAAGTTCCAGCGCAGACAGTGGAGTCAGCGCATCCGGGTCGATTTCAGCCAAAGCCTCCGCAAGCTGATTAGGCATCTTTTTGGTGCCTGATTCCGGCCGAGCCGCCTGAAACAATGGCAAGTCATCTGCGAGGCGTGCTGTTGCACTGCCCTGCTCCCCCGATTGAAGAGCCGCGAGGACCTCTTCCGCACGATCGATAACTGCAGAGGGAAGACCCGCGAGTCTGCCGACATGGATCCCATAGGAACGGTCGGCTGAACCTGGCCCAACTTCATGCAGAAAGACAACGTCATTTTGCCATTCCTTTACCCGCATCGTATGGCACCGTAGTGCGGCCAGGCGCGATGCAAGTGCCGTGAGCTCATGATAATGCGTCGCGAACAGGGCACGACATTTATTCACATCGTGAATATGTTCGAGTGCAGCCCAGGCAATCGACAAACCGTCAAAGGTCGCGGTTCCACGGCCAATTTCGTCCAAAATAACCAGAGAGCGTTCGCTGGCCTGATTCAGGATGGTCGCGGTTTCTACCATTTCAACCATAAAGGTAGACCGGCCCCGCGCTAGGTCGTCCGCCGCGCCAACCCGGCTAAATACACGGTCAACCACACCAATATGCGCTGCCGCAGCCGGTACAAACGAACCCATCTGCGCGAGGATGACGATGAGGGCGTTTTGACGCAAAAAAGTGCTTTTACCGGCCATATTGGGGCCAGTAAGCAACCACAGCCTATTATCGTCGGCGAGGTCGCAATCGTTTGGAACAAAGTCTGTCGACGCCGTTTCTCTAAGGGCTTTCTCGACGACGGGATGACGTCCCCCGGAAATTTCAAAGGCGACACCGTCATCTATTGTCGGACGTACATACCGATTCTCAATTGCCAAATCGGCAAGTGCTGAAAAGACATCGAGCATGGCAAGCCCTTGCGCAGCAAGGGCGATCTCGCTGTTGCGGCCGGTAACTTCGGAGACAAGATGGTCAAACAGTTCCAGCTCAAGTGCCAACGCCTGGTCTGCCGCGCGACTAATCCGGCTTTCAAGCTCGCCAAGCTCCACTGTGCTGAAACGGGTTGCGCTGACCAGAGTTTGCCGATGGATAAACGGCGAATCTTCATCGAGAGGAACTTTATCCGCATGCGACGGTGTTACTTCGATAAAATATCCAAGGACGTTATTGTGCCGAATTTTCAGCGATGGAATGCCCGTCTCCTCGCAATATTTAGCCTGCAATCCTGCAACCAATTTGCGGCTCTCGTCACGCAACGTAATGAGCTCATCCAGTTCAGGCACATATCCGACTGCGATGAATCCGCCATCGCGCGCCAATAACGGCAAATCGTCATCAAGTGCTCGCTCGAACCGTTCGATCAACGAACCGTGCTCTCCCAAGTTATTCCATGCTAAATGCAATGCGCTCGGCAATTCAGAGGTTTCGGAATTTTGAAGCAATTTCTTTAGTGACGATGATACCCGTAGGCCATCGCGTATTGCGGCGATATCTCTTGGGCCGCCACGCCCCAAAGTTATCCGTGAAAGCGATCTCTCTATATCGGCGTTAACGGAAAGCGCTTCGCGCAAATTATCGCTAAGGGCCGGGTCGTCACGGAAATACTGAACAGCATCAATACGCGCCGTGATTTCTTTCACGTCTGTCAATGGTGCCGACAGGCGCGCGCTTAGCATTCGGCCGCCCGCACCGGTTACGGTCCGGTCAATCGTCGACAATAGTGAGCCAGGTTTTTCACCAGCCAATGTACGTGTCAGTTCCAGATTTCGCCGCGTGGCAGAATCGATTTCGAGCACATCACCACTAGCTATGTGACCCGGCGGTTCTAGATGTGGAAGACGGCCCTTTTGCGTCAACTCAACGTAGGAAATTAGCGTCCCGCAGGCCGCGAGTTCCGGCCGTGTAAACGTTCCAAATGCGTCAAGCGACGCAACGTCATAAATTGCTTCAAGCCGTTTGCGGCCCGCTTCGCTGTCGAATTTACTTGAAGGCAGCGGAATTAGTACGTCTTTCCAGTCATTGAGCAACTCAAACAGAAATTCGTTTTGAAGCAGTCGCTCGGAGATCAAAAGTTCTCCGGGATCAATTCGCGCGAGCGCTGCCGCAATTGAGCTTGTGTCGACATCCTGAACGCGAAAGGCACCGGTAGATATATCGACCCACGACAACGCCATTTCGTTCTGGGCATCCGCCAAAGCTGCGAGATAATTGTTCTGAGCAGCATCCAGCAACGACTCTTCCGTAAGAGTACCGGGTGTAACCACCCGGACAACATCACGTGCTACGACAGCCTTGGAGCCTCTTTTTTTTGCTTCTGCCGGATCTTCCGTTTGCTCGCAAACAGCGACACGAAATCCCTTTTTGATTAGCCGCGAGAGGTAGGTTTCTGCAGCATGAACCGGCACGCCACACATCGGAATATCGTTGCCCTCGTGTTTGCCGCGTTGCGTCAAGGTAATGTCTAGCGCGGCGGATGCTGCCACGGCATCATCGAAGAACAGTTCGTAAAAATCGCCCATCCGATAAAAAAGCAAACAATCAGGGTGGGCATTCTTGATATCAAGATACTGCGTCATCATTGGTGTAATCGCAGGAGCTCGTGACGTCTTTTTTGACGCTTTCTTCTTCGTTCGCGTGGTCCCACCGTCTGCCATGACGCCAGTTTATCATTGGGCCAACGCCAGACAAACCGTCCTAATAGGAATGACCATTACAACGCACGCGGACAACTGGTCACGGTGTAACATAATCGTTGCTTGCCTAAATTATTGAAAACCATCAAGTTATGCTCCAGCAATCCATGCGTACGGGGGGAATATGGCTCGCAAGGCAAAAAAGGCACCAGCCAGGAAATCAGCGGCGAAAAAATCGACAGCTAAATCGAATTCAGATAGCGGCACAGGACAGAATCGAATTAGCAATCTTGAGCAAGAAGCGCTTGCCCTTCATGCCGGTCCACCGCCTGGAAAACTTTCTATCGCGCCGCTGAAAACGATTAGGACTCAACGGGATTTATCTCTTGCCTACTCTCCTGGCGTCGCTGCGCCATGCCTCAAAATCGCAGAGGATGAAAATACCGCCTACGACTACACCAACAAAGGCAACATGGTTGCTGTCATATCTAATGGTACAGCCGTTCTGGGCCTCGGCGACCTCGGTGCAATCGGCGCGAAACCGGTCATGGAAGGAAAATGTGTCCTCTTTAAAACCTTCGCGGACATCGACGCAGTTGATTTAGAGGTCGAAACACGTGACGTGGAAGAGTTTATTAATTGCGTGCGTTTTCTCGGCCCGAGCTTTGGCGGCATCAATCTGGAAGATATCAAAGCACCGGAATGCTTCATAATTGAGCAACGTCTCAAGGAAATTATGGACATCCCGGTATTTCACGATGACCAGCATGGCACGGCGGTAATTGCGGCCGCCGGCTTGATCAATGCCCTGGATTTAACTGGCAGAGATCTCAAAAAGACAACGATGGTGGTCAATGGGGCGGGCGCAGCAGCAATTGCCTGCCTGGAGCTATTTGTGGCAATGGGCTTCACCAAAAAGAACATAACGCTGTGCGATTCCCGAGGTGTTGTATATCAAGGCCGGGAAGACGGTATGAATCAGTGGAAGTCCGCACACGCCATCGACACTGACGCCCGAACTCTCGAAGATGCCATGAAAGGAGCAGATATCTTTTTTGGTGTTTCCGTTGCGGGGGCAGTCACCAAAAAAATGATCAAGTCCATGGCAGATAAACCGATTATATTCGCCCTAGCCAATCCCGACCCCGAAATCACGCCTGAAGATGTCAGGGCGGTTCGAAAGGACGGTATTATCGCAACGGGCCGATCCGACTACCCAAATCAAATTAATAATGTTTTGGGCTTTCCGTATATCTTTCGCGGCGCGCTCGACGTACGGGCGAGACGCATCAACGACGAAATGAAAGTCGCAGCAGCCAAAGCACTTGCGGAACTTGCCAGAGAAGATGTTCCCGACGAAGTCAGTGGTGCCTATTCAGGACAACGGCTGCAATTTGGTCCGGACTATTTAATACCAACGCCATTCGATCCCCGCCTGATTACAGCGGTTCCGCCCGCAGTTGCTGAGGCAGCTATCAAAACCGGTGTCGCACGCAAAAATATTTCCAACATTGATAGCTATAAGTCATCGCTTGAAGCACGTCTTGATCCGACCGTGGGAAGCCTCAATGAAATATTTGAACAGGTTAAGAAGCAGCCGAAGCGCGTAGTATTTGCCGAGGGCGAAGAAGAAAAGGTCATACGCGCAGCGCAGGTATTTCGCAATTCTGGCTATGGAACACCGGTTCTCATAGGACGTGATGATGTTGTTGCGGATAAAATGGCTGCCCTGGGATTTGAAGGAGCTGATGCGATCGAAGCGCATAATGCCCGTCTCTCCAAACGCAATAAGCAATACACCGACTATCTGTATGAAAGACTGGCTCGAAATGGTGCGTTATATCGTGATTGTCAGCGTATGGTTAATCGGGACCGAAATATTTTTGCCGCCTGTATGGTTGCTTGCGGTGACGCGGATGCAATGGTCACCGGACTAACCCGTAATTCGCCGACCTGCTGGAATGATTTGGCACGCGCCATTGAAATTGAAAAAGATCAACAACTGTTCGGCCTCAGCGTTGTTTCCACCCGCGACCGAACGGTTTTCATTGCCGATACGCTGGTTCATGAAAGACCAACATCGGAACAGTTGGCGGACTTTGCAGTTCAGTCTGCTGCCAAAGCTCGTGAACTCGGACACGAACCACGCGTAGCCCTTCTGTCCCATACCAGCTTTGGAGGACGGTCGAGCGATATCACCAGCGAAGTAAAACGGGCAGTTGAAATTCTCGATTCCGAAAAGCGGGATTTCGCCTATGAAGGCGAAATGACGGTTAGCGTCGCGCTCGATCCCGACATGAAAACGTTATATCCCTTTAGTCGCCTCAAGGGCCCGGCAAATGTATTGATTATGCCCGGTTTGTTCTCCGCCGCAATTTCATCAAGGCTATTGCAAAAACTCGGTGGCGGTACGGTGATTGGGCCGCTGCTCGTAGGTCTAAGCAAGCCGGCACAAATCGCCCGGCTGGACGCAACCGTTTCAGATATTGTTACGGACGCTGTGCTTGCAGCCCACCAGGCGCGAAAGACTACTGGAAAAACTAAGCGCAAATAGAATCGATTGCGGCTCGATGAGCGTTGACGGCGTCTTCGTTAAAGCAAACGAAAAGAACTGAATTGATTTCCGCGTGAGCCTTTAGTTCTTCGTAAACCGTCGAAACAGCAATTTTTGCTGCGAGATCTATTGGAAAGCGGTATACGCCCGTGCTGATCGCCGGAAAGGCGATTGTCCGGAGATTATGTTCAGCAGCAATTTCCAGACAACGCCGATAACAGCTCGCCAGAAGCGCCTCTTCATTAACAGTACCGTCGCGCCAAACCGGCCCCACCGTATGAATGATATATCTTGCCTTGAGCTCGTAGCCCGCGGTTAGCTTGGCATTACCGGTTGCACAACCACCCAGCGCGCGACATTCATCCAACAATTTCGGGCCCGCAGCACGGTGGATGGCCCCATCGACACCACCGCCACCAAGCAGCGTTTCGTTGGCTGCATTTACAATCGCATCGACATCAAGAAGGGTAATGTCGCCTTCTATGATCTGCATTCTTTCCGACATAGCTATACCCCAATAAACGCAGTGAGCGCCTACTCAAACACCAACCCATTTTAACCGGGCCCGCTCTATGATACCTCTATTAAAAGACATTTTTATGAAGCGGCACTTACATTTAGTGACAGGTGTCTGCTGAGGCTGACATGAATAATCCGTCCGCAGCGCGGGACATATCATCTGTACTTATCTATGTCGGTGGCGACCTCGTTGGGGACGCCCTCATGAAACTACCCTTTGCCCGCGCTTTGCGAACGGCCTTTCCGAGCGCTCGTATCAGCTGGTGCGCCGGAAAACATAAATCCGCATTCGGTAAAGAATTGTCAAACCTTGTTGACGGCCTCATCGATGAAGTCATCGAAGAAGCGGGCTTCGACAAGCCATCGCAGTTTCTGTGGAAACGGCCCATCGATGGCCGACATTTTGACTTGGTCATTGATACGCAACGCGGTGCAGCAGCAAGTTATTTAGTGCGTCGAATTCACCATCGGCTTTTTATATCGGGGGCGGCAAATTTTCTTTTGTCTGATCGAAAGCCCAATTCCGGCTACCAGCGCCCTGCGGCAATGGTTCAGCAAATGATGGATCTTCTAGAACTTGCTACAGGCGAAAAGCCGAACCCCAGCGCTAAGCTGACACTCCCGGAAACGGAAGTTGCCGCTGCAGCAGCGGCATTGCCCGATGGCCCACTATATATCGGCATCGCTCCCGGGGCAGGTGGTCGACAAAAATGCTGGCCCATAGATCGGTTTATCGAAATCGCCAATCAACAAGATGCGCTTGGTCGGAAGGCGGTCTTCATTCTGGGGCCCGGTGAGGCGGAATGGACAGCATCGCTGATCAACGCGGTTCCAAAAGCTTTATTTCCTACTATTGGACAAAATGGGCGACCGATCGCATCGGTGAGCAACTCTATTGCGCTTGCTCAACGTCTTCACGCCGCAGTCGCCAACGATGCAGGGACAGGTCACATTTTAGCGGCTGCCGATATCCCGCTTGTGTCCCTGTTCGGACCAACGCCCGCAGCCAAATTTGCCCCCGCGGCGTCAAGGCTCACGGTGATTGAAGCACAGAATTTCGGTTCCAACGAAATGACGGCAATTCCCGTTGAAACGGTCGCAGATGCAATCGACGCACTCTTGAAAAACTAGTCGCGTTTGGGAAAGACCTCGGACGCATATCGGCGAATTACCAACAAAAGCAGCAATGCAGGTATCGCAATAGCCGTCGAGGATATGAAGAAGTTGATCCAGCCAATTTGGTCGACAAGCCAGCCCGAAGGCACCGCCAGATAGGTGCGCCCCAACGCCATGAAAGACGTGAATAGTGCAAATTGAGTAGCTGTGAACCGTAAGTTACAGAGCGCGGACAAGAACGCTACAAATGCCGTTGATCCCAGTCCACCCGTGAAATTGTCCGATGCAATTACTATAAACAGACCAGTTTCCGTCGCCATCGACGGATCAGCTGCTAGCCATACAAAAAGGAGATTGGTGACCGCCTGGAGAATGCCTCCCAGAAGAAGTGCGGGGAAAATTCCGATGCGTGCAACTATTAAGCCGCCAACGAATACGCCTGCCATTGTCATTGGCACGCCATAGGTTTTTACGATCAGCGCGACCTGAGTGCCCGTGAATCCAAGCTCGCGGAAAAACGGATTAAACAGGGCCCCGGCAATAGCGTCTCCATATTTGTAAAATAGAATAAAAATCAGTACCCAGATCCAGCCTCGGCGGGTGCAAAAATCTGAAAATGGCTCAATTACCGATCTTTTTAACGTCGTCGCCAAAACGGAAATTCGTTGCGCTGTACCGGTGCCTATTTCATTCGTGTCGCGCGCAGAATAGTTGCGCGGTTCCTTTGCCAAAAAGGTCGCTGCAATTCCAACAATGACAAGCGAGGCCATCAAAAAGTACACCCAGAACCACGATATGAAATCTGATAGTGCTAGCGGTGCAGCGCCTGCCACAAGCAATCCGACGCGATATCCCGCCTGGGTCGATGCGGCTCCAGCGCCTTGTTCGAATTCCTCCAGTATTTCGATCCGATAGGCGTCAATTACGATGTCCTGACTTGCCGAAAAAAACGCAACCATAAATGCGGCTGCAGCCATATAGGTCAGACCCTCTTTTGGATCGCTTGCACCAAGGGCTATGATAGAGGACATGAGCAAGATCTGAATAACAAGCATCCAGCTGCGCCGTTGCCCTAACCAATTTGTCAAAATTGGCAATTTGATTTGATCCAATAACGGCGCCCACAAAAACTTAAACGAATATGGTGTGGCAACAACCAGTAAGCCGGTAATGACCGTTTTTGGAATATTTTCGCCCGAAAGCCACCAGGACAAAGTCGAAAATCCGAGAAGAAGTGGAAGACCACTAGAGAAGCCCATAAGAAAAATGACAAGTTGCCGACGGTCCCAATAGACCGTCAGCGCCTCTTTCCAGGACTGAACCTTTGTTTTATTGATCATTTCACTGATGATTCTGCCGTGTCATAAGGTCGGAATCCATCACTATAAGTGTTTGGGTCAGGTAGTTTGCCATCACGTACCAAACCCAACACACTATCGCTCCGGAATGGCGGTCGAATGCCGATTGATTCCAAACCACGGAGCAACCACCAAACCAACCGCCACGGTATCGGCACTATTATGCGAAACTTACTCGTCGCTGCAGCGATTTGAGACACAAGTTTGCGCATCGGCCAGGGCGTTTTATCTGCGGCGATATAGAGACCTTTTAGCGCCGTGTCCTTTTCAGTTTCACTGCAGAGAAACCTCGCAAGATCGTCAACATGGCACATATGGAGCGAATGCAGGCTGCCCGACAAAATCGGCACCACCGGCAAACGACGAGTGACCTTTTCTATCGCGCCATGCAGACCGGACCCATCACCACCCCACACCAGACCCGGCCGAATCGCGGCACCACCGTGGGCCAATACCTGTTCTTCGCATCGCAACTTAGCGCGGCCGTAATTTGACCTGCATCCGTCATGCGCACTCATGGAGGAGATAAAGATCAAATTTTCGACATTGGCGCGAACGGCTAAGTCAAAAAGCTCTTTCGATCCATCGACATTGATCCTCACATAGTCGTCCCATGTGCCAGGTGAAAAATCCCAGGCGCAATGAATCAACACATCTACACCGCTCAGCAATTTAGGGTCACACGTCTCGCCAAGCACGAATCGATGGGCGTTCGTCTGCAGCTGTTCCGGCCGACGAACCAGCGATTCTACAACCCAACCGGCTTCTCCAAATGCTCTGACCATTGCTTTTCCGAGATATCCGTTTGCGCCAGTGATCGCGCAGCGCTTCATATCGACACCTCGGGAAGCCGGGCTGTTTCTCCAACAATTCGCGCTGCGTTTGCCATCGCGGTATAGGTGATTGTACTTGCGGGGATTGAAGGAAGAACGCTGGCATCGACAACGTGAACTCGTTTAAGTCCATCAGGCCGCCCAAGCAAATCGGACTCGCCGATTTTGGGAGAGGCGCTCATCGGCAAGCTTGCACCAAGATGGCGACTTGCGCCCGGTGGAGGGATAACTATTTGCCCAGGGATGGGGGTCGCACGGAAATGTGGCCTTGATTGCACAAAATATTTTTGGGTTTTGCGTGCAGACATTTCCGATTGTTCGTTTGGTTCTCCGGTAAGATTGGCTTTCCCCGACTTGCTGAGCGAAACTCTGATTGAGCCGGAATAGTCTGAATGTAAAAAACCCTGAACAATCATCGCGTGACGCGTTAGAAATTTAAGAATAAAAGGCGCAATTGAAGCGAGCGGTCCAAGTTTTTCTGTTATGGCATCCATAAAAACGTCATTGAATCCATATAGCTGCAGGTGAATTAATCGGTCACACAAATTTGGGTCATTCAGTTCAATAAACAATTGGGCAAGGCGATTGGTTTTCTCGAGAGCCACGTCATCTTCTCCCCGGTATCGAATTATCGGAAAGACAAAAAGCTGGCTGTCGCGCAGTTGCAGCGAGCCGCCGTTTTCGCGGCGGGATCGCAACATAATGGCCGCTGTTGAAACCACGCCGGCTGCAATAAAGACACGTTCAAACCTTTGGCTGAACGCGCTGCCATCAATCAGGCCATGGCCGGAAACGGTTACGCCATCAACCGTCTCGGCGACCTGGTCCACTATACGTCTACCCTGATAGGTGAACCGTTCGCGTCCCTTTAGCGTATCGATAACAAAAGCCGAATTAAAAATGGCCCCATGCGGACAGCCTATCATGCAGTGACCGCATGAAACGCACCCCTCTGACTGATGCGAAAATTTATTCCCCACCGCTACCCGCGCGCGACCAAATTCAAAACCTGATTGGTGAAGATCGGAAGCGTGGGAAGCCATGTCTTCAAGCAACGCCGACGCCTGACGACCAAGAGAAAATGACGGTGACACGACGTTTGTTCCAAAACTTTTTTCCAACCCATCATTGTCACCAACGATATCGATAATTTCGTTGAGGGACTGGTAGTGCGGCGATAGGTCATCCTGTGAAATAGGCCAGTCGGCAATATCTTGAGCAGTTATTGGCAGGGCCGCAGCGCCCCAGACATTACTGAGTCCTCCCTGGGCAAGGGACGCTCGTATATCAGCGTTCTCTACGCTCTCAAGCAATTCGCGTTCCGTCTCGCGATAAACGAAGTCGGATCCCAGAAATAATTTTTCAGCAAGATCAGGCTTCTCAAGTGTTGAAGAACTGCGGCGTTGGGCGACGGCGCTTTTCAGCTTTGCGTCGTCTGGCTTCTCAAGCCAGTCGGCAATATCGGAAACGACCTCAGGCTCGGCTCTGAGCCCACCGTCCAAAACAGTGACGTCAAACCCCGCATGCCAGAGAAAATGTGCCGCTGTTGCTCCAGCAGGTCCGGAGCCGACAACACAAATTTTTTCAGCGCTCACCGTTTGCCTTCAAAGTCATTCTGCATCGCTTACAAATGTAAGGGCGATGATAGGGGTATCGGTGACTCAGGGCGAGTTTGAAATGCTGGTCAAAGATTGCTCTCTGCAAGCAGGTCAGCGAGCGAAGTTTCAGGACGTGCGCCATAATGACTTATGATCTCGGCTGCAGCCAATGTTCCGATTGCGCCGCAATTTTGCAACTCAAGCCCTCTTGTGTAGCCGAATAAAAACCCTGCAGCAAACAAATCGCCCGCACCGGTCGTATCGACGACATTTTCAACAGGTTGAGCATCTACCTCATGCGTTGCACCCTCTTTTACAACAACGCAGCCTTTTTCGCCCTGGGTCAGTGCCGCTACTTCACAATGTCCGGCCGTTAAATTCACCGCCTCCGCAAAGTCGCTCACTTCAAACAGAGACGTGATTTCGCCTTCATTGGCGAAGAGAATGTCAACATGGCCAGAAATGAGATGCATAAATTCCGCGCGGTGACGCTCAACACAAAATGCATCGGAGAGAGAGAGTGCTACTTTACGTCCCGCCGCATGGGATATTTCCGCGGCCTTTACGAATGCCTTTTTTGCCTCTGGTGGATCAAACAGGTAACCTTCCAGATAGGTAATTTCCGCCGCTTCAATAGCTTCCTTTTCTATGTCCTCCGGACCGAGTTGCACCGAAATCCCGAGACAAGTCTGCATTGTCCGCTCTGCATCCGATGTAACAAAAATTAGGCACCGGGCAGTTGGTGGTCCGTCCTGTCCAAGCGGGGTGCGATAGTCTACACCCGTCTTCATAAGATCATCGTGAAAGACTTTTCCGAGAACATCATCCCTGACTTTGCCAATGTAAGCACCATTTCCGCCGAGGGAGGCAATGCCAGCAAGAGTATTGGCTGCGGAACCACCCGATGTCTCTACTTTGCTGCCCATCGCTGAATAGAGTTCCTCGCCGCGCTCCGCGTCAATGAGTGTCATGACCCCCTTATCGAGCCCGAGTTCCTGTAAAAGCGTTTCAGGAGCAGCTGAAATCACGTCGACAATGGCATTTCCGACACCGATTACGTCATAGCGCGCGTTGGTCATCTAAATTCCTTCCGGTTGTAGGCGCCGCGAGTATAGTCACAGTGGGAATTCCGCCAAGACCGAAATGAATTTTTAGTAGGCAGGCCCGTCGGGCAGGCTATAGTTGGAAGATGATATCACCCTTTCTCAAGGCCATTGG
The DNA here is from genome assembly GCA_002720855.1 of Rhodospirillaceae bacterium. Lineage (GTDB taxonomy): Bacteria > Pseudomonadota > Alphaproteobacteria > MPNO01 > UBA2964 > UBA2964. The sequence continues at coordinate 693,065 of PBIN01000015.1, read as the reverse complement.
GCAAGTACCAGACCCTGATTTCCGAAGCGTCATGGGCCGTGCATTGCTTTATGCAATCGGAACATTTGCCCTTTTGCTGACATTTACGTGGTGGCTAATTGTTTCCACGCGGTTTTTTGGCATTGGGTGGCTGGAATGGATCGTGGATTTTGTTGGTGGCGCGACGGCAATTATCGTCGCGTTTTTATTGTTTCCTGGCGCAATGGTCTTTGTCGTTTCCCTGATGCTGGAAAAAATAGCCCGGGCAGTAGAAAGAAAACACTATCCAAACCTTCCTGAACCCCGTCCGCAGACAATGTCAGAAATTATTCTCATCGGGTTGCGTTATACGGCGATCGTCGTCGCCTTGAATCTTCTGTTTTTGCCTCTGTTTTTTATTCCAATCATAAATATCTTTGTTTTTGTAGGCCTTAACGGATATCTTTTGGGTAGAGAGTATTTCGAACTCGTGGCCGTACGGAGGCTGGAACCCGAAGGGGTAAAGTACATTTGGCGGCAATATCGAATGCGCTTATGGCTTGCCGGTATGATTATTACGTCACTCCTCACAATTCCGGTGGTAAATTGGTTTATGCCTGTTGTTGCAGCGGCCTATATGCTCCATATCTTTGAAGGATTAGCTTATAGAGAAGTTAGTTCCAGCAATAATTTGGAGCCGCCTGCGCCGGTTGAATAAATGGCAGGTTGGAAAGGATCGAACATATGTTCACCAAAAACCCAGAAGGTCAGCAAATGAATGAAGACGGTACCGAGCCATCAGGCCCACCCGGAGAAGGCGATGCCCCCGTTATGCCGGCACGCCAAGATGGGGCACGTCCGGCAATTGTCCGGCGTGCGCGCGAGTATACTGGCACGCCCGCAGATGACAGATCGGTCGGCAGCTACGGCGATAGCAAAAAACTGATCGTTGGTCGGGATATTGCACTTAACGGTGAGATTAGCGCATGTGAAAAACTTGTCGTTGAAGGTCGCGTTGAAGCGAATATGAAAGAATGCCGCGAAATCGAAATCGCTGAATCCGGTACTTTTAAAGGTGAGGCTGAAATCGAAATTGCGGAGGTTAGCGGCGTCTTTGAAGGTAGTGTTAGTGCCCGCAAACTTTTAATCGTGCGATCAACGGGACGGGTTAACGGCAAGGTCCGCGTCAGGCAGCTGGAAGTTGAGAGGGGTGGCGAGATTTCTGGCGAGATTGAAATCATCCCGGATACAGGGGACTCGGAATAGGCTGTCTTCGGCCTTATTGCGTTTTGTCATGCGTTATTTGGTTCTGATTGCTGCAGTTGCACTTTCGGCATGCGCCGGTGGTGAGGCGAATAACAATGTTTCCAACGAAACCCCGCAAGATGCGAGTCCTGCGAGAACAGAGCGAACAACTGATCGGTCAACCGACCCAGTGCCAGCAACTTCACCTGCTCAGCAGGTGAATATTTCAAAAGCGCAACTCATCGGCCTGAAAAAAGATGAGATATTAAACCTGCTAGGAAGACCAAGCTTTCAACGCCGCGATCCGCCAGCGGAAATTTGGCGCTACCGCACCGATGAGTGTCTCGTAGACCTTTATCTGTACCCGCCCAAAACCAGCGATACGACAAAGCAAAAAGAAGTGACATATCTGGAGGCAAGAACGCCTAAAGGCCCACAGACTAAACTGACCCCTTGCCTAAACGCGGTTCATAAGAAAAGCCTGAAAATACCAACGGGCTGATCACGTAAATAATTTTTTATGCAGTCAAAATCGTCTTCGCTTTGTATTGACAAAGATCGGAAACGATACAGTCGGGGCAGTCGGGTTTTCTCGCCTTACATATATAACGCCCATGCAGGATGAGCCAATGATGGGCATGGAGCATAAATTGTTTAGGAGTTCTCTTTAGGAGCCCCTGTTCGACCACATCGACATTCTTTCCAGGCGCGATGCCGGTTCGGTTTCCAATACGGAATATATGGGTATCGACTGCAATGGTTGGCTCCCCAAATGCAATATTGAGAACAACGTTTGCGGTCTTGCGCCCAACGCCCGGAAGTTTTACCAGCGCGTCATGATCTCGCGGCACTTCGCTATTATGTTCCGCAATTAGCTTTTCGCTAAGCCCGATGACATTTTTAGCCTTGTTGCGATACAGACCGATCGTCTTGATATGCCCGATCAGTTTCTTTTCACCGAGCTTCACCATTTTTTCAGGTGTGTCGACAATCTGAAATAGATTCTCTGTCGCCCGGTTTACACCAACATCTGTCGCCTGTGCCGACAAAACAACCGCTACGAGCAAAGTATAATCATTGACGTAGTTGAGCTCCCCCTGCGGTTCGGGGTCGGCCTCCGCCAATCGGCGATAAAATTCCTCAATGTTTGTACGTCTCATCACCATTATTCATTTTACCGCAAAATGACCTTTGATTCATCCCGTTAACCATTAACGCTATCTATTAACTTTGATAGTTGTTGCGTCTCGTCAAGGTGACGGTAAGCTGCGGAGTATGAACAGGGATGCTCAAACAATAACGAATGATTTCGATTTAAGTGACGAACCAACGATTCGGTTCGACGCCGTTCTGCAACCACATACCAGCCTGGGTCCACAGGGTTTCTTATTGTTAATGGCTGTAATCGGCGTCATCAGTTTTACAGCAGGTGTTGCTTTCATCATGGTAGGGGCCTGGCCTGTATTCGGATTTCTCGGCCTTGACGTCGTTCTGGTTTACGTCGCTTTTAAATTCAATTACCGGGATGCGCGGCGCTACGAGACCGTAAAACTAACAGATCGCAAACTGCTTATCGAAAGAGTTGGTCCGACAGGACGGCGGCAAAAATGGTCATTTCAAACTTATTGGTTGAAAGTCGATCTGGAGAATCCGCCAACACCCGAAAGCGCGCTTATGCTGCGCAGCCATGGCAAGGTGCTTGAGATTGGTATTTTTTTGACGCCGCAAGAAAAATACGATCTTGCAACAGCGCTTCGTGATGAGCTTGAGAAGCTGCGCCGCAATCCCGTTACGCAATAGGCTTTGTGGACGGGGTACAAAGCAGAGATTTGTCGACACGAATCGGAAGGCGGTTTTAAATGTTGTTTACCTTAACAGGTTAACCGTCGCGAATGTTGACATCGCTAACGAGCGTCACAAAAAAGCGACCGCTTAGTGATTGATTTTATTGGATTAACCTGTTTGGCATGTTGGTTGCATAATCGTTTCAAATGACACATCAGGGGGGTGGCCGTTAAACAAAGGGTGTACTGATGTTCAATCATACAACACGCGTTCAAATAGTTTTACGGCGAGCCGTCGCCGTAACCGGGCTGACCATATTGATAATGGCTGCCGGACTTAACTGGTCTCAGGCTGCCGTAGTAGCCGTCTCGTAAACACCGACCAGCGCTTCGCATTTTTCTTCTGGGATTGCGATCGTATTCCAGCTTGCACGGGTTACGGTTGAGGCCCGCGATAATGGTTTCTCACCATCAAAAAGTTTGTACCCGCTGTCAGCGAATATCGCAGTGATCTCATCTGACATTTCGTCGCCAACCTCACACATGATGATGGGACGAATTTCCTTAAGCATTTTTATCTGGTCGCGAAATACTTCGACTTCCGCACCCTCAACATCACACTTTATGAGATCCGGCTCGGGCTGATTATCGAGCAACCAATCAAGCGTAAAAGTGGGAACAGTATATTCCTCCATGACGCCGCCTGTCTGGCTATGGCCATACTCCGCGAGCGAATTGGAGGCACGGGAACGTGCAGCCAAATTGAATTGGCGCAATCCGACACCGCTTGCGACAGCAGCAGGCACAATAGTCACCGGCGCGCTGGCGGCCGATTGACGGGCACGGGAGCGCCGCAAAATTTGTAGTAGCCAGCTGTCAGGCTCAAAGGCAACAACAGCGCCTTTGGCACCGGAAATAGCGGCCGCTGCAAATGTGAGTAATCCAACATTTGCACCGATATCCCATATAACGAATCCGGGTTTGACCAACTCTTGTACATTACGCAAAAGAGGCGGATCAGCCTTTGCCATCGATTTAAAAAAAATTTAAGTCCTGCCGCAGGCGTCACATAAATAGGCGCCCTATTAAACTCACGCGGTAGGCGTCTCTTGTAAACCCAGCTACGGGTGATGTCTTCAAGCAGATTTCGAAGGGATAAAGATATCGACATAACACTCAAACTCTACGGCAGCCTGCGTCTTTCCAGAATTTCGTGATGCCAATATCACGCCATGATTCTTTGGCCGTTATCAACGTTAGCAGATTTAACGCATCCGATAAATTCTTCATGTTTTTGTAATCGGAGCGATAAACAGCAACATCCGGGTGGGCGGCAACAATAACCACCCCTATTCTGACACACATGACCAAAAGCAATAACCAAACACTTCGAGATTATCATCGCATCGAGCAGGCGATTAGTTTCTTGCACGAGAATTTTCGTAACCAACCGTCTCTCAATCAAATTGCGCAGGCGGCCAATCTAAGCCCTCATCACTTTCAGCGCCTATTTACTCGATGGGCTGGCGTAAGTCCGAAGCGATTCATGCAAGCGCTCAGCATTGAGGAAGCAAAAAATTCCCTGAGGCGCAGCGAAAGCGTACTTGATGCCAGTCTGGAAGCAGGACTATCCGGCCCGGGCAGGCTTCATGATCTGTTTGTGAACTTTGAGGCGATGACACCCGGTGAGTTTAAAACAAACGGCGAAGGACTTGTTGTCCATTATGGTAGTCATATCGGGCCTTATGGCGAGTTCGTAATCGCTATTACTAAGAGAGGGGTTTGCGGGCTTCAATTTTTCGAAAACGGGAAACCTGACGCCGCGCTTACAGCTATTAGATCATCAATGCCCGGTGCAAAGTTCGATCATGCGCCTGACAAAACCCGCCCATATGCTGATACCGTTTTTAACGGTAACCAGACAAATACGGCGCTTCGAATTTCAGTAGTAGGGACCAACTTTCAGGTTAAGGTTTGGCACGCCTTGTTGTCGATTCCCTCAGGAGATTTGGTGAGTTACGGCAAGATAGCTAATCTTGTAGGGCAATCTGGTGCCGCGCGAGCCGTCGGTAGCGCTGTCGGCGCCAATCCGGTCGCGCACATCATTCCCTGTCATCGCGCCATAAGAGCCACCGGTTTGCTTGATACAAATTACCGCTGGGGAACCCCACGAAAACTGGCAATGATCGGCAGGGAAGCCGTTCTGTCCCGCGAGCCAATTCCGTCTTAACGATTTCCAAGCCGCAGCACGTCCAGCATTGAATAAAGGCCGTTTTCTTTTCCACTGGCCCAAAGCGCTGCCTGTACGGCGCCACGGGCAAAAATTTGTCGGGACCCGGCCTTGTGGCTTAGCTCTATCCGTTCACCATCGGCGGCGAAAATTACTGTGTGGTCGCCCGGAACGTCTCCACCGCGAAGTGTGGCAAATCCTATAGTACCGCGATCACGTGCACCGGTAATGCCTTCGCGAGACAAGACACCTGACTCATCGAGCGTGGTTCCACGGCCTTCTGCCGCTGAACGTCCGAGGCCCAGTGCCGTTCCCGAAGGGGCGTCAACCTTATGGCGGTGATGCATTTCGACCACCTCAATATCAAAGTCTTCGTCAAGAATACCGGCGACCTGCTTGGTGAGCGCAAAAAGAATATTGACGCCCATACTCATATTGGGCGCGTAAACGATTGTGGTTTTTTCACCTGCCTCTTTGAGAATGGCTTCGTCGCTCGCGGTTAACCCCGTCGTCCCGACAATGTGAATGCAGCCAGCGTCGGCCGCACGCGCTGCATGAGCAACGGTCGCATCGGGTACTGAAAACTCGATCACCGCATCGACACGATCAAACAAAGCTGCGGCGTCATCGACGATCTCAACCCCTAGATGACCGCAACCAGCAACATCACCCGCATCCCTGCCAACTGAGTCGCTGTCCTGACGTTCGCTTGCCGCTGCCACCACGCAGCCATCCGTTTCCGTAACCTGCCGGATAACGGCGCCGCCCATGCGACCTGACGCACCCACAACACCTATTTTCATATCCGTCATGTAATACTCCTCCATTCGCTTGGGCGCACAATACAACGCGAATTCGGGTGTTCAAATCCCTGGATCAAATTGTTTCGAACTGTAATGAAAAGACCTGGGTCCCAAACTTAATCTGTAAGATCGTCCCAGAGCTCTTTAGCCTTTGCAAAAAACCCTTCTGATTCGGGGCTCGTCGATTTCCCACTGCCTTTGCCGGATGACTTAAGGGTGGATTGAAAGGCCTGGAGTTTTTCTTTTTGTTCTTTATTCAGGTTTACGGGTGTTTCGACCTGAAGATCAATATACATATCCCCACGACCTTTCCCATGCAGACCGCTCATCCCTTTGCTGCGAAGACGCAACCGATGGCCGGATTGAGCACCCACCGGGATGGTAACTTTCGCTCGGCTTCCATCGATTGAGGGCACCTCCACCGAGCCCCCCAACGCCGCCGTCGTCATGGGAATTGGTACTGTGCAAAAAATATCTGCACCGTCGCGGCGGAATAGCGGATGAGCACCCACGGCAATGAAAATGTATAGATCGCCGGGTGGGGAACCCCGACTACCTGCCTCCCCCTCTCCCGAAAGCCGAATACGCATGCCATCTTCAACACCGGCGGGAATGGTGACCTCCAAGGTCTTTTCTTTTCGCACCGCGCCGGAGCCGTTGCAGTCGTCACACGGCGATCCGATTACACGGCCCTCGCCCTGACAGGCGGGACAGGTGCGTTCAATGGTGAAAAACCCCTGGCTCGCTCGTACCTTGCCGTGCCCCTGGCATGTTCCGCAGGTGGATGGTTGCGTTCCTTTTTTGGCACCAGACCCACCACAGGAATCGCAGCTAACCGATGTCGGAACCCGAATACGGGTGTCGCGGCCGCGATGCGCATCATCGAGTGAGATTTCCATATTGTAGCGAAGATCGCCGCCGCGCGATGACCGGCCACCTGATCGCTGGCGGCCCGTGAAATCGCCAAACATTTCATCGAAGATATCGGCGAAGCCGCCGCCACCAAAGCCACCGAATCCGCCCTCGCCAAATCCGCCGCCGCCATTGCCATCAAAAGCAGCATGACCAAACTGGTCATAAGCCGCTCTTTTCTGATCATCCTTCAGAATGTCGTACGCTTCGTTGACCTCTTTGAATTTCTGCTCAGCAGCATCGTCCCCCTGATTGCGATCAGGGTGATATTGCATCGCTTTTTTGCGATACGCTTTTTTTATCTCATCGGCTGAGGAGTTCTGGGCAATGCCCAGAACATCATAGAAATCCTGCTTGGCCATTAGGCGAACTCCGGCACAATTGCGGGGCGTTTCAAATTTCGCCTACGCGGACTTATCTTTTTTGTCGTCCTTAACCTCTTCGAAGTCCGCATCGACAACCGTCGGATCATCGGCGGGCGTCTCGCCAGCTGTTCCCTCAGAACCACCGGCATCTGCGAAGCCTTCGCCCGACTCAGCAGCACTTTCCTGCTCAGCTTTGTACATCGCTTCGCCAAGCTTCATTGCCGACTGCGACAGCGCCTCAACTTTGGCTTTGGTTGCTTCTGTGTCATCGCCATCCATCACTTCGCGCAACGCGGCAATGTCAGACTCAACCTGCGCCTTGTCCGCAGCGTCGATTTTATCGCCATGTTCGCTGAGATTCTTCTCCGTGGCGTAAATCAGCCCGTCAGCCTGATTGTGGACTTCCACTTTTTCTTTCCGGGCCTGATCGTCCGCAGCATGGCTTTCCGCATCTTTGACCATATTCTCGATCTCATCTTCGCTGAGACCGCCCGATGCCTGGATACGGATTTGCTGTTCTTTGCCGGTGGCTTTGTCCTTGGCGCCGACATTGACGATACCATTGGCATCGATATCGAAAGTTACTTCGATTTGCGGCACGCCGCGCGGTGCGCCAGGAATACCGACCAGATCAAATTGCCCAAGGATTTTATTATCAGCCGCCATTTCGCGTTCACCCTGGAACACCCGAATGGTCACAGCATTTTGGTTGTCCTCAGCTGTTGAAAAGGTCTGGCTCTTTTTGGTCGGGATGGTCGTATTGCGATCGATAAGCCGCGTAAAGACGCCGCCAAGAGTCTCAATCCCGAGCGACAACGGCGTTACATCCAGAAGCAGGACGTCTTTAACGTCTCCTGTGAGCACACCAGCCTGAATCGCTGCCCCGATAGCAACAACCTCATCTGGATTAACGCCGCGGTGTGGCTCGCGCCCGAAGAAGGATTTTACCGCCTCGATAACCTTGGGCATACGCGTCATGCCGCCAACCAGAATAACCTCGTCGATTTCACCAGCAGACAGACCGGCATCTTTCAGCGCCGCCTTACAGGGATCGATCGTCCGTGTAACCAGGTCTTCTACCAGCGCTTCCAGTTTGGCCCGGGTCAGCTTGATGTTGAGATGTTTGGGTCCGGTCGCATCCGCCGTGACAAATGGTAAATTGACTTCGGTTTGCATTGCGGAAGAAAGTTCGATTTTGGCTTTCTCGGCGGCTTCCTTGAGCCGTTGCAAGGCCAGTTTGTCTCCACGCAGATCTATCGCTTGCTCTTTTAAAAATTCTTCAGCGAGGTAATCGATGATTTTCGCATCGAAATCTTCACCGCCCAGGAACGTGTCGCCATTGGTCGATTTAACCTCAAAGACACCATCGCCGATTTCCAAGACCGATACGTCAAACGTACCGCCGCCGAGATCGTAAACGGCAATTGTACCTGTCTCTTTTTTGTCGAGGCCATAAGCGAGCGCAGCAGCCGTTGGCTCGTTGATAATGCGCAAAACTTCAAGACCGGCAATCCGGCCGGCATCTTTCGTAGCCTGACGTTGTGAATCATTGAAGTAGGCCGGAACAGTGATCACCGCTTCGGTAACGTCTTCACCGAGATGTGCTTCAGCGGTCTCCTTCATTTTCATCAGAATGAATGCTGAGATTTCGCTCGGTGAGTATTGTTTGTCGCGCGACGAAACCCAGGCATCGCCGTTATCCGCCTTAACAATTGAATAGGGAACCAGATCCTTGTCTTTTGAGGTCATCGGATCGTCATAAGTGCGGCCGATCAGACGCTTGATAGCGAAGAGCGTGTTTTCAGGATTGGTAACGCCCTGACGTTTTGCCGCCTGTCCGACAAGACGTTCACCGTCTTCTGTAAATGCGACCATGGACGGCGTCGTGCGTCCACCTTCACTATTTTCAATAACGCGTGCCTCACTGCCTTCCATAACAGCGACGCAAGAATTAGTTGTTCCGAGATCGATACCGATGACTTTGGCCATTGTGCCCTCTTGTTTTGTGGCGAACCTCGCCAGCCCGAATATCCGGCGCGAGCAAGATCCCCAAATGGTGGTGTTTAAAAATACCTGTGCCGAGAATTATTCAAGGCTCGGGTTTCTAGGGCCTATATAGGCACGTTATTTTAGGGTCGCAAGCTCTGTTGGGCGATGTTTTTACATGTTTTTTCGCATTTTGGGAGATTTTTTGCATGAACCAAAAAATTTAGATCAAAATTCGCGAATTTCAGGGCTATTTTACGCGCATGATTGTGTCTGCCAGCTACCGCACCGATATTCCCGCCTATTTCAGCAAATGGTTCGTAGAAAAACTGGAGGCGGGCTTCTGCGAAGTGCCCAATCCCTATAGCAGAAAATCCTATCGGGTTTCTCTGAACTCGTCCGACGTGGACGGCTATGTGTTCTGGACAAAGAACGCTGCGCCCTTTATCGAAATTGCTCAGACGATGGCGGAGCAAGGTGCCTATTCTGTTTTCCAGTATACCATCACCGGAAGCCCAAATGCGCTTGAGGCAAACACGCCTTCTGTTAATCGGTCGGTAGACACATTCAAAGAACTCAGCAGGAGATTCGGTTCAAAATCAGTTGTTTGGCGATATGATCCTATTCTTGTCACGAGTCTGACAGACCACGCCTGGCATTTCGCCAACTTTGCCGGAATCGCAAAGAAACTATCAGGTATGACCGATGAGGTGGTTGTGTCTTATGCCCAACCCTACCGAAAGTCCGAAAAAAATATAAAGATTGCAGCAAAAATTCATGATTTCGACTGGCGCGATCCGTCAATTGACGAGAAGCAAGCGTTGATCGCCCGACTCGCGGAAATCGCTAAGGCTGAAAACATCCGCCTAACAACATGTGCACAACCCGAATTATCGGTGCCGGGCGTCAGTGCCGCGCGATGCATCGATGCTGACCGGCTTTCAGAAATCGCGGGTCGGGAAATTGCGGCCAGGCAAAAAGGAAACCGGTCGGGATGTTTATGCTCGGAATCCCGCGACATCGGTCAATACGATACCTGCCCTATGGGATGCGTCTATTGCTATGCCGTGTCAAACAACGCGAAGGCGGCTAAAAATTATAAAAGTTTTAGTTAGGCCGTTGTATCGACGTTATGGCCCTCACCTTCGTCAGGTCCGTCAATCGCTTTTGAGACCCCAACCTTTGCCGCCCGCAAAAGGCGATCATGGATCATAAACCCATCTTCGACGACCTGAACAACCGTGCCGGGCTCGGTGTCTGAGGTCGGGACTTCGAACAAAGCTTCATGCTGATCGTGGTCAAATTTTTCACCCATAGGCGAAATCCGTTTGATGCCATGCCGCTCAAGAACACTAAGGAGTTCGCGACTGGTCAAATCAATGCCTTCGAGAAAAGACTTTGTTTCGTCATCACCATCCTGAAGTGCTTCCGGCGTTGCATCGAGCGCGCGCTGCAAATTGTCGGCCACTGTCAGCATATCGCGCGCGAAATTAGCTGCAGCGTATTTTGCCGTATCTTCGCGTTCCCGTTTGGCTCGACGAATCGTATTTTCGTTATCGGCAAGTGCGCGCAGTAACTTGTCTTTGAGGTCAGCGATTTCAGCTTCTGGCCCACCTTCCGCCCAGGGCGATTCTTTGTCCTTATCGGGGGAGGTTTCTTCCCCACTTTCTTCCGAAGTTTCTGCGGGATCCTCTGTAACAGCCTCATCTTCTGTTTGAGACATAGCTTCGGCCAGCGGATCCTTTTCGCTGTTTTTATCTTCGCCGTTTTTGTTGTTTTCGTCCTTCGTATCCACCGTTCAATCCTATTGTTTGCCAAGCAGTCGTCCAACAACCTGTGCTGTATAATCTACAATCGGAATTATCCGTGCATAATTTATGCGGGCTGGCCCAATTACACCGACCGCACCGACAATCTCACCGCGCGTTCCCGTAAAGGGCGCGGCAACCATAGCGCACCCCGCAACATTAAATAGATTGTTTTCCGCACCCAGAAAAATTTGTACGCCGTCTCCTGTTTGTGTCAGATCCAGAAGTCTTGCCATGAGATCGCGTGTATCGAGCGCATCGAATAACGCGCGAACACGTTCGAGGTCTGCGACCGCATTGATGTCATCTAGAAGCCGCGCATGGCCTTTGACAATCAATGCGCCACCATCATCTTCGCCCGACCAGGTAGCAAGACCCGCTTCAACAAGACCACGGGTCAGCTCGTCAATCTGCGCCCGATGCTGAACAATTTCCTGTTCGATCATCTTGCCAGCACTTTCCAGCGTCTGTCCGGAAAGCCGTGCATTGAGATAATTCGTTGCCTGTACCAACGCAGAAGGCGGCGTTCCGACCGGAATATCGATAACACGGTTTTCGACAAAACCGTCCTCTGCGACCATGACAACCAATGCGCGCCCGTCACCGACGCTCACAAATTCAATATGTTTGAGTGCCCTGTCGCTTTTTGGTGCCACAACCAATCCTGCACAACGCGATAAACCTGAAAGAGCTCCAGATGCTTCCTCCAGGACCTCGTTAATCGTCTTGCCTTCTGTTGTGCACTGGGTCTCAATCGTCAGGCGCTCTTCATCGCTTAGGCTGCCGACCTCCATAAGCCCATCGACAAATAGCCGCAATCCCAGGTCGGTCGGCAATCTTCCTGCAGACGTATGCTCTGAATAGAGGAGCCCCAACTCCTCCAGGTCTGCCATGACATTTCGTACACTCGCCGCAGACAGCGGTTCCGCCAATCGTCGCGAAAGCGTGCGTGATCCGACCGCTTCGCCATCATCCAGATACGACGAAACGATTTCTGAAAAGACCGTGCGCGAACGATCATTTAATTCGCTGATGATGCTTTTCGGAGCGGGTTTCATATCAATAACTTGGCCACAATTGGCCGTTTGCCAATTTTAGGCGAATGTAGTGATGCTGATTTTCAGCGTCAATAAGCTGCATTCAGCCCAAACCCGGTGGACGACAATCGTTGCGCACGATAGCTTGCGCCGCACATATAAAAATTCGCGAAAAATGGGAGTTCAATCAATATGAGTAGCCGCCCTTCAGCCAGAGCGTTCGACGAAATGCGGGATGTAAGCCTCGAGTCCGGGTTTAGCCCGTATGCAGAGGGGTCCTGCATGGCCAAGTTTGGTAACACGCATGTTTTATGTACGGCATCCGTTGAGGAAAACGTTCCGCCTTTCTTGCGAAATTCCGGTACCGGCTGGGTAACCGCCGAATATGGCATGTTGCCGCGCTCGACACATACGAGAACCGGTCGCGAAGCAGCGCGAGGCAAACAGAGTGGTCGCACCCAGGAAATCCAGCGTCTTATCGGTCGTTCGCTACGTGCAATAACGGATCTTTCGGCCATGGGAGAGCGACAGATCAGGCTCGATTGCGATGTTATTCAAGCGGATGGCGGTACCCGCACCGCTTCCATTACCGGTGCCTGGGTCGCGCTGCATATCGCCTTCGCCAAGCTGGTTGCTGACGGCGAACTTTCCGAAATTCCTATGAATGATTCCGTGGCAGCGGTTTCTTGCGGCATTTATGACGGTGTCGCGGTGCTCGATCTCGATTACGCGGAAGATTCGAATGCACAAGCTGATTCAAATTTTGTGCTCACGGGCAATGGCGGCATTGTCGAGGTGCAAGGTACCGCCGAAGAAAATCCCTTTAGCCGTGATTTACTTAATCAACTCCTTGATCTCGCTTTTAAGGGCGTAGAAGAGCTCACTGCCCTGCAGATTGCGGCGGCCAAAGCAGAATAATTTCAGATGGCCGAACACCGCCATTTTTCTGAACCGGAGCTGGTGATCGCAAGCCATAATGAAGGCAAGGTCCGCGAGATAGAAGACTTGCTGAAGCCATACAATGTGGATGTGGTGTCCGCTGGCAAACTTGGGCTGGACGAGCCGGAAGAAACGGGCAAGACCTTTATCGCCAATGCTGAGCTGAAAGCCCGCGCTGCCACAACCGCCTGTAACAAACCCGCGCTATCGGATGATTCTGGTCTGGTTGTTCCAGCACTCGATGGCGCTCCTGGTATTTATTCGGCCCGCTGGGCGGGACCGGAGAAAGATTTTGAAATGGCGATGGGGCTGGTCGAAGATGGGCTTAAAGAAAGCGAAGATCACAGAGCGTATTTTGTTGCGGCACTAGCACTTTGCTGGCCGGACGGACATTGTGAAATTTTTGAAGGCCGCGTAGATGGGGCGCTGGTTTTCCCGCCGCGTGGCAATCTTGGATTTGGTTACGACCCCATTTTTTTACCTGAGGGCGGTGATATGACCTTTGGTGAACTGGACCCTGCCGTGAAGCACACGATCAGTCATCGAGCCGACGCCTTTGAAAAACTGACACGCGCTTGTTTTGCAAGTTGACACAAACATAGACGTTCAAAACAGAGACGCCATAGCGCTTTATGTCCACTGGCCGTTTTGCGCCTCTCGGTGCCCGTATTGCGACTTTAATTCCCATGTGCGCGAGACAGTTGATCAGAAGAGGTGGCGCCAGGCGATCCTGACCGAAATGAATTACTGGGCAACGGAAACAGGTGGCCGAACAATAACCAGTATATTCTTTGGTGGCGGCACGCCCTCACTAATGGACCCAGCGACAACGGCTGCCGTCATCGAGAATGCGGCAGATCATTGGTCATTCGCCGACAATATTGAAATTACTTTTGAGGCTAATCCGACTTCTATCGAAGCGGCTAAATTTAAAGACATCCGAAATGCCGGCGTAAATCGCGTTTCAATCGGCGTGCAGGCCTTAGACGATAGCGCGTTGTCGTTTCTCGGCAGGGAGCATGATCGTGATCAGGCGCTCGAAGCCCTAAAACTGGCGCACGAAATATTTCCGCGGTTTTCCTTTGACCTTATCTACGCCCGCCCTGATCAAACAGCCGAGGCTTGGACAACAGAACTGCAAGAAGCGCTCAACTTCGCGAGTGATCATCTCTCCCTTTATCAACTGACCATCGAAAAAGGCACACCCTTTTTTGCCTATCAACGCGACGGCATCCTTGTTACTCCAGACGATGATCGTGCCGCCGCCCTTTTTGAGATCACACAGGAGATTTGTGAGGATAACGGGCTACCAGCCTATGAAATTTCCAACCATGCACGATCCGGCAACGAGTGCCGTCACAACATCACCTATTGGGAGGGCGGCGACTATATTGGCGTTGGCCCCGGCGCACACGGGCGGCTAACAATCAACGAAGCGGTGTATGCGACTGAGCAAATACCAGGGCCTGAAAACTGGCTTTCTAATGTAGAAGAATCAGGGCATGGGACGCGGCGGCGTGATACCGTGGATTCAGAAAGCCGGATTGAGGAACTTTTTTTGATGGGGCTGCGCCTTACCGACGGAATTTCCCGAGATGTGTTTTTTGATCGCTCAGGGCTTGAGATTGAGGATGCGGTTGAGCCGCGGCGGCTTCGGCAACTGCTTGAGGGTGAATTTCTGATATTGGACAACGATGGTATCAGAGCCACAGCAAGTGGTCGCCTGCGGTTAAACGCCGTTCTTGCCGCTTTATTGGGTTAGAGGAGTTTGTGAATCTTTTGGATCCGCCGTCGCAGCGGGATTTTGCGGTGGCGTTGACGCGGGCTTTTGCTCTTGCGCCGTGACAAATGATTCAGGCGACGGACTAACGACTTTAACGCCATCGGGCTGAACTTCGATCACAGCAAACCGGTGTTCCACCAAACCGCCGGGCCGTAGCCGGAAAAGTCCGGCACTGCCGGCAAAGCCATTATCGACTGTTAGCTCGTTTGCCGAATATCCGCCACCGCCCTTGCTGCCCTTCACTGCTGCCAAAGCTGTTGCATCATAGGCCAGCGCTGCGAGCGCGTGGGGCGCTGATTTAAAAATGGCGGAAAATCGTTTGGCGAATTCCGCGCGAGCATCCGGCGACGGCCCCGTGTACCATGCGCCGGCCATTGAGGGCTCGCGTCTGAGGGAGCGCGGAGACCAATCATCTATACCGAGTATCCGAACGTTTCTGGTATCGATCTCATAATAAGGCAGTAATGGTGCGGTTGCTTTAAGCGCTTCACCGGCTTCCAACAAAAAAACCGCATCGAAAGGAGCCTCTCCCAAAGCATCTTTTTTCTCGAGTCGTTTTAAGGCGAGACGGGCTTCATCGTCGTCAATTTCTTTTAATCTTTTTCTTTCAGCAATCAGCGCTGCTCGACGAATATTATAGTCGCCCAGCCGTTTCACCGCTTCGGTCAAGGCTGCAGTACTACGGCTGTACCTCTCCGAGCGCACAAGGATTCCACCAGCATTATTTACCGCTCTTGCGTAATCAGCAGCGATAATATCGCCAAAAGGCCCGCGTGGAATTAAGGCCGAGAACCTTTGAATTCCCTGAGAGGCGGCAAACGATACTACTCTGCGAACGCGTTCTTCCGGCAAAAAACCAAACACGTAAGTTCCGTCCGAAGCGGCGGAGCGATCGTTGGTGAATGATATAACATTGATTGCCGCCTTCGACG
This sequence comes from Rhodospirillaceae bacterium, assembly GCA_002720855.1. GTDB lineage: Bacteria > Pseudomonadota > Alphaproteobacteria > MPNO01 > UBA2964 > UBA2964. The sequence continues at coordinate 677,283 of PBIN01000015.1, read as the reverse complement.
CCAACGGCGTTACAGCGCGGGCCGACCTGCCGAAAACAGGGCCTAACAAGAGCTGAGCGCCCGACTCGATAGCATCTTGAGCGGCCTCTACAGCGCCTTCCGGGGTCCCCTTAGTATCGCGGGGCAAAAGCACAAAGTTTTGATCCGCAACTTCGAACATCGCCAATTGTGCTGCCTGCAATAGAGATTTACCGAGCTCGCTGTGCCTTCCCGACAGCGGCAATAGCAAGCCGATCGGCACCTGATCCCTGAGACCCTTTGGCGGCGTTAATGTGACCTTGGGAGGTGGAGGCAATGATGCCAATGCAGGGTTTGGCGCAGCATTTGGTGTCGGTTGCACTGCTGGTTTTGCAGTTGGTGGCTCGGTCGGCTTGGGTGGCGGTGGTAGTGGCTTGGTTTGTTGCGCTTGCGTGGTTCGCAGAGGGTTCTTAACGTTACGGGGCTCGCAAGCAGCGAGGCCGAAGCAAAGAGTAAAAACCCATGCGGCAGCCCCCATCCGGCGCGAACAGCGAACGAGAGTCACTGCGCTATGAAGCAGAAAAGGAAACGGGTTCACGCAACGCATCCAGCGATCTTCCAAGCAAACCGACCCCCACCGGCCTGAACGATATGGAGCCTATCTCTGAGCTTCTGGCAAGTAAACTCTCTGCGACGCATATTGATCCTGGCCTTCATATTGTTGCGACACCGATCGGTAATCTCGGCGACATTACGTTACGGGCAATAGCTGTTTTGCGGGCGGCGGATGCCATCGCCTGCGAAGACACCCGGGTTACCGGCAAACTCAAATCTGAATTCGGCCTGACGGCCCGCTTGATCCCCTATCATGAACACAATGCCGAGCGAGCGACTCCAGATATCATTGAACGGCTCAAATCAGGCGAGATTGTGGCACTCGTATCAGACGCTGGAACACCCCTCGTCTCGGACCCCGGTTACCGTCTGGTCAATGCCGCACTTGATATCGGCGTGAGAGTGATACCTGTTCCCGGCGCATCCGCCACTCTCGCCGCGTTAAGTGTTTCGGGACTGCCGACCGACAGATTTATTTTTCAGGGGTTTTTGCCGACCAAGACTGCGGCAAGGCATAAGGCTCTGGAAAGCGCGGCAAAAGTGAAAGCGACATTGATCTTTTTTGAGTCGTCAAAACGTCTTTCAAAATCGCTTGCCGATATGGCGTCGATACTGGGCGGTCGGCCTGCGATAATTGCGCGCGAGATTACAAAACGGTTTGAAGAAATAACACGGGGCACTTTGATAGAATTATCAAATTCGACTTTAACGGCGGCGGCGCCGAAAGGAGAAATCACAATTGTTGTCGGACCACCTGCGGAAACTGTTGTTCCAACAAAAGGTGAAATTGATGGTCTTCTGGTCGAGGCCCTTGAGAGTATGAGCGTAAAAGACGCCGCCAGCTCCGTCGCCGATGCAACAGGTCAGCCGCGACGTGGTATATACCAGCGCGCGATTACACTAAAATCGGAAAACTCCGGCAGCGGTGACTAGGGGGTCAATCAAATCTGAAAGACAGGCGCGCGAGGCGCAAGGGCGCGCCGCTGAGAAATTCGCCTCAATAATGCTGCGTCTAAAATGTTATCGAATCCTGGCGCGTCGTTATAAATGTCCAGCCGGTGAAATTGATCTCATTGTTAAACGCGGCAAAGCGATTGCTTTTGTGGAGGTAAAAGCTCGCAAAGAAATTGGCCAGGCTCTTGATTCCATAACGCCCCGCCAAAAGCAGCGCATTGCACGCGCTGCACAAAGTTTTCTTCAGCTGTATCCAGAATATCTGAATTGCGAACTAAGATTCGATGTAATTTTGATTGTCCCAAATAAGTGGCCTCACCATATAATGGATGCTTGGCGCGATTCATGAGCCGGTGCAAAATGCGGAAAGCGCCAATTTGGGCATAACAAATGGTTTCCAGGGTGGATTGCCGCAAAATTTCATCTATTGCAGTTTTGATAATTTTCGCACCAGCTCTAGCGGGGTGTGTAGGCGCCGCCGTTGGGGCAGGCGCATCGGTCGCGACAGCAGCCTCGGAAGAGAGGGGTCTAAATACTGCGGCACGCGATCTCGCCATTCGCACTCGGATAAATGCATTGTGGCTGCAACACGACGATACCCTGATAGCCAAAGCTGACATTTCGATATCAGAAGGACGCGTGTTGTTAACCGGCGTCGTGCCAACGGAGAAACTTCGCGGCGATGCAGTACGCCTTTCATGGCAGGCATCAGGGGTAAAAGAGGTCATCAATGAAATCGAGGTCTTTAAATCGGAAAGCGCCTCCGACCTTGCTCGCGACGGTTGGATTTCTGCGACTCTAAAAACGAGACTCACGCTCGATAAACAGGTTACATCGATCAATTATTCAATCGATACTGTAAACCGAACCGTCTATTTAATAGGGATTGCACAAAGTCCGTCCGAACTTGAGCGCGTAAGAAATCATGCGCGTCAGATAAAATACGTACGACGTATTGTAAGCCATGTGATCATGAAGGATGACCCGCGACGCAAAGCTCGCCCGGCAAAAAAATGAAACAAAAAATATCAGGCTCTCAGGATGAAATTGTCTCCGCTCTTGAGGAAATCGGGGAACAGGCGGACAACGAAATTGAGATAGGTGAAGCGGCGCTTCAGTTGGCTGCGCTGGACCAAACCGGCGTCGATATCAAAACCTATCGAAACCATCTCGCAGATATGGCCGAGGACGTCTCGGCACTGGTTCCAGGGAATACTGCAAACAATATCGCGAAGCGAGCGAAATCTCTCGCAGAGGTGATTGCCGACAAACAGGGCTATGAGGGCGATACGGCTACTTACGACGACCCGCAAAACGCAAACTTGATGAGCATTATTGACCGCCGTATGGGTCTGCCTGTCGGTCTTGCGATCATTTATCTTGATGTTGCACATCGGGTCGGCTGGGAGGCAACGGGAATAAACTTTCCTGGGCATTTTTTAATCAGGCTGGAACGAGGAACAGTGCGCTGCATAATGGACCCATTCAATCGGGGTACCGAGCGTAATGTCGCTGATCTTCGAGCGCTTCTAAAACAGGTAGCCGGCCTGGAAGCGGAACTACAACCCGATCACTATGAGCCGGTCAGTAGTCGTGACACGCTTATCAGGCTTCTTAACAATATCAAGTTGCGCGCATTGTCCGAAAACAATCCAGAGCGTGCCGCCGAAATTATGGAACGAATGCTTTTAATAGCACCGCAGCGGCTTAGCTTGTTGCAGGAAGCGGGTGTATTTTATACGAAGATTGGAAATTTGCGCCGCGCCGCGGTTTCGCTGGAAAAATTCTTAACTCTCTCAACCGATGATGCCAATCGTCATGAAGCCGCAACACTGTTGCATAAGGTGCGGTCGCGCCTTAACTAGGATCAACCAAGCTTATTAATGCGCCGGGGGATTAGATGAGTTTAACCGTCGCGATCCAGATGGATCCGATCGAATCGATTGACATAACTGCCGACAGCACCTTCATGCTGGCGATGGAAGCACAGGCTCGTGGACACGCGTTGTATTATTATCTGCCCACAGCGTTGGTGTTTCGTGATGGCCGCCTTTTTGCGCGTGCACAGAAAATCGAAGTACGCCGCGACAAATCAAATCACTTTACCGCTGGAGAAGAAGAGGTAATCGACCTTTCATCTGTCGATGTCGTCCTGATGCGTCAGGACCCACCGTTCGATATGGCCTACATTACTGCAACGCATTTGCTGGAACATATCCATCCCGACACGCTTGTCGTAAACGATCCGGCGGAAGTCCGGAATGCTCCGGAAAAGTTGTTCGTGACACATTTCGAAGGTGTGCTTCCGCCGACGCTCATAACGTCGGACACGCGAGAGATTCAGGCATTCAGGGAAGAGCAGAAAGATATCATCGTAAAGCCGCTATTTGGAAATGGCGGCGCAGATGTCTTTCACATGAAGCCAGACGACGAAAATATGGGCGCGCTTCTTGAAATGTTTGCCGAAAAATACCGCGAACCGATCATCGTCCAGCGTTACCTGCCAGAGGTGCGCCAAGGTGACAAACGCATCATTATTGTCGATGGCGTTCCTGCCGGCGGTGTCTCCCGAATACCGGCCGATGGCGACGCGCGAGCTAATTTTCACGCTGGCGGCTCAGCGCTCAAGACCACTCTGACATCGCGCGAACAGGAAATTTGCGAGGCAATCGGGCCAGCGCTCAAAGAACGCGGGCTCATTTTTGTTGGCATAGATGTTATCGGCGACTACCTGACGGAAATAAACGTAACTTCACCGACAGGTATTCAGGAAATCAATGAACTCGATGGCATCCAGATCGAAAAATTAATTTGGAATGCAATTGAGGCGCGTCTGTAAATTGGCTGCTCTGTCCCAAAAACAAATAGATATCAAGACTGTTGTAATATCTGACGCGCTTTGTCGGCCGTGCTGTCATCAATTGCCTCAAACCGGGCCACGTCTTCAACGGTCATATAATCTGTAATCATCGACTTGAATGATGGTCGCTCACGGATTCGGTCATACCAGCCCATAACATTGGGACATTCCGTCTGCCAAACTGACAGCAATTTCAGAACATCGAGCCGATTTATATAGGGCGTCGCCGCGGCATCGGCTAACGAATATGCGGGGCCTGCAAGATATTCATTTCGGGTAAGAGCGGTTTCGGCGTCTTTTACAAATTGATCGAAGGTCCGGACTGCGTTAGCCACAATTGGCGCATCCAGCCCGTCCTTATAAACGGCTTCCTGCCTGGCACGGCGCGCCGGATCTGGCATCGCTTCAAAATGCGCCTTTTGTTCTTCGGGCGACTTTTTAAGGAATAAGGGCCGAAAGGCCGTTGCATGGGTTAGCGTACCTGTCGCTGGGTGGATTGGGTCGTCAATTCTTTTTAGCCATAGGCGCATTTGCGCTCTGTCCAGCGGAGTCTTCGGAAGCAAAGAAGGTCCATCTGTGCCGATATCATCAAGATACTGAATGATCACTGACGACTCGACGATAATTTCCTCGCCGTCAATCAAGGTTGGAACAACTGCATTTGGATTGAGCTTCAGATATTCCGGCGCAAACTGCTCTCCCTTCCTCAAATCAACATTACGGCTTTCAAAATCAAAGCCCTTTTCCGCCAGGGTCACTCGCGCCTTTATGCCGCAAACCGACGTTGTGCCGTCATACAGTATTAGCATTTCTAAAAATCTCCTGATTGATCAAGTAAGCGCGATTTAGATTTTCAATCGCGTGGATTTTAGCGCTTATTGAACGCCCCAACAAATGCTTGCCATAGTGAGAACAAAATGCGAACATTTGCACGAATACTAAACTGGAGATTGTTATGCCAGAGGGTAGCACCACAATCGTATTAGGGGTAAAAGACCCCAACGAAAACACAACCATAGGACGCAAATTTATGGCTGCGCGGGTTGGGACGGTTGCTTTTGCCGGCATCGAGGTGTTGCCGATTGACGTCCAGGTGCAAATGGGTGCCGGTTTACCATCCTTTACCATCGTGGGTTTGCCGGATAAGGCGGTCGGTGAATCCCGCGAGCGGGTGAGATCTGCATTGGCCGCCATTGGTCTGGCACTGCCGCCAAAACGCATTACCGTGAATTTATCACCGGCCGATCTGGCGAAGGAGGGCAGCCACTTTGACCTGCCAATTGCCCTCGGCCTTTTATCGGCGATGGGTGTTTTGATCGAGGACGAGCTCGCTGGCTATACCGTTTTAGGTGAGCTTGCACTCGATGGAGCGATTACCTCAGTCACAGGCGTTCTGCCGGCAGCAATAGGCGCATCGGCTCGCGGCACCGGCCTGATCTGTCCTGCTTCATGTGGTGGCGAAGCCGCCTGGGCGGGCGATATACCAATCATAGCAGCTCCCAACCTCTTATCTCTTATCAACCATTTGAAAGGCACGCAGCTCCTTAGTGAGCCTGAACCCAAGCTTGCTGAGGTTAGTAACAATGCACCTGACCTGCGCGACATCAAGGGCCAGGAAACCGCGAAACGCGCCTTGGAAGTCGCGGCGGCGGGTGGTCATAACATGCTGATGATGGGCCCACCAGGCGCCGGTAAATCGATGCTTGCTGCGCGCCTGCCCAGAATTTTGCCACCGCTCGATCCGGCAGAAGCCCTTGAGGTAAGTATGATACATTCAGTTTCGGGCAATTTGGGAGACGGGCATTTGCTGCAGGTGCGCCCGTTTCGCGATCCTCATCATTCGGCATCCCTAGCTGCCTTGATCGGTGGTGGCCGCAAAGCCCAACCGGGCGAAGTCTCGCTTGCACATCTCGGCGTTTTGTTTCTCGACGAGCTGCCCGAATTTTCGCGCCAGGCGCTTGAATCTCTTCGGCAGCCATTGGAATCAGGGCTTGCCGTTCTCGCGCGCGCCAATGCTCATCAAACCTATCCGGCGCGGTTTCAGCTGATTGCGGCGATGAACCCTTGTCGATGCGGTAATCTTGATGACGCGTCGCAAGCCTGCTCTCGGGTACCAAGGTGTGGCCAGGACTATCAGGCCAAGATTTCAGGACCGTTGTTTGATCGAATAGATATACATGTCGAGGTTCCTGCGGTTACCGCAGCGGATTTGACTTTGCCGCCAGCCAGCGAAGGCTCGCAGGAAGTCGCGGCGAGGGTCGCCAAAGCCCGCGCCATACAGCGCGAAAGATATGAATCTTATGGCGGCAATCAAACTAAAATTCGAACCAATGCAGATGTCGATGGCGTTCTGCTCGAAAAAGTCGCCGCACCCGATGAAGCGGGCCGGGCACTTCTAACCGCTGCAACCGACAGGTTACGGATGTCGGCCCGCGGTTATCACCGTGTTTTGAGGGTCGCCCGAACACTGGCGGACCTAAACGGTGATGAAGCCGTTGGACGGCTACACATTGCTGAAGCGTTATCCTGGCGCCGAACACAGCCGGGTCGGTGAGGCTATCGACAAAGTTAACATCCGTATCCGGGCTTGCCGCGATCAGAAATCGATCTTCCAGTATAGACCCGCTCAATGTTTCCCCAGTATGCCGCTGTTTCGCACATGCGACAGGGCGGCGACGTCGTATACAAAATACAGTCCGAAAGATCATGGGTGCCTAGCGTTCGACCTGCCGCACGCAGCGCTTCCATTTCAGCATGGGCGGTGGCATCCCAATTCGTAACGACACGTGACGGCCCCAAACCGACGACCTGACCATTCTTTACGACGATCGCACCAAAAGCCTGATCGCCCTCAGAAACCGCCCAGTCGCGCATGGAAAATGCTTGAGCAATGAATCGTTCATGAATTTCATTGGATTGCGCAACGGCCTGGTGGACAAACGCCGGGCCGAATGCCCACATGCTGGCAACACCTGAGAGCAATGCGCGACGTTTCAACATTTTCCATACCCCGGCGCGCCACCATCCGTTATTTCATCGGCGCGATGGGCATAAAAAATGCGATCGAGATTTGCCCAGTAGCATGCTGTAGCGCACATGGGACAGGGTGATCCGCCGCTTGTGTAGATCACTGCGCCCGAAAGATCGTTGCTTCCCGTTCGCCGACATGCGTCTTTTATCGCCTCGACCTCGCCATGGGCCGTCGGATCATTTTGGGCATAAATCGCGTTCGTCCCCTGACCAATAATTTTATCCTCTTGCACGATCACCGCTCCATAGGCATTTCCACGGCCGGATTTTTCCGCCTCCGCGGCAAGGTCCAGCGCGCGCTGCATAAAAGCAGCAGGTGTAGAGGTGTTAGGCTGTCTTATCGGGTCAGCCATGAAGAAAGGCTATCAGTTTCTTTGCCAGGTTCCATCCGGCGGCACATCACCACCTTCAAGCATCGGGCCGAGCGGCCGTCCTCCAAGAATATGAATATGGAGATGAAATACTTCTTGGTGCGCATGCGCATTGTGATTGGCCATAATTCGATAACCGCCTTCGATCAGCCCCAGCATCCGTGCGGCATCACCAACCGCGCGCCAAAGACCTTCGATTTCAGCAGCGGTGGCGTTCGCGGAAAAATCATCCATCGACACATAGGGACCCTTCGGAATTACCAAAACGTGGGTCGGCGCCTGCGGATTAATATCATGGAATGCTAGCGCGTACTCCGTTTCCAGAACTTTGTTGCTCGGAAGCTCGCCCCTGAGAATTTTAGCGAAGATGTTGTTGTCATCATATTCGGCCATGCGTTTGCCTCCGCGAATTTACATGATCGGCTAGCTCTCTCGAGCCGCCTTTTCTTCTATACCCGATATCCCTTCGCGCCCGGCGAGCTCCGCCCAGACATCGTCTGGGGTTATGCCGCTGGCCGCCCAAACGACAAGAAGGTGGTACAACAGATCAGCACTCTCTCCAACAAGCTGTTGGCTATCGCCCTCAGTTGCGGCGATGACCGTCTCGACGGCTTCTTCCCCGAGTTTCTGTGCCATCTTGGGCATGCCGGCCTTCAGCAAGGACGCTGTATAGGAAGAATCGGCATCGCCATCTTTACGAGATTGGATAACGGTGTAGAGCCGCTCCAGAACTTCAATGTCAATTTTTGCGTCAACCATTGTGCTGTCCAGTATTAAATTAAAAGCTCATCTAACAACGGGGCGCACGGCAACACCGGCATCCGCCATATGGGCCTTTGCCTCGGCTATTGTAAACTCCCCGAAATGAAAGATCGACGCCGCAAGCACTGCTGTCGCATGGCCATCCCGTATTCCTTCAACCATGTGGTCCAATGTACCAACCCCGCCGGAGGCAATCACAGGAATAGACACTGAGTCAGATACGGCGCGGGTGAGAGCAATATCAAAGCCGGATTTGGTGCCATCCTTGTCCATTGATGTCAGTAAAATTTCACCGGCACCGAGAGCAGCCATACGCGTCGCCCACTCGACTGCATCGATGCCCGTCGGATTGCGGCCACCATGCGTAAATATCTCCCATTTTTCTGGTGCTGTCTCCTTTGCATCAATCGCGACAACTATACACTGCGACCCGAATTTTTCTGCTGCCTCGCCGACGAATTCGGGCCGCTGAACCGCTGCAGAGTTAATCGAAACTTTGTCGGCACCCGTAACCAGAAGTTTGCGAATATCTTCAGTTGTGCGCACGCCGCCGCCCACCGTCAAAGGCATAAAGCATTGTTCCGCCGTACGCCCGACGACATCAAATAAGGTATCGCGATTTTCATGCGAGGCCGTAATATCCAGAAAACACAATTCGTCTGCACCTGCCTCATCATAAAGTCTGGCCTGTTCGACGGGATCACCCGCATCAACGAGATCAACAAAATTGACGCCCTTCACAGTGCGCCCATCCTTGACGTCGAGACAGGGGATAACCCGCATTTTTAGCATTGGGCAACATCCTGAACTTCATCTCCCCGCAATAGCGCTATTGCTTTCTCGGGCTCAATGCGTCCGTCATAGAGCGCGCGTCCGCAAATGACGCCCTCAATACCAGCTTCAGATTTTTCTTTGAGCTCTTTCAGATCGTTTAGAGAGGAGACCCCGCCAGATGCGATAACCGGTGTGGTAAGTGCAAAGGCGAGATCAACCGTTGCTTCAACATTTACACCGCCCATCGCGCCATCACGATTGATATCGGTGTATAGAATTGCTGCGGCCCCACTGTCCTCAAACCGAAGCGCGAGATCCAACACACGAACACCTGAATCTTTTGTCCATCCCTCAACTGCTACCTTTCCGTCTCGAGCGTCGATGGCGATAACAATTTTTCCGCGATGGTCAGCGCAAGCTTGCGATACAAAGTCCGGGTCGGACAATGCCGCCGTCCCGAGCACGATCCGGCTGACGCCAATGTCAATCCAGTGATCCAGAATTTCTCGATTGCGAATGCCGCCGCCAAGCTGGACAGGCATATCAACTGACGAAACAACCTTTGCAACCGTGTCAGCGTTTACGGGCTTTCCTTCGATGGCGCCATTTAGATCGACCAGGTGCAGCCATTCGAAGCCTGCCGCCTGAAATTCCTGGGCCTGCTGCACTGGATCAGGATTGAAAATTGTGGCCTGATCCATATCGCCCCGCAAAAGCCGTACGCACAAACCATCTTTGAGATCAATTGCGGGAAACAAAATCATTTTTTACGCCCTTTCTTTCGAGAGCCGCCTCTTAGTGACTTCGTATAAAAGTGTCCGGCAATGGTCTTTCCATTGACAACAGCATAGTTGGGATTGGTGCCCCATCGCTCATAGCCCAATGTTTCATAAAGTTGAATTGCAGCTTCCTGGGTTTCACGAACATCAAGATTTATAAATCGTACGCTGTGTTGCCTCGCGGAGCGCTCACAGGCGACCGCCAAATCTCTGGCCAATCCGTGACCGCGGGCCCAGGGCGCAACAAAATTTGTCGTTATGGTCGCTATTCTATTTTGCGCTTCATTGTTTCGCGGCTGCAACACGAGCTGCGCTGACGCGACAACGCGCCCATCATAACGCCCGACAAATAACTCACGCTCAGGAACGAGCAAAACACCCCGCCAATAACGCTCTAGCAAATCTCGCGGCGGAGGCTTAAGCCAACCGAATCCGCCACCATCCAGAATAGCGGACTCTGATGCATCGCAAAGATCCGCAATGTCCGTATCGGATAGGTCAAATGCCTGATCGACGGAGAGGTTTGGAGTGTTTTCGGACATCCTGCTATTCGCCTGCGGTTTTAGATGGGGTCATGGTTGCCACTTAAGAAAGTTTCTCAAGAGCGCAAGCCCCGTCTCCTGACTTTTCTCAGGATGAAACTGGGTACCTACCATATTGTCTCGACCAATGATCGCGGTAATTGCCGACCCATATTCCGCAGCTGCCAGGTTACATTTTTCGTCGGCGCACTGCATCGAATAGCTATGCACAAAGTAAGCATGCGAGCCGTCGCGAATCCCATTGAGCACCGGGTGAGTGGTGTCATTTAGTCTAAGGTCGTTCCAACCCATATGAGGTATTTTGTGTGCTTGGTCCTCCGGCTCAATTGGCAGGACATCGCCAGCAATCCATCCGAGTCCGGCGTGCTCACCGTGTTCGATGCCGCGGTCCGCCATCAACTGCATCCCGACACAAATGCCTAAAAATGGTTTTCCCTGGGACACTACCGCTTCATTGAGGGCGTTAATCATACCATCTTGAGAAGACAGGCCTGCTAAACAGTCGCCGAAGGCCCCAACACCCGGCAATACGATATAGTCGGCGGCGGCTAGTTCATTAGCGTCATTAATAACCCTAACGTTTGGGTTTTTTCCGGTATCGGCTGCGGCCAGCTCAAGTGCTTTCGCAGCAGACCGTAAATTTCCCGACCCATAATCGACAATAACGACATTCATAATGAGGTATCCAAAATGGAACTTCTTAAGTTCCTAAAAATCCGTGGAGATCATACCAACGACGTAGTGCCGCGTCTGACCGCGTGCCCGCAACAAGACCAGAAAAATTATAACCCCGCCTCGATAAAGAAGCGCTTCGCCAGTCATTTGCACTAAATCCGATAATGATGGAAGCCGCTAATGTTACAGTTATCTGAAACACTTGGGAGACATGAAAAAGCTCGAAAATCACGCCAAGAATTATCCAGATACTAAAAATTGTAGCTGCGACAAGCCACATCCGGTGCCAAAGAGCCCAAAATCCTGAAAACAGGAAGGCTAAATAGGAAAACCCCTCTTTAACCAACACCGGCTCGGCATCCGAAGCGCTCGTGTTGCCCGCAAGGTGAACCATATAAATACGCACGTTTAGCCGCCCAGTGTACCTTTGGTCGAGGGCACTGAATTGGATGATCGCGGGTCGATAGTAACCGCAACCCGCAATGATCGCGCGAGCCCTTTAAAACAGGACTCGATAATATGGTGATTATTCTCGCCATATAGGTTTTCTATATGCAGCGTAATCCCCGCCGCCTGTGCAAAGGCCTGGAACCACTCTTTAAATAACTCCGTGTCCATATCGCCAAGCTTGGGTTTGGAAAAACCAACGCGCCAAATCAAATAGGGGCGTGCCGAGATGTCCAGCGCGATCCTGGATAATGTTTCGTCCATTGGAACATAGGACGAACCGAAACGGGTGATGCCACCACGGTCACCCAATGCCTGATCTACCGCCTGTCCCAGCGCAATGCCGGTATCTTCGGTGGTGTGGTGAAAATCGATGTGTAGATCGCCTTCCGCACGTACGTAAAGATCGATCAGGCTGTGGCGAGAAAGCTGTTCCAGCATATGATCGAGAAAACCGATTCCCGTTGAAACGTCGTAAGTACCTGTTCCGTCAAGGTTTACTCGAACCTCGATCGACGTTTCCTTCGTTTTACGGGTAACACTTCCTTCACGCATTTAGAGAATCCTTTTGCCCAGCGGCGCCGTTTTAGCAGGACAGTTCGAACACGGCTAGCCTTTCGATAGAACTCACAATAACTGGAATAGGCGTTTTTTTATTGCGAAATTTATCAAATTTGGCAATTCTGCGATATCGGGCCTTGTGGTGGCACCAACAATTGCAGGCCGATACGCCTGCTTGGCCCATGCGTGAGCGTTATTTGAATGATGGCGAATTCGTCTATCGTGTAGGCGATCCCCCAGATTCATTCTATATAATTTTAAATGGCACGATCGTCCTTGCACCGCCACAGACCGAACAAAACGGAACAGAGAGAACGGCCGGCCAGGGAACAATTTTTAGCGCTGCCGAGGCGATGGGCGGCCCAAACCCTTCTGCGATGGCCCATGCGCGCGGACAGGCTGCTGTACAGATCATGTCGTCAGCTGAAGTTTTGTCTGCAGTTTCCACAAATCAGCCAAACTCTCAACCGGGCGTTGGTCCGCCGGCACAAAACCCCGCGCGCCAACCAACACCCGCACCCTTTCAGCCCCAGATCACGGACCAGAGAGTTAATGGTCACGCTCCAAACGCAAAACCCGTCGCTCTTAAAACGTCTGAGATGGGCATGACAATGGCCAAACAACTTGTGAGAATTTCCGCCGTTAAGCCCGAAGTAGCGCGGCAACTGCAAAGCGACCCTATGACAATTGAACGGTTTCCGTTTGTCGTTGGACGACAATCTTCGCGATCATCAGATGCCATGTCGCCGCCGGTGACATTGACCATTCCCGATACCCAGCCCTTTCAGATGTCACGACGACATTTCATGATCGATCAGGATGAGGATGGCATCATTGTTCGTGATTGCGGAAGCCACAATGGCACAATCGTTAACGGCGTTTTGTTGGGTGGCAACAGCATTGGATTCCGGGCTGTTCTAACACCTGGTGAAAATGAAATTATTGCAGGAACCCTGATTTCCAAGTTTCAGTTCACCTGCTGGATTTGATCCATAAACGGCATCAACGGGACTTGACGCTTGAGCGTCAACAACCACATGTTTAAAACGCACCACTTGATCATCATGTAATTTCAGAATAATTGAGCCCAACGAGGAATGGGAAAATATGGCGAGCGAAGATTCAAATATATGGCACGGGACAACAATCCTGTCCGTGCGAAAAAATGGTAAGGTCGTCATTGCGGGTGATGGTCAGGTTAGTCTCGGACCTACTGTTATCAAGGCAACAGCCCGCAAGGTGCGGCCACTCGGCGATGGATCCGTAATTGCAGGGTTTGCTGGCGCAACAGCGGATGCCTTTACGTTGTTCGAACGACTCGAGGCAAAACTGGAACAACATCCGGGTCAATTGACGCGTGCCTGTGTTGATCTTGCCAAGGATTGGCGCACGGACCGATATTTGCGGCGGCTTGAGGCGATGATGGCGGTTGCTGACAAGGATGTCTCCCTTGTCATGACAGGAACCGGTGACGTACTGGAACCCGATCTTGGTCTCATTGGTATTGGTTCAGGTGGATCCTATGCATTGGCAGCGGCTCAGGCCCTGCATGATATAGATGAGCTGGAAGCCGAAGATGTAGCGCGAAAGGCAATGGAAATAGCAGCCGGAATTTGTGTCTATACAAACACCAATTTAACAATAGAAAGTCTACAAAGCGGTGACTAGTTTCAGCCCCAGGGAAATCGTATCCGAGCTCGACAGGTTTATTGTCGGGCAAGGCGACGCCAAGCGCGCGGTTGCTATCGCACTCCGGAATCGCTGGCGGCGCCAGCAGCTTGAAGACGATCTTCGCGAAGAAGTATTGCCCAAGAACATCCTGATGATCGGGCCAACGGGCGTGGGCAAAACAGAAATTGCCCGGCGACTTGCAAGGCTGGCGCAAGCACCTTTTGTCAAAGTTGAGGCAACAAAGTTCACAGAGGTGGGCTATGTCGGTCGTGATGTTGAACAGATCGTTCGGGATTTGATGGAAGTAGCGATTCACGAAACTCGTGAAAGGCTTCGAAAAGACGTCACCGCAAAGGCCGAGCTCGCGGCAGAAGAACGGGTCATAGAAGCGCTGGTGGGTGAAAATGCCGGCGAGGAGACCAAACAGAAATTCCGCAAAATGTTGCGGGAGGGCTCGCTTGATGACCGCGAAATAGAGCTTGAGCTTTCCGACAGTGGTGGGGGCTTGCCAACATTTGAGGTGCCCGGCATGCCTGGCGCGCAAATGGGCATGCTCAATCTAAATGATGTTTTTGGCAAAGCTTTTGGTGGTCAGACCAAAACACGAAAGCTTACCGTTGCAGAATCCCATGATGTGCTGGTCGCGGAAGAAAGCGACAAATTACTGGATGAAGAAACCGTTCTGCGCGACGCAACCGAAGCCGTCGAACAGAACGGCATCGTGTTTCTTGATGAGGTTGACAAGATTTGTGCAAGCAGTGAGCGGCATGGCGCTGACGTCAGTCGCGAAGGGGTTCAACGAGATTTGCTACCGCTTATCGAAGGGACAACTGTTTCCACAAAACATGGCCCGGTAAAAACAGATCATATTCTTTTCATTGCATCAGGCGCTTTCCACATCGCAAAGCCATCTGACCTGTTGCCGGAGCTTCAGGGGCGGTTACCAATCCGTGTCGAACTGAAGGCTTTGGAAGTCGAGGACCTGAAAGCGATCCTCGTCGAACCCGAAGCCAGTTTGATCCGTCAATACATTGCACTTATCGGCACAGAAGATGTAACGCTCGAGTTTACTGATGAAGCCATTGGTGAAATCGCAACGGTTGCGGCAGAAGTAAATCGTGCCGTTGAAAATATCGGTGCACGCCGACTTCAAACCGTTCTTGAGCGACTCCTTGATGATATTAGCTTTACTGCAACCGATCGGGCAGGCGAAACCATTGTGATCGAAGCAGATATGGTCCGCGAGCGCGTGAGCGACCTTGCCAAAAACGCAGATCTCAGCAAGTTCATTCTTTAATTATCTAGCGCGGCGCAACAAAACATAAAGCGCACCTGTGCCACCATCGCGCGGCTGGGCCGTCGCGAAGGCAATGATACGAGCGCGAAGTGCTGGCGCGTTCAGCCAGTTTGGGGTTTGGTTGCGCAAAACACCCCCGCCTTCGCTAAGTCGGCCACGACCCGTTATGACAATCACGCTGCGTTTTCCCGATGCTTGCGCCTCAACAATGAAAGAAACCAGCTCTCTGTGTGCATTTTCCTGTGTAAGGCCATGTAGATCGAGCCGGGCTTCAGGTCGGATCTGACCGCGCTTTAAACGATCAAGCGTCCGTCCGTCTACATCACCAGAACGGCCCGCAGCCAACGGCGCATATGTTTTTCGTTTCCGGGGGGCGGATTGGGGTTGAGGCGGCAAACGTCCCTTGCGGCCCGACAACCGATGGGGGGTTGATTCTACTGCAGAGCCTGACGCCGTTGAACGAGGGCTATCAGATGGTTCAACATTTTTCATGGCAGATAAAAATAGAGCTTCATCGTCAGGTTTTAGCGACGCGCGCTCCTCTTTATCTCCTGATCTTTTTTGTTTGTGCTTAGC
Organism: Rhodospirillaceae bacterium; assembly: GCA_002720855.1. Lineage (GTDB taxonomy): Bacteria > Pseudomonadota > Alphaproteobacteria > MPNO01 > UBA2964 > UBA2964. The sequence continues at coordinate 661,411 of PBIN01000015.1, read as the reverse complement.
CATATTTCAACATTATGCGATACGGATTCTATTCACCAACCAATTGCGTAATCTCGAAAGTGCCTAAAGCCAGCTATTCGATTAAACGAAACATTAGAAGTAACGTTGATTGAAGCGGAAAAAAATTATCGTCAGAAACAATAAAAACAATCGTTTCACCCTTTCTATTTTTAAACGCAGCCACTCCTTCGAAGTTTTCATCAACTAGGGGCGGGTCAATACGAGCGATTTCCCGGCCCTGCAACTGCGCGCCCGGGCGAAAACTTTTCTCAGGTATTATGGACAGGCGGGATCCAAATCCGCCCAAAAAAGTGAAGCGGCGCTCAGGAAGAAGAACATCGCCGGATGGCAGCAACGCCGCTCCTGCAGGATGAAAAAGCTCGGTTCGCACTAAATCAAAAGGCCGCCAGCGCTGTTTCTGAAGTATCCAGCCCGAAATCACCGTTCCGGCTTCCGGAAAGTTTTCAGCAAACACCACCCATCGGCCGTCCCTAAGACTGACAGCCGCTTCAATCGATTTATTCGGGGGGCCATCTTCTAGCCGATGGGGCGCAAGCGTCGGGATTCCTGCAGAAGCCATAGGCGTGCGCGTTCCACGATAATGCATCAACCGATGGATGCGTTCGAACGACGCGACATACCCGTTTGGTACTCGAAATAAAGACTCGGCGTCATTCCATTCTTTTCGGCTGATGGGTTTTCCGTTTGGAGCGATAAGAGGGCCCATCATTGCGGAGGCGAGGCCGACAAGATTGCCTCGTTTATCCAGAACGGGCTGCGCCCGAATCCAATTGTCCTTGTCACTAACGGCTCTCAAAAAGCTGCCATTTGCCGATATAGCCAGCCCGGAGAGTCCGCCAAAAGTCTCTTTTTTCGACTGGATTTTGAGACCGCCGCGAAACTCCAATTCGCCAACAGTGCGCAAATCCGGTTTCTCGATGGATAGCGGGATTACAGAGGTTTCAAGTTTTAGGGGTTTGGCATGTAGGTTGAATGCCAACTGAAGCATCGTCAATCCCGCCCAATATGCCCCGATTTTCATGAAGACAAATCTGCTGTCCTGGGAATTAAGATGTAGTAGCTACCGGGCTGCTTCATTTTTCCGGCACGGTTTGCAGCCAACTTTCCCGGGCCAAAAAAAACATCGCCACGAATACCGCCTTTGATTGCGCCCCCGGTATCTTGCGCGATCAATAGTCGCCGAAAGGGTTTTCTCGCCAACAACGGATCCGTTGTATCAAGCCAGACAGGCAATCCATAAACAAGAAATTTAGGATCAATGGCGATGCTCCGGCCAGGTGTCAAAGCGACCCCCTGAGCCCCGATGGGCCCCGCGCCTGTCAGCCGACGAAAAAATACATAGCGGGCATTCAGTCGCATGACCTCCTTAGACTGCTCCGGATTTTTTGAAAGCCAGGACCGAATAGACTGCATCGAGATATTTTCCCGTGCGACGGCTCCGCGGTCGATCAACACTTTCCCAATCGCGGTATATGGATGACCGTTGTGACCTGCAAAACCAACTCGGATGACCGTGCCATTTTCTGTTCGAATGCGACCAGACCCCTGAATGTGCAAAAAGAATGCATCTATGGGGTCGGCTATCCATGCAATTGGATTGGCGTGAATTTTTTTGATGCCCTTTTCGATCTCTGCTCTTGAAAAATATCTGTCAGAATTTCGCTTTAAATTAGCGGGAGGGCCATAGATAGGTGTTTGATACTTTCCGTGGCGACTTAAGGCTCCCGCTAACTCGGGCTCATAATAACCTGTAAACAGGCCTTTAGACTCGCCCGAAGGAGTTCGGGTTACCAGATAGGGTCGAAACGATGTTTCGAAAAACCGTCTTGCATGGTTCCGATCCTGAAAGTTTTTTGTGTCCAATCGCTTGCAAGAGTCTTGCCAATCCCGAACTGACCCAAACCGTCTCTTTCCGAGCCAGCCAGTAGCGGGTTTCCTCAGAAGCGCCTGACAACTCCGCCAAAAAGCCAGCAATGCTTCCGCATGGTTATCTTCAGACCATCCCGGAAGATTATCGAATTTTGCAGGAATAAAATTAAGTTCGGACTCGCCTTTAACCGCTTGCCGCTCAACACATCCATATAAATTGCCGACAGCAAATAATACCGCAGCGATTTGGCCTAAATTTTTAATTGGGGCTTCTGGTTTCAACCAAGGTCCAATTCGGATCGCGGGCACGAGTGTTTCGTGCAAAGGTCCAAATGTCAGTAACATCTGCAACCAAATTCTCGTCACCATCTACAACGGCATCGTCTTTATCACGCGTAACATTGACCTGTTCCGAAATTACCTTGACCGTCACGAAGGCGGTTCTGCCATCGATACGCGCTTCGATTATTTCTGCTTTCTTGATGCCGATGACTGTTGTCTCAAGTGTTTCGCCGTTGTTTTCGCGTTCGTCAATGGCAACCGAGAAATTTTCAAGCACTTCGTCATTCAAAAGACCACGTAAGGCGTTTTTATCGCCGTCTGCAAAAGCCTGAACAACGATTTCGAAAGCCGCCTTGGCGCCCTCGGTAAATGTAGACGGATCAAAGGAGGAATCAGCATTCTTGACCTCGTTCAAACCCGCCGCAATGGGATCATCCGGATCAATATTTTCGAATTCGGGTGGATCATCAGACATATCAGTATTGCGATCCGGTAATTCCACGACATTGTCGTTTGATTGGGCCTCGCGGCGGCTATCTGAAACATTATCAGACGGTCGGCGCTGATGCCCCGTACGCCGCCCCAATACGCTACGGAGTCGCAGAACCAGGAATGCTGCAATTAATGCGAAAAGTATAATTTCGAGTGCTTGAAACCCGTCGCCCATGTTAGTTTGCCGATCAACCTATTGCTGGATAGTGATTGTTACATAATCGCAGGGATAATATTAAGATTTTATCCCCGAAATTTCGACCACATAACACTATTAGACCTAGAAACTAGGGACTTCCAACCTAAATCGCAAGCATGGCTCTTTTTATTACCCTGGCATTCATCCTTATTCCCGTGATCGAAATCGCGGTTTTTATCCAGCTCGGCGGTGAAATAGGACTTTGGAATACGTTTATTCTTATTGTTCTGACTGCCTTCGCCGGGACCTGGCTGCTTCGAAGCCAAGGTCTCGCCACACTGCAACGTGCGCAACTAAGCCTGGAACAACAGATTTTTCCGATGACAGAAGTGTTCGACGGGTTGTGCCTGATTGTCGCTGGCGTCTTGTTATTAACGCCCGGCTTTGTAACCGATGCCGCAGGGTTCTTGCTGTTCTTGCCGTTTATAAGGACTCTTTTGCGGGCCTGGATCTGGACAATTTTAGCGCGCACCCAAAATTCTGGTGCCTGGGTCAACGAAGATTATGCGGATTCATCGTCAAGGAGCTCCCCCAATACAATCGACGGCAGCTTTCGTGAAGTAAACCCCAACAAAAAAAATGACGACCGCAAACTTCCGCCAGGACGCAACAGTTAATCAACAAGTCATGTTTTCACTAATTTCGGTGTTAAAGCATCGGGGCTTCCTTGTTTCGCTGGCAAATACATGCTAGCGACGGCTTATCTTTGACGCCGGAGATTTTAATGGCTGATGTACCACCCGAAGCATCAGAAGATGATGCTCTAATAGAAGATATCGATGAGGAAATGATCCAACCGCAAATCGGCATCGAAAATCAATATATTAAAGACCTGTCTTTTGAGAATCCGGTAGGGCCAAATGCTCCGCAAATCGTTGGGCAATCACCAGAGGTTGGTGTGGAGGTAACGACAAGCGCACGCGCCCTCGAAGACGGAATGTACGAGGTGACGCTCGTCATACGAGGAGAAGCCAAAACCCCTGAGACAACCGTTTTCATCGTTGAACTCACTTATGCCGGGGTTTTGACGATTGCCGATGTGCCCGAAGATGCGATTGGACCGATCCTGCTTATTGAAGGCGCGCGACTTTTATTCCCATTCGCCCGAAATATTGTAGCGGACGTTTCTCGAGACGGCGGCTTTCCACCCCTATTCATAAACCCGATCGATTTTGTTCAGCTCTACCGAGAACAGCATCTCGATGAGGGCGCTGCAAACGGTGCGGGCACCGCATAACTGGCGCAGAAATATTCTTATTTGTTCCACATTGGATCGTTCAAGCGTGCGATAAATTCTGCATGTGCCGCAAGCTCCTCTGCTGTCGGCTGATGCGGGCGCGGCGCACGGGCCACTCTTTCAATCGCCTGAACACTGTCGGACTTGGACGCCTCCGCGCTAAGCACCAGACCAGGCTGCCGACCGCCAATCAACTCCAAGTAAACCTCAGCCAGCAATTCAGCATCTAGAAGTGCGCCGTGTAATGTTCTCGCCGAATTATCGATGTTGAAGCGTCGACACAAAGCGTTAAGACTCGCAGGAGATCCTGGAAATTTTTTTCGGGCCATCGACACGGTATCGACTGCGCGATTGTGGGGAATCGGGTTCCCATCAATACGAGACAACTCCGCATTGATGAAACCCATATCGAATGCAGCATTATGAATTATTAATTGCGCATCGCCGATAAATTCCAGAAAAGCCTCAACGATATCGGAAAATTCCGGCTTGTCGGCAAGAAACTCATCGCTTAATCCATGAACGTCTTGCGCCGCCGAGGGCATTGGCATTCTAGGATTTATATACTGATGATAGGTCTCTCCTGTTGGTACGTGATTGATTAATTCTAGGCAGCCAATTTCAACGAGGCGGTCACCGTCTTTTGGTGACAGACCGGTTGTTTCAGTATCCAATACGATTTCACGCATAATGACTGTTCCTGCTATCGCAACAGTTTGACGATCTCGCGCAGTCTGTTCAATGTCTCTCTTTTGTTGAGCCCTGTCTGAACGACAAAATCAGCTCTCTTCCGCTTCTCTCGATCCGACATCTGCCGCTTTAGGGTGGCATGAAACCGCTCTTCCTTCATTCCGGGACGCGATAATACCCTTTGCGCTTGAATAAATCGTGGTGCGGAGACAACCAGCGTTAAATCGCAGATTTTGTCAGTTTCGACCTCAAAAAGCAGTGGTACATCCAACACCACAGCAAAACGCTTCTGGCTTCTGCAAGTTTTTATGAACCGCTGCTGCGCAGCGCGCACCAGCGGATGAATAATATTTTCGAGTTGTTTGAGAGCATCAGCATTACCAAAAACTTTTTGCCCGAGGGCGGCTCGATCGACAGCTTCATCAACAACAACATTGTCAAAATGTTTTCCGACAGGCGACACCGCAGCGCCGCCCTTTCCCAACAGCTGATGCACCAATGAATCTGAGTCGCAAACCGGCAGCCCCATGCCCTTCAGCATGTTCGACGCTGTTGTCTTTCCCATACCTATTGAGCCGGTAAGACCAATTACCGTCGTCATATTAGGCCTCTTTCTGGTCCAGAATATGAGATCTTAGCGCGTCAGTTACCTCGGGCTCCTTATCAAACCAGGCCGCGAAACCGGGACGGGCTTGGTGCAAAAGCATATTCAACCCGTCAACAATCGGATTGCCGCGTTCATTTGCATTTTTTAAAAGATTGGTCATCAGCGGACTATAAACGATGTCATTGACGATTGCGGTCGGCGACAGATCATCTAGAGGGATTTTCAAAGGTGGATTCCCAACCATCCCCAATGTCGTGGTATTTACCAGCAGTTTCGCACCCGAAAGCGCATCGGAGCACTCGGCCCAGCGAACGGGTTCGATTTTATCGCCCATTTCATCTCGCAGCGCCTCGGCGCGCTCGTAAGTTCTGTTAACGAGGCGGATCGACGATACCCCATAGTCGAGAAGCGATGTGACAACAGCTCTCGCTGCTCCGCCAGCGCCGATAACAACAGCGGGCTCATTCTTTGCTGTGCTTAGATCCGTAGCGGCAGATAAAGCTGCGATGAATCCAAACCCGTCGGTATTGCGACCCTCAATCAGACCATCATCTGAAATGACAATTGTATTGACCGCGCCTATGCGAGCAGCAGTATCGTCGATCTTGTCAACAATTTCGACAGCGGCTTCTTTATGGGGAACCGTTAGATTTGCACCCACAAAGCCCAACTTTGGCAGCGTCTGAAGGGACTCGGCCAAATCTTCAGGCCTAACTGCAAGCGGAATGTACGACCCGTTTATTCCGTATTGTTGCAGCCAGTACCCGTGCAGGCTCGGGGACAATGATTGTGCAACTGGCCACCCAACAACTCCCGCTACCTTGGCCTGACCGGTTATACTCATTCGCTGATCGCTCCTCTCAAGCGAAGATAATCAAGAAGAGGAAGCAGGGGCAATCCGAGGATCGTAAAATGATCACCCGTTATTCGCGAAAATAGTTGAATTCCCAACCCCTCCACCTGATAACAGCCGGGCCCGTACAACAGCTTTTCGCCAAGCTTCTCGATGTATGTGTTGAGAAAATCATCTGAAAAATTCCGCATCCGTAAGTGCGCTGTATCCGTATTATGCCAGACGCGCTCACTGTTATGAAAAACCACAACAGAGCTGCATAACTGATGATCTTTGCCACGAAGTTTCGTCAACTGATCTTTTGCGGTATCAAAATCAACAGGTTTGCTGAAAATCGTTTTTTCGCATTCCAGAATCTGGTCAGCGCCAATCACCAAATCACCTGGTCGCTTTCTGGAAATAACGCGCGCTTTATGTTCAGCGAGTGTTTCCGCAATCGCGGCAGGATCAGCCCCCTCCGACTCCAGGGATGACCTTATTTCCTCTTCATCAATTGCTGCGGGAAGCGTTGTAAATTCCACCCCCGCGGACGTAAGAAGCTTACGCCGCGTTTCGCTCTGCGAAGCAAGGGTAATAGTCTCCATCCTGTGCTATCTCACGTTTGCTCGATGTGAGACGGAACAGCGTTTGATGCAACGCTATTTTCATTGTAAGCCGCATAATGCTCTAGAATTTCCGATGCCGTTTCTTCAATTGATTTTCGGCTGACATCAATGATTGGCCATCCCATTTTGGTAAATAGTTTTCGTGCATCAAGGACTTCGCTACGCACGCGCTCCAAATCTATATAGTCCGTTTCCTTTAACTCGTTGAGTTGAAGCATCCTGTTACGGCGAATTTGCACCAGGCGTTCAGGCGATGTCGTCAAACCGATAACAAAATTAGTCTTCTCCGAAAAAAGTTCGGACGGCAACGGCACACCAGGAACAAATGGGATATTGGCTGCCTTGATACCGCGTTGATTTGCCAGATAAAGAGATGTTGGTGTTTTTGATGTCCGTGATACACCAACCAGAACAATTTCAGCCTCCTGTAATGAGTTGGGATTTTGTCCATCATCAAGACTCAAGGCAAATTGCATTGCCTCAATCCGATCAAAGTAGCCAGCATCAAGTTGATGCTGTCGGCCCGGCTGGCGGCGGATTTGTTGTCCGAAATAGTTTTCGAGTTTCGAGATTATACCCCCAAGCACATTTATGCAGGGTAGGCTCAGACGGGAACATTCACGTTCCAATTCTGCGCTCAGTGATTTATCCACCATGGTATAAATGACAGCGCCTGGCAGCTCTTCGATTGAAGAAATTACACGGTCCATTCGTGTTTGATTTTGTATCTGACTATGTTCGAGAGTATTTATTTCCAGATTTTCAAACTGAACCAAACAAGCGCGTGCCAAGTTATGGGTTGTTTCGCCTGTTGAATCAGACACCAGATGCAAGTGAAATTTCTTGTTCAAAACTCTCTCCAAAAAATTCTCAAACCGTGGATAAAACCAGCTTTATGCACAACGTAATTTACACAATGTTTTTTACGCAGAATCCATGAACAGGTATTTAGATTGTGCATAGCAAATTCACATGGCGGGATAACCTTCAATATCCACAATTAAAGGTTATCAACAACGGATTCTATACTTAGCTGCGTCAATTAATTTAACAGAAAGGCGGTATTTTCTTCGTTGAAATACAATCATTCACAACTTGTCCAAACTTTATCAACTACAAAGAGCCCCGTGGATAAATTCCGGATTAAAAACAATCCCCAATTTCCGCACCACTACTACAACTACAATTCTTTTATATATAGAATATTAGTAGTAGGTAGGTTCTTCACGCTGAGTAATCTCGATTAAAGACTGTGCCTAAAACCAATTCTTTATTCATCAACACCTTAAATGGAATCGAATCAGATCAGATACCGATTTGGTTGATGAGGCAGGCTGGTCGATATCTTTCGGAGTATCGCGAGGTCCGTAAAAACACCGGTACTTTCCTTGATCTTTGTTATTCACCTGACCAGGCAGCGGAAGTTACATTACAACCAATCAATCGCTTCGGATTCGATGCTGCGATAATTTTCTCCGATATTCTGGTTGTTCCCGATGCCTTGGGCCAACAGGTTTCCTTCAAGGAGGGTATCGGGCCGGTGCTTACGCCTATTGCAAATTCTGGCGACATTAAAGAATTAAGATTTGACGGGCTAAGAGACTTTCTAGAACCAGTTTATAGCGCGCTTAAAATAGTTCGTGCTGAGTTACCAATCGATACCGCATTGATCGGATTTGCAGGAGCGCCCTGGACGATTGCGACCTATATGGTGGAGGGAGGTACAAGTCGCGAATTTGCCAAGACAAAAACTTGGGCTTTTTCTGAACCAGACCAGTTCAGTCAATTAATCGAAATTCTGATTTCTGCAATCACGGATCATTTAATTGCGCAGGTCGAAGCTGGTGCCGATGCACTGCAAATTTTTGATAGTTGGGCCGGAATGTTGCCGGATACTGCTTTTGAAAAATGGTCGTTGGATCCTATTTCGCGGATTGTTGCCGGGGTCAAGTGTAAGTGCCCAAATGTTCCGATAATTGTCTTTCCGAGATTGGCAGGACATCGCTATTTGAAGGTGGCGGCAATTAATGGCGTGTCTGCTGTAAGTCTGGATCAGACTATTTCACTCAATTGGGTACGTGAAACATTGCAGCCAGGGACTATTGTGCAAGGAAATCTGGATCCGATCTTTTTGTTGGCAGGGGGTGATGCGATGAAGGCGGAAGCAGAACGCATTCTCAATATTCTGTCGAAAAAACCTTTTGTCTTTAATCTTGGTCATGGTGTTTTACCGCCAACACCCCCTGATCACGTTGCCGACTTGCGCGAGTTTGTGTCTAGTTGGCTCCGGGACAATCGATAATGCCGCGAACGGCGGTTGTAATTTATAATCTTGGCGGCCCAGATTCTCTGGAAGCTGTACAGCCCTTTCTTTTTAACTTGTTCAATGATCCTCTCATTTTGAGGCAGCCGAGCCCAATCCGTTGGATATTGGCAAAAATAATTTCTTCTCGAAGAGCTCCGATAGCAAAAGAAATATATGGGGAAATCGGCGGTCGATCACCAATTTTGGAGGAAACCAAGCAGCAAGCTGAGGCTTTGCAGAAAGTCTTGGGACCGGTTGACACCTATCGTGTCTTTGTTGCGATGCGCTATTGGCATCCCTATGCAGAAGAATGTTTAGATGAAGTGTTGGAATTTGAACCGGATAAAATCGTTTTGTTGCCGCTCTATCCACAGTTTTCGACAACGACAACAGAGTCATTTATGCGCGTTTGGAAGTCGATCATAAAACGTAGAAAACTGGATATTCCGACAATGGCAATTTGTAGTTATCCGAATGATAAAGGATTTATACGATCAATTAGCGCGCTTTTGCGGGATACTATAAACCGGAAGGACGAGAATCTTGGCGCGCCAAAAATTCTGTTTTCGGCACATGGAATTCCAAAAAAGTTCGTTGAGGCAGGTGATCCCTATCAAAAGCAAATTGAGATAACAGTAGATGCAATTCTTGATGAACTATCTATTCCGGATCTTGATTATATAACCTGCTATCAAAGTCGAGTGGGGCCGGTTGAATGGTTAAAACCCTATACCGATGAAGTAATTATTAATGCAGCTGAGGCGGCTCGACCCATAATTGTTGTGCCAATAGCCTTTGTTTCTGAACATTCAGAGACACTTGTCGAACTCGACATCGAATATCGTGATCTTGCAATCGAGAATGGCGCGCCATCCTATTTACGAGTTCCTACAGTTAAAGTTCAGGATGAATTTATCACTGGATTGGCTGAACTAGTCAGGATCGCGGCCAGTACTACGGAATCAGTTCCGGGGGTCGATGGGCAAATGTGTTCGATTTGTCCTTTGTCGTAGAGGAAAATTGCCGTGGATTTCGATTGGCTGATCTCTTTTTACCCTTGGATAAAGTCTTTCCATATAATTTCAGTCATCGCCTGGATGGCCGGAATGCTCTATTTGCCGCGGCTATTTATCTATCACTGTGATGCAGAACCTGGATCAGACAAGTCTGAAACATTTAAGGTGATGGAACGGCGTCTTTTACGCGCAATTATAAATCCAGCGATGATCGCAAGCTTTGCCTTTGGTGGCATTCTGTTGGCAACACCCGGGATTGTTGATTGGAGTAGTTGGTGGATTTATTTGAAATTAGTTTTGGTTTTAATTCTCACGGGGGTGCACGGCGTCTTCTCGCGGTGGCGGAAAGATTTCGAGAAAGATCAAAATACGATTTCCACGAGAACACTACGAATAGCGAATGAGATACCGACGGTCTTGATGATTGGAATTGTAATACTGGTCGTGGTAAAGCCCGGCGCATAATAAATCTGACTTAAGGAAATTTTTATCTGAGATTGACAGATTAAAGCCAATCAGCTACCGATGCGCTGTTAGTTTTTCATAGCTCTCTTCGCGAGCAACAATCCAAAAATCACATAAAATGAACCCGGCCCTTGCTGCCCAGTTGTCGTTTTAGAACACGTGATCAACCAAAATCCCATCGACTTTTATTAATATAAGCGTACGAAAATCATGAATTTACAGGAACTTAAGAGAAAACCACCCGCCGATCTCCTGGCTTTTGCCGAGGAACTGGAGATTGAGAATGCATCGACCATGCGCAAACAGGAAATGATGTTTGCGATCTTGAAACAGCTGGCTGAGAACGAGGTCGTTATATCCGGAGACGGGGTTCTTGAGGTCCTACAGGATGGATTTGGATTTCTGCGAGCGCCAGAAGCAAATTATTTACCAGGGCCTGATGATATTTATGTTTCGCCAAGTCAAATAAGGCGATTTAGCCTGCGGACCGGCGATACCGTAGAGGGTGAAATCAGATCGCCTAAAGATGGTGAACGGTATTTCGCGCTTCTAAAGGTTAACAAGATCAATTTTGAGGATCCTGAGAAGGTTCGGCATCGTATCAATTTTGATAACCTGACGCCGCTTTATCCCGAAGAAAAATTCATCCTCGATCACGACAACCCCGAAGCAAAAGACCTTACAACCCGTATCGTTGACTTGACGGCACCATTGGGCAAAGGACAGCGGGCGTTGATTGTGGCTCCACCCCGGACCGGCAAAACGATGATGTTGCAGTCAATCGCACACGCAATCACCGAAAATAATAAGGGTGTCTATCTAATCGTTTTGCTGATTGATGAGCGTCCCGAAGAAGTGACGGATATGCAGCGATCCGTCGATGGAGAGGTAATTAGTTCAACATTCGATGAACCGGCATCACGACATGTTCAGGTCGCAGACATGGTCATTGAAAAAGCCAAGCGACTTGTGGAGCACGGTCTTGATGTTGTTATTTTACTGGATTCGATAACGCGCCTTGCGCGTGCGTACAACACCGTTGTTCCGTCTTCGGGCAAGGTATTGACCGGCGGTGTCGACTCTAACGCTCTACAGCGCCCTAAGCGCTTCTTTGGTGCCGCCCGTAACATCGAAGATGGTGGTTCTTTGTCGATTATTGCAACGGCTCTTATCGACACGGGTTCCCGGATGGACGAAGTGATCTTTGAGGAGTTCAAGGGGACAGGTAACAGCGAAATCGTTCTCGATCGTAAACTGGCCGATAAGCGGACGTTCCCATCTATGGATATCGCCAAATCGGGAACACGCAAGGAAGAGCTGCTTATCGAAAAAGACGATCTCGCAAAGATGTGGGTGTTGCGTCGTATCCTCAATCCAATGGGGACGGTCGATGCAATGGAATTTTTGCTCGAGAAGATGAAGGCAACAAAGAACAATGCCGACTTCTTCGATTCAATGAATCAATAGGAACGCACAGCGGATCAAGTCCTAGGTGTTAGGGGATTAAAACTGTTGATCCCGAGGTTCTTCGTTTCTCCAAATCTCTGTGCGCCTTGGCTGCATCCTTGAGTTTGTAGCGCTGATTGACCTGTATATTAACAGCGCCCTTCCGAACCACGGAGAATAGTTCGCGGGCCAATGATCTTAGCTCGTCATCTGTTTCGATATAATGATTCAACATCGGCCGGGTCATAAATAGAGAACCCTTTTGCAGCAACGTGAGAGGTGCAACCGGCGGGACAGGCCCAGAGGCGTTTCCGAACGTAATCCACATGCCGCGAGATTGAAGACAATCAAGTGAACCTGGATAGGTGTTCTTACCTACCCCGTCATATACGACCGGAACGCCCTCGCCTTTTGTCAAACGCCTTACCTGTTGGACAAAATCTTTTTCTGCGTAGTTGATAGTATGATCACAGCCATTTGCTCTCGCCAAATTGGCTTTTTGGCGGGAACTAACCGTGCCAATGACCGTTGCCCCTAAGTGTTTGGCCCACTGACACAATATGAGGCCGACACCTCCAGCCGCAGCATGGATAAGAACTTTTTCGCCTTTCGCCGGTTTGTGGATCCGTTTGAGAAGCATTGATGCTGTTAGGCCTTTTAGCATCATTGATGCAGCTTGCTCGTCAGATATCCCTCGCGAAATCTTGATCAACCGATTTGCTGGAAACAGTCTTTTCTCTGCATAAGAGCCAATGGGATCAGAACAGTATGCAACCCTGTCACCTGCTTTTAGTCCCATAACGCCCGCGCCAATTTTTTCAATAACACCAGCACCCTCGACACCCGGCGTAAAAGGCGTTGGGATGGGATAAAGACCCTTGCGGTGGTAGGTGTCGATAAAGTTTAAACCGACCGCCGTGTTGCGGATTAAGACCTCGCCCTTTCGCGGGTTTCCAATATCAACTTCCTGCCATTTTAGAACCGACGCCGGCCCCGCTTTGTGAATTCTAATTGCATGCACCATCAAATTGCCGATCTCGATTTTGATAGGGGCGCCAACACCTGAAATGGCGTCAGCGCCCCGAATTGAAGGATTAGCTCAATGCTGATTTGAAAAGATCAGCTGTGCGGCCGTTAGCTAGATCGGCTGCCGCTTGATCAAAGTTACCACCGCCTATACGCGCAAAAGCATGGTCCACACCAGCGTAGGTATGGAGTGTAACTTTGTCATTTTTTGCGAAGGCTTCAGCAATTGCTGCCTGGGATTCCGGAGGGCAAAAACCGTCTTTTTCCGCGACGTGGAACATTGCCGGATTTTTGATGTACTCCGCGTAGGGAAGGTAATCGTCGATTTGAACAGGATAATATCCGACCGATGCATCCGAATCAGATGAACATGCCATTGAGTAGGCGAGGCTGCCGCCCAAACAATAACCAACGCATCCGACTTTTCCGCTGCATCCCTCTACTCCCCTTAGATGTGTCATCGTTGCCTGGAGATCGGCCTGACCTTTTTCGAATTCTGGAAGGAACTTGTTCATATATTCAAATGCCTGATTCCATTCATCTTCGGTTTGATCTGTGAGTTGAATGCCTGGCTCGATACGCCAGAATAGATCTGGGCAAGCAGCGATATATCCCTGTGCTGCGAAGCTGTCGCAGAGATCACGCATAACCTGGTTTACGCCGAAAATTTCTTGGATGACGACCAGACCCGGGCCGCTACCCGATTCCGGTTTTGCGATATAGGCGCCAAAAGTGCCGTCTGCGCCTTCGATCGTAATGTCAGCCATTTTTGTCATCTCCCTCATAACTGGAATTGGTTGGATTAAATCGGGCGCAGCTTAACGTGGTGCCATGGCGATGTCATCGAAAAGCGAGATTTCTATCGTCCAGTCCAGGGCGCGTGATAGTTCTGATCGTTGTGTTCGATTGTGTTGATAAAAGCGAGAGCCGGATCGCAGCCATTCGATTTTGCCAACGGAAGGGCAAAGTCCAAAAGGTCGCTGCGAGCGCAAAAATTCTTGTAACCGAGAGCGCCGTAAATGGGCTGTTCAGGTAACGAGGAACCGTAGATGATAACACCGTTTTCAGCTCGCATTGATGCGGGAAGAGCTTCTGCGAGCGGTAAACCCTGAGCAGCATTGTTGCCAATGGCAACGAGATCGATTTGCGGATTGAGGTCATTAAGATGACGTCGGAGTAGCTCAAGATCTACCTTGTCCCAGTTTAGTTCTTCACGGTCTGATTCCGATTTGGTTAGGGAGGTGGGGTATGAATCGGGAATCTTATAGGAGCCGTCAACATTGATCAGTCGCACCCATTTTAAAGGTGGCTCAGCGATAAATGCGTCCAGCGTTACCTCATTATCGAGAATGAGGATGGTGAAACAGTTGTCTAGTTCGCGGATTATTTCGTCGGCAATTGTCATGTTTTCCATGTCTTGCTAGTTGAATTTCAGGGCCCCTTGCCCACTCTCATGCTCAAGCAGAAAAGCCTTCGTTTTGACGCCGCCGGCGCCGGAATAACCGGTCAATGCGCCGTTGGCGCCAACGACACGATGACATGGGATTATTATTGGAATCGGATTGAGGCCGCATGCGGTTCCCACGGCCCGGGGCGATGAAGAAAGGATTTTAGAGATATCACCGTAAGTCCGAACTGCAGCGAAAGGAATTTCCAGCATTTCTCGCCAAACATTTTTTTGAAACTCTGTCCCTTTTGGATTTAACGGGACGGAAAACTTTTTTTATTTACCATCGAAAAACCTGAGGAGCTCATCACGCGTTTGAATGAGGAGATCCGTTTCGGTTTGTCCTTTTACTGTGGTCCAATCTAATTCAACGATTGCACCATTCTCTTCGACGACGGTTAGTGGGCCCAGTGGCGATGAAAACGAGATACTGCTCATTGTCGCTGGGGTGCGGAATCGAGCTGGATGGCTACATCCTGAGCTTCGGTGATTGGCAACGAACAAGTTTGTCCTACGCAAATGTAGGCGGTTGCAGCATCGTTCAATTGACCTTTTCCGCTGGCAGGATGGTTCTCTGGCAACGCTTCATTGGGCGATATGACAGAAACAACCTTGTTTAGATTTGGAGATTTAAAGACTGCGCTTAATATCGCTTCACAATCCTCTTTGCCACGTTCTCCGATTATAGCGATTTGGATTGCCTGTTGCAGGAACTCGGCAGAATTCATCAATGCTGCAAATGGGAAAAAATTCTTAGAAAGTTCGCCGGAGAAGGCCGCAATCGTTTGGTCCGCTCTGTCACGATATTTTGTCTCACCGGTCAGGTAATAAAGTCGACCGAGATTGGTTATCATGACGCTATTGCCGCCAGGTGTGGCATTGTCAGCCGCTGTTTTTGTACGAACAATAAGAGCTTCCGCATCATCGGCGGTAAAGAAATAACCACCGTTTTCATGATCCCAAAATTGTTTGTCGACAGTTGCCACCCACTCTTGTGCATTCTGCAAATATTCTTTGTCACCTGCCGCCTCATAGAGAGACAACGCCGCCCGGATCATACCGGCGTAATCATCAAGGGTGGCATCGTGGTTAACCTTGCCGTTCCGATAGGCGTGAAAAAGCTTACCGTTTTCATTCATCGTTTCGGAGACAAATGCGAACGCTTTCCTGGCTGCGATGATCCAGTCTGATTTGCCAAAGACGACGCCAGCCTGTGCCATTGCAGGAATCATCAACCCGTTCCAGTCCGCGAGAACCTTGTCATCCCATCCAGGGCGAATTCGTTTATCTCTTTCGGCCAATAATTTATTTCGGCAATTGGCAAGAATGTCCTCTTCGTCACCGGAGTAGCTCCGGGAATTATTTGTACGGTTGAGGATCGTTTTTCCTTCCCAGTTCCCATCCGGTTGCACATCGTAAGCTTCGATGAAAAGCGGCGCGTCTGCTTCCAGCACCTCTTCAATTTCCGATTGATTCCAGACGTAAAACTTTCCCTCTTCGCCTTCACTATCGGCATCAAGCGTCGCGGCGAATGCACCACCATCGGCAATCATTTCACGTAGAACCCAGTCAACGGTTTCGTGTGCTCGTTGTTTGAAAAGGGGGTCGTCTGTTTGCTGCCAAACCCAGGTCAAGAGATCGAGAAGTTGAGCATTGTCATAGAGCATCTTTTCGAAATGCGGGGCGAGCCATATGGCATCGGTCGAGTAACGGGCGTAACCGCCGCCGAGATGATCATAAATTCCGCCCTGGGACATCTTCTCCATGGATAGAAGCACGGCCTGTTTTAAATCTTCATGACCGCACCGTTTGTATGTTCTCCAAAGCAATTCGAGAATGGATGGATTGGGAAATTTAGGCGCCGTGCCGATGCCGCCATTTACCGTGTCATATTCTTGCACAAGCCGTTGGGCAGCGCGCTCGACCAGGCTGAGATCGATCTCGCCGCCGCTTTCAGACACACCCATTTGAGCGAGCGATTCCCGCAAAGCGGTAACATTTTGGCTCACTGAGTCTTGTTTGTCTGTCCAGTAGCTGTGGATCGTATTCAGAACGTCAGGAAACCCGGGTCGCCCGAATTTCGACTCTGCAGGAAAATATGTACCGCCCCAAAACGGCTCGCCATCGGGTGTCAAAAACATCGTCAGCGGCCAGCCACCTTGCTGTCCGAGAATTTGAATAGCGTGCTGATAGATCGTGTCGAGATCGGGACGCTCCTCTCGATCGACTTTGATGTTCACGAAGAGCTCATTCATCTGCTTCGCGATTTCTTCGCTTTCAAAGCTTTCATGAGCCATAACATGGCACCAGTGGCATGCTGCGTAGCCAACCGATAAAAGAATCGGTTTGTTATTTTCTTTTGCCTCAGACAACGCCTCTGGTCCCCAAGGCCACCAATCCACGGGATTATCGGCATGTTGTAGAAGGTATGGGCTTGTTTGGTCGGCAAGGCGATTTTGGGCCATAAGTACTCTCGGCAGGAAGATGATCGGGTGTATTTCGCACCCTAGAGGAGGGTGGTGCTGAGGGCAATTAATCTCAATGACGTCGTAATGATTTCTCTTGTCGTTTGTGTATTGCCCGGCCTATAGAGCCGCATGAATTCGGATACAATCTTTGCACCGTCCAGCGGCGGGGTTCCGGCAGGCATTGCCATAATTCGTATTTCTGGCGAGCGCGCTGGAGAAATACTGAAATTGCTGGCGGGTGGCGATTTGCCAAACCCACGCTATGCGAAACGAGTGACGCTATGTCGCCCCGGTGACAAAGTTTTTTTGGATGAAGGGCTAGTGATTTGGTTCCCCGGACCGGACAGCTTTACAGGAGAGAACGTCGCGGAGCTTCATGTGCATGGCGGGAGGGCGACCGTCGAAGCCATTTGTTCAGTATTGAGCGATTGTGAGGGTTGTCGCTTGGCAGAGCCCGGCGAGTTTAGTCGACGCGCTTTTGAAAATGAGAAGCTGGATCTGGCAGAGATTGAGGGCCTGGCGGATCTTATTGCTGCGGAAACCGAGGCTCAAAGAATACAGGCATTAGGACAGCTCGCTGGGGGCTTGAGCGAAATTTATGAAGGCTGGCGCGAGTCTTTATTGCATCTATTGGCTCAAACCGAGGCGGCAATCGACTTTCCCGAAGAAGATCTGCCAGAGAATTTGATAGAACAGTCAAAACACCAGATGTTGGGTATTTCGGATTCCATAACCCACTATATGTTGGATAATAGGCGTGGCGAGAGGACCCGGGCCGGATTTCAGATTGCTATTATAGGCCCTCCCAATGTCGGGAAATCTAGCGTGTTGAATTGTCTTGCGGAACGAGATGTTGCGATCGTTTCGGAAGAAGAAGGCACAACGAGGGATATTGTGGAGGTTAGGCTCGATCTCGGCGGATATCCGGTAACTATTGCTGATACTGCGGGCGTTCGTTCAACGAAGGACGAAATCGAAGCCGAAGGTGTCCGCCGTGCCAAAAACCGGGCCGAGCAGGCTGATCTTAGGGTGCTTATTTTAGATGCACAGGATCCGGAGGCCGACAAAGACGTCATCGGAATTGTGGGGCCTGAGGATATCGTGCTTCTGAACAAGATTGACCTGGTCGAGGAGATTGATCTCACCACGCCAATTGCGGGGAGAAGCCCTCTAGGAATATCGGCGAAAACGGGCGCTGAATTCGATGTGTTTGTAAAAGTGTTGGCAGAAAGAGCTGGCCAATTTTTAGATCATTCAGGGCCTCCACCCTTGACCCGCCTTAGGCATCGGGAAGCGCTCCAGGAATGTTGCGATACACTTCGTCGTGGATTATCAGCTGATGCGGCCGAATTAATGGCGGAGGACTTGCGTCTCGCGACACGCGCGCTGGGTCGGATTACTGGTCGGGTGGATGTTGAGGAGGTGCTTGGGGTTATTTTTGATGAGTTTTGTATTGGAAAATGAAGTCCATCACTGTTTCACGTGAAACATTGGAATCGAATCTCAATTTACGACGGGTTTTCTTTGACAGAACCCGTCGACACTTCTAAATACGCAGCATGACAACGTTTGACGTAATCGTAATAGGGGGCGGGCATGCGGGGTGTGAAGCCGCCGCCGCCGCCGCTCGAATGGGCGCGTCTACTTTGTTGTTGACCCATAAAGTAGAAACAATTGGCGAAATGTCTTGTAACCCAGCGATTGGGGGACTCGCCAAAGGCCATCTTGTGCGGGAAATCGATGCGCTTGACGGGGTCATGGGGCGGGTCATTGATCGCGCTGGTATACAGTTTCGAATTCTAAATCGCAGCAGAGGGCCTGCTGTGCGGGGTCCGAGGGCGCAGGCAGATCGTAAGCTCTATCGAGAAGCAATGCAGGCCGAGTTGCAAGAACAGGAGAGCCTGTCGATATGGGCGGGCGCTGCAGAAAATTTCCTGATCGGGAAAAATAATCAAATTTCGGGCGTAAAATTACTGGATGGCCGCGAAATTGGATGCGCAAGAGTAATTTTAACAACCGGTACCTTTTTGCGTGGCGAAATTCACATTGGGGAAGAAAGACATCCCGCCGGCCGCGTTGGAGAGGCGCCGTGCCTTGGGCTATCTGCCACACTTGATAATGCCGGTTTTGCCCTTGATCGGCTGAAAACGGGGACCCCGCCCAGGTTGGATGGCAAGACGATCGATTGGAATAGTCTGATTGTGCAGCCTGGAGATTCCAAACCAGTCCCGTTTTCTTATTTGACCGAGGAGATCACCACACCGCAAATCGATTGCCACATTACGTTTACAACGGTGGCCGGGCATGAGGTCATTCGCAATAACCTTGATCGTGCGCCAATGTATTCGGGGCAAATTGAGGGAACCGGCCCGAGATATTGTCCCTCGATAGAGGATAAAGTGGTGCGTTTTTCGGAAAAGGAGCGTCATCAGATTTTCCTGGAGCCAGAAGGCCTGAATGATGACACGGTCTATCCGAACGGGATTTCAACCAGCCTGCCGCGTGATGTTCAGGCGGGGTTTTTGAAAACCATACCTGGCCTAGAAACTGCGAAGGTAATCCGGCCGGGATATGCGATTGAATATGATTATGTTGATCCGCGTGAGCTAGAGCCAACCCTCGAAACCCGCAAGCTTTCGGGCCTCTATCTGGCTGGCCAGATTAATGGAACCACGGGATATGAAGAGGCTGCAGCCCAAGGGCTGATGGCCGGCCTGAACGCCGCTTTGGCATGTGGTGGAAGCCCGCCGTTTATTCTTGATCGGGCCGATGCCTATATCGGCGTTCTTATTGATGATCTGGTTTCGCGCGGAACCTCTGAACCTTATAGAATGTTTACATCGCGGGCTGAATACCGGTTGCTTCTGCGGGCGGACAATGCTGATCAGCGACTAACACCCAAAGGAATTGAAATCGGCTGTGTTTCTTCGGAGCGATCGCAAATTTTTAGAGCTAAATCGACAGCGCTTGAGGCAGCTCGACGACAGCTCGCTGTACTGAGTGAGACGCCAAAAGTAATTTCGGGGCACGGCATGGCCATCACACAAGATGGTAAAAAACGCAGCGCAATGCGGCTTTTAGCCTATCCTGATATCTATATTAAAAAACTCGCTTCAATATGGCCCGAATTAGGGCAAATGCGGGAAGATATTGCTGAACAAATGGAGATCGAGGCCCGCTACGCAACTTATCTTGAGCGACAAAATGCTGATATCGAAGCGTTTCGCCGTGACGAGGCGCTGGAAATCCCACCCGATCTCGATTTGGATATGGTTGGCGGGCTGTCAAACGAAGTGCGCGAAAAATTACGGTCGGCGCGTCCATCAAGCTTCGGCGCAGCTGCCCGTATTTCGGGTGTAACCCCAGCCGCCCTTACCGCTCTGCTGCGTTACGTCCGCCGCCGCGATCGCGCGACGACATAGAGGGTTTTGAATGGTCCAACCGCTGACCGCGGATGAATTCGCCGACAAGGCAAATGTTTCACGTGAAACATTGCATAAATTTCAAAAATACGTGGAGCTTCTGCAAAAATGGCAAAAGGCGATAAATTTGGTTGGCGGCGATACGCTCGACGATATTTGGCGTCGCCATATTCTGGATTCAGTTCAAATTGCCGATTATGTGCCCAGCGAAACCAGAATATTTACTGACTTGGGCAGCGGCGCAGGCTTTCCAGGCATGGCGCTTTCTATTCTGCTTGGTATCGAAGTAAACCTTGTTGAATCTTCGGGGAAAAAGATCGCTTTTCTGAGAGAGGTTGCCCGTACGGTTGATGCAAAAGTTGTTTTACATCAAGCCCGTATCGAAAATCTGAAACTCCCAAAAAGCGACCTTGTTACCGCCCGTGCTTTGGCGCCGCTTGGCAAACTATTGGATTATGCGGAGCCAAACCTAGCACCCGATGGAATCTGTTTGTTTTTAAAGGGTGCGCGGGTGGACGAGGAATTGACCGAGGCGCAGAAAACGCGGAATATGACAGTTGAACGCTTTCAAAGCGTGACGGACCCAAATGGCGTTATTCTCTCGATTCGGGATATTGCACGTGTCGGATAACGAAACCCTAAAAGATCAAAGACCGGACTCAGGGTTCAAACAGTCACCGAGCGCTGGTCGTGGAAAAATTCTAGCAATTGCTAATCAAAAGGGCGGTGTCGGCAAGACAACGACCGCTATAAATCTTGCAACCGCTCTGGCGGCTGTAGGGCGGCGTGTTGTTCTTTTTGACCTGGATCCACAAGGAAATGCCTCAACGGGTGTCGGGGTTGATCGAAATTCGGTCGAATTGGGGAGTTATGAAATCCTGATTGATGGCGCCCTGATTTCAGACGCCTTAATTGAAACCGATGTGCCTAATCTTTCTTTGGTGTCAGCTTCAATTGACTTATCAGGAGCGGAGCTAGAGCTTGTAGAGCTTGAACGCCGTGAATTTCGTCTAAAAATGGCACTCAACAACCTTGCTGTAAACTTTGACTACATACTGATCGATTGTCCGCCTGCCCTCGGATTGCTGACATTAAATGCTCTGGTCGCCTCTGACGGCGTGATTGTGCCGCTGCAATGCGAGTATTTGGCATTGGAGGGATTGAGCCAGCTGGTAAGGACTGTTGAGAGAGTGAGGGATGGCTTCAATCCAGGCCTCGGTATACAGGGTATCGTTTTGACAATGTACGATGCGCGAAACAATTTGAGCAGTTTAGTTGCGGACGATGTCAGGTCATATTTTGGCGATATCGTTTATGGGACCATGATACCCCGAAACGTCCGCGTCTCAGAGGCGCCGTCGCATGGCAAGCCTGTGCTGTTATACGATTTTCAGTGTCCTGGTGCTCAAGCGTATGTTCACTTAGCCGGCGAAGTATTGCGCCGCGAGGAAGGATTAAGTCAATGAGCTCACCTAAATCTCGTGGAGCAAAACTTGGGCGCGGGCTTTCTGCTCTTTTGGGCGACGATACGGTAGAAATACCTCATTCTGATACACGCTCAGATAGTTCCATTTCTGGACAAGGTATTTCGATAATCCCGGTAGAGTTCCTGGTTCCAAGCCCTTTACAGCCACGCCGAATTTTTTCTCAGGAAGAGATCGATTCGCTTGCCACATCCATTAAAGAGCGGGGAATTTTGCAACCAATTTTGGCGCGGCCAAATCCAAAAAATGCAGATGAATATGAGATAATAGCCGGTGAACGTCGATGGCGTGCAGCGCAAGCGGCTCAACTTCATGAAGTTCCTGTAATGATAAAGGAGCTTAATGATGAAGAAGTGCTCGAAGTTGCGCTTATCGAAAATATTCAGCGTGCTGACTTAAATATTCTAGAAGAAGCGTTGGGATATCGTCGACTAATTGACGAATTTTCTCACACGCAGGATAGCCTCGCTGAAGTCATTGGAAAGAGCCGGAGTCAAATAGCAAACACCTTGCGGCTGCTAACGCTGCCCGATGGCGTAAAGTCTCTTCTTGAAAACGGAAAATTATCTGCCGGACATGCGAGGGCCTTGATCGGCGCTGCAAATCCGAAGGACATTGCCGATGAAATAATTAAACGCGGCCTAAATGTTAGGCAGACAGAAAAACTCGTTAAAGCGTCGAAATCCGGAACAGAGTCGCCGAGAGTCAAATCGCCGCAAAAAGATCCAGATACTTTGGCGCTTGAAAGATCGCTGACCGATATTCTGGGGCTGACGGTTGAGATCGACTTTAACGGCAGCAGCGGAATAGTTGCTGTCAATTATTCGAATCTTGACCAGCTAGACGATATTATTCGACGATTGAGTGACTAATTCCCTGGTGAAGATTTATTTGTTTTGTCCCCTTAGCGCGCGGGCCATCGCGCCTATTCGAAGCATGGTTTGATCACATACTGTCTCTGCTGCCATCCCGGTAGATTTGCATTGAACTTCTGCTTCCGCGAGGGATTCGATTACCTGTCCCAATCGGTTGGTTGGCCAAATACGAAGTTGTGCCCGGAAGGAGTCCGCCTGTTTAAAAAACACAGGAGGCCGCAATGCTTTCAATGCAATATCGGCAGACTTTCCGTCATCAATAGATCCAGACGCAAAATGAAGCCTCTGAAAATGACGCGCAACAGCGCGCAATACCGTTATCGCCGCCGTTCCCTCGCGACGCATCCTGTCCATTAGATGTGTCAACTTATCAATATTGCCAAACCCCGCCGCAAAGGCGATATCATCAAGTGCCATTGCTGCGCTATCGCCGACACACGCAGCAGCGTCTTCCAGAGATACCTCGCTTTCTTCACCCATATACAGCCGAAGCTTTTCAAGCTCCGATCGGCTGACCATTCGGTCATTGCCAAGGTTGTCCAACAGGTATGACATCGCGTCGGCTGAAACCCGGATATTGGATTTCCCGAGTGTTTCAGCAATGACGTCCCGCAAGGCCTTTCCCTCATCACCGTAACAGGGAATGGCGGCGCCAAAATCGGTGTCTTCAAAAGACTTGCGTAATTTGGAACGTGGGCCCAAATTTCCTGCCTCAACAATAACGAGCGCATCGCCAACGGGCGCAGCACAAAATTCAATAATTGGACCTGCTGTGACGTCTGTAACGTCTCTGACCCTTACTACGCGGCGGCCACCTGTAAAAGATAGTGCCGCCGCTTCATCTGAAAGGCGCGCGGCATCCTCGCGCAATTCATTTACCTGGATATCAGCAATTCGAAACGGGTCTTTTGGGTCGTCCACAACGGCAGTTGTAAGCATCCCAGTACGTTCCCGCACCAGTCCGGTATCGGGTCCATAGAGCAAAATCGCGCGAACAGAATCCGGTGGCGATGAAATAAACCCAGGTGCCTTGGCAGCTGAAATTTTCATTTACTGAACGCGACGCTCCACGACCGCTGGCACGGTGAACACGGATGGATTATTCAACGCCGTTGCTACCCTTAAGCGGATTTCTTCTGCCAACGATTTAAGCGCGCGATTTCGAGCGTCATTTTCAGCGCTCAATGTTGCAAAGTCAGAATCAAGCACGTTGTAACTATTCGTTGAGAGAATCTGACCAGAATATTTGCCGCCACCAGCCCTTCTGGTGAGTGCAAATTTCGCAGTAATAAACAAATTGGCTCGCGTCGCAGATTCATCTCGTCCAATATTGATATTTGATTTGGACTCACTAAGTTCGACTCGCAACGTGAATTTTGTGCTTTGCGTCCCAAGGTTCGTCGACATCCGCTCAAGCAAAAATTTTCGTAAAATTTGCCCGCGACGATCTGAAATTGGGAGAATGGCCACAGAGGAAAGCGCCTGAGAATTAGCCGCGCCAGCTTGGCTGTATAGAGGCTGAAAGCCACAGCCCACTTGAAAGAGACTGACAAGAGCAACCACAAACATTGATACGAGATGTCGATTAATTATGGCGTTCGGCATTTGATGTCCATTACCCATGAACGACATTAATGATTTTGTTGGGAACGTATATAATTCGATTTACGGTCTTTCCTTCTAGCGCTGCCACCACGGCTGGCTCGGCCAACGCCGCCGCTTCTGCGGATTCCTGATCCACGTCATGCGGAACTTCGATCGTAGCCCGCAATTTACCTCTGACTTGAACAGCCAGTGTAACGGTCTCACTTGCCATCAAATCTTTATCCGCCTTTGGCCACGGCTCATCCGCCAGACTCGTAGTATTTCCAAGTCGGCTCCATAGCTCTTCTGCTAAATGTGGCATCATTGGCCCAATCAGCTGAACCATAATTTTTAAACCTTCGCGCAGAACCCATCTTTCTTCAGTTGTTCCGGCGCCAACGCCTGACAATGCGTTTACCAGTTCATAAATTCTCGCTACGGCCCGATTAAAATGAAATCCTTCAAGATCGTCTGTTACGCCACCAATGGTTTGATGAACCTGTTGTCTAACTGCTCGTAATTCCTTATCAAATTTCTCCGGTTCCGCCGCTCTTTCCTGGTCTGCATTTTCCGCAACCAGCCGCCATAAACGGTTCACGAAGCGCCATGATCCCGCAACACCTGAATCCGTCCACTCCAAATCGCGGTCTGGCGGACTATCTGAAAGCATGAACCAACGCGCGGTATCGGCGCCGTAGGTTTCAATAATGTCCTCAGGATCGACGACATTTTTCTTCGACTTGCTCATTTTTTCGGAGCGGCCAACTTGAACGGCAGCCCCGTTCTCAACGCTTTTTAGGGATCCGCCATCGTCTGACTCGACCTGCGTTGGCATCAGCCATTCGCCATCATCCGTGCGATAGGTCTCGTGACAAACCATTCCCTGGGTGAACAGTCCCGCGAACGGCTCATCAAAATCAATATAGCCACATTTTTGCATCGCGCGGGTAAAAAACCTGGAATACAAAAGGTGTAAAATCGCATGTTCAATGCCGCCGATATACTGGTCGACCGGCATCCAATATTCCATCGCCTCACTGTCGACGGGGTCTTCGGAACGCGGACAACAAAACCGTGAAAAATACCAGGACGATTCGACAAAAGTATCCAGCGTATCTGTTTCGCGTTCTGCTGCTGATCCACATTTGGGACAATCAACAAATTTCCAGGTTGGGTGGCGATCCAAGGGGTTGCCAGGTTTTTCAAAATCAATGTCATCCGGCAGGCATACGGGTAATTCACTTTCCGGTACCGGGATTGTGCCGCAATCAGGGCAGTTAATGATTGGGATCGGGCATCCCCAATATCGCTGCCGCGAGACACCCCAATCGCGCAAACGGAAATTGATTTCCCGGTTGCCTATTTCTTTCTCTTCTAGGACGTTCGCGACCGCTTCTTTGGCGTCAGCCAGACCTAACCCATCCAGAAAGTCCGAATTAGCGTGAAGGCCATCATCGGTGTACGCCACATCATCCACTGCAAAATCTGCAGGATCGGCGTCCGGAGGGATAACAACGGGAATGACATCCAAATTATATTTTCGCGCAAAATCCAGATCCCGTTGGTCATGTGCGGGGCACCCATATATTGCGCCCGTGCCATATTCCATGAGAACAAAGTTGGCGACAAAAACTGGAATGGTTTTGCCTTCAGTGAGGGGGTGCTTTGCGCGGAGGCCCGTTTTGTAGCCGCGCTTTTCGGCTTTTTCCAGCGCCGCTTCGGTAGTGCCGAGTGATCGACATTCTTCGATAAAAGTGGTCAAGTCAGCATCGTTTTGTGCCAGATCCTTACTTAGCGGATGATCCGGTGATATTGCGCAAAAAGTTGCGCCAAAAATTGTATCGTGTCGTGTGGTAAAAATTTGAAGCCGATCATCATGACCTTCGAGCTCAAACCAGACTTTCATCCCTTCAGAACGGCCGATCCAGTTTTCCTGCATTGTTCGAACTTTTGCGGGCCATCGCTCGAGATTTTTCAGGCCCTCCAGGAGTTCCTCCGAAAAATCCGTAATCCTGAAAAACCATTGATCCAGTTCGCGACGCTCTACCGGAGCGCCTGATCGCCAGCCAAGACCATCGATGACTTGCTCATTTGCTAGAACGGTATTGTCCACCGGATCCCAATTCACCGAACTTCGTCGGCGGTAGACGAGGTCTTGTTCCAGAAACTTCAGGAACATCCTCTGTTCGCTTTCATAATATCCGGGATGACAGGTGGCGAGCTCGCGGCTCCAATCCAGCGCGAGTCCCATTTTTCGGAGCTGAGAACGCATCATCGCGATATTTTCGTAAGTCCATTTACCTGGATGAACCCGTTGTTCCATCGCCGCATTTTCGGCGGGCATGCCAAACGCATCCCATCCCATGGGGTGCAGGACGTTGAAGCCTTGTGCCCTTTTGTACCGGGCAACGACATCTCCCATGGTGTAGTTTCTTACATGCCCCATGTGAATGCGTCCGGAAGGATAAGGAAACATTTCCAGGACGTAATATTTGGGCTTTTCAGGATCAATCTCGACGTTAAAGCAACCACTTTCCTCCCAAAGCGACTGCCATTTTGCTTCGGTTTCCTTGAAGTTGTATCGAGATGTTGCGGTTTCGCTCGTCATTAAGAGAACGTCTTGTATTGGGGTTGTCCCTCAAGGGATTTACACGCAATAACTTTCTCACGCTAGCTCAAGGCTCGCAAGCGTAGAGAGCTTCAAGCAGAGCGAATTTAGCGTGAAATGAGAACAGGCAGCTAGTTGGCTTTGGCGGCAACCAATCTTAATTGGCGCGCACGCGTTAAAATCTGGTTTTCGAGATTGACGGCCGTGTCTTTAGAAACTGTCCTGCTCTGCCAAATATTTCCGGTTCCTACCTGTTGCCGAAATACCGAAACCCGAATCCCGTCGGCCCGAAGCTGCCGGCCTAGAATATATACACTCATCTTATAGCGTTCCCGGGGAGATTCCGGGGGTGAATACCAATCCGTAATAATAACGCCACCGAAAGGATCCGCAGATGAGAGTGGCATAAACGAAACGGTATCGAGGGAAGCACGCCACAAATAACTGTTAACAGCTATACCTGAGCCACCCCCCGTTTTCTTAGGTTTTCCAAGATTGAATAAGTCGAATCCCCCGTCACCAAAGACCGATGCATCTTTGTTCTTCAATTCCGACTCGTATACATATTCGCCCTGTCTTTCCGGGTGTTCTACGAGATAGTCTTCTACTACGTCCACTCCACAGGCGCTTAGTAAAAGTGCACCACTAATAAGGCCCGTGAGTTTTGCGGGTTTTAGAAACATTGGCTTTTGGTTCCGTGTTTAGAAAATTCTAGCGCGAGAATTTCCCTAATTTCGAAAAGGTCATAATCCTTATATTACAACTTATTCGGTTCTTATCGTTATTTCAATATAGCGGTCTAATATTAGATGATTTTGAATATCAGTCGGCTCCATCAAATTTGACTTGGGATTTACGCGATTTTCGACACAATTTTTGTCACAATAATGTAAACTATTGAAATAACGCCAAAATTGTTTGTTGTATTTTTATCACAGCGTTGCGATTTTATCGCAATTGGGGGCTTGTATTCTTGACCCATTAACCAAGTACACGTTATGACACACTGCGTGATGTTATGCCCTCTCTAAGAAGGCGCGCGTCCGTGTTTATAAAGTAAACCTACCTCAACCTTTTTGGAGGGAAAATGAAAAAGCAACTTATGACAACGACAGCACTTGTCGCGGCGGGCGTACTTGCCACGTCTGGTGCTGCAATTGCTAAGCCGAAGCTTTCGCTCGGTGGTTACTGGGAAGGTATTATTGGTGCCGTTGATCAGGACGAAGATGCCGTAGGCAATCGCGTTGGACTTGATATCCAGCAAGATGCTGAAATCTTCTTCAAGGGTTCTGTGAAACTCGATAACGGAATCAAGATCACCACCCGTACGGAGCTTGAAGGACAAAGCTCGAACTCATCGGATACTATCGACGAAGCCTACATGGGCATCAAAGGTAAATTCGGTGAAATTCGGATTGGTTCAGAAGATAACGCGGCTCATCTCATGACTACCGGGACTATGGGTTCATGGGCGACCAACGTTGGTCAGAACCTCGCTTTTGATACCGGTGACTGGATTGAGAAACCGACAGGAAACCAGATTAGCACGGTTAACCGTCTTGACCTTGGTGATGCGGACTCTGAAAAAATCTCTTACTTCACACCGCGTGTCGGTGGCTTCCGTGTTGGTGTGACCTACACGCCGAGCTTCAGCGAAGGTGTTAATAGCCAGCCAGAACGTTATTCGACAGCGAACCATTCCGGATTTGCTGTTGCAGCGCGTTATGATGGCAAGTGGGACAGTGTTGGCATCAGCACCGCCATCGGTTATGCCGTGGCTAGCCCTGCTGCTGGAACGGCTCCGGGTAACGATTCGGATCCGAAGGGTATTGCTGCTGGTCTGAAACTGACCTTTGGCAAGATCACTGTCGCTGGTGGTTATCATCATGAGATGAATCTCCGCTCTGATGGTTCCACGACGGGTAATGATGGCAACCTCGCTTACGACTTTGGTATCAAGTATGACGGCGGCAAGAACAAGTTCAGCTTTGGTTATTCAACGCAAGAAACCGAAGGTGACAATGCCGCTGGTGTTGACGAAGTACAGAATGCAATGCTGTCCTATCGTCGCGTGCTTGGCAAAGGCGTGCAGTACCGTTTGAACCTGATGTGGACTGACTACACGGGTGAGGACGCTGGTTCTGCTGATGACAATGATGGTTATGCCATCACGACATCGGTCCGTCTTGGCTTCTAAGACGATCTACGTCTAGCCTAAAGGCTATAGATTCTTCCTTCGGGGAGATCGGGAGAGGGGCAGCATAAGCTGCCCCTCTTTTTTATTTGATGATGCTTATTCTCGTCGCTAGCGCTAACCGTTATGATTGTTTTTCATAACAAATGAATCTGGTGCATATGTCCTCCATAAAAGAAAATATCCAGATTGTGCGGGAACGCATGACTACCGCGGAAAGATCATCAAATCGAAAGCCAGGTGAAACTGAGCTTGTCGCTGTCAGTAAGTTCCACTCGACGGCAGCGGTTGCAGAGGCCATCGGAGCTGGTCATCGCGAATTTGGCGAAAATCGCGTACAGGAAGCTGCCGAAAAGTTTCCATCGCTCAAGGAAAAATATTCCGATATCACGCTTCACTTGATCGGACCACTGCAGACCAACAAGGCACGAGACGCAATTCGTTTGTTTGATGTTATTGAGACCATTGATCGGCCAAAACTCGCGAAAGCTGTCGCGAAGGAGATGGATCGGCAGGACCGCCGTCCAAAATTATTGGTTCAGGTTAATACCGGAGAAGAGCCACAAAAGTCTGGTGTTTTTCCCACAGAAGCCGATGAATTTATTCGATTGTGTGTGGACGAGCTCGAATTGCCGATAGAAGGCCTGATGTGTATTCCGCCGGCCGGCGATGAACCTGCGATGCATTTTGCTCTTTTAGCTGAGATGGCTCGTCGCAACGAATTGAATGTTATGAGCATGGGGATGAGTGCAGACTTTGAGCCTGCAATTAAACTTGGCTCTACGCATGTCCGCATTGGAACAGCAATCTTTGGAAATCGTCCCGCGCGGTAAGAATAAGCCCTTAGATTTTACTCGGTGCGAATATCCAACAGGCTGCTTTCGTTCCACTGGTCTAAAATCTTTAAAAGACCCGTCCTCGAGAAAGCAACACAGCCCTCTGTTGCTGAAAAGTCAGGTTTTGCTACGTGTAAAAAGATGGCGCTGCCTGCTCCTGATACAATGGGATCGTCATTGTGTCCGACAATGGCGATGACGTCGTACAGCCCGTCCTCCCGCCAGAGATTTTCATGATGGCCACCAAACGGCGTAGAAATTTGTTGATTGTACTTGGGGTGACCAGGCTCGTCGCACCAGCCATCTGCTGCAGTCAAAGCGGAAACGGGTAAAATGGATTTCGGCGGCTCAATCCGATCCGGACGATATAAAACGCGGCGAAGGCTAAACACGCCCGCAGGTGTCACGCCGTCCCCTTCTTGTTTTGTTGCTGAAATTCCACCGTTACCTAAAGCACATCGAAGCTCTTGGTGGTTCCATGCGGCCATGCCATTTGGATACACATTTAAATTCACATGGGCGTTATAACCTGCCCATGTGTGCGATCAAACTATCTTGATGTTACCGCTTGCGATTCCGAGATTGACGCGTCGCGCCTGGCATTCAACGAATTATATCTTTCCAGCGCATGTTCCATGGCTTTCGCGACCAACGAAGGTGGTGCGCCGCGCGGCAACATATAGGGGTGCGGCTTAAAAAAGGGCGTAGCCGCTGGCGGCTTTAGATCGCCGGGCTGACGGACATCACTACTTTTATCATTTTCGACGTTTTTGTCGGGCGCTGATGCCAAATTTGCCAATAGTAATCCCGCTTGGGCCTGTTGGGCTCTTAGGACCTCATCAGAAATCCGCTTTTTTTCCGCAGCGTCATTTGTGGCTGCGATACCGGTTGCTTTGCGGCGATCGGCTATAAATTGCTGGAGTTTTTGTTCATCCAGTTTTGAAAGGTTTGTCGCGACAGATTTCCTATCGCTACTATCCGCGGCGGCAAACGCATTAGATCGGTTAAACAGAATATTTTCCGGTGGTATACGGCTTATGGAGGCTTCTTGTTGGTTCCTGTTTTTGCCGGCGGCCGGGACGGCAGAGATAACTTCTCCCGATTCAGCCATCGACGAACGGTTGTTGTCCTCTAATTTTTCCGCAGCGGGATGTTGGTTTTGAGTTGCGGTCTGCTCATTTTGTGATGGTTTGTCGCTGAATATCGACGCGACATGTTCCTCAATGGTTCCGTCCGTTGCCTCCTCCACCGCGGCGACGACGCCGGCACCAATCATTCCCAGTGGACCGCCATAAAGGGTCCCGCCAGCAATCCGCGCACCAGTGCTTATTTCATCACCGGTAATCATGCGATAGGCGGTTGATATTATTGGGATATGCTGAAGCGGATTAATAATGTCCAAAATATCGGCAAATCCGAATCCGCTTTCTTTGTCCTGCCATAACTCACTAAACGCTATTTCGTCGGTATCGGGCACGCCATCTGGATTAGATTCATGCGGAATCGGGGCGGTGGCAGGGGGGAGAGAGGAAATGGTTTGAGACATAGGGTGCTCCTCCCCACTAAATGCAAATGTCATGCCACAGATCCGCCTTTTAAGCCATTGATATCGTGATATAAATTTTTTAAAACTTAGAATAACCGCCGAAAACGGTGTATTTTGCCCGGTAATGTTTGCCGTCATCGACAAAACGTGAACTCTATTTGGAACGACAAACCGGCCAACGGGGTTGTGTTTGGCACGAAATTTCCCATCTATTAGGACGCGCTGAACGGGATTGGTAATGGCGCGCTGGCTTGTCGCCTTATGGCGACAATTGAATTCTTTGGAGATGGGCAGGAGCTAAATATGGCAGGTGGCAAGAATATCCTCCTTGTAGAAGATGACGAGGCATTGCGGGACTCGCTCGTTGAGCAACTAAAGCTACATGAGGAGTTTGAAACCTATGCAGTGGACTCCGGCGCCGAGGCACTTGCTCAGATCAAAGAACAACATTTTGATCTCTTAATTCTGGATGTTGGTCTTCCCGATATGGACGGTCGCGAGCTCTGCCGCCTTATGCGGCGATCAGATGTGAAGGCACCAATTATAATGCTAACAGGTGCGGATAGCGAAGCAGACACTATCCTCGGTCTGGATTCCGGCGCCAACGATTACATCACGAAACCGTTTCGTTTGGGCGTTTTGCTGGCACGCATTCGTGCTCAGCTTCGGCAGCACGAGCGGAGTGAAGATGCAATTTTTAATCTTGGACCCTACAGCTTTAGGCCGGCGGCAAAATTGTTGTTGGAGCCAGAAGAGAACAAGAAGATCAGGCTTACCGAAAAAGAGACCTCAATACTAAAGTATCTTTTTCGGGCTGGCGACGCCGTGATCGGACGTGATGAATTGCTCAATGAGGTATGGGGGTATAACTCAGGTGTTACGACGCACACGCTTGAAACGCATGTTTACCGGTTGCGCCAGAAACTGGAAGCCGACCCCTCGAACGCCCAAATTCTTGTAACCGAGCCGGGCGGCTACAGATTGATCCCGTAAATTTAATCTAGGAACGCAATCGCATCGTGTTGCGGATAGTGCCTACTCCATCGACGCTAGCCTCACAAACATCACCATCCTTTAGCCATTTGGGCTCTTTCATGCCCAGCGCGACACCAAACGGCGTGCCGGTCGCAATCAAATCCCCTGGTAACAACGTTATGCCCTTGCTGAGATAGGCAATCAAAGCGGGAATCTTAAAGATAAGATTGGAGGTATTCGAGGTTTGCCGGATTTCTCCATTTACCGACAAGCTCAAATCGAGATCGTGCGGATCAGCAATCTCATTGGCAGTTACGATTGATGGACCATAGGGACAAAACGTATCCAATGATTTTCCGATATCCCATTGTCCGGCACCGCCAAGCTGAAGGTCGCGTGCAGAAACATCGTTTACCACGGTGTATCCCAAAACATAGTCGAGGGCGTCACTTTCGGACACGCGGGACGCTTTTTTACCGATCACAACACCAAGCTCAACCTCGTAATCCATGTCGTGGCATACATCTTCATACCAGTGCACGTCGTCATACGGTCCGGTGACGGAAGTAGAGTGCTTGGTAAAAATGACAGGTTCTGTCGGAACATCCATATTGGCTTCGCGGCAATGATCAATATAGTTGAGGCCAATCCCAATTACTTTGGGAGGGTGCTGAATGGGTGCCTCAAGCCTTACGGCATCAACGGCATAGTCCTGAGCTTTCCAATCGGCGACTGCCGACCTGACGCGAGCCAACAAAGGCTCGCCACCCTGAACAATTTCTGAGAGATCGCCTGCTTGTCCTGCTGGAAGGCCAGCCGCCTGTAGATCCAAAACACGGTCGTCTTTGATGGCGCCTGGACGCTTAGATCCGTCAACCGAGAACGTTACAAGTTGCACCATGTGTTTTTACACCCTGATTCTATTTATCGCGACATTGCGTATCCATGCGAGAGATACACTGTGTGCCAGGGCCAGTCTACTGCTCGTATTTTATTCCGTGGCAAAGTTCGCGAATGAGCACTATATCAATGATATGTATGCCCTGACGGAAGATGCGGAGCTATAGAATTAGTGGCTGGAAAACAAGACTTTAACGTCACATTCTGGGGTGTTCGAGGGTCTATCGCTTGTTCGGGACCGGAAACGCAACGCTATGGAGGACATACTTCCTGCATAGAGATGTGGTGTGGTGACAGGTTGTTGGTATTCGATGCTGGTACGGGGGCCCGGCCGCTTGGATTGTCGCTGGACGAAAAGACTTCAGGGCCGTTCAAGCTAGACCATTTCTTTTCCCATACCCATTGGGATCATATTGTCGGCCTTCCTTTCTTTTGTCCGGCATATGGTAAGGGAAATGAAATTCGTATTTGGGCCGGACACCTGCTTCCCAGCAGCGATATCGAAGCCGTTCTCAGACAGGCGATGACTGAACCACTTTTTCCGGTACCGCTCGATGTATTTCACGCTGAGATTTCTTTTCAAGACTTTACAGCAGGTGAAACCCTGGATCTGGGTGATGGTATTGTTGTCCGCACAGCAACCCTCAATCACCCGAACGAAGCAACAGGATATCGGGTTGAGTTTAACGGACACTCTGCCTGCTATGTAACCGACACCGAACACATACCAGGCAAGCATGATGAAAATGTTCTTGGTTTAATAGAGGGTGCCGATCTTGTGATCTATGACGGCGCCTATTGCGACGACGAGTTCTTGGACTACGAAGGCTGGGGCCATTCGACATGGCAAGAGGGTGTACGGCTGGCGCAACAGGCCAACGTAAAACAGCTTGCAATATTTCATCATGACCCGGGTCGTAGCGATGATGCTCTGGACGCCATTGGAAAAGAAGCTGCAAGCCATTTCAGCGGGGCCTTTATCGCAAAAGAAGGCGACACGCTATCGCTATGACAACAACAAACGCCTCCAACACAGTGACCGTTGTTGATTCGGATAAGCCTCCGCCTCAGAAGACAAGCGATATCGATTATCAGCAGCTGCCGGAGCGAGTCAGAAACGCAATTCGGAAACAGCAGGACGCTAGTGAAATTCTTATTGGCTGGGTGCAGCTGGCGGTCGTGAGTCTGTTTGGTGCGTTATATCTTTTGTCGCCCAAAACATTTTCAACCGATGCCGAGTTTGCCCCCGTTCCCTGGGTGCTTGGCGGATATCTCGCCTTTAGCCTGTTTAAGCTTGCGGTCGTTCATAAGCGTCGGGCGCCCGACTGGCTTCTATACATGTCGGTCGTGCTTGATATGGGTCTCTTGTTCGGGCTCATTTGGAGTTTTCATCTTCAATATATGCAGCCGCCTACCTTTTATTTAAAAGTACCTACCCTGCTTTACGTTTTTATATTTATTGCGTTGCGGGCATTAAGGTTCGAGGCTCGATTTGTCGTTGTTGCGGGCCTGGTAGCTGCGGCCGGTTGGACGGCGCTTGCGATGTATGCGATGGCGGGTCCCGACGGTATGAAGATGATCACGCGGGACTACATTCACTATATGACATCCAATAGCGTACTGATCGGTGCGGAAATTGATAAAGTTGTTTCAATTTTAACGGTTACCGCAATCATTGCTGTGGCAATTGCTCGCGCCCGGCGACTTCTGATAAGCGCCGTTGTTGAGGGTGCGGCCGCACATGATTTAGCACGATTTTTTGCGCCCGAAATCGCCCAGCAGATTACTGCGTCCGAACAAGAGGTGAGCGCCGGCGAGGGACAGGCGCGTGAAGCGCTTCGGAAATTTGATCGCCAACGGTGTGTAATGGCGACAGTGAAGTCATTGGCTCCTGAAAGATTATGGAGATGCTGCCTCCCCGCACCGCACGCATCTCGTTGCTCTCGGCATCCATTTTTACGATATCAATTTCGGAACCAACTTTGCGGGGATCCCGAAAAATAATCTCACCGCCGGTGATCGAAGCTGATTGCGGCAAAATTCGCATGATTGATTGTGAAACGACGGACTTTCCGGAACCCGACTCACCTACCAGGGCAACAGTCTTGTTTTCGGGAATGCTAAAGGACACACCTTTAACTGCCTGAACTGTCGCTTCGTGCAGGCGGAACTCGACTTCCAGATTTGAAATCGTAAGAAGTTCCTTCATGTAACTAAGTCCGACGGAGTTTGGAAAATTTTAACTATGCCGCGTGCGCCGAGATTTTCCATAGTCGAGGGTGACAAGACAAGATCGTTTCGTTCAGCAGCCTTATAGGCCGCACTGGTTATCTCGTCGAATCCCACGAGAGTCGAGTCAAATCTCATGGCAGTTTTGCCATCTTTTAAAATCAGTTGCATCCAGCCCTGGGACCGATCCCTTTTTACAGCGAAATACCGCAAATGGAGTTGGGTTAGTGCGGCCCACTCTATTGATTTTGTCGTCAAACCTTGTGTTTGGATTTCATTGGCATTGAGGCTGACGACAGTTTTCTGCCGCACCGCTGTTCGGGCAATGAATATTGCAAATAACATCGCAAAGCTGCCCAAAATAGTGGTGGCGACAGCAGTGACCGGAACGATCAATAGTGGCCCGGCTGTAAGCAACAAACCGACGCTGCCGCGCAAATAATCACTTATAATATCGGTCCGGGGATAGCGGTTCATTTTCATATCGCTATTCTTGCGTCACCGAGCATCATTCTTGCAAGAATTGAAGCAGATTGTTGCGCGCCGTTTGTTGCTATTCCACCTGCCGATGGTTTGCTGTGATTAGCGGCCGTGTTAATTGCCTCAACCAATCGTTCCGCGTTTAGCTCCTCCTCCCAGACAACCTGCAGCAAATTGTTTGCACTCAATAATTTGGCGCGAAGCGTCTGTTCTGTTTCTTTGCCGCCGGCGTAAGGGGCAATGACTGCGCGCACCCTGGCTGCGAGAACGTCCATGACGGTGTTGTAACCACCCTGGGAAATTGATAGAGCGCAATTTTGGAGCAAAGCCGTGAAGTCTGGTCTTGCTGGTTCGAGGGTTATGCCTTCACGCAGCTTCGCCTTTAGCCTTTGCACAGCCTCCAGCGGCATCGAGGGCCCGGCTAAAAGGCGCCATGGGTGATTTGCAAAAACTGTATCAGGACGCGCTTTAATAGCGGCGTCAAATAGTGGCTCACTCAGGGCGCCGCCCCCGGCCGATACGATCACATCATTGCTCCCGATGTCGTCTTTGGATTCCGGCGGAGGATCGACGATGTAGCCGGTATAGTTCAGTCTGTCAGATATCTGGTTTGCCAGGGGAAAGGTTTTTTCAAATGGAACCAGATTGGGGTCGCCATGAACCAGCACTAGATCGTAGTAGCGCTGCACCAACGCAACCATTTCGGGCCCGCGCTCCTTTTTGCTCGGTTCGACCAAGATATCGCGAACAGAGGAAACAATTTTAGATTTTGGCGAGAGGGCAAGCGCTGCTTCAATCATTGGAATGATCTCATCCCGCAAATGCCTCCGACCGAACGGAAATAGCTCAGTTATGATCAAATCCGGCTTTGTGGCGGCGACGGTATCCAGGAGCATTTCACGTCTTGCGGCCCGCAGGGCTTCATCTACCGGCTCGTCTTTATCATTGAGCATTTCTGAAAAATTTTCGTCCTTCGACCGCATGGCAGGCAGCTGAACAAACTGTGCGTTCCCGATATTAACTCCCGGCACGTCTTTGCCGCCTGAGACCATCGTTACATCAAAGCATTCGGACTCCAGCGCACGGCATAGCGTCGCCGCGCGCTTAAGGTGCCCAATTCCAAGCAAATGCTGCACATAAAACAGAACTCTGGTGTTTCGTTTGGGAGGTGTCTTATCCATTTTCGGTTAGAAGACTTATATTGAGACGATCGATTTCCACCTCACCGCCCGGTGATACAGAAAACAGTTGAACCGCATCCCACTCCATTTTTTCCGGCGGCGGATTAATCATATCCCAGCCCGTTGCAAGGGATATCATCGCGCGGATAATGCCCTGATGCGCAACAGCGCCGGTGTCGGTGCCGGATTCGGCGATCCGAGATACCCATTCTTTTACTCGAGCGCGAACGTCACGCGGGCTTTCTCCGCCATCAGGACGAAGATCGATGCCCATCTTTTGGCGACGAATAAATTCTTCTCCGTATTTTTCCCGTAGATCGGGACCTGTCTGGCCTTCCCAGTCGCCCCAATGCATTTCGATAATTGCGGCCTCTGTTTCAACGGTCAGGCCAAGTAGCTTGGCAGTCTGCTGAGCTCGCGACAAAGGGCTGGCAAACCAGTTAAAAGCAGTAAATTCTTCTGGGACTTTCCAGCTCTTCACGCGCTCTTGCCCGTCCGGGCTCAATGGAATGTCTGTTTGTCCCTGTAGTCTTTTTTGCTCGTTCCAAACGGTTGGACCATGCCGGATAAGAGCCAGCGCTGTCATTTTGAATATCCTTTATTTGATTCGACTAAAATGAAATCGATGATTTTTGATGCTTCTTCTAGTGTGTGATCCTTTTCAACCGTATTTTTTGCCGCCTCACCCATCGCCAAGCGTCGATTCGGATCACTTAACAGCGATTTAATCGCGTCTGCGAAGTCTTGTATATTGCCCTTTTCCGTTAAAATACCAGTGCTTCCGTCGCGAATTAACTGTCCTACGCCACCTGAATTTGCCGCGATAACGGGTCGTCCGGCTGCTTGCGCTTCCAGTATTGCCATGCCGTAGGCTTCATTGACAGCAGGCCATAGAAACAAGTCGGCTGAAGACAGTATGTCTGCGATCTCCCTTGAGGCCTTTTTGCCAAGGAATCTTGTTATTTTCTTATTAAAATTTGCAAATAGATCCTCAACGGATTTTCGTTTTGGTCCGTCCCCGACAATTACAAGTTGCCAGGGTGTTTGCTTGAGCCGTTCAAGCGCATCGGCCAAATTTCGATAGGATGCAAATTTGTCACCGTCGCGCATCATCGCTACCGTCACCAAAATCGGGACAGTAGGGTCAAGGTCTAGTTTCCTGACTAAAATATCCCTGTTTCGCGCAGATTGATTTGCGGCTTTGAATAGGTTTGAAGCGTCCAGAAACGGCTTTAGATGTGTGATTGCGGCGTTCTGCTTAAGCAGGGGCTGAACGCAAGGTGTGTCGGTCGGATTGAGAGAAATTATGTGATCTGCGTGTCGGATTGCGGCCTCGGCTGCCTCGTGTCCGGATGCCCATTCTCCTTTAGCCCTTTTTGGGGCGTGCGAAGCCTCTGCGACATTATAGGGAATACCAAGCGCTTTGCTGATCTCCGGGCCTATTAAGTCGGAGGCTTTATAGTACAGATGGTATGTAAACCAGGCATCGGGGCGTTTTCCGACGGGTTCACTCAGAAATCTCTTTTTTAGGCGATTTATAGACGCTGAGGCCCGGCTTTCTATTCGTTTTTGCGCCTGATTTTCGCCTTTTGCATTCCAGCTGCGGAGCTTGGATGCGAGCAAAACATCGTGCCCTGCGTATTTTAATGCGGAAATCAGTAGGCGCGCCATAAATCTCTCGCCGGATGGTCTTGGCGATGTCGGCGGTTTCATCGGAGCATAAAATGCGATCCGCATGGAACTTAATGGCTACCTTTCGGGGCTGTTGGCTTTGATTTGCGCTGATTTTCCAGGTTCTAAATGGAATTTTTTTACAAGAGCTTTGATGCCTGCTGTGTGAGAAAAACGCGCTTCAATGATCTCTCGGCCCCTTTTTCCCATTTGGATGCGTTTTTCAGGCAATTCTGCGAGTTCATAAATCTTTTCTGCGAGAGCCAGAGGTTCGTCCGCGGTAACGAGAGAGCCATTTATATCATCCTGAATAAGCTCTGGAACCGCCGCGACGTTTGAGGCAATACAGGCCAATTCTTGGCTTTGCGCCTCCATCAGCACATTTGGCAGTCCATCCTGATCTCCATTTTTTGCGACCCGATTGGCCAAAACGAACAAATCCGCTGAATTATAGGCCTCCATAACCTCATTTTGCGGAAGACTGCCGCGCCAATCGATTTTTTCGGAGATGCCAGCAGAAGCGGCCTGTTTCTTGAGTTTTTTCACAAGTAATCCGCCGCCAATATGTGTCCATCGCCAATTTAGTGATGGTGGAAGCGCGCTCAGAGCGGCGATGACAATGTCATGACCCTTTTTTTCGACGGCGCGTCCTACCGTTAGAAGCCTAATTGGGTCGCTTTTAGACGATCCGTTCCTTGGCGATTTTGCCTTAGCGGGCTTTGAAAATCGCGTCAGATCCAATCCATGATAAATTAAGGAAACCTGTTCCGGGTTAGCGGCCAGTTCTTTGAGGTGCTTTGACGCGATATCGGAGCATGTTGTGGCCCAGCTGCAGTCATCTAGCTTTTCTCGCTTCTCCCAATCAGGTGTCGTCCATATATCGACAGCATGTGCTGAAACAGACCATGATATACCTAAAAGTTGTGCGGCATAACGTGTAACTGACGCAGGTGTATGTAGAAAGTGGGCATATAGATGCGAAATTTGGGTAGGAATTTCAGCTGCTAGCACTACCGCCTGGCCAAATCGCCGCACCCGATTTGGCGTGAAATCCCTCTTTAAGTCATTGATCCATAATGAATATACTTTTCGGTATGACTGTAGTGCCCGGACATACTTCCAGGCCCTCCAAAGTCGTACCGGCTCTTTATACAGATATTCCGGCAAATATACGACCGGTGCCCTGATTTCCTGATGAATTGGGTGAGAGGTTTTATCGGTTGGCTTGCGTAATGAATAGATTTGTATATCTATTTCTGCTTCTTCGAGGCCGAGGATTTCCTGTGCGATAAAGGTTTCAGAAAGTCGCGGGTAGCCCTTCAGAATGACTGCAACCGAGCTCACTCGGTGTTATCCGTTCTGATGTGCCAGGATCACCTGTCGCAGTGGGCGATTTGACAATATGCGGTCGGTTAATCGATTTACATTTTGCAATCCGTCAAGAAGGCCCGGAACAACGATTTCGGACGGCCTGGTCTGCTGTGGCAAATGACGTAGTGCAGTTGCCATCATTCTGGGGTCCCGATTGCCGTCGTCGACAAGACATTTGACCATGCCAAGCTCAGCAGCGCGTTTGGAACTCGCGGAATTTTCCAACCGGCTTAACGACATATTTTTCACACGCTACAAAGCGTATCTGTGGAAATTTGTTATCAAGTTCATTAACAATACCGTCAATCATCTTGGCCCCTTTTTCTTCTACTCCGTTGGCGGGTATTTGGTCATCCAGGGCGAGCTTGAGATTGGCACTCTGGTTGCCGTTCTCGCTGCAAATAAGGATTTGGCCGCACCGTGGAAAGAGTTGCTGAATTTTTATCAGCGGCGTGCCGATGCGGCGATCAAGTATGATCAGGTAATCGAGCAATTCGAACCCATGGGAATGATGGAAGCGGATCAGCAGCTTGGCGAGCCTGATACTGTTAACTCTCTCAGTGGAAAATTTTCTGCGTCCGGTATCCGGTTGGAAGATGAAACCGGTCACGCGCTGGTGGATTCCGCCTCATTTGAATTGGAGCCCGGCAAAACCGTTGCCATCGTTGGTGCGGGGGGCAGCGGAAAAGATCAACTAGGTATGCTGCTGTCGCGCCTTGTCGTTGGAACCGGTGGATCGCTAACGGTTGATGG
This sequence comes from Rhodospirillaceae bacterium, assembly GCA_002720855.1. Classification (GTDB taxonomy): domain Bacteria; phylum Pseudomonadota; class Alphaproteobacteria; order MPNO01; family UBA2964; genus UBA2964. The sequence continues at coordinate 620,274 of PBIN01000015.1, read as the reverse complement.
CGAAGCGCTTGATAAATTACCTGAAGCGGTTTCGGGTCGCCGGATCGGTTATGTAGGGCCGACGGCCTATATCTTTTCCACTTCAGTGCGGGACAACCTTACATAGGGTTTAAAACATTTGCCCTTGATCGCACCCGAATATTCGAATGAGGACGGGGCCGAGCGCCGTAAAATGGAGGCAGAGGCGAAACAATCAGGTAACTCAATCGACGATCTCGGCGCAGATTGGATCGATTACGCCGCTGCCGGCGTCAATGACAATAGCGATCTTACCCGGCGTGCGCTCGAAGTCCTTGATCTGGTTGACCTACGAGAGGACATTTATGAACTTGGCCTCCGTGGGGCTATTGACCCTGCGGCAAAACCCGAGCTTGTTGCGCGTATACTCGAAGCCAGAGCGGCCTTTAAAAAGAAACTTGAAGACCCCGAGTTGAGCCCTTTGGTCGAAGTATTTGACAAAGAAAAATATAACGACAACGCAACTGTCGGAGAGAATTTACTCTTTGGACGTCCCGTCGGTGATGCTTTTGATCTGGAACGCCTTGCTGAACACCCGTATGTCCTCGAGGTTCTGGAAATAGCCAATTTAACCGAAGCGATGATGGATGCCGGACGGCAGGTCGCCTCGACCATGGTTGAATTGTTTGCAGATTTGCCACCCGGACATGAGTTCTTCGAAAGGTATGCATTTATTAGCCATGAGGATCTACCGGCATATCAAGCGCTTCTCGCTCGTTTGGGGCGGGAGGGCGTTGAAGCATTGCGCGATGATGAGCGCACAATGATTCTGTCACTCCCGTTCCGCCTAACACCGGCGCGTCATCGGCTTGGCATTATTGATGAGCCATTAAAGGAGCAAATTCTGGCTGCCAGAAAAATCTTCGCTGACAATCTTCCCGACGAACTTAAGGGGTCGGTGGAACATTTTGTTCAGGAATCCTACACCGCATCGGCATCTCTCCAGGACAATATCCTCTTCGGCAAGATGGCTTATGGTCACGCCCGCGGCACGGAACAAGTTGGCGCGGCGATCGCTGACGTCGTCACGATGCTTGAGCTTCGTGACGACATAATTGAAGTTGGTTTGGATTATCAGGTCGGCGTGGGCGGTGGCCGTCTATCTTCCGTGCAGCGCCAGAAACTCGGATTGGCCCGTGCGGTTATTAAAAAGCCCGATGTGCTCATTCTCAATGAAGCAACGGCGACAATTGATGGAGCCAGCCAGGGTCGGATTCTGAAAAACCTGCTCTCTGAGTTTGAAGATCGCGGTGTAATCTGGGTCGTCCATCGCGCCGCGCTCGCTGAAAGTTTTGACCAAATTCTTGTATTGCAAGCTGGGCGCGTCGTGGAAGAGGGCACCTACGAGGCCTTATCAATCGAGGGCAGCGCCCTCACGGAATTAATGAATGCTGAGTAAGCGTAAAAGGAGATTGTTGTGAGTTTAAACGAGGAAGTCGAGCTGCTTCGGAATATCCCCTTATTTTCGAAGATCGACCCATCAAAACTAAAACTCCTGGCTTTTGCCAGTGAGCGGGTCATCTTTGGAGAAGGTCAGGAATTATTCCATCAAGGCGATTCCGGCGATACAGCCTATATCATTTTTGATGGCAGTGCTGATGTCCTCATCGACAGCCCAAGCGGGGAACTTGCAGTCGCTAAAATTGGAAAGAATGAGCTCGTTGGAGAGATCGCAATTCTGTGCGATGTGCCACGCACCGCGACTTTAAGGGCTATTGAGCAGGTGACGACACTGGCGATTTCCAAAGACCTGTTTTTTCAGATGGTACGGGAATATCCCGATATGGGCATAGAGATTATGCGGGAACTCGCACAACGTCTCGAACAGACAAACGCCCAGCTACGCGACGCAAGAAGCGGATAAGTTTAAGATAAAAAAACGGCGCCCCGGGCGTAGGGGGCGCCGCTCCTTTTTGGACGGGAAGTTTACTTATGCGGCTTTGCCAACCAGCCGGTTAGCGCTGCCAGAATTAATCTCAACAGTACGTGGCTTGAGTTCCTCAGGTACCTCGCGCTCAAGATTAATGTGCAGCAGACCGTTCGTTAGATCTGCGTCGACTACACGGATGTGATCCGCAAGTTGAAACTTGCGTTCAAAGGCACGTCCAGCAATACCCCTGTATAGGTAGTTGCTGTCGTCTTCCACTTCCTGCGCTTTGCTGCGCACAACCAGAGTGTCTTCTTTGGCTGTGACCTCTAGATCGTCTTCGCTAAATCCAGCGACCGCGATTGAGATCCGATAGGTATTTTCGTCGGTCTTCTCAATGTTGTAGGGCGGATAGCTGTCACTACGGTCAGCGGTTCGCATCGCAGTATCCAATAGTCGCGGAATACTGTCGAAGCCGACCGAGGAACGGAAAAGTGGGGAAAAATCAAAAGTCGTCATATCGATACCCTCCTATGAGCAATATCAGTTGTGGGGTCTGCCAGATGGCCAAACCCGTTTCAGAATCCGAAGACCCAATCATTGGCGTCTTCATAACCGATATGGGGTCGATTCTTAGGGATTCAAGAGCAACAACGGAATTGTAAGATCTTGAAATATTTATATGTCGAGATCGATAGTAACGGGTACGTGGTCAGATGGTTTTTCCCAGCCGCGCGCCTCGCGGAAAACCTGTGCATCCTGGATTTTTGCTGACAAGGCGGGTGTTACCCAAATGTGATCAAGCCGTCTTCCGCGATCACTGCCCGGCCATGTTCGGTTGCGATAACTCCACCAGCTATAGAGAAGTTCTTCGGGAGGAATAATCTGTCGAACAGCATCAATCCATTTGTGTGCAGTCATTATCTTATTCAAGCCATCGACTTCGACAGGAGTATGGCTAACGATCTTTAACAGCTGCTTGTGGGACCAGACATCTGTTTCAAGTGGCGCAATATTGAGATCCCCGACCAGAACTCGCTTTGCCTGTCGCTTGGACTCAAACCAACTCGCCATTTCCTCGATAAAAGCGAGTTTATGCGCAAACTTTTCGTTTTCCGCGGGGTCCGGAATATCACCACCGGCAGGGACATAAAAGTTATGAAGCTCTGTGCCGTCCGGCAGTTTTGCCGCGACGTGACGACAATCATCTTTACCGCACCATTGCCGTTTTTTCATCTCGGTGAGTGGGACACGCGATAAAATCGCCACGCCATTATAACTCTTCATGCCTCGGAACAGAATGTGATCAAAGCCGAGCTTGCGTACGTCATCAGCTGGGAACAGACCATCTTCGACTTTTGTTTCTTGCAAACACACAACATCGGGTTTCAGGGCATCGACGATCTTTCCGAGTGTCGGCATCCGTAATCGAAGAGAATTGATATTCCAAGTGGCTATTCGCATGTCCTGATCCCTGCCAATTTTCTATTTGTTTTTCGCATGGTCATAAGCGGCATCGCCAAAAGCTTCGAACAATTTGCGCGCCAGCTCATGATCCTGTGCTTTCCATTCCGCATGCCACTGGACTCCAACTGTAAACCGCGCTGCTGATGGCATGTTTATGGCTTCGATAATGTCGTCGGGAGACATCGCTTCAACAACAAAACCGTCTGCAACCCGATCGACACATTGCGCGTGAAGTGAATTCACCATTGTCTCGGTCTTGCCAAGCAATTTGTGTAGATAGCCGTTTGGCGTCAGGGAAATGGCATGCCGTGGTTCAAACCGTTCTTCCTGAAGTTCTGTATCTTGCCGCATGCGGTGATCATTTCTCCCGGGCAGAAGATGGGCGCGGTAATGGAGCGTGCCCCCCATTGCAACATTGATTTCTTGAATACCGCGGCAGATGCCAAAGACCGGAATACCACGCTCTACACAACCTCTGACCAGCGGCAATACTGTTTTGTCCCGTTCGGGGTCTATAATCTCATCGTCTGGAAAAGCCTTTCCACCAAAGTGGTGAGGTTCAACATTAGCCCTGCCACCCGTGAGCAGCAGACCATCGATCAAATCAAGCATCGATCCGATGTCCGTCGCCTCGCCAAATGCCGGAATTAGTATCGGTGCCGTATCGGAAATCTCCATCGATGCGCGTGCATATTTTTCTGCCGTCATAAAAAGCGCCGACATCGATTCTGTCGCGGGTGTATGGTTTACGGGTACGCCAATGATCGGTTTTTTATTTTTGTCAGACATCCCGCCTTGGCTATCACGAGAGGGGCCTTCCCGCAACATAAGCGCTATTCCTGGGCGTCACTCGGAGATGACCAGTCAGGCGGCGTGAAAACAAATACCTTTTTGGAAATTGGCTGGTTAATGATCGGCGAAAGGAGTGAGACCGTTGTCCTTACCCCCTGTGTGTCTGTAACGGTCCAACCACGAAAAGCATTCGCCTGCTCCGATAGAATCAGCGTGAGAGTTCCACTGTCTTCTTCACCCTTACGCGCCAATTTTATACGCAAAGTCCGGTTTCTCTTTTCGATTTTTAAGACCGTCAGCCCATCCGAAAAGCGAAAATTGTCGCGAACCAGAAATGAAGCGGGAGTTGCGCTTAGTGGTAGCTGGCTAACTTCTTTTAGTTCTTCATCTACGTAGATTAACCAAATTCCATCTGCATACACTTGAAGCGTTGCCGGTTTTTCATATTCAATTCGCAGGTTTCCCGGCCGCTCGATATATATTGTGCCCTTGGCGAAAACACCGTTTGTTGCGGCCTGTACGAATGAGGCCTTTAAAGTCCTTATGGAATTTATGAAAGATTCCGCAGAAGCAAGTAAGGGGTCAGTTGCCGTGCTGTGCTTTCCAGCTTTCTGAGCAATTGCACCGGATGTTGCGCAGCAAATCGCGGCCAGCCCTAGCAGCACAAGAATTGCGCCCCTCTTTACAATTTGATGATTAATCAAAGACATCATCTGTCCAGTGTAACAGATTAATTATGGCACGTTTAAGACAGGGTGCCGAAGCTCAAAAGTTACGTTTCGCGGTTTTCGATATCGCGGGCCAATACTTCCCGCTTGCCAACATGGTTTGCGGCGCTAATGACGCCTTCTGCTTCCATTTGATCGACAATGCGGGCCGCCCTGTTATACCCGATTTGTAAATGCCGTTGAACAAAGCTGGTTGATGCTTTGCGTTCGCGGCAAACCAAAGCGACAGCCTGGTCATAAAGCGCATCGCTACTATTGCTGTCGCTGCCGCTGGCGCCGCCAACGGGGTTACCTGGATCTTCCTGGGTGACTTCTTCGATATATTCCGGCATGCCTTGGGCTTTCAGCGCTGTTACAACGCGTTCGACTTCTTCATCGGTAACAAGCGGGCCATGGACACGCGATATGCGGCCACCACCGGCCATAAACAGCATGTCACCCTGGCCGAGTAATTGCTCCGCGCCAGCTTCGCCAAGGATCGTCCGACTGTCGATTTTCGATGTAACCTGGAAACTAATCCGTGTTGGGAAGTTTGCTTTAATCGTGCCTGTAATAACATCTACGGAGGGCCGTTGCGTTGCCATAATAAGATGAATTCCAGCGGCGCGAGCCATTTGTGCAATGCGCTGGACCGATGCCTCGACTTCTTTGCCGGCCACCAGCATCAAGTCAGCCATCTCATCGACAATTACAACGATGAATGGCAGCGGGCTCATATTGAGCGGTTGATCTTCGTAAATAGGCTCGCCGGTTTCGGAATCGAAGCCGGTCTGAACTGTTCTCGTAAGTGTTTCTCCGTTCTTACGGGCCTCGTCCAAGCGTGCATTGTATCCAGCGATATTGCGCACTCCCATGGTGGACATTGCGCGGTACCGCTCTTCCATTTCCCGCACCGTCCAACGAAGGGCAACAACGGCCTTCTTTGGGTCTGTCACTACAGGACAGAGCAAATGAGGAATGCCATCATAGACTGACAGCTCAAGCATTTTTGGATCAATCATTACTAGCCGGCAATGCTCGGGCGACAGTCGGTACAGCAAAGAAATAATCATCGTGTTGATCGCTACTGACTTACCCGAGCCGGTTGTCCCAGCGATAAGCAGATGTGGCATGCGAGCTAAATCAGCGATCGTCGGACCACCGCCGATGTCTTTGCCAAGCGCCAACGAGAGCTTTGATGGATTCTTTTCCAGCGTTTCCGATTCCAGGAGTTCACGGAGAGAAACGACTTCACGATTTGCGTTGGGTAATTCGATTCCCATGGCGTTACGTCCCTGAACGACCGCAACGCGCGCTGAAATGGCGCTCATCGAACGCGCTATATCGTCGGCCAGTCCGATTACCCGGGAAGATTTAATGCCGGGTGCCGGCTCAAATTCATACAGGGTGACAACAGGGCCTGGCCGCACTTTGACGACTTCTCCCTGTACACCGAAATCATCGAGAACGGATTCCAAAAGCCGCGCATTTTCGGCAAGAGCTTCTTCGTCCGATTTACTGGATTTGTCTTCCGATATGATCGTTTCAAGCAGCTCCAAATCGGGAAGTTCGTATTCTCCGGGAGCGCCCAAATCGAGCTTGGTTTGACGCGCCGCTTCCGCCTTTTTCCCCGGTTTTGCTTTCGTCGATCGAGGCGCGACGATTTCTCTTTTGGACTCGCGGGTGGACGCACCGAGTCGCGGCTCACGTTTCTCCGCTGCATCGGATGACCGATCCAAACCTGCGATGTCGGCCGCAGTATCCTCATCTCCAGGAAAGAGTTTTGGTTCCAACCGTTGCCTTGCAGCGGCATGTCCTTTCTTTGCGGCATTGAATGACCACTTGCCAGCCCTCAGTCCTGCACGTCCGCCTGCGGCACTAGCTGCCGCGCCGTGATGTCCGATCCATAAAAGAGCATTACCAAACTTTCGCCATTCCGCTGCGGAAAATCCAAGCGCCGCAATAATGAGCGCAATGGATACCAGACCAGCAAAAACGGCAACTGCGTTCGCCCCGAAAGAGGTCAAAGCAATACTGAGCGTTACCAGCTTGGCGAGCGCGATGTCTCCTGTGACGCCGCCATAGCCGGTTTTTAGTGGCCAGTCAGCGCCTGCTTCCAATCCGGCAAAAGCCACCGTTGCGGTCAACGCTGCGAGCGGAAGAAACGTCAACCGAAGCCAAAGATGCCGTAGGCCTTTATGGGTTACGACCCGCCATCCCCAGGCGAGGCCGATTAATGGCAATACCCAGGCGGCTAAACCAATGGATTGGAATAGAAGGTCAGCCGTCCAGGAGCCAATATTGCCTAGGAGATTTGCCGTTGCTCCCCCTGCAGCCGCGTTTAAGGATGGGTCGGCAGGGTTGTAGGTCAATAAGGCAGCCACGATTGCTACCGAAGATAAGATGAGGACAATTCCAGCTGCTTCGATGGCACGGTTTTGCAAAAACGCTGTAACGCTAGGCGGTAAAATCGATGGTTTATGCGTCAGGTTTCGGGAGTTGGTGGCCATAATTGCCTCCTCATCAAAGAGTCGCGACCAGGCGATCCAGTGCCTGACCAGTGGTTTCCAGATCATGAACCAGCGCGCACCTTATATATGCGGCGCCGGGGTTTTTTCCATCTCGTCCTGTTTTGGCAAAGTATGCGCCGGGGATTACCCGCAGCGCGGCGTTTTGCCAGAGCTTTAATGCTGCCGCTTCGCTGTCGCCGACGTCCAGCCACAAATAGAAGCCGCCATCCGGACGATAATAGCCATGTTTCCCGGAGAGCTTCTGGTCTGCGAGATCGAATTTTCGGCTATAAAATGCACGGTTCTCTGCAACGTGTTTTTCATCCTGCCAAAGCGCTGTCGCGACAGCGAGTAGTGGCATCGGCGGTGGTGCGCCACCATAGTCACGGACCTGTTTAAAGCGCGCCATTATCTCCGGATCACCAGCGACGAAACCGGAGCGAAGCCCGGGAACGCTTGACCGTTTCGATAGCGAATTCATGATCAGAACGTTTTTGAGCGAGCCGCCAAGTTTGGCACAGGCCTCAATGCCGCCTGCGGGCGGGGTTTCGTTGTAAATTTCGCTGTAACACTCATCGAAGACGATGACGAAGTCATGCTTGCGCGCCAATTCGACAATGCTCGCCAGTTTTTCTACGGAAGCCGAAGTGCCTTGTGGATTTGCTGGCGTGCAATAATACGCAAGCGCAGTGCGGTCCAGAGTTTCGGTGTCAAGGCTATGAAAATCCGGCAGAAAGTTCGTTTCCGGAGTTGCGGGGACAAAAACAGATTCTGCGCCAGCGAGGGCGGCAGCCCCAAGATAGACCTGGTAAAATGGATTGGGCATCAAAACAGCCGGTGTTTTTCCAGAAACAGATTCCGGAATGACAGTAAATGCCATCATAAAAAGGGCTTCCCGTGTGCCCGAGACGGGAATGATGGTCCGGTCAGGATCGAACATGTTGTTCGATAAGCCATATCGTTGAGCTAACCACTGGTGTACTGCCGATCTAAATTCGGGTGTGCCCCAAATAGGCGGGTATTTCCCCCACAAATCGCCGCTCTCGGCCAATGTCTGATGGACGATATCGGGTGCGGGGTGCTGCGGCTCGCCCAATGCAAGCGAAAGAGGCGCCTCCTCGGTTTGAGGCTTGTGGGAATCCAGTAATGCCCGTAAACGGTCGAACGGGTAATCGCCGATTCGGTCGAGCCGATCGTTGATCATAGGCGCACTTCTTCAGTTGCCGCTGGTAAGAAGCGACGTAAGTTACTCTAAAAACAACAGAATCTTACAGCGAAAGGCTGACTCGGTACAAGCGGAATGCTCTATGTCAACTAATTGGCCCTTTTGGCCGAATTTTGAGCTACTGGATAGTCTCTCCATGCAGGCCCAGATCGAGCCCGTCACGTTCGGTCTCTTCATCGACGCGAATTCCGATAATTAAATCAATTACTTTGAGTATGATCACTGAGGCAATCGCACACCAAACGATCGTGGCTACAATGCCCCAGGCCTGAGTGGCTACCTGAAGAGCATTGCCTTCTATCAGGCCAGCGGTTCCGCCGATTGCCTTGCTAGCGAATACGCCTGTTAACAAAGCGCCAACAATCCCGCCGATGCCATGAATGCCGAATACATCGAGCGCATCGTCATAGCCAGCGGTGCGTTTAAGCCACGTAGCGCCCCAATAGCAGGCCGCACCGGACCCAATTCCAATAAACAGAGCGCCCATTGGATCGACGTAACCGGCTGCCGGCGTAATTGCGACAAGGCCAGCAATTGCACCGGATATGATGCCAAGGACACTTGGTTTACCGCGAAGTCCCCACTCGATGAACATCCAGGTTAATGCGGCTGCGGCGGTTGCGATTTGAGTTACGGCCATGGCCATCGCAGCGGCCCCGTTTGCCGCAAGGGCGGAACCCGCATTGAATCCGAACCAGCCAACCCACAACAAGGCTGCGCCGATGACGGAAAGCACCAAATTATGCGGTGCCAATGACTCCGTTCCGAGGCCTTTGCGTTTGCCGATCATAATGGCGGCAACAAGACCGGCGACACCAGCGTTGATATGCACAACCGTCCCACCAGCAAAATCAAGGACACCATCTTTACTCAGGAATCCGCCGCCCCATACCCAATGCGTTACGGGGGCGTAGACCACCAATAACCATATAGCGGTAAACCACAGCATGGCGCTGAATTTCATACGGTCAGCAAAAGCGCCAACGATTAAGGCAGGTGTAATGATCGCGAAGGTCATTTGGAAAACCATAAAAAGCGAGTCCGGGATTGTCCCATTAACCGCTTCAACAGTTAGGCCCTTGAGGAAGACTTTATCCAAGCCGCCGACATAGGCGTTGCCAGTATCAAAGGCGAGGCTATATCCGATAACCATCCACAAAATGCTCATCAAACAGCAAATGGCAAAGCACTGCATAAGAACTGAAAGCACGTTTTTTTTCCGAACCATGCCGCCATAGAAGAGCGCCAGTCCCGGAATGGTCATCAAGAGCACCAGTGCCGTAGCAGTTAACATCCAGGCTGTATCGCCCGAATCGATTTTGGGGGCAGGCGTTTGCGCAAATGCTGATGTTGCAGCAATCCCCGTCAAGACTGCTGACAAAACTATGAGCAGTGGTTTTTTAAAGAGCACCATTGTCAGTATTCCCTCTACGGATTGCTTTCGTTCCCCAAAAAAAGAATTGCCCTTAATCGGGGCGAAAATTCACTTGGCAGACCGTTTGAACAGGTCTTACTGAAACTTAAAAGCAATCTATGTGCCAATTTGGCCGTGATGGTGATCTATTACGAATAATGTCTATAAAACAATTGTTTATACTATTTTTCTATATCAATACGATTTTGGAAAATGCTGGCCATGACGCATAAACTGATTAAAAATTAACCAATAATATCGTATTGCATAAAAAATCAGCAATATTGATCCAGTACGAATTTTCATTATCTTAGGTATATGAAAAAACTCAGGTAACATCGTATCGTTATGGCCTTAGCTTCAAAAAACGCGGATGAAACTGTGGCAGATGTCCTGATCGTCGGCGGCGGCATGGCAGGATTAATTTTGGCCACGGCGCTTGGAAATGCAGGCGTCGACGTCGTGGTCGTGGAGCCAAATTTACCCAAGAGTCTATTGGATACGGATTTTGACGGACGGACGACAGCAATCGCTGCCGGATCCCGATTGGCTCTCAATTCGATTGGAGCGTGGGCAGAAATGCAAAAGGATGCGCAAAGCATCCTGGATATTCGGGTAACAGACGGGCATTCACCCCTGTTTCTTCATTATAATCACGAAGATGTTGCGGAAGGCCCGCTTGGCCACATCGTTGAAAATCGCGTTATTCGATCAGTATTGCTCGATTGTCTGGGAAACTTGCCGTCTGTCGCACTATTGTTTGGGCGGCGCGTTAAATCCCTTGATCGAGATGGCTCATTTGCTGAGGCGCATTTAGATACCGGCGAGACGGTCAAAGCCCGACTTGCCGTTGCGACAGACGGACGAGGGTCGCCTACGCGACAGAACGCGAATATTGGCGTCAACCAGTGGCGTTATCCGCAAACAGGTATCGTATGTACTGTTGAACACGAATTTGATCATTGTGGTGTTGCGCAAGAGCATTTCCTGCCCTCTGGTCCCTTTGCCATTCTACCCATGACAGAACGCCGCTCGTCGATCGTTTGGACAGAACGGGAGGACTTAGCCCCGGCCATTCTTAATCTGCCTGACAAGGAATTTGCCGAGGAACTGAGTTTGCGCTTTGGCGACTACCTTGGCGAACTCGAAATTATCAGACCAATTTTCTCTTATCCGCTCGGACTTCTCCACGCAGACTCCTATATCGCCCCAAGATTAGCGCTCGCCGGCGATGCAGCGCATGCAATTCATCCGATAGCCGGACAGGGGCTTAATATTGGGGTACGCGATGCCGCGGCTCTCGCCGAAATTATCGTGGATGCCATGCGGCTCGGCTTGGATCCAGGCTCCGTCAACATTTTGGAAAATTATGAGAGGTGGCGCCGCTTCGACAACACAATGATGATTGCGGCAACCGATGGATTAAATCGGCTTTTCTCGAATAATGTCGGGCCGATCAAAGTTGCCCGAGATGTCGGCCTGGCGATGGTAAATCGAACACCGCCTTTAAAAAGGCTATTTATGCGTCATGCAATGGGAGTGCTTGGCGATAGGCCAAGACTTATGCGCGGCGAACTCATTTGAATTCAAACATTTCCTTTTAGGGCCTGTACCATGCCTCCGTACCGTTCGCACGGAGGCTATCCAAATACTGCCGGTGATCTGGAGCTTGTAACAACAGCTGGTCGCGACGCTGATTCATATCTGCTGCGAAAGCTTCGTAATCTTCGTCTGAAAGTGCCGCCTCGAGTGAATAATTTACGTTGTCCACGTAGTTTTTTCCAAACAGAACGTAGAGATAACTCCATTCCGTGAACAAAGGATTTGTTGTCCCGATATCAAGTTCTGTCGGCAATTTATGTTTCCACAATGCTAAACGCTCACGTACACGATCGGGTACCGCATTTTCGCTACGCGCGGTTTGCCAAAACTCGCCGTCCCGATTGGAAATGGCATAATGCATCGCAATAAAATCGCGAATATCTTCATACATATCCGTAACAAGATGATTGTACCGATCAACCAAAGCGGGGTCGCAATTCCGGTCCGGCAGATGATCAAGGAACCGTCGGATCGCGACTTGAATGAGATGAATACTCGTTGATTCCAGCGGTTCGATAAATCCAGCAGACAGACCAACCCCCAGACAGTTCTTTACCCAGCTATGGCGTGCCCGGCCGATTGACATTGGGATAACACGTGGCTCAGCATCTTTTGCATCGTCACCGAGAAAATTCAAAAACTCCTCAATTGCATCATCGTCTGAGCGAAACTGACTCGAAAAAACATATCCGGTTCCGCGCCTTGAATAGAGCGGTACATTCCACGACCAGCCGGCACCCAGCGCCGAACTCGTCGTATAGGGCTCGAGCGGCGCCCCCTCTCGATGCGGAATTTGCACCGCCAATGCCCGATCGCAAAGCAAATGGTCTTTATAGGGTATAAATTTTTCCCCAAGTGCTTGTTGCAGAATCAGGCTTCGGAACCCCGAACAATCGATTACAAACTCTACAGGATGTGTTCCCAGTTCTTTAAGCTCAAGGGCGCTTACAAATCCTCTTTCATCCAATGTCACATCGACAACATCGTCGCTGATATATGTAACGCCCAGTGTCGTGCAGTACTCCTTTAGATACTCGCCCATCAATGATGCATCTAGATGAAAACTATAGTTTGCCAGCCCTTCAAACGGCTGAGCGTCGAGTGCCTTGGGTGCGCGGTTCGCGTCCATGAGAGTTGGCAAAACACTCATCGAATGCGCAAAGGATGGCTGAGAAATGCCCTCTGCCTTTCTGCGATGATAGTGATAAGCGGGAAGGACGCCGTAGATGAGCTCAGGAACATCAAATGGGTGGTAATAGTCGCCGTCAGTACCGTCTGGATTGATATTCCAACCCTTAAATCTGACAGCACCTTTAAAGCTCGCATCGCAGTGATTCAGAAAATCCTGTTCGTCAATCTTGAGCTGCGCGAATGTCACAAATGTGCTCAGGGTAGTTGCTTCGCCGACACCGATAATCGGCAAGTTGGGCGATTCAATTACGGTGATCTCGGTGTCAGGTCCGTCATTTCGGCGATTAAGCGTTGCGGTTAGAAGGCTCGCGGCAAGCCATCCAGCGCTGCCACCGCCGACAATGGTAAATCGGGTAATTCGATCGTTTAGTTTCAAAGAAGCGCTTTCAGACGATGGTTCAAATTTTAGTTAGTGACGAGTTTGCCCTGCACGGTGCGCCGCGGCAAGATCGACAGGTGTCTAAGGATCCCGACTAAGCCCGGCTTCTTCCAGTGCGGTTATGTATTCTGACCATTTCTGCACTTTTTCTTTGCCGAGCTCGTACAAATACGACCATGAAAATATACCGGTGTCATGAAGATCATCAAATATTAGCCTTATGGCATAGTTCCCAACCGGCTCTATTTCCATAATGCTGACATGACGGCGTCCCGAAACAATTTTTTTCTGTCCCATGCCGTGACCCTGAACCTCTGCGGAAGGGCTTTCTACTCGCAGTAACTCTGCAGGAATTGAAAATTCAGCACCATCGTCGAAGGCGATTTCAAGTGTATTTTCCGCCTTTTTGAATTTGATCCTGGAGGGACGCGGAGACATAAAAACTGACCACTAATCGCTTTTCTGGTCACCTTCCAAGGGCCGCGCTTCATCGGCGAGCATGATGGGAATGCCATCCCTGATGGGATAAGCCAATCCTGCTGCTTCGCTGATTAATTCCTGCGCATCCTCATCATAGCGCAACGCCTGTTTGGTAACGGGGCACACTAATATCTCCAATAATTTTGGATCGACTGTCGATTTCGCTGTCATTGATATTTCCTAAACAAGTGTTCTAATGGCTGATATCGCTGGCCTCACCGTTTTCCATCAAGGCCATTTCCAACAATGTAACAACTATGTCTGCGCGTGCCGACAGCGTTTGGGCTTCAAGCAGCGCTTGCCGTTCATTTGGCCCAAATGGACACGTCATTGCCAAAGACGTAATGAGTCGTTGATTCGGTGTCGCTAGAACAGCGTCCCAACTCGCTTCGATGTTTTGTAGCGCAAAGTATTCTTTAACTGCGGCAAGCAAGCGGTCGCGGTCGATCTCTGCTTCTGGTGGGTCGCCGATATCGTCTCTAAATCGACGATAGTCAGCCAGCACGCGCCGATATCCGTCTTTACCCGTCATCTCTTCGGCAATATCAAAGCGGCAAATTCCCGAAAGCGTAAGCATATAACGTCCGTCATCGGATTCAGAAAACGAGGTTATTCTTCCCGCACAACCGGTTTGGTATAGATCGGGCTCTCCTTCTTCTGAATTTGCCGCTCCGCGATTGTCATCGGGATCAGGGACTCTCGGCTGAAGCATCCCGATCATTCGTCGTTCATCGGCCAATGCGTCTCGCACCATGGCCAGATATCGCGGCTCAAAAATATTAAGTGGCAATTTTCCTGTTGGCAGAAGCAACACACCGGTAAGAGGAAAGATCGGAATTACCTGAGGGAGGTCTTCAAATGAAGGGTCGAAGACACTTCGGGTCATGAAAACAAAATTGAGGACAACTTGCGGCGACCCGATACCGTGATCGGATCAGTCGGGCCTAACGCCTCAAAGAACTTTAGGAGCTCAACGCGGGCGGCGTCTTCGTTCCAGCCGCGATCCTGCCGAATGATTTCCAATAGGGCATCAACCGCGGTTTCTGCTTCACCACCGGCATAAAGTGCCAGGGCCAAATTGTAACGGGCCTGATGATCCTTAGGATTGGCTTCTACCGCTGCCTGCAATGGGGCCAGATCTCCAGCAGATGCAGCTTTCTCTGCAAGTTCCAGAGCGCTCAACACACTCGCAAAGGCGGTATTTTCCCGTTCTTCGTCACTCAGGGAATCGATGATTTCTTTAGCTGCTTCACTGTTGCCGGTTTCGATACAGCAACGTGCTAGGCCCGCTTTTGCATCGAGATTATCAGGTGCATGTTGAATAACCTGGGACAAAACCGCTCCCGCCTGTTCAAATTCTCCGGACTCCATAAGGGCCTCAGCCTGCTCCATAGCCTCATCTATCGGTGACTTTTCTTGAGTACCCGCCCCTTGCGTAAGTTTATCGACAAATTCGCGAAGCTGGCTTTCAGGCAGAGCGCCCTGAAACGCATCCACCGGTTTGCCTTGATGGAAAGCATAAACAGCGGGAATGGATTGGATGCGCAACTGCTGCGCAAGATTCTGGTTTTGGTCAATATCGATCTTGACCATTTTCACGGCGCCGTTGGCTTCGGTGACGACCTTTTCCAATAGCGGCCCCAGCTGTTTGCAGGGTCCACACCAAGGAGCCCAGAAGTCGACAATAACCGGAACCTCCTGCGAGGCTTCAATTACGTCCTGAACAAATGACGCTTCCGATGATTCTTTAACCAAATCCCCGGCCGGCGCGCCAGGCGGTGTTGAAGGGTCAAGTATCGGCTTCATGAGATATCACTCTATTGTTTATTTTGGTTGCAGGACGCCACAATGCGATCTGCGTAACAGTAAATGGCGAATTTTGCGGGCAAAAACAAGGTCCCGACGACCAACACCGGCCAGCATTATTTTTGTGTTGCTGGATCCAAGTCCAGAATAAGCGGTACGTGATCGCAATCAACCAAAAATCTATTCAAATCCGACGGTGATAATCCTATCGTCGCCGTATTGACCAGGGGGTGATAGTTGACCATTTCCGCCTCCATCATTTTTTTGTCGAGCACGACGGTGACGCGATCATCTTCTGGCCCTAAATCATTGATGACGCCAAACGGCGTTACAGAGCCAGGCGTCACGCCAAGTTTTTCCAGCAATAGATCTGGTTGGCCAAAGGATAGGCGGCGGGATGGCAACAAATCCGCGAGTTGTTTCATATCCATGCGCCGCCACTCTAGGCAAACGACAAGAAAAAGCGCACCGCCTTTGGCTTTGAGAAACAGACTTTTGCAATGCTCACCAGGTAGCTCGCCGCGCAGTTCTTTTGCTTCCTCGACTGTAAATACCGCCGGGTGCGTATATTCTTCGAAATTGATCTTGAGATCTCTCAACCTCGAAAGCAGTGTTTCGGGCGTTGCGATCTGTAACTCAGGTGAACTGGTGGTCTCGGACATGGCGCGCACCCTACAAAAAAGACACTATGGGTTTCAATACGTGAAACCCACGCAAAGACTTGCAATGCTGGACTGTCTGACTATTATCGCGCCTCCGGATGCGGGCGTAGCTCAGGGGTAGAGCGCAACCTTGCCAAGGTTGATGTCGTGAGTTCGAATCTCATCGCCCGCTCCATTTCCTCACGCAAATGCTGGTATGATTTCTTCCGCAAAGGCGCGAATTCGTGATGGCGCAGCCACTGCAGTGGCGCCACCGAGTAATTCATATTTCATTATAATGCTCCATAATGCTCCTGGATGACCAATGCTCGGTACGAACATCGAAATTGTCATCTGATCTATTCCAGACAACCTGCTTGACGCCGAGACCCATTGGTATCAAGGGTGAGGGTGCGATAAATGATTAACTTTCTATCTGCGTATGAGAGGACATAGATGGCCATTAAGAACCTGGCGGCAGAAGATGTTGGTTTTCCGGTTTTTTCAATCGGCGACGGAAATGATGGCGATATCTTCTCATTTACAAGCCATCAACGGGCGCGTGATGCCTTGGCGCTGGGTTTGGAAATATAGGATTCGCATTTCAATATATTCGTTCTCGGCGAACCTCGAAGTGGTCGGCTGAGCTCCACAGTCGAGTTCATTCGTTCAGCTTTGGATAAAGAAACCATTGCCTCTGATTATGGTGCTGCCATTACTAAAAAGGTATAGGCTCGCTGGTCATGGTCAGGGGTGTGGCGATTTACGCAATTTGACACTGTTTTGGGTCGATAGTTGTACAATAATGCGCCATACGGATGCGTATGGGGCCACTAAACCCTTGATTTTCATATATACATAATTTTGGCATGGTTTTTGCATTATTTGGGGTGGAATTTGCGCTTAGTTGCTGCGCTCATTCTCTTCCCCAACTTCAGGCGGTCTTAAATGGCCGCCTTTTTATTTCTGGACTTTAAATAAGAAGCCGGTTTAAGGCGGTCAGTCCTATGACTGCGATCACGCCAAATACGGCGACGAAACGCAAATTTGGGCCGTATGCCAATCCTTCGAGTGAAACGTTAAACATGTTGCTTGCGACCGCAACGGAAACTGCTGATAGACCTGTCATTGACGAGAAGGCCCAGCCGATAAGCGCCGCTTCCATAATGATCAAATGTGAAACGCCGGTGTCGATTGATCCGAAGAGAACAAGTACCAGCGTCGCGGTTACGATCTGATGGACACCTGCAAATGCTAAAACAGTAATAGTAGCGATGACCGCTGTGATTACGCCCCAGTCGGGAAGACCCAACGCCGCTACAGCCTGGTTAAAACCGGTTTCCGAAATCGCCAGTGTCAGCGTTTTTCCGAGCAGGATTGCCGCTGTCAGCAGAACAACTTCGCTATGGACTGCACCGATTCCGTTGCCGGATTGTTGAACTGCGATTTTCAAATGGCTGAGTCCCTGCGCCGCAAGTCCGAACAGACACAAAACAGGTATGCCGGTCACCAGACATTGGAGGGTGGACAAAGATGTTGTCGAGTTGAGAAGAAGCACCACAAAGGCAGCGGCAGCGACGGGGGGTAATACGGGGATCAAAGCCGCCACCGCACGCATTAGTCCGGCCAGGCCTACACTCCGGGTATACAGGAAATGTGCGGTTACGAAGCCAACCAACACAAATACCAGCCCCAAAGTCATGATCTGCCACAGCATCACTGTGGGTAAATGCTCGTAGCACAACGCCATGGCTATCCAGAACGGCGACCATAAACAGCACAGACACATACCGCGCTGACAGGCTTCTGCAGCCAATTTACGGATATCGCTACTGGTGTCACGGCCGACGATAGGCGCAAAAATAGACATAACACCAACATTGAGGACGCTGCCCAGAAACTGACTTCCGGCCATTAATCCGCTGTCGCGTTCTTGGGCGCCAAGCCGTTCTACAAACTGTCGCGCTCTGCTGATTTCGGGACGTTGATCCGCGGTTGCCCGCAGCAAGACAACCGTTCCGAAAAACGCTGCAAATATGACGGAATTCTCCATCCCCTGCCAAAGAGCTGTCCAGCCGTCGAATATCGCAGCAAGTGTTATCGCAGTAGCGGCGAGACAAGAAATCAATATTTGCATGCGCCGCCGAATTTTTGAGATAACGAGCACTATATAAAGTCCAAGCGCAATTCCACCCGCAAGCTCCAGGATAGGATGGCTCCAAAAAATCTGGATAACCGCGAAAGCCCACAGAGTGGCTAGTAAAATCTGGTTTAAGGGCAGGCTCGTGAGCCCCTGCATTTTCAGCTCGCTAAAATAAAGGTGCGCCTGTTTATCAGCTTACGCTCTGGCTTTAAAGCAAGGTCAAATTACCGTTATCGCTGTCAAACCTGAAGAATAGAGGCGTAAACCAAAAAACCCCCCAGTGTTGCTAGATACAACGTCGTTGCACCCAGCACCACGGATAAAGTATTTCCGCGCGTCATCAAAGGATTGTGTTTTCTATCAGCGGCCAATCGGGGTTTACTTCGACGTTCCTTGCCCCCATTTATCGCAAAGTAAAATCGCCATCGGAGCATGGGCACACTCATACGAATATTTACCGGTGGTTTAACGCCTATTCGGCCTGGCAATGCTGCTGCTATGGCGGATTTCTGATCTATTGATAGTTGTTCGGAAACCGGCCTTGGCAATCGGTCGAAGAATGGATCGTGAATGTTGTCGTTTGGTATGGCGCCTTGGGGCATGGCAAATCCCGTCTTTCCGAGTGTCATAAAAAATTTGGTTTAGACTTGTTAACCATGATTTCATCTATCATTTGTTAAAAGCGTCTTACTTGGAGAAAAAAATTGACCGCCATACAGAAACGAAAGGCCGGAGCCATGCTTCAGCGCAGCGAAGACGCTAAAAAGACAGTAATTAAGAAGGTCGCTACCGCCGCACGGCGAAAAGCCAGGAAGTCGGGAAAAGCCGATGTTGGCGATTTTATTAATGCGTTTTACGGCAATACTGCGCCGGAGGACGTTTTACGCGCTGCGCCGGATCAGCTGTTGGCGGCGGCTCTATCGGCGTGGGACTTACTCCAGAAACGCACGCCTCATGAACCTTCAATCCGAGTCTTTAATCCAAAGAATGAAAAGGGTGGATGGGACACAGACCACACAGCTGTTCAGGTCGTCAATGACGATATGGCATTTTTGGTTGATTCCGTTACTGCTGCGCTCAATCAGCTTGAGGCGACAATACATGTCATCGTTCACCCAATTATTCGCGTGAAACGGGATAAAAACGGGAAACTTCTTGCTATTTGCCAGGATGAAAAGGCAGCGGTCGATACCGGTATGGAATCAGTGATTCACATCGAGATCAATGAGCATGCCGGTCAAGACAAATTGCGCACGATTTCCAAACAACTCGAAAATGTTCTGAAGGATGTTCGGAACGCTGTCGACGATTGGCGGACGATGCGGGTCAAGGTTGCCGAAGCAATCGCAGATTTGCAGCCTGACGAAGTGCCGCTAAGCCGAGCTGAAATTGAGGAAACCAAGGCCTTTTTGCGATGGATCGATGACAATCATTTCACGTTTCTTGGATATCGCGAATACGGGATTTCGACCAAAGGAAAAAAATCGATCTTAAAGACCCATCGAAAGAGCGGTCTTGGAATCCTGCGTTCGCAAAAGACTAAAATATTTGAAGGCCTTTCCAATGGTTCGGATTTGCCGCCTGAAATTGCCGACTTTCTGAATAAGCCCACCGCTTTAATGGTGAGCAAGGCGAATACTCGATCTACGGTTCATCGCCCAGTACATCTCGACACTATTGGCATCAAGATGTTTGACAAGCAGGGTAATGTTTCGGGCGAACGTTTGTTCGTCGGGTTGTTTACATCCGATCTCTATAATCACACCGTTAATGAGATTCCGGTCCTCAGAGGCAAAGTAGACTCCATTGTTGAAAGTGCTGGTTTTGAGCCCTCTAGCCACGATGCAAAGGCTCTTATGCACACTTTGCAGTCGTTGCCACGTGACGAACTTCTTCAAGTTGATGTTGAAGATTTGCTGGCGACCTCGCTTGGTATTTTGCGGTTGCGCGAACGTCAGCGTGTCGCGCTTTTTGTCCATCGCGACCCCTTTGGGCGACATCTTTCGTGCCTGGTTTTCGTGCCACGTGATAGGTACAACACGGCGCTACGGCGAAAACTTCAGGAAATATTGGAAGATGGATATGCGGGTCCGGTAACTGCTTACTATACGCAGGTGACGGATTCAGCGCTTGCGCGCATTCAGTTTATCGTCAAAACGACGCCGGGCGTTTCTGCACCCCAAAGCGATTCTGAGATTGAGGAACGTTTGGCGGAGGCAGCACGCGATTGGTCAGATGCGCTGGCAAGTGTACTCATCGACGCTCACGGCGAAAATGATGGAATTCAATATCATTCCGACTATCGCGACGCCTTTCCTGCCGCCTATCGTGAGATTTTCAGCCCGGAATCGGCTGTAGCAGATATCGCACGTGTTGAAGAAACGTTTTCAAATGGTGCGATTGTCCTCGATCTATATCGTCGGCAGGAAGCTGAAGATAATGCGGTTCGATTCAAACTGTTTCATCCGGGGGCACCGCTCCCGCTATCTGATGTACTGCCGGTTCTGGAGAACATGGGTCTTCGCGTCATAGATGAGGTTCCCCATAAACTTGTCCCGGAGAGTTCCGATAAACCGGTGTGGCTGCACGACTTCGGTTTGGTTACGCGCTCAGGCGCGGCCGTCGATGTCGAAGAGGTTAAACCTCTTTTTGAAGAAGCATTTCATCGTGTCTGGAACAACCAGATGGAAGATGATGGCTTCAATAAACTCGTGCTTGATGCAGAGCTCGAATGGCGTCAAATCGTCATGTTGCGCGGCTATTGTAAGTATCTGCTGCAGGCGGCGATTCTCTACAGTCAGTCTTATCTTGAAGACACGCTGGCAAATCAGGTCGACATAACCAAAATGATTGTTGAGCTGTTTGAATTCAGATTTGATCCTGAGCTTGCGCCGAAGTCAGGCAAACGGACCGAAAAGCTGAAAGACAAGCTCTCCAAAGCGCTCGACAACGTTGTATCGCTAGATGAGGATCGTATCCTCAGACGCTACGTCAATATCATTGAATCCACTCTGCGGACCAATTTCTACCAGCCCGCTGAAGACGGATCACCCAAACCTTATGTGTCATTCAAAATCGATAGTGGCAATGTGGATGAGCTGCCATTGCCGCGACCCGCAATCGAGGTGTTTGTGCATTCGCCACGCGTTGATGCAGTACATTTACGTGGTGGCAAGGTTGCCCGTGGCGGTATCCGCTGGTCGGATCGCAAAGAGGATTTCCGGACCGAAATTCTTGGTTTGATGAAATCCCAGATGACCAAGAATGCCGTTATTGTGCCCGTCGGCGCGAAGGGCGGATTTATTGTCAAACAACCACCCGAATCCGGTGGCCGCGAGGCTTTTCTTGAAGAAGGAATTGCCTGCTACAAAACCTTTATGCGTGGCTTGCTCGATATTACAGACAACCTGAAAAGCGATAAGATCGTTCCGCCGAAGAATGTCGTTCGACAAGACGATGACGATCCGTATCTTGTTGTTGCCGCTGACAAAGGTACTGCGACTTTCTCGGACATTGCCAACGGCGTTTCACAGGAATACGGCTTCTGGCTCGATGACGCTTTTGCATCCGGCGGTTCGGTTGGCTACGACCACAAGGCCATGGGCATTACCGCGCGCGGAGCGTGGGAATCCGTAAAACGCCACTTCCGCGAAATGGGCGTTGATGTGATGACGACGCCCTTTACCAGTGTCGGGGTTGGCGATATGTCGGGCGATGTATTTGGCAACGGTATGATTTATTCACCGTTCACAAAACTCGTTGGTGCGTTTAACCATCTCCATATTTTTGTCGACCCAGATCCGAATCCAGCATCGAGCTTTAAAGAGCGGAAGAGACTGTTTGATAAGGGCCGATCCTCCTGGACCGACTACAACGCCAAGCTGATTTCTGCAGGTGGTGGTATCTTTGAGCGTTCGGCAAAATCGATAAAAGTCACGCCACAAATGCACAAGGTGTTCGATCTTCCCGGTGATACGGTTACGCCGAATGAGCTTATTCATGCCATTCTAACCGCCGAGATTGACCTTCTTTGGTTTGGCGGCATAGGCACTTACATCAAGTCCCGCGATGAGAACAATATTGAGGTTGGTGATCGCGCCAATGATTCTCTTCGCATCAATGGGAACCAGGTTCGTGCCAAAATTGTTGGCGAGGGCGCCAATCTCGGCGCCACGCAATTGGGCAGGATCGAATATTCTCAATCGGGTGGTCGTATCAACACTGATTTTATCGACAACTCCGCGGGTGTTGGTTGTTCTGATCATGAGGTCAATATCAAGATTCTTCTCGGTATGGCGACGCGTTCTGGCAAGCTTACGTTTGCACAACGCAATAAAGTCCTCGCTGATATGACCGACGATGTTTCGGATCTGGTCTTGATGGATAATTATCGCCAAAGCATGGCGTTGACCAATGCTGAACATCAAAGCCTCGCGCTCGCGGATGAACACTTGCGCTTTATTCATGCGTTGGAGCGCAGCGGCGAGCTCGATAGAGACGTGGAGTTCCTTCCATCCGATGAAGATCTTGAGATGCGCTTGTCGGCGGGCAAAGGTCTTACGCGGCCAGAGCTTTCAGTTCTATTGGCTTATGCCAAGATTGCTTTATTTGATGACGTCATGGGAAGCTCGCTGCCAGACGATTCCTATCTTGAGAACACACTCGGTCTATATTTCCCCAAATTGATCCAAAGGCGTTTCGCTAATCTGGTTGGGAATCACCGGCTTCGTCGTGAAATCATTGCAACTTATGTAGCCAATACAGTGGTGAACCGTACCGGTCCCAGTTTCATAAATACAATTTCGGAACGGACCGGCGAGAAACCAGCGGCGATTGCCCGAGCCTACCTGGCCTGCCGACAGGTGTTTGGCCTTGCGGAGCTTTGGAGCGGCGTTGAGTCATTGGACAACTCGGTACCTGCAGATGTGCAGACCGAGATGCAACTCGAAATTCTCGATCTCATCACACGCGGCACTATTTGGTTTACAAGAAATGAAGCCAGCGGTCAGGAAATAGGAAAGACAGTAAATGCTTTTCAGCCTGCCGTGGCGGGAATGGACAAAGGATTGGATTCTATTTTGTCTCCGGCACTCAAAATTACGCGAGACGAAAAGGCAAACCATTATATTACGCGACACGCACCGAAAACGCTTGCCCAGCGCATCGCTAATCTGGATGCATTGGCGCCAGCCTGCGATATTGTTCGCATAGCTGCAGGTGGTCGATTTGAACCGGAAGCTGTTGCCAGGGTCTTCTACGGTATCGGAGACCGTTTTGGATTTGACTGGCTTCGAGCTGCCGCATTGCAAATCGCACGTGGTGATGAATGGCAAAAAAGCGCAACGGCGGGAATCGTCGATGATCTCTATGCTACACAGACGCGTTTGGTTACCAGAATCATGGATGTATCGGGCGGAGCCGAATTGGCACCGACGATTATCGATGCCTGGGCGGAAGCCAATGCACATGCTGTCCAAAGGGCCACAAACATGATTACGGAAATCAAGGCGGGCTCTGCGGTCGATCTCGCCAAGTTGAGTGTGATCAACCGTCAACTGAGGAGCCTGGTCTAAGGATAATCTCTGGTCATTTTAAAACGACAAACGCCGCTGGCATTGCCGGCGGCGTTTGTCGTACTGTGTAAGGGCATGAAGACAGTGGGGCCCTTGTATGGAATATGATTTTGTTGCGTTACCTGATCGCAAACCCCTGAAATGGCCCGGCGATCATCGCATCGCCCTAATTATTACGATCAATCTCGAATATTGGGAGCAAACCCGCAATCAAACTGAACCGCTTTATGCCGGTGGCCCAGCAACGATACCGTTTCCGGTTCCCGGAAATGTTCCTGACTACGTAAATTGGACGTGGCGTGAATATGGGCAGCGTGTCGGTGTATGGCGTGTTTTGGACCGGCTAGATAAAGCCGGCATTCCGGCCTCCTGCACTATGAACGCAAAAATGGCGTTGGAACGCCGGAGAATTATAGATGCCGTGAATGAAAGAGGTTGGGAGCTCGTACCACATAACTGGGCACAAAACGATATTCTGACATTTTACGCGGAGGAACCAGAGAAAGAGCGCGACGTTATAAATCGTACTCTGGATGTTTATAACGAAGTTATTGGTCGACCCGCAAAAGGCTGGCTTTCATCGTCTCTCAGGCCAACGGCCAGGACCATTGATTATCTTAAAGAAGCAGGCCTGACATTTTTCTGCGATTTTCTTAATGACGATCAACCCTATTTGATCAGAACCGAAAACGGCCCAATTGTGTGCATACCCTATTCAAATGACGTAAACGATTTCAACATGTTTGCGCGCGGCGGTATGACGCTGGACCAGGGCCTGGCAGCGTTACGCGAACAGTTTGACGTTCTCTATGAGGAGGGAAAAACAGCGATGCGGATAATGAACTTTGGGCTTCATCCGCACGTGATTGGCCAGCCCTATCGTATTAGGGCACTTGGCGACTTTCTAGATTATGTGAAGGGTTTTGACGGGGTCTGGTTTCCGACCCGAGAGGAAATCGCCGACTGGTACCTTGATAATCATCAGGACCATATCGGCTGAGGAACGGCACTTTAACTTACGCCTGTAAAGTACTTTCGCTTGCTTATCGTTATATTTCTCGTTACGGGGTCATCCGTTTCATGACCTGACGCCCCGGATCATAAGCGTAGCGCTCGATAGTATCGAGATCGGTGCCCGTGACTCTCACCCAACGGGCTGGTTCCGGGTGTGCCGTAGAATGTATTACGCCGGTATCGAACAGTGCTGCATGGCCTGGTTTTAAGGGGAAGGTCTCGTGTTCAGCAAGTTCGGCATGACCAGGCTGGTCGCCGTCATCAACACGATGCCAGATTGTCATATTGGTCATTCCGGTGGCCTGTCCGTAAACAGCCCATGAAGCACCATGATCATGCGGCTTGCCTTTGCGGTTTCCCGCATCGGTACCGTGGGCCATGACGTAAAAATCAAACTCCTGGTCATGGTAGAGAAGTGTTTTCCCCGAACTCTGCGTAGATAGATGTTCGTGAACAAAGTCTGAATTGACGAGGAGCTTTTCGAGATGCGCTCGAATCGCATCACGGCCGGCGCTACCAGAATCATTTTCCATTGCGTTATGGGCGTCAGCGCAAAATTCTTCGAGTGTATAAGTCATATTGGCCTCCGCTAATGCCGCTCTAGGCACCATCCTATAGCTCTAGTGCCGGAAATGGCGAATACCAGTGAGTACCATCGCGAGGTCATTGTCGTCGGCTGCCGCAATCACTTCATCATCACGGATCGAACCACCTGGCTGGATAACAGCGGTGGCACCGGCGGCGGCGGCGGTCAGCAACCCGTCAGCGAAAGGAAAGAAAGCGTCGGAAGCGACGACAGAGCCGATGGCTAATGGATCCCCTTCACCCGCCGCTTCTGCCGCGTCCGCCGATTTTTGAGCGGCAATACGGCAGGAGTCGACCCTGCTCATCTGTCCCGCGCCAATCCCAACCGTTGCACCGTCCTTGGCATAAACAATCGCATTGGATTTCACGTGTTTGCAGACGGTAAAGGCAAATATCAAATCGGCCAGCTCTTGTTCTGATGGCTCACGCTTTGTAACGGTCTTCAAGTCTCCCGCTGTAACATGCGCTGCATCGCGGCTCTGCAGGAGATACCCGCCTGCGAGCATTTTCAACGTCATGCCCGGCTCATCGGATGCCGGCATGCCGTTTGTTGCCAGGACGCGAAGGTTCTTTTTTGCTGCCAAAATCTCTTTTGCGGCATCTGTCACCTCAGGAGCGATGATTACTTCAAGGAAAAGCTCGGCCATTTCCTTCGCCGCATCTGCATCCAATTCCCGATTGACGGCGATTATACCACCGAACGCGCTGACGGGATCGCATTTGAGCGCACGGTTGTAGGCATCGGACAGGGAATTGCCGATCGCAACGCCGCAGGGATTGGCATGTTTGATTATCGCAACCGCTGGCTCACTGAATTCGGCAACAAGCTCGAAAGCGGCATCCGTATCATTCAAATTGTTATAGCTAAGTTCCTTACCCTGCAATTGGGATGCTGTTGCGACGCCAGGACGGTCATCTGCAGTACGATAAAAGGCAGCGCTCTGATGAGGATTCTCGCCATATCGCATAATTTGTGCACGATTACCTGCCAGCGTATGACGTTGAGGAAATTCGTCGCCATTTTGCTTGGCGAACCAATCTGCGATCGCTGCATCGTAAGCGGCAGTTTTTGCATAAGCTCTTGCAGCGAGTTGGCGGCGCAATTCCGGTGTCGTCGCACCTTCATTTTCTTTCATCTCGGCGATTACCGCGTCGTAATCGAGGGTGTCCGTGATAACAGTAATACTCTCGTGATTTTTTGCTGCTGCCCTGATCAATGATGGGCCGCCGATATCGATATTTTCGATACAGGTCTCGAAGTCCGCGCCCGCAGCAACTGTTTCCTCAAAGGGATACAAATTGACAACGATCATATCGATCGGCGCGATGTCATGGTCCCGCATTGCAGCGAGATGTGTCTCATCGCTCCGACGTGCCAGAATTCCACCATGGATTTTTGGATGAAGTGTTTTCACCCGTCCATTCATGATTTCCGGGAAACCGGTATGATCACCAACTTCTTTCACAGGTATACCGGCATCGGATAGCGCTTTGGCAGATCCACCGGTCGATAGGATTTCGACGCCACTTTCCGATAAAAACTTACCGAGCTTTTCGAGGTTTTGTTTGTCCGAGACCGATATCAAAGCTCGGGTAATTCTGCTTGATTGAGAATCTGTCATTCGATTTTTTGATTGTCTATTAGGAGGCGACGGCTCTTATCGGGCCACCCGCTTCTGGCTGAAATTCGGGTACGTAAGCCCGTATAAGTGAAAATATTTCGTCGGAATGACCAGCTTTCGCGGCCTCAACGATCTCATCAATTTGTTTGGATAAAGTGGTGAGATCGATGGTCCGGGGAGCGGCAAGCAAAATACCGTCGTAATCGGTGCCCTCAGGTGGTTCTGAGTCATGAAGAATCTCTTCAAAGAGTTTTTCGCCTGGCCGCGGGCCAGTGAATTCAATTTTGATATCCTGATCTGGCTGAAGCCCGGCCAGAAGGATCATTTGACGTGCGAGATCGGCGATTTTCACCGGCTCGCCCATATCAAGAACATAGACACGCCCTGAAGCACTTTCCTTTTTCTCTCCGAGGACGGTTGCTTCCAGAACGAGTTCCACGGCCTCTCTAACGGTCATGAAATACCGCTTCATATCCGGATGGGTAACGGTGAGCGGCCCGCCATTTGCCAGTTGCCGCTGAAATAGCGGGACGACGGAACCAGTTGAACCCAAAACGTTGCCGAAACGCACAGTAACGAATCGTGTTTTTGTTGATTCTTCCAAATCTAATGCCTGGCAATAGGTTTCAGCAATTCTCTTTGTCGCGCCCATTATATTGGTTGGATTAACCGCCTTGTCCGTGGAGATTAAAACCATTGCACTGACCCCCGTCTCACGACAGCAATCGGCGATAATCCGGGTTCCATCGATATTAGTCAGTATCCCCTCAGATGGATGATCTTCAACGATCGGAACATGTTTTAACGCTGCTGCATGAAAGACCAAGTCGGGTGCCTCGTCTTTAAATATCCGGTTCATGCGCGCTCTCGTTCGAACATCCGCGATCACGGAATTACGTGGCAGGTTAGGATAGGATTCTTTGATCTCCAGATCGATGGCGTATAACGCGTATTCCGAAGACTCTAAAAGACAGAGGTGGGATGGCCCAAATTCCGCAATCTGCCGGGAAAGCTCTCCACCGATTGTGCCGCCCGCTCCCGTGATGAGAACCCGCCGGTCTTTAACTAAAGCCTGCATACTCGCCCGGTCTAATACTTGCTGGGCTCTTCCCAGTACATCTTCGATCGCGATGGGGCGAACCGGCGTATTTTCTTCGACGTTACTTTGGAAATCGGTAAGGCGTGGCATTCTTGCCAGAGAAACACCCAGCTCGTCTGCATGTGCGATCAGTTTTTGCATCGACGATTTTTCGATATCGTCTTTGGTAACGATGATGCGTTGGGGGTTTTGTCCGTCACTCGTAAGTTTTTTGCAAACGGAAGGCACGTCGTCGATTGTGCCCAGAACATGTATTCCGCGAATGCTCCGTCCGACGCGACCGGTATTTTCGCCGACGATCCCCACGATTTTATAGGCAGCGGACGGGTTTCTATCGATTGCCCGAATAAACAATTCTGCGCCGTCGGCTGCGCCGACTAACAGAACCGGCACTTTTTGAGACGATTCTTGTCTTCGGGCTTTGTTGCCTGCTCGTCGGTCCTTAAACTGACGATAAATAAACCTAGGCGCGCCCAAAAGCATTATGAGAACGAGCCAATTGATCATTGGTGTCGAGCGCGGAATCCACTCGAGCCGGTTGAGCATAAACATCAGCGGTACGAAAACCAGGATGGCCAAGGTGACGGCCTTCATGATGGCCATCAAATCGTTCAATGAGGCGTAGCGCCAAATACCGCCATATAAATTTAAAATCCAGAAACATGTACCGGCTACAGCGGCAAAGACCAATGCAGCGAATACAACGAAATCGGCATCATATATGAACATGTCCCGGCCCATCCGGAGAAACATCGCGATGGGCAATGACAAAAAGGCCATGATGAGATCATGACCAAATGCAATTTTTTGACGTAGTTTACTCATGAGGTTCCAGCAACGGTTCGCGAGACCTATAACGAAAGTTAACGCAGTTTACCACAGGGCGCCTGTCCAAAAAGTAGTTGTCACGAATCGGGTGTTAGAAACGTGTGCTGTAAATGCGCATTCCCGATTGCCTCATTGAGCATTGGAGGCCCGGTACCAATCGGCAGTTCGCCTTAAACCTTCCGCTATCGTGAATGGCGGTTGCCATTTTAAGAGTTCGCGGGTCGCAGTATCGTCTATCACGAGTGAGCCCAATAGACGATCAGCCATACCGCTCTTTCCTATGGATGACAAAGATGCACGTATGATCGCAGGGGGAATTGGTACTAGGCGTCGTTTCCTTCCCAATGATGTACGCAGGTTCTCAACAAGCGATGTCGTCGAGAGATCTTCACCATCGCACACCAACAATGTCTGGCCATTTGCGGATGGATGGCTAACGGTTTTTATGAGCAGATCAACAAGGTTCTCAATATAGATGAGACTCCGGCGATTTTTGTTGATGGCACCAAACGGTAGAGGCAGACCGCTATCAGCGATCGACATCAGGGAAAGAAAATTGGCGCGGACACCAGCACCGTAGACGAGCGGTGTTCGCACTATAACGGTTTCCAACTCGCTGTCTTTCGAAACCTCTATTAATCTGGATTCTGCTTCTGATTTTGAAATTCCATAAGGGTCCTCGGGTGCGGGGGTATCATGAGCAGTGTAAGGCTTCTCCGAAGTCCTTTCGCCATTCACCTTGATGGAACTTAGAAAGATCAACCGTTTGATACCGGATTGGCGAGCGGCGTTGGCGATCGCAACCGTACCATCCACATTTACTCTTCTATAATCGCTCAGCGGGTCGGAAGATTGATCACTCATTACATGGGCGCGGGCCGCTAAATGAATTACCACCTCGATATCTTTCATTGCGGCACATAAGGCGTCGGTATTGGTGATATCTTCGATAAGTCGGCATTCGGATGCATAGGAGGTTGTTTGGGCAGACCGGCTTGTAATGACTGGCGTGTAACCTACATTTGCCAGCGCTCTGCAAAGTTCCTGACCAATGAAACCGCTTCCACCCGTTACAAGAATATTGCTCAGGATGGGGCCTCAACCTGAGCGACACGTGCTGCTGCCTCATCGCCTTTGTTCTCGATTGCCGCTATGAGGGCCGCCATCATCGCTTCCGCTTGAAAGGCGCGGCTGTGTTTTGGTGCGGCGGCATATGAATTTCTGGCGGCTTCCGTTCTAAAGGCTTCATCATCGCAAAACTGTAACGCTGCGTTCGCGAGTGCCTCGGGGTTTTCGGGTGGGACGACAAGACCGACTTTATCTTTTTGGATAATGTCGGTCGCCTCTCCTTGCGGCGCAGCAATTAAAATCGGCAAGCCCATACCCATCGCCTCGAATATCTTGGAGGGAATAACTTCGGCAAATACCTGCGTATCCTTCAGATGAACCAAAGCGACATCGCACAGGCTCCAGACAGCTGGCATTTGGTCTTTTGGTTTGGGTGGAACAAAAATCACGTTTTTTAGATTACGCTCTTTTGCTTCCTGAATGAGCTGTTCACGTACCGCGCCAGGGCCGGCAAACATAAATACTAAATTTGTACGGTCAGAAACCTGTGCGGCTACCTCCAGAACGTTCTCCAGGCCGTGTGCCATTCCGTGAGTACCGACATATCCGATAACGAATTTATCCTCCAACGCCCATTCTTCTGCGAGATCGGCATCCCGTTCCTGCGGTGCGTAGCGGGGAAGATCGACACCGTTAATGACGACCGCGATTTTGTTTCCGTCGATTCCCCTTTCGATGAGATTTTTTTTGAAAGCATTCGTTAGAGCAACGACAACCGCTGAACGCCTGTACAGGAACAGCTCAAGCTTTTCGACCATGCGCATGGCGAAGCTGGGTTTCATCGCACCGACGGCAACGATTGACGCCGGCCACAGGTCACCGAGTTCAAAAACAAATGGTATCCGTCGAAAGGCGCTAATAAGCCAGCCGCCAACTGCGGCAAAGAATTGCGGTGATGTAGAAACGACGATATCGGGTTTGCGCTCAAACAGACCGAAAAATACAGCCATAACCATATAACTTATAAAATCGAGGGTTCGGAGGGCCACCCCTTCATTCGCTGAGATATAGGTTTTGACCCGAACGATACGTATACCTTCTATCGTTTCGATCTGCCGCCAGCTGTTGCGATATCCGTCATACAATTTCCCGAATGGAAAATTAGGCGCTTGCGTGATTACGGTAACATCGTGACCCTCCCGCACCCAGTAACATGCGCGCTCGAAAACCCGTGTTGCTGCCGCATTTGTTTCGGGCGGAAAGTTCTCTGTTAAAAAGAGAATTTTCAAAAGAACTCGCTTATAGACTTCTATGGTCCCTTTGGGACCATATGTGGAATCGGCATAAATATAGAACGCCCGCAAATGGTAAAATCACCAGAGCGCTTTTGAAAATATTGCCAATGTATTGAGCGAAGTGCTGTTCGAATGGGATTAACCACGGCAGGAGTGCCGTCAAAACCAAAAGGTTTATTACGTTACCCGATAGGCCGCCAAATGCGACCATATAACAAATAAGAAAAACGGCTAACTGCGCAGTGAGCAAACCGAAAATACTGCTTCTAATTAACGGTTCCCCGAGCAACGTAATCGATTCGCTATGTTTTAATCTGTAGGCTTGGCCCTGGTGACAATAGCTTTCAGCAAATTGGGATCCGAGGGACAAAATCGGCTTTTCGGGCCATATAAATCGCGGCACAATAGCGCTCAAAAAATATAGTGGGCTTTGATCTTTTGGCCCTAAATCATGGACAATAATATTGTTGAGGCAGAACCCAGACACTCCTTGCCGCAAAACGAACTTGGAGGTTAGCTTCGCAAGCCCATACTCGACAATGGGGAATTTTGTTTGATCCACATGGATTGGGCGGCCTTTAATCGCAGAAATCGCGACAGCAGAAACCGCGATGGCGATGGAAACAAGTGCCATCGCTGCGAATCTTTTAAAGGCGTATCGGCGTAAAACGAAAAATAACAATACTCCTGAAAGGGCAATAAGCGTCGGTGTTGCGGCGAGGTCTATGGCGACCATCGTCCCTAAACAAGCCGCAAAAACCGTAAACAAAATAGCTTGAATGCGTGTCGGTTGGTTTAAAGCACTGAATGCGAGGAATACCAGGCTTATTGATAGCGAAGGTGTCAAAGCATGATGAAACTCCTGACCAATCAAATTCGAAAATAGATGTTGTGTCGATGGTAACCGAGTTCCCGCGTACGCACAGGTGAAAAGAATTGTTAAAGCGATGGCAATTTTCCAGATATTGGGCGCTAATTCGATTTTGATGGATTGCCCAAATTTGATGATGCGGTCTCTATGAATTTGGGAAATGAAATTGGTTACTAAGAAACACATTGCAGAAAATTGAAGAATGAATAATTCACCCAGACTGTTCACATATCCTTTTGTTAGATTGTGAGTTTCTCCTCCTTGGAACATGATATAAGGCAAAGAGTTGGGCAGGAGTGACAAGTAAAGGGCGGGAGCCACTCCGTAAAATATAAGCGTGATAAAACCCAATAAGTATCCGGGGGTTAAAAAAACTAACTCGCAACGGGAGCGAAAGAGATTTATAGATGTGCCCAAAGCAAGGCCTAAAATGAGCAATCGCAATGCCCAGATATACTCAGTAGCGGTCCAGATACAGGCCAAAACGGCCACACCCCAAATGCAGGCACTAACGAGTATCATTATATTTTTGACGCTGCGAATTTAGATAACGGGAGAAATGAGAAACATCAGAGAAACAGTTTTCTCAGCCTGTCCTGGCGGTTTTTTCCATAATAGAAATCAATCGATCGGCATGTCCTTGCCAGCTAAACCGTTCTTTCACACGCTTCTCGCCATTTTCTGCCATCCAGTTATAGAGGCCTGGGCGAGTCAATAGCTCCTCAACGCGATTGGCCAACGACGCGGCGTCAGAGGGGTTGTAGTAGAGAGCGGTCGGGCCGCAGATTTCTTGATTGATTAAAGTATCTGCTGCGATTACCGGCAATTTTGCTGCCATTGCTTCTACCAATGGAAATCCGAAGGTTTCCGATATTGATGGAAACACAAAAATGTCGGCATCGTGGTAGGCGCTTGGCAGGTCCTTATAAACGATTGATCCGAGTTCCGCTTGACCGTTCGCTTCCGCTGACTGCAATTTTGCAAGATCGTTGACCCCCGATGGCCAGGGGTGAAATTCATTACTGGCCATTGTAATGCGGGCATGAGCATCTATACCTCTTTGGCTGAGCTGTAGAACAGCGTCAGACAAAGTCGCGGGGTCTTTGTGTGGGTAATAAACAGAAACATATAATAGCTTCACTGAATCTTTTTTCGGCGCAATAATTTCCTTGCTTGTTTCGAAATGACCGTGATCGATTCCATAAGAATTGACGACAAACCTGTTTGCTATATCGGGGACCCAGGAAGCGACCCAGTTGCGAAGCGTTTCGGATGGAAACATTATGGTTGATGCGGCGCGCATTGACCGGAACATAAAATTCCGGCGAATACGGGTCTGCAATTTAATTCTGCTTCCCAAGAACGGAAACACGTTTCTAAGGTAGAACGGATTAAACAATCCACCCTCGCGCATCAGAAGAAGCTGCGGAACGGGGCTATAATAGAGAGCGAAGTTTGCAGACGAAAAAAGAATATCGGGATTGAAGGACTTAACGTATTTGCGCCAGGATGTTTGTTCCCACACGATGCGTTTCAATGGGGAGAATTGCCCCACATCCCTCGTTACAATAGTTTTTTGACCTTGGGCCAGTTCGGGTGGGCCGACAATGGTGGCGTCAACCGGAAGGTTTGCCATTGAGCGAGCTAGATTCTGAGTATACGTAACGATACCACCCCGTCTCGCGGAAAGGGCATTGACTAGAACTTTCAAAATCTTGATCCGATAATAGTTACGCGCTTTCAAGCCGATTTTCGACACCTTCGGCGGCGAATACGGAATCGGCATTTATTGCTGCGATTAACTCGTCTAAATGTTTCTCTCGACTGTATCGAACTTGGCAATGTTTTATGCCTGCCTGACTTATATTGTTGTATGCTTCCGGATCGGCCGTAGCGTCCGTAATGGCGTCTACAATTTGCAATGGTGAACTAGAGTCAACTAGAATCCCCGCTCGGCCTTCATCCAACATATCTGGAATTGTACGCCATCGACTTCCGACGACAACGGCGCCCATGGCCATTGCTTCAATAATTGCAACCGGCTGACCTTCATTATTGTATTGGGTTGGCAGTACCATAAAGTGCGCTTCTTTCAGGGCTTCGATTTTCCTCTCTCCAGTGACGACACCATCCCAGGTTACGACATCTTCGATATCTAATGACTTTGATTGGGTCTTAAAATCAGCTTCGGCTTCATCTGAATTGTGAAATAGTTGCGTATCAGACGCTATGAGAAACTGTCCACAGAAACGGCAGCGGATATTTAACTTATGTACGTGTTTTAGAATTGCAATCGCCTGCAACAAATCACGATATCCCTTAGAATCGATAAGGTTTGACAAATATAAAATATTGATGGGCTCATTACTGTCTGCACTGGGTAAATGTTTCGAATTTTTCGGAAGCGCTTCCAGGGGCAGTGGGCAACCGTTTGAAACGACAATAATTTTTTCGGCACTGTCAGGGACGAAATCGAACATTGGGGCGAGCCTGTCACCCAATACGATAATGCAATCCGCACAACTTAGAGTTTTTCGAACAATTGCCTTTCGGAAGTTTCCCAAACTATCGTAAAAATTATCGTAGCTGCCTCCTTTAAGATGTAGGACAATGCGATGCCTTCCGATTTTAGCCAAGGCAATAAACCACAAATCACGAAGAAACCCATTCCATGATTGCGCGATGGTTAAATAAAAATTTCGATCTCGCAGGAAGGGTAAAATCGTGACTCTGCATAAAGAAGCCATAAGAGCGATGACCCTTCCCAAAGAGAAACTTCCGTCGCGTCGGCTGGTTGCGCCACCGCTTATGTCCAATAACCAATAAGGCAAAGAGCGGGCGGAGAATTCATCGCGCAACATTTCAAAAGATATACTTTGGCCAATGGTTGGAGGGGGCAACGGTCCAACTAAGATTGCTCCGTTGCTTCGGTCTTTCCGAACATTCAACTTCTGATCAAGCATTCTTTTTCACGCAATAAACGACCTTGTTGCAGGTTGGGATTAAAAAACCATTTTTAGTTCTTGGTAACCAGTCTATGGTTCTGAATAGATTAAACAGGTTTCCCAAACCGGGCAATGTCGTGGGCAAAATGGGCATATAGCCGACAGTATTAAATTCGACGTTTTGTTCGCGTAAGCATTTGTTGATTTGAGATGGAAGAAAATAGCTTACACGTTGTCTATTGTTCCCGATGGATAGAATTTTGTTACTTAAATTGCCGAGAAACCCTGTCGGATTTAGAAGGCTTATCAAGTCGAAGCACATTATACCTCCCGGCTTCAAAACACGTAACATGTCTGTAACGGCTTTTAGGGGATCTGAAACGTACCATAGAACCGAAAGTGCATAGATGCGGTCGAAATAATCGTCTGCGAACGGTAATTCTTGTGCGGTTGCCTGGATCAGATGGGCCCTCACCCGCGCCGGGGGCACGATCCGTTTACTTATGATCTTTAGCAACGTCTCCGAGACATCAACGAGGTAAAAATCGACGTTCGGACCATCGCTCATGAGAAATTTTTCCATCACGCGTTGTGCAATTTCTCCTGTTCCCGAACCGCATTCCAATATTTTCGTAGAAGCTGTGGGTCTAACCAGATCTAGAAACTGATCTTGATAGCGAACGTGATAGTTTAGCGATGCCCAATATTCCGATTCGTCAATCCACTGGCGACCGTATGCTTCCGCTAAATCGGATTTTCTTTGGATAGAATCAGACATGGTTGGCGAGTAAAGATCTCCAAATTTCGCATGTTTCGCTGACCATGCGTTCGACGCTATATCGTTGGCGAATGCTCTGAGACATTAGTATTCCCCGTTCTACCAATTCGTGTTTATTGGAGGAGAGCGCGGATTCGAGCTGCGGCCCAAAGTTTGTCGCATCGATTAGGAAAGCGTGTTCTGCGTCCACGGCCGCTGCCCGATTTGCCTCCTTCGTCACAATGATCGGAAGCTGCATCGCTTGGGCCTCTAGCAAGACATTAGATAGCCCTTCATGCAAAGACGGTAACAGGAACACATCAGCTGAGTGATAGATCGGCAATAGGTCTTCCACGGGTTCAACGAGAACAACACGGTTCTCAATTTTGGCTTTCTTTATGGCTTCTAATAGTTCTTTTTTCTGGGGGCCTTCTCCAACAAAGACAAAATTCCAATCTCCTAACTTGTCGTTGTCAGCAAGGTATTTAATGGCAAAAACGAGTTCGAGATAGTTCTTGCCGTCCTTGAGTCTAGCGACTGTTAGGCAGGACCGGCCCCGCGGCCACCATTTTGGTTTCTCGACAATGTTCGTCTGAAAGAATTTATCTTCTACTCCGTTCGGAATAGTCTTTATATTCGATTCGTTAACACCAAGGTCCGCTATTAATTGCTGCTTGCTGACACCAGAGTTGCAAATAAAATAGTTAGTTCGGCGCCAAAGCATCCGTTCCAGAAAACGATCCCGAGCACTATAACCTTCCCGAAAATCGGCTCGGATCGAAGTCACGATAGGGGTTTTCCATCTGCTGATTAGCGCGGAAAATCTTGTAGCGTGGTTTGCAATATTCAAGCTGGTATGAATCAAGTCGGGTGACCATTCGGCAATAGCATTTCTTATTCCCGAAATTAGGCGAGGGATGAGTTTCACACCATCTTCGGTTGGCGATAACTCCAGGGTTCGAAGCCATATTCTTTCATCAATTACACCGCGATAATGAATCCGGTCTCTTGAATTGAAAAGCAATAACCCAATGTCGAATTCGCAATGATCAACATGTTGCGTTAGTAGCGCTAATTGTCTTTCAGCGCCTCCTGCCGTGAGGCCGGCAATAACGAGCAAGATTCGGTGACGACGGGCCAAAGTTTATATCGAATTGATCGCTTCGGTCAGAATTTTTTCCGACTGAAGAGCTACACTGTCATAGGAAAAATGTTCTTGTACACTGGTTCGTGCGGCTTGCCCTAGCGCTCTCCGGTCGTCAGCTGAGTTTAATAGTCCGCCAATTTTTGACCTGAGATCGTTGACATCACCGTCTCGAAAAGTTTCCCCCGCCCCCATTTCAGCGCGCCATTTTCCAATCGGCATGTCTGTCATCAACACCGGCGTGCCACATGCAGCGGCTTCGAGGCAACTTAGAGAGGCCGCTTTCGCAAAAACACAGATATCGGCAGCGGAAAAATAATTTGCGAGCTCAGCAGTAGTGACGAACGGTAATATATGGAAATTATCCAAGACTTTGTTTTCTGTTAGAGGTGCAAGAACCTGTTGGCGATAATCGTCGGGCCCAGCACCCACGAGAATCAGATGGAGGTTAGGTTCGTCAGCCATAAGAGGTGCCATTGCTTGGGCCAATAAATGGGCGCCTTTATCTGGTGTAATTTTCCCAGTCTGCATGACGATAATTGAATCTTTTGATAACCCCAAGTTTCGGCGAAATTCTTGCGGAGCAGTCACGTTCGGTGTCAGTAAGTCGGTATCTATTCCTAGCGGCAGCAGCTCTATTTTATTTCGAGGTATGTTCTGCTTTTCATGAAGAAAGTCAGAACATTCTTGCGCTACGCCAAGAAACTGGTGTGTTGCGGGAAGCAGATATGTCCGAGTTAGAATTCGTAACGCGATGTAATATAACTTTGCAGCGAGACCCTCTCTTACAGAGGAGAATGTCATATGATTGTCCATAACCAAAGGAACACCACTTCGCTGACACCAAGAAGCAGCCTTGAAGGATGCAGGGCAACCTGTTCCGTGAACAAATACAACGTCGGGAGCCAATCTCGCCAGATATTTCTTAAAACCTGCCATCCAAACCCGGCCCTGAAATTCCCAGCGAATGGGTAACCGATGGACTGTAACATCATCTATTAATTCCATTCCGGCATCTCTCAATCGCGGTCCCAAAAAAGGCTCAAAAGTTTTTTTGTAACTCGGTACATTCGCGTAACGATCAGAAGTAATTACATGCACTTCGTGTCCATGGCGTGCATTCCACTTAGGCAAAAGAAATTCCTGATACCCCATGGTCGGCATAAGATAGTCAACGACATGTATAATTTTCATTTCGTCAACTTTTTCGCTCTAACTGCCAGTTGGCAAGCGCTTCGGCGATCTTCGGTGCTGCGTCGCCCTTTCCATATGGGTAACTTTCCTGCCCGGGTGCCGCATCGAGGTTGTACTTAATAACATCTGAAACACTGTTGGACGATGTCGGCGGCGCCAATGCAGCCCAATCAAGTTCAATAAGTTCGTCCCAAAGCGCATCTTCTCTCAAGATTACGGAACGAACGTTGTGGAAATAAGCCTCCTTGGGAACGCCACCAGAATCACTTGCAACTATACGCGCATTGGCTGTTAGTTGAACCATGTCGAGATAACCGACAGGCTCGATCAACTTTAGAGATTTTTCGGCAAGAGCTTCCATATCAAATTTCTTCAAAGCTGCCCGGGTTCGCGGGTGGACCGGCAAAACCACCCGGACTGATTTCGCGACGACGCTTAACGCGTCAACAAGAGCTTTCAGTCGTTCCTTGTCATCGGTATTTTCTGCGCGATGTATGGTTGCCAAGACATAATTTTTCTTTTGCAAACCCTCTTTCTCAAGAATTTGACTATTTTCTCTTGCGGTTTCGCCGAACCGAATTGCGACATCGTACATCACATCACCGACCACTGCGATATTTTGTGCCGGGATATTTTCGCCGAGCATCTGCTCAGACGCCTTCTGGGAGGGGGCGAATAACAAACTGGACAACCTATCGGCAACGATCCGGTTTATTTCTTCTGGCATTCTGATGTCATTGGCGCGGATTCCAGCTTCGACATGGGCGATAGGAACATTCAGTTTCGCACCGGCGATCGCCGCCGCTAGTGTCGAATTTGTGTCACCATAAATTATAATCATGCGCGGCGAATGCACCAAAAACTCCTGCTCGAGAGCGACAAGCATTTTTGCTGTTTGTTCACCGTGATTTCCCGAACCGACTTCGAAATTTTCGTCTGGCAAGGGGATTCCTAGATCATCGAAAAATGATCGCGACATAGCGTGATCGTAATGCTGTCCTGTATGGACAATGCGCGATTGTAGCCCTTGTTTGGACATCGCTTGGACAACAGGGGAGAGTTTTATGAATTGAGGTCGCGCCCCAACCACATGCGTAAAGAACTCTTCAGTCATAAGGGGTGGAGTTGATCAGCTAGGATTCGTGCACAAGTCCGTTGTCGGTTTCTCGATATGACTTGGTACAGCTTTTGCATGTTAGATTTTCAGGGAGGCGTTCTCCGCAATCGCACATCCAGCCAATTTGTTGTGCGGGATTACCGACAACCAAGGCATTTGCGAGAATGTCTTTTGTAACCACGGCACCGGCACCAATAAAGGAATAGGAACCAAGATCGTTTCCGCAAACAATTGTCGCATTTGCACCGATACTCGCGCCTTTTCCAACATTGGTTTCCAGGAACTCGTCCCGACGAGGGACATCAGCTCTTGGATTGTTGACATTAGTAAAAACGCAACTCGGTCCACAAAACACGTGGTCTTCCAAAGTTACACCTTCATAAATTGAAACATTGTTTTGGATTTTGCAGCCATCGCCTAAAGAAACACGTGGACCAATCATTACATTTTGGCCAATCGTGCAATAATTGCCAATGTGAGTTTCATCGAGGATATGGCTAAAATGCCAAATTCGCGTACCCCGGCCGATTGTGGCGCCCTCGTCGACAATGGCCGTTTCATGAATTGAACCGTCTTCGGGTTGCTTATGGTGTGTAGAGGATTTTTGTAACGACATTTCCGCTCTTTCTAATGTATCCAGGACAGCCAGTGCTTCTCTACCATCTGTTCGTGGCTGCTCGCGTGTCCGAACACAATTCAAAAAATGTTCGCACTCCTTCCGAAGCGGTTCCGCTGGTTCCATGGGAACCGCGAGCGCGTCCGCGGGTTGTGCTTCTGGGATACCGTTGCCCCATGTTACATCATGCGGATACAGGCAGAGTTTTTCGTCCCAATCGAGCCGATCATCGAATACCGCCATTTGGCGTTCGCCTACAACGACAAGTTTTTGCTCCTTGAACGGGTGAAGCCAAGACACAAACACAAATCCACGAATACCATTTGAAAATGTCAGTTCCGTTAGAGTAACGTCGGCTACCGATTGGTCGAGGAAGGCACCACCTGTTGCCTGAACTTGAATGGGCTGTTCGCCAATCAGGCCCTGGATGACGGATATGTCGTGTGGCGCAAATGACCAAAGAACATTTTCTTCACGACGTAGCTTTCCCATATTGAGCCGGTTCGATGAGATGTACCTCAGTTGCCCTAGGTCATCGTTTTTGATCATGTCGCGCAGTTTTATTACTGCAGGGTGATACCAGAGAAGGTGGCCGATCATGAGAATGCGTTTTGTCTGCTGTGCAAGTTCAACCAGCTTTGCGCCGTCGGCAACGTTCAAACAGAGCGGTTTTTCAACCATTACATCCTTGCCAGCCTTCAATGCTGACTCTACCTGGTCAAAATGGGATACAGCAGGGGTTGCTATAAGGACAGCATCGACAGCTGGATCGTTAAAGACATCGTTTGCACATCCCGTGATGCGTGCATCTTTGTATTTTTCCGCCATATTCTCGCGGATTTCCGGATTGGCATCACTGATTGTATGC
Organism: Rhodospirillaceae bacterium; assembly: GCA_002720855.1. Taxonomy (GTDB): domain Bacteria; phylum Pseudomonadota; class Alphaproteobacteria; order MPNO01; family UBA2964; genus UBA2964. Next base: position 579,436 of record PBIN01000015.1, on the reverse strand, counting down.
AGCGCGCCGAGTTCGTGCATATTTCGAACCAGATTTTGACCCCAATACCCAGCACCTATAACTGCGATGTTTGGAGGAGAAATCAACAAACGGCCCCGGTTTGAGAGCAAGCATCAATCACTGCGTTGATAATAAAATGCACCTGATCGTCATCCAGATACGGATGTATCGGCAAGCTCATAATTTTTTGGCTAGCTTCTTCCGAAACCGGAAAATCTCCCGGCTGATGTTTGTGGCTGGCATAGGCAGTCTGAAGGTGAAGAGGCTTGGGATAGTATATTGCTGTGGGAACTCCAGCTTCGGTAAGACTGTCGATTACGCTGTCACGATTGTCGACAAGAATGGAATATTGTGCCCAAGCACTCGTTGTTTTTGCAGGAACAGAAGGCGTTTTAACAACATCAGGAAGTCCTTTAGAATAGTCTTCTGCGATACGGTTTCGAGCAGCAATTTCATCTTCGAATATAGGCAATTTCGCTAGTAGAACAGCGGCCTGTAACGTATCCAGCCTTGCATTCAACCCATGCCGAATATTGTCGTATTTATCAGTTCCTTTTCCATGCATCCGTATGGACGTAAAAGCGGATGCGACTTCGTCATCGTCAGTAAATACCGCACCGCCATCGCCGTAGCACCCCAACGGTTTTGCGGGAAAGAAGGATGTTGCAGAGATTTCTGCGAGACCTCCAACCGGGCTATTGTCGAGTCGGCCGCCAAAAGATTGTGCAGCATCTGCAATGACGAATAAATCATGTGCGTCAGCGACCAGATTAATGGATTGGTAATCAGCAGGTAGCCCAAATAGATCAACGGCTATAATGCCTCGGGGTTTCAGCTCACTTTCGGCCTCGATGCGGTTTATCTGGGCTGAAAGCGCATCAGCAGAAATGTTGAAGGAATCGATTTCAATATCGACAAATACCGGTGTAGCACCGAGTAGCTCAATGACTTCCGCTGTCGCAACGAAAGTGAAAGGTGTTGTGAAGATAGCATCGCCGGGACCGACATTTTTTGCCATAAGCGCCAGTAATAGAGCGTCGGTTCCGCTGGAACATGTTACGGCGTGACGCATGCCGGTTTTTTCTGCCAACACTTTTTCAAGCTCGCCAACTTCGGGACCCAAGATATATCTGTGATGCGCCATGACCGCTGCAAGCCGATTTTCCAAATCAGTTTCAATACGCTCGCGTTGCGCCGCTAGATCCAAAAGGGAAATTGGTTTCATTTTCTTCTGATAAATTTGTTAAGCATCATCCGCTGTCGTTTTTTAGTGTGATGCTCCTAGAGCCTTTGCTGCGTATCTTTGGCAATTGGTTTCGTCCATATAGCCGTATCCGAAATGCCATCGGATTTCCACAAGCGAGGCCATATTTTCGTCTGATCGACAAATTTCTCCCACTTGAGAGAAGCGTCGCCGTCGGTAGGTCCCCGGGAATATGGCGCATGAGAGGGTGTGTCGTTTGCAATATACCTATGGACATCGTCAACGATGATATGTCCGCCCGGTTTTAAACGTGGCAAACTTGCAATAGCGCATGAATCTCTTTTTTTGCCATCAATAAGAATGAAATCGAGTGAATTATCAGAAAACGCCGCGATACTATCTACGTAACTCTCTGGTGTTCCTTTCGGACCTCTTTCGCATAGTTTCATATCTACCTTGTCGAATAGATTTCGCTCTCTCAGCCAATCGGAAACCCGCTGGGCCCAGGCGGGATCGTGTTCAATCGAGGTCAGATGACCACAGCGTTGGGCAAACCAGACCGTAGATGCACCCGAACCTGGTTCCAAACCTACATGATTGGGATGAATTAGATTTTCGAGATGCCGGGTAATTTCCGCATTCAAGTACGGCGCGAACGGGTATCGGCGATGGTAAATCTTCCAGAATATACGATTCCATATATACCGTGGTGTTAAGTGGCGAAGGTTTCTCATATCTTTAAATTAAAGCTATTCGCCTAGTTTCCCATTATTAGGTTGGCACGTTTCTGCCAGTCATACTGACTAACCGTGCGCTGTGCGGAATTTACCAGCGGTAGTCGAGAATCTTCCTGTTCCAATTTCTGCAAGGCGGATACCCAATCATTGACTTTATCGGGCTCTACCAGGATGGCGTTCTTCTCATTCAGGACTTCGCGCAGAACCGGTAAATCGCTGGCTATAATGGCACGTTTCATTGCCATATATTCGAACATCTTAAGCGGGCTCATCCATTGCGAGGTATTTAATGTTCCGCTGCTAATAGATACGCGTTTTTGGTAGGGCATTAACAGGACGTCGGCAACAGACAGTTTTTCAGCCAAGTGCGCATTCGGAACAAACCCCCAAAACTCTATATTTGATATTTTGCGGCGACGGATTTCGTTTCGGTGTCTCTCGATATCAGTTTCGGTACCACCGGCAATCACAAAATCCCAGTCTGGTAAAGCCTCCGCACAATCAAAAAGTACTTCTATTCCACGGCCGGCATACAAATGACCGGCATAGCCTGCGATCCGTCTATTGAGATCACGACCTGCGTTTAACTTGGCGGTTTTGGCGTTAGGCAAATTTTGAAATCGGGCTAGATCCACGCCGTCGTGTGCGACGACAACGTCAAGCTGTTTTATATCGGGATAATGATCTTGAATAATTTCTCTGAGTTTATTTGAAATCAAAACTAACTTTGAGAAATTTCCTGACCTAAGGAGGGCCAACCAAAACAGATGCTCTCGGCCTTGAGGCGGCGCATGACATTCAAGAATGGTTTTGATTCCTAACCAGGCCGTAATTGCTCCGATGACAATCGATCGCGTTAGGACAACGTCTACACCACGCCATTTTGCACCCAACGCCGCGCGTATGGCGTAGATCAAAAAACCAAATCGTCGCCCTGATTTATAAATCTTCATTGATTTCGTGATATGAGTGACGCCATAGAGTTCGTGCAGGTTGCCGTGCGTAGCAACCGAGCCGCCGCGTACGGCCGTCATGAATAAATTCGGATCCAGTTGTATGAGCGCCTCCGCCATTTTCATTACCTGAATGGCATTTGCTGAATATCCTGGGATAGAACTCACTGTCAGAAACCCGATATGTGACTGGGTGCTCAAAAAAGGTTTCCTGTTTGCTCCGAGGGTTTCAAAAGGGGTAAATACAACACTTGTCTTTGGCTGCTGTTTGTAGACAACGTCTGCACAATAGGGGTATGGGGTATGTACAAGTCTTTGAACCCTTGCCAGCGTTCAAGCACTGCATTGAGAAAATAAATGATCGCCAGAATTCTCAGTATTCTTTTTCGTCAATATCGGTGGCGGACGCTGGCAATAATTTCGGTTCTTCTTTTGACAGGTATTCTTAGTGGCCTAGGTGTTGTTGCTCTCTTCCCGCTGGTGGCCTCACTTGGAAGCGAAGTGAATAGCAATCCCGACGGTATCGTTGGGCTATTTCATAAAGCGTTCTCGTACTTTCAGATCGAATTGTCAGTTTTGGCGCTAATTCTGTTCATCGCTTTCATTTTTCTCATAAAAGCGATCTTAACGGTTTATACCGACTATCTGTCGATGCGCATCCGCGTAGAAACGGAGGTTAACCGAAAACAAAAACTGTTTGATACGCTTTTGAACAGTAGTCTGAATAATTTGTATCAATCCAAATTTGGCGAAGTTGCGAATGCCATCATTCGGGAAACCGGAATGATTGGTCAGTTAGTTGACTATGCAACGCGCTTGCTAACGGGCGTCATCCATCTGCTTGTATTCATCGCGGTTGTCTTATTGGTTTCCTGGCAATTGACGTTGATGACCGCTGCACTCGCTTTTGGAATTTATTTTCTTGCCCGAAAAATTTTCAAGAGGGCCGAAAAATTGGGACGCTCGATTACCAGCATCAACGGTTCGGTGCAGGAAATCGTCAATTACACACTTTCCGGTTATCGGGTAGTTAAGAGTTTTGTTAGCGAATCTGTGTCGAAAACGAAAATGCGTGAAAACATGTCGCGCTATCGCCGCGATACCGTTGAACTTACTGTCACAGAATCAGTCCTGCGTTCGATTTCAGAGCCGCTGATTTTATTTTTCGTTGTAATGGCCTACATTTTTTTCGAATTCGAATTTGGTGAGTTGGTGACGTTTGTCGTTGCGCTATCTCGCATGTATGGCTCCGTTCAAACAATCCAGAACACCCATTATAAAATTGCTCAACACGTAGCTTCACTTGACGTATATGAAAAAATTGAAGCCGATTTGATCGCCAATCAGGAACGGCCAGATGGTCAATTGATCTTTTCGGGTCTGAAAAACGAAATTGCATTACACAATGTTTCATATTCTTACTCGACGGATGAAGACACATTTTCTCTGGGTCCAATCGATTTGCGAATTCCAAAAGGAAATATGATCGCACTTGTTGGAGCTTCTGGTTCAGGAAAAAGTACATGTGTTGATTTGATCGAGGGCTTTATTTATCCAAATTCGGGATCAGTGAATATTGATGGTACGAATCTTGCGGACTATGAAGCACGTTCCTTTCGTCGACGAATCGGCTACGTATCGCAGGATATTTTTCTGATAAACGACACAGTGACAAATAATATTCTGTTTTATCGGCAGGGGGTTGATTTCAATAGTGTAGAAAAAGCGGCGAAATATGCCCATGCCCATGAATTTATATCCGCATTGCCGGAGGGATATGAAAGTTTGATGGGCGAGCAGGGTACAAATCTATCGGGCGGCCAAAAACAACGTATTGCTCTTGCGAGGGCACTGCTTGGCGATCCCGATATTCTCATATTGGACGAAGCCACGAGTGCACTGGACAATGAAGCGGAACGCGAAGTCCAAAACGCCATTGATTCACTTAGCGGTTCGATGACAATTATCGTTATTGCGCACCGCCTCAGTACAGTTAGAAATGCCGATCATATATACGTTCTCGACGATGGTAAGGTTGTTGAAGATGGTAATTTTGATGCCTTACTGGCCGCGAAAGGTCGATTATATGAAATGCATAATGTAGCCGGAACAGAATCTTAGTATGCCCGCAATTTAATTTCGACCAAGTATTGCGCGTGTCACCGCACTTTTCGCGGAATAAAGGAACTGATCGATAGCCGTCGGTGCCGGAATTCGATCTAAAGTCAGTTCGGCATTTCTATAGGAGTTGGCCTGTCCATCAGTATACAAGTAGTGACGATATCCTAGGCTCTGTGCGTAAGCGGGTAAAAAGGGATTGTCATGGAGGTCGCGTCCGCCAAATGGCAACGCGAAGAGACCTTGCCCCGACACGTGCAGATCGTTTCCAATGAGAAACTCATGGGCACCAAGAAACTCCTCTTTGGCGTTCTCTTCGGAAAGGGATTTCATAATTGGATGTCCGCAGCTGTGATTTCCAAAATTAGCTCCCGCCTTCTCTAATTTCTTTAAGTCATCGACATTCAAATACAGGCTCCTGAGCACCGTGCCATTTTTCAAATGATTGCGCGTATACCGATTAACGAGCCGTTCAAATAGCTTTTGTTTGTATATATTAGGATCTTTTGAGGCTTTTCTGAGATCGGTTGATAGTCGGGAAAAGCTCTCTGAATTCACGTCTCCTTCAATCCCTTCCAGAAATAAATGGCTTTGCTGTGCGCCAACTGCATGGGCGATTACGTCGCGCCAGAATACGTCGCCTTCTAGAAGATTCGTTGTGAGAAATATTGTAAAAGGAATATTCGCATTCTTTAAAATTGGTGCGGCGTAGTCTCTGACCGAGCGATATCCATCGTCAAATGTAATTGCTGCAGAAATGCCCGGTTTGAGTGTAGTTTCAAAAATTTTGGCTAAATTTATGAAAGAAATGCCAGCATTTTGCAGTGCCGAGATTTGTTCTCCAAACTCTTTAGGAGGAACGTTATGGCTTTGACTTATGACGATGGATTGCGGCGCCTCTAATTCTGATATGTCGGCGGTGTGATGGTAGACAAAGATTAGGATGATACGTTGGCGAAATAATGCCGCGAGCTTCGCAACAAAGGAAAGTGGTATCCAATTTAATATTTGACGAGCGACTCTCAAAACGCCTCTAAAGAACCGTTGTCTTTAAACTCTGAAAAGTTTCATGAAATTCAGATATGCCTTTATGGAATTCTGACTTTTCCGTTTCGGTCCAACCGTCATCCGTACTTTTTTTTCGGCCAGCATTGGATGCCGTTTTTTTCAGATTCAAGAACTGCTGGTCATTTATGGGCGTGAGATCGAACAATTCCTCTAATTTCTTATTGAAAGCGGGATTCTGATCGACATCCGCTAGCTTATACAGATGAAATCTTGATTGATGCAATTCGGATAATTCGGCGTAGATTCGCTTATTTAACGCACTCCAATACCAGCTGCATTTTCCTACGGGTGTCAGATCTTGCCAATCGGCTAGTTCGCTGCCACGTGGAGTTAATCTGGAAAACTGTCTGTGTTGCGGCATAAAGGCTGGCTGTAAACCTGTGGTCGGCTTCAATCCGCCGTTGACGACCGGTTCATTATACCACCCCTTGTTCGCCATTGAGCTAACGACCTTCTCAGGCGAACGCAGTGACAGAATAAAAGCATCAGGCTGTAAGTACCGGTCGACGATATTTATACCAATTCCCAAGTAAGGTGATGCGATGCATACAACGTCGTGTTCTTCCCATGCCTCGTAGAGCACTGCCCGCAATAATACGAAAGTGCCCACGCTATCGATCGGTAGATCGTTCCAAACGCAGTATCGGAAAAAAGCCGTATGAAATGAACAAGGATCTGACAGCCCAATGGTATTTTCGTGCTCACCAAAAATTTTCGAAACCCAGTGAGCACCGTTGCGCCCGACACCAGTTACAATAATCAACTTTTTTCCAACCGGCTTCGTCCAATTGTCTTCTAACCCACGCCACTTCAGAGGTGGCGGAGGCGGGTCAATATAACGAAGGGCACGGCGTAAAATTCGACTAAGGATGGTTTTCACTTAGCAGTCCCTGCCCTTATTTGGAGTTGGGTAGAAACCACAAATCAAATCCGATTTTCGTATCCAATGCATGTATACGCGATTCTAGTAATTCGAAGGTGGAAACTTTTGCGCCGTCAGCTGTGTAACAGTCGGAGCGGTCATATATCATTCGCAGAAGTCGAAGATATTTCTCTGCATCATTGCGCCAGCTAACTTCTATATATATCGCTCGAATTTTTGCTAGAAGTGTATCTAGAGATTCATAGAGCAATGGTTCGGCACCTTCGATATCGACTTTGAGAAAATCAATATTTTGGACGTTATGGTCGCTAAGAATATCGACGAGGGTATCCGCCGCTACCTTTTCCATACCTCGCTCGTATCCGCGATAGTTTTTTTCGAAATTTTCATTAAATAGAATTGTATTCTCTGATCCCATGCCCGCTGTAATATTTATTTCCCCGGGCTTATCTGAAACCGCCTTGTTGATAGCGGTAATATTCTCCGTCCGAAAAAATTGCGTTGCGATATTTTCCTGTAATACAGAATAATTTTCGGGCGAGGCTTCTATGGCGAGTATGCTCGCTTCGGGAAAATTCTTTGCAAAGTAAAGGCTTATTTCTCCGAAATTAGCCCCCAGATCGACCATTGAATTAACAACAATATTGTGGTCAGCCAGAAACTCAGCCAGTGCTTTGCCCTCATTTCCGTCGCGACCTCTGGGAACTTTATAATATCGGGTGCTCCGGGCTGCGCTTAGAAATATTCCCTCAAATTCAACATGGATTTCGTCTTTAGTGACGTGTAGTCCTTGGTCAAAATGCAAATCCCTTAACACGTGTTGCATGCGGGCGACTTCGGTTCTGAGAATTTCAGACCGGATAAACCGACTCGAATCAGCGTTGATATCCACTAAACGCGTCATGATGAAACGCGTAAAGGACGGAAACGTACGCCGAAAGTGTTTGACCGTGAGAGCCCTGATTTTGCCGAAAATAGTCATATAAAAGCGGTTAGTCGTCTGTCTTCGATAGCAAACCAGCTTTGGTATATCCCAAGAATTTAACCCAGTTGCGGTAATGGAGATCGATGGGCATCTGCAGAGCGTATTTCCGGTACAGGCGCAGGTTTGACTTGATCATTCTCCAGGGTTTTCCTCGACTTAAGCCAATATCGAACTTCTGGATTAAGACCTGTCTATTTTTATTGATATGCAGCCGCGCACCAAATTTCATCAGCCTCATGAATAGATCGCGATCACCGGAAACGAACAAACGTCCGTCGAACCCTCCGACATCAAGAAAAACATCGCGGCGGATCACCAGATTAGAACAGCCCATCCCCGGATTGCGAACTAGCCAGTCGCGTTTATCGTAATCATCAGGGAGTAGCTTCCCGTTCCAGGTTTCTCCCTTCTCATTGAAATACGTCATTGCCGTTACGACAAAGTCAGCGGGCTCGCCATCCAATTGATCAATAACGGTCGAGAGATAATTTTTTGCCCAATAGTCATCGTCGTCCAATATTGCCAGTACATTACCCCGGGCTGACTCCGCTGCCATATTGATAGATGCGGGAGAGGACGATTCCTTATAGTTGGTTCGTTCCATATAGATCACGTCCATCGGCGAATTCTTATCGAAAGCTTTTACGATAGATCGCGTATCCGAGCTGCTGGTATCGTCGACAACAATAATTTCAAGCGGCGGGAAATCTTGATCAACAACGCTTTGAATCGCACGTTTCAATAATTCATCCCGAAGGTGGGTTGGAATGATCGCGGTTACACTGAGTCTCGAGTTTTGTGCCATCTAATCCGTATTTGCACCTCTATTCCGGATGCTCATATCCGTAAGCTTCAATTACATCACCTATTTCGTCTCTTATTAAATCTTTATCCCGGCGATCAATTTGAGAAAGGCGTTCTTCATTTACCCCACCGATGGGAAGAGTTTTCCATTCTGAAAACGGCGAAAGTCCACAATGACCAAGAAACCTATCCATTGAGTCTTGATGGTTGGAAACCAGATCTTCGTATCGTAATTTATATATCGGCAGGTTTAAGGCCTCAGCCTGTTCCTCAATGTATAGGACAGTGTTTTTCCAATACCGTGCAAATATTTTTACGCAGTTGGGATCATCTGGATCGAAGAAATTTGGGTTTTGCATGTTGACCGCTTTTGGAAGTCCACTCCATCCATATCTCGGATAGACGTTCAAACATCCGCTCTTGGCATCTGGCACTTCAAACATCAGATTTGGAAATTGCTGTAATTTTCGCTTGAGACTGGAAGCGACTGCATAGGGATTGCGCGTTAAAAAGATCAAATCGGCGTCGGGAAAAATCTTATTCACAAATCCCAATTTATTTCCGAGATGCGTATTCGCATTTAGAAGGCGAATGCCATCGCGTCGTGCCTCCGGGTATCTTTCTAGCAGACCTTGATGGACAAACGCCGCACGTTCGTCGGAAATTGCCGAGGCATCCATAGGCAGACAATGCATGTGCCCGACAGGCCCAATAGCATTTCTTTTGCCAACCCCTGCCATTAGCGCACCGGCGAGTTCTACCCACATTACGACGTCTTCACCCTCCGGTGATCCGGTCGTAATAAATATGTCAGGATGGGCTGAGAGCATATCCATCAGCAATGTCGTCCCTGTACGCATTGTACCAAAGGCTATAATTGGACGTTTTACCGTGCTGTCGGGTCCGCCATTTGTCTGCGAAGAGTTGATCTCCAAAGGACGCGTAAATTGATCTACCAAACGAGTGCTTGGTTGGCCGGTGAAAACTCGCCGCACGCGTGAGCTTATCCGAGCTGGGAGATTCATTAGAACATTCCTAAAAAATATAGATTTTTCGCTACACGCCTGATTTTCCCCGTTAACCAAGTGAAGAAATCAATATTCATCGCTTCAGGCAATTTAAGGGAGCGATTGCCTTGAGACTAAAATGTCTTCCATCCAAACGGCGTCCAAGTCGGAGTCTTGAAGCGTATGGAGAGCATCGTCAGGAGAACCTACAACCGGCTCACCGTGTAAATTAAAAGATGTGTTGATTAATGCACCCGTTCCGGTGATTTCCGAAAACTGCTCGATAAGATCGTAATACTCGGCATTTGTGGATTTTTCTATAATTTGCGGTCGTGCGGTTCCGTCTCCGCTATGTATCCCGCCCGCCATGCGGTCTCGATATTCGTTTCGAACCGGAAAACAGATAGTCATGAACTTAGCCGAAATATTTTTCGGGTTCTCGAGGCATTTTTCAGCATAACTGTCCAAAATCGTCGGGCAAAACGGCATCCAAAAGTCACGGTATTTGATCTGGCTGTTGATTTTATCGACCACACCTGGCGCTGAAGGGTTTGCCAAAAGCGACCGGTTTCCAAGTGATCGCTGGCCGTATTCGCTTTTTCCCTGGAATCGGCCAATAACTTTTCCCTCCGACAGAGAAGTTGCAATATCGGAATTTTTCACTCCTTCAGTTACTGAAAATCCGTTTGCCTTGATATTAATTTTATCGACGGCAGCTATGATCGAGCGGCGACTATAACGCGGCCCAAGATATACGTTGTCCAGTGGTGGAATTTCCTCAGGGTCCCGTCCATTTTTGATGAAGTGTTGTTCTGTGGCCCAATAGCCAGCGCCAAAAACATTTGTTTCGTCGCCTGGCGATAGGGGAACATAAAAATCATCTACGTTCTCGAGCTGTGAAAGAAGCATGTTCGCTTTGACATTCATGGCGACACCGCCGCCATAACAGACCTGATGTTTGCCGGTTTCTCGTAGTACCAGCGAAAGCCATTCCGACAATTTTTCCTCGATCAGTTGCTGAAGTGCCCCTGCGATTCCGTCAAATCGATGTCCGCGAAATTTATCGAGGAAATTGAAATAAAGATCCTTCGGTTTCTGATCATAAATGACCGAAAGCGTTTCGGTTTCGACTTTGAAAAGTCTTTGAAAAACCTTCAGAGATTTTTTGACCTCATACTCTGTCGCATACGGCGCCAAACCCATGATCTTATATTCGTGATGATAGGGCTTCATTCCCATGAGCAGCGTACACCATTGGTAAAGGCGCCCGAGATCGCTTTTGTTTGTCCCTCCTATCTGCTTGAGACCATTTTTAGTGGGAATCGAAACAGCCGAGTTGCAGGCACCGCCATCCCCTTCCTGATGCACAACGACGACATCGTCGCCGCGCAGATTGCCCGAATAGTAAGCGTGATAGTGATGCAACATATAGTGCGGCATGAAAGTCACCCTGTCTTTGGGTACCCCCAACAGCCGTTCAACCGTATCGCGCCGAATTTGATTGAAGGTGGATTTTATAGTGTCGTTCGACGCCGTCATGTCGATATCGCGCAAATCGTAGTGATGGTCCTCAACCCGGTCCCATCCGCCCATAACGTCGAAGTAGCTGGCGAGAGATTTTCCCTCTATGAGGCGGGGTTTCCAGAACAACTCATTCTCTCTAATCCAATCGTCAATCGAATAAAGTGCCGGTCGCTTGAATAAAATATTTGTTAGCCCATTAATGTCGAACCACTCGTTCGATATGGCGACTACATCAATTTCGGCGGGGTCAATACCGGCTTCTTCGATACAAAACTGGGCCGCTTTGAGCGGAAAACCGACGTCGGCCTTGATACGAGTAAATCGTTCCTCATGTGCTGCGGCTTTTACAACGCCATCCACCATTAGCGCTGCGGAGGCCACATGGACCTCATACATCGAAAGGACGGTAAAACTTTTTTTACTCATGTCTGTTCTATGTTTTGAGAGCGAGAATAATCCGCAAAATGTCTTTAACGGGATTCATAAAGCGGATTGTTCGTTGTACTTTTTGTTTAGATATTCTTCGATTTTTTCCAAATCCCGGAAATAGGGCTCGGCCGCAGGACTTTCTGTAAACCATTCACTGGGATTGTGAGGGGCGCCCCAACTATTCGGGTCAGTGGGATCCATCGGATAGGTGTCTACGCCCTGTCCCGTTGTAAGAAAGGTGATTAAGTTTTCAAGCAAAAGCGGATTTTGCTGCATTAAAGTAAGGCCCTTTTGGAATTCATCGGGAGTGTAGGCTTTCTGAGCCTGTGAATATCCCGCATCTGCAATTTGCGAGCCTGCTAAAACATCAACGAGAGCGAGCTCCCAATTTTCGAGATGTTTTCGCCAATTATCTGTCCGCTGTGTGCTAAACCCGAGAATTCCCGATCCCTCATGGGCCGATCGCGGTACTTTTACGAGACTGGTGTTGAAGCGCTCGGGCCATGTTTCAGGTTGCATAAGCTCCGGTTCGAATTCGACATCGATAAACTGACAAATAGACCGCACTTCCTTTTCGGGATCAGCCATTATGTCTTCATAGCGTACGGCATAGTAACGATCTTTCCCGAGTGTTTCCTGATAGTGCTTTACGTGGTTGGCGCTATCGACCCAGTTAAAAATCGCATTCAGATAGGCGTTGTTTGGAATCGAGCTGAGCTTTTTCCAGGATGAGAGAACACCTCTCGGATCACGATACATATGGATCGCTTTTCCGGCGGGAAATAAATCCAAATAGATCGGAATTTCACGCCATTGAAGGGCCGCAAATTCCCCCCAAATTGATCGGTCTGCCATCTTCATGAAATGACACATCATTTCATCGTATATATTTTTATATGTAAAACCGCGTCTCTGGATGGCCCTAAAAATTCCGTCCACGTCGAAATCCGCATTGTTTCGGTGCCGCAACCTAGCAGCTTGTTTGCGTAATAATCGTTCGGTGTTCTCGGCGTTTAGCGGGTTGTACCTGTCATACACAAAGCGAAAAAAGTGAACGCGTTCATTTAATATTAGTATCTTCGAATGGGCAGATAGCATCGTGATTAACAGCGATCCACCCGTTCTCATTGTACCGGTCAGAAAAAGCCTCTTTTCCGGTTTCATGCTGTCCCGTCCTGATTTTGGTGAATAGTCAATTCAGAGAGCTCCAAAGATTGAAGGAAGTCAAAGAGAGTGTCTGCGACTAGTGCATTGCCGTGTTTGTTGAAGTGGCCTCCGTAACGGTCATCGGAATAAAACTGAGAATGCTTTTCTAAAGCTAATACTTGGGGGGCCAAATCGAGGCAGGGCAACATCTCACACGCCCGCTTCATAAATTTCTCGTAATAATAGTCCTCGGTGTCCACGATATATTCGATATCTGTTAGCTGGGGCAGCATCATAAAGATCGGCTTCGCTCCTTGAGCGGTACAAAACTCCACAAACCCCCTGAGAATAGCAATGAGCAGATTTTCATTTTCAATCTTGCGATACAACTTTGCGCTTAGCGCAATATTTCGATTTAGCACAAATTTCTTGAACAACGCCGCTTCATAGTTCGAATAAATATCAAACGCCTTATATATATGTTTGAGACATAAGGCCGTGATTAAGGGCAGACTACGCCGTATGGAACGCGTGAAGGATATCAAGTACGGGAATGTCAAAATGTCTTTACGAAACTTTGATAGATAGAACTCGTCGTTCTTTCTCGCGGAAGGCAACAGTGTTTCCAGTTCGAAGTATTTCTCGGGCTTATCTGCCAAATTCGAAAATAATTCAAGGTGGTTGTTCCGGAGAAAAAATCTGGGCTTAAAAGCGAAAGTGTTTCCGTATTCTGAGTAATGTTTCCAAACACTCAAGACACGCGTGATAGTCTCGGGAACAATTGCAAGAACAACGACCGGTGTAGGGTTTTGGGGGTATTCCCGTTTGAGCCGCAGCAGCGCCTGATCCATCCCATAATTGCCGACGCCAAAGTTTTGTATCCGAGAACCAATTTTACCTGATAGGAAGTACGGCCAGGTCTCGTCATCATTTACCTGTCGACAAAATGTAAATGAATCTCCGTAACAGGATATTGATGCAGGTAACATTTTGAAATTGGGTGTAACGCGAGAACCGTCGGGTCCAATTTCAAAACTCGTATCGCCCGAACGGCTTTTTTCATGGCCGGTTGTGTTGGGTCGGCGAACCCATCCGAGTTCGTGGTCATAGCTGCTATTGAAAAATTTCTCCAGAGCGTCTTTGTCCAATCGCGGGTTTTCATCAGCGCCTGTGATAAGCCATTGAAAATGCGCTCGCAGGTACTTTATAAGTGCGCCGGTCGAAATTTCGAGTAGTACAATTCCGATAACGGAAATTGCAACGTAGCCCAAGAGTATCATCTTGGTTTACGTAAATTCAGGTAAAGCAGCAATAATTTTTCGTACCTGTGGACTGATATCGAGCAGGTTCTCGTTGTTATCGATGGTCAGGTCCGCATTTGGTATCGGGAATTGAATATCGACGCCTACGACGTTTTTGATTTCGCCCTTATGGGCCCTTCTGTACAAGTCTTTTATATCCCGTTTCTCGAGCGTATCCATCGATGTATCGACAAATACCTCGAAATATTGATGAAAGTTATCCCGATTCCATTTTTGCCATTCTGGAAAGGAAGACAATATAGCGGCCACCACGTTTATTCCGTGATCGTCCATGTATTTGCAAAAATGAGAAACGCGGTGCGCGTTTTTTAATCGATCCTCTTCGCTGTGACCAAGGTCGTTTCCCATAATATTTCTAAAAACATCCCCGTCTAAGAAGACGGTATTTTTATGTTTGGTCTTCAGCTCTTCATATAACGCATTACCTATAGTGGTTTTGCCTGAGCCAGATAAACCAATTAACCAAACTATCATTCTCAGTCGCCCGTCGCGTACGATCGTGAAATTTTTAAGGGCACATCAGATGGATCAATGTATTTTTGAGCTAAAGTTAAATCTTGCGGAAAATCTATTTCTACCCAACCACCACTAATTGGCACCGCTGAAACTGTGTTGCCCAAATCGATCAGCCCCTGCAAGAGATCTGTCATATAGAGTTGATCGAGATTACGTTCTTTACAAATGTGACTCTCACCGCGCTCGTATGCTGATAGTTCACTTGTGTACGCATCGCAAAGTTGTTTGAGGCCGTCTCCGGAAAATTTCATAAGGCCGATATATTGGCCGCTAATTTCTTCAATCGTTTTCGGTTTTTGACCTATATCGACAATTGCGCCTGCGTCATCCAATCTCAACGTTTCGGCGTCCTCCAAAACATTTTCAAATCGGGATTCCCAATATGAAAGCCATTCGGTATCGACGATGACACCGACCGGGTGATTCGAATCCATAAGCTGTTTCAGAGCCTTGGGTTCATATAAAATGTCGCCATAAGAAACAATGAGCGGATCTCCAAAATGGAACTCTGCGCAAAACAACGTTCGAACCATATTTGTTTCTGCATATCGAGGATTCTGGACATACCGGACACCCTCAACGCTTATCGAATCGGCGCGATAGCCTGACACGATTGTGATATCCTGAATTCCCACCGCCCTTGCGGTTTCCACTTGCCATTGAATGAGGGGCTTGCCGTGAATCTCCACCATGCATTTCGGTCGCGAGTCGGTCAGCGGTCGTAACCGTGTACCCTGTCCGGCTGCTAAAATAATAAGGCGAGGTAAATTCAAAACGACCGGGCATCGGTTGATAGAATATTATTGAACAATATCCTATCGATGTTGGGGCTTCGATTTTGACGCTCTGGGTGCCATTGGACGGCTAGTACGCGGTCACTTTTTGAATACAGCCCTTCGATAACACCATCCGAAATCGCAAACGGAATTAATGTCGTCGCAATATCGTCTGGCGCGACAACTATCTGATGATAGGAATTCGTGACCGCTTCCTCGATCTGCAACGCTTCACGGAATTCGGGGTCTATTATATTGATTGTGTGTTCTACGTTAACGTGCGGTTGTTCCGCGGGGCGTTGCGAACCGCCGTAAAAAATATTGATGAATTGCAAACCGCGGCAAACTCCAATCACCGGAATTTTACGCTCTAAGCAAAAGGTCAATAGGCGTGCTTCTGTTATATCGCGTTCCGACCCCGTCCAGCCTTCGGCTGAACTCTCCAGTTTTACATTCTCCCCGTTGGTCAGAATTAGGCCTTCGCATTCTATGGACTGAAAGAATGCAACTGGATCTTCCAGCACGCTGGGAATAAGGATTGGACTGTGCCCTAAAGTTTCGATAAAGCGAATCCATTCATGGCTAAGCGCATCACGTGGGTCGTGGTAATCGATCGCGTCAACAATGCGCATCGTTACACCCACCCTCATTTTAGAACGCATACAAATTAGTTTTCCGCATGTATCGTCTGATTCTCGCAATTGAGTACAACGTACGATGCGTTCTGTACTCTATTGTATATTATTTCACCGCATCCAATCGCTGCAGGAAGGTCAAATTCGGCGGACCTTATTGCCATATGTGATGCGCTACCACCGTACTTGGTGATAAGGCCGGCAAGACTATGAGAAAATATCCAATCGCAACCGGGGTCAGCGGCTTCCAGTACAACGATCTTGCCGTTCAAATCCATTGCCTTACTTTCCGAGCTGAGTAGAACCGGCGCACCCTCCGCTTTGTTTTGGGTGACAAAATTGGGCCGCGCTTCCCGAATATTGAACGCAGAAATGTCCTCAGATGCGCCAATCAACGGTGGCAATCTTATCGCCTGCGTGATGCTATGACGTTTTTTCTCATAATTTATTGAGCGGGATAATTCCTCCTTAAGGACAGAATGCATATTGGATGAGCCAAGTCTTAAGAGCGTGTCAATTGAAGTATAGGCAATATCTTCCCTGGAAAAGCCAAGGGCTTCGCCGAATGAAGCCGTTCGCTCAAGTATTTCCGCTAAACTTTTAGTAAATTCAAATTTTCCTAATTCCCGGTTAGGCACGGCTTTCACAATAAAGTTAAACAGCGTCGCTGAGGTGAAAGTCATTCCGTTTTGTTTCAAGAACCGATCAATTTCCGATGACCTGTTGTCCCAAATTGCCTGCGCATGTGAGATATCGCCTGTCTCCGCTTCCATCTCTGTATTGACTGAGTTGCCTGTGAAATTACCCGCCTCCGCCATGTCCTTGTACGTAGGAGCGGTAATATCGTAGCTACCTGGTCTCAGGTGACCGTATCGACTTACAAAATCTTTAGCTTCCAATTCGCCCGATTGAAACGCTCTCAGGTCCGCGCTGATCTTAGTCGCAATAGTTGGAATATGACTTAGAAATTCGTCATGTTCTCTATTTGTAAGAATTCCGTTCTTGGCGAGGTCGCGAAGAATTGCAATTGCGACGAACCCATATCTCGCGAGAACCGAAAACGGAACGGTTCCATATCGAACGCAATCAGCAACTAAGCCCCGAATACACGCGATATCGCCAAAAATACCCGTCTGTGTTGATCGAGCGTTTCTTCGCTTTGCCAATTCTTTGAAGGCTAGGTGCTGAGCGTCCATTACCCCTATTGCGTCTTCGATAAAATCGCTAGTGAAATCCTTGAATAATTCCGTGATTCGCTTTTTGGCCGCATCGTCAAGGTAAGCACCTACAGGACTGTCTAGCTTCTCAGCCAAATTCGAAAGATAACAATTGGGAATGACTTCAAACTCCACCTTGTCATGGAGTTCGGGGTTGTCGGCTAAATAGGAAACAGCGCCTTCGATCAATGGCTCTGCTAACTCATCTGGAAGGTCGGCAGGAAGTAAAGAGTTGAAGCTGACACGCACGTCGATAAACGGTTTACCGCTAAGGGCGTATAAAAGAGGTTCGGGCCGTACATCACGATAGCCACAAAGGTGCCGTGCTTTCGCCCAGGCTGAATCTGTAATGAGTGTTTGATATAACGACAGAGCCAGAGGCTTGGGGCTGCCGCCAATCATTTCTACGGGATTCCAGTCCGGCATTTCGCCTAACAAAGTCTTTTGCCCCAGCACATAGGGGGTTGGCCGACTTATCGCTTCTACAAATTCCTTTGCTGTTTTGATTTCGGCTTTGAAATCGTCATCTGCTATCGTCTTACCGTGTTTTATTATGAGTGGTCGGACCTGTAACAAATACAAAGCCCCCTCATCATTAATCGCCCATTCAATATCCAGCGTGTCGTATGCCAGTAAACTTTCGATCTCGCGAACGGCAATTATCAACTCCTGACGCCAACCATCGAGTTTCGTCGTGTCAGAATCTTTTGCTGTCACGAATGTTTCGATCTGTGTTCCCGTTCCTGAAGTAACGGTATCCGTTCGGCGGCTTAGGCGATCAAAATTGATGATATAGTAGGGAGCGCCTGTGGTGCCATCTCGTGTGAACAAGACACCGCTGACGGAAACGTTATTTAGATATGGTTGTACCAATACTTCGTCTTTGTCGCTTTGCGACCCTGCTTTCGCGTAGCTGGCAAAAACCTTATCGATGGATTTCGCGACTTTGGCGCTATCGCTGCCATCAACGTTCAATTCAGAATGAAAACTTCCGGCGTGGGACGAGCTCCAGGAATCTTCTGTCGAAGTACTACTGCGGACAACAAGTGGCCCATTACCACATTGGCTTGAAACATTTTTTAAGATCTCTTGCGGGTTGCTTTGCCAAGAATCGATGGGGAACGTGATGTGCGGCAAAATTTTGCTATGGCGCACCATTGGCCTAAAACGTTCAAGCGTCTGTCCCTTTGTCCCTAAAACGAATTGAGCGAGGCTGGCACTGTCCACAAGTGCCGCCCAATGGCCGTCAATCGCGACGTCAGATGTCTCAGTAGCACTTTGCAGTAACCGGACCGCTATATCCTGTAGGGTTGTTTTCTCCGCTGTTTCGGAAAGACCCTCCAACAAACCAATAAAGTTCTCGGTATGATTTTTGGGAATAAATAGCATGCCGCCGAAGAATCGGTCTGACGCACCGGGTACGGTTTGAAACCCATCGACAAGGCCTGAGGGAAGGGATTGGAAGGATACACTGGCTGCTGTGGTAATGGTTTTCCCTTGGACCATGGCGTCAATTGCCGGTTTGCGGAAGACGATATCCGTCGTCACGACAAGAATGTCTTCGTTGAATTCCTCGCGCGCTTTTAGGAGCGCATGCAAGTCTGATCCTGCTTCCCAGTCTTCATGGTAGTAAAAATGTAGATCCGGATAGTCCTTTACAACTTTCTCGATATGGTAACCGCCGACATAAACCACATCTTTTACATTGCAATTCCGAAATGCGCTCAAAGACCAATCCAGCATAGTCTGGCCGCTATCGCCAATCTCGTTAAGTGCGGACGGATAGCTGTGCTGCGCCGATAAGCGCCGGACACCCCGGCGATTACCTAAAACTATTGCTTTCACGAATTACCTTGAATTGATTCAGCGCCCTTTGGAGGCCGGCCCCGCCAAATTACCGAAAGACTTTCATCGCCATGATTGAACAGCAAATCGACGATGCTCAGAAATTCCAAAAAGGGCAACTGTTCCGAACGGTGAGATTGAACATATTTGGGATGCGAATAGCTTTGTGTTTCAAATGCGATCCCCATCTCCTGAAAGTAATCTGGCGCCACATAGGTCGCTGTAGCATTATTGGCGAGGTACTTGGATGCGCCGACCTCGACACAAATATTTCTCAATTTTTCTTCTCTTTTTCCGGTAACGTTCAGCTCTGATGAACAAATCACTTGCGTCGTGATACCCAGCCAATCGCAAATCTCACGCAACAAACCGATATTAAGTTCCGCAAGGGATAACGTCGAAAAATTGCGCAAGGCATTTTCCAACTTGGGTCCGTAGTCATTGTAGTAAGGCGTTTTACCATAGGTTTCACGGATCGCGGATAAGTGCTTGGAAACCCAGTCCTCCGCATTCGAAAATTTGGCCTCGTTTATGGGCCCCCGTTGGCTTGCCCGGTCGATTGGAACGGTAAGCCACTTCGTCTCGGTCGCTGTGGCTGTTTTACGGATTTTGTTTCTGTTTTTCCATTCGCGTTTAATAAATTGGACGTCGTCGAGGTATACAAATAAATCGACCCGATCAATCATTTCGAAATATCCCAACCACGGCAGATAATGTGGCTGCAAAATTGCGCACACTTTTTCCTTCATGCGGCCAACCGCATATTTAAGCTTCGCGCTCTGGCTTGACGCATGGGCTTATTTTGCCAAATCTCGGATATGCTTGTTTCGCCGATTTTTCCCACCGATTCCTTTAACTCTCCTTCCTCGACAATTCTGATGGTGCCGTTCTCGTCAATGGCGACGACGCTAAATGCGGTGACTTCCAACTTCTCTTTTGCCACGGATGGAAAATCTTCGGTTATGTACACCGTAACGTCGGGATTGGATTTAGCCAGTGAAGCCCGAAATTCTTGCAAACTTTTTCCTGCTGTATGTTTATTTGATGTGACAATTGTAAGCCGTGTTGCCCCGGCCGACTTTAGTTCGCGAATAAGATGTTTAACAAAAAGGTTTTGAAATTGTGCCTCCGAAACATCCATTGAATTCATGAGAAGAATTATTTCGGGGGGAAACGAAGCTGCAGCCGCATTTGAAAACCCATCCCGTTCGCCACTTCCCTGTTTTTCAGGTGGCGGTAATTCGGGTTTTGCGACTTCCTCTAAACGTATCGATCCCGCAAGCAGTGGAAGCAAAATATGTGGAAGGCATGAGATCAGAAATTCATCGGCATCGATGCTGCTTTGAGCGTTCTGCGTAATCAGCGTTTTATGGGAGGTTTTTGTATCGACATATTTCAATGCGTAGCTCGCCTGTCGATCAGATTCCACCCTATTGACCGCGGCAATTTCGAGATCTGGAAACTTGGATGGACGGGTAGATATTGGACATGAAGAGACGATAACTTCAGCGCCGGAATCGGCAAGATTCCTCACAGCGTCTTCCATGGACCTTTCGTCTTTGATAAGTACAATCAATGCAATAGTCCCGACAAGCCGGGTTATAATTTGAGATGCAACAGTCTTAGTGTGGTCATGTGCCACTATTACGCCGACACGCCGAGATTTGACGAGGTCAATTAACTTTTCTGGTTGATCGTCGATAGGAACGTCCTTTATTGATTCCGCAATTCGTAGGAGGCGCTGATAGTCGGATTCATAGTCAAGCGTGAGAGATATATCGGGACCGTAAAGCGCAGCTGGAGCAATCTGATAATGAATTTTGAACTCGTGCGGTCGTTCAAAGCAGAAATTTTCGACATGCTCACGGTATGTTTTTTCTGTCGCGTCTCGATTGATTCTTTCCAGGCAATTCATTGTCATTGCAACCATCGAGTAGCCAAACGGAAGTGTGTTGAACTCGAAGGGCGTTACAATATCAGCATTATTTTTTGAAAGTGCCTGTATAGCTGCGTCCACCTCAGTGGGCATAACCAGCGGGTTGTCGCAGCAAGCCCGGACGATAATATCGGGTTGATCGGACAAGGCGTCGACAGCATCCATCATGCGGGAGACAACGTCGTCTTCACTACCACGTACAATCTGGATGTCCGCCTGCGCTGCAATTTTCTCAAACACCGCGTCTGTTGCTGCAGTTGTCGTCGCCAGAATGAGTTCGTCAATCATTGTGCAATGCTTTAGCCGGTCTATGCACGATTCGATGACTGTTTTGCCGTTAAACGGCAGTAACATCTTGTTGGCGAGCCGACTAGAGCCTTGGCGAGCAAGCAGAATTCCCGAGGTACGAAGCAGTATGCTTACCCTCGAAACGTGGTTAGGGCCTTACAGCGATACACCGCATCGATCCGCTCTCGTCAGTGCTATCGATTTGATTAATTAATGTTGGTGCGTGTTTCAGAATTAGTGAGACATCCAGTATTCCCGGTGTATCGATGACCACGTTTACAAAGCCACATCGCTCCATCAAGCGGGTTAAGGACTGTGGATTAAAAAACTGAATATGTGTCGGCGCCCGGAGGTTTCGGTAGGCATCTCCGATAAATTGGAAGTCGGCGCCATACCAGTTTGGCGTCGACAGATACGCGATTCCACCTGGCTTCAACGTTTCGAAGAGCTTATTTAAAACCACCTCGGGCTCGAATAAATGTTCAATGAGTTCGATCATGCAGGCGATATCAAAGCTGTCTTCGAATAGTAGATCCTCGAAGGCTCCGTAATGCATATTGATACCATCGGATAGAATATGTTCGCTTTCTACGGCCTCGACACCGTGAAGATTGACGCTGTGATCGTTCCCCAACAGATCATCAAAGGCGCGCAATGTTGAGCCGTCGCCTCACCCGATATCGAGTATCGTTATGGATTTATTTAGTGACGAAGAGACTTTTTCAAGAAAAGAACTAATACGGGGGAGAACGATGTTCGCATACCTCTGGTCACGGTGTTGCGCTAGATTTTGGAATCGAATTTTTCCGACGTACTCGCTGTCTGTATACCAGCGGCCCAATTTTTCCGGCGTCGGTCGCGGGCTTACGAATAGCGTATCGCAAATTTCGCACAACCGGTATGAAAACTGGTGAATTTCAGTTGATAATTCATGATCTGTGCCGCCACAGGCGGGGCAGTCGATGGCAACGAAATCTTTTCCGTCCTTGTCGAAAATCACATTTTTTAAATCTAGGTGATAATAATCATCAGCAAGTTTGGCGAATTCGTCGCTCCGGATGTCGTTTTCTCGTACAACAGTTTTTTGCTGGGTCTTTGCCATTCGTTGCGCTCTTTAAAAATTTTTCTGCTTCAAATTTTTATTCTGCCGCTGAGATGTTATTTTTTTCATATCGGTTGGCTTCAATTTTTCTAATCAGGTTGGCAAAAGCTTCAAAAAATACCGATTTATCACCCTGTTGGTTTAAACCCCACATTGACGCATAACCCATATCAAAAGATTCTTCTTTGATGGCTGCGATAAACTCCAAAAGTGCGGTCTCAAACTTTTGATCCCCACAATTCAAGCCCGTCATTTCTTTAATCGCGTGAGGAATTTCTGTCAGGTCAGTCAATTTGCGGCAGTGTGGGAGCGCGTCATAAAACATATCCGCGAAAAGCAGGATAGGTTTGCCCACGAGCATGGCCTCGAATCCCGTTGTTCCCGAAAGGCTAATCACAGCCTTATTGTTTAAACTTCTTAAAAGCTTTTGATTGGAATAGAAGGGCGAAATTAACTTTATGTTTGGCGTCTTGATAATTTTTTCATAATAGCGTGGAGATCGCCGCCCAATCATTGCAGGATGTTCCCGGACGTAGAGCGTCATCCCCGATGGTAAGCCCATCGCGATTTGGCGTGCAAATTCGATTTGATTGTTTGCGTAGGGAGCCCACAACATTCCAGTTTCTTCGGGCTGATACATTAGCGGATAATATACGAATGTTTCGTCTTCCCGAGGCGAATGGTAGTTGAGGTGGTGTACGCGTCGTGTGTAATAGAACTGCAGAATATGATTGCGGATTTGCCTGAGGAGGGGTTGATTACCAATCGTTCGATATAGCTTTGGGTATTCAGCATTTATACTCCGTTTCCACATGTAAAAGAGGTAGCGGGGAATCTTGTAGAACTTCAAGACGGCTCGTTTCGCTAATGGCCAGATGCGACTTTCCACCTGCCGTTTTTTCAAAATCGCATAATTTTCGGGCGGGATATATTCTGCACGGAATCTATCGATATAATCTTGAGCGAATTCCAGTGAATCTGCTGATAGATCACCCCTTTTAAATCGTGCAACAACGCTCGCGAGCCGATGCATATTATCATCGGTAAGAATGTACTGCCCGCTGATGCGCGTTGAATTCACTCGCCACATTCCGACGCCGCGCTTTTTTGCGTAGTAATAAAGGCAATTGTGAAATAACGAGACGTAGTTAGGCGTGATAATGATATCAGGTTCCCAAGCTTCGAATATACTCTTAACTGTGACGTATGAACTTCGCACGACATTAAGCGCGGTCGCATCATCGACCTGCTGGTCCCATGAGTAGCGGTGCTTGATTCCTGGTGTGTATACCAATGAACGTTGGGAGTAGATCAAACGAAGCCAGACACTTTCGATATCCAGATCCTGCTCGATTTCCGCCATAGATAAATGTCCATGCCGCTCGTCGAAATCGGGCGACAGGACTTCATCGTCAACCTCTGAACGATCCCAGAGGTGGGCGTATGGAAAATCATGGTTTTCGACGTCAATTCGAGCAACTGGGTTGACGATAATCGCTGCGAATTGAGCCGACGGTAATTCTTTACGCAGGTAATCGACAAGCGGAATACCAAATTTTCTAGCCCATGATCCTTGCTGTAAAACGAGAATTCTCATCTCAGTGCTAGCTTTTAGATGCGGCTCGTTGGCATGACCGCCCAGCATTAGCGAATATCAGATCAAACACGCGCTGTTCGCCATTACCGTCGACAATATGACACGCCTTTTGCGCCGCTTCTTGACGGCCGAGAATAGGCAAATAATCCGCGATCGCCTTGTTTAAGGAAGAAACTGAAAAGAAACTCATATAGCCAAGAAAAGGCATCCCGGTCAGGGTATGAAATTCGTCACCCAAAGGAATTTGATGCCATTGCGTGGCAATCATAATAGCAGGTGTTTGGGTAATAGCGGCTTCAATTTTGGTATACCCGGCGCTCACGATAGCGATGTCGTGGCTCCACATCAATTCGGCGATGTTATCTACGTGCCCTCGAATATTTGCCGTTGGTAAAAGTTTTGAGATTTCCTTTCCAAGCCGCTCTTTCTCCGATGGGCCGAGGACAATGGTTGCTTCAATATCAGGGAATTGGGCAAGGGCGTTCGCGCATTTAAGATATGCCGCGTCATAACGCCCGCCCCCAAGGGTAACAAGTGCTTTTCGCGGATCTGCGTTATGGACCCTTTCTTTTTCAACGAATTTCTTAAACAAATTTCCGAGAACAAAGTAATCGAGACCCAGATAAAATTGCGTTTCCAGATCGCTGATATCACGATTGCCATAGTCTGGTAGTTTTTGTGCACAGATGACCTTATCTGCACAATATCGATGGTCCATCAAATCGTCTAGAACGACCAGTTGGTCGGTAAACTCTTTCAGCATTTTTTGCCGGTCGTATTGACCGTCCAGCATTTCCATCACAATAGTATTTGCACGCGGGAGTGTCGAAAGAACTTCCGCCTCCTCCGAAATCGATAAATCGTCGAGCAGGCGAGTGACGGCGAAATCCCGTCCCGTCAAAATATTGGCCACCTCCGGCGGCCCTTCTACGATGAAGTGAGGAAAAATTTCTGAATGGGTACGGCAGAATTCTGCAAAACTTGCCAATCGATAGACGTTCCCCCATCCGTGCCTTGGACCACCGCGTGTGCGAAAGTATACTTTCTCTGTGCCTGTCATTCGGTGTGGCGGCGAAAGTCCCACATATAGTCTTCGGTATCTATCTTCACCATATTTCCGCTACCCAGTATGCGCTCCGTCTCCCGGGCATCGAATACTATTTTTCGTAGATCGTCCCCCGTGATGGAGAAGAAATTATCCGATTCCCTAAGTTTTGGATTCACTGTGAAATGCTTCTCAATCATGTTGGCCCCCGCAGCAATCGCAAGAGGTGGAACATCGGTGCCAGGCGTGTGATCGGAATGGCCCACGGGGCAGTCATATAGTTCCCTCAAGGTTGATATCATTCGAAGATGACTATCTTTCATCTGCAGAGGGTAGGAGGAAATCGTATGGAGTATCACGTATTGAACTTTATGCTCATCTAGCACCTTAAGGCACGCATCCAGTTCAGATTTATTTGTCATGCCGCGCGATAGCACGACGGGTTTGCCCTTTCGGGCGATGGCTCGCACGAGCTTTAGATTAACTACCTCGAAGGCGGCAAGTTTGTAGGCTACACTTCCCAGAGAATCTGCGAATTCAACACTCGCTTCATCAAACGGCGAAGTAAAAACAGTGGCATTTATGGATCGGGCGTATTCCCAAAGCTCGGCTTCCTGGTCTCGCGAAAACTGCCACTCAGCCAGTAAATCAATAAATGCCTGGCCCTTGGGATTATTTTT
The DNA here is from genome assembly GCA_002720855.1 of Rhodospirillaceae bacterium. Classification (GTDB taxonomy): domain Bacteria; phylum Pseudomonadota; class Alphaproteobacteria; order MPNO01; family UBA2964; genus UBA2964. The sequence goes on along the minus strand of PBIN01000015.1, from coordinate 553,619 downwards.
CGCGTCGTAGCGATCCTCCGCGATATAAGTCTGAAATTTAAGAAGGTCTGCACCATTCTCGTGCGCCGCATGAATCATTTCCTTCATACGGCCAAAATCACCTAGATGATTGACGCCAAGTTCCGCCACAATTGCAACCGGATGTCCATCACCGACACTTAACGGCCCTATATTTACGTTTTGTCTGTTTCTGGTTTTAAAGTCACTCACGTGACAATTTCCTCAACGCAATCACAAATGTAATCCACGTCTGTTTCTTCTAGTTCGACGTGGAGAGGGAAAGTAAATGCGGACCGCCAATATTTTTCCGCCTCGGGAAAGTCGCCTTCTGAGAAACCATACAGATCTTGATAAAAGGGATTCAAGTGGATGGGATAATAGTGCATGTTGAGATTCACACCCCGTTCGCGAAAGTCGGCATGCACCTCCTTTTTCGATTTTCCAATTGCTTCAAAATCGAAAAGCACCAACATCATATGCCAGGCATGATCTTCTGGTCGATCAACCTGTTGAAGTCGAATTTGCGGTATATTCTCCAGGCGATGACGATAATGCGTTGCAAGGCGCTGCCTTTTGGCAACGAATTCTTCCAACCGTTTAAGCTGGCTACGCCCCAGCGCGCACTGGAATTCTGTAATTCTGTAATTGTAGCCGTCGGTTTGCATTTCGGTGTGCCATGGTCCGACGTCTTGCATAACATTGGCTCCGCGCGCAACGCCATGCGTGCGAAGCAAAGCCATTTTCTCAAACAAATCCCTGTCGTTGGTTAAGACCAGCCCTCCTTCCCCCGATGTAATGCTCTTTACAGGATGTAGACTAAAACAAACGGCGTTGCTAAAGCGGCAGTCCCCGACCCGGTTTCCGTTGAAGGACCCCCCCATCGCCTGGCAGGCGTCCTCGATAATAGCGATATCGTACCGTGCTGCTAGAGCGGCGATTTCTGACATCTCACATGATTGACCTGCAAAATGTACTGGAATTATTACCCGCGGCAGACGCTTCTGACTGGCTGCCTTTTCAAGCTTTGCCGATAGAATCTCTGGTGTGATGTTGAAAGTTTTCGGAGAAATATCGAGGAAATCGACTGACGCGCCGGTGTAACGGATGACGTTTGCAGAAGCTACGAACGACATTGCTGACGTCCAGCCATAATCATTGTTATTTAGTCCAAGAGATTTCGTCGCTATGTGAAGCGCGGATGTTCCGCTGTTTACGGCCAGGCAGTACTTTGCTCCACAAAATTCTGCAACCTTTCTCTCAAAGTCGGGCAGAACCTCTCCCTGAGAAATCATGTCGGCGCGCAAGGTCTCTATAACGGCCACGATGTCGTCTTCGCTAATGCTTTGCCGACCGTAGTGATATGTACGCTGTGGTTTGCTCAACAGTCTTTAAGCCGGGTGGCTCTATTTGTGATCAATGCCCTTATGCAGGTAGCCCGGGCGGGAGGGCCATAGAAACGTTTAGTCCGTTTTTTCCCGTTCTTGTTCGCTCATCTTTGCAATGACTTTCTCATATCCCATCTCCCAGGGAATATTGGTCCAGTCTTTACATCCTTTACAGACCGAGCAGTCAGTAAACTCATTGTTCAGATGCTGCATGCGATGATCTTTGAAGAAGTCGCTATGCCAAGCGTCCTGGATGCTAACCTCGTCAAAATGTTTGTAGGCTGTGCCATTATTCCAATCAATTGGACACGGCTTTAACAACCCATCTGATGTTATGACCATGCGGCGCCACCAGTGCGGGCAGGGCCAACGTTCGTCTGCCCCCATGTCTTCGATCGGCTTTGTGTCAACTAAATTCACATTGGTATTGATCCCGCGAATGAGAACCTTGTCCACTTTCGGTTCCCAATATTCTTTAAATGCTTCGACCTCGTGCAAATTTTCATTCTGGATTACAAAGCTCACCATCACTTGGAGGTTGGATCCAATCTTGGCTTTGTAATCAAGCAAATAGTTGATGTTTTCCATAACCTTTTCATAGGAGAGGCCAACCCGAATTTTTGAGAAAGTTTCTTCGCTGAAGCCATCAAGTGAAAAGTCGATCATAAAGAGCCTAGACTCTGCGATGAGCTGAGCTTTTTCGGGTTTTAGAAGGGAGCCGTTCGTCGTCAAGCCGGTGGGTCCCACGCCCTTTTCACCGCAGTAATCGATCATCTCAACGAGTCTTGGATGAATAAGGGGCTCACCATCAGCTGTAAATCGAACGAAATGAATTTCGTGCCCGGCGCACTCGTCCACCACACGTTTGAACATATCGTAATCCAAATAATGCGGTTTGGCGTCAAGGCCCGCAAACCAGGTAGAATGTGGGCAGTGAATGCAGGTTGCATTACATCGATTGGTGAGGTCGAACATGATATAGGTCGGAAACTCAGCACAGGCCTTTGTTTCGAAACCGTAAGATGACGGTAACCCGCGATCATCTGTGGCGGTTTCGCCCCAATTTTCGGGGGAAGAACCATTGGCTCGCGTGTCTTGTTTCGCGCCCATAAAGTCGGTGCGCGTTTCTGTTTCGTAATGCTGGGTAAAAATTAGTGGCCGTTCCTGGATATAGCTTAGATGCGCCGATGGAGAGGTGGCGCCGCTTTTCTTGATTGTCGCCGCACGAAAACCCCTCGCTCCGACGCCGAGCGGAATACGGCAGTGCTCCCACTGAGTATAGTAGTCACAACCGGTGGGCGGAGATGCGATTTTTCTAACCAGATCTGCATCAAAGGCAATTTGGTCACCATCAACGACGATGACCATCTCTTCATCGGTTAAGCCTTGATTCCGGGCAGCATCCAAAAGATTGGAATATGCTGGATATTCCACCGGCCAATTCCGTTCTTTGGAATCGAAAATGGCGGTGGTCATCTCTAGCGAAGAAACGCGGTCAATAAAATTTTCTTTTTTCCACGTTTCCTGAGCCGCATCTGTGCAGCGGTCCATATCGATTAAAAGCATAGCGCAAAAACCTTGTTTATAGGGTTAAGAGTAGTTCTCATAAGGCTTAGTGTCGATAACTAGGTTTAGAAATTTTCATCTGTCGTATATTTACCGGCGCTTCTCCGACGTCCTTTATATTTCTCCAGAATAGGTTTTGTCCGTCCAACTGAGGAATCTGTGTAAACCTTCCTCTAAGTCAACTGTTGGGCTGAATTGTAGCTGCATTCGAGCTTTCCGGATATCGGGACACCGCCTACTTGGTTCGTCGCCCGGATAACTGTCTGGATAGGTTATAATATCTTTCTTGAGCTCTCGCCCCAGTACTTTTTCCATATACTCTGCCAACTGCAAAATAGAGATTTCTGGTTTTGGGTTGCCAATATTGTATGCTTCGCCTGGCACCCCTTTTAGTATGACCAGCAAAAACCCCACCATTGCGTCGGTGATATAACAAAAGGTACGCGTCTGGTTTCCGTTTCCGTATATGTGAAGCGGAGCGCCTGCTTTAATGCGGTTCCCAAAATTCGGCAAAACACGATAATCCGTTTCCTGCATGCCTGGACCAAAAATGTTAAATGGCCTGATAGCGCTGGTTTTCGTTCCTTCAGTCGTATGAAAAATATAGCAAAGGGTTTCACCCACCCTTTTGCTTTCGTCATAACAAGCACGCGCGCTTTGGCACATTACCTGCCCATGGTAGCTTTCGGGCGTCGGAACATGAGTTGGATCCGGATCTCCATAAATTTCACTCGAGGAAAAGAAGGTGAACCGTGCGTTATGTTCTTCAGCCAATTCTAGCATGTTGCGTGTTCCCATAACCCCAACATCAAGTGTCTGAAGAGGCCTGGCCTGATAATAAAACGGGCTCGCTATGCCGGCTGCATGGACAACGTAATCAAGCGCTCTTTCCGATTTGTACGGATTTATGACATCGTGCTCTATCAATTCGACGTTGTCTCGAGCCGCAATATTTGCCCCGTCCTTGCCGGACGTTACAAAATTGTCCAGAACGATCAGATTTACCGGTTTCTCCAATACCTTTCTGTTAAGCCCCGAGAAGATTTCAATGAAGTAGCGACCAAGAAAACCCCGCCCACCTGTAAGTAATACGGTTTTTCCCGAAAGCATTAATGCATCGTCGGCGAGCCGGTCGATGATTTCCGTTATGTCCGAAGCTAAATATGAGGTACTCATTTTCTTTCTATTATTTTGATCAAGTTTTCCACGCTACCGCAGTCCGGGTGAAATTCATCCAGACCGCTGTTATTTCGATATCCATCCGACCTTATAGTCGGCTGGAAGGTCCTATGCTGTTGCGACAGCGACTGCTCCCGCTTGCATATGGACACGTAATGGTCGACCCAAGAGCTCCAACAGCAGAACAATTCTATTCTGGTCATCGAAGCACTCGAAAAATCCGTTCGCCCCAGACAATCCGCCTTCTACAACGGTAAGGGCATCTCCTTTGGAGAACGCCTTTGCGGCGGAAAGAGAAACTAGCCCGTTTTCGTCCTCGCGTGCCTTAATGCCCTCTACAATTCCGGGCGGCACCGGTGTTGGGCGATTTCCAGCGCAGACGAGGCAACTGACGCCTATTGTTGATTGGATCGGCCTCCAGCTACCTTGGGCAATGTCCATCGCTACAAATACATACCTAGGAAATAACGGAACTGGACGCATCTCCGTTTTTCGCGCGTGTTTCCAGCGTTTTAGGTAGCAGGGCAAATACACGGTAAATCCCTGCCGTTGCAAATGCCAAACCGCTTTTCTTTCGCTATTTGCATGTGTTTGAACGACATACCAATTCATCGACATCACCCTACGAGCTTTGGCTTTTTGCGCGAAATTTTAAGCAATGTAGGTGTGAGAATTCGCTCAGCAGGCATGAGCGCTGCCAAGGTATCGAATGCCTGCTGAGGTTCCTTTAGCTCTGTAACGAGGACAGCATCGACTGTTCCAAATTCTTTGAGCATATTGGACGCCGAAACCCCAGCGAAGGTGGATCTGTTTATGCTAGGATCTACAATCCCGATAAGTTCGATCGAGTAGTCGTGCGAACATAAAACAGCGATTTCGGCGAGGTCACTCGCGCCCGCTAGTGCGATTCTCCGCCAACGGTTGTTTTCACATGATGAGTAGGCTGAAGAGCACTGACTTCGGGCGCTTCGAAAGAAATCAAATGATGAAGAAAGATAGTTAGAGGTTAATCGACTTTTCTCTGCGAAACCCTTGGGCGTCAAATAATACGCATAGCGATTGGCGGGAATTTGAGTGGCTTTGATCCAACCCTTTTTAATGCAACGTTTAATGTAGGCATTTGCCAGACCTAGGGCTATTCCGGTTTCATTAGCGATAGAACGTTGAGTATGATTACTTTTTTGCTCAACGGCGGATAGCAGATTGAGGGTGATCTCCGCGTCGTTACTTCTTTCTTGTGACGATTGATTGGAATCGGTCATCTTACGCACCGCTGTGTTCACAACACGAACGCTATCATGTTCGCTGCGTGAACGTCAAGACGATCAATACTTAGAAGCGTCCAGTTTCCTCAATATATTGTAAAGAGAATCTATATATACCCTATATTTCGTTTCCAGCGTTAATGTTTTTTCTTAACAATTGAATACTGGACCATGCGCTGTACAGGCGCTAATGAAGATTTTTATGAATGTGAGAGGACAGTATTCCGTAGCGTTGCAAAATCTCATTGAAATGAGGTCGCAGTGTTTCTGGTAGCGAAGCGTGTTTTCGAACAACCCTATCGCCAATACCGTCGACTTCGATTTCGGTAATAGCCCCGTCCCCACCGGGGTGCAAATTGACGGTAAATTTTCGTCCGCCATGCAAAATTACTAATATCCAGTTCTTTTCAGTTGTTTCCTTTGTAGACGAAAAGTCGGGTAATTTTTCCTGCCGACTTGTTAAGGTCGCGGCATATGGGGGTGGATTTTTTCCAAAAATCGATTTGGCAAATTTGCTTAGCCGTGGCTCGACACCGAAAAACTCCAATATGCTGGCAGTTAAATCAGGTGTCGAATGGGGTCGTGTAATATTAGGTCGCTTTTTACCGTTGAATAGAAATACCGGCGTGCGAATAACCTCTTCATTCGGGTGGATGTAATATTGGTAACGTCCTTTGCTAAAAATACTACCGTGATCGCCGGTAACCAAGAATGTCACATTTTCTAACCAACCGCTCTTTTGGCCGACGCTAAAAAACTCTTTTAATTTAACGCCCAACTGTTCCATGGTTCGTCGGGTGCGATCCCTTTTTTCCTGTGCAATATGATCATATTTCATCTGATAGCGACGATGCTCAATTTGACTGTGGAAAACTTTGCGGTCATCGCTACGTGCAGGATCAAGTTTGACGTTCGTCGCCGGGTACTTGCCGAGATTCCACCTAATATGAAAAATGGTAAAGCTCTTCCGATTGTTCTGCTTTATTTGCGCAATTTGTGGCAACAATGAACCAATAAAAACATTCTCATGCTCTTGTCCAAATGACAGGATTTCAGTTAATACCCGTTTTCGACGTTTCGTATTCAAAAACAGGTGGTAGTCGATACCGAGCAACGCCGGTATCCAATAGAATTGCGATGTCAAAAAGTTTGATCTTAATCCCTTGTACTGGTTGTTCTGCGTGGCACTGCCCTCGGGTGTTCCCAAGCGTCGATAGACGATCCAACGTGCGGCCACATCATTCTTTTGCAAGAGATCCAACAAATTCGTATTTGACTGAGGCGGCTTTGTCCTAGGTGGCGCATTCGGTAGCCCGCCCCAGTATGGTTTTTGCCCAGTATAAAGCGTTCCAAAATATGCGTAGGTGAAAGGGGCCGAGGTATACACGTTCTCGAATACGGTGCTTTGTGAAAAGACTTCATCTGCGGTAGTTCTTTTCTCGGTGTTAGGATTTAAAAATTGTAGAAATTGGCTGGGCAAGCCATCGAGAACTATGAACACCATATGTTTCGAATTGTCCGATCCGTTTTCAACCGGTGACAGGTGCGCATATAGGGCGGTTGTCGGAATGGTTAGGAGCAGCGCGACTGCAAAACCCGTCGATGCTGTCCTGACGCGGGCGAGCAACAGGGGGCGGTCATGACGTCTCCAGACCAAAATGATCGCGCTAATCAATATAATCAATGCCGGGATACGGCCGAAGTTTAAATCGCTGCCATAAAAGACAGATAGGAGAGTCTTCCCGAATGCCGATTGCGGCCATGCATTTACGGCATAGGAAATGCAGAACCATACGAAAACAGTGATAAAAGCTGCTATCGGAAGTAAAAAACAGATTTCTTCAAGTTTTGCGCGCCAATTCATCGGTAAAAGTAGCACCGGCGAAGCGAGCAATATGCACGGTACGGCGACCACTAGGGCGACAGCGCCAAAATATTTGTAAAGACTGACTATATCGGAGTGAAATATAAGCTGATCGCCAAGGAAAACCCGGTGAATTCCAATGATGGCGAGAAAACCAAAAATACAAAAAAGTCCGTAGAGGCTTAGCGTTTTCATTTTCTACAAAGGAGTAGTTTTCTGGTTGGTCGGTCTGAAGGCTGAACTTCGATATCGGAAAAATGTCGTGACAAGGCTGTGACTACTGTATCAAGTGAGTAACCAATTTCTCGCGCGAGGGGCAACAATGCAATGTTGTCATCATCGAGACCAACAAATTCGAATATCAGATTCTTTTGGGTAACCGAAGAGACGAGGTCAGCTATTCGGCCAAATGACTGTCGGGCTGTAATATGTAGGTGATGCATTACGGCGAGACAAAGAACGGTGTCGGATTTGACTCGATCGAGCAAGCCCGGAAACTGTTTTCCCATAAAGCCATATGGTGGGGTGGGGCATGCGAGATTTGAGACAACAGGGGTGACGGCAAGCGAATGTTTCCGCGCATAACCGTACAATTGCTCTATGCATGATTCACTCATATCAACTGAAACGGTCTTTGCACCTTGTTGAGCCGCTAATATTGAAAACAAACCAGTATTGCAGCCCAAATCGAGTACGGTTTGCGGCGACAATTTTTTCAATATCTGGCTGATGGCATCAACCTTCGCTTTTGTGTCTACCTCGGCGGGTATTTCGTCGTAATAGGATTTCCAAATATCCGATACCGGCGGAACTTTGAAGCGACGGACCGTTTTATCAAGTTTCATGAAAAAACGGTGGCGGATTTGTGAATTAACTTTAAACCTTGTGGCCGCGTTGTTCTTTTTCGTGAGAGACCTGCGAATGTTTTCCCGGCGTTTCAAATAGTTATTCAAGGCATATTCGACAGTGAGACCGGGATGCAGCCATTTATAACTTGCGGAGCTAGCTCCATAGAACTCTTCCAAAGTCACGCCACCGATATTGTCCTGCAAAAGTGCCCGCGCGACACGGCCATTCCCTGAATAAGCCAACGCGAGTGGCCTGAGAAAGAATGCCCTAAACTGATCATATGCTTGCCAGATTGTCTGATTATTTGCTGGCGCAATGGACGTTAGATCTAAATATATGGGATTTGTTCCGTCAAAGGCGATATTCCAGGGGTAGGCGTCTTGAAGTGTTAGATCGTGATCGGCAAGGTCTAGCAAAAGCTCTGTTATGCTGAGCGCCGAATCTTTTAGCATTGAGGGGCACCACTCAACGCAATAGGTCATAGGGGAAATTAGCCGATGGTGGACGATCAAGGCATCAGGATGATCTTTAAGGACAAGATCAGATTTCCGGGTCTCAACGAGCCCGAGAGATTCCTGCCAACGAGTTAATTGACCGTCTTCCAGTAATTGAAGGAACAATTGTGAGGCAGTGTTGTAGATGCACCGATAAATTTGCCCATCGTGACGAAATACAAACCCCTGTGGATCGACGTACGATGATGGGTCTATTTCGATTTCTTCTAGAGCTAAACCTAAACCCGACATCTTATTTGCGCAGTATCGTGCGGTTTGTTTGGGCTATCCAAACTGACCTAAGCGTTACTCTTTATCCCTGTTGTCGATATCGGTATTTTCTTCCTCAGTTTTGTCTTCATCCTGCTGACGCCCGAATTTAGATTTTAGATACCCCCAGGGACGCAGAAAAAAGACGGTAACGGCACCGAAAATCAATGCATATAACGCCTGATATACTATCGGTAAAATGCCTGGATCAACGTATGCAAAAGCCGTATTCGGGAATAACACGGCGATAGAAACCAAAACAATTACCGGAATTTGACGATACATTTACTAACCATTTTCGTTAAAGGCCAAGAAAGCACAATCTGATTTATACTACAAACCCGTCTGCGATTACATGGTCTGTCTAATAGTTAAGTTCAAATTAGGAAAGAGCCGCTGTTTTCTACTTCGTTCAGGGATTGTAAGAAATGTGTAGATGTTTCGGTATTGACCGGGTATTGACTGGCGCACCAACTCTGGATGAGCTTGCAAAGCTGACAAAGAAAATCGAAACAACCATTTGTAAATATTGCTGTTTTAGAATTTATCCCCATCATGGGCAGTTCGCCTTGATGCTAATTTGGTTGAGTAAGAAAGCTTGGAAATGATTGTTAGCGAAACAAATAAGGAAATTCTCTGCACGCTTGGACCCGCGTCTCTTGATGAACGAACGATCATGAGATTGACAGATCTGGGTGCTACGCTTTTTCGAATCAATTTGTCTCATACTGCAATTAATGAGGTGGCGCCCACAGTTGGACTGATTCAAAAATTTACCGATGTGCCGGTATGTCTCGATACAGAAGGAGCGCAGATACGGACCGGAAAATTTGTCCAGGGACAGGTTGAGCTGAACGAGCATACCGTCGTTCGGCTATCGGTTTCTCAGGTTCCAGGCGATGCATACAGATTCAACCTGTATCCAAGAGATATTGTTCGCGACCTGCAAATCGGGGATTTTATAAGTATCGATTTCGCCTCAGCCCTTGTACAGGTAATCGATTTCGAAGATGCTGCTGGTGACTATTGCGCGGTCGCACGGGTTCTTCATGGTGGACCTGTTGGAAGCAACAAAGCGGTTACCGTAGATCGCGATATCGTTTTGCCGCCGCTTACTGACAAAGATATTGCGGCAATCTCCGAGGGCCGCGCAGTCGGCGTAGAGCATTTTGCGCTCTCATTCGCAAACAGAATTTCGGATGTAAAAGCTATTCGCAAAGTCGCGGGTGGCGGCACAACGATTATATCCAAGATCGAAACATTAGACGCGCTGGCGAATCTAAAGGAGATCGCCGATGAATCGGATGCACTATTGATCGATAGAGGAGATCTATCGCGTCAAGTTCCCATAGAACGTATCCCCGCCCTGCAAAAATCAATTATTTCAACAGCAAAGGGGATGGGCGCAAAAATCTACGTTGCGACAAATCTCCTTGAATCCATGGTCACGGCTCCAACGCCGACGCGTGCCGAGGTCAACGATATATATAACACTTTGTCAGACGGTGCGGACGGGCTCGTTCTGGCGGCAGAAACGGCCATAGGGGAGTTTCCAGTTCACTGCATGGGAATGGTGGTGAAAGTTACCCAAAACTTCGAGCAAGGGAATGACGCCGATCAAATTTTGCCATTTGCGGAACCGGTTTCGCTACTACCGGATCCTCATGGTGGAACATTGAAGACGCGCGACTTCGTTGAGCATGGTGACTTTGACGCCTCTGAATTGGTGAAGGTTGAAATAAGGGATACGGATTTGCTTGACTGCGAACAGCTGGCAAGTGGAACATTTTCGCCGCTTTCAGGATTTATGGATAGGGAAACCCTGGAGTCGGTTCTCGATAATTGTTCATTGCCCAATGGAGCAGTTTGGACATTGCCGATCATTCTCCAAGTGGCTCCCGACGTGGCGCAGGGGTTGGGCAAGGATCGGAAAGTTCAGCTCGTTGATAGCAGCGGTGTTCCTAGGGCGTTGCTCGATATTGCTGAAGTAAGCGAGATTGATCTAGGTGACATAGCCCTGCGATGGTTTGGGACAAGCTCGACTGAGCATCCCGGAGTTGCCAAGTTTCTGGACAAAGGAAACTATATTTTGGCTGGTGACATTCAATTGATTGATCCTATGCCCTCACCTTTTCGCCATTACCTTCTGTCGCCGACCCAAACGAGGTTTTTGTTTGCTCATAAAGGATGGTCGCGGGTGGTTGGCTTTCACACGAGAAATGTCGCTCATCGTGTTCACCAGTTTATTCAGACCGAATCGCTCACCCGCACGGGTGCGGACGGTTTGTTTATCAGCCCTGTAATAGGACCCAAGAAGCCCAACGATTTCCTTCCCGGACCGATAATGAAGAGCTACCAACTATTGCTGGAGTTCGGACGTTATGAGGCGGGGCGTGTCATGTTGGGTGGTTTCGCAACTTACTCACGCTATTGTGGACCACGAGAAGCGGTTTTCACCGCGTTATGCAGAAAGAACATGGGCTGTTCGCATTTTATTGTTGGACGGGATCATACGGGTGTGGGTGATTTTTACGGGCCGGACGAAAACAGAGCTATATTTGATCGACTAGGTGATATTGGTATAGCACCGGTATTTTTTGAAGCTATTGGTTTTGACGAAACCAAACAGAGTTACGTCCTTCAGAATGACGAAGCGGCTACGCGCCCAATTAGCGGAACGGAGGCCCGCCAGTCCTTAATTTCCGGCGAGCGACTACCCGACTGGTACATGGAAGATATTGTTCAAGATATGCTGCTGGAACAAATTTCTGACGACAAACCTGTCTTTTATTCATGAAGAGGGCCAGCATCTTCTGGTTCACGGGCTTGTCGGGGGCGGGAAAAACGACGATCGCGTTAGGCGTACGTAAGGCCCTACAACAGGTTGGTTTGAGCGTTGCGATTTTTGATGGCGACGATATACGGTCCCGCCTCCACCGCGACCTGGGATTTAGCCCCGAAGATATTCGCTTGAATAACAAGTTGATAGCAGAATTATGTGCAACTGAACGAGAGTATTACGACGTTATCTTGGTGCCGATAATTTCTCCTTTTGACGATTCACGCCGAGCAGCCAGAAAATTACTCGCGCCAGATTTCTACGAAATTCACTGCGACGCTCGATTGGATGTTGTGGTTTCGCGTGACACCAAGGGGCTTTATGATCGGGCCTATTCTGGTGCGCTCGACAATATGATAGGCGTTTCTCCCGATACTCCATACGAGAAGCCGCTGAATCCTGACCTTCGTATCGATACTTCAGCGATGCCTGTTCAAGGCGCGGTCGATCTAATGAGACACTTTGTTTCATCCAAGACGAAGCTCGAAGATAACGAAAAAGTGTAAATTCAGTATCTGGTCTACAGGAAACTTCCGGCATCCATTAGATCGGCGGGATTATCGACGTCGAGCCACTGGCCTGCCACGTAAACTACATTTATAGAAATACCTCGTACGATAAGTCGTTGAAATAATTCAATTAGACTTGCTCCGGTCAGGCAGTTTTCGGCATCCATTAGCTTGAGTTCATTTTTTACCTCGTTCGCGCCGTCCTTACTGAGACGGGCGACACCAATCCACTCAGCATCGATTTCGTCGGAGTTTAGGTCGGGCCCGATCTTTTTGACCACGACCGCCTCGTCTTCAAGATAACCGGTTTTGAAGGGTATCGAGCAGGAAATCAGGTCGCGAATACGTGAATTTGGATCGGGGTCGCGTTCGCGCCAAATCGCATCTGCTGCCAAAACGATATCGCCGTCAGATTTCGATACAAGATCCAGAATGTGTTGCCTGAATAAAATGTCGCCATAAGTTAATATAGTATCTCCGGCGATCTGGTCTGAGGCACAGGCCAATGTGGATGCCTCTCCTGTTGCTTCGTAGCGATCATTATCCTTTGTTTTTATCGTCGGCAGATTGACCATCTCCTTCCGGTATCCCCGAACCACCGTAATGTCGCGAACACCGCCGCCATTCAATGTATCAACGAGGCGGCTTAAGAGCGGTTTCCCGCGTACATCCAACATGCATTTAGGTCGGTCTGCCGTAAGATCACCAAGTTCCTCGCCTCGACTGGCAGCCAACACGATTGCGTTGGGTGCGCTTTGGGTTGCAGGCAAATAGATTTTCTCTGCATCTGAAAGTTCGGCATTGCCTGCCAGGTCGAACACATCGCTGACAGTAGCCACTTCGTTTTCAACACCGGCAATTGTTTGATCCCGGTGGATCCTTGCCGATACTTCCCGCATCGCGGTGATTGATGCGCGCAAGTTGTGATTAGCCCAAATGACCAATGAAACTTTCGCTTTACGCCAAATATCGGTTGGCGTATCAAAGTACGTTGTCGGAACGATAATCACCGGGCAGCGGTCATCCCATTCTGTCAGAAAAGTCAGAATTTCGTCCGGTTCCCGCATTTTTGAGTGAATAAGGAGAGCATCGGCGCCCGCTGCATAATACGCTTCGGCGCGCCTCAGGGCTTCCGTCATTCCCTGACCGGAAATTAGCGCTTCCAAACGCGCGACAACACTGAAGTCGTCGTCAATTTGACTATCTTTACCGGCTTTGATTTTGCCGCAAAATTCATCCATGTCGGCAAGGGGCTGGTCCTCGCCAATAAAGGAGTTGGTTTTGGGGAACAACTTGTCTTCGATACAAATGCCAGCGATGCCTCTTTGTCCAAGTTTTCGGACAACGCGCCGAACATTGTTGAAATTGCCATACCCCGTGTCACCATCCACAAGAATTGGGATTGATGTGCCGTCAGACATAAATTCGAGGACTTCCAATACCTGTGTCCAAGAAGCCTCGTTATTGTCACGGACACCTAACGCCGCCGAGATTGTCAGCCCGCTGGCCCAAATTCCATCAAATCCCGCTTCCTCGACAATTTTCGCCGATAGACCGTCATGTGCTTCCATGATGAACTCGGTCTGGCGAGATTCGAGAAGTCCGCGTAAACGGCCATACTTGGTCTGCGGATTAATCGGTTTGTCACGCCCTTTATCGGGCGTTCTAAATGGCGCTACGGACAACTAACTCCTCCTTGTCTGCCTAACCGCGAAAACTAGGGAGCTGAGCGTCAAAATTCAATAACAATAAAATTGTTCTTCATGAACGAACGCCCCACAGATTGACACGGGATAAGGTTGCGGAGTAGACGAGTTCGCCGATAGCGGAGCAGTAAATGTCAGAATTGAAAAAAATCGCTGTAATAGGTCTCGGGTATGTCGGATTACCTCTCGCTATTCATTTGGCGCGGCACTACCCGGTAACCGGACTAGATATCGATACCAATCGTGTATCGGAGCTTCTCAGTGGCCAGGATCGAACAAATGAGATTGACGACAGTGTTTTGAAGTCCTCATCGCTTGAAATCACTGATCAAGTTACCGCAATAGAAAATTCGGACATTTATATTGTTACCGTTCCTACCCCGGTAGATGTAAACAAACAGCCCGATTTGACGGCAGTTCGTGGCGCGAGCAGGCTGGTTGGCGGCGTTCTTAAAAAAGGAGCGATCGTTGTCTATGAGTCTACGGTATATCCCGGGGTTACCGAAGATGTCGCCGGACCAGAGTTAGAAGCGGCTTCGGGGCTAATTTGCGGCGCCGACTTTTTTCTCGGCTATTCGCCGGAACGAATAAACCCCGGTGACAAACAGCACACTGTCGACAAGATCACCAAAGTCGTCGCTGGTCAAAACGACCAGGTAACGGCGGTTTTATCTGAGGTCTATGGGCGACTGACGAGCGGCGGGATATTTGTAGCGCGCGATATCCGGACAGCTGAAGCAGCGAAAGTGATCGAAAACGCACAGCGCGATATCAACATTGCCTTCATAAACGAGGTCGCAACCATATTCCAGAAAATGGGGCTTTCCGTTTATGACGTGCTTGAAGCCGCGGGAACGAAATGGAATTTTCTTAATTTCTCGCCAGGCCTCGTCGGCGGACACTGTATTGGAGTCGATCCGTTCTATCTCGCACATTCGGCGACGGCGAATGGACACCACCCAGAAATCATTTTGGCGGGACGGCGGATCAACGATGGTATGGGTGGCTATGTTGCCGAATGCATTGCCAGAGAATTAACACAGCTCGGAAAAGGTGCCGGCGCGAAGATACTCGTTCTTGGTCTAACATTTAAAGAGAATGTTCCCGACCTGCGAAATTCACGAGTGATTGATATCATCCAGGCGCTTCAAGGCAGAGGGTTCTCGGTTAAGGTACACGATGCCTACGCTGATCGAGACGAAGCTGAAACTTTGTTTGGTATTTCGTTGAGACCATCTCTAGAGGATGCGTCAGGTTATGACTGTCTGGTGGGCGCGGTTCCACACCAGGCTTATGCCGAATTCGATCCCGAGAGTTTTGCCACACTCTTAACTGCAGATGGGCTGGTTGCAGATGTGAAGGGCATGTGGCGCTCGTTAAAGCTCCCTGAAAATTTTGCCAGGTGGCAACTTTAAAATATGCGACGAGTTAATTTTCACCCGCAAGGCGTGAAACCGCCCATTTAATTTGCCCGGTTCCATTCTGGGTCGCCGCCGAAATGACTACTTGCTCAGTCCGTTTGACCTGGCCTGGTACGCCGAGATAAACGCTTTCCTGTAAAGAAATTACACCGCCCGAGGCTCTGAAGCGCCATCCAGATCCGCTCGGTGTTCTCATGAGGACGGAGTTTGCCTGTCGGACTAATGACGCCTGAATTGTCGGATGCAAATGGAATCTGGCAACAAACTTTTTGCTATCGCCTCCTGTTACTGTGTCTTCGCCTCGGATATCGCCGCCATTAGCTGAAAGATAAATTCGTCGGTTATGGTTTGTGGCTGTCTGGCCGCGATAACCGGCTATAGAGGCATCGATCCAAATATTTCCGTCAGCATCTTTTCGTTCGGAAGAAACGGCTTTAGGACGGGAGCCAATGCCGTTTCCGCCTATGACCACTGCCGAATTGACGTCTTCAACGGTTACGGTGGAATGCGCTGCTGTTGTCCTTTGGACATCTATCCATGAATCCGATGCTCCCCAGTGTGCACCGCAGTTTGAGATAATACGGTCTTTGCCCACACTCATTTCAAAGCTGAGGGCACCCGCATGCGCTTGGTCATCAAAATCGATCGGAGGTGGGGTGCCAACATCCATAATTAGGAGAGTGCGATTGGCTGCCATCCGCTCGAAACCGCAATGCGGCGCAGAATCCAATGGCTTGCCCGGCGCTTCCGATCTCGTCAATACGACATCAATAAGCCACCCTTCATTCTCATCACTGCCATTAAAAAGAGCCAGTCCGCCGTCCCCGTGACGAAAAAATCGGACCATCGGCGCAATTTTATCGATTGCATTTTGTAGGTTTGGCGAAATTTCTTCCTTGGCATCCTTAAGCGCGGATTTGATGTCGATCAGGTGTCGCAATAATGCTAATTCTGCCGTTGGATTTCGTGATACATGGCCACCATCGCCGAGGATCTGTGAAGAGATTTCGCGGTCCAACATTTTGCACCAGCGAACTTGCTGGCGCTGGTTTTTTGTAGAAAGTGCGTAGAGGATCAATGCCTTGTATACAAGAAATCGATCAAAACCCTTCGGCAACAATGCGGCGATCTGCTGCAGATATCGAGCTTGTTCATGGGTGCTGCCATCCATCTGATGCAGAAATTCAGCATCTGCACCGGCGACAATGAATTCGCGTTGACCTAACCAATTTGCAACGCGATTGCCGGTTCTTGATGGGCTCCAGGCAAATCGTTGCCAGCGGCTACCATGTGAATCTATCCAACGTGAAATTAAATTCCGGGTTTGTGCTCTGGCAGCGTCCGTCCCTACAGCCCGTAAATCCCGGAACCAGTCGAATTCAGCTACGCCCGTCAACCAAATGTCACTTACACTTGTTGCCATCCAGGGCATTTCCGCATCCCGGATAATTGTTCCCATGAACTCAAAATCGCCATCAACCGCGACGGTTCCCTGGTTGGCGTTGCCTGGCCATAGGTCTGTGGGTTGGAAGACCGGTGGTTCTTTTCCCGATCTCTCAAGAAACCTTTTATATATTTTTGTTTTGAATATAAGAGAGCAAATCGCCAATAGAATCTTGCGGGCGTTCGCCCGGCGAATCTTATGTCCAAGCAATGTGAGGGCGCGGCTGGCTATCATAAAATTTGAAAGTTAGGGTTTCACCGGTGAAAATAGCGGAGCGTCTGCGCCGATGCTATACCCTATTGTTCATTCACCACGCAGTTGTTGGATTCTTCCTGCGTATCCGCCGGATTTCTCGGGACCGCCGCCGAAAACAGCGGTGCCGGCGACGAGGGCGTCTGCGCCGGCCAAGATCACCTGCTTCGCGGTTTCCGAATTTATGCCGCCATCCACCTCCAAATCGATATCGCGACCGGTTTCATCAATCATCTGTCTTATCTCGGCGATTTTCGAAATCTGACCTTCAATAAAACTCTGGCCACCGAAGCCAGGATTTACAGTCATCACCAGCACCAGATCGACAATATCAAGAATATGTGAAATCGAAGATGCCGGCGTAGAAGGATTGAGCGATACGCCCGCTTTTTTTCCAAGGCTTTTGATAAACTGCAATGTGCGGTGGATATGGGGTCCAGCTTCTCTATGGACAGTAATAATGTCAGCGCCGGATTCAGCAAAATCCTCTATATAGGGGTCCACCGGCGATATCATCAAATGCACGTCGAAAGGTTTTTCCGTTACTTTCCGGATAGCTTTTACGACGGCAGGTCCGATCGTTATGTTCGGGACAAAATGGCCGTCCATGACGTCGATGTGAATCCAATCGGCGCCAGATGTTGCAATCGCTTCGACTTCTGCGCCCAACGTCGCGAAATCAGCGGAAAGGATTGATGGGGCGATTCTGACAGGCTTTTGCACTTCAGCACACTTCTCGGAATTAACGTGACGCCAATATTGGCGGGTTAGTCTAGCTCGAATTTATCCTTATAGTCTTCCGCCAGCTCTGGGTCTTGTTCTTCTTTTACCAGGAAGCAATTTCCGCATACCAGCACCTCTATTCCGGTTCCCATGAAACAGCGAAACGCATCTTCTGGTGTGCAAACAATTGGTTCACCGCGAACGTTAAAACTCGTATTCACCAAAATCGGGCAGCCGGTTTTTTTCTTAAAAGTTTTGAGCAAGGTGTAGTAGCGCGGATTGGTTTCTTCATGAACGGTTTGTACCCGTGCCGAATAGTCGACGTGGGTAATCGCCGGTATGGAGGATCTTGGAACATTGAGTTTATCAATGCCAAATAAGGCTTGTTCCTCTTCGGTCATTTCTCGGCGGTGTTCTTCGGATACATCGGCAACGAGCAGCATGTAAGGGCTGTCACTATCGAGGTCGAACCAATCGGCTACATCTTCACGCAATATCGAAGGCGCAAACGGTCGGAAAGACTCACGATATTTCACCCTAAGGTTCAGTGTCTTTTGCATCGCCGGATCGCGCGGATCGCCGAGTATCGACCGTCCACCCAATGAGCGCGGGCCAAATTCCATACGGCCCTGGAACCAGCCGATCGCTCTACCATTCGAAAGTGCATCTGCGGTGTTTTCGATCATCTCGTTCTCGGAAAGCACCGAATACTTTGCGCCGCTTGCCGTTAGCCTGGTCTCTATTTCCTCCTGCGAGTATTCAGGACCCAGATACGAACCTTTCATTCCATCCATAACGCCATTGAGTTTGCGGGGCTGCCCCTGAAAATGGTGGTAGGCAATCTGGGCGGCGCCCAGCGCTCCCCCAGCGTCACCAGCGGCCGGTTGAATCCAGATATTGTCGAATGATTTGTCGCGCAGCAGCTTTCCATTGGCGACGCAGTTCAGCGCGACGCCACCTGCAAGACAGAGATTTTTCTCCCCGGTTTCTTTGGCAACCGATCGCCCAAGACGCAGTACCACTTCTTCGGTGACGGCTTGAATGGAAGCGGCAAGATCCATTTCGCGTTGGGTAAGCAATGTTTCGGGGTCTCGTGGTGGAGCGTCGAATAGTGCATCGAATTTTTCATTCGTCATCCGCAATCCCGTGCAGTAATCGAAATAGCTCAGATCGAGCCGAAATGTTCCGTCTTCTTTGAGGTCGATTACATTATCCAATATCGTTTTGGTGTATTTCGGTTCGCCATATGGAGCCAGACCCATAACCTTGTACTCGCCGGAATTGACCCGAAAGCCCGTGTAATAGGTGAAGGCCGAATAAAGTAATCCCAGCGAATGGGGAAAATGAATCTCCCGAGTCATTTCTACTTTATTGTCGCTTCCCAATCCCAAGGAAGTTGTTGCCCATTCGCCAACCCCATCCATGGTCAGGATTGCCGCGCTCTCAAATGGAGAAGGGTAAAACGCGCTAGCAGCGTGGCTCTGGTGATGTTCCGCAAAAAGAAGACGGTTATCCCAATTATAATCGGGTGCGCTTTCGCGCAGCTTTTCCTGCAACAAATTTTTCTGAAACAGTTTTTCCTTCAGCCAAATTGGCATGGCCTTGCGAAAAGATTCGAAACCGCGCGGTGCATAGGCGACATAGGTTTCAATCAACCGTTCAAATTTCAGGAATGGCTTATCGTAAAACGCAATATAGTCGACGTCGGAAAGCGTAACCCCCGCCTCTTCCAGGCAGTATTCCATCGCGAGCTGAGGAAAGCCTGAATCCTGTTTTTTGCGGGAGAATCGTTCTTCCTGTACCGCCGCAATTATCTCACCGTCTTCGATCAGCGCCGCGGCGCTGTCGTGATAATAAGCTGA
The DNA here is from genome assembly GCA_002720855.1 of Rhodospirillaceae bacterium. Taxonomy (GTDB): domain Bacteria; phylum Pseudomonadota; class Alphaproteobacteria; order MPNO01; family UBA2964; genus UBA2964. The sequence goes on along the minus strand of PBIN01000015.1, from coordinate 533,991 downwards.
AATTCCGACAATACGCATAGCTTAACCAACTTAGAAAATCGTGTAGATGAACGGCGCGACCGCAGAGCCCTCTGCAAGAATAAGGAGGCCGCCAAAGGCCAGCATCATTATCATGATTGGTAGGAGCCAAAATTTTTTGCGGACCCGCATGAACATCCAGAATTCTTTAAGAAACGACATAACGACCTTTAAAATTGGTGAGGCATGGTATCTGGGTCTGGACCCGGTGGATCTCTGTCTATCCAATAGCTATCCGTGTCTTCATCCATTTTCCGTTGTAAGGGATCGTTGCCCAACGCACGCATTATTAATGCGGTGGGTGTAACGGCAACAAAGAATATTAATCCCATTATCAAAGGATTGATAATCTTGTGGAGCAGCAGCCCAAACCGCATCCATGCCCGGTTTAACGGCGCAAGTATCTTTGGAAACAGGAATGCAGAAATCAGAAAGGCTGCAGCAATTGCAACAGCACACCAGGCCCACAATCGGACAGGTTTATCGGAAAAGAGCGGCCACAATCCAATTAGTCCAACAATTGAAAAAACGACAGTGAAGACGATGCCAAAAGACCGCTCAGAAGGCGCTTTGACTGTCTGGTCGCGACTGAAGGATTCGTGTGTTTTACCGCTATCGGCCATGTATCGAGCCTACTGTACTCGCCCGCTATTACTCTGCGGGTGTTTGTAAGCCAAATGTCCCTTTAATTCAATGAACTTACATCAGCGCCAAAAGATTCAATGCAGTGCTATCCGGCACGCTGTAATCGCGCAATATAAAATCCGTCTAGCCCGCCATGTTCGCGAAAGTGACAAGGTAGGGTACGCAGATCGCCCTTGTCCGTTTTGGTCGGGTCCGGCAATCCAAATGCGCTCGGATCAATTGGCAGGCGCTTGATGTCTCCGCGTTTACTGAGCGCCAAATTTACGACGTCTGGTCCTTCTTCAAGTTGCAGAGAGCACACGCTGTATACCAGAACGCCGCCGGGGACTAAATTTTCAATCGAATTTTCCAGCATAGTTTTCTGAAGGTTGGAGAGGCGCTCCACATCCCCCGGCCGTTTGGTGCGTCCGATATCCGGATGGCGTCGCATTGTGCCTGTCGCTGTACAGGGGGCATCCAGCAAGACCCCATCGATCATATTAGCCGGTTTGTAGGTAGTGGCATCTGCGTTGACGACTGTAGCGGACAGCTTTAGTCGTTCAAGATTCTCACGGAGCACCGAAAGCCGCTTCTTGGATCTATCGACGGCAGTAACGGTGGCGCCGCTTGCCGCCAGCTGTGCCGTCTTTCCACCGGGCGCGGCGCATAGGTCGAGAAGTCGGCTTTTACTTTCCGAGGGGAGGGACTCCAATAAAATTCTTGCTGGCAAGGCTGCTGCCGTATCCTGGACCCACCATGTTCCCTCATCGTAGCCCGGCAAAGTATCTATCATTCCACCACTGGTTAGTTTCAAAGACCCGGTTGGGAGAACCTCCGCATCCAGTTTTTTGGCCCAGTCTTCAGATGCTGCTTTAACGCTGACAACCAGCGGTGGTTCTTCGAGATGCGCATCTGCGATTGCACGGCAAGTGTCTTCGCCATATGCATTTAACCAGCTTTCCCACAACCATTTCGGGGTGTTGAGTCGTGCGGAATCGAGCTCGTTAAACTTGGTGGCACCTTCTTTCGATATCTTTCGCAGGATTGCATTTACCAGTCCCTTTTGACCCGGATTGCGAGTCTGTTCGCAAAGCCTAACGGAGGTGTCTACCACGGCGTGGGCAGGAGTTTTGAGTATGATGATCTGCGTTACCCCAAGTCGTAATATGTGACGAACGGTCTGGGCTTTTTTGGGCAGTGGCCTTTTTAAATACTCTCGGAGAAGTGCATCGATTTGCCCTAGTCTTCGCAGTGTCGAGGCAACAAGCAATCTGACAAATGCGCGGTCGCGCTGCTCGAGCAGGTTATATGCTTTGCTCGCAGCGATAACCTCCTCCAGCCCCTGTCGGGCGCTTAGCACCTGATTCAAAATGTTGATTGCGTTTGTGCGTGCGATAAGCCCGCTCGCGTTTCGGGTGTCAACCATAGCCGTACCCTAAAGCAATCGGCCGTGGCGTGGAATCCACACAGTGAAAATTAATGACCCTATCCCCAGGGTCCCGTCGCACCCGCCAGTTCGCGAAGCCGCTGCACCCGGTTAGCTGTATTCGGATGGGTCGAAAATAAATTATCCATCGAGCGACCGCGCAGAGGATTTATGATGAAAAGGTGCGCTGTTGCTGGGTTTGACTCGGCCTCTTCATTGTCGATCGTTTGGGCTCCGCGCTCGAGCTTTTCAAGCGCCGAGGCGAGCCATAGTGGATGCCCACAAATTTCAGCACCAGCAGCATCGGCCGCATATTCGCGGGTCCGCGAAATCGCCATCTGAACCAGTGCTGCTGCGATTGGAGCAAGAATCATAATGAGAATCGCCCCTACGATACCGAGCGGGTTATTCCGACTACCACCAAAAAATAGCGCGAAATTGGCCAACATCGAGATCGCACCGGCGATGGTTGCGGTGATTGTCATGATCAGCGTATCTCGATTTCGCACGTGGGCGAGTTCATGGGCCATGACGCCGGCAATTTCTTCGTGGCTCAAAATTCGCAGCAGGCCGGTCGTAGCGGCGACTGCGGCATTTTCCGGATTTCGGCCCGTTGCAAACGCATTGGGTTGGTCATTTTCAATAATATAGACCTTAGGCATCGGCATATTGGCGCGATCAGCCAATTGTCTGACGATGCGGTAATAGCTGGCAGCCGAGCTGTCATCGACCTCATGCGCGCCGTACATACGGAGCACCATCTTGTCAGCGTTCCAGTACGCAAATGCGTTCATACCGAGCGCAAATAACAAGGCCAGAATCATGCCGCCTTCGCCACCGAGCATATACCCGATGGCCAAAAACAGCCCTGTCATTGCAGCCAACAGGATCGATGTTCGCAAATAATTCATCAGTTCAGGTTAAAACAGATCGTTGTCATAACGCTATATATGTGGGATTTGATCGCCGTCCCAGCAAGGTCTGAATTGATCAGTGCGATCATTCACCTGCGATTTGTCCTCTTGATTCGTGATAGCCTAAATTCATGACTTCCAGTGAAAATCTCAGCGCACGTATCTTTGATAACATCAGCGCTCTTGCGGTCGCTCAGATCGTTACAGCCGTTGCCGGTTTTGTTTCGACTGCTTGGGTTGCACGCTCACTGGGGCCTGAAGGATACGGCATTATCGGCTTCGGCACGGCATTTGTTTCATACTTCGCACTCTTCATTGTTCTGGGAACGGATTATTACGGCAATCGGGAGATCGCCCAGAACCCCGATCGCGCCGGAGAACTCGCTTCCAGGATTATCGGATTGCGCTTTGTCCTGGGGGTCGTTTCACTCAGCGCCTATTTTCTGTTGATATATCTGATCGACCGCTCGCAGTCCGTAAAGATTGTCATGGCGATCCAGGCTATCGGGCCGGTATTCACTGTCATCGCCATCGATTTCATATTCGAAGGTCGCCAGCGCATGCGGGCGGTTGCACTTCGTGTCGCCGGGTCTTCATTGCTGTCGATGGTTTGTCTTCTGGCCCTGGTCCACGATCCTGACGATCTGTTTGTGGCCGCTGCTATTCCCGTTCTGGCCACGGCACTGGGCACGCTCTGGCTTGCAGGTCTCGCCCATCGCCAAATCGTGCCGATCCGGCTTACTTTTAAACCAAAAATCCTGACAACGCTGTTCCGCGATTGTCTGCCGATAGCGGTGAGCGGCATGATGATTGCGCTATTCCTCAATATCGATATCGTGATGCTTGGCTTTATGCGAAGCGAAGCGGAAACCGGGCTCTATACCGGAATGGTCCGCCTCTACATGCTGACCTTCGCACTCGGTAATCTGGTGATGACAGCGTTCCGTCCGGCACTCGCTGCGGCGTTCCCCGAACCGGCTTCAATGGCCAAACAATATGCTGCTAACGTGACGATGATTGCGCTTTGCGGCTTTCCCATTATTGCCGCCGTCATTGCATTCCCGACCGAGATCATCACGCTGGTGTTTGGTGCGCGGTTCACTGGCGGGGCCGAAGCGCTGGTGATCTTGCAGGCCGCTGCTTTGTTCGGTTATGCGGGAATCGCTGCGACAGCGGCGCTCGTCGCCTGGCACGATCAAATCGCGCAGATGTGGTTTCATGCGATAGCGGCGGCGGTCAATATCGCGCTCAATATCTATCTGATTCCCCGATATGGGATCGAAGGTGCCGCGTGGGCGACTTTGCTGGCACAACTTGTCCTGCTCACTTGTTTTGCCGCTCGGTTGCAGGTGAATTTTACGATTGGCGCATGGCGGTCGCTGGCGATCCTGATTCCCTGCGCGGCATTGGCATTCTGGCTGGCAAGAGAATTTGCGGCGTTCATATCGGCGTGGCCCGAAATCCTCGTGCTTTTCGTTTCGCTGGCTGTTGGCAGCGCTATCTATATTGCATTGGCGCTGCTCTGCCGTATTGTTACCTGGGCGGAGATCACGAAACTGTTCTCCGAACGCATTCGACTGACAAGGGGCGGCGCATGACCGGCGGGAAGAAAGACATCAGGATTGAGAAACCGGCGAATACAAATACCGCTGAGACAGAAAGTGCCCAACCTGCCAAAGTCAAACCATCTGATACCGGCACGCCTAAAGAACATGGTGGACGCGAGGGTCCCGATCCGACGCGCTTCGGCGACTGGGAAAAAAACGGCCGCTGCATCGATTTTTAGTTCTAAGAACCATCCATCTTTGAGAGACGGCGCATGACCGGCGATAAGGGTGTTCAGGCTCAAAAGGGTCCTGGCAGGAAGCGCCATCGCGATGGTAGCGCGAGCGACTTCGATCAGCTCGCACGTGATTATGCTGAAGCTTCGCAACCTCCTGTCAGGCTGGAAACCGAGAATGTGGCGTTACGCGAACAACATAATCACGGCAATGATCCGTCGGTAATTGCGGTCGCGGATGCGATTGAAGATCTCGCGATCAAAGGTGAGCGTTCTGAAAATGCCGACCAGATTGAAGTCGCCTTGGCGGATTTGCAGGTGGGTAAACCCGACGCCGCCATCGAATTCCTCCGCAAGATATTGGAACATCGCAAGGAGGAAGGCGAGACAGCGCAAAAGGAGGCCGCACGTGCCGCGCGCAATATCGGTGCCATCACTTATTTCCACGATACGCGAGAATCCCTCGAGGCCTATCAGGAGTCCGTTGCGCTGGACGCTGACGCGGTGGAGGCGTGGAATCAGCTGGGCCATTTGCGCGTACGGCTTGGCGATCTGAATGGTGCGGTTGTCGCCTATGAGAAAATGATTTCACTTTTGGATTTTATTTCTGACAGGGAGAAGATCGCCGTCATAAGAATCAATCTAGGGATTGTCTATCGGACACGCGCCGCTCTTGAAGAGGCCGAGGCGATGTACCGCAAGGCGCTTGATCTCAATGAAGAGCTTGGCCGTAAGGAAGGCATGGTCAACCAGTGCGGCAATCTCGGGATTGTATATCGGGCACGTGGCGCGCTTGACGATGCCGAGGCGGTTTACCGTAAATCGCTTGGCGTCAATGAAGAGCTTGGCCGCAAGGAAGGTATGGCCAGCGATTACGGAAATCTGGCGGTACTTCTTATCGCGAGAGGAGAAAGTGTCGCCGGTTGTGCGATGCTCGCGGACGCAAAGCGTTTGTTTGAAGAAATCGGTGACCAAGAGCGACTTGAACAAACCGTCGAATTAATCTCGGAATATTGCAGTGGTGAGACGGCTGCTTCAACTTAATCGCCTTCCTTACCCCGAACGTTTTGACGACTGGGAAATATGGCCGCCGAAACGTTTTCGATTTCGAAGAAAAATCCCTCTTTCTGAGTCGTGTCGTGACTTGTCATAATCCACGTAAGGTTGCAGGAGTTTGATCGTGGAGTGGATTTTCGAACATTGGAAGACGCTAGGCGGCTGGGCTGTCGCACTTTTTGTGGGCCTTCTCGCGGCTTGGGCAGCGCTTCGTGCCGCACGTAAGAAGTCCGACCCATCTCCATCTGTACAGAATACTCAAACCGGTCAGACTGGCGGACAGGGGATTCAAGCGCAGGAAATCCATGGTGGTGTTCATCAAACTGTTGGGGCAGATCCAACGGAAATCGCACATTCCTATGCGGAAGCGATGCGGAAAGTTGGAAAGCTGGAATCCGAAAACGAATCTCTGCGAGAACAACTTAGTCAAGGTGAAGATACCTCCCTAACGGCGGTCGCAGATGCGGTGGAAGAGCTTTCAATCGAAGCTGAGCGTGCGGAAGACCCGGACCCGTTTGAAGCCGCCTTGGCGGAACTTCGGGAGGGCAATCCCGAAGCTGCCGAAGAATTGTTCGGCCAGATTTTGAAAGACCGCCAGGCAGACGGCGAGTTGGCGCTCAAGGATGCCGCGCGCGCTGCGCGCCATATCGGCGCCATCGCTTTTTATCACGACACGCACAAATCCCTGGAGGCCTATCAGAACGCCGTTGCGCTGGACCCTGATGATGTGGAGGCCTGGAATAAGTTGGGGCATTTGCGCTATCGGCTTGGCGACCTGGATGGGGCAGTTTCCACCTATGAGAAGATTCTTTCTCTTGGGAATACCATTTCTGACAAGGAAATGATCGCAGTGGCGACTGGCAATCTGGGGATTGTGTATGAGACACGCGGCGATCTTGACGAGGCCGAGGACATGTACCGCAAATCGCTTGCACTCAATGAACAGCTTGGCCGCAAGCAAGGCATGGCCGCCGATTACGGCAATCTGGGGATGCTCACGATTGAAAGAGGCGATGAAAAAGCCGGTTGCGCATTGCTGAAAGACGCGAAGCGTCTGTTTATGGAACTCGGTGCGGCGGATAAAGTCGAACTAGTTGCCAGCTGGATCGAAGAAAAAGGCTGCGACGACACGGCAGAAAATTAGCAGCCACCCAACTCAATCAAGCCCGTCAGCTTCAACTTAATCGCCTTCCTTACCCCACGCGATTGTCTTTTAGATCATCCACCACGGCGGGATCGGCGAGCGTCGTCGTGTCGCCGAGATCGTCAATCTCATTGGCCGCGATCTTGCGCAGAATACGCCGCATGATCTTGCCGGAGCGTGTCTTGGGCAGGCCCGGCGCCCATTGAATGGCATCGGGGCTGGCGATCGGGCCGATTTCCTTACGGACCCACTGCACCAGCTCGCCCTTGAGCTCATCGTCCGACTCCTCACCGGCCATCAGCGTGACATAGGCGTAGATGCCCTGTCCCTTGATTTCGTGCGGAAACCCGACGACGGCCGACTCGGCGACCTTGGGATGGGCAACCAGTGCGCTTTCAACCTCGGCGGTGCCGATCCGGTGACCGGAAACATTGAGCACGTCATCAACGCGGCCGGTAATCCAGTAGTAGCCATCTTCATCGCGGCGGCAGCCATCGCCGGTGAAGTAATTGCCTTTATAGGTCGAGAAATAGGTCTCGACGAAGCGGTCATGATCACGAAAGACAGTGCGCATCTGACCCGGCCAGCTATCGGTCAGGATGAGATTGCCCGAGGCCGCACCTTCAAGCGTCCCGCCGTCGGCATCCACGAGCGCCGGCTTGATGCCGAAGAACGGCCGTGTGGCGGAGCCCGGCTTAAGGGCCGTCGCACCCGGCAGCGGCGTGATCATGATGCCGCCGGTTTCTGTCTGCCACCAGGTATCGACAATCGGGCAGCGGCCTTCGCCAACCACGTTGTAATACCAGAGCCATGCTTCCGGATTGATCGGCTCGCCGACTGATCCAAGTATGCGGATCGATTTGCGGCTGGTCTTTTCAACCGGCCCGTTGCCTTCGCGCATCAAGGCGCGCAATGCTGTCGGTGCGGTATAGAAGATGTTGATGTCGTGCTTATCGCACACCTCCCAGCAGCGCGAAGAATCGGGATAGGTTGGCACGCCCTCGAACATTACGGTCGTCGCGCCATTGGCAAGCGGGCCGTAGAGGATATAGGAGTGGCCCGTGATCCACCCGACATCGGCGGTGCACCAGTAGATATCCCCATCGTGATAATCGAAGACATATTGATGGGTCATCGAAGCATAAACCATGTAGCCGCCGGTGGTATGCAATACACCTTTTGGCTTTCCGGTCGAGCCTGAAGTGTAAAGAATAAACAGCGGGTCTTCCGCCGACATTTCTTCCGGCGGGCAATCGGGAGACGCATCTGCCATGACATCGTGATACCAGTGATCACGGCCTTCGACCCAGTTGATGTCAGCACCGGTGCGGTTGACAACGATGCAGGTCTTGACGCCGGGGCATTGTTCCAGCGCTGCGTCGGTATTGCCTTTGAGCGGGATCGGGCGGCCACCGCGGACGCCTTCATCCGAGGTGATGACGACGTCAGATTCGCAGTCCTGGATACGCCCTGCGATGGAGTCCGGCGAGAAGCCACCAAAGATAACCGAATGGATCGCACCGATACGGGCACATGCGAGAACTGCAACCGCGATCTCAGGGATCATTGGCAGATAGATCGTAACGCGGTCGCCTTTTTTAACACCCAGCCCCTTTAGGGCGTTGGCGAATTTGCAAACCTCAACGTGCAGCTCGTTGTAGGTGATCTTCTTGTCGTCAGCCGGATCGTCACCTTCCCAGATAATGGCCACCTGATCGCCCCTGGTGGAGAGGTGCCGGTCGATACAATTCGCGCAGGGATTCAATGTGCCGTCGTAATACCATTTGATATGCACGTCATCGTGCGCGTACGAAACGTCTTTGACCTGAGTATACGGCTTTATCCAGTTAATTCGTTTTCCCTGCTCGGCCCAAAATGTTTCCGGGTCGTCGATCGACTGCTGATACATCTCAAGATATTTGTCGTTATCGACGAAGGCATTCTTGGCAACCTCTTCAGGCACCGGAAAAAGTGTTTGGTCCGACATATGTCTGATCTCCCCTGGCTTTTTGGGACGGTATTGGTGCCCCGTGGCGTTATAGGCGGATTATTGTCGGAGTCACGCGTTCTAGCAAGACGGGCGAGGGAATAGATCGGACTTGGCGTTGTTTAAAGAGTTGCCCACCCCACTTGAACCCTCCCGTTTCCCCACGGGAGGGTGTTTTTTTAGGAATCGAGCATGATGTTTCCGTCCTCGATCCGTACTTCGATAGGTGCGAGGGAACGGCCGAGGCAAGGGCCGTATACGCACATGCCATCTTCGATTTCAAACAGCGCGCCATGAACAGCGCATAAGATATATTCGGCTTCCGAGGTCAAAAAAGCGTCCGGCTTCCAGTCGAGCGTGACGCCTTGATGCGGGCAGAGGTTCATATAGGCAAATACATCATCACCCTTGCGAACAACAAACAGCCGCTCACGTCTTCCAACGCGGAACCCTTTGCTGCCGGGGTCTTCAATATCCGATAGCGCACAGAGTACCGTGTCGCGCCCGAGATCTTCTATAATCTCGGGTTTTTCCATCTCGTTCTGCGTCACGGTTTAACGCCAGCCATTTTGCAGATCACTTTCCACTCATCCTTGCCGACGGGAACAACCGAGAGACGCGATTGTTTTACGAGGGCGAGATTCTCAAGTTTTGGTTCGGCTTTTATATCAGAAAGCGTGACTGGATTTTTAACCGGATACAATGCTTTTACATCGACCATGCCGAACCGGCCGGATTCATCGGTATGGTCAGGGTAATGTTCCTTTACAACCTCGACGATGCCGACAATCGTTTTCTCCTTTACGGAGTGATAGAAAAATCCTTTATCGCCGATTTTCATGGCCTTCATATTGTTGTTGGCCTGATAGTTGCGGACACCGTCCCAATGCTCGACACATTTTTTGACCTGATCGTCCCACGACCAGGCGCCCGGTTCGGATTTGAAAAGCCAATACTGCATTTACGTCTCCGTTGAATGACCTACTTAGCGGCGCGTGCGGGTTTCGCTTTGGAATGGCCTTGCCAGAAGCGCTTCAATAGCGTCGTCCACCGTAACTTTTCCATCGACGATGGCGGCAACCGCTTCAGTAATAGGCATCTCAATTCCCAGACGTTTGGCCAGGGTAGATACTGCCGCAGCTGATGTGACACCCTCGGCAATGCTGTTTCGAGAGGCAAGGACCTTCTCAAGCGTCTCGCCTTTGCCCAACGCTTCACCCAGCGAATAGTTACGGGACTGACTGCTGCTGCAGGTCAGGGTCAGATCACCAAGTCCCGATAAGCCCATCATTGATTCCGCCTTGCCGCCTTTGGCAACACAGAGCCGCGTCATTTCCGCAAGTCCGCGGGTTATCAAAGCGGCGCGTGCGCTATCGCCAAAACCGCGGCCCTCAGTAACGCCGCAGGCAATAGCCAGAACGTTTTTGACGGCCCCGCCAATTTCGGCACCAATCACATCGTCACTCAGATAGGGGCGCATTTTCTGCGTCCCGATGGCTTCGATCAGTTCGTTGCCTACATCCGGATTCTGGGTTGCCAAGGTAATTGCAGTGGGTAATCCGATGGCAACTTCAGAGGCAAAGGTCGGCCCCGAAACTACGGCGACCGGCCTGCCGGGTAATGTGTCTCCAACAACTTCTGACATAAGGGCTGCTGAATTTTGCTCTATTCCCTTTGCGCAGACGACGACGGGAATATCCCGTGCCAGGGTACCAGCGAGCTGGCTCGCAATGCCGCGAAGAAATTGTGCGGGGACTACCAGGAATACAGCGTCGGTCGACGCCGCTTCCTCAAGTACCGCTGTGGCGCGGATTCCGGCATCCAGCTTGATACCCGGCAGGTAAACATCGTTCTCATGTGACTTGTTGATCGTTTCAGCCACTTCTGGCTCAAAAGACCAGAGGACGGTTTCGCTTCCTGCCTGATGGATTGCTTGCGCCAAGGCGGTGCCCCAGGCGCCTGCGCCAATAATACCGATATAGGAAATCGTCATTTGGTGTCCTGCATCCCCATTTGACGTTCAATGGCTATTACATCTGTTGGTCGGTCGAAGGGGGCTGGCGCCGGATCTCCCGCTTTTCGTTCACGACCGATTGTTGCGAAGAATTCTTCAAGTCCGCCGGGTGCGATAACCCACATCATGACAAGGTCGTCTTCGCTATCGTTAAAAATTTCATGTTTGACGTTATAGCCTAAATAACAAGAGGTGCCAGGGACGAGCTCGTGGCGCTCGCCATCAACAAGCACATGGCCTTTTCCCTGGTGGCATATCTGCAATTCGATTTGCGTGTCGTGGGAATGCTCCCTAATCCGGCATCCTGGTGCGATTGTCTGGAAACCCATCGACAGCCCTGCAAATCCGGTCTCTTTGGGCGTTAGCATCGCTTCGGAATACCCATTGGCGGGTTTGGGTTGCCAGTAAGACAGACCCTCGCTGGGTTGCTTAACGACGGCTTGGGCGCCTGTAGTGGCTTCAATAGATGTCATTTTTCCACCCCTTTACCTGCCAACCAGTCTAGACGCCTATCGGCATCACCAAAAGACCTCGTTCACATATCGTTGAGTTATAAATGGATTTATAGACGCTGGTCTCTTCTCCGGCTTAGGATTCTGTAATGCGAATTCTATACTGCATTTTGATCGGGATTGGCGTGCTTTGCAGCGGGTCTGTTTTAGCGCAGGAATTGATCCAGATTCCCAGGGGCACATTTGTTATGGGTGATTCAACAGGCGATGCCAATGAAGCCCCCAAGACAGTATCGGTCGAGCCCTTTCGGTTAATGCGGCTTGAAGTAACCAACGCCCAGTTTTCAACTTTTGTCAAAGCAACTGGCTACGTGACCGATCGCGAAAAGGAGGGCTGGGCATGGGTTTGGCCGGGTGGTCGGTGGACGAGGGTTAACGGTGCGAATTGGCGGCATCCACGAGGGCCCAAAAGCTCCATACAAAACCTGGAGAACCATCCGGTCGTTCAAGTTTCCGCAAACGATGCGGAGCAATATTGCCAATGGCGCGGAATGCGTCTGCCGAACGAGAAGGAGTGGGAATTTGCGGCACGCGGCACAGATGGCCGGCGGTATCCGTGGGGCAATGAACGCCCGACACAATCCAAGCCGTTTCGAACAAATCTCGGGCGGATCAAATGCTGTGCCGCGGATGATAGTGACGGCTATATGCGGACATCGCCCGTCGGGATATTTCCAGCAAACGCTTCACCTTTCGGGATACTCGATATGGCAGGCAATGTTTGGGAATGGACCTCAGATAAATTTCCCGGTGTTCCCTATGAACGCGCTATTCGTGGCGGCGGCTGGGGCAACAACCCCTACTGCCTGCGCGTCAGTTATCGACACGGAAATCGCCCGCATTACGGGCTCGATATGGTTGGCTTTCGGTGCGCAGCGAATTCAGGAACGAAGTGATCTGGCTAAAGCGCGGTTTTTTCGCCGAAAATACTGAAATCCAATCAAACTGCCCATGAACACCAATCCGGTAGCCGGTTCGGGTATGTTCGGTGCTTCCTCGAGAGCGGTATAGGTAACGTTGTCAATGCCCAGAACATCAGCGGGTGCCGAGTGAAGTTCGATCCTGTTGATGTCGGCGCTGGCGCGTGTAAACCCGACAAACGTTGAAAATACACCGCCAACAGCACCCGTCGGAAACTCTGGGTCGGTTCCGGTGGTTACCCGTTCAAGCTCGTTGCCGAAGGCGTCATAGGCGATCATAACGTTGCCGGCGAAATTGGGATCAAAAATACCCATGCCGAATTCTTTCACCACGCCATCAAACTGGATGATGAAGTTCGCTTCGCCAAAGCCATAATATTGACTTTCGAATATACCGGCGTATTGGGTAAATCCTAAATCCGCGGCCTGGCGGACCATGACATTTGGATTTTGCACACCCGGAAATGCCGGGAAATCCGCTCTAAATGTAACGTCAGTCGTCGACGGCTGCGAGGTTCCCAACGAGAAACTCTCGAAGTCGATAACCGTTACCGCTTCAGTAAAATTGCCGAGCCCATTAAACGGGACGGCAAACGCGGGCGATACGTTTCCACCAGTTAAGAGCAAAGTACAAACGCCAAAAAGGGCTAAACGCCCTTTAAATCTATTCACGATGTCAGTCATCATGATTCTTCCCTATGTTGAGCTTATCCTCGTTGTCGCAAATACCTCATGCTAAGCAAACTACCTAAAAATATTAAGGCCGTTCCGGGCTCCGGTATCGGACTATCTGGCTCAGTTGTGACGAAACCCGAATATGTAACGTTGTCGATGCCAAGAACGTCGCCCGGAGCATTTGTGAGACGAATGCTTTTGATGTCGGTATTTTCCCGAGTGAAACCAACAAACGTCGAAAAGCTGCCGCCAATTGGACCGGTCTGAAATTCGGCATCCGTGCCTGATGTAACGCGCTCAAGTTCATTTCCGAAGGCATCATAAGCGATCAGCGCATTACCCACGAAATTAGGATCAAATATCCCGACACCAAATTCCTTCACCAGGCCATTGAATTCGATAACGAAATCGACCGCATTGTAACCATAATATTGGCCTTCGAAGATGCCTGAATGCTGCACAAACCCTTGCGGTCGAACATACACATCCGCAGGCGTAAATTCCGGATACGGAAAACCTTGAAACTCAGCGTGAATGGTTACTTCAGCAGTCGAGGGTGTTTGCTCGCCAACTGAGAAGCTTTCAAAATCGATTGTGGTGGTCGGCTGTGTAAAGCCGCCAGTTCCCGCAAAAGGAACCGCTTTGGCAGGCGTAAAGGTATATCCCGCAATAAAAATTGCGGAAATAATCCCTATCAGTGCCGAACGCAAATTCACCATTCTATCGTCGCTAATCGTCGTTATTCTCTTAAGTACAGCCAGCGAGTTAACAAATTCTTCCCCGCTATCCTTAAGAAAATGCAAGAGTTGTGCCAACTATATATTATTATTTAAAATCAGTGTCTTAAGTGGTAACCAATACACTAAACGTGCAAAACTGTTTGATTATGCGACTCTATCGCGGGTTTTTGACGTTTGCCTGTATCAGGCTTTGACTCCCGCAAAAGGCGCAGGTGGTGCTTTCTGATCTAGCGGCCAGCGCGGACGGGGCGCGAAATCCAAATTATCTGTTAGGCCCATTTTCAGCCGTTCGGCTGCCGCCCAGGCGATCATCGCCGCGTTGTCTGTGCAGAGTGCTGCGGGCGGTGCGATAAAACGCATGTTTTTGGCTTCGGAGAGCCCGGTAAGTGCTGTTTTTATTGCCGAATTGGCAGCAACGCCGCCCGCGACGACTAAGGTATTTCCTGCTGGAAATGTTTGTTTGAATGTAGAAATTGCCTGTGCTGCCCGGTCGCAAATGACGTCCGCAACGGCAGTCTGAAATTCCGCACAAATATCCGCAATATCGCTCTCTTTCAGCGCCCCGGGTGGCAAATTCTGAATTACTGTTCGAACGGCCGTTTTTAAGCCCGAAAAGGAGAAGTCGCATCCGTCCCGACCCTTTAAGGGTCGGGGCAGGCTGAAACGACCTGCGGAACCTTCGGCCGCCGCCTTTTCGACGGCAGGACCTCCCGGATATTCCAGTCCAAGCATTTTTGCGGTTTTGTCAAAAGCCTCTCCGACCGCATCATCAATGGTTGTTCCGAGACGCTGGTAATCGCTGACGCCTTTTACGGCAAGGAGCTGTGTATGTCCGCCGGAAACGAGCAGCATAAGATAGGGAAACTCAATTCCGTCTGTTAGACGAGCGGTAAGAGCGTGACCTTCGAGATGATTAATGGCCATAAAAGGCAGTTTTTTGGCGGAAGCGATCGCCTTTGCCGTCATGACCCCCACGATCACGCCACCGATTAATCCCGGACCGCCGGTTGCCGCAATCGCATCGAGATCATCGAATTTTAGTTTCGCCAAATCCATGGCCCTTGTGACGATTGGTTCCAGCGAGCTCACGTGGGCTCGCGCAGCGATCTCGGGAACAATTCCGCCATAAGGAGCGTGTTCTTCCAGTTGCGACCGCACGACATTTGATAAAATCGTTCCGTCACCGGTTACAACCGCAGCCGCCGTTTCATCACAACTGGTTTCTATGCCGAGAATATTCATCACCCGGCAGTCTATCGCATAGATAACGAAGGACTTCCACAAATCGGTGCCACGCGGTACAGCTTAAAAATGAGCGAAAAATTTAGAATCGCAACAAGAGGCAGTCCTCTCGCCCTGGCACAAGCCAATTTGGTGAAAGACCGATTGGCTGCTGTGCATTCGTCTCTCGCCTCTGACAATGCGATTGAGATCCTCCCGATGCGGACATCCGGTGACAAAATCCAAGTCGGATCTTTGGCGTCCGCTGGCGGCAAGGGTCTGTTCACCAAGGAAATTGAAGATGCGCTCTTAGAGGACCGGGCAGATATAGCCGTTCATTCTATGAAAGATGTCCCAACAATTTTACCGGAAGGATTAACAATCGGAGCATTGCTGGAACGCGAAGATCCCCGTGATGCTCTGATTGCCTGCGATGCGTCGATCAAAAAGCTGGCCGATTTACCGACTGGCGCATTTGTTGGAACAGCATCGCTTCGGCGCAAAGCCATTCTGCTTAATACACGACCTGATGTTCGGGTTGATGTTTTGAGGGGCAATGTCGAGACGCGGCTCGATAAAATCGTAGCCGGTGATATGGATGCCACATTCCTTGCTGTCGCAGGCCTCAGGCGGTTGGGGCTGGCTGACAGGATAACGGCCTTTCTTGAGCCGGATGAAATGTTGCCGGCGGTTTGTCAGGGGGCTATCGGGATCGAATGCCGCGAGGATGATACTTCAACCTGCGATCTTCTCGCACAGATCAATCATCAGGAAACCGAAATTCGCACAAAATCTGAGCGCGCATTTCTGGGGATTCTGGACGGATCATGCCGCACACCAATCGGAGGGCTTGCGACGATTGATGGTTCGGAATTGTTTTTTCGCGGCTTGATCGTCAGACCCGACGGCAGTGAAGTTCACGCAGCGCAGCGTTCGGGGAACGTACACGACGCTATAGAGATCGGCATAGCAGTAGCTGAAGAATTGCGGTCCTGCGCGGGCGCCGATTTTTTTGACGACATCAGTTGAGGCCGTATTGGAAATGCGTGTCCTCATTACCAGACATATACAGGCAGCTAAAAAGCTCAAGGAAATCCTCGAACCGGAGGGGTTTGATGTTCAGATAGAGCCGCTTCTTGAAATTCATTTCGACGTTAAACCTGTCTCCCTTGAAGATGTTCAGGCGGTGATTGTTACCAGTCAAAGTGGGGCAAATGCATTGGCACGGGGGACAGAAATCAGACACTTGCCGGCGTATGCTGTCGGAAAGGCAACTGCTGCTGTTCTCGAAGACGAAGGATTCCAGGACGTTCGGTGTGCGGATGGAAACGTAGAGGCGCTCGATGAACCGATTTCCACTGAGCTATCTCCTGACGCAGGGCCACTGGTTCACATTTCAGGTAAACACATTGCCGGTAATTTAGAGGAATCTCTGTCCGCAAAAGGCTTTTCAGTGCGCCGGGATATACTTTACCGAGCTGAAACCCCGGCGAAATTCTCCAACGCCGCAATTAAATCTTTTCAGGAACAGAAAATTGACGCAGTTCTGTTTTTCTCTCCCCGAACCGCCGCAACTTTTGCTACTCTCCTGAAAAATGCCAAATTGGAGCATGAGCTAAGCAGTATATGCGCTATATGTTTATCGGATGCGGTTGCTGAACCGGTAAAGGCACTGACGTGGAAACAGATTGAAATTTCTGAAAAACCGGACCAGACGGCGCTGCTGGATATCCTTCGAAAAGCTAGAGATCAGGCAAAAAAAGAAATTGTGACAGAAGCTGAGAAAACAGAGAAACCGGAAGAAAGCAAACCGTCAACGATGCCATCCTCCAAAGATGAAGCAGCGGAGACGAATTCGAATGCCGCCGGCACCACAGTAATAGTGAAAAGCGGCGCCTCCTGGCGGCTGGTAACAGTTCTGGTTGTTTTGCTTGGTTTGGCGGGTTCCTATATTTTCTGGCCACTTTGGGGGCCGGCTTTGCCCGACTGGATGCGGACTGTTCTGACGGTTGTTATGGATGCAGGACGCAAAGCTGATGTTGCGGAACGCGTTGATGCGTTGAGCAAACGGATCGTCGTGGTCGAGAAAGAACTGACTGCCGTGAAAACCGCGTTGGCGAAGAAATCGCAAGGCGTATCACCTACGGCATTCAATGCCACGACAAACGAAATCAAAAAAATTGATGCTGGCCAGCGCGTTCTTTCGTCGGAGGTCAAATCGCTGTCGGGTCGACTGAATGATTTTGATAAAAAAATTGCTGCACTGACATCGGTACCCGTATCACCGGACTCAGCCAAAGCAATTGCCGCTCTAAGAGAAAACTCAAGCGGCAAATTGGCATCACTGGAAAAAGAAAATACGGCTCTTCATGCCCTCGTGCAGAATCTTGGGGTGCGCATCACAGCGCTTGAAACACGACCGGCGCTGATTGCTGAAGGTCCCGGCAAGAGCAATGCATTATTACTTGCCATTGGACAGTTGCGTGACGCCGCCAGAACCGCTAGTGGTTTTGCGTCGCCCTTTGCAGCCGTCGAGGCGCTCGTTGCTGACAATACTGCACATAAAGCCAACCTGACGATTTTGAAAAACCATGCCGCCAAAGGTGCTCCCGACCTGCCGGTTCTGCAACGGCGTTTTGATCGTCTGTCTGGCGATATCGTAAGGGCGAGTTATACGCCCGCAGGCGACAGTTGGGTTGACAAGACAATCTTTAAAATATCGAGCCTGGTCACCTTCCGCCGCGTCGGCGAGACCGGGGCGAAACGGGATGATGTTGCGGGTCATGTCGCCAGGGTCGAGCTGCGTCTCGCCGCCGGAGATTTAAAAGCGGCCGTTGGAATCGTCAAAGGCTTGAAAGGTGATCCGGCCAGAGTCGCGAAAAAATGGCTTGCCGACGCAGAAGCGCGGATAGCAGTCGATAGCGCGATCTCCAACCTCTTTCAAAGTGCATTGCAGGGTGCCGGAGCTTCTGGAGTGTCTGGCGGATGATCCGCACAATCATTTTTGTGGTTTGCGCCGGCATCATTATTTCGGGGGTGGTATGGCTTGTCGAAAATCCCGGAACGATGACAATGGCCTGGGGTGATCTGCGTGTCGATGTGGAACTGGTTGTTGCATTTGCAGGACTGCTCGTTTTTGCGGCCACCGTCGCTATTTTGTATCGCCTATGGTGGAGTGCAAGGCGGGTGCCAAAAGCCATTTCCAATTCACGTCGAAGCGGCAAACGCGAACGCGGTTACAAGGCGCTAACCCAGGGCATGGTGGCGGTTGCAGCGGGCGATGCCAATGAGGCGAAACGTCAAGCGCAGAAGGCCGACACTCTATTGGGTGATCCCCCGCTTACGATGCTGCTTTCAGCGCAGGCTGCGCAGCTGAATGGTGATGAGGACGCGGCGGGTAGATATTTCAATGCAATGCTCAAACGACCGGAGACAGCATTCCTCGGCCTCCGCGGCCTGTTAATGCAGGCGGAACGAGACGGCGACACAACAGCGGCGCTGTCCTATGCGGGGCGCGCGAAATCACTTCAGCCAAAAACACCGTGGGTGTTGACCACACTCTTTGATCTGCAGGTGCGCGAGGGTCAATGGCAAGGGGCACTTAAAACACTTGATCAGGCAATAAAATCAAAAGCGTTTAAACCCGCTGAAGGCAAAAGATTGCGCGCAGCCATTTTATTGGGATCCAGTATTGAAGCGGAAGAATCAGGCAATAAGACTGCAGCGTTATCATTTGCCGACAAAGCCCACAAAGAGCAGCCGGATCATTTGCCCGCCATTGTGCGCCGGGCACAGCTGATGAATGAAGCAGGTAAATTCCGCAGTCTTTTAAATCTTATTAAGGATGTTTGGTCGCATTCACCGCATCCCGTTTTGGCAAAACTCTATGTCGGCGGTGACTATGCGCCTGATGCGTTGACGCGCGTCAAAAAGCTTGAAGCACTTCGAGATCTCAATCCGGATCACCCTGAAAGTCGCATTGCGTTGGTACAGGCATTGATCGATGCCAAGATTTGGGGCGCAGCGCGGACGCATCTTGAAACACTGGGCCTCGAAAACCCGCCATCCCGTATCTGCCGTCTCATGGCGGAGCTTGAGGAAGGTGAAAATGCAGATATGGATGCGGTTCGCCAATGGTTGATGCAGGCAGCACGTGCAGCACCTGACCCGGCATGGATCTGCTCAGATTGCGGCGGCGCGCATTCAGTCTGGGCACCGCTCTGCAGCCGTTGCGACGAGTTAGGCACCCTTGACTGGCGGGTGCCGGAACATACGTTTGCTTTGGCCAAACCCGAATCGGAATCATTGCCAGTTGAGTCGCCTGAAAATGCGATGTTGGTGGACAGCGATGAAGAAGCGCCCAAACAGGAATTGCTGGCGCCAGATGGTACTGAACCCACTCCGGCCGCTGTCAATTCCAACCAGCCCCGTTGACGGTCAGACTTCGGCGTCGTAAACAGCCCGCCGAGTGGATATCGAATTCCTTCGTTAAGGATTTATCTGCTATAACAGCGCCGGCGCCGCCTTAGCTCAGTTGGTAGAGCATCGCATTCGTAATGCGGGGGTCGCGTGTTCAAGTCACGCAGGCGGCACCATTTTCCAAACCATCATTTAGCGCCAAGTATGTTGTAATTTCCTTTCTGCAATTCTGTTTGACAGCACGATTGCTTTCGATGGTTTTGCACGGGTTAGCAGCCCTTCACACTTATAATTTTTGGCCTTCAGACAGAGGCCGATAGCGTCCTCCCCCACCTCTTTTCTAATCGCGTAAAATTTGTAATTCTTTTTTCATGCGCAACATGATTATCAGTTTGTGGTTGGTCGCGACTTTCCTGCTTGGAGCTCTATGGCATGACTTGCAACAAGACTTCGAGGACGGCCGGGAAGCTGCAGTAAACGGAGATTTCGCAACGGCTCACCGTATTTGGATGTGGCTCGCTGAAAAAGGAGACGCTCGCGCTCAGTTTAATCTCGGTTTGCTCTATAAAAATGGTGAAGGCGTTCCGCAAAATCTTGATATAGCAGTGAAGTGGTACATTAAATCAGGGAAATATCCGTGCTCAAAACAATCTGGGCGCTCTCTATGAAAAAGGTGATGGCGTTCCGCAGAATTACCGGGAAGCAATCAGGTGGTACACCCTTGCCGCCAATCAGGGAGACTTCGTCTCCCAAAACAATCTTGGTGTGTTGTTCCTTAACGGCATAGGGGTGCAACAGAACTATGCTGCGGCATTGAAGTGGTTTACCCTTGCCGCGGAACAAGGGTATGCCGAAGGGCAGAACAACCTGGGTGTTCTGTACCAAGGAGGATACGGTGTTCCACAGGATTATAAGGCAGCGCTTAGGTGGTACCGGTTAGCGGCCAATCAGGGGTTTGCGCAAGCTCAATACAATCTGGGCGCTATGTATGAGAGCGGAAACGGGGTGCAAAAGGACCACAAAGTTGCCCTTGATTGGTTTACGCTGGCCGCAAAACAGGGTACAGTTGTCATGGCAGCCAATGGCGATTTTGCCTATATCCCGCCGGCCGATTCCATGGGTCCGGACAGCTTTAGCTATACCGTTAGCGACGGTAGGGGCGGGATCGTAACCGTAACCGTGACGGTGACGTCTGCCGATGAGATTATTATTGGCGCTGCGGATGGCGAGATCATCGAGGGTGGTACAGGCAATGACTGGATCGATGGCGGTGATGGTGACGACACGATCTATGGCGATTCGAACGTCGCGGCGGATAACGGCTTTGGCGGTGTAATCGCGGCGTCAGCCGATGGCAACGATACGCTTTACGGTCGTGCCGGCAATGACAACCTCTATGGTGGCGGTGGCCATGATGTCCTGAATGGCGGGGCCGGAAACGACTTTATGAATGGTGGTTCGGGTCTCGATGGGGTGAGCTATTACGGAGCATCAAACGGTGTTACGGCCGACTTGGCAGGCATTATTGCAGCGACCGGCGATGCGGTCGGTGATGTTTACCGCAACATCGAAAATCTGTTTGGTACCAGCAAGAAAGACTTCCTGTATGGCGATGATGCCAAGAATGAGCTCTTTGGCATGGGCCATGACGATTATCTGTTTGGCCGTGATGGTGATGACAACCTCTATGGTGGCGGTGGCCATGATGTCCTGAATGGTGGGGCCGGAAACGACTTTATGAATGGTGGGTCGGGTGATGATCTGTTCGTTTTTGAGAACCTCGACTCTAATGACAGCATCGCGCGGTTCAATGGTGGGGCTGGGGCGAGCGATCGCCTCGATCTTAGTGATTTCGATCTACTCTCAATCTACAACGACTTTAATGATTTTATGGCAAACGCTGCCGACGACAGTAGCGGCGATACCGTCCTGCGCCTTGATTCTGACGATACTGTCACTCTCATCGGCGTCGCCATAAACGAAATCGATCAGGACGATTTGTTGTTTTAACGCGTAAGCGGTCTTCTGCCGGCAATTGCGGGAATAGAAGATGAGAACAAACAACTAAAATGATTTCATCGTTTGGCAATAATAGCGGCGATGCTGATGCTTAGGCGGCATAACCAATACTGAAAGAAATTACTCAAATATTGGTGTTTATATAGGCGACGTGAGAGATGTTGCCATGGATTTTTAAATTTGTACCGTCATACATCTTCGTCAAAGGTAAGATCCTGAAACGGGTGCTGTTCAGCCGTATCCAACGTTTTGGTGAACGCCCTGTAAGGCCTGTGTAGCGATCGGGTTGCCAGAACTTGGAATGCACGCAGACGGTTATTATGATTGTGTTGTGCGTAATCGACTTCTTCGTACTTGTAATAACGCTGTAATAGCCGCAGGGCTCTTCGGACCGATGGCATGTGACTATCATCGAAGGCTATTGTCCCGCCGGTTTGAAGAAGCTGATTGGCGAAATAAATTTCCTGTGCCAAGTGGTCGAAGGTCTTCCAGCCATCGACGAAAACGAAATCAAACTTATCTCCCGCCAAAAATTTTTCGGGTAGGACCTTGTTGCTATTTTCCTGGATGAGCTGGTGGCGCGATGTATAGCCAGCGTCCGCCAAAAGCCTTAATCCCGGTGCGACGGCGTTGTCGTCATCAATGCAGATCGATGTGACCTGACCATCATGTTCAGCAACCGCAGAACACATATAAAGCGCCGTGCTTCCAGTATGAAAACCAATTTCAAGACAATCCCTGTATCCGTTTGTTCGAATAAGGGAAAAGAGCAAGTCGCCTTCCGACATCGGGCAGAACGGGAGACCGCCATGTCTGACGGACTCTATTGTCTCGCGGACATTCTGCGTTTCGGCGAGCGGCTCATAACGCAGAAAATTTTTAAGCCAGGTTTTCAAAGGTCCCACTTCCAAAATTCTTGTGCAGTAATCGTCTAGCAGAAATTCGTCTTTTTTTCGATGCCCCTTGGCATGCAAATATCAGCGCCAAGAGGCAATAAAATCAATGTCCGGCGATAGCCATGTCGGAAAAAGAATGAGATTATCGCGCCAACAAATTTTGAATTGGGAGTGAAACCATGAGGAACACGCTGGACGGTGGCGAAGCGATTGTCGAGGCCTGCCGAAAGCTTGAATGCAAATACATCCTTTCATCGCCGGGTACCGAATGGGCTCCGGTGTGGGAGGCGATGGCCAACCAAAAACAATCCGGCAATAGCGGTCCTGTTCTGATGGATGTATGGCATGAGACGTTGGCGGTCGATATCGCCATGGGCTACACGATGGTGACCGGCGAAATGCAGATGGTGCTGCTTCATGCAGGCGCCGGATTACTGCAGGGCAATATGGGAATTCACGGAGCATTCTGTGCTGGGATTCCTATGGTGGTGATCTCCGGCGAGTCGATGACCTATGGCGAACAGACAGGATTCGATCCGGGTGCCCAGTGGATCAACAATCTTAGTATTGTTGGCGGCACGACGCGTTTGGTGGAGCCTATCGTTAAGTACGCCTCAATCGCCGGCAGCCCCTATACAATTTATGAAAGCATCGTCCGCGCAGGAGAGATGGCACAACGCGCACCAACAGGCCCAACCTATCTGTCGGTTTCAACAGAGACACTGATGGATGAATGGGTAGCACCGGAGAACGCGCGGACGGTTCCGGCAGCACCGCGGATGCTGACCGCTCCAGAGGATATTGAAGCGCTCGCAAATAGTCTTGCGACGGCCAAAACGCCCGTCGTGTTGACCGAAGCGGCTGGACAGGACCCCGCCGCCTATCAGGCGTTGCTCGATCTGTGTGAAATGCTTTCATTGCCGGTGGTTGAAAACATTGGCGCGCTTTTCGCCAACTTCCCCAAGGGCCACGCACTGCATCAAGGACACAATTTCAAACAGTTCTGGGAAGAGGTCGACCTGGTGATGGTTATCCGCATGCGGGCTCCGTGGTATCCGCCAAGCGACCGGCCACCAAATGCGACAATTGCCTTTATCGATGAAGACGTACATCGGACATCGATGGTCTATCAAAGCCATCAGGCGGATATCTATCTCGAAGGCAATGTTGCACAGACGTTGCGCGACCTTGCAGCGGCAATGCAGCAACGCGGCATCGACGGGGCAAAGGTCAAAGCACGGCTTGAAAAATACTCTGCATCGCATGACTCCCTGATGGAAAAACGCGCTGCAGAACATGCTGAAGCCCGTAAGAGCACGCCGATTGATCCGGTCTGGCTGTGCGCCTGTCTTGGCGAGGTTATGCCTTCGGGAACGAGTTATGTCGATGAGGTAACAACCCATACTGGATTGTTGCGCCAGCATATTATGTGGAATGAACCGCAATCGATTTTTAGCCGGCAGGGCGGCCTCGGGCAGGGGTTGGGACTAGCCATTGGTGTCAAGCTTGCCAAACCGGAATCACCCGTCGTTGCGATTATAGGCGATGGCGCGTTTCTTTATAATCCGGTGCTGCAAAGCCTGGGTGCGGCTCGTGATTTCAAGCTGCCAATCATGACGGTGATTTTCAACAACAGTAAGTATGCCGCCATGCAGAACATGCATCTCAAGATGTATCCCGAGGGGATCGCTGTCGATACCGATGTTTTCCACGGTACGCATATTCAGGCACCCGACTTTACCAAGGTGGCCGAAGCGTTCGGTGCTTATGGCGAACGGGTCGAAGATCCCGAAGAGGTACAGCAGGCGTTAAAGAACGGATTGCAGGCTCTCGATGAAGGCCGTAGCGCTATCATCGACGTTGCGATCAAATAGAGTTAGTTGTCACGAATTTATTACCCCCGCACCAAACCGGTGCGGGGGTTTTTATATCTCGATTCCCAGCGCAATCCAGATCAGCCGCAACGCAAGCAATGTACAAATCGTCTTGAAGATTGTCCGGAAGCTTCGCTCTTTCATATAATTTAAGGCTTTGCTGCCGACGTAGCTTGCGGCGATCGCTGAGGCGACCATCGCCAGCATCAGTGGCAGATAGGCGGCCAGCGCAAAGCCGAGAAATCCAAATGCGATCAGCTTCAGAACATGGACGATGGCCATCAGCGTTGAGAAGGTTGCGACATGGTTGCGGCGGTCGGCCGCTTCTGCGGCGACGAAAGGCGCAACGAGTGTTCCTGTAGCGCTAACAAATACGCCGAGAAAAGTTGCGAAAAAACCAACGATGGCAAATCGGCTTTGTCTGCCGCCGATTTGACTCATCGATGGCATCCACAAAAAAATCAAAACGAATAGACCGAGAAGACCTTGAAGAACCGCTATCGGCAATGAAATAAAAATATTTGCGCCAAGAATGCCCCCGAAAATACCTCCTAAAATAAAGGGCAGCAGCACGGGCCACATAACATATTTCCACATAAAGAATATGCGGCTTGTGTTGCCTCCCATCTGCACCACCGTATGGAGCGGGATGGAGATAACCGGCGGAAAGATCGTCGCCAACGTGACCATCATCAGCAAACCACCGGCCGCACCGGTAGCGATACCGACGAAGGCCGTAAAGGCGGCAAAAACCGTCAGCCCAAAGAAGAGCCAGACATTGACGTCTGGCACACCGAGAAACGCTGATTCCATTTCTTACTAGTAGCATTCGCTTTTCATTGTGGCCAATCCGACGGCTGGTCCCTTGCCCCTATGGACGGGAGGCTGTAAACCATCGTCACCGCGCGGCGAGTTGTATCCTCGGTGCCGGGCATAAATATTATGAATCAAATCGACCGCCCCCAAAATATCCGCTTCGGCATTATCCTGATGATTATCGGGCTCGCGCTTTTCACCACCGGTGAAGCCATCGTTAAGGGATTGGCCCCCCATTACGACATCACCCAAATCGTTTGGTCGCGTTACATTTTCCACGCGGTAGTAACATTCATTCTGTTTTCCCGTTCGGGAATTTTCAAGCTCGCCAAGACGACACGGCCATGGCTGCATACTTCGCGATCCGCGCTGATGCTGATAGCCACAAGCCTTTTCTTTTTTGCGCTGCGCTATCTGCCGCTCGCCGACGCGGTAGCAATTCTTTTCATCGCACCCATCATGATTACGGCGTTTTCGATCCCTATCCTCAAGGAGCATGTCGGATGGCGGCGTTGGGCGGCTATCTTTGTCGGTTTTATCGGCGCGATGATCATCATCCGGCCCGGCGGCGTTGCCACGCATTGGGCAGCGCTTTTGCCCTTCGGTTCCGCTATCTGTTACGCCGTCTACCAAATTCTGACCCGCATTGCGGCACGGACGGACAGCACTCAGACCAGCCTGTTCTGGACCTCCGTATTTGGTGTATGTGTGACATCCCTGTTTGTGCCATTTGCCTGGACGCCGCCGACCGCTATCGATTGGGTATTGATGATGGGGCTTGGTAGCGCCTATGGCATTGGACACTATTTGCTGATCCGCGGTCTTGAAATTGCACCGGCGTCGCGTCTGTCACCTTTTCTCTATACACAGATCATCTGGGCGACATTTTTCGGCTTTGTCTTCTTCGGACAATTCCCCGATATGACGACGATTGGTGGTGCGGCCGTCGTTATTTCCAGTGGTCTCTATATCTGGTGGCGGGAAACCAAACAGGCAGCTGAAGACGCTAAAGACTAATTTGATGCCCGGACAGCACTGCCACAGCGTTTGTCAAAATTTATCTCATAATTTCAGGATTGGGATTAAACACACCGGCCGCCGGGTATTGATTAGGCCATTTCAGATCGTAGCCAAGTTCGCGAGCTGCGTGCCGCACAAAATAGGGATCAAACAAGTGTCCCTTGCCGACACAACACAGATCGGCTCGCCCTTCGGCAATGACGCCATTGATTTGTTCTGCAACCGCGAGATTGCCAACTGTCATCGTCGGTATATTCGCTTCCTGGCGGATTTGTTCGCTAAAGGGTGTTTGAAATAGCCCTGGTGTAACCGGCCGTCGATCGCTCGTGACGTTACCGCTTGAAACATCAATGATATCGAGCCCGGCGGCTTTAAACATCTTGGCGATTTCAACACCATCTTCGATCTGGTTGCCATCGTCATTCCAGTCAATGGCGGAGATGCGCGCGGACACCGGTTTTTCATCTGGCCATACTGACCGTACCGCGTTGAAGACCTCCAATGGAAATTTCATCCGATCTTCAATAGAGCCGCCATAAGCGTCAGTTCTTCTATTTGATAAGGGAGACATAAAGGAGGACAGGAGATATCCATGTCCCGCATGTAGCTCGACAAGGTCAAAACCTGCTTCGTTTGCCCGTTCTGCTGCGCTGGCAAAATCATCAATGGCTTTAGCGATGTCGCCCTGATTCATTTCGCGCGGAGTTTCACTATCAGGACCAAACGCGACCGCACTCGGTCCGACAATTTCCCACTTCTCTTCATCGGTCAGTGGTGTATCGCGTTTCCAGGCGATCGGTTCGCAGGCCTTTCGACCCGCGTGGCCAAGCTGCATACCTATTTTTGCACCGGTACGCGTATGGACAAAATCGACGACGCGTTTCCAGGCATCAACATGCTTGTCGTCATACATACCGGCATCTCCGGGAGAGATGCGCCCTTCGCGCGACACCTGGGTCATTTCCGTCATGACCAGCCCCGCACCACCCATAGCGCGGCTCCCAAGATGGACGACATGAAAATCTGTAGGTGTGCCATCTAGGTCATCGGCGGAGTACATGCACATCGGCGACATCACTACCCGGTTGCTGACAGTCATTTCGCGAAGGCTAAAGGGCGTAAACATGGGCGGGATTTCAGTATTCGAGTCGTCTGGCATTCGGTTCTCCGGTGAATCACATTGGCAGCGAGCTTACACCGGTATCATTCGTTAACAAGGGCGCGCTGGCGACACGGACGGGGTCGGAGTAAACTTGGTAAAACATTTAAATTACCGCGCTGACAAATTGCGGCGCACGAATAAGCCCAGGTAATCAATAATGGCCACTCCTACCGGAGGATCTTCCGCAATAGCGTCCCCCGCCGTCATGGCAACGGCCTTTATGGTGCTGGCCGGCGCATTGTTTGCGTCGATGCATGGCACGGTGCGTCTGGTTTCTTTCGACCTCCATCCCTTTGTGATCGCGTTTTTCCGTAACCTGTTTGGCTTTCTTATCCTTGTGCCGCTGCTCATGCGAGGCGGCATAGGGATGTTCAAGACCAAACGTATTGGCTTTCATACCCTTCGATCAGGGATTAATACGGTCTCTATGCTGTGCTGGTTTATGGCACTTTCCCTTATTCCTCTGGCGGACGCCACAGCGCTCAATTTAACCGGCCCACTATTCGTTACGCTGGGGGCGATGGTGGCTTTCGGAGAGCGCGTTCGTATTTGGCGCTGGACGGCGTTGCTTATTGGTGTTTTGGGCGCCCTCATGATTATTCGCCCCGGTTTTGATGAAGTGAATATTGGCGCGCTTCTGGCCATCGCCGCCACCGCGACGGCAGCAGTCTCCAAACTCTGTGCCAAGAGCCTGACCAAGACTGAAGATCCAACCACAATTGCTGCCTACGTACAGTTTCTGATGACGCCCGTTACTTTCATTGTCGCCTTGTTTTATTGGCAAATGCCAACATTCAATCAACTGCTTGGTCTCATTGCGATAGGGACTTTTGGGAGCCTCGGTCATCTTTTTACGGCTAAAGCCTATGCGATTGCTGAATTAAGCTTTGCTGAGCCCATCGTGTTTACCCGCATGATCTGGGCGACGATTTTTGGTTATGTCGCGTTTTCGGAAGTTCCCGACATCTGGACCTGGGCGGGCGCCCTAACCATCGTCACTGCCACGACAATTATTTCCTACCGCGAGCGGGTAAACAAAAAGGCGTCTTCCGATGGTTGATCGCGCCTTTTTGTTCATGGTTTATTGCCGCTGAGGAACCAGGCGAAGAAATGGCTGAAATTAATTTCTATGGCAATAGGGGATATCCTGATCTCCACGACCATATCGCGGCGTTGCGCGAAGCAGATCTGCTTTATGAGATCGACGCGCCGGTAAACAAAGATACGGAGCTAAAACCGCTCGTTCGTTGGCAGTTTCGTGGCGGTATTCCCGAGTCTCAGCGCAAGGCATTTCTTTTCAACAATGTCACGGATAGTCGTGGCAATAGCTACAAAATCCCGCTTGTTGTGGGTGCTTTGGCGACGACGCCTGAAATTTACGGTATTGGAATGGGTGTTCCCGTCTCTGAGATTGGCGACCACTGGAAACAGGCTCTTGCCGCACCCTTGCCACCGGTGGAGGTCGATGATGCGCCTTGCCATGAAATTGTTTTGACCGGTACGGATCTCGATGGCGAAGGGAAAGGCCTTGATGCGTTGCCCGTACCGATTTCGACACCCGGTTTTGACGTTGGGCCATATTTAACGGCGACGAGCTGTATTACGCGTGACCCAGAAACCGGCGTGCAAAATATGGGGACCTATCGTGGCGGCATAAAAGCACCGGACCGGATCGGGCTGAAGATGTTCGTTAACTTGCGACAGGGCGGACATGCTCATTGGGATAAATACAAAGCACGTGGCGAAAAAATGCCGATGGCCATTATGGTCGGTAGCCCGCCATCACTCGCTTATGTGAGCCCGCAAAAAATTCGCGAAGGCGTTGATGAAGTTGCCGTTGCTGGCGCGCTCGTTGGCGCACCGATCCGCGTCGTAAAAGCGAAGACCGTCGATCTATTGGTTCCAGCAGACGCGGAGATTGTCATCGAGGGCTTGCTCGATTTCGATTTGCTTGAGCCAGAGGCACCTTTTGGCGAAAGCCACGGTCATATCAATCTTGAAGAGTATAATTTTATTTTCGAGGTAACGGCGATTACACGCCGCAAGGACGCCATCATGGCGTCTATTATTTCCCAGGTGACGCCGTCGGAATCGAGCGTCATCAAGCGCGTGGCAATGGAGCCAAAATTCCTCAACCATCTGACGGATCATCTCGGTATTAAGGGTCTAAAGCACGTTTCTTTGCATGAGCCTTTGACCAATATTCGCCGGCTCGCCTTTTTAGTATTTGAGCGCGGTGTGCCGACAACCGAAATCTGGCGCGCGCTGTATGGTGCAGCGCATTTTGATTCTGCTTGCGGAAAATACGTAATCGCCGTGAATGAGGACATCGATCCCGAGCAGGGCGATGCTGTCTTCTGGGCTCTGGCTTACCGTGCCAATCCGGCGCTTGATGTCGAAATTCTTAAACATCGCGATCGTGGCCATGGCCCGGCGTTGGAACGCGGTGATGGTCAAGATGCGACGATGCTGATCGATGCGACGCTAAAATCCGATATGCCGCCGATCGCCCTGCCGACAAAAGAGTTCATGGAGGGTGCCAAGGATTTATGGGAAAAACTCGAGCTGCCGCCGTTAAAGCCGGAAAGCCCGTGGCATGGCTATTCGCTAGGTGATTGGTCGGATGAATGGGAAGAAATGGCGAAACGTGCAGTTGAAGGCCGCTATATGGAAAATGGACGTCGTAGTGCACAATTGCGCCGAAATGATGTTGCACCAAACACGTCGATCCGCGATGTTCCTCGAGCCTCTGGAAACTAGTAGAGATAGCGAATGAGCGAAGAACTACAAGAAGCCTTAAACCTTGCCGGAGATGCAGTTTCCCGGGCTGCCGATGGAACGGTTCAGCTGGTTGGATCGGAATGCGGTGAATGCGGCAAAAACGTTTTTCCGCCGACAGATGTTTGCCCTCAATGTATGTCGGAGAACCTCTCTTCCCGAAAGCTAAGCGCTCAAGGAAAACTCTATTCATGGTCCGTCGTTCATGCAGCGCCAAAAGGCTGGGATTTGCCATTTATCGCGGCCTATGTCGATTTACCGGAGGAAGTTCGGGTTTTTGCCCACATCGTCGATGCGGATCCAGAAGCTCTTGAAATGGAAATGCCCGTCGAAGCACGTATCGCGGTGCTTGGCAGTGATGAGAGTGGCACCGCTATTGAAAGTTATGCTTTCACCCCTGTTACAAAGGGAGACAGCTGATGCGCGATGTAGCAATTGTTGGTGCCGGGATGGTGCCGTTTGGCAAATATCAGGAGAAAACTCTCGCTGATATCGCATGGCCAGCTGTCAAACAGGCCGTTGAAGATGCCGGTATTAAAAAGACCGATATCGAAGCGACATATTGCGGAACTGCGTTGGGCGGAATGATGTCGGGGCAGCGCA
This sequence comes from Rhodospirillaceae bacterium, assembly GCA_002720855.1. Lineage (GTDB taxonomy): Bacteria > Pseudomonadota > Alphaproteobacteria > MPNO01 > UBA2964 > UBA2964. The sequence continues at coordinate 503,373 of PBIN01000015.1, read as the reverse complement.
TTCTCAAAAAACTCGGCATCACCGGCTTGCCGATCATCAATATCGAGAATGCGTGCTCATCAAGTTCCACCGCCTTCCGCGAAGCATGGATAACCGTTGCTGCCGGTGTCTATGACGCGGTGTTGGTTATTGGCGTTGAAAAACTCACTAAATTTGGCGGCGGAACCCTGCCGCTGGAAAAGGAAGATTGGGAAGTCTCGCACGGCCTGGTTATGCCCGCGCTCTACGCCATGCGGGCGCGACGCTATATGCATGAATACGGGCTTACCGAAAATGATATTGCTGACGTTTCGGTCAAGGCACGAAAACATGGGGTGTGGAACGAAGACGCGCAATTCCGCAAAGAGGTGACACGCGAAGAAGTGCTCGCGTCTCGCCCCGTTGCCGATCCTTTAAAACTGTTTCACTGCTGTCCGTCAGGCGATGGTGCCGCCGCTGTTGTTATCTGCTCTGCCGAAAAAGCAAAACAATATTCGGCTGAGCCCATTCGTGTCATTGGTTCTGAAATCAATTCCGGAAAATACATGACCGGTTATCGCGATATGACATCGCCTGAAATTACGTTGCGCGGTGCGAAACAGCTTTATGAGGAGGCGGGGATCGGGCCCGAAGATGTTGATCTGGCCGAGGTCCATGATGCGTTTGCAATTGCCGAATTGCTCTATTACGAAGCGCTCGGATTTTGCGCCAAAGGCGATGCGGCGAAATTGCTGGCAGATGGCGAAACTTCTGTTGGCGGCAAAATTCCCGTCAACCCAAGTGGCGGCTTATTGTCGAAAGGTCATCCCATCGGCTCGACAGGCGTTGCACAAATCGTTGAAATCGTACGCCAGCTGCGTGGCCAATGTGGCCAGCGGCAGGTTGAAGGCGCCAAGGTTGGTTTGACACACTGCACTGGTGGTGGTGTGTCGGGTTTTGACCATGGTGTCTGCTCCATCAATCTCTTTGCGCGCTAGAAAAAACGGAAAGAAGAAGCCATGGGAGCAAAGCTATTCGGTGCCGCTGTAAAGCGGTTGGAGGATCCGGATCTTTTAACTGGCAATGGCCAGTTCACGGACGACATTCGTGTCGAAGGCGCGCTGCATGCTGTTTTTATCCGTAGCCCGTATCCGCATGCACGGTTCTCGAGAATTGATAAATCAGCGGCTGAAGCGATGGAGGGGGTCCACGGTGTCTTCACGCTGGATGATTTTCCAAAAGATATTCAGGAAAACAAACTCCTACTGTTACTGCCCAATCCCGCAATAACCCAGCCAATGATGCCGTATCTTCTCGCCAAGGATGAGGTGCATTTTGCGGGTGAGCCCATCGCCTGTGTTGTTGCCGATACACGTTATATCGCGGAGGATGCCGCAGCAGCGGTTGAAATCGATTGGGAGGTTTTGCCTTCCGCTTCCGACGCGCGAGATGCCGTACAACCCGGTGCACCCCTCAGTCACACCGGGGCGAGAGACAATATTTCTGCGCGTTTCGTAAACGAGTATGGCGATGTTGATACTGCCTTTGCGAGCGCCGCACATACTGTTGCGGTCTCAATTCGCCATCATCGTGGTGGTGGTCATTCAATTGAAGGCCGAGGTGCACTCGCACTCCACGACAATGATGAAGGTCGCACTATGTTGTGGTCGGCAACGCAAGCACCGCATCAGGTAAAGCGGAATATCATTGGTGTCCTTGACTGGAATGAGAACGAAATCGATGTCATTGCACCTGAAGTAGGTGGCGGGTTTGGTCCCAAGGCAATGTTCTATTCGGAAGAAGCCGTGGTTCCGTTTATCGCACGCAAATTGGACCGGCCTTTAAAATGGATCGAGGACCGCCGTGAACATTTTCTTTCGGCGAGCCAGGAGCGCGATCAGTATTGGGATGTTGAAGCTGCATTCGATTCTGAAGGAAAGTTGCTCGGCGTTCGCGGGACGATGATCCATGATACGGGTGCTTATGTGCCTTGGGGTATTGTGACACCGCTAATTGCCTCTACCACAGTTCCCGGGCCTTACGTTCTTCCCAACTTTAAACTCGAAACCATTGTCGCACTGACCAATAAGGTCCAGGTGACGCCGGTACGTGGAGCTGGTCGTCCCCAGGCGGTATTTGCCATGGAACGGTTGATGGATAAGGCAGCGGAAAAGATTGGCATTGATCCTGCTGAGCTTCGGCGCCGGAATCTGATTCCGGCTGAGGAAATGCCCTATAAGGTTGGGCTGGTTTTTCGCGATGGTAAACCGGTTATTTACGATAGCGGTGATTATCCCCGGTGCCAGTCGGAAGCTTTGGAGAAAATCGACTATGCCGGTTTTGTAGAGCGGCAGAAGACTGCACTCGGAGAAGGCCGTTATATCGGTATCGGTATCGGGAATTATGTTGAAGGCACCGGACTTGGTCCTTTTGAAGGTGCCACGGTTCGAATTGCACCGTCCGGGAAAATATTTTTGATGACTGGCGCTGCGCCTCAGGGGCAGGGCCATCGCACAACAATGGCACAGCTTTGTGCTGAAAAGTTTGGTGTCGATATCGCAGACGTTGAGGTCCACCTTGCGGATACCACCAAAATAGCACATGGCGTCGGCACATTCGCCAGCCGGATTGCCGCCAACGCGGGCCCATCGGTTCATCTGGCGGCGATGGATGTCCGGGAAAAGGCCCTGAAGGTTGCAGCCTATCTTTTAGAAGCCGCAGAAGAAGATATTGAGCTGGAAGATGGGAAGGCATTCGTTCGGGGTGTACCCGAGATGAGCAAGACCCTGGGTGAAATCGCACACGCCGTGGCGGGATCACCAGGATTTGCCATGCCACCCGGATTCGAACCTGGCCTCGAAGCGACGCATTATTTTTCCCCCGAACAATCGGCATATTGCAACGGTTCTCATGTCGCTGAGGTCGAGGTTGATATTGAAACTGGCCATGTAGAAATTCTGCGGTACGTCATCGCGCATGATTCAGGCAGTTTGATCAATCCGCTCATCGTTGATGGTCAGGTGCAGGGCGGCTTGGCCCACGGCATCGGCAATGCGCTATTCGAAGAACAACATTTTGATGAAGACGCCAATCCGCTGACAACAAACTTTGGCGAATATTTGATCCCCGGTGCGGGCGAAGTGCTGGACGCTGAAACGATCCATGTTGAATCGCCTTCGCCTTTGAATCCTCTGGGCGTCAAAGGCGCCGGAGAGGGTGGTACAATTCCGGCAGCGGCCTCAATCATCGCTGCTGTTGAAAATGCCCTAAAGCCCTTTGGTGCGGATCTGATGAACGTACCTGTAACACCGTCGCGAATCGTTGAGGTAGTGCAGGCGGGTAGCACAACACCGGCGGTGGAATAAACGATAGCATGACGGAAACAGCGAAAGACAGAATTCGCCCAGGCCCGCTAAACGGGATCAAACTGTTGGACCTGACACAGTTCCTCGCGGGCCCTTTCAGCACGCAAATCTTTGCCGATCTTGGCGCGCAGGTGATCAAGCTGGAAGCGCCGGCCGGCGATTGGTCGCGCACCTTACCGCCGCATTTTGTTGATGAGGAAAGCTGCTACTACCTGTCGATTAATCGCAACAAGGAAGCTGTTGTCATTGATATGAAAGCGCCAGAGGGTTTGGCGCTGGTCAAACGACTCGCAGAGCAGTGCGACATTATAATGGAGAATTTCAGACCGGGCGTCCTCGATCGGTTGGGCCTGACATATGATGATCTTTCTACTCGCAATCCCGGGCTGATCTGGGCGTCAATTAGCGGCTTCGGGCAAACCGGGCCATATCGTGAAAGGCCTGCCTACGACATGATCGTGCAAGCGATGTCCGGCGGAATGAGTCTTACCGGCGAAGTAGGCCGTGCCGCGGTGCGTGCGGGAATGCCCATCGGGGATCTGACGGCAGGCATGTATGCCGCCATTGGATCTTTGGCGGCACTTGAAGAACGCCGCAAAACCGGCAAGGGCAAGTTCGTTGATATTTCCATGCTCGATTGCCAGGTCGCATTGTTGACCTATCAGGCAGCCTACTATCTGCATTCTGATGAAGTGCCGGGCCGTCAGGGTCGTGGACATGAATCTATCCCGACCTACCGATCCTTTGCCGGTGCAAACGACACCGAGTTAGTGATTTGCGCCAATACCGAGCGCATGTGGAAGGGGTTGTGCGACGTACTTGGTCTTCAGAAACTTATCGAAGATGACCGGTTTCTGACCAATGAACACCGGCACCAGAACCGTGAGCACCTGTGGCCAATTCTGGAGGAGGCGTTCGCGACCAAAGAAGCAAAAGAATGGGTTCAGCCTCTTTTGGATGCGGGCGTTCCGGTTGGAGAAGTCAACACCCTTGCTGACGCCTTGTCTGATACGCAGGTCGTGCATCGCCAGATGGTGTTGGATCTCGATGGTGGTGGCGAACGCAAGGCCCGTGTCGCGGGGAATCCCATAAAGTTTATGGGAGAGGATATCCCGCCCCATAGCTACCCTCCTCTATTGGGTGAACACAGTCGAAAGGTATTCCGGGAGGTGCTCGGTTTAAGCGATGAGGAGTTCGATAAATATCACGAACAAGGAATTATCCTCGAAGCCGGTGACCGGAAATCTAGGTAAAAGTCTACAAAGGATGACGACATGAGCGACGGATATTCAGTAACGCAAGATGGCGCGATTGCACGGGTAACATTTGAGCGTCCGGAAAAAGGTAATCTTTTGACACTTCCGATGCTCACCGAGATCGCAAAAGATATTCGTACGGCCGGGACTGATCCTGCGATCAATGCGATGGTTGTGCGGGGAGTAGGAGATGATTTTTGCAAGGGGCGCGATCCAGACGGTGCGCCGGAAGGATCACCAACCACGGCCCTCGAAATGCGGGACGCCCTGATCGAACCAATCCTGGGGGTGTATTCCGCCATCCGGGAATCCGAAGTGCCGGTGATTACGGGCGTGCAGGGCCTAGCCAATGGGCTCGGCTGCGGCATTACAGCCATATCCGACGTATCGATTGCTGCCGATAATTCCCGTTTCGCGATGCCTGAGATGCGCGCCAACCTGCCGCCTACTTTGGCTATGTTGGCCCATTTGGATCGCATCCCACCGAAATCGCTGCTCGGCATGGTTTACTCAACAGATACGATTGACGCCGATAGAGCGGTTTCTATCGGGCTCGTTAGCGAAGTCGTACCGCTTGCGGAACTTGATGGAGCGGTTGAGGGCCTTCTGGAGAAATTGGCTGGCTATGAGCGCGCATCCGTTGTCACATGCAAATCATATTTACAGCGCGCAAAGCAGGCGGATTATAACACCGCGAATGATCTTGCCGGAAATTTACTGTCTGTCGTTCTATCGTCGCGCAAATAAAATTATTTGCTGCCACCGCCAGACTTTTTCTTGAATTCCTGACGCCATTTGAAGGCTGCACGCCGAGCGGCGGAAATAACGTTGCGCGGAAATTATTTGGTGAAATTTTTGGCAAAGTCCCGAGCACCCTGGTGACCTTGTTGCACAGCGATCATCAGCCACTTTAGGCCCTCATCGGTGTTCTTCTCTATCCCTTCTCCGAGCGCTAGCGCGGCGCCGTATTCTTTCTGCGCACCAACATGACCGCTATTGGCGGCTTCGCCATAAAGTTCCACAGCTTTCTTAGCGTCTTTTTTAACGCCGAAGCCAGCGCCATACATCCCGCCTAATAAATATGTAGCTTCTGGATCGCCCTTCGCTGCTGCCGGTCTTAACTCCTTCAGTGCGACCGCGAAATTTTGGTTCTTTAATGCTCTCTTGCCTTCGGCGGTACCTGCGTGTGACAGGTTGGTGACACAGAAAGCAAAAAGCAAAGTCGTGAAAATTTTCATCATTTTTGCTGTCCTGACTGAAAATCTTCGATACCCCAAAACCGAAATGTATGATTCGGTCCGATCACATTCTGAGATTTAGGATAATTCGGGGGGCCAATTCAATAATATTTCGCAATCGCAGCTTACGCTTGGTTTAATCGGATGTGAGTCCTGGAACCCACAAAATGTCGGCTTTGCCGTTTTCGTTCTCGGTGCGTGCGGCCACAAAAAGCAGATCGGATAACCTGTTTAGATACTGGAGAGCGAAGTGATTTATCTGTTCCGCGGTTGCCAAGGCAATCGTTGCGCGTTCGGCTCGGCGGGCAACGGCTCGTGCGAGATGGATACGCGCTGCTGCTTCCGATCCACCGGGGAGAATAAAGGAAGTCAGTGGCGACAGTGTGGCGTTGAGCATGTCAATTTCTGTTTCCAGTCGCGTAACCTGGTTTTTGCTGATACGCAGCTTTCCTTCTTCTGTATCCACTCCAGGGGTTGCAAGATCGGCGCCAAGGTCAAACAAGTCATTTTGGACGCGTGATAAAATTTCGGACAAGCTATGATCGCTGGGAATCACAGCGCGTGCAAAACCAATCGCGCTATTAGCTTCGTCAACATCGCCGATCGCCGCAATCCGCTGCGAGGTTTTTGACAAACGCGTACCGTCGCCTAGCGAAGTTTCACCTTTGTCGCCGCCGCGCGTGTAGATTTTGTCGAGTTTGACCATTGTTTGCCCCTGAAGGTGATTTTACCGAACGAGTGTCAACGTCGCGCCCGATACAGCATATCGTTTTAACCGGTTGAGAAAACTGATGCCGAGAAGAGATTCGTTCATTGGGGCGCGATTGACCAGTGCCTGGATGTTGCGGACAGATATTGTTCCGACCCTAATCTCCTTGAGTCGAATTGGAGCCGCGCTACCGATACCGTTTGCGGTTCGGGTTCGAAGAGAGAATGAGAGTTTTGACAAATCAATACCAATCCGTTGGGCTGCTGCTGGACTCAAGACAATGGATGTCGCACCAGTATCAACGAGAAAGGGTATTTTTGTGCCGTCCACCAAGGCCCGCACATGGAAGTGACCATCTGACTGCGCCCGAATTACAACGGTTCCGGGATCGGTTTCGATAGCGCGGCCCGGCATTAACTCAGCTGCAATTCGGGATCCGAAGTCGCTGAAATCGTCTCGTAAGCTGTAGCCGGCGACCAGTAAAATTCCCAGGCCAAGCCAAACTGCGGCGTATTTAAGCCAAACCAGCCCTGACTTTTTTCCTACATAATAGGAAAATCCCGAAGCTACCCAAACCAGCATTATCAGCAGTGCGACCAGTCGAATTTGCTCGTCTCGATTGTCTAGCGCTTCCGGCCGTTCACCTATAAGCCATAGTACCAAGGCGGTTAAACCTAATGCGCATAATCCCAATATGATCCAGCTGCGTTTTTCCATTACGCCGCTTCTCCTTTTACAATTAGCCGAACGCCACATGATCGGCGTTGGTGTTCGTAGGTGTTCTACTCTGCTATGTTAGCGCCGCGTCTGCGACAAATCGGCGTTTATCTATTACCAAATTCGTATCTATTAAGTGGCCCTTACTCTCCAAATCGCCAGCATTATTGCACCCCTCTTTGTAATAGCCGGCATTGGCTATATCTGGGGGCGTTCCGGTAGGCCTTTCGACACCACCATTGTAGGCATGCTGACGCTGAATTTTGGGGTGCCAGCGCTTATCTTCTCAACATTGACCAAACTCGAAATATCGTTGGGAGAGTTTGGCGAAATGATCGGAATCTTTAGCCTGTTTATGCTTGCTAATTTGGCAATTGGCGCTGTGATATTGCGCGCCTGTAAATTGGAGATTGCCGCATTTCTGCCGGCAATTTCCTTTCCAAATAACGGCAATATGGGTTTACCGCTTTGTTTATTTGCCTTTGGGGATACCGGGTTGGCCCTCGGAATTAGCATTTTTGTCATCATGTCGACGGCCAACGCGACAATTGGATTTGCTTTTGCCTCGGGAAAGTGGTCGCTTTCGACGACTCTCAAAACGCCACTTGTTTGGGTCATCGCAGCAGCCATCATTTTTATGGTGATGAATGTTCCGCCACCAAGATGGGTTGCCAACACGGCGCAGATCATTGGCGGGATGTCAATTCCGTTAATGTTGATCGCGCTTGGTGTTTCTCTGTCTCGGCTGGAGGTCAGAGATTTTAAAGTAAGCTTTTGGCTAGGCCTTGTCCGTTTATTGGTCGGATTTGGCCTTGGCGTTTTGCTGGCATGGTTGTTTGGACTTGAGGGTGCGGCCCGCGGCATCTTGATTTTGCAATGCACCATGCCACCTGCTGTCATGAATTATATTCTCGCCGCGCGTTTTGATCGCGAACCCAGCGGCGTCGCCGGTATCGTGGTCGTATCGACTTTTATGTCTCTAGCAACGCTACCCTTACTTATGCTTTTTGTGTTGGCGGGGTAGGGGATGGCAATCGTTGCAGAGCTTGCCGCAATTGTCCTGCCGGTCTTTTTCTGTGCAGGTCTCGGTCTATTGTGGACTCGCTCCGGGCGCCCCTTTGATTCGGAACTTGTTTCAACGCTCGTCTACAAGATCGCCGTACCCTGTTTGATTATTGCGACCTTTAGCAAAGTACGGCTCGACCTTTCCGCGATTTCGGAGATCGCCTTGGCGGCGATAAGTGTTTTTCTTGTTACCGCCGCAATCGCTGCCGTCGTTTTGAGAATTTTCCGGCTGTCGTTTCCATCCTATTTGCCATCAATGATCTTCCCGCTCGTTGGCAGTATGGGTCTTCCCGTCTGTCTGTTTGCGTTTGGTGAAAAGGGTTTGGCGCTTGCACTCGTTTATTTCACCCTTGGTGCGGTCGGAACATTCACAATCGGGGCTGCGATTGCGTCGGGTCGTGCGGATCTCAATAAACTAGTTAGAGAACCTGCACTTTGGGCGGCGCTCATTGCTCTCGCCATGATTTATTTTGATATTTCCCTTCCCAAATGGGCGCACGACTCCACAATGCTGCTGGGCGGTATGGCTTTTCCGCTTCAGCTCATTGCGCTTGGCTGTTCGCTGGGCCGGTTTCAGGTGTCATCGTTGCCCCGTGGCATTGGTCTGGGGCTTTTTCGGCTTGCAATCGGATTTGCAGTTGGTTTGGGTGTCGCAGAATTTTTTGCGCTTGAAGGTTTGGCGCGCGCTATCGTTATCTTGCAAAGCAGCATGCCGGTCGCGGTCTCAAATTACCTCTTTGCGGTGATCTACAAGCGCGAACCGGAAGAAGTTGCCAGCATGATCCTGCTCTCGACAGCTATTTCAGTGGTTACCCTCCCACTGCTACTGCTTTATTTGCTGCCAACCGTTAGTGGGTAACGGACCCGCCATCGACGCAGAGAACCTGTCCGGTAATAAAGTCGGAATCCTTGGATAGTAGGAATACCGCAGTACCGACGAGGTCTTCAGGTTCTTCAGCGCGTTTGATACAGCGCGTCGCAATATTGGCATCCAGCAAATCGTCGGTGAATTCCCCTTCGGTCACAACGGCCTCGCTCTTTGTCAGACCCGGTGCGATTGCATTGATGCATATATTGTCTTCTCCTACCTCGCGTGCCATTGCGCGGCTCAGAGCGACGATTGCCCCTTTCGATGTGACGTAATGCAATTGCATGGGCGTTCCTTTAAACACCGTTCCAGAAGCAATATTGACGATCTTGCCGTATTCCTGTTTACGCATGACCGGTACGACGGCACGGGAAACCTGCCAGACACCTCGAATATTCACCCGCAAAACCGCGTCAAACTCTTCCATATCGATTTCTTCAAATCGCCGTCGCGCCAGTTTTCCAAAAAGCGCGGCGTTGTTAATAAGTCCGTCAATGCGGCCATATTCTTGAACAGTTTGTGAGACCATGTCGGCAATCTGGGTGTCGTCGGTGACATCTGCGACAATGCCCATTGCTTTTCCACCCGCCGATTTTATCTCATCTACCAGCGGTGCAGGATCCAGAACATCGTTTACAACAACATTCGCACCTTCGTTTGCGAGGCCCCGCGCATAGGCGGCACCGATCCCCTGCGCGGCGCCGGTAACAATGACAGTTGTTTCGTCTAGCATTCCCATACGATTTCTCCCTGATTATCTTGTTATCCTGCATTGTTTAAATCGAACGCCATCCCGTCAACCATTGGCCGCGTTTGATTGGTGCGCTATTTTCATAACGGTTGTGTGACTTCGAGTTTTGTTGATGAAAAATAAATTTACGCGTTATGCAGTTATATGGTTCCTGCTCATCGCTTCAGTTTTTGTCGCCGATGAATTTATCAGAAATGTGTTTCTGACGGGCGATGAACCAAGGGCAATTACGCCCCGCGGATCGCTAACAAATCTTGAAAAAAGTACGATTGAGCTTTTCGAGGCGACCGCACCATCTGTGGTTTATATCTTTACTCAGGGCGGCCGTGCGCGGCGAGGTCAAAATGATAACGGCGGTGCGGGATCGGGATTTATCTGGGATCGCGCCGGACACGTGGTTACCAATCATCACGTCATTGATGGTGCCAATGAAATTGCCGTCCGCCTCGAAAACGGTGAGATTGTAGCGGCCAAGTTTGTTGGCTCTACGCCTGATTATGATTTGGCGGTTGTCCGACTTACCGGAACTCGATCCGGTCGCGACCCTATTCCATTAGGTGAATCAGCAACACTGAAAGTTGGTCAGTCGGTATTTGCCATTGGCAATCCTTTTGGGCTTAGCCGCACACTGACTTCAGGGATTATCAGCGCGTTAAATCGGCGATTACCGACTTCAGATAATCGCGAAGTCGACGGCGTGATTCAGACCGATGCGGCGATCAATCCGGGGAATTCAGGCGGCCCGCTTGTGGACTCAGCGGGACGGTTAATAGGCGTTAATACAGCGATCATTTCCGGCTCAGGTTCGTCCGCGGGTATCGGATTCGCGGTTCCGGTTGACGTCGTAAACCGCGTTGTTCCGCAGCTGATAAAGAACGGGCGTGTACCGCGACCCGGCATCGGGATCACAGTTTTGCCCGAGGAAGTTGCTGCGCGTCTCGGTGTCACAGGCTTGATAATCGCAGATGTATTACCAGGCACCTCAGCAGCAAAATCCGGATTGATGGGTGTAATTGATGGCCGCCGGATTGGGGATATTGTAACCCATGTAAACAGCGTTCCCGTTAAGACTCTTGCCGAATTTGCCACGGAGTTACGCAAGGTCGGCATTGGCAGAAGAGTTGATCTAACGATTGAACGGGACTCGGTCGCCCATCGGGTTACGGTTGAGGTAATGGATATTTCCTGATGCGCAATTAATGTCTGGTTGTCGAGATGGTTGATTTTGCCTGAGGCAGGTCTACAATTCCTGACAATCTAATTGCCTGCATAAGAACAGAGGTAAAGGAGAGAGGCATGTTTCCGCGCAACTTTTGGTATGTCGCCGCATGGGATACAGAAATTCGTCGGCAAGAACTACTTCGCCGCACAATCTGTAACGAACCCATTGTCTTTTATCGTCGCACCGACGGGACACCGGTGGCGCTTGAGGACCGGTGTTGCCATCGTCACATGCCCCTGTCCGAAGGCGTCCTGAAAGGTGACAATGTTGAATGCCTGTATCACGGGCTAATATACGACCCTTCAGGAAACTGTATTCATATTCCCAGCCAGTCCTTAATTCCACCGGAAGCGAAAGTACGCAGCTATCCGGTGTTTGAGAAATATCACTGGATATGGATTTGGATGGGAGACCCTGCATTGGCGGACCCCGATCAGATTGAGGATTTTCACTGGCTGGATGACCCCGACTGGCGGGCAAAAGGCGAAAAGCTCGATTTACCCGGAAACTATCAACTGCTTACCGACAATTTGCTCGATCTGACACATTTACAGTTTGTGCATCCAACGACCCTGGGTACGGATGCTATTGCGTCCAACCCGATGAAAACCGATCGCGAAGGCAATTTGATCAGGGTTACGCGTTTCATCCCTGATAGTCCGGCCCCACCGTTTTTGCAAAAAGCGGGCGGTTTTACTCCGGAGGAGCACATAGATCGCTGGCAAATTATTGAATTCACGCCTCCCGCTTTTGTTCGGTTGGATGTTGGTGGTGCGCGTGCCGGTACCGGTGCATTTGAGGGTGACCGGTCGCACGGTGTTTCGATGCGCAATCTCAATGCCATAACACCTGAGACAGATACCACGACGCATTATTTTTGGGCGCAGGCCCACAACTTCCAGATTGACGACCCGACAGTAACAGAGCTCGTCTTCCGCCAGGTACATACGGCATTTCTGGAAGATCTAGCGGTTATCGGAGCGCAGCAAAACAATCTGGAAGCATTTGGCGATGCGTTGCCGGATCAGGTCGATTTCAATCAGGACGCTGGGGGAATACAAGCCCGCCGGATTGTCGATCGTATCCTAAATGAAGAAGCTAACGGATCGCACTTGCGCGCAACTGGCTAGCGTTGTGCCGTGGCGCGCGGCACTTTCTTTTTGATCGTAGGTCCGAGTGGTGCCGGTAAGGATAGTTTGATCCGCGGTGCTGCATCGGCTCTTTCCAGAGAAAGCAGCTATGTTTTTGCGAGACGAACCATTACGCGTGAAGCGGCCCGGGCCCGTGAATCTCATGAGGGTGTCGCAGAATCGGAGTTTGCGGCACTTAAACGGGCGGGCAAGTTTATGCTCGCCTGGAATGTTTATGAAACGGACTACGGAATCCCTGCAAGTTACAACGATGATTTGGAAGCAGGCCGACATGTCGTCGCGAATGTATCACGCAGTATCGTAGGCGATGCAGTCGCGCATTTTCGGCCAGCCTGCGTTATTCAGATTACTGCACCGGAAGCTGTTTTGGAAAATCGCCTCAAGGTGCGTGATGTCGGCAGGTTTGAAGAACGGATGGCGCGGACCGTGATACTGCCCGATGGAATTTCCGTAAACCACCTACTCAATATGGCTGATATTGAAACCGGCGTAGCCCGCCTGGTGGATATGCTGAAAAATCTAGCGAAGACCTAGTGCAGGTTTCGACAATTAAAAAAACCGGATGCCCGTAGGCACCCGGTTTGATTTTGGATTGTTGCTGTATCTAGTCGCGATTGCCGAATAGATGAAGCAGCATGATGAAGAGATTGATGAAATCGAGATAAAGCCGCAATGCGCCTGAGATTGCGAGTTTACCGCTGGTTTCTTCGTCATAATGTTCGGCATACTCGTTTTTGATGTTCTGAGTGTCATATGCCGTTAAACCGGCAAATACCAAAACGCCGATGACGGAAATGGCAAAATGTATAGCCGGGCTCGCAAGCCAAATATTTACCACCATTGCGATAATGATGCCGATGAGTCCCATAATCAGGAAGGATCCCCAACCAGAAATGTCCTTTTTGGTGGTATAGCCAAAGAGGCTCATCCCCGCGAAAGCGCCAGCCGTGATAAAGAATACTCGTGCGATACTTCCGCCGGTATAGAGCAGGAATATGTACGAGAGAGATAGACCCATTGCAGCGCTAAACATCCAGAACACTGCTTGAGCACTGAAGAAACTCATGCGATGCAGGCCAAAGCTCAAGAACAAAACAAAGGCAAGTGGTGCGAGCATCACGACCCATTGCAATGGCGTAGAATATATGGCGTTCATCAATGCCGGGGAACTCACCGCCAAGAGGGCGATGATGCCGGTCAGGGCGATGCCAGAAGCCATATAGTTGTAGACCCGCAGCATGTGAGCGCGTAGGCCCTCATCAAAAACGGCCTGGTCAACGGTGGTGCCAGTAAATACTGCTTTGCGTTCAGTTCCGAATGCCATGTTATTCCTCTCTATATGGCGGAAATTGTCAGCCTAAGTATGGTGATTGGAGCGCAAAAATCAAGAGTTAGGATACGCCGTCACTTAATATTAACGTACTGTTAACTCTATTCATTTCGCAAAAGTGGCGCTGGCTTTTGGCCTAAAACACGCCAGGTTCCGATCAGGGCGATACAAATCATAAAGAGAGTCGCTGCGGCGGCTGTCATGCCTACCACACCGGTGACCGGTAACCATTCTGCCCGCATGACGTGTTTTAGTACTGCCCAGCCGGCCACCGTCCCAAGACCTGTTGCGAGCAACGCCGTTGAGATTGCCAGCAACCCGTATTCCATAAGGAGCGTTGCCAAGACGTCACGGCGACGCGCGCCAAGCACTTTCAGGACGACGGAATCGTAAATCCGGCGCTGATGGCCCGCCGCGACGGCACCGGCCAAAACCAGCGTTCCAGCCAGGATTGTAACGGCCGCGGTAAGCTGTACGGCACCTGCAATCCGGCTCATCAAATCGCTTACCGCTTTCAGAACATCGCGCACACGCACGGCGCTGATATTGGCAAATTTTGCTGCCACCGCATTCTCAACGGCATTTTCGTATTTGGGGTCGAGTCTTATCGCCGCGATGTGTGTCTGCGGCGCATGTTCGATAACACCGGGTGAAAACACCATCACAAAATTCACGCGCAGGGTTCGCCAATCAATGGCGCGAAAGTTGGCTATTTTTGCCGTAATAGGGCGTCCCAATACATTGACAGTAATACTATCGCCAAGACGAAGTCCCATACCCGCGCCAGCGTTTGCATCAAAAGAAACGAGTGGTGGTCCCTTATAGTCTGATGGCCACCAAATGCCGTCTGTTATGATGGCACCTTCAGGTGGCGTTCGGCCCCAGGTTAAACCGCGATCATTGCGAAGCACCCAGGCGGCATTCGGTGGAGCCTTGACCTGGGAAGCCGGAATGCCTTTCACATGAGTGATGCGACCGCGAAGCATGGGGACACGGTTGATATTTTTGATTGGACTGGTTCGCAGGACAGTACTTTCAAAATCCGCAACTTGATCTGGTTGAATATCAACAAAGTAAAAACCCGGTGCTTTACTGGGCATGGTTTCCGTTATTTGACGGGCAATATTGCTCTGGACGACGACCACTGCGACCAGGACCGTTAGGCCCAACCCCATCGAAAGGACAACATTCGCCGTTTGCGCGCCCGGCCGGTGCAGATTGGCGAGCGCCATGCGAAGACGCGTCGACTTAATGGCTCCGCATAAAGCCGCCAACTTCATGACGAGTTTTCCAGCGCCATAAAACAATGCGAACGCGACCGCGGAACCCGTGACAAACCCCACTGCTATCCGGTCATCATGTGCAGTGGTTATTGCGAGTGCGGCTAATGCTGCGATACAGGCGACGACACCAAGCAAAACTTGCCAACCAACGCGGCTCGTCGCGGGCACAATCAAATCGCGAAACAGACTTCCCGGAGAAACTGAACAGGCGCGCGCCAATGGCCAAAGTGAAAAGGCAGCCGCTACCAATACGCCATATGCTGATGCCAGGAATAACGGTTCCGCATACAATCCAATTCGCAGTGGTACCGGCAGTATCTCGGATAAAGCAGCTGAAAGAGCGCCGGGCAGTGCTGCTCCGATCAGCAGGCCGAGTAAAATCGCCGCTAATGTCATAGCCGCTATTTCAGTAAGCCATGTCAAAAATATTAACCGGCGCTCCGCACCTATGCATTTTAGTGTTGCGATGATCTCGGTTTTGCCACTGAGATAACCCCGGACGGCGTTGCCTGCGCCGACCCCACCAATCAACAACGCGGTCAATCCAACCAGGGTCAGAAATTGCGCGGTGCGGTTAATGAAGCGCTCCGCACTTGGGGCCGCCGTTTTTCTATCGCGAATTCGCCAGCCCGCTTCAGGAAACTTTTCGGAAAGAGCGGTTCTAAATGAGTCGAGTGTGGTGTCTTCGGGCAGCCGCAACCGATACTCGTAGGAGATCTGAGCGCCCGGCCGAATTAATCCGGTCGCCGCCAAACTTTCGGCCGATACAGTGAAACGGGGTCCGCGGGTGATCGACCGGATACCACCGACACGATCGGGTTCGGAAATAATCACGGCCTTGATCTCAAATTTCGCTGCACCGATGGTCACGTTGTCGCCAACTTTCAGGCTCAATCTCTCCAAAATACGGGGCTCGACGACAGTGCCCCAGGCGCCATTTTTAAATGAAAGAGCTTTTTCCAGCTCTAGCGGACGGTCCAGTTTAAGAGTGCCAAATAAGGGATAGAGCCCGTCTACAGATTTGAGATTTACAAGCATCCTGGCTTTTTGATCGAGACGGTTGGCCATAGACCGCATCGATGTTACGCGCGTCACGTCCGCTTGCGTGTTCAACCAGACCCGCTGTTCCCGTGATGCCGGGCGATGGGCGAGGCGCAGTGCGACATCGCCACCAAGCAAGATACGACCATCCGCAGCAAGACCGGCGATGACCGACGAAGATATCGACCCGATGCCCGCGATGGCAGCGACGCCAAGTACCAGACAGGCCAGGAAGATTTTGAAACTGCTAAGCCCACCGCGCAGATCCCGCAGAGCGAGGCGGACAGGTAGCGGAACATTCACTTGGTTACACCGTTGAGGACTTTGCCATCTGCAATACGGACTTCTCGCTCACACCGTTGTCCAATCGTTGCATCATGCGTAATGAGCAAGAGCGTGGTGTTATGTTTCTCTGTTAGGGAAAACAACAAGTCCATAACCGTGTCACTGGTTTCCTGGTCAAGATTGCCGGTGGGTTCGTCTGCCAAAAGCAAACGGGGTTTCGCAGCAAATGCCCGTGCCAAGGCAACCCGTTGTTGCTCGCCGCCGGATAGTTGACCGGGATAATGATCAACACGATGACCGAGTCCCACGGCTTCAAGACCTTCCCGCGCCTGATCGAAGGCGTCGTCTCGGCCTGCAAACTCAAATGGAATGGCAACATTTTCCAGCGCCGACATGGTTGGCACCAGATGAAAATTCTGGAAGACGATACCCATTGTATCGCGTCGGAATACCGCGAGCGCATCTTCGTCGAGCGTGCCGAGATCAGTGTTATTGATGCTAACGGTACCCGAGCTGGCACGTTCCAATCCGGCGATAACCATCAACATTGTTGTTTTTCCCGATCCGGAAGGACCAACGATGCTGACGGTTTCACCATCGGCTACGGATAAATCAATTCCACGCAGGATATTGACCGCGCCCGCTGGACCCTCCAGCTTAAGATGTATGTTCTCAAGTTGGATCATTAGCGGCCAAACGGTTGTTGCGGGATTGGTGGTAGAATGATGCGGAAACAAGCCGCTGTAATATTATGTCGAGTTTTGTCATGCGCAGTTTGTATCGATTGATCTCAAAGAGATATGCCGTGCGGGCACCATTTATCAAGGGGTCGGCGACTTTTATCGCGTTACTGATATTGTCGCTGGTTAGCATCGATGTTGTATCTGCGCAGGGTACAAAGAAAATTCTGGTGCTCGGTGACAGCCTGACCGCGGGGTATGGCTTGCCCGCTGATGAAGCGTTTCCGGCAAAGCTGGAAGCAAAACTAAGAGAGATGGGATATGACATTAAGGTCCTAAATGGCGGTGTATCGGGCGATACCAGCGCAGGCGGACGTGCGCGGCTTTCCTGGGCACTTTCGGACCGCCCTGACTACGCCATCATTGAGCTTGGTGCGAATGATGGGTTACGGGGTCTCGATCCCAATGCGATGCGCGATAACATCGACGACATCATACGCCGGCTCAGAGCAGCGGGCATAGGCGTGCTTCTAACCGGAATGCGGGCACCGCCAAATATCGGCCCGGCCTATGAGAAAGTATTCAACGCAGTTTTTCCCTGGCTCGCAAAAAAGCACGATGTCCTCCTGTATCCATTTTTTCTCGAGGGTGTTGCAGCGGTTCAGGCTTTGAATCAGCGGGATGGCATTCACCCTAATAAACGCGGTGTTGCTGTGATAGTTGACTGCATCATGCCCTTCGTGGTCCGTTTGTTGGGACAAAGCAATAAATCAGGAGTACCGCGCAAGTGAACGCGCCCGAAATTCAGTCTGAGGCATTCTCAATTGCCCATGCAAGCGGTGGCGACTGGCAGGAATTAACCGAGGCCTGTTTATTGAGTCTTGGCAAGTCGGCCAAGGGTGGCAATTTGGGATTTGTCTATGTCTCCGACTCGCTCGACGAGGATTTGCACCTGATTCTCAAGCGGCTGAAAGAAGCAACCCGCATCCATGATTGGGTTGGGACGATTGGATTTGGAGTTTGCGTTTCCGGAGCTGAGTTTTTTGATATGCCGGCTATGGCGGTCATGGTCGGGTCCGTACCGCAGGACAGTTTTTGCATTCTACCGACGATTGGACCTGAGGACCGGGACCTTCCCAAGGAGGTTCTCGATTGGTCCCGCAAGCACAACCCAACGTTGGGAATAGTACATGCCGATCCTCGGGTTCCCGGGTTGGAGAAGATCTTTATGCGGATCGAAGGACAAACCCACTGTTTTCTTGTTGGGGGAATGACAGCATCGCGGGGCGCTCACGACCAGATTGCGGGCGAGGTCACAGATGGCGGTGTGTCGGGAATATTGCTCGGCAGTGAGCTTGAGGTCGTTACAGGATTGACTCAAGGGTGTTCACCTATAGGCCCGGTCCACAATGTCACCCGGGGCCGCGACAATATAATTCTCACCCTGGATAGCCGACCCGCCTTTGACGTATTTGAAGAGGATATCGGAGAATTACTGGCGCGTGATCTCAACAAAATCAACGGGTATGTCCACGCGGCGATTCCGATTAGCGGTTCAGATACCGGCGACTATCTTGTTCGTAATCTGCTCGGTGTTTATCCCGAAAAGGGATGGGTTTCGATCGGTGAACGCGTTGGGGTAGGAGACCAGGTAATGTTCGTTCGGCGCGATGGTGCGACAGCAAACGCCGATCTCAAGCGTATGGTTGCGGATATCAAAAGGCGGGCGGGAGCGCAGCCGCGCGCCGCTTTCTACTTCACCTGCGTTGCGCGGGGTCCAAACCTGTTTGGTGCCGGGTCGGTAGAACTGGGTACCATCGCGAAAATTCTGGGAGAGGACGTGCCGCTCATCGGGTTTTTTGCCAACGGCGAAATTTCTCATAATCGGCTTTATGGTTATACAGGCGTTCTGTCGTTAATTCTGTGATCCGCCTTTTTGTTGCTATTCCCATTCCTCATGAGCAGCGGCAACGCCTTAAATCGTTGTGTAATGGCGTTCGAGAAGCGCGCTGGACCAATGAAGAAAATTTTCATCTGACCTTGCGATTCATTGGCGAAGTTGAGGAGCCTGAGCTCGACAATGTTAGTGCTGCTTTATCCATGGTGCGATCTGAACCGTTTGAGATGACATTATCCGGGGTCGGACATTTCGAATCCCGTAAGAGAGTTCGATCTCTATGGGCAGGTGTCATGCCCTGTTTGCCGCTTACCGTTTTGCAGGAGCGCATCGAATCGGTTTTGTCCCGGAATGGCTTGCCCCCGGATGGTCGCAAATTCTCACCGCATATTACCCTCGGACGCATGAAACAAGGATCGCCGGAATATGTGCGGGATTGGCTTGAGGGAAACGGTGTTTTTCGGGCACCTCCGTTTGTTGTCGAAAGCTTTACATTGTTCGAAAGTTACCGTGCCCAAACTTCGGCGATATACACACCATTGAATGAAATTCCTCTGGTGCCTCAGAAAGTGAACGAGGAAATTTTATGAGCAAAGTCTATCGCGATATGGATCAGGAAGCTCTCGATATCGGTTACAACGCGCGCGCGACCGTTGATGATTTCGATGGGCTTATGGAGGCCTATGTCGCACGCAGCAAAGCGGCCCGCAACAACCTGGATTGCCGTGAAGATGTGCCATACGGAAATCACGTCGATGAAGTTGTCGATGTTTTTCCGGCGGGCGCCAATTCGCCGATCTTTATTTTTATTCACGGCGGTTATTGGAGGTTATTGAGCCAAAAAGAATCGGCGTCTATGGCACCGGGATTTGCAGCCAACGGGGTCACTCTCGTGACAGTGAACTATTCACTCGCACCTGTCGCAAGGCTGGATCTAATAGTTGATCAGTGCCGCCGCGCGTTGGTTTGGGTCTATGAAAATGCCGCGTCATTTGGCGGTGATCCGAACAAAATCTTCGTTGGCGGCTCATCGGCAGGCGGGCATCTCACAGGCATGCTGGTTTCCGGGGGGTGGCACAATGAGTTCGGTGTCCCGGCCGATATCGTAAAAGGGGCAGTCCCGTTGAGCGGGTTATTTGACCTTGAGCCAATCAGACTTTCCTTAGTGAATGAGTGGATGCAACTTGACCCTGAGTCGGTGAAGCGAAACAGCCCAATGCAACATCTGCCCGAAAAAGGATGCCCACTGATTGTTTCTTACGGTGAAACCGAAACTGCCGAGTTCAAGCGTCAGAGTGCAGACTATGCTGCCGCATGGCGGGCATCAAGTGGGGAATGCAATTTGTTTGAATCAGTAGGTCGCAGTCATTTCGATGTCATTTTCGACCTAGATAATCCCGATACACGGCTTGGTCAGGCGGTCTTGAATTTGATTTCTGAGAGTTGAAACTCAAATAGAATTTTAAAAAATAAATTCTAATTCTTGACTGATATCTCTTCAGTTGAATATAAAATTCCTCAGAATATCTCAATCGCAAAAAATATTTTTCTCTTGGAATATCATGATGGACGCCATTGATATTAAAATTCTCGATTGCCTGCAGGTTGACGCCACTCTTTCGGTGAGTGATGTCGCGAAGCAGGTTGGGTTATCGACATCGCCTTGTTGGAACCGAATTCAGCGTCTTGAGCAAGCGGGCATTATTCGAGGCCGGGTCGCTTTGCTCGATGCGGAATCGTTGAATGTCAGGGTCACGGCCTTTGTCTCGATCCGAACCAATCAGCATAGCGCTGCGTGGTTCGAGAAATTCTCCAAGGCTGTTTCGTCATTTCCCGAAGTTGTCGAGTTTTATCGAATGAGCGGCGATGTCGATTATTTGCTGCGCGTTGTGGTGCCCGATATCGCTTCCTATGATGAATTCTATAAACGGCTCATCGAACATGTCGACCTAACAGATGTCAGCTCCAGCTTTGCGATGGAAGAAATAAAATACACGACTGCATTGCCACTCGAGTACGCAGCCTCTTAGACACACAGTCTATTGAGGATAGACTCTACCGAACGTTGGTAATCACCGCCGAATAGACGGACGTGAACGAGGAGGGGATACAGATTATAGATATCCCGCCGCCCTTCCCAAAAACCCGGTCGCAGAGGCGAGGCATCTTCATATGATTCAAAAAAAGCTTCGCGGAATGTGCCGAACAATGTTGCGAATGCCAGATCCATTTCCGGATCGCCATAATAAATCGCAGGATCAATGAAACCCGTAACGACCCCGCTTTTGACAAGCAGATTGCCGCCCCAAATATCGCCGTGAAGGAGTGCAGGTTGGCTGGGTTCCACGATCCATCTATCCAGCTGCTCCGCGAGGCGATCGATGCGGGCCATCAACTGCGGGCTTAATCTGCCATCTTCCATCGCCGCGCGTGCCATATAGAGAAGGCGATGGTCGCGATAAAATTCGATCCATTGTGATGTCCAGGGATTCGGTTGAGCCAATGGGCCGATAAGGGTATCGCACTCAAAACCGTATTCGGGCGCAAAATTGCTATGCAGCTTAAGAAGATGAATTGCGGCGTCACGTTCCGCATTTTCGTCGATTGGATCGCCGCTCTCGATCCAGTCGAGAACTAGAAGATTCTGGTCCGCATAGTGTACCAATGGTACCGGCAAGGAGGAATTCTCTGTAAGAAAATTGAGCATAAAACCTTCGAGGACATAATCACTGCCCGTGCCCGCTGTTTTGATAACGAGCGGAGGTCCTTCTGCCATTTCAGCGAGATATACCCGTGCGACATTCCCACCATGCAGCGCCTGCAAAGATGCTGGCTGCCGACCGACGGCGGTCGCGATTTGTTCCTTAAGGGCCTCGGTCATCCCTTGGCGTTTAGTATTCGAATAATTTCATGTAACAAGCCCGCACTGGCTGCCTCAATCAAGTCGAGCACTTCTTCAAAACCATCAGGACCGCCATAGTAAGGATCAGGGACGTCTTGTGGGCCCACTTGCGGCGAATAATCCATGAGTAGCTTGATCGCCGATTTGCAGGGTTTGGGCGCTTGTTCATTTAATTCTTCATAGTGCGATCGGTCGAGGGCGACTACAAAGTCAAACGACCCGAAATCTTCCGCTCTAACCTGCCGCGCGCGAATATCGCTAAGATCAATGTTTCTGCGCTTTGCTGCCTGTTGAGAACGCGGGTCCGGAGTTTCACCGGTATGAAACGCAATCGTTCCAGCTGAATCGACGAATATTTTTTCCTCAAGATCTGATTGTCGCACCAAGTCCCGGAAAACACCCTCCGCTGTTGGCGAACGGCATATATTACCCGTGCAAACAAATAGCACGCCGATACGATCTTTATTCGCGGTCATACTCGACAGCTCCCTTCTTTGGCGATCATACTGTTGCCTCGCAAATCTATCGAGCCCTGCATCCGGTATATATTAGCTGCATGAACAAACGCGCCTTTTCAAAACTCCTGTCCAATATAAGAGACTGCACACATTGCAAAGAGCATTTACCTGAAGGTCCGCGCCCTGTTGTGCGCGCAAAACAAAGGGCACGAATTATGATAATTGGCCAGGCGCCGGGAACGAAGGTGCATGCCTCCGGCGTGCCCTGGGATGACGCAAGCGGCAAACGGCTCCGCGATTGGCTCAATATTGACTCAGAGTCATTTTACGACGAGGGACAAATAGCGATTGTGCCAATGGGGTTTTGTTTCCCTGGCACGAACCCCAAGGGGGGCGATTTTCCACCTCGGCCGGAATGCGCTCCGCTTTGGCACGACCAATTGCGCGATAGTCTCCCTGACGTGGAGCTCACTCTATTGGTCGGACAATATGCGCAAAAATACTATTTGGGAAAACTCGGGAAAAAGACCATGACCGAGACAGTTCGTTCCTTTACCGATTATCTGCCCGAATATTTGCCGACGCCCCATCCCAGTTGGCGTACTGGAATCTGGCAAAAGAAGAATCCGTGGTTTGAAACCGAAGTCATTCCCGAACTCCGTCGCCGCGTCCATGGTCTATTGGGGCAGGCGTGAAATGACTCGGCTGACCCGCGCAATTTCAGTATTCGAGGCTCTCCCTGGATCAACTCGGGGCATTCTGTGGATGATATTTGCGACCTGCAATTACGCGGCAACCTACGCAATCGTGCGCCATTTGTCGTCTGATTTTACCGTGTTTCAGCTTGTGTTTTTCCGCTCCCTTTGTGGTGTTGTCTTTATGGCGCCATGGCTCATCAGAAACGGGGCCGGCGTTTTAAAGACAAATCATTTCGGTTCTTACGCCGTGCGCTCGACGTTGAATTATGGCGGGATGCTTCTTCTGGTATTTGCCCTTGCGACCTTGCCGCTGCAAGACGTTACGGGCCTGATGTTTACGTCGCCGCTATTTACCGTCCTTTTTGTCGTACTGATTTTGGGAGAAGGTGCCGGACCGCGCCGCTGGGCTGCACTCATAATCGGGTTTATGGGCGCAATGATTATTATCCGGCCCGGATTTCAAGAGTTGAGCTTGGGTGCTATCGGCGTTATCGGGACAAGTTGCGCCTACGCACTGATCAATGTATCGACAAAAAAACTGGCTAAAACAGATAGCTCGAACAAAATCGTATATTACGATTTTTTACTTATGACGGCACTTGGTGTTCTCCCGGCGATTTGGTTCTGGAATGAGGTCCGTCTTGAACACATCGTCTGGATCCTGGCCATGGGCGTGGTCAGTGCGCTGGCGCGCCAGGGCATCATCCGCGCTCTCGCCGTCGGTGAGGCCTCGGTTGTCATGCCGTTTAACTTTCTAAAATTACCTTTTACAGTTTGCCTCGGTTTTGTGTTTTTTGCCGAGAACCCCGATCTTCTCACTGGTATCGGCGCGGCAGTGATTTTCGGTAGCAGCTATTATATTGCGCGCCGTGAAGCAGCGTTGAAAGCCAGAGAATCCGATAAACCTCCACCGCCCAACGTGTAACGCCTATTACTGACCGGGTTGCCGTCTGGCTTCCTCGCGGGCGATGTAGACGGTTGAAATGATAATGATCAATGCGCCCGCAACCGTCCAATAGTCGGGTACTTCGTTAAAGATGTAATATCCCAGAATACCCGCATAGATGAGTCTGATATATTCCATTGGCCCGACGGCATTGGCTTCGCCAACGGAAAAAGCGCGGATGAACCCGGTCATACCTATTGTCGTCATTACCCCGATTCCCGCGAGCAAAAGCCATTCAATTCCAACCGGAGTCTGCCAGAGAATGATTGTTGGGACCAAAAAAATAATGGCGCCTCCGACGTGATAATAAAACAGGATACGATTTGGTGGCTCTGTCGAAGCCATCATTCTTATCATGATATTGGCGATCGCGAAGGTGCAGGCGCTTATAACGGCGATTAGCGCCACGGGATCGAACCCGGCATGGCCAGGGCGCACCATGATCAGGACGCCGACAAATCCAACAGCTGTCGCGACCCAGCGCCGTGCTGAAACGAGTTCAGACAATAAAATAACCGCAACTATCGTCGTAAAAAGAGGTCTTGAAAAGGCAATCGCGGTGGCGTCCGCGAGGTATAGGTGGATAACGGAATAAAAAACACCAACCTGTGCAATACAGGCGATCACCAGTCGGGTCATATGAATGCCGAGCCTGGTTGTCTTTAGACCTGACGCACCCATGCGGAAAAAGATTGGTGAAAGGATAAGCAGACCAATAGAGTATCGGCAAAATGCCAGCTCCATCGGACCGAATTTTTTGCCCAATAGTTTGACGAGAACGTCATTTAGCGCAAAGGCGATGGTTCCTAGCGTGAGCCATAGAATACCGCGCAGGTTTCCCGGCAACTCAATCCATCTATTTTGCGCCTTCTTGAAGAATGAAGGGGTCTCCGTCATGCAGGCTTAGCTCCCTTTTTTGCCTCCTCGCGCGCAATATAGATGGCGCTGGCGACAATAAGCGCTGCTCCGACACCCGTCCAAACTGACGGTATTTCCCCAAATAAAAAGTAACCAAACAAAGCGGCATAGATCAAGCGTACATATTCAATTGGGCCGACGGCATTAGCTTCTCCAACGGAGAACGCCCGTACAAAGCAGGTCATACCGGCGGTCGTCAGGACGGCAATAGCAATCAACAGAACCCATTCAATTCCAACCGGCATTTGCCATAGCCAGATTGCGGGTCCCGTAAACACTAGAATTCCGCCAACGTGATAGTAAAACAGGATGCGATTTGGCGGCTCTGTTCGGGCCAGGACACGGATCAAGACATTCGCTGCAGCGAATGCAAATGCTGATCCAACACCAATAAGGGCAATCGGGTTTATAGAGTCGGCACCTGGACGCAACATAATGACAACGCCGAAAAACCCGATGATTGTCGCCGTCCATCGACGACCACTGACAACCTCCGAAATGGCGACGACAGCAATGACCGTCGTAAAAATCGGTTTCGAAAAGAACAATGCTGTTGCATCGGCGAGGGGCAGGTGAATGACCGTAACAAAAATTCCCACCTGCGCAACCATGGCGAGTGACATTCGTATAATATGCAATCCGATACGGTCGGTCTTAAGCTCTTCAACACCCATTCGAAGAAAAACCGGCATCAGGATAATCATCCCGATTCCGTACCTGAACAGGGCAAGCTGAAGCGGATCAAACTTTTGTCCAAGGAATTTGACAACGACATCCGTGGCGGAGAATAAAATTGAGCCGATGCTCAGCCATATTATGCCGCGTATATTGCCCGGCAGGCGTAGCCAGGCGCCTGTCAGGCGACTTGTTTTTGTAGTACGGGTTTCGATGGGAAGCGCTCCTGACAGCGGCAAGGAAGAAGAGGGGTCTTGGTAATGCCTGATTATGTTTTTAGATACAACTGCAGATAAAATTCCATCGTGTCCCTTAATCGCAGTTTTCCCGGTGCGGTTTGTCTGACTTGATCGTTTGACTCCCATAGTGCGATCTGCCTTTGATACTATAAGAGTTGTAAAATTTCTGGACGTGTATCGTGAAGCCACCGCCCTTGGACATACTTAGCCCCTCATCCTTGCCAGAGGCGCTAAAAATGCTCGCCGAATTCGAAGATAGTGCGCGGCCCTTGGCTGGTGGACAAAGCCTCGTCCCGTTATTGAATTTTCGTCTTAGCCGCCCTGAATTTCTGATCGATTTAAACGGGCTTCCTGAGCTCTCTGATATCGTCGATAGGGGCGATCACATTGCGATTGGCGCGATGACACGTGAACGCTCAATTGAGAATAGCGACCTTGTTAGATCAAAAGCGCCACTGCTCCACGAAGCGACGACGCATATTGCACACTTACCTATTCGGAGTCGCGGCACGATAGGCGGCAGTCTCGCAAATGCTGATCCTGCTGCAGAATATCCGGCAGTGGCCCTTGCGCTGGAGTTTGAAATGGTGGTGCAAAGCGTGCGGGGTGAGCGCCGTATCAAGGCAGCGGATTTTTTTGAAGACGTACTGACAACAGCCCTCCAACCAGATGAATTATTGATCGAAATCCATGTGCCAAAAATTCCCTCCAATAGTGGCTGGGCTTTTGTCGAGATCGCCCGGCGGCATGGAGATTTTGCATTGGCTGGGGTGGCGGCACAAATCACTCTTGAGAAAAGTTCTCTAAAGGACGCAAAACTCGCGGTCTGTGGTGCCGGTTCAACCGCAATAAGACTGACGGACGCTGAAGAAATCATACTAAGAGATGGAATTGGCGATGACGCAATCAATGCTGCCGCAGCTGCAGCTGCCGCGGCGGTTGACCCGATGTCTGATCTACATGCAAGCGCAGCGCATCGCCAGCGCCTTACCGGTGTTATGACATCGCGGGCATTAAAGAAGGCTGCCGCACGCATTGGGAGCCTCGCATGACCGCTTCCCGAAAGATTACGCTAACACTTAACGGCGAGAGCGTAAGCGGGGAGGCGCCGGCGCGAATGTTGCTGGTTGATTATTTGCGCGACGTCCTCGACAAGACAGGAACGCATGTTGGTTGTGAGCACGGAGTCTGCGGCGCATGTACTGTAATCGTCGATGGGTTCGCCGCACGATCCTGTTTAATGTTTGCCGCGCAGGCCGATGGCGCCGAGGTCAGAACGGTTGAAGGTCTTGCTGATCAAGACGGGTTGCACCCGTTGCAAAAGCTCTTCTCCGAACACCGTGCCCTGCAGTGCGGATTTTGCACGCCGGGAATGCTAATGACTGCAATCGACCTAGTTGAAAGCAGCGAGTCACTCAACGAAGAGGAAATTCGGGTAGGGATGTCGGCGGCGCTGTGTCGTTGCACTGGCTATGAGGGGATTATCAACGCCGTAAAAGCCTATGCCGAACAGGTTCATGGCAAACCTCCTGAGAATCGAGGCGGCAATGTCTGATACCATGCCAACCTATATCGGTCGGTCGGTGGTTCGCCGCGAAGACGATCGTCTCATACAGGGGGCAGGAACCTTTGTCGGCGATATGAAGCTTGAGGGTATGCTGCATGTCGCGATCGTGCGAAGTCAGTTACCGCACGCAAAAATCAATGCGATGGACATGCGAGCGGCACGCAATGTGGAAGGTGTCGAACTAGCTCTTTGCGGTGCTGATTTAAAGGAAGAATTGCCGCCGATCAGCGGTATGCAGGTGGCGGCTCCAAAGACCTGGCGTGACGGAATGGATCCTCGCATCGAAATACCGGATCAGACCCTGGTACCGCACGACAAGCTTCGCTATGTCGGAGAACCCTATGCCCTGGTTGTTGCAAAGGATCGTTATATTGCGGAGGACGCTGCGG
This sequence comes from Rhodospirillaceae bacterium, assembly GCA_002720855.1. Lineage (GTDB taxonomy): Bacteria > Pseudomonadota > Alphaproteobacteria > MPNO01 > UBA2964 > UBA2964. Next base: position 475,765 of record PBIN01000015.1, on the reverse strand, counting down.
AACTCGTCGAAGGCGATTTTGAGATTTTGCCGTCAATCGCAAATGCAGAGGCCGCGGCTAAAGACGGCGCGGCGCTGGTCCATGACCATCTTCCGGGAAATATCGCGGCGTCGCTTCACGCGAAAACAGGTGACGGCGAAGCTGCACTTGATTCTGCGCCACACCGTTTGAAAAAGCGATTTTTTCATCACCGATATGCAGCCATGCCGATGGAGTGCCGTGGCGTGGTTGCGGAGTACGATTCACGTACCGATAGCGTCACGGTCTGGTCGTCAACACAGATTGTTCACTGGGTGCGACGCGAGGTGGCTAATGCACTTGATATGCCGGAAGAGCGCGTTCGGGTCGTAGCACCTGATGTGGGTGGTGGCTTCGGGGGCAAGGGCCACGTTTATCCAGAGGACATATTGATTGCCTATCTTGCGAAGCGATTAGGCCGCCCCGTCAAATGGCTCGAAGATCGGCACGAGCATCTACTGAACGCGGCTCACTCCCGTGACAATTTGTTTGAAATCGAGGTTGGCTATGACGATGACGGACGAATAAGCGTCATCAAAAATAATTTTTTAGTGGATTCCGGTGCCTATTCACCTGTTGGTGCAGCGATCGCGGGTAACTCGATCGCGCATTTCATGGGTCCCTACGACATTCCGCATTATGAAGCCGACTGCAAAATCATGATGACGAACCGAACGCCCAACGCACCCTATCGAGGCGCCGGGCGGCCTGAAGTTGCCTTCGCGATGGAGCGCTCGATTGATCTCGTTGCAAACGAACTGGGACATGATCCTGCCGAAGTGCGGTTTCGTAATATGATCCAGCCCGATCAGATGCCTTTTGCGGTTGGTCTGCCGTATCGCGACGGCGTGATGATTGAATATGACAGCGGTGATTATCCCGAGGCGTTACGTAAAGCACTTAATGGCGTCGGAGGACTCGACGCATTTCGCAAGCGTCAGAAAGAGGCATTGGCTGACGGACGGTATCTTGGCCTCGGTCTTGGCTGCTACGTTGAAGGCACAGGAATCGGACCTTTTGAGGGTGCTACGGTAAAGATCGATCCGTCCGGCAAGGTAATGGTGGCTACAGGTGCCTGTCCCCAGGGCCAGGGTCATGAAACGGCCTTTGCGCAGGTGGCCGCAGATATCTGGAAAGTGCCGATTGAGGATGTTGTTGTGACGCTGGCGGACACATCGCATGTCACGATGGGTTACGGCACCATCGCTAGCCGCAGCGCGGTAACCGCGTCAGGCGCAATTCAGGATTCCAGTGACAAGGTGAAGGAAAAAGTTTTCGCGATTGCTGCCAATGTTTTGGAAGCCTCAGAGTCAGATTTAGAATTGCGCGACGGATCGATCGGAGTCAAAGGCGTTCCCGAAATGTCGATGACGTTGAAAGAAGTCGCGCGCGCGGCTTTGCCGGGCTGGATACATCAGCGCCCGGAAGGCATCGAAGCCGGACTTGAAGGTACTGCATATTATGAACCGCCGACGGTGACGTGGGCCTATGCAGCCAACGCCGCAGTCGTCGAGATCGATACAGCGACAGGCGAAATTAAGATTGAGAACTATGTCGAGGTTCACGACGCCGGGACGCTGATCAATCCGGGCATTGCAGATGGGCAGGTTAAAGGTGGTTTGGTGCAGGGCATCGGCGGCGGTCTTTTCGAGGAGCTTTCCTACGACGAGCACGGGCAGCTGATGACCGGTAGTTTTATGGATTATCTATTGCCGACAGCGTCAGATGTGCCGCCTATCAATGTCATCCACAGCGAAACGCCGTCGCCACGCAATGCGTTTGGTTTCAAAGGACTCGGTGAAGGAGGCGCCATCGCGCCGCCAGTAGTGATCGCCAATGCTGTGTGTGACGCGCTTAAACCTTTCGGCGCAGAAATTAATAGCACCCCGGTTCGCGCGGAAGAGATTCTGGACATCATCGAAGGCGGTGCAGCCGCTGTCAGTTAAAGCTCAACCCACCGTCAGGTTCAAAAATCTGGCCTGTTATATAGGCAGCTTCTTCGGAACACAGAAACAGCATTGGCTTTGCAAGATCTTCAATTGTCGTCATGCGCGGCAGGCATTGTCGCTCTGCGAACATCTTAAAGACTTCATCTGTTGCGGAGGGACGCTCGACCTCGGTTTTGGTTATGCCCGGCCAAAACGTATTGACCGTAACATTCCAGGGCCCGAGTTCGCGGGACATCGAACGCGTCATGCCGATCATTGCGGATTTTGATGTGATGTAATGCAGGTAATTGGCCGAGCCAAGCTGCACCGTTCCGGAAGTTACATTGACAATCCGACCCCATTTGCTTTCCTGCATTGCCGGAACAACAGCTCGCGCGCAGAAGAAACTACCATTGATGTTAACATCCATGGCGCTCTGCCACTCGTCGATTGGCAACTCCCAGAAGGGGGCCATTGTAATGCGGGAAAACACCGCGGCGTTGTTAATCAAAACATCAATCCGGCCGAGTGTGCTTAGGACTTGTTCGGCCATCGCGTTTACGGAATCCAAGGAAGCGACATCGGTTTGAATGGCCAGAGCCGTTCCGCCTTTGGCTTCCACTTCACGCTGCACCGCTTCGCCGTTCTCGCCATTAAGTTCGGCGATGACGGGTATGGCACCCTGCGCTGCAAAATGATGGGCATATCCTCGACCGATGCCCTGACCGCCGCCAGTGATAATAACGACACGATCTTTCAGGCTTTCGTATCTCGCAGTTACTGTTACATCGATAGTCATTTGGCCACCCCAACATTTGCTTTTCGGAATTCTCGGATCAAGCATCCCTGATTTAGATCACAGACGCAAAATTTTGCGGATAATTTCGCCGCATGATATTAAAGATATTCTGACGAAAGATAGGTATGACTTAATCTATGGATACTATATCCGCCACCGGTGCATTAACGATTACACCTCTGACCGATCACGTCGGTGCAGAAATTTCGGGCATCGACATTAGCCGGCCGCAGGATGCAACCACCGTTGAAGTCCTCAACGAAGCGTTCAATCAGTACGTGGCGCTCGTTTTCCGCGATCAGGATCTGACAAAACAACAGCAGCTCGATTTTGCGGGTCACTTCGGCCCGCTTGGGGTTCGCCGCAATGCGCCAAAAGATATTCGTGCCGGCAAGGACGCGACCAACGGCCATGTCATGCTTGTCACAAATATCGCTGAGAAAATTGGTGGAAAGGAAGGCTCCTACGGCGATGGTGAGATGTGGTTCCACGCCGATAGCTGCTACTATGAAATACCCAACCGAGCGACATTTCTTTATTCCGTTGAGCTTCCCACGGAAGGCGGCAATACGCGGATGAATAGCATGTACGCCGCGTTGCAGAATGTGCCTTCGGCGATTTTGGATAGAATCGAAGGCCGCCGGGTTTTGCAAGTTCACGATCATAAACGTCGCGAACGCCTTGATCTCGACAACATTGTCGTCGAAGACCTTCGCCATTGTTGGCAGCCAATAATTGTTACCCATTCAAAGACGGGAAAAAGAGCGCTTTACGTCAACCGGCTAATGTCAGCACAAATAGAAGGTTTGGAGCGGGCAGAGAGTGACGACATTCTCGATCAGTTATTCGAGATCACCGAACAGGAAAAAATATTTTACGAGCATGAATGGCGGCTTGGTGATTTGTTGATGTGGGATAATCATGCCTCCATCCATATGCGTACGGATTTTCCGCGTGATCAGCGCCGGTTGCTGCGCCGCTGCACCATCGGCGGTGATGGACCGATGTCGTTTTAAGACACTTTCAAATCAAAAAGGTACGTCGCCAAGCGTCGAGGTTCGATGAATACGGCGAATATCTCCCATGTCGTAACCGCCGCTGGCTCGGTGATTGACGCTTCGATTGTCCCACATGACGAGATCATCGATTTGCCATTTGTGGCGGTAGATGAAGTCTGATTTCTCTTGATGCTCGAACAACTCGTCGAGCAACGGCTGCGCTTCGGCATCATCCAAATTCTCGATCCCGATTGTAAATCGCAGCGAAACGTAAAGAGACTTGCGCCCCGTTACCGGATGGGTTCTGACCATCGGATGCGATTGGTCGGGGATACTATTTTGCTTTTTGTAATATTCCGCGCCGCCCGGCCGGGTAACCTCGACACGGGGATTCTTGAGCTTGCTGACAGCGTGAAGACCACGGAGGCTGGCGATACGCTCTTTTGTTGTATCAGGCAGGCTCTCATAAACAGCATGCATATCGGCAAATTCGGTATCGCCACCCTGGCTCGGTAATTTGCGGGCATATAAAAATGTTGCGAGTCCGGGCGTTTTGTTCGGTGATAAATCCGAATGCCAGTAATCGCCAGCTGCAACCACGCCGACTGGCTTTCCGTCATTCATTTCATTCGTAAGAACGACTACTTCGGGACAATCAGCGATTCTATGCTCTTCGGCATAAAGTTTTTGGACCGGTCCAAAATGCCTGCTAAATGCCAGCTGGTGCTGGGGCTCGATTTGTTGCTTGTGAAAAATTAGAACCTGGTGATCTACGAAAGCCTTTTTCAACGCCTTAAGGTCACCTTCGCTGAGCGGCTCTCTTAGGTCGATTTCTGAGACCTCCGCTCCGAATGTTCCTGACAGCTTCCTGATTTTCATATCTTTAAACCCGGTTTTCTTCGTCACGGATTATTTCACATCTTGCCACAACCGTGATATTTTCTCCGCCACAAAATACCGATACAGAGGAATTTCGTCATGGCTATAACGGTTGAACCGCTTTCAGATGCTTGTGGTGCCGAGATCAAGGGCATTGATCTTCGCGAGCCAATCCCTGAATCGACGATGAAAGAAATCGAAGACGCCTTTCATGAGCATGTGGTTGTCGTATTTCGTGGGCAGGACATAACCGAAGAAGAACAGATGGCATTTGCCAATACGTTTGGCGGTCTCGGCGAACGTCAACGGTCACCGAACGGTTCGACGCCAGGCGGCAGCTATGATACGCCGTTTATGTTTGTGACAAATATTAAGGATGAAAAGACAGGCGAGCCCATCGGCGCATTTGGCGATGGCGAAATGTGGTTTCATCACGACACCAGCTATTACGAGAATCCTCACAAGGCGACATTATTGTATTCGATCACGTTGCCAAGTTGGGGCGGCAATACCTGTTTTTCCAACATGTATAAAGCCTATGACAATGTGCCCGATGACCTGAAGGCAAAGCTCGATGGCCGCAAGGTTCTCCAAATTCACGATTACAAGCGGCGCGAACGGATCGATATCTACAACACCGATATCTCCGGCATGTTGAAATATGAACAGCCAATTTTTGTGACACACCCGATAACGGGACGCAAAGCCCTCTATATCAGCCGTCTAATGTCGGCTCGGATTGAGGGCTTGGCACCGGATGAAAATGAAGAAATTCTCGAGCAGCTTTTCGATCTTTCAGAAGACCCGTCGGTGGTGTTTGAACACGAGTGGAAACTTGGCGATATGGTCATGTGGGACAACTATGCCTCTATTCATATGCGCAAGGACTTCCCCCGCGATGAACCGCGTCTCATGCGACGTCTGACTCTCAAGGGATACGGGTCTTTAAATTAATTGAGGCAAATTTTGTAAATTAGACGGGCGGTCTTAGGGCCGCCCTATTTTTATACCAAAGCAGGTAATCAGTATGTTGGGATCAGATAAAATAAAATCAAAGTTTCTCGTCAATAAGGCGAAAGAAAATCCCTTTGTTAGCGGTGGCCTCAGGACCTACCGGGAATATCGTGACTTTGGTATCGCGGATATCACAGAGGGAAAAGTGCATGTCCATATGATCAAGACGACGGCACCATGCCCGGAGGGTGGCAGTGGCATCCACTATCATGATCTCGAATTCCAAATGGTCTACTGCCTAAAGGGCAACTCGACAGTGTGGTTTGAAGGACACGGCGAGCAGCATTTCGAAGAGGGTGATTGTTGGGTCCAGCCGCCGGGAATAAAGCACAATGTTCTGAACTATTCCGATGATTATCTTTTGTTGGAAATGACAATCCCTGCAAAGTACGAAACGGTTCAATGCGCTGACGATGAATAATTGAAGGTTTCTGTTCGTCTTAGACCGGCTGTTGATCTGCTAAAATCATATCGGATGCTTTTTCAGCGATCATGATCGTAGGCGCATTTGTATTCCCGCCAACAAGCGTGGGCATAACAGAAGCATCGACGACGCGTAGTCCCTCCACGCCACGAACCTTAAGTCCGCCATCGAGAACCGCTTCATCATCGGTTCCCATGCGGCAGGTCCCGACGGGGTGATAAACCGTACCAGCGGCACGGGCGATGAAATCATCTATTTCATCATCGGTCTGAATGTCTGGTCCCGGCCAAATTTCACCATGACTAAATGGCGAGAATGCGGGCTGGGCCATTATATTTCGGGCAACTTTGAATCCGGCACGCATGGTCTGTCTGTCGTGTTCCGCGGAAAGATAGTTTGGCTCCATCACCGGCGGCATTTCCGGGTCTGCGCTGCGCAAACGAATTTCCCCCCGGCTTTCGGGACGAAGCTGGCATGCGTGACACATAAAGGCATCGGGCCGTGTGTGGTCTGTTGCGGGTTTCGCGAAAGGTTTTCGGTGTATTGATAGAAGGTTTCCCGGGCTGAAATGGATTTGGATATCGGGCATTTCGAGATCAGGCGTGGTCTTGAGGAAAGCACCGCCCGCCAGCGGAAAGCCCGCGGCCGGTCCGCTACGAAAAAGAACGGCCCGGATAACCGCAGCAATCCCGCGCTCGAATTTGCTCAACTCATCGGTAATCGTCCTAATCTTCGATTGATGCATGACCCTTATCGATAAGTGATCCTGCATATTTTTGCCAACTTCCGGCCGGTTAATAACGGGCGCGATATCTAAATCCTTTAGAGATGCTGCGTCACCGATACCGGACAGCATGAGAAGTTGCGGAGAATTTATTGCGCCGCTGGCAAGGATAGTTTCACGGTGGGCCGTTGCGACGATGTCTTTGCCGTTTTGGCGATAAGCGATTCCGGTCGCCTTTTTTCCGTCGAATATGATGTTTTGGGTTTTGGCATTGGTTGCAATGACAAGGTTGCGCCGTGATTTGGCCGGGCGAAGATAGGCGGCCGCCGTGCTCCAACGCCGCGCATTCTTGATCGTAAATTGAAAACGACCGACCCCTTCCTGATCGGCGCCATTAAAGTCGTTATTGGGGGTGTAGCCGGCCTCAATCCCCGCTGAAACAAAGGCATCATATAGATTGTGGTTTTGTCCACCTTCTGTGACATTCAGTGGCCCGCTATCGCCATGAAATTCATCAGCGCCACGTTCGTTACTTTCGGCACGTTTAAAATACGGCAGAACGTCTTTATATGACCATCCGGTTAGTCCACGCTGAGCCCATAAATCATAATCGCGCGCATGCCCGCGGATATAGACCATCCCGTTGAGGGACGAGGACCCGCCAAGCGTCTTGCCACGCGGCCAAGGAAGACGGCGGCCATCGAGATTAGGTTGGGGTTCGGTCTCATAGCACCAGTCATATCTCGGATCATTGATAACGCGCGCCGGACCGATCGGAATATGTATCAGGGGATTTCGATCCGATGGACCGGCTTCCAAAAGCAGAACGCGATTTTTCGGGTCGGTACTTAAACGATTGGCGAGGACGCATCCCGCCGATCCCGCACCGACAACAATATAGTCAAATTCATTCTGATTGTTTGCCATGATCTACCCCTGTGAAAACGTTCCAGTATCGCGCGTTCATTAGGGTGAGTCACCTGACGGCAAATTTACGTAAGGCTTCCCCGTGCGGCAATCCGTTTAATACCGCGAAAATATTTCGTCAGATATCTGAATGAAAATGACTTGAGGGCCGGAAGTTTAATGTGATCGGGATTGATAAATAGGACATCGCCGTGAAAGCGGCGCGTAAATATAAATGTCTGGAAACCCAGATTGTCCATTCGAGCGAGAATATGTTGGACCGGATCGTTTAATCTCGGGTCCATAAAATCATGAAATTCGATAGATATCTGTTTTATGGATTTCAATGTGTCGTCGTCAGTGGCACCGAACATCGCAATTTCTGCACCTTCGATGTCTACTTTCGCCAGATCTACTAATTCCGCGCCGATGTGTTCAATAAAATTTTTCAACGTTGTGCCGGGAACTTCGACGGTTTCTCCCGGGCCGGCTTTTCCATCTGATCGCAATAGCCCCCAACGTTCTTCATCGTTCACAACGGAAAACGTTTGTGGTTTGTCTTCACCGCAAATGGCGAAGTGATGTTTCTTTACCAACGATGTTTCTTCGATTCGTTCAAAGATTTCGGGTAAAGCTTCAACGACGTGGAATTGGCAACCCTTTTCCTCGGCAACCTCATGCGCAAACAGTGCGCTAGACGAACCGAGATCCAGAGCTATGGAATTCTCATCGATCGCAGGGGCATAAAATGTGTGTCCATAGGCGGACCACAGGTCGGAATTGGTGTGTTCTAACATTGAAGTCTTATAGCCCATTCATAGGATTGTTGCAGAACCATGTGGATTTTTTCGTGCGGAAAAATTTACTTTAGCTCACTATTTCCGTCTTGCCGTTCTTTGTGCGCCATATAAACGGTCGCTGCAAAAATGATGGTGCCGCCGATCCATACCCAGATATCTGGAAACTCAGAGAATAGGACGAGTCCCATAAAGGCCGCAAAGGGAAGACGGGTATATTCGAACGGCAGGACAATAGTGGCATCAGCTGCCCGGTAGGCACGGGTCATTGCTCGTTGTGTCAAGGTACCGGCAAATCCCATCAACATAAGGAGACCCAATTGCTCCCAGGTGGGGGTTACCCAATAAAATAGCGCCGGACCGAGTGAGACAGTAGTAAAGACAATCATTTGCCATACCACAATCGTATCTGCGGCGTCAGTTCGGGTAAGCGATTTGATCGCCATCGAATTCACAACCATCGTCGCAACACAGATGATAGCGAGGATCTGCCCCCAGGAAACCGGGCTTACCCCGGGCCGGACGATGATGTATGCGCCAATCAAACCGAATATCACGGCCGTCCATCTATGGCCGCGCGAAGCCTCTCCAAGGAAAATAATGGCGCAGACGGAAGCAAGAAGCGGTCTGGTAAAGGTAATGGCTGCAACATCACCCATGGGGATAAAAAATAGTGCACCAAACAAGAGATAAAGCGATGCAACGCCCGAAAGGCCGCGCACCATATGCATGCCAAATCGATTTGTTCTCAGGCCGGTAAAATTCTTGCTCCAGAATAACGGCACGAGAACCAGGAGGCCAAAAAAACTGCGGAAAAAGACGACTTCGAAAAGATGAATATCATCTTTCAACCCGCGCGCAATGGCGACCATGACTGACCAGGTTGTAGCGCTGGCCATCATCCAGGCTGCGCCCTCAACAGCGCTGGGATACTTGTTTCGCAGCCGGCTGATATATGCGCGGATCATGGTATTCCGTTGCACGTAATAGGCTTGAAGGAATAGAGCATAATTTCAAACTGTGGATCGCGCTTCGGCATTGCGTCCCGATTCTGCGCGGACGACGTAAATGCTGGCAATGAATATGACCGTGCCGCCGGCCCAGGTCCATCCATCCAGCGCCTCACCAAAGATGAAAAAACCGAACGCTACTGCGATCAGTAATCGCATAAAATCAAATGGAAGGATGATCGTTGCGTCCGCGGCAGCGAGCGCGCGGGCCACGCAGCGCTGAAAGGCGGTCGCCAGCCCGCCCAGCAATATAAGCCACAGAATCTGTACAAAAGTTGGGGTCTGCCAATAAATGATGGCTGGAATGAGTGAGCCGACTGTCATAACCATTAAAGTATAGGCGACGATCCTGTCAGGTGGTTCCGTACGGGTCATCAATTTCACTGAAATCGTCGTAAACGCTCCGGCCGCCATTGCTCCGAGGGCGTACAACACGCCAACGTTCCAATCGGTGAAGCCCGGTCGGATAATCAACAACATACCAATGAACCCGATTAAAATTGCGTTCCAGCGTGCGCCATACATGACTTCACGCAAAATAAGGACAGCGGCAATGGAGGCGAAGATCGGCTTGCTGTACTGGATTGCGATGACATCCGCGAGGGGGATCAGGGCAACTGCGCCAAAGACGCAGTAGAGCCCCACCAGCGTATTAAACCCGCGGGCAATCATAAGGACCGGCCGCTTGGTGGCGAGACCTGCCAATCCGACACTTACAATCCATGGCAAAATAAACAGAACGCCAAAAACACATCTGAAAAATGTAATTATAGGCACCGACATTTCAGCCATCAGATACTTTCCGATCGACGTGAAAGCGACCACGCAAAGCGACGCGAGAATTGTCCAGATTGCGCCCTGGACCGGAGGTGAAAAACGGGTAACGCCAAATTTGGCTCGGACGGGATCGCGCATGACGGCCACCCTATGCCCAAGAGGAGATTCGGGCTAGCGCAAGCCCGGCTTGACGCGCGACGAACGACTTGGCCTAGTAGCTCGCGAAGGAGCACGCGTCTTGAATAAAAAGCTTTGGCAGCCGGATCCTGAAAGAATAGCGGCCAGCAATTTATCGGCGTTTATCGATCTCGTTAAGGATCGATGGGGCGCAGATTGCACGGATTATGCTTCACTGCACCAATGGTCGGTTGACGAGGTCGAAAAGTTTTGGCTGGCACTATGGGATTTCACCGATGTTATAGGTGATGGTCCGGGCGAGGTTGCGTTGCAGGACGCCGACCGAATGCCGGGAGCAAGTTTTTTCCCTCGGGCAAGACTGAATTTCGCGGAAAATCTTTTACGTAATCGGGATGAGAGTGCCGCCTTAATATTCAGGGGCGAAACGGGTGTTGAACGGACGCTTAGCGGAGGCGAGCTATACGATCTGGTTTCGCGTTTGACGCAGGCGATGCAGGGTGTCGGCGTCGGGCCGGGTGATCGCGTCGCTGGTTATTTGCCGAATCTGCCTGAATCTATCGCCGCGATGCTGGCAACGGCCAGCCTCGGTGCGGTGTGGTCTTCCTGCTCGCCCGATTTTGGCACACAAGGTGTTCTTGATCGGTTTGGTCAAATTGAACCCAAGCTACTCTTCACGGCGGATCAGTATTTCTACAACGGTCAGGCTATCGATTGTGGCGAGCGCGTTGAAGAAATTTGTGCCCATCTGCCGACATTGCAAAAAGTCGTTGTTATTGCCTACGACCATGCGTCTCCGGGTTCTGGCATTGGTGGAAAGACCGAGACGCTTGATGAATTCATTGAGCCATTTGCGGCAGGGGAAATTTCGTTTCAACGATTTGAATTCAATCACCCGCTTTACATTTTGTTTTCATCAGGAACGACGGGTGTTCCAAAATGCATTGTACATGGTGCCGGAGGCACGCTGATCCAGCACCTGAAAGACCATATTCTGCAATGCGATGTAAAACCGGAAGACCGTGTGTTTTATTTCACGACGCTGGGGTGGATGATGTGGAACTGGCTGGTTTCCGGGCTGGCGGCGCGTGCGACCATTCTACTTTATGATGGTTCACCGTTTTATCCAGATGGAAACAGCCTCTTTGATTTTGCCCAAGATTCCAAAATGACCCATTTTGGAACATCGGCAAAATTCATTGATGCGGTGAAGAATGCAAAACTCCAGCCAAAATATACGCACGGTCTTTCCGAGCTGCGTACCCTTATGTCCACAGGATCGCCTCTGGTCCCGGAGAGTTTTGATTTCATTTACGACAATATCAAATCCGATCTTTGCGTATCATCAATTTCGGGCGGCACCGACATTGTCGGCTGTTTTGTTGGCGGCAATCCAATTGGTCCGGTGTGGCGTGGCGAAATTCAGGCCATTTGTCTCGGGATGGATGTCGCCGTGTATAACGACGAAGGCGAAGCTGTTGTCGGAGAAATGGGCGAACTTGTTTGTCGTAAACCCTTTCCATCCATGCCCGTCGGTTTTTGGAATGACAATACCGGTGAACGGTATCGATCGGCCTATTTTAATCGATTTCCCAACATATGGTGCCATGGCGACTGGGTGGCGCTGACCGAGAATGGCGGGATGATTATTCAGGGCCGGTCGGATGCGACACTTAATCCGGGCGGTGTTCGAATTGGCACGGCCGAAATTTATAGCCAGGTCGAACAGCTTGATGACGTGGAAGAGGCCATCACTGTTGGACAGGACTGGCAGGGTGACACGAGGATCGTGTTATTCGTCCGATTGCGCGACGAAGCAATTTTAGACGAGACACTTATCGAAAAAATTAAGCAGTGCATTCGAGCGAATTTGTCGCCGCGGCACGTTCCGGCAAAGATTATTCCTGTAGAGGATATCCCGCGAACAAAGTCTGGAAAGATTACAGAACTTGCAGTGAGAGACGTTATTCATGGCAGAGCGGTTCGCAACACGGAAGCACTGGCCAACCCCGAAGCCTTGGAACAGTTCAAGGATTTGCAACAGCTCCGCAGCTAGTTGCGTGCAAAAAGTCGTGTCCGTAGACTTGGGGCCATTGAGGGTTGTGGAGCCTAAAAAGGATAACGGCTATGACGGATGATAACTGGCGGCTCGACGAATTACGAAGATTACTGGAAGTTAGCGAGCGGGCCGTTGTTTTTACCGGAGCAGGAATCAGTACCGAGTCAGGTATTCCCGATTTTCGTAGCCCGGGCGGCGTTTGGACCAAATACAGCCCCATTCAATACAACGATTATATTTCTTCAGAGGATGCCCGTAGGGAGTCCTGGCGCCGCAAATTTGACGATTCCTACGGTTTTGACGGCGCAGAACCAAATCGGGGACATCGGGCGGTGGAGAAGTTGGTGCGTGACGGAAAAGTATCCGTCGTTATTACGCAGAATACGGACGGCTTGCATCTAGAGTCTGGCGTTCCTGAGGAAAAGGTCGTCGAACTCCATGGCAATAGCACCTATGCGACCTGTCTGGCGTGCGGGCTACGCCATGAATTTGAGCCCATACGGCAGGCTTTTCTTGCCGATGGGACAATTCTTGATTGCGACGCCTGTGGCGGGTTGCTCAAGGCAGCGACAATTTCGTTTGGTCAACCCATGCCTGATGGACCGATGCGCCGAGCACAAGAGGAAACCATGGCCTGCGATCTATTCCTTGCCATCGGGTCCTCGCTGCAAGTTTATCCGGCCGCAGGATTTCCTCAGACCGCCGCGCAAAACGGTGCTGCATTGGTAATTCTCAACCGCGAGCCCACTGATCTCGACGGCTATGCTGATTTGGTCCTAAACATGGAAATCGGACACACTCTGGGGGATGCCGTTGGCGTAAATTGACGAACTGGTTAACGAGTTGTTAACGAACTCGGAATTTTAATGAATCGACTAAAAGAATATCGCTGAAAGCAGGGATGCGTTTAACCCATGAGTAGTCAAGAGTTTCAAATTGAAAAGGCAGAACTCAAGGCGAAAATAGCGGCACTAGAGGATGAAATCGCCTGCCTTCGCGAAGCGGCTGGACCTTGTATTCCATACAATGAAATCTTCGATCAATTTGCCAGCCTGACCAAAGACGCCTTGGTCGTTCATGATGACAATCGGCGCATTGTTTATATCAATTCGAGTGGCGTTGAATTGTTTGGCGCCAATTCGGCCGATGAAATCCTGGGTACATTGATAACACAATATATCAGACCGGACGTGCGGCAGGAGGCAGACAGGCAAATTGATGAAATTCTGAAGTCAGTTGTTCCGCTGGAAATCGCCGAACAGCCAAGAACTCGCATTGATGGTAGCACTTACATTGCGGATGTTTCCGCTTCAGCAATTGTGTGGGACGACAAGCCCGCTGTCATGTCCAACATCCGTGACGTGTCGGGTCGTGCGGATATAAATGAGAGCCAGGAAATTCCGAGAATCAAGAATGGAGATTTGGAGCCGCATTTCTTGAAGGGCCAGAATCTCCATCGCGAGTTATTGGAGGACCTGCCGGACGCCGTCATTATTCACATTGATGAACGAATTGTTTTTGTAAATCCGGCCGCTCTTCGATTGTTCGGTGCTGAAACTGACGATCAGCTGATCGGTAAAGAATCCCTGAGTTTTATTCCTGAGGAAGATCGGGCTTTACAGCTTGAAAGACGGCGAACCGTTCTCAATAAGCAAAACCAGCTTGACCCGGTTGAACAGCGGCGCATTCGGCTCGATGGATCGATTGTCGATGTGGAAACCGTCGCAACTTATATCGAGTGGGAAGGCGCGCCTGCATTTTTGGGGGTCCTTCGGGACATTACATCACGCAAACACGCTGAAGAGGCATATGCCGAGGCACAGAGACGTTTTAGTGCTGTTACAGACAATATGCCTGGCGCTGTTTTTCAACGAGTAATGGAGCCAGATGGCAAACTTCTCTATAGCTATGCCAGCGCCGGCATTGAGGAGATCACCGGATTTTCTCCAGAGGATCTGGAAAAAGATCTTGCCCCGTTTATTGACTGTATTCGGCCTGATCATCGCGATGAGTACTATCGGCGCATGCAAGAGTCTGCGGAATCTTTGACCCCTTATACAATGGATTTGCCATTCGTGAGATATGATGGCAACACAAGGTGGCTTCGTTCTACAGGGCGTCCGCATAAACGCAGCGATGGCGCTATCATTTGGGATGGCGTTTTGATGGACGTGACCGAGCAGCGGGAAACCGAACTGCGAGCCCGACGCGCCCACCATTGGTTGTTACAGGCAATTGACACAATGCCCAACGGCTTCATGCTTTGGGATAAAGATGACAAGCTGGTCCTCTGGAACCACCGCGTATTGACCTATCACCCCGACCCAGCGGTTATTACAGAGGGCGTGTCATTTGAAAAAGTCATCGGCGGTATTGCGGACGAAATCAGCAATCAACACGGCAGTGAAATTGCTGAGAAGTGGAAAGCCGAGCGGCGCAGAAATCATCTTGAGGCCAGCGGTTCCTACGAATCTCGCGCGATGGGTGATCGTTGGTTCACTATAACCGAACATCGTACATCCGAGGGATTCACGCTGACACTGACAGCCGATATAACCGATCGGCGGGAGAGCGAAACAAGGCTTCGCGAGAGCGACGAACGATATCGGGCGCTGGTCAATCTACTTCCAGATGCAATCTATGTTCATAAGGGTGGTTATATCGTCCTGGCCAATGAAGCGGCTTTAAATCTCTTCGGAGCCAACACACCAGACGAACTCATGGGTAAAGAGACGCTCGATCTGACGCATCCTGAATTTCATGAAACTGTTTCGGAACGGCAGATTTTAGTCATTGAGCAAGGCAACCGTACGGTCTTTATGCGTCAAAAACGGTTGCGTCTGGATGGTAGCTGGTTCTGGGCGGAGGTCGGGGCGGCGGCAATTGACTGGGAGGGTGAGCGAGGCGGTATCGTCGTTATGCGGGACGTAACCCAACAAATTGAAGCCGAAGAAACGCTCATAAAAAGCAAGGAACAAGCCGATATAGCAAACCGCACAAAGACAGAATTTCTGGCTAACATTAGCCACGAGCTGCGAACACCGTTGAATGCAATTATTGGATTTTCCGATCTTATGCAGCGTGAAATGTTTGGCTCGTTGGGGAACGAACAGTACAAAGATTATGCTCGGGATATCTATCAGAGCGGCAGCCATCTCCACGACGTGATCAACGATATTCTGGACCTATCAAAAATCGAAGCTGGCAAGCTGGATCTTTCGGAAGAGGAATTTGACCTTGGGTCCTGTGTGGAACGATGTTTGCGCGTCGTAGCGCCACGCGCTGAAGAAAATGGATTGGAACTACAATCTACAATAGTTGAGACGCTCCCCCGCTTTCGGGGCGACGAGAGAAAAATCAAACAAATTCTCATTAATTTACTCAGCAACGCTGTAAAATTTACGGAGCGGGGCGGTTCGATATCGGTGGATGCGAGTTACAATAAATCTGACAGTATTGAACTGATCGTTCGCGATACCGGTATTGGGATGGCCCAGGAGGACCTCGCCCAGGCTTTAATACCGTTTGGTCAGGTGGATAGCACCCTTAGCCGGCGTCACGAAGGAACAGGTTTGGGGCTACCACTAACCAAATCTCTTGTTGAATTACATGGCGGAACGCTGTCGGTAGACAGTACCGTCGGACAAGGCACATCGGTCTCAATTCGTTTCCCCGCATGGCGTGCGGTTGACCGCCTTTCTGCCGCTGAATAGTTGGCTAAGGTTTCCGAAGGAACGACAGATTAAGGCCGTTTAGAACTTTAAACAGCTTTCGGAAGGATTGGGTTGCTGATTTCTCCGAGAAGTCCGTTCGCAACACCGAGAGCGCCGCGCAGATATCTTTCTGTGTCCTGTGACCATCAAACAATTCGAGAACTGCGCATTCATCGTGCGTTATCGGAAAGCTGTATCGAAGACCTTCCAACTCAGCATTTAACTGGCCCTTATCTCGAAGCGCGTTGGCAGCGCTTTTTGGTTCCAGTCCAACAAGTATTGGAGCGAGGTCGGTGTCGTCAACAGTAGCAACCGATTTGTCGCCGCGTTTTGATTTAACAAGGTAGGCAATATGTGTTTTGAGACTGCCCGTCAGCAATTCCGTAAAAGCGCAACGCTCAATCCATGACATCGTCTCAAACTTCGACGCCAATTCTTCGTCTTCGACATGGTGAGAGGGGTCGTAAGCAAATGGCGCAATAAATGTCGTGATCCGCATATCTGCCTCACCGATAAAGGTATTGAGCTCCGATACTGAATAGGCACGATCCTGACTATGTAATAATAGATCATACAATCCAGCGTCGCCTTCATTGAGATGATCACCGACTAGCGAGTTTCGTTTGAGCCAGTTTGTTGATGGAAGGTTTTCAAGAAGTTTGCGCGCGAACGCGACCTGATCGACGGGATTACTGTCGGAAAGATCGAACGAACGGAGCATTTCCTGAACGTGATAAACGCCGTTTCTTCCGAGCGGAGCATAGACCATTACGCCCATACCGCCATCGTCTGACAACACGTCGCATAGCGACTTTAGCCCTGCGGACGGATTAGACAGATGATGGAGAACTCCGCAACAATCAATGTAGTCATATGGCCCAGGGGCGATCGAAGAGATATCCAGGAGTGAACCTGAGTAGAAAGAAATATTCGATAATCCGCGCGCTTCAGCGCGCGCTTCAGCTATTGCCCGCGATGCGCTGGAAAGATCAAGATAAACTACGTTTCCGGGTCCGCCTGTGTCCGCGAGCTGCTGCGCCAGCATGATCGCAGCATCCCCAGTGCCACCACCTGCAACAAGTGCCCGAAAAGGTTTCGAGAAGTCGCGCCGGCCCGCAAAGACATAATGGTTTAGTTCAGCAAGTTGGCTCGGCGATCCGGTTACTAGGCGATTTGCTTCGTCCGCAGGATCACGGGGCGGATAGGGATAAGTCTCGTATTGTTGGTTTAGCGTCTCAACGCCGTCGGTATCTGCCATGTGAATTCCTGAGAGAGGGGTTGCGCTGACTGGTCGGGCTTCCGATAGTTATAAACTGAAAGGTTGTTTCAAAATGCGTGGATATTTCGGTATCGGTGTCGAAGGTGTCTCGAAACCGATGAATGCGGGAAATTTGTTCCGGACGGCACATGGATTTGGTGCTGGGTTTGTTTTCACTATCGATGCAAATTTCAATCCAAACCTTCTCAAATCCGATACCTCGGACATGACAGGACAGGTACCGTTTTACAGGTTTGAGAATGTTGAGTCGATGAGGCTGCCGGATCAGTGCTCGCTGGTTGGTATCGAGTTGACCGAAGATGCCGTTGAGCTTCCAAGTTTTCGCCATCCCCGAACGGCTGCTTATGTACTCGGCATGGAACGCGGCAGCCTGTCACCAAAACTTATTGAATGTTGTGATCACGTTGTCAAAATTCCGACGCAATTTTCGCTGAATCTTGCAACCGCTGGCGCTATTGTTATGTATGACCGTCTCACGACATTGGGTCGTTTTGGCGGCCGGCCGATTGTACCCGGCGGGCCCATTGAACCTGTACCTGAAAATGAATTCGGTGAACCGATTTGGAAGAAGAAGGAACGGCGGCGTCAAAAACAAGCGAACCGAAATGAAACATGAGGGAATTATCGAAATATGCGGAGACTGGGTAAAATGCGTGTGACGTTTTCTTCACTTCTTTGCGGTCTCACCGCGGTGGCAACCACCAGCGACCTTCTCTTAGGTCCAGCTCATGCAGCCGGTGTGAAGTCTGACGAGGTTTTCAAGGAATGGTCTGTCCACGTGACCGGTAAGAAGAAAAAGAGAATTTGCTACCTTCACGGTGAACCAAAAAAGTCCTCCGGCAAATACAAGCGCCGTGGTGCAACCTATTTACAGGTCACTCATCGTGTCGCTGACCGCGCGCGCAATGAAGTTTCGATAACGGCTGGCTATAGTTACAAAAAGGGTAGTGAGGTCACTGTCAAAATCGATGGCAAGAATTTTTCGATGTTTACTGACGGCGGAACAGCTTGGGCCCGAGACGCTGCCGGCGACAAGGCGCTCGTGGCGGCAATGCGTGCAGGAAAAACGATGATAGTCTCAGGAACCTCTGGCCGGGGCACATTGACCAGCGACCGCTATTCGCTTTCCGGATTTACAGCCGCGCACAAGGCGATAACCCGCGCCTGCGGCAATAAATAGCGAATTTCTTATCCACTTCCATTGCGCGAATGCGCCGAACGCGCTAGGTCGGGACATAATCGATACACCCAAAGATAGGGAGAAGAAGATGGACGGATCGTTCGACGTCAACAACGCGTATAGCGTGAAAGATAAGGTCGTCATCGTTACGGGTGGCGGCACCGGTATTGGTAAAGTTTATAGCCAGCGTTTGGCGGAGGGCGGGGCGAAAGTCGTCTTGGCCGATATTGCGGCAGATGAGTCAAACGAGGTTGCCGCCGAGATTCGCGATTCTGGTGGTCAGGCGATTTCGGTGCCAACGGATGTTTCCGATGAAGCCGCCACCCAGGCGATGGCGGATGCAGCTTCTGCCGAATTCGGTGGCATAGATGGTCTGGTCAATAATGCATCTTTGATGAGTGTTTTGCCGCGTGGGGATTGGTTTGACATTTCCGCAGAACGTTGGGACTCGGTCATGGCGGTTAATCTGAAGGGAATATTTCTGTGTTGCCGAGCGGTCTACCCTGCCATGCAAAAACGAGGCGGTGGCAGCATCATCAATATTTCTTCTGGGCGCATTTGGGAGGGCAATCCGAACCGGTTGGATTATACAACTTCGAAGGCGGGCGTAGTTGGTCTTACTCGTGCGCTGGCCCGTGAAGTCGGCGATGATAAAATTAGTGTAAATGCCATCACGCCGGGCTTTACGTTGAGTGAAACGCAGCTTGCATCTTCCTCGTCCAACTATATGGGCGGGAAAGACGACGGAAAATGTTTCAAACGGCCTCAGACACCTGATGATCTCGTGGGCGCAGTAATCTTTTTGCTAAGTGGTGCTGCGGGGTTCATCACGGGGCAAACCGTCAACGTAGATGGCGGGATGTATATGCACTAAAATAGCTGAACGGATACGGTTCTTTCTGCGTATCGTCTCTTTGGAGCCCTGATGCCCGATTCTCCCGAAAGCGCCGGTTCGGAAAAACCCGGAATGAAAAAAAATGTTGCGCTGCTGGCTATGTGCCAGGCGTTGTTTAATAGCTCGACGGGTGTTGTTTTGTCGGTGTCAGCGCTTGTTGGTCTTGCATTGGCATCTAACAAATCGTTGGCAACGTTGCCGCAGGCACTGCAATGGGAGGCGACGGCAGCATTTGCAATTCCGTTGGCAATGATGATGCGCCGGTTCGGGCGTCGGACCGGCTTTATCTTTGGTGCCTTGATGGGGTCAGTTGGCGCCCTTGTCGCCGCAATTGCTATTTTTCAGGGCTCGTTTGAGCTTTATCTGGTGGCCATTATATTTTTTGGTGCCTTTACGATTTCCGGTCAGACCTATCGTTTTGCAGCGGCGGATGTGGCCGACGATAAATGGCGCAGTGTCGCAATTTCATTGGTCGTCGGGGGCGGTGTGCTTGCTGCGTTTGTAGGGCCGGAGATTTCCAAATGGACGCATGACGTTGCCGGCCCGTGGCTTGGCAATGAGACATTCGCAAAAGCCATAGAACTAATTTGTGGACCGGGAATTGCAGCAGCTGCAACGACGGTACCCGGACAAGAACCGCCCTATCAATTTGCCAGCACCTTTATTGTCCTCGCCTTTATTCCGATCATTCTGATTTTTGTTGTTTCACTGGTTGGGTTTCCGCAGCAATCGGAACAAAAATTCGAGAATTCGGGCCGTCCAATGGGCGAGATCGTTCGACAACCCGGCTATATCGTCGCTGTGCTTTGTGCGGTTATTGGCTGGGGCGTGATGGTGCTGATGATGGCGGCGACGCCGCTTGCGATGGTCAAGGAGTTTGGCCACACATTTGAAGACTCAGCTTTTATCGCGCAGTGGCACATGTTTGGCATGTTTGCGCCGTCCTTTTTCACCGGCTCATTAATCCGCCGGTATGGTGTTTTGAATGTTTTGCTGGCCGGCCTCGTACTCTCTAGTAGTGCAGCTTTGATCGGGTTTTCTGGCGGGACAATCGAACATTTCTGGTTTGCCAATGTGTGTGTCGGCTGTGGCTGGAATTTTCTATTTGTCGGTGGAACACATTTGTTAACGCAAATGTACCGGCCCGAAGAAAAAGCTAAGGCGCAGGGTATGAATGATTTTCTTGTCTTCCAATCAGTGGCCGCTTTCTCGTTTTCAGCGGGATTGCTACAAAACACTGTCGGGTGGACGACGGTATGTGCCTTGCTTCTGCCATGTGTGGGTATTGTTTTTATCGCGGTTCTGTATCTCAAATTCATGCCCGGTGCAGCACCGCCCGGAGAAGGTACGGACCCAAAACCCGCTGCTGCCGAATAAAGATTATTCACGCAGACACGTTGGCGCTCTATAAAGTGGCCTAATGTCGGACACTCAGGACACCATAGTTCAGGAAAGACCTCTTCAGACAGAAGGCAAGAAGCCGTCAGAAATGGTAAATCTTGTCGGTCTTAGCCGTGAAGAGCTTATCGAAACCGTTACGGGTTTTGGGTTGCCCAAGTTTCGTGCCGGTCAGATCTGGCACTGGATCTATCATCGTGGCGCCAAATCTTTTGATGAGATGACCACTCTTTCCAAATCCGTGCGGGCGGAGCTGGCGAAAATTTGTGTGATTGGCAGGCCGGATATTGTCGAAGAACAGCTATCTCAGGACAAAACCCGTAAGTGGCTGCTCGGTGTGGCAGGTGGCGGCGAAGTCGAAACTGTTTACATTCCCGAAACAGATCGTGGTGCGCTGTGTATCTCATCGCAGGTTGGCTGCGCTTTAAGCTGTAAGTTCTGTCATACCGGTACGCAGCCGCTGGTTCGAAATTTAAGCGCAGCGGACATCGTTGGGCAAATGCTGGTAGCGCGTGATACCTACGGCGAATGGCCGAGCCCTCGCGGCAGTCGGCAACTGTCGAACATAGTCATGATGGGAATGGGCGAACCCCTGCTCAATTTTGACAATGTCTCTAAAGCGATCACGATAATTATGGATCAAGAGGGGATTTCGATCTCCAAACGGCGGATCACGCTTTCAACGGCGGGCTACGTTCCTAATATAGAACGTTGTGGCGAAGAGCTCGGTGTCAACCTTGCGGTATCGCTTCACGCGGTACGAGACGATTTGCGTGATGAAATCGTACCCATCAATCAGAAATTTCCGATAAAGGATCTCCTGGATGCCTGTAGGAGATATCCCACCGCCGGTAATTCGCGCCGGATAACATTTGAATATGTGATGCTGAGAGGCGTCAATGATTCAGAATTAGATGCCAGAGAGCTGGTGAGATTAATCGCTGGAATTCCCGCTAAGGTGAATTTAATTCCCTTTAATGCATGGCCCGGTGCACCCTTTGAATGCTCCGACGATGCCGCCATTGAGAAGTTTGCCAGAATTGTAAATGACGCCGGATACTCTTCACCGGTCCGGACACCACGGGGTCGCGATATTCTGGCCGCTTGCGGTCAGTTGAAGTCCGCCAGCGAACGCGCAAAGCGACGGACGACAGCGTAGGTTCCCGACAGTGGGCGAAGTCGAATATCGACTATTGTTTTCCTCCTTGGTCAGTTTGGTAATGCTGCTGCCTACCTGGCGGGTTTTTGCACGCACTGGCAAATCACCAGCTTGGTCAATCCTGGTGTTTATACCGGTACTTGGGTTTCCGATAATTTACCTGATTCTCGCATTTTCGAATTGGCCCGCTCTGCCGACTGAAACAGCCGGGAACGCCGAAACATGACGGAAGTCGAACAGTATATTTACGGGTTTCTACTGTTTCTGATTTCCGATCCCCTAACCTGGATAATTTTCGGACTTGTCGTAGCTATAATACTTCCCATCTGGACAGCGATGATCATTTTACCAAGGGCAGGGTTTTCACCATGGTGGGGATTGTTAAACGCTTTGCCTATTGTGAGCCTTGTCGCAGTCTGGGTATTTGCCTTTGTCGATTGGCCGAATATTCCAAACAGAGCCGGGAATGAAAACCCAAATGGCACTGAAACCTAGTTTGGCGTCCGATTGTGTTTTCCTTCGTTAGTTTAATCGCCCATTTCTTTGATGGCCTGCCAGTCCTCTGCTGACATAGCGGGAGAGCCCTTATCGGAAACGAGCGCCGAAAGTCGCGCCGCCCGTTCCTTGCTCAGCGGATGCGTTGAGAAATGTTTCAGGGCCTCCGGCATCTTCGGGAGCTCTTTATCGAACCTTTTGAATGTGGAAACCAACCCGGTTGACCTGATCCCAGCCTGTTTCAGAATGTCAAGCGCTGCGTCGTCAGCTTCGCGTTCCGCGTCGCGAGAATAGGCTGTTCGTAATAGCAGGCCAGACGCCGTACCAAGAATGCCTTGGCTGCTGCCGGCCAACAATAAATCTAGTGTTCCGGTTAAGCCAATATGGCGTATCAATCCCTTTGTGGGGTGACGATGAACGATATGGCCCAACTCGTGTGCCACAACTGCTGCAAACTCCTCGGAATTTTTGGCGAAGTCGATAAACCCCTTAAAAACGACGATTTGACCACCTGGTGCCGCAAGCGCGTTGATCATCTTCGAGTTTAGAACGGTTATTTGAATTGGTTCATTCTGGTCGGTGGCAGATATCAATTTGAGGCGGAACTTTTCCAAAGCATCAAGAGCGTTTCCCTTCGTACAGTGTTTAGCGTCAACGTAGTCGATAACCTGTTTAAGCGCTGCTTCACCCATTGATTTTTCAACGGACGCTGGAATGAAGGGAGCCAGCAGGCCGGGTAAAATGGCTGCGGCGAGGAAAACAGCAACCCCGATTGAAGTGACTGAGGCCGCAATAACGAGGGCCAGTCTGCGGCGCCCGCCTTTGTCTTTTCCTGCTTTATCGATTGCAGGATAGGCTTGCCGAATTGCCGCGATGATTTCTTGGTCGTCCAGTTCCAACCGAGCGGCATTATCGCCCTGTAATGCTATGCGTCCTGCGCCACCTAGTTCTGGCGGGTGTGCCCACCACAGCTGTTCGAGTGACCAGCGCTGGATTATTTGAGAATCGTCGATGTCTCGAATTTCCATACGGTCCGGAAAGAGCGAAACCGTTACTGCATTCCGAGCAGATGATTGTCCATCGTAATACCAACCGTTCGCGGACAAGATTACAACCCGACCTCTATACCAGCGCCGCCTCCGACATCGAGCGCATCTGCGAGTCCTTCTCCTCTTTTCGAAACCTCCTGCGCATTTTGCACGAAAGCATCTAAATCGATTTCGCCTTCGGTTTCCAACTTGTCTGCAAATAGGCTGAAAATACGGTGAGTGATCATCATTGCAGTAATCGTAGGAGTGAGAATACCGATAAGGAAAAACGTAACGTAAGCGATAATTGGATCAATTTTCGGAACTGGTAGATCTCCGACATCTATGCCGGCCGCCTGAAACACAGGCCCAGATGCGGTGGCAAATATCAAAATGGCAAACAGCAAATAAGCAACAATCGCAACTAGTGCGAAAGGGACATAAATCTTTGCGTAGTCACTGAATTTTACCGGTAGTGAAAATGTTAGAGGACCAAATCTCGTCTTGGAAACTGTATAGCGGATCAAAAATGCCATAAACCACAGGACTGATAATCCGAGAGTAATATAAGCGAGCACCCCGCATAGAAACCATTGCCAAAATATATCTATTGCTTTTCCATCGAAAGTGAACCGTTCTTGGCCAAGGTATGTATTGTCAACGCGATACTTATGGAGCCGAATCATCATAAAAGGAATAGCCATTCCAAAAGTAATAATGGCTAGAAAACCAAGTCCTAAAAATTGAAACCCGTACCTTTTTGGATCTCCGGCTTGTGCGAACCTGATGCCGCGCCACTGAGTTCTGGAAAGTTAATAGCGTCGAGCGCGCAATACAGCGTATCCATATAGAAAAACGAACAAAATTACATAGGCCAACTGGAAAATAAGAATCGCTGCGACGCCGCCTTTTGTTTGTATGTAAAAACTAACAACGTTGAAAATAATTGCTAAGGGCACCAACACAGCTAAAACAACTAAAAACCCTAAAAATAATTCTTTCCCAGTGCCGGTATATTCGAGCTTTTCGCCAAATACAGACTGGTTGCCCCAAATATATTTGCGCAGGCGGGTTTTGGCCCAGAAGCGATAGAACCCGAGCGTGATAATCGTCAGGAGCGTATTCTTAAAGACTAGCCAACCGAACGCCTTAGCTTCACCGGAATATTCGAGAAGGTGTTGCGTAGGTGGCGCTGAGCTATCGCTTGTGGCGACCATCTCCGAATTTTCTTCATCGCTCATTTAATTATTCCCAAAGGCCCACTGTGTCTTTATTTCATTAATTCTGATTTAAATTAACGGGATTTGCAATCGGCGGTAGTTGGTGCGGGTTCCTCTTGTGATAGCCCTGCTAATCCCTATACTGCGCGCGCTTTTCCAATGAATTTGTGAGTAGAGGGCCAGACAATGGCTGCGACAGATAAACACGACGTCAACAAGGTAGTGCTGGCTTACTCCGGCGGATTAGACACGTCTGTCATCTTGCGCTGGCTGCAAGAAGAATATGAGTGCGAAGTCGTCACCTTTACGGCTGACCTCGGGCAGGGCGAAGAAGTTGAACCGGCGCGGGCAAAAGCAGAAGCGGCTGGCGTCAAAGAAATCTTTATTGAGGATTTGCGGGAGGAATTCGTCCGCGATTTCGTTTTTCCGATGTTCCGTGCCAACGCGGTCTATGAGGGCGTTTATTTGCTTGGCACCTCAATCGCCAGGCCACTCATCGCCAAACGTCAGATCGAGATTGCCGCCGAGACCGGCGCCGATGCCGTGAGCCATGGCGCAACAGGCAAGGGCAACGATCAGGTCCGGTTCGAACTTGGTTACTATGCTCTCAATCCCGAAATCCGGGTGATCGCGCCTTGGCGTGAGTGGGATCTCGATGGTCGACAACGACTGCTGGAATACGCCCGGTCTCATCAGATCGATATTCCCCGTGACAAGGAAGACGAGCCCCCCTATTCGACCGACGCAAACCTGCTTCATATTTCCTATGAAGGGCGGGCGCTGGAAGATCCCTGGGTTGAACCTGACGATGCGATGTTTACGCGGAGCGTTTCGCCTGAAAATGCACCGGATAAACCGACCTACATCGAGATTGAATTCGATGAAGGCGACCCCGTGGCGATTGACGGCGAAAAGCATTCGCCCGCCGCACTGCTCACCAAGCTGAACGAGTTTGGTGGGGCCAATGGTATTGGCCGACTCGATCTCGTGGAGAACCGCTATGTCGGTATGAAGTCGCGCGGCGTCTATGAGACACCCGGCGGCACGGTTTTGCTGACCGCGCATCGCGGAATTGAAAGCATCACGCTGGACCGGGGCGCGGCGCACTTAAAAGATGAGCTCATGCCGCGTTATGCCGAGCTGGTTTATAACGGTTTCTGGTTCTCGCCAGAGCGCGAGATGATCCAGAGTGCCGTCGATGAAAGCCAGAAGCATGTCTCGGGAACAGTCAGGCTCAAACTGTATAAGGGCTCTGTCTCTGTGGTTGGTCGGAAGTCACCAAACAGCCTTTATTCGGAATCACATGTCACGTTTGAAGCTGACACGGTTTACGATCAAAGGGATGCGCAGGGTTTCATCAAGCTCAACGCATTACGACTAAAACTTCTGCAGGCCGCACAAAAACGTTTCGGCGGTTGACGCATCCAGCTTTCGTGCCGGACAATTCAAAAAACATTGGGGCGGCGACGGAAAGACCATGATCGGATTCGAACAGGACGGAAGAATAGGGCGTTTGTTTTTGCAACGGGCATCGCACGCCAATGCCTTTACGTCTGAAATGCTTGGGCGTACGGCGGAAATCATGGAGTTGGCTCCAGGCGAAAGCGATGTCATCGTAATTCACGCCGTGGGCGATGATTTTTCTCTTGGGCGCGATCGCGAGGAACCAAAGAATCCGGGTGGTCCGTACGCCGCATTTAGCGAAATCAGCCGGGTAAATGCCGCTTTTGCCGCTTTTCCGGGAATTGTGGTAACAGCGATCAAAGGTCGCGCCTTCGGGTTTGGTCTCGGCGTTGCCATGCGTTCCGATATTGCCATCGCCGCCGATGATGCCCGGTTTATGTTGGACGAGGTCAGCCTCGGATTTCCGCCAATGTTTTTAATGGAGGTGATCCTGGAGCATCTGCCGCCAAAGCGCGCGCTCGATTTGATCCTATCAAGCCGCGAGTTTGGTGCCGCCGAAGCACTCGATATAGGGCTGGTCTCGCGCCTGGTATCGGCGGACAAGCTGGAAGCGGAAGTTGACGAATTCGTCGAAACACTGATCGGGCGTGATCCGGATGTCCTCAAAAGCTGCAAAGCTTATCTGAAGGCAGTCAACCAAATGCCCGCGAGTGCGCGGCCCAACTACGCGCTGGTTGAGCAGGCGCGCTTTGCACTGGATCACCATTAATGGCCGAGGCGTCTCTCACCTGGCCGGCGGGCAACGACCGGGTTCCCTACTGGATCTACACCGACCAGGGGAATTACGAGCGCGAGCTGGAGAAAATATTCTACGGGCCGGTGTGGAACTATGTCGGGCTTGAATGTGAAATTCCAAACCCGGGTGATTTCAAACGCACTCAGATCGGCGACCAGTCGATTATCGTCGTGCGCGATCAGGAAGACGGTGTCAACGTTCTGGTCAATCGTTGTGCCCATCGCGGCGTAAAGATCTGCGAGCAGGACAAGGGGTCATTCAACGAGATCATGTGTCCCTATCATCAATGGACCTATGACCTTAAAGGCAATTTGCTCGGTGTGCCGTTTTATCGCGGTGTCAAAGGAAAAGGCGGGATGCCCAAGGATTTCTCGATGGGCGAAAATGGGTTGGACAAGGTCAAGGTCCATGTCCGCAACGGTGGCATCTGGGCGACGATGTCCGATGAGACCCCCTCGTTTGAGGACTATATGGGCGAGCGCATTCTCGGCTATTACGACCGTGAGTTCGATGGCCGCACGCTGAAGTTGCTCGGCCATTCGCGTCAGCGCATCGGAGCCAACTGGAAATTAATGCTGGAGAATATCAAGGACACACATCATGCCAGCCTGTTGCATGTCTTCTTTGTCACCTTCGGGCTGTTCCGCGTCGATAACGATTCCAAGGTGGAGATGGATGGAACAGGACTGCACACGGCATTGAGCTCGATCCGCGGCAAGCAGGAACTGAATGACGGCACTAAACAGATGCGGTCTTTTCACTCCGGTCTTGAGCTGAAAGACCCCAATCTACTCGATGTTGTCCGCGAGTTTCCGGGCGACCGTACGGTCGTCATGCAGACCATATGGCCCAACGTGATTTTACAGCAGCAGTCTAATACGCTGGCAACGCGGCAGATCGTCCCCATGGGCCCAAATGCCTTCGAGCTGCATTGGACGTTTTTTGGTTATGAAGACGATGACGAGGAAATGACCGCCCGCCGCCTGCGGCAGGCGAATTTGATGGGACCGTCAGGACTGGTCTCGATTGATGACGGGCAAATTCTGGAACGTACGCAGGAAGGCATTCTGGCGCATCCCAATGCCGAAGGCGTGGTTGAGCTCGGCGGGAGGGACACTGAGGATAGCGATCATATGGTGACCGAGGTCGCGCTTCGCGCCTTTTACAAAGGCTATCGCAACGTGATGGGGATATGACAATTTCCCCGGAACTGCGTGGCGAGGTCGAGGGGCTGATCCAGGATTATGCGCTCGCAATCGATGATGGCGAGCTGGAGCGCTGGCCGAGTTTTTTTGCCTCGGATTGCCTTTACAAAATTGTTTCCAAGGAAAATTTCGAGTCCGATCTGCCGCTCGCGTTATTACTCTGCGATTCCCAAGGCATGCTGGCCGATCGCGTCCAGGCGTTCTCGGAGCTCAACGTGTTTGGTCCGCGCAGTTGGCGGCATATGCTTGGCCCGGTACATGTTACCGATGATGACCCAGTTACCACCCGAACCAATTTTGTGATTTTCGAAACGCTGGCCGGAAAAGACACCCACATCCTCTGTGCGGGTGAATATCGCGATGTAATCGTGCGCGAAGACGGCACTCTCAAATTCCGCGAACGCCTTTGCGTCTATGACACAACAATGATCCCCAACTCCATTGTCCGGCCAGTTTGAGGCAGCAAATTATCTGTGGATAAATCGTTTCTAACGTTGAAAATAATGAGTTTTTTATACTCTAAATTTAGATGTTTCTTGATCATAAGATTCATTCCCGCAAACCTAGAATAGATTGTAGATCTATATTTCAGGTCAAATGAAATGCATTATTTATTTGAAAAGATTTGTGAAATTTATCGTCCGCTAGATAATCTGGAAAATTATCTAGAGCATAGGTGGCCCAATTCTTTCGGTTTGATTTTCTTTGGAATGATGGTCTTGCTTTTGGGAGTGTTGCCTATTTTGTTGGATCCAATAATTCCAAGTGGGGTGTGTACTCTTGCCATCATATTGATCTTAGCTCCTTATGGACTGATCAGGAGTATTAGATATTTTTTTATCAAAGAAGATTCATATAAAGATAAGAGAGAATAATATAGGCTAGCACAGGTAAATTTATAACGCTCGATCATTACAATAAGGTCGGCTGCTAGCTGCGTCCCGACCAATTGGTCAAACCAAGACAGAAATGAAAAAATTGGTGTTGGCAGTAGAGAAAATTCAAATTAGTCCCCGCGCGTAGGAGATTGCGGTCTGTTTGAAGAAACGACATATCTGCGGAAAGGTAAGTCGAATTATATTATTCATCTGACCGGTTTCAGATCGCTTTGGAATATCAATGCCACACTGGGATGAATTCAAAGGCCAGACTCCAACGGAACTCGTTCCGAAGTTTCTGTCGCTGTGGAGCACTATTTCGAAGGGCGATGCCGAACTCATAAAGCGCCGTGCAGAATTGGGTGAAGAGTTATATTGGGCGGATGAGGTTGGTCTGATGGATGGTACGTCCCCTCTACTGAAGGAGTTGGAACCGATTGCAGACTATTTGAAGAAGGAAGCAAAAAGACTCGATCCCGGTATGTCAGAAAAAGAACTCCGAAAGTTCGTATTCTTCGTGTTTCACCATGATCCAAATCATCCCGAGTTAGTTGAAGCGGCAAAGAGTGCAGAGGAATTTTGAACTCGAAAAAGCGTGTTTTCGTTCTCAGCCGTCTGTCCCAAACAAACAATCCACAACCAAAAGCAGAAAATGATCTAGCGCGTGGAACGCTATATTTGTACGGTTTGTCACCGTAAATTTGTGATGAGAGCCATGTTCTGCCCTAGCTGCCAGACGCGAGACCGCGAAAGAGAGTTACACCCAGTGCTTACCCGCAAAGGGGTTGAGATTGAGCTGTGCCGCTCCTGCCGGGGCGTTTGGCTGGACCGAGGCGAAATATTTTTATTGTCCGACCATCCGGAAGCGACGACACATAATTTGAATACGGCGCTGGGGGAACGAAATCCTTCAGAGAGATTATCGCCCAAGACCGGCGATCCCATGGAAGCAATTATCTACCCGGGTGGCTTTGAGATTGAACACTGTCCGACAACCGGCGGTCTTTGGTTCGATGCCCGGGAATACACGGATCTCATTCGACACGATAAATATTTCAAACTGGATTTCGATCCAAAGACGATTGAGTTCGATCGCCCGCTTGAGCCACCCCTTCCGGAAGAACCGCCACCGCAAACTGATGATGTGCAGGAGAAACTACAGGAGTCATCGGCCGAAACCTCTCCTGAAATTATCGTTGAAGAAACAGCGGATCCGCCAATAGCGGCGACATCTGACATCGCTTCAGAAGAGCCTCAGGGACAGCTTCAAGAAGAGAGTCCAGTGGATACGCCGGAAGAGACCCAGGAAGAGGTCCCGCAAGAGTCTCAGGAAGATTCATCAGAAAAAGCACCCGAAAGTTCGAAGGAAAACATCCGGGAGCCTTCTCGAGAGGGGCCATGGGGCGCCCCTAAAGAGCCTGTTGAAGAAGGAAAGACCCGTCAAAAAGGCCCTTGGGATTTTCCTGAAGAGCGCATCGAAACAGTAAAGCCTGAAAATCGCATGTCGTCCCCGGCTGTTGCGGCGGGAGCATTGTTGTTGCCGCTACCCGATTTATTTATACGTTCTCTGGTGACGATAATCGGGCTCTATGGGTTTGCAACGCTGGTTTTGTTGATTGTCAGCGTGTTTCTGGGGTTTCCAGCGAGTGTCGCATTTGGTCTCGCGATTTTCGTGACCGCGATTCAATTCGCAAGCGGTCCCTACGTCATGGATATGACGCTGGGCTGGATGTACCGTATGGACTGGTTGCCAAAAAATGAAATTCCCGATGCCATGCATAATTTTATCGCACGCGTCTGCGAGGAAAAGAACATGTCTTTTCCAAGGGTTGGGATAATCGATGACGGCGCTCCGCAAGCCTTTACTTACGGCCATTCGCCAAATAATGCGCGTATCGTCATTTCCCGCGGCCTGCTCGAACTGCTCGATGAAGATGAAGCGAACGCGGTCATCGCTCATGAAATAGGACATGCGGTGCATTGGGATATGTTCTTAATGACGGTTGTTCAGGCAGTGCCTCTTATTTTCTATCACCTTTATCGAACATCGATACGAGTGCAAAAAACCCCCAAAAGTGACAAAGGCGATCAATTAAGCCTAGTCGTCGCAATTGGTGCCTTTCTGCTCTACCTCATAAGTCAGTATGTTGTGTTGTGGTTTTCCCGAGCCAGGGAATATCATGCTGATCGTTTTGCGGGCGAAGTCACCGGCGATCCCTCGCTCCTCGCCAGCGCGCTAGCAAAAATAGCCTATGGTTTGGCGGGTCAGGAAAAATCCGAAAAAGATATCAAAGCGGTGGCTGAGGATGGATCGGTAGAAGGTCGTTCCCCAAAAATGGAGGCGATAGGCGCACTCGGTATCTTTGACACACGAACGGCGACTTCTATGGCCATAGCGGGCTATGCCGGT
The DNA here is from genome assembly GCA_002720855.1 of Rhodospirillaceae bacterium. Taxonomy (GTDB): domain Bacteria; phylum Pseudomonadota; class Alphaproteobacteria; order MPNO01; family UBA2964; genus UBA2964. The sequence goes on along the minus strand of PBIN01000015.1, from coordinate 444,237 downwards.
CCTTCGACCGACGGTGCTGTTGATCCTGAAAGTCTTAAGAGTGCAATGCGCTGGGATCTTTGGAACCCCTGGGCAAAATGGTTTGAACTAAACTCAACGCACCCTCTGATCGCCGAGCGGCTTCTCCACCTATCCAATCAGTCGATCCATATGGGCCGTAAACCCTATGTCGTTTTTAATGAACAGCAGCCGGAATCCTACTGGGATGAATTTTACCATGATTTTGCGATTTATATTGCGCCGTTCGCCGCGCTTGTTCTCACACCGCTGATGGTGGCCATAGCAGAAGGTTTTTCGGGTTTTTCCCCGATGATGGTAGGGGTAACCATGACGACGTGCGGCATTGCACTCTTTGTGAAAAACAAGTTTTCCTATCCGGAGGAGTTTTTCCCAGAAGTCAGTATCGCTGCACTGCTGCGTAAGGTTAAGGCGTCAGCCGTGCGTCCGGTGCCCTGTATCGTTCGGGGCACTGTGATCGGGCGCGGCGTACCCGGCTATATATTCTCCGAGGATTTTGTGATGCGCGACGATACCGGCATCATGTTTCTCGATTACCGTCAGCCAATCGCAATTTGGGAAGCCATGTACGGTTTGCTGAAAGCTGGTGGTTATACTGGAAAGGACGTGGTGATTGAAGGCTGGTACAGGCGCGCGCCCATGCCTTACATCGAAATTAATAAAATCACATCTGAGGGCGCAGTATCGAAAAGCTATGTGCCAAAGGCCCGCCGCGTTACCTCAATAGTTCTTATCGTTCTCGGGTTACTGATCACCGGGGCAGTAGTGTCGGCGTAGATTAAGGCGCGATGCGGCGTTAGCCGATTTCCCCATTCACAACTGCATCGCTAACACTTCTGTACAGAGGTGGAGTCTCCAATAAATCGAATTGTCTGGATATGGATGCCGCAATCTGTTCTGCTGTGAAGGGACGTTTTTTGGTGCACCAGAAAGGCAGTCATTCCATGAGCAAAGCGAGAGCACGTGAACGGGCAAAAGCCCGTGCGGGAAAGCCCGCAAAAAAACGGCAAAGCAATCCTTCAGGAATGAATCAAAATAGTTGGCCGGGTCAGGTAAAATCAGCGGGCAAAGGCGGAAAATCCATCAATGCCCATGGTGTCGATGGTTCGTTTTCCCGGACCCAGCGGGGTTCAGCGCGGTCCGGATAACGTAAAGTTAAATGCCGTATAGCTTACTTGGGTTGGGCCCCAGGATTTTTTCAATCGAGCTATCAGCGATGTTGGGGTCTTCGCTGAGCATCCGCAACGCTTCAACCTGTGCTGATGTATCTGTGTGACCGTAATCGGTACCGATCAGGAAGTTGTCGTCCCCAACCCGATCTAGGAGATAGGGAATGTCATCGGCCATCTCAATCGTGACCCAAATGTTGTTGTCCTTAAGTGGATTGTCGCTAAGCTTTTTGCCTCTCCGCGACAGGCGGCTCCCTACATCCTGGAGCGCGTAAGGCAGCCAGGAGGCCGCAGCTTCGATAAAGGCCCAACGCAAATTCGGATATTTTTTGGGTAGCTCTTTTTCCAGCAAATAGTGGAACTGCGCGATCATCGCCATTTTAAAACGGCCGAAATTGTGTCCATCATGAAACAAATTGTTCTGATAGCTCGCATTGGCCGAATGGAATGCGATGGCGAGATCTACTTCCTCAGCTGCTTTGAATAGCGGATCAAAATAATTGTCACCGACATAGCGGTCGCATTCGTAAGGGCGGATGAATATCGAACAGGCGCCATGTTCCTTGGCAAACTTCAACTCATCGCGCACCAGATTCATTGACCAGGTTGGAACGCAGGCGGCCCAGCGCAGCCGACCGCCACCCATCTCCCATATGTCAGCGAGCCAGCGATTATAGGAGCGATATTGCGCCGCCTGTTGCTGTGGATCGCGGGCACACGGCACCAGAAATATCGTCGGATAAAGAACCTGAAGATCGATATCGAGCTCATCCATATGGTGTAGGCGCGCATCGACGCTGCCCATCTCGCGTGAGGTTTCATCCATCGTCAGCGTATCGGCATTATCCTTGGTCTGGATGCTGTCGCCACTAAGCCAATAGGTGTTATCAGGAGTCGGCTCTTCACCCGTTTTATTCAGAACAATCGGCGCGAAATGCTTTTCGTCGTCTGCGAGATAGCTCCAGGTTTTTTCTGATTCGATAACGTGGGCGTCTGAATCAATTGTCCGCATTTTTTCCTCCCGGCCGGTATTTTTTAATCGTTGAGATTTTTTAGCATGCTGTCGATCCATTCACCATCATCGGTGAGTGTTTCAAGCTCGGCGCGTGCAACCGCTCTGGTCTGTGTGTTGCACTTCATGACATCGGGGCTTTCGCCATCAGCGGGCTGACAGGCCATTTCCATCCGGATGCCGTTCGGATCAAAAAAATAAATGCCGATCAAACCGGGGAGTTGTGGGGTCGGGCCGTTATAGTCGATACCGTTATCCTTAAGGCGCCGTTCGATCTCTTTGAAACGCTGTTCGGTCACCGTAAAGGCGACATGTTGCATGCCGCCGATAGCATTGCGGTTTGCAACAGGTTCTTCGCCTTTGGGAATTTCGAAAAAAGCAAGAAGACTGTCATTGCCCATATCGAAAAAATAATGGCGAATTTCCTCGTAAGGCGGGTTGCCTCGATTAAGCGGGCCGGTACCTAGTCCGGCAGGTACTTTCATTGCATGCACAAGCGGCATGCCGACGATATCGACGAAAAATTCTGTCGTTGCCTTCATGTCTTCAGTGGTAAGCGCCAGATGATGGACCCCACGGGTCATAGGATTTAGTTCGGCTGCCATGTGCGTTCTTACTTCTCTGCAAATCGCGGAAATAAAATTTCTGCATTGTCGCGGTTGATTGCCTTCCGCACTTCTTTGTTAAACGCATCATAAGAGTCGAATCCGCCGGTCTCAATCTCAACGACATCTTCCGACACATAAGGATAGTCAGAGCCAAACAGAATGCGAGATGGATCAACGACGCCGGACAAACCATCAAGGATAATTTTGTCGCCCGACAATGCGGTATCAAAGTAGAACCGCTTTACATATTCCATCGCACCCTTGGGATAGTTGTCCTGAAACGGCGTCTGTTTGTCGAAAATCGCTATTCGGTGCATTAGAAACGGCAGGGTGCCGCCGGAGTGCGACAGAATAAACCGGATATCGGGCATCCGCTCCATCACACCCTTAAATATAAGATTAGTGGCAACCCGTGTTGTCTCGAACGGGTAATCGATAATCATTCGGGGAATATCCCAGCCTTGCGCTTCCGTGCCCGGCGGATAGCACGGGTGAATGAAAGTCACCGCCTGGCGTCGATTGAGCTCTTCATAAATCGGTTCGAAGTCGGGGTGGCCGATATATTTTTCATCAATGCTGGTCAGCAATGTGATGCCGTCGAGGTTCAGAACGTCAAGGACGCGCTCTATTTCGCGTAGCGACGCATCGATATCGGGAAGCGGCAGAAAAGCAAACCCGCCGAACCGGCCCGGATGATCGGTGGCAAGTTGCGCGAGATAATCGTTACACTGTTTAGCCAGATCGCGGGTAACAGCAATATCGCCGAAGTAAATGCCGGGGGAGGTAAAAGATAAAATTGCCGTCCCAATGTTTTCTGCTGACATCAGCGCAAGCGATTTTTCCGGTGTCCAGTCTGGAAAGCCGCGATAGGCCGTTCCCGAAATTCCGACCGCGCGTTGTGCGTCTTTATAGAATTCTGGAAGGACATGGTGATGCACATCGATACGGGAAACGGACATGGCACGATCCTCTTAATTTGCCGTTCAGGATTCCACGAGATCGCCTACCGGTAAACCAGTGTCGTGCTGGAATAAGTCCGACGGTTGTTTTAGCTCTTTAAATTTGCCTAGAATCCGATCTGAAAGAATGTACAGAGGTTAAAATGGCCACAGAGGCATACGTATCGCGCGCCGACAGGCTGCGTCAGCTTCCTCTCATCGAAAAGGGCACCGATATGGGTGCGTTTATGAGAGGATTCTGGCATCCGATCGCCCGTTCCCATCGCGTGGAAAAAGGCAAGTCGTATGGCGTCACATTCTTTGGTGAGGAATTTAATCTGTATCGCGGCGAGAGCGGCCAACCTTATCTCACTGTCGGGCGGTGCCCGCATCGCGGAACAGTTTTGCATACGGGTTGGGTAGAGGGTGAAGCCATTCGCTGCATCTATCATGGCTGGAAATATGATCAGGATGGCAAATGTGTTGAACGTCCGGCTGAACCCGAAGAGGCGCCACCCGAAGACATCTGCATCAAGACATATCCGGCCCGTGATTATAGCGGTTTGATATTTGCTTATATGGGCGACGATGAAGCGCCGGAATTTGATTTGCCGCGCAAGGACGCGTTGGAAGAGGAAGACCGGATTGTCCATGTTACCGAGGAAGACTGGCCCTGCAATTGGCTGCAGTCGGTGGAGAACTCGCTCGACCCTGCCCATGTCAGCTTTGTCCACCAAAAAGGACGCGTCGGTACGTTTGGGGCAACCGTAACCACTGACATGCCCAAACTCGAATGTTACGAAACCGATGCCGGCATTCGTCTTGTGGCCATTCGCGGCCCTGACAATATTCGGGCCACCGACTGGACCTTTCCCAACAACAATCACATTCTCCAGCCGACGATGGGGCCGGAGGATCCGTGGATGAACTTGCTGCTTTGGCAGGTGCCGGTAAGCGATACCGTAACCAAAAGACTGATGATTTATAGCCGCCCCAGGATTAGTGCCGAGGAGGATGAAAAGTTCCTGTCCTATTGTAAGGAAAAGGCCGAAGACTATTCATCAATGGCGCTGCACCGCGAATTGTTCGAGGAGCAAAAATTTCCCGACGACACTTTTATGCAATTGCTGAGCGCCCAGGATTATCTTGCGCAGGTCGGGCAGGGTCCAATTGCAGATCGGTCAAATGAATATCTAGCAACCTCTGACGCGGGCGTCGTTTTCCTGCGGCGGATTTTATGGCGTGAGCTGTGTGCCTTCCGTGACGGTAAACCGACCAAGCAATGGAAGCGCCTCGACGAGGCCGCCGATTTGCCCATGCAGGGTCCGATGGCGGCTCAGGCATAATTTTGGCCATTCGCGGCACAGCACGGTAATTCACAAATAGTCTGATAACTGGAAAGCACCCAATGATTCTTTCACCGCCGGTGCGTGGCATGTTGTGGATGCTTGCACAGACCACATCGATGTGCGCGATGATGGCGGCGGTACGTTATCTGAGTTTCGACGGATACTCTGGACCACAGCTGGTTTTCTTCCGGGGCGTAATGGGGTTGCTGGTCCTGATGCCGTGGCTATTGCATACCGTTCGCGTCGAACCCGAGATTCTGCGCCCCGCGGAGTGGAAGCTCGTGATGTGGCGAAGCCTGATTTCGGTTGTTGGCGTCTTATGCTGGTTTCTGGCGCTCACCGGCATGTCGGTTTCCGACGTTACGGCGGTCCAGTTCACTCACCCTATATTTGTCGTAATCGGTGCTGCCCTTGTATTGCGGGAAAGGGTTGGCATATGGCGCTGGAGTGCGGTTTTTATCGGATTTGTCGGTGCGCTGATCATTATCCGTCCCGGCTATGTCCCGTTTAATCCCCTGATTATTGGCATTCTGGTCTCAGCGATGTCGAACGCTTCCGTGCAGCTGATCACCAAACATGTCGCGCTCAACATTAGCGGTGCGGTACTTATCTTTTATATGAATTTGGCCTTGGTGCCGTTTGCTTTGGTACTCGCGATTCCGGATTGGATCTGGCCGAGTTGGGACCAACTTGGCTGGATTCTGGCAATAGGTACTTTTGGAACGCTCGGACATATCTTTTTGGCACGCGGCATGAAAGTCGCGGACGCCAGCCTGTTGGCACCGGTCGATTTTATGCGGCTGCCAATTGCTTCTGCGTTTGGCTGGATATTGTTCAGCGAATATTCCGATCTGGAAACCTGGGTCGGAGCAGCCTTCATATTTGTCGCCGTTATGATCATAACCCGGCGCGAAGCGCGGCGGTCAGCTTGACGACATCAGGGCTTTAGGTGACTGTATCTGCAGCAAACATATAATTCTTTGGAGTCGCGTCGGATGACTGAATATCTTTTTATTTCGGCGGATAACCATCTTGATACGCATTGGTGTCCAAAAGATTTGTGGCAGGACCGCCTGCCCGAGAAATATAAGGAAATCGGCCCCAAGGTCATCGAGGGTGAGAACGGCTCGCAATGGACCTGGGAAGGCAAACTCTGGGATAAATCTGCCGCTGGTTCAAACAGTACACAATTCCTGAAACCGTTTCGCGATCATGGTGTCGATTTGCCAGACGGCGCATTACCTCCCGCCGATCCAACGATTCTGCTTGATCACATGGACCAGTCGAGGGTCTGGTCAAGTGTCATCTTCGCCAGTGTTCGCAAATGGAATGTCAGCGATCCTGAATTACTGTTCGCGGTGTATCGCGCATTTAATGATTATGCGATGGAAATGAATAAGATCGATCCTGATCGCATCTTCATTTTGCCGGCACTGCCAACAAAGTACCCGGATGAATGCGTGCGTGAGTTGGAGCGTATGATCAAGGCCGGTGCAAAGGCGGCCGAGTTTCCACCGTTCGATGTCGCCAAACCGGTATACGATGAAGTGTGGGAACCGCTTTGGGCGATGGCGGGGGAAGCGCGCGTACCTCTTTGTATTCATATCGGTGGTGCGGCTGATGCACCGTTGCCGCCTTATCATCGCGGTGCGCAGATTGCGTTCCTTGCTACCGCACCCTTCAATCTCTGTAATACTTTTGCACAACTCGTGTTTTGCGGTGCTTTCGAGCGTCACCCAAATCTCAAAGTGTTGTTTTCCGAATGCCGTATTGGCTGGGTTCCGTTCGCGATCGAATGGTGTGACCGTCAAACCAAAGAACGCGCGCCTGATCCGTCAGCGCCGCTTTCAATGCTGCCCAGCGAATACGCCAAGCGGAATTGCGGTTTTACGTTTGAGGAAGATTACGTCGGTTGTGAAATGATGAAGCTCGACTGGTGTAATCTTGGTGATGTTGCGATTTGGGGTTCCGACTATCCTCATCCGCAGGGCACCTGGCCGGATGTTTCAATTCCCATCGACAAAATGTTTGAAGGCGTTGATCCGGCGATCAAGCAACGGGTGGTTTGGGACCACGCCGCTGAAATGTTCAACATTCAAGGACCGAAATAATGGCAAAAGGTAAACTCCGCCATCTGGCGATTTCAGTTCCCGATCCGGAAAAATCAGCTGAGTTTTACATGTCGGCCTTTGGCATGGAAAAGGTCACTTCGGTAAAAGCGCCGATGGCCGATGGCGTTTATCTTACAGATGGAACGGTCAATCTCGCTTTGCTGCGCTACAAGGATGATCGCCCGATGGGCGAAGGTAAAACCAAGGACTGGTTCGGAGTGCATCACTTTGGTTTTTGGGTCGATGACGTCGAAGATAGTGAAAAGAAAATCAAGGAAAATGGCGGCGACTGGTTTATGGGGGAAATGGCGGGCGACAACGTTTATTACGAAATGAAGTTCTCCGATCCCAACGGCACAATCTTCGATATCACCCACACTGGCTGGGGTGGCGCGCGGAAGGAAGGTCCACCGCCTGAGGGCGATGAGTAAAGCCTAAGCTCCTGGCACCTCAAGCCCGTTCTGGCGGCAGCAGGCAATCAGCGTATTTTCAAGTAAACAGGCGATGGTCATAGGACCGACGCCGCCGGGCACTGGCGTGATCGCGCCAGCGACCTGAGCCGCTTCATTGAAATCGACATCGCCGACAAGTCGTGATTTGCCGTCATCGGCATCAATACGATTGATTCCCACATCGATCACGGTAGCGCCGGGCTTGATCCAATCACCCTTGATCATTTGAGCACGCCCAACGGCGGCAATGAGAATATCTGCGGTGCGGCATAGACCCGGTAAGTCTTGCGTTCGGGAATGTGCGATGGTGACCGTGCAGTTGGCTGCAAGAAGTAATTGCGCAATCGGCTTGCCGACAATGTTTGAACGCCCGACAACCACAGCATTTTTCCCGGTTAAATCACCCAGCGTATCTTTAAGAAGCATCATGCATCCGCGCGGCGTGCACGGCACCAGCCCTTCGTCCCCGCTCGACAGCGCACCAACATTGACCGGATGAAATCCGTCGACATCTTTTGCGACATTGATCGTTTCAATCACCGCCTTGTCGGAAATATGGTCCGGCAAAGGGAGCTGTACCAGAATGCCATGAACGGACGGGTCCGCGTTGAGTTCGGCGACGACGGCCAATAGGTCTTCTTGCGAAATATCTGCTTGCAACTTCCGGCCGACGGAGGCCATCCCAGCTTCCGCTGTTTGTTTTTCCTTATTGCGGACATAAACCTGGCTGGCAGGGTCTTCACCCACCAGCACGGCAGCGAGACCCGGGACAGGACCATGCTCTTCCTTCAACGAGGCGACGCGCCTCCCTATGTTCTCGCGCATTTGGCCGGCGAAAGCCTTACCGTCAATTAACTTTGCCGTGGTCATTTTTCGGTTCCCAAAAGGGCTGCGTCTAACCTGTAAGTAAGGCTCGATGAATATTACCGAGCACCATCTGCAGAAAGATAAGGCCCAGAATCAACACGATAGGTGAAATATCGATACCGCCAAAATTCGGTATCACGCGCCTGATCGGCCGCAAAGCCGGTTCTGTGATCCGGTACAGGAAATCGGTAATCGTATAGACAAGTTGGTTCGACGTATTGATGACGTTAAAGGCGATCAGCCAGCTCAAAATCGCTCCGATAATGACGACCCAGATATACAGATCGACTGCAATGATCGCGACGCGAATGAGAGGGTCGATAATGATCATATTTCTGAAACTCCGCGGACGGGTTGGAGTTGCGCAGCCCAAGCCCGCAACGATTGACAAATCCTATCCATCCCGACGACTCGGTTCAAGATTCCGGTGGCAACGAACAAGCGAATATCTTGACAATCATAACCCGGAAAAGCACATTCCCGGCGTTCCGGTGGGGGTATAGCTCAGTTGGGAGAGCGTCTGGTTCGCAATCAGAAGGTCAGCGGTTCGACTCCGCTTACCTCCACCAATTCTTTTCGAATGGCTTGGCGATAAACTGCGGAGCCATTCGTTTTCGATCCTAGCCACAGATAATCCGGCCTTGGCCCGATGCGGCTGGACGTGTTAACAAAAATCTAGAAATATTCAGTCAAAGGGGCACGAAAGAGGCTCCGAGCGCATCGTTTAGTTTGCGATTTGTGCCTAGCACAAAGATAGCAAACAGATGGTCAGGACAGAGGGAAATAGCTGATGCTCAGTACTCAAGATAATGATCGATTGACCAAGGTAGGACCCGGTACGGAATGCGGTGCATGGCTGCGTTCTTTTTGGTTTCCAATTGCGATTTCGGATCTTTGGGATGGTCCACAGGCACAACTCCAATTGCCTGATCTGATGAAGTATGACGACCGGGTCGGCACGCCGACCGAGTTTGGTGAGCAGTTTGGTACCTTTAAAGGAGACCCCCTGAAAGTCCGGGTTCTGGGCGAAGACCTGGTTTTGTATCGTGACCTGTCCGGCGTGCTCGGATTGGTCGGCATAAGTTGTCCTCATAGGAGCTCTTCACTCGAATATGGCCGCCCGCGAGAGCATGGACTTGCCTGTCCCTATCACGGGTGGACATTCAACGAGACAGGCCGCTGTCTCGCCATGCCTGGCGAACCGCCAACCAGTGGTTTCAAGGATAAGATGACTCACCTGGCTTACCCTGTAGAAGAACGTGGAGGATTGATTTGGGCATATCTTGGAGAAGGCAAGCCACCCCAGATCCCGCCCATCGATGTATTTGCGGCCGAAGATGGAATTCGCATCGTTGAGAATTTCTGCATTTGGCCGGCGCACTGGTTACAAGTCGTAGAAAACTCGGTTGATCAGGTTCACACGGGCATTCTCCATGGAGAAGGATCATCTCGTGCAGATGTTTGGAGTCAAATTCCTGACGTTGACTGGGATGAAGATGCAGACGGAATTCAGACCATTCAAATCCGTGGCGATTATGGTCGAACGAACTATTTGCATTTTCCAACCATAATTCTTCTGAACCAGCCTTGGCCGGGCGGAAAATTCAACTGGCCGCGCTACTCCGCAATCATACGTACGCCGGTTGATGACTTCCACACCTTGTTTTTTCACGTCACCTACGTGCCACCGGTGAATGGTAAATTGCCCGACCTGCCCGAAGGGATGGAACTGGAGGCGGCCGATCAGGTTCAAACTTTATTCATTCAGGACTACCGCGCCATCGTGACACAGGGCGCACCGGTTGATCGGAGTATTGAGCGTTTAGGGACAACTGACCGGGGCGTCATAATGCTACGGAAAAAGGTTGAGCGCGGAATCGAAGCGGTCAAACAAGGCAAAGACCCTGAAGGTGTTATCCGGAACCTGCCCGACGGGCACATCATTTCGTCTAGCGATAAAGTTACCGATGGGTTGATGAGTCCCGCTGCAGCGGAATAAGCAAATACGAGTGATGCTATTCGCAGCATGGTCGGCACACCGCGGTAAATATTTCTTCCGATTACATTTAGGCTTTCGTTCGCGCTACCATTGATACTTACCGATTTTCGGATAGGTTTGGTCTTATTTGTTCGACCTAACGTTTGCTGAATTCTTATTTCCCAGAAACCTTTCTCAGAATACGGCTGCCTAAATGTGTATCGGAGTTAATTAATGTCATTAGAAAACACACAGAGCTTCGATCGCCTTCATAAATCTGACGAAATGCTCTGGATGGGGCAAAATACAAACCATCTGCCGACGCATCCGGTTGTTAAAGAAGCTCTCGAAAAAGCAATAATTGATCAGAGTTTTAACTTATACGCGCCGCCGCAAGGCATGGAAGAATTGCGTGAGATGGTTTTAGACGATGTCGTTGGCAAACGTCGTTCAAAAGACACACAAGTCCTAATTACCGACGGCGCTGTAGAAGGCTTATATCTGGTTTGTAAAAGACTAAGCGGAGACGGAATTACTTTAGTCACCACCGATCCAACATGGGTTTGGCCTCTTAAATTCAGCCGAAACGAAGGCGCAGAGATTTGCCGACTACCAATTTATGACAGGGAAAAGAACTACAAAATGTGCCCTGACGAATTGGAAAAACAACTTTCTCAGTGCGGCAATGCAATTATTTATCTGATAGATCCGTTAAATCCTCTTGGCTGCTGTTACGATCTGGATGAGCTAACGCGTATTGCCGACATTGCGAAAAAACATGACGCGACGGTTGTTCACGATTGCACCTATCGCGATTTTGCATTCGACCATCATTTGGTCCGTGATCTCTATCCCGAGAAAACCATCACCACATACAGCTTTAGTAAATGGCTTGGGATTGCAGGGCTTCGAACCGGCGCGATCATTGCCGACGAGCCGTTATTTTCGCATTTAATGGATGATCAGCCCAATATTCTCGGGTCAAACATTCTGGGTCAGCTAGCGGCCATGTCAGCGTTCCGCGTAAAAGAGGAGTGGATGGAAAACGTGAATTCCGTTCAGAGGCACAATCAGGCCTCAATCAATAACGCAATTGATATGCTGGAGGGGCTTCGAACCGTCGTCTATCCTTCCAACGGAAATTTTTTAGCCGTCGATTGCCAGGAATGCGGTATTTCAGCAAATGCGATTTCGGAAGAGTTTCTGCGCCGCCAAATATTTATTCGGACCTCCGACTATCACAGCGACACCCTAAAAGATATATTTCTAAAGATCTCTACGACCGTACCGGTGGATTGGGCAGATCGATTTTGTGAAGAGCTTCCAGATATTTATAACCAACTGCTTGGCAATGCTCCTCCTTCCTGAAACGCGTCAATAAACTTTGTAACGAGGATAATTATGGATTTCGGATTAGAAAAAAAATCGGTGATCGTTAGCGCGGCGAGTAGCGGCCTTGGGTTTTCGATAGCAAAATCATTTGCGATGGAAGGTGCAACGGTAACGTTGTCCGGAAGAAACGAAGAAAAGGTTTCTGATGCGGTTCAGCGCATTAGTGAGGAAGCCTCGGGCATCGTTGAAGGATGCGTCTGCGACGTAACATCTGCTGAGCAATCTGTGGCAATGGTGAAATCAGTTTCAGAAAAACATGGTCTGGATGTGATGATTGCCAATACGCCCGGTGCGGACACTGCACCGTTCGTGGAAATGACGGATGACATGTGGAGGAAGGCTGCGGAAACCAAGATTTTCGCGCAAATAAGATTGGCCAGAGAGGCGTTCAGCCAAATGCAGTCGTCGGGCGGCGGGCGGATCATGTTCATGGCTGGAACGCATGGCAAGCAGCCGCATGCGCATGCCATAACCGCGGGTTTCTCAAACGCGGCGTTGCAGAATATTAGCAAGGCGCTGTCTGAAGAAGGAGCACCTCACGGAATACTGTGTAACGTTATTAATCCGGGCCCTTTCGCTACCCATCGGATGGTTTATTTGGCGGAGGAAAAAGCCCGGGAGGATAATATATCGTTGGAAGAGGCTACCGCCATATTGACCGAAGAAACCGTTCTGAAAAGATATGGTGACCCCGAAGAGCTTGCCGCGTTGGTCGTGTTTTTGGCTTCGAATAAAGCGACCTACATTACTGGCGCATCATTTGATATTGATGGTGGGCAGGTGAAGACGATCTGATTCATACCCAATCCCATAGCGCTAATATTTCCCCCGAAGTCGGTGAGGAAGGATTCGCTAAAGTTCTTGTGTCGTCTGCTTGTTATCTGGTTTCACGTAGTATTTCGAAGGTGATCATTGTCGGTAACTGAACACATAGATGGTGAGAGACTCTGGGCGAATTTGATGGAATTGGCTGAAATCGGCGGCATTGCCGGCGGCGGTGTAAACAGACAGGCCCTTTCCGATGAAGAATTTTCCGCCAGGGAACTTTGTATTTCGTGGGCAGAAGCCTATGGATTAGGCATCGCAACTGACGATATCGGAAATTTGTTTTTCCGGGTCGAGGGTAGTGAGCCGGATTTGCCGCTTGTAATGACCGGCTCACATATAGATTCCCAACCAACGGGTGGAAAGTTTGACGGAGCGTTTGGCGTCTTGGCAGGGTTGGAGGCGGTGAGGGCCGTTATAGACTCCGGAGTAGATCACAAAAGAAGTATTGAAGTAGTAGCCTGGTTGAATGAAGAAGGCTCCCGTTTCGCCCCCGGCATGATGGGTTCTGAAGCCTTTGTCGGTGTCAGGTCACTCGACGAAATTAAACAGGTAAAAGACAAGAACGGCGTTTCCGTTGAAGACGAACTTGCAAGGCTCGAGGACCGCTTTGCTGACCTTAGGAAACTTCCTTTCGGGAGAGAGGTATTTTGTTTTGTTGAAGCGCACATTGAACAAGGCCCAATTTTAGAAAAGGAAAAAACCCCGGTTGGTGCGGTCACCGGTATTCAAGGCGTCCGACGCATGCGGGTGAAAATCACCGGTGAGGAAGCGCATGCAGGGACCACACCTTACGATTTACGGATTGACGCGGTTCAGGAAGCATCGCGCGTAATAGAAAAGTTATACGAGGCGTTTTCAGACATTGAAGACATTCGATTTACCGTGGGCATGCTGACAATCAAACCTAATGTTCCGTCAGTGGTTGCTAGCGAAGTCCTCTTTTCAATCGATTTGCGCCATCCGAGTTCAGAAACGCTGGCGACATGCGAGAAGAGAATAGGGGAGCTTGTATCCCAATCCGTGACAAACTGTTCAGCGGATGTCTGGTGTATTGCCGAGGCAGACACAATCACGTTTGATGAAAACGTAATTGGGGCGATAGAAGTAGAGTCCCAAAGACTTAACATCCCCTGTCGACGGATATTCTCTGGCGCCGGGCATGATGCCCGGCAAATGAGCTATGTCTGTCCGTCGGGAATGATATTTGTTCCTTCATGTGGCGGGATTAGTCACAATGTTAACGAACATACAGATCAAAGCGATATCGTCGCGGGCACAGAAGTTCTTTGTGCGACTTTGGTTGAACTGGCAAACAGGTTGGAAATTTCAAGCAAGACCGAGTCTCAAATCTAATTGGTTTTTACCGACGACTCATAATCGGTACTTATACGAATTTGGAATGTTTCGGATTCCGGTCCGTTAGTAACCCCAATCTGACAGTCTAAATTGGTCCATTGACGCGGCGTGTTGGCAAACATAAAGGAACAAAATTCGACCTGATGAAGGGAATAATCAAGCCTCGTAGATAAATTGTGTGACTAAAAGCCCACCATATTCTATTGAGTTGTAGCCCAAATGGATAAGGTGCTGACGTTGCAATGAGCAACCCTCGAATTTCTTATGAGATGGCCAGCCATCGACCCCCTCTGAATCCGCCGGATGGCAAACCCATAATGGTTCATTTGGTGGTGAACGTTGAAAATTGGCTATTCGACAATGCCATGCCGCGCAAGATACTCACCGCGCCGCACGGTCTGGAGCAGGTTCCAGACATTCCAAACTATAGTTGGGCTGAATATGGCATGCGCTGTGGCATGCCGAGGTTGCTTGATTGTTTCGCGGAACGTGGATTGCCGGCGAGTGTCAGTCTGAACGCCGGTGTGATTGAGGCCTATCCAAGCCTTGCCGCAGCAATGCGCGATGCTGGGTGGGAATTTATTGGGCACGGTGTGCATCAAAAGTCCATTCAGGGAGAGGCTGATGAAGCGGCGTTGATCAATCAGTCGTTGACTTTGATCGAAGATTTCACTGGAAAACGTCCCGGTGGCTGGTTGGGGCCCGGATTAAAGGAAACCGTCGACACACCGGATATTTTGAAAGCACAAGGGGTGGAATATGTATTCGATTGGGTGGTGGACGATTTGCCCTGCTGGATGACCACGGCACACGGCCCGTTACTATCGATGCCTTACGCGCTTGAGATCAATGACAGTATTGTTTATGCGGTTGAAAAACACGCATCGCCGGAAATGTTTCGCCGTCTCGCCGACACGCTAGAGGTGTTCGGTCGGGAAGCCGCGAGCCAACCCCGCGTCCTCACGCTTGGGCTGCATCCTCACCTTATAGCCGTGCCACATCGCATGGTATATCTGGAAAAGATGCTGGATTTACTGCAGGATCATCCGGATACAATTTTCATGACAGGGCGGAACATTGCCGACTGGTTCGCAACCGAATGCCCACCGCCGGAGGAGTGAAACTTTGGAACCCTTGATGATTGACACCCTTGCCGAAAGGATTGATCCGACCCATACCACAATTTTACTGATCGATATGCAAAAAGACCTGGTTTATGACGGGTTCCTCTGTGATCAGGCTGGCCGTGATCTGACAGCAACGCGAAGTGTTATTCCAACAATGGGACGGCTGCTCTCCGCCGCCAGAGCGAGCGGCGTTTTGGTCTGTCATGTCGGCTTTTGGACATTGCCCAATCATGATTCAGATTCCGGACCTTGGCTCGCCCAACGGCGGCGATCGACCTACTCGTCGGATGTGCTCTGTATCGCCAATACCGAGGGGGCTGATTTCATTGATGAGCTGGCACCCATAGATGGGGAGCTGGTCATCCACAAACATCGCTATAGTGCCTTTAAAGGCACTGATCTCGATATGACTCTTCGCGCACGAGGAATCAAAACCGTTATTACAACTGGCGTTTCCACAAATGTCTGTGTTGAAAGCACGCTCAGGGATGCGTTCGAGACAGGTTATTACGTTTGTATTCCATCGGACGCGACCGCCAGTTGGGATATGGCGCTACATGATTCGACACTTCAAACAGTAACCCACAGGTTCGGGTTGGTGACGACAACGCAGGAAATTGAATCGATCTGGGTGGGTAACGCTGCTCAAGCTGCCGAATAATCTCCGATAGATCATTGCGCTTACTATTTAATCCGGCTCGAGAGGTCGCCGTAGCGCTCTAGATGTATTACCATCAGCAACAATATTTATGTTTTTTTTTCACAAAGGGGTAACTGGATGAAAACCTATCTCGCATTTGCTGCAGTGGCAGTGATGAGTCTCTCTGTTTTCGGCGTGCCAAGCACCGCCCAAGCTCAAACAGAAATCAAAGTTCCAATCGAAGCACCGCCCGGACATATTAAGACGCGTTCGGCCATCGTTTTTAAGAACACACTCGAAAAGATTTCTGGCGGCAAATACAAAGTATCGCTTTTTCCTTCTGGTCAGTTAATGGCGGGTAAGGATGAAGTTCCCGCTGTTGCGCGCGGCCAGGTTCAGATGGCAATGCCCACAATCGGATATGTGTCGACCTTTGATCCGGCCTTCAAACTTCTTGAAGTACCAATGTTGTTTGAAAGCTATGACGCGATGGAAAAAGTTCTCAACGGGCCGGTTGGTAAGGAACTCCTCGGCCGCCTTAGCAAAAAGCGTTTGATGGGGGCGGGGTTCTGGTACGACGGGTTTGTAGCGCTTTGGACAAAATCGCCCGTCCGTACACTGGAAGATTTTAAAAATCGCAAAATCCGTGTCTTCCCATCAGAAGTTCTGGCAAAGTCAACGACAGCCCTTGGCGCCGCACCGACCGCAATTCCCGGTGCTGAAGTGTTTCTTGCTCTGAAGCAAGGGGTCGCTGATGGTGCCTGGACCACTCCACCTTATGGCAATCGCATTAAACTCTACGAAGTGCTGAAATCAGTCACCAAAGTGAATTTGTTCCCGTTTGGTTATGTCGTAGTTGTCAATCCGGCTTGGTACAAAAAACAAGGTGCTGCTGGGCAAAAGATGATCCAGACAGCTCTTGCGGCCGGTAAGGCATACAATTTGAAAGAGATCACGAATTCCATCGCCGAGGCGTACAAAAATGTCGCTGCAAACGGTATGGAGGTTGTTGGTTTCTCGAAAAAGGAACGCGCACGTTGGAAAAAGGCCTTGAAGCCGCTCTATGACGGTCTGGACCCCAAAGTCAAAGAGTTGATGAAGAAAATAAAATAAGGTTGTTTGCCGAATAGGCTATGGCCTCTTCAACACCAATGCAGCCAGGGCCGCGCCGTAGAATGAATAATCTACTGCGCGGCCTTGATGCTTTTGTGGACGTTACTACCGGGTCTTTGTTCGTAATTGGGGCGATCTCTATGTTTGCGATGGTTGTCACACGCTACGGCTTTTCCTGGTCTGACCCCTCGGTCGAAATTCTGGTCCGCTATAGTATGATCTGGGGAACTTTTGTCGGGATATCTGCCGCTGTACGGTTCGGGGTCAATATCCGGTTTACCCTTCTCGAACATCTTTGTAGCGATGTCGGCCGTCGGGTTATCCAAACCATCGCCAATATCCTTACCTTGTTTCTTGCCCTTGGGTTGACCGTGTCTGGCTTTACGTTGGCTGACGAAACACTATTGTTTGACGAAAGGATGCCAACGGCGCTGCGCTGGCCAATCTGGCCCTTCCATGCGGCTATATTTGCCGGCGGTGTTTTACTGAGTATTCAGATTATCCGTTCGATCATCCTACTCTGGAGAAACGATCGCGAACCTTCATCAGCTGACACTGAGAGCGGCGGGGTATAGGCGCCGATATGGATGTCGGAACTGCCACCCTCCTACTTGTCGGAACACTCGCCGTACTTTCTATTGTTGGTGTCCCCATCGGACTGTCTCTGGCGGCTGCAGGGACGTCCTATATCTTCATCACAACGACATCGCTTCCGGTTTCAGCGGGCATCATGTTTGGGGCGCTGGACAAGACCCCGGTTTTGGCAATTCCATTTTTTATAGTCGCCGCGGAAATCCTAAGCCGAGGCGGCGCGATCAAGCGTCTAGTGCAGAGTATTGATGCCCAGATAGGTCATTTGCCGGGTGGTCTCGGCGTCGTCGCTGTTGTCTCTACCATCATATTTTCCGCCATGTGTGGTTCGAGCATTGCAACCGCTGCAGCGATCGGGGTGGTGGTGTTGCCAGAACTTATTGAGCGGGGCTACCCGCAGCGTTTCAGCCTCGGTTTGATAGCCATGTCAGGTGGGTTGGGTATTCTTATCCCACCCTCGATCCCTCTTATTATTTATGGACTGGTTTCAAACGAATCCATTGGCAAGCTGTTTGAAGCCGGCATTATACCCGGACTTATCTTTGGCGCTCTACTTTGTCTCTATGTCATCATTCGTACTTGGAATTGGCCAGAGACGTTGCGGCCCAAGGCCAGCACCAAAGAGCGGTTCCAGGCTCTCGTGTCGGCAACCGACGTTTTGATTTTGCCGGTCATTATTCTGGGCAGCATCTATGGCGGAATCTTTACGCCCACGGAAGCCAGTGCAGTTGCAGTGGTATACGCATTGGTTATTACAGCGCCAGAATACCGTCGACAGGGTTTCAGAAAATTTGTCGAAGTTGTTGCTCGTGGTTGTGTTACATCCGCCGCGATTCTCTTGGTCCTCGCGGGCGCGGCGGTGTTTGGCTATGCCATGACCGATAGCGGTATCCCACAGACGTTGGTCAATTGGCTTGCCGATCACAAGTTAAGCGTTGTGCTGTTCCTGATTTTCGTCAACGTACTGCTTATCTTTCTCGGCATGTTTCTCGAAGTTATCTCAGCACTCCTCATCACGCTTCCGATATTCCTACCGCTGATCAAACTGCTAGGTATCGATCCGATCCATTTTGCAATTATCATGATCATCAATATGGAAATTGCTGCAGTGACACCGCCTATCGGACTCAACCTGTTTACCTTGAGCGCTATTGGTAAAGTAACTGTCTCTGAAGTGTTCAGAGGTACCGCGCCATTCCTGGTGCTGGCGTTTATCATGCTGGGTCTTATTACCTTCGTGCCGTCCTTGAGTTTAATGCTGGTTAAATGACCGCTAGTAACGGCGGTACAGGACAGTCGTCGATCGCAATTCTAGCGGTTTCTCTCCTGTTTGTTGTCTTATGGAGTTCGGGCCATATCACATCGAAACTGGGCCTTCCCTTCATTGAGCCGTTTCAGTTTCTAACAATACGATTTTCATTATCTGCGATCCTGCTTTTTGCGATTGCATTTTTCATGCGTGCCGCATGGCCCAGCGACAAGATGCAGATTGTTCACATAGTGATTGCAGGATTACTGATGCATGCAGCCTACCTTGGTGGCGTTTTCGTTGCGATTGATCTCGGCCTTGCAGCCGGTGCGCTGGCAGTCATCACCGGTATTCAGCCCATCCTGACGGGGGTGACGGTTGGCCCGGTTCTCAAGGAGCAGGTTGCTTGGAGACAATGGGTTGGGCTGATACTTGGGTTTGCAGGTGTGGCGATGGTGGTATGGGAAAAGGCAACTTTCGAGGGTACTCCTGTCACTTCGTTTATCGCGGCATTTCTGTGCCTTTTTGCAATCACTGGCGGCACGCTTTATCAGAAGAAATTTTGCGAAGATCATGACATCAGGAGCATGAATGCCCTGCAACTTGGCGTCGCTGCTCTGGTTTGCGGTGCGATCTCCTTTCTCTTCGAAGCAGCAGAAATTAACTGGACGGGCACGTTGGTTTTTGCCATTGGCTGGCAGGTTATTGTGTTGTCCGCGATAGCGTACTCTTTGTTTTATTGGCTGTTGCGCCGCGGTCAGGCAATTCGCGTAACGAGCCTGTTCTACCTGATGCCACCGACAACCGCGATTATGGGTTATTTCCTGTTTGAGGAAGTCTTCGGTTTACTTGGGCTCGCGGGTCTATTCACCGCGATGCTTGGATTCTGGGTTGTGTACTTCTTAAAGCGTGATTGAAATGACCAAATCGCATACCCAGAACCTGTCGGTTAATCACTATATCTGCGGTGATGATACTCCGTTTCCCAAGTTCGCGAGCGCAGTACGCAAAGCTGGCATGACATCAGTGGGTGTCACGCGGGCGGCAATTTACGAAATGGGGATCAAAGATTTAGCCAGGTGCCTCAATGATGAAGGCCTTGGCGTTTCATCTCTAAACAGCGCTGGATATTTCACGCTTGGTGATCCCAACCCAGTGCAATACAGCAACCAGGAAATGGTCGAGTTCGCCGCAGAATTAAGTGCAGATGTTCTTTGCGTGATAACGGGCGGCCTTGGCACGCCATCGATACTATTAGGGGATGCACACAAAATCGTAGAAGAGGGTTTTAGTGAACTTGCTGAATACGCTGCGTCGGCTGGAATATCGCTGGGCCTGGAACCAATCTACCCCGCAGATATATTGACGAAAGGCTGCATCAATAGTTGCGCTCATGGTCTCAAGATTGTTGAGCCTTACGGGAACGCTAAACTCATACTGGATCTTTACCATTCTTGGTGGGACCCCGACCTACCCAGGTTGCTGCGTGATCAATTGGATAAGATTGCATTATTGCAAATTTGCAATCCAAGGTTTGAAAACGGTTTGGCCGTCGGACGCGAACCTCTTCTTTCCGGAGGTCTCGACCGGGTTGAACTACAAAAGATCGTTACCCAGCCGAACTACTCTGGAAAATGGGAGCTTGAAATTTTCAATCGTGACTTAAAAGGCAGCGATCCCGTAACAATCGTTAACCAGTTCCCAGATGAATTCCATCGATGCGAGGAATCGTAACGCATAGGATGACCTGTCTATTTTTGACTGGATAATCCGGCCTTGGCCCTTTGTGGCTGGATGTATTAACTGATATCTATAAATATTGTGAATGGAGACAATGAAAATGACCAAATCCGGGAGCGCAATAATTGTTGGAGTTGGCGATGGCCTCGGTGCCGCCCTAGCGCGTCGTTTTGCTCAAGATTACGCCGTTGCTATTGTTGCGCGGGATGCAGAAAAACTCGGGCCCTTGGTAAAGGAAATCAACGACTCTGGCGGCGTTGTGCAGGCATTTCCCGGCGATGCTACGGTCGACGCTGATGTGGCTGCAATGTTCGAAGCGGCAGAGAAGGAACTCGGGCCGGCCGAGGCCGTGATTTATAATGCGGGAGGTCGGGTACAACGTCCTATTGTTGAGCAGGACACCGAGGAATTCATCTCAGTATGGGGGAGTTCGTGTCTCGGAGCGATGATCGTTGGACGCGAAGCAGCGCGATCGATGACACAGCGCGGTCACGGCAGCATTCTATTCACCGGTGGGCGCTCCAGTCGTACCGCGGGTGCCGAAGTAGCCGCCTTTGCAGCAGGCAAATTTGGTGTGCGTGCTCTAGCGCAAAGCATGGCGCGTGAACTGGCGCCGCAAGGAATCCACGTTGCCCATTTTACGATCGAGGGCGGTATTGACAATGCCATTTCCCGGAAGCGGCTGCCTGAAGAGGTGCAGCGCGACGACGGTCTAATCTCAACAGAGGCGTTAGCGGATCTCTATTTTCAAACACATAGCCAACCGCGAAGTTGTTGGAGCTTTGAGGTCGACCTCCGCTCATGGCGCGAACCGTTTTAGATTTTATCTCCCTTAGGTTTCAATCGAATCCGTGGAACTGGCAAATCTCTTCAACCGGGGCGCGGGGCATCCGGAAATTGTTGACCGGATGGCTGGGATCTCCGTACCCCATCGACATGCCGCAATAGACCATATGGTTTGGTGGTAGATTTAAGAAATCCGCAACAGTACCGTAAATTCGCGACCATGCCACTTGTGTACAGGTGTCGAGACCATGGCCACGCGCTAGATACGTAACTGTTTGTATGAAACTACCGAGATCGGCCCATTGAGGTTGTCCCAATTGTCGTTCAATACAAAAGATGAGGCCGACAGGCGCGCCGAAAAATTCGAAGTTCCGTCGATACCAGCCGAGCCGTAGGTCGAGGTTGTCACGGTCAATATTGAGAGAGCGGTATAGGTTCGCGCCATGGGTCTCTCGTCTCGATACGTATGGTTCCACCATGTCACTCGGATATACATCGAACTCTGCGTCGTTTATGTGTGGATTCTGTGTTTTGACGGTCTGAGCGGCAATTTTTTTAAGTTCTTCGAGTGGCTGTCCGGTCAGAGCATGCACCAGCCACGGTTGCACGTTGCCGTTTGACGGAGTGCGACCCGCCCGCTCGATAATGTCCGTAAGAATATTCGGGTCCACAGGCTTTTCCAGATAAGCCCTGCAGCTATGGCGGGTTTCGATAACTTCAAACAGATCCGATTTGCTCACACTTTTACTCCCCTGCTACCGCACTTATTTTGAATGGAGTTTCCGGTACAGGCGGCTTCATGTCCAGCTTGTGCAGTGTGCGTGACTTTATTGTCTGCGCTATCGATTAATTAGGTCGTGCTTAGTTTGTCGCTGAGTGGTGACTACGGATAGTTAAACCATGATCGCTTGACACCAGACCGACCTGCCGGAAAATGGGAAAGCCGACCCGGGAGGAAATACCGATGGCCATAAAATCCACGACACCTGACATCGAAGCCCATGTGCTCCGGTTCAGTGATATCGATCAAAGAGAATCACCTTACCGACCTATCGACATGTTGCTGGAGCGATACGATCGGAAACGTTATGCGGTTGTAGGACGGCCGGCTGAGCAAAAGGGTGACCCCACGCCTTTGGATCAGGTGGATGCCTTCAATATTACCTATTTGAAGTGTGAGCCCGGCAAGGGCCTGGCGACGCACGGCCATCCCACGCCCGAGGCATTTATCGTCATGGCGGGGCAATGGAAGATCACGCTCGGCATGAATGCCGAACAGGAGACTGTTCTTGGGCCGTTTGACATTATTTCGGTGCCCCCCGACGAGATGCATGGTGCGGAAGTGATCGGCGATGAAACCGGCTGGATGATGACGATCAATGCGGGGCATGGTGGCGCCAAGTTATTCTGGCCGCCGGATTTGGTGGATGAGCTCCGCGCAACCGGTGCCGCTGTGAGCGAAGTGGAAATTCCGGGGGATTCGTTACAGAAATAAAAGCCGGAATCGCAGTTAATTCACTGTGAGACTTTGATGTAACCGCGCCCAGATTAAATCCAAACCGAACGTCCTACCGTGTTGTAAACTGCTCACCACTGGCAACTTGTTCACGCCAGTAATCGAGCAGATCCTGCATGGTCTTTTCAAACGGAATCTCAGGTTGCCAGCCGGTATGCTTATGAAACTTGGTCGTGTCAGGAACTTGTAGGTCGGCATCGATAGGACGAATTCGGCCGGCATCCGTTTCAACGTTAATTTCCTTACAGGTGGAAAGCGAAATCAAATGTTTCAACATGTCCCCTACAGTACAGGAATAAGTGCCACCAATATTATAATATTCACCTGGTATCGGGTTGACCGTCAGCAGCATGTAATATGCGCGGACCGCATCGCGCACATCTGACCAGGTCCGCATTGAGTCAAGATTTCCTGTTTTTACAACGGGCGGAATTTGTTCCGCCTCAATCATGGCAATCTGTTTTGCAAAGGTGGACTCCGCAAACACGTCACCGCGGCGGGGACCGGTATGGGTAAACATGCGTGTGACCATGACGTTCATGTCAAAGGCTTCCGCGTAATATCGGCCAACAAGGTCGGTGCCCACTTTGGAAATTGCGTATGGCAAGGTTGCAGTATTTGGGCCCAGGGATGAGGTGCTTGCCGCACTGTCTGGGAATACCGCGGCGGCTAATTCGGATGAGTGAAAATCAAGTTGTGAAAGAAGAGAGAACCCCCCTGACGCAAGCGGAAGAAACCGTAGCTCGCCCTTTAATTGGGCGACCGATATTTGCCGGCATGGTTGTTGTTGCTGTGTTCTTTCTCGGTTTTGGACTTTGGGCGTCGTTAGCGCCTCTTGATAGTGCCGCCATTGCTTCCGGTGCTGTTCGGGTCGACACAAATCGAAAAACAATCAAGCACCTCGAAGGCGGTATTGTCGGTCGTATCGCCGTGCGCGACGGCGATGTTGTCAAACCTGGTCAAGCTCTCATCTTTCTCGACGAAACGCGTCCGCGGGCTACGCTTGAGCTACTGCACGGAAAACGATTTGCTACCGCAGCCTTGCAGGCGCGACTTATAGCCGAGCGAGATGGCAGGAACGAAATCAACCTTCCCCCGCTTCTTCGCAAGAACAAAGACAAACCTAAGGTCCTCGAGGCGGTTACTGGCCAGCTAAATATCTTCAATGCCCGAAAACAGGCAATAAATACGAGGGTCCAAATTCAGCGTCAGAAAATCAAACAACTTACCGAAGAGATAGTTGGTCTGCGCGGTCAAATACGGTCTGAGAATACTCAGCTGAAACTTATCAAGGCGGAAGCCAAAGACATTAAAACCCTTGTTGACAAAGGTCTTGCCAGGCGCTCGCGGCTTTTGGCTTTGCAGCGTCAGCAGGCGGAAATTGAAGGCAGTCGCAGTCGAAATCAGGCTTCGATTTCGCGCGCCCAGCAAAGCATCGGAGAAGCGAAAATCCGGATTAGCGATATTAAAACAGAGCAATTAAACGATGTGGTCATTCAATTGCGCGAAGCACAGTCAGAAATGTTCGACCTCGCGGAAAGAATACCTGCTGCCGAGGATGTCCTTACGCGGACCGAAATCAAAGCGCCGCTCGCCGGGACGATCGTTGATCTTCAGGTCCATACCCCTGGCGGCGTAATTGGTCCCGGTGAAAGTCTCATGGACATCGTGCCATCTGGCGACCGTCTTGTTGTCGAAGCGCGTGTTGATCCGAACGACATCGATGTTGTTCATGCCGGACTTCCAGCGCGTGTAACGCTGACCGCCTTAAGCACGCGTAATGCTCTGCCAGTTGACGGTACTGTCCTCTCAGTTTCTGCTGACAGGCTAATCGATGAACGTACTGGCCAAGCCTATTTTCTTGCGCGTATCAGGCTAACTGGTGACTATGAAAAAAAGCTGGCCGGTGCCGAACTATACCCCGGTATGGCGGCGGAGGTGATGATAAAAACCGGCGCTCGCACTTTGATTGACTATATTTTCAAACCTTTATCATCGAGCTTAAACCGTGCATTTCGCCAGGAATAGCGCAGTAATTGAGAGCGAACAGCGCATAATGGCGCTGCTGGGAAAGATTGCGTCAAGCGTAACTGGCGGGATGATCTCTTTGTCTAGAAGAGCCTCAATCCGCAAAATCAGATCGCCGGAATCGGTGGTGACGCTAACGCAAAGTTTCTCTCAGCCTAAACTAAGATCTGACGGTGCTTCTCCGCGTTGATGGCGCGCCCATATTTCTTGATAGGCACGCTCGATATTCTGGACCCAAAGAGCGGTATCGAAGAGAGGCGCTGTTTTTTGATTATGGGCAATTAAATTGCGCAGACGGGTGCGCTCTTCTGCGGTTTTTCCAAGGTGGATCGCCTTCTGCTCATAGTCGTTATAATCCGTCGCGATCAGTTCCTTGACGCCCAGGTTTTTTAAGAGTGTTGCGGCCCCGCGTGATGAAAATACAGGACCAGGTGCGGTCAGGACTGGTGTTCCCACCCACAAGCAGTCGACTGCCGATGAATGCGCTCCATATATGGGTGTGTCGAGAAATAGGTCAGCAAGTGCGAGCCGCGCCAAATGATCCGCTTTGTCCGGAAGGCGGCGTGCGAAAACAAGACGGCTTTGGGCGTCAATTCCTGCGCTAATAGCTGCAGCGGTTAAATTGTCGCGCAGAGGACCCGATGCGGCGAGCCAGAGAATACTATCCGGAACAGCTTTCAGAATACGCATCCAACAAGCATAAATGTCGCGCGTAATTTTGTGGCCGCCATGTATTGCGCAAAACACGACTGCATCATCTGACAACCCTTCTTCCCGCCGGGTTGGCTTCTTGCCGATCCGAGCCTCGTCGTCGTTAACCTGATAGCAAGCAGGCATGGTGATTACGGATTCGGTGAAAGCCTCGCGATTGACGAAATCAATCATTGTCGGATCGGCGATGATATAGTTCAGCTCCTGTGCCCCTAAAGACCCTAGATAAGTTAGATAGGAAATCTGAATTGGTGCTGGCTTGAGCATCCAGATCTCCGGTCGTGCATTTCCCATAAAACCTTGAACATCCAAGAGGATGTCCACACCTGACTCATAAATCTTATGAGCGGCCTCCAAGTCATTCATTTCGCTGAGATCAACAAAATTTTCCGCTCCGTTTCGGATGCGTTGTAAATATTCGCTACTGTCATCGGGTCCGTAAGACAGAACCGAGACTTCGAATGAAGTTCGATCATGATGACGAAACAACCCGCATGCCAAATGCGACGCGGCGTGGTCGCGCCAATCCCCCGATAGATATCCAATGTGGATTCGCGATTTTGCCGGTCGTTCAAAAGAGAAATTGACCTCGCTAGACAACGGTGCGAGCTGGGCTTCGCGTTTCCGGGTTTCCGCCGCCGCGACGGCGGTTCGTTCAGCTTCGGTCGTGTCTAATGTAACGCCAAAGAAAGGGGAAATTGAGCACTCCCCACCCGCGATTGCGTTATCAATTTCCTGTCGGATTGCGGTTACGAACGCATCCATGGTGTCCCAGTCGCACAGATATTGTGATGCTTGGGCAAGACGAATTTCGGCATCGCGAAATCCCGTGCGTGAAGCGAGTGCTCGTTTTAGAGCATCGGATGCGCCCTCAAATTCCCCGGCAAAGAAATGCAGCTCTCCTAAATAGAAATTTAGATCAGGATCATCAGGCCGGCGTTCCAGGCCGTCTTGCAAATAGGAAATCCCTTCAGAAAATCGTCCCAACCGCACTTTCAAAGTGGCGATATTGCAATAAGCTTCGACCAGATCGGGAGCCAGGCCAATTGTTTTTACCCACGCTTCTTCCGCTTCCTTCAGTTGCCCGAGTTGGCGGCAAACCGTGCCGAGGTTATTCCAGAGCGCTGGCTGTGATGGGTCGATCTTGATGCCCTCGCGGTAGAGTTCGCCAGCTCTTTTTGCATCGCCTGTGGCAAGCGCAAGATCGGCAAGCTCTATGCGGGAATCAGAAGAATTTGGATTAATGTCCAGCGCATTCTGCAGGTGACTGCGAGCTGCATCATTTTTACCTAACTCGATCAGTGCTTTACCTAATGCATGATGTGCTGCGGCGTTTCGTGGCTGGATTGCGACCAGCGCTCGCATTTGCTGTGCCCCTGCTTCCATTTCTCCCATTTCGAGTTGGCACAGTCCTGTCAGATAAAGGATATCGGGATCTTGAGGCGCCTGTTCCAGCGCCGCACGGTAAAGCGGAAGCGCTTCGCCATGGCGTCCCTGGCGATGAAGTTCCATTGGTTTTGATAAATCAACAGCCATGTCGATTTTGCCGGGTTAGTAATTCGAGCGTTTTATCAGGAAGACACCAACTAGACATCTATTGCGCCGCACTGCCAAGTGTTCTTGTCCATCCACTGCACATATAATTTTTTAACTGCTAAACTAGGTCACGTCAGTCCGGATATTCGGGAGCAAGTATATGCACCACACCGGGATCGAAAAAGTCGTCTATGGCGTCGAAGATATAAAATCGGCGGTTAAATTCTGGCGCGATTTTGGCCTCGAGAGTATCGAGGAGGATGGCTCCCATGCTGTTTTCGCTGCGCAAAACGGCGCAACCATAGAAGTTTTTCCTTGCGATGACCCCGATCTTCCGCCGCCACCATCCGTCGATGCGCAATCTACCGTCAGGGAGGTCACGTTCGGTGTGCGTACCTCTGATGATCTTGCTTCTCTAAAAGACAAACTATCCGCCGCGGATGCATTAACGAAAGAAGCTGACGGTACACTTCACGCATCCGATCCGCTCGGATTCGGGTTTGCCTTTCGCCTTGCTCAATGTGAACCAATTAAACCAGATTCAATCGAGACCAATGTGCCCGGCAATATCAAACGCCTTAATCAGCGTGGTCAGAAATTTGACAGGGCAACGCCGCTCATCATGTCACACATCGTCTACGTGACGGACGATCTGGAAACCCACAAGAATTTTTATATCGATACGCTGGGGTTCAAACTCACCGATTCCTATCCTGGCCGCGGGTACTTTATGCGTTGTGCCGATGCCAATAACCATCACAATCTGTTTCTGCTCGACCCAGGCAAAGGAAAGCGCAGTTTTCATCATCTGGCCTTTGAGCTGGGGTCAATTCACGAGCTGTTTGGCGGCGGTAATAATATGACCCGCAATGGCTGGGAGACCATGATTGGCCCCGGACGCCATCCGGTATCTTCGTGTTATTTCTGGTATTTCAAAAACCCCTGCGGCGGCGCCGCGGAGTACGATTTCGACTCAGATGTCGTTGACGATAACTGGCAGCCGCGACAATGGGAATCAACACCAGAAAATTTTGCGGAGTGGTGCCTTGGCGAAGGTATGGGGGAAGCCCTTCTCCACAAACAAATTCAGAACGGGTAATTCCGCTTTAACCGACCTCTAAATTTAGACGCCGGCAATATAGGCCCGCATGGCACTGGCCTCGGTTTCAATTTCATTGAGCCGCTCTTTGACCATATCGCCGATCGAAACAACGCCGGCGAGTTTCCCGCGTTTCAGTACTGGCAGGTGCCGGATACGCCGTTCGGTCATCGTCGCCATAACATCCGAAATTAAATCATCAGGCTCGCAGGTCACAACATTACCACTCATCAGAGACGATATCGGCGTTGCGGACAGGCGGGGTCCAAATTCGTTTAGGCCGCGTGCGAGATCGCGTTCCGAAAAAATGCCGACTGGTGTATTTTCATTATCGACAATCACGAGCGCACCAATAGCGTTGGCTTCGAGCCGAATTGCCGCTTGGGCGATGGTTTCGTCAGCGCGTGCAGTGACGACATCGGAGCCTTTTGTTTTCAGAATTTGTTCAATGTGCATTATGCGACCCTCCTCACAGGCAGGGCGCCGGGCTGCGTCTACTCAACTCAGAATCGGTGGACTTTAGCCCCACGCCTCGAGTTACTCCCGGTCAATCCCGGGTTCAAAAGAGCTTCAAACGCGTTTTTTCTTCAGGTAGGCGGTGAACGCCTACCCATCTTTATGATATGGGATACTTTACGGATTAGTGAAGTGATTTTTTATGGGCGCTATGAGCCCTCTTCGAGCACAATCAACCCCATTCCCGTTGTCATCGGCGCGTAATAATTACGATGAACGCGGGTTAAATCGTCCGAAAGCGCACCGCGCATGGTGAGCCACATAATGAGTTCCACCGCTTCCGCACCGGCGTCTTCCATTATGTCCTGATGGGTCAGATTAGTGAGGGCGATGGGGTCGGATTCGATTTTATCAAGAAAGTCGTTATCGAATTCGGTGTTCAAATGCCCGAAACGAGTACCGTTCAGCTGATGCGACATGCCTCCGGTGCCAAAAATAACGACACGCAGGTCACGATCGCACGCCTCGACAGCGCGGCGAATGGCTTGTCCGAGTTTGAAGCACCTTGTCGCTGTAGGCAGCGGATGCTGGATTACATTGACCGCAACCGGCACAGAGGCAACCGGCCAATCGGGTTCAGGCGGAAAGCACAAATTCATCGGTACCAGAAACCCATGTTCTACTGAAAGTTCCTGGCAAATTGTCATATCGAACTCGTCATAAACGAGTTGTTCTGCAAGGTGCCAAGAAAATTCAGGATCGCCTGGTACATCAGGAAGTGGTCGCGGACCCCATCCTTCATCGCCGATGGGATACACGTCTGCAGCGCCAAGCGCGAACGTCGGATACTTGTCAAAGAACATACTTGAGCCGTGATCGTTGTACACAACGATAGCGACATCCGGTTTCAAGTCTTCGAGCCATTTTTGTACGGGTTTATAGGCGTCAAACAATGGCTTCCAGTCGGGCTCTTCCTGTTGGCCCATATCATAGGCTTTGCCAATCGATGGCACGTGTGATGTCCCGATACCGCCTACGATCTTTGCCATTCCGATATTCTCCCTTACCGCGCCCCGGAGGCGTTACGGGTTTCCATAAATTCTTCGAAGGTCTGGCCGCGGAGTTGTGCACCGACATGATAAAGCCCATGGCCGGTGCAGGTGCCGAGTTTCATGATCATATATATGTTGCCGCCGCATTCTTCGATGAGACCGCGATAGTTTCGATCGCGCAGAAACTGCCTCTCCTGATCGCTGAGATTCCATTTCTCCATATAGGCTTCTTCGTCGGCGGTGAACGCCTCGCGGTTTTCGGCGACGGTAAAGGACATGGCAAATTTATTAATGCGATATCCTTTTCGGGATTCGGCACCGTCGAAAACGGTAGTGCCGGGAATTTGTTTTGATTTGTCGCGCTGTGCGGTCATGCCAATGGGCCTCTAAATAAATTCCTTTAACGTATATTACGCATCTTCTTCGCCGTAGCCAGAGCAGAAGGAGATAAAACCCGTTCAAGAATCTGACGTTGAGACATTGCCCACGCATTTCCCTGTTTCGCAGCCCGATTAAACCACACCCACGCCAAAGGCAGGTTTCGCAAAGTTCCCCAGCCGTTGAGGTACATTTCCGCAAGATTAATTTGAGCGATGGCATCCCCCGCCTTTGCTGCTTGCTTATACCAGTGTAACGCCAGGTCTATATTCGGTGATCTTCCTGCGCCGCGCCGGTATAGATCAGCAAGCGCAACCATTGCGGCCAAATCTCCTGATTGTGCCGCTTCCTTCCACTCCGAATAGGCTTTTGCATAGTCGCCGCCGTCATACGCTTTCGCGCCGGCGGCAAAGTCGGCCTTCGCCCCCGTCATTCCACAACTGAGAAAAATCAGGGCAGTAAGAGAGCACAGGCAGGCCGCAACTGATTTCATGGGTTGGCGGGTTGTTCCAACGCCTTAATGCGCTCCGCGACATGGGCATGCTGTGCGCCGTTAGGATCCAGAACGGCCAGCAAACGCGTCCACCGTTCTTTAGCCCCCATCTTGTCACCCGCTTCGAACTTGGCGATCCCGCTAAACCATAATGCGCCGCCATGCGTTGGTTGCATGCTCAGGATGCGTTCCGAGACATTGGCGAGTTTGGGCGGTAGGGGAGCATTTTGATCTGCAGCGCGAGCAATCGCGCCGGCATAGGCAGTGAGCACCGCCAAATCGTTCGGTTTAAGCGCCGCTGCTTTACCATAGGCATCACGGGATTTTGCAGGCTCGTTAAGCACTTCATATGACCGCCCAAGACGTATCCAGCCCTCGGCATTGTTTGGGTTTTCTTCCATCTTTGCCGCAAGGCTTTGCACCATTCCCCGGATCATTTCCTGCCGGTCTTTTGCCGACATTTCCTGTGCTGCTTTTATGTCATCGGCGGTTGGACCAGGCGCTAACGCATCTATTGAATCAGCAACTGCAGATTTGCGGATAGTTTTTCGCATTTTCGCCAGTGCTATGGACGTAACACCGTTTTGTTTGGCTGTGTTGGCAATCCGCTCACCAAGAACTTTACGCCAGGGCGCATTGGCGACGGAATCCGCTTCAAGTTGTAGCCAGATTTTTAGCGCTTGCTTAATGTCGCCTGCCTGGTGCGCCGCAAGCCCAACATAATAACGGGCGCGTGGCTCTCGTGGCTCTAATATCAGAGCCTTTTCCAGTGATTTGCGTGCTTCCGGTGTTACGCTGCCTTGGGCGGCGGATACCTGAGCTTCCGCCAACTGTGACCATAGATCTGCATTCTTCGGATCTAGCGTGGTGGCCCTTTGATATGCGGCGACAGAATCCGCAAAGCGGCGAATCCCAGCGAGAGCACGTGCATAAAGCCGCCAGCCTTCGAGGTCATCTGGCCGCTCCTTAACGCGGGCACTTAACTCCGAAATGATTGTGGCGAGGTCAGGTTCATTGGATTTGCGGGCGGCTTTGGCTTTGGCCTGTGTTTCCACACCTGGCTGACTTTGCAAATGTGGCGAACCCGTAAGTGCATAAATACTCAGCGTCAAAGCGGGGATGGTTATACCAACAATGATGGCTGTTGCTTTACCGGTCGCTGGTTCCTCTATAGTCGTTTCAACCTTGGCTTCTTCGTCAGCAGCCAGCAATCGCCGTGCTATTTCGGTGCGCGCCGCGGATGCCGCCTCTTCCGTAATGATGCCGCGCGCGGCGTCGCGTTCCAGCTCAGCCAGCTGGTCTTTATAGATCTGGGTATCGTACTCAGCGCGGTTCGACCCGTTTTCATCTGGTCCCAAAAGCGGGCGCAGAACGAGTACCAGCGCAATCGCGGCCATTGCTGCAAGAATCATCCATATCATCGATGAGTTCTCACTTGTCTGACCCTTCAGTGCCGGTTTGACCCAGTAACTCGGCAAGCCGTTTTTCTTCCTCGGGGCTCAAGCCGTCATTAGCGATCTTCCCGCGCCGCCGAAACCAAAAAACCAATCCTAAAATTCCGAAAATCAATACGAGGGCCGGGCCACCCCAGAGTAGGTAGGTGCGCGCATTCACCCGCGGGTTCAGGAGCACAAATTCTCCGTAGCGGGCGACGACAAAATCGATTATTTGCTTGTCGGTATCTCCCGCCTGCAGCCGTTCGCGAACGACAACGCGTAGGTCGCGGGCAAGGCTGGCATTTGAGTCGTCAATCGACTGGTTTTGACAGACCACGCATCGAAGGTCTTTGCTGAGAGCCCGTGCGCGTTGTTCAAGCTTTGGATCCTCGAGGATTTCATTTGGTTCAACGGCTTTTACTGGTGATGCTGCGATCACCGCGGCGATGACAAAGCCCAGAAGAACCAGCCGTTTCATTTGCCAAGTGCCTTGATCAGCGGTCGAATTTTTTCTGCGAGATCATGTGGCATTATCGGTCCAACATGGCGATAGCGAATATGACCTTTGGCATCGATAACATAGGTCTCAGGATATCCATAGACGCCCCAATCTATGGCAACGCGACCGCTTCTGTCGGCCCCGATGGCTTGGTAGGGGTTGCCGAGTTCCGTCAGGAATCTCATAGCCGCGTCGGGTTTATCTTTGTAATTGATTCCAAAGATAGGGATCCCCTCTCGCGCCATCTGCATTAGCAGAGGGTGCTCCACCCTGCATGGCGGACACCAGCTCGCCCAGACGTTAACGAGCGCCACCCTTCCTTTCAAATCGGCACTGTCAAAGCCTTTGTCTCCTGCTGATATGCCTGGAAGTTTAAAGGTTGGTGCAGGTTTGTCGATCAGCGCTGATGGCAGATCCTGTATTGATTTCCCATCCTTTATTTCACCGAGATAGGACCAGAAAACCCACGCAAGTACGATCGTCAGAATTGCCGGTAAAAAATACCCCAGGCTGAACTTTGCGGTCACTTCAGGCACCTACCGGGTTCGGTTGAGGCCGAGTTTTTTGCCTGGCAGTCTTTGGTGCGCCAACGCGAAGTCGACGGTCCGTTAGAGAAACGACACCGCCCCCCGCCATGAGAATGGCACCGACCCATATCCAGGCGACCAGTGGATTAAAATAAATTCGGGTGGTCCAGGCGGCATTGCTTTGGTTTTTGTCTCCAAGAACAGCATAGAGATCGCCGCTAACCATCGTCAGAATTCCTGCCTCGGTTGTCTGACTCCGTTCCGCGGGGTAATCACGTTTTTCCGGCGTGAGTGCGGCAATAGTCCTGCCGTCTTTCGTTACCGTAAATATGCCGCGATCACCGTGATAATTGGGGCCGTTTATTTTTTTGGCCCCCTCAAATATTAGGCTGTAACCCGAGATTTCCACGACATCGCCGGGTTGCATCAACTGTATCTTTTCTACACGCCACGCCGAGGAAGCGGTTATCCCGGCGACCATTATTCCAAGTGCACCATGCGCAATGGCCATACCCCACGCCGACCGTGGCAACCCTGCGGCGCGGCGCATCGAATTTGCAACCGGACCTTTGAACAAGGCAATTCTTTCGGCAATTTCGACGGCACTACCGGCAATCAGCCAGGCGGCGATCCCGATGCCAAAGGCAGCAAGGACGTCTTTTAGAGTACCAGCAAAAAAGGACGTAACGCCGACGCCGATCAATGCAAAAATAAATGCAATCTTGAGGCGGCCAAGGACGGCAGCTATATCGCCGCGTTTCCAACTCAGCATCGCACCGATTACGGCGGCGAGCATTACCGGCACCATTAACGGCACGAACGTCGTATTAAAGAAGGGTGGACCGACGGATACTTTGCCGCCGCCAAAAGCATCGAGAATAAGAGGGTACAATGTGCCCAAAAGAACAACTGCAGCGCCGGTTGTCAGCAGGAGGTTATTCAAAACCAACGCACCTTCACGCGATATAGGGGCGAACAGTCCTCCACCCTTAAGGCCAGGCGCTCTGATCGCATACAACGTCAATGAGCCACCGATAACAAAGACCAGCAGGAGGAGAATAAAGACGCCTCGATCCGGATCGCTGGCAAAGGCATGGACGGAGGTGAGAACACCGGATCGCACCAGAAAGGTGCCGAGTAAGGACATTGAAAATGCAAGAATTGCCAACAAGACCGTCCAGCTTTTCAGAGCGTCGCGTTTTTCAACGACGATCGCAGAATGGAGCAGGGCAGTCCCTACCAGCCAGGGGATAAAAGACGCGTTCTCAACGGGATCCCAAAACCACCAGCCACCCCAGCCAAGTTCGTAATAGGCCCACCAGCTGCCAAGTGCGATTCCCACTGTTAATGCGCACCACGCCGCCAGCGTCCATGGTCGGACCCATCGTGCCCAGGCTGGATCAACGCGGCCTTCGATCAAGGCGGCGACAGCAAAGGAAAAGGCCATCGAAAAGCCAACATAGCCCAGATAAAGAAATGGGGGATGAAAGGCGAGACCCGGATCTTGAAGGATCGGGTTAAGTCCATTGCCTTCAAGTGGCGCGGGATCAAGCCGCAGGAACGGATTTGAAGTGAAAAGAATAAAAGCAAGGAAGGCGAAGCCAATAAGCCCCTGAATGGCGAGAACCCGTGCTTTGAGTGAAGGAGGGAGGGCGGAGCCGAACTCCGCGACCGCCAGTCCAAATATTGCGAGGATGGCCACCCAGAGCACCATGGAGCCTTCATGATTGCCCCAGACTCCAGAAACCTTATAGAGCATCGGTTTCAAGGTGTGGGAATTGTGCGCGACATTGGCGACAGAAAAATCTGACGTCACATAGGCTTGCATAAGACAGAAAAACGCCGTGATAACGAAAAGGAACTGACCGCGTGCCGCGGGACGGGCAACAGCAATCCATTGCGTGCGGTTCTTAGCGGCACCGACGAGTGGCAGGGTACCCTGTATAAGGCTGATAACCAGCGCGAGAATCAAGGCGAACTGTCCAATCTCGGGAATCATTCTGCTCTGGCCTTGCCGCCCTCCCATTTACCGGATTTCTTCAAAGCAGCGGCAACTTCCGGCGGCATGTATTTTTCGTCATGTTTGGCAAGGACTTCATCTGCCCGGAAGATGCCATTGGCCTGAACTTTACCAAGGACCACAACGCCCTGACCTTCGCGGAAGATATCGGGGATAATTCCCTTATAGGAAATCGCTATGTCGTGTCGTAAATCCGTGACCGTAAAATTATGGGTTAAACCGTTTTCGGGTTTCTTCCAGGTACCCTCCTTGACCAAACCGCCAACGCGAAATTGCTGATTCTTTGGAATTGTTGTTTTCGTCACGAGGTCAGTTGGGCTGTAAAAGAAGACAATTTTGTCTTCAAGTGCGGTTAGCACCAGCGCTGCAGCAGTGCCGAGCGTTGCCAGACCCAACATCACAAAATTCATACGGCGCTGTTTACGGGTCACTTTATCTCGTCCCCATCCTCGTCATCCATGCGCCGCCGTCGCGGCGAATTGGCTTCGAGTGCGGCGATTTCTGCACCCGTTGCCCGGAGTTCACGTAGCGACAAGTACAAAAGTCCCAGCAGAACTATTGCGGCGGTACCATAGGCAGCCCAGATAAAACTGCCGTAACCACCCATTGCGAGGAATTCGGAGAGCATCTGCATGGCAAATTACTCCGCTGCCTGATGGTGAAGCTGTGCCATGCTCATACCGCGAGCCCGGCGTGCCATCATTAGGGCCTTCATACGCAGCAGCAGCAGCGTCAGAAAATATAGCTTAAAGCCAATGGCCATGAGAAAAAGCGGTAGCAACATTGAAGAATGGATAGCAGGCCCGGCCATCTTTATGACGCTTGCTGGTTGGTGCAACGTATTCCACCAGACGACCGAATAATGAATGATAGGAACGTTGATCAGGCCGACCAATGCCAGTATCGCAGCCGACCGTTCGCCGCGGGCCGGATCATCAAAGGCATTCTGCAACGCCAAAAATCCTAAATAGAGGAAGAACAGAATCAGGACCGACGTCAGCCTCGCATCCCAGACCCACCAGGTGCCCCAAATCGGTTTGCCCCAAAGGGATCCGGTCATTAGACAAACGAAGGTAAAGCAGGCGCCAATAGGTGCTGCAGCCTGCGCCGCAATATGAGCCAGCGGATGCTTCCAGATGAGCCCAACGGCACAGGAGATCGCCATACAGGTATATACGAAGAGCGCCATCCATGCGGACGGCACATGGACATACATAATCCGCACCGATTCACCCTGCTGATAATCTGGTGGTGAGTTAAACAGCGCAAAATACAGTCCGGCAAAAATCAATATAGCCGCAGGCCACGCAAACCAGGGCAAAAGGGTTGCGGCAAGGCGGTTAAATCGGGCTGGGTTGGCGTATTTTTGT
Source organism: Rhodospirillaceae bacterium (assembly GCA_002720855.1). GTDB lineage: Bacteria > Pseudomonadota > Alphaproteobacteria > MPNO01 > UBA2964 > UBA2964. Next base: position 407,792 of record PBIN01000015.1, on the reverse strand, counting down.
ATCATCATCCTCTGTCGGCAAATCTGCCTTTTATTTTGCCCGGCGCATTGATTTATATGGCGCGACCAGGGCTCATTGTGAACCTACGATACATTGGTCACACATAGAGTTGAACGATTCGTTAACCATAATATTCCAAGTTTTCAGCGCGTTTAAACAAAGAATCCTTGAACTGGTGTTATTCGAGGGCCTGGCGCAGGGCGGCGGCGGTCGCGATAGGTGTTAATACCAATGCGCCGAGAAAAAACCCACCCAAAAGCAAGAGGTGCTGGCGAAACGGATAACCGCCAATCGCGGCATCTATAGCTGCCGTACCAAAAATCAGAATAGGGATGATTAACGGTATAACCAGAAGGGAGAGCAGCACTCCGCCGCGCCTGGCACCGAGGGTCAAAGCGGCGCCGACCGTTCCGATCAGACTTATGGTCGGTGTGCCAAGTGCCATTGTAATCAGGAGCGTGTTGTAGCCGGCGTCAGGAAGGCGGTAAAGCAACGCAATCAATGGGGCTGCAATCATCAAAGGAAATCCGGTAGTTAGCCAGTGTGCCGCTGCCTTGGCCAATGCTACTGTTTCCAGCGGAGCGGGACCGAGCGCCAACTGTTCCAAACTGCCATCTTCGTAGTCCGGTGCGAACAGACGTTCAAATGAAAGCATCGCGGCCAGCAGAGCGGTGACCCAGACGACACCGGGGGCCATACGCGCCAACATATTGGGTTCCGGGCCTACGCCGAACGGGAAAAGGATGGCTGCCAACACGAAAAACAGCACTATTATGGCGCTATCACCGGCTTGGCGCATAGAGAGACGAATTTCACGGCGTAGGATGAGGGCCAGCGCATTCATGAAACGCCCTCCCAGATATCGTCCTGGCCTGCGGCATAATCGCGCATATCAAGTTTTGTGGTGTCAGAAAGGCCCAACTCTACATTTGTGGCGATAACCGCCATTCCGCCAGCGTCTCGATGCTCGGAAATTAGAGCGCGAACCGCTGCAACCGATCCTTCGTCGAGCGCGATCGTTGGTTCGTCGAGTATCCAGAGCGGTGCCTCACTGGCGACCAATCGTGCCAGGGAAAGGCGCCGTCTTTGACCCGCCGACAAATAACGTCCCGGTAAATCTTCGAAACCATCGAGCTTTAGTTTCTTTATGGCCATCGCGATTTTTTCGTCGGTACCTCCGTGCAATCGTGCCCACATTTCAAGATTTTCCCCGACAGACAGAACCGGCTTTTGCGCATCAAGATGACCGATAAAATGCAAACGACCATGATGCTTCTCTGGATCATCTGATATCGGGCCGTCGCTCCAGGCAATTTTGCCGACAGTTGCACGGTTAAGACCGGCCATTACGCGGAGCAGGCTCGTTTTCCCTGAACCATTATTGCCGGTAAGCACCAGGGCACCTCCCGGTTCCACAGCGAAATTCAGCCCCCTAAAGACCAATCGCTCGCCTCTGACGCAGGAGATGTTTTCCCCGAAAAACTTCATTTGTCCCTAATTTGCCAATGATATGGCTGTATTTAACCGTAAGCTGGCGCCGCCACCTTAATAAAGCCATAACGAGAAAGCCACCATATGAAGAAAGGTCAAAAAAAGGGCCGCCGGGGGGAACCGACGGCCTTAAGGGGAGACCAACCCTTTGCAGGGCTGGTGGGACACCGGGGGGGGTGGTGTCCCGTTGGGGGCTAGGACTCTTAAGATGGTGCCTAATTTCGCGAGTCCAAGGGCTGAAATAAGGCAATATTGTGGTAATTAATCCTATTTTTGGGCGATTTAAGTAGGTTTGTTGTAACGTTTAGCTTGAGAAATAGGGCATTTGGGCGTTATTTTCGCGCCACATTAAAAAACGTGTCAAAAAACGTGTTAAAAAACCAAAATAAAGTGAGGAGATCGCCGTGGGTGTAACCGGCAATGACAGCCTGGGCGTGCGCAGCACGCTATCCGTTAAGGGCAAAAATTATGATTATTTCAGCTTAAAGGCTGCTGAAGCGCAGGGCATAGGCGATATTGCGCCGCTGCCTTATTCGATGAAGGTGTTGCTCGAAAACCTTCTGCGTTACGAAGACGGGCGAACAGTTACCGCCGACGATGTTAAAGCGGCGGCTTCGTGGAACGGAAAACCAAGCGCCAGCGACGAGATTGCTTTTCGGCCGGCGCGGGTCCTGTTGCAGGACCTGACTGGTGTTCCGGCAGTTGTGGATCTGGCGGCGATGCGCGACGCCATGTTCAAGATGGGCGGTGATGTCCAGAAGATTAACCCGCTTTGCCCGGTTGATCTCGTAATTGATCATTCGGTTATGATCGACAATTTTGGGACGCCGGACGCTTTTCAAAAAAACGTCGATCTTGAGTTCTCGCGAAATCAGGAAAGATATGAGTTCCTGCGCTGGGGCCAAAACGCCTTTTCAAACTTCCGGGTCGTACCTCCGGGAATGGGAATTTGTCATCAGGTCAATTTGGAGTACCTCGCCAAGGCTATCTGGACAACAGAGGAAGACGGCAAAGTCATTGCCTATCCAGATACGCTTGTTGGGACTGACAGTCATACGACTATGGTTAATGGCCTCGCCGTTTTGGGCTGGGGATGTGGTGGCATCGAAGCGGAAGCGGCGATGCTCGGGCAACCAATCTCAATGCTTTTGCCCGAGGTTATTGGTTTCAAACTCACTGGCGCGTTAAAAGAAGGCACCACTGCAACCGATCTGGTGTTGACCGTAACGCAGATGCTTCGCGCCAAAGGAGTGGTATCCAAATTTGTTGAGTTTTGCGGCCCCGGTGTGGACAATCTCAGCCTGCCCGACCGTGCAACAATTGCCAACATGGCGCCTGAATATGGTGCCACGTGCGGGTTCTTTCCCATCGATTCCGAAACCATCAATTTTCTGGAGTCCACGGGACGCGAAGCGGATCAGGTGGCCTTGGTCGAAGCTTACGCCAAAGAGCAGGGCATGTGGCGCGAGGCAGATTCACCAGATCCAATTTTCACCGATACGCTTGGGCTCGATATCTCAACGGTTGAACCGAGCCTGGCAGGACCACGGCGTCCGCAGGACCGGGTGGCACTTTCGGAGATGCCCAATAACTTTGCCGAGGAGCTGCCGACCTGGGATGCGAGCAAAGGTGAGGCGGAAGTCGAAGGGTCCGACTATGCGATGAAAGACGGGCATGTCGCCATCGCTGCGATTACCAGCTGCACAAACACTTCAAATCCGTCGGTGCTTGTGGCTGCAGGTTTGGTTGCGCGCAACGCCGTCGCCAAAGGTTTAAAAGTGAAGCCCTGGGTAAAGACCTCGCTGGCACCGGGTAGTCAGGTGGTGTCGGATTATCTCGCGGCAGCAGGTCTGCAGGACGATTTGGACGAACTTGGATTCAACATTGTCGGTTATGGCTGCACGACCTGTATTGGCAACTCCGGACCGTTGCTTGGTCCAATTGCCGATGCGATCGATGAAGGCAATCTTGTCGCCGGAGCCGTTCTCTCGGGAAATCGCAATTTTGAGGGCCGCGTACATCAACAGGTAAAAGCAAACTATTTGGCCTCACCGCCGCTTGTCGTTGCCTATGCACTGGCAGGCTCACTGCACGTGAATTTAACGAAAGACGTGATCGGCGAGGATAGGGATGGTAACCCGGTTTATCTCAAGGATATCTGGCCAACCAACAAGGAAATCCAGGATACGATCCGCGCCTGCATTACGCCGGAGATGTTCCGCGAACGTTATAACAATGTTGGAGACAGCTCCGAAACCTGGAACGAAATGGGCGTTCCTGAAGGAGAAACCTATGCGTGGAATTCGGGCTCAACCTATGTTCAGTACCCCCCCTTCTTTGAGGGGATGGGACCGGAGCCTTCTGACCTGAAGGATATTGAAGGAGCCCGTGTTTTGCTGAAAATGGGTGACTCGGTCACCACTGACCATATCTCGCCGGCAGGCGGATTTCCAAAAGTTAGCCCCGCCGGTGAATTTTTGCTTGAGCGCCAGATCCGGCCGGAGGATTTTAATTCGTATGGTGCCCGGCGCGGCAATTTTGAGGTCATGACCAGAGGCACCTTTGCGAATATCCGTATTCGCAATGAAATGGTGCCCGGCACAGAGGGCGGCTTTACCAAGCATTTGCCGGAAGGCAAGGAAATGTCGGTCTTTGAAGCCTCGATGCTCTATCAAAAGGACGGCATTCCATTGGTTGTTATCGCTGGCAAGGACTATGGCATGGGCTCGTCCCGTGACTGGGCTGCAAAGGGTCCAAATCTGCTCGGCATCAAGGCTGCCATCGTCGAAAGCTTTGAGCGTATTCACCGGTCAAACTTAATCGGTATGGGTGTTATACCGCTTGAATTCAAAGACGGGCAAAACCGGGAGTCGCTTGAACTGGACGGTACCGAGATCTTTGATATTACTGGTATTTCCGAAGGAATTACCCCCGGTATGGATATCCCGGTGAAAATCACCCGCGCCGATGGTTCGGTTGTCGAGATTACGACCCGTTGCCGTATCGATACGCTAGATGAAGTCGAATATTACCGGCACGGCGGTATTCTGCAGTATGTGCTGCGGAACATCGCAGACGAGGCGGCGTAACGGCTTTAGATTGAAACGGCGCTAACAATCGTATCACCGAATGTTGATTCGCACCTGTAGCGCGCAATCCCTAGGTTCCGGAACATGACTAATTTATTTAAAAACAGTGCCATGGTTGCGGTCTTGTCGGCCGCTGTTGGTTTAGGATCTTTATTTGCTGGCGCGGCACATGCAGCAGGTGACAAGGTCGTCGTCGAACTCTTTACGTCGCAGGGATGTTCCTCCTGCCCACCGGCTGACCGCTTTTTAGGTGACTTGGCGAAGCGAGACGACGTCATCGCGCTTTCGTTCCATGTTGACTACTGGAATTACCTCGGCTGGAAAGATCCTTTTTCAAGCACTGACTCCACGCGTCGTCAACGCAATTACGGTGGCGCTTTCAGAATCCGTTATATCTATACGCCGCAGATGGTTGTCAGTGGGACACACCAAAGTGTTGGCTCAGGGCGTGGAAAAATTTTACGGGCTATTGAGCAGGCACGAAAATCACAGAGGGTACGGGTCAAGATTACACACCCGAGCAAAGAGGTCGCTGAAATAACGGTTGCTGCTGGGCCGAAACCCGCCCGTCCGGCGACAATCTGGCTGTTTGCATATGACAAAGAGCATGTAACGGACATTCGCCGCGGCGAAAATGAAGGCCGCAAAATTGCCTATTCGAATGTTGTTCGGGCGCATCGCCGTATTGGTGAATGGAATGGTAAGGAAATGAAGATCAAAGTGCCGATCAAGATGATGGGCTTTGATAAACAGGATGGCTGCGCTGTCATTGTTCAGAACGAGCTCGGTGGTCCTGTTCTTGGTGCAACGGCATTTGATCTCGCGAGGAAGTAGCCATCTTCGGCTCGTGATTGGTGGCGCAGTGGTTGAGATGACCGTCAACTGAAAAGAAAAAACGGCGACCCCGAAGGATCGCCGTTTTCGTTAAGCTCAAAACCTGAGCTTGAATGTAAGTCTATTGCGTGACGTTAACTTCAACACGTCGATTTAGACGTTCACGTTTGCCGTCACCGGTTTTAACCGCGGGGTTCTTTTCACCAAACACAGCAACGCCGATTTCATTTTTAATACCGGCTTTTTCAAGTGCACGAATTACAGTGTTCGCGCGTCTGGTCGCTAGAATACTGTTGTAGTCAGCATTTCCTGACCGGTCGGCGTAACCTGTGACCGTGATTTTGGCACTCTTCTTGATTTGAGAGATCGTAAACTCGACGGCATTCTTACCCGCTTTGTTGAGTTTAGAGCTATTGAAGTCGAAATAGATCACATAGCGTGTGGTCTGAGGTTTCTTCTTCTTTTTCTTTTTCTTGGCTTTTTTCTTCGGTGTGAGTGCCGCTAGGACCTTCTCCATCGAAGCCTCGAATTGCTTGCGGCAGGCTGCGATATGTTTGGGCTGGAGGTTTTCTTCGGCTTGCTCAAGCCAGCAGTCGAAACTGGTCTGTGCCTTCGCGGCATGGACAGGTGCTTTTTTGGCCGCCCCTTTGCCCAGTGCCCACATAAGGCGCGCGCGCCTCCGTCAGATTTCCTTTATGAATCTTTGTTAGCTTGCGGCCATGGATACCATCCGGGGCGGTGGGTTTCCCCATCGCGGCCAGTTTTGCGCGTTCCGCGTAGGCACCGCCGGATTCAAAATCCGTTTGGTCATATTCGGAATTGGCGAGCTTTATATATTCACTATGCAGTGATTTATTAAATGCGCCACCTTTTACAGGCAAATTGGCAACATGCGACGTACCGCAGGCAGCCAGCAAACTTGCCGCTGCTGCAACGGCGGCAATTCTTGCAAAAATAATCATAATTTTCTCAATCCTGATCAGGTTGTTTAATTCTTCCCGATCTATTGGAGTTGCGTTTCCGCACTCCAATTCCCCCAAGGAAAGACTTGTATACGTTTTTTTCGCCGCGGCAACCGATTTGCGAAAAAGATCAGTTGTTTGCCATACTGTTTTTTCAAACAAAGGGAGTGCGAAAATGGCGGTGACGGGCGCAGACGAAACAAAGGATATGTTGCGAAAAGATCTCTACGTAATTTTTACGCGGCCCGTCGCGCCGCGCGAGGAAATTTTAAAACTTCTTCCAAAACATCTGGAAATGCAGCTTGATCTTGAAAAAAGGGGTGTTTTATTCGCGGCTGGCCCTATGGAACCGCAAGATGAAAGCAAGCCGAGAACCGGGATGATAATCGTCCGCGCAAGTTCATTCGAAGAGGCCGATGCGATCGCCAAAGCGGACCCGTTTCACGCGGCTGGCCTGCGGGAATACGAATTGTGGAATTGGTCCATGAACGAAGGCAGCTTCACTGTCACGATCAACTATTCCAATCAGTCGGCAGCTGTCGTTTAAGCGACCATTTAAATTTTCGAACGGGAGAATAGAGCCAGAGCGGTCTTGCGGTGCTTCAAATCGCCAGAGCTGACGTGACAACGCTGCCTCAGAACATAAATTGAGAGCGAGTGAACGCGCCAAATGTTTAGAAGGCAGACGCTTCCCGCCACGGGTTAGGCGGGACGGCTCAGGTCCAATAGTGAGGCATTTGTTACTGTGAGCGTTGAGGGTAAGCCGGTAGCTGTCATGAGACCAAACTTGCAAAGCCGATCCGTTACAGGGTTTGAGAAAAAGTTTGGCACCGTCCTGATTGGACGCTGCCTCAATGCACCTATCATATTCCGGCATTTTGAGTTGCCCGTTCTTGAGCGCTGCCGGGTCAAACAGTTCGTCCTTATGCCAAATTCCTTCCTTGCATGTATGGACTGTTAGCGCGCGAGACGTATTGACACGGGATTTGTGTCCGGGAATATCGACGCAGTGAAAGCGTGGCTCGTCCAAAGGATAAAATGCTTTCAGGAAGACATTATCAGCGAGAGCGTTGCTCGATAGAAAAATCAGCCCAATAAATAAGAATGATGTTATGCGCATGTTTCTTTCCCTCTTTGAATAATTCCTAGCGCAGGATAATGAGCCCCGCAACGCGTTTGAGCGACCAATTCTCTACACGGATTGACCACGTGAATTCCGCCTATAGAGTGCTTGCACAGAAAAGAGACTCAGAGGGAAGCGGAAAATGCGATACGATTTTGTGCCACCGCCAAAACGTAAACCGCTTAAGTGGCCAAACGGCAAAAGGCTGGTTGTTCAGGTGACCCTGAATCTCGAATTCTGGGACATGATGAAAGAGAGCGATCAGCCCTATTACGCTGGTGGCCCTCCGGCACTGCCTGACCCAATGCCCGGCAACGTATTGGATGTCCCAAACTTTAGCTGGCGTGAATATGGACAACGTGCGGGGATTTGGCGACTGATCGATATATTTGATGGGGTCGGCGTTCCTTCGAGTTGCACATTGAATGCGAAGCTCGGTCTTGAGCGGCGTGACATTGTCGAAGCAGCAAAGGATCGAGGCTGGGAGCTTGTATGCCACAATTATGAGCAAGGCGATCTACTGACAAATTATCAGTCCGATCCCGCCGCTGAAGAAGCGCTTATCGATAGTGCGCTTAAGGTTTATGAAGAGGTCGTTGGGCGAAAATCACCGGGTTGGTTGTCGTCCTCGCTCCGCAGCACGCCAAACACGCCGGAAATTATCGCCAGGAAGGGCATGAAGTTCATATGCGATTATATGAATGACGAGCAGCCCTATTTAATGCAGACGGATAGCGGGCCAATTGTCGCTATCCCCTATTCCATCGAGGTCAATGATTTCGGCTTCTTTCTGCGGCGAAACTTTACGACCTCGCAAACCATCGAAATGCTCAAGGAGCAGTTTGATCAGCTTTATCTGGAAAGCGCCGAGACGGGCAAAATTATGAGCGTTGGTCTGCATCCGCATGTTTCAGGCCATCCCTTCAGAGTGAGGGCTATCCGTGAGTTTCTGGAATATGCCAACAGCTTCGATGACGTGTGGTGGGCAACCCGCGAAGAGATTGCTGACTGGTATCTCGATAACCATCAGTCTCATATCCCGTCCTAGGCCCATAAACAGATGCTTGTAATACAACAACTTGTTAACGGGCTGATGCTGGGTGGCGTATACGTCATGGTTGCCGTGGCCTTTACGCTGATCATCGGAATGTTGAATTTTCTCAACTTTACCATTCCGGCCCTGTTTATGTTCGCTGCGGTTTTGATGTACGCGACCATGTCCGGGACGCTGCCATTCGGTAACGATTTGATCCTGACCATATTCGGTACGGAATATCGCTGGATAGCAGGGATCATCGTTGCACTGATCGTGATTGCCTTGGTTTCGTTGGTAATTGAGCGCTTCACGTATCGCTACATGAAAGCTAAATACGGAGATGCGACAGAACATGCACTACCGCTTGTCAGTTCGCTAGGGTTTCTGATTATTTTCGAACATCTCGTCGTGAGTACCTGGGGCTCTGATCCGCTGACGGCGGTATCGCCGTTTGGCCAGGGAACATTCAGTATCGGGACGATTATTTTCAGTGTTCCACAGATCGTCAGTCTGGTTCTTTCGCTGGTCGTTGTTGTGATGTTGAGTGTCATGCTCAAGGCGAGCAAGCTTGGGCGCGCCCTGCGTGCGATTGCCGAGCGGCCGGATGCCGCGACATTGATGGGTGTTGAGGTCGGACGCATTGTGCCGGTGGTCTACGTCATTACCGGTCTTCTTTGCGCTATTTCGGGCGTGTTGTTCACAATCAACTACACGACGGTCGATGCCTATGTCGGTGACACAGTGGCTACCGTCGCCATCGCGGGCATGGTTCTCGGTGGTCTTGGCAATGTCTGGGGCGCCATTGTCGGTGGGCTGTTTATCGGCATGCTTGAAGTAATGTCGATCTATATCGTCGGCGCCGATTTTGCCAAGGTGCCGATCTGGGGAATGCTTCTTCTTCTGCTTGTCTTTAAACCGACAGGCCTGTTCGGCCATACGCTGATCGGAAAGGGCAAGTTCTGATGAGCGGTTATCTCGAATCGCAGTTGATCATCCTGTGTCTGGCGACGATTTATGCCTACGGCATTTTCTTGCCGGCGGCCTCCGGTCAACTCAATCTTGGTGCCGCCGGATTCATTACGCTCGGTGCCTATGCCAGTGCCTGGTTCAACGCCAGTACCGGTGCTGAGTTACCGGTCTGGTTGAGTGTCATTCTGGCAATGATGTTTACCGGCACCATTGCGTTTGTGATTTCTTTTCCGATATTGCGGACGCGGGGTGTCTATATGGTGCTCGCGACGTTTGCTTTCGCAGAGGTCGTGGCAGGAATAGTCATCAACGTTGAGGAACTTGGCGCCGCTGCGGGTATGCCGGTGGATGCGCATCTTGATGTCACCGTAATTGTTCCCATGACGATTCTGGTGATCCTGTTCAGCTTTTATTTTATGTCGACGCGGCTTGGGTTGGCGCTTCGTTCAATCCATGATGACGAAAACGTTGCGACATTATTTGGTGTTAATGTGCGAACGGCCAAGGTCGTGGCCTTTACCGTCGGCGCGATGCTAATGAGCCTCGGCGGTTCGCTCTACGGTCATCACTACAACTATATTGAAGCGCAAACCTTCAACGTCCTTCTGAGTATTTATATTCTTTTGTATGTGCTGATGGGAGGCACACAGACGGCTTGGGGACCACTCATTGGCGCAGCATTCTTCACGATTGTACCGGAAGCGCTACGCGAAATAGCAGAGTCAGCGGGACTAACATGGCTTGCTGAGGGACGCTTTATGATGTTTGGCGCCTTTATCGTGCTTTTGATGGTCTTTAGACCGGAAGGCGTCATGACGCGAACATTGCAGGACCGGCTTGGCGGCGGACTTTTCAGACGCAAGAAGCAGGTATTGGATGAGACGGCGGCGAACTCATGACTGTAAACGTTCTTGAAATTGCCGGTATGCATAAAAGCTTTGGGGGCCTCAAGGTCATCGATGATGTTTCATTTGACGTTCGCAAAGGAAGCAGGACGGCGCTAATCGGTCCCAATGGCGCAGGGAAAACGACCGTCTTCAACCTATTGACCGGTGTCTACGATATTGATGCCGGATCGATCACCGTCGAGGGCGAGAACATCACCAATGTTCCCGCACAAGATCGGGTAACTGTTGGCATGTCACGCAGTTTTCAAAACATCCGTCTGATGCCGCATCTCAGCACAGTTGAAAACGTAATGCTGGGTCAGCATGCCCGCGCTCGGAAGCTGGGAAGTCTGCTATACCCACTTGGCATGTTGCCACGCAATAACTGGCGGATAGCGGCGGAAGAAGCACTTGAAAATGCCGGAATCGGTACATACCCCGGTGAGGTTGTCGCGAACCTGCCCTATGGCGTTCAGAAGCGGATTGAGGTTGTTCGGGCAATGGTCTCCGATCCCAAACTTCTGCTCTTGGATGAACCAGCCGCTGGCTTAAACCAGGTAGAGACAGGTCAACTTCAGGAACTGCTGGAAAGAGTATCCGATCAAGGTGTCACGATTTTGGTTGTTGAACACGATATGCAGTTTGTTCGGGATCTCTGCGACTATATTGTAGTCCTGAATTTTGGCCGTAAGATATTTGAGGGAACGCCGGAGGAGGTTCATCGAGACCCTGCCGTTCTCGAAGCCTATCTCGGTACGGACGATGACACGGAGGCCGCCAATGCTTCTTGATGTCCAGGGGATAGACGTACGTTACGGACGCAATCACGCTGTAAAGTCGGTTGATTTGACGTTGGACGAACGCGAAATCGTAACTGTCCTCGGCGCGAACGGTGCCGGGAAGAGTTCATTGCTCAAGGCTATTCTGGGAAGTGAGAAATCTACAGGGACGGTATTATTCGACGGTATCGATATTAGCGGCTGGTCCGCACCCAAACGGATCGATGCTGGGCTGGTGATGGTACCTGAAGGTCGCCAAATATTTGTCAGCCTCACCGTTCATGAGAATCTTCAGATGGGCGCCTATTGTCGTAGTGGTGATGTTGGAGCGGAAATCGACGCTATCTACGAGCGGTTCCCAAACCTTGCTGCACGTCGAGATATGCCAGCCTCGGTCTTGTCGGGCGGCGAGCAGCAGATGTTGGCGATCAGCCGGGCGCTGTTGGCAAAGCCACGTCTTATGATGCTCGACGAGCCATCATTGGGGCTCAGCCCCATACTTGTGAAACAGCTTTTCGTTCTCATCGAAGAACTCAATCGCGATGGGCTAACAATTTTGCTTATTGAACAAAATACGCATATGGCGTTGCAAAGCGCTGATCGTGGATATGTACTCGAGCTTGGCGATGTCGTTCTGTCAGGAAGTTCAAAAACCCTGCAGGAAGACAGTCGTCTCGGTGAAGCCTATCTCGGAACGCACTGACCGTAGGTATCACAGCGTTACCATTCAACTCGTTCAACAGGGAGAGGAAGTGGATCATGCGTTTTAAAGTTGGAATTATGACTACCACACTCGCTGGTGCTGCAATTGCGGTGCCGGCTCAATCAGCTGAAATTGTCCTTGGTCTTAGCTTCGGAAAGACAGGGCTTTACTCAACGATCAACAAGACAACAGAAGTTGCCGTCGATATTGCGGTTGCGGAAATCAACAAAGCCGGCGGTGTTAACGGCAAAAAACTCCGCATCGTGAAATTCGATACAGCAGGTGATCCCAAACAAGCGGTGGTTGCGGTGCGTAAATTTGCCCGTGATGACAATGCGTTAGGTGTCATCGGCCCATTTTCTTCGAGCGAAGCGCGTGTTGCGTTTGCGGCGGGGGAGCGGGAGAAAATAGTCCAGATCCCGAACGCGTCTTCGGCGCCGAAACTCGCAGATAAATTTTCCTATGCCTATCGGTTGACGGAAAGTGAGTTCCTGCAGTTCTCGCGCGTTGTAAAAACGATGAAGAAGCGGGGAGCGATGAAAAAGTCGGTGGCCATTATGTATGGTACCGATGATGTCGTCTCCAAGGCAGTCGGGCTGTTTATCATGAAACCGATCCTGACCAAGGAAAAAGTCAAGATTACCGGACCTATTGGTTTTGCGACAAAGGCCTTCGACGTATCGCCGCAAGTCTCGCAACTTAAAGGCAAAAATATCGATTATGTCGGTCTCGCAGGCATTACGCCGATTGCAATCCGCGTTTTGAAGGAGATGCGGCGCCAGAAGATCAAGGCGCCAATTATTGGTGCTCAAATATGGGCCGATCCTGAAATCGTTCATGGTATGGGCGCGCAGGGCGATGATGCCGTATTTGCCGCTTCCTACTATTACGACCTCAACGACCGGACGCGAGATTTTGCTAAGAAATTTGTCGCAGCGGCAGCAAAGCAAGGTATCAAAAAGCCTTGGCCACATCACGTTGATGCAGCGGCTTATGACATTGTCTATGTGTTCAAAAAAGCGATGGAAGTGGCCAAGATCACCGGTGACCCTGGAAAGGTGAAAGCTGAACGTACAGCCATTCGCGATGCGTTATTAAAAACGACTTTTGATCTCGTTCAGGGCAATGTTTGTTTTGAGAAGACGGGCGACGCTCAGCTACCTGCCTACATTATGACAATGAAAAATAAAAAGTGGAAATTGCTGGAAAGTCACCCGGCGTTGCCATGTAAAAAATAATACAAAGAATTTTGGTTAATTGGGGCGGCGGGATTTTTTCCGCCGCCTTTTTTACGCTATAAATCGGGATTGGAACTTGGCACCAATTCGCCATATCTTTAGCGACAGAAAATATTAAAACTTTGTAAATGCGAGATTAGGGAGACGGTTATGTGGGTTAAAAAACTTGCACCGGCGGCAATGGTTGCCGTCCTGTTATTTGGAACCACCGGTCTATCGGCCAATGAGATTGTTCTGGGGCTGAGCTTTGGTAAGACGGGGCTTTATTCTACAACCAATAAGACGACGGAAATTGCGGTCGATATTGCCGTCGCCGAAATCAATAAAGCCGGCGGCATTAATGGCAAGAAACTCCGCATTGTAAAATTCGATACAGCGGGTGACCCGAAACAGGCGGTGGTGGCCGTTCGGAAATTTGCCCGTGACGACAAAGCACTCGGTGTTATCGGACCGTTCTCATCAAGTGAAGCACGCGTTGCGTTTGCGGCGGGTGAGAGGGAAAAAATCGTCCAGATTCCAAATGCATCTTCGGCACCGAAGCTCGCTGATAAATATTCATACGCTTATCGCCTGACGGAGAGCGAATTTCTACAATTTGCTCGGGTTGTGAAAACCATGAAGAAACGGGGCGCGATGAAGAAGTCGGTTGCGGTCCTATATGGCACTGATGATGTGGTATCCAAAGCCGTTGGGCTGTTTATCATGAAACCAATCCTGACCAAGGAGAAGGTCAAGATTACCGGACCAATAGGATTTGCCACCAAGGCTTTCGATGTCTCGCCGCAGGTTTCACAACTAAAAGGCAAGAAGATCGACTATGTCGGTCTCGCCGGAATTGCGCCAATTGCCATCCGGGTCGTCAAGGAAATGAAGCGTCAAAAGATCAATGTACCCATCATTGGTGCGCAAATCTGGGCTGATCCGGATATCGTCCATAAAATGGGCACAGATGCCGACGGTGCGGTGTTTGCTGCGTCATTTTATTACGATCTCAACGAAAGGACACGCGATTTCAGCCGAAAGTATGTTGCTGAGGTGAAGAAGCGCGGAATCGACAAGCCGTGGCCGCACCATGTTGATGCGTCGGCCTATGACATTGTCTATGTGTTCAAGAAAGCGATGGAAGTGGCCAAAGTCACGGGCGATCCCAAAAACCTCAAGGCGGAACGCACCGCAATCCGGGATGCGCTGTTGACGACCACGTTCGATCTCGTTCAAGGCAAGGTTTGTTTCGAGAAAACGGGGGACGCACAGTTGCCAGCTTACATAATGACGATGAAAAACAAGAAGTGGCATTTGGTGGACACGCATCCGGCATTGCCCTGTAAAAAATAGGTTTAACTAGTTCTAGAAATGAATGGTGGGACGCTACTCCCACCATTTTTTTTTCGGTCGAAATCTGTAAGATCACCGCCATGACTGAAAGACCCGTTAGCGAAAATCCGCTCTATAACGACAACAAGATGAAGATCGGCATCATTGCCATGAACTGTTCTCATGGTTCGACGATTACCACGGCCGAAAATACATGGGATATGACCTGGCCGGAGACCAAGGAAGTCGTCCAAATGGCCGATCAGGCCGGATTTGAGGTGCTTCTTCCCGTCGCGCGCTGGAAAGGGTATGGCGGCGAGACCAACTTCAATAACCGTACATTCGAGACTTTTAACTGGGCGGCAGCCGTTTCCGCGATCACCAACTATAGCTGTATTTTTTCGACTGCCCATGTGCCACTGGTGCACCCCGTGGCAGCGGCCAAGCAATGTGCGACCATCGATCATATTTCGGGTGGCCGGTTTGCATTCAACGTCGTGTGCGGCTGGTTCAAAAATGAGTTTGAGATGTTCGGTGCCGAGTGGAACGAGCACGAAGTTCGCTATGAATACGCCACTGAATGGTTGGAATTTGTTCGTCGGATTTGGACAACTGATGGCGAATTCGATTTCGATGGACGCTGGTTTCAGTCCAAAGCGGTTTGGAGCGAACCCAAGCCTATTCAGAAACCGATGCCACCGGTGATGAATGCTGGGGGGTCTCCGGCAGGACAGAAATTTGCTGCTACCCAGGCCGACATGAATTTCGTGATTCTAAAGGAACGCGACATTGAAGGCGGCAAAGCGCAAATGAAGAATCTGAAAACGATGGCAGCAGAGGCGGGTCGAGAAATCGAAGTCTGGATACACGCTTATATCGTTTGCCGCGATACGGAAAAAGAAGCGCGAGACTATGCTGAACACTACATCGTTGAAAAAGGCGACTATGTTGCGGTCAATAATCTCCTGGAAATTTTCGACATGCAGTCAGAAACCCTGCCGTCAGAAGTGCTCGATCAGTTTCGGCGGCATTTTATTGGTGGACACGGGGGCTATCCTCTAATTGGAACACCGGAACAGATTGTCGATAGTATGGGTGATCTCATTGAGATGGATGTTGATGGAATTCTGCTGTCCTGGGTCGATTACAAAACTGAATGCAAACAGTGGATCGACAAGGTAATTCCGTTGATGGAACAGGCCGGTCAGCGCGCGCCCTTTAGCGGCATTAAAGTCTGAATTACTTTTCGCCTATACCATCTTTCATTTTGAAGCTGGAGCCGTCGCGTTCCACCGGCCCGTACCCTGGCGATTGAAAGTGTGCCGGAAGTACGAAAGTTTCCGTGTTGGCGTACCGGCTCAGTAGAGACGTTCGAGTCTCACTCGACATTTGCGGATCTTCACAAAAACAGGTCGACCATTCAGGGTGCGCAAGCTGAATGGGGTGATGCATGACATCGCCGAAAATCACGGCATGGGTTTTGCTGCCTTCTGAAATATTCAGCACCATATTGCCGGGCGTATGACCGTAAGCCGGCTCGGTATATATGCCGGTCGTAATTTCATGGTTGGTGTCGATGAGTTTTGCCTGTCCCGATTCCATGATCGGTAAAACACTGTCGGCATGTGAGCCATACATAATAGGTTCGCTAATTTGGGCCTGTTCCTGTTGCCAAAATTGGTATTCGCGTTCGGCAAATAAATACTGCGCATTGGCAAAAGTCGGGACCCATTCGCCATTCACTTTTTTTGTGTTCCATCCGACATGATCGGCATGCAGGTGGGTACACATTACAAAGTCGATATCGTCGGGCGCGACACCTTGCTTCGCGAGGTTTTCAAGAAATGGGCCTGATCGATTAGTCCATATTGGGCGCCCGGGCCGATCTTTGTCGTTCCCGACACAGGCATCGACCAAAATCGTGCATTTTTCGGTTTTAACAATATAGGCGTGAAAACTTAAATAGAGGTCGAGTGTCTCTGGGTTGATATGCTTCTCCCCAAAACGCTGACTGAGTGCGCTGATTTCCTCTAAGTTTGAATCCGGAAATAGATGCGAGGCAGGGAAGGCACCATCTTCCATATCGACAACGCGGCGTACATCGATGTCGCCAAAGGTACAGCTATCTGTTTCGTGATCCCATGTCGCCATTAAGCCGCCACGCCTTTGGCCATCAGATCGGCCATACGGCGGACGAAAGCCGTCGGGTCAGGCAGTGGCTCTCCCTCCAGAATCCGGGCCTGATCAAGCAGCAACCAGGCTGCGTCGCTGACTTTGCTTCCGGCGCCATCTGAACCGGAAATTCCTGCAAGCGCGGTAATCAGCGGATGCTTGCCGTTGATTTCCAGAACCCGGCTGACCTGTTCGTTGAGTTGGTTGTGCTGGCGCAAAAGTTGCTCAAGTCGGATATCGATATCGCCTTCATCGGCACTAAGGCAGACCGGGCTGTCAGTTAACCTGTTCGACAAACGGACGTCTTTGACCTTGTCGCCAAGTTCCAACTTGATCATGGCGACGAGCGCATCGAGACCGGGCGTGTCGTCGTTGTTGTCGGATTCGGAATCGTCCTTCTCGTCCGCTTTAGCATCTTCCGATTTAATATCGTTGAGATCAGTACCGGCACGCGTAGCGGACCGAAGAGGTTTTTCCTCGTAGGTTCCAACGGCGGGCAACCAGAATTCATCGACCGGATCGGTCATAAACAACACCTCGATCCCGCGCGATCTGAACCCTTCGAGTTGCGGGCTTTTGGCCAAGGCCTCAACGTCTTCGCCGGAGATGTAATAAATGGCTTCCTGGCCTTCTTTCATTCGACCAATATAGTCTTCAAGACTGGTGAGTTCGTCGCCATGTGTGCTCTTGAAGCGTGCGAGTTTTAAGACAGCGTCGCGGTTCTCCTGGTCCTCATAAATACCTTCCTTCAGGACAGCGCCGAAATTCTCCCAGAAAGTGGCATACTCTTCCGGTTTCTTGTCAGCCTGTTTCTTAAGCTCACCCAGGACACGTTTTACCAACGCAGATTTGATTCGCGTTAGTGCCGGATTATTCTGAAGCATTTCGCGGCTGACGTTGAGAGGAAGGTCCTCAGAATCAACCAGTCCCTTAATGAAGCGCAGCCAGGGCGGACATAGCCCTTCGCAATCGTCTGTGATGAATACGCGTTTTACATAAAGCTTTACGCCATGTTTGCGTTCAGGCGCAAAAATATCCATCGGCCGCATAGAGGGGATAAAAAGGAGGCCCGTATACTGTACGCGCCCTTCCGCTCGCCAATGAATAGTCGTCGCCGGTTCGTCAAACGCATGGCCGATGTGACGATAAAATTCAGTATATTGCTCGGGCTTGATATCTTTCTTTTGCCGTGTCCAAAGGGCGGAGGCCTGGTTTAGCGTTTCCTCTGAGCCATCAATTTCCATCTGGATCGGAAGCGAAATGTGGTCCGAATAGGTGGAGACGATATGGCGGAGACGTGTTGGCTCCAGGAATTCCTTGGCGTCTTTTTTGAGTTTCATTGTAATCGAGGTGCCGCGGTTCTCACGATCCGCTTCCTCGATTGTAAATTCGCCTTCTCCGTCGGAGGTCCACTTCCACGCCTGGTCTTCGCCAGCGCGCCGACTGGTTACTTCAACGGAATCGGCAACCATAAAGCAAGAGTAGAACCCAACTCCGAATTGGCCAATCAGGGCAACATTGTCTTCGTTGTCATTGCTGAGAGCATCAATAAACGCGGAAGAGCCGGAACGCGCGATTGTACCGAGATCCTCTATTAATGCTTCGCGATTCATTCCAACGCCATTGTCAGAGACGGTCAGTGTCTTGGCCTTCTTGTCGATAGATAACTCGACCTTAAATTCAGAATCGTCTGCCGTTAGCGACGGTTCGGTTATGGCCAGGTAGCGCAATCGGTCACAGGCGTCTGATGCATTGGAAATTAATTCGCGCAAGAATATTTGTCGGTCGCTATAGAGCGAGTTCGCGACAATTTTTAGAATCTTGCCGACTTCTGTTTGAAAGCTAAGGGTTTCAGCGGTCATGCTCGGCTGTCTCTTCTCTACTTATAATGATTTGTTGGGCCAGAATATGTGACCTTGAAGCGGTCTCTGCAAGTGCTCTGTTACACCTAATTTTCTGAAAGTCACGTTAAACAGCTCTTGTTTCCGGCTCGCGAAATGGCCATGCTTTACGCATGTCCACGCCGGTGCACTCTCCCAAGATAACGGCTGTTTTGGGCCCGACGAATACCGGGAAAACCTATCTCGCGATCGAGCGCATGCTTGGCCATCGCACAGGCATGATAGGATTTCCGCTAAGGCTTCTGGCGCGGGAGAATTATGACCGTGTTGTTGGGCTGGTGGGTGAGCGCCATGTCGCTTTGGTGACCGGCGAAGAGAAAATCGTTCCATCTTCTGCGCGCTATTTTTTATGCACCGTTGAATCGATGCCGGTGGCGCGTCTTGTTGATTTTCTTGGCGTTGACGAAATCCAGCTCTGCGCCGACCCCGAACGCGGACACCTTTTTACAGATCGATTGCTGCGCGCGCGCGGCCAAGCGGAAACCATGTTTTTGGGGTCAGAGACGATCAAGCCAATTCTCCGGAAGCTGGTTCCCGACGCTGAATTCATCTCCCGTCCACGATTCTCCAAGCTGAGCTACAGTGGCCCAAAAAAATTGACGCGAATGAAACGGCGAAGCGCAATTGTTGCCTTCTCGGCGAATGATGTTTACGCGCTAGCGGAACAGATCAGGCGCACATCAGGTGGTGCGGCGGTCGTGCTCGGGGCTCTTAGTCCACGCACCCGCAACGCTCAGGTACAGATGTATCAAGAAGGCGAGGTCGATTATCTCGTTGCCACTGATGCGATCGGCATGGGCCTGAATATGAATATCGAACATGTCGCATTCTGGCGGTTGCATAAATTCGACGGTTTGCGGCGGCGGCCTTTAGCTGTTGATGAAATCGCGCAAATTGCCGGTCGTGCCGGACGCTATATGGAAGACGGGACATTTGGAACCTCAGCCGAGTTGGGGCCTTTGGATCCGGAATCCGTTGAAGCCATTGAGAACCACCGCTTTCAAAACATTCGCGGTATTTGGTGGCGCAACAGTGATCTCAATTTCAAGAATTTGACTTCATTGGCTAAGAGCCTTGATGAAATGCCGCCGTCCAGGGTTTTGCGTCGCGTCCGGGAAGCCGAAGATCATCGAGTCCTTCGCCTTCTCGCTCAGGACAAATCCATTGCCGCTTTAGCAGGTAATCCTGACATGGTTCGTCTATTGTGGGAGGTTTGCCAGATACCCGATTTCAGAAAAACAATGGCGGATGTCCACGTGCGTTTATTGGGAACAATATTTCGCCATTTGGCGACGGCAGACGGCCGCTTGCCGGCAGATTGGGTTGCTGACCAGTTGGTTCGGCTGGAACGCTTTGATGGTGATATCGATACGTTAATGGCGCGAATTGCGCATACTCGGACCTGGACCTATGTTTCCCATCGATCTGACTGGATCGACGACGCAGAAGGTTGGCAAGAACGAGCCCGCCAGATTGAAGATCGCTTATCCGATTCGCTACATGAAAGGCTAACCCAACGATTTGTTGATCGGCGTAGTGCTGTTTTGGTTCGCTCTCGTGGCAAAGAGACCGACGCCGATGTTAGCGATGATGACCGGGTCTTCGTGGAAGGGGTTTTGGTTGGCCGGTTAGAGGGGCTCCGATTCATTCCGGACAAATCAGCGGGATCAGGTGATCGCAGGCTGCTTATGGCGGCTGCACATCGTGGTTTGCAGCGGGAGATTGCGCGACGAGTGGCATCGATCGAGCAAGCAAAGGATGACGAATTAGTCCTGTCCGAAGAAGGGGTGATTTTATGGGGTGAACAAAAGCTCGGACGCTTGGTGCGAGGCGTGAACATTTTGTCGCCACGACCCGAGGTAGCAATCAGTACAATTTTACCTGCTGGACTACGAGATCGCGTCGAAACGCGGCTAACGACATGGTTCAATGAAACAGTACATCGAATTTTTACACCTCTTGTGAACTTGCCGGATTCGAAATTTTCAGGTGCTGGAAGAGGCCTCGTCTTTCAGTTGCGAGAAGGACTTGGGTCGGTATCGCGTGTATCTGTCAGGGAACAGATTGAGTCTCTTAGCGCTGATGAGCGCAAGAAGTTGCGTTCAAGCGGCGTCCGAATAGGTCCTCAGACGATTTATATAGCGTCGCTATTGAAACCTCGCGCTGTCGCCATGCGGGCTCTGTTGTGGTCGGTTTGGCACTCCGAGGATGTCCCCGGCTTGCCGCGTCCAGGTCTTACGACCGTTTCTAAGGAAAAAGATACCAATGACGCATTCTTTGCGTCGATTGGTTTTGTGACAGTGGGTGATTATCTGGTCCGTGCGGATATTCTTGACCGAGTTGCGACAAACTTACTGAGACTGGCCCGCGCTAAATCCTTTGATTTGCCAAATGAAATTTCGTCCATTCTCGGATTGGGCCCTGCAGAGACGAAATCACTGGTTCGGCGCCTTGGATATGCTGTTCACCCCGATGGATCTGTTTCCCGCAAACATTCCAAGAGGCATCAACAAGTAAAAAGGGGTGTAAAAAAGAAAAAGTTAAAACGCTCTGTACCGGGCGGAATGGAAGACTCTCCCTTTGCAAAACTATCGGAGCTTGAACTTTGACTGAGCCAGGCCCGTCGATTCGCCTGGACAAATGGCTTTGGCACGCAAGATTTTTTCGGTCCCGCTCCCTCGCTGGAAAAGTATGCGGATCGGGACGAATACGAGTAGATGGAAAGATTGTCCAAAAAGCTCATTTTGGTATTCGCGTTGGACAGGTTGTCACGTTTCCCCAATCGCACCACATACGCGTTGTAAAGGTATTAGGACTTGGTACACGTCGTGGACCAGCACCCGAAGCACAGTTGTTGTATGAAGATTTATCGGATGAGGCACCGCGTGTCCCGAAGGTGCGGGGAGTGGGGCCGGTGCCAGTCGCGCGATGGGATAAGCGGGACCGAAACAAGGATGTATGGTGATAAAAAGAATTCAAGAGTTATTGGGTTTCGCCGAGGATGATGGCTCTCAGAACAGTTCAGTAGACGATGTTCAGTTTGCGGCCGCAGCATTGCTCATCGAAGTAGCGATGGTTGACCGGAATTTTGACGAATTGGAACGCGCGAGGATTTTGGCTTTTGTTCGCGACCGGTTTTCCCTCGAAGAAGAGACCGCTGGTCAAATAATCGCCCGGGCAGAAGCCGAAGTGGAAGGTTCCGTACAGCTATATGGAATAACGTCATCTATCCGCAACGGGCTTTCCTACGAAGATCGCGTAGAGCTTATGGAGTGCCTCTGGCTCGTTGCTTACGCTGACGGCGAAGCGGACCCATTTGAGGACCAGCTTATGCGGCGTATCGGCGAATTGATTTATGTGACCGACAGGGATCGTGGCGAAGCCCGCAAGAGGGCAATTGCACAAAAACAGCGCGATTAGGGGATAAAATTTACTTTGGCGAAAATGAAATGCCAGAACATCGTTCATAATTTAAAATTTGTTATAGAAGGGCGTTGCGCCGAACGCTCTGAAATAGTACAGAAATTGTAGTAGTAAGCTTATTTGTTGAGTAACAGGGCCACCGCGTTATTTTGAACCGGGGGGATTTATCGGAGACAAGGATGCCATACGTCGTCACGGAAAATTGTATTAAATGCAAATACATGGATTGCGTTGAGGTATGTCCCGTAGATTGTTTTTATGCGGGCGAAAATATGTTGGTGATTCATCCCGATGAGTGCATTGATTGTGGCGTATGTGAGCCCGAATGCCCTGCTGAGGCCATTCAGCCCGATACTGAAAGCGGAGGGGAAAAGTTCCTTGAAGTGAACGCGAAGTATGCGGAAGAGTGGCCAAATATTACCCGCAAGGGCGACCCGCCGGCAGATGCGGATGAGTGGAAAGACGTCGCCAACAAGTATGATGAACACTTCAGCGAAAATCCTGGTTCTGAAGACTAAATGCCTGTTCAACGGGGTTGAGTAGCGGAAGACCGCCTAAAAAGCCGATTCGGTAAGAAAGCCTGTCCTTTAGTCAAAATTTATGTTACAGTACTGTATATTAACGGTGCTTGTGCGTGTGATATATTAAGTATCGCGCCGGGTTGGATATGGGTGAAATACCCACTATATCTGAAGTATAGGCCGGAGAAATCGGCAAATTTCAGCAATAGCCCCAAATTGCAAGGGTTTTGATCGCACCTGCGTTTTGACGAGAGAGATTTATGGCGACTAAAGCGAAAGCTAAGCCGAAGGCAAAAAAACTGCCATTTTCGGTTAAAGACTATGTAGTGTACCCGACCCATGGCGTTGGCCAGGTAACGGATATTGTGAAGGAAGAGGTTGCAGGTTTCGATTTGCAACTGTTTGTCATTAATTTTGCTGCTGAAAAGATGACGCTCCGGGTTCCGGTAGGTAAAGCACAGGAATCAGGTCTGCGTAAAATCAGTAGCAAGGATAAGATGCAAACGGCAATTGGGACGCTAAAAGGTCGTGCGCGTGCGAAACGGACAATGTGGAGCCGGCGCGCACAGGAATATGAGGCTAAGATCAATAGCGGTGACCCGGTTGCGATAGCGGAAGTTGTGCGCGATTTGCACAGGCCGCCCGATCAACCCGATCAGTCCTATAGTGAGCGTCAGATGTACGAAGCGGCAATTAACCGCCTGGCATTGGAGCTCGCTTTGGTGGAGAAGATCGAGCCTGATGCAGCGACGCAAAAACTCGAGAATATGCTGATCAAGGCTGCGTAAGGCCGTTTTTAAGGATGATTTAAAGCGCTGCGCGTGGAAACGCGCGGCGTTTTATTTTAGGCGAAAGACATCTATGGGCTCTGCGCGCCCCCTAATTGGTTGCGACCCCAGATCCTCCAATTCAAATTCTGGTCCAACACTTTGGGCTACAGCACTACTCACCAAAATCGTTACATCGCTTTCCGTTTCGGCCATTGGCTTGCAAAGCTGCTCTATGCGCTGCGCCAGGTTTACGGTATCACCCACAAGTGTGTAATTGATCCGGCTGGGCGCACCAATATTGCCCGCGACCACATTACCAGTATGAATGCCAATACCCATCTTGATTGCCTGCTGGCCGTTGGCAGTTCGATTTTTGTTCTCTGAATCTATGGCCTTTCTTACCGCCAATGCCGCTGTACAGGCGCGACTTGCATGATCTTTCAATTCGGTTGGAGCGCCCCAAAAAGCCATGACAGAGTCGCCAATATACTTGTCGATCGTGCCGTCGGATTCCTCGACGCACTTCGCGACCAGTCCAAAATGCTCATTGAGGAGTGTTGCTATTTCGGTTGCAGCGAGTGATTCCGACAATGTTGTAAAACTGCGTATATCAGTGAATACCACAGTAACCTCCCGCCCGGCCGAGGCAATTCGGGAAGACGCACTATCGTCGCTGAGTAGCTGATGGACCAATGTTTTTGGGACGTAGGTTTCAAACCACTTTAGGCCTGTGGTCATTGAGTTGAAGGCCGTTGCCGCGTCATCGAGTTCCTTTAAATGGCTGCGCCTCAATTGAGGCGGCGGCTCAAGCTGCAAGTCTTTAATCTGGTCGGCTGCTTCTGCCAAACCACGGACAGGTCGTGCCATCCTGCGCCCCAGCAAAAGTGCTGCGATTACCGCGATGACCACGACAATCAGTCCGGCGACACCGGCGCGCCACAATCGGACAAATGGCGCTCCGATAGATCTTTCCAGCTTGATATATCGGCCGATGTAAATGGGAACGGCGGCTAATCCCTCTACCCGGCGATAAATAAAAACATACGTATCATCGTTAAAATCTAGCAGGTGGCCATCGGTCCGCTTGGCGGAGCCGATACCGGGACGTTGCAACTCTTTGTTCCATATATTTTGTAAAACGGGATCACCTACTGTCGTTAAATCCGGAATAGGTTCGTTTCGATCGCGTGAGTAGCTTCCGCCAGCCATATTGGGGTGCGCCAATACATATTTGTCGCCATAGAGAAGGAAGCTGCGAACGTTCTGTGATGATGTGTCCAGAGCTGCCAGGTATTGCGACAAATCTGAAATTGCGACACTGGTGGCGTAGGCGCCAATGAATTGACCGTTTCGAAATACCGGCGCCCGCCTGTTAAGCAGTGTCGCCTTAATGCGGTCAGCCCAAATAAGAGGGCCCCAATATGGTTGCGTCTCACTCTGGCTCTCGATGATTGCTTCGGGGATACCCTTTTGATTTCGCCAGTTTTCGGTCGTAATACCAAGTTCATCGCCCACTCGGCTTACAAGCGTCGCTTGAAAATCCGACGCGATAAACACAGCGCTGATTACTTGCGGCGTAGCGGCCAAGCTATAGCGTATCTGGTTCCCAAGCGCTTTCTTGTCATTAGGGTCAATTTCGCCAGAAGAGACGAGATCGGCGACAAACTTATTGCTCTCCATCATAGGTGTAATGTGTCCGCGGAGCTGTTGCTCCATGAGGTCGATCGAAAGCTGATCACGGTCGCGAATGAGCTGAATCGTGTTTATGCTCGCACTCCATAGACCGATCCCAAGAACACTGGCTGCTGCAATAAACACCAGAGGGCCAAAGCCGAGCATCAACGCCGAGGCGATCGACATGCGGAATTTTGGCCGTCGCAGGTCAGCGACAGCCCGGTTGTCATTATCTTTGACGAGATCGGTCATAAGAATAACCTAGGCGCTTGCGACGCGTGCTTCAAATATAACAGAGTTGAATTAGGCAAATGCCAAATTTCCTTAAAATCTGTTCCGGTGGTCAGACAGGGGTCGATCGAGCGGCGCTGGATGCTGCGATCGCTTGTGCTGTGCCACATGTTGGCTGGTGTCCAAAGGGCAGATTGGCGGAAGATGGTGTGATATCCGACCGTTATCTCCTTACCGAAACCGAAGCAGAGGATTATTATGAGAGGACACGACGCAACGCTACAGATTCCGACGCAACTTTAATTTTTTCGCCTTTACCGCTCGAGGGCGGGACTGCGCTTACAGCCGATATCGCGCACGAACTTGAGAAGCCGGTATTGATCGTTGAACCCGCAAATTGTGACGCGACGGCGATCAGCGATTGGATAAGGGACAGAAAAATCAACGTCCTGAATATTGCCGGGCCACGCGAAAGCGAAAACCCGGGAATTTACGCCTCCGCCAATTTACTATTTTTGCAAGTATTTGAAGTGCTCAATCAGCGATAATTTTGACCCGTTGACCGGGACGAAGACGGGCGTTGTCATGCAGGCCGTTCAAGACTCTGAAACGTTCTTCATTGAAACCATCGTCTCCTGCCATTCGTCGAGCCATAGAGGCGACACTGTCGCCGCGTCGTGTCCTAACCACCCGGATACGCAGGGGTTTGAGGCCCTCTGTCTCGCGATCGGTTAGAAGCCGAAAACTGTGTGTGGTTTGACGCAAAGCCCTTGAAAGCCGTGCCGTGTCCCGTGGTTTTGTGCGGAACATAAATCGGTAGATCGTCTGTAAATCCTTTCGGATGGCGACCACCCGAATGTCTACACCACGCCGTCTTAGAATTCCGGTTGCAGAATCGAGCCCATTTATTCTGAGCTTTTCCACGTTCCGAAGGTTTACGTTGCGCGCCCAAATCTCCCGCAGGTAATAGCTGATGGGTCCGTCCGCGGGACGCCGTGCTGAATCGAAGATGATTGTCGCATCATTTGGGCCTTTTGCGTAAACCGCTCGAGGTGAATTGAAAAGACGGAACCCTTTAGGGACTTCAAAACGGAATTTTAGTTTGGGGTGCGCGAAGATGCGGCCACGTATGAACCCTTGATCTGGATCGTCGCCGTAAAGCATCCCATTAATTTTTCGCAGATATATATCGCGTGCCCGCATGGGGTTTTTGACACTGTATTGAGTGGCTTTTTCGCTGGCGATGCGGACGCGATCCGCAGGCGCGGGGTGCGTTGCCAGATAGCTGAATTCATCAACTTTATCCGGAGACTGCCCCAGACGTTTTGCGGTAAGGCGGGATGATGCCCGCATTTTGCGCAGGAAGCTGACCATTGCATTAGGGTCGTACCCTGCACGTGACAGGTAACGCAGCGCGAGGCTGTCCGATTCAAGCTCATGTTCACGTGAGTATGCGCTGAGGGCGCCCGACGCCACGACATTGCCAAGCTCTGCAGCAGGCCGTCCGCCTGCAATTCCTGCGCCAGCAACCAGGATATTGGCAAGCAATCCCTGGCCTTCGCGTTGCCCATGATGCAGAGCCGTAATATGTCCGAGCTCGTGAGCCAAAACACCGGCGACTTCAGCTTCGTTCTCCGCCAGGGCCAGCAGTCCGCGGGTGATGTATATATAGCCTCCGGGCAATGCGAACGCATTGACGACATCTGAGTTAAGTATAGTGAAAGAATACTTGAAATTTTTACGTTCCACCGTGCGCGCCAGCAATTGACCAATGCTGTCGATATAACGTTTTAGTTCGGGTGATCCAAACTCGCCGCCAAAGGCCTTGATGATTTTTGGGTGTTGTTGTCGACCTACGCGGAGTTCTGATTCGTCGCTTGATAGCCCGGTAAAGACACTTTCACCAGTGGCCGGGTTGGTTGTACATCCGGAAAGTGATGAAAGAAGAGTTCCTGCCGCTAAGGTAATAGCGATAATACGTTGGGATTTTGTCACTCTAAAATCTCTATTTGTTCGGGATGGGTTGCCTCGATCATGGGGCCATTAAACCTTTTTAGCCAGCCTCTTACACGCACTGTTTTTCCTTCATACGATTTAATCGTCGGGCCCTTCTTCCAGAAACGGCGCATCATCCTTGGGGACATGGTGATCGTAAAATCGTTTCGCCAGTTTTGCCCAAAATTGAGGTAGGCACGTTTGCGGACGACAGCAGTCTTGAGGACCTTCCCTTGAATAAGCTGAAACGTTCCAATAAAGCGCCCCGCTTCGCGATTGCTGCGAATTCGATAATAGGCGTTTTGCCAAATTCCGCGTTTTGCCGCGCGGGCGGCGGCTTCGATTTTCAGCATTGCTGGAACTCGGGTTCGGTTGTCAGAAAAACTATAAACCCGTGCCATACCGGCTTTGAGCAATTCGCCCTGGATCCATCGCCCGTCCAAAAGATAGAGATGAGCCAATAAACGGCGATGACGGTCGATTTTCCGGCCGCCATACCGCAGCTTTATCGGTTTCTCCATTGTTAATTTGGAAAGCAGTCCTTTTGACTCGGGCGCCAAAGGCCAGACTGGAAAATTCTTGCGTCCCAAGGGCAGTTTCGGTGCTTGAATCCCGACCAGACGAACTTCCGAGCCATTCTGCAGCACCAGCGTATCGCCATCGATTATTGATTTTACGATGCCTCGCGAAACCGTTTCCGGCAGCTGGGCCGGTAAATTTCGGGCGTTCAAACCGGCGGTATGGCCGGCAGCGAGAATTACAGAGATTATCGTAACGCTCAGACGCATAATTCTCGCTCTCTCTGGCTTTCCAACGGTCAAATGGTTCGCTATAGAATAGCGCCGATCCGATCAATTACCCAGCGATGAGAGGCAGGGTGATTGTACTTGGTACCATTGAGGCCAGAGTCCGTGTTAATGACCCGCGAACAGCTATTTCCACCGATCAATCCATATGAAACCGGGCATTTGGCGCTGGATGAAACCCATATCATGTACTGGGAGCAGTCGGGAAATCCAAACGGCGTACCGGTAATGTTTTTGCACGGCGGACCCGGGGCTGGGGCAACACCGGTGCATCGCCGATTTTTTGATCCCGCGGCCTATCGCGTAATCATATTCGATCAACGTGGGGCAGGCCGTTCAGAGCCGCAAGGCGAGCTGAACAACAATACGACCCAGCATTTGATCGACGATATTGAAACCCTGCGAAAACATCTCGGTATCGACCGGTGGCTTGTGTTTGGTGGCTCTTGGGGTAGCACACTTGCTCTCGCTTACGGCCAGGCGCACCGCGAGCAATGTATCGGATTTGTACTTCGCGGAATATTCCTGGGTCGTCCCGAAGAACTGGACTGGTTTCTGTATGGAATGAAGACCGTCTATCCGGAAATTTGGGGTCGTCTCGTTGAACAGCTTTCCGATGATGAACGAAAAGACATCCTGGCGTCTTACCACAAGCGTTTAATGGATAGCGATCCGGCTGTGCATTTGCCCGCTGCACGCGCATGGAGTGCGTATGAAGGAGCGTGTTCAACACTTTTGCCGAGCCCCGAAACCGTTGCTGCGTTTAGTAGCGATGCCCTTGCCTATGCGCTTGCGCGTATCGAGACGCATTACTTTGTCAATGATCTCTTTATGGAGGAGAACGCGCTCCTGGAGGGGATTGATAAAATTCGCGATTTGCCGGGGGTGATCGTGCAGGGTCGCTACGACATGGTCTGTCCGATTAGAACGGCCAATGCGCTGCATGAAGCCTGGCCCGAAGCGGAGTATGTCGTGGTCCCTGACGCTGGACATTCTGCGATGGAGCCAGGTATTCGCGCCGCGCTTATCAGAGCTTCGGAAAGGCTTAAGCACCGGAGATAGAACTGAGGTTCGATTGTCAGGAAAAGCGTTGCCAGTTGCGCTGCTGAGCCGAATCCGTAAGATCATCACGGCAACGGTCCTTTTCCAAGGTGGTCTGACGTGAAACAAAATCAGCACATTATTCAATCGTTGATCGCACCCTTAGTGGCGCTATCGGTAGCGTCGACAACGCAAGCAGCAACGACTACCTATGATATGTCCCGCCTCCTCTATGAACCGCACCCTTTTGCAAATGTTGGCGGACATACGCCACCGCCGGTGATACGTCTACAGGGGTCCGGAGCAGGTACTTCCATTGCACCGGTCGCGACTCCAGGCGTCGTAAATCGGGTTCAAGCCACCCCCCCTGTACGAGGGACACAAGCGCCTGGCGCCGCAACAATTCCGGGCTCCCTGCCGCCACCAATCGCGATACCGATACCAACATCGATCCCTGCTTCGAAGAGTCCGCATCGCAGTTCCATAGTCCGCGCTCCCGCTAAAAAGCCTGTGGCTCAACTTAGCCAGGTTGGGTTTCGCTCTGACGATCCAAGCTATCTGACTTTGGGGGTGGGGTATTTCGACATCAACGACAACCAGGACGCTGTCGAATTCCGCGCCGAATGGCGATTTAAAAAGCTGTTTTGGAAAATCCACCCCTTCGTCGGCTTGATGGGGACGACAGATAAAGCGGTTTATGGATATGGCGGTATAGCGCTGGACTGGAAACTCGGCAAATTTGTCCTTACGCCGTCATTTGCGGCCGGAGCCTATACCGATGGAGACGGCAAGGATCTGGGGCACACCATCGAATTTCGCTCGGCATTGGAAGTCGCCTACCAGTTTGAAAACCGTCACCGTCTCGGGTTGATTTTCTATCATCTATCGAATGCCAGTATCGGGGATACCAATCCGGGGACCGAAGTTTTAAGCCTTGGCTATTCAATCCCCTTTGATTGAACCAATGCCAGGAAGCGTTAAGCCTGTCGTCATCTTTTCCTGCCAATATTTCACCTGAAAAAGGTGAAATTTCGAGAGCGAGAACGCGATGCGGCAGCTGATTCTGGCGACCATATGCGCGGGATTATTCCTAATCACCAATATTTCTGTCCACGCCGCGGGTCTGCAGCAGACCGCTGCGAACAACAAAGGGCCGCAAACCCTGCAACAAAAGCGCAATGCGACGCGGGCGCGAATTATTGGCCAGCAATCGAAACACTGCGCGCTAATCGCTGCGAGGCTACGCAAGATGCAGGTGAAACCCTGTATTGCCGATGACCGGCTTGACCCCAAGACCCGCCTCTGTATGCCGCGCAAAAAGCGGTATATGCCCTACAGCCGCTGGGATCCCGCGGCGGGCCGCTGCCGCCCCCGGGACAAGTACGATCTGACAGGATGTGCTGGCAAGAAGGGACGCTACCGCCCGGGAAAACACCACGCACAGCTGCCTTTGCAATCGGCGCGCATGT
Source organism: Rhodospirillaceae bacterium (assembly GCA_002720855.1). Lineage (GTDB taxonomy): Bacteria > Pseudomonadota > Alphaproteobacteria > MPNO01 > UBA2964 > UBA2964. The sequence goes on along the minus strand of PBIN01000015.1, from coordinate 377,364 downwards.
ACAGTATGGCACTTCGCCGAATGACCAACGCTTCGCTCCGTTGTCAGGCGCGGTTACAACAAATGCGAAAGCAGGTTACCCGCAAGACCGTGCAGGAACGCCGCGCCTGTATTGTGGCCAAACATAAAGGCAGAGAGGATATCGCCCGTCTTTTTTGTAAATAGAGCTGTGCGGCGGGTTTATTTTCGGCGCCGGTGTCGTATTGTTGATGGAAAAATATAATCCATCACCAAAAGAACGACGGCAATGAAACCGACAAATCTCCTTTTTATTATGGCGGATGAGCACAACCGGGCGATGATGGGTTGTAGCGGTCATCCGCTGGTCAAAACGCCAAATCTCGATGCACTGGCAGCGCGCGGTACGCGCTTTACAAATGCCTATACGACATGCCCGATCTGCGTCCCGGCACGCGCTTCCATTGCGACCGGCCGTTATAACCATGACATTCGCTATTGGGATAATGCGACGGCCTATGACGGGCGGGTTTCGGGTTGGGGACACCGGCTGCAGGAGGCTGGAATCCCCGTAGAATCCATTGGCAAGCTACACTATCGCAAGGATGACGATCCGCTTGGCCTCGATGTTCGTCAGGTCCCGATGTATATCAAGGATGGTGTGGGCTCGATTTCCGCAGCCATTCGCGATCCGATGCCGCCGTTTGATCCCGAGTCCAAGAAGAAGCCCGGTTTCGCTGCGAAGGCTTGCGAGGGCGAATCCAACTATACGAAATATGATCGCAAGGTCGCTGATCTGGCGTGTGATTGGCTTGCCAGCGATGTCGCGTCACAAAATGAAAAACCCTGGTGTTTGTATGTCAGCTTTTTGTCGCCACACTATCCGCTTACTGTGCCTGAGCCGTTTTACAGCATGTACGACCCGGCCACTATGCCCGGCCCCAAGCTCGACCCGGAGGAGGGATATGAGCGGCATCCGTGGGTCGATATTGTCGCCTTGCGCCAGCCCCACGCAAATGGCCTGGACCTTGAAAAGTCTCGCGCGGCAGTCGCCGCTTATCTCGGTTTGTGCACTTTTATCGACCATCAGATAGGCCGCGTTCTGGACGCGTTGGAGGCTGCCGGCCTCACGGACAATACGCGTATTGTTTATACGAGCGATCACGGCGAGAACGCCGGTGCCCGCGGGCTTTGGGGCAAGTCGGTGATGTATGAGGAAAGTACCGGCATACCCATGATGATCGCTGGTCCCGATGTGCCGGTCGGCGGAATGTGTGATACGCCGGTGTCCCTCGTTGATCTTTATCAGACAATCACACAGGCAACGGGTGTCGATCCGATTCCCGAAGAATCTGACCTGCCGGGCCGTTCTCTTTTCGAGATCGCGGCGGCGGAGTCTGATCCTGACCGGATCGCGTTTAGCCAGTATCATGCCAGCGCATCGCCGACGGGGGGATTTATGCTCCGCAAAGGCAAATTCAAGTTCAATTATTATGTTGATTATTCGCCCGAGCTTTTTGATCTCGATGCCGATCCGGAGGAAGTGAACAATTTGGCAGGTGATCCCGATTATGAGGAAATCTGCAAAGAATACGAAAAATTGCTCCGTGCCATCGTCGACCCCGAAAAGGCGGATCGGCAGGCAAAGGATGATCAGAATGCGATCGTCGAGTTCCATGGCGGTCGTGAGAAGATACTGACCAACAAGATGGGCACGCAGGCCTATACCCCGGCGCCTGAGGTTTAGTTATCGCGGTGATTTACGGGGTATGCTATAGCGCAGTCCGGGCGCCCGTAGCTCAGTAGGATAGAGCACAGGATTCCTAATCCTGGGGTCGCAGGTTCGAATCCTGCCGGGCGCACCACTCCAACCAAAATTTATCAAGTTGGTTTTCCGTTAGTGTGCTCAACGGCCTGACGGTGTTATTTCACGCCGCCGAAATCCCAGACCCTGTCCCGGAAGGTTATATGGATATGATTTGTCTGGTCGGTCTCGATTTCCAGAATTGCATTGTCACTATGGAGTTCCATGCCACCCCAGGTCTTTCTGTGCTTGGCGAGAGCATTCCGGCCAGACAGGCCTGCCCGATATTTGGCCCGGAAAGGCTCAGGGATATGCGCTGTCATGGCTTCGATGATACGTTTTCTGGCAGCCTCATCGGCAGCGGAGGCGCGTGCATCCCTAACCAGAGGTCCTAACAATTCCGCAGGCGCTCCCGGGAAATCTGTTTTCTCAGGGTTCGATGCCAATATAACGGGAACCCCGGATATGAGTTTGTCATCGCGGTAGGTCATGTTGATCGACAGATGATGTCCTTCGAAGCGATACGACCAAAGGCCCTTTCCTGGATCCCCAAAAATCGCGAGGTAGTATAGGTCGGGATCGCGGTAGCCGGGATTATCGGTAATCTCGCCCAGGATTTTTTCCCGCTGGCGAATATATCCAACCATCCGGACCCCATCGGCACTCAGGGTCTTTTCAAGCAAGCGGGTCGCTGCGACACGGGACCCCGCGTCCATGGCTTTGAGTGAGAGGCCGCCACGCCGACCCGGTGTAAAGCGAATATTCTTTCGGTCCGATGCGTCGAAAGCCGCGAGCGCGTTGCGCGCCTCATCCTTGGACAAGGTTTCAATGAATGCCTTTGCCGCTGCCGCCGGGGACTCGGCGTGGGCCGATACTATGCCTATTGAGAGGATGGCGCCGATTACAGCGCCGGTCGCGCGTATGAGATGCTTTCTCACTGTGATAGCCAACATGCGGTTTTTACCTGAACCAACGTATGATTGATGAGGAAAAAGCATTTTGCATCAAATCCCCATTTCGGTCCGATGCCCTATTCAGCGGCTGCCGGTACGTCGCCCCATCGTTTGCGCAACGGCGCGATAATCTCGCGACCGATGGATTGCGTCTCCTCGATATTGGGAACGAATTTGAACAGCAGCAATTCTATGCCCATTTCGCGGAAAAGCTCGACCTGCTGGCGCACCTGCTCGGGTGGGCCCACACAGCCAGACTTCATCGCCGGGCCAATGCGGTTGAGCAGCTTGCGAACATCGGCGTCGCTGCCATCCACTGTGACCAACTGTGCGGCGCGCTCCTTCGCATCCTCGACGCTATCGCCAAAGCAGACAAAGGGGTTATAGGCGAAGCGAACCCTGCGCCCCAGCTTGTCGGCGCGTTCCTTTACGCCCTTCATTGCTTCTTCCAAAGATTCAATAACCTCTTCGGTTGTCTCGGCTTCCTTGTCGTAATCGACAAACCACCAGTCGGCAATTTTCGCGATCATATCGAGACCGCGGGGTGACCGGCTTGCTGTAAATATTTCCGGCGGTTCGGGCGTCGCGGGGCATAGCAGCAACTCTGAGTCTTTGACGTCGTAGAACTGGCCTTTGAAGCTGTAGGGCGACTGTTTCCACATGCCGCGCACGATCTCGATAAACTCCTCTGCCCGGATATAGCGATCGTCGTTATGCAGCATGGTGTCGCCGCCATACATCACATGTTCCTCGACGTTCCAGCCGGTGACCAGGTTAATCGCCATACGTCCTGGAGTCAGTCGATCGAGCGAAGCCGCCATCTTGGCAATAAGTTGCGGACTCCAGAGACCCGGATGCACAGCAATCATGGCGCGGATCTTCGATGTTAGCGACGCGATAGCCGATCCCAGAATCCACGCTTCCATATCGGCGCCAAGGTGCCTCTCGGCAAACAGGATAATGTCGAAGTCCTGGCGTTCCGCCTCCAGCAAAACATCTTTCGCAAGCTGATACGCCACATCGACGGTGCCGTCTGCCAGGGGTTTCTGACCACCTGCAACTGAGTCGAGAATTTCGCTCGACCCGACGGTCACATGGGGAACGGGTGCATAGAGTCCAAACTGCAAAACGGAACCTCAAGCATTTTCATTTGCGGACGTTCACAATGAACGACCGTGCTTCATTCTAACGGCTTGAGGGCTTTCGGCAACATCGGATGCGATGCACAAAATCGCGCAAGATAGACGGCACCGTCTGTTAGAACGCCAAGCTCGAGTTTAACGATGCGATTTCCGGGGCGAGATCGATTAAGAGACGGCTTCCATCCGCTCTTTGATCGGCATCACACTTGTCCAGCCATTGGTTTCAATAGCGTGATTGAGGGCTGGGTCGCGCACAATGTTCTGTGGGTCTTTGCCTGCCTGTACATCTCTGACAGCCTTTCTGAGGGCACGTCGAAGCAGGACAATACCACGGTCGGCGAGCGCTAGATTTTCAAGGTCGTGCACGGCGATTGTGCGTTGGCCTTCCTGTGCTTCCATGTCATCAGGCCAGCGTTGTTTCTCTTCATAGGGACGCTCGCGAAGGTTACCCGGCCGAATGTCTGTCAGCGTATCAACACCTGCTTTCCAATTCGGATCGGGCTCTCCGTTTTCTGTCGGCCAGGCGACAATCGATATTCCGTAAATCTGTTCATCGTCGACCGGCACGCACCATGAAATTTCCCGGCATTTGTCTTTTTCCTTGGGTATCTCGCCTTTTTCATGAATGTTCGCGACCATGAAAAGGTTGGGCAGAATACATTCGGTATAGCGAACGATGTGGTTGCCATTCGGCAGATCCCGCGCCGACCGGTATCTCACGCCGATAGGGGTGTCCTCGAATTGTATATCGGGCCAATCGCCTGATGTGACGGCGCTGCCAAATTGATCGCCGGAAATCATATTGTGCAAAATCAGCAAATGATAAGGGTCGACGACATTCTCGTAGTGCTGAAGCCAGTTACAGTCGCGCACAAATCCAATCGAATGGTCTTCCCATAACCGCATGCCTTTCAGCTGCGCATTGTCCCAATAGTCGGGGTCCATGATGTCGTAGAGCGGCAGCAATGGCTGTTGTTCGGGAGGACCCATATAGACAAAAACGAGGCCGCCATGTTCCTGAACCGGATAGCCAGGTTGGTGAACATCCATTTTCTCGACGAATTCCGGTGACTCGCATGGCATCTCGACGCATTTGCCCTGGGTGTTGTAGACCCAACCGTGAAAACAGCAACGAATGCCCTCGGCCTCGACACGGCCATATTCGAGAGAGGTACCGCGATGCGCACAGTGCAAGGTGAGACACCCAACATTTCCGCGTAAATCCCGGAATACGACAAGGTCCTCGCATAGTATGCGTACACGCTTTGGAAGGTTGGCGAGTTCATCGGACAGGCAGATCGGCTGCCAGTAGCGCCGCATAAGCTCGCCCATAGGCGTCCCGGGACCGACGTGTGTCAGCTCAACATTTTCTTTCGGTATCTCTTGGCCATAGGCGGACTGCATTGTCATGACGAAAACCTCACTCCATGAGGTGACGCTGAATGCGACTCCGGCAAAATAGGTTTGCTTGGTTTTACCACCGCCTCAACTCTGTTATTTCGGCGCACCTTTTAATTTGCACGCCATTTTAGTTTTGTTAGCTGGAACTAATTTTACTATGCGAAATAACAGGTATCAATGAAGAATCGATTCGGCCGTGGTCCCGACCTTCTCGAACACGGTCACGAGCGCTTCGAACGAAGCGTTACCCGTTCTTCAAAACGTTTTCTACGCAGCGTCCGAGAGAGACGGCTGGGCTCGAATCTGACTAGTGAATCGTTGTCGAGAGGGCCAATGTGGGCGGTGTTTTGGCGGATTTCGTATGTCGCGTTTCCAGAGCCGTGAACATCGTCAATGCGGCATATACGACAGCGTCAATTCCGTCATTTTTGACCAAAGATCTGGCACTCTCACGAATCTCAAAAAGCGTGTCCGTCTGAACAACGCGGAAAAATTTTGTCAGCTCGATTTCATCCGGTGTCAGTGTTGGTTTGCAGAGGCAATTGAACCAAAGAGATCTCTTTCCGTGTCTTTGAAAAGTGCTGATCATTGATTCCAGTGCCTCATAGGTCTGGTAGGCGGAATCCGCGGAAAGCGCTTTATAAAACTGGTCTTTGACCTTGCCTTCTCCTTTCGGTCCCTTCAGATATGTTCTTAAACTCCAAAGAGCTATCTGATGCTCAAAGGGAAGCTGCGCGACGGATAATTCTGTACTGTCGAATGGTGGTTCGTATCGTTTACTGGCTAAGCTTTCTGCTTGTTTTTTCATTGTTTCAGTAGCCTCACTGTTATCGAATATCATTTATTGTTGCGAATGATTATTAGTATCAGTATGTTTAGTGCGAATGCGAGTCATTCGCAATAATAAATGAACACTAAAATTGCTTTGAGGAGACGATTGTGATGTCTGAAAATTGGGACGAAAAATCGACAATAATTGAAGCAACAGCCTTTTTTCAAAACACCGTCGAAGTGGTAGAAGACGACCTTGCAGTCGAGCTCCGCCGCTACGTTCCCAATGCGCTCATGAATGTTGCTATCTCCCGTTTGTTGCAAACGGTAGGGCGCGAAAAGACATCTGACATCCTGGACAGCCTATCCTATGCGATCGCTTCAGGCGCTGATCCCGACTTTGCCGCTTCGGCAAAAATTGCCGGTGTGGAAAACGATCAACAACCCTTGGCAACGTCGGAAATTCGCAAAGTCCCGAGAAAATAGAGTTGGTGAAACACTAGCCCAATGATTGAGGATCGAGAGCAAGGAAATTCGTTTGGCGACAGAGGGTCCATAGAAGATCCATCCGCTGATTTGGATAGTGAAACGCTCTTGGGGGGAGCCCGGGAGGTTACTATTCGACACAAGGACAGTCTCTACCGACTAAGAGCAACCAGAAAAGGTAAATTGATTCTGACCAAGTAAAATTTGTTTTACTAGGGCGTAACAACCCCGGTCAGATTTTAATGAGATGCCAAAACCGGCAACGATCTAGCAAGCCACCTGCCACCCAATGCGGTCTCGGCAGCAAGCCAAGCCAAGACAATTAGAACTATGGGTAATGAGATGGGTTTTTGTAATCAACTCGTGGGATCGAAGGTCGGCGTAACTGCAGGGTTCCTGCAATCGGTGACTTCGGCGCAGAGGGCAGAGCTGCCAACCGATAAAAAACCGGCGGGCGCTAGCATAACGAATAAATTGGCATTGGAGACCAAGGCTAGGTTTGCCGGTCAGAAGGCCCGGCAAACCTAACTTGTTTCGCAAGGCGAATTTTTATCGGGAGGGTACGAAGAGTTTTAACGGACAGATTGTTACATCAAAGGAGACTCTTATGACCGAACTGGCAATCAAAAAAGATGAAGCACCAATGAGCTTAGCTGATCGTTGGAATAAGCTAAAAAAAGATGTGCCGTCGCTTCGAGCGAGAGATGCGGCGGAAACGCTCGAGGTTAGCGAAGCACAGCTTGTTGCAGCCCGATGTGGCGAAGATGTAAAGCGTCTCGCAGGTCCCTGGGGGAGTTTGATCGAAGAGCTGCCGTCGCTTGGCCCGGTCATGGCGTTGACCCGCAATGATACGGTTGTTCACGAGAAAACCGGTGTGTTTGGCAACATTTCGATTCACGGGGCGATGGGGCTTGTCCTGAACGATGATATCGATCTCCGAATTCTTCTGAACAACTGGGCCTCAGGTTACGCCCTCGAGGAAGTAACCGCACATGGTCTTCGTAAGAGCTTGCAGTTTTTTGATACAAGCGGGACGGCCGTACACAAGATTTATCTCGTGGAGAATAGTGACCATGAGGCTTATCGCACTCTGGTTCAGAAATATCTTGATAGTGATCAGTCGCGCGTGCAGATGGTCACCGTGCCATCAGCTCCCGCACCTGATGCCGACGACTCAGAAATCGATACCGATCTTTTGCGTAAGCAATGGCTCGCGTTGCGCGACGTACATGACTTCATGGTCCTGCTTAAGAAGTTAAATGTCGGTCGATTGCAGGCTATGCGCCTGATCGGCGAAGACATGGCCTATCAGGTTACGTCAGACTCATTTCAAAATGGATTGGAGATTGCCGCTGAAACAGGGCTTCCTATCATGATATTTGTCGGCAGCCCGGGCGTCATACAAATTCATAGCGGGACGGTACAAACCCTCAAACAGGTTGGACCATGGTTCAACGTTCTCGATGAAGGTTTCAATCTTCATCTGCGTACAGATCAGATTGCGTCCGCTTGGGTTGTTCGCAAGCCAACCAAAGACGGCATAATTACGTCGCTGGAGATTTTCGATTCTGAAAATCAGCAAATGGCATTGATGTTTGGTGTCCGGAAAGAAGGCGAACGGGAAAGGGCAGACTGGAGAGCGCTCATCGAGACATTTGATTGGGTAAAATAAATTTACCTGTCTAACCGTCTACCCAAGCGTCGGCACCTTCGACGAAAAGCCCATCGATATCTGGAATGCGGCTGATAAACTTCTGTTCGTGCAGATAGCGCAACAGCGTTGTGACAATTTCGCGGTTCTTATCGGTCATACCGAACTGGATAAAGTCGTGTCCGTTATCGTCATCGCCCCAGGGGTTCAGATCGCCCCCGCTCGCGTAGAACTGTTTTTTGCTCGCGCAATAGGCATCGAACAATGGCTTCGGACAGTCAGGGTATTTGGTCAATGTTTCATCGTGAATGACGACCGCGTGGTTTAACGGATAGATTCCGGTACGCGCGAAATAATTCCGTTCCTTTTTCTCGGTGTCCGGAAAGAGACCTCGCAACATTTGTTCCCCCAGTGGCTTCTTGCCGTCTCTGGTTCTAGGTGCCAGGAACGCGTCAATCTTGCCATCGATGGTCATCTGTTCCAGATCTTCGTCCAATGCTTCTACGCCAGCTTCCTTGGGCGGGAGGAAACGCTGTTTCGTTTCAGAAACCCAGTTGAGATCGCTCCAATGCAGATCGTACTCGTCAATCATCAGGCCTCGCCACCAAACGCCAGCGGTCTGGGTATATTCTCGTGCGCCAATCGTCTTGCCTTTAAGCTGCGACGGATGGGTGAGGTCGCTGTCTTTGTGAACATAGAGAGATCCATGGCGAAAGGCACGGTTAAGAAACACTGGGATGGCCGTCATCGGTGCAATGTCGCGATCCTTCATTAGTGAATAGTTGGCGAAAGAAAACTCGTTAACCTGAAAAAGCTCGTTTTCAAGAACAGGTATAAAGGATTGCCCTTGCCCAACCGCTGTATACCTCAGGTCAAGACCGTTCCGGATTCCGGATACATTTTTTAGAAACGGCAGGTCGTTGCCGATAATCTCGATGACATTGTCCGACATACCCGTTTTCCTGATTTAGCCAAGTTTTGGCCATAATAATGTGGCGCGCTTTGGGAAGCACCCCCACGCAGGGGCTGGTGGTCTATCCGGTTTTAAGGGCCGACGCCTGAATATGTCTGTTGAAGATCATTGAGAACTGATTGATCAACGTTCGCTCATTGCGACATCCAGAGATCGGAAGATGGGTTTCAAAAGATAGCGCAAAACGGTTCTTTCGCCGGTATTGATATCAATTTCTGCGATCATGCCTGGAAGAACAGGATTTGAGGCCGGCTGGTCTCCCACATAATTCTTTTCGAGTTGGATGTTGGCTTTGTAATAGACCTCGTCATTGCGTTCTTTGAAAGTTGTGGCCGATATCTTGGTTACCGTGCCCTCGATGGCGCCAAAGCGGGCAACATCATAAGTTGTCACCTTGATCTTCGCATTTTGACCAACCGAAATATGCCCGATATCGATCGGCTGCACTTTGGCCTCAACAATCAGCTCTTTATCCATTGGCACTATTTCTGTCACCAGCCCACCGGGTTGTACGACCCCACCCACAGTATTGGTTGCCATGCCCTTTACAATACCGTGGACAGGCGCAAGAACGTCCAATCGGGTTACACGGTCACTAAGACGGCGCATGGTCTCGTTCGCACTTGCGATTTCGCCTGCTACTTTGCCGGCTTCGTCCAATGCTTCGTTTCGGCGCTGTGCCCTCAACTGGCCAATTTTGTTGACGGCTTCTTCGATTGCGCTCTCGGCGCTGAGAATCTTCCCTTTCACCTCCGCGAGTTCTCCCTCAGCGGTCTGGTATTGTTCCAACGTCTGTAAATAGACCAATTTCGACACCAGCCCTTTCGCCGCCAACCGTTCACGCATTTGCTTTTGCGTATTCAGGTTGTCAATCCTGGCCCCGAGTTTCTTTGCCTGGCTTCGAAGAACGTCCAGTTCGGATTCACGTTGGCCGCCTTGCGCGAGCAATACGTTAATCTCCTGCGCCATTGCATCATTTTGCTGTCGCAACACATCGCGTTCGCCTTTGGCGAGCGTTTGAAAACGGGCTGGCACTTTTGAGAAATCCGGTTTGCGTGCTTCAGCAAAGGCAAGAAGACGCTCGCGACGAATTTCTGCTGTAACAATTTTAGCCTTTATTTCCTCAAGCTGTGCCTGGGCTGCGGTCGGATTTAGTTGAACAAGTCGATCCCCTTTGTTCACCACGTCCCCGTCACGAACGAAGATGCGTTGAATGATGCCACCTTCGAGATGCTGCACCGCCATAACGGAACCGCTTGGGACAACCTCACCCGATGCTTTTGTTGTCTGCTTCAAGTTGGTCATTGCCGACCATGCAATGAATCCGAATACCGACAACGACAGAAGGAACATGAGCATACGGACAATACGCGGTGGACCCAGCTCTTCGAGAATGGCGGGTTGTGACAACTGCCGCATCTGGCGGGCATCTTTGGGCCGCCACGGTTTTGGCTGAGCCTTTTTCGCCGTTTCAACTGGCTTGTCTGTCATCGACCGTCACCCCCCATTCTTTCGAGGGCCTCTTCAGGGTCGCCATCAAAGATCAATTGCCCGTTATTGAGGGCAATCAATCGATCCGCAGCCCGCATGTGGCTCGGGCGATGGGTTATTAGAATAATCGTGCATTCGCCTTTTAAGTTTTTAACCGCCTGGATGAATGCTTTGTCGCCACGTTCGTCAAGCATCTGGCCGGGTTCATCGAATATCAGAACCGGTGGCCGTCTGAGCAAAGCGCGGGCAATCGCCTGTTCAAGCGATAGTGGACCTTCAGGAACAAAGGCCGTCGCACGAATCTGTTTTATGTCTGTCTGGGTTCGCTCTGTGATTTTTTTCGGAGACAGCGGTTCCGGTTCAACCGCGCAGCCGAACAATGCGCTGCACAACGCCAAGCAGGTAAAATTTCGCACGGTAAATGCTCCAATCACGGCTATTTTTCAATCAACATGGTTGGCCTCGATTGGAAGCAAAAGAGGCTAAATATCACCAGGAAATATGCGGGATTTTATTAAAAAACTGGTAAACGCGATCGAACATTATTGGAGCACAAAGAACGGCGCTGGCCGTTAACGCTTGCAAAGCTTATGATTTTTTAATGCGAATGCACACACACAAGCCAAGTTCACCGATTCACGGCGGCGATACTTCATCTGCGGAAAAGCACTTTGGCGCGCCCCGAGACGGTTGGCTCGATTTATCCACGGGGATTAATCCCAACCCATATCCCGATTGTGTGCCTTCCCGCGCCGCCCTGACGAATCTGCCGACCTCTGGTGACTTGCAAAACCTTCTGCAGGTTGCGCGCCGAAGCTACGGGGCACATGAAACAGCGCCAATCTGTGCAGCGCCGGGCACACAGGCTCTTCTACAGGTGCTTCCATCTGTTATTAATGCACGCGGTCCGGTTGCCGTGGTGTCGCCGACATACAATGAACATGCACATTTGTGGCGATTGGGCGGCGCGCCGGTTATCGAGATAGATGATCTCAATCAGGTTGGCGATGCGTCGGTGGTTGTAATTGTTAATCCCAACAATCCTGACGGTAGGATCAGCAATATTTCGACGCTCGAAAACTTACGCGTGGCGCTCGCCGCCAAAGGCGGATTGTTAATTATCGATGAGGCATTCGCTGATGTTGAACCAGAAATCAGTATGGTGCCACAAGCAGGCCAGGATGGGCTATTGGTATTGCGCTCATTTGGCAAATTTTTCGGTCTCGCGGGGTTGCGATTAGGGTTTGCGCTCGGCACGGATCAATTGATTAGCGATTTGTCGAACCGGCTTGGCCCCTGGGCGGTGTCCGGCGCGGCCATCGAGATTGGCTCGCGTGCGCTTGCAGATCAAAACTGGATCAATGAGACCAGACAATCACTTGCGTCGGCACGGCAGCATTTGGATGAAATGGTTATATCGGCAAATCTCAACTTAGTGGGTGGTACTGATCTTTTCCGGCTCACGCGTTCCGAGACAGCCAGTGCTGTCTACGAAAAACTTGGGCGTGCCGGAATTTTAGTTCGGGCATTTGACGACCGGCAGGACTGGTTGCGCTTCGGATTGCCCGGAAGTGAAGCGGAATTTATTCGATTGGAAGAAGCGCTGAATCGCTAAACCGCTGAATCGATTAAGTGGATATAGGACCCCATTACGTTATTAACACGGCACCCCAAAGGGCCGAGATCGATACCAAGAGCATCGGATGCCGAAAATAATGGATCGCCATCAGCTTCAATTTGCGTTGAATAGTGGAATTCGTGTCCCCGAAAGGACGTTCCCTTTCTTCCGAGTGGACCGTCTTCAATGAGGTTTATTTTGCGATAGCCAAGACAGAGTTTCGGGTCGGCAAAGCTTGTTGCAACAGGGAGCAATCCCGCCATCTCATAGGTTTGATGATCGCGGTCTGTCAGCGATTTCCCAAGCACCATGAAGCCGCCACACTCTCCATAAAGTACGGCACCGCGTTCGGCACATTCTCTTAGACCATTCAAAAAGACATTGTTTGACGCCAGCTGTACCGCGTGAAGTTCGGGATAACCGCCCGGCAAATAAATAGCATCAGCATCTTTGTTCGGCGCTTCATCGGCCAGAGGCGAAAATTTGGCAATTGACGCACCGGCACCCAACCAGTCATCGAGTATATGGTCATAGATAAACGAGAATGCGGGGTCTGAAGCCACGGCAACCCGTTGGCCCGGAGGCGGGGTCGTCGGCATGGAAACGGGGCTATCACATGAAACCGGTCGCGCGAGAGTCATCAAGGCATCGAGATCCATGTGCTTTTGAAGTAGTGAGGCGGAGGCATCGATTTGCTGATCAAGGGCCTCAACTTCATCCGCTTGAATGAGGCCGAGATGACGGCTTTCGAGTGAGAATAATTTGTCGCGGGGGATAAACCCAATGACGGGGATCGAAAGATCGATCATAGCGTTTTTTAAAATCTGCTGATGGCGATCGCTACCAACCCGATTAAAGATTACGCCCAATATGTCGATATCGTCGCGGAACTCGTTGAAGCCCTTGATAACCGCCGCCACCGAAGTCGATTGTGCGGAGACGTCCACAACAAGAATAACCGGTAAACCCAGCGCCAAAGCCAATTCGGCAGTACTGCCTGTACCGTCAGCGGCACCGTCGAATAGGCCCATAACTCCTTCAGCAATTATTAGCTCCGCATCTTCGGATGCCTTTGATACTTGTTGCGCGATCATTTGTGGGCGCATCGCCCATGCGTCGATATTCAGACATGCCCTGCCTGAGGCGAGCCGGTGAAAGCCGGGGTCAATATAATCCGGACCCACCTTTAGCGCCCCCACTTGTTTTCCAATTTGGCGAAGAGCGCGTAATAGCGCGAGCGTGATGACTGTCTTGCCGGACCCCGAATTGGGCGCTGCAATCATTACTCCTTCTACGCCGACGGATTTCATGGAGAAAACCAGCTGAATGCTTCGTGATACTCAACGGTGGGACCGATGACGATAATCATCGGTGCCTGCAGTTCATTTTCGGCCAGGCTCTCTGCGCAAGTTTCTAGCGTTGATGTAACTGTCCGCTGGTTGTTGGTTGTTGCTTTGCTGATTATTGCGACAGGCTCATTTGCAGGCCGTCCGGCGTCAAGCAATCGGTCCCGTATATGGCGCAAATGCTTGCTGCCCATATAGACGACCAGCGTGGAAGCGCCTTTTGACAGGCTCTCCCAGTCGACATCGTCAGGTATGTTGCCGCTCGCGGTATGCCCGGTAAGAAAGGTAACCGCGGCGTTGGTGTCTCGGCTGGTCACGGGAATTCCGGCATAGGCTAATCCGCCCACCCCAGCGGTGATGCCCGGCAAAATGCGAAAAGGAATATCTGCATTGATCAGAGCCTCGCACTCCTGAGGCCCGCGGCCAAAGACCATCGGATCTCCCCCTTTGAGCCGCAAAACACGCTTTTTATTCCGCGCCAGGGCGACAAGTTTCTGAGAAATATCGGCTTGATCGGTCGAAGGGCGTCCACCGCGTTTGCCGGCATATTCAAGCACGGCACCGCAGGCGGCGAGATCAAGAATTCGTTGATCGACCAGCGCGTCATAGACGATGACATCAGCCATTTGAAGTCCGTTATGAACGCCAAGAGTCAGGAGAGTAGGGTCGCCAGGACCGGCACCAGCGATCCAGACACTGCCCGGCAAAAAATCGGGAAATTTTACGAGAGGCGCATTCATGCGTGGCCTTTTGTCCCGGTTGGGATAATTTCTATTGGGTACATTAGGTAATATATAATTGCCGTTACGGAAATGTCAGATATCGAAACAGACGATGACCAGCGCCTGAAATATGGCTGGACGACCGGTGCCTGCGCAACAGCTGCGGCAAAAGCGGCATATATGGCGATGGCTGATGGTGCGTTTCCAGATGCGGTGGAAATTACCTTACCCAAGGGACAGATGCCGGTATTTGAACTCGAACGTACTGAAATAGGAAACGGGTTCACAAGTGCAGCTGTCGTGAAAGACGCCGGAGATGATCCCGATGTTACGCACGGTGCGATCATAGAGTGTCGACTGGAACGTACGGAGCCCGGTTCGGGGGTTATTTTTAAGGCGGGAAACGGTGTCGGTACTGTCACACGAGAAGGATTGCCGCTTGCGGTTGGCGAACCCGCGATCAATCCTGCGCCGCGTCAAATGATTATCGAAAATATTGAACAGGTTCACCGAGAGGCACATGGTCCTCTTGATCTTGCAGTGACAATTTCTGTCGATGACGGTGAGCGGCTGGCGCGGAAAACATGGAATGAGAGGCTCGGAATAATTGGCGGGCTATCAATTCTCGGTACCACGGGTATCGTCGTGCCCTATTCCTGTTCAGCGTGGATTCATTCGATCCATCGTGGGATCGATGTTGCACGCGCTGCGGCGTTGGATCACGTTGTTGGTTCCACCGGCTCCACATCGGAAACGGCTGCAATGGCGTCGTACGAGTTGCCGCTGATCGCTTTTCTCGATATGGGCGATTTTGTTGGAGGACTGTTAAAATATTTGCGCAACCATCCGGTACCCCGGCTCACAATTGCCGGTGGTTTTGGCAAAATTTCAAAACTCGCTGCGGGCCATATGGATCTCCATTCCAAACGATCCCAGGTGAGCCCGGCATTTCTCTCGCAGCTGGCTGAGAAAACGGGTGCCGAAAGTTCGCTGGTCGCCGATATCGAGGCTTGCTCAACCGCAGGTGCTATTCTGAACAAGGTCCAAGAAAAAGAATTTCCGTTGGGCGATGCCATTGCAACCGCAGCAAAGGCGGAAGCGGAAAAGGTCGCAGAGGGCGCTTTTATAGTCGAGGTTATCATCTATGACCGCCTCGGGACCAAAGTAGGTCGAGCGGATTTTAAATGAACCGTAAATCAATCCTTTTACTCGGTGGTACATCAGAAGCCGTGGGTTTGGCTGATGAGATACAAAATATTCCGAATGTATCGGTCGTCTACTCTCTCGCGGGCCGTACTCGAAACCCCAAACTACCCAATTGTGAAGTAAGGTTCGGTGGATTTGGCGGGATCGATGGACTGGTTTCTTTCATGAAGGAAAACGACATCTCATTCCTGGTGAATGCAACACATCCATACGCTGCGCAGATGTCGTTGAACGCCAGTGAGGCAGCAAAGAAAACGGGCACTCCGTATTATCGCTTCCTCCGGCAACCCTGGTTTGAACCAAAGGATGCTTGCTGGATACATGTAGAGTCACTGGACAAGGCGGCCGAGAAAATCGGCGGTACATTCGAGCGGGTATTTTTGAGCAGTGGGCTAAATGGCATTGCCGCTTTTGCGCCGTTGAATGATGTCTGGTTTCTGGTGCGCTCCATCGAAGATCCTGAAGAGCCGATGCCGCTGAGAAATTACACCCATATCAAAGATCGGGGTCCATTCAATTTTGAGGCAGAGTGCGCGTTGCTCCGCGATAACAAGATTGAGGCCTTAGTCAGCAAGAATAGCGGTGGTGACGCAACATCGGCAAAGCTAGAAGCTGCGCGCTCCCTTTCTGTGCCTGTCATTATGGTTGATCGCCCAAATGACCAGCATCAAGACACTTTCGTGGATTCAATGACATTGGTTGAACAGATTAGAAATACGATCTAGCGCGGCCGTAAGATATGCCGGTGATCCGGGGCATATAGCCTGCTGTCATCGAATTCGTTCTCTTCAAAAACCCGTCCGACAAGAATAAGTGCCGTTCGGGTAATTTTTTCAGCGCGAACTTTGGTGCGAATATCTGCAAGCGTCCCGCGAATTACTTTTTCGTCCGACCAGGTTGCACGATAGACAACCACCACTGGGCAATCTTCGCCATAATGTGGGGTGAGTTCGGCAGTCACTGTGGAAAGATTACGTATCGAAAGGTGAATTGCCAGTGTGGCGCCACTTGCACCCAAAGAAGCAAGATCTTCAGCGTCCGGCATCGGTGACGCATCGCCTTCAGTTCGTGTAATGATCACTGTCTGTGTAATTCCGGGGAGCGTAAGCTCGTTTTGAAGTAACGCCGCCGCTGCTGTGAAGGCGGGAACACCCGGGGTTACGTCATACGGAATACCCAATGCATCAAGGCGTCGCATCTGCTCCGCTATGGCACCGTAAATCGAGGGATCTCCTGAGTGTACTCGCGCTACATCTTGGCCGTTTTGATACGCTTTTTCGATTTCCGCGATAATCTCATCAAGATGTAACGGTGCTGTATCGATCACGAGTGCACCTTCTGGAGCGGCTTCGATAATCTCCGTGGGTACCAGAGAGCCAGCATAGAGACAGACAGGGCACTGCTGTAATAGCCGCAGACCACGAACAGTAATGAGATCAGGAGCGCCGGGGCCGGCACCAATAAAATGTACCGTCACTTTGTTCGTTCCTTTTTTTCATATCCGCGAGGTGTGTAAACGCGCTGTTGATCGCCGTTGCCGCTGATCGAACGTGTTTGGCTGCTTCCGACGATTACCAGTGACAGCATATCGATCATATCGCTATGCAGGTTTTCGAGGGATTCAAATGACACGGCTTCACCGTCTCGACCTAGATTATGCGCAATAACGATAGGCGTTTCCGGTTTCCTTGCTTTGAGCAGAATTTCCTTTGCCTGCATCAACTGTTGGGTACGCCTCTTAGAGACTGGGTTATATAGCGCGATGACAAAATCACCCGCCGCTGCAGCTTCCAAACGTTGTTCAATGGTCTCCCACGGCGTCAAGAGATCGGATAACGAGATGGTACAAAAATCGTGGCCGAGTGGTGCGCCGCTCCGTGCTGCTGCTGCCTGCAGGGCTGAAATACCGGGCACCATTTGAATATTGAGCCGCTGCCAATCTGGCCGTTCTGATCGGTCAATCAATTCGTAAACGAGGGACGCCATAGCGTAAATTCCGGCATCGCCGCTCGATATCAAAGCAACGTGTTTACCTTCGCTTGCCAAGGAAAGTGCGTCAGCGCATCTATCACGTTCGTGTCCCAAATCATATCGGTGCAGTTTTGAATTTCTTGTTAAATCATCCAGCAGATCGAGATAGAGACCGTAACCCACCAGATCACTGGCTGCGGCGATCACATTCGTTGCTTCGGGGGCACGCCAGGCTGCGTCTCCCGGTCCAATTCCGACAATGGAAAGGCTTCCAACTCCCCGACCTGCAGTGCCTGGATCCAGTATAGTTGGCGATCTTGCGATAGCGCAGGTTGCACGTGCCGATTTCTGCTTAGCGACAATGAGTTCGCCAACTTCACCGCTCGCGGCCAATGACGCAGCTTCTGCCACACTGTGACAACCAACCGCTTCAAATACGTAATCCGAAGGGTTCATGAGACGCGGCGTTTCCTGTTCCAGGCGCTCCGGCGTAAACAAACGGACCGGGACATCAAAGTCTGCGGCCAGTTGAAGAATGCCTTCCTCATCTTCCTTGAGATCAATAGTCGCAATGCATGCCAGTGATTTAGTAGATAGATCGGCTTCAGCGAGAGTCGCTGTTGCCAATTGCAAAATCTCTTGCGCTGTTGCGCCACGTTCGCACCCTATTCCCATAACCAATGTTGCCGGATGAAGTAGAAAAGCTGTGTCGTTTGTTGTCTGCCGCTCCGTCAGATGAATGAATTGCGTGCCATCATCAGCGAACCGGGCGCCGGACTCTGTTAACCACGACGTGTCTACGCCATCGCCCAAATCTGACTCAAGCGCGATGGACTCGCTCCCTAACAACGCCGCCATTACTGGTTTGGCCTTTTCCGGTGCAGAGCATTTCCAGCCTGTGGGTGGATTATCGAGGGCAATTCCGAACTTGGACTCACCGCCGGTCGTTATAGAAGCCTTGATTCCAATTGTATCAGCGAGCGATCTGGCAATTTCGTTCGCTCCATGATGCCCACCAAGCAGTGGAACGACCGCAGTGCCATCTTCCGCAATGCTGATGACAGGCGGGCCTTCACTCTTATTCACAAGGCAATCTGCCAACATGCGGATCATAATGCCGGTCGAAAACAGGCCGATTATGGTATGGCCATCTTGATAGAGTTGGCGCAAGTGATCGCTGACGGAGCTAAATATGATGTCGGCATTCTCAACACGTTTTTCCAGACCGTGTAGTTGGGCTCCCGGAATTTGACTCCCCAGTTTTTTTCCAAGCAATGCGCCACTCGCTGTTATTGCGACGAAGATGGGAGGGCTTCTGTCGTTCACAGCGCGGCGCCCCGTCGATGAGCCATAATTATTGAGAAGTAAGGGGCGGTGTCCTCAACGATATCGGCGAGCGAGGAAGTTTTTTCTGCTTGCATTGTTGCCCGTTCGATATAGTTCGCTTTGTCGAACAGGCCGACCTCATCCAGAATTGTTTTGATCTTTCCGAGATGGCGCCCGACCTTGATGAATATGGCCATGTCCGCTGTTTTCAGCCGTTCCTTGATTTCACTGGCGTCGAGTGTTGCGGGAATCACTGAAATGACGTCGTTACGGGACGCAAGTGGAATCTGTAAAGCGGCGGCACTTGCAGTCATTGAACTGACGCCCGGAACGATTTCTACTGACTTGCGAATTGCCAACCTCTCAAACAGATACATAAATGACCCATAAAAGAATGGATCGCCTTCGCACAAAACGGCAACTGATCTTCCTTCTTCTGAATGAGCAAATATGTCGTCCGCCGCTCGCTGGTATATATCGCGCGGTGGGAATTGCGCGGGATCCATGGAAATGCGAATAGCAAATTCAGTTTGGTTGTCTTTCAGATAATCCGCGACAATTGATCGTGCAACGCTGTTGCCATTATTTGGGGCAGGGTAGGCGACAACATCCGCGGTTGTGATAATTCGATGCGCTTTTAAGGTTAGAAGCTCAGGGTCGCCCGGCCCGACACCGACCCCCCATATCTTGCCAGGCTCTGTCATTTCTTTGCCACGCGCCATTGCGTGACCGGCATCATCGGCTTCCAGCCCTGAAAAGACCCTACGGCTTCTGCACGTGAAATTGCAAATCGCACGAGCTCACCGCCGTAGGTTTCCTGTGCAGCAATGAGACGACTTTCACCTTCGATCGTTACAGCGTTAGCGACCAGGCGCCCTTGGGGCAAAAGCGCGTCCCAGCATGCCTCCACGACTCCATCGGTTGACACGCCACCACCGATAAAAATGGCATCGGGGTGAGACAAATTGTTTAGAGCATCCGGCGCTGATCCTGCGACGATTTCGAGATTGGGAGTGCCCAAAGCAAGTGCGTTATTGCGGATCATACCGAGCCTGTCTTGATGTTGTTCTATCGCGCTCGCCGTTGCCCCTTTCGTCGCTCTGCACCATTCAATGGCCACCGAACCACTGCCGGCACCTACGTCCCAAAGAAATTGTCCCGGAAGAGGCGCAAGGGCTGAGACTGTCGCGGCTCGGACTTCGCGTTTGGTTATCTTACCATCATGTTCAAAGGCTTGGTCGGGAAGGCCCGGCGTCGTAGACGCAATCATCGCATTTTGGCCAGCGATGCAATGGACAGCCAAAGTTGTCAAATGGGGTAGATCCGTTTCATGCCACTCATTAGCGTTATTTTCGAGAACTGTCTCTTGTTGACCATCCATATGGGAAAGCGCCGTTAAAACACTATCACCATAGCCTCGGTCATTGAGCATTTTGGCAATTTCGCCTGGCGAGCCGCCGTTATGACACAGGACTAAAAGCTTTTGGTTTGGTGTGATAAACGGGATGAGGCTTTCAAGCCTGCGCCCATGTACTGTCAAACAAAATGTGTCTTCAATCGGCCAGCCCAGGCGTGCGGCTGCAAGTGAGTAAGCGGAGGGGGTTGGGTAAAAACGAATTTCCTCAGCAGAAACAGATCTGATCAGTGCAGAACCGGCCCCGAACCAAAGTGGATTGCCCGTTGCAAGGATGACAACTGTTTGTCCCCGATACTCAAGCACTCGTTCAATAGAATCCGAAAATGGAGAAGACCAGCTTTGCAAATTTCTTTGGTCATTTCCGAGATGAGCAAGGTGGCGTTTGCCGCCGAAAATTACATCGGCTGCATCGAGCGCTGATTTTGCGACCGGTGTTAGACTGTCGAGACCGCTGTCGCCGATCCCTACTACACTTAGCCAGGGATTTGAATCGCTCATTATTGTCCACCCAAGGCTATTGAATTAATCGCTGCGGCAGCAAACGCGCTACCGCCCTGGCGGCCCTTTAGCGTCAGGTAGGGTATTCCGAGATCGGCGTTTATCAGGGCGTCCTTCGATTCCGTGGCGCCAACAAACCCGACCGGAAAGGCAAATATGGCGGCGGGCCGCCGAGTCTCCGATTGATTTAGCAGTTCCAATAGCCGGAACAGGGCCGTCGGGGCGTTGCCGATTGCAATCACGGCACCATCGAGGTGGGGTATCCATAGATCGACGGCAGCGGCCGAACGCGTTGTTTTTTTGCGTTCCGCGCGTTTGCGTGTGTCGGAATCATTGAGGGTGCAAACGATCCGATTCCCTTTCGGCAAATAGCGTTCGGTAATCCCTGCAGCAACCATCGTGGCATCAACCAGAACGGCCGCCCCTGACGTCAATGCATTTTGCGCGGCCGTCACCGGGTCGTCGGACCATGCCAGGTTCTCCAATATCTCCGGCATGCCACAACTATGAATGAGGCGTGTGATAATCGGGTGCAGAACAGGTGGTACTGAATCAAAATCAGTTGAAGCAGCAATAGCTGCAAAGGATGCCTGATAGATTGCGTCAGGTTCTTTAAGGTAATCCAAGCCTGTCACTCCTATCCCTAAGCCGCGTTCGGATCGCGCTTGCCCGGTCCGTGCGGATGATCAGCATGGGGGTGCGGCGTGTGGGAGTGCGTATGGGTGTGGCCGTGGTCATGAGAATGCCCCTCGGCGGACCCGGTTCCAATCCCCTGGACGTGATAATGATGCCCCTGTTGTGGCTGACCAACCGATTTTTCAAATCCGACGACTTGGTCTCGATAGATACAGGTTAGGCAATTCATACTGTTATCACCGCCGTCAATGCCTTGGACACGATCAACAAAGGTATCGACGACTGACGGGTGAGCGTTGAGGTAGCCTGCCTTTATAAAATCGACATCAGGAAACTTGGCGGCGACCTGATCAGTGATATCGTAAATACGCTGCACCAGAATTCCGGTGAACAAAAAATACGGAAAGGTGATGATGCGTTTGTAGCCGAGTTTGACGGCGTGTTCGAGGCCAGGGGCAACGAGAGGGAATGTAACCCCTGAATAGGAGGTCTCAGCCCAGCCAAATCCCATGCCTTCTCCGAGCATGCGAGTGATTTTCGCAATATTGCCATTGGCGTCGGGGTCAGACGTTCCACGTCCGACAACCATCAATAATGTATCTGACCGTTCGACGGTTCGATCCGCGCCCTGTTCAGCCTGTTCGATCCTGTCGTGGGCTGCCAGCAGCATTTTGGGGTCAACGCCCAGGTCCCGGCCGAAGCCGATTTCCACTCCGCCTTTTGCAGCGGCGAAATCGTTGAGGACGGAGACCACATCGTTTTTTACGTGCCCCGCCGCAAAGAGCATGCCAGGAACCGCGAGAACTTTATTGACGCCGTTTTCTAACAGGGTCGCTAAACCGTCCTGAATAATAGGGGTGGCAAATTCCAGGAAACCATATTTCACATGATTCTCGGGAAATCGTTCGTCGAGTGCCTCGGCCAAACCTCTAAACTCAGAGACAGCCTCCTCGCTACGGCTTCCATGACCGCAAAGAAGTATTCCGGTTTTTTCCATTATATTTGGTCCATCGCGGTTCGTGTCGTTACACTGGCCATTAACAATTTATCACCAAACACCTAATTACCAATCTTTCGCAAACATGATTACGTCCTTCATCCTTCTGCTTGTCGTCATTGTCCTTGCAATGATTATTGATGAAACAATCGGCGATCCTGACACGGTCTATCGCCGTGTGCCGCATCCAGTGGTCTTGATGGGCCGCATGATCGGATTGCTCGATGGTTGGTGGAATCGTGCTACGTCGTCGCCACCCACTAAAATAATCGCGGGTGCGGCAGCAGTATTTATTGTCGTAGGAATCAGCGGCACTATTGGCATCGCCATCCATAAAATTTTGAGCTCTTTCGCGTTCGGGTGGGTGGCCGAAGCCGTCATCATGTCGATTTTTATAGCGCGGCACAGTTTGGCCCAGCATGTCACAAATGTTCGAGAGGCCTTGTCGACACCTGATCTGCAAGTTGCTCAGGAAGCCGTGGCAAAAATTGTCGGTCGTGATACCGCTGAGATGACTGAGGAAGATATCTCGGCGAGTGCGATTGAATCGCTGTCTGAAAATTTCTCTGATGGAGTGGTGGCGCCTGTATTCTGGGCGGTTTTGTTGGGGTTGCCGGGTATCATTGCCTACAAGGCCCTCAACACCGCCGACAGCATGATTGGATATCGTTCTGAAAAATATCTTCATTTTGGTAGCGTTGCAGCAAAAGCCGATGACATTGCAAATTTTATACCGGCGAGAATATCCGGATTTCTTATTTGTTTTGCGGCGCTGTTCGTTAAGCATGGAAAAGCGAAAGAGGGTTGGCGCGTTTTACGCGCTGATGCCTCGCGCCATCGATCGGTAAATGCCGGTTTTCCGGAGGCAGCGATGGCGGGTGTATTGAATATCCGGATTTCCGGTCCACGTTCATATGAAGGAGTTCTTACTGATGAACCGTGGATAGGCGACGGAAGTCGTCCTACCCAGGGTGATTTGCAGCGAGGTTTGGACATGTTCGGGATGGCCGCTTCAATACTATGTGCTTCGATTGTCGCACTGGCGGGCATTTTATATTTCATCTCATAACCGCTCCGGTAAGAAGTCCGTCTACGTCAATCGATGCTTCCAGTTGTTCGGCGATTACATCGAGTGCGTTCTCGATTCCAGCCTGGAAATTCGTTGCGCTTCGCTCTCTTGTTTTGAGGCTATTTAAGAATTCATGCCGGAACGCATCTGCTGCAAAAATCCCGTGAACATAGCAGCCGATTACTCTTCCATCGGCGTTGATCGCCCCATCCGGGCCGTCCTTTAAATTCAGGAACGGTCTCGCTGTGTCTCCGCCCGTCGTTTGCCCCATATGCATCTCATAGCCAGAGATCTCGCCGAGACCTTGGACAGCACTTCCTGATGTTTCCGTCAGCGTTTTTGGCCCTGCTATAACCGTTTCAACATCGAGATAACCGAGTGCCTCAACTCTACCCGCAGGACCCTCTGTCCCGTTCGGGTCATCTATCAAGTTGCCCAGCATTTGATAGCCACCGCATATGCCAACGATCTTACCACCCCGCCGGACGTGGGCTGCGAGATCAATATCCCAACCCTGTTCGCGAAAATGGAGGAGTGCAGGGATCGTGGCTTTGGTGCCGGGAAGAATTACGAGATCGGCATCTCCTGGCAACGCGGTCCCCGGTGGAACCATTCTGACAGATACATCAGGTTCGGCTTCCAAGGGGTCGAGATCATCGAAATTGGCAATATGAAGGAGTTGCGGGACGATGATTTTTATTTTGCCGCTTTCGGAGTCGCGGTTTTTGTTTTGTAGTCCAAAGCTGTCTTCCGCCGGCAGTGAAGCCGCTTCATCTAGATAGGGCAGGATACCAAAGCAGGTCAGACCAGTTTTTTGTTGCAGGATGTCGAGTGCGTTATCAAACAGGCTGATGTCACCGCGAAACTTGTTGATGATATAGCCGCGCAGAAGCTGTTTTTCTTCGTCGGCTAAAAGGCTGTGCGTTCCGACGATACTTGCGATGACACCCCCCCGATCAATATCGCCGATCAGGATTACGGGAGTTTGTGTGGCGCAAGCAAAGCCCATATTAGCGATATCACCCTCGCGCAAATTAACCTCAGAGGCACTTCCAGCACCTTCTACCAGGACGATATCTGCTTCTTCACAGAGCCGGTCGAAAGCTGCGGTGACCCCTGGAAGCAGCTGGGGTTTAAGCGACTGATAGGCACTCGCGTCATAATTCCCTTTGACCTCACCGTTGACGATCAGCTGTGCCCCGACATCTGATTGGGGTTTTAAAAGCACCGGATTCATATCGGCTCGGGGTTTAACGCCGCATGCCAGCGCTTGCAGCGCTTGTGCGCGGCCGATCTCGGTACCGTCTTCGGCGATCGCGGCATTGTTCGACATGTTTTGCGGTTTGAAGGGCAGTACAGATTTACCGCGACGCGTGAACGCGCGGCACAGCCCAGCGACCAGAACGGATTTTCCAACGTCCGACCCGGTTCCCTGGAACATAAGAGTTTGTGCGGCGGAACTCAGAACTCTATTCCACTCTGCGCTTTGAAATCAGCCCGAAAATGGTGCTTGATTTCTGCCATTTCAGTGACGAGATCGGCAGCGTCTATCAACTCTGGCTTGGCGTTGCGTCCCGTACAGGCCACATGAACGAAATCCGGTTTTTTGCGCAGAACCTCAACGACATCCGCGATGGAAAGATAGTCATAGCGAAGCACAATATTAATCTCGTCCAGTAGGACAAATCCGTAATCACCGCTCGCGATCATTTCTTTACCGCGTTCCCAGGCTTTTTCCGCAGCAGCGATGTCGCGAGTGCGGTCCTGTGTTTCCCAGGTGAAGCCTTCTCCCATTACGGCGATGTCGACCTGGTCAGGAAATTTATCCAAAACGTCGCGTTCTCCGGTTTCCCAGGCACCTTTTACGAATTGGACAATGCCCACTTTCATGCCGTGGCCAATGCACCGCATGACCATGCCCATCGCTGCGGTTGTTTTCCCTTTTCCCTTTCCGGTGTGGACGATCAGCAAACCGCCGGTCTTGGTTTTTCTGGCGAGAAGCCGGTCTTTGGCTTCTTTGTGTTTGCGACGTTTCTCATTGGCGCGGGCAATTTCTTCCGCTTCGTTGTTTTCGATGGTCATAAATTCAACCTCCCGCTAGCTGCTGAAGTATATGGTGCACCCGGTTTGAGCGTGGATGCCAGAGGTCGCGCTCAATCGCTTCCTGAAACCTTTGCGCCATTTCATCCAGAGCGGGCGCATTATTTTCCTGGATAAACTGGCGTACGTCTTCATTCCCCAGATAAGCATCAAAAACCTGATCGAAATGATGATCTTCGACGACCTTCGCTGTCGCGGCGAATGCGAACAGGTAGTCGACCGTTGCGGCAATCTCAAAGGCGCCCTTATAGCCATGCCGCATAACACCGTTTATCCATTTTGGATTAGCCGCCCGGGCGCGAACGATACATGATATTTCTTGCTGCAACGTACCGATTCTCGGCGTTTCAGGACGGTTATGATCGTTGTGGTAGATTGTCGGTTGCGTCCCAGAGAGGTGTCGCACCGCCGCGGAAATACCGCCTTCAAACTGGTAATAGTCGTCGCTGTCGAGCAGATCGTGCTCGCGATTGTCCTGATTATGGATTACCACCTCAACGTTCTTGAGGCGCGCCGCAAACAGATCCTGCGCCTCTTCACCCTCGCTACCGCCGCCATAGGCATAACCCCCCCAGGCGAGATATGCCGCAGCAAGGTCTTCATCGCTCTCCCAACAACCTTCATCTATCAATGCCTGTAACCCGGCACCGTAAGCGCCCGGTTTCGATCCGAATACGCGGTATCCAGCACGTTTTTTGGCAGCTGCTTCTGGATATCCCGCATCTTGCATCGCACGTTGGTCTCTTTGGGTTTGCGCTGCCAAAGGGTTTATCGAGGAGTCTTCATCCAGCGCTGCAACCGCCCGGGCAGCGGAATCGATCA
Source organism: Rhodospirillaceae bacterium (assembly GCA_002720855.1). GTDB lineage: Bacteria > Pseudomonadota > Alphaproteobacteria > MPNO01 > UBA2964 > UBA2964. Next base: position 351,007 of record PBIN01000015.1, on the reverse strand, counting down.
GGTCGAGCTGATAGGGGAACGCATCGCGAAAGAAACCTGAAACACGAAATACAACATCGACCCGGGGGCGCCCGAGAACCGATGCGGGCATTATCTCAAAGCCGGTTACCCGATTGGCTTGCTTGTCCCATACCGGTTGAACGCCCATCAAAGCGAGTGCCTGAGCGATATCGTCACCGCCTGTCCGCATATTTGCAGTGCCCCAGGCGCTCAGGGCGATGCGTGATGGATAGGAACCGTGATCCTGAAAATGGCGCTCGATCAAGAGTGTGGCCGACTTCCAACCCAATTGCCATGCCGCCGGGCTTGGCACCGCTCGGCAATCGACGGAGTAGAAATTGCGCCCTGTCGGTATGACGTCGAGGCGGCCGCGCGTAGGCGCGCCACTGGGGCCAGGTGGAACAAACCGGCCATCAAGTCCGCTCAAAAGACCACGAAGCTCAGACTTGCCACAGCTTTCGATAGCTGGCCTCAATGTTTGGTCGATAAACCCAAGCACTGATCTGGTCTGATGCCAGTGCTCTTCCGGTTGCATATCACCATCCACCAATGCTGCCGCTATCAGTTCCAGCCGTTCCACAGTGTCGCCATTTGTACGCCACGGTGCGTTGGTTACATCCAACAAGCAGTCAGGCTTTTTGCCAGACCAGGACTCGCCGAGGGTGCAATCGAGTGGGTCAAAATCCGATAGACCGGTGTCAGACGCCAAAGCGCGTATCAAAGAACTGTTCTCGCCAGTACCGTCATCACGCGGCATGCGCGTCAGGGCAATCAATAAATCTCGGGATTGCTGACCGTGTGGCGCTTTGCCGAAAATATGCAACCCATCACGGATCTGCAGTTCTTTGAGTTCGCAAAGATAGTTGTCGATTTTGCTCAAAGCGTCGTTGTCGTTGTCGCTATTCTCGATCCCGACATCACGATCGAGACCGATTGTTGCGCTTAGCGACAGGATGTTACGTGCTAAAGGGGCTAACCGCCGAGGATCCATGCCGACAGCCTGATAATACTCATCGACGAGCTGTTCGAGATCTTTCAAAGGTCCGTAGATTTCGGCGCGCGTAAGAGGGGGCGTTAAATGGTCGACAATAACTGCTTGAGATCGCCGTTTGGCCTGCGTGCCCTCTCCGGGATCATTGACAATAAACGGGTACAGATGGGGTACAGCACCAAACGCTATTTCAGGATAGCAATTTTCCGATAGGGCGAGCGCCTTGCCGGGGAGCCATTCCAGATTGCCATGTTTGCCAAAATGGATGATTGCATGGGCACCAAACTCCTCCCGCAGCCAATAATAGAACGCCAGATAACCATGGGGCGGAACAAGGTCGGGATCATGATAGCTCTTTACTGGGTCGATATTGTAACCACGTGCAGGCTGCACGCCGACGAGAACATTGCCGAACTGATGGACAGGCAGAATAAAATTATCAGCGACGACAAAAGGATCTTCTTCAGGTGGACCCCAGCGTTCTTCTATTTCTTGTTGAATGGGTTGCGGCAGAGTAGCGAAGTACTTGGCGTACTCCTTTACCGTCAGGAATTTGCCGCCGACACGTTCTTCGCCAGAATTGGTCGGGCCGGACATAAGAATTTCCATCAATTCCGACGCCGATTGCGGAATATCTTCGCCAACGGTGTATTTCTCAGCGGCGAGCCTCGTTACGGTTTTGATTACACCGGCCGGCGTATCCAGCCCGACGCCGTTTCCTAGACGGCCATCTTTGTTGGGATAGTTCGCGACGATCAGAGCGATTTTACGGGATGCTGTTGGCGTATTTTTTAGATCGATCCAGCGTCGCGCGCATTCCGCGACAAATGTAATTCTGCTCGCGACGGGTTGATGTTTTACAATGGCTACTTCGGTAGTGGGATCGATGTCCGCACTGTTTTTAAAAGAGATTGCTCTTGTGATGAGCCGACCATCGACTTCTGGCAGAGCGACATTCATAGCGAGATCACGCGGATTTAGCCCGTGCGTATTCTCCTGCCAACCCGCTTCGTTGCCCCCCGATAAAATACACTGAAGCACCGCGCAGTCTGACCTGTCGAATGGCGTATCGACTGAGTCTTTGCCAGGGGCTGAGATCGCAAAACCTGTTGCGTTTAGAATCACTCCTGGCGGATTCTCTTCAAGGCATCGTTCTACAAATGCGGCCGAAAAATCGTCCTTTAAGCTGCTGACATAAATGGGCAGCGGATTGAGGTTCTGATCCAAAAGAGCAGCGCATAGCGCATCGATGGGTGCCAGATCGTCAGCTTGAACCAGCGCTCTATAAAACACGATGGGGACGATTCCCATATCGGGAAGCCATTGCCGTGAAATATCATCAATGCTGGGATCTTCAATGTTAGGCCAGTAGAGTCCGGCTCGCGTTAGTGGGGCGGGCTCCCGCCATTCTTGCTCTTTGCCAAGAATAGAGGAACAGAACTTGAGGAGGTTTTCAGCGTTGGCCGAACCGCCATGATTGAAATATTGCCAGACGCGATGGCTGTCCTGCATCGGTACGTTTGAAAACTGGGCGAGTTCGGCATCCGGTCGGTCATCACCCGGGATGACAATCAAACGGATGTTCTGTTGCGTGCATAAACTGCGAACTTGCTCCACCCCATAGGGCCAGTACCCCGTACCACCGAGTAATCGAATGACAACCAGTTGGGCGCCGGTGATCGTCTTTTCCAAATAAAGATCGACCGACATGTTGTGGCTGAGCTGCATTATATTGGCGAGCCGCACCGAGTACGGAAAATCGCCTAGGCGGCCTCGGGCAGTACTCAGAATTGCGAGATCACTTGCCGCCGAAGACAGAACAATTATGTCACCCGGAGATTGGTCCAGGTCGACGGCTTCTTCGCCGTCAGTGATTTGTCCTGGTTGGGTGACAAGAAGATGCATGATGAGACTTTAGTCGGCGAAGATTTGTTCAACGTTGTGACGGTCAAATCCGGTTAGCCCAATGACCACAAGTTTACCTTGACGTGTTTCATCAGATCGCCATGGACGATCAAAATAGTGCTCCAGGCGGGATCCCACGCCTTGGAGAGCAAGCCGTGCTTCCTTTCCGTCAATCGCTGCAAATCCTTTGATCCTCAGGACACCTTCCACGGCGAGGGCACGACTGGCACTTTCGGTAATAGTCGCGGGGTCGGTAACAGGCGGGATTCCGACAACAAAACTTTCGAAATCATCGTGATCATGTTCTTCGCCAGCACCATCGTGATGGGATGGCCGGCTATCCAAATCGTCTTCAACCATCGCGTCGAGTCCCAGCAAAAGCGTTGGATCGAGTGCACCATTCTCAGCTGGTAAGATCTGGACTCCGTTGCGCAACTCAGAGCTTATTGTCTTTTGGACGGCATCAAGCGTCGTGTCATCCATGAGATCGGCTTTGCTCACAACAACGATATCGGCGCAGGACAGTTGATCTTCAAAGACCTCGGCAAGGGGGCTGTCGTGATCCAGCATTTCATCCGCTTCGCGTTGCGCCTGAACGGCGTCAGGATCGTCTGCAAACATGCCATTGTGGACCGCTGGCCCATCTACGACTGCAACGACGCTATCCACAGTTGTGCGTGATTTTACTTCTGGCCACTGGAATGCCTTCACCAGTGGTTTGGGCAGGGCTAAACCTGATGTTTCTATGACGATGTGATCGGGTTTTTCGTCGCGATCGAGTAGCTGTTCGAGGGTCGGCAGAAAATCATCGGCGACAGTGCAACATATGCAGCCATTGGTGAGCTCAACAATGTCGTCTTCCGTACATGTTTCGTCACCGCACCCCGCGAGAATCTCGCCATCAACCCCCAGATCGCCAAATTCATTGATCAAAAGCGCCATCTTTTTGCCTTGCGCGTTACTAATCAGGTGTCTGATCAAGCTGGTTTTTCCTGCGCCCAGAAAACCGGTGATGACGGTGACAGGGATTTTTTTGAGAGCCATTGCTAATTTCCTATTTCAACTGTGTCGGGATACCGGCGGTTACGAAAAAAACGTTGTCTGCTATCGCGGCCACTGCCTGATTGAGTTGTCCGGCATGATCGCGAAATTGTCGTGCCATTGCATTCGCAGGAACGATGCCCTGGCCGACTTCGTTTGAGACGATAACAACAGGACTATTCATTGTTTCAAGGACACCAAGAAGATTTTGCGTTTCGGAGTGAATGTCTCGGGCATCGCCCATCAGGTTTGAAAGCCAGAGCGTAAGACAATCCACGAGAGCGGGCTTGCCATCTGTATTGGTCAACGATTGAGCAAGATTCAATGGTTCTTCAACGGTTATCCAGTTGTTGCCGCGTCGTTCCTGGTGGCTGGCAATGCGATCGCGCATTTCATCGTCACGCGCCTCCGCTGTCGCAATGTAGAGACAATCTGCTGTGTCTGGCATCAGGTTTTCGGCAAACCGGCTTTTTCCCGATCTTGCACCGCCGAGGACCAATGTAATGCCTACGGAATTTTGGTCTGACGTCACCATAGTCAAATCGCTTGCTCCTCCGCCCGAGGTATTTAAGCGTTGCAAAATAGTGCCGTCAGGGAGGTCTCCTGGCTCGGGTTTATCGGTGGTGCTTCCTTCCCGGGATTAAACCCAGTGGATATCGCGGTTTGCCGCGAGACGCACAAACCAAACCCTTCACAGTTGCGGGGGCAGCATCGGATTTTCGCCGATTTCCCTGTCCTGCCGGCTTGATTATGACAGTGAATAACATCGCGGTGCGTTTGCCAAGTGGCTAAGCGGATATCGCGGGTAAGTTAACGCTCTCAATACGCCACCAAAGCTCTCCCTCGCGGTCAATTGCATCGATGCGTGTAAGAGAAAGAGGAGCGGCATGAAATGACAACCCGGAATGCGCGTCAGCTTTTGCCGCCATCGCAATGGCAGCGCGAATTGAGCCGGCATGGGCTACGATGATGATGTCCTGTGCGCTATTTGTTTTAAGAAGGGAATTGACGGCCTTCGACACACGGTCGGTGACGTCACCGAAACTTTCGCCGTTGGGTGCTCGATTGTTGACCGCGTCCCTCCAATACGGTGCTTGTTCATCTTCCGGTATTTTGTCCCAACTACTGCCCTCCCAGTCGCCAAAGTATTGTTCGCGAAGATCGTCCAAGTACAAAATGTCCGGTGAAAGTTCTTTGCAACGGGCCAGTTTCTCTGCCGTCATACGGGCGCGCGTTAGCGTCGTTGTAACCCAAACGGCATCCTCCGGAAGTCTCCTGGCCAGCGCGTTGAAAGCGTCGTCGTCAGAAAAATCGGCCGCGATGTCGCTGTGTCCATATAACATTCGGTCTGGATTAATGACGGGAGCGTGGCGGATCCACCAGAAACGAGTTGTGACCGGCGTCATGCAACAACAACCATACTAGTAAGCGCCAGGACCTCTCCTAGACGCTGTCCGGCACCAAGGACATCTCCCGTCTGGCCACCGATTTGGTTGTTTGCCAAATAGTGAAGAAGACCGGCAGCTATCGGTACACTGATAGCAATCGATAGAAACAAAAGAGTGTCTTTGGTTAGTAACAAAGCGATTACAGTAAAAAGGATCGCAATCAGGATCGAATTATTGTCCGGAATACCTGCACTAGCGCCAAGCCCGTCTTGTCTTGCAGCTGTAAGACTCTTCATGAGTGATATTACAACCAGTCGAGAGCTGGCGCCGGATGCGATTAGGCACGCGGTCGCAAATATCCAACCAAAGCTGAGCAGTTGGGTTATGAGGGCCCAACGGAAAGCGACATCCAGAATGAGGGCGATGGTGCCATAAACACCAAGACGGCTGTCGCGCATAATCTCGAGTTTGTGTTTTTTGTCGCGCCCCCCGCCGAAGCCGTCAGCTACATCCGCTAATCCGTCTTCATGCATCGCGCCTGTGAGGATGATTACTGCCGAGATGGCTAGGAGAGCCGAAACACTATCGGGCAGCTCCAGAATATCGCCGATAAATAATGCTGCGCCGGATAATGCCCCTATCATCACACCGATCACGGGGAACCATTTGCAGGCGGCACTGACATCGGCTGCCGGCTCATCGTGTTTGCTGTCGACGGGAAGCCTTGTCAGCAACCCTAAACAGAGTTTTACTTCAGTCCAAACTGCCATAGTGCAACAATAACCCTCTTGCCGATTGAGCCAAACCGGCTCTTGCCCTGTCGGGATGTCGGGCTTACTGGTGCACAAACTGACCTTTATCGATCATAGTTTCAATGCAGCCAATTCAATCTTTGGATCAAATACGCGATCTTTTGCGGGATCTACCAGCACCGAATGAGGACACAATGCTGGCTACCCGGTCGCGCGAAAGCACACTGGTCAAACCCCGTGGAGCACTGGGACGGCTGGAGGAGATTTCGGAATGGCTCAGCGGCTGGCAGGGGCATCACCCCCCAAAAGCGGACCGTTGTGAGGTTGCTGTCTTCGCGGGGAGCCATGGAGTAACCGCCGAAGGCGTGTCGGCTTTTTCCGCCGAAGTTACCGAACAGATGGTGGAAGGTTTTAAGAAAGGGGCGGCGGCAATCAATCAACTCTGCCAAATTCAGGGTTGCGAGCTTAAAATCTACGAAGTCGCGATTGAAATACCGACAAGAAACTTTCGAGAGCAAGCCGCAATGGCGGACGATGAATGCGCTGAGGCGATGGCGTTTGGCATGTCTGCTGTCGATGATGGACTCGACGTTCTATGTCTTGGAGAGATGGGAATCGGTAACACGACAGCCGCTGCCGCTATTTGTCACGCGCTGTACGGGGAGACTCCTGAGGATTGGGTCGGTCCGGGTACGGGTGTCGAGGGTGACGCTCTGCGCAAAAAAATTCGTGTAGTCGGCGATGCCGTTGCAACGCATTCAGAGGAAATGAATGATGGTTTGGATATTCTTCGTCATGTCGGCGGGCGGGAACTTGCCGCCATCGCCGGGGCCATCATTGCAGCGCGTTTGCAACGCATTCCCGTCGTTCTGGATGGGTATGTCTGTACCGCTGCTGCTGCCGTTTTGCATGCGTTGAATTCCGCGGCATTGGATCATTGCATCGCCGGCCATGTTTCCTCCGAGGCCGGGCACGCAAAATTATTGGACAAGATCAAGAAGCGTGCGCTTCTTGATCTCGATATGCGTTTAGGTGAGGCGTCGGGTGCCGCTTTGGCAGTATCAATTCTTCATGCTGCCGTGGCGTGCCACACCGGAATGGGGTCGTTTGAACAAGCAGGGGTGTCAAACAACCCGCAGGAATAACTAATTCTTCCGCCATTCCCAAGGAACATCCGGTGGTAGTTCCTCCAAATCCTTCAAATGTTCGTGGCGATAGGTCTCAGATGTGCAGCCCCAGCGCAAACGGCACATTTCCTCGGCAACTTTTACAGCCCGGTCTTCAAGTTCAGGCGTTGTCAGGTATTTGGCCGCGAGATCCAATTGCCTCCGCGAATGGTCTTCATCAGCGAGTTCGTGCTCAGCGAAGAATATAGCCGCCCGATCCGTACGCTGAATGCCATAATGTTTTTCGAATGCAGGAAGAACGATTTCGCCATTCAGCGCTGGCATCTGGCCTTCCTGCGTAAAGAACATTGCAAGAATAACGCCGATCGGTTCCTCACGGGCACAATTCAAATAATAAAGAGACCGGCCATACCACGCCGGGGTCATATCGACATTGAGGACTTCGTCTTTGGACAATCCGGCTTTGTCACAAAAGTCGTAAATCATGTCCATATGATCGTGCGCGCCATGATCTGTATTGCCGCCAATGAGCCCTTCTTCCTCTGCCATATTTTCCGCCAGCATCTTGCGAACATCGGCTGGGCCACGCGCATAAACGTGGCCAAAAGCTTGCAGCCCGTAATGCACGTATTTGGCATGCTGTGCCATGTAGACCGCAAGGACTCGCAAATCCAATTTGCCTTCTGCCAGCAATTTCATCATCGGGTGGCGTTTAAAATGCCACTTATCGCGAATGGCAATAATGCGATCTACTATGCCACTTGTGGAATCGGTTTTAATCTGTGTAGCCATGTTTCCCTCTCTGTTAAATTTTCTTTACTGGTGGTCCTCCGAATGCGCGAGCGTACGCGCCGATTGAAGCCATATCAACTTCGATCAGATTTGACCCCTTGGACAACAGCGCGTCTCTTATGACGGCGTTGGCATTTCCAAGATTCGTAAGTTGTTCATGTCCCCAGCCATTGGCTCTGGCAATTGCCGCAAAGTCTGGTGTGTAAATGTCAGAAAAATACTGCCGGCCACCATACTGGGCATCCTGGATATTTTTGATGACCTCATAATCCCTGCTATTCATAAGGATCAGGATTATGCGGACGTTCTCCTGCGTCGCGGTGGCGAGCTCGCCGATATTGACCTGCAATCCGCCATCGCCCGCCAGGCATATGACCTTTTTTTCAGGCTCAGCAATCGCTGCACCGATTGCCATTTGAACGCTTTGACCAATTCCGCCGCCCATCGCGTGGACCCCATCGTGCGGACCGTTGATCAGTATGGCGCGGTTGCCCCAGGTACTGTTGGAGATAGTGACATCGCGTACCCATAGAAAATCGTCGCCGCCATTTTCCTGTATAGCGGTCAGCAATGCGCCATAGGGTTCGAGGCCTTCTTGTAGGAACGTCTCGGCTTTGTGTCGGGCGGTTGCCAGGTCTTTTGCAAATGCTGGGTCGACATCGATTTTGCCGTCAAGCCGATCGGCCAATCCACTCAATGCCAGCGCGCTATCGCCCAAAACAAAGCCATCCGGAATATATGGGCGTTCCGACTCGGCACGGCTATCGACGTCGATCTGGTAGAGAGGACGGGGTAGGCGCAACTGATATTTGAGCGTCTCATTGCCGCGCAAGCGTGAACCGGCCACCAGCATGGCATCACAGCTGTCATAAAAGGACTCGACTGCACTGTACATGTTGTATGCGCCAAGTGTTGACGGGTGATCTTCGCGTATTATGCCGCGGCCCTGGGTGCTGGTGACGATACCGAAACCCATGTCAACGAACCTGTTGACAGCATCTCCTGCGTGACGGGCACCGCCGCCGAGCCACAGCATCGGCCGTGTGGCAAGGGAAATAGACTCAGCGAGCGTATCTAATGCCGCGTCATCTGGTTGAACGGTATTGATCCGCAACGGGGTGAGATCTTCAGGCCAGTCGATTTCAGTTTGCTGAATGTCGATCGGAACCTCAACGCTGACTGGGCCGGTGGGAGCGGTCAATGCGCTGCAAGCCGCTTTTTTGAATATGTCGAGCGCGCTTTCGGCATCAGTTACGCGCCATGCGGTTTTGGAAACTGCCTTGAGCATCGTGAGCTGATCGCGCGCTTCATGAATAAACCCATGCTCCTTATCAACATGCGCCAGGTCGATCTGACCGGTTATGTGCAGCATTGGTGTGCCTGCCGTCTGCGCTTCAACCATTGCGCCAGATGCATTGCCGGCAGCAGTACCCGTACTTGTAAAGGCAACGCCCAGCTGCGCACCGACGCGGGCATATGCATCCGCCATATTAATGGCACCAGGCTCACTTCGGGCGCTGACATAGCGGATTTTTCCCCGCCGCCCAATGGCGTCGAGGAACGGCATATTGTGGATCGAAATAACACCGAAGGCGGCGCCAACGCCGCACTCCTCCAAAAAGGCAGCAATAACCTCGCCGACTGTTGCCCTAGCCGACATGGCGCGACAGACCTCCTGAAAGATCGATGGTTGATCCGGTTGTATAGGACGACAAAGGCGTGCCCAAAAAGAACAATGCCTGCGCCGCCTCTTCTGGTTTGCCGAAACGACCTAAAGGGATACCTTTCGCCAAAGCCTGTTCTTTGAGCCAGTCGTCGTAATTAGGTTTATTGTCAGGTAATGCATCATAGCGCCGCCGCCATTGGGCAGACTCGACAACACCAATCAAAATCGAATTCACGCGGATATTTTTTGGAGCAAGTTCGCGCGCCATAGAGTGGATAAGGCTGAGCTGCCCAGCGCGTGCCGCAGAGGTTGCTACCAGATGCGGTTCTGGTTGGCGGGCAATCAACGAGCTCGTGCATACAATTGCCGCGTTGCTAGATTCTTCCAGATATGGCTGAAACGCCTTGGTTGGGTTGAGAATACTAAAGAATTTCAGATCAAGTTCTTCGCGCCAGTCTTCCTCACTAGTGTCTTCGTATTTTGAGACGCGTGCTTGTCCTGCATTGTTAATCAACGTATCGGTACCGCCGAATTCCGATGCTACTTGCGCCGCGAACGATGTGACGCTGTCTTTGTCCAAAACATCGCAAACTGTGGCAATTTTTGAGCCCGCAGGAAGCAAATCAACTGCATCATCCAGTCTCTTTTTGTCGCGACCGCAGATAGCGACATTGGCGCCCGCTTCAAGAAATAATTTGGCTGCAGCAAGACCAATTCCTGAGCTGCCTCCAGTAATGACCGTGGTATGACCGGTAAGATCGATCTTCATGCAGAGCGTCTTTCCTGTTTGCCGTCTGCCGGGTGATAGTTGAGCTGACGGGATAGATCGCTCGCCGCCTGCATAACCCGATCAATATAGGTTTCCCCGTCGACCTTACCGTCCTGGAAAATCACATTGATCGCTGCAATGATGCGACCGCTTCCATCGCGTACCGGGGCGGCGATTGAACCGATGCCATGTTCAAAATATGCGGCGCTCACGGCATAACCGCGTTCAGCATCGCCATCGAGTATCGTTCTTAAAGCACTGACAGTTTCCGGCGTTTGCTCCGAATAGCGGGGTAATTCTTCTGATGTGTATACGTTGCGGAGTTCTTCATCCGTCAGATCGGCAAGCATAACGCGTCCGAGAATAGTTGCATGGGCGGGAAGACGCGTGCCAATTGTCACTGAACTGGCAAAGGCGGCTTTCGCAGCAGCTTTAACGACAAACACCACGTCCTGGCCATCGCGGATCGCAAGGTGCGATGAAAATCCGGTTTCATCGCGCAGTCGGTCGAGAATTGGGCGGGCAAGTTCCGTTACCTCTATTGATGCGAGATACTCAAAACCCAGAGAGAGAACACCAATGCCGAGCCTATACTCACTTGAATGATCTACCTTTTCCAAGAGACCCATATATTCGAGCGTTTGCATGAGCCGGAAGACAGTAGATCGGGGTATTCCAAGTTCTCGCGCAATCTCCGGTGCGCCAAGTTGTGGACGTTGTCGGTCAAAACACCGCAAGATCTGTAATCCGCGTTGCAATCCTGGAACGATGTACCGTTCAGCACCGGGTGAAGAAGAGAACGGTAGAGCTTTAGTCATTTTGCATCTCGATGAAATTTAGGATCGCTTGATTAAACTGAGTTCCATTCTCAACATAGGAAGCATGTCCGACTCGGGGCAGTGTCAAATATTCAGAATTTGAATATGCATTAGCGACAGGTCGGCATACTTCTTCGGGCGTTACGGTATCTTCGCTGCCGCACATCACCAGAACTGGGCCGTTATACGCTGGCGCATCACCGATCAAATGGCTGTTGGCCAAAACATGGGCGGCTTGCACATAGCCGGTGGAGTTAAGTTTGCTCATGTTCCACTGCACGATGCCACGGGCATCAGCTGAAACGTTATCAGACAAGAGTGCCGAAGAACGCTTTTCGGCAAGGCCAACGGGACCCAGTTCTCGCATCGCGGCAATTCTTGGGTCACGTTTGCCTGCTCGGGTCTCTTCATCGACAGCGCCATACCCGTTAGCCGGGTCGGCGAGGATGAGGGCAGGCAATTCACTATGTCGGCTGGCGTAGCTCGCGGCGGTCAGGGCGCCGAACGAGTGACCAATAAGGACAGCGGGGACGACGTTGAGAGCTGAAAGCAGGGTTTCAAGCTTCTCCGCATATTGGGCCGCAACCGGCGAAGGGGTATCGACCGGCGTGGTGTTGGCGTAACCGGGTGCATCCCAAGCGATCACACGGTAGCGGTCTGCTAACCCGTCGAGCTGATAAACCCAGGATCCTGACCCCGAACCGATACCATGAAGCACGACCATGGCAGGGCCATCGCCGTTTTCCCGATAGGAAAAGGTACACCCGTCTGCCTCAACGGTTTGAAGCGGATGGGCGAAATCGATTGGGTGCTCTGTCGGAATGGTGTCCATAGGACGGTCCGGATTCTACTTTCGCTTCAATTTTGAAAGAGGATGGTCGGGTGGATAGGTTGGTATAACAGGTTTCTTGTTGCCCAACATAACCAGCATTAGGGATTCTTCCTGCGTGATATTGACCAACTCACGATAGAAACCCGGCGGTACCGATATAAGATCGCGTTCCTTAAGGATCGTTTCAAATCGGTCATTGTCGTCATTAATGACAAGCCGGATACTGCCCCGCAGCATAAAAAACACTTCCTCTACATCGATATGGATATGGGGAGGTCCCTCGCATCCGGCAGGTAAGATCATTGTGGAGAAGGTAAAATGTTCTGACGGCACGACGTTTTCGTCGTGCTCGACGCCTGCACCACCTGTGCCCATATAGCGGCATTGAGCGCGCGCGTATTTTGGGTCGAAATCAGCCTGAAATTTAAGTGCATTCCAGTCATAGGTCCGGGTTTCAAAACGAGCAACCCGGCTTTCCATCCACTCGTCAAATGACTTGCCCTCAGGTTGGCTCCAGGTTTCGATATCTTCGCGTTGAAAATCTACTGAATCAGGCATGATCGTTCCTTTCCATTCGGCCTACCGCTATCATGCGGCTGCCTGGTGGGCGGCAAGTTCTGAAAGTTGTTGTTCGGCCATCTGCGTCATGAGACGCCGGACACGTGTCAGGCCGACATCATGGGCGTTGAGACCTTCGAAATCGCGGGCGTCTGGCGCCAGGTCCTCAAGGACAACGCGGTCTTGTTCCAATACGTGCCAGTGCAAACCTTCCAGCCGCGTCCTGTACATAAATTTCCAGACATCTCGCTGCCAGTCTTCGACTTTGCGGCAACGCCAGAAAAAAACCTGGCAATGTTCTTCATCTAACGGGGTCACGTAACCGACAATATAAAAACTACCGCCAGGCCCTGCGTTTTTACGATAAGGAATTGAAAGGAGCATCCACATTCCACCGGAAAACCCTATCTCGACCCAATCGAAATTAATGTCGCGCTGGCCAACCTTTTCAAAAACCAGTCCTGTATTGGTGTTTCGCACACGCATCTTGGCGGTCTTGTCTCCGAAGGCCATCGAGTGGGATTCAGCATGCAAATAGGCGCCATGCATGGGGTCCATCACGTTGTCTACGGCGTAACGGTAATTACATTTCCAGGTTGCGGTGCAAAGCCTGTGGCCAAACTCCGCGCTGGCAAGTTGTTCGGGGAATTCGAGTTCGGGAGGGTCTTTTTTGGTTTCGTCGCCAAAATATAGAAATATCGCGTCTTTCACTTCCTTGACAGGATAGGTCTTGGTCGTGTGCTTGCCCTCCATCGAGCAGTTTTCGATTGCCGGGACGGCCGCAACCTTGCCAGTGCCATCTACTTCTACGCCGTGATACCAGCATGCCAGCCGGTCACCGAGGTTCCAGCCCAGCGACAGCCGTGCGCCGCGATGAGGACAACGGTCTTCGATGGCATGAACGGTACCGTCCTGATCGCGCCATATAGCAATGTTCTGTGAAAGACGTGTTATTCCAAGCGGCTGATCATGGAGTGCCCAGCTCGGTAATACCGGATACCACAAATTCAGTAGACCGGTTTTGAAACGGTTTTCGACCAGTTCAGGGGCTAATTTTGTTTTGGTCATATTTCCCTCCTTACCTCTCCTACGTCAGCAGGCTTCCGGCACTACACCGGCGCGTATTCCTTTTTCGGTAGATAGTGAAGAACCTTTTTCTCCAGTAGAACCACGCCGCCATACGCAATAATTCCGACGATTGTCAGCATTATTATGGTCACAAATACCAGCGCTGTGTTCCCCGCGCCCTCACCAAACACGAGCAGGAACCCAAGCCCGAGATTGCCACCGACCATTTCTCCGACAACGACACCAATGACAGCCAGCGTCGATGCGATACGCAGGCCCGAGAACAACGGTGGCAATGCATCATGGAACTCGATCAGTCTGAAAATCTGCCAACGCGTAGCGCTAAATGTTCTGGCAAGATTGATGAGATCAGGATCAACAGTGCGGATTGCGCCGAGCACATTGACCATAATCGGAAAGAACACAATCAGCACGGCGACAAGAATCTTGGGATAGACCGTATATCCAAACCACAATACAAAAAGCGGTGCAAAAGCAACTTTAGGTGCGATCTGCAAAGCAAGAATATAAGGTGAAAGAATAAACTCAGCGCGGGCGGAAATTCCCAGGACATACCCGATGACCATGCCTAGCAGTGCACCAATTGCAAAACCGACAAAGGTCTCGAGTGCGGTGATCCATGTGTGAAAGAAAAGCTGTTCCCGCTCCACGGCATGAATGAATTCCTGATAAACGGAGGAAGCCGTTGGGATGATATAGGGCGGGATATTGAGTAAACCTGGCCCCCACTCCCAGCCCACAAGAAACAGCACAAGCAAGCCAAGGCTGGCCCACATACTGTTTCTTGCTGCGATCGTTTTGATTGTCATCCCTCCGGCCTCAATTCGTCTCGGCTCTTACTGAACAAACTGGTTCGTGTAGAGGTCCTTCACAGGAACCTGTTTCCGGATTATGCCCTGTTTGGCGTAGAACTTTTGCAGGGTTGCGAGACGGGCTTCGTCCATGCGTCCGAGTTTCTTCTGACCGGCATAGACGTACTTGTTATACATCTTAAAAACGTTGGTGATGTATTTCAGCTTTTTGGCATTTTTTTTGACGTGACCGACATAGACTTTAGCCGCCGCGTCCGGATTGGTCATAATGTCATTCATGCCCTTCAACGTGGCACGAACGAGCTTCTGTATGAGTTGTGGATTATTCTTGATTACTTTGTCAGATGCCAAAATCGCCTGTGCCATACTCTTGAAGTATTGGTCGGCGGGGAAGATTTTGACTTTCTTGCCGGCACCCTGGGCAATACCGATCCAGTCAGGCACGCCAGCCATTGCGTCCGCTTTACCGGCGATGAATAGCTTCCAGACACCGGCGGGCCCCGCACCTTGCACATTGACGTCTTTCCGGCTGAGACCGGCATTCGCCATCATGCCGAGCAGCGCGTAGTAGGTCGTGTCCTGCAGTGAAAGTGCCGTAACGGTCTTGCCCTTCAAATCTGCAGGGCCATTGATACCGCGATCGGCGTGGGCGATAAGCTGCACTAAAGAGCCGGCGCCAAGAACGGCGACGGCTTTAACGGGAATGCCGTTCGGTCGGACAATAACCGGTGTGTCACCAATGCCTCCGCCAATCACCGCGTTCCCCGCACCGACTTGTTTGGCGACATCGACGCCGCCACGGGCACGCTGAAACTTTACGTTCAAACCCTCTGCTTTGTAATAGCCCTTGGCCTGAGCGAGCATCCAGGGGCCGAAGGCCGGCAGGAAGGCAGGGGCTGGCAATAGATAGGTTACGTCTTCAGCGGCGGCTTTTTGTACTGGACTGAACGTGAGTGCTGCACCCAGCAACAATGCAGGAGCTATCACCAACTTCGTATTTTTTTGAAAAATCATTATTCCCTCCTCAGTTAAAATTATTGTTACGCGTATGGTTAGATCTCAATTTCTGCTGCGGTTTCGCCGACGTGAAGAAGCCCCATTAAATGGGCTACATATTCGCCGATCTGTTTTTGCGAATCCTGTCGTCGGGCCATCGGATTATTTCGGTCCGGCAAACCGACGTCGATTTCCTCAATGATGGTTCCCGGTCTGGCACTCATGACGAAGACGCGATCAGACAAAGCAACAGATTCAACCAGGTCATGCGTTATAAAGAGGGCGGTTTTTCCCTCCGCTGCCAGTGTTTCCGCTAAATCCTGCTGAAGAATCATTTTTGTCTGTGCATCTAAGGCGGAAAACGGTTCGTCGAGTAAAAGGACTTTCGGATCGACGGCCAACGTACGGGCTAGGGCTGCACGCTGCCGCATTCCACCAGATAGTTGATGAGGATAGTGGTTCTCAAAACCGGTAAGGCGGCATTTCGCCAGCAGGTCCATCGCGCGCTCGCGGCGTATATCGGCGGCAATTCCCTGAATTTCCAAACCGAACTCGACATTCTTTCGGATTGTCCGCCAGGCCAGCAGCAAATCCTTTTGCAGCATGAACCCGACATGTGGGTTGGGCTCGTCGACCCTTTCGCGATCGACGTAAACTTCCCCCGCACTCGGTAGATAAAGACCCGAACCCATATTCAGCAATGTGCTCTTGCCGCAACCGCTCGGGCCGATCAGTGAAACGACTTCACCGTCAGCGACCTTTAGATCGACATCCTGAACGGCTTGAATAATTTCCTCACCGCCACCGTCCGCGCTATTGCTGGCGAACTGCTTGGCGACGCCGCGATATTCAATCCGAGTTTCTGGGATAATCGTCATTGCAAGGCTAGCCGCTGAGCGTCTTCATTTCGGATTTAAAACTGTCTTCTGTCCAATCCGAGCCGTCCGGTGCTTTGACCCCTTTCTCATTGAGTGCCGCAACAATGTCGGGGAGAGCTTCCGCACCAGCGCCAAAGATTTCCGTAAGCGCTTCGGACAGCGCCAGCTCGTATTCGGTCGGGGGGGCGGAGCGGGTTTGCCATGGAACGTTGACAATGGCGGACGGTTCTTCAATCGAGCCGCGGCCGGTAACAGCATTCTTCTTGCCGCCGCTTTTGATATAAGGGTTGTGATCCATAACGTTGCCCCCAATACACCTCTGGGAATTTGACGAGTTTTATCGCCAAACAAGCTGTTTTATATTTGAAACAGCGTTTTATTCATGAAATATCACATCATGCGGTGCTTGGAGAGTCAACGGGGAAATCAGATGTCTTGCCCCCACAATTCCGCCTCGGCGGCGCGGCGGCGAATTAGCCCGGGTAATTTACGGCCACCCGCATAGACCCACCGGCCGAACTGATTGGGCACGTCCTCCCACTCAAAATTATTTATCCGTCTGAGGAGGGTGGCGCTCTGCAATGCGCCGGCGCCAAGGTTAAAGGCAAAGGAGATTAGGGCACCACGTTGGTCATTGCCGATAGGAACTGTTACCAGCCGATTGACAGCATGCTCGAACCGGTCGATGTCGCGCAGAAGCAAAGAATCTGCCTGTTCTTCGGAAAGAACAGGATGGTCTTTAGTTACGCGCTTTCGGTCGAGCCCATAGGTTGCGCCGTAACCGATCGTCCAGATTCCGACACTATCCTGATAAGGGACCAGTTCCAGCCCTTCAAAATGTTTGATAAGGAGCAGGGCCTTTTTGCAAATCATGTGCGGCTAGGGGCGTCTTCGGGCGTTGATGATGCGGCCTTTTGTTGAACGATAGCCGAACAAGAAGCCAAGGACCGCTTGAATGGCATCGCCAATCAGCGAGCCCCAGATGATTTCGGAGGCTCCTTTGAGATCGATCACCCCGTTGCCGAATTGCTGCAGTACGGCGGTGATATACATGCCCCCGGTAATCACGAACATCAGCATCAAGAGCATTGCCGTTGCAGGCCGGATCAGTGCGTTAAAGCCATCGACCCATTTGATGCCGACGGGCTGCTGGGCCTTGTAGATGGCCTCCATCTGCTTGCCGAAGGCCTTCATTTCCTCGACATAAACCTGACCTTCAACCTCAGCGAGTTTGGCATCGGTTTTGGCTTCCAGCATCTTAAGCTGAAGTGCGGCGGTTTTATCCATCCGCTCCAGCTCGCGCCCATGTTCTCGGGATTCGCGGATTTCCTTAAAGATATCGGGCACCAGCCCGCCGACCATTCCCATGGCGGACGAAATAAGAGAGATAATCATCGATGTCTCCAGGTTAGAGGGTGAGAGGTAGCGTTATTTCTGGGGAACGGCGCTCAGCACGTCGCAGGATTTTTCGTGCACCATGCCGCCGTTCTTGTGTTCAAGTGTGGAAAGGCGTTGGGCGAGAATGCGGCAAAGCGCAATGATTTGCCGTTCCTGTTCGATGTTGGCGCCCTGCAGTTTCACAATCAGTTTTCCGGCAACTGTGTGCGCTTCGGATTTCTTGTGCTCATCGATTTCGTGCTTTAGCGCCGCAATATCTTTCTCAAAGCTGTTTTCGATCGGGTTGATGATCGCCTGGTCGATCAACGCATAAAAAGCACCAAGCCCGGTTACGGTTGCGACCGTTACGAACTTGGTCGAGCCATTGAAGGGTTTGTGTAAATTTTCACGAACATATTGTGTGTGTTTTGCGACGGTACGCATTGCATCGCGCAGCTCTTCTCGAATGCTGGAGACGTTGCTCACGACCCTGTTCCTTTCGGTTTAACGGATTTCAATTTAAGGCGGCGCCAGTTTTCACCGGCTCCGGCGATGCAGGAGGGCCCGCCCGGAAATGTGAGAACGAGGGTCCAGCTTCCCTTGGGCGAGGTAAATAGCTGCATCATCGCATTGCCATTGGTGATGCCGACGCCCGCTCGTCGCTCGTCATATTGATCAGTGAGCTGGCGGGTAAGCCCCTCCAGCGTGCGCGTGCATTGGGGGTAATGCTGCGCTTGGGTGGGTATAGAAATGAAAAAAGCCGCCCCGATCAGGACGGCTGTTTTTAAGAACACGATTTCATATCTCCCCTATTCGTTGATAGGCAGGCACGAAAAAGCCCGCACGCGGCGGGACTGAATAATTTGCAGTGGTATGCTGAAAACGGCGTAGTGGCGTTTGCTGCGACTTTAGGAGTCTAGCAAATAAACCGGTGTTTTGTCAATAAAAAAGGAAAATATTCCTTATTAGTTTGCCGCACTCTCCGCCGCGATCAGGTTGTCCATAATACGGCGCATCTGTAGCGGTGGGTTGTCGGCATTGATATCGATCAGACCGTCGAAGGTGATACCGCCGAGACGTTCCTGCTGAGCCTCGATCATGACGACATCTTCCTCGAAAGTTGCTTTGGCACCGTCATGCAGGACTTCTGTCATCTTATCGTCTTCAAGCGCGAAGTTTCGGACATAGGCCCAATGATAATGGGTGGTGGTGTCGGTCTCAGGCGTGATCAGATGTGTCGACCAAATCGAAATACCGTGCGTCCGATCACCATCAACCGCACCGGTATCGGCTTTGGCACAGCCAACGTCAAAGGCAAGTGTCGATGGCGCGAGCCAGGTCGTGGTTTGCCAGCGATCGACCTTTCCATCAAATCCACCTGCCTTGGCAAATAAAGGTGGCGCATCGTGACCAAATATCCAGCGTGACACAGCAACAGACCGATCACCACGGACAACCTTGACTGGCACGTTCGCTTCTTCAGGATCGGCTGAAAGCGTATTTTTGTGAAGATAGGTAACGTGGGTGAAATCGAGCAGATTGTCGACCAGTAGCTGGTAGTTCCCTTTCATCGGGATATAACCCGTCGCCGCATTCCATCCGTCATCGTCCAGCCAGTAATAGTCCGGGATGGATGCTTCATCGGCGAGTGCGGGATCGCCCATCCATATCCATACCATGTTCCAGCGTTCAACAATGGGATAGGACCGTACTATCGCGCCGGGGGGGATGTGCGTTTGGCCGGGCACCTCAACGCAGGCACCTGTCGCGTCGAATTTGAGGCCATGATAGCCGCATTGAATCGTATCGCCGACGCACTCACCCACCGACAAAGGTGCTGCGCGGTGGCAACATTTATCTTCCAGTGCGACGGGCGCACCATCGCTGGTCCTGAAGAGTACGACCGGCTCGTTGAGAAAGGTTTTGGCGATGGGAACTGACTCGGGCAACTCATGAGCCCAAATCGCGGCGTACCAAGCATTCTTTAAAAACTTAGCGTTTGTCTCAGCCATCGTATTTAACTCCGGCGGCAAATCATTTGCGCCAAGGATAGCTGAAAGGAAGGAATTTTTACAAGGTCACAACCCGTAAGGTGCATTTTGGTGCATTTAAGCGCATGGTGTAGTCTGGCAGGGTCATGGCCGATCCGTCCGATACAGCGCGAAAACCTATTCCCTGGCGGGTCCAGGGTGCGGTTTATGGCGCGGCCATGTTCTCTAACAGTTCGCTACATCTTTATAATGTCGCGGTGCCGCTTTGGACGGCGCTTTTGACCAAAGATCCATTGATTGCGGGGATCGTCTTCGGTGCGCGGCATGTGATGCCGATGCTTTTTCTTATACATAGTGGCGCGATGATGGACCGGTTCGGGACGCGGCGTGTCATGCTGGTCTTTGCCGGTGCGGCGGTTTTGATCCCCATACTTTATCCGACCTTTCCATGGATACCCGCTCTGATTCTGCTTCAGATGCTGGGCGGTCTGGCGGTCATGACGACCTGGATCGGGGCGCAATCCTTAACTGGTAGCCTCATGCATGGCGACCCCGTCTATACCGGGCGTCTTACTCTCGCAACTCGCATTGGAACCGTATTTGGCCCCACAATAGTGGGTGTCGTTTGGGACCTCGCTGGTCCCTGGTGGACGTTTTCGTTCCTCAGTCTCTGGGCAATTCTGACTCTGTTGTGCACTTTTCTGGTGCCGGTACCTCCGAAGAGTGCCAGTACAAAGCAAGATCTCGCGCCACAACCAACGACCGTTCGCGATGTCACGCCCAAACTAACCGATTATCTTGATGCGTTCCGGCTAATCGCTATCCCTGCCATCGGCCTCGTGGTGGTGGTCACGATGCTGCGTCATTCGGGCGTCGCCATTCAGTCAAACTTTTATGTTTTCTATCTCAACAATATCGGTATTTCCGGCACAATGATTGGTATCCTGTTTTCAGTTCTCGGCGCGATCGGTGGGGCGGGCGCGTTAAGCACAGGATGGCTTGCCAGACATTTTTCTGCCCGCCGCGTCTTGATTACCGCCATAGCGCTTGGTGTTGCGGCCATCTCAATTACGCCGTTGATCGGATCAAGTGGTTTCGCAATGGATGTCAAACCGGTTGCGGCTGTTTTTGATTTCCTTGGCATTGATATCGATTGGGCACCGATTGCCGGTGTCTTTGGCATTTATGTTTTGCTTCTCGCGGCGATGTCGGTTCGCGGGGCAACAACTGGTATTGCCCAATCTATGGAAATTGCCTTGATCGCACAGTCGGCCGGAAACGCTCAGGGTAAGGGAGCGGGATTACGAGTAACGGTCGGGCGCGTGGTCGCCGTCATCGTTCCAATCATCATGGGCGGTGTTGCGAAATTTTTTGGTCTCGAGGCTTCGTTCTACATTGTCGGCGGGATTATCATCTTGATTCTCGGCTATCTGGCTGTTCGCGATTTTGGCGCACCGGAGAAATCAGAAAACTAAGTCAAATAGGTGCGTGGCAACCACAATGCGATGTCGGGGAATACCAATACCATAAGCAATGCGACGAGTTGGAGAACGACAAACGGTATGCTGCCGTGCCAGATTTCCTGCATCGAAACGACAGACGGCGCAGCGCCTTTGACATAAAACAGGGCAAAGCCGAACGGCGGTGTAAAGAAACTCGTTTGCAGATTAATCGCCATCAAAATTGCAAACCAGTAAAGCACTTCCGCTTTGGAGACATGATCGCCAAAATCGAGGAGTTCGACAATTGGTACGAAAATCGGCAGCACAATCAGGGTGATTTCAATCCAGTCGAAAAAGAAACCAAGTAGAAAAATCACCACCATCAAAGCGGTCAGCATTCCCCAGGGTCCGAGCCCACTGGCTTCCGCGAGACCCGTAATGGCCTCGTCGCCGCCCAGACTGCGAAAGACCAGCGAAAAAGCTGTCGCGCCGATAAAGATGCCAAACAACATACCGCCGGTCAGTGCGGCACTTTCAACTGAATCCCGAACAACGCGCAGATAGGGTACCGGAACGGAGGGGGTCGGTTCCTGACGTTGAATGAGCGAAGGCATGAAGAATGCCAGCAGCAAGGCGCCGAAAGCACCGACACCCGCAGCCTCTGTTGGTGATGCCCATCCGAGCAGAATTGATCCGAGGACGAGCGCGATAAGGATAGCGGGCGGCAAAATTCCGGTAGTGATAAGGATGATTAGGCTGTCATCGTCTCTGTTTTCGGTTGTGTGTTTGGGGGCAACATCTGGCCGGAAAATTGCCATGCATACGGTGAATGCTGCGTAGAGAGAGGCGAGAAGCAGACCCGGAATAAACGCGGCAAAAAATAATGTGCCAACTGACTTGTTGAGCATTTCGGCCATGACAACGAGCATGATTGAAGGCGGTATCAGAATGCCTAGGGTGCCTGCTGCGGCGACGGTGCCTGATGCGAAACCCGCTTGATATCGCGCCTGCAACATCGCCGGTAGTGCGAGCAGCGTCATCATGACAACAGAAGCGCCAATGATGCCCGTTGTTGCGGCCATGATGGTTCCCATCAATGTGACTGCTAATGCAAGACCACCGGGAACACGGCAGAGAAGTCGGTCAAGGCAACGCAACAACTCGCCGGCCACACCGGCGCGTTCCAACACCGTGCCCATGAGAATGAACATCGGGATTGCAACCAGAATGAGATTTTCGGCAATGCCGCCCCAAATACGGGGTACGATATTGAAGAACTGGATAAAGGTGAAACTGTCGGCAAGGATACCCAGACACCCAAAAGCAAGCGCAAGTCCTCCGAGAACGAAGGCGACAGGGAAACCAGAAAACAAGAGCACGGCGAGTGCGGCAAACATAAGTAGGGGGAGGGCTGTTGCGAGCATCAGCGGTTACCAGGCACTTTTTGCGACGCGGTAAGGACAGTGATTTGTTTGAGCAGTTTCGCAATACCGGCTAGTGCGAGCAGCCCAAGTCCGATCGGTAGCATTGCTTTAATGACCCAGCGATCCGGAAGACCGCCTCCTGATGCTGATCCCTCGCGCTGCTGATAGGAACTGACCGCGAAATCAACACCGAATGAGATTGCCAGGATACAAAACGGCAAAAGGAACAGAGTAATTCCCGCGATCTCAATCCATGCTTTTGTGACGTTGGAAAATCTTTCGCGGAAGACATCGATCCGAATATGCGCACCTTTGACATACGCATAACCGAGACAGAATAGAAAAAGGATTGTGTGCAGATGCCATTCCAGCTCCTGCAATTGGGTCGAGCCGAAGACTTTTTGTTGCGTTGCGCTCAGTGTCCTTAGGACATCCCAAGATGATTGGGAAAAATTACGCGTGATAACGTCAAAGACCGTAACCAATACAAGCGCGATACCCACCCAAGCAGCGATGCGCCCAATCCAAATTACGGCATTGTCAATTTTACTCGCGACGCGGATGAGGCGTTCCAAGATAGTCTCCTAACAAAACCATCTAGGGCAGATAGCCGTGATCCTTCCAGATTTTGTAATCCTTGCGGAAATTATTGTACGACGCCCAGACTTTGGCGAAGGTTGCATCTGCAGCGGTATCCTCTTTGACGACTTCATCCCAGGCGGTTTTGAAGGCCGCGAGAATTTCCGGTGACCAGCGATGAATTTGAACACCCTTTTCTTTCAGAGCTTTTAGCGCTTTTGCCTGAATGGCTTCACCCTCAGCGAGGCCTTCTCGGAGATTGTCACCGCAGGCGACACGGAACTGGGCCTGCTGCGTCGATGATAGCGCGTCCCACTTCTGCCGGTTTATGAGCAGCTCGAGCATTGTCGATTGCTGGTGCCAGCCCGGAAAATAGTAGTGTTTGGCGATCTGGTAAAAGCCAAGGTCGTAATCGATGGCAGGCATGGAATATTCGGTGGCGTCCAATGTGCCGCGTTCGAGCGCCGGGTAAATATCGCCACCGGCCAACAATTGTGTTGCGACGCCAAGTTTCTGCATAACCCGACCGCCCAGGCCGAAGAAACGCATCTTGAGACCATTTAGATCCTCGACAGATTTTATTTCCTTGCGAAACCAGCCGGAAGCTTCTGGCGCAATTAATCCGCAGATTAACGACTTAAGTCCGTGTTTCTTATAAATATCGTCCATCAGCTGCTGACCGCCGCCATAATAAAACCAGGCGAGATATTCACCTGCGGAGGGCCCAAATGGTACCGAGCTGAACATGACAAGGGCCTTTTCCTTGCCATACCAATAGCCAGGTGTCGTCCAGGCGGCATCGATAGACCCTTTGGCGATGGCGTCGAAATATTGCAGAGGCGGGGCTAGCGCCTTGGGCTCGAAGAAACTAAGATCGATATTCCCCCTGATATGGCCTTGAGTTTTGCTGGTAGGTTTTTGCCCAAAAGACCGAGCTGCACCATGCGTCCTGGGTACGCGCTTGCGAGCTTCCACTTGACGGGTGCGTCCACTTTAGCTGCAGGTGCTTCTGCCTTTTGAACAGGCTCGCCACCTTCCATTCTCATGCCAATGGCGAGCCCTACGGCCAGCGCGACTGCCGCGATCAAGATTGCCCCAACTTGTTTCATCTATTTGCCCCTATTGTGCCTTCAATATGGTTAGCGCCGCCCGCACTTCGGGTCAACGCAACTGTATTGATTGGCTATTCGTTTGGCCGGTTTTTAAGTACCGAGACAACTTCATCGGCTGTCATGACATCGCCAAATTGCTGAATAACGTTCTCCAAGGCGGAGCGGTGTTCTTCATCGGATAGGGCAGCGCAGCAATCTTCTACCATGACAACCTGATGATCGAGCTGCATGGCATCGCGAGCGGTGCTTTCGCAACAGATATTGGTCTTGGTTCCAGCGATGAGCAGATTTTCGATACCATGACTTGATAACGCACTTTGCAACATGGAAGCACCCGGTGTGAGCGCTGAGTAACGGTTTTTACGAATATGAAGATCGCTTTCGTGCGGTCGCAAATCTTGCCAGATTTGTTCGCCCTCCCCGCCGGGGGACAGATATTCCTGACCATCACGCCTGACATCATCTGTTACAAAATTTCCAAGGAACATTTCCCAGTCGCTCCGACCATTAGAGAAGCTGGTAGCGCTGCTGATCCAAATAACGAGAACTCCGATAGAACGCACCTCGTCGCAAAGCCGCGTAATGTTATCGCAGATACCCCGAGACGCTGGAACTTCGGCTGGCGCACCGGGCTCGCAGAACAAATTCTGCATGTCGATAACAACAAGCGCCGTTTTCTGGGGGTTGAGTGAATCGAACAGGTGATGGCGGCCTCTGCGGGCGAGCACGCGATCAATTATCTCTTGTCGAACTGTGACATTGTGCATCGGTCGATCCGCATAGTTTTTCAGATTACGGTATTCTATAGTTTACAGGACACAGCCCCACTACAGAAGGAGTGTTGTCATGCCTGATACCGTCGCTGCCACAGGACCGCATACGCCTGGCTTTGACGACAGTGCGCTCGATCCGATGAGCACGCGTTATCTCGACGTCGATGGCCTGCCCTGGATCGATACGGGTTTTGAGGGTATCGAAATGAAGATCCTGTTCAAGGACGAGCAACGCGGCGTCATGACAGCATTGTTCCGCTGGCAACCCGGAGCACGGTTGCCGATGCACGCGCATACCGACATTGAACAAAGTTATGTTCTTGAGGGCAGCCTGTGTGACTATGAAGGGGAATGCAAGAAGGGTGACTATGCCTGGCGTCCGGCAGGGAGCAAACATGACGCCTGGTCGCCCGATGGGTGTCTGCTTTTGGCGATGTTCCTGAAACCCAACGAATTCCTGGATGGCCACGAGGCGCCTTCCTGAACGCAGGCAGAGAAATGGGAACGACAGTTGAGCTAACCGCATCTGACGGTCACCAATTAGGGGCCTATCTTGCGGAACCTGCTGGCGCGCCACGTGGTGGCATTGTCATTGGCATGGAGATGTATGGCGTAAACGACTATCTCAAAAGCGTCTGCGAGAAGTATGCGGCTGCAGGTTATGCAGCCATTGCACCGGCATTGTTTGATCGCGAAGAGAAAGACTTGGTGCTGCCCTATGATTCTGAAGGTATGCGGCGTGGCAAGGAAATCAGCCATGCCGTCAATTATGATCACGTTCTTGATGACGTGACGGCGGCGGCTTCCCATATTGCTTCGGTCGGTAAAGTTGCCATTTCAGGATATTGCTTTGGCGGCACAATTACCTGGTTGTCTGCATGTCGTTGTGATTTTGACGCAGCAATTGCCTATTACGGTTCAAACATGTGCGACTTTCCGGATGAGGAAGCGCAATGCCCCATCATTAGCCACGTCGGTGATCTCGATACGGCGGTGCCGCCAGCGGATGTTGCCATGTTTAAAGCAAAGCGGCCTGAGGTCGATTGGTACATCTATGAAGGTATTCAGCACGGGTTTGATAGCCATGTGCGACCCGAGCGTTATAGTGCGGAAGCATCAGCCCTGGCGTGGGGTCGTACTCAAGACTTTATGGCGCAGCATATAGGCTAGCGCTTAACTCTCTTCCGAATTGCGATTCTGTTTGCGGTCGTACATTGCCTTGTCGGCTTGATCCAACGCTTCATCCGCTGTCATTTCGGCGCTGATCTCGATAACGCCAAAGGAAGCCGAAAGGGTTGTCGATTCATCGGCCAACTTAATCTTGGTGTCCCCGATTAGTTCTTGCAGGCTGGCGGCTTTTTCTTCCGCAGTATTTCGGCTGGCTTGCGCGAGAAGTATTCCAAATTCATCACCGCCGAGCCTTCCAACGAGATCGGAAGAGCGGATATTCTGTTGCAAAATATCGGCGAGCGTCATAAGGGCGGCATCCCCCGTTGCGTGTCCATACTGGTCATTAATCCGTTTCATGCCGTAGATATCGAGATAAATGAGACAGGTCGAGCCGCCGTAGCGCTCGGTATAGGATTTGGCGCGGCTTAATTCACGAACAAACGCACGCCGATTGACTACCGGAACAAGCGGATCGCGGTCGGCAAGCGTTTCTAGCTCGGCGATCCGTTCGTTGTTGGCTTCGATCTCGTCGCGTAATGCTTTTATTTCGGATACGAGTTGCAGGATCGCCTCGCGAGCCTCGGCTGGGATTTCCTCTTCAGAAAAATCGAGTGCGTCCGCTTCTGGCGCATCAGACTTTTGAACTTGATTTTCGGAAGATCCGTTCATTGGAAATAGATGATTCCTGACCCGCGACTTTAGTTGCACAGAAGCATATTATCATTTTAGAAAAATTTTTGCCCAAAATCCCCTAACGGTGTTAAGCGTGACAGAAGAAGGGAAAACTCAGAGCGGTTTAGCGAACCTATTTTCCCATCGTAATTTCGCAATCTATGCGTCAGGAAATTTTCCTTCGCAATGCGGCGTTTGGGCTCAGCGTCTTGCTATAGGCTGGCTAACATGGGAGCTGACTGAGTCGGGGTTCTGGCTCGGACTTATGGGGTTTGCAGATCTAATTCCTGTCGTTCTTTTGAGTCCCTTTGCCGGGTATCTCGCCGACCGATATGACCGTGTCCTTCTCGCAAAGATCATTCAGTTCGCAAACATCGCTGTTACAGGCTCACTAACCGTTCTCGCGTATGTCGGTTTTCTGAACGTTCATTTGTTGTTGTTGTTTGCGTTCCTGACGGGCGTCGATCACGCGATGTTCCAGCCGATCAGAAGTTCACTGGCATCTGTTCTGGTATCGAAAAAATATCTGGCATCCGCAGTTGCCTTCAACAGCTTTACCTGGAACAGCGCACGGCTGGTTGGACCCGCGCTAGGCGCCGCAATCCTCAAGTTCGCAGACGCTAATCTCGTTTTTTTGATAAACACTGTTCTTTATGTCGGTTTCTTAGTAGCGCTCTGTTTTTTGAACTTGCCGCCAATGCCGAAAAGGCCACCCACTAAACATGGTGTCTTGGGGGAAATTCTCGACGGATATCGCTACGTGATAGCGCACCGTATTATGGGGCCGCTATTTCTCATTTTATTTGGTGCCTCTTTTTTGACACGGCCCCTAACCGAACTCTTACCAGGTTTTGCGGCAGGTATTTTCAAACAAGGCCCGGCCGGACTTGCTATACTCACTGCAGCGATGGCGGTTGGCGCGGTTTTGGCAGGAATTTGGATTACTCACCGCGGCAAACTTGAAGGGCTGGCCGGTGTTGCTGCATACGCCGTTTTGCTCGGAGCGATTGTTCTCGTTGTATTCACCAACACCTCGACATTTGAAATAGCGGTGATCTGCATGGTTTTCTTCGGCATCCAGTACTCACTGGTCGGGACATGTATCCAGACAATCATTCAGTCCGTAGCCGAGGAATCGATGCGGGGCAGGGTCCTCTCACTTTACGGATTAATCTGGATTGGCAGCGCAGCGATGGGCGCTCTGTTTATGGGGGCGCTATCGGAATGGTTTGGATTGGCAAACCCGATAATGGGCGGTGGCTTTGTTTGTCTTGGAGTTTGGCTGTTCGCGCTTAGGGTTCGTCGTCCCGTCGAGGCGTTAATTGCCAAAGAACAGGTCTAGGATTCTTGATTTAGAAAACGATCTTCCAAAATTTTCAATTCTTCCGGTCCGTCGACGTCAAACGCAAGTCCGGGCCGCTCTATTACGATGACATCTATATTAGAGTTCCTGGCTTCTCTTTGATGTGCTGAGAAACTGTCGCTACCGAATACAAAAGGAATAGCATCGATTGGTTGTTGGAGAAGGGCGTTGGTCCCCTGATGTTTCGTATCAGGCGCTACAATGACTTTGTCATCGAATTTGTCGGCAGCCTCTAGCAGGGCCGTCACATCGGTCGTCTCCAATTTTGCCAAATCAGCGGGCAGGACGAGCAAACTGTCAGCATCCAGCGCCATAGCCGCTTTACGGGCAACATCCAGAGCGGAATTCAAATTCGATTGCTCTGCTTCTAAAACGGCATGGGCACCCTCGTTTTCAGCCATTTGCAACGCGTCTTCATCGCCACTGATCACGATTACTTCATTAATTGCTTTTGCGGCACCTATGGTTTTTAGAACGTGGTTAAACATATTGCGGTTTAGCGCTTTGCGTTGCGCTTCCGAAAGGTAAGGTGCGAGACGGCTTTTACCTTTCACAAATGACTTGACGGGAATAACAGCGGCTAACGGCATGGTATTTATGCGTGTTGTTTTGCCAACGCTTCAGCGAACCGCAAAGACTCCAGAGCTAGTTGTTTTTCATCCTCTGGAGTTTTCATCAATGTCGGTGCGACATGCACCTTCGTGCCAAGCTGCGTAATCTTGTTACTCAAATCTCTATCCTGTTCATCTATGACGAGTCCGGTGATCAAATCACCGTAATGTTGCGCAATTCCAATTGGTGAGACCGGGAGGCCAAGCTCACGCATCATTTTTGCCGCCGGTCCTTTTACGGCCTGTCCATCAATGATTGGCGATACAGCGACGATTGGCACCCTAGTTTTTGCGAGCGCGTCACCAATGCCAGGAACATTTAAAATCGGATCAATGCTAACGAAAGGATTTGAAGGACAGATAATTATCACTTTCAGATCGGAGTGCGTTAGTGCCTCTTTTAGTGCGGGCGATGGGGTAGCCTTCTCCATTCCCTTGTAGTGAACTCCCGTAAATGCCGGTTCGCAACGAAGCCGTACAAAATAGTCCTGAAAAAAGAAATCCCCTTCCTTTGTATCGACAATGGTTCCAACGCGATGATCGGTCATGGGCACAATTGTGTGCATTACTCCGTGATTTCCGGACAACGCTCTTGTTACTTCGGAAAGTGTTTGGCCTTCTGATAATCGACGCGTACGTTCGATGTGTGTTTCAAGGTCTTTGTCACCGAGTAGAAACCAGTCTTCTCCGCCAATCTGTTTCAGCGATTCCATAAAGTTCCAGGTTTCGTCACGAATACCCCAGCCGCGTTCGGTGTCATTTATTCCGGCGAGTTTGTAGAGAACGGAATCGAGATCGGGGCAAATAAAATAATCGAGGTGTTGGAAATCGTCGCCAGTATTTACGGCGATCACCAATTCAGACGGGCTCAGAACGCGTGCCAATCCGTGCGCTAATTTTGCGCCGCCGACACCGCCTGCGAGTGCTAATATCATATGAAGCGATCAATTCTCAGCGGAACAGGTCCTGTTCCTCGGCGCGGATTAGGTCCTGCGCATTGCCGCTGCTAAATTGCATTTTGTAACCTCTAATAAGAACAACCGGGCGACCTTCATCGGCCTGGCCCATAACAAGAGAGGCTGCTGATGCAAGTTCATCAGCCAGTCCAACCTGCGTCGCTTGCAATGGCCGCTCAAACAAATCTGGTTTACCGTTGAGATCGAGCAGAGCGTCAATTCCTGACGTCCCAATTGCCATACCAACTGTACCATTTCGCCATGCACGTCCGACGCTGTCGTTAACAATGATGGCGACGTTGGCTCCGGTTTTTTCTCGAAGGGAATTCTGCAGCGCTTGACAACTTTTATCGGGATTCACCGGTAACAAGAGAACCTGCTGTTTAATTTCTCCTGCACCGTCGGTTTCCAGAGGTTCTACATTTGATGCGTCGATACCGGCATTCGCCATGACAAGCCCAAGATTGTGCTCGACGATCAGTACACCTTTGCGCTTTCTGACGACCCCTTTGGATTCCGAGAGGATGAGTTCGACAAGCCGCGGATCTTTGTCCACCTCTTCCGCCAGCTCTCGTGCTTCTGCCGACGGTAAAATTGAATCGAGTTCCGCGTATCGACCTTCTGCCTTGGACACAATTTTTTGCGCCAACACTAAAATGTCACCGTCCATCAGCGATAAATTCGCTCTTTCGAGCCCCTCCCGTATTATCTTCGAAAGATCGTCACCGGGACTGATCAGCGGAATTCCCGGTAACGCTGTTATCTGAAGCTGTTCAGCGCTTTGCGCTGTTGCGCCGGGTGTTTTAGGTGCCGGGGTGGCGTCCACTATTCACTCCTCAGTTTCCGAGGGAGTGCCGGTGATCCGTATCCCGGAGCCGGGTATTTTGTGCGCCCGATTGATAAAGATCAGGACTGAGGTCATGGCCTCAGCGGCCGCAGCATTGGCGAGTGGGCCGGCGTGCCAACCCGTCATTCCCGCGGCGCCCGCTAATTCGATAGCAATTTCGCGCGCGGATTTTTTGTTTCCACAAACGAGAACGTCGCAGTCGATCTCGTGGTCCAAATCGTTCAGATGCTGAGCGGCGATATTTTGAAAGGCGGCAACGACGGTAACATCTTCTCCGAGCATATCCTGCGCCGCTAATACGGCGGAACCGGCCTCAGGCAACTGGACGGTCCCCACTTTAGGCGGAACCAGAGGCGCTGTGACGTCGATTAAAATCTTACCCTTTAAGGCATCAGCAATCGGTTCGAGTGTGTTTAGCTGATTGGCGAATGGGACAGCGAGAACAGCAATTTCGGACTCCGTTGCAGCAGAAAGGTTGTCAGTACCACGGACGGTTCCCCAGCTGCTGGCTGCAGTTGCCATTTCAGAAATTTCTTCCGCGGCCTGTTGGGCACGGGACGCATCACGTGATCCAATAATGACCTCGTATCCGGCTCTGGCCCATCTTTTTGCCAAACCCGAACCCTGACTTCCGGTGCCGCCAATAACGGCAATGACTGGTTTTTCGTTTCCCATCTTTCTCTCCTCAGGCAATCGCGGCGAGGGGTGCCGCCTGATAGGAAGCCTCTATGCGGTCATCATTTACCTGATTATAAAGTGTCGTACGTTGAACGGCACGCCGCCCAGAGTTAGCAATTAAACTTTCCATTTCCGCTGGAGCGCATTCTTGTCCATGAATAGTGCCTGCGGCGCGAGAAATACTCTCGTTCATGAGTGTGCCGCCGAGGTCATTGACGCCGGCATTTAGGCACGCGTTGACGCCCGCATCACCCATCTTTACCCAGGAAACCTGAATATTTTTTATTGCAGGATGAAGAACGATGCGAGCAATTGCATGCATGAGAACAGCCTCACGGAAAGTAGGTCCCTTTCGGGCTCGTCCTTTCAAATAGTTCGGTGCTTCCATATGGACAAACGGGAGGGGGACAAACTCGGTAAACCCGCCGGTCCGTTCCTGCAAGGCGCGAACATGGAGAAGATGCCGCGCCCAGTGTATTGGCCGTTCCATATGTCCGTACATGATGGTCGCTGTCGTACGAAGGCCCAAACCATGCGCGGTTTCCATGACGGACAACCATTTATCCGTCGAAAGCTTGTCGGGGCATAAAGTTGCCCTGACCTCGTCATCGAGTATCTCGGCTGCGGTGCCCGGGAGTGTAGACAAACCGGCTTCTTTCAGACGCGAAAGAAAATTCCCAACACTAAGCCCCATCGACTTCGCACCTTGCGAAATTTCCAAAGGCGAGAAGGCGTGAATATGTATGTCGGGGGCCGCTTCTTTCACAGCATTGCAAATGTTCAGGTATGTCTCACCGGTATATTCGGGATGAATGCCGCCCTGTAGGCAAACTTCTGTTGCGCCGCGGTTCCAGGCCTCGGCTGTTCGCCGCGCGATCTCGTTTAAATCGAGTTTATAGGGCTTGCCTCTGAGGTTCTCCGCGGTCTTTCCTTTGGAAAAGGCGCAGAAGGCGCAACGATAAAGACACATATTTGTGTAGTTGATGTTGCGGTTCACAACATAGGTAACGTCATCGCCCCTGATTTTCCGACGTAAAACATCTGCTGTGCTGCAGACCGCGTCGAAGTCTACATCCCTTGCAGAAAACAGCCGCTCAATTTCCGCTATGTCGAGAGCGGCACCCGCCGATACTTTTTCCAGTATATTGCCGACATCCTTGGAGGGCCTTTGGCGGTGCAGTGTGATTGCGGGTGGCATGACATCCAAACCCGGTGCCCAGTCCTCAGTGCGCGCCAGCCCCTCGGAATCGCTTTTGCGCATCGCAGCAATTGCCATTTTCGGTGCCAGCCAGTTTGCGGAATCGCGTAAGTAAGACGGATAAATCGCTAGCCTTTCTACGAGTGTTTTTCCGGTTTCCGCTGTACGCGTTGCTAAAGAGAGAATTTCAGGCCACGCGGCTTCAGGATTTACGTGATCAGGCGTTACAGGCGAAATACCGCCCCAATCATTAAGTCCGGCTGAGACCAATTTCGGATAAACCTCCGGGCTGAGATTAGGTGGCGCCTGAATATTCATTTCGGAACCGAAGATCAGCCGGGCACAGGCGATTGTCCAAAGCAGATCGTCGAGATCTGGTTCCGGAGCTTCCGCCATACGGGTTGTCGATTTGGCCCGAAAGTTCTGAATAATAATTTCCTGGATATGGCCGAACTGGTCGTGAATTTCTTTGATCGCCAGCAATGATTCCAGGCGTTCAACCCGGCTTTCGCCAATGCCGATTAAAATGCCCGTGGTAAACGGTACCTTCGCTTCGCCTGCTGCTCGCAACGTCTTGAGCCGAACAATCGGGTCCTTGTCCGGTGAACCAAAATGAGGACCGCCACGCGCAATTAAATGGGGCGATATCGACTCCAGCATCATGCCCATCGATACGTTAGCTGGCCGGAGTTGTTCGATCTCCTCTTTGGTCATCGCACCAGGATTCGCGTGTGGGAGCAAACCAGTTTCTTCGAATACCAGTTCACACATTGCCGCGAGATATTCGATGGTTGAGGCGAACCCCAGCTCCGCTAACGCATCCCGCGCGGCCTGATATCGGAATTCCGGTTTGTCGCCGAGTGTGAATAAAGCTTCTTTGCACCCCGTTGCTTTACCGTCATTGGCAATCTTCAGCACTTCTTCCGGCAAGAGGTATGGCGTAGTGACATTGCGCGGTGTCGTGGCGAAAGTGCAGTAGCTGCAGCTGTCGCGGCAAAGCCTTGTCAGCGGGATGAACACCTTACGCGAATAGGACAGGCGATCGGCATGTCCGAAATCACGGAGCGCTGCCGCCTTCTCGAGAAGTTCCGGCAGCGGAGCGTTTAACAGATATTCAGTCGAAGATTTTTGTACGCCCAATGAGGCAGTCCTGATACGGATGACGGAACCAATTTATAAGACCATACTGCCGATCACGGACGAGGAAAAGACGGCTTTAAGTCACCGAAGAAAATGACCGCACAGTCTATCGCAATATTGGGAGCCGGACATGGCGGTTGTGCCGCAGCCGCTGATCTTACGGCCCGCGGTTTTGAGGTTCGATTACATGCCCGGCGTGAAGAAACTCTCCAACCGCTTGTTCAACAAGGAGGCGTTCAGGCGGCTGGCGTTCAGGAGGGTTTGTTTCCGGTTGCGCTTTTGACGACGGACGTCGCTGAAGCAATATCGGGAGCGGACATTATTATGCTGGTCGTTCCTTCGGTTGCGCATGGATATTACGCCCAAGCGCTGGCGCCCATTGTAACGCAGGATATCCCGGTGTTCGTAAATCCGGGCCATACAGGCGGTGCGTTGCATTTTGTGAGTGAGTTGCGAAAGGTGGGGTACAAGGCGCCGATCAAGACCTGTGAGACAGTGACGCTCACCTATATTTGCCGAAAAACCGGGCCCGCCGCGGTCGATATATTTTCCTATACCAAGAAGCTTAAATTTGCTGCCTTTCCGGGAAAGTACTCTCAGGAAATGTTTGAACTCGTTAGGCCGCTATACCCAGAGATCACTTTGGTCAGCAGTGTGCTGGAGACAGCGCTAACGAATATCAATGCGGTGTTCCACGCACCCGGAATGTTAATGAATGTGGGATGGATTGAAGATACCGGCGGCGATTTTTTATTCTACCGCGAAGGCATCACCCCTGCGGTTGGTCGCGTCATTGCCGAACTGGATACGGAACGGATGGCGGTCGCCGATGCGCTTGGCGTTCCCACTGCCAGTTTTCTTGAGAATTTCTATCAGGCAGGCCTAACAACGAAGGAAGCGATGGAGTCGGGCGATGTTTCGCGGGCCTGTGTCGAGAGCGAACCCAACTGGAAAATCAAGAGTCCGCCATCGTTGGATCATCGCTATATCCATGAAGATGTCGGGTATGGGCTGGTGCCGTTTGCCGGGTTTGGCAGGCTTGCTGGTGTGCCAACACCGACGATAGACGCGCTTATCCATCTGACATCCGAAATGATGAACATACCCTATACGACAACAGGTCTGACGTTAGAGGCTATGGGCCTTAGCGGTCTCGATGCCAAAGGCGTACTGCGCTTCGTCGAGGAGGGGGTATGATGTCCTCACCGGTTAAAAGCATTGCAATTTTTGGCGCGGGCGGCGGCGGTACGTCGGCGGCGGCGCATCTCACAACATTGGGGTTTGAAATACGGCTTTACAGTCAGGATGAAAGCGCGCTCAAGCCATTACAGGAAATCGGTGGTATCGAATATGACGCACCGTTCGGCAAAGGCTTCGCTGAATTACCGGTGATCACGTCAGATGCGGCGACCGCGATGGCGGGCGCGGAACTGGTGATGATCGTTAGTCCGGCGCATCTCCATGAAAAATGGATATCGGCGGCAGCGCCGCACCTAACCGAAGATCAGACCCTGTTTGTTTCGCCGGGCCATACGCTGATGTTGATCCCGCATATTTTGCGATCCTGCGGCATAAAGAATCCGGTGTTTTGCGAGACCGCAACGCTTCCCTATTTGTGTCGCCGTACCGGTCCGACCACCTGCCGTATTTCGCGGGTATCGGACTTTATGGTGTTTGGTGGATTTCCCGGCAAAGAGACCAAACGCCAGTTTGATATTGTCAGCACCGTGTATCCGGCGGTGCAGGAATTTTCCAATGTGCTGGAGACCGTCTTCCCCTATGGCAATGCCATCCATCATCCACCGGCGTTTTTGTGCAATGCGGGTCGGGTCGAGGCGACAGGAGGAGATTTCCGGCACTACTATGACGGCATCACACCCTCAGTCGGTCGGCTGATCGATGCGGTGGATCGGGAACGGCTCGCAGTTGCAAACGCGCTTGGTGCCAAGACCATGCCGTTTGTCGAGCTGTTCTATCAGATGGGGTACACGACAGAAGCGGCACGCGAGTCCGGCATTGCCTATGAAGCGTTCCATCAGAGTGAACCAGACAAATGGATACCCGCACCGCCACAGCTGGAGCACCGATATTTCCTGGAAGACGTGCCTTATGGCCATATTATTTATTCAGAGTTAGGCAGATTGGCGGGCGTGCCGACGCCGACCATTGATCATGTCATCCATCTTGCCTCAATATCGTTGGGGCGTGATCTCACAGCAGATGCCTTGACATTGGAAAAGATGGGTCTCGCGGGGGTGACGAAGGAGCGATTTCTTGATCTGCTGGAAAACGGATTTGACGATTAGGGAGACACGAAAATGGCATTGAGGCTGGGCATGCGGTTTGACGGGTTCGACCCCGTGGGCGAAACCATTGATGTGGCCGCGCAGGCCGAGGAGGCTGGGGCCGATACCATCTGGATGGCGGAGCACCTTGGCTATCGTGAAGCCGCCGTCTCCTGCATGGCATTTGCGATGAAAACCAGCCGGGCGATGGTCGTGCCCACCGCCGTCATGCCCTATATCTGGCATCCGATGCCCACCGCCATGCAATTTGCGACCATGGCAGAGGCTGCACCCGGCCGCGTCGGTATCTGTGTCTCGGTTGGCAACCTGTTGAATTTGCGTGAATCCGGCGTGCCGCATCCTGAAAAGCCGGTGCGGGTCATTCGGGAATACGTCGAAGCGCTGCGCGCCCTTTGGGCGGGAGAGACCGTCGATCAGGAAGGGTTGATCTGGCAGTTGCGGGGTGCCCGGCTTGCTTTCACGCCGCCAAAACCGATTCCCGTTTTCGTTGCATCCACCGGTCCGCAGGTTCTCGGGCTGGCCGGGCGCATTGCCGATGGTGTGCTTTACTCGGGCGGGCTGTCGCTAGCCTCGATCCAGAAATGTGCGGCATATGCCGAAGCGGGCGTCGAAAAGGCAGGACGCGACCCGTCAGAAGTGCGAAAGGCGGGGTTCGTTTACTTCGCCTGTTCAAAGAACGGCACCGATGCCATTGAAGCCAATCGCCGCAAGATCGCCTTCCTGTTCCGTAACTCGGCACAGGCCGACAACATCAACTCGATCGATATCGAGATTGATCATGCGTCTATCATGGAGCTGGTCAAAGAGCGCAAGCTCGAAGAAGCAGCCCAGCTTATCCCACCGGAAGCCGTGCCGAAATTTACCGTGGCAGGCACACCCGATGAATGCCGTGAACAGTTACAGGCCTATATCGATGCCGGTGTAGACGAACCGGTGATAGAGGTCAGCGGCACGGATGAAGAAAAGGCCCTGGCTTTAGAGGTGATCCGCGAGTTTACGGGGTGACGAGTTTGCTCTTAATAAATTTCTGATTTTTTACCCGAGCTAATTTAGAGCTGGTGATCCCTAGTGATTTAAAAACAACGAAAAAATAATTTATCTCAACATACCTTTGTTGAGATTCCAATCCTCAAGGTTAGATTTTGAACCCTTAAAATAAGTCCATTTTTTTCCAGTCCAATGGTATCTCATTTCCGCCAACAGCTGTTTCTGGCCACCTTCCCGATAAGCGCGAATCAATTTTCTCTTTAAGAAAAATGACATGCTCTCCAGCATGTTTGTTACGATATATTTTTGCCTTTCGGTTCCAGCCGATTTTTTGTCAAAATCCGACAAATAGGGGTCTGTAAATTTGAGAATTTTGGTTGTCCAAAGGATGCCGAGCGGAAACCGCTCTGCATACTTTTCAGCGATTAATAGGTTCATCGCGTCTTCAAGAGGTTCCCCGACGGAGAAAAATTCGATCTTGTGCGTCGTTTCTGAAGAAAATTCTCCTGTTAACTCAATGAAAGACGTCAACAAAATATTCAAATGTTCTTTTGTTAGACATTTCAAACTACGCACATGTTTGTGGACGTCACGATGTTCCACAACAGGTCTGAAACCAATTGAATCCAGTTCAAATATATAAATTTCTTCCAATATCCAGAATGCCCGTTTCCATGGATTTTCGAGAGAAATCGGAAAATGGCCTTCGTTTGCGTCTAATTGGTACTTTAGTTGTTCGAGTAACCGTCTCATAACGTGGAATGCCAACTCAGAAGCGAGATCGATTTCTCTGTCACGGATGTCAGAAGTTTCGGTCATCGCATTCGGTTTCAATACCACTTTGAAAAAGGAGCTTTAATGGCAGATCGATAATGGATGCAACAATATCAAAGATACAACCGTTAGTATTTTCTGTCGCTACAGTACAATGTTTTCCTAAAGTAAATTTCCCTGCTCCTTAGCGCTATTCCTGCACTTTCACTTGAACTATCTCCAATAAGTCCTTTTCAGGCGTCATCAAAATCGGTTCCAGGCGCTCCTCTACCGAAGCGGCCATAAGTTCTGCGGCATCTTTGTCGGGTGGGCCGAGTGCCAGTGAGTCTTCCCAGGTTTGTTTGTCCGGCCACTGCGCATAGGCAACCCACAGCCCGTCCTCCGCCTGATGGAGTCTCGAGCCGAGACCGCCCCGATCTCGCTTATAGGCCTCCGTCAATCGGATCCAGGCGTCTTTAAAATCTGCTTCCCGCCCAGAGAGTACTTTGAAGCGATAGACGATGCAGAAGCCTATATTTGATCCCATTTTTTCGTCCTCATTTACTACTAGGTCGAAGAACCATATCAACTAAATCGCACTTTGATTGTTTGAGAAAAACTTTATTGAAAGATTTTTCGTTGTTCCGGTCCGGAAAATGCCTATCTGAAATATGAAATTTCAAGAGTGAGCTTCAAAAAGGGAAATCATCTTAATGACGTTTGCCCCCCAACCCACCATAGGCGTTGTAATTCAGGAGGTTCAAGTTGTTGCCGACATTGCCTTCGCTGTGGTCAGCGTTGTGCTGCTTTTGAGCATTGGATTGCGACGGTTTAGACAGCGCGAAAAAGTAACCGCGGTTTCCGGAGATCACGATCTCAATTCGGGGCTTTTCAATCATTGTCGCCTGAGACATGACTGCTCTGGCGGTTGGAACCCTCTTACAGACCCTTATGAGCCCTATTGTTCTGAATGCGATTTACAAAATTGCCCAGATGCTCGAGAAGAATTGAATCGCGTTAAGTCTAGCGTCCACAAGTGAAGCGCAGCCAGACATATGAATGCCTGGCTGCCTCTATAAAATTTACTATTTACCCTTCAATTGCCGAAGTGCGCCTGCCCAATCTTCAACATGATAGGAACGCACGATCTTGCCATCTTTGAGTGTGTGTATATCGATAGCCATGATATCGAAACTCTTGCCTTTTCCATCGACGCCAAAAAACGGTCCCTTAGGTGTTCCGGTCGCACGGCTTCGGACAATGACGCGATTGCCAGATTGAATCATTTCTTTCACTGTCCAGTTCAAATTCGGGATCAGTTTGCCAAAATGGGCAAGTTGTCCGACAAATTTTTCCCGGCTCTTTTTCTTACTTGAGTAATCGCCAATGCTTTCCCA
Source organism: Rhodospirillaceae bacterium (assembly GCA_002720855.1). Taxonomy (GTDB): domain Bacteria; phylum Pseudomonadota; class Alphaproteobacteria; order MPNO01; family UBA2964; genus UBA2964. The sequence goes on along the minus strand of PBIN01000015.1, from coordinate 311,817 downwards.
GTTATTTGCGGCAACCGTCATGAATTCTGCGGCATGCGCTTTTGATGCGGGGTTGCTTAGAAAGTCATAGAATTTCTGTACCGCGGCTTTTTCGTTCGCTATAGCGCCACCGGCCATAGGCGCAAGAATTAAGGCAGTAGCTGCAATGAGAGTTCTTAAAAACGTCATTTTCCGTTCTCCATTTGGTTTAAATTAGCTGTTAGCGGATACCAACATGGAGAATATGGTCGACATACCAATAAACGATTAGAGATGATAAATAAATTTTATTGTTCGGTTTTCTTCTATAAAGATCGATCAGCTACGGCAGATAGCCATATTTGCAAAAACCGTCGACCACGGATCGTTTCGTGAAGCGGCCCGCGTATTGCGGCTTTCGCCGTCTGTTGTGAGCCACCATGTAGGGCAACTTGAACAAAGCCTGGGCACAGCACTGCTTTATCGCTCAACCCGCAAGTTGTCGCTGACGGCGGATGGCGAACGTCTCCTTATTGCGGCGCGCTCAATGATTGAAGCAGCTGAAGCCGGTTTACAGTTGATTGGCGATCAAAATCACCAACTGTCTGGAGTGTTGCGCGTTACAGCGCCCTCGGTTCTGGGGCAGTCACTGCTCGTTGACCGTTTTGCGGAATTCGCAATGGCGAATCCTCTGGTCCAGCTTTCAATCGATTTCACCGACGTTCGGCGCGATTTAATCGGTGACGGGTTTGATGTGGCAATCCGAATGGGGTGGCTCAAAGATAGCACCTTCATGGCCCGCAAATTATTCAGCGTTCGCCGTAGGCTGGTTGCTGCTCAGTCATATGTGGAAAAAAGACCGAAACCGAATACACCCCATGATCTTAGCGATTGGGATTGGCTGGAACTGGGCCAGATCTGGGCCAGAAAAGAAACCTTTCGAAATGGCGATAAAGAGGTAACGATTGCCCGGCGTGCGTCGCAAATTAGCGTTAATGATGCACAAGCGCTTTACAGGCTGACACAGGCAGGCGCAGGGTTGTCGATCTTGCCGGTATTCCTGATCAAGGCGGGTTTCGATGACGGCACATTGTGCGATGTTCTGCCGGACTGGAATCCAAGTTCCTTGGGCGTGTATGCCGTTTGGCCGCCGAACGCACCGAGGGATGGCCTGGTTAAAAATTTCGTAGAGTTCCTTATCGGTATGTGAGGCCTCCTCTCTCAACGACGCGTTGATTGAGCACAGGGTGATTTATGCACGGGATCAGCTACTTCGCCTGCCGAGCGTTACGCGGCAAACGACTACTATTCCAATCGCCCGCGACTGCACGGAGGAATTTGTTCAACTATTCCAGCTGCCGTCGCGCAAACTCTCAAGCAGTTCAGAAATGTCATCTTTGAGCTTGGGTCCGTGCTCCTGCATCTCCGCAATTTCCTCTTCGGTCACCAGGTCTGCAAGACCGCGTCGGTAGCTCGGCCATTCCTGTGCCATTGCCCACCAGTCGCGGCAGTGCGGCCGATCCGCGAGCCAAATATCGATCAAACCGAGCCAGTCGAGCCGTGCCGTAAATGGCATTAACGCAATGTCCGCGAGGGTCGGTGTGTCTCCGATAATCCACGGACCGCCTTCCGCCAGTGTTTCTTCCAGAATTTTGAAGGCTTTTTCATAGGCGTAGATACCTTGTAGTACGATTGGGGATTGCACGCCCTGTTCAAGCGTCGATTTAGTGCGATCGCGGCGTCTTGGATCGCCGACATTCTGAAAACGGGCCCGCCGGACGTCCTCCGGGGCATTTTTCATGCGTTCGCGAAACATCGCCGAAAAGCTGATAACGACAACGCCTTCGAATAGTCCCTCGTCGACTGTCTTGCTCCAAAACTTTGCGCGGCTGCATTGCCAGGGATCGGCGGGCATCAATGGCGGATCAGGAAAAACCTTGTCGATATATTCGCAGATGAGCGTGGATTCCGTTACTGGCTTTCCGTCATGAACTAGCGTCGGCACCACTCCTTTTGGATTCAGCTTGAGATAATCCGGATCGTACTGCTCGCCCTGAAACAAATTGACTGAGACGGCATCCCATTCCAGCCCTTTTGCACAGAGTGTGATGCGAACTTTCTGACAACACACTGAATTGCCGTAGTCATAGAGTGTAAGAATAGGTCCGTCCCCCTTGGTTTATTTCGAATTTATATACCAAGAGAAATCGGTTCGAGCCATCTGTAGTCAATTTACGCCAGAAATTTGCTCGCGCTTGTGAAGCGCGGCTTTTTTCGACACACTTCGCTTTAACAAAAGCACGGCATCAAAGCCGGTTGCGCTATACAGAGAGGTGTAAAATGGTTGGTGTCGTTGATGCTGATACACACATTTCCGAATCCGACGGTATCTGGGAATTTTTTGAAAAAGAGATGTACCCACGGCGGCCGGTTAGAGTGTCCGTGCCTGATGATACGCTTTACGGCGACTCTGATGTTTTCTGGTTGATCGACGGGAACATCTTTCCCAAACCGGCCGGTAAAGGCGGGTTTCGACTCGTCACGCCATCTGAAGCCAGGTCTCAAAGTTCTCGCGGTGACATAACAATCGCGAGCCGTGAAATCACTGACCCCAAGATCAGACTGGCAGATATGGATCGGCTTGGCATTGAAACTCAGGTGATCTATCCGACCCTGTTTTTGATTTATTTGACCAAGGACCCAGCTTTGGAAATCGCCTTATGCCGTGCCTACAACAAATGGCTGGCCCAGGTATGGCGGGCGGATGAAGACAGATTGCGCTGGGTCGCAGTCTTACCGCTGCTTTCAATCGAGGCTTCTATCGAAGAAATGCGTGTTGCCAAAGAAAACGGCGCGACCGGTATTTTCTTTCGTGGCATGGAAAGCGACATGACGCTCGATAATCCCTATTTCTTCCCCGTTTATCAGGAGGCCGAAAAACTCGATTTGCCAATCTGTATTCATACAGGCTCCGGGGCACCGACCTTGATCGATCTCTATGACATCGATCGCAATCATTCCTTCGCTCATGGCCGGGTATTACCGCTGTTTGCGTTTCGCGATCTGATTCACAACGCAATTCCAGAGCAATTTCCAAAATTACGATTTGGCTTTGTCGAAGCCTCTGCTGGATGGGCACCGTTTCTTGTTCATATTTTGCGCCGATTGATGGCCAAGAAATGGAAGTTCTCCAATACGCAGGATTTGTTTCAAGAATACCGCATGTTTATCGCTTGCGAAGCCGATGAGGACATTCCGTATCTCGCCGAATTCATCGGCAATGACAATATCATCATTGGCTCCGATTACGGGCACAACGACCCTTCGGCTGAGCCGATGCTTGTTGAGTCACTGGCGTCCCGTGGAGATCTGTCGCAAGAATTGCAGGATAGTATTTTGCGAACGAACCCGCGGGTACTCTACGGATTATAGGCACGCAAAAGACGGGACCATCGCTGTGTAGCGGTGTCGCTCAATTTTGACTGCGTATTCATTTATGCGAGATCGTCTTTTCCCTCGATTAGAAAATGATGACTTATCGACCCTGCGGCCCTTGCCTTAAGGTGTGGCATGTATTCAGGGTCGTTCATAAACGCCACCGCGTCTTCCTTTGAAGGCCATTCGATGACGATGCGTAGCGCCACCTCTTCGCCGTCACCTTCAAGACGTTCATGACTGCTCGTGCGGGCGAGATATTTTCCGCCGTGCTTTGCGACAAGCGCATTTGCCGGGCCAATATAATCAGGAATCCAGTCTTCGCTTGTCGGTGTAACTGCCAAAACAGAATAGTAGGTCATCGCTTCATCCCTTGATGTGAGAACCAATCAGAGATATTGGGCAAGGAATCAAAACGCAAGTACGTACAATATAGGACTATAGCTACATAATGTATCCTAAGGAGATTAAATGAGATTCGAACGTTATGACTGCTCTGAAGGCTGCCCTGTCGAAGCCGCGCTCGAACGGATTGGCGGAAAGTGGAAAGGTGTAGTGCTCTATCATTTGCTAGATGGAACGAAACGATACAATGCCCTGAAAAGAGATATTGGAAATGTCACGCAACGTATGTTGACAAAACAACTTAGGGAATTGGAAAGAGACGGAATTGTCATTCGGAAAGTTTATCCCGTTGTTCCCCCGCATGTTGAATACAGCCTCAGCGAAAAGGGGAAGTCTCTGGAGCCAATTCTATTGGCGCTTCGCGATTGGGGACAAAGCTATATTTGAAGATCCTGAATTCTATGATCAGGCGATCCGGTAAAGCGTATCGGTGTCGGTTGAATCTGAGAGGAGTTCCGCGCCCGTTTCGGTGATGGCAACCATATCTTTTAGTTGCAGTCCAAAGCCATGGCCGGTCTGATAGACCAATGGCTCAATACCGAGCACCATTCCCGCTTCGAGCGTAAAATCGTCGTACTTGCCAAGGTAGGGGTCTTCATGCAGATGCAGCCCTATGCCATGCCCGACGAAAGAGATCGGTGGCAGGCCAAGCTCGCCGAATTTCTCCAGAAATAATTCGTAAATTTTCCTGGCGCTCGCTTCAGGTTTGATTGCATCGAAAACGCGATATTTACACTCCACCAGGTTCTTCCAAATTTCCACGGCTTTTTCGGGTGGATCTTCTACGGATGCCGTGCGGCATACGCCTGCATGATAGCCATCGATAATGGAAAATATTTCAACCCGGCAAATATCACCTGCTTCAAGCACCCGTTCAGTTGGGCCAATGTTCGGCAATTCCGATCGGGGCCCGGTCGCGACAATCATAAGTTTGAAATGTTCCGCACCCTGTTCATACACGCTGCGTGTAAGAGCGGCTGCCATATCCATTTCCGTCATTCCCGCATTTACAGCGTCGAAAGAGGCTTTGATTGCGGTATCGGAAATACGCGATAGTCGCCGCAGCAACTCAATCTCCTCAGGTGTTTTGATTTGACGAAGCTGATCGAATATTTCATCAGCGGCGACGAGCATCGCGCCCGGCAGGAGCCGTTGCAGATGGTCATGATCAGCTGCTGGCAGGTAATTCATCTCGATGCCGACTTTGCCGTTCGTTGCTCCGAGATCGGAAATCAATTGTGCCAATGCGTTCATCGGTTTGTCGGTAAATTCACCCCAGATGCGAATGTCCGCATCAGGCAATTTTCCACGCACGGTGGTTTCTTCCATGTCGACAGCCACGATGCCGGCTTTGCCATCTGCATTGATCGCGCAAATGGCGTGCCGCCAGCGCATCAACGGTTGGGATGGAACGACGAAGCCAGTGCCATAAGCGAAATTTTCAGGCGAGATCGCAACAAGAACGTCCAAGCCAGCAGCAGCCATAGCCGCTTTCTGTTTTTTGATTACGTCTTCACGCAATTTCTTACCCCGTTTTTGCTATGCAGCAAGGTTACGATAAGAGGTGCACCAGGGTCTAGCGGGCTTCCGAAAGTTTGGCCGTCAGACGGCGGGCGATGGCACCGACAACGCGGCGGCGATACCATGGTTTTACAGTTGTTGTCCGCATCGGTTTGGCCTGGCTTTGAACCATTTCGGCAATCTCATCCAGAGCAGAATCGTCTAGTTTTGTTCCGCTGAATTTATCCAGTTTCTTGACCAACTGGGGATATGGGTTCACAGCCGTCAGCGCGATCCTCAATTCCTCGACTTTGCCGTCCACCTGTTTTAGCCAAACGGCCGCGCCAGCAAGTGGAAAATCGATGGATCCTCTAACTCGTGCTTTCTCGTAAGCGCTGGGCTGGCCGGCTTCGGTTTTTGGTAGATGAAGAACTGTGAGCAATTCACCGGGTTCTATCGCGAGATGGTTCATTCCGTCATTGCGATAAATATCCGTTAGCGGTACCCGACGGCGCCCGTTCGGACCGACCAGATCAACTTCGGCGTTATGGATGAGTGCAGTGGGTGCGACGTCCCCCGAGAAGGCGGCAAAGCATCGCTTGCCACCGGGCGCGACATGACAAATATCGCCGCGTTCCTTCATGCAGTAATCGTTTGATTTTCGCCACCACTCAGACTGATTGTAGAAAAGACATCTCGTATCAAGGCAAAGATTTCCACCGACGGTGCCGTAGCTCTGATGTGTTGGTCCGGCGACGGCTGCAGCTGCTTCGGCAACGCCAGTATATTCCGCCTGTATACGTCGATCATTCGTGACCGTTTGAAGAGTGACAGATGCTCCTATATGAAGACCCTCGTTGTCTTCGACGATTTCCTGTAGTTCCTGAACAGATGAAAGATCGATCAGGGCGGCTGGTTGCTCAATGCCCCGCCGGACATTTACGATCATATCGGTTCCGCCTGCGACATAGAGTGCCCCATCGGTCTCTGCCCGCAGCTTCACCGCTTCCTCGACTTCGGTCGGGCGGTGCAGATCAAAGTTAGGCATCAGCTCCATTACGCATCCACCTTTTGTTCATCCGCATTGCGCGCTTCCCGTTTTCTGTCTTCCATGATTTCCATCAGCCGGTCGGGCGTGATTGGCAGTTCGGAGACACGAATATCAAGAGCATCGGCAATAGCATTGGTCAGAGCCGGCAGAAATCCGGCAAGAGACGCCTCACCAGCTTCTTTAGCCCCAAAGGGCCCGTGCGGGTCGTTCGATTCGACAATATGCGTTTCAATCGGCGGGCTTTCGATAATTGTCGGCACCCGGTAATCGAGCATATTGCCGGTGATCCCAAGTCCATTGTGGTAACGAGTTTCTTCGGTCATCGCCTGGCCCATCCCCATCCAGACAGAACCTTCGATCTGGCCTTCGACCGACAACGGGTTGAGCGCTTTACCGCAGTCATGGGCGACCCAGACCTTTTCGACATGGATGTCTGCTGTGTCAGGGTCGATAGAGATCTCGACTACTTGCGCCGCATAGGAAAATGCCATGGTGCCGCCAATCGCAGCACCGCGATATTTATCGCCGCCCCAACTTTCGGGGATAGTGTCGAAGTTGCCGCGCGCTGTGATTGTACCGGTTCCTTCAAGGGCGGCATAAACGACCTCCTCAAAAGTCATTCCCTGATCCTGCGAACCGGCACGGTAGATTTCACCCAGACATTCCACGTCTTCGGGCTGCACATCCAATTTGCGCGCTGCGGCTTCGGTCAAAATAGCCTTGAGGTTGGTCGCGGCATCAATTGCGGCATTACCAACCATATAGGTGACGCGGGAAGAGTAAGCACCATTGTCTTTGGGGGTTACCAGGCTGTCGGAAGTCACAATTCTGATGCGCGATACATCAAGCCCCAAAACCTCGGCGACGCATTGCGTTAAAATAGTGCTCGACCCCTGTCCGATTTCCGGGGCGCCGGTCAGGATCGTCAGGCTCCCATCGAAATCGAGCTTGATATTGACGGTCGCGTGCGGTTCGCCTGTCCAGTTTACAGGCTTGGAGGCACCACTTACATAATGTGAGCAGGCGACGCCGAGGCCGCGGAATGGTTCCATCTTGCCTTTACGCTTTTTCCAGTTACTGGCTTTCTCAACGATATTGAGGCATTCAGGCAGACCGTAGCTGTTCACCATCAAATCATTGGCAGTAAAGGTCGGTGCGGTCAGCAGGTTTTTCCGGCGGACTTGAAATGGATCGAGGCCCAACTCTGTTGCCATCTCATCCATCAGGCTTTCAAAGGCAAAGCGAACATTGACCGTGCCGTGGCCACGGAACGCACCGCAGGGTGGTGTATTGGTCAATACCCGGTATCCATTATATCGCGCGTTCTGAATGTCATAGAGCGCAAATATCATTGATCCTGAATAGAGGATTGTGACAGTTCCGTATCCGGCATAGGCACCGCCGCGCTGCGTCGTTGTAGCATCGACTGCGGTAATACGACCGTCTTTGGTCATCCCCATTTTGAGCGATGTCTTTTGTTCAGGACGCCCGCGATGGGTGATGAAGGTTTCTTCGCGGCTAACAACAATCCGAACGGTACCCTTGCAGGCACGGGCGAGGGCGGCAGCGATTAGTTCGACATGGAGACATTCCGTCCGGCACCCAAAACCGCCGCCGATATGCGGTTTGATGACCCGGATTCTAGAGCGTGGCATGCCCAAAGTTTGTTCGAGCATCAGATGAACGTAATAGGGGACCTGCGTACTCGCATGGACTGTCAGCCGATCACGTTCTCCATCGTAGGCGGCGAGTGCCGCGTGCGGTTCAGTCTGGACCTGACAAACTTCGGCACAATCGTATGTGCCTTCGCGGATCAAATCGGCGTCTTCAAAACCTTTATCGACTTCTCCGAGATCATATTCGACATGGCGTTCGACATTGTTGGGTCGTTTTTCATGCAGCGGCGAAACATCTTCTGCCATTGCATCTTGTGCAGTGAAGTAGGCCGGAAGCTCCTCATATTCATACTCGATTAGATCAAGAGCTTTTTGTGCCGTCTCAACATCGATAGCGGCAACGGCGGCGATGGGTTCACCGCGATACCGAACTTTTTCTCGAGCAATCGGCCACTCAGTGCGTGCGATGGGGAGAACGCCGAACTGGCCGGCAAAGTCGATACCAGTGACGACGGCCTCAACACCGGGCAGCGCCTCAGCCGCACGTGTATCGATACTAAGGATCTCTGCGTGGGCTACAGGCGAGCGCAAAATGCGCCCCACCAAAGCATCCTGTTCGATAAAATCGGCTGTGTAGTTTGCTTTGCCGGATACTTTTTCAGGGCCGTCAACCAGGGGCATTGGCACCCCGACGGACTTAACCGGCTCAACGGTCTCAGGCTGAATGGGCATGTTCTCGTTCATGCGGCATCCTCACCGGCAGCAATCTCTTCTGCAGCAGCCTGAACGGATTCGATAATTTTTACATACCCGGTACAGCGGCAAATATTGGCGGCCATTCCATTGCGGATTTCACTTTCGTTTGGGTCGGCGTTTTCCCGCAACAGCCCTTCTGCCGCCATAACCATACCCGGCGTACAGAAACCACACTGTGCACCCAGCTTTTCGTGAAAGCCCCGTTGAATTGAAGAAAGTCTACCGCTTGTTTCGAGAGATTCTATCGTCTCCACGGTTGAGCCGTCGCAGGCTGCTGCGAGTGTTAAACAGGCGTGGCGAGGTTTGCCGTCAATGAGAACGGTACAACAGCCACATTCGCCACCGTCACAGCCGATCTTTGTGCCTGTTAGGCCAACGATTTCTCGCAAAAAATCAACCAGAAGCATGTTGCCCGAAATTGCATCGTCGCGGGCACGGCCATTCAATGTCATCGAAATTATATTTTTCATCAGCTCCCACCTCTTTTTGGAGCGTATCCACTACTTACATGCCAAAGCGGATATAAACGTTGGGTATCATATTGTTGGATTATAAACAATATGAATATCAACTAATTTAGCTCCCTTTATTTATTGTGGGCCAAGTCAGTGTCCGGTCTTGTGGTGAGATTTGGTCCGTGCGAGGTTGCGGCCACTTCCATTCCCGTGAGGTCTCTAGCGTTGTCCGAAACCGCTGACACACAAAGCTCGCACAACTCCGCCGAGGTCGTCAGCTTCCGAGAGGCATTGGGCGCTTGGGTCAAGATTGCGTCCTTGAGTTTTGGTGGGCCCGCTGGACAAATTGCGTTGATGCATCGAGTCCTTGTTGAGGACAGGAAATGGATAAGCGAAGCGAGGTTTTTGCATGCACTAAATTACTGCATGCTTTTGCCAGGGCCTGAAGCACAACAACTCGCGACTTATATAGGCTGGTTATTGCACAGAACCTGGGGCGGCATCGTGGCGGGAACGCTGTTTATTCTGCCGGGGGCCGTTGTCATTCTTTTGCTCAGCATCCTTTACGCGGGCTTCAATGATCTCTCGATTGTTCAGGCGATTTTCTTTGGCATCAAAGCGGCGGTTTTGGCGGTTGTTGTCCAAGCGGTGTTGAGGATTGGAAGCCGCGCACTGACAAATAACTTGATGATCTCCATTGCAGTGATTGCATTTGTGGCGATCTTCTTCTTTGCTGTTCCATTCCCGTTGATCGTTTTGACTGCAGCCCTCGTCGGTTACATCGGTGGCCGTATAAACGCAGGTCTGTTTTCAGGTAATGCTGGCCACAGCGAATCTGATTCAACAGAAAAAGACGCAATTGATGCCGCCGCAGCGGCAGGCAAACTCGACCATACAAAACCGTCGATGGCACGAGCAATTAAGGTGACAGCAATCTGTCTTGTTTTGTGGCTGGGACCGGTTGCCATTCTGCTGACATGGCTGGGGATGAACCATGTTTACACACAAGAGAGCCTGTTTTTCAGCAAGATGGCGGTAGTAACGTTCGGTGGTGCCTATGCAGTGCTTGCCTATGTCGCACAGCAGGCTGTCGCGACCTATGGCTGGCTTGCACCAGGTGAAATGCTTGATGGGTTGGGAATGGCCGAGACGACACCGGGACCCCTAATAATGGTGGTCCAGTTTGTCGGGTTTATGGGAGCCTACCGCAATCCCGGCATGCTCGATCCCATGCTGGCCGGAGTACTGGGTGCGGCGATTACGACATGGGTGACTTTCGTGCCGTGCTATTTGTGGATTTTTCTCGGTGGTCCTTACATTGAATCTCTGCGCGGGAATAAGTCGCTCTCATCAGCACTATCTGCGATAACGGCTGCCATCGTCGGTGTTGTGCTAAATCTTGCGGTCTGGTTCGGTTTGCATGTCGCTTTTGACAAAGTTGAGGAACAATATTTTGGTGCTTTGCGGCTCTACGTGCCGACTTGGGAAACCGTCGAGATTGCCGCCGTTGTTCTTTCCCTTGGTGCAATGATCGCGATGCTGAGATTCAAAGTCGGTATGATTCCAACTCTCGCCAGTTGTACCGCGTTGGGGACGGCCGCTTTCTATTTAGGCATTTAGTGGATCCATCTAAAGTACGGCTTTCCCGCAACTTGGCGGTAGGCTAGGTTCGCCGTATTGAATTCGCGTTTAGGAAAGTTTGAAAGATGTCTGAATCAGAACCGCTGTTGCCCTTGATTGTCGAGCCCGCTGAGCTTGAAGCAGCCCTCGGTACGGACGGTCTTTTGATCGTGGATTTAAATGAACCTGCGCTTTACGCCGAAGACCATATTCCGGGCGCGGTAAACCTGGCCTACGCATCTCTAATTGGGCCGCGGCCACCAGCAATGGGCACCTTGCCAAGCGTTGAACAAATTTCGGCAGCACTGTCGGGGATCGGGCTAACGCGGGATCATCACGTGGTTGCTTATGATACGGAAGGCACAGCAAAGGCGAGCCGGTTTCTATGGACGCTGGATGTGATCGGTCATCCCAATGCGTCGCTTCTCAATGGTGGTTTTCATAGTTGGGGTGCCGAGGGGCATCCACGCCAAACAGAAGCGAACAACCCTGAATCGAGCGACTATGCCGTCAGTATCGGTGCCGCCGCTTTGGCGGAGAAGGACTACATATTATCTAGTTTGGATAATGACGATGTACTGGTACTTGATTGCCGGACGCCCGCCGAGTACTCGGGTGAAGATATGCGATCGGCACGAGGTGGTCATATTCCGGGCGCTGTTAATTTCGACTGGATGCTGGCGTTGGATCGGGACCGAAATTTGCGGATCAAATCCAAAGAAGAGATGACTGCCATGTTTTCCTCTCTCGGTGTGACTCCCGATAAGGAGATCATTACGCATTGTCAGACTCATCATCGATCATCCCATACCTACATGGTGCTAAAATCTCTCGGATTTGAGAAAATAAAAGGGTATGACGGGTCGTGGTCTGAGTGGGGCAATGATCCGGACGTGCCTGTCGAAAGCTGACCGGCGCAGACGGGTTGAGGAGGTCTTTTATGGCCAAAGAATATAATCGCGCTTATGTCGACCAAGAGGCATTGGGCGATGCCGACATTGTAACGTTGAAGAAAAACACGCCGCCGAACGAAATGCCGTTCGCTATAACCAAGATCGGTCACGTTGTTTTGAACGTAAAAGATGTTCAACGCTCTACAGAATTCTACACCCAGGTTTTAGGGTTCCGCATTTCCGACGTTTATCCCGAAAGTATGATGCCGGGCAAAATGGTTTTTTTGAGATTTAATCGAGATCATCATGGCGTAGCGCTGGTTGGCGGGTCGGAGCGCGAAGTCGACAATACCGAATTGCATCATATGGCGTTTCAGGTCGAGTCACTTGATGAGGTGTTTAAGGCGCGCAGCCATTTGGAACAACATGACGTCCATATCGAGTTTTCTGGCCGGCGCCGCGCGGGGTGTCAGGTGGCGGTTGAATTTCGGGATCCCGATGGCCATTTTCTCGAAATATATTGTCTTCTCGATCAGGTCGGTCCTGATGAAGAGGCGCGGCCTGCTAGCGAATGGACACCGGTTGCGTCGCTTGAAGATGCGGTTGAAACGGCGCCGCCGGGGCAGGATATGTCACTCGACGATCCTTCGCTGCGACGCTAGACGGAAAGTAAAATGGACGGCGCAGGCCCACCAGATCACAAACCTCTTGATCCAGCGAAGTTTCGCGACCCTCTCGTAACCGCTGCAGGAGATACCCGCGCCAGTGTCGCACTTGATGATCTGAAAACGCTTTGGATCAATACTGGCACGTTATGCAATCTGACGTGTGAAAACTGCTACATCGAATCCAGCCCGCGAAATGACCGGCTGTCCTACATAACAATTGACGAAGTGCGCGCTTATCTGGACGAGATTGGAGAACAAAATCTGGCAACGGAGGAAATCGGGTTTACCGGCGGTGAGCCGTTTATGAATCCCGACATGTTGCAGATGCTGGAAGAGACCTTGTCGCGGGGATTCCGAGCCCTGGTTCTAACAAATGCTATGCGCCCCATGCAGCGTCATGAGGATGCTCTCAAAAAACTCAAATATTGGTTCAATGATAAACTGGTCATCCGCGTTTCGATCGACCACTACAGGCAAGAACTTCATGAAGCTGAACGCGGCATTGGCAGCTGGCATCGTATGCTCAAAGGTCTTATTTGGTTGTCCCAGAACGACTTTTGCCTGGACGTCGCGGGACGGACACCGTGGGGCGAGGAGGAAGCCGCGATGCGTGAAGGTTATGCGCCTCTCTTTGCGGAGCATGGTATTAGTGTTGATACGAATGACCCGGCGAAGTTGGTTTTGTTTCCGGAAATGGATGCTTCGCAGGATGTGCCAGAGATTACGGAGCAATGCTGGTCAATTCTAAACATTGAGCCAAGCGCCATGATGTGCGCAACCTCCCGCATGATTGTCAAACGTAAAGGGGCAGAAAAACCGGCGGTTATCGCCTGTACGTTATTACCCTATGACGATCAGTTTGAGCTTGGCACAACGCTAGCAGACTCTTCTAAAGACATACCGCTCAACCATCCGCATTGCGCTAAGTTCTGTGTGTTGGGTGGAGGCGCCTGCAGCCAAAGCTGATTTTTCCGGCGAATTGATTTCGCACTGGACCTCTGGTCGTGTCCGGTGTGCAATTAAGAAAATATATCTCGCAGGGGGAACATGATGGCTGACAGCAACCTCGCACCAGAAAAATCTTTTGTATTTGATTTTGTCGAGCGCAATGCAGACGCTGTTGCGACGATCGGGGACTCGGTCTTCTATTTCGGCGAATTGGGGATGCAGGAAGTTGAAAGCGCCGGGTTGATGACAGAGACCTTGGAAAAAGAAGGTTTCAAAGTTGAGCGCGGTATTTCAGGTTTCCCGACAGGGTTCTGCGCATCATATGGCTCCGGTGAACCCGTCATCGCGCTTCATACCGAATATGACGCCAACCCCAACAACAGCCAGGCTTCAGGAAAAACCGAAAAACGGGATATCACGCCTTATGGCCCCGGCCATTGCGAAGGACATAACTGCAATGCTGCGGTGATGGTGTCCGGCGCCATTGCTGCAAAGCGTGCGATGGACGAATTTGGTCTAAAAGGCACGCTCAAAGTCTTTGGCGCACCTGGTGAGGAGCAGCTGATCAGCCGACCATATTACGTGCGCGATGGCTGGTTCGACGATGTTGATGTGGCGATCCACGATCACATAGGTGGCGATATGTCGACGGTATATGGCCTGACGCATTCGGCTGCGGTGTCGGCATATTTTACCTTTCGAGGCGAGACAGCGCACGCCTCGACGGCACCGTGGCGAGCTCGCGATGCGCTTGACGGTGTCGTTCTGATGGATATGGGAATGGCGCAATTCCGCGAGCATATGGAACCAACCATGCGAGCGCATCGGGTTATCAAGGATGGCGGCGACCAACCAAACACAATTCCCGCAAAGGCAACTGTTTGGTGGACTTTCAGGGCGCCGACAGCTGAAGGGGCAAGAGTCGTTTTCGAGCAGGGCAAAAAAATAGCCGAGGGTGCCGCGATGATGTCTAACACCGAGGTGGAGGTGGTAGTAATGAGCGCGGTTTGGCCAGTAAGAACCAATCAGGGCCTGGCCGAAGTCATACAGGGTAATCTTGAATCAGTTGGTGTGCCGGAGTGGACCGAAGAAGAACAAGCCTTTGCAAAAGACCTGCAGGACGCGGCAGACGTTACGACCGACGGGCTTAAGACCGAGGTAAAACCGCTACTAGGGCCTACCGAACAGCGAGCACCCTCGAATGATTGCGGCGATGTTTCATGGAAAGTTCCAATGGGAAGGGTTGGCTTTCCCTCCAACGTGCCGAATGTTCCCTTTCATCATTGGGCCGGTGGTGCGGCTCTCGCAACGTCGATTGCCCATAAAGGTTCAGTTGCGGGTGCCAAGACCTTGGCGGGGACCATTGTCGATTTGTTGTCACAACCTGATCTCGTTGAGCGAGCAAAATCGACCTTTGCTGAAGAAATAGGGGAGGTTGTCTACAAACCCTTAATTCCGGAGGGCCAGAGGCCTCCGGTCGATCTCAATCGTGAAATGATGGAACAGTTCCGGCCTTCTATGCGGGAACACTATGTAAAAAATAAACCCGAGTTCATTTAGGACGGTGTAAATAAAAAAAAGGGCCGGTCAAATGACCGGCCCTTCCCGGAAAAATGGGCAAATTAATTTACCCGGAACTCCTCAGGCAGGAAAAACATTGCATCTTGTTCCTGCGCAACCGCGGCATGGCAGGTGATACAGAACTTGACGTTCTTCGATCCTTTGCCATTGGTTGTGCCCACAGTTTGGCCATTCGGCATAATAAGCGTGTAACGCCAGTCTCCGCTTGCCTTGTTGAAACCCGCTTTCATCTTTTCCATTAAGAAGAGTGGTCCAACACTGACCCTTCCTTGGGGTGTAACTGTGAAACTATCTTTCGCCAGGATACCACCTCGAGTCATTTTACCGACCTTCTCGAATTTTCCGTATGCAGCGGCGGCTTTTTTGCTGGCAAAGTTATGAACAAATCGGCTGCCATGTGTTGATGAAACGTAGGGTTGATTGGAGAATTTTTTCCAATGGGCATACCACTTGGCCCACAGTTTGCCCGACTTCGCATAGGCCGTTTTCATTTCAGCCTGCAGGCATTTGTAGACAGCAACAGTTTCTCCTTTTGTCAGTTCAACCGCTGGCGCTGCTCCGCAAGGGCCGCAGGGGTTGGCACCACAAGGGTTTGCACCACACGGGTTACATCCGCGTTTCGCAGCACATGGATTACAACCGCGCTTCGCGGCACACGGATTACAGCCACGCTTGGCCGCGCACGGATTGGCACTCGCAAGCCGTGGAACGATACACTTGCTGCTGAAGGATGCTGCGCCACCGGCACAGGGGTTGCATGGATTGCAAGGGTTTGCGCCGCAGGGATTACAGCCTCTTGCTGCACAGGGATTACAGCCGCGCGCTGCGCATGGGTTGCATCCGCGTTTTGCGGCGCATGGATTGCATCCGCGTTTGGCAGCACACGGATTACAACCGCGCTTAGCTGCACAGGGATTGCAGCCGCGCGCTGCGCATGGGTTGCAGCCACGTTTGGCTGCGCATGGATTGCAACCGCGTTTTGCCGCGCATGGGTTACAACCACGCTTGGCGGCACATGGATAGCAACCCTTTGCGTGATGGCCAGCGACAGCCTGTGGTGCTTCAGCTACCGTCACGAGGCTAAATCCTGCGGCGATCGCGAGTGGTATAACCGTTGTTGACAATAACCGGGACTTCATTGAATTCATTTTTAATACCCTCCGTTGATCGTTTTTTGTTCCGCGTCCGCTTCAGCAGCACGGTTTTCGGCATTGCAGCCCACAGCAAGAGAAGCTGCCGCAACAATTATTGTTGGATGCGCACGTTCGCACGACGTTCGGCCTGCGCCGGTCGTGCGTCAGTTGTCGTCATTGCTTGTTAGCGGGAATCTATGGGTTCCATCATTTACACTCTCTGTTCAGTTTATTTTCCGTACGCCGTTTTCGACTGTACGGTTCCTTAATTTTTATATGCCAAGCCTAACCGGGCAGAAGCGTTCTTCGCTAGTGACTCAATCTCAATTTTTTGTGACAGGCCAATGAACAGAACACTGAATCTATTGACGTTTGACCCGGTACCCACCGGCCTCAGATACCAGTATCGATGGATCTGCTGGATTAGGTTCAATTTTCTGCCGAAGCCGATAGATATGTGTTTGTAATGTGTGCGTCGCCAACGGTGCAGCGTGATTCCAAACTTCGCTATACAGCGTGTCACAGCCCACGACTTTATCGCCCGCACGATAAAGGTACCTCAAGATCGCACATTCCTTGTCGCTGAGCAGAATCTCCTTCTTGGATTCGCGATGTATCAGGGTACGAATGCTGGGTCTAAAGCTATACGGACCCAAATTAAAAGAGGCGTCCTCACTGGCTTCATGTTGCCTGAGGTGAGCCCGGACACGCGCCAAAAGTATGCCCATTTTGAATGGTTTAACGACATAGTCATTGGCTCCTGCATCGAGCCCCAGGATTATGTCCGCGTCGCTATCGAGCCCCGTTAACATGATTACTGGTGTGTGAATGCCTTTCCGGCGAATGAGGCGGCAGGTATCGCGTCCGTCCATATCGGGTAAACCAACATCAAGAAGAATCATGTCAAAGTGCTCGGCGCCAACAATTTCCAGCGCACTTGTTCCGTCATTTGCAGCGGTTATTTCGAACTCTTCATGCAGGGCCAATTGATCGAGCAGAGATTTCTGCATCTCTGGATCATCTTCTACAAGCAAGATTCTATTTGTTTCGCCCATTGTCTTTGCAACCCATTTGCCGACAAGCGTACGACCGGCTTCCGTCGCGGGGGAAATCACGCCGAGTCACATTTAATTGAGCCCGTGATTTTGCGTTGGCACTAGGTGCTGGTAATTTACAGCGGGCGGTTTAAGCTGTTCTGAACTCGAATGATTGCGTCGAAATCGTCTGACTTTGGGGGAATTTCATTGCTTGATTTCTCGATTTTTCCCCGCAAAATTTTTCAGTTTCTGAATGTGGCGGCGGCTGTCTTGCTTTTCGTCGCCTTCATCCCGGCGAGCGTAAATGCCGCCTGTCTTTTAGGGCTGGTCGACAGGTCATTGCCTATCAAACTTGCCTCATTTGGCTCCTTTAAACTGGCGGCAAACCCTGTCCCAGCAGGCAAAGTCAGCATTACATTTCTTGGCCACTCGAGTTTCTTAATCGAGACCCCTGGTGGAGCAAGCGCGGTTACTGATTTCAACGGATTGTCATCGCCAAATTTTGTGCCCGATATCGTGACGATGAATAATTCACACGAAACGCATTATACCGACACGCCCGATCAGCGGATAAAATTTGCTCTTCGGGGTTGGTCCACCGTCCAGGGAAAAATGGCGCGTCATGACATTCGTCATAAGGATTTGCGGGTATTCAATATCCCAACGAATATCGGTGAATATGGCGACCCCAAAGGCAATGGCAATTCTATTTTTGTGTTTGAAATTTCCGGGCTTTGTATTGCCCATCTAGGTCATTTGCATCATGTGTTGACTAAAGAACAACTCAAGGCGCTCGGCAGGATTGATGTTCTTTTCGTGCCCATCGATGGCGGAATGACGATCCAGCACGAACAAGCTCTCGCTGTCATTGAACAAGTGGCGCCCCGCCTTGTTATTCCAATGCATTTCGGATTTATCGGTGCCGCGGACCAGTTTTTTGAAATGGCAAAAAAGCTGTATCCAATAAAATCCGAAGAAGGCTCGTCAATAATTTTGAATCGCAGGTCACTTCCGAAATCGACAGAAATACGATTTCTTCAGGGAAGCTAAGCGCTGCCGGCCGCGTTCTGACGCTCGAGAAATTCTTGGCGCAATACGGGTTTTTGCACTTTTCCTGACGGCGTTTTGGGAATGCTTTTAACGATACGAATATGTTTAGGTCGTTTGAATCGCGCCAAATGTTCCGTGCAATGGTCAATGATCTTCGTTTCGTCCAGAAGAGATGGTTTTTTTGCCGCGACAAAGGCGACGAGAGCTTCCCCCCATTGATCGTCGGGAATGCCAAAGACGGCGCAATCAATAATATCTTCGTGGTTCTCCAGAACAATTTCGACTTCCCGCGGATAAATATTCACGCCACCGGAAACAATCATATCCTTTGATCGGCCAACCAATGAAATAAAGCCATCTGCATCTTTCTTTGCCAAATCCCCAGTCCATCCCCAGTCATCGTTATTCTTGAAGTAAGCCTCTGTTTCTTCTTTGTTGTTGTAATAGCCTGACATTAGGAATGGGCCATGTGCGATAATTTCTCCGGTATCCCCGGGGCCTACTTCGTTACCTTCTGTGTCGACGATTTTTAGCTCAACACCAAGTGCGGGGTGGCCAACGGTGTTGGCTTTGTTTCTCGGGTGCGTTGGATGGTAGAAACAAATTGGCCCGGTTTCGGATTGGCCGTAGTGGTTGGTGAACT
Source organism: Rhodospirillaceae bacterium (assembly GCA_002720855.1). GTDB lineage: Bacteria > Pseudomonadota > Alphaproteobacteria > MPNO01 > UBA2964 > UBA2964. The sequence continues at coordinate 293,068 of PBIN01000015.1, read as the reverse complement.
GGGTGTCTGGCATTTTAGCTTTAATTTCATGTACCAGATCTGCTGGTGTAATAGCACCGCCGCAGGAAACTTTGGTCAGGGATTTTAATTTATCCCGATCAAAATGTTCGTCCGACAGAATCTGCCGTAGCTGTATGGGCACCATAAATGTGCAGGTAATTTTATGTCTGGCCGTCAGTTCGACAAAATCGTCTGGATCCCAACCCGTCACAATGACCAACGTTGCTCCAGCGAATATTGCCGTTGGTAACCAGACCAAAGATCCCATGGCGTGATAAAAGGGTGTTACCGTGGCCACGGTGTCGGACTCGGAAACGCCATGTTCAATCGCTGTGGTATAGCAGCTGACAAATCGCGCTCGATGGCTGACGAGGCAACCTTTTGGCAATCCCGTCGTGCCGCCAGTGAATGTCATGGCAAACGGGTCGTCGTCAGAAATGTCAGTCCGGCATGCTGTCGCTGGCTGCCCCGATATAAATTGTTCGAAGGAAACCCAGCTGTCTTTCAATGGTTGGCCAATCACGATCACCGATTGTAAAGCCGGTACCTGGTCCAATATATCCACAATTTTTTGCTGAAAGATTTCTTCGACGACGATAAGTGATGCGCTGGTCTTTTTTAGTATCGCAACCAATTCATCGCTGGCGTAGGCCGGCAGCAAATTGACAACCATTGCTCCGGTTTGGGCACTGCCAAAATGTGCCATGACATATTCTGGCAGGTTGCGCGACATGATCGCCCAGGTGCCGCCCTTGCTGACCCCATTTCCCAGCAGCGCGTTGCCAAATTGATTGGCGGCAGCGCTCAGACCTCCGTACGAAATACGGTCATCGCCACAAATAAGTGCTGTGCGATCAGGATGTCGGTCGGCGCTAAGCCTCAGAATATCACCCGTGAGCAACGTATGCTTCCTCCTACACCACTGTATTTTTTTTTAAATTTACTCTATCGTAGATTGTTGAGCACCCAACAATCAATAAGATTGGTTTGGTGTCGAATTGGCCCGACGGGGAATGATTGAAGGATTTCCGCACGCAGATAGGAACTAAATCAAAAAAAGGGAAATAAGGCCGCGATGGAACGTTCTTTTAAGAAAGAGGTGGAGACGCTCCGCATTGGCAACGGCGAGACATTTCATGGTGAGGGTATTCTTGGTGTAACCAAGGCCCTGTTACAGTCTGGCGTTTCCTATGTTGGTGGTTATCAAGGTGCGCCGGTCTCGCACTTAATGGATGTCTTGTCCGACGCTGAACCATTGCTGGATGAACTTGGCATTCATTTTGAAGTTTGTGCCAATGAGGCTTCGGCGGCTGCCATGCTTGCGGCGTCGGTCAACTATCCAATTCGTGGTGCTGTCACCTGGAAGTCTGTAGTTGGAACCAACGTCGCAGCGGACGGTCTTTCCAATCTCGCATCTGCAGGCGTTAAAGGTGGCGCGTTAATCGTCGTTGGCGAAGATTACGGCGAAGGTTCCAGCATTATTCAGGAACGGACACATGCTTATGCGATGAAATCTGCAATGTGTCTGATCGATCCCAGGCCAGAATTACCGACTATCGTTCGGATGGTTGAAGAAGCATTCAGGCTTTCTGAAGCCTCCAACATGCCTTCAATTTTGGAACTGCGTATCCGGGCTTGCCATGTTTATGGACATTTTGATGCGAAGGATAATGCCAATCCGCAATTTTCCCGCAACAACCGGATTCCGAATGCCGAGTTCGATTTCTCGCGTGTGTGTTTGCCGCCGGCGACCTATAGCCAGGAAAAACACAAGATCGAACACCGCTTGCCGGCAGCGGTGCGCTATATCACCGAGCACAATTTGAATGAGGTGTTCGACGGCGATGTTCCGGAAATTGGTGTCATCGTTCAAGGCGGTATTTACAACACGCTGATGCGTGCGATGCGTCAGTTCGGACTCGCGGACAGCTATGGTAATTGCCGGATTTCCACTCTTGTATTGAACGTAACCTACCCACTAGCCCCTGAAGAAATCGCGAAATTCTGTATTGGCAAGGATGCGGTACTCGTTGTCGAGGAAGGCCAACCGGAATTTCTTGAGCAAGCCATAAATGCCATTTTGAGAAGAAAAGATGTCAACACGAAGATTGTTGGGAAAGACGTCTTTCCGATGGCGGGTGAATATACATCTGAAGTGATGCTTAAAGGTGTACACGGGTTTCTGTCGAATTATGCGCCGTACGGATTGAATGTTGATGACGCGTTGCAACGAATTGATGCCTTGTTTTCTGATCGCGAAGGCGTCCGGGAAATCCTTGGTGACAGCTTGCCGTTGAGAACGCCGAGCTTTTGTACTGGCTGTCCTGAGCGTCCGATATTCAGCGCGTTAAAAATCATGGAGAAAGAGCTGGGTGAAGCGCATATCAGCGCGGACATTGGCTGCCATACGTTTGCGGCTCTGCCGCCCTTTAATGTTGGCAACACGGTGATGGGGTACGGCCTTGGCCTTGCGAGCTCTGCAGGCCTGGCTCCAAGCTTTCACAAACGCGTAATCAGCATCATGGGCGACGGCGGATTTTGGCATAATGGTATGTCGAGTGGAGTCGCCGCCGCGCAGGCCAATGGGAATGATGCGGTTCTGCTGGTCGTAAAGAATGGCTATACCTCGGCGACGGGATGGCAGCTATTACCGTCAAGTTTGCGCGATCGGTATGGCAAAAAACGCGATATGTCGATTGAAAGAGTCCTTCGTGGTTTTGGCATTCGCTGGCTCAAAGTCATCCGTTCCTATTCGATAGCGCGTATGGTCAAGACCCTTCGAAAAGCGATGACCACGCCAGAAGGTGGTTTGAAGGTCATTGTTGCTGACGGCGAATGTCAACTCGCCCGTCAGCGCCGAATACGGCCCGAAATTGCCAAGCGGCTAAAAGATGGCAAGCGAGACGTTCGTACCCGTTTTGGGGTCGATGAAGACGTCTGCACAGGGGATCATTCCTGCATCCGTCTCTCAGGGTGCCCTTCCCTGACCATCAAACCTTCCTCGGATCCGCTTAGAACCGATCCGGTAGCTCACGTAAATAATGATTGCGTGGGCTGCGGTGTCTGCGGAGAGGTTTCGCATGCAGCGGTTCTTTGTCCGTCTTTCTTTGAAGCCCGCATTGTCCGCAATCCGAACACGATGGATAAATTGTTGTGGAAGTTGCGACGCGGCTTCATTTCCATATTGTCGCCAAAGATGAAATCGGTCGCTTCGTTGTGAACCCGTTAGAAGACATTCGTCCGATTACGTTGCAAGTGTCGGCGATTGGCGGTGAGGGCGGCGGTGTTCTTGCGAGCTGGATTGTCGCTGCAGCACAACACGCGGGATATCCCGTCCAGAGCACCTCGATTCCGGGCGTTGCGCAACGTACCGGGGCGACAATCTATTATTTGGAAGTTTTCCCGGTACCTATCGCAAATCTGAATGGCAAGCGACCTGTGTTGGCGCTTTATCCTGGCGTTGGTGATATCGATATTATGTTGGCAAGTGAATTTGCTGAAGCCGGCAGAGCAATCTCAAACGGTTTCGTGACCCCGGATCGAACACATTTAATTGCGTCCACCCATCGTGTTTATGCAATTGACGAGCGAAGCAATATGGCAGACGGACGCTATGATACTGACCGTCTTTATACTGCAGCGGAGGAACGTACAAAGGCATCATATCTCGCCGATTATCGGCAGCTTGCGCAAGCGAAAGGCATCAGTCTCAACGCGGTATTGCTCGGTGTTCTGGCCAGCATCGATATACTGCCAATGACAAAAGCAGATTATCTATTTGCAATCGAACAATCCGGACTCGCGGTGGGGTCGAATGCCCAGGGTTTCGAAATTGGCTTCAACCATGAATTCGAAAAAAATCGGGCTGCTTCCGGAGCAACGTCCGTGACAGCTGAAACAAATGAGTCATCATCATCAAAGTTACAGAGCAGGGTTCACGACGAATTTCCCATTTTCTGTCATGCGGTTCTTTTGGAAGGCATTACGCGTCTTTCACACTATCAGGATACCGACTATGCCGCTCAATACCTGGATCGGTTGGCTCCCATTTGGAAGAAAGAGAATGACGCAGATGGTTTTGGCGAGGTGACGGCGGAGACTGGTCGGCAATTGGCCCTGCGAATGTCTTATGAAGATGTCATCAGAGTGGCTCAGTTAAAATCTGCGCCTGACCGGCTGGAGCGTATTCGCGAAGAAGTTGGAGCAAAACAGGACGAGCCGGTAGTCGTCGTCGATTATCTAAAGCCTGGCATTGACGAGCTTTGTTCAATTCTTCCTGCGACTTTTGGCCGTTGGGTAATGGGGTTTGCGGAACGACGAGGATGGCAAGATAAGGGTAATTTCGGACTTCATCTTAAAAGCACAACGGTCACCGGATATTTGCAGCTGCGGTTTCTGGCCAGCCTAAAACGCTGGCGGCGTGGAACCTATCGCTACACTGAGGAGCAAGCTTCCATCGAAACCTGGTTGGCTGATGTTGAGGCGGGCTTAGACCTCGATCCACATCTTGCCCTCGAAATCGTTGAATGCGCTCGCCTGATAAAGGGCTACGGAGATACACATCGGCGTGGCACTTCAAATTTTAATATTATTCGGGACAAGGCCATTTTGCCTGCGCTTAGCAATCGGTTGGCCATTGAAGGTGCGGCGGATGTAATCGCCAATGCACGCGCAGCTGCTCTAAGCGATCCTGAGGGAACACGACTTGCGGATATGACAGAAGAAATAGAAAATTCGGTTTCATCAACGGTCGCGGATTAATAGTGACTGCGGCTTTTCGTTCGCCTTGCCTTCGACACAGAGCCGAAAATCAGTTAAGCCTAAGATAGGCAGAATAAAGAGAGCCGCGGAGACGCATTATGGATTTTGGTGTTCAGTTTTTCCCCAATATATCGCCCGAGGACAAATCCGGCGCGCAGTATTTTGGCGAATGTCTCAATCTTTGCGATCTTTTAGATGAGTATGGATACACCCATGTCCGAATTGTAGAGCATTACTTCCATACTTATGGTGGGTACAGCCCAAATCCGATCGTATTTCTCGCGGCGGCCGCGCAGCGCGCAAAGAAAGCGCGGGTGATTACTGGTGCGGTTCTGCCCGTTTTTAACAACCCGCTGAAGCTTGCCGGTGAGATTGGGATGCTGGATGGCATCTCCAATGGCCGGCTTGAAGTGGGTTTGGCGCGCGCTTTTATTCCACGAGAGTTTGAAGTCTTTAAAGTAAGCCTCGATGAAAGTGTGGCCCGTTTCGACGAAGGTGTTGATCAGATTATTCGGTTACTGACCGAAGAGAATGTGACATCAGATGGGCAGTTCCACAGTTTTGAAAATGTCACCTCTTATCCTCGGCCAACGCAAAAACCACACCCAAAGCTTTGGTCGGCATCAGTTGCCACCGAGGCATCGTTTGAAAAAGCGGGACGCAATGGCATGTGGATTATGGGCATTCCAATTGCCGGTGGAAAAATGCGGGAATTGCTGGATATCTATAGAGATGCCTGGAAAGCGGCCGGGCACCCGGGCCAGGGCAGGGTGATGTTGGCATTCTTTATGTTTTGTCATGAGGATCACGATGAGGCGCTGCGAATTGCGCGACCTCATGTTGATAATTATTTCGTCTCTTTGTGTGATGCCGCCAGTGGTTGGACGACGGGTTCTACGTCGAATGATTATGCTCATTACGACAAGATTATAGAAACGCTCCGCAAGGAGAATCTCGATACGCAGATTGAAAAAAGTTCCGCCTGGGTCGGAACACCAAAAGAACTGATTGAAATGATCGAAGACTACAACGATCAAGTCGGCGGCTTTGACGATGGGTCTCTTCAGGTCAATTTTACGACATTACCACCCGATGAAGCAGAGAGATCTCTGAGGCTATTTGGCGACAAGGTTATTCCGCACTTTTCACAATAAAATCAAATTTGGGATGTGTCGTCTCAATCGACGTCTAAAGAGTTGCTGTCGGAAAAGTAGTGGTAAACCTCTTTTTTCATCATAACATTCCCGTTATAATTGCTCTTTGGTGGCCGTTATTTGATCTCAAATGAGAATAATCAATGGCTGTCACAACAATAAAATTAACTATTTTTCGTTATTTTAATCGTTCGATCGGTGATTGGAGCGAAAGATCACGTATACGAAACGGTTGCGGTCAATTTGCACGTAAAGCGCGGCGATGACGTTAGATGAAACGGAAATATCGGAATGGACGGTTGATGCCGTTTTGCATTATGCGAGACTAAAGGCGGCTGAGAATCGGCGCGTCTTCGAATCTGTAGAATCTGAAATTTTGGGTGGAATGTCGACACTTTTGACGGACCGGGATCGTGCATGTGTAATGCAAATGCTCAAGGAACTGATTTTTGAAGTCGTCTCTGCCATTCAGAACCAGCTGCCAGTCGCCACTGACACGCATGACCTTGAGGATGAAACCCTAAAATCGTTATCGATAAACCGGTCGATGGAAGTTTTCGAATGTTTGTTTTCGAATAGGCCCCTATGCGGCAGCGCGTTAATTGAGGAAGCCGTCATGCAGCTTTGTATAACCAGCGCTGAACAGATCGTAAAACGCGGTGGCGACAAATTACGACTACGCGGTTCCGACCCTGAACAGGACCTGCTCGCCCTTTTGCCTGGCCTTCCTCCCAACTCTTCAATCCGCCATCGTGTCCAAAATGTGCAGCCATCTGACACGGGGCGACGCGACCCGTTCAACAACCCGGTTCTGTATCTTAAGGAACTCAATCCACAAATGAGATTTTCGCTTGTTTGGCGTGTCGCCGCAGCGTTCGAATGGTGTTTGGCACGCCATACTGACGACGTGATTACGAGCGTCGATACCGCTCTCGAGCAGGCCGCTGCAAATTTGCTTGAAAACACTGATAGCGGAGGACCCGGGGTCTCTGCTTTGGTCGAAACCGAATTGCATGATGTGGAGTCCATAGATCCGAGGACATATGCCGCAATTTTGCGGACCGGCGATTTTAAAATGTTTGAGGCATTGATAGCGCACGCAACGGGAATCGAAGTCGCTCTGATTCGCCGATTGCTCTTTGAAGATGGCGGTGTTGGAGTATTGGTCCTATCAAAAGTTCTGAATCTTGACGAAAGTGATATCGAGTTTATTTCGGACGTAGCGACCGCCGCTTCGGGCCACATTTTTACCCCGAATTCCGCAGAAGCAAGGACGGTTCTTGGTCCTCGCAATGGAATCTCGACGGATTCAGCAAACAAAGTTTGTGCATATTGGAAACGCGGAACCCAATATCAAAGGGCTATTTGGGAAGTTAGGAGCGCCCACAACCCATTGGCGATGTGATTGAAATCCGTCTATCGAGATAACGAATACTGGTAATTATGGAGAAACATGTTAAGTGTTTCGCCGATCTCGACATAGGTTCAAAACGAGAAATTTAGATGGCCATTTTAGTCACCGGTGCCGCAGGATTTATCGGATACCATGTTTGCAAAACCTTGCTTGCATGTGGTGAAGAAGTCGTTGGTATTGATAATATCAATGATTACTACGACGTGCGGCTCAAGGAAGCCCGTTTGTCACGATTGCAGAACCAAAATGGTTTTTCCTTTCATCGGGTCGATATATCTGATCTTGAAGCGTTGAAATCTATTGCTGACGGTTTGGGAGATGTTAATCGTGTGATCCATCTTGCCGCTCAGGCAGGTGTTCGTTATTCCATAGAAAACCCATTCGCCTATGTTCAGGCGAACCTTGTTGGCCAAATGGCCATTCTTGAGTTTTGCCGCCATCAACCCAACTTTGAACATCTTGTGTATGCCAGTTCGAGTTCCGTTTACGGCGGCAACACCAAACTACCATTCTCTGTATATGACCGTACGGATACGCCCGTTTCGTTGTACGCCGCTACTAAAAAGGCTGACGAGCTGATGAGCCATTGTTACGGCCATCTCTATGGATTTCCGCAAACTGGCTTACGGTTTTTCACCGTCTACGGCCCGTGGGGCAGGCCTGACATGGCCATGTATATTTTCTGCAAAGCAATTTCAGAAGGGCGCCCCATTCCGGTTTTCAATAATGGGGATATGAAACGAGACTTTACTTACATCGACGATATCGTTTCTGGCGTTATTGCCTCTTTGGATAATCCGCCTAAGGTTGAAAACGGCAATTCGCCGTGCCGTCTCTACAATATCGGTAACCATCGGAGCGAACCTTTGATGCGGATGATTGAGCTCATAGAGGGCGCGCTTGGAAAAAAGGCTGAAATTGACTTTCAGCCCATGCAGCCGGGAGATGTCAAAGAAAGCTTCGCCGATATAGACGCGATAACCGCTGATCTCGGTTATGCGCCAACAACACCAATCGATATTGGGGTCCCAAAATTTGTTGACTGGTTCAAATCCTACGAGGGCGTTTAGTATTTAGGAAATGCCACAGTTGGCAATGGAGTGAATGAAAAAGGGAAATTGATATGTGGCCTAACGCATACCCTAGCACCCTTTTTGTTGCCAGTTTGGCACTAGGTCTGATTGTTTCTACTGTTTCCAGTAGCCAAGAAAAGCAAAAATCTCCTACTCCTGTTGATGTAAAGGAAGCGCTTACCAAAACGACTCTCCTGGATTGCGTCAGGGTTTTAAACAAAAAACCCGGATGGTGCGAACTGCGTGGCGCAAGTATCAGTAAAATATTTCCAAAACCAATGTCGCCAGAAATCAAGATGGTATCTGGACCTAATAGCGTCATCGCTGCCTGGAATGGCGCTGCTTTCGATCCCGTTGATCTGAAAATGTATTTCCATGGCGGTGGCCATCGGGATTATGGCGGCAATGAAGTTTACGAGCTCGATCTGCTTCGCGGGAAGTGGTCGCGCCTTACAGACCCCGCCTATATCCCACCCCCAACCAAAGAGGTGCGCTGCCCGGTTCCTGTCTCCGGCCCCCCTTCCTCACATACGTATGACGGATTTATCTTCGCAAGATCGACGCGGACAATATTTATGATCCCAAGTGTATACGGATGTGTGCGGGGATCACTCAATCCCGATCGTGAAATGTGGGAGTTTAACCCTTCGAAAACAGAGACACGAAATAGCCTTGCACCACTGACTTGGCGGCAACGCGACCTTATGCCGGAAAAAATGAAGTGGAAATATTATCGAACGGCGGAATTTGAAGATGGGCGCCTTTACGTTAGCAATGGCGTTTTTGAATCGATTTATAATGTGAAAGAAAATTCGTGGAAGCGCATTGGTTCGCGGCCCAATTATGGTGCCGGGACATCCATCTATGACCCGAAACGGAAGGGAATTTGGTCAGTTCATCGGCACGGATTGGTGTTTACGAAACCGCCTAAAATCGGCCGGTTACTGTCAAAATCTGGCGCTGGAGTCGATGGTTTTAGCGGAATAGCGAGGACTCGGGACGACAAGCTTATATTTTGGAACGGCGCGTCCTACATTCACACCTATGATCCCGAAACCCAGGAATGGCGCCTTTTCGATTGGGCAGGAAAGGGTCCGAAAATCGGGAGCCGGGTATATTCGAAATGGGTCTGGCTGCCGCGATACGATGTCTATGTCGGCTATGCCGATGCGAAATCCAGTGCATGGGTTTATCGCCACCCAATTTCCGAAAAAGGAAAACCGGTAAATACATCCAGTATTCAGCCGCTTCTCAAAAAAGCAAAGCCAGGAGAGACGGTAAAGATCCCGCCGGGGATTTACCAGGCGGGCGCTATAATTAACAAATCTCTAAAGTTAGACATGAAGGATGTGCGGATAATTGGGCCGACGCATGGTAAAGGCGTCTTGCTTATTAAGAATGCAAAGGGTCCGGTGATAATCGAGAATTTTCGTACTTTTGACCCCATAAGATGCGGTAACTGTGCCGGTATAAAAATAGAGGGAAAAAACTTCAACGTGACGGTTCGAAAATCGCATATATCGAATGCTGAAATGGGCATTCTCACCGACAATTGGGGTGGTGCGCTCATTGTTGAAGACACGCTGATCGAAGATATTGGGCATGCCCGTGGTCAGGAGCCCATGCATTTAATTTATGCCGGTATCATTGATAAGTTGCGGGTTGTGCGATCAACACTACGTCGGTCCCATTATTACGGGCACATCGTAAAAAGTCGTGCTGTCCATACGGAAATTTCTGATACCTATATCAGCGGCGGAATTGGTTGAGTTACTCGAAGCCTGTAATCTCCAAGAAACCTCTCGTACCAGAACGTTTGCTCCGATCAGCGAAGCGATGTTTGTTCGATCAGACCCTCGGTAATCTTATCACTCTACTAACGTTTTAAGATCAAATGTTTGACAACGTTGCTCTCATCGCCGAACAGCTCAAGTCGGGATTGCAGTTGCAGGGAGATCTTTCGATATCCGGGCCGGTTTATCACAGTACAAATTCCATTGTTTATCGCGGCGATGGAGAGTGCTTCCCATTTTCAGTCGCAATAAAGCGATGTCTGGACTTACCCCAAATTGGACTCGATGCTAGTGAGGATTGCGCTTTGCAATTCAACGCTTTGAATTCAGTTTATCAAGCTTTGCCTCCGAATACGAAATACGCTGTTCCGAGGCCAGTCGGCCTTTTGGAGGAACATGCTCTGCTGGTTGCAGAATGGATAGATGGAAATTCCCTAACAAAAATGTTGCGCCAACCGACGGTTGGTACAAACACGGTTTTACAAGGCGTCGAAAAGGCCGGAGAGTGGCTCAAGGCCTTTCATGATGCCCATCGGGTGCCAGAGACAACTCTCGATACTGTTTGGGCTTTGGGACTGCTCGGAGCTGCCTTGGAGGAGACCCCGGATGAGTTTCTTCATCGACACGATGTGAAATCCCCTGTTGCCTTCCTGCATGAAACGGTGAGTGGCGTGAAAAAGATTTCAACTCCCCATAGCTGGGTCCATGGCGATTATAAGTCCGACAATTTAATGATTGTTGGGGAACGGATTTATGGTCTCGATGCGGGTGCAAACTTTGAGAATACCGTTTTGTTGGATGTGGGGTATTTCCTGAACCATTTGGCGCTAGGTATTTTTGATCCTCGGAGCTGGCATTTATTTTTGATGCACGAACATCTCGCTGCGGTTTTTATTCGCGGCTATGGTGGACTTTCTATCGATGTTCGACGTTCGTTGTTATGGTTTCGATTATTAGCCGCGCTCAGGCTTTGGGCAGAACGCCAAGATACAAATTCATCGATCCATAGTTTATATGAGAATTTTATCTTTTCTCGATTGGTAGCCAAATTAAAAAATGACCTTTCAGTGGCCTCAATTTAGGCGTCACTCGATCGTTTCAGCAGGTCATCAGCAACCCGATTGGCTGTCCTGCCATCCCACAAGGGTGGACATTGTCCTTTTGGCCATGTCCCGGCGGAAATTTCTGAAATGCATTCTACTATTTGGTCGGGTTTGGCCAATCGATTCGTTCCCAAAGATATAGTCACTGGTCGTTCGGTGGTGTCTCTGAGTGTCACACAGGGAATGCCGAGGTAACTGGTTTCTTCTTGTACACCTCCAGAATCAGTGATCAGAAATTTGGCAGAACGCACAAGTCCCATAAACCGGATATAACTAAGGGGCTCTGTTGTATTCATCCCTTTTGCTTCAGTAAGAAGGTTTAACAGATTAAATTCCTGTAGGTTCTTTCTGGTGCGTGGGTGGAGGGAGAACAGCAACGGAATATCTCGCGAAACCTCACAAAGGTGATCGGTCAGGAGCGTAAGTGTTTCCCGGTCATCTACGTTACTAGGCCGATGCATCGTAACAACGCCGTACGGCTGGGCTGCGAGACCAAATTTTTCAGGTGCTTTTTCATTTTCAATCTGATCCCGCAGTAGCTCATAGGAATCGATCATGATGTTGCCAACATTGGTGATTTTTTCTTCTGGAACTCCTTCGTCAATCAGGTTTTGGTCGGCATCGGCTGACGGTGTCCAAAGCACATCGGCAAGTGCGTCCGTGACCAGCCGGTTTATTTCTTCGGGCATTGTACGGTCGCCGGAGCGTAATCCAGCTTCCAAATGGGCAACCGGGATGTGAAGCTTCTTCGCCGCCAAAGTAACGGCCATGGTTGAATTGACGTCGCCAACAACTACAACCCAATCAGGTTTCTCGCGTAATATTATTGCTTCATAAGCGGTTATGACTCCCGCGGTCTGCTCCGCGTGGCTGCCGCTACCTATTCCTAGATGAATATCGGGCGTAGGCAGTCCAAGTTCCTCGAAAAATCTATCGGACATGTTTGCATCATAATGCTGTCCGGTGTGAACGACGATTGGACTACACCAGTCAGATTCCGCGAGTACATGATAAAGAGGTGCCACCTTCATGAAGTTCGGCCTTGCAGCCGCGATAAGATGAACTGTGATCATAGAATGGATTTTAGCAGCTTGAGATTAATTGCGTCGGAGATAAAAGACTAACGCATGTTAGGAAAATGAATCGCGTTTTTCACGTAACTTGATCCTGAATTTCAATTTTAAAAATCACATCGCTTACGGTGCTCATTGCATTACTTTTTTCCGGTGGGATACTCGATGAACAATGCATTGAATTGCTTGAATCGGCCAGTCGCTCCTTTTCGCCAGGACTTGCAAAACAGTCTTTGCCAGATCGTTCACGTCATCAGCTTTGAAAAGATTGCCGGTTTCCCCGTCACGAATGAGTTCTTTATGACCGCCAACGTCAGAAGCGACCATAATCTTGTTCATGGCCATGGCCTCCAGCGGCTTGAGCGGCGTCACGAGATCCGTAAGACGGATACGTGTACGCGGGTAAACAAGCAAGTCGATTAAATCGTAGTATTTTTGAACCTGGTCGTGCGGAACCCGTCCGGTAAACACGACATTGTCCTGAATCGATAAATCCCTGATCAGGGTCTTCAAGGTTTCTTCTTCAGGACCACCGCCGACCAGGAGTAATTTGGTGTCTGGTTGATTCTGTAAAATCTGCGGCATTGCCTGACAAATCAAATGCAGACCCTCATATCCATAGAATGATCCGACGAATCCCAAAACTATACAGTCAGTCAGGCCTAATTCATTAAGGAGTTTTGGATCTGGTGCCGATCCACCTCCAAACTCTTCGGCATTGACAGCATTGGGTATAACAGTGACCCGATTTGCAGGTATGTCGCGGTTTACAATATCGCCCCGCAGGCCTTCACAAATTGTCGTGATAGCATCCGCACGTTTTAGCGCCCATGTTTCAAGACATCGTGTGGCTTTATAACGTGGCCCAGCTTCGCTGCCGGTCCCATGGCTGGCGGCGGCATCCTCCCAAAATGCACGCACTTCGTAGACAACCGGAATTTTCATGCGTTTCCCTACGCGGATAGCGGGCACCGCGTTTAGAACGGGAGAATGCGCATGAATTATCTCAGGCTTTTCAAACTCAATAACCTCCAATATGCGTTTTTCCGTATTCCGCATAAGGGCCCACTCTCGTGCCAGAGGAATTGCGGAAATCGTCTTTCCGACTGGTGGCGTTCGAAAAAATGGCCAACCGTCAATTTGTTCCTCGGCGACAAAGGGTCTCGAATGTTTTGGGGACGTTAAATGAGCTGTATCCCAACCCAGCGCACGTTGCTGATTTAGGATTGCCAGTGTTCGAAAACTATAACCGCTTTGCAGGGGAATAGAATGATCCAGGATATGAAGGATACGCATGGGTCTCCACATGCTTGTCACGATTGGCTACTCTAAATGTCTATTTAAGCGGAGATGAAATAGCAACCTGACGATAATCAACTGATCAACAACCAAATTTATCCCGTTCGATAATGTTGACTTGTCAACAAATTAACGTTCCAATGATTTTGACGCGAGACTCATTCAGGGAAATGGTGTTAGCGTAATTTATCGGTATAGGACCGAAACACGGATTATCACCTGACATTTTTGAGAACTTTTCAGGGAGGAATTGAAATGACGAAGACACATAAGTTTATATCTGCCGCTCTATTGGGAGCAGTTGCGCTGGGAAGCGCCCAATTTGTTGGGTCGCAGGATGTTTCCGCAAAGGAACTGCGGCTGGCGCATTTTTCATCACCGAAACATCCAATGGATCGGCTTTTTATGCGGCCTTGGACAAAGAAAGTCGCGTCGATGTCTGCGGGAACGCTATCCATCAAAATTTTCCCAGGCGGTAAGCTTGGAAAAGGCCCCCGTGCCCAGTTTAAGCGTGCCGTTGATGGTATCGCCGACATAAGCTGGGGTCTTCAGGGTTATACCTCCAAAATATTCAAACGGACGGCGATGGTCGAGCTTCCGGGTGTGGCTAGTAATTCTAACGAGTTGGTTAAAAAGATGTGGAACGCCCACAAGCTTTTAGCCCCGGAATATAAAAAGGTGAAACTTCTTGCGATGTGGGTTGGCGAAGCACCAATCTTTATGAGTCGCAAGAAACCGATCCGCACCTTGGCTGATCTTAAGGGAATGAAAATTCGCACCCCGTCGGCTAATCAGTCGCGGTGGTTGAAGGCATTGGGTGCGACCCCGGTCTCCATGCCCATTACTCAGGTTTATCGTGCGCTTGAAACCGGTCGCGTAGATGCACTTCTCGTGCCGCCGAGCGTTATCAAGAGCTTTAAGATCGGTGAGGTCGCCAAACATTATACCACTGGTTTGGCAGCAGCCTTTGGGCGTTCACCTTTCTTTTTGGTTATGAATAAAAAGGCGTGGGCCGGACTTTCGGACAGCCAGAAAATCTTGATAACCAATACGACAGGTGCGAAATGGAGCGCGAAGGCCACCGCTATCTATATGAAAGCGGGTGCCAAAGGGCTTGATAGCGTTCGGAATACTGGAAAACATAAGGTCTATGCTTTTTCCAAAGCGGAACGGGCTAAAATGAAATCCATTCTGCTCAAAGCGCGTGCCAAGTATATCGAACAGCTCGAAAAGGGTGGTGTACCTGCGAAAGCAATTCTTGCGGCAATGAACGCAGGTTCCTGAACTGATTGTCGGTGCCTTCTGATCGTCCAATAGAAAGCATCGTCCGAAAGAGTGTGCGTCACCTCGCCCTTGTGGCCGGGGTGGCGCTTCTCTTATTGATGATGTTGACCGTCTATGCGGTGGTCATGCGCTACATATTCAACGCCCCAATTCTGTGGGCTTTGGATGTCGGGCGCATGGGATTGGTCGTGCTCGTGTTCTTCGGATTAGGGTATTGCGGTCTGACTGGTGGCCACATTGCCGTTGATTTTATAAGCGTCATTGCCCCGCCCAGGTTCGTGAAGATTATCGATGTCATTATTCGGGCAAGTTGTTTTGTTTTGGTCGCCCTGATGGCTTGGTTTGGGCTTCAACAGGGCCTGGATGCGATTGAGATGGGCGAGGGGACTAACGAGCTTGAGATTCCGTTAGCGCCATTTTTTGGCGTTCTGGCGTTTGGGTCTGTTGTTTATTGCATTGTTCTTCTGGTTCAGGTTTCGCGTGCGGCGCGTGGCGAACCAATCGATGACCCTGGTGAATCATGACACCCACACTCGTCGGTATATACGGTTTGCTAGGTTTGTTTGCGTTGCTGGCGCTTCGAATGCCGGTGGGCATTGCGATGGCGGTCGTCGGCACGATTGGCTTTGGCGTCCTCAATAGTTGGCCCGCAGCAATGGCGCAGCTTGGGCGGGAACCGTTTGTTATTGGCTCATCGTTTGAATTGGTCGTGATTCCGCTTTTCGTTCTTATGGGCAATCTCGCCAGTATTTCCGGGATGAGCCGTGATCTTTATCAGGCGGCCTATTCTTGGTTCGGACATTGGCGAGGCGGATTGGCGTCGGCGACGATTGCCGCTTGCGCCGGTTTTGCCGCTGTCTCGGGTTCTTCCGTAGCATCCGCGGTAACGATGGGACGCGTGGCTTTGCCGGAGATGCGCCGCTATAAATATGGTTCCCGGCTGTCGACGGGCTGTATCGCTGCTGGTGGCACCCTCGGCATATTAATTCCGCCGAGTACCGGCTTCGTCATCTATGCAATCCTTACCGAGGAATCTATCGGTCGATTGTTTCTTGCAGGCATTCTGCCTGGGCTGCTGTTGACGGCGTTGTTTATGATCGCGATCTATATCCAATGTCGTATCAAGCCTGAACTTGGACCGTCGGGGCCGAAGACACCTATTCGCGAAAAATTTACCGCGTTGCGTCAGGCCAGCGCCATGGTCGTCATCGTCATTGTTACAATTGGTGGCATTTATATCGGTGCCTTTAGTCCAACTGAAGCGGCTGGTGTGGGTGCCTTCCTTGCACTTTTACTCGCCCTGGTACGCCGCCGTGTGACCACATCGGCAATGGCTGATGTTTTACTCCGGACAGTTAGAACAACAGCATTGGTGTTTCTGATTATCGTGGGTGCTCATATCTTCAGTCCATTTATCGCGCTGACTAACATTCCGGAGGACCTCGCAGCATTACTCGGCGATCAATCGATGTCGCGTGTGACGGCTCTGCTCATTATTCTGCTGACCTACATTATTTTGGGAACATTCCTCGAAGGGTTCGCCATGCTGGTGTTGACCCTACCCATTGTACATCCCCTGATCATTGCCCTGGGATATGATCCCATATGGTTTGGCGTGGTTATGGTTATCGTTCTCGAGATGGGGCTGATAAGCCCGCCGGTGGGGGTAAATGTATTCGTTGTGAAAGGGATCGCCGGCGATGTTCCGATGAGCGATATTTTTCTCGGCATTTTGCCCTTCTGGTTCGCCATGGGCGTTTGTCTTCTTCTGTTGGTCGCTTTCCCGCAAATTGCGTTGTTCCTTCCCAACACGATGATCAATTGAGGCCTCGGGCCCAATGGAACAGAAAGCACTGTCAAAAGAGGCCAAATGAATATAACCCGGTTGCCTGCTGTGGCTTCGCACCCCATTATAAAAGCACAGTATGCGCCGAAGTACCGGCAAGGAGGAAGACATGGCTAGGAGCCTGCACGAGAGACCTGAGGTTACGCCTGAACGCGAAGCGTTTTACGACAAGATCGATCCGCTCGCTGTAGCACCTCTGTGGGAACGGCTCTTCACTTTTATGAAAAAAGAGCCGGAAATGCGTGCCGCTCCGTATGTCTGGGAATACGACAAGATTCGTCCGAGCCTAATGGAAACGGCGACTCTCATTACCGCGGAGGAAGCAGAACGGCGTGTCCTCATATTGGAGAATCCGGCCCTGAAGGGTGAAACAGCGGCGTGCGATTCGATGTTTGCGGGCTTCCAACTGATTATGCCAGGTGAAATCGCGCCGACGCATCGCCATTCCCCGGCAGCGCTTCGTTTCATTGTAGAAGGTGACGGGGCTTATACAGCGATCAATGGCGAGAAAGCCCCGATGAAACCAGGTGATTTGATCCTTACACCGTCAGGAGTTTGGCATGACCATGGGAACCTTGGCGATGAACCCGTTGTGTGGCTCGATGGATTGGATATTCCGTTAATCCGGTTTCTTGGAACCATGTTTACGGATTTGTATGAAGAAGGCGGCACGCATCCCGAAGGGCGTCCCAAATTCGACAATATGGCGCGCTTTGGCGCCAATATGCGCCCGATGGATTATGAAACTGAAGGCCCGCATTCACCGGTATTTCATTATCCCTATGAAGAGACCCGGAGCGCGCTGGTCAATCTTAAGAAAGCCGATGAAATTGATCCGTTCCACGGTATCAAGATGCAGTACATCAATCCGCACACGGGCGAGCCGACGATGCCGACATTGGATTGCTATATGCAGTTATTGCCGCCCAAAATGGTGACACAAGAATATCAAAGTACCGCGACCTGGCTTTATTCGGTTGTGGAGGGCACCGGGCGGACCGTCATTAACGGTACACCTTACGAATGGGGACCTCGCGATGTTTTTGTGGTGCCAGGTTGGTTGCCGCATCGTCATGAATGCAACGATGAAGACGCATTCTTGTTCAGTTTCACTGACAAGGCCGTGCATCAAAAACTTGGTCTCTATCGCGAAAAGCGTGGAAATCTATCTCGCTGACAATGTGAGCCGCCCGTTGGGGCAGCTTCTTATTAATTGATTAATAGCCGTAGAATCTTTCATCAGTTTGATGAAGGGTCTGCTTCCTCTTTGTAGACCCTGGCAAGAAGGCTCATCAGCGTTTGACGTTCGTCAACTGATAAATTGCGCGTCATATGCTGTTCGTGTTGATGAACACGTTCGTTGAGGTCATTGAGCAAGGTTTGTCCTGCTTCTGTAAGTTTTAGGGCATGCGACCGCCGGTCGGTTGCTGAAACTTCCCTAACCACCAAACCGCGATCCTCAAGCCGGTCAATGATCTGAACCAATGTGGACCGATCAAACCGTAAAGCGCTGGCGATGGCCGACTGGCTGATCCCCGGGTTGGCACTGATAAGAACGAGTGCGCCATATTGTGGTGGCGAGATCTCCGCTTCGCCTATGGTTTTGCTGAAATGTTGAAAAACCGCAACCTGAGCGCATCGAAGATTATACCCGATTAAATCGGGTAATTTCGCCATATCGATTGCGTCAGGTTTGTCCGGTGTTTTTGTCATTAATCGGGAGCGGTTTAGGAAATATTGAGTGTTAAATCACAAACGCCGTCGACATGTACGACGATTTCTTCACCTCGATTGACGGCGCCCACACCTTCAGGCGTTCCAGTGTAGATTAAATCGCCGGGCTCTAACGTAACCAGTCCCGAAAGATAGGAAATGCTTTCAGGAATATTCCAGATCATATCGGCAATATCGCCGGATTGTCTGGTTTCCCCGTTGACCGTCAAAGTAATAGCACCATTGGTTGGATGCCCGATGGAGGCCGCCGGATAAATCTCACTGCATGGCGCGGAAGCGTCGAACCCTTTTCCCATATCCCAGGGCCGGCGCATGCCTTTTGCTTCTTCCTGCAAGTCGCGGCGAGTCATATCGAGCCCGACGCCGTATCCGAAAATATGATCATTTGCGTCGTCGACCGAGATATTTGCTCCGCTTGTTCCGATTGCTGCAACGAGTTCAGCCTCATAGTGAAAATTGGAGGTTGCCGGAGGGTAGGGGATCGTCGCGCCGTTCTGTACGATAGCGTCACCGGGCTTTAAGAAGAAAAATGGCGGTTCGCGTTCGTCCGCTCCCATCTCTCTCGCGTGGGCGGCATAGTTTCGCCCGATGCAATATATGCGGCGGACGGGGAACAGATTATCGCTGCCCGCAACAGGCACGCTCGGTAAATCCCAGCTGGGAATTGCATAACTCATCAATATAACTCCAGTTCGAAATCGCTGGCCGTGAATGTGGCCTACCGGCACCTAAAGGGCAAGAACCACCTCTCCGCGATTGAATACTGTTTATGGGGTTGTACGACCCTATTTAGGTTAGGCTAGAATAAAAGGACAGCTTTGTTCGTGAGGAATATATGTCGTTTCCTAATCGTCCCGCTGATGCAATTGAGGGCTGGCACGCTCACATCTATTA
This sequence comes from Rhodospirillaceae bacterium, assembly GCA_002720855.1. GTDB lineage: Bacteria > Pseudomonadota > Alphaproteobacteria > MPNO01 > UBA2964 > UBA2964. The sequence goes on along the minus strand of PBIN01000015.1, from coordinate 273,640 downwards.
CGATCCCGAAGAAACCAAGGGTTCGGCTGCCGCTTTGCGCGAAAAAATTGTCACAGAATTTCCGGAAACGCGAATGGGTAGCTGGCATGATGAAGCTGTGGGACCGCATCTTGTCGCTATGTATCAGATCGCTTTTAGCGTCGATCAGTTTGATGAGCTTGTGCAGTGGCTCACAGTTAACCGCGATGGCCTAAGTGTTTTGGTTCATCCGTTAACTGAAAATGCCTGGAACGATCACATCATTTTTGGTTTCTGGTTGGGGGACAAATTGCCTCTCAATGAGGAACGACTTGGAGGAATGGCGGATCGCGCGACCAGATAAGTTGACTGTCCTTCATTCGCACTCTTGCCCCTGTCGGGTACGCCTTTTACAACATAGATCATGAGTTTTCCTCTCGATTCCATAAACGCGACGCTTGACCGGTTGTCGCGACACGCATTTTACAGCGGCAAATTTCCTGCTGAGGTCTCGGGTGCATCCGAGTATGCCGAGTCCGTTCCACTAATGTCTCGAACCGACCTAGTAGCTGAAATGCAAAAGCCCGACTACGGAGCATTTGGTGGGGTCAAGGCAGTTCGTATGAATCTGAGCCCGATGGGCGGTGGTTTAGTCCCCGTGATGCAGACCCGACGAGATCTGGATCGTTTGACCGGAGCGTGCCGGACACATCTGGACGCCTGTGGCGTTGAAGAGGGCGACGTCTGTGCGGTGTTCTTTGGATACCACCTGTTTGTTGCCGGGCTTTTTTACCAGACACAAATGGAGGCGCACGGCGTTACCTGCATTCCGTTAGGCCCTGGTGAGGCGGACCGCGCGGCTGAAATTTGCAGTACCCACAACGTCAATATTCTCGCGGGCAATCCAAGTTTTTCACTGAGGCTCCTTGAGGCGGGCGTCAAACCGCCAAAGGTCTTTTTTGCCGGAGGTGAAGCATTTACGGGCAATCCGACGCTTTACAATACGGTTGCCGACGCTATGCCGGATACGATGTTGGTCGACTCGTTCTCTTTGTCGGAATTCCTGCCTGTCGGGCGAACTTTCCCTGGCGGCCAGGGTGTCCATATTTTTGACGAGCTCGTCTTTGCCGAAGTTATTGATCCCGAGACACTGCAGCCGGTTGACGATGGCGAGCGGGGTGAGTTGGTTCTCACCCATCTTCAAAAAGAAGCACAGCCGCTTGTCCGGTATCGTACCGGAGATCTAACGGTGAAGATCGAAACACCTTCCGTATTTGGCCGCACGATATGTTTGCCCAGGGTCGTTTTTGGCCGAACTGATGAAATGGTGAAGGTCAAAGGCGTAAAACTCTATCCTTCCGAAATTCGATCGGTGCTGCTTGGTATCGATGGGCTTGATGGTGCTTACAGACTTACGGTTTCGGGAAAGCCAGGTGGTGGGGATAGCCTGTCCTTGGCGCTTAAAGGCACCGGAGGCGATGCCGCCGCTGAATTGATATCAAACCGTTTCAAAAGCCAGACGTTGGTTTCTGTAGATGAGATTTCAATTATGGCTGAATTAGAGGATGGTCCGTCGCTGGTGGATACAAGAGGAAGCTAAGAATGTCGGATGATAACTGGCGGCTGATTGTCGATGAGAATTCTTACGCGGATTTCTCGGTTTCGGTCTCGCCCGCTGTTGAAAAAGCAGTCGTGAATGGCGAGGCACCCCCAACCGTTTATCTGAATATTTTTGACACAGATTCGATCACGATTGGTGTCAATGAAGACCCTCAACAGGCACTCGATCTGAAATTTTGCGGCGAGAACAACGTTTCTTTCCGGCGCCGTCCGAATGGCGGCGGCCCGGTTTATGCCGGAGCAGGATCTGCTTTCTTGGTGTTTTTTCTGCCAACAAGTCATTCTGAGGTGCCTGATACGACAACCGAGGCATTCCCAAAGGTATTGACGGCCTTCGCAGAAACCCTGGCTGAGCGATATGGATTCCCTGCCGAATACCGTCCACTCAACGACGTCCAGGTTGAGGGCCGAAAGTTGGTGCCGACCTCTCTGAAAATCGAAGATGGTGTGATGACGTTCCGGATCGTTATCAATGTAAAACCCATTGATACGGAGCTCGCCGGTAAGATTATGCCGATGGCACCCGAAAAAGTGAAAGATAAGGAGCTCAAAGACATGACGTCGCGCTTTACCTGTCTCGAGCGGGAGGCCGGAAAGCCCATCGACGCGGCAGAGCTTGAAGCAATGGTGCGGGAAGCAACAACACACGCTTTTGGGGAAAGTCATCTAACGCTGGGATCTGTGACGGATACCGAGCACGCATATGCCGACGATTTCCGCGCGGAGTATGAGAGCGAAGAATGGCTGTTTGCCAAGAGCGAAAAAACACGATTTGCCGACCTTCTAGAGGATGGCGATACGATTGGGCGCGGTCGGGCGAAAGCCATGGGCGGTTTGATCTGGGCGACATTGGTATTACGCGATGGCGCTGTGCTCAAGGCCATCATCAATGGCGATTGGCATCCGAGGCCCCTGGATAGTGTTGGTTGGTTGGAAGACAGCCTGACTGGTTGCGCGGCGAATGTAGCCAGTCTCAAAGATTGCGCTGCCACCTTTCTCGCGCGGGATGATGTCGAATTTGCCGGGGTAACAGCAGATGACCTGGCCGCGGCCATGGAAATCGCGCTTGGCGATCAGGCGCCGGCGGTTTAGCGCGGAGAGAATAGAATGTCAGTCGTCATCAACGAAATCGCTGCGCCCAATATCGCCAGAATTGCGATCAATCGTCCCGACAAGCGAAATGCAGTAAGTCCCGAGGCGCGCAACGCACTAATCGATGTGGTGTCGGAGGCGTTAGGCAATGATGACATACATGCCATCGTTCTCGGGAGTACCGAGGGCCATTTTTGCGCCGGTGGCGACATTGATTCCATGACCGACCTTGATGTTGCATCTGGGCGTGTACGGATGAAAGAAAACCATCGTCTCGTACGATTGCTGGCCGAGGCAGAGAAGCCAATTGTCGCAGGTGTAGAGGGTTTCGCCGTCGGTGCCGGCGCCGGTATAGCGTTGTTGTGCGATACAATTGTATTGGCTAAAGGCGGTGCGCTCGGTTTTCCGTTTTTTCGAATAGGCCTGACGCCAGATTATGGAATTCTGTTCACGCTGGCGCGCCGTGTTGGCCAGGCAAAGGCGCGGCAGATTTTGCTCTATGCAGAAATGCTCAAGGGACAAGCAGCCATTGAAGTCGGCCTTGCCGATGACCTGGTCGAGGATGGGCAGGCAGAGACTTGCGCGATCGAGAAGGCGCAAGCGCTTGCAAAAATGCCGCCGCACGCATTTGCGCTGACCAAGCGTCATCTCGCCATGGAACCGCAATCTCTCGAAGAAGCCCTTGAGATGGAGGTGATGTCGCAATCACTCGCCTTTGTGGGGTCGGAACTTGAAGAAGGGCGTGCCGCTTTTCTTGAGAAGCGCAAACCAGACTTTCGGAATTAATGGTTGATGTTGCGGTCATTGGTGTTGGGCAGACACGCTACGGCATGTTTCCGGAGCGAACACTCAAAAACCTGTTCCATGAAGCAGCGGCGAACGCACTGAAGGACGTCGACAGAGGTTTGGATCCCGCCAATGTCGAGGAAGCTTTTATTGGGACCCTGTCAACCGGGGGCGCGCAGCTTGGCAATTTTGCCCCATTGATGATGGAAGCCGCAGGAATGGTCGGGGCCAGTGCGCGCCATATCGAGAACGCCTGTGCGTCTTCCGGATTCGCCATGCGCGACGCGGTTGCCGCAATTGCTTCCGGTCGGGCCAAGGTCGCCGTCGCCGGTGGTATAGAAAAAATGTCTGATTTGCCGAGAGAGAAAAACCGTTTGTGGCTCGGTATTTCTGGCGATGTTGAGTGGGAACGGCTGGCAGGAACAAATTTTGCCGGGATTTACGCCATGATGGCGCGGCGCCATATGCACGAGTTTGGCACCACTAAAAAACAAATCACAATGGCAGCCGTGAAAAACCGCAACAACGCACTCGCAAACCCGAAGGCACAATTTCGGGCACCATTAGATCTGGATCGTGCCATGAAGGCCCCCAATTTGGCATCGCCGCTGTCCTTTTCAGATGCTTGTGGAATTACCGATGGAGCGTCGATGGTCATTATGTGCCGGGCGGATATGGCAAGAGATTTTACCGACCAGCCTGTGTTGGTGGTTGGTTCGGGTGGTGCAAGCGATTTTGTCGCGATTCACGACCGGACATCGATGACGACCTTGGAAGGCACCAAACGTGCTGCCAAACAGGCTTATGAAATGGCAGGAATTTCGGCTAAGGACATCGACTTCGCAGAGGTTCATGACTGCTTTGCAATTGCGGAATTGCTGGCCTATGAGGATCTCGGCTTTTGCAGAGAGGGTGGTGCGGGAAAGTATGTTGCCAGCGGCGCGACGGCGAGAGATGGAAAACGACCGGTCAATAATTCGGGTGGGTTGATTGCTAAGGGCCATCCCATTGGGTCGACGGGAACGGGTCAGATTTACGAGGTGGTTAATCAGCTTCGAGGGCGCGCCGATACCGCAGAGCGCCAACTCAAAAACGTTCGCTATGGCCTTACACAAAATGTCGGCGGTTCAGGAGCCGCTGTTGCCGTTCATATCCTGAAGGCGGTGGAGTAATTCATGGCAGGCATTGAAAGTTACGGTGTTGCCCTGCCGACATTGAGGCTCTCCGCAAGTGCTTATATTGAAGCCTGGGGAGCATGCGCAGCACGTGGACTAAAACGAAAAGCATTCTGCGCCTATGATGAAGATGCGGTCACCTTGGGAATAGATGCGGCGCGAGAGGCTTTGAAGCGAATTTCCGAGGCCCGTGATGTAAGCGCTGTTTTTTTTGGCGCAACAACCCCGCCGTATGAAGAGAAACCATCTGCATCCACGATCGCGACAGCTCTGTTTGCTCGTTCGGACATTCGAGTAACTGAAATAACTGGTTCACCTCAAGCAGGCGTCCAGGCACTAATATCCGCAATTGAATACTGCAAGTCAGGAAGAAATCGTTATGCACTCGCTGTTGCCGCTGATGCACCGAGTGCCCCGGCCGACGCGGGTTTTGAACATGCACTTGGCGCCGCTGGAGCGGCATTCGTCGTGGGGCCCAATGGTGTTGTTGCTGAATTTAATGACAGTTTTGCCGTTACGCGCGAAACCTTTGGTTCCCGGTTCCGAAGACATGGCGACGATACTCTTTCCGATCTGGAACTGAGAACACGCGACAGTTTGGCGAGTTTGCAAGCCTTGGCTGGAAATCCCCGTTTCGCGGCACTCGACAAGGTAAAACGGCTCGCGCTGGGTGCAGATGCCGGATTGATGCGAAATGCAGCAAAAACTCTGGGACAAGAAAGTGCCGTAACGGAATCTCTTTGGAGTGTCATCGGCGACGCCGGTGCCGCTTCAGCGCCGTTTGCTTTAGCAGATGCACTTGATGGTGCCCGCTCAGGCGATCAAATCCTGTGCGCCGCTGTTGGGTCCGGAGCGACAGCACTGCTGTTCACCGTTGGCAAGGAACTTGCGAAGCGCCGTCGAAAAGGAGCGAAGGTGGCCGATCTTGTAGAGGCAGGAAAAACTGTCGATTACGTCACCTATCTTAAACATCGCCGTATGCTTTCTAGCAGGTTTGGAGGGGATGGATGACGTCATATATTTCCCTGCCAATGTATAGCGCCAGTATTGATGAGCGAATGCGGCTTATCGCCGGAAGGTGCCATTCCTGTGAGAAACTCGCCTATCCACAAAGACCGGTTTGCACGGAGTGCGGCAGCGATAAATTTGAAAAAGTACCGTTATCGGGTGATGCGACGCTTTATACATATAGCTTGGTCGCTGGAAATGGCGCGCCATCAGAGTTCGATGACGAACAGACAATGACCGGCGATGTTTTATGCGGCGTCGTCGAGTTGAAAGAAGGTCCGCGTGTCATGGTCCGTCTTGCAGATATGGATCCAGAAGAGTTGGAAATCGGGATGAAACTTCGTGCGGTCATTCGCCGACTTTATGACCAGGAAGGTATCGTGCGCTATGGCACTAAATTCGTGCCTTTACGCTGAACAAAGATATGACAGCTCAAGTCTTTAAAACTCGTATCACCGACCTGTTTGGTATTGATCACCCGATCCTGTGTGGAGGCCTTATGTGGTTAGCCGATGCCAACTATGTCGGCGCTGTCGTCAATGCAGGTGGGATGGGGTTTATTACGCCGCGGAGTTTTCCGACAGTCGACGATTATCGGGCACAGCTGCACAAATGCCGGGAGATAACAGAGGGAAAGCCCTTTGGTGTAAACATCTATGTTTCAGCGCGCCCGGAGGCCAATGAGGAACTCGCCGTATTTCTTGATGTTGCAATCGAGGAAAAGGTTGAGTTCGTAGAAACGGCGGGCTTTAGCCCAAAGGCTTTCATGCCAAAAATCAAAGATGCAGGGATAACTGTCATACATAAATGTACCACGTTGCGGCACGCGCAAAGCGCCGTTCGCGCCGGTGTCGACGCGATAACGATATTAGGTGCAGAGGCTGGCGGCCACCCTGGTATGGAGATGATCGGAGGTATCGTGCAAGGCGCTGTTGTACCCGAGGGATTAGACGTGCCCGTTGTTCTCGCGGGCGGATTGGGAACCGGGCGCCAACTTATTGCAGCTTTAGCGCTTGGCGCTGACGGTATTCTATTGGGATCGCGGATGACGGTTGCTGAGGAAATTTGGGCAGACGAAAAATACAAACAGCGGATTAAGGAGATAAGTCAAAGTGATACGCGAATTGTTATGTCGGTCTTTAACGATAATTCGCGGGTCTTGGATAATGCGACCTCTCGGGCGGTTAATGAACTGGAAGAACAAGGCATCACCGATTTCGAGCAATATCGTCCATTCGTTCAAGGGCCAAATCAGCGCGAAGCCTATGCAACCGGTGACTTTGACCGAGGTACGCTTTCCATGGGACAAAGTGCTGCCTTCGCGACTGAGATTGCCAGTGTCGAGAAAATATTCGATGACATTCTCAATGATGCGATAGTCGCGCGCGACCGATTGGCTGGACTCGATCCAAACTGACTATAGGAAGCACAAAAGATGGCGAATGATCCGAACAGTGCAGACTTTACCGTAGGGGTCGTCGGTACCGGCGCGATGGGCCGTGGTATAGCGCAGATCATGGCAACCGGTGGCATGCAGGTGTTGCTGTTTGATACCAATGACGGCGCAGCGGAAGCTGGCCGAGAATTTGCCGAGCGCATGATTTTGCGCGCGGCGGAAAAAGGAACACTTGACGACAAAGACGCACAGGAAGCCGTTGGACGACTCAAAGTCATTACAAGTTTGTCAGACTTCACGAATGCGGATCTTGTTATTGAAGCCGTTCTGGAAGATTTGGACGTTAAACGGCAGGTCTTTTCGAGTTTGGAAGAAATCGTTTCGGAGGACTGTGTATTGGCGACCAATACATCGTCATTGTCAGTTGCTGCCATCGCTGCGGCGCTGGACCATCCGCAACGATTTGCCGGTTTTCATTTTTTCAATCCAGTGCCGTTGATGAAGGTCGTCGAAGTGGTGAATGGTGTCGAAACTACGCCAAAGACGGCGGAAATTCTTGTCTCTGTTGCCAGCCGTGCAGGGCATGAGCCGGTGCGCGCCAAGGACACTCCCGGTTTTTTGGTCAACCATGCCGGACGCGGTCTCAATACTGAAGGCGTTCGAATTATCTCTGAGGGTATTGCAGATTTTGCCGGTGTCGATGATCTGTTGCGTGAGGGAGGCCCCAACTTTCGCATGGGACCATTTGAGCTAATGGACACGACGGGCCTCGATGTCTCTCACCCCGTAATGGAATCGATCTATAAACAGTTTTATGAGGAACCACGCTTTCGACCGGGACCTATGACCCGTCAACGGGCCGCTGCCGGTCTCCATGGCCGCAAAACAGGGCGAGGCTTTTATAGCTATGAAGACAATAAAAAGGTGCCATCAACGCCACCAGATTTACCCGAAACTCTTCCGGAAGCAGTTTGGATTAGCAACGCTGAACCAGCAGGACGCGAAATGCTGGCAGCAGCGCTTGCGGATGTCGTCGAAATCGATGATGGCCAGAAGCCTTCGACCCGAAGCCTTTGTTTGTTCACGCCCATCGGGCGGGATGTGACGAGCGCCTCCGTAGCCGAAGGGATTGAAGCGGAGAGATCATTCGCCGTTGATACCATGTTTGGATTGGAGGGGCGTCGGACATTGATGGGGTCGCCGATATCTGATCCCGATCTTCGCGATATGGTTCACGCGGCCCTTGCGGCCGATGACCACGCCGTAACAGTTATTCACGACAGTCCGGGTTTCGTAAACCAGCGCGTCGTTGCAACAATAGTGAATATCGCCTGCGATATAGCTCAGCAGCGAATTGCGAGCCCCAGCGATATAGATAAAGCGGTAACATTGGGGCTGGGTTACCCAAGCGGTCCTCTCACGATGGGTGATGCCGTCGGCGCCCGCCGCATCTTGGCGGTTCTCAATGCCATGAGCGACTTTTATGGCGACCCCCGCTATCGACCAAGCCCCTGGTTAAAACGACGGGCATTGCTGGGCATTTCTTTGCTTACCGAAGAAAATTAGACTTAATAATAATTCGTCCATTTTACGCCGCATGACTCCACCCCGAAGCCGATTCGCGTTAGGTTGAGAACGTGCCGGTAACCGGCTATGTAGTGCGTGTATTTGTATTGAATGACGTCAAAAACCAACCGCTAACCTAACATCCGGAAATAACGTGACCACCGAACATAAGGACCTCGCCAACGCCATTCGCGCTCTTTCGATGGATGCCGTTCAGGCGGCGAATTCTGGCCATCCTGGCATGCCTATGGGTATGGCAGATGTTGCTACCGTGCTCTTCACCCGGTTTCTGAAATACGATTCTTCTGCATCTGACTGGCCTGACCGCGACCGGTTTGTTCTCTCGGCTGGTCACGGCTCCATGTTGCTTTATTCCCTGCTGTATCTGACGGGATACCCCGATATCGATATCGAAGAGATAAAGAATTTTCGTCAGCTCGGCAGCAAAACAGCGGGTCATCCCGAATTTGGTCACGCAGCAGGTATCGAAACAACAACAGGACCGCTCGGCCAGGGAATTTCAACAGCAGTTGGTATGGCGTTGGCGGAACGCATTCTGGCGGCACGTTTCGGAGACGAGGTCGTCAATCATTTCACCTATGTTATCGCCGGTGATGGTGATCTCATGGAAGGGATCAGCCATGAAGCGGCCTCCTTTGCAGGCCATCTCGGACTTTCGAAGCTTATCGTCCTTTATGATGACAATGGTATTTCGATTGATGGTAGCACGTCGCTGTCGTGGTCAGATGATGTCCCGTCGCGATTTGCCGCTTATGGCTGGGATACCTGTGTTGTCGATGGACATGATCCAGCCGCCGTCGCATCAGCGATAGAAGCAGCGCAACGCGAGGATAAACCGTCATTAATCGCCTGTCGGACGACTATCGCTTTCGGTGCTCCAACCAAAGCTGGAACATCTGGTTCCCATGGTGCGCCTCTGGGCGATGAGGAAATTTCCGGGACACGAGATGCAATAGGGTGGCCCCACGGACCATTTGAAATGCCGGAGGAAATCGTCAGTATTTGGCGGGAAGCAGGTTCCAAAGGTGCGGCAGACCGGCAAGCCTGGCAAACCCGTGTCGATGCGCTAGACAGTTCTGTACGCGATGAGTTCAACCGGGCTCTCTCCGGTGAGCTGCCTGCGGATTGGCAGGCCGCCATCAATGATATTAAGGCAGCGTTCGTAGCAGACGCTCCGACACAGGCGACACGTGTTTCATCCGGTGCAGTGCTGGAAAAACTCATTGGTGCAATACCCGAATTAATGGGTGGGTCGGCTGATCTAACCGGCTCGGTGAACACCAGAACCTCAAATATGTCAGCGATTTCCAAAGAGGATTTCGGCGCCCGGTATATTCACTACGGCATTCGGGAACATGGCATGGCTGCCGCGATGAATGGGATGGCGCAACATGGAGGTGTTATTCCCTACGCAGGAACTTTTCTGGTTTTTGCCGATTACTTGCGCCCGGCATTGCGGTTGTCCGCGCTCATGGAACAGCGGGTCATTCATGTTTTAACCCACGACTCCATCGGTCTTGGCGAGGATGGGCCGACGCATCAGCCTGTCGAGACTTTGGCAAGCCTGCGCGCTATTCCGAACTTAAACGTATTTCGACCGGGCGATGCCGTCGAGGTAGCTGAATGTTGGGAAATAGCCGTTGCATCGGAGAAGACCCCGTCGGCAATCTCGTTGACCCGTCAGGGCATTCCGACATTGAGAAAAGATGCTGATGGCGAGAACCAATGTGCCAATGGCGCTTATATAATTTCCCCGGCGAACGGTGATGCCCGGGTAACATTATTGGCAACGGGATCTGAAGTTTCGGTCGCTGTGCAAGCGCAGGAGATCTTGGCAGCCGATGGCATTGCAGCCGATGTCGTGTCGATGCCATGTTGGGAATTGTTCGATGCGCAGTCTCCAGAGTACCGTAGTTCGGTTCTTGGCGAGAATACCGTTAAAGTTGCCGTTGAGGCGGCTGTGTCGTTAGGTTGGGAAAAATATATTGGTGCCGACGGCGGTTTTGTCGGTATGTCTAGTTTTGGTGCTTCAGCACCTGCTGGTGATTTATTTAAACATTTTGGAATTACCGCAGAAGCGGTCGCTGCAGCGGCCAAAGAGCGGTTATAGGATTGCATTTTAGACGGAGGATATTATGGCAGTAAGGGTAGCCATCAACGGATTTGGCCGCATTGGACGGCTGGTATTACGGGCGGCGTATGAAAGCGGTCGCAAAGATATTGAATTTGTTGCGATCAACGATCTCGGCAGCATCGAGGCAAACGCACTCTTGCTTCAGCGGGATACCATTCACGGACCTTTTCCTCGCAAAGTAAGAGCCACAAAAACCGGTATCAATCTTGGTAAAGGAACAATCCGCGTTTTCGCCGAGCGTGACCCAGCTAACCTGCCTTGGGAAAAACTCGGTATCGATGTCGTCATGGAATGTACGGGTATCTTCACCAAGCGTGAACATGCCGAAGCACATATTGCTGCGGGCGCAAAGAAAGTACTGATTTCAGCACCCGCATCTGGCGAAGACCTTACCGTTGTTTGCGGTGTAAACGACAAAAAACTGCGTAAGAGTCACAAGGTGGTGTCCAACGCATCCTGCACCACAAACTGCCTCGCACCGGTGGCTGCTGTACTGCACAAAGCAATCGGAATTCAGCAAGGTTATATGACGACCATTCATGCCTATACGGGTGATCAAAGGCTGCAGGACACATTGCATCCTGACCCGCGCCGGGCACGGGCAGCAGGATATTCGATGATCCCGACATCGACTGGTGCCGCAAAAGCAGTAGGCCTGGTATTGCCCGAATTGAATGGAAAACTCGATGGAACTTCGATCCGTGTGCCAACAGCGAATGTTTCCATCGTTGATCTGAACTTTACTGCGAAACGCAAAACGACCGCCGAAGAGATCAATAAGGCAATCGTCAAAGCGGCCAATACGCCCGCGTTTAAAAATATTCTGACAACGAACGATGAGCCTCTTGTGTCGTCAGACTTTAACCACAACCCGGCGAGTTCGATTTTCGATCTGACCCAAACCCAAGTCATCGATGGCAAACTTTGCCGCGTTGCGTCCTGGTATGACAACGAGTGGGGTTTCTCAAATCGCATGTCGGATACGGCTGTGAAGATGGGTAAGCTCGGCTGATCGGTCGTTCCTCGATTGAGTAAAGACTATGGCGCGTTTTGAAACGCTCGATACTCTGCCCGCTTTGAATGAGCAGGCGGCAGGCGTCCGTGTCCTCGTAAGGGGCGATCTCAATGTTCCAATGCAGGATGGTATCGTTACGGACTCCACCCGTATTGAACGGCTGGCACCGACAATATTGGAACTCGCGGATCGTGGCTGCAAAGTCGTTGTGATGTCGCATTTCGATCGGCCGAAAGGCAAGATTGTTCCCGAAATGTCACTCAAACCGCTCGTCGAGCCATTAAAGGCGGCACTTGGCGGGCGCGATGTCACTTTCGTTGATGACTGTGTCGGAGAAGCGTCAGAAACGACGATCAACGCGATGCCAGATGGCGGTATCGCGCTTTTGGAGAATCTCCGATTTCATGCCGGTGAAGAAGGAAATGAAGATGCATTTATCAAGGCGCTCGCGGCTCTGGGCGATGCCTTTGTTAATGACGCGTTTTCCGCGGCGCATCGCGCACATGCTTCGACGGCGGGTATTGCCAATATCCTTCCATCTGCTGCGGGTCGGTCGATGCAGGCCGAATTGGAAGCTCTTGAAACGGCGCTTGGTGATCCGGACCGTCCCGTGCTCGCAGTTGTCGGGGGTGCAAAAGTGTCGACCAAGCTTGCTGTGCTGACCAATCTTGTCGCCAAGGTCGACCGGCTGGTGATCGGCGGTGCGATGGCGAATACCTTCCTCTACGCGCTTGGGACGGATGTTGGCGCGTCCCTTTGCGAAAACGATATGGCAGATACTGCACGTGCCGTGATGGCGAGCGCAGATGAGGCAGGGTGCGAAGTTGTATTGCCGCGCGATGTTGTGATTGCAGAGAAATTTGAAGCAGGTGCGGAATGTGAAACAGTGCCTATCGCAGCTGTTCGCGCAGATACCATGATCCTCGATGTAGGTGAGGGAACCGCTCAAGCACTGGCTGACAGCCTGGCTGACTGTAAAACCGTTCTATGGAATGGGCCGATGGGCGCGTTTGAAATTCGTCCCTTCGATAGGGGAACAAATATTGTCGCGCAGGCGGCAGCGAAATTGACAGCGGAGGGCAAGCTGCGCTCGGTTGCGGGCGGCGGCGATACAGTGGCCGCACTGGCCGCTGCAGATGCTCTCGAGGATTTCTCTTACGTATCTACCGCAGGCGGTGCTTTCCTAGAATGGCTGGAAGGAAAAGAACTACCAGGTGTTGCGGCACTGGAAACCAGCGAATAGTTACGACCGATTTGCGATCGCACGTGTACGCCGTGCGATATAGGATTCTACCTCATCGGTAGTCATCGGATTAAGGAACATTTCATTGCGCATCCAGACGCGCTGAAGGCTGACGTCGACCATAGCCTCCTGCATCTTTTTCATGTCGGCTTTGTTTTTGATCATCTTGGCGGCGATATCTGCTTGAACCATATAGTGGTCTTTTTCGTCCTCCCAGATCACCTTCATAACTTTAGCCGTCATTTGGTTGATCCTGCTGCCCTTTAGGTTCTTGCCAACCCGGAATAAAGCAGTGCCACCACCTTCTGTGATGCCAACTGCGGCTTTTCCGATGGCTCCGCCTGTTTTTACATAGTTGCGGCGGATATCACCGAGTTTCTTTTCCTGAGGCAGTTGCTTGAGATCGCGTTTGGAAATCTTGCGGCCCTGAACATACTCCAAGACATCAGCCAGCATGACGAAGTGGTTATATTCCGCGACTAGCTGTTCGAGGAGGAAGTAATAATCGTGGCGATCAATGGTTTTCCCGACTTTAGGAAACATTTCGACAGCTTCGGTCAGTTCGCGATGTAATCCGTTAAAGAAGCCGTCGACAGGATTGAGTTCTTTCCAGAGTTGAGCGCGCAGATAAAAGGCATGATCTTCCCTTTTGGCCTTTTTATAAAATCGCTTTGCGATTTCAGCTTCAGCATCCCAGTAGGGCGTCGCGGTATCAATCAGCTGCTGCATTTTTGTGGCCATTGGAAAATCCTTTTTCGCTTATCTGTCAGAACGCGAGGAACTTAGCGAGTGTGCGGTGTTGCCGCAAGCCCCAGAACTGGCCGTAACGCGATCAGTGCGCTATGTTGCACGCGATTTTTGAGGTTCGATTTCGATGATGCGTGTTTCGACAGATGTATTTGTAGTTGGTGCGGGCGGCGCAGGTATGTACGCGGCGATTTCCGCCGCACGCGCGGGTGCTGATGTCATCCTATCTGACAAGAGTCTGATAAGCCGCGGCGGTGCAACCATCATGGCACAGATGACCGTGGCATCTGCTGTTGGACACGAAGAACCCGATCATTGGACCCATCATCTTGCTGATACGATTGAAGCCGGTCACGGGCTTTGCAATGAAGAACTCTCCGCGATCCTATGCGAAGAGTCGGTCGACAGAATTCTAGAGATGGATGAATGGAAAGTTGGTTGGGCACGTGTCGATGGCCGAATGACACAGGTTCATGCGCCGGGACACGGTTTAAAACGGTGCGTCTATGTCGACTATCTCAATACCGGACCGGCAGTAGCACGCGCGCTTCGGGGAGAAGTCGCCCAGCGTGACGGGATTCGCAGGGCAAGCGGTCTCGCGGTCCTGGAAATAGTCGTTCAGGATGGTGAGGCGATTGGCGCTGTCGCCGTGGACGTCGAAAGTGGCGAGACCGTTTTGGTTGAGGCCGGGGCTGTGGTTCTGGCGGCGGGTGGACTAACCAAGCTTTACAAACGCAATAGCGCTTCAATCAATATGGGCGGCGAATCCTATGCTATGGCGCTGCGAGCGGGTGCCGAACTTATCGATATGGAATTTGTACAGTTCTTCCCCATTGGCCACCTCGCGCCCCGCATGGTCGGGATGGACCCAATCATGTGGGATCCGTTTCGCTATAAGGTCGGCGGCAAGTTGCTAAATGGCGAGTTCGAAGAATTTATCCATAATTACGGGGCCACCGATGGCGGAACCTATACCGCTCGTCGCGATCTTGCTTCCTACGCAATATACAAAGAAGTCGAAGAAGGGCGTGGCTCTCCGCACGGCGGCGTATGGTTGAGTTTCGAGCACATCGCGGAAGACGTTATGAAGGAGAAATTCGGGCCGATGATCAAGCGTCTCGCCAAAAACGGGATTGATCTGCAGAAGCAAGCTGTCGAGGTTTCACCGATCGCTCATTATCATATGGGTGGCATTCGTGTGAACACCGAGATGGAAACACGGGTGCCCGGGCTTTTCGCCGCCGGTGAAGCCGTCGGCGGGGCGAACGGGGCGACACGTTTGTCGGGGAACGCCATTCCTGAGGCATTCGTCTTCGGAGAACGCGCCGGAAAATTCGGTGCAGCTTACGCTAAAAATCGGAAGAGGGTTTCCATCGACGATCAAACAGCGTCCTCGGTCTTATCTGAACCGAAGGCTCAGCTTAAGAAGGGCGCTGAACCGGATGGAAGCGCTACAGCGCTGATGGCTGAGTTACAAGAATTGATGTGGGACAAGGTAGGTTTATTCCGGACAAGCGAAAAACTTGAGCAGGCGCTGGAACGTATTCGCGAAATGCAAAACGATGATTTGCGCAACATTACGATTCCCGATGATGAACCCTTTAATCAAGCATTGCTGGATTGGTATGAACTACGGGCTGGATTGTTATGCGCTGAGTCTGTAACACTTGCTGCGATTAATCGTAAGGAAAGCAGGGGCGCACACCAGAGAGAGGATATTACCGATGCCTCTCCCGATCTGGAAATTAACCAGACGGTAGAGCTTGACGGGAGCGATATCATTACAGGTTGGGCCGAGGTCCCTCGAATTTCCTTCGCACTTGAAGAGAAACAGGCCGCAGAAATATGAGTGGAAATCTGAAAACCACACTTAAGGTTTATCGCGGCGCGGAAGGCGAAGAACCACACTACGATCAATTTGATGTGCCTCATGAAGAAGGCGCGTCTGTTCTCGATGCGCTTGTATGGGTTCGGGAAAATGAAGATGCTTCTCTTGCATTTCGATATGCCTGCGTAAGTGCCAATGCCTGCAAGGAATGCATGGTTCTGGTCGATGGCAAGGTCAACTATGCCTGTACTGCGCGGCTCAGTGCGGGTGCCGTCACGGTTGAACCCTTGGCCAACAAAACCCTTATTCGCGATTTGGTAACCGATATCGTTCCACCAAAGGAGCGTTTGGGGTCCGCAGAGGAAAACTGAATCAGTCTAGGCTGCCTGACCCGCCTGACCTTCTTTAACCAATTCGACAAGCCGTGCTGGCGTTACTGGTGCTTCGGCTATATGTGCGTTGAAAGGGCTTAGAGCATCTTCAATGGCTGAAATTACCGCGGCTGCAGCAGGTACGGTAGAGCCTTCGCCGGCCCCTTTGACACCGAGCGGATTCAACGGAGACGGGCTTTCCAAAAACTCCACGTCAAAACTTGGCGTTTCTGGTGCTGACGGTAGTAAATACTCACCAAAATTGGTGGTCACGGGATTCGCATCATCGTCATAGCCCATCCATTCGAAAATTGCGTTTCCAATACCGTGCGCGACGCCGCCGGTTATCTGTCCGGTGACAATCATAGGATTAATGAGGACGCCAGAGTCATGTACAATGGTATATTTTAGAATGTGAACGCCGCCCGTTTCTGGATCGGCTTCGACCTCACAAATGTGCGCGCCGTAACAGTAGGCGAGCGGATCGGTCAGAAAGTTTTGCGTTGATTCCATCCCCGGTGTGATACCGCCAGGCAGGGCGTAGCCCGGTGTCCCCGCGACCGCATGGGCAACCTTTCCCAAAGAAACTGACATTTCAGGCACACCCTTAACGCGGATTTCTTTGCCTTCGATCTCGAGGTCCTCTTCGGAAGCTTCAAGCAAATGCGCAGCGACTTTGAGCGCCTTCTCACGAACCTCCTTGGCCGCAATATGGCCAGAAGAGCCCGCGGTTATCGTCTGACGGCTTCCGAATCCACCCATTCCCATTGGGATCTGGGCGGTGTCGCCGGCGACCACCTCGACATTTTCCATATCACCGCCGAGCTGTTCGGCGACCACCTGGGCCATCATGGTGCGGGTACTCTGTCCCATGGGAGCAGCGCCGGTATATACGGAAATTTTTCCGGAAGTACCTATTCGAACCACAGCGGTTTCAAATGGGCCACGACCTGTACCCTTGACCCCGAAAGAAATTCCGATACCAAGATATTTGCCTTCGGCGAGGGCCGCTTTTTGCCGTTCCGCGAAGTCACCATAGCCAGCGGTATCCATTGCCATTTTCTGCGCTTTGGGAAAATCGCCCGAGTCATAGGTGATATTGACACCTGCACGCGTTTTAAGCGGCTTTTTGTAGGGCATCTCTTCGCCCGCTATCATATTCTTTAGGCGGATTTCGGCACGATCCAAGCCGAGTTCACGGGCGGCTCGATCCATCAATCGTTCCATCACAAAGGTACCTTGCGGATGGCTGGCGCCACGGACAGGTGCGCAGGGCATCATGTTTGTAAATACGAGTTTCTGGTTCATCCGATAATGCGGAACTTTGTAGGGCCCCGGAATACAAGTGGCGGCGTTATAGGGAAGCGTAATGCCCTGAATGGTGTAGGCGCCGTGATCGTGAATCAGGGTCCCGCGCACGCCCTGAATTATGCCGTCGTTGTCGATTGCGATCTCTGCATCCCAGTATTGATCACGTTCCTGGACGGTCGAAATGAAATGTTCACGCCGATCTTCGACCCATTTGACAGGCCGACCGCAAATTTTGGCGGCCAATGCGACGACGAGCTCTTCAGAATAAAAGACAAACTTTGGACCGAACCCGCCGCCAACATCTGGCGTGATGACTCGAAGCTGGTTCTCGTTGGCACCCAGCAATTTTATGATAAAGCCCTGAACTAAATTGGGCATCTGGGTAGAAGACCACAAAGTGGTTAGGTCCTGAACAGGGTCGTATCTTCCAACGGCCCCCCGGCACTCCATCGGGTGTCCACTGCCGCGGTGTTGCCAGATTTTTTCTCTGAACGTATTCGGCGCTGATTTGAAGATGTCATCGACTTCTCCATACTCCTGCACCATCTCCATCATGAGGTTGCTATCACTATGGATTGAGGCTGTAGGTGAATCCGCTTCAAGTGCTTTCTTGCAATCGCCCACAGCCGGCAATGGTTCCCAGTCGATTTCAACTAAAGCAGCAGCGTCTTCCGCGATGTGACGGGTCTCGGCGATAACGATGGCAACGCATTCTCCGGCATACATGGTTTCATCGAATACCATGATGACCGGGCCTGCTGTTTCGGCGTTGGGGACACCCCCCGGAAACTCAACCGGTAGCCGTTCATCGGTCAAATGCGGCCTTAAATCTTCAAACGTATATACGGCGAAAACACCGTCAACCGCTTCAGCAGCCGTTTTATCTATCTGTTTTAGACGTGCATGGGGGAAGGGGCTGCGAATGAAAGAGGCATTGGCCATGTTGGGAAGCTTGATGTCATCAATAAACCGCCCGCGGCCACGCAGCAGCGCAGGATCTTCGAGTCGCTTGACGCGCCCACCAAATACCTTGCCTTCCATAGCCGTCACCTCTGAAATTGACGCTGCAATTTGTCAGAATGTTTTAACGCTTGAAAGTGCAAAACTTCAATCCGCAGATACAAAAAAAAATCCCGCTTTGCGGGATAACAGCATAGAGCCAGATTTTCGTTACTCCGCTGCAGCTGCCTGCTGATCGCCGCCGCCCTCGATTTGCTTAAGCGCAAACAGATAGTTGGGGTCAAGCTTCCAGCGTTCCACAACCTTTTGAGCGGTGTCAGGACGCAGCCGGTCAAAGAAGGTCATCGCGCGGGAAACTTCGCGCGGATCAACGACTTTGTCGCCCGGACGTGCGGAGCGGCTCAAGAGAAACAACGAGCCAAAATCCGGTTTTGTCATTTGTATTGCCTTGCAGGCGATGGCGAGGCCTTCGCCCCCGGGTTCAAATACGAGGCGGCGGATGAGGTTGGGTCGAAGTCCAGTTAGCATTCCGAACATTCCTTCGAACATCTTGACCTCGCCTTTTCGCAAGGTCTGAAGAAGGACCTGCGGCGTTATGGCTTGTTTGTCGGCGAGTTTCTGGGCTAGTCGCGATGCCTGTTCGAGTGACCCCGTATCGATGGTTCCTTCACCGCCACCCGATTCGGGCTCTCCCAGAAGATCTTTGATTGTGCTTTCTATTTTCTGATCCAGCTCGGTAGGGTCGATTTGATATTGTTCGACGATGTGTTTTCGAAGGGCCGCTGATACCCACCAATACATTCGTTTTGCAAGATGGGGGCTCAAATCCGGCCGGTTGAGCAATGACCCCTGCAAGGGTTCGTTGGTTTTGGAGGCATCGACAATCGTTTCAATTGTGTCGTCAGAAATTTGTGCCGTTTCATTTTCCACGAGCGTTTTAATAACATCCGTATTCCCGGTTTCGACCAAAGCATCCGAAACGGTTTCTGAAACCTTGTTTCGCATCGCGATTGTTAGTTGGTGCTCGAAAGTACGATGCTGAATGATTTCGACCAATTCCAGGTCCTGAAGTACCTCGCTCTTGAGCAGAATATTATGAGCGACATCTTCATCGTCATTGGCAAGGATACTGATTAGATCATTTGGGGCATCGGCGTCTTCGGCCATTTTATCGGCCAGCGCTTTTCGGACAGAATGCTCTACATCTTGAATGAGTTGTTTGAGAATATCGGTCATTAATGACCGTTCTCGTTCATTCAGAACCCGAGATTCCTCAAAGAACAAGTCGCCTACAATTTGAACGAGCTGGGACTTTCCATCGGCGGATTTATCCCGTGCCAAATCGAGCAAGTTTTCCAAGTCGGTGTCAGGCAATAGTGCCATCCAAATCCACTTCTAGGTTATGCACATTTTATCTTTAACGATGCATACAAAGTGGTGCTTAAGCCCTTAAATTATCCTTAACCTGCGGATGGTTTCGAATTCAATTTGAACTGCTTTTTCAACAAAGTTTTCAATTAACGATATAAATCAACGGGCTTTTAACCTGTTCCCAATATGAATTGCTCGAACATTGAGAGACAAAGGGCCCTCTATATGCAGATTCATCCCGGAAATGCCCTCTTTCAGACGGTGTCCGGATCCGCCGCGCAATCGGGTTCGATACAAAACAATCCGCCACAACCACAAACAGTTCAAAAATCGGCTGAAAAACAACAAATTTTGCAGCCCGCTCCGCGTTCATCAGCAGAAATCCAAGGTGGCGGCACAGTTAGCAGGGAAATACCGCTGCAACCCGCACAAAACTTCCCCCGGGGCAGTTTTATCGACATCGTTGTCTGACGCTTATACGCTGCTGTGACACTTGCCTGATCTTTGGAATTGGGCCTAAATTTTTGCATGAGCAAACAGGACCTTGCCGGACCGTCGGTTCGTGAAATTCCCCAAGGCGATAATATGGAGCGCCTTGTCTGCCCCGATTGCGGCTTTATTGCCTATGAAAACCCGAAGGTTGTTGTCGGCGCTGTAGCTGTGTGGGATGAAAAAATTCTGTTGTGCCGGAGAGCGATTAATCCGCGTATAGGGTTCTGGACGCTGCCTTGCGGTTATATGGAAGAAAAAGAAACGTCCCTTGAGGGCGCGCAACGCGAAGCTTGGGAGGAGGCGTTCGCGAAATTTGAGCCACGCGGTATTTTGGCTGTGTACAGCATCCCCAGAATTAGCCAGGTGCAGATATTTTATCTAGCGGATCTCATTTCACCTGAAGTTGCTGCAGGTCCGGAAAGCCAAGAAGTAGCGCTTTTCGACTGGGATGATATTCCGTGGGGTGACCTCGCCTTTCCCTCTGTGAAGTGGGCTCTCGATCATTACAAGGAAGCCAAGAACGAGACCGTTATTCAAACCCGCTCAAACCCGCCTGGTGAGCTCGGTCAAATGAGTGACTAGGGTACGTTCCTGTTAAGGATTAAGACCAAGAAGGTTACGCGCAAATATTTCATGATCAAAAGGTTGAAGATCGTCTTCACCTTCTCCCACGCCGACGGCATGAACCGGCAATCCGAACCGTTCAGCGAGGGCGACAACGACACCTCCCCGGGCAGTACCGTCCAATTTGGTCATTACCAGCCCGCTCACGTCAGTCATCTCTTTAAAAGTTTCAACCTGCGAATGGGCGTTCTGGCCAACGGTTGCATCGAGAACAAGCAAACAGCTATGGGGCGCCTCGGGATCGAGCTTCTGTAGCACCCGTATGATCTTCGCAAGCTCCCCCATGAGGTCGTCACGATTTTGTAAGCGACCGGCTGTGTCGATCAGGAGAATATCAGCGTTCTCGTTCCGGGCTTGCTCCAGGGCCTCGAAGGCAAGACCCGCGGCATCAGAACCGGTATCCCGGGCGATAACCTTGCAATGGGTGCGTTCTCCCCAGATCTTGAGTTGTTCCACGGCTGCGGCCCTGAACGTATCTCCAGCAGCAAGGACAACGGTTTTTCCGTGACCGACCCAATTTTTAGCCAGTTTTCCGATCGTCGTTGTTTTTCCTGACCCGTTGACGCCAACGACCAAAATAACGTGAGGCTTCTTCGCAGCGGAAATTTCCAGCGGAACGGCCACCGGTTCCAAAATGCTAGAAATATTTTGCGCGAGTGCTTCTCTGACCTCGGTGTCGTTAATCTCTTTGTCAAACTTCTCTTTTGCGAGCGCCGCAGAGAGTTTCGCGGCGGTCGACACACCCAAATCAGCTCCGATCAATGCTTCTTCAAGCCGTTCCAGGGTTTGGGCATCAAGCGTTTTTCCGGTCAATGCAGAAGAGATGCCGCCGGACAATTTTTCGGATGTCCGGCTTAGTCCTGATTTAAGACGGGAAAGCCATCCTCCAGACGTTTCGCTCATGCTGCTTGTGCGTCTAGTTGATTGCCGTCGCTGCCGATAATGTGACAGGGGAGAATCGTTCCGGGCTCTGCTTCATGATCGAGTCTTACGGTGAGGAATTGTTCGCAGCGACCCGCGTTTTCCTTTTCGACCAAAACTTGCGCAGTTTTACCGATCTTCGATTTCATAAGAGCGGCCAATCTTTTTTGACCGGCTGCTCGGAGTTGCGAAGCTCTCTCACGGCGGATGGTTTTCGGAACCGACGGCATTTTAGCGGCGGGTGTCCCACTTCGCTCGGAATATGGAAAAACGTGGAGATGCGTTAAGTCGCATTCGTCAACGATTGCCAATGTATTTTCGAACATCTCGTCGGTTTCTGTGGGAAAACCAGCGATCAAATCGGCACCAAATGTGGAGTCGGGCCTTAATTGCCGTATACGCGAACATATGTCGATCGCATCACTCCGGTTATGGCGCCTTTTCATCCGCTTGAGAATCATATCGTCCCCAGCCTGTAGACTGAGGTGGAAATAGGGTAACAGCCGACGCTCTTTCTCGATGAGCCCAAATAAATCGTCATCAATTTCCACAGGATCCAGCGAGGACAGGCGCAACCGCGGCAACGCAGGTACCTGCATAAGCAGACGTCGGCTCAGATTACCAAGAGTTGGTTGTCCCGGAAGGTCTTTGCCGTAATCCGTAAGATCGACGCCGGTTAGAACGATCTCTTTATAACCATTCTCGACCAGCGACCGCACCTGGCGGATTACCTCGCCAACAGGCGTTGACCGGCTCGGTCCGCGACCATACGGAATGATGCAGAAAGTGCAGCGATGGTCACAGCCTTGCTGAATTTGCACAAATGCGCGGGCGCGATCATCAAATCCACCGATAAAGTGATTGGCGGTTTCGGTAACAGACATGATGTCGTTTACGCGAATTGAAGATTTGCCAATTTCGAGAGCCTGCCAACTTTCGAGTTGGAGTTTTTCTTCATTGCCAAGAACGACATCTACTTCGTCCATTTGGTCATACTGGCTGGGGCTTATTTGCGCTGAACAACCCGTTACCACAATCTTGGCATCGGGCTTGTTTCGCCGGGCGCGCCTGATTGCCTGTCGAGCCTGGCGTTCCGCTTCGGCCGTCACAGCACAGGTATTCACCACAATTACATCATCGATGCCTGCAGCTTCGGTATGGTTGCGGATTACCTCAGATTCATAGGTATTTAATCGGCAGCCGAAGGTGAGTATTTCGGGTTGAGACATTTTCCTAACCCTCAATTAGCGCTGCATTGAACGCGCCCTTAAAGCTGATCGCCGTGGGCCCAATCATAATCACATGATCGTCGGCTCGCCAATCAATGGTCAGGTTTCCGCCATCTAGCTCGATCAATACCGTTCGACCGGTCAGGTCGCGACGATGGGCAGCCACGGCGGCAGCACATGCTCCTGTACCACACGCTTGAGTAATACCGGCTCCGCGTTCCCATACACGCAGACGAACAGCACCACTATTCTTGATTTGCACGATGCCGATATTGGCGCGTTCAGGAAACAGCTCGTGATGCTCCAGAATAGGTCCAATTTCGTCGAGCGGCACCGCTTCAGCATCATCGACGAAGAAGACGCAATGCGGATTGCCCATGCTGACCGCAGTTGGATCCGCCAGTGTCCAGGCTTCGATATCGAGGTGCAACGTGTCTTTTTGTTCGGACAACGGGATGTCCTGCCAGTCGAACCGGGGCCTTCCCATGTCGACAGCAACAAGACCATCCGGAAATTCTTCGGCCATCAGAATTCCCGCGCCCGTAGCAATTTTAGCCTTGGGTTGTGTCGTCTCCGCCATAATCAGGTCGGCAACACATCGCGTTGCATTGCCGCATGCATCAACCTCGGAGCCGTCGGCATTGTAAATCCGCATAAAAATATCAGCATCCTGAAGCGCGCTATCTGCGGGCGGGGATTCGAGCAGAATCAACTGATCGCATCCGACGCCTGTATGGCGATCTGCAATGGATTGCGCTTGCAAAGCCGTAAGATCACGAGGCGTTTTCCGCGTATCGATGACAACAAAGTCGTTGCCCAAGCCATGCATTTTGGTAAATGCGATATCAGTCATAGGCGCCTTATAGGGTCTAACGGCGCTATACGTCTACTGAATTGCGGTTCCGTGACACGACGACTTATTCATCATCAATAATGCCACGAAAGCGTTTTTCACCTTCGGTGCAGGGCGGAACCCAACGCGTGCTTGTTGTGGTGCCCGTTGCCTGCGCGAGTTGGCCTGTTTTTATCGGGCTATGAGGCGCAGGTAGGTTAGCAATTTCCAGGATCAATTTGCGTTTGATCGCCCGTGCGAAATCTTTAAAGCCGTTTGCCACGATCAAGAAAGCGCCAGGGCCGCCGATGACGCAATGACGATAATATAAATCCAGGTTCGGCATAGGCGTTCGTCCAAAATTAAGTCTCTCATTGATAATGGGCAGCCCATTGATGGTAATTCGTTTTGCGATCGCGGCATCCCGCGCTGGAACGACAAGACCTCCCGTATTGTTGGGACCATCCCCCGAAATATCAATTACGCGGCGCAAGCCTCGATAAGGACTGCTTTCGATCAATGTGACACCGCGCTCGATCGCTTCGGAAATTGATGTCCAAGGACCGGCACCAATCGGTGCGTTCCGTAATTTTACCGCAAATAACTTTGCAGTCTCAGCGCTGTCTATTAACTCCCAACCTGTGACCGGCAGCTGCCAACCGTCGCCAGCCCATTCAAAATAGGTGACCGCGATACGGCCCAAAATCCCTGACCGCGATACGGCCCAAAATCCCTGACGTAATGGTCTTGAGAACTGCCGGGTCATTGATGGCCGCGATGTAGCCATTTCGCTGTAAAAGCGCCTCTTGTTCATCGACGCTGCCTGACACATCCACGGCAAGGACTAGTTGGAGATCGACTTCTGTGACCGCTTTTTGAGGGGCGATTTGTGCCGCAGTTTGGGTGACGATCAAAATGCCAAAGCAAAACAGAAATGACAGACATCGCATGGCTTATGCCTCCACGATTTCGAGCACATTTCCTTCATTGTCCATACAGGCAGCCATTAAGGTTCCGTCCCGGCCGCAACCCCCATCGCAGCTAATCGTGTACGGCGTTTCGGTTAAACCTCGTGCAGCGGGGTCGAAGCCGCGAACAACCCTGTCGAATCCACTATATGACGTTTCTATGGTGTCGAAAGCATGCGCCCCCCACCAGAACTCATCTGCCTGCGCGTCCAAGGGTCTTTCCGGATCAATGCCCCGATTTACAAACAGAAGAGTGCCGTCACGAGTGTAGGCCGCATGCTTCAAGCTACTGAGCCATTCCTGATGGCCAGCAGCCTGAAATGCGGCGCGTATCTTCGTTGTCCAATGGGTTACCGCCATTGCGCCCTGACGAATTGCTGCTCTGGCATCTTCTGGCCCGCTATCGTACGCCTCCAGTGTCGTTCCAATACCCTGGTCAAGCATCCAGTCGAGAATTTCGGATGGGTTTACCGCGAATTGGAGCTGCATTAGCCTCTGCCACATTTCCTCCTGCGCACCCCGCAACATAACGACGTCACGACCAAGCATGTTGCGGCGGCTAAGGATTAGACGTCGGAAGGCTAGTACTGCATCAACGGTTTCTTTGACCCGCTCGCCGCGCCCTAAAATATTGCCCAGAAAAACCAGTCGGTCGCCGGGGCCAAATTTCTGGGAGATCGTTTTTTGAAGGGCGTGAAACTTGTCGGCATCGCCATGAATGGAAGGAATCGCCCAAATCCGCTCGGCGTGGCGAAGAACTGCAAATACAGATGGTTCCGACATGATCCAAATTAGGCACATTTCGCCTAGCTTTCGTCAAGGATCGACCCCCTGCTTTTGCTTGACTTTCTCTGATTCAGGCTTAAATTCCCGCTCAACCCAAGGCCAGTAAAGGTTTTATCGCCCAGGGGTGACCATCGGTCTGCGAGTGTTCGCACACCGGTGTTTTTTGCGTTGAACGAAATTTATTGATCGGAAACGATGTTTGACACGCTGAGCACACGGCTATCCGACGTCTTTGACACGCTGAAGAAGCGCGGCGCGCTTTCTGAAGCGGACGTGACTTCCGCGCTGCGCGAAATTCGCGTCGCGTTGCTTGAAGCCGATGTTGCATTGCCGGTTGTCAAAGACTTCATAGAGGCGGTTCGTGAACGGGCGGTCGGCGAAGAAGTTGTTCGTAGCGTCACTCCGGGCCAGATGGTCGTTAAGATTGTCAATGATCACCTCACAGAAATGCTGGGAGGCGATCAGGCCGAGATCAATCTGGCTGCTGCACCGCCAGCTGCAATTATGATGGTAGGCCTTCAGGGCTCCGGTAAAACGACCTCGACAGCCAAGGTTGCTATCCATTTGCGAGACCAGCTTCGTAAAAAGACACTGATGGCGTCGCTTGACGTTCGTCGACCCGCGGCACAGCAACAGCTTCAGGTGTTGGGTACGGATGCAGACATCGCGACCCTTCCAATCGTTCCATTCGAGACTCCGGAAATGATTACAACGCGGGCGATGGATACCGCACGCAAAGAAGGCTACGACGTGGTGCTTCTCGATACAGCCGGGCGTCTCCATATTGATGATGAATTGATGGATGAAGCGGCATCGGTACACGAAATTGCGAAGCCGGTCGAAACACTGTTTGTTGCCGATGCGATGACCGGCCAAGACGCTGTCAATGCGGCGCAGGCCTTTCATCAGAAACTCGATGTCACGGGCATTGTATTGACGCGTATAGACGGCGATGCGCGCGGTGGTGCAGCGCTGTCCGTTCGGGCGGTTACCGGATGTCCAATCAAGCTGTTGGGTACCGGCGAAAAACTCGATGCGCTGGAGGTCTTTCATCCGGAAAGAATTGCGTCGCGCATACTCGGGATGGGCGATGTCGTAACGCTGGTCGAAAAAGCTTCTGAAGTTGTAGAGGAAGAAGAAGCCGAGAAGCTCGCCGCAAAAATACAAAAAGGTCAGTTTGATTTCGAAGATTTTGCAAAACAGCTTCAGCAGGTTCGAAAGATGGGTGGAATGGGCGGCATTATGGGAATGTTGCCAGGTTCTCAAAAAGTTAAGGCGCAGATGGGTGCGGCCAACGTCGATGACAAGGCGCTTGCGCGGCAGGAGGCCATCATCTTGTCGATGACACCCAAGGAAAGGCGAAATCCCAAGCTGTTCAATGGATCGCGCCGCCGTCGCGTCGCTGCCGGTGCTGGAACGACGGTACAGGAAGTAAACCGTCTGCTGAAACAGTTCCAGCAAATGAGCAAAATGATGAAACGCATGAACAAGCTGGGTCAGAAGGGCATGATGCGTCACGGGATGCCCGGCATGATGGGCCAGTAGAAATTGGAAATTTATCGTAATTACAGCAACTTAAATATCAATGAGTAAGGACATAAAAGGAATCGAATAGCCAATGTCATTAAAAATCAGACTATCCCGGGGGGGAGCGAAAAAACGCCCTTTCTATCGTATCGTTGTAGCCGACTCGCGCAGTCCGCGTGATGGCCGCTTCATCGAGCGAATTGGAGTTTATAATCCAATGCTCAAACGCGACGATCCCAACCGTATTCAGTTCGATGAAGAAAGGGTACGGCACTGGTTGTCGAATGGTGCGAAGCCGAGTGACCGTGTCGCACGCTTCCTTGGCGCGGCCGATATCATTCCGGTGCCTGAACGCAGGGAACAAACAAAGAAAGATAAACCCCGTGCCAAAACACTGGAACGGCTGAAAGAACAGGAAGAAGCCAAGAAGGCTGCCGAGGAGGCTGCTGCTGCGGAAGCTGAGGCTCCCGCAGAAGAGGCGAGCGCCGATGAGCCGGCGGAAGATGAAGAGAAGAAGGAGGAATAGTCCTGAACGATGGGTCTTCCGAAAATGGCACGTGATGACGCCCTGAACCGTATCTGTGTCGGCCGTATCGCCGGTGCGCATGGTGTGCAGGGATTAATCCGTATCAACAGCTACACGGAAGAGCCGATGGATGTCGCGGCCTACGGGCCGGTTACCGACGAGGACGGCGAACGCATGTTTGAGTTAGAGGCAAAACGTATGGCTAAGACGCAAGTATTAGCCCGTATTAAAGGTGTTACCGATCGCAACGCTGCTGAGGCGCTGCGGGGTTTACGTCTTTATGTGTCGCGTGACGTATTGCCGCCGGCCTCGGACGACGAATTCTACTGGGAGGACTTGGTAGGTCTCTCCGCCAAGACAGTCGATGGAAAATCGCTTGGCAAGGTTCTTTCAGTGCAGGAGTTTGGCGCCGGCGCAATGCTCGAAATAGGGAAGCGCCGAGGTGGGTCAACTTTGGTACCATTTACGCAAGAGGTGGTTCCATCAGTTGATATTGACGCAGGGAACTTGATTATTGATCCGCCCGCAGGACTTTTGGAACCTGTAACAAGTGAGGACCCCGACCGAGGTTCAGAAGGAAGGGGGGATTTGCAATGAGTTCACCTCTTTGGACTGCGAAAGTACTCACATTGTTTCCGGAAATGTTCCCGGGCCCGCTGGGTTATTCGTTGGCCGGAAAAGCGTTGGATCAGGGTCTTTGGGCGCTTGAGGCGACGGATATTCGTGACTTTGCAGATGACAAACACGCGACCGTTGATGACGCTCCATTTGGTGGAGGCGCTGGCATGGTGATGCGGGCGGACGTCGTCGCGAGAGCTTTGGAAGCTGTTCAATCCAAGACCAGACCAATTTACCTGACGCCTCGCGGGCGACGTCTCGATCAGGAACGTGTGCGCGGACTGGCGGCGGAAGCAGAGATTACGGTTCTGTGCGGTCGTTTCGAAGGTATCGATGAACGTGTGTTAGATGTTCTCGATCTGGAGCAAATAAGCATCGGCGATTTTGTCCTTTCGGGCGGTGAACCCGCAGCCGTCTCACTGATTGATGCCTGTGTACGATTGATCCCAGGGGTAATCGGTCAGGATAAATCGCTAAGCGAAGAAAGTTTTGAAGAGGACTTACTGGAATATCCTCATTACACACGTCCGGTCGACTGGCAGGGCAACAAAGTGCCTGAGCTCTTGTTGAGCGGGCATCACGAGAAGATCAAGAACTGGCGGCGTGAGGCTGCTGAAAAAATTACTCAAGAACGGCGTCCTGACCTGTGGAACAGGTATCAGGAACGCCATATGGCGATAAAGGAATAAGACCATGAATATTATCGAAGAGCTGGAACAAGAAGAGATCAGCAAACTTACCGCTGAGCGGGAGGTTCCGGAATTCGGCGCCGGCGATACGTTGCGTGTCCATGTGAAGGTCGTTGAGGGAACGCGGGAACGTATTCAGGTGTTTGAAGGCGTCTGCCTTGCCCGCAAGAACGCCGGGCTTAACTCGGCGTTTACAGTGCGCAAGATTTCTTATGGCGAAGGCGTGGAACGTGTTTTTCCGCTCTATTCGCCGCGGGTTGAACAGATAGAAGTTGTTCGCCGCGGTGCCGTTCGGCGTGCAAAACTTTACTATCTGCGTGAACTGCGTGGCAAAAAGGCGCGTATCGCCGAAAAAGTCGAACGTCGCGTGGGAGCGGATCAAATCGCAAATGCCGAGGAGGTCGCGGTTGCTTCCGATGAGGCGTTGCCAGAAGTGGAGGAGACGACAGTCACTGAAGCGGTAGTGGAGGAAACAGCAGCGGAAACCGCAGCTGAAGACGCTACTGCGGAAGAGACCGCCAGCGAAGAAGTAGCTTCTGAAGAAAAGAAAGACGAAGAGAAGTAACTAAAATGCTGTTTTATAACAGACAGTTAATAGATTGACAGAGGGAGACGATGGTGTCGAAACCAAAGACATTATTCGATAAAATTTGGGAAAGTCATCTGGTTGATGAACAGGATGACGGAACATGCCTGATCTATATTGATCGGCAGCTTATTCATGAAATTACCAGTGCGCAGGCTTTTGATGGCTTGCGGCAAACGGGACGAAAGGCGCGGCGCCCGGCAGCGAATCTTTGCGTTCCCGATCACAACGTACCCACGACTCCGGGCCGCGGTGGTGTCGATGAAATTGAAGACGATGAATCCCGAATTCAGCTGGAAGTTCTGGAAAAGAATGCCAAGGAATTCGGTCTTCCATTTTTTTCCATCAATGACGAACGTCAGGGTATTGTCCATGTAATCGGGCCTGAACAAGGTTTCACTCAACCTGGAGTGACGCTGGTATGTGGTGATTCCCATACTGCGACTCATGGTGCGTTTGGGGCACTCGCTTTTGGCGTTGGAACATCTGAGGTCGAGCACGTTCTTGCAACGCAAACACTAATTCAGCGCCCTGCGAAAAATATGCGCATTACCGTCAATGGTTCTCTGCCCACGGGCTGTTCCGGCAAAGATCTGGTTTTGGCGATCATCGGCAAAATCGGAACTGCTGGCGGTACCGGTCATGTCATCGAATATGCGGGGTCAGCCATTGAAGAACTGTCGATGGAAGGCCGCATGACAGTTTGTAATATGACGATTGAGGGTGGCGCCCGGGCGGGACTTGTTGCCCCAGACGAGAAGACATTTGAATATCTTAAGGGTCGCCCGCAATGCCCGAAAGGCGCTCAATGGGAAATGGCTGTTGAAAAATGGAGTCAGCTGCCATCCGATCCTGGCGCGCAATATGATACCGAAGTCGAGCTCGACGTCTCTGAAATTGTGCCACAAGTGACCTGGGGAACGAGCCCAGAGGACGAGATAGGAATTACCGGAGAGGTTCCGAATCCGGCTGATGTCGAAGATGAGAATCGGCGCTCGGCGATGGAACGTTCACTGGAATATATGGATCTCAAACCCGGAACAAAGATGACCGAAATTGCCGTCGATAAGGTATTTATAGGGTCCTGCACGAACTCGCGTATTGAAGATATGCGCGCTGCCGCAGAAGTTGCCAAGGGCCGTAGGGTAGCGGATTCCGTCTATGCGATGGTTGTGCCGGGTTCAGGTCTGGTGAAACTGCAAGCGGAGGAAGAGGGCCTCGACAAGATATTTACCGAAGCCGGATTCCACTGGCGCGAGCCTGGTTGCTCAATGTGTCTGGCGATGAATGGCGACATGCTACAGCCGGGGGAGCGGTCTGCGTCGACCTCCAATCGAAATTTTGAAGGCCGTCAGGGTCCGGGTGGGCGAACCCATCTTGTTAGCCCAATGATGGCTGCAGCAGCAGCGATTGCCGGTCATTTGACCGATGTTCGTGATTTGATGAAATAGGAGACGCCAAAATGGAAAAATTCACAAAACTCACTGCCGTGGCGGCGCCGTTGCCGATCGTCAATTGCGACACCGATAAAATTATTCCAGCGCGTTTTCTTAAAACGCTGACGCGGACAGGGCTTGGTAAGAACCTGTTTGATCCACTTCGGTATGATCCAGAGACTGGTGAAGAGAATCCCGACTTTGTTTTGAACAAGCCAGCCTATCGAAATGCAGAAATTCTTGTGGCGGGCCATAATTTTGGCTGTGGATCGTCACGGGAACATGCACCCTGGGCCCTCGCGGATTTTGGAATTCGTTGCGTTATTTCAACGGATTTCGCTGATATCTTTTTCAATAACAGCTCCAAGAATGGAATTTTGTTGATCAAGGTTTCGCCAGAGGAGCTTGAGATGCTCATGGAAAGTGCCGATCGTGGCGCCAACTCCACAATGACTGTAGACCTTGAGAATCAGGAAATTACAAATTCCGATGGCGAGAAAATTACATTCGATGTCGATCCTTTTAAGAAGCACTGCCTGCTTAATGGTTTGGATGACATCGGTTTGACCTTGCAGAAAGAATCCTCGATTGAGTCCTACGAAGAAAAACAGAAAGCGTCAGAGCCCTGGCTCTATGCATAGCGCTCGATAATTCCGATGCAAATCGGGGCGGGCCTTCGGGCCCGCCCTTTTTTATGGGTTTGTGTTTCAGGGACTCCCATCATCGGGTTCCGTATGGTAGAGCTTCGCGCGGAAATTTTCGGCGCAAACAAGGAAGATCAGTATGGCTGCCAATAAAAAGGTATTGATGTTGCCCGGCGACGGGATCGGGCCCGAGGTTTTGGGCGAAGTCCGGCGCGTAATGGACTGGATGGAAAGTAATCGCCAAGTCACCTTTGACACTGAAGAGGACATTATCGGTGGCGCGTGTATCGATGCTCATGGCGTTCCGATGAAAGACGAAACCATCGATGCGGCAAAGGCGGCTGACGCCGTATTGTTGGGTGCCGTCGGGGGTCCAAAATGGGACGATGTCGATTTTGATATCCGTCCCGAAGCGGGCTTGCTTCGCATCCGCAAGGACCTCGGTTTGTTTGCCAATTTGCGGCCGGCGATTGTGTTTGACGCGCTTGCTGATGCATCGAGCCTGAAACACGAAATCGTTGCTGGGCTCGATATCCTGATCGTTCGCGAACTTACCGGCGGAATATATTTTGGCGAGCCGCGTGGTGTTGAGGACCTGCCAGACGGTACAAAAAAGGGCTACAACTCGTTGGTTTACACGACACCTGAAGTAGAACGTATCGCTCGCGTTGGTTTCGAATTAGCTCAGAAGCGCGGCAAAAAGCTGTGCTCTATAGATAAAGCCAATGTCCTGGAGAGTACCAAGATGTGGCGTGAGGAAGTTGTTCGCATAGCGCCGGACTATCCTGATATCGAGCTTTCGCACATGTTGGTCGATAATGCTGCGATGCAACTTGTTCGCGACCCCAAGCAGTTCGACGTCATCGTCACAACGAACATGTTCGGCGACATTTTGTCAGATTGCGCTTCAATGGCGACAGGATCGCTCGGGATGCTGCCTTCGGCGTCACTTGGAGCGCCTGATGAAAACGGTAAACGCTATGCTCTCTATGAACCGGTGCATGGCACAGCGCCCGATATTGCGGGGCAGGGCAAAGCGAATCCGTTGGCGATGATGCTGAGCTTTGCGATGATGCTGCGCTACTCGTTTGATATGGCTGAGGACGCAGACAATGTTGAGGCTGCGGTGGAGACCGTTCTCGATGCCGGATTGCGAACCGGTGATATCATGTCGGAGGGCAAGCAGCTGGTATCTACGGAGGATATGGGCAACGCTGTAATTGCGGAGCTCGAAAAAATCTCTGCTTCGTGAATGCGATTCTTCTTGGCGGAATTGCAGAACAGTTTTAAGGTTATTAAGTGATTTCTCTGGAAAGGAGTTACCCATGAAGTTTCTTCTGAGCGTCACGGCGGCGGGATTTTTCGCGCTCGCAACGGTTACAGCAGCACACGCCTGTAGCGGAGGCCATGGCAAGTCAGTCAGTATTTCAAAGCCGGTTACAACGGCTGAAATGCCGATTATGACGCCGGTGCCTAAACCTGGCGGCTGAAAATAAACCGATAAGCAGATTTTAACCGGGATCTTGCTATATCGGTGAGCTCCCGGTTTTTCTTTTTTGGCAAAATCATCGCTTGAAAATCCGGGTATAGGATCGTAAGTCAACGCCTCGATTTGCAGGACGTTTCCTGCATATGCGTTGGAAACAGGAATAGGACTATGGGGTATAAAGTCGCCGTTGTCGGAGCGACGGGCAATGTTGGCCGTGAAATATTACAGACGCTCTCGGAGCGCGCATTTCCAATCGACGATATCGTTGCATTGGCATCTGAGCGCTCTTCCGGGCGCGAGGTTTCTTTTGGGGAAAAGGATATCCTCAAGGTCAAAGCGCTCGACGATTTTGATTTCACGGGATTTGACGTGGGCCTGTTTTCGCCTGGTTCAAAGGTTTCCGCTGTTCACGCACCGCGCGCCGCTGAGGCTGGCTGCGTCGTGATCGACAACACATCGCAGTTTCGTATGGAACCCGACGTGCCGTTGGTCGTGCCCGAAGTTAATCCCGAAGCAATCGAGCGTCATACAAAGCGAAATATTATAGCCAATCCTAATTGTTCGACCATCCAGATGGTGGTGGCCCTCAAGCCATTGCATGATGCAGCAAAAATTCGTCGCGTTGTCGTGTCGACTTATCAATCTGTTTCAGGCGCCGGAAAGGCTGGTATGGATGAATTGTTTAACCAGACACGTGGAATATTTGTGAATGATCAAATCGTTCCCGACCAATTCACTAAACAGATGGCCTTCAATGTCATCCCACATATCGACGTCTTTATGGATGATGGTCACACCAAGGAAGAATGGAAAATGCGGGTTGAGACAAACAAGATTCTCGACCGCGACATCAAGGTCAATGCGACATGTGTTCGTGTGCCGGTCTTTGTTGGTCATGCTGAATCGGTGAATGTTGAATTTGCGAATGAACTCAGTGTCGAACAGGCGCGGGGGCTTTTGCGCGCAATGCCAGGTGTTACTGTGATCGATCATCGTGCCGACGAAGGCTATGTAACCCCGGTCGAATGCGCTGGTGACGACATGGTGTATGTAAGCCGCATCCGAAAGGATCCAACCATAAAGCATGGTCTGTCGTTTTGGTGTGTGTCCGACAATCTGCGAAAAGGGGCCGCCCTCAATGCTGTACAGATTGCTGAACATCTCTTTGGTGTGCAGCCGATTGAGGCAGACGAAGACGATGAGCAATATCTCACGATGGCGGTAGAAGCGCCGGCCAAATAAAAACGGTTTCCGTTGTTAAGACGGTTCGGGAAAAGCAATTAGTGTGCCGAATTGACTCTCCGGTGCTATCGCGGCGAGCAGGATGAGCACGCCGCAGCCGAGAATTACCGCGGCCGACACACGATTAATCCATGTAAGCGATATTGTTCCCACGGATCGGCGGCAAATTGCTGCGATTCCCGCGAGGAACGCCCACCAGGCGGATGAGCCAACAAAAACACCAGCGATCAAGGCTTCAGCCCATTCATAGCGCTGCCCGGCAGTGGCAACACCAATGGAGGTAAAAATTACACCGAACGCGATGACGGTAATTGGATTGGTCCCCGTGATAACCAATGCGGAAGCAAAATCACCAAACGGTTTATCCGTGTCCTGGGTTTTGGATTCCCTGGGCGTGCCAAATATCATCCGGACCGCCATAAGGCAAAGAATGATGCCGCCAACGATGCGGAACCAGAAATCATTGTTGAACAAGATGTCGGCGATAAAACTGATGCCGTAAGCAGCGACTATAGCGTAAAGGGTGTCGGCAATGGCTGCGCCTAATCCTGTTGCATAGCCAGCCATTACGTTTCTCGCCAATGTACGGCGAATACACAACATCGCTACGGGGCCAACCGGGATCGCGACAATGAAACCTGCGGCGATGCCTTTAAAAAAGAACAACAGAGCTTCCATGAGCGCTGATCTTAAAGGAGGGTTTCCTCTTCTGGCCAGTCAGGCGGCGATACATCATCCAGATCTGTCAGACCGATCTTCGGCAACTGTGAGATCGTATTGGGGTCGTTGAGCGTGTAGACGACGAATTGGTCGCTCAACAAAATAACCGGCTTTGCCGCTCCCGGAGTCTGCATCCAGTAAAGCCCGCCTTCGAATTGATCAAAGTAAGGGTCATGAGGGCGCTTATATTCGTTGATAAGCCAGGTGGCGAATTCAGTGTGTGCCTTGTTTCGGAGTTCTACATCGCAATCGGCGGAAGCGAGCCGCATCGTTCGTTTTAACCAGAAAAAATACTTGCTGTTGTTTTCATAGCCTTGACCGACACCGGAAATATGCGGCAATCCCGTTTTGGGATTTAGAAAGTCTTCTGAGCACAGAAACGCTTCGAAGGAGGCTTGCGCGGAGGATATTTCGAGATGTTTTTGTGTTTCCGGAAAGGTCTTGGCAAGACTTCTCTCAACGAGTCCCCGCCGCCCGTGTGATTCGGCGCGAAATTGATCGGTGGTGATGTCAGCAATTTTATCGCGGGCGGATGCCGGTAAATTAAATTCGGCTAAAATGGTATTGGGGTTTTGTAACCAGTTTTCCTGCGTCGCGCGGCAGAATAACAATTTTACATGGAGTGCCTGAAGTTTACGGGCCCTTTCCCGAATCTCATTTTCCGTGGCCTGATCAGGCATATTTCTATGCGGCAACGGGAGCCCGATAGCTCCCTACATGTTTATCCATTTCCTCCAGAAATTTAAAAAAGTCGTCTTCGGGGGCCGTCGGATTGTGCTCGAACGTTAGCGCCTCAAGTGCAGGGAGTTCTTCCACTAGCTTGACCACCATGGAAACGACTTCTTCATTCGGAAGCAAGTCGTGTGCGTCGTGCCAAAATCGCTTGTCTGAACCCAAGCGCATGCCAGCGATATGCAGCTCAACGATTCTCTCTGGATCAATGGCGCTTAAGCCATAATCGGTCGGTCGCTCAAGATTACGATTTCCAATCTGCCAATGCGTGACATCAAGGATAACCTTGGCGTCAACGTCGTTGGCGATCGCCGCGAGAAAATGCATCTCACTCTCATATTCTGTCGAATGAATATAAATCGGGCCCAGCTCGAGGGCTACGGGGCGCGCATAATAGTCTCTCAAACGCCGAATATTCATCGCTGTCACGGCGGCAAACTCTTCAGTGAATAACGGGTTAATCTGGTAGCCAAGGGACCCCGTGGGTGCCGTACCAAGCCATGAAAGGTGTTCGCCAATCCAGGGAGAATCCGTCTCATCCGCAGCCTCCTTAATGCGCCGGGCGATATTGAGGTTTATGCCTTCAGCACTGCAGGTTGGGTTGCTGCTTGTATGGGCGAGAACCGGAATATCGAGCGCATGCGGCTGAGAGCCGAACGGGATGGGATAATTAACCTCGATATAATCGATCAGGCCGCGCCGGTAGGCAGCCTTAATCCGGTCGTCCTGAACGGGGTCATCCCACCTTGCACCAACTCTAAGAGTCACGCCCGCCACGCCTATTAGAAAATCAAAAATCGAACCCTAATTCGCTATTACTATATTCAAAAATTTCTCCAGTGATATGAAAAATCGCGTTCTCGGGATGGCGATTAACGCGTAATCACTTAGTTTAAAAAGTGATCGATTTGTTGCACCGATTCACAGGGATTCATATAACCATCAAATGTCTGATATTAGCGATCTTCTCGATGTGGGTCTGGCGCATCACAAAGCCGGCAGGTTACAGGAAGCAGACCAAAGTTACCGGCAGGCTCTTAACCAGGAGCCAGGTAGCGCGGAGGCGAACCACCTTACCGGACTTCTCGCGTTTCAAATGGAAAACCTTTCCGAGGCCGCCACTTGTTTCGAGCGCGCTGTTGCCGCTGAACCGGACAATGTCAAATATTTGGGAAATCTCGGCGCTGTATGGCTGGTTTCAGAACGTGCGGAAGACGCGTTAGGCGTTCTTGAACGTGCAATGGAACTCGATCCCGAAAGTGTAGACGTTCTCAATAATTTGGCAGCGGCCCATCGTGATCTCGGTCGATTTGACGATGCGATCGGAATCGCCGAACGCGCCGTTACCTTGCGGCCAGATGATGCCGAGTTGCAGACAAACTATGCAGTTGCACTCCTCAGCGCAGATAATCCCGATACAGCTCTGGCGGCGGCTCAAAAAGCCACGACATTGGCACCTGGATCACCTGAAGCACAAAATGCTTTGGGATCAGCTTACCTTGCGCTTCGCCGCCGCGATGATGCGATAAAAGCATTTCAAGCCGCGGTAGAGGTTGGTCCCAATTATGCTGACGCCGCCCGTAATTTGGCGTTCTCATATCAGGAAGCAAAGCGCCTGGATCTGGCGGCAGAAGTATATTCGAAGGCGACGGTCAAATGGCCTGAAGACGCGGCAGCCCACGCCGGATTGGCGCGAACTCAGCGCATGATGGGGCGCCCAACTGACGCAATTGCGTCATATCGGACAGCAGTAGCTCTCAGCCCGTCAAATCGGCGATATCACTCAAATCTTTTGTTCTGTTTGTTGGGCAGTGAGGATCAAACCGGCCAAACTTTGTTGGCGGAACATAGGGCTTGGCAAGATAACCATGCCGCTAAACTAGAACCGATCACCCCGAGGGCCGCCATTACGTCCGGTTCGGATAAACGGCTTAAAATTGGATATGTATCCGCGGATTTCAGAAATCACCCCGTTGGCAAAATTGCTCATCCTGTTATCGCCGCACATGACTCAAATTCCGTTGAGATTTTTTGTTACTCCGGAGCCACCAAGACAGACGCGTTGACGGGTAAAATACAATCCGCCTGCGATCGCTGGCGGCCCATAAATAATATGATGGATGAAGCCGTCGCGTCGCTCATTGCCGAAGATGGGATTGATATATTAGTCGATCTCTCAGGTCATAGCGCGGGCAATCGGCTCGCAGTGTTCGCCCGAAAACCGGCACCGGTTCAGGCGAGCTGGATGGGATATTTGTCGACTACAGGATTGGACGCGATCGACTATTACATTGGTGACGACGTTCACACCCCAGCGGAATTTGAGGAACATTTCTCGGAAAGCGTATTTAGACTTGATCGTAGCCTGACGTGTTTCGATCCACCAGCCGATGCGCCGACGGTAGGTCCGTTACCCGCGGCAACTTCGGGTGCGATCACCTTCGGATGTTTTGGAAACCCCGGGAAAATCACTGATTTTTGCCTCAGCGTTTGGGCCGATTTGTTGAAGTCGGTCGATGGCTCACGACTGATATTGCGATACCAGGGCTACGAGGATTCTGAAGTTCGGGCGAGTTTCAAAAAACGATTTTCAGAAGCAGGAATAGAACCCGAACGCGTCACGCTGGAAGGAAGTGCGGATTTTCACTCTGTTTTGGAAACCTATAACCGGGTCGATATCGCGCTGGATACTTACCCATATTCTGGAACAATGACGACAATGGAAGCCCTATGGATGGGCGTCCCGGTGATTACACTTGCTGGTGATAGGACATTGAGCCGTCAGGCAGCAGGTCAACTGCACGCCGCTGGCTATAGCGAATTTGTTGCCAATAGCACAGAGTCATTTCTGGGAATTGCGACGTCGTTGGTTGGGGATATCGACAGATTGAGCAGTTACCGGTCTGAAATGAGAGATAGATTAAAAGGTTCATCATTGTGCGATTCAGAGGGGCTCGCGAAAGCTCTTGAAGTCGCCTATCGGGAAATGTGGTCGAGGACGAACGAAAACTCCTCATAAATGTGAGTTTTGCGTGATTTCCGGATTACTGTCGGTATTCTTTACAGTTCCTGTAGTTCCTCTGCCTAAAAATGTTCTAAGTTATTGAAACACCATACGTATCGTTAAACGGCACAAAAATTGCATAACTTAAGGTGTTATGCATAATTTTGGGTACATCGTACAGAATATCAGCCGTTGGATTGCTGCGGTCCTGGTAGGCTTGTGTCTGCTGCCAGCCGCTGCAAACAGCAGCATCGTGACGTATGGTGTGTCAGAAACCCCAGTTGATCCAGCGTGGTACGGCGGCGGTGGCGGCCATGCGTTTTGGCTCCCTTCTCTGGTTTCGGGTAATGCGGACACCGATTTCCGGTTCACGCCCGCTTCAGGTGGCCTCGGAACATTGGAGTACAACACAACGGCAGGAACGGCGACTTTGAGAGGATCAATTTACGCCGTGGCCGATCCCACCCTGACTTTCGACGTAGAGATTGATTTTAATCTCCGGACGATGCCCGCGAGCTTTAACGGAAAGCGCGAATTGATTTCTGCTGCTTATTCCGAAAGCGGCGGGCCTGTGGATACCGATACCTGGACCTATTTCGATATGGTCGAAGGACAGAGCAAGCTCATCGGTACCGGCGCTTTGGCCGGGGCGACGCTTGATCTATATCAGCGCCCGACCGACCTTAGCCTTCCTTATCAGCTGGGAATTGGCGCCAACGGCAAGAATATCAATCTTGGTTTCTCAGGTTGGCTCGGATGGAATGTGACAACGACGGCAGGTTATACCGGCCCGACATTGTCCGATGGATATGGCGATATCAACGCGAACTTGGCGCAGACAAGCGCTGACGTTCCAGAGCCAGGCAGCCTTGCTGTAATGTGTGCCGGCCTGTTCGCGCTTGGATATATGAGGAGACGCAGGCGGGCGATCTGACGCCAACCCCGGATTGTCTGTCTAAAGACGGCGGCCCCAGTGTACTGGGGGTCGCCGTTTTTTTATGACGTGAAAGAACCACCATCGCTCGCTTGTTGCCTTTCCAAGCAGCCCTATAATGCAGGCAAATGTGAAAGGAATGCAGATGACTGCTGATAATATGAAAGCTGACCGTCCGCGAAGAAGCGCGATGTATACGCCTGGTGCCAATGTGCGTGCGCTTGAGAAGGGTAAGGAGGTGCCCGCTGATATTCTTATATTGGATCTTGAAGACGGTGTGGCACCCGACGCCAAGGACAGGGCCAGGTCGAACATCCTTCAGGCCTTGGAGGCGGGAGGCTATGGGCTCCGTGAAGTTGGTGTCAGGATTAACGGCGTAGGTACTGAAGAGCATGAACAGGATATAAAGGCGATCGCAACATCTGGCGCCGATATGATCGTTGTACCCAAAGTTGACTCGCCAAAGACTGTTGCCGGAGTAGCCGAGCTCATGGCGTCAGCGGGCGCTCCAGAGGATATGCAGATCTGGTGCATGGTCGAAACAGCACAGGGTGTTCTTAACGCGAACGAAATAGCGGCAGCGCATTCGCGCGTTGGCGCACTTTTAATTGGCTCGGCGGATCTTACCAAAGACCTTCGTGCGCAGCACACATCTGATCGTCAACCATTACAGACGAGCATCCAACTCTGCATTCTCGCGGCCCGGGCAAACAATTTGACAATTTTGGATAGTCCATTTTTCGACCTTTCGGATGATGAGGGATTTCTCGAATCTTGCCGACAAGGTAGAGCAATGGGCTTTGACGGGAAGACATTGCTGCATCCCAAAACCGTGGCGGGCGCTAATTCTGTTTATGGGCCGTCAACCGAGGAAATTGATTGGGCGCACAAGATAACGGCGGCGCACGAAGCGGCGCTCGCAGAAGGAAAAGGCGTTACGCTGGTTGACGGCCAGCTGGTGGAAGGCTTGCACGTTGAGGAGGCTCAGCGATTGGTACGGTTGGCCGAAACCATTGAAGAGATGGAGAATAACGCCGAATAACATTTATCTAAAACGGCGAGACGCCGGACCATCGAAGGTCCGGCGTCTCTGAAGCCTCAAAGGACTTCTGGTCGTAAGAGCGTCCGAGTTTCCGGATCAGGCGGCGGCCTCGGCAAAGACGCCTGGCCCTGACCGGCGGTGGCATCGGTCACAGCGGACTGTGACTACGTTACCGCCCTCGATACGAAAGGTCCGTGACGTATCCCGCTAGTTACCGGCTCCGGGCACATGGCTGTGGCGAGACAGCCATACCGGAATTCCGGCTACCTGCGGGCAGCGTCCCTAAGCGGCGAGACAAAACCCTTCGGCGACAGGCAATGCCCAATAGGGAGGCCCAGGACAATAACCTGTCACAACAACCAAATAGCAGGCAAAGCCCCCTGGATGGTCTACAGCCGCGCTAAACAATCTATATCGCTACTAGCCTTTGACCGTCCGAAGACGGCTGTCGATTAATAGCGTCACAGACTGTCCTCCAGTGACAGGCGGCGCATCGTTTGATCAAAAGACCATCCCACGCGTTCCCAGCCCATCTTGGCGGTCTGCGTTCCAGCCAAGTCCCTCGTCGAAGTCCGCCCTAAGGCTTATCCGGCTCAGGTGACCATTCGGCCGGTGAACCATTCAACCACTGCGTCGTAAACTAGGAAATCGACCTTGCGATCGCCCCCCTGTCGCCTACGCTGCGCATCCTGATTCGTACGCTCTCACGTATGGAAATGTTCTTAAGGATTTCGATTTTGGGCAACGGTTTTTTAACCTAATCATCAAATTTCTTGTGTATAAACATCCCGTCTTTCCCCAACTCCTAAACATTTCGTCCACAATTTTACACACAATACCTCGCAGTATGGTTCAACCGTTTTTGACGATAAGTGGAGCAACTCTTTGCGAAGGTTAAAAAAATGATGTTCAGAACGAATTTTGAGCGTGAAATGGGGCTGACAGAATTGACTAGCCGTGGGCGAAGGTCTAAACAAATTCAAGAAGCGCGGGTATGATCCCAGTAGCGCATCGATTGACTTAACAGGAAGAATGAAATGGACACCAGAGAGCGTCCGCTTTCTCCGCACCTACAAGTATACAAGCCGCAGCTTACGTCCACTCTATCAATTTTGCATCGCATTACCGGCGTTGCACTTTCGGCAGGTACGTTGCTGTTGGTATGGTGGTTAATTGCCGCCGCCATGGGAGGAGGTGCCTATACGACGGTGCAAATGGTGGTTGGTTCCTGGATAGGCCAGCT
The DNA here is from genome assembly GCA_002720855.1 of Rhodospirillaceae bacterium. Classification (GTDB taxonomy): domain Bacteria; phylum Pseudomonadota; class Alphaproteobacteria; order MPNO01; family UBA2964; genus UBA2964. The sequence continues at coordinate 231,754 of PBIN01000015.1, read as the reverse complement.
AATGTTATTCGGCTGGTCCTTTGCTTTATTTTATCATCTTTGTAACGGCATTCGTCATCTATTTTGGGATATTGGTAAAGGCCTGGATCTTCCGGCGGCGTACCGCTCAGGGTGGATCGTCATATCGTCTTCCATTGTTCTAACCTTGTGCTCTTGGGCATGGGGTTATTCGTCCATGGGAGTTTTGTGATGAGTTTTCGCGCCGAAATCGGAAGAGTTTTTGGCCTGGCTTTCTCCAAGAGCAGCGTGGCCCATTGGTGGGTACAAAGGCTGACAGCTGTGGCCCTGGTACCGATGGTGCTGTGGTTTGTTGCGAGTATTGCGCAACTTGCCGGTGCCAATATCGAACTTGTTCGCGAATGGATGTCGAATCCGGTAACAACCGTCTTACTCATCTTGCTGATCGTTATGGTCTTTCACCATGCCCAACTTGGATTGCAGGTCGTTATCGAGGACTATGTGCACACCGAATGGGTAAAGACCGCTTCTATTACAGCCGTTAAAATTATGGCCACTATTTTGGGCTTATCATCCTTAATTGCTGTCCTTAAAATAGCGTTGTCTGGTTGAACCTCGAATGGCTAATTCCGGCAAGTCTTACGATATTATTGATCATACCTACGACGTTGTAGTGATAGGCGCCGGTGGCGCTGGGCTCAGAGCGACTTTTGGCCTTGCTCTCAAGGGATTGAAAACAGCCTGTATTACAAAGGTATTTCCAACACGCAGCCACACGGTGGCTGCTCAAGGGGGAATATCAGCCGCGTTGGGTAATATGGGTAAAGATGACTGGCGTTGGCATTTTTACGACACGGTAAAGGGTGCGGATTGGCTGGGCGATCAGGACGCTATCGAATATATGTGCCGTGAGGCGATGCCCTCGGTTATAGAACTCGAACATTACGGCGTTCCCTTCTCCCGTACCGAATCCGGTGAAATTTATCAGCGCCCTTTCGGCGGGATGACAACCGAATATGGAGAGGGTCCACCTGCGCACCGTACCTGTGCGGCGGCGGATCGGACGGGACATGCAATTCTCCATACGCTTTATCAGCAGTCGCTTCGTAATCAGGCTGAGTTTTTTGTTGAATATTTTGCGCTGGATTTGATTCATGACGTGGACGGCAAGATTGCTGGCGTCATGGCGTGGAATTTGGATGACGGCACGATCCATCGGTTCCAGTCTCATATGGTGATAATCGCGACAGGTGGTTATGGGCGTTGTTATTTCTCGTGCACTGGCGCTCATACCCAAACTGGCGATGGCAGTGCGATGGTTCTACGCGCGGGATTGCCGCTGGAAGACATGGAATTTATCCAGTTCCACCCAACAGGTATCTACGGTGCGGGCGCACTGATCACTGAGGGCGTTCGAGGCGAGGGCGGTTACCTTACAAATTCGGAAGGAGAGCGCTTTATGGAGCGTTATGCGCCGCACGCCAAGGACCTTGCGTCACGCGACGTCGTTAGCCGTTCCATGACAATCGAAATGAATGAAGGACGGGGTGTTGGTCCCGAACAAGACCATATTCATCTGCATATCGAACATCTGGAACCGGAAGTAATCAGCGAACGGTTGCCCGGAATTTCTGAGACGGCGCGAATATTCGCTAATGTCGATGTCACCCGTGAGCCAATTCCTGTCTTGCCAACTGTTCATTACAACATGGGTGGTGTTCCCACCAATTATCTCGGCGAAGCTGTGCAGCCCGTTGGCGATGACCCTGATGTTGTTATACCTGGGCTAATGGCCGTCGGCGAAGCTGCCTGTGTTTCCGTGCATGGCGCAAATCGTCTAGGGTCGAATTCGTTGCTTGATCTTGTAGTATTCGGCCGCGCAGCGGCGGATCGCTGCGCTGAAATCGTTAAACCTGATACACCCCATCCGGCTTTGCCCAATGATGCGGCTGATAAAGCCCTTGATTGGCTGGATTCCCGCCGTTATGCCGACGGTCCGGTTCTGACGGCGGATTTACGTCTTGAAATGCAACGCACGATGCAGGCCCATTGCGCAGTGTTCAGGACAGAAGAGGTAATGGCTGAGGGTGTTGAGAAAATGGCGCAGGTTTGGGCCCAAAAAGATGATCTAAAGGTCAATGATCGTGGTATGATCTGGAACTCTGACCTCGTCGAGGCACTTGAATTTGATAATCTGTTACAACAAGCGCTGGTGAGCATTCATGGCGCAATTAACCGCAAAGAAAGTCGCGGTGGCCATGCTCGCGAGGATTTCCCCGACCGTGATGATGAAAATTGGATGAAACACACTGTTGCCTGGCTGAATGACGATGGTACAAGTCGATTTGATTATCGCCCTGTTCACGGTGAAACTCTTACCGATGCAGTTGATGCGGTGCCACCAAAGGCACGCGTGTATTGAGGCCAGATATTGCTTATGACTTGTTTTAATTTTCTACGCTACGGAGCCGGTTCGATGAGGACGAAATATGGTTGAATTCGCGCTCCCGGCCAATTCGAAAATAAGTTCCGGCAAAACCCACAAGGCACCGGAAGGGGCCACGAATATTAAGCGGTTTCAGGTTTACCGTTACGATCCCGACGACGGCGAAAATCCTAGCGTTGACACATTCGAAGTCGACATGGACACATGCGGGCCAATGGTCCTTGATGCGCTTATTAAAATTAAAAATGAGATGGATTCTTCGCTTACTTTTCGGCGCTCTTGTCGTGAAGGGGTGTGTGGATCCTGCGCAATGAACGTTGATGGCACGAACACGCTGTCCTGCATTAAGGCGATTGATGACATTGACGGCGATGCAAAGATCTATCCTTTGCCGCATATGGCAGTCGTAAAGGACCTGGTCCCCGATCTTAAGCAGGCTTATTCGCAATATGCATCAATTGAGCCCTGGCTCAAATCCGTCAACGAACCGCCCGCGGATAAAGAGCGTCTGCAAAGTCCGGAAGAGCGGGCGAAGCTCGATGGCCTTTGGGAATGTGTTTTGTGTTTCTGCTGTTCCACCAGCTGCCCCAGCTATTGGTGGAATGGCGACCGGTATCTAGGGCCGGCCGCTTTGCTTCAGGCTTATCGATGGATCGCAGATTCGCGTGATGAGGATACTGGAAACCGCCTGGATAATCTCGAAGACCCGTTTCGTCTCTATCGATGTCACACCATCATGAATTGCACGAAAACCTGCCCAAAACATTTGAACCCGGCGAGAGCAATTGCTGAGGTCAAAAAGTTGATCGTGGAGCACCGTTGATCTGGCTTTCTAATTCAAAATTTATAGTGTTTCTCAAAAAACAATTATTTGATTGAATTTGGATGAAAATTCGACCGTTTTTCTTGCTCTTTTTGGGCAAAACAGGTAGTTACCCGCGCAGTTGAGGCTACGTTAACCATAATGACACTATTGCTGGTTGATAACGCCATTTCTGATAACCAATCGATCGATTGAGGAGTACTCATGGCACGCAATAAAATCGCGCTCGTTGGCGCCGGAAATATCGGCGGCACCCTGGCCCATTTGGCCGGACTGAAAGAACTTGGCGACGTAATTCTGTTTGATATCGTCAAGGGTATTCCAGAAGGCAAGGCACTGGACCTCGTCGAATCTTCGCCTGTCGAAGGTTTTGATTCGAATATGAAAGGTGCATCGAGCTATCGTGCAATTAGGGGTGCGGACGTTGTAATCGTAACCGCTGGTGTTGCGCGCAAGCCCGGAATGAGCCGCGATGATTTGATCGGCATTAATACTAATGTGATGAAAGCGGTCGGTGAAGGTATCAAACAATGGTGCCCGAAGGCATTTGTCATTTGCATCACCAATCCACTGGACGCAATGGTTTGGGCGCTACGCGAGGCCTCGGGCCTTCCCGCGAGCCGCGTTGTTGGCATGGCAGGTATTCTGGACTCTGCGCGATTCCGTTATTTCCTCGCTGAGGAGTTCAACGTATCGGTGCGCGATGTTACGGCATTTGTTCTCGGTGGCCATGGAGACACGATGGTGCCGTTGCCGCGCTATTCGACTGTGGCGGGGATTCCACTTCCCGATCTCGTTAAGATGGGATGGACGACCAAAGATAAACTCAATCAGATTGTTCAACGCACCCGTGATGGCGGTGCCGAAATTGTTGGTCTTCTCAAAACTGGATCCGCTTTCTATGCCCCTGCATCATCAGCCATTGAAATGGCGGAAGCGTATCTCAAGGATCAAAAACGGGTACTGCCCTGCTGTGCCTATTTGAATGGCGAGTATGGCGTTCGCGGTCTTTATGTTGGCGTTCCCGTTGTGATTGGCGCCAAAGGTATCGAACGTATTATTCAGATCGATCTCAACGCGACTGAAAAGAAAGCTTTTAAGGCATCAGTCGCGGCGGTTCGTACCCTGGTCAATGTTGTCAAGCGCATGCAGAAGAAGGCGAAAAAATCGCCAGCAAGGAAAAAGGCGGCCCGTAAGAAATCTGCGGCCAAAAAGAAGTAACCTTATATCCAATTCACAAAGGCTAATCGCGCATGAATATTCATGAATATCAGGCCAAGGAAGTCCTGCGGGGCTTCGGGGTCGCTGTGCCAAAAGGCGGGGTCGCCTATACACCCGAAGAAGCAGTAAAAGTTGCTGAGGAGCTGGGCGGGCCGGTTTGGGTCGTCAAAGCCCAAATTCACGCCGGTGGGCGCGGTAAGGGCGGTGGCGTTAAACTTGCGAAATCCATTGATGAGGTAAAGCAGTTTGCCGATGAAATGATCGGTATGACGCTTGTCACGCATCAAACGGGGCCAGACGGAAAGGAAGTTGGCCGGGTTTATGTCGAGGACGGCTGCGACATCGCCCGTGAGCTTTATCTCGGCATCCTCATAGATAGGGCAACAAGCCAGATTACCATCATGGCGTCGACCGAAGGCGGAATGGAAATCGAGGAAGTTGCTGCCAAAACGCCAGAGAAAATTCTAAAGGTCGCAATTGATCCTGCTGCAGGGATGCAGGCATTTCATGCACGTAAAATTGCCTTTGGGTTAGGACTCGAAGGCGATCAGATTAAGTCCGCCGTGAAGTTTCTTATGGCAATGTACAATGCGTTCGAGAAACTTGATGCCTCAATTGTCGAGATCAACCCGCTGGTGGTTACAGGGTCAGGTGATGTTATCGCTCTCGATGCAAAAATGAATTTTGATGACAATGCACTGTTCCGTCACAAGGATATTGCCGAACTGCGGGATGAAAGCGAGGAAGATCCAACAGAGCTGGAAGCGGCCAAGTTTGATCTCAATTATGTAAAGCTGGATGGCAATATTGGCTGCATGGTGAACGGTGCTGGCTTGGCCATGGCGACGATGGACATTATCAAGCTCTATGGTGGCGAACCGGCAAACTTCCTGGATGTCGGTGGTGGCGCCTCGCGGGAACGCGTGACGGCAGCTTTTAAACTGATCCTTTCAGATTCGAATGTCGAAGGCCTTCTGGTCAATATCTTCGGCGGCATTATGCGTTGCGATGTAATCGCCGAGGGCGTTGTAGCGGCCGCCCGTGAGGTTAGTCTGACAGTTCCGCTGGTGGTTCGCCTTGCGGGTACCAATGTTGAACTCGGTAAAACAATTCTCGAAGAATCCGGGTTGCCAATTATCGCGGCAGACGATCTTGGGGATGCGGCAGAGAAGGCTGTTAAAGCCGTAAAGGAGGCCGCGTAATGGCTGTTCTTGTCGATAAGAATACGAAGGTCATTTGTCAGGGCTTCACAGGCGCGCAAGGCACCTTTCATTCCGAGCAGGCTATCGCCTACGGGACGCAAATGGTTGGTGGTGTGACCCCTGGCAAGGGCGGTGAACAACATCTCGATTTGCCGGTCTTTGATACTGTTGCTGATGCGATAACCGAGACAGGTGCCAATGCCAGTGTCATCTATGTGCCGCCGCCCTTTGCGGCTGATGCAATCCTGGAATCGATTGAAGCGGAGATGCCGCTGGCGATCTGTATTACAGAAGGAATCCCGGTCGTCGATATGGTGCGAGTCAAACGGGCTTTGTCCGGTTCAAATACCCGGCTGATCGGTCCCAACTGTCCAGGCGTCATCACCCCGGATGAATGCAAGATTGGCATTATGCCCGGACATATTCACCAACGTGGCAAAATTGGAATTGTTTCCCGTTCAGGGACATTGACCTACGAAGCGGTTGCTCAAACGACTGCTGCGGGTCTCGGTCAGACAACGTGTATTGGAATTGGTGGTGATCCAGTCAACGGCACCAATTTTATCGATTGTCTGGATATGTTTCTCGGTGATGACGAAACCGAAGGAATTGTCATGATTGGCGAAATCGGCGGTAGCGCAGAGGAAGACGCCGCTGAATTTCTAAAAAAATCAAAAGTAAAAAAACCAGTCGTTGGATTTATCGCTGGCGTAACGGCTCCACCGGGCCGTCGTATGGGCCACGCAGGTGCGATAATTTCCGGCGGTAAAGGAGGTGCAGACGATAAAATGGAAGCGATGAAAAGCGCCGGCATAACGGTTGCGGATTCGCCGGCGGCCCTTGGCGATACAATGTTAAAAATTATGAGCAAATAGTCGGACGTTTTTTTATCATATTACGTTAACCACAATGGCGTATCACGGCGTGGTTATTGGCAACATTGAAAGTCTAGTGATTTAGACTTTGCGTAAAGGCAGATTATGTCGATAGAGAATTTCGAGCGAAATTCATTTCTGGCGGGAGGCAACGCAGCCTTCGTCGAAGACCTTTATGCACGCTATGTCGAGAACGCGACGTCGGTTCCAGCCGAGTGGCAGGAATTTTTTAGCGAGCTCCGCGAAGAAGCACCTAATATTACTAAGTCCCTGGAGGGAGCGAGCTGGGCACCCCGTGGCAATCGTGTTGTTGGCGTTTCGGACGCATCTGAGAAGTTAAATTCAAACGGCCATGCTGCTTCCGTTTCTTCGGAAGAAAGCCGCCAGGCGACGGTAGATTCTCTACACGCACTAATGCTGATCCGCTCGTATCGTGTGCGCGGCCATCTCGCGTCAAACATGGATCCTTTAGGGTTATACCGTCACGAAAAGAATTCTGAGCTCGATTACCGGTCATATGGTTTTACGGAAGCCGATCTCGATAAACCGATTTTTATCGATAATGTCCTGGGTCTGGAATATCCAACATTGCGCGAAATTAATGACCGGTTACAGCAGACATATTGCGGCACAATCGGTGTCGAATTTATGCATATTCAGGAACCTGACCAGAAACAATGGATTCAGGAACGGATTGAAGGAAGTCATAACCGCACTGATTTCACGCAACGCGGCAAGGAAGCGATCCTGGAAAGGTTGAGCGAGGCCGAAGGGTTCGAGAATTTCCTCAACGTTAAATATCCGGGCGCAAAACGATTTGGCCTTGATGGCGGCGAGAGCCTTATTCCCGCTCTTGAACAAATATTGAAGCGCGGCAGTCAACTTGGAATCGAAGAAGTTGTCATAGGGATGCCGCATCGTGGCCGGCTGTCGGTCCTTGCCAATGTTCTGAAAAAACCTTACGTCGCGATTTTATCTGAATTCCAGGGTCAATCTTCGAATCCCGAGGAAGTTCAGGGGTCGGGCGATGTGAAGTACCATCTCGGAACCTCCGCAGACGTTGTCTTTGACGACAAGAATGTTCATCTCTCGCTATCGCCAAACCCATCTCATCTGGAAGCGGTTGACCCCGTAATTGTTGGTCGTGTCCGCGCCAAGCAACTCCAGCTCAAAGATCAGGAACGCCGGCGTGTTATGGGAATCTTGATGCATGGCGATGCCGCTTTTGCGGGGCAGGGGCTGGTAGCCGAGACTTTTGCGCTTTCTGCCGTTCCGGGCTATCGCGCTGGAGGCACAATTCATTTCATCGTCAACAATCAGATCGGTTTTACAACAAACCCACGCGACTCCCGGTCATCTCCCTATCCGTCTGACGTTTCCAAAACCGTTCAATCGCCGATATTCCATGTAAATGGTGATGATCCGGAGGCCGTTGTCCATGTTGCGCGAATCGCAACAGAGTTTCGCCAGGAGTTCCGCAAGGATGTTGTGATCGACATGTGGTGTTATCGGCGTTTTGGTCACAATGAGGGCGACGAACCGGCTTTTACGCAACCGATTATGTATAGAAAAATCGCCGATCAACCGAGTACTAGAACGATCTACGCCGATAAGTTGGTTCAAGAGGGATCGGTTTCGGAGGACTTTACTAAAGCGCTGACGGATCGCATTCGGGATGAACTCAATGAGGATTTTGAAGCTGCGTCCAACTTCAAGCCAAACAAGGCGGATTGGTTGGATGGAAAGTGGTCTCATCTCGAAGTGGCGCCGACTGTTGAGGACCGGCGTGGGAAAACTGATCTGCCAGTTGAGTCGCTGAAAGAAATTGGCAACGCGCTGGTGCAAATCCCCGAGACATTTAACCTCCATCCCAAACTCAATAGATTCGTCGACGCCCGAAAGAAAATGATCGACACCGGTAACGGTATCGATTGGTCAACTGCCGAAGCATTGGCATTTGGCACATTGGTAAAGGAAGGTCATTTGGTCAGGCTTGCCGGACAGGATGTCCAGCGGGGAACATTTTCCCAACGTCACGCCTATCTCATCGATCAGGAAACAGAAGAACATTATGTTCCGCTCCAGAATGTAGCTCATGATCAAGCGCGTTTTGTTGCGCATAATAGTCCGCTTTCGGAAGCGGGAGTTCTCGGGTTTGAATATGGTATTAGCCTGGTCGCACCTGACGCGCTGGTGATGTGGGAAGCGCAATTTGGCGATTTTGCCAACGGTGCGCAGGTCATCATCGATCAGTTTATTGCTTCTGCAGAAAGTAAATGGCTGCGCATGTCGGGAATCGTCATGCTGTTGCCACATGGATATGAGGGACAGGGTCCCGAACATTCGTCAGCCCGACTGGAACGTTATTTGCAGCTGTGCGGCGAGGACAATATGCAGGTCGTTATGCCTTCGACGCCGTCGAATTATTTCCATGTTTTGCGACGCCAGATCCACCGCAGCTTCCGCAAGCCGCTTATTGTTATGACGCCCAAATCGTTATTGCGGCACAAACTATGCGTTTCTACTCTCGACGATATGGGGCCGGGATCCTGCTTCCACCGTGTATTGCCCGAGGCTGATAAACTCGTTGCGGACAGCAAAATAAAACGCGTCGTGCTGTGCTCTGGGAAAGTTTATTACGATCTCTACGCGGAGAGAAACGAGCGCGGTCTGGACGATGTTGCAATTGTAAGAATTGAGCAGCTTTATCCGTTCCCCGCCATGTCACTTACAGAGCAGCTACAGCGATATAAGAACGCTGAAGTTGTCTGGTGCCAGGAAGAACCAGCGAATATGGGTGCGTGGACCTTTATTGACCGTCGCATCGAAAATTTGTTGGATAAGATTGACAGTAAGGCCGAACGCCCAATTTATGCTGGTCGGGCTGAAGCCGCTTCACCAGCTACCGGGTTGGCAAAACGACATGCAAAAGAACAAGCAGCACTTGTCGATCAAGCGTTGCAGGTCGGTTGATTATAAGGGCAGTTTGGTTATCCCAAAGCCGGAAAGGCAATGACAATGGAAATCAAGGTTCCACAACTTGGTGAGTCGGTCGCAGAGGCGACGGTAGCAAAATGGTTTAAGTCCGTCGGCGAGGTCGTCGAACGTGATGAACCCATCGTTGAACTGGAAACTGATAAGGTAACGCTGGAAGTGCCCGCCGCCGCCTCCGGGACATTGGAAGCCATAATTGTCGAAGCTGGCAGTGAAGTTGAAGTCGGTGCCGTGCTTGGAACCATTGGCGAAGGCAATGGGGTCGCCGCCGCACCGGCGGCTGAAGAGGCGCCTGCACCCAAACCCGCTCCTGTTGAGGCTGCCCCGGAGCAAAAACCTGCCGGTACTGACAAATCTCTGTCGCCAGCAGTTCGGAAAATGGTTGATGAAGGCAAGATTGATCCGACCAAGATTACCGGAACGGGGAAAGATGGTCGCCTGACAAAAGCTGATGTACAGGCCTATCTGGATGGTGAGCAAGCGGCTTCCGCTGAACCAGTTGCCGCCAAACCCCAGCCAGCACCAGCTGATGAACGGGGTGAAGAACGCGTGCCGATGACGCGTCTGCGCAAACGTATCGCGGAAAGACTAAAGGAAGCCCAGAATACTGCAGCGATGCTGACCACCTTTAATGAGGTGGATATGACAAACGTCATGGCCGCGCGGAAAAAATACCAGGAAGATTTTCAAAAGAAGCACGACGTGAAGCTTGGCTTTATGTCTTTTTTTGCCAAAGCCTGCATTGCAGCGCTCAAGGAATTGCCCGCGGTCAATGCGACGATAGACGGTGATGACGTCGTTTATCGGAATTTTGTTGATCTCGGTGTTGCCGTTGGGACGGAGCAAGGACTCGTTGTACCTGTGCTGCGCGATGCTGATCGCAAATCTTTTGCCGATATAGAAAAAGAAATTGGTGAGCTTGGGCGAAAGGCGCGGGATGGCAATCTTTCGATGGCAGAGCTCACTGGTGGCACGTTTACGATTACCAATGGCGGCGTCTACGGGTCATTGATGTCGACACCGATTTTGAACCCGCCGCAATCCGGAATTCTCGGTATGCATAAGATACAGCCGCGCCCCATTGCAGTGGGCGATGCGGTTGAGGTTCGACCGATGATGTATCTCGCACTTTCTTATGATCACAGGATTATCGACGGTGCCGAGGCCGTGACATTCCTCGTCAGAGTTAAGGAATGTATTGAAGAGCCGGATCGCATTCTGCTCGGAATTTAAATACCGAATTTTCCATAGGAAAGACTTATGGCTGAAACAGAATATGATTTAGTCGTGATTGGCGCCGGACCGGGTGGTTATGTCGCAGCCATTCGGGCTGCGCAGCTTGGGATGAAAGTTGCTTGCGTGGATAAGCGCGATGCGCTGGGGGGTACTTGCCTGAATGTTGGTTGTATTCCGTCAAAAGCATTGTTGCAGTCCTCCGAAAAATTTGCCGAAGCACAACATTCGCTTGCTGACCATGGCGTGAAAATCGGAAAGGTCGGTCTCGATCTCGGAACAATGCTGGCCCGCAAAGACGATGTCGTTGACGGGTTGACCAAAGGGATCGCTTTTTTATTCAAGAAAAACAAAGTTGATCAGATTACCGGTACCGCGACCATAAAGGCGCCGGATACTGTGGAGGTCGGTGACCCGGCATCGACCACGCTCAAAACCAAGCGAATTTTGGTGGCGACAGGCTCTGAATCGATGCCCCTGCCAGGCGTCGAGATCGACGAAAAAAAGATTGTTACGTCGACAGGCGCGCTTTCTCTCACCAAAGTTCCAGACCATATGGTTGTTATTGGCGGGGGATATATCGGTTTGGAAATGGGCTCCGTTTGGGGACGCCTCGGTGCCGACGTTACCGTAGTGGAATTTTTGGACCGCATCGTGCCGACTATGGACAGCGAAGTCGCTGTTGAGATGCACAAGGCCCTTGAGAAACAAGGGATGACATTCCGCCTGGGAACTAAAGTGACAGGGGCCAAGAATTCCAAGAGCGGCGTCGCACTCACTGTGGAACCCGCAGCAGGGGGTGATGCTGAAACCATTGATTGTAGTGTCGTCCTCTCGGCAATTGGGCGCCGTCCCTATACTGCCGGCCTTGGGTTGGAGGATGTCGGCGTCGATATGGACAATCGCGGGTTCATACAGGTTGATAAGGCATTCCAAACAAACGTCTCCGGTATTTTCGCCATCGGCGACGTTATTCCTGGCCCAATGCTGGCTCATAAGGCCGAAGATGAAGGTGTTGTCGCCGTTGAGATGATGGATGGGCAGGCCGGCCATATCGATTACAACGCGATTCCTGCGGTTGTATTTACGTCTCCGGAGGTCGCCTCCGTAGGCCGCACAGAAGAGCAGCTCAAGGAAGACGGGGTCGAGTACAGCGCCGGGAAATTCCCGTTCATGGCGAACTCCCGTGCCCGCGCATCAGAAATCGAACATGACGGCTTTGTAAAAATTCTTGCCGATGCCAAGACTGATCAGGTTCTTGGCGCCCACATTATAGGTCCTGACGCAGGAACCATGATTGCCGAGCTTGCACTTGCGATGGAATTTTCCGCTTCAGCTGAAGACATAGCACGGACATGCCATGCCCATCCGACGCTCAACGAGGCGGTTAAGGAAGCGGCGCTTGCGGCCTGGAACAAGCCTGTCCATATTTAGAGATATTCTTTCACCAAGCTGAGTTTTCAGGTTTGGATTGGCGCTAATGAAAAGGGACGTAAAACACTACCTAATCCTGTCGCTTGGCTGGATTTTTATATTTCTTGGAATTATCGGCCTCTTTCTACCGATCCTGCAGGGAATATTATTCCTCGCGATAGGGCTTATAATCCTGAGCCGCAAGTCTGCGCGCGTCAGGTTATTGAATAAGAAGATTGGTCAACGCTATCCCAAATATCGTGAAGTTCAGGATGACGCTTCAATCCGCGTAAAACGGCTTATAGAAAAGATGTCGCGTAAAAAGAAAGCCGATACCGACTAGGCGACCATTACCTCAGCTTCATCGCTGATCGTTACACGGCGCAGCAAACGGCGCTGCTCGCGCGGGAAATCTGTACGGGCGTGCAACAGGCAGCGATTGTCCCACATTACGAAGTCTCCAACCTGCCATTTGTGGGCATAAACAAACCGCGGCTCGCGCTGGAGGGCGTAAATCTCGTCGAGGATTTCTTTGCCTTCGCCTTCGTCGATACCGATGATTTCTTCCGTCATCAGAGGACAAACATAGACCGCAGTACGGCCCGTTTCAGGGTGTTTGCGGAATACCGGATGTGGATGATGGGGAACGGCGTTGCGATCGTACTTCTCAAAGGTTTTTACGGTTGTGCCAAACTCGTAACAATTCATCGCCAGCATGCCTGCCAGCTTGTCCTTCATTTCCTGCGGCAGTGCGTCATAAACCAAATATTGATTTGAGAATTGCGTGTCGCCACCGATATTTGGGACTTCAACACCATATAACGTCGTCGCCTTATGCGGATTACGCAGATACGGTGTATCGGTATGCCACATCATTTCACCGTCCGGATGGGCACCAATTACCCGGCCATCCTCGCGGACGTTGGACACCAACATAATCTCATCACTGGCATGCTTGGGATGCTGCCGTTCTTTGGGTCGATTATATTCGCCGATCTTGCCGAAATAACCGCAGAAGTTCTTTTGATCCGCGGGTGTCAGCTCCATCTGGTCACGAATAACGATAACCAAATAATCCAGCCAGGCCTGGTAAATCGTTGACGCATCTTCCGGCGAAAGGCTGTCTTTCATGTCGACGCCTGAAATCTCGGCGCCACAGGCATCGGATAATGGTGTTACTTTTACGGCCATCGCGAAATCTCCTTTGCTGCGCCAAATCATCTGTCACAGCTATATATTGCTGACAATTAAGCAGAAAATGTCCATTTGGACAAGTTTTTGGCGCGTTTATGCCGCCCAGGCCGGCGGCGCATCCTCAATCGTGACACGCCGCAACAGCCGTCGCTGATCCCGAGGAAAATCAGTGCGGGCATGAAGAGTGCACCGGTTATCCCACATTACGAGATCACCCTTTTGCCAAACATGCTCATAGCAAAAGCGGTCTTCTTTCTGCATTGCAAAGATTTCATCCAGAATCGCCCGGCTTTCGTCGTTAGCCAGCCCCTCAATGGACTCGGTCATCAACTCGTTAACATAAACTGCTGGCTTACCGGTTTCAGAATGGTTTCGGAAAATTGGATGAACAGCGGTTCGCATTTCTGGACCGTCATATTTTTCTTTCTTTTTGATCATCACACCGAACTCATAAGCATGATGAGCGTTCCGCCCCTTTAGAAGTGTCTTAAGCCGTTCTGGCAATTCATCATAAACTTTATACTGGTTTGAAAAGATGGTGTTGCCGCCATGTGTCGGAATTTCAACGGCATAAAGGGTCGTTGCCTTGTGCGGATTCTGATCGTAACCGGTATCAGTATGGAACATCATTTCACCATCGGGCAAAGTTCCGATGGGTTCGCCATTTTCAACGATGTTGCTGACGAACATTACGGCGCGATGCCGCTCTTTCATTGCTCCGCTGCGCAGTGTGTTGGGCCGCAAATAGTCGCCAACTGGTCCAAAGGCTTCCGCGAAATTCACCTGATCTATGTCTGCGAGTTTTTGCCCGCGGAAAACGATGACGCAGTGATCAAGCCACGCTTGATTGATCTCGGCAGCTATTCCGGCGCTGATTGGTTTTGTTAAATCAACACCGGATATTTCTGCACCACAGGCGTTAGACAGAGGGCTAATTGCTATTTCAGTCATGCATAAATTTTAGCCATATTTATTGTGGATTTCCAGTCATCCACGTTTTCTTGCTTCGCTGGTTAGCGTTTGGCCCTCGGATGTGAGACCTCATACACTTTCATCAGCCGTTCTGCATCGACACTCGTGTAGCGTTGCGTCGTAGAAAGGGAGGAATGGCCAAGCAGTTCCTGAATGGTTCGAAGGTCCCCACCGGCACCCAATAGATGGGTCGCGAAGCTGTGGCGTAAGGCGTGTGGCGTTGCTGTATTTGGCAACCCCAGCTGGGCGCGTACTTTGCGCATCTGGCGCTGAACAACGCCTGCATTAAGTCGGCCACCGCGGGCACCGACGAAAAGAGGCGTCTCCGCTTCTCCTGAGAATGGGCAGGCATCGACATATTTATCAATGGCGTCACGGACGATTGGCAGGACAGGAACGACGCGTTGCTTGTTGCCCTTTCCCGTAACCGTCATAGCATCACCATCGGGAATATCGGCTCGATTGAGGCTTAACGCTTCATCAATTCGAAGACCGCACCCGTAAAGTAGCGTAAACACCGCGACATCACGTTTTGAAATCCACGGCGTATCTGACAGCTTGGCAGCGGCTCGAATAACGTCGAATGCATCTTCTACCGAAATTGGTTTTGGGATCGGCGGTTTGGGTTTAGGAGATCGAACGGCTTTTATTGTTGCGTTGCTAACCCGTCCGGTTTTGTCGAGAAATTTAAAGAAATTCCGAAGGGTAGACATCGCCCTCGCGACAGAGCTGTGCGCGATTCCCTGATTTATTCGATGTGCAAGAAAGCTTCGGTAGTCTGCCATTTTGAGGCTGGCGAGATCGTCGAGTGCCGGTGGCTTTCCAATATGGCTGGTAAGGAATTCGAGGAAAGCAGCAAGGTCCTGTGAGTATGCTGCCAACGTATGGGTCGAGGATTGCCGTTCATCCAAAATCCAACGCTGCCAGTCTTCGATGGCATCAACCGTGTCCCGTTCAGCGAGAAACTTGGTTACTTGCCGTGGGTCAACCATCGCTGGATGGTCCTTTGCAGCACGTAGGAAAAGAAAGAGAGAAGTTCCGTGCCCTGTCGCGGATCAAATCCCGTAGGCGCTTTAGCCCCCAGCGCGAGCAATCCATTGGGAATATTGGGACCAAAATTCAACCGCAATAATGCAGCTGACCGGACCTTGGAGGCCCTGGATCCAAAAATTGCTTTGTCACCTTCGATGTCAGATCGCAAAGCAACCGCGCGGCCTTGATCCATGAGAGATTCCAGGGTCCCGGGCTCAACCACAATGATTCCGAAATCAGCCCCCTCTTCAGGGATGTGATTACCTGCTTCTAAACAAAGCGCGGCTGCCGAAATTTCGAACATTTTGGGGAGTTTTTTGAGGACGACCTTGATCAGAGCTTCGAAAGAATTCGCATCGAGAAGCGCTTTTACAGCCTTGATCACCCGGGCTTGTACATCACCGTTAGCCTCTGCTGCATCCAGCAGGTTCTGTTCCCGCGTTTGATAGCGGGATAACTCCGCCTGCAGGCGCTCGAGCATGAACTTTTGCATGTCGACAATCCCACCGCCATGATCTTGTTCCGGGGGAATCAAGGATGCTAAAAGCTCCGGCCTATCATTGACAAATGTCGGGTTCTGCTCAAGAAAAGCTGCAACAGAATCAGGTGAAATAATCGGGCTGCTTACAGCTTTAGTACCAGACTTTTTTGTAGAGTTGTCGGCAGGGGGCGTTGAACTGGTCATGTTTTAATCATCCAAAATCGACTGGCCCGTTTTTTCCCAGTCGGCAAGGAAGGCCGCGAGACCGGCATCTGTCAGCGGATGTTTGTAGAGTTGCCGTAAAACACCTGGCGGGAGGGTTGCAACATCGGCTCCCATTTTGGCTGCCTCAGTTAAATGAATTGGATGGCGTATCGAGGCAACAAGAACTTCTGTCTCAAATTGCTCATACTGATTGTATATCTGGCAAATATCGGCAATCAGTTGCATTCCGTCAGTGCTGATATCGTCAAGTCGCCCGACAAAGGGCGAGATAAAAGTTGCACCGGCTTTGGCCGCAAGGATCGCCTGGCCCGGCGAAAAGCACAGTGTGACGTTGACCATCGTCCCCGCGTCAGAAAGCGCCTTGCAGGTTTTTAGCCCGTCAGGTGTTAGCGGAACTTTGACTGCAATATTGGGCGCAAGACCAGCAAGTTTTTTGCCTTCTTTGAGCATCGTCTCGTGATCAGTCGCGGTGACTTCGGCGCTTACAGGGCCATCGACAATGCCGCAAATCTCCTGAACAACATCGAGAAACTTTCGTCCTGATTTTGCAACGAGCGATGGATTGGTTGTCACCCCATCGACCAATCCTGTCGCAGCTAAATCACGAATTTCTTCAGTATCGGCGGTATCGACGAAAAATTTCATAGTACGATGTCATCCCTAAGATTCGACTTGGTCTTCCCACCGTATTCTTACGATGGTTTGTCATGATTGGCCCAACCATCGAGCCACGCTAAAGTCTAATCCATGCCTACATCCCATGCTACACCGCGACGGACCTATAGAGAGGAAAGAGTCAGTGTCCTTCTGCCACTCCCTCTTACAGGTGCGTACGACTATTTTGTGCCCACTGACTTATCTGTATCGGTCGGTGATTTTGTCTCCGTTCCATTGGGGAAAAGAGACGTAAAAGGGGTTGTCTGGGGACCTGGCACTAATGAAGTGGCAGCCGAGAAACTGAAGAATATTAATGGTTTACTAGATGTTCCGCCTATGTCTCGCGATTTGCGTAAGCTGGTAGACTGGACTTCTTCCTACACTTTGAGTCCGCTTGGCGCGGTATTGCGGATGAGCATGAGCGTGCCAGCAGCACTTGATCCACCAAAGACTCGAACCGGCTATTTGCCTGCCGGTGTCGACGTCAAAGATGAAAGCGATTCGCGAATCAGGATGACAGATGCCCGGCGACGCGTTCTTGCCGTCCTCGCGGAAGGGCCGCCGCGAGTTGCAGCTGAACTTGCCAGAAGCGCCGGCGTCAGCCCGTCAGTCGTCCGCAGCATGGCAGATGCCGGTTTGCTCAAGCCAATTACGCTTGAACAGCACCTTGATCTTGAAAAGCCGGATTGGGAGCGACCAAGGCCGATTTTATCGCCGTCCCAGGCTGAGGCAGCGAAGGCGCTCACCGATGCGGTCGAGGTCGCAAACGACCAAGATACGGATGAGGGGTTTTCAGTGACTCTGCTGGACGGTGTCACTGGGTCAGGGAAAACCGAAGTCTATTTTGAAGCGATTGCAGCAACAATCTCGGCGGGGCGTCAGGTGTTGGTCCTGTTGCCTGAAATAGCCCTAACGGCACAGTGGCTCAAGCGATTCACTGAGAGATTTGGTGCCAAACCTCTTGAATGGCATTCCGATTTAACAGGTGTTGAACGGCGACTAACGTGGCGGGCTATTGCCGCGGGTGAAGCCAACGTCGTCGTGGGCGCTCGTTCGGCTTTATTTCTGCCCTTTCCAAACCTTGGCCTAACGATTGTTGATGAAGAGCACGATGGCTCGTTTAAACAAGATGACGGCGTCTGCTATAACGCACGCGACATGGCAGTTGTCCGCGCCCAGATGGGGAATTTCCCCATTATCTTGTCAACTGCGACACCGTCCTTGGAAACCTTTACCAATGTTCAGTCGGGTCGGTACGAAAGACAGATCTTGGTTGACCGGCACGGCGGCGCTGAGATGCCCGACATTGTCGCAATTGATATGCGAACCGAGGAAATGGAAAGTCAAAGCTGGCTTGCTCCCGGATTGCAGGACGCCGTTGCGGCATCGTTGGCGGCGGGCGAACAGGTCATGCTTTTCCTTAATCGCAGAGGGTATGCCCCGCTAACGCTTTGCCGACATTGCGGTCATCGCTTGCAATGCCCGAACTGTACCTCCTGGCTGGTTGAACACCGATTGCAAAGAAATCTTTCATGTCATCACTGCGGCTTCTCAATGGAGCCGCCCGGGGAATGTCCGGAATGTAGTGAACCGGAATCGCTAGCGGCGTGCGGACCCGGTGTGGAAAGGCTCGCTGAAGAAACAACGGATCGATTTCCGCAGGCGCGATGCGAAATCATGGCGAGCGACACAATGCAAAGCCCGGCCGCCGCCGCTGCCCTGGTGCGCAGAATGCAGAATCGTGAGATCGATATTCTGATAGGCACTCAGATTATGGCGAAGGGACATCATTTCCCTTATTTGACTTTGGTTGGTGTCATTGATGCGGATTTAGGTCTGGCTGGTGGTGATCTGCGCGCAGCGGAGAGAACTTTCCAGCTCTTGCACCAGGTGTCAGGACGGGCGGGGCGCGCCGAAAGGCCCGGCAAGGTTTTGCTCCAAACCTATCGACCCGAGGATCCGGTTATGGAGGCATTGGTTGCCGGAACGCGTGACCAATTTCTAGCCACCGAGGCGGAAGAACGCAAACGCCATGGTATGCCACCGTTTGGCCGACTTGCCGCACTGATTGTATCGGGCAGCGACGCTGTAGAAGTCGAGAATGTGGCGCGTGCATTAGGGCGAAAAGCTCCATCGGAAGAGGGCGTTTTCGTCTTGGGCCCGGCACCAGCACCGCTCTCCATTCTTCGGGGCAGGCACCGTTTTCGTCTGTTGCTCAAAGCGCGGCGTGATTCTAATGTCAGGGGTATATTGCGGCATTGGCTCAAACAGATTCGATTTCGAGGCAATGTCCGTGTACAGATCGACGTCGATCCTCACAATTTTCTCTAGAAATATCGGCAAATCTAGGTGTTTTTGACCGGCGCCATGGGTTGCATGGTGCAGGGTAGTATGTTAGCAAACAGCGCCCTTTGAGGGCAGGCAGGAAATAGGCTTTTCGCTGAAATTCGAGAAGCTAATTTTCGTAATAAATATCAGTTACTTAGTTCCTATTCCGATAGGGCTATCGAAGGCAGAATAAGTGGCATCGGGACAAACAGAAGCTTCGGGTCTCTCAGGTCGATATGCGACGGCACTTTTTGAGCTGGCGCTGGATCAAAAAGCCATCGATGCCGTTGCGGACGATCTCTCACAATTACAGGCAATGATCGACGAGTCAGATGACTTGCGTCGACTTATAGAAAGCCCGCTTTTCTCACGTGATGCCCAAAGTAAAGCGATGGCGGCGATTACCGAAAAAGCGGGCCTGTCCGAGATTGTTTGCAACACGGTTGGTGTTATTGCTCAAAACCGGCGTTTGTTTGCGCTGGAGGACATAATTCGGGCCTACAGGACCCTGGTTTCCGAGCATCGTGGTGAAGTTGAGGCTGAAGTCACCTCTGCGGCACCTCTTACTGACAGTCAGCGCAAAAGTTTAGAAACTTCCTTGAAGGACGCCATTGGATCGACGGTCGCTGTAACGACCAACGTGGATCCGGAATTGCTTGGCGGGATGGTGGTTCGGGTTGGTTCTCGAATGATCGATTCGTCACTGCGTACCAAATTACAAAGATTACAACTTGCTATGAAAGGGACTGCGTGATGGATATCCACGCCGCCGAAATCTCATCGATTCTGAAAGACCAGATAACGAACTTTGGCAATGAGACCGAAGTCGCCGAAGTTGGACGGGTTCTCTCCGTTGGTGATGGTATTGCCCGCGTATACGGGCTGGACAACGTTCAGGCCGGTGAGCTCGTTGAATTTACCGGCGGCATTGTCGGAATGGCATTGAACCTCGAAACCGACAATGTTGGTGTCGTTATCTTCGGTGATGATCGGACAATCCATGAAGGTGACACGGTAAAACGGACCGGCTCGATTGTTGATGTTCCGGTTGGGCCAGCTCTGCTTGGTCGCGTTGTCGACGGTCTTGGCAACCCTCTCGATGGCAAAGGGCCAATCGAAGGCGCTGACCGCGCAAGGGTAGATGTCAAAGCACCTGGGATTATCCCGCGTAAATCCGTTACCGAGCCGATGCAAACGGGACTAAAGGCTATCGATAGCTTGATCCCGATTGGGCGGGGACAGCGCGAACTGATTATTGGTGACCGGCAGACCGGCAAAACCGCTGTTGCTATCGATGCGATCATCAACCAGAAGGCTGCGAATGCCGGGGAGGATGAGAGCAAGAAGCTATATTGCATTTACGTGGCGGTTGGGCAGAAAAGGTCGACCGTCGCCCAGATCGTTAAGGCGCTGGAAGACAATGGCGCCATGGAATATTCGATCGTTGTCGCTGCGACCGCTTCCGATCCGGCGCCTATGCAGTATCTGGCGCCCTATACGGGTTGTGCGATGGGGGAATGGTTCCGCGACAATGGAAAGCATTCTCTCATCATTTATGATGATCTTTCCAAACAGGCGGTTGCCTATCGTCAGATGTCATTGTTGCTTCGCCGTCCACCGGGCCGTGAAGCCTACCCCGGTGATGTTTTCTATCTGCATTCCCGTCTGCTCGAGCGTGCCGCCAAGATGAATGAAGATCATGGCGGTGGCTCACTGACAGCGTTGCCAGTAATTGAAACACAAGCTGGCGACGTTTCTGCCTACATCCCGACAAACGTTATCTCGATTACCGACGGGCAAATCTTTCTCGAAACCGATCTGTTCTATTCTGGTATTCGGCCTGCGGTGAATGTCGGCCTTTCGGTTAGCCGAGTTGGCTCCGCTGCACAGATTAAAGCGATGAAACAGGTCGCAGGCTCCATCAAACTCGAGCTTGCACAATATCGCGAAATGGCAGCGTTTGCGCAGTTCGCCTCCGATCTTGACGCGGCGACGCAGCGGCTTCTGGCACGCGGTGAACGTCTGACGGAGCTTCTTAAACAACCGCAATACCAGCCGTTACCGGTCGAGGAACAGGTGGTAGCCATTTACGCAGGCGTGAACGGATTTCTTGATGACGTTGCAGTGAGCGATATAACGCGGTTTGAAGAAGGGCTGATGTCGGCGGTACGCGCCAACCACCAGGATATCCTCGCGGACATCCGCGAAGCTCAAGCCATAACCGATGATAATGAAGAGAAGTTGAAAGCAGCTATTCAAAGCTATGCTGACAGCTTCGTAGCGGCCTGATTTTAGCTGGCCGGACCGAATGGAATAAGGATCGAATTGGGCAATGCCTAGCCTCAAGGATCTTCGGATCCGTATCGATAGCGTCAAATCGACGCAAAAAATCACGTCGGCTATGAAGATGGTCGCGGCCGCCAAGTTGCGCCGTGCGCAGGAACAGGCCGAAGCGGCACGTCCATACTCCGAACGTATGAACCGCATGCTTGGTTCACTTGCAGAAGGCTTGCCGACAGGGGCAGGTGGCCCGGCTTTGCTGGCGGGTAATGGCAACGATAACGTTCATTTGCTTGTTGTCATGACTTCGGATCGTGGGCTTTGCGGTGGATTTAATTCGTCCATCGTTCGCGGGTCTATTGGAATTATTCGTCGGCTGTTGGACGACGGAAAAGAGGTCAAAGTGTTGTGCGTTGGTCGAAAAGGCCGTGATATTTTGCGCCGCGATTTCCGATCGTTAATTCTCGATACTTTTGAAGAGATAGGACGAAAATCTCTTTCGTTTGCTGATGCAACAACGGTTGGTAATCGGATTCTCAGCATGTTCGAAGCCGACGAGTTCGATGTTTGCACGATTATCTATAACCGCTTCCAGTCGGCGATGACGCAGATTGTTACGCCGCAACAGCTTATACCGTTCCGGGCTACCGATAGTCATTCGAGTGAGGGTGAAGATAACACCGTAGAGGCGGAACAAAGCGAGGGGCCAAAGGCTGTATACGAATTTGAACCCGACGAGCAGGAAATTCTTGAAGACCTGTTGCCACGTAACCTGTCAGTTCAGCTTTTTCATGCTCTTCTGGAAAACGCGGCATCTGAACAAGGCGCACGGATGACGGCAATGGACAATGCGACCCGAAATGCGGGCGAAATGATCGACAACCTGACGATAACCTATAACCGGACGCGTCAGGCATTTATTACCAAGGAACTTATTGAGATTATCTCCGGCGCTGAAGCGTTGTAATAGGCCGGTGAGAGAAAACGAGGACGAATAATGGCTGAAAACACAAACAGCATTGGCAAAGTGACCCAGGTTCTTGGCGCGGTCGTCGATGTCCAATTCGAAGGCGATCTACCCGAAATTCTGAACGCCCTACATTGCGAAACAGAGAACGGACGATTGGTTCTTGAAGTTGCTCAGCATTTAGGCGAGTCGACCGTTCGGACCATTGCAATGGACGCAACGGAAGGTCTCGTACGAGGGCAGGATGTTGTCGATACAGGCGAGCCGATTACCGTGCCGGTTGGACCGGAAACGCTCGGTCGAATTTTGAACGTCGTCGGTGAGCCCGTTGACGAACGTGGCGCCGTTGATGCCAAAGAAAGCCTGCCGATCCACAGACCGGCGCCTGAATTCGTTGAACAATCGACCGAAACCGAAATTCTTGTTACAGGCATTAAGGTCGTTGATCTCCTCGCGCCGTACTCACGTGGTGGTAAAGTTGGACTGTTCGGCGGTGCGGGTGTTGGCAAGACCGTTATCATCATGGAACTGATTAACAACATCGCGAAGGCGCATGGCGGTTATTCGGTATTTGCTGGTGTTGGAGAGCGAACCCGTGAAGGGAATGACCTCTATCACGAAATGATGGAGTCCGGCGTTATCAACCTCGAAGGGGACTCTAAAGCGGCGCTGGTTTATGGCCAAATGAACGAACCGCCTGGCGCTCGCGCTCGGGTTGCCCTGACTGGATTGACCCTTGCGGAATATTTCCGCGATGCGGAAGGCCAGGACGTTCTTCTGTTTGTGGACAATATTTTCCGTTTCACGCAGGCAGGGTCAGAGGTATCCGCACTGCTGGGCCGTATTCCATCGGCGGTGGGGTATCAGCCAACGTTGGCGACAGATATGGGTGCCATGCAGGAGCGGATTACAACGACAAATAAAGGTTCGATTACCTCGGTCCAAGCGATTTATGTTCCAGCAGATGACTTGACGGATCCCGCGCCGGCAACCTCTTTTGCTCATTTGGATGCGACAACGGTGTTGTCTCGCCAGATTGCCGAGCTTGGTATTTATCCTGCTGTTGATCCACTTGATTCAACGTCGCGTATTCTCGATCCACGCATTCTTGGCGACGAGCACTACAATGTCGCACGTAGCGTTCAGGAAGTTCTGCAACGATATAAAAGCCTTCAGGATATTATCGCCATTCTTGGAATGGATGAGCTTTCTGAAGAAGATAAGTTGGTCGTTGCCCGCGCGCGGAAAATTCAGCGATTCCTGTCGCAACCTTTCCACGTTGCCGAAATCTTCACGGGTTTCCCCGGTGTACTTGTAAGTCTGGAAGACACGATCAAAGGCTTTAAGGGCCTCGTCGATGGCGAATATGATGATCTTCCGGAAGCCGCTTTCTACATGGTGGGTACCATTGAGGATGCGGTTGAAAAAGCCAAGAAAATGGCTGCGGAAGCCGCGTGATCAGGTTGCTGCATAGATAGGAAAACCGATTATGGCAGATACTGTCGAGTTTGAACTTGTTGCGCCTGAGGAACTTCTGTTCTCCGAGCCGGTCGAACTTGTCGTGGTGCCGGGTGCGGAGGGTGACTTTGGTGTTTTGCCTGGTCATTCGCCATTAATTTCGACCCTGAGGACCGGTGTAATCGCTGTTTACGAAAATGATGCGGTTAACCGGAGGATATTTGTTTCGGGCGGGTTCGCGGAAGTGACGCCGGAACGGTGTACCGTCCTTGCAGACGAGGCCGTTGCACTCGAAACCGCTGATCGAGCTTCTATTGAAGAACGCGTTAAAGCTGATCGTGAAGCGGTCGATGCAGCCGATGAAGCCGACAAAGACAATGCTGTTTCCGCGCTGGCTGTATCGGAGGCGCTCCTAGCGGCGCTGGATACCGCTGGACAGGCCTAGTTTCCTGACCAACCGATTTTGTTAAGTGTACGTGCTCGAACCGGTGAGACGTGTGGTGCGGCTCTCTGGTCAGTGTGCTCGTTAACTTTCAGGTGTTTTCTGATCGCAGTTCGTCCCGGATTTTTGTGAACTCCTGTACGGCGTAATCGTATACGGGTTTTTTAAACGGAACGATTAATTCGGGGATTACTTCGAGTGCAACCCAGCGCCAGCTGCGAAACTCGGGGTGTGCGGTATTCAGGTTTATATCGCTATCCTGCCCGGTGAATCTCAAGGCGACCAAACTCATGCGCTGGCCTTGCCATTTCATTCGGCGATCACTGCCGTTCGTCGAGGGCCAATCGTAGCAAACAGTTTTCTCTGCGATGGTGATAATTTCCGCCGCCGCCGTTCCAATTTCTTCTTCGAGTTCCCGGAGGGCAGCTATTTCAATTGATTCGCCCTCGTCGATACCTCCTTGCGGCAACTGCCAGGCCGAATCCTCTCTGTCGTTCCGTTCGGCGACGAGCACCTTGCCCGCATGGTTAAAAAGAATCATTGCCGCGCAGGGCCGATACGGCTTTTCTGAACGTTCCCGTTTGTCCAATTTCATTATCTTTTTGCGATGGCTGAAATCGGGACTAATACGATTCCACGTTTCTCAACCGATTTGGCCCATTCTCCGACGCGTTCCAGCGTTACCGGATATGGAAAGCCCAATGCGACAGCTTGTCCCAATTTTTTTGCAAGCCTTTCGGTCTCGCGTAATTGGGAATCGATTGCCAGGCGTGACGCAGTTTTGTCGAGGTGAAGGGTTGCTGCAGCGAAAGGCAACTTGAGCCCTTTGGCAATATCTCCAACTATATTGCGTGCCGCTGCACGGCTTTCAAGATATAGCAGGCCGCGTTTGCGCAGGGCGGCGAGAACTAACCGCATTTGGGCGTGTGAGCGGGTGAATCTGGAACCCATAAAATCCACAACACCGACGTAACCAACACTGCGGCCCAAAATCCAATGCAATCTGCCGATATTTTCCTGGTCGGTTAAGGTTGTCAGAAGCGCTTGCGGCCCAGGGTCGAACTGCGGGTAATTGGTGGGCTCCATAGGCGTCATAAGTAATACTTCATGACCAGCTGTGCGAGCCTCACGGATCCAGCCAGTCAGGCGGTCGGCATATGGTGTAAAGGCAAGTGTTATGACGCCAGGCAACCCCTGGATTGCCGCCCGCGAGGCCGTAACGCTGGTTCCAAGACCATGCAGCACAATTGCAATTCGCGGTTTGGATTTATCCCCTCTAAAGGGACGGGCATAAACCCGCCAGGCTTCTCGCCCGTCACGGCCAACGATTGGCAATGGACCGGAAACAGATTTTTCGATTAAAGCCGGATCAGGTACAGCACGGAGCGGTCTTTCGCGGCGCTCTAGCGTAAGCTTTGGGACAGCAGGAATGATAGGGGCAACGGCAACGGTTTTCGGCGGTGATGGTTCCGTTGGCACCTCTATTTTCTTTTCTTCTTTTGGCTGTTCCGGGGAGCTCGTCTGCGGTGTCGATTGGCTTACCGGTTGTTTTTCGGGTTTTGCCGCCAACTTTTTTCCGGCGGGTTGTTTTGGTCTGGTTGCGATCGCAGCGGGTTGGGTTTTGGGTTCAATTGCAGATTGCACCGGCGGTGAAGTTGGCGGTGCCGGGTCAGGCTCTACAGGCGGTTTCTTTTTCGCTTCTTCTTTTATCGGGGACGTTTTTTCGGGCGTCTTCGATTCGGACCGCTTGAGACCTGGAGCCGATGCTTTAATTTCAGCTTTCTCTTCAGAAGTCGGTGGTGGTGTGAACATAAGCCACGCGGTACCACCCGCTGAAATCGCGATTAGGAGCAATAGGATTATGGCCGGCAGGCGTACGCCGCTACGCGTGGATTCACGCGGCCCGTCGTCTGTCACGGTTCCTCCTGTATCTCCAACGTTATTCTTTAATCCGCTTCGACGCAGGCGTTAGTTGCTGACGCGGACGTTATACAGCGATATACCCCGTATAAGATCGAGCGCCCGTTCGAGTTGGTAATCGAACGGTTTTTCATTGCCTTTTGCGTTCTCGCCTTTTTGTCCGTCGCTACCCTCGCCACCATCTCCGCCTTTATTCTGTGGAGAGTTGGGGTTTTTCAGCGCGCCTTTTAAATCTGCCTCACGCCGACGCTTGCCTTGATCCAAAGTCTCAAGGCGGGCTTGTTTGACCTCGATATCGGGTTTTATGCCCTTGGCCTGAATAGAGCGACCCGAAGGAGTGTAATATTGTGCGGTAGTCAGTCGAATAGCACCGTGGCCGGATAGCGGAATAATCGTCTGTACAGATCCCTTTCCGAAAGATTGCGTGCCAAGAACGACTGCGCGACGATGGTCTTGTAGAGCGCCGGCAACAATCTCAGAGGCGGACGCAGAACCACCATTTATGAGAACGACGATTGGCAGCTTTTCAGCCAGGTCGCCTTTCTTTGCGTTGAACCGTTGAGCGTCGTCGGTTCGCCGGGAACGGGTTGATACAATTTCTCCACGATCCAGAAACGCGTCCGAGACTTTGACCGCTTGATCCAGAAGACCGCCTGGGTTGTTTCGAAGATCAAGGACGATACCCTTGAGTTTGCTTCCAAGTTTCTCCTTGATCTTCTTCATACCGTTCGCGATACCGACGTCGGACTGTTCGGTGAAAGAAGTCAGGCGCAAGTAACCGATATCGCCTTCGGTACGCCAACGAGCCGATCTAACCTTGATAACAGCCCGTGTAATCGTGACATCGAACGGCTCACGACCGGCGCGGCGGATCGTGAGTTTAATGTCTGAATTCACCAATCCGCGCATTCTCTCAACCGCTTCGCTTAGGGTAAGACCCCGAACCGGCTTGTCGTCGAGATGTGTAATGTAGTCGCCGGACTTCAGGCCTGCGCGAAAGGCGGGGGTGTCGTCGATAGGAGAGACAACTTTTACAAAGCCGTTTTCCATCGTGACTTCTATGCCGAGACCACCAAATTCACCTTTTGTTTGGACCTGCATATCCTTAAAGCTCTTGGGAGACAGATAGCTGGAATGGGGATCCAAAGAGGTCAGCATGCCGTTGATGGCTGACTCGATGAGTTTTTCATCGCCGACCTTTTTAACGTAGTCAGCGCGGACACGTTCAAAGACATCGCCAAACAAATCGAGCTGACGATATGTCTCTGATGTATTTTTCTGGGCGTTACCGCTTGTCGGCAACAAGACCAGTGTGAGGGCGGCTGCTGCCGCGAAAATTTGTTTATTCATTATCCGCGTATCCTATCTCGTCTTGCCGCAAGCCACGGCAGGGGATTGATGGGCCGACCTTTTCGGCGCAACTCTAGATATAGGGTTGTGCCCGTCGGATCGGTAGAGGGTATTATGCCTACGGGTTCGCCCGCCAGTACTTTTTCGCCAACCGGTACGTCAATTCTTGCCAAACCACTCAGCAACAGGTGGTACCGACGGCTATATTCGATAATTACGAGGTTTCCCAAACTCTTAAATGGTCCAGCAAAAACGATTTTGCCACTGCCAGGAGCGATTACCGTAGCACCGGGTTGCCCCTTTACGGTAATGCCGCGAGACCGCCGGCCATTCCGGTCTTTTCCACCAAAAATTACTGTTACGCGACCAGCGACAGGCAATCCCCGCCGGTGGAATTTTCTCGGCGCGGCGATACGGGGTTTATTCGACAAATTTGCCAACGCAGGTGTTTTTCCATCCGTTGTCACATTTTTGCGATTTCTTGGTTTTGGCGAAGCTTTTGGGGTTTTAGGTGGGCGCTCTTTTTCCCTATCGAGAGTTTCTATTGTCAGTCGGGAAACAAGATCTCTAAGATTTTTAGCCTTCTTGCCCAGTGCGCGCGTTTTTGCGTCGATATCCCGCTGGGCGGCATTCGTTTTCTTTGCGAGGTCCAGCTTCTTATACGTTAGAGAGGCGAGGGCACGCCGTTCACGTTTCAGGTCTGTTTGCTCGATCTTAATTTTTTGGCGGGCTGCAGTAATCGCTGCTCTAATTTCGGTGAGTGCATTGATGTCACCTCTAAGCGCTCGAGCACGAGTTTCAATTTCGGGTACGGTACCGCGTAAAAGCAATGCGCTTCTAATGGTGTCTGATGGCGTTGCCGGCAGCGCTATCAATGCGACCGGCGGATGGAGGGCAATCCTTTGCAGCGCAGAAATTAAACCCCCCAGTTTTTTCTTCTGCACTGTCAAAGACCGCTTTTTTTCAGATTCGCGTTGATCCAGTTCTGCTATTTGTTCCTCAAGTTTAATAAGCGTAAAGGCGTGATCTCTCGCCTTGGCTGCAACCGCAACTGACCGTCGTCGCAAATTCCTGATCTCTGATTTAGTCTCTTTCGCTTTTTGAATAAGGGCTCGGGATTTAGAGGTCGCCTCACCAAGGCTTTCCTCGATATTTTTTAAAGTTTCCCCCGGGTTTTTTGAAAACGCTGGCGTCGCATAAAGAAAGCAAAAAGCAACAATCGCGGTGGTACTTCGGGATAATTTAAATAGAAGCCGAGACAGGGTTCTTTCCTCCGCCGTCAACTGTAGCTTCAGCGGTTCCAATTAATGATTGCCCAGTCATCTGAGGAGGTTGGTCAAGCGACATAAGGGTCATCAATGTTGGGGCAACATCCGCAAGCTTGCCATCATTAAGCGAATTATATTCAGCAGGCGCGTTCAATAAAATTGCCGGGACAACATTGGTCGTATGCGAAGTGAATGGTTTTCCCGTTCCGGGGTCCGTCATTGTTTCGGCATTTCCATGGTCAGCGGTAATGAACACTGTTCCGCCCGCATTCTTTACGGCGGTTTCCAGCCGCCCGACGCACTCGTCAACAGTCGCGATAGCCTTAATGGCCGCTGACAATATTCCTGTGTGTCCAACCATGTCAGGGTTGGCATAATTCACAAAGATGAAATCATAGTTACCGGAGTCTATCGCTTCGATAAGCCGGTCAGTTACCTCAACCGCTGACATCTCCGGTTTTTCGTCATAAGTCGCAACTTTGGGCGATGGAATAAGGGCCCGATCTTCCCCCGGGTAGGGTGTCTCAACCCCTCCATTAAAAAAGAATGTTACGTGCGCATATTTTTCAGTTTCGGCGATACGAAACTGCTTGAGTCCGGCATCGGCGACAATCTCTGCAAAAATGCAATCCAATGTTTCGGGCGGAAAGATCGAAGACATAAAGCGGTTCAAAGTATCAGAATATTCAACCAGTCCCGTCGCCTGACTGAGCGACACCGTTTTTGAGCGGTCGAAGCCCTCAAAATCCGGATCGAGAAGGGCCGTCAAAATTTCCCGCGCGCGATCGGCGCGAAAATTGCCCATCAGGACCGCGTCACCGTCCTGCATCCCAGCGTAGTCGCCTATAACAGTCGGCAATACAAATTCATCGCTGACGTCGTTTTCATAACTGTTTGCGATCGCAGTCAATGGATCCGGTGCAAGCTCACCCTTGGTGCTGACAATCGCTTGATAGGCATTGGCGACACGGTCCCAGCGTTTGTCCCGGTCCATTGCATAAAATCGACCGGTAACAGTTGCCACAGAGACTTTGGGCAGCTGTTCCAGATCATCGCAAAACGCCTTCATATATTCTGCAGCGCTTTTGGGCGGCGTATCACGGCCGTCGAGAAATGCATGGATCGCTACTTTTACGCCGGCGGCGTCAAGAATTCGGGCAAGCGCCACTATTTGGGATTGGTCGGAATGAACCCCGCCTGGTGAAATCAACCCCATGAGATGACAGGTACTCTGATGTTCGGAGAGTTTCGAAATGAGTTCCGCCATGACCGGGCTTTGCGCCAAAGTGCCATCTTCGATAGCGGCTGTAATCCGCTGAATATTCTGATTGACGACGCGACCGGCACCGAGATTCAGATGACCGACTTCCGAGTTGCCCATTTGTCCGTCCGGCAAGCCAACGTCTGTTCCTGATGTTTTTAGGAGCGCTGTTGGGCATTCTGTCATGAGACGGTCAAAAACCGGTGTATCCGCCAAAGCAACAGCATTTTCTGCTTCTTCGGTACGCCAGCCCCAACCATCAAGCACGCAAAGAACAACAGGTCGTCGAGCGGTGTTAGGTGACATGGCCTTTTCTATATTTCTATTTGTATCCGACATAAGGATTATAACGGCAAAATGCGAATATGCGGCATAAATGCGCATTTATTCATCATTTATCACAGATTTTCTGCGCTTCGATTAATCGCGGTGATATGGATGACCGGCAATGATTTGTTGTGCTCTATAAATCTGTTCTACGAGCATGCCACGCACAAGCATGTGGGGCCAGGTGAGGCGGCCAAAGGATATAGTCTCAGTAGCACGTTGTTTCACGACATCATCGAGCCCCTCTGCGCCGCCGATCACAAAAGTTAGATCGCCAATGCCGTCATCCTGCCAGTCGCTGATTTTCTTTGCGAAGGTACGGCTGGTAATTTCCTTGCCACGCTCGTCGAGCGCAACGATAGGGGGTCCGGATGGGCAATTTTTCAACAGCAATGCGCCCTCCTGTTGTTTGAGGGCCTTAGCTGCCAGATTCTTTTTTATTTCAACTTCACGAAATTCAACTGGCCAGGTAATACGTTTGCTAAAATGTTCGACGATAGATTTTTCGGGGTCTGACCGTAATCTCCCGACCGCGACTATTGTAATTCGAATGGTAATTGGTTGCGGACCCGTTAGTGCGTCGTGTTGACGTTATTTGTTTCCGACAAGTCAGCTTCCCACATTTTTTCCAGCTTATAAAAATCGCGAACTTCGGGACGGAAAATATGGACAATTACATTGCCTGCATCGATGAGGACCCAATCTCCCTGTGGCAGTCCCTCGGGTTTAATCGGTGGCAGACCCTGTTTCTTAAGCGTCTGTACAAGGTTTTCTGCGAGCGAAACAACCTGTCGTGTCGAATTGCCGCTTGCAATTATCATATAGTCGCCGATCGTCGATTTGCCTTGCAGATCGATTATCACCGTATCTTCGGCTTTGTGGTCTTCCAGAGTTTCGCGAACAAGTTCTAGGACGGATGCAGGGTCGGTAGGTGGCGTGTCGGCAGCACCTTGAACGAGCGTGTCTGTCAATGGATCACCATTGGATTATTATGAAGGGGATGATTTTCGGTTTGCCCGAATTTCAGTTGCCGTCGCTGGGTGTAACGGCATCCGGAAAAACGTCCAGGCAGGTGGCGTAAAGTCAGCCAGATTTCTCGCATATTGCGTTGTAAGCCTACTCCTAGCAAACACTTGCGCAGCCTTTCCAGCTAACGCTTGTACAGAATACGGCGCACGATCAAAAATCGCAATGGGCACCGTCGAGAACAGCTTCTCCCAGTCTTTCCATTGCGGAAACTGAAGTAAATTATCGGCGCCCATGATCCAAACGAATCGTTTTTCGGGAAAGCTGGTTTTTAAAAGTTTCATACTGTCGATGGTAAATCGTGTGTTTAATTTTGCTTCAAGGTCAGTAACGATAATTCTTGGGTCCCGAGCTACCACGCTTGCACTATCCAGGCGGTCTTTGAATGGTGCCATATCGCTCATATCTTTTAATGGGTTTTGCGGCGAGACCAGCCACCATACTGCATCCAGGTTTATGCGTTTTAAGGCTTCCCGGGAGATGTGTAGATGACCCTCATGCGCGGGATTGAACGATCCGCCGAGGAGCCCGATCCGTTTTCCGCTACCGCTGAGACCCGGACGAATTTCGTGGCGTAAAATTTTGGAATTTTGTGTCAGGGCCGTACCTGTCCGTCACCGCGCACCACATATTTGAAAGTGGTGAGTTGTTCAACGCCAACAGGACCGCGGGCGTGTAGTCTGCCGGTCGAAATTCCAATTTCGGCACCCATGCCGAATTCACCGCCGTCCGCGAATTGGGTCGAAGCGTTATGAAGGACGATTGCGGAGTCAATGCGATCAAGAAACTCCGTCGCTGCCTGGGTGTCGTTTGTCACGATTGAATCTGTGTGATGTGATCCATGGCGATTGATATGGTTGATCGCTTCTCCAACACCATCCACTTGCTTAACGGAAATTATTGTGTCGAGATATTCGGTATCCCAATCCTCATCCGTAGCAGCGCGCACGCGAGTATCCAGTGCTTGCGTATCTTCATCGCCGCGAATTTCGCAACCCGCTGTAGACAGGGCCTCGATGATGGGCGGCAATAACTGCACTGCGGCAGACCGGTCGACAACCAAACTTTCCGTGGCTCCGCAAATACCGGGACGGCGCATTTTGGCATTATAGACCACCTCTTTCGCCATCTCGGGATCGGCGGCTTTGTCGACAAAAATGTGACAATTACCATCTAAATGAGCAATGACCGGCACCCGGCTTTCGTTCTGAACGCGTTCGATCAAGGATTTGCCGCCGCGTGGAACGATGATGTCAATGTGATCGGACATTGTAAGCATTTTGCCGACGCCGGCGCGGTCACGAGTCGGTACCTGCTGTATCGCTCCCGTTGGTAAGTTTGCCATCCGCAATCCGTCTTGCAGACAATCCATAATTGCTGAGGATGAATGGAAACTTTCGGATCCTCCTCTCAGAATCGCGGCGTTGCCTGATTTTAGGCATAGACCACCGGCATCAGCCGTTACGTTCGGCCGTGATTCATAGATGATCCCGATTACACCGAGAGGTACCCGGACACGCTGAATCTGTAACCCGTTTGGCCGGTCCCATTCTGCCATGACGGCTCCAACCGGATCGTCCAATGCCGCAATGTCTTCGAGGCCCTTTGCCATCCCGTCGATGCGGGAATCGTCGAGGAGAAGTCGGTCCAGTATCGCACCCGATATGCCCTTTTCCTCTGCTGCTGACATATCCAAACCATTTGCGGTCTTAAGTGTTTCCCTGGACTCACGGATGGATTTAGCAGCTTCGATGAGTGCCTTATTCTTTGACTCGCTTGGAACTGTCGATAGTTCACGAACCGCATTGCGGGCGGAGGTACCGATTGCGGTCATCGCTTCGTGCAGCGCTGCATCATCCTTAAATTTGGTTTCGCCATTGGCTGTGTCAGTCATCTTCTGTTCGCTATCCGTCGATTACCAGATCGTCGCGGTGGATCATTTCGTCTCGGCCACGGTAGCCGAGCAATGCTTCAATTTCACCGGTTTTATGTCCGGCAATTAATTTGGCATCATTTGAGGAATAGGCAATAAGGCCGCATCCCAGCCGGTTTCCTGATGCGTCTTCAATAATAACAGCATCGCCACGTTCGAAGTCGCCTGACACTTTCGTCACACCTGCGGGCAGAAGACTCTTTCCGCTACCAAGCGCTGTGCGCGCACCATCATCGATGGCCAATGCGCCACTCGTCGTCAAAGCACCGGCAATCCAACGTTTGCGTGCGGTGGAGGGGTTTGCTGTGGCCAGAAACCATGTGCATTTTTTTCCGGATTCTATATTGGATAGGCTGTGGAGCTCCTTGCCGTCAGCAATGACGACGGCACATCCGGCACGCGTTGCAATCTTGGCCGCTTCGATTTTGGTAACCATGCCGCCGGACGAATAACCGGGTCCAGCTTCACCAGCCATTGCTTCTACAGCGGCAGTAATCTCAGAAACCTCTTCTATAAATTGTGCATCAGAGTCCTTTTTTGGATCCGCTGAATACAGGCCGTCGATATCCGATAGCAGAGCGAGCGTATCCGCGCCGATCATTTGGGCGACACGTGCAGCCAGTCGATCATTGTCCCCGAACCGGATTTCTTCGGTGGCAACCGTGTCGTTTTCATTGATGACCGGCACAGCACCAAGTCCCAGCAAAGTTTCCATTGTATTGCGGGCGTTTAAATGGCGGCGGCGTTCCTCGGTGTCGCTGGGTGTCAGAAGGATTTGAGCGGTTTGAAGGTCGTGGCGTGCGAAAGCTCTTTGCCAGGCATGAAATAGGCCGATTTGTCCTGCTGCTGCAGCTGCTTGTTTTTCTTCGAGCCGTAGCGCTGTTTCTGACAGGCTGAGCGCCTGACGTCCAACGGCTACCGCACCGGACGATACGATAATGACCTGCGTTCCATTCGACACATAAGTGGCAACGTCATCGGCCAGCGCATCCAGCCAGTCTTGATTCAGGCCCTCGGCGTCGTCGGTCGTCAACAGTGCTGAGCCTACCTTTACAATCAGTCGGTTGGCAGAAGACAACGAATTTTTATTGTCAGACATTATGGTGTCCACGCTTTCTCGGTCTCTGTACCGTTATCTTGCAGGCGGTTTGCCTCCACGAAAGGTCTTAGGCCACGCAAAACATCTTCGATGCCTGTTTGGGCGACCCCGGAAATCAATTTGACGTCTCGGGCACCGGCGTTCAGAAGGGCTCGCCGTTTTTCTTCAATTTCTGCCTCGGCCATTGCGTCGATTTTGTTTATTGCGACGAGCTCGTTCTTTTCATCTAGCCCATTGCCATAAGCGGCGAGTTCATTTCTAACAATTTGCCAATTGGCGACGACGTCTTCCTCAGTGCCATCAATCAGATGTAATAGAATGCCGCAGCGTTCGACATGTCCGAGAAATCGATCGCCGAGGCCTGTTCCTTCATGTGCGCCCTCAATCAGACCGGGAATGTCTGCGATGACGAAAGAGGCGTCGTCAATTGTAATCACGCCGAGATTGGGGAAGAGCGTTGTGAAGGGGTAGTCAGCAATTTTCGGTTTTGCTCGCGAGACAACTGACAGAAATGTTGACTTGCCGGCGTTGGGAAGACCTACCAGTCCAGCATCGGCAATCAGTTTCAGGCGTAACCAAACCCAGCGCTCTTCACCCTCTTGGCCGGGGTCGGCGCGGCGGGGCGCCTGGTTGGTCGACGTCTTGAAATGTGAATTGCCGCGGCCACCCATACCACCCTGGCACAAAATATATTGGGAACTTTCGTCCGTAAGGTCAGCAATCAGCGTTTCATTATCTTCTTCATAAATTTGGGTGCCGGGCGGAACTTGCAAAACGGCGTCTTTCCCACCCGCGCCACTTCGGTTGCCACCACTGCCATTGAAACCACGTTCTGCCTTAAAATGTTGTCGATATCGAAAATCGATGAGCGTATTAAGCCCGTCGGCAATTTCCACGACGACATCGCCGCCCTTCCCACCGTCACCTCCGTCAGGACCGCCGAACTCGACGTATTTTTCGCGCCGGAACGCAACGCAGCCATCGCCGCCGTCGCCAGAGCGTAAATAGATTTTGGCTTGATCAAGAAACTTCATTTTCTCGGCCCGTCTTTGCCGGCTTCTCACCCTTCAAATAAAAAGGGGGAATAATTTATTCCCCCCCAATCCTGCTGCCTTAGCAGCCTATGGAAGGTCGTTTAGGCGTTCGGCTCCACCGAAACATATATCCGCCCTTGTGCCTTGCGTGCAAAATTTACACGGCCCTCAGCCGTTGCGAAAATTGTGTGGTCCCGGCCAATACCAACATTGTCTCCGGGGTGATACTTCGTACCACGCTGGCGGATAATAATATTACCCGCAGTGACAGCCTGGCCGCCAGATTTCTTCACACCCAGTCGGCGGCCTTCTGTATCGCGACCATTGCGGGAACTACCACCAGCTTTTTTATGAGCCATCTATCTGTCTCCTAAATTCTATTTCTTCGCAGGCGCTTTTTTTGCAGCCTTTTTCGCTGCTTTTTTCGCCGGTGCTTTTTTAGCTGCCTTCTTGGCTGCTTTTTTCGCGGGTGCCTTCTTAGCGGTTTTCTTTGCCGCTTTCTTGGCTGGCGCTTTCTTTGCAGCGGCTTTTGCAGGCGCTGCCTCTGTAGCTTCTTCTTTTGGTTCGGCGGCGGCTTCGGTTTTTGGTGCCGCTTTTTTCGCTGCGCTTGCTTTCTGTCCCTTGGCCAGAATATCAGTAATTCGGAGGACGGTTATATTCTGTCTGTGTCCCTTTTTCCGCTTGTAATCTTTGCGGCGTTTTTTCTTGAACACGATAATTTTTTCGCTGCGGGTTTGGTCGAGCACTGTCGCGGCGACGCGTGCGCCGTCTACCAGAGGCGTCCCAACAACTGTTTCCTTGCCGTTGTCGAGAATGAGCACGTTGTCGAGCTCGACGGAACTTCCCGCATCGGCGGCAAGTTTCTCGACGACAATCACGTCATCCTTCGCGACGCGGTACTGTTTACCGCCAGTTTTTACGACTGCGTACATGATGCTCCAACACAGCAAAAAACAACGGGCGTAAACTATATTTCACTGCGAAATATCCTCGCCCGTTTAAGGGAGGCCGAAATATAGTCCCAACACCCCGTGTGTCAAGGCTATCGAGCGCTTTAAATCGCATAATTTCATACCATTCCAGGCCGTTCTGCAGCGCCATTTCAACCAAAATTTGAACGTTGTCGCTCTTTGGCATTGGGGCGCTAACCAGTAAACTCTCAAAAACCACGTTGGGATCTATCTATGAGATTAAAGCAGGGAGCATAGTATGTCTGGAAGAAGCAAACCGCCGTTTCGTGCCGATCATGTAGGGAGCTTGCTCCGCCCCAAGAAGCTGCTGGAAGCCCGCGAACGATTTCTGGGTGAGCAAACGGCGGACAGTAATCTCGGTCCGCATGGCAACGAGGATTTGCGCCAGGTCGAAAATGACTGTGTGGAACAGGTCATTTCTATGCAGGAGGAAGCCGGGCTTAAAACCGCAACGGATGGTGAGTTTCGCCGCCGCAGCTGGTGGCTGGAAATGATAATGAACTGGGATGGATTTTCGGCCACCCGCCAGGGTGCCTCCTCACCGTTTGCATGGAAAAACGAGCAGGGCAAACAGCAGGATTTCTCGGTGCTGACGGTGACCGGTAAAATTGCCTGGAAACCGAGCCCGGTTGTTGAGGCCTTCAATTTTCTCAAGGGGAGCACCTCCATTACGCCCAAAGTCACCATGCCGGCGCCGCCAGTGGTTCATTGCTTTGCCGGTGGTGATCCCGCAATTCTCGGCGGTTACTACAATGATATGGAACAGTTTTGGGACGATTTGATCGCCGCCTATCGACAGGAGGTCGCGGCATTGGTGGATGCAGGTGCCCGGTACATTCAGGTTGACGATGTGACGCTGCCGTTCCTTTGCGACACCGATTACAACGAGGTATTTCAAAGCTGGGGATCTTCCCCTGAGGCAATGCTTGGAGAATATGCCAAACGCATTAACCAGGTGATCGATGGGGCACCTGATGACGTTACGTTTACGATGCATACCTGCCGTGGCAATCGCGAGGGGTTGTGGGCGGCGGAAGGAGGATATGACCCGGTCGCCGACGCACTTTTCAATCAAATCAACGTTGACGGTTATTTTATGGAGTACGACACGCCACGTGCTGGCACGTTCGATCCGCTGCGGTTATTGCCAGACGGCAAGGTCGTTGTACTCGGCGTGATGTCCTCAAAATCACCAAATGTCGAGGATGCCGACATGTTGAAACAACGCATCGACGAGGCGGCAAAATTCACTGCACTGGATAATTTGGCAATCGGTCCGCAATGTGGCTTCGCCAGCTCGATCATGGGTAACCCGCTTACCGAAGATGCCCAGAAAGCCAAACTGGCGCGTTTAGTGGAAGTGGCCGAGGATATCTGGGGCGGCGTTTAGTCTGCCCATTGCCCAAAAACTGTCGATTTTTACACAAATGCGATAATATTTTAACGAGTATTAATAATTTATTATTCCTCTCCAGGTTATGGGACCCTTTAGGCATGCGCCGCGGATAAATCGCGCGTGAACGTCTCCGCGCCATCTTGGTGGCATCGGTTAATTTTTAGGGGGGTTACTGTGACGAGAGCAGCAAAATTTCGGCCGATTCTTGCAATTTTCACTTTTGTGTTTGGCGTATACATCACTCCGGCACACGCAGTTATCATCGATAATGGCATGACGACAATCGATACTGCTTCGGGTCTCGAGTGGCTTGATCTTACGGAAACTGTGAACCGATCCTATGCCGATGTAGCTAGTCAATTCGGTGTTGGGGGCGAATTGGAAGGCTGGCGGCACGCAACGACATCAGAACTTAATACATTGGCGGCAAATGCCGGGTTTCCTACACCCTATGATTTACAGCCTGTCACAACAGCGTTTACCGATTTGATCGATATGCTCGGCCGGACCCATGATGGTACCGGCGTGGGTGGTAATCCGCTTGTGGGCATCGGCGCGGTCGGGTGGTTTGACGATGGTGCGTCGCCGACCGGTACGTCGCATTGGCGATTCTTTGAGCTTGATACTGGGGCAACGATAATCGCGCAGATTCTAGCAACCACAATCGACAGTACCGCGACAACTTTTACCGACGTTGATACCGGCAATTGGCTAGTTAGGGCTGCAGTTTCTGAACCGACAGTGTTTCTCCAATTCGGTTTTGCGCTCCTGTTGATCGCGCGTCTTCGGTTGAAATCCGTCGGTTAAAACATTGACCCGACTGGTCCACCTCATTTAAAACCGCCGGCGGAGAGTTGCCGGAGTGGTCGAACGGGGCGGTCTCGAAAACCGTTGTGCCTTTAGGGGTACCGAGGGTTCGAATCCCTCACTCTCCGCCAGTATTTTTGGCAGGAATTCGGATGCCTATCAGCGCTGCTCAAATTCGATGGTTCGACAAGCTGGCGAAACAAATGAGCGCTATAAATGGCGTTGACGTTGATGCTGAGCGGGACGATCAGATTGAGATCAATATTGTCTATAACGGGGCCCGCGAAACGGTGTTTCTCGGCGGCGTTGGTGATGAAATTCGTGACCAGAAACAACAATATAGCGAGATTCGCGATACACTAACGAAACTCGGTATCATCGAGGGGCAGCCTTATGTTCCGCCAAAGCGCCCGCGACAGGGGATGACGCCGCAAATGGCTGCCGCGCGTGCAGCACATCAGAAAGAATTCGAGGCCTGGCAGGAGGTATGGCGTACTGTGCGCCAAGCGGAAACATCGCTCGATCGAGAATATGAACTTTCGATCATGAAGGACTATTACTAAAGCGACCCTCGCGCTTCGGCGAAATTCCTGACACTCACTATTCTTTCAACAAAAACCTCTGATAGACGTATCCGATTCCGATAAGGCAACCGCCGAGGGCAAAGAATGAGCCCACGCGGAACAGTCCTTCCAGTTCGGCCATGTCCCATAGAAACACCTTGCTGACAACAAGCAGGACGAGCACCAATGAAGCGCGGCGCAGATCTTGGCTCTTTTGATATATGCCAAGTGCCAACAGGCTTCCTGCGTAGGCCAACCAGGCGACAGAATAGGCGTACCATTCCGCATTGCTGGTCGGCCCCTGATTCAAGAACTCACCGTGGAATGCCTGGCGAATTTCCAGGGAAATCGTAATGAAAGCGAATACGAGAGCAGCGATACCCGATACCTTCATAATATCGCTGTCTTGTTTTAGCATTGATTGCCGATAGAACATGACTGCGAACAGCACTGGTGCTCCATAGGCGAATAAGAAGTTTTTGGGAGCGACCCCGCCTACAAATATAGCCCATTGCACTCCTCACAATCTTTTCAACACAAAAAAGCAGTTGCCGCACTTTATGAACACCTGATCACTGGACCGCTGGGCAATTTCGCGGCAAGGTAGCGGCGGTAAATCAAATTAGGGAGACGCCATTATGATGGTTCGTTCAGTTCTCGCTGCGGCGGGCGCAATTGCATTGCTGCAGGCCCCGGTTGCAAAGCCGGTATCGGCGGCTGATACATTCGTTTTCACCGCTATTCCGGATCAGGATGAGACCCAGCTGCGTAAGCGCTTCGGCAAGGTCGCCAAGTATCTGTCCAGTACGCTTGGCCTGAAGGTCAAATACGTGCCAGTGAAGTCCTATGCCGCGGCGGTCACCGCGTTTCGGAACAATCAGGTCCAGCTTGCCTGGTTCGGCGGGTTGTCCGGTGTTCGCGCACGCGAGCTCGTTAAGGGCTCAAGAGCGATCGCGCAGGGTAAGAAAGATCCGTTTTTTGAAACCTTTTTCATCGCCCATAAAAGTACCGGTCTGAAATTTTCGAAATCCTTCCCCAAGAAAATCGCGGGGATGACCTTTACCTTTGGTTCGAAAGGATCGACGTCGGGTCGATTGATGCCGGAATATCATATCCGTGCGGCATTCGGCAAAGTTCCGCGCAAAGTATTCAAAAAGGTCGGTTTCAGCGGTAATCATTCGCGGACAATCGCGCTTGTGCAATCGGGTGCTTATCAGGCTGGCGCAGTAAATTACAAGGTTTGGAATCGCGAAGTAAAAAGCGGAAAGGTCGATACAAGTAAGGTTACCTTGATTTGGAAAACACCACCCTATCCCGATTATCAGTGGACCATTCGCGGTGACGTGAACAAAAAGTTCGGCAAAGGCTTCGATAAGAAGGTAACGAATGCTTTACTCACGATGAATGATCCGGATCTGTTGAAGTCTTTCCCTCGGAAAGGTTTTATTGCGGCTCAGAATTCGGATTACGCTCCAATCAAAAATACGGCAAAGAAGCTTGGCCTGATCGATTAATCATCGCCATCTTTTTCAATGTCTTTACTGGAGATTCGCGAGGAGACCGTCGGCTATAGTGGTACGACGGTTCTTCGCGAACTCGAGCTCACCATTGAGAATGGGGAACGCATTGCTCTCGTCGGTGAGAGCGGATCCGGAAAGACAACCCTTCTTAATCTAATTCAGGACCGACTGGGCAAGGCGGCGGCGCTCGTGCCGCAGGAACTCGGCTTGGTCCAGGCGTTAAGCGTCTTTCACAATGTCTATATGGGCCGGCTGCATCAGCGCTCTGTCTGGCGTAATTTGCGGAACCTGTTTCTTCCAGCAAAATCCGACGTCGATCTGGTTCGACCGGTACTCGAAAAGTTAAGGCTCGAAGAAAAACTGTTCACAAGCGTCGGCGAATTGTCAGGCGGGCAGCAACAACGCACGGCGGTGGGGCGGGCGCTCTTTCATCCAGGTGAGGTTCTCATCGCTGACGAACCTGTTTCCGCTGTCGATGAACATCAGGCCCGTGAAATTCTGGCGGCGATTACAGCAGACAAGCCGACAGTAATTCTCGCAATGCATGATCGCGCACTCGCCATTGAGTTTGCGGACCGATTAATTGGGCTACGCGATGGTGCCGTGGTTCTGGATGCACGATCATCCGGGATGAAGCCAGGCGATTTGGATGATCTCTATCGGAACGTCGATATATGATTGTTCGTCCCGAGCCTTCGCCATTAGGGCGAACGACGACAACCTTTGTCGGTATTGCCTTTATCTGTTTTGTCTTTGCCGATGTCGCGATTACGACCGTTGATCCGTGGCAGGAATTCAAACTCTTACTTG
Source organism: Rhodospirillaceae bacterium (assembly GCA_002720855.1). Classification (GTDB taxonomy): domain Bacteria; phylum Pseudomonadota; class Alphaproteobacteria; order MPNO01; family UBA2964; genus UBA2964. The sequence goes on along the minus strand of PBIN01000015.1, from coordinate 190,268 downwards.
TAGGCATCGTTACGCCGGATTTTTACGCCACCGACAGTGTTGCACAGTCGATCGGCTATACGCTTGCCTTTGCATTTTTGGGTGTGGCTTTATCGAATGTTCTGGGGCTCGTCCTGGCCCTCTTGTTTTTTAGCAGGATCGTAAGGACCTTTTGCGCTGTCATTCGCGCGGTGCATGAGCTCTTCTGGGCACTGATCTTCTTGCAGCTGTTTGGTTTGTCGCCGCTTACGGGTGTGCTCGCTATTGCCATTCCTTATGCCGGAATTATTGCAAAAGTTTACGCTGAGATTTTGGAAGAAGCCGACCCGGCTCCATTGAAAACAGTCCCGGGCGGCACCAGTCTTCTCTCAACCTTTATTTTCGTACGCCTGCCGGATGCGTGGTCACATTTCCGGTCCTATTCGATGTATCGGCTGGAATGCGGTATTCGATCCAGTGCTGTACTGGGATTTATTGGGCTGCCAACCCTCGGATTCCATTTGGAGACGGCATTTAAGGAAGGCCAGTATTCAGAAGTCTCTGCTCTCTTGATTTTGTTCTATGTCGTCATCGCCACAATGCGGACATGGATGAGGCGGCAGCTGATCCCGGTGTACCTGATAGGGGCGGCAGCAATTTTGCCCTGGGGTATTTCCTTTTCCTTTGAGAATATTGTCCGATTCCTCACAGAGGATATTGTCCCGCATCCGTTGCGCACCGGTGCCGGTATGGATGCCTTTGGCGACTGGCTGCATTTGATGGTTTTCGAGCAGGCGCTGCCGGGAACTATCGCGACAGTACAACTCACGATGATAGCACTCGTCGCGACCGGGTTCCTGACGATGGTCCTGTTTCCGTTGATATCGCCATTGTTGTTTGGCAAGGCCTCCCGTTTGTCTGGACACATATTCCTCGTCGTCGCCCGTTCCACACCGGAATACATACTCGCTTTTATTTTGTTGCAGCTTTGGGGTCCCTCAATGTTGCCGGCGATAATCGCGTTAACAATCCATAACGGTGCGATCATCGGGCATTTGGTTGGCAGGTATACAGAAACCATGAAGCTGCGACAGGATGCTTCGAAAGGTATCAACCGTTACGCTTATGAGGTGCTGCCGCGAGTCTATCGGCCAATGCTTGCCCTCCTGTTTTATCGTTGGGAAATTATCATGCGGGAAACGGCTATCCTCGGCATTTTGGGAATTGCGACCCTCGGATTTTACGTCGATAGCGCGTTCGCGGATTTACGGTTTGACAGGGCAATGCTTTTGATCGCGATTACAGCCATGCTAAATATTTGTGTTGATGCCATTTCGCGAAGCGTACGGAGTCGCTTGCGGTTGCAAACAAGTCTTAAGCAGCAATGAAATTATGAAGAAGTCAGATACCCCTGTTGTAAAGGACCTCGTTTTGATTGGCGGGGGTCACAGCCATGTCGCGGTGCTCAAAAGATTTGGCATGAAGCCCGTGCCAGGTGTTCGCCTGACATTAATTTGTCGCGACGCTCATACACCTTATTCCGGTATGCTGCCGGGGTATGTGGCCGGTCATTACACCTATGATGAGGCGCATATCGATTTGGGGGCACTGGCGCGTTTCGCCAATGCGCGATTTTATCACAGCACCGTCACCGGGCTCGATCTAACCCAGAAGCAGGTTCTCTGTGATGACCGTCCACCAGTGATATACGACCTCGTTTCCATCAATACGGGCTCAAAGCCAAATACCGCGTTTGTGCCAGGTGCTACCGAAACCGTGGTGCCGGTAAAACCGATCAATTTGTTTCTGGATCGCTGGGAGGCGCTGCGTGATCGCGCGCTAAATCATGATGGAGCGATGACAATTGCCGTTGTTGGCGCTGGGGCAGGGGGTGTTGAAATTCTACTCGCCATCCAATACCGGTTGCGACAGGTGCTCAAAGAAGCCGGCAAACCCTTTGATCAGATCACCTATCACCTGTTTAACGATTCTGCCGAGATTATGCCCACGCATAACGCCCGCGTGCGCAAATGTTTTGAAACAGCACTGCTAGATAGGGGTGTGAGTATCCACGCAAGTGACGCAGTCGTGGAGGTGTTACCCGGAAAACTCCGAACAGCCGCTGGATCCCAAGTCGAAGCTGATGAGATTTTATGGGTGACAGCAGCCGGTGCGCCGGACTGGCCGGCCAAGGCGGGCCTCGACGTCGACGACAATGGTTTCATAAAAGTAGGCGATACGCTGCAATCGATCTCTCACCCAGAAGTGTTTGCGGCCGGTGATATTGCGGCGGTAGTTAATCATCCACGACCCAAGTCTGGTGTGTTTGCTGTTCGCCAGGGAAAGCCGCTGGAGCGCAATTTGCGCCGTTTGCTTCTGGGAAAATCGCCACGTCCGTTTCGTCCGCAAAAGAAGTTTCTCAGTTTGGTGTCAACTGGCGATAAGTATGCCGTTGCTTCTCGTGGTGGGTTCTCGATCAAGGGGCCCGATGTTTGGCGGTGGAAGGACTGGATCGACCGGCGCTTTATGGACAAGTTTAATGACCTGCCCGAGATGGACGAAGACGAAGAAACGGATTTGCCTGATGGATTGGCGAGTGCCGATGTGGTGAAGGAAATTTCCGCAATTGCGATGCGTTGTGGCGGTTGTGGCGCGAAAGTTGGCGCGACGGTTTTATCCCGGGCTCTCAACAATCTTGAACCGGCGGATCGTGACGATGTCCTAATTGGCCTGCATGAACCGGATGATGCTGCTGTTGTAGAGGTGCCGACCGGCAAGGTCATCGTTCACACGGTGGATTATTTTCGTTCGATGGTCGATGACCCCTATGTATTTGGCAAGATTGCTGCCAATCACAGCCTAGGCGATATCTATGCAATGGGCGGAGAGCCGCAGACGGCGCTCGCGGTTGCAACGATACCGTTTGGAATAGAGGCGAAAGTTGAAGATACGCTGACACAGATGATGTCGGGCGCGATGGAAATCCTCAACGACACCAACTGTTCGTTGGTTGGCGGCCATACCAGTGAAGGCCCAGAGCTTAGTCTCGGTTTCGCGGTCAATGGGCTAATCGACAAAGACAAGATCATGCGCAAGGGCGGAATGCGGCCTGGCGACAAGCTCCTCGTTACCAAACCCATTGGCACAGGGACATTGTTTGCCGCAGATATGCGCCATAAGGCGAAGGGAAGGTGGATTGCGTCTGCGCTCAATCACATGGTGATGTCAAACTACAAGAGTGCGCAATGTTTGGTTGAACACGGTTCACAGGCGGCGACAGATATCACCGGTTTTGGACTGCTGGGGCATCTCGTCGAGATGGTCCGAGCATCCGAAGTCGACGTGGTTTTGGAACTCGATGCCGTACCGCTTATGGATGGTGCTATTGATACAGTGAAAGCGGGAATCGTTTCATCGCTACAACCACAAAATGTCCGCCTAAGGCGTGCTGTGGCCAATCTGGAAGAAGCCGGAAAGGATCCGCGCTATCCGCTGATATTTGATCCGCAAACTGCAGGGGGCTTGCTTGCGAGTGTACCAGCAGATCAAGCTGAACATTGTGTTGCAGCGCTAAAGGAGCTGGACTATGCAGAGACTAAAATTGTCGGTGAAGTGTTAGAACAGTCGGATCGGTTGGAACCAATTATGATTAGAGTTTGACATGCATGACCAGTGCATTAGTTGGGTTTAAATTTGCGCATTTGAACGAAAACGCGCATTTCACCAGAACGCTGGCGTCGCAAAACGACGGTCTCTTCGCAGAAGTTTTTTTTAGGCACTTTGCAGCTCAATCTGAACCATGCGTAAACTCCAGGAGGTAAACCAGTGGGATTTCTAAACCACTCGAGTTTCGTGCTCACATATGTCGGATCACCACCACCTCGCTCATAGTTAACGCGTTGAAGGGCCACAAATTTCTGCGGTGGAAATTTCTGTTTGAACGCTGGATCTGCAAGCGCATATGCCTCGCGAAATTTTCGCATTCTGATTGCTGTGAGGTAGCTATGAATAACGGTGCGTGCTTTCTTTTGATCGGCAATCTTTGGACTCCAGGTGAGCCTAACCGGCTTGGTTTTCAAAAGCGCTTTGATCCTCGCTGATAAGCGGTTCTTGGCAAGTTCTCGGAATCGGTCGCAAGCTCTTTTTTTGGCTTCGCAGAGGAAAACAAATCCGGAATTGGCTTCTGCCTTTGAACGAAATGACGCTGCTGATCTCAAAGCAGAAGGATGGGCAAAATGACCCGGCCGGGTGAACTGCCAGGCGGCGTTTTTTTCGGGGTCACGAATCATAATAAGATTTCGGCGTACTTTTTTAACGATGCCAGGTTTTCTGGATAGCGCGCTGTAAGCCTCATCGAACGTCTGGTAGCCGGTTGAATTCTGTTTTTGTGCTAATTGAGAAGCTTGCGCATGAGCAGAAGTAAAAACTATCCCAACCAAAAGAAGAATAGCCGATTGTTTCCAAAGAGATCTCTAAATTTCCATCATTCTTCCTGGTTCATTGAGCATTTAAATTGCCACCTAAATTCTCTTGTCTCAAATTGCTTTCAGTCGCGGGATCGACGAAGTCCCGATTTTGCCGCAACACTGTAAATCGACCGTTCGGGGGTTTGTAAACCGTGACTATTTCTTTGCAATAAGGTTTTTTGGGGATAGTGCAGACAATTTCAACAACGGCATAAAGACCTGCCGGACTGTTTTGTGGATTCCGGTACCAAAAAACTTTGGTTGAAATATAGGCAGGATTACCGCCACCAAGGGCAAATAATCGATTTTGAAGTCCTACATAGCGGTCGTAAGGAAGGGATTTTTTTAGGACTGGTGCTGTCAGGTTGTATGCTTCGCGATACTGCTTGACGCGAATTGCCGCCAGGAACCTGTCTACAAGCTGAAGTGCAACCTCTTGTTCGGTTTTTGTAGCACCAGCTTTGCTTGTTTTTACTTTTTTCGGTTTTCGGATGCGCTTCTCTTTTTCAGTTTTCATTCTGGAAATGAGTTTTTTGTAATCAGCCATCAAGAGTTCGCAATCGGCGCGTATGGCTTCACACAGAGTAGCGATCTTTGCCGTCGTTGTGCCATCGGGCCCGACAATTACAGTCTCTCGGACAACCGACGGGTGCGCGGCCAGAGCCGGTTTTGTGAAAGCCCATATAATTTTCTTTTTAACATCTCGGGCGAGTACCCAATCACCGATATTTGCGGTTAACAGATCACGGCGTTTCGTCAATGCGCTGAGCGTGGCTTCTACGGTCGGATGGGTGATCGATTGATCGTCTTTTGTCCAGTTGGGACTCTGCGCCAATGCCGAAGAACTCGAATTAAGAATGACCACAATGACAGCGAACAACGGAATTATTCGCACAAATCTCGCAGCAGTCGTTTCCATGCTTCAATTTCCCCTTTAGGCTTAAAAAGACTCTGCTTCTTTCTACATTGAGCTGCAAGTCTTGGCAGGAAGTTTGGATCGGTTTCCGCTCGCTGCAAGGCCGTCGCAAGTGCTTCAGTATTTTGCACTGCGTAGTAGCCTTCATAGTCCTCTCCAAGTAGTCCGATATTACCGTCGATGTCTGATGCTATTATCGGTAGTCCAGCGGATACTGCTTCGGAGACGACATTGGCACCCCCTTCCATAACTGAGCTGATGACCATCGCATGGCTGGAGGCGAATTGGCGCCGCACCCGCCAGCCAGGGACCTCGCCAAGGGAAATAAAACGTGGGTTAGACTTTGCCTCTTTTTGAGCTGCATCCTCCCATTTCTTGTTATGTGCCTTGCCAAGGTGAATAACGCGAAGTTTGGAAGCGGGCGATGCTAATTTTGCGGCATATGCCGCACGGAGCGAATCTTTTTCATCCCGCAGGTGACCTACCACGCAAATATCGAAGGTTGTTTTGTTCGGACCGCGTTGAGACGTCAAGGGCGGTGCAGATTGATAAATGACATAGAGCTTTTTGCCGAACCTTTTTGGAATGGCTCGGTCGACGCGGTCATGTAAACAAACGAGTGCGGACGCACGATCCATTGAATCCAGAGTTTCTTCGGGATGGCTGTGTTGAAAGGAATAAATATCGGTTCCCGCGAGTAGTACAACCAAAGGCCGGTTGGGAAATTTGTCAGAAAATTTCCGAATTGTGTGGTGCGAGCGCCATGCATGAACAGCGACCATCATATCGGCATTAGTTGCGTCATCCTGCTCGGTAATGACAACCCGATGACCGAGTTGCCGAAAAATTCGTGCCCAGCGGACGGCCGTCGTGCGGTTTCCGGCACGGGACTGTCTTCCGGCCGGTGTGACGAGACTAATCTTCAAGGAGTGGCCCTAGACAGGCAGAATTGGCGCGTCGGCCTCGAAGTATTCGCCTGCGCGTATACAAAAGGCCGGTCGGAGTCGGCGCTCCGTTTTTACCTCGACCCCGCTATTGTCATGCAAGGTCCATTCGCCGGTTTCGTCGTGTAATACTGAAATGTCGGCAACGCGCCCAATTCCCAATGTGCCGAGCTCTTGTTCCATGCCGATCATTTCCGCGCAGTGGGAGCTGACCATTGGGATTGTATCTTCCATAGAAACACCCATTGCCATGAGCTCAGTCATGGCATGACACATGCTGAACTGGGCCTGGCCGGCAAACAAATGCATTTCATCGTCCGGATGATCTTCCGGAGTACCTGCTTCGGCCGGAACATGCGTGTTATAACCATGCATATCCGCGCCAACGGTCGTCGGCAGGACTCCCGCGTCCAGCACCGCTCGAGCCATATCAAAACTGAAGTGCGATCCGTGGCCGATATCTATGAGAACCCCCTTATCGATCGCCTCATTGACGATCGGATGCAATTTGCCCTCACTATTCACAAATCCCCCAGGGTGGCGGGTGAAGGGGTGGGCCAGGATATCGCCTTCTTCGATCAGCGCGACAATCTCAGGCAAGCGCGCATCCATGTCGATTTCAACGTCGCCCTCAACCGGCCAAAGTTCGCCGAGATGAATGTAGACCGGGATACCAGCCTCACGTGATGCCTCTTTCGCCATCTTGAGAGTTTCCAAGCCCCAACGAGAAATACCGCCCGGCTCGGCGTGTGCTTTGATACCTTTAACGATGTCTGTGTTGGCGGCGGCGGCTCTTGAACACGCCTCAACATCGATACCACCTGGACCATATAGATACGGGTAGTAATGGCCCTCCAGGCCGCCCACCGTGTATATGGATATGAACGCCAATACATTTGTTGTGGCTGGCTTGGCGATAAAATTTCGGAAACCGGGAAACGTCATGCAACTTGGTCCGCCCTGATCGATCACCGTGGTAACGCCTGATCGTACGCCCACGAGATCAGGGTTCATGCCGAAACGCCCGCTGACATGTTCGAATACATGTGCATGCGTGTCGATCATGCCAGGGATAACGAGTTTCCCTGAGGCATCAATGGTTTGGGCACTGTTAGCATCAAGGTTTTGCGCGACAGCAGCAATCTTGCCATCTTTTATGCCGACGTCATTCGGGCCGTCCAAATTGTTGGCCGGATCGATCACGCGTCCGCCTTTAATTACAAGATCATACTGGTCTGCCATATTTACCTCCGAGCAGTGCATTGCACGCGGTGATGACAAGGGGTTGCTGTGCCTTAATAATGAACCCCATAACGACAGCGATCAACTGTGATCAGATCATAGGGTTCCGTATGAAACCGATTGCGACCGGTGGTGTAGGTAAATCTGTTATCCGCAAGGAAGACGAACGTTACTTGCGCGGACGCGGAGAATTCGTGGCCGATATCAAACGGTTCGGTATGCGCGAGGTCGCTTTTGTCCGAAGTCCTGTGGCGCATGGACGACATATAAGGGTCACCAAACCAGTAGGACGAGAACAGGATGTTTTCGTCGCTGGCGATTTGGTGGGTGTTTCACCGATACGTGCCGATTCGGGATTGCCCGGATTTAAATCGTCTTTGCAGCCCATTTTTGCGAATGAAAAGGTTCGCTATGTGGGTGAAATGATTGCTGCCTGTGTTGCTGATACACGCGGTGAGGCCGAGGATCTGGCCAGTCAGGTCGACGTTGAAATCGATCCATTACCGGTCGTTTCCGACATGGTCCAAGCTCGCGAAGAAAACGCGCCGCTGGTTCACGATGAGTGGGATGACAACGTCTTTCTGGAAACCTTTATCGAAGCTGATGCGGATATAGAAGCGTTAAAACAGCAGGCAGCAGCCACGGTGACGCGTACATTCCAGACGGCACGCCAGTCGATGGCGCCGATTGAAGGGCGCGGCGTCGTCGCCGAATGGGACAAGCGGCTGGAGTTGCTGACGCTCACAAGCGCCACCCAGATGCCGCATATTGTGAGAACAGGTCTCGCCGAATGTCTTGGCCTCGACGAAGGCCAGGTGCGCATTGTCGCCCCCGATGTTGGCGGTGGGTTCGGGTATAAGGGAATTTTACTGGCGGAGGAAGTCGCCCTGTCGTGGATGGCCATTCGGATGGGGCAACCGGTTTGCTGGATAGAAGACAGGCGTGAACAACTTAGCGCCAATGCCAATTGCCGAGAACATTATTACGAGATTACTGCCTATGCAGCGGCTGACGGGAAATTGCTGGCGGTTGAATGCGAGGCAACAGTTGATGCCGGTGCATACTCGGCTTATCCCTTTTCCGCCTGTCTGGAAGCGGCACAAATAGCCAGCATATTGCCGGGACCCTATGATTTTCCCGGATTTCGCTGCCGTACCTGGTCATCTGCTACAAATAAGCCGCCCATATTGCCGTATCGCGGTGTCGCCAGAACCGGCGTTTGCTTCGCACTTGAAACCCTGATTGACCCGCTGGCCCGGCAACTAGGCATTGAGCCTCATGAGATGCGGATCAAGAATTTGCCGCATCCCGAGAAGATGCCATTTACCAATGTAACCAAGAAACTCTTCGATTCCGGAGATTATCCGGGGTGTATGAAGCGCGTTGCGAAAGCGATCGACGTCTCGGCGGTGCGCGCGCGGCAGGCGGCAGGGGAGGCTGATGGAAGACGCATTGGCGTCGGCTTGTCGATATTTTGTGAACAAGCTGCCCATGGGACCTCGGTTTATTCTGGATGGGGCATACCAATGGTTCCGGGCTATGAACAAGCCGCGATCCGTCTAACGCCCGACGGCGGACTTGAGATCCGTGTCGGGGTGCAGTCGCACGGTCAAAGTCTTGAAACGACTTTGGCGCAAATCGCTGCCGAAGTTTTGACGATCAATACCAACGTTGTGAAAGTCGTTCATGGTGACACCGGATACACGCCCTATTCAACGGGTACCTGGGGCTCTCGGTGCGCGGTCATGGCGGGAGGCGCGGTCTCTGAAAGTTGTAAAACACTGGCTGACCGGATTCTGCGAATTGGGGCTTATCTCTTGCAGTCGGAATTGGGTGATGTGTCTCTGTCAGCTGGCGCGGTGAGATCGGCTTCTGGAGAAGTAGCAATCTCAGACATCGCAAGGACCTGGTACAAAGCACCACAGGACTTGCCGCCTGCACTTGCGGCAAACGGGCTTGAAATTACCGAAGGGTACCGGCCAGACCCTGATAGCGGAACGTTTTCCTACGCCGCGCATGGTTGCGTGGTCGCGGTTGATCCCGAGATCGGCGACGTCGAGATTCTGGACTATGTTATCGTCGAAGATGGCGGCGTTTTGATCAATCCGATGGTAGTTGATGGACAGGTTGTCGGTGGCACCGCTCAGGGTATTGGAACGGCACTGTTTGAAGAAATGCCGTATGACGAAAACGGGCAGCCAATGGCCAACACACTGGCGGAATACCTACTACCAAGCGCTTGTGAAATGCCGAACGTTGAAATTGACCACATGGAAACGCCATCGCCATTTTCAGTATTTGGTCAAAAAGGCTTGGGCGAGGGAGGTGCTATTGGACCGCCTGCCGCAATCGCGAATGCAGTAAACGATGCTTTCAAGGACATAGGGGTGGTTGTTGACCGCCTTCCGATGTCACCGAGCCGTTTGTTTGACTTGATCAAAGGCGCGGAGAACAGAGAATGATCGATGTAGACAGGCGTGCAGTCAAAAAAATGCTCTCCGTAGTTCCTGCTTGGCGGCGCGTCGTTACAGCATCCGAAGCATTTGGTCTTTCTGATCGCACGCTATTGCATTGCGGGCCGCCCGCAGAACCGTCACACAATTTGATAACACCCATTTTGAACTCAGCTGCAGTAGCCTGTGTTTTCGAAGGCTGGGCATCTACGCTGTCAGATGCCGATAGGCTCATCGCTGACGGTGAGATTCAATTTGAACCGGCGCAGGATTGGAGCGTCGTGACGCCGATGGCTGCAGTCGTTTCACCTTCAATGCGGTTGACCGAATTTGTCGATCTCAATGTACCGGAGCATCGAGCCTGGGCGCCGCTAAATGGCGGCGGTACGGGGGCTGATCCGGTCCCTAGGTATGGCTATAAAAGTGAAGCAGCGCTCGAGTTCTTGCAGTTTCTCAATAACACTGTAGCAGAAGACATATCCACGGTGCCCGTAGACGACCCAATTCAATGGCTCCCAATAATCGATGAAGCATTGACCCGAGGCGACGATGGCCATTTGCGGCACATTGAAGCGCATAAATTGTTAGTGACTATAATCCACGACCGGTTAGATGCTGAATTCGCGGGATCAGAAACCAGCGCCTTTATCGGAAAATGGCCGTTTTTTCATCTGAATTTCTGGATGGCGGCATCGAAACTTATCCTGTCCAGCGCGATTGGAACCGATCATAGTACAATCATTACAGCATTTGGCGGCAATGGTGACGAATTTGGGCTGCAAGTTGCCGGACTACCAGGGAAGTGGTTCACCTGCCCGGCAAGCGCTCCATTAGGAAATATTCGTGAACCGCATACTGTTCACACATGCGTTGGAGCTTTCGGAGATAGTGCCGTTGCTGAGGGACTTGGTTTGGGGGCAATGGCGCAAAGTTATTGCCCCGATATGCAAGCCCTCCACGCCGGTTTTACGCCGGATGACATTTTCGAACTGCCTGAAAAAATCCTCCTGGCTACACATCCCGGAATGACAAAAAGCAGGGCGCGCGTCGGACTATCGGCGCAGGCGGTTGTAGAAGAGAATTCCACCCCCATTGTCGAGCTTGGTATTGCTGACAAATACGGAGTGAATGGTGGGTTAGGAGCCGGAATTTACCGACCACCCATTGCCCCGTTTGCAGCAGCCTGCGACGCGGTAGTTTAAAAGATGACATTGCATGCACTTGAACTTCGCGAAGTAATAATTTTTCTCGTCGCCGCAGGAATTGTGGTGCCTCTTGTTCATCGCATAAAAATTAGCCCGGTCCTCGGTTTTCTGGGTGTTGGATTGTTAATCGGCCCCTACGGGTTGGCTCAGCTGGACGACGTGGTTCCATGGATCGGTATCATGGTCATTTCCGATGTTGATGGCGTTCGGGCGCTGGCAGAACTCGGAATCGTATTTCTTCTTTTTATGATTGGGCTCGAACTATCTACGGCCCGACTTTGGGCGATGCGGAACCTGGTGTTCGGACTCGGTGGCACGCAGGTAATACTTACAGGCGTTGTTATCGCGGTAATTGCGTATCTCTTTAATAACAGCCTGTCAGCGTCCATCGTTTTAGGTGCGGGTTTTGCTTTATCCTCAACAGCGATAGTTATGCAGGTCCTGACGGACAACCGACGGCTCGGTACACGGGTGGGGCGAACCGGATTTTCTGTTTTGCTATTTCAGGACCTGGCGGTCTTGCCCGTACTGTTCCTGGTTGGCGCCCTGGCATCTGAGTCTCATGGTTCTGTTTCCGAAGGATTTGCATGGGCGATGGGACAGGCTCTGGCTGCCATCGCGATTATTCTTGTGGCAGGCCGCCTGATAATTCGTCCGCTATTTCGATTCATTGGAAATTTTGCACGTCGTGAAATGTTTCTCGGCCTTGTTCTGCTAGTGATCATGGGTACAGCACTGGCAACGGAAAAGGCAGGGTTATCGATGGCGCTCGGCGCATTTCTGGCCGGTCTGCTGCTGGCTGAAACGGAGTATCGCCATGAAATCGAAGTTGATATTGAGCCGTTCAAAGGGCTGCTACTCGGACTGTTTTTTATGTCGGTTGGTATGTCCGTGGACCTCGCTGCGCTCGCAGCTTCCCCTTTACTATTAATTGGATCAGCAATCGGATTGTTTCTGATCAAAGGTCTCGTCCTCTATACGCTGGCAAGAACATTCCGGGAGCCGCGCGCAGTCGCTCTTGAACTGGCTCTTTTGCTGGGTCAGGCCGGTGAGTTTGCCTTTGTAATCGTCGCGCTGGCTCTTGCCGGTGGGCTGCTGTCACCAGAAACATCCCAATTTATGATTGTCGTCACCGCTTTGACCATGATGGCGACGCCACCCGTTGCACAACTGGCTCGGTGGCTTGCCCGTGTTGTCGAAGCAAGGCAAATCAGTGCCAATCAATCCATTCATGATGTTCCTGAACAAATCTCCGGTCACACTATAATCGTAGGCTATGGTCGGGTTGGACAGCTGCTTGGCAGCGTTCTGGAAACACAACAACAGATGCATATCGGTATCGATATTGATGCCGGCGTGGTTACACAGTTTAGAAACGACGGCGGCAGTATTTACCTGGGTGATGCAAGTAAGCCCGACATGCTGCGGAAATTGGGTGTCGAGAATGCGGCAGCTTTAGTTGTTACGATGGACAGCCCGCAAGCTGCCCAGCATGTTGTTACGGCTGCTCATCGACATTGGCCCAACCTTACAATATTCGCCCGAGCGAGAGATATCGATCATGCGACCCAGCTTGTAAGCTCGGGCGCGGATCACGTCGTGCCCGAAACGACGGAAGCCAGCCTCAAGCTAAGTGAACTTGTTTTGACGGCTACTGGTGTTCCCGACTCTGCGGCGCGGCAATTAATTGAAGGAATGCGGCAAGCTGAACAGGCCGCCGTTGACGATAGCCGAAAATAGCCAATTTTGCCGACCGTCCTGATTTCTCGGCTGGGGCGTAATGGCGGTTGGTTTTTTCTCAAGAACCCCTATTCGTAAACACTTCGTTAACTATCTGTTGCGACATTTCCAATTCGTAAACGCTGTCTTTGAAAGGAAAATTGGGTGTTTAGTCCGCGACGGCCGCGTGAAAGCAAGCCAACCCGTTCGATAACGGGGCTTTTTAGCCAAATCGGATTTGCGGCTCTTTTCATACTTTCAATTTTGGCATTTGGCGCTAACGCTCAAACGAAAAGTGCTGCGACCGCCAAGAAACGTATCCTCTTTATCGCGTCCTACAGTCCCTCATTTCACTCCTTTTATGATCAGATAAATGGCTTAAAGAAGGGGCTACAAGAGCGGGGTCTTCCTGAGCGAGGATATGTATTTGATGTTGAGTTTCTGGACAGCAAAAGATTTCCTTTAAAGTTACGCGCTAAAGCGCTGGAAGCTGACCTGGCTACAAAGTTCAGCAAGTTGCGACCTTATGATCTTGTCGTTACGGCGGATGACAACGCCTTGAACTTTGCTCGCGACAGGCAAAACACGCTCTTTGACGGTTCCAAAATCGTGTTTCTAGGGGTGAACAATGTTTCATTCGCGATGAAACAAAATGACAATCCAAATATTGTTGGTGTCGTTGAGCGCCGATCTGTTGGCAAAACACTTGATCTCGTTAAAAAATTGTTCCCAAAGACGACAACGCTACACGTGATTGGTGACGATACGCCGACAGGAAGAATAAACGATCGCTTGTTTGATGTTGCTGTACATGATCATGCCGGTTTGCGGGTTGTGAAGCATTCATTGGCGAAACTGACTTATCAGCAGCTCTTTGATCGTTTTAATCAAATTTCTCCAGATTCCGCAGTTTTTCTAAATTCTACCCATCGAGACGTGGCTGGTGCGCATCTCGAATGGAAAGCGTTTTCCGCACGGTTTAAGGAAGTATATGCCGGCCCTGTATTTTCCGTGCAGAAGGCGCCAATAGGTTATGGTGCCCTCGGTGGCAAAATCGTCAGTCATTTCGAACAGGGCAGAGCCGCAGCCGCGCTGGCTTTTAAAATCCTGACTGGCACGCCATCCGATACCCTTATGGTGACTGAAGAAAGCCCGAACCTATACCTGTTCGACCATAACGAACTGGCCCGTTTTAACTTAAATAAAACTGCGCTTCCAAGAGACGCTAAAATTATCAATGCGCCGAAAACAATTCTCAATGAATATGCGCATTGGGTTGTCGCGGGAATCCTTGTTTTTGCACTTCAGCTGGTTCTTATTCTCGTATTGACCAACAATATCCGGCAACGGCATGTCGCAGAGGCTTCGTTGCGGGACAGCGATGCAAGATTTCGGGCGTTTTTCGATAATTCGCCATCAATCATGTATATGAAAGCGCCTGATCACACTCTGACCATGGTGAATACGAAATATCTTGAATTCCACGGTGTAAAAGATACGACAATGATTGGTTCTCGGGGCGGCTCAAGCTTCGATGAAGCTGAGAGACAGCGTGTCGAATCGCTCGATCGAAAGGTAATGGAATCGGGGAAAGCGACCTCTTCAGAACTTTCAGTGGCGTCCCACGAGGGTGAAACAGCGGAATTCATAATCACTAAATTTCCGATCATGGGCGCTAACAGGGAGGTGCTTGGCATCGGTGGGATTAATACAGACGTTACGGCATTGCGTCGTCGGGAGACCGAACTCCTTGAGGCTCGTAATCAGGCGGAGGAATCCGCACGCCAATCCGCAATGGCGGCGCAGCAGGCTGAGTCTGCAAACCGAACAAAGTCAAGATTTGTTGCAACAATGAGCCATGAAATTAGGACACCGATGAATGGTGTACTGGGGATGGCAGATGTCTTGTCGCAAACGAATCTAAATGAAGAACAGCGAGATTACGTTCGAACAATTCGGGAGTCAGGAAATTCGCTACTCGACTTATTGAATGACATATTGGATCTTTCGAAGATCGAAGCCGGTCGGATAGAACTTGAGATGTTGGACGTCTCAGTTGCCAGTATCCTTGCAGCCGCAGATGGGCTTTGGAGACATCCCGCGAGCGAGAAAGGGATCCAGTTTTCGATCCGAAATGACGTAAAGGATGGCGATTCAATTCGAAGTGATCCGGGTCGATTGCGACAGATCATCAATAACCTTGTTGGAAATGCGATCAAGTTTACTCATGAAGGCAGTGTCGAAGTGCGTGTTCTTGAACTCGCGCGGGAGGATGACCAGGTTGGTCTAAAATTTGAAGTTCACGATACAGGAATTGGAATTGACGAAGACCAGATCGAAAATCTCTTTAATCCTTTTTCACAAGCCGATAGCTCAACGACGCGTCAATATGGCGGAACAGGCCTTGGGCTTACGATTAGCAAGAATCTCGTGGAAATGTTCGGAGGGGAAATCGGGGTAGAAAACGCTCCAGGGAGAGGTTCTACTTTCTGGTTTACCGTTGTTGCCGAAAGAGGCGATGCAAAGTCGGCAACGTTCAATCAAACATTAGAAATCGATGATCACGTCTCAAGTGTTCCGAGTAACAAAAAACTCCGTATCCTCATTGCCGAAGATAATTCAATCAATCAGAAAGTAATCTCCTCGATGTTGGCACCGGTCGATTGCCAATATGATATTGTCCAAAACGGACTGGAAGCCGTCGCCGCTGTTACGCGATCAAATTACGATCTCGTTCTCATGGATATCCAAATGCCACAAATGGATGGCGTCGAAGCGACCAAACGAATTAGATCACTGCCTAACAAAATTTCAGAAATTCCAATCATTGCGATGACCGCCAACGCTATGCAGGGCGATCGCGAAAACTATCTTGGATCGGGTATGGATGACTATGTTTCAAAACCTATTGATCAACGCGAGCTTATAAGCGCGATTGTTAGACGAAGTGATATCGTCTTACCCGACATCGATCAGACTCCTTCAGTTGCAGCCGTTGATCCTGAAGATGGGAAGAAACCTTTGACAGAAGACGCCAAACAACAGCTTGATTCATTGATCGGTGACATCGACGGATTGTTAGACGGAACGAACGACTAACAACAAAATTCATCCACCCGATGACAGTTGTCACGGGCTCCGCTACTCTCGCTGCAGCATAAAATTAAAACATTGCACAGAGAGACAACAATGACCGATCAAAGCCTGCGTGGCTTCCTCGAAATGGTGGAAAATAATTTTCCAAGCGACTTTGTGCGTGTGTCCACTCCTGTACGCCGAGAACTCGACATTACGTCATCGGTGTTCGAGTTTGAGCGAAATGGCAAGAGTCCCGTGCTCCTATTTGAGGATGTTGAAGGTTTTGAAAACCCTGTGGTGACGAATACGGCAGGTAACCGTCAACTATTGGCCGCTGCAGTCGGTGTGTCTCCAGATGACTTGCCGTTGGCCTACCGCGAACGTTGTCAGAACTATCAACCTGTTGAAGTGGTTGGTGACGCGCCGTGGCAGGACGTCGTCATTGAAGGTGATGACGTCGATCTGACGATATTGCCGATCCCGTTACATTTTCATGTTGATGCAGCACCGTACATTACGGCAGGACAAATCACGGCAAGGGATCCCGACGGTGAGACAGATACAGTTGGTTTTCACCGTCTGATGCTCAAGGGTAAAAACAAGCTTGGCCTGTCGCTTCATTCGCGGCGCAGAATGTATGAATTCCATCGGCGGGCCGAAGCGAAAGGCGAAGCATTGCCTGCGGCGATTACGATCGGCATTCATCCCATCCACTATATGGGGTCAATGGCGTATCACTATCCGCCTAACGTCCGAAAATACGAAATTATTGGTGCGTTATTCGGCGAACCTTACCGTGTTGCGACCTGCCAAACGAACGATCTCTCAATACCTGCCGGAGCGGAGATTGTGATCGAAGGCGAGATATTGGCTGAGACACGTGAAGCAGAAGGGCCGTTTGGCGAATTTACGGGCTACGCATCATATCGATCCACTGAAAACGTTTTTGTTGCCAAGCGCATCCAGATGAGGAGCGATGCGATATTTCACAGTGTCGCATCCGGGACCGCGGGTGACCACATTCTGGTTTCATCGATCAGCCGAGAAGCCGAAATCTTGAACGCCCTGCGGCGCAATTTGCCTAATGTTAGTGCGGTGCATGTGCCGTTATGTACCGTTGGTGCCTTGATGGCGATTGTTCAGATGAAAAAGACCGCCGAAGGCCAACCCAAACAGGCGATCATGGCGGCTCTAGGCACCGAGTTTTATGTAAAGACGGTGATCGTTGTTGATGAAGATGTCGATTTATTCAACCTGTCCGATGTTATGTGGGCGGTCATAACCCGCACACGGGCTGATCAGGACGTCACCTATATTCATGGTGCGATGGGCGCGATTCTTGACCCAACCTCAGACCCCGAAAATCACACAGTAACGAAAGTCGGCATTGATGCTACCAAACCGACAGGCCGTGACTTTGCAGAACGACTGACGATTTCGGATGAGCAGCGGAGCCGTGTTCAAAAAATTATTCGCTCGGCGGGGATTGAGCTCTGAGTGAATCTGCTGACAGCGAGCTTATAGACCGCCTTCTTGAAGTCATTGAACAAGACATTGTTCCCAAGACGAAGAAAGGCGTTGCCGCGGGTAACAAGCTGTTCGGTGCGGCAATCCTAAGAAAGGAAGACTTGTCGGTCGTCATCGCTGAAACCAACAATGAGATTGAGAATCCGCTTTGGCATGGAGAGGTCCACGCCCTCAAAAAGTTCTATGAGCTCGCGGCTGTTGATCGGCCTGACCCCAAAAATTGCCTCTTTCTTGCTACACACGAGCCCTGTTCGCTTTGTTTGTCTGCAATAACCTGGACGGGTTTCGACAACTTCTATTACCTGTTCGGTTATACCGACACGGCTGATCGTTTTAACATCCCGCACGATTTGAAGATTCTGCAGCAGGTGTTTCGGATCGAAGGCGGTGCCTATGCTCGCGAGAATGAGTTTTGGAAGTGTCATGATTTGCGTGAAGCAGCGGAGAAATCAGGACCAGACAAACGGGCCGCACTTTTGGAACGTATTACAAAACTGGAAAGTACATACGCCGAGCTTTCCGATGAATATCAATCGTCAAAAGAAGATAACGAAATTCCCCTTTCTTAGCAGCGACATTCGTTTATTTTTCGCTCGAGTAAAATGAGCAACCCCTTGATTTGTTTGACACGAATCAAAAATCCTAAGAGTGTTTTTGATTGGCAAGTGGATATTTTGTCAATTTTTGAAAATTATTGGGGGTTTACACCATGAGTGATAACGCCACTCCAGAACAATTAAAGGATCCTGATTATCAACCGCCGCTAGGTCAGGCTATTCCATTGGGTATTCAGCACGTGCTGGCGATGTTTGCTGGCAACGTAACAGTGCCGATTATTATTGCCGGTGCAGCGGGTCTTGCCGGTGGCGACAAAGTTCTTCTTATACAAATGGCAATGGTCTTTGCTGGCGTTGCAACATTGATTCAGACAATTGGAATTGGGCCTGTTGGCGCCAGGTTGCCGATTGTTCAAGGAACCAGCTTTGCTTTCATTCCGGTCATGATTCCCATCGTAAAGGGTGCCGGTATTGGAGCGGTTTTTGGCGCTACAATAGTGGGCGGCATATTCCACTTTATAATCGGTACGTTTATCGGGAAATTACGAAAATATCTGCCACCATTGGTGACAGGCATTGTGGTTATGTCGATTGGTCTTGCGCTCATACCTGTCGGTGTCAAGTACGCAGCAGGTGGTGCCGGTCCATTTATCAAGGATTTTGGTGCCTGGTATCACCTGACGTTAGCCGCCGTTGTGATCGTCGTGACGCTCGGCGTGAAATTCTGGTTTAAGGGTTTTATGTCAGCAGCAGCAGTCTTGATCGGTCTGATTGTTGGTTATCTCGTGGCAATTCCGATGGGAATGGTAGATTTCGCCCGTGTCGGTTCCGCCGCATGGTTTGCGCTGCCTGATCCCACTCATTTCTCACTTGAGTTCAACGCTGCAGCAATTATCGCCATGTGTCTCATGACCTTGGTTAGTGCCGTTGAAACAGTTGGTGATATTTCCGGAGTGACAAAGGGCGGTGCTGATCGCGAAGCGACCGATAAGGAAATTTCGGGCGGTACCATGGCCGACGGTCTTGGCACTGCAATCGCCGGTTTCTTTGGCGCAATGCCGAATACGTCATATAGCCAAAACGTCGGGTTGGTGGCATTGACGGGAATGATGAGCCGTTACGTAGTAACCTGTGGCGCCATCTTCCTCATTCTTGCTGGGCTGATTCCTAAAGTTGGTGCAGTCATTGCTGTTATGCCAAATGCCGTACTCGGCGGAGCTGCGATTATCATGTTTGGCATGATCGCTAGTGCCGGTCTGCGGTTGCTTGGTGAAGTGGCCATGAACCGCCGCAATATGGTTATTGTGGCGCTTTCTCTGGGCATTGGTCTCGGTCTCGCAGCCGTGCCGAAAGCGATCGGGATTTTCCCGCAAGAACTTAAGATGCTTCTGGTGTCGGGTCTGTTTACCTCTGCATTGGTTGCAATCGTCCTCAACATAGTCCTTCCTGAAGAGGACTAAATATTTAAATCCGTGTTTACGGGTTGCACGAAAGGGCCCCTGCGGGGGCCCTTTTTGTTTAGCTGCCGCGATAGGTGGAGTAGCTCCATGGGCTGGCAAGCAAAGGCACGTGATAGTGCTCATCTTCAGACGAGATAATAAACTGGACCGGGATTGTATCCAGAAAGATCGAAGGATCTGGGTCGGTCTTCCGGTTTCGGAAATAATCCCCGATGTGAAAAACCAGCTCATAGACACCGGGAATACATTGATCGCCCGCCAGCACAGGAGCATCGGTTCGCCCATCGTCATTTGTCTTGATCGTGCGCAAAGTGACGCGTTTTTCGCCGCTAACTTTGACGATTTCAATCGTAACGCCAGCCGCGGGGACGCCATTGGCGGTATCGAGAATGTGGGTCGTTAAACTGGCCATAGCTAAAAGACTCCGTTTTGAGCAAACCACTCTTCGTTACTTGCCTACCGTTAAACCCTTTCCGCGGCAACAGGCTTCTATATGATTGCGATAAATGGGAATTATTGGATATTGAGTAATGGTCGATAGCAAAACCTATCCCCGAGATCTGATCGGTTACGGACGAGCGCCTGTTGATCCCAAGTGGCCGGGCGGCGCACGAATAGCCGTACAATTCGTCATTAATTACGAAGAAGGTGGAGAAAACTGCGTTTTGCATGGTGATACAGCGTCGGAAGCTTTTCTATCAGAAATCATAGGGGCCGATGCTTTTGAAGGCGCGCGCCATATGAGCATGGAAAGCATCTACGAATATGGAAGCCGTGCAGGGTTTTGGCGGCTTCATCGCCTTTTTACGTCGCGCGAGCTACCCGTAACGGTATTCGGTGTTGCCATGGCCATGGAACGCAATCCCGATGCTGTTGCCGCCATGCTGGATGCTGATTGGGAAATTGCCAGTCATGGATATCGTTGGATTAATTATCAGTTTGTCGATGAGAAAACCGAGCGGACGCACCTTGAAAAAGCAGTCGAAATCCATACAGCGATGACCGGCAGCCATCCAGAAGGCTGGTATACCGGCCGAACCAGTCCTCTGACACGTGCCTTGGTCGTTGAAGAAGGCGGTTTTCTATATGACGCCGACAGTTATGCCGACGATTTGCCGTACTGGGACCTGAGCTACGACAAACCGCATCTCGTCGTACCCTACACGCTGGATGCAAACGACATGCGTTTTGCAACCAATCAGGGATTCAATTCCGGTGATCAGTTTTTCAGCTATTTACGCGATACATTTGATTGTCTGTATGCCGAGGGCGAAGAAGCGCCAAAAATGATGTCTATTGGCCTGCATTGTCGACTTGTAGGACGTCCGGGCAGATTTCTTGCATTGCAGAGATTTCTGGATCATATCGCTTCACATGATAATGTTTGGATATGCCGGCGCGCTGATATTGCCCGCCACTGGCATGAAGAACACCCAGCTTAATAATTGGGCAAGAACACGAAACCATAGGTACAAGGATGTCCAGTAGTGAGATTTTTGACGAATTGAACCCGCCGCCGCGTTTGATGATGGGGCCGGGGCCCGTCAATGTAGATCCGCGCGTGCTAAACGCAATGTCGATGCCATTGCTCGGTCAATTCGATCCGGCGTTTACTGAGTATATGAACGAGGTGATGGTTCTGTATCGGCAAGTGTTTCAAACCAAAAACCGTTGGACATTTTTGATCGATGGAACTGCCCGTGCCGCGATCGAAACGTTTATGGTTTCGACCATCGAACCAGGGGATAAAGTGCTGGTGCCCGTCTTTGGCCGGTTTGGCCATTTACTGACCGAAATAGCTGAGCGTTGCGGGGCTGATGTTGAAATTATTGAAGTCGAATGGGGAAATGTCTTCGATCCGCAACAAATTGAAGATGCGGTGAAGCGCGTTCGACCCAAGGTCGTTGCGCTGTGTCAGGGTGATACTTCGACAACTGTGGCTCAGCCACTGGCAGCGGTGGGAGAAATTTGTTCGCGCTTTGACGCATTCTCCTATGTCGATGCGACCGCCAGTCTCGTCGGCATGGATTTACCCGTCGATAAATGGAAAATCGATTGTGTGTCGGTAAGCTTGCAGAAATGTCTTGCTGGTCCGCCTGGCATCGCACCGATTACCTTTAATGACCGGGTAGCAGACCTCGTAAACCGCCGCAAGCACATTGAAAAAGGTATCCGGCCAGAGGGCTTTGAAGCGGCGAGTGGACCGATGGTCGCTTCAAATTATTTCGACCTCGGTATGCTGATGGATTATTGGTCTGAAGCGCGGTTGAACCATCATACAGAGGCGACATCGATGCTCTATGCGGCGCGCGAATGCGCGCGGGTGGTTCTTAAAGAAGGCCTCCAAGCCGGATTTGATCGCCATGCACTGGCAAGCAAAGCGATGGTCGCAGGGCTTGAAGGTCTTGGCCTGAAAGTCTTCGGCGATAAGACAAATAAAATGCCCAATGTTACTGGCGTGTACATCCCCGATGGTGTTGATGGTGAAGCAATTCGTTCAGAGATGTTGCATGATTTCGGGATCGAGATTGGAACATCGTTTGGACCGTTACACGGCAAAATCTGGCGCATTGGGGCGATGGGGTACAATTGTCAGAAACACAATATTCTGACCTGTTTGGCGGCGCTCGAAACCATCTTGCGACAGCATAGTGTTTCAATGCCTGCAGGTGGCGGAGTTGATGCCGCATTGGCGGAATATCGTGCAGCAGGGCAATAGAGAATACGAACGTTAAGCGGGAGGCGAGATGCCGGTCCGGTTTCAGTTGAACGGGATATTGATTGAGGAGAGCGAGGTTCCGCCCTCGATGACAGTGCTCGACTATCTTCGTGAATCTGAAGGGTTGAAAGGCACCAAAGAGGGATGTGCGGAAGGAGATTGCGGCGCTTGCACAATCGCGGTGCAGTTGCCGCAGGGTAACGTTGAGGCGGTCAACTCTTGCCTTATGCTGGTGCCACAACTCGATGGTCTATCTGTCACAACGGTGGAAGGTCTATCGCAGCCAGATTCTCCCCTACACCCGGTACAACGGGCGTTCGTCGATAATCACGCCGCCCAATGCGGTTTCTGCACGCCAGGTTTTGTGATGGCGCTATTTGCGTTTGAACAATCCGGAGAAGCGGCAACCGCCGAAACAGTCCATGAAGCCATTGCTGGAAATCTCTGTCGCTGTACGGGCTATAGGCCGATTGTTGACGCCGCGATGTCAGTGGATTGCGTCCCCGAAAAACATGTTCCACCAGCCTTGGAACACTCTAGTCATTATACTGATGGAGATGAGGATTTCTTTGCGCCGACGACGTTGACAGAACTCGTCAAACTTCGCTTGGAACACCCCAATGCGTATGTCTATGCCGGTGGTACAGATCTGGGTATGCGTGCCAGCAAGGACCGCGAATCGTATGGCAGGGTAATTTCAACATCGCATGTTTCCGAATTAAAACGCGTCGAACAAAGCGATGGATCTGTGACATTGGGTGCGGCGGTCACTTATACCGATGCTTTACCCGTCCTCGATGAAATTGCCCCCTCTTTTGCAGAGCTCGTGCGTCGGATTGGATCGCGCCAAATCCGTAATCTTGGCACTATCGGTGGTAATGTGTGCAATGCATCGCCGATTGGCGATACGCCACCTTGTCTCATTGCGCTAAACGCAGTGATGATCGTTCACGGGCCAAAAGGCCAGCGCGAGATTCCGGCTGAAGAATTTTTTATCGACTATCGCAAAACAGCCTTGAACCCAGACGAAATCCTGGAGGCTCTTAGGATCCCGTTACCTCAACCGGACATGTTGTTCCGTGCCTACAAGATTTCGAAAAGATTTGACCAGGATATCTCCGCAGTGGTCGGTGCATTTGCGCTTGAAGTAGAAGATGGAATGGTAAAATCCGCACGCGTTGCATTTGGCGGTATGGCAGCTACACCTGCCCGAGCGAATGCATGCGAGAACGCGTTGATCGGGAAGCCATGGGTTTTTGAAACGGCAATCGCGGCAGGAACTGCGATCAGTGGCGATTTTACACCGCTGACGGATTTTCGCGCTTCAGAGGATTATAGAATGCGCGTTGCAAGCAATCTTTTGCGCAGGCTCTATCACGACAGTGACGAGAATGATTTTGTCACTGAGGTCATGTCTCTATGAGTACGGCGCGGCAAATGGACCAGATAAAAGGCGGCGTCCATACGGACGTCCGGCATGACAGTGCCGTAAATCACGTCACGGGCAGGTCGGTGTTTATTGATGATATGCCCAACGTTCCGGGGACGTTACACGGCGCTCTTGTCAAGAGTCCGCATGCGCATGCTGTGATCAAATCAATAGATCTGAATGCCGCCAGGGAACTTACCGGCGTGCATGCGGTCCTGGTAGCCGATGACATTCCTGGCCGGAACGATGTTGCGCCGATTTTTGAGGACGAGCCTATCCTGGCGAAAGGTCTTGTCGAGTATATCGGACACCCTATTGCAGCGATTGCGGCAGATTCAATGGATATTGCACGCGCAGCGGCATCCATGGTCGTTGTTGAGTATGAGGAACTTGAGCCGGTTTTAACGATTGATGAAGCGTTAGAGCGCGAAAGTTATACGTCACCACCGCAGATTATGCGGCGCGGCGATAGCGCGCGGGGAATTTCCGACGCTCCGCACCAGATATCCGGTGAAGTACGTTGTGGTGGACAGGATCACTTTTATCTCGAAAGCCATATTGCACTCGCTGTTCCCCAGGAAGATCGCGATATGCTGGTTTATTCCTCGACCCAACACCCGACGGAAGTGCAACACGGCGTTGCTACTGTGCTTGGACTTCCGGTCAACGCTGTTACCACTGAAATTCGCCGGATGGGTGGCGGGTTTGGAGGAAAAGAAAGCCAGTCCACGATTATTGCCGCCTTAGCCGCATTGATGGCGGATAAGACGAGACAGCCCGTAAAATTAAGGCTCGCCCGCGATGACGATATGGTTATTACCGGCAAGCGGCATGATTTTCTATTTCGTTATGAAGTTGGGTTTGACGATACAGGCCGCATTGAAGGTATCGATATTTTAATGGCTTCCCGGGCCGGCAATGTTGCGGACTTGTCGTCCTCGGTTCTGGTCAGGGCCCTGTGCCATGGCGACAATGCATACTATCTCCCAAACGCACATATTCATGGCTATCCTTGCAAAACCAATACCGTATCCAATACCGGTTTTCGTGGATTTGGCGGCCCGCAGGGGATGGTCGCGATCGAAACCGTGATTGATCATATAGCGCAAGATCTTGGTACGGATTCCGACGATGTACGCCGTGCAAATTATTATGACACAGGAGATCGCGATACGACCCATTATGGGCAAAAAGTCACAGATAATATCATCACGGAGATAGTGGATAGCCTGTCGCGTGAGATTGATTATCCTGCCCGAAAGGCGGCTGTCGCGGCCTTTAATCAGGAAAATACCATCCTAAAAAAAGGCATCGCATTGATGCCCGTTAAATTCGGAATTTCCTTCAATTTACCAACGCTCAATCAGGCAGGAGCGCTTGTGCACGTTTATACCGATGGCAGCGTACATTTGAATCATGGCGGCACCGAAATGGGGCAGGGACTCTATATAAAAGTTGCACAAGTTGTTGCCTCCACGTTCCAAATCGATATCGACAACGTCAAAATTTCATCTACCAACACGGCGAAAGTACCCAATACGTCAGCGACCGCCGCTTCATCAGGATCAGATTTGAATGGTATGGCGGCTCACGATGCCGCTACCCAGATCAGAGATCGCATGGCGGGGGTGGCGGCAGAGCATTTTGAAGTTGATGAAAGCGAAATCGAGTTCCGCAATAATCGAATATATGCGCGTAATGACAGTCTCAGCTTTGCTGAGTTGGCGCAGTTGACATGGGAACACCGGGTCTCACTTTCGGCAACGGGATTTTATAGTACACCCGATATAAGTTGGGATGACGAGACTATGACCGGGCGACCCTTTTATTACTTTTCCTATGGTGCCTGCGTTTCCGAGGTTGTGATCGACACTTTGACCGGAGAGAACCGCGTTTTGCGCAGCGATATATTGCAGGACTGCGGCCGATCATTGAATCCCGCCATTGATCTTGGTCAAATCGAAGGTGCATTTGTACAGGGTATGGGTTGGTTGACAATGGAAGAGCTGTGGTGGGACGAGAAAGGCGCGCTTCGCACGCATGGTCCTTCGACCTATAAAATCCCTGGCAGCCGTGATGTACCGCCCGAATTCAATGTACATATTCTTGAAGATGCACCAAATCGGGAACCAACAATATTCCGCTCAAAAGCGATTGGTGAACCACCGTTGATGCTGGCTTTGTCGGTGTGGCTCGCTTTGCGGGATGCGGTGGCAAGCGTTGGCGGACACGGGCATTTGCCAAACCTTGATGCTCCGGCGACAGCGGAAGCCGTCCTTATGGCAGTCGCTGACATTCAGGAGCGGGCGGGAGATGGCACGTAATATGGTTTCTCTGAGCGCGTTAAATAAGGGGGAAGAAGATGATTTCATTGCTGCCCTTGGTGATGTTTTTGAGCATTCGCCCTGGCTTGTAGCCCGCACAGCATCCGCCCGGCCATTCGCCACACGTGATGCCCTTATTGATGCGCTAATGGTGGCGATGCGCGAGGCGGCAGAGGACGAAAAACTTGCCCTGATTTGCGCCCATCCCGATCTTGCCGGAAAGGCCGCACGGGCAGGTGATTTGACTGATCATTCCCGTCGCGAGCAATCGAGCGCCGGGCTCGATCAACTGTCTGACGGAGAATATGACCGGTTTACAGCTTTCAACGACGCCTATAAGGAGAAATTCGGATTTCCTTTTATTATCGCTGTGCTCGACCACACCAAGGAATCCATCCTTGCGGCATTTGAAGAACGGCTCAAAAATGATCGCGAAAGTCAGATTGAAGAAGCAATCAAGAATATCGGACGCATCGTTAGTTTGCGCGTCATAAGCACGGTAACGGAGTAGTATATCGATGGAGACCGTCCTTCTGGATTGGCTCGCGCTTATACTGCGTTGGACCCATATCATTGTCGGTATCGCGTGGATTGGGTCTTCATTCTACTTCATGTGGTTGGATTCCCACCTCGAAGACCCGACCGTGCCTGATGAAGAAGTCGAAGGGCAGCTTTGGATGGTTCATAGCGGCGGATTTTATCGGGTCGACAAGATTATGGTCGCACCCAAAATCATGCCGCGGCATCTGCACTGGTTTAAATGGGAGGCCTGGTGGACGGGTGTTACCGGCGTCCTGCTGCTCGCGGTTGTTTATTATCTTGGATCGGCGGCATTCCTGATCGATCCGGATGTCGCAGACATTACCAAAATGGAGGCTGTTGGAATCGGGGTCGCCACCCTCGTCATAGGCTGGCTGGTTTATGACGGCATGTATATGTCCGAGTGGGGCAATAAATATACCAAGCTGTCTGGTGCGATCGGGTTTATTGGCTTGTGTGTCGTTGCCTATGGGCTGAGCCAGGTCCTGTCGGGTCGTGCTGCCTATATTCATGTCGGCGCGCTGATTGGAATAATTATGGTGCTAAATGTCTGGATACGGATCATTCCCGGCCAGCACAATCTGGTAGACGCCCGAAAAGCCGGTGAAGAACCCGACCCAACTTACGGTATTCGCGCCAAACAGCGTTCTGTCCACAACAACTATCTGACTCTGCCGGTCGTGTTCGTAATGATTAGCAGTCATTACCCAATGACCTTTGGGCATGAACTCAATTGGGCGGTTCTTATTGCGATATTTATTATCGGTGCGTTAGTACGCCATTGGTTCAATTTGCGGAATTCTGGTTCTGATGCGATTTGGCCCGTACCGGTGGCGATTATATCCATAATCATGCTGGCCGGTTACGTATCCGTACCGGGGTTTACGGGTCCGGAGAAAGAAGGCCTAAAACGAAAGGTCGTTTTTTCCGAAGTTCAGGCAATCATGAAGACGCGCTGTGCAGCCTGCCATTCCGCGAAGCCGACTTATGAAGGCATCGAGACGCCACCTAAAAATATCAAATTGGAAACAGAGGCCGAGATCAGAAAACATGCGGCGCAAATCCAAAAAACAACCGTTGCGACAAATACAATGCCGCTCGGAAACGCGACGAAGATGTCCAAGGAAGAGCGGTTGGCCGTCGGTAAATGGATTGCAAGCGGCATGCCGTCCGAGTAGGTCTCAATCGCGGGTGTAAGCGAGATCACCTGAGATATAGGTGGCCCGTACAGCACGGTCGTCCGCCATCGTCATAAGTACGAAAAGTATTTCTTCGATACTCTGCGCGAACTGCATGCGGTAATCGATGATCGGTGTTGATTTGAGATCAACGATCGCAAGATCGGCTTCGGTTCCTGGTTCAAGCGTGCCGATTTTGTCCTCGAGCGAAAGCGCTTTTGCAGCTCCCGTGGTAGCCAGATACAGCGCCTGTGCGGCAGATAAATCGGCGCCGGCCAATCGCGCAACTTGATAGGCCGCGCCCATTGTTTGGAACATCGAAAAGCTGGTTCCGGCGCCGAGATCGGTTGCGAGTCCTATCTGCGCCGGTCGCGAAGCGTCTTTGGCTTTTTTGATGTCGAACAGGCCGCTGCCGAGAAACATATTGGATGTCGGACAATGAGCGATAGCTGTGCCTGTCTCGTGGCATCGCTGCCATTCAGCCTCGGTCAAATGGATTCCGTGACCGAAAATACTTCGCGGGCCGATTAGTCCGAAACGTCCATATGTATCAAGATAACCGTCGCAATCGGGAAACAGAGCGTTTACCCACTCGATTTCTTTCTGGCTCTCCGAAATATGTGATTGGACGTAAGTACCGGGGTTTTCACGCCAGAGGGTTCCAGCAATGTCTAACTGCTCCGGAGTTGAGGACGCCGCATACCGTGGCGTAATTGCATAAAGGATTCGATCCTTGCCGTGCCACCTGTCGATCAGCTGTTTGGACAGGTCGTGGCCACGCTGGACAGAATCGCAAAGGCCCTCCGGTGCATTGCGATCCATTAAGACCTTTCCGGCTATCATTCTCATTTTTCGGGATGACGCACTCTTGAAAAAGCTGTCTACCGATTGGGCATGTACCGTGCAAAAGACGGCGGCTGAGGTTGTTCCATTTCGAATAAGCTCATCGCAAAACGTGTCTGCAGTTTTTAGGGAGTGTTCATCATCTGAGAAACTTTGCTCGGCTACGAATGTATATTTGTCGAGCCAATCAATCAGTGCCTCGCCACCCGCACCAATGATTTGGGTCTGTGGATAGTGGACGTGACAATCAATAAAGCCCGGCAGAACTAAACTGTCGGTGTAGGTTGTTACTTTTACGCCTGGGGGCAGTTCAGGCATTAGCGTTTCGGCATTCCCAAATGATTTTATGAAACCATCCTCGATGATGAGCAGGGCATCGGTTTCGTATTGCAAAGCTGTGTCTTTGGCTTCTCCAAACGGATCGTCTCCAAAGGTAATTGCTGACCCCCGAATTGCTGTTATTTTTGATTCACTCATGCCGGTATTGTTTACCACCTTCGGGTTTATGCCAATTGTTTGTTGTGCGCCGGTTGATTGGCTATTCGGGTCCGTATGTAATAAGAACCCGAATGAAGTCCGAATAGTTGGAAGTTACTTATGGAAGACACTGCAGAACGTTATCAAAAATCCTTTCCCGTTTCGTGGGATCAACTTCATCGAGATGCAAAAGCCCTTGCCTGGCGACTTGCCGACATGGGGCCATGGGAGTCCGTTGTTGCGATTACAAGAGGCGGGTTGGTTCCGTCAGCGATTATCGCGCGTGAACTGGAAATTCGCATGATCGATACGGTCTGTGTGTCGTCCTATGATCACCAAAGTCAGAGCGGCGTGGAAGTTATCAAACAGATCGAAGGGTCCGGAAAGGGCGTTCTTCTGATTGATGATCTGGTGGACACGGGGCGCACAGCGAAAGTTGTTCGGGAAATGTTGCCCGATGCGCATTTCGCAACCGTCTATGCCAAACCGGAAGGGCGCCCTATGGTCGATAGCTTTGTGACCGAGGTCAGTCAGGATACATGGATTTTCTTCCCCTGGGATACAGAGCTCAGTTTCGTCGAGCCGATCGCCAACAATCGGCCCTGAACTCATGAAGTATGCTCGCACCGAGTCCGGTGGCATTGTGGTTGCGCCGCATTTTCTTGCGGCGGAAGCTGGCGCTCGCGTGCTCAGTGAAGGCGGGAATGCCATCGAGGCTATGATTGCCGCTGCGGCCTCAATCGTCGTGGTCTATCCGCATATGAATTCCCTGGGCGGAGATAATTTTTTCCTGATTGGAGACGGCGGTAAACCTTTAGCGATTGATGCCTGCGGTGCAGCCGCAAAGCTGGCCAGCATTGATTTCTACCGTGATCTCGGTTTGGAAGAAATTCCATCGAGAGGCCCGATGGCAGCGCTAACGGTTGCCGGTGCGGTTTCGGGTTGGCAGTTGGCATTGGAAGAAAGCAAACGGCGGGGTGGCAAGCTGCCCTTAAGACGCTTGTTTGAAGATGCCATTCAACAAGCAAAGCATGGCACGCCAGTGTCAGGAACGTTACATAGAAATTCGGTTGCCAAATTCGATGAACTTTCGAATGTGCCTGGTTTCTCGGAGATTTTTTTGACCGATAAATCCCCTTATGCCGAAGGGAGCGACATCGTATTTCCAACTTTAGCGGATACTTTGGAGCAACTGACCCTATCAGGTTTGGATGATTTTTATTGCGGGGACATTGCCCGATCGCTGGTCAAGGATTTGGAATCGGTCGGTAGCCCGCTTCGCTTGGTCGATTTAGCCGAGCACGCCGCTCTTACGGTTGAGCCATTGTCGGTCAAATTGAAGAGCGGCGTTGCTTACACAATGCCGCCACCGACCCAGGGACTGGCGTCGATGATGATTCTAGGGATGTGGGACAGGCTGGGGGTGAAAGAAGCTGAGGGTTTTGAGCACGTTCACTCAATTGTTGAAGCGAGCAAAAAGGCATTTCGAATTCGTGATCAATATGTTTCAGACCCGAATTATATGACTGTCGATCCATTCAATTTCCTTTCTGATGAAACCCTGGAAACATTGTCCAACGAGATTGACCCGAAGCATGCCTCATCTTGGCCCGAGGCGGGCCCACCCGGTGATACAGTGTGGCTCGGGGCGATCGATAGTGACGGCTGTTCTGTCAGCATGATTCAAAGCATCTATTGGGAGTTTGGGTCGGGTGTGGTTCTGCCGGAGACCGGAATTGTCTGGCAGAATCGGGGTACCAGTTTCAGTCTGGATACAAGTAATCCCAACCCTTTAGGCCCGGGGCGCCGTCCGTTCCACACGATCCATCCAGCCATGGCGGTTTTGGACGATGGGCGGCAAATGGTCTATGGCACCATGGGCGGAGAAGGACAGCCGCAAACCCAGGCTGCTATTTTCACGCGCTATGTTGATTTCGGAGAAGGCCTGGAGGAAGCAATTGCGGCACCCCGCTGGTTGCTTGGTAGGACTTGGGGTGAGGAAACAGCCAAACTCCGTATTGAGAATCGTTTCGATACCGGCACCATCGAGGCTTTGCGTACAGCTGGCCATGATCTCGAGGTGGTAGGGGGCTTTGAGGAAATGATGGGCCATGCGGGCGCCATCGTTTGGCATGCCGGTGGAACAATCGAAGGTGCTTCCGACCCGCGTTGTGACGGCTCTGCGGTTACAGACGCTCTTTAAGACTCCTGAGCCAACCAGGCACGCAAAGTAACGACGGCACCGGTCAATGCATCCCATCCCGAACAATGGCCTATCGCGCTGACCCGCTTCAAGACATCTGCCATTTCGGTCTCGTTATTTGAAATTATAGAGTCGATTGCCGCATGAAGCGGTTCAGCGCCCACACCCAGCGCGGCAGAGTCGAGGTGCGCACGGCTGATTTCATTGGTCGCCGAATAGACGGTTTTTATTCTCGCCGTGAGGTCCTCTTGCAGCCTGTCTTCTCCTAAAATTTTAAGCGTTATCATCATGCCACCCAGAAAATCATCTCCAGACGGGGTAAGGCCTGGACCGAGGCCTATCATCAACGAAACAGGACGCTCAAAATCTTGGCGTTGAAATATTTTTTCCAGATTGCCGATTGCAGATTTTGCGTTTGAAAGAATGTGACTTCTGTCCGAAGTGTTGAACACATAGGGGGCCAGTCCTTCCGATGGTGCCAACTCGGTCCCAATGTTCGCGATATTGGAAAGCCCGATCCTAATTTTCTCCTTTTCTAGAACCGGCGGCGGATCGGGCCGCCAAATGACCACATCGCGGTATGAAAATGAGAAACGGTTGCCAATAAAAATATCGGAAGATGATGCACGCACCCGATCATCGACCGATAGGCCACTTGCCTGCCAATTAATAGTCGGCGGTGCATTTGTACGGATATTCAACGGCCCAAGATAAAGACCATCTGGACCGAAACACATCCAGCATTCTTCTGTTTCAATATAGAAACTACGTTCGAAAAGGGCGGTGACGCGGCCTTTTGAGGAAAAATTGATTGAATCAAATGCAATCGCACCTGCTTCTGTGATCGCAAAAGATTGAGCGCCAGAGTCGTCAGCCATCGTCGGAAACGATGCGCGTACCGGTGTCGCCATGAAGTGCACTCATTGCTTCGGAGAGATCAGCGATAATGACCTGTTTGCCGCCGTTTTCTAGAAACCGGATCGCTGCATCGATCTTCGGACCCATACTGCCAGGTGGGAAATGGCCTTCAACGTTTAACTCTTTGATATCTGACAACGTAACCTGGTCGAGAAACTTCTGATCGGGCTTGCCAAAGTTAATCGCGACCTTCGGCGTCGCCGTTAGAATCATAAAGGTGTCCATTCCGAGGATATTGGCCATCAGAGCCGAGGTGAGGTCTTTGTCGACGACGGCAGAAACACCATGCCGGACCCCTTTTTCACCGCGAATTACCGGAATGCCGCCGCCGCCGCCCGCGATAACCACGGACCCCCTCTGCGCCAACACTTCGACCAGCGAAATATCACAGACATGTTTTGGGATTGGGGAAGGAACGATATGGCGCCAACCGCGGCCAGAATCCTCTGCCATCTGCCAGCCTAGTTCGTCCTGCACTGATTTTGCATCCTCCTCGCTAAAGAATGGGCCGACAGGTTTCGTTGGGTTTTGAAAGGCCGGGTCATTTTCATCTACCTCGACCTGCGTCAGTAGGCAGGCGACGTGGCGCGGGTCATCAACCTCTCGCAAGGCATTTTCCATGGCCTGTACCAAAAGGTAGGCGATACCGCCCTGGCTATGCGCAACACAGATATCGAGGGGCATTGGTGCGATACGATCCCGAGTGAGGGCTTGGCGCATCAAAATTTTTCCGACAACAGGACCGTTACCATGGGTAATGATCAACTGTTCAACCGATTGGGCGAGTGGCAGCAACGCATCTGCGGTTTTGGCAGCTATTTCTTCCTGTTCTTTAGAGGTGCCTTTAATATCTTCGGGGTGAGTGGCGTTGCCCCCGATTGCAATAACAAGCTTGGTGGGAATCGTGTCGCCTTTTGGCATGGCGTATCTCCCTTAGCTGTTGACCCTCAACATTTGGAGGGCGGCGATTGCCGCATCGGCATTCGAATCTGCAACGTGAACCCCAGCCGATTGCAAGGTTTTTACTTGCGTCGAGCGGATTTGTGGATCCTGCTCCGTTCCCGTAATGGACGCAATGATTTCGGGTTGGTTCTTCTTATCTGTCCCCGCAAGCATTGAAACAAGTTGTCCGGCGGGATCAGGATGCGCACCGAATCCGATAACGATATCAATCAAAATGACGCCAACATTCGGGTTATTCATCGCTTCTTCTAGCGGCTCCCGCCGAATTTCAGGATCTATCATCGGGTGCGGGCGGCCTTGGGTATATTGATCGTCGCCAAGGTCGATAATCTGATGCATCCCAGCCGCGTTTTTTAGATCGCTCGCACCCGGCACAGCGGCATTTGAAGCAACCTCTAACCCCGCATCAAGCAGGATAACCTGAGACTCCGCTGCGAGCGTACCACCCGAATACAAACCCCGAATTTGTTTTCCTTCTTTAGAAACCTGATTCTTCGACACTATCTCACTTCCAATTGATTTGCCGCCGAGCGCTGATTGAGCAGCCTCTTTTAAGGTTCGCGTAACCGTGGCGTTGGCTGGAACGTTGAAATTGGACGCACCTATGAAACAAATTGTGAAGGGTTTTGAGCTCTCGGTTATCCGGTCCAATATCTTTGGTAGCACCCTGTCGCCCGGCGGTTTTGAAATCAGAACAATGTGAGATGTGGACGGGTCAGAATCGAGCCGGTCAATTCCCAACAATGTTGAAATGCCTCCTACCTCATTTTTGAGGTCTCTGCCGCCGACACCAATAGCCTGCGAAATGCCGCCACCATTATTAGAAATCAGCGTTGTGACTTCCTGAATTCCGGTACCCGAAGCCCCGACAATTCCTATTTCTCCCCCGGCTACGTTGTTTGCAAACGCCAGGGGTACACCATCCAGGATTGCAGTGCCGCAGTCGGGTCCCATCATTAGCAACCCTCGTTCGCGCGCCTGGATCTTTAAAGCAATTTCATCTTCGACTGAGACGTTGTCACTAAACATCATGACATGCAGCCCACGGCTTAATGCCTTGCGGGCTTCAGCGGCAGCAAATTCTCCGGGTACTGAAATCAGGGCGAGGTTGGCATCCGGACTAGCTTTGGCAGCGCTGCGGATCGATTGTGGCCGCCAGTCAATATCATCATCACTGGCGCGCGTTTGGCTCATGATTTGGGGCTCTATGGCCTCCGCGGCGGCGTGGGCGGCTTTTGAATCTTTTGCGCGGATTGCAACCACAAGATCGCCGCCTTCAGCCGCGTCACCTTCTGATGCCAGTAGTCCTGCATCACGTAATATTTGTTTATTTGAAGGAGATCCTATCATAAGCGCTGCTTCGTTGACGCCTTCCATAGCGACAAGATCGCGAGAAAGCCGCATGAGAGCGACTGAATCCTTGTAGAATCCTTGCAATACTTTGTTGAGCGTGAATTCCATCAGGAAATTCCTAGCTTCTCTGCGAGACGCCTGACCGCCTGTTCAAAGCAAGCCATTGGTGCCCGGACGACGCCGGCCCCGACCTGTCCTACACCGGGTTCGCGATGGGCGATGCCGGTGTTAATGGTTGGGACGATACCGGTTTCAACCACAAGACGGATATCGATGCCGGTTGGTACACCGAGATAATCCATCGCCGGAATGGTCCATTCGGGATTCTCGCTTGCACAAATTTCGCCCATACGATGAGTGTAGTTGGCCGCTTCTGATGCGGCACCCGCGCCGACAAAGCCTGCAACCGCCGGCGAAGCGCCCATTGCAAAGCCGCCCAGCCCGATCGTCTCGACAATGGTTGAATCGCCCATATCGGGATTTGCATCCGCTTCCGTGTAGCCGGCAAAGTAAAGTCCCTCCGGCATTTCTACGGGTGCAGTAAACCATTCATCTCCGGTGCCGCTGACGCGAATACCAAACTCTGTTCCGTTGCGAGACATTGCGGTGACGATCGAAGACCCCTCGATATCGCGCAGAGGATCCATAATCGCTTTCCCCATCGCCATTGCGATATTGAGGTGGAATTGATCGTTGGCACTGATGAAAGCCAGTGCTTCCGACAATGCTGTTGCGTCTTTACTGGTTTTTGCCATCGAAGATGCGATAGCGCGCAGGACGAGGCCCGAACAAGCGACATTGCGCTGATGCATCTCATCGCCCATCGACAAACCGCGAGCAATAAGGGGTTTCAATTCTATGCCGCCCATTTCCCTTAGCGCTCCGCCCATCCCCGGTCCAAGAACATCGCGAATCCAGGCAAGCCGATTGAGGACCTCTTGGTCATTTCCGCCAAACCGCATGACCTTGCCAAGCCCTTCATTGATGGCGCAGTAGGCCCTATTGCCACCGGTTTTGTTTTCGACCACGAGCATTGGCTGGCTGACAGTCGTCATGCCTGTCATCGGGCCAACGGCGTCATGATGATGGTTCGGGTCAAATTCAATTTCACCTGCAGCGGCCATATCCAGTGCTGCATCGAGGTCTTTCGCCCAGCCTTCAAAAACAATAATTCCCGCTATCGCACCCTGCATTGGGCCGCACATTCGATCCCAAGTGATCGGTGGTCCAGCGTGAAGGATCATGCGATCTTTCAGGCCGGGAACAATTTCTTTCGCCGGTACGACGTCAATAAGGACTGGCTCGGCGCTGAGCATGCGCCTAATGGCTTCTTGATTGCCTTGTTCAATGAGCTGCATTTGTATTGTCCAGCCTTTAGAGGCCCATCTTCGACAGAAGTGCCGCGAGCTCGGTATCGCCTCCGGCAGGAGGCTTCCAATCGACCTGAATGACCGGGACGTTCTGTTCAGATAACTCAACGGCGAACTTTTCCAACCCGACATTTATGACGAAAATTTCGCCGCCCAGGGTTGATCTCTGACTTTTATCGGACGGCATAGTCTTTCTCCAATTCAGCTATTTGGCACCAAGTTCTACCAGACAGGCGGCAAGTACCTTCGCACCCGCCGCTAAATCTGATGCCGTGGCAAATTCCGCTTCATTATGGCTGATTCCACCCGCACAGGGGACGAATATCATTGCTGATGGACAATAGGGTGCCATCACGCCGGCGTCATGAAATGCCCCCGATGGTAATTTCATTGTCGGAAACCCAAGTGCCTTCGAGGCGGATTCGACAGAACTGACAATTTCCGAATTAAAGTCTTCGGGCGTTTTACGAAACGTTTGCAAAACTTCAATCTCGCAGGGTGGGGCTGCTCTGGTGCAGGTGTCACCGATTTCGCCGCTGAGGTTTTCAAGGACCATTTCATCAGGGTGCCGGAGATCGATTGAGAATTCAGCCCGGCTGG
The DNA here is from genome assembly GCA_002720855.1 of Rhodospirillaceae bacterium. GTDB lineage: Bacteria > Pseudomonadota > Alphaproteobacteria > MPNO01 > UBA2964 > UBA2964. The sequence goes on along the minus strand of PBIN01000015.1, from coordinate 153,826 downwards.
CGACAGCATTTGGCGAGTTCGGCGTAATGAGAAGTTTGCCCACGGTGTAACGCAGGATGTCGTCAGGATCGTCCATCACCTCGTTTAAGGCGGTTAAACAACGCAATGCCGACTGCAGAGCATCGCGTCGTGACTTTAGTGGAGCGGTGCCGGCATGCGCGGATTCGCCTGATATGTTGATTTGAAACCGCCGGGAGCCCTGGATACCAGTTACAGCTCCGATGGTGTTGCCGGTATTCTCGAGGACAGGCCCCTGTTCGATGTGAGCTTCAAGATAAGCCGTTATGGGGTGTTGCGTTGGCCGTTCGCTATCAACGGGTGTCGCCTTTAGCGTCTCCTCTAGTGCGTGGGCAAAGTATTTTCCATCCGCGTCTTGAATGTGGGCGAAGTCATCGACCTTTGCGATGCCGGTAAAAACCATAGACCCCATACCACCCGGGTCAAAACGGCTACCTTCCTCATTCGTCCATGCGACCACATCAATTGGCCGCATGGTCTCTATATTGGCATCCTCGAGTGCTTCAATAGCCTCCAAGCCTGCCAACACACCGTAGATGCCGTCGAACCGGCCACCGCATGGTTGACTGTCCATATGGCTGCCGGTCATTACCGGAACGGCATTTGAACCATCGCCATGGCGTCGGATAAACAAATTGCCGATTTCGTCCTGACTGATTTTAAAATCGCGTGCCCGTGCCCAGTCAATCAGTGTTTGTCTCGCGGCAATATCGGATTTCGACAGAGCTTGACGATTTACGCCATTATTGGGGATCGCGCCAATTTCCGACATTTCCATATGACGGCGCCATAAGCGGTGCTCATCGATATGCGCTGCCGCACGGCGCGCGATGTCTCGGATTACATTTTCCGTCATATCGAAACTTTTTGAATTACCCTGCAGGCAGGTATCGCCGATGAATTTCCTCTAACATTTTTTACACGACCAGGCGACTTGGCTCAATAAATGGCTTTAGGCAGTTAGCCCTTCGGCACCGTCCCTAAAAAACGCCATTTTCCCATCCACAATGGTCATGTCCACGGGGATATCTTTTATTTTCGTTGGTTCGATATCGTGCGGATTCTCCGCAAGAATCGCGAAGTCAGCGATCTTGCCGACCTCGATAGAACCTTTGATTTTTTCTTCAAACGCGTTGTAAGCGGCATTGATAGTGAACATACGGATCGCTTCGTCGACCGTAATCGATTGATCCGGACCGACAACTTTCCCTGTCCACGTTTGTCTTGATACCGCTGTCCCGAGGTCCCGCAAGGAATCCAACGGCCAGTAGGCGGGCCCATCTGATCCCGACGTAATTTGCAAACCAGCATCCAGCATCGTTCGAATATTGAAACTGTCTTCAAGCCGTTCATCGCCAATGCAGGCAAGTAAAGACTCCCAGATAAAATGCATAAAAGGAATGTTTGGGACAGGTAGAATCTGGTTACGCTTGATGAGGTCGAGCCTTTCGTCGTTGACGAGCCAATTGCCAAGATGTTCGATGCGGTGGCGATGATCATCGCGCGGGTCTTCCTTCAAAACACCATCCAGCGAGCGCAAGGCCATATCCATTGCAACGTCGCCAATGGCATGGATGCAGATTCGATGTCCGGCCTTATGGTAGGCGCTGACGGTCTCGTCCAGCTCGTCTTGCTCAATCCTGATGAGCCCTTCGTGACAAGGGTCATCGACATAGGGTTCATAGAATTTGGCGACGTGGCCCGTAATCCCACCGTCGATCGACATTTTCACGCCACCAATGCGCAACCAGTCATCGCCAAACCCGGTTTTAATACCCAAGTTGAGCAGACTTTCCTTCTGAATTGCCGCTTCAATTACCCGTATCAGAAGGCTCACGCGAATGGGTAACTCTTCTGCTTGTGCCAACTCCTGATAGGCACGAATTGATTCCTGGTTGGTGACGATGTCATGGATATTGGTTATGCCGCGCGCCAAGCAGCGATCAGAGGCAAACAAAATGCCTTTCTTCATTTGATCGTAGCTGTACTCGGGAATTACCGAGCGAACCAGGTATTGAGCCCGTTCAACCAGTTTGCCGGTTAATTCGCCACTCTCGTCAACCTCAATGGCACCACCCGCTGGCGTTTCCGTGCTTTTGTTGATACCGGCAATCTCGAGTGCTTTGGAATTGGCAATCGTTATATGAGCACCAAAGTTGATCGAAACAGGGTTGTTTGGTGATGCGGCATCCAATTCGTGTCTGTTGGGGAAACGGCCTTCCGGCATGCGAAAGTCCTGCATAGGGCTGCCATGGGCGATAACCCAGCTGCCGGGTGCTTGCGATTGGGCCTGCTCTGAAATTTTTTCTACAATTTGTGGAATTGAGCGAACGTTGGAATAAAAATCGCGACAATCGAGACGATGCATCATTGAGGCTCCGCCATCGGCGAAGTGAACGTGCGGGTCAGTGAGGCCAGGAAGAACGCAACGACCTTTTAGATCAATCGTCTGGGTTCGGGCATCACCCAAACTGTCAATTTCGCTTTTGGATCCAACAGCCCCAATTTTGCCGTTCCAAACGGCTACCGCCTCTGCTTGGTTGTTATTTTTGTCCGCCGTCAGAATGACGCCATTCGTCAATATTAGATCTGGACTTAGTGCAGCTACGCTCATGATCGTTTCCTCCCGAATTCGGCGATCTGTCGCTGATGTTTATTGAAGTTCGTTCAAGATCTTTCCCAAAGTGTCGACGATATGGTCGATTTCAGATTTTTGGATTATGAGAGGCGGTGCTAAAGCGATGGTGTCGCCGGTCTGGCGAAACAGCAAGCCCTCCTCAAAACAACGGACAAAACAATCATATCCCCGCTTCGCTGGGTCATCACCTCTTGGTTTAAGTTCGATTCCAGCGACTAGGCCAATATTGCGAATGTCGATTACGTTCTTGGCGTCCTTGAGAGAGTGAACCGATTCTTCCCAATATGAGGCGAGCTCGCTCGCGCGATCAAATAGCCCCTCCTCCAGATACAAATCCAATGAGGCAAGGGCTGCGGCGCAAGCAAGTGGGTGCGCGGAGTATGTATAGCCATGGAAGAGCTCAATAACGTCCGGCGGACCGTCCATCATCGCGTCGTAAATCCCGCGTGTTGTGGCTACTGCCGACATTGGAACGGCGCCATTGGTGAGTCCCTTGGCCATTGTCATTAAATCGGGCTTAACGCTGAACCGCTCAGCTCCGAATGCCGCGCCCGTACGCCCAAACCCCGTAATGACTTCATCGAAAATCAGCAGGATTCCATGGCGGTCACAAATTGTTCTCAATCGCTCAAGATATCCTACCGGTGGTACGAGGACACCTGTGGAACCAGCCATCGGTTCTACGATTACCGCAGCGATTGTCGAAGCGTCATGGAGGGCAACTAGCCTTTCGAGGTCATCCGCCAGATCCGCACCCCATTCTGGTTGCCCGCGGCTAAAGGCATTTTTTTCGAGGTTATGGGTGTGGGGCAGATGATCGACACCGCCGAGCATGTTTCCGAACTGCTTACGGTTATTGACGATGCCACCGACGGCTGTCCCGCCAAATCCAACTCCGTGATACCCCCGTTCCCGACCAATAAATCTGGTGCGCGTGCCTTCTCCGCGCGCCCGGTGATACGCCAACGCAATTTTGAGCGCGGTGTCGACGGCTTCTGATCCTGAATTGGCGAAGAACACATGTTCCAAATTTTCCGGCAAGATTGCCGTCAGTCGATTGGCAACTTCAAATGCAAGTGGATGACCTATCTGGAATGCGGTTGCGTAATCCATTTGGCCGGCCTGTTCACGGATCGCTTCCGTAATCGGGTCACGGTTGTGGCCGGCGTTGACACACCACATTCCCGAGACGCCGTCGAGAACTTCTCTGCCCGTATCGGTTTTGTAATACATACCTTTAGCGCTCACCAGCATGCGTGGTGCCGATTTGAATTGTTGATTTGCCGTAAAAGGCATCCAGTACGATTGAAGATCGTTGATCGGTCTATGCGCTGAGTCGGGCATGACAAAACCCTTCATTTGCTATCGATTGTGGCGAGGCACGCGACAGTAGCATCTTTTGGTTTCAGTGTCGTGGGGCGCCAAATTCTTCCCTATTTACCCGTCAGAAAATTATTTACCGGTGGGGGTGTGACAAGTGCCAACATTTGATGAAATAATCGAGGAAAGACACGAAAAGATGTTGGTAAAAGCTGCGCCGAAACAGGGGTCGATATGGCAGCGTTATTACAGATTAAAAATTTACAGACGTCATTTTTTACAAGTGATGGGCAAGTGCGCGCTGTTGATGGCGTAACCTTCGACATCGAAGAAGGTAAGACCATGGGGCTTGTGGGCGAGTCAGGCTGCGGAAAAAGCGTCACTGCGCTCTCTGTTATGCAGCTACTCTCCAAAGGCGTGGGAAGGGTCGTTGGCGGCGAAATTCTTTATCGTGGCGAAAATTTAGCTCAATTTTCTGATCAGAAAATGCGCGATATTCGTGGCAATGAAATCTCGATGATTTTTCAGGAACCGATGACGTCGCTGAATCCCGTATTCAGCATTGGCGATCAGATTGCCGAGTCCGTTCGTCTTCATCAAGGCGTAAGCAAAAAGGAAGCGAATGACAGGGCAGTCGAAATGCTGCAGCTCGTTAAGATTGCCGAGCCACATAAGCGAATTAAAGATTTTCCCCATCAACTAAGTGGCGGAATGCGCCAACGAGTTATGATTGCCATGGCGCTTAGTTGTAATCCAACCTTGTTAATGGCGGACGAACCCACGACGGCGCTTGATGTCACAATCCAGGCACAAATCCTTGAGCTGATAAAAGAATTGCAGGAACAGCTCGGCATGTCGGTTCTGCTCATTACCCACGACCTCGGCGTGGTTGCGGAGCAGGCTGATGAAGTCGCGGTGATGTATGCCGGAAAAATTGTCGAGCGCGCAAAGCCGGAAATCATATTTGCCCGACCATCGCATCCCTACACAATCGGGTTAATGAATTCTGTGCCTGGAGTAACCGAGAAAACCAAGAACCGGTTGCAGGCTATTCCTGGAATAGTTCCGAGCCCTCTACATTGGCCGTCAGGTTGCCGTTTTCGGGACAGGTGCTCATCGGCTGAAGAAAGCTGCGCTCATGCACAGCCCGATCTGATCGAAATTGAGCCTGGTCATTGGGTGTCTTGTCTTAAAGTGCCCGCTACGGCAAACGCGGCTTAGGAGGGACCGGATGGCGCTTCTCGAAATCGATAGTCTCGTCAAGCATTTTCCCATTTCTGCCGGGTTTTTCGGACGCAAAACGGGAGATGTTAAAGCAGTAGATGGTGTTTCCCTTTCGGTCGAAGATGGAGAGACCTTGGGATTGGTAGGTGAGTCGGGCTGTGGCAAGTCGACATTGGGTCGTTGTTTGCTAAGGCTTATCGAACCGACATCCGGTGACATCCGTTTTGAAGGCGAAGAGATTACGGGCATGGATTTTGATCGCATGCGGGAAATGCGCCGTAAGATGCAGATCATTTTCCAAGATCCCTACGCGTCGCTTAATCCGAGGATGCGCGTCGGTGAAATTATTGGTGAGGGACTTCAAATCCACGGCATTGCCGATGGAGCCGAACTAAAGGACCGCGTGATGGCACTGCTCGCAAAAGTTGGATTGCGTGAAGAACAATATGGTCGTTATCCGCACGAATTTTCTGGTGGCCAGCGTCAACGCATCGGTGTGGCGCGGGCGCTTGCACTAAACGCGAAGTTCATTGTTGCAGACGAAGCTGTATCTGCGCTCGATGTCTCCATCCAAGCGCAAATACTCAATCTGTTGCAGGACCTTCAGGAGGAATTTGATCTCACCTATTTCTTCATTTCTCATGATTTGCGGGTCGTTGAACATGTTAGTGACCGTGTCGCGGTGATGTATCTTGGAAAGATCGTTGAAATCGCACCCGCAGATCGTATTTATTCCGATGGCCAGCACCCCTATACGCGCGCTCTGCTTTCCGCAGCGCCGGTACCTGATCCGACACGTAAAGCGAAACGCATTGTGTTACAGGGCGACGTACCGAGCCCGATCAACCCACCATCGGGGTGCAGTTTCCATCCACGTTGCCCGTTTGCACAAAAGATCTGTTCAGAGGTCGAGCCGCAGCTGGAATTTGATGGAGATCATGGTGTTGCCTGTCACATCTTTGGGCCAGGGGCGACCGTCAAACCCAATTAGAGGCTAATATTAATCACAAGAAGAATGGAGAATTTTATGGCTAAGTTACGGCATATTGCCATCAGCGCACGCGACCTGGAAACGACGGCGCAATTTTATGAGAAGGCCTTTGGTATGGAACGGGTTCGGCAATCAAAGGTGGCAATAATGTTGTCGGATGGTGTTGTATCTCTGGCAATTCTCCATCTGCGGTCGAACGACAATGCACCCGATGAGAGAGGCCCTGACTATATCGGGCTACATCATATGGGTTTTCTGGTCGATGACGTACCGGAGGCTAGCGCCGACGTTGAAGAGGCCGGCGGTACATACCATGGTCAGATTTTAAATGTGGGAAACGGACCTGAGTTTGAGCGTAAATATCGTGATCCCAACGGTGTTGTTCTCGACGTAACCAGCAAGGAACACGCGACATCCTCATGGCGCGTGCCGGTTGAGTAATCTCACTAAATTCCGATAAGAGACTGATTCATCATAATTTATTCGTTTGACAGGCAGTAGCGGCTTTGTCATATCCAATGCGATTGTTTAACCGGCGCGCGTTTGGGAGTCGAGAATGCGCAGGGGAAGGACGGCAGCATTCGCTGCTTTGATTACGCTTGGACAAATCGCCGGGGTTGGGGGTGCGGAATTAGGGAAGCAACCTGGTTCAGCAAACGGTATCAAAGGTGTAGATAACAGGACGATTGTCGATAGCTCCAAGCCACCCTGGAATGCCATAGGGCGTGTCAGCACGAGCGCGGGTTTGTACTGCACGGGTGTATTAATCGCACCTGATCGCGTAGCAACCGCAGCACATTGTCTTTGGCGGAAAAAGACTTTGCGATGGTTACCGGTTTATGAAATCAGTTTTCTTGCGGGCTATCGGGCCGGTAAGTATGAAGAACGCGCGGCCATCGAATCCTATTTTCTGCCGAACGGATTGGTGGATCAGAAATCGCGTAGCCTGAAAAACAATAGTGACTGGGCGGTTTTAAAACTGCGGCAGCCGATTAGAGCCTCTATTAAGCCGATCCCGCTTGCGAACTTTACGATGGCGATCTGGAAAAAGCTTCGACGTCAGGGCTTGAAACTGATCCAGGCAGGTTACAGCTATGATCAAAGCGAAACGTTGACGCAACATATTGGGTGCAGCATTACATTGTTTTTTCGAAGCAACGGTTTGATGTATCACAATTGCGATGCAACACATGGCGATTCCGGTTCTCCAATTATGATTGAGAGAAACGGCAGATACGAAATAGTTGGGCTCCATATTGCCACAAGGCGCTTTGATAAGTCTGTCGCCAGTGGTGTTGCCATTACGGGACATGGCATAACTAATACTCTTATGAATTTGGCTCGCCGGGGTGTTGAGGTTCGGATGGTCAATGAAGAAAAGGCAGGCTTCCGGCCCGTTCAACCGGTACATAATCCTATTGGTGAGCCGCTGGAGTCTGTCCCCTCCCTGGCGGGGCGCTAACGACAATGCGGAAGACGCATTGTTGCGTAAGTCCAGAATCAACCGCTTAACGGGTTCGCTAAACTGAATCTCTAAATTGGTACTTAGTTTCTATCCTAAAAACTCTTCGCTAAACCATTTGCCGATTTGCCCGAGTACAAAATCGTCATGTGGAAATCCCATAATCTGAATACCCATCGGCATACCGCGATCTTCGAGCAGCGGTAGATTGTAGCCCGGTGCACCAAGACAGGATGTCACGTCGCCATATATTGGATTGCCAATGCCTGTGGACGCCAACGGTGCGGGACCCTGTGCCGAAAGCAAAATAAACGCATCCGCTTTGCCGCGCACTGTTTCAAAGCTATCGCGCAGCGCCTGCCGCATATCGAGACAACGACGGTAATCCTCGATTGTCATAGTTTCACCATGGGCAATCCGGTCGAGAATTGCCTGCGAAATAAATTGTTCGCCTTTGTCGCGCTGCATCTTGCCCGGCCACTGCATTTCCCAGCAGAACATATCGCCCAGAAAGTCAGGAATTGTGCGAAGCACCATCTCGAACGCCTCAATATCCGGGTCATCTTTGCGCGATACAATCTCGATACCCAGGTCGGAAACTTCGCCTAAAAACTCGTCGAACTTCGCTTTGGTTTCATTTTCAGTGCCATCCCAGCCCAGAGAGTCGAGGCGGACCAGACGTGTTGGATTTTTTGCGCTGCCAAGGCAGGCTTCACCAAAAAGTCCGGGATGGCCGGGGTCGCCGCCCGCGATCGAAGAAATATAAAAAGCCGTATTCCAGACGTCTTCGATTGCGCCTGCCTGAATCCCCAGCACAGATTGTGAAGGCGCCATCGAATGGCCACCTAATCTGTTCAGAGCACCAAATGTCGGTTTAAGCGCAAAATTGCTACAGTAACCTGCCGGACGTAAAATCGAACCTCGCACCTGGCTGCCGCTGCCGGCCGGCACAAATCCTGCCCCTACTGCGGCGGATGTGCCACTGGAAGACCCTCCCGGTGTGCGGGTCTGGTCAAAGGGGTTTCGTGTTGGTCCGGGATCTGATGAGCCGAATTCTGTTGTAACAGATTTTGCAAGAATGACGGCGCCACCGTCGCGCATGGCACGCGCATGCGCGCAGTCTTTATCGCCGCCATAGCCCCGCATTGCGGGGCTGCCAAGTTCCGTCGGCATTCCTTTGACTTCGTAGAGGTCCTTGACAATGAACGGCATTCCGTCGACGGCCGACAATGGTTGATTGTTCTTGAACCGGATTGTTGCCTTGTCAGCGGCCTTGCGGGCGACTTCTATATCAATAGAGACAAAGGCGCGAACCGTTGGTTCGCGAATTTCAATCGTCTCCAAACAGCGTTCCAGATAGGCGCGCGGCGTATCATTCCCTTCAAGAAAGTTTGGAACAGCATCATGCCATGTAATTGTGCCGGAAGATTTCGGATCATAATTTTGACCTAATGCGGACTGAGTCCCTTCGGGTGCCATGACGTCGCCTCCAAATTATGGTTGATTTGATAAAACCCTAATGCTTTTCGAGCGGAAACAAAATGGCACCCTTTGAAGAGTTCACAGATTCAAGGAGAGTAATATGAGTGAGGAAGACATTGTCGTCCTGCCCGAGGACAACGGTATTTTACCGAAGGAAACCGTTGCGGCGATCATGGCCAGCGACGCCTATCCCGAGACAACGGGTTATACGAAAACCGTAGAATTCATCGATTTCGACCGGCACGGTAAATCGTTTACGCAGGTTCTGACGACGTTTGCGCCGGATACACCGCGACTCCACAAAGGGCGTGAAATCCTGCTGATTTGCGGGGAGGGTGGCAAAGATAATGGCAACGGATTTATTGAGACCTATGAAAAAAAACCGGGTATGGCGCCCTGGCTAGCAAGCCGTGGCATTACGGTTGCAATAGTTCCCCGCCTTGGACGTTGGAACTTTTTCGATGAAGGTGGAAGCTGGATGGACATCCCCCTCGGCGAGCGTATGCCCGTTTTTTCCAGGCACCAAAATGCCTACTGGTCCAAAGAAGATTATACAAGCCATGCCTCGAAAGGGCAGGCCAGTCCGACCGGAAGCGATACTTACCGTCTGCCGGTTGAAGGCACGGAACTCTATGATCACATGCTGGCGGCGACGCCCGATACGATCGTCGAAGGGTATCGGCAGGGCGCTGCGCGTGCGCTAGAAAATCACACAAAATCCCGCGAAGAGTTACTATTGCTCTATTGGGGTTTCTCTACGGGTGGCCCGTTTTTGTGGGCATTGTGTCGGTATTTGACCCCCGATGGAACGCTCGGGTGGGGTATGTCCAACAATCCTTCAGCTTATCTCTATAGCCGCGCGAGTACAGGCAATCACGACTGGCCGTATGAAGAATCTTGCCTTCGCGTTCGAGAACGGGGGCGGCCCGACTTTCTGTTCTATACCACCCACATCGATGAAGAGCTTAGAGAGGAATGGTTCCAGGAGTCCATGCATGCGCCCAATTTCAAATCCATTGAGGATGTATTTATGCACTACAACATCGCGGCATTGACCGAACATACGACGCGGCTTTGGGAATCTGACTTTTTGCCGGACGAAGAACGGCGACGCGGTTTTGCCAGGTTTTTACAGAAAATACTGGAGCCGCTTTATCCGGCGGATGAATTGCGTGATGTTTCGGTGTTTGAAATGAATGGTACGCTGGACCAAGTCATCCAGCCCTGGAAGGTCGATGCAGCACGCAAGGTATCCGAACGATATTGCAAACGGTATCGAATCGCCCGGTTGGAAGACTTCCGTCACGATATTTTGCATGATACCTGCAAAACCGTTGGCCGACTTTGGTTTAAGTTGATCGATAGTGGGTATTACGACTAATTGTTGAGAGTCTGCTGTGCGGGACTCGCCAGAACCTAAATCTCGTGATAGCGTTGCCTCTAATTAACCAGACATGTCCCGAAAAAGGGATGGTTTACAGCGTCACAGGGGGCGCATATGGCTGCTACCGCCGCAAAGTCGGGAGACATTACGTCAGGCGGGTGGGAACCACCCAGCCGAATTGAAAAGGATGAACTCGTCCGAATTTCGGACGCTATCCTTGCCGAGCCTGACATCTCTTATAATGAAACCGAAGATGTCTTCCGTATTCATTCCAATGGTCTGGATTGGGATATTGGCAATGTTGTCTATGAACCGACGGACTCTTCGAAAATAGCTGTTGGGCCTGACGGTAAGAAACTCGCCGTTTTTATGATGCATGGCGGGGCTTCTGACTGGCGGTCGATTGAACGGTTGGCAAGAACGTTTTGCGGAAAGCGGGGTTACAAGGTCTGCAATATGACCTACCCGGGTCGCTTCTATTTCGATGATCCCGAACATAACTGGCCGGATGACACCTTTCACGAAGATGGAACGGTTCGCACGCCGATTTGGCTGAAGGGCGAGGAAATTACCGCCGATCAATATGATGTGAAACTTGATGACAGTTTTCGCGAAATCTATGGCTCGCGCCGCTATGCGGTTTCCAAGCCCGGTTCGCTATTTCACTTCCGTATGGGTGCTTGGCCCAAAGCGATTGTCGATGCAATGCTGGATGTCTGTGCCAGGCATTTTCCACCAGAGGAATGGTCAATCTATGTGCACGGGCATTCGACAGGTGGTCCTTTCGTGCACACGACAATGCAGCGGGTTGAAAATGTACGTGGCCTGATCGGTATTGAAAATTCGCCCTTTGGGCAATTCTTCAATGAAATGACAAAGCATGATTGGCCGACACCCTTCAATTATGTGTTGATCCGCGATTGGCGGGAGCTGGCTCGGTATAAAGGTGCGGAGCTGGCTTTAGCCGAGGGCGAGAAACCGCTCTTCCGATTGGCACAGGTTATGGAAGAGCTGTTTGAACAGTGGTCCGAATCCAAACGCTTTCCACAGTTTAAGGCTGAGAACTGGTATCATAACCGTACGCTCTCTTGTCTGACTGAAGCGGCGCAGGTCGCGGCGGAATTTCAGGGATTTAACAAGGAAGAAACCGACGCATTAATCGACGAATACCTTAACTACGGTGTCCCGCTAGAAGGTGAGGGCGTAAAGCCGGTACCTAATCTGCTGCACGGTATTTGTGAATACAGCCGTGACCATACAGTACCGACCTACGAATTTCTGACCGAGCGATATTCACAGGTAAATCCGGCACCTAAATTCCGTTTTATCCAACTTGGCACCGGCGTTCACTCATATTGGCGAACGGAGGACGGTTTGCCGCTTGGCGTATGTCCGGTGGTAACTAAGGTTTGGCATGATGCGATAATGAACGGCTATTTCGAGCAATAAATATTTCTTTCACTGAGTTCTACAAAGAAGGAGGGAGACAGAGATGTGTAAAATACCAAAATTTAGTTCCGCGCTGGCAGCCTTTGCTGTGGCTATCGCCATGGTTATGGCGGTGACCCCTGCGACCGCGCAAAAGAAAGTGGTCATAGGTGCTACCGGTAACATTTACGGATGGAATCCTTATCAGGATTCGGCTGCTCAGATGTACGGCATCTGGTGCAACGTTTATGGCTGTTTGTGCCGCTATGACTTCGATAAGGCCAACTACTCACCGATGCTTGCGGAAAGCTGGAGCATTAATCCAAAGGATCGCAACGAGTGGACTTTTAAACTTCGCAAGGATGTTAAGAGCCATTCTGGTGCTGATCTTACCGCGGCTGACGTCGTCCATACGATTAATCGGATCAAAACGGACAAGCAAAGTTCTCAAAAGCAGAACGTAAGGCCTTTGAAGACAGCGATCGCTGTTGATAAGCACACCGTTAAGCTGATCACTAAAATCCCCACCGCGCATTTGTTGCAGCATGTTTGCGACATATACGCGATTACCCGTAAAGCTGTTTTCGACAAGCACGGTTCTCGAAATGCTGACCGCAAACATCCGGATGGCTTCGGGCCCTACAAGTTGGATCGGGTTGTTATTGGTGAGCAGGTAATTACCCGCAAAGCGAAAAACAGCGTGTTTGGTAACAAAGATAACCCGGATATTTTAATCTGGCGCAAGATGACAGAAGTCGAGCAGCGGGTTACAGCCCTACTAAACGGCGAAATCCAAATCGCGCAGTTTATCCCACCGCATCTCATGAAACGTGTGGATGACGGCAAAAACACCAAGCTGTCCTTCACCGATTCTGTTGAGATCATGATGCTGTTAATGAACCCGGCATTTAAGCCTTGGGACAACAAGAAGCTTCGTAAAGCTGTTGCGCATGCGATCGATCGCGAAAAAATCATTAAAACGATTTTGCAAGGCATGGCGCAAAAGTTGAAGGGCTCCATAGGTCCGGGTCAAATCGGCTATGACGCCGCACGGTCACAGGCTTTCGATCTGAAATATGATCCAGAGCTTGCCAAGAAGCTGGTTAAGGAAGCAGGATTTCCTAACGGTGTAGACGTTGAAATGTCGACGCCGGTTGGACGTTATGTGAATGATAAGATCATTTCTCAGGCTATCGTTCCCATGCTGGCGAAAGTTGGTATTCGGGCCAAGTTGCTGACGCCGGAGTGGTCAACCCAGTGGGCTAACGTTCGCAAGGGTAAACGTTCATTCTTCTACCAGGGCCGCGGTTCGGTAATCGATCCAGGTCCTGCGCTTGCTCAGTACTTCAAGACCGGCGTATCGCCACGGATAAAATACTCCAACCCAAAATACGATGCGTTGTTTGACAAGGTCGCTCAGGAGTTTGATCCCAAGAAGCGGCAGAAGTTGATCAATGATGCTATCAAGATACTTGTTGATGACGTCCCGGCTGTTTTCATGTGGCGTCATAAACTGGCCTATGGCGTGGCCAACAATGTAAGTATCTCGCCGCCGGCCAATGGCCGAATCTACGGCGAAAACATTCGTATCAAGTAAACTGATCGGATGTAATGAAAAGCGTTGAGGCCCGTCCCTTCGGGGGCGGGCCTCATCCCTAGTTGAGTGGAGGCCGCGCAAATTATGCGCAAGGAAGACGGAAAGTTTATCGACGCTGGTGGGATCAAAACCCACTATTACGAAAAAGGGGAAGGAACGCCCCTGGTCCTGTTTCATGGTGGGGCGTTCGGCCATCCCACTGCAGCGGACAGCGCCTGGGATTGGAGTACCAATTTTGACGCTTTGGCCGAACGTTATCACGTAATTGCAGTCGATAAGCTAGGTCAGGGCTTTACCGATATTCCGAAATCAGACGCTGACTATTGCATGGCTGCGACTGTTTCACATGCAGCAGATACATTGCGGGCTCTCGACCTAGGCCCCGCCGATCTCGTTGGGCATTCCCGTGGCGGTTATTTGACCTGTCGCCTAGCGCTGGATTGTCCGGAGCTGGTCCGCAGTTGCACGATTGTCGACAGTAATACGAGCTCACCCGGCGTTGAGCTTAACGCGATCATACTTGGTAATCCGCCTGAGCCGCGTCTTTCACGCGAAAGTCACCGGTGGATATTTGAACACTATTCATACAGCCCAAATCATATCACGGACGACTGGCTGGATGTTTGTTGTGAAATCGTTGCCCGCCCTGAATATAAAGCCGCATGGAATAAAATGGAGACCGATGGATTGCGGCTTAAACAGTTTGCGCCCGGGCTCGCGGCAGATAAATCGAAGATGTTTGCCATGCTTCGAGATGAAGGTTTGAAACGTCCGACACAAATTATTTGGGGGAAAAACGATCCGACGGCTTCAATTGCGCAGGGTTGGGTTCTTTGGGACCTGATCGCCAAACATCGTTCCGATGCGCAATTTCATATTTTAAATCAAGCGGGACATTTTTCCTATCGCGAGCATCCGAAAGCGTTCAATGAGTTGATACATGCGTTCGTCGGAAATTGTGAGGCCGATTGACATGACGGGGCGCTGCAACCATTCGGCTTGTCGGATACTTGTTTGCAGTATCATGCGCGGAGGTTTGTCGGAAGATGTTTAGTTACATCGTACGCCGAATGATCGGGACGCTTCCCGTAATGCTCCTGATTTCGCTATTGGTGTTTATGCTCGTTCAGGCGGCGCCGGGCGATCCGGCGGACATTCTCCTCTCCGACGAGGCGTCAAAAGAGGATATCGAAGAGGCTCGGCAGCGCTGGGGACTCGACCAACCTGTCTATGTACAATATTGGCGGTTCCTTGTTGCTGCCTTGCAGGGCGACCTCGGAATGTCGTTCCGATATGCCGATCCCGTTCTTCTGCTGATTGTTGAACGTCTTCCGGCGACTATTGAACTTGCAGTTTTTTCAATCCTAATTGCCATCGTCGTGGCGTTGCCCCTCGGCGTTTGGGCAGGCGCCAGACCGAATTCCTGGGCCGATAATCTTGGCTCTATTGTCGGGTTCTTTGGCATCAGCATGCCGAATTTCTGGTTCGGTATTATGCTCATTCTCGTCGTATCGGGGGTATTCAATCTCCTGCCGTCAGCGGGAAGAGAAACCTACGGTATACCAGGGGACCCCATCACCGGGTTTTATATCCTAGATAGTATCATCCAACGCAATTGGACGGCCGTCTGGGATGGCCTGAAATATATCATTTTGCCGGCGACCGCGCTCGGTACCAACATGATGGGTATTATGATGCGCGTAACGCGATCATCGGTACTGGAGGTCATGCATGAAGATTACGTGACAACAGCACGCGCGAAAGGCGTCAAGGAAAGTAGGGTGCTATGGCACCATGCCGTCCGTAATGCATTGATCCCGATAATCACCGTCGTCGGTTTGGAACTCGGCACCTTGTTATCGGGATCCATTATTGTGGAGACCGTATTTTCCTGGCCTGGAGGTGGTTCACTACTCATTACCGCGATAACCGCCCGCGATTATCCTTTAATCACCGGCACAGTACTGACTTATACTTTTGCGTTTGTGATGATTAATTTCATCATCGATATTCTGTATGGGCTTATTGATCCGAGGATTCGTTTTGACAAATAGTCCCGCATCACATGCTGCACAGGCTCTTGTGGAAACCAAAGTATCTGAATTCCGCAAAAAACTCCGTCCATGGTTGAAGCCAAAAATTATCATGGGTGGCAGTTTGGTGTTCCTACTTGTCTTTATGGGCGTGCTGGCTCCGGTGCTTTCGCCATTTGATCCCAACCTGCAAAACCTATCGAACACCTTGAAGGCGCCGCAATGGTGGGGTGGTGACCATTTTCTTGGAACAGATCACGTAGGGCGCGATATCCTGAGTCGGATATTTTATGGCGCGCGTATCTCTTTGGTGATTGCGGGAACGGTGGTGGTGATATCCGGTGTCATCGGCGTCGGTCTCGGAGCGATCTCTGGATATTTCGCCGGCCGCACTGATTTCTTTATTCAGAAACTGGTTGAGGTTGTCTGGGCATTTCCGCCGCTTCTTCTCGCCATCGCAGTGCTCGCCTTCTTTGGCCAGGGGTTGTGGATTTTGATTGCGGCACTCGTTGCGCAGCGCTGGATACCCTATTGCCGCGTCTCGCGTGGCCAGGCTTTGTCTCTGAGAACACGTGACTTTGTGGACGCGGCTCGTTCCCTTGGTGCACGAGATACGCGGATAATTATCAAACATATCCTGCCCAATTTAATGCAGGCGGCAATGGTGATCGGGACATTTGCCATGGCGACGGCAATTATATCCGAAGCCAGCCTCAGCTTTCTTGGACTCGGCGTGCCGCCCGAGATTCCAACTTGGGGCAGCATGTTGGCTGATGGCCGTGCCTATATTAGTACCTCGTGGTGGCTCGCACTCTTCCCCGGCCTTTGTATTTTCTTTACTGTTTTGGGTATCAACCTGCTTGGCGATGGGATGCGCGATATCTTTGACCCACGTCTGAAACGTTCCGGATCTGGCGTCGGTTAAAATTGCGAGCTTTGTGGCATCCTCTCGCTGTTTTCTCGCGAAGACAAAGAGTTGTTGATCGCTGACGACGCCCCTATCACTGCAGCAAGGAGAGGAAAATAAGATGGATGGTGCAGCTCTCATCGCAGAAATTCTGAAAATCGAGGAGACTGAATTTCTCTCCTGCTATCCCCGTAATCCTGTCATTGAAGAATGCACAAAACGGGGCATTCGTCCGATTTTGTGCCGTCAGGAACGTGTCGGTGTGGGGATTGCAGACGGATACACAAGGATCAGGCGCGGCAAAGTAAACGGTGTTTTTGCGGCGCAGGCCGGTCCTGGAATTGAGAACGCCTTTCCGGGCGTCGCGCAAGCCTATAGCGAAAATGTACCAATTCTGATTTTGCCAGGTGGCATGGGTTCAGGGCGGCAGTACCGTCATCCCACATTCAGCGCTGTTGACGTTTTTGCGCCTGTAACGAAATGGTCCGCGAGAGCGTCTACGGTGCAGGAAATCCCAGATCTGATGCGTCAGGCATATCATGCAATGCGAACAGGCAAGGGCGGGCCGGTGCTTCTTGAAATCCCGCAGGAAGTTTGGGATCAGGATTTTGATGACGAACTGGGATATGAACCGGTGCGGCCCTACCCGCTTGCACCTGACCCAACAGCTATAGCGGAAGCTGCAAAACTGCTGCTCGAGGCGAAAAACCCAATCATCTGGGCGGGGCAAGGCGTACTCTATGCGGAAGCGAGCGATGCTGTGATCGAACTCGCCGAACTCATCCCCGCACCTGTGATGATGACCAACCCCGGTAAAAGTGCCATTCCAGAAAATCATCCGTTGGCCCTCGGTGCCAGCACCCGTTCGCGGCCAAGGATGTTGTCGGAATTTATGGATCGTGCCGATCTTGTGTTTGCGATTGGCTCCAGCCTGACGATTACAAATTTCGGACCAAAGGTCCCGCCCGGCAAACGCATTGTCCATTCAACAAATGACCCATCGGATATCAACAAAGACTATCGCGCCGATCATGCAGTGATCGGTGATGCCAAACTGGTCGCAGAGGCGCTGATAGCGGAAATCAAAGAGCAACGCGGCGCGGTGGAAGAAAGTGCCGCGCAGGGTTTGAAAGATGAGGTTGCCTCGATCAAGGCAGCCTGGCTTGCAGACTGGAACGATCATCGGACATCGGGCGAAGTGCCAATCAACCAGTATCGTGTCATTCAGGAACTAATGAATACTGTCGACCGGGACCAGGTAATCATTACCCACGATTCCGGCAGCCCGCGGGAGCAGATGATGTCGAGCTGGGAATCCACAAGATCAGGTTCATATATGGGGTGGGGTAAATCAACTCAGCTAGGCTACGGCCTTGGTCTCAATATGGGTGCCAAGCTCGCTGCTCCTGACAAAATTTGTATCAACGTGATGGGTGACGCCGCAATCGGTATGACTGGAATGGATCTGGAAACCGCAGCGAGAAATGGCATTGCGACACTGACGATTGTCTTCAATAACGGCGTTATGGGCGCTGAGCGTGATGTATTGGTCCTCTCGACCGAGAAATACGGTGCACTCGACGTCGGGGGCAACTACGCCAAAGTCGCTGAAGGTCTCAATGTTCAGTCACAACGGATAGAGTCGCCCGATGACATAGTATCGGCGATTAAGGAAGCCGTTGCGATCACTCAGTCAGGGTCACCCTATCTGCTTGAATTTGTCGTGAAAGAAGGTCACGACTTCTCGCGTGATAAGGTGGCGGGGCTTTAGCTACCCTCAGCCGTCGCGGAATGCATCCATCATTGGCTTCTGCTGCCCGCCATCGATTTCGATCATCGTACCATTCACGAAATGCGCTAGTGGTGACGCCAGGTAGGTCACGAGATTGGCGACTTCGTCGGTCTCAGCGATGCGGCCGAGCGGAATACTGCGCGGTGCGAGTTGATCCGCCTCCTCGACACTGATGTTCATGTCGCGCGCCATGGCTTTTACGAGACCTGCCCAGCGTTCGGTGCGCACCGGGCCCGGGTTTACGGCGACAAAGCTGATATCGTCGGCGCCGTACTGGCCGGCCAAGGCGATCGTAAAGTTTTGTCCCGCAGCATTTGCAGCACCGGGTGCGATTTCCCAGTAAGACTGTTTGACTCCATCATTGCCAATCAGATTGACCACGCGCCCTCCGCCTTGTTTTTTCATATGCGGGATTGCAGCGCGCGTACAGCGGACATAGCCGAAAAACTTGAGCTGTAGCGCATCTTCCCATTGCTCGTCTGACAAATACTCTAGAACACCGCCTGTCGCGGCTCCGGCATTGTTTACCAGAATATCGAGGCCTCCGAGGGCATCGGCTGCCCCATCAACAAAAGCATTTGCTTGATCCGTATCCGTCAGATCGGCGGTAATCGCCACTATGTTTTGCCCGGTTGCGTCCGCTATTTCTTTGGCGGCGGCTTCGAGCGGCTCTTTGCGGCGTGCGCAGATCGCGACATCAACGCCCTCTTTCGCCAGACTCAGCGTAATCGCCTTGCCAATGCCTTCACTACCACCTGTGACGACGGCCTTCTTACCTTTTAAATTCAGATCCATTCTCTTTCTCGTATCTTTGGGTTGTAACAGATGGACGGATCATGACCTTTTTTTGGCTGGTTGGAAACGGTGAGGTGAGAAAAAGGCTTGGGTAGCGTTGATCCTACCCTTATGGCTGTTCTAACGTTATGAAGTTAGTTATGACCATCGATTCCCATGAATGAATCCATACCAATTCGCTATATCGGTGAGCCTGTAACCCGCATTGAAGATGGGAGGCTTCTCACTGGTAGGGGGCAATTCATAGATGACGTCGCTCTGCCAGATATGGTTCATATGGCAATTCTGCGAAGTCCGCAGGCCCACGCTCTGATAAACAGCATTGACGTCGAGGCGGCAAAAGAAATGCCGGGAGTCATTGATGCCTTCTCCGCCACTGATATTGAGATGGCATTACCCGAAATTCCACTGCGCTTGGCCCCGTTTAAAGGGTTTGAACGTTTTCTCCAGAAACCAATTGCAGTTGAAAAGGTGCGATATGTCGGCGAGCCCTTCGCAGTTGTTATCGCTGAGGATCGCTATCTCGCCGAAGACGCACTGGCGGCAATTTCTTTCGACTTGGAGACACTGCCCGCAGTCACTGATGTAGAGCAGGCGGAGACGGGCGACATATTGTTGCATGATGATGCTGGTGAAAATGTAGGTGCTGCATATGATGTTGGTCGTGGTGATATTGAAGCGGCTTTTAAAGCCGCGGCATATGTTCGCCGTGAAAGGTTTGTCACCAATCGTCATGCGGCGTGCCCCTTGGAAACGCGTGGCCTGATCGGTGAGTGTGACCCCCGATCTGGAGTACTCAGGTTAACCGGAGCCGCTAAAGTTACATTTTTCAATCGGCGGCATCTGGCCACCGCATTTGGGCTCGAGGAAAATCAGGTTGAGTTAATAGAGTTGGATGTTGGAGGCGGATTCGGTGCGCGTGGCGAGCTTTATCCAGAAGATTATCTTGTTCTGATCGCATCTCAACGCGTTGGTCGGCCGGTAAAGTGGATCGAAGATCGCCGCGAAAACCTGATGGCGTGTAATCATTCGCGCGACATTACTTGTGATCTCGAGATTGCCGCTACTCGTGATGGTAAAATCCTCGGATTACGGTGCGAGGTTCGGGGGGATCTCGGTGCCTATATTCGGACAAATGGGGGTGTCGTGCCCTCGAAAGCGGTTCAATTCATGCCAGGCCCTTATCGTGTTCCGGCATTCGCATCGACAATGAAAGCAATTGTTACGAACAAAACGCCTGTCGGTACGATGCGCGGACCCGGTCGTTTCGAGGCCAGCTTTTGCCGCGAACGGATGCTCGACATGATGGCTGATGATCTTGACATTGATCCGGCTGAGCTTCGACTTCGCAATCTCATGGCGCCCGACGAATTACCATTTCGGATTGGGGAACTCATACCTGGGGATGCCAACGCAACATTCGATGACGGCGATTACGCGTCGGCATTCCGGCAACTACTGGAAGCTGTTGACTACGAACAGTGGAAAGACCGTCAGGGAACAGAGTGTGATGGCAAGTTGATGGGTCTTGGCCTGGCGATTTTTATCGAGAGCAGCGCCGCAGGGCCGCCCGAAACTGCACGGATCACAGTAGGCGAAAACGGCGATATCGATATCGGCACGGGGGCGTCGTCGGTGGGGCAGGGGTTGGAAACCGGTATGGCACAGATTTGTGCCGAAGGACTCCAAACGGATATAGGCAGAATTTCCGTACAACATGGAAGCACAACGGTCATGGATACCGGCGGCGGCACGTTCCATAGCCGTTGTACGGTTATGGCGGGCAATGCGGTTCGCAAGGCCGCTGACGCGTTGCGCGATAAGGCATTGGAACTTGCCGCTTTGCGCTGGAATGTTTCTGCGGATAGCCTTACTTACGAATCTGGGGGCGTCACCACGGCGCATGGAGAACGGCTGAGTTTGTCTGAGATCGCCGCATTTGCGGCGACACGTGAGAATGACGCCCTGTCGGCAGAAAGTTCGTTTAGCAACGACGGCAAGCTTTCTTATTCATATGGTGCCCATTCTGCGCTTGTCGCCGTCGATATTGAGACGGGTGATATCGAACTGATCAAGTATGCGATAATCGAAGAAATTGGCCGTGCCCTAAATCCCGCAATGGTTAATGGGCAAGCTGTTGGCGGGTTGGTACAGGGGCTCGGCGGCACGTTGCTAGACCACTTCATTTATGACGACGATGGACAGCTGATGACCACGAATTTCGCGGAGTATTTGCTGCCGGTCGCGACGGGCCTTCCGGAAATAACCGCCATCGCCCTGGAGGAAAGCCCCTCCAAATTCAATCCCATGGGATTTAAGGGGGCGGGTGAGGGTGGCATCGTCGCTGTGGCTGGCGCTGTCGGAAACGCAGTTTCAAAAGCATTGCGCCAATATAATGTAAAGATTACCGATCTGCCGCTGTCGCCAATGCGAATTAGAGAGCTACTGGTCGAGAAAGGAGTTTGAGATGGCGATCGATGTTCATGCCCATTTTGTACCGCCTTCTGTCATCGAAACGTTGGCGGATCGCGGTGCCGATTTCGGGATCAATCTCGTGGAAACCGAGCCCGGTTGCCATTGCTGCAAGTTTGCGTCCGGTATTCAAATCCGGCCATTTTTCGACACTTTGACAAATGTCGATATTCGTCTCAAAGAGATGGAGAAAGTCGGACTCAATCACCAGGTTTTGTCCCTTTGGACAGATATTTTTGGTTACGAAATGCCCGGCGACAAAGGCCTCGCCTGGCATCGGTTGATGAATGAATGTCTTGCAGACCTCTGCGAAAAACATGCGGCGCAGTTTTCCTGGATGGCATCGGGTCCTATGCAGGATCCTGCCGCTGCTGCGCGCGAGCTGGAACGTTCGATGGCGGCAGGGGCTGTTGGCGCCATTGCCGCGACACATATTGATCATGAAAATCTTGGCGAGTGCGATCTCGATGAATTTTGGGCGGCCTGCGTTGAGCTCAAGGCACCGGTATTTTTGCATCCGGCGCAACCCATCGCGCCACAGCGCGCCAAGAAATTCGCGCTCAATCAGGTCGTTGCCTATACCAATGATACGACTTTGACTGTGGGCTCGATGATCTCAAATGGTGTGCTGGATCGTTTCCCCGATCTGCAGCTGGTTCTCTCGCATGGCGGCGGCTCAGTACCGTGGCTGATTGGCCGGTTCGACAGGATGCATCACGCGGCACCGCACAAAATGACCGGCACAGTCGCGGAAAACCCGCCCTCCACCTATCTTGATCAGATGCATTACGACACGATCCTGCATCATGGCCCGGCGCTGCGGTATCTGCGCGATCTCGTAGGCATCAATCAAATCGTATTGGGCACCGATTTACCGTTTCCACCAGGTGACCCAGATCCGCTTGCGACGCTTCGGGGCGCTGAGTTCAGTGGCGGCGATATCGAACAGATCGCAGAAACCAACCCGCGCGCACTCTACGACCTGTAATCTATGACCACAGCCGGTCGGTCGCGATTGCAGCCCCTTCGGCCATGCACCTGAATTTTGACCAGACGACGTCCGCAGTAACCTGAGGCTCAAGTCGCGCGAAGGTACCGAAGCCGCAATCGGAGCCCGCCATCACACGCTCGCGCCCGACAACGCCCCCCCAATTGCAAAGCCGTTGTGCAATCAGTTTTGGGTGCTCCACGAAATTACTGGTCGAATCGATAACGCCTGGAATGAAAATCTTGTGATCGGGTATTTCCATCCCCTTGATATCTTCCCATTCATGTTCGTGACGTGGGTTGGCGCCTTCAAACAGAATCGCCGCAGGGCGCGCTGCCATCAAAACCGGAAAGATTTTTGCCAGCGGGAAATCGTGATTGTGCGGGCCTTCATAATTGCCCCAGCAGACATGAAGCCGCATCGCTTCTGGTGGGATATTGGCTGTCGCGGCATTGACCGCTTCCATATTACGCCAGGCGATTTTGAGAAACTCATCATCGGTCAGGTCTTTGTATTGATTATGGCGCGCCGAGCCAAAATCCGGACAGTCGATCTGCAGGATAATTCCCGCTTTATGGATCGCTTCGTATTCCGTTTTCATGGCATCCGCCATGGCGGCGATATAGCTTTCTTCGTTTTTGTAGTAATCGTCCGGCACGAATTTACTCAATACACCCGGCGATGCGGCCGTCATAAAGGCTTCTGTTGGCGCGCTTTGGTCTATTGCGGCTTTCAGGTGCGTAAGATCGCGGTTGAGGGGCTCTTCATTGACATAGGCGAGAGGGCCCACCACCCAAGGGCGGCCATATTGTAATCCCCAGCCGCCACGCTGTTTTTTGACGCGGGCTTCGAACTCAGGGTGTTCGATAATATCGAGGTTGGCATTATCCTTGGGAATCTCTGCGCCCGGTGGTGCTCCCGGATTGATATTGGATAGCCGGTGCCGGACATAGAAAGTATAGGAGATTTTCCCCATATCGCCGTCCGAGACAGTATCGATACCGCAATCGACCTGTTTGGCGACAACGTCGCGGACGGCTTCTGCAACCCGTCTCTCAAGCGCGTCAGCATCATGCGGCTGATTTTGGTCCTCGGCGGTGAGCATATCGAAGAGATCAAGCGGTCGAGGCAGGCTCCCGACATGCGTGGTGAGAATGCGGTCCGTGCTGGTTTTCATATGGTCTACCCCAAACAGTCGTCACGTGGCCCCAACTTCGGGGCAATCGCATGGTCGATACTAAGCCGTTCCAACCCGGTAATCATCAGCCAGATGAAAATAATCACATACGTGACTTCCGGCAGGTGCAGGAACCCGCTCATCCAGATGACAAAAACCCAGCCCTTTTGGAATAATCGCAACGCGTTGCTATCATCCGGACAATATCGCCTGCGATGCCCTCTTTTACGGAGCTAAACCCACATGACCGACAGTAAGGATTTTCCGCCCGATGTTCTGCCTGATAGCCGCTCGCGCGTGCCATTGCCCAACCGCGACGATCTCGATGAGGCAGCGCGCGTGGTTTATGACGCACATGTCAAGATCGACCCGGCCGCCGGCAAGTCGCTCGCCGGGCTGTATGGGCCGGGTGGCATCAGGCTGCATTCCAAAAAACTTTCAGGCCTTGCTGCACCCGCGCAACATTATCTGCGTCACGGGGCCGACTACACCGAGCAGGAGCGCGAGGTCGCGATCCTCATCACGGCGCGCGAGCACGATGCGCAGTTCGAATGGTGCGCCCACGAAAAAGAGGGGCTTCGGGTCGGGCTGCCGCCGGAGACCATCGATATCATACGCCATCGCCGGCCAACCGATGGCCTGCCAGAAACCCATGCTGTGTTGATTGAGATCGGCCGCCAGTTGTTTCAGACCCATGCGCTGGATTCCGAAACCTTCGTTCGCGCCAGCAAAGCGTTTGAGCGCGGCACGCTGGTCGATCTTATTGCGCTGATGGGGGCGTACTCAGCCACCGCGATATTGCTTGCCACATTCGATGTGCAACTGCCCGAGGGTGCCGAACCGGGATTGCCGGTGGGTTAAAAATAGAGAATTGCCTTGAAGTCAGTATCTGAGGCGACGGTCCGCCTCCGGTTTGACAAATGTGTTGCCGCAGCTTTTGCAGTGATAAATGTAATTTGGTAGCCCTCGATCGGCATTGACGCCTAATCCGCCTTTCCACGTGGCGGAATAGAGACCACACTTCGGACAACGCACATGGGTCAACCTGTTGTTCAGGTTGCGGAGCATGTCAATTGTCCTGCTCAAAAGGTACGAAATACCACTCATTGAGTCTGTCCCTGATCGCTGTCATTTACATACCCAAAATCGGGATTGCATCGAACGCCAATCAACCACATTGAAAAACCGGAAATTGCTCCCATGATTGAGGTGTTGATGCCAAAAATCATACCAGCGCTGTCAATTGGATGGTCGATAAACGGCCACAGGAATAACGAGCCGACCAACCCGCCATAAGCGATGTAGAACGCCATCCATTTTGTGGTGGTGAGGTTAAACCTCTTTCTTTTGAGAATAATGTGAACAGGCAGGCCAAATACAACCGTCAGGACATACGACGGTATGATGAAGAATGGCCATCCTAAAATATGGAAGGTCGAGCGGAGGTAGTGGTCATCGAATGACTTAAAGACGATGTGAAAAATTACAACAGCTGTTGGGCCAATAAGCGGCGCCAAAATAAACCCCCATTCGGCGTGGCGATTAATCTTCTTAGGTGGCTTTTTGTCCGCCATTTAGTCCAAAATTGGCCAGAAGAAGAGCGCGGCGAATACGACCCAAATAATGATACCCCACCAATCGAAATTTTCTTCTTTTTGGCTTTCGGGTCCCAGTTTTTCATGGGCTTCCGACGGTAAATCGGGTCCGAAAGCGACCAAGACTTTGTAGACCTCTTCTGCGTCTTCGCGGAACTCATTGGCGTAAATTTCAATTGGCGGTACTTTTCCTCCCCGACACAGTATAGCGAATGCTTCGATTAGGGCGGGCTTAGGACGACGGTACATCTCGCTGTTTTTGAGGGATAACCGGAAATAAGAAACCTCAGTGCAGTCCTCTCCTGTTTCAGACTCAAAACCGATTGACTCGATCTCTGACCAGGGCGTCGCGCGGCGCATTTGTGTGCTGTGAAAAATGCCATCCTGGGTAATCGTCATAACAGGTTTTTTCCGGAGTACGCGCCTAAAGCAATATAATCCACCGATCAGACAGCCCCCTCTAAGCAGGAACATAATGAATTCCGGAAGGATGGTTGTGTATTCCACAAAGGAGGGCAGAACAGCGAACCCGCACAGGAACGTACCGAAAAGGAAATTCGAAAAACGTGGATAGTGAAACTCGTATGTTGGCTTGTCGTCGCTCATTTGGTTGCAACATACCCAAAATGCGGGTTGCGCCAGACGACGATGAACCAGAAAAAGATTACATGTGATGCCATAGAGATACCGCCCATGAAGGCTATGGCAAAAGTCAACGGGTCGACATCCTTAACATTGAAAAGGAGCAAATACATGAATAGCCAGCCAAGCAACAACCCAAGGAGCGTATAGGAAAGTATTCCACCTTTCCCAAGAAGGCGCAGTTTACCGCTACCTATTAAAAGATGGGGCGGCAAAACAAATACGAGAAAGATGCCGTAGCTATTTACAAATATTATTGGGTGACTAAAGACGCTTCCGGAAACAACGCCGTCTAACGACAACGGCAGGAGAATCGGCGCTATGATGAGCCCGATAATTAACCGAAAATCCAATAGAAGCTTTTTGAGCAAGCCCCTGAATGCTCCCGTCTGTCTTACGCTAGAGTCTATCTTGACTTACATACCAACAGTAGCAAATGGAACGAGGAGGTTCTACGATCATTCCGTGTTTTAGTCAGTTCGGTTGGCTTGAATGGATTGGACAAACCGCACTATTTTTCTGGTGGCGCTCGCGCCTGGCCTGTTTTTCTTTTTGCTTTTTGTCGGCCTAACCTGGCTGCTTTTTCAGCCGTTCGGCAGCGATGCGCGGTGGATAGTTATGGTGTTTACCTGGATCTGGGTGCTGCTGTGCTTTCTGGGGGTGGCCTTCTGTTTTTGCATGTTGCTTATCGCATCGGGTCATAAATCCCTACGGCGTCCATTTGCATTGACTCTCTTGACGGTGCTTTCCATTTTTGGGATCGGCTCGCTGGGAAAAACCGCCGCCGATACGGTATACTGGTCGTCGCTTGATCAACTTGTTGAACGCAGCAAACCGCTCACCGATGCCATCGATAAATTTGCTGAAGCGGAAAATCGTTTGCCGACGCAGCTTTCCGACCTTGTGCCAAAATACATCTCGGCTATTCCTAAAACCGGCATGGGAGCGTTTCCGGATTTTAAAATTCATCGCCCCGACGATCCCGGCATAAAATTTATCGCGGTGGATCGGTGGTATTTATATATCGACCTTTCCCAATATATGGGTTCTTTTCTTGAGCTGCGGTACCGGCCCGATGGCAACTACACGACGCAGCAGACAGGACTTAAGAAGAAGGTCGGAAACTGGTTTTACCATTACGTGGGCTGGTAAGGTCGATGATGGGTACAGGGATTTGTCATGTGATAAAAAATAAAATTGGTGTTTTGCCATCCGCGATATGGGCCAGTTTGGCGTTTATGCTGATGCTCTTGTGGGGGGCGTCGTCCCTGGCGCAGGACGCTCAGAAACAGAAGCCGCCGATTTCGGTCGGTGGTTTTGACTACCGATATCTGCCGCAGCACCGGGTACATTCCTTCAATTGCCAGAGACCGGCCTGTGTCATCGGTTCGGAGGTCAGCTATATTATTTTTGCGCCGACGACCCCCAATTTCGAGATGTTCAAAAGAGGCAAGGAAATTGCGTTCCGTCAACTCCAGGCCAGAGCAGCGCCAGACGTGACATATAAGTTATCGGATCCCAAACGGGTTTCCCATAAATCTATGACCGTTTTTGTTAGTGAGCGGGAAGCGCGATGGTCGGGCGGCGCTGTCCGGTATACAAAATCAACGGTCGCCTACTTCCAGAAAATGACGGTTTCGCTGATCAGTTCATCGAGTTCCAAAAAGGCCGCTAATGCCAATGGGAGTCTCTTTTTTGTCGGTTTGGCGGCTTTGGGTGTTGCAAAGAAGAAATCAAACGAGAGCACCGTACCCGCTGACCTTGAGCCGGCGAAATAGCACCGCCGAATTCTTTTGAATGACAGCGTGATTGGCGTTAGCCTCTCATCTACAGATTGAATACGGAGGGGCCGTTGGTTCATTAACACCGGAGTAGGTGCTTATGAAAAAACGGACGATCGTATTACTCGCTCTCGCACATGCAGCTTTCTGGTGCGCAGTTCCCCCCATCGCAACCTGGTCTTCACTTCAGCCTGATGGCGATGGTGGGGGAGATATTCTCTCCATGATTGCTTGGATTTTCTGCGTGTACATTTTTATTTTTTGTGCCTTCGTTTTCGTATTTGCATTCCCATTTTCCTTCAAATCCATTGCAGCACAAAAGATTTGTATATTAATGCTGTTAACTATTTGTCTGCTTCCGGTGTCATTCTGGATTTCGGGAAGTATAAGTTGGTCAGTTCAGCTGGCGGAGTTTGAAAAATTCGTCGTCAGAAGCCAGCCCTTAATAACGGCAATTAAGTCTTTTTCGCGGGACGAAAAGCAACCACCGATCTCTCTGGAACAATTGGTGCCCAAGTATATCGATCGGATTCCTAAAGTGGGTTTGTCCAAAAGGACCAAGTTCGATTTTTGGCGTTCCAAAGACGGGAAGAATATTCGTTCCGGTGGCAATAGTTGGACCCTTTGTGTTGATTTGCCGACCGGTTTTCTCGACCTGCACTACTTATGTTACTACCCTAATGGCAAATATCAGAAACCGCCTTCGGGATTTTTCGAACGCGTCAAAGGCTGGGCATTTATTGTCCACTTCTAATCCACCCCCGGTAGCAGAGCTGCTAACTTAGTTTTTAATAGGTGGTAAAAATACCATAAACTGTGGATAATATGCGGTATTTTTCCTTTTAGGAACTTGTTCCTGTTTTGTTCGGCTGCTATCACCGATGTCATGAAACGGCAGGCAGAAGACACATACGTGGCGAACACAAAAAAAGAACAAGAGCTGATTGAGGCGGAACGCGAGCATCTGCTTTTCGTCATCCGTTATGCGCTGGCGCAGAACTTCAAACACCGCCCCAACAGGCGCGACCATTTCACGGAAGACGATTTCAGTGCCTGGGCGCAGCACGTCGTCAATCACATGGAACTCACCGGCTTACGGTTCTTCAAGGAGAAAGAACACGGGCCGGGGCATTTTCGACCGGATGTATAGTAAGCTTGGCTGTGTTTTGGTCGCTCGATTGTCCATGGCACCCTGTCACTGCACCATATTAAATACCTATATAACTTGTGATCAGATTCAGTAATAAACTTTAGAGCCAGAACCGATGCTTCATCCCCGGTCACTCACCGCCATACCCATTACTACGCTGTTCTTGCTCTTTGTCGGCATCGCTGGTGCTTCAGATCACAAAAAGAGCGTTATCCGTTTTGTTCCGACAGTTGGTTCGCCAATCGAGCTAAATAGTTCGACCGTTGCCTCGGCCGCGGCACTAAAATTTTCGAAAAATTGGACGGCGAATAACCCTACTCAAACGGGTTATTACGTGAGTTTTGATTTTACGAAAAAGGGCGATGATGCCTATTTTAGAATGACAAAAGAAAATATTGGCAAACGCTTTAGGCTTACATTACATGGCCGGACAATAATCGATCCGATCGTTCGCGATGCTGGTTTGGGCGGCGTTGTCATCTTAAATTCGATGACAAAGAAGGAAGCCGAGGCAATTCGAGACGCCCTCTTATTGCCTCCTTCCCAATAACCTTCCCCATCGTGGCGCCGCTACCTTTACTCTCTGCCCTTGCTGTGGCACATAACGGCGGCCCGATTTGACGGGTGGGGCGTTGCCGTTTCGTACCGGTACGCCTTCCAGAAATTCAATCAGTTTTAGGCGGTTAGAGGTCCCCTTGGCAGCACGCGCATTTTCCCGACTTTTTAAAACACTCCTGGTGCTGGTATTGCTGGTGGCGGGCGCGACCGCTGCGACCTGGATGCGCTATGAGAGTTTTGATCCGTGCGCCTGGATGCAGCAGGAGATGGTGGAAGAGTCCGGCCTGCCCGAGTTGATCGTAATCGCACGTATCAAGGCGGCATTCCTGCTTGATGGTGTGACCGAACCGACACCAAAGCAATGTCTGTATGCCTGGTGGAAACACCGCTTTGAGGGAGCCAAGGTCAGTGCTGAAAATGGTGCTGATAAAGGCGATCCAAAGAAATAGTCCACCTCATTGGAATTTAGCGCAGCGCCGGTAGACCGCTGTCCATCTCACGCTACAATGTCTTGACAACAAGTCCACAATCAGAGCTGGGAGGCGAGAGTGGCGGATAATTTCCTGCGTGATAAACCGGTCGCGATCATTGCCTATGGCGAGGTACAGAACCAGCGCCGATCGGGTAAACGGCCCTACGAGTTTGCCGCCGAGGTGATGGCGCAGATGCTCGAACGCACCGGGCTCAAAAACTCCGATATCGATGGCATGGCAACCCATATGCCAACGGCGGAGGCCGGCAATACATTCTACACCAACACCATGGCGGACAATCTTGGGCTCCAGCCACGCTGGACCCAGCTTACCGATATCGGCGGTTGTTCACCGATGGGTAATATCGCGCGTGCCGCAGCCGCCATCGTCACTGGCCAGTGCGAGATGGCGATTTGTCTTGCTGCTGACAGCACGGGTACCACGGGTGTTGGCCACCGGCGGCTTGGCGGATACCGCCAGGAGTTTATGGAGCCCATTGGGTTTCAGGGACCCCCTGTTGCATTCGGAATGATCAGCCATGCCTATGATCAGAAGTACGGGCTCAATCTCGAAGCACTGGGCCATCTAGCGGTGACGCAGCGCAACGGTGCTTTGGTGAACGACAATGCCATCGAGCAGTTCCGCAAACCGATCACAGTTCAGGATTATATGGAGTCGCGCGTGATCGCAGAGCCGATCCGGCTGCTCGATTGCGTCATGCGTTGTGATGGCGGTAGTGGCCTAATAGTGACAAGTACCGAGCGGGCGAAAGCGATGGGGCTCGACAACCTGGTCTACCCGATCGCCTATTCGGAGATCACGAATTTCGAACCCGCTGATCCCAACCCCGATATTACTGAAACCGGATTCGCAACAGTGGGGCCCGATGTCTTTGCCAAGGCAGGCATGTCGACAGATGACATAGATATGTTTCATCCATACGACGATTTTCTCATCGCTATGATGCTGCAGATGGAACAAATTGGCTTCTGTGGCCGTGGCGAAGGCGGGGACTTTATCCTCGGTACCGATATGTCGCCAACCGGCTCACTGCCTCTTAATACTGGCGGCGGACAAATCTCGGCGGGACAGCCGGGGCTGGGCGGCGGTGGTGTGAACCTTACTGAGGCAATTCGCCAGTTGATGGGCGAAGCGACAGGGCGCCAGGTTGAGGGTGCAAAGAATGCGCTGGTAACGGGTATCGGCGTCATTCCCTATTTCCGCAATTGGGGCAGCAGTAACTGTATGATTTTGGAGGGCTCGTAATATGGCAGATGAAAAACCAAACCCGCCACCGCCCGTGCCGGAACCAACGCCCGTGAGCCAACCGATGTGGGATGCTGCCAAAGAGGGTAAGCTTGCATTGCAGTGTGACCCGGCTTCGGGGAAGGCGCAGTTCTGGCCGCGGCCGGTCAATCTTCAGACCGGAAAGTCGGACTACGAATGGCGCGAAGTTTCTGGCAAAGGTACGCTCTACGCCTGGACCAAGGTTCATGTGCCTGCCGCCGGTTTTGCTGATCGTGCGCCTTATATTCTGGGCTCGGTTGATCTTGCAGAAGGCGGTCGCATTGTCGGACAGCTGGTAAATGTCGAAGAAGAAGCGTTGTCGCCAGGTATGGCTGTCAGGGTCTGCTGGGAAAACCGGTCGGACGAGATAAAGGTCTATCAGTTCGAGCCCGATAGCTGAGCGATATTTACGTTGCGCCCGGCCAGGCGCATACTGATGGTATTACAGAGGTTGTGAACCGGGAGGTTTGACATGTTCGGTTTAACCGGCCCTGACTCGATTCCAAACGCGATCCCCAATACCGGGCGGCAACCGGCGATGCCGGGCATGATGTGCCCCGATCCCGCAGGGTGGTATGCGCAGGATATGGCGAAGCTTTCGCATCAATGGATTTATGAATTCTCTGATCGCCAGATTGGCGAGTTAATGGACCGGGTTGCGGACCTGGAGCGCGACGGCGTTGATATCAAGGACATCAACCGCGAAGGATTTCCGCTACCCAACACCGGTCCGGCGTTGGAGGATGTTTATCACCAACTAACAGAAGGGCGTGGATTCGTTGTGCTGCGTGGATTGCCGGTTCAAGAAATGACGCGTTGGCAGGCCGGAGCGGCCTTCTTTGGTATGGGAACCTATCTGGGTCGTGCTGTCTCACAGAATCCGATGGGTCACTTGCTGGGACATGTCAAAAATCTTGGCAAGGATTATGACGATCCGATGGTGCGTGGCTATCAGACAGCGGCGCGAATGAATTTCCATAGCGATCAGTGCGATTATGTTGGGCTGATGTGCTTGCAACCCGCGAAGAGCGGCGGTGAGAGCCTGATTGCTAGCTCGATTACTGTTTATAATGAGATGTATAAGCGCCGCCCTGATTTGGCAGAAGCACTTTCAAAACCGTTTTATTTTACCAAGCATGGCGAGGTCAAAGAGGGGGAGGACCCGTGGTACTGCATGCCGATTTTTGCGTTTCACGAGGGTTATATGTCCGTTCGAGCCGGCGGTGCTCATGTTCGCAAGGCGCAGCTCTTGCCCGGCGTTCCGCAATTCACAGAGGCGGATGTCGAAGCACTGGATATGTTTCAGGAACTGGCAAATGAGCTTCTCATGCCGATGGAATTTGAAGTCGGTGATATTCAGTTTTTGCACAATCATGTCATGTTACATACACGAGAGGAGTTCGTGGACTTCGACGAGCCGGAAAAGAAACGTCATCTGATGCGGTTATGGATGACGGATCCGGAAGGGCGGCCGACACCGCCGGGATTTCGGGAGAACATTAGCGGTATCGAAGTCGATGGAACCATTCACACAGCGCCGCTCGATATGGTCGAAGGGGCTGGTGCCGAGTAACTTTAGTAATTGAGTAGGTCTAGTAATTTAGTCTGAAAGTCTTTTCATGAATTCACCGCCTGGCGAGACGGGTCACGAAACCAAGCGTGTTGTATCCGGGTACGCTTTGCTGACCGCGGGCATATTGTTTTGGGCAGGCAATGCCATTGTCGGACGGCTGGCTGCTGGCGCCGATATCCCTCCTTTGACGCTCAACTTCTTCCGCTGGTCGATCGCACTGATGTTTTTTCTTGCGATCTTTGGCCGCTCTACATGGGAACAGCGGCACCTGCTTTGGGAAAGTCGCAAATTCATTGTGATCTATTCAATCCTGACGATCATCGGTTTCAACTGCACCTTTTATATCGCATTACAAAAGACGACGGTGCTGCAGGCATCCTTAATTCAATCCATCCTTCCCGTGCTTGTTTTGTTGTTGGCATTGGTCGTGCTCAAAACCAAAATTACCGGACAACAATGGTGGGGCGTAATTTTCTCGATCGGTGGCGCCGTATTGATCATCGTTCGCGGTGACTGGGAGGTCGTCCAATCTCTGCGTATTCAGGATGGCGATATTTGGGCGCTCGTCGCGGTTTTTCTCTGGGCACTGCAGGTCTTTTTGATGCGCTACAAACCACAGGCCATCGACATTATACCGTTCATGACGGCCATCGCGGCGGTTGGAGTGATTGTAATGATGCCGATGTATTGGTGGGAATATACGACCGTCAGGCCGACCGCCTTTACGCAGGAAAGCATTTTGCTGTTTCTCTATCTCGGTATTTTTGCCGGGTTCCTGGGAACGTCGTGCTGGAATGAGGGAACCTACCGGACTGGCCCAGCGCAGGCCGGGTATTTCGGAAATCTCTATCCCGTGTTCACAGGCGCGTTGGCGATCCTTCTGCTCGGTGAATCGCTTCACTGGTATCACCTAACCGGCGCAGCCCTAGTGGTTGCCGGAATTTGGCTGGCTATTTTTCACAATTCGAAATAATCGGCTTGCTGAAGAAACAAAAGGAAAGTGACGGATGTGATCGGCGGGATTCGACCCTAGTTTCTAATCTGTCTTATCCGTGTGCCCCGCGAATTTCTTTAATGGGTGAACATACCCTTAAGCATGAAGAAGAAGAGTGCTGCGAGAATTCCCCCAGCTGGGAGCGTGACCACCCAGGACATTATGATATTCCCAATGACCCTAATGTTCAGGGCTGCAATGCCTCGCGCTAAACCTACTCCCATTACGGCGCCGACAGCGATGTGAGTTGTAGAAACCGGCATCGCCGTCCGTGAAGCGAGCACGACCGTTACCGCCGCCGCAACCGTTGCGCAAAACCCACTGGTGGGTGTCAGTGATGTAATCTTGCCGCCTATCGTGCGCATCACGCGATAACCAAAGGTGGCAAGGCCAAGGACAATACCGGCGCCCCCGAGGGCAAGTATCCAAAATGGCATCGCCAATTTTTGCGTCACTTCGCCACCCGACTGGACCAAGCCATAAACTGCGGCAAGCGGGCCAACACCATTCGCAACATCGTTTGAACCATGAGCGAAGGCCATGGCGCAGGCGGTAAAAATAATCATCGGCGCAAAGACACGCTCGACGCTCGCAATGTGCGATGTTTTATCCACCTCTTCGTCGAATTCGACACGGCTGACCGCCCATTTCCCGATGATGGCAACGATAACGCCAATGATCGAAGCAAGGATGAAGCTTTCACCGATACCCAGTTCAATTTTGAGGTGTTTCAAACCCTTAAACAGTGTGACCAGCGAGATTACAAAACCGACCAGGAAAACATAAAGCGGTGCCCATCGAATTGCCGCCTTAAACGGTTTGTCTGCATTCATAATTAAATGCTGGATACTCAACATCAAAAGAAATGCGATACCACCACCGAGCGCTGGAGAAACGACCCAACTAGCAACGATTTGGCTGATTTTTCCCCAGTTGACGGCATCAACCCCAATTCCTGCAACAGCAAATCCAACGATCGCACCGACAATTGAGTGGGTAGTTGATACCGGCCAGCCTTTTGTCGAGGCGACTGCAAGCCAGCAACCTGCTGCCAACAAGGCAGCCAACATGCCAAAAACCAGAATTTCCGGCCGATCCGCTATTTGACTTGGGTCGATAATGCCTTTGCGAATGGTTTTGGTAACGTTTCCACCCGCGAGTGCGGCACCGGCAAATTCGAATATCGCCGCGACGATGATGGCGGTTCGCACTGTAATTGCACCGGATCCAACCGATGTTCCAAGGGCGTTGGCAACATCGTTTGCCCCGATACCCCAGGTCATAAATACGCCGAAAACAATTGCAAGGATTAAAAGAGTAGGGCCGTAGGTAGCGATTACATCCATTTAATTGACTACTCGATGAAAATTGTAATTAGAAAAGTGCCTCTCGTTACTAACGGGCGAGGAGCAGGCGATGGCGATTTCCGGATCGCTCGGCCAAATTTGCTAAATCGCCCACCCAGTGAATGACTCGGTCCCACATAATTGTTGATACGGGGCCGATTTCATCCTCATGCTCGAAGAGAAGCCGCATCACCTTGATCGCTTGAATATCGGTTTGGGTTTCGGCCTCGTTAAGCTCATCAATCATGTACATAACTTTCTCAGATTCCGGGCCGCGGAAGCCGGCTTCCAAGAGTTCGTCCAACTCTTCCATAATTTTCCCAAGATGATTGCAAACACCCACGCATTTCTCGGTGAGTTCTAGCAGCGGATCAAAAACCGCATCGGGCAGTGACATTGGCCGGGCAACCATCATTCCCGCAATATCTTGCGCGGTATCGGCAATCGAATCCTG
Source organism: Rhodospirillaceae bacterium (assembly GCA_002720855.1). Taxonomy (GTDB): domain Bacteria; phylum Pseudomonadota; class Alphaproteobacteria; order MPNO01; family UBA2964; genus UBA2964. The sequence goes on along the minus strand of PBIN01000015.1, from coordinate 118,265 downwards.
CAGATCAAGAATTTCAAGAAGATCGCGTCGGCCTACTGGCATAAAAATACTTTTCGGCAGATGGGCACGAAGCTCGTTTTTTATCTCATCGGCTTTGTTTTCCAGCGCATATATGCGCTCGCGGCTCGCCTCGACGCCTCCCTCATCCTTTGCTTTTACGGCTTCAAACAAAGTCTGCACTTCGTTTGCACTTTCGATTGCAATACGAACATGTTCCTGAAGCGGTTTGAAAGGCGATTGGGCGAATAGCTGCATAAGGGGATTTTTTACGACCATTTATCCATCCTCTTGGCTTCACCTCACAATTCAGCTCAATTTAGAAGAAATAATTGAGCTGAATTTACCGGGAACATATCGGGCAAAATAAGAATCGCAAGAGTGAATTTGCAAAAAAAAAATGGCGGAAGAGAGTGGGAGTTGAACCCACCAGGCACGTTTAACGCCCCTCACCGGGTTTGAAGCCCGAGCGCAGCACCGGCTCACGAATCCCTTCCGCGATGTCTCCTAATAATATGTCATCTGCGCCGTCGGTAAATCCTAACCACCGAATATTTCCGCCGCCGGTTTGATGATTTCGCGCGAATTGCCATTACGTTTGGTCAGCCCGGCCTTATCAAAAAATTCCAAAATCTCAATTGCCATATTGCGTCCAATACCTGAGCGATTGCGGAATTCCGCGGCGGTAATTTCACCTTCAGCCGCTAGGGCCTCGGCGATAGCCGCGAGTTCCTGGACCGCGTCAGGCAGAAGGAAACGGCTTTTGGAAACTTGAATGACAAATCCGGTGGAGGCAGCCCGACGCATAAACGCCGTGAGAGCCGTTGCCTTAATTCCCATGTCCTCGGCAACATCGTGGAGTGAAAGGGGACGCAACTCCGCTTCCTCCATGGTTTGACGAACATCAGACCAGAGCTTTTTGTCCTGAAGGTTCATGCCGGGCTGATGGCTTGGCAGGCGGAGTTGCCTATTGGCGATTATAACCTTGTTCTTTGCTGCCAGACTCCCGACAGCAGCACTAAAAACGGGGATCGTCGGTCGTGGGTCGAAAGACAGGCGCAATGTGTTTTCCGCAGGCCCGGGCTGATCGGGTCTCTCCGTGTGCCATTCCGCGAGCGACTTTATAATGTCGTCTGTGAGCGAATTCCATCGCGAACGTGAGATCCCGATATCACTATGGCTATTCGAAATCACTTCCATATCAAGCTGCGGCCAAAGCGCTGCCGCTTGACCGGTTGTCAGATTTCGGCTGATTGCAAACTGCCTGAGATCGACACCATTGACCTGGACTTCGAGCAAATTCGAAAGCGCTTCAATGGGGTTGTCGGTGTCCATGGCGGCAACCGCGGCCTGGCGCTCAGGCTTTGATCGTCCGCGTGCCGGAGCGAACGAATCGATTACGTTGCCTCCTGCCATTGTGCGACGGGCCGATTGGTCACGCAGAATCAGCCGGTCGCCATGCAAAGCACCAATGGGTTCATCGAGTACCAACTGCACGATCGCTGAATCGCCTGGAGCTATCGTTTTGCCGTCAAGCAAAGCAACCCGCGCGCTAATGTCGGCGGCACCAATATGGAGGTGAACGGGTGTCCAGTGTTTTAAAGACCGCGGTTCGGATCTAAGCAAACGGATGCGCGCGTCAAAGCGTCGTGTTGGTGCATGCGCGGCTTCAGACAATACCCAATTGCCTCGATGGACATCTTCTTTACCGAGATCGGAGCCAACAATATTTAGCGCGCAACGTTGACCGACGCGGCCGGTTTCGGCGTCCTGATTCTGCGCATGGATACCCCGTACACGTGCCTGATGGCCAGTTGGAGACAGAACGAGTTGATCACCAACGGCAACCGTGCCCGAAAAAACACTGCCCGTTACGACCAGCCCTGCCCCCGGCACCGTAAAACGGCGGTCGATAGCGAGGCGGAAATTACCATCGCGTTGAGTGTTGTCGAACGCCGCAGCGGCGGTGTCCAAATGGGCTTGTAGTTCAGAGACGCCATCGCCAGTAATGCCGGATACCGGAAAAATGGAAGCACCTTCAAGAGTTGTGCCATCGAGAAGCAATTCTGTGAGTTCAATGACCTCCAAAACCCTGTCGGTATCGACGCGGTCGGTTTTGGTAATGGCGACGGCCCCGGCGGAAATTCCTAACAAATCAAGGATCGCGAGATGTTCTTCGGTTTGGGGCATTGGGCCGTCATCGGCAGCAATAACCAACAGTGCGTAGTCAATGCCCGTAACCCCGGCAAGCATGTTGCGGACAAACTTTTCATGACCCGGAACGTCTACAAACCCGAGAACATTGTCCTGATCCAGCCTGTGATAGGCATAGCCGAGATCAATAGAGATTCCGCGCGCTTTTTCTTCCGGCAGCCTATCGGTGTCGACGCCGGTTAACGCCTTAACCAAAACGGATTTACCGTGATCAATATGGCCTGAGGTCGCGATTATCATTTTATGGCGAGGTTTTTTAACTGGCCGGAAAAAGCATCTTCAATTTCGGATTCAAGGCACCGTAAATCCAACCAAAGTGCATCATCCTGTATCCGTCCGATTACAGGGACAGGCAATCGACGGAAAGCTGTGGCGAGCCGCTTTAACGCGGTTCCGATACCTTTCGCAGCGGTTGGACGAACAACCAGCGCGATACTGTCGAGGCGCTCGGTTGGAAGAGAGCCGCTACCGATCTGGCTTTGGCAGTCTTGTTGTAGCACTTCGAATTTTTCGCCCAGAGCGGCTGCCAATACGGTTTCAATTCGCTTCGCTGTTTCTTTGATGCTGTACCGCTTTCGAGCCAGCAAGCGCAGGGCTGGTATGCGCTCGGCAAGCCTGTCAGGATCGGCGTAAAGCCGAAGGATGGTTTCAAGCGCTGCGATCGTCATCTTGTCGCAGCGCATAGCGCGCTTCATCGGATTCTTTTTGATTTTCGCGATGAGGTCAGCGCGTCCGGCTATGATCCCCGCCTGGGGTCCGCCGAGAAGTTTATCGCCGCTAAAGCTTACCAAATCCGCACCGGCGGCGAGGGCTTCCTGCGCGGTCGGTTCGTGGGGTAATCCGAACTGCTCTAAATCAGTCATGGTCCCACTGCCGAGATCGATCACGAAGGGCAGATCGTTTTTGTGGGCGATTTCGGCCAACTCAGTTTCCGATACCGCAGCTGTAAATCCTTGAACCTCATAGTTGCTGGTGTGGACTTTCATCAACAAAGCAGTCCTGGAACTGATCGCTTCTTCAAAATCCCTGGCGTGGGTTCTGTTTGTAGTACCGACTTCGCGAAGCTTGGCACCAGCACGGGACATGATATCGGGAATGCGAAAGGCACCGCCAATCTCGATTAGCTCGCCCCGCGAAACAATGACCTCTTTGCGGAGCGCCAAAGCATTGAGGATTAGAAGCACGGCAGCAGCGTTGTTGTTAACGATGGTGACCGCCTCCGCACCGATAAGTTGGGCAAATTTTTCCTCCAGGTGAACGTCACGGTCGCCGCGCCGCCCGGTCTCCAGATTATATTCGAGATTGCTGGCACCGCGTGATACGGCGGCGATCGCTTCAACGGCCTCTTCTGGTAGTGGTGCCCGTCCGAGGTTGGTGTGCAGGACTGTGCCCGTGAGGTTGAATACGGGTCTCAGTGAGGGGGTAATGTTGGATTCCAGCGTGGCTGTAACACGTGCAAGGATGCTGTCACCCGAAATCTGTTTCTCAGTAACGCCGCTATTCTTTGCAATAGATTGCCGAAGGTGTGCGAGGTCACTGCGCACAGCGTCGGTTACCGGCTGGCGGCCAAATGCATCAATAAGAGTTTCCGCTTCAGCTGTGCGGAGAAGTTTATCGACCGAGGGTATGGAAGAGAGAAGAATGCCGGTGGTGTCGGTCATACCAAACCCCACCGGCATAGATTATGGAAAGCTTTAGGCGGTTTGCTCCTTAATGGCTTCTTCCCAGCCATCGGGATCAAACAGATGAGGGCCCTCTTTGCCAGCGTAGGTAATCTTGCCGTCAGGATCGATGACAAACAGCCGGATGGGGGCGGCGACATATTTGTTCTCCACCTCATCATCCATATTGTCGATGAGCATGGGATATTTGAGATCAAGCCCGATCTGACAGGCATTGCCAATCTCAGCACGTTCGTCCGGAGTCGTCGGTGTCTTAAAGAAAATCTCGGTTTCGAGATTTTGCAGCGTTTGCCAGCCGTCAGAAGGGTGTGCTTCACATACATAGATCAGGAAGAACTCGATATTGTCTTTGTTTGCTTCGTAAATTTCGTTCAGTCGCACGGACTGATCACGAAATGGCGGTCATGTGTAAGAGCCGAAACAGAGCGCTACCGACTTTCCTCTTAAATCCGAGAGTTTTACATACTCGCCGGTGCGTTTTTTTGTCCGGTCGAGTCGCTCCAATTCAAAATCTGGCGCCATGTCGCCGACCTTGGGTACCTGGTCTTGCCGGGCCTTCTGCGCCGCCATCATTGCGTCGAACTCTTCAGCGCTCATATCCGAAATCTGTAGCCAGACGTCGCGCTTTTCTGGAAAGCTCATTGTGTTCCAGTCCAAGTCCTTGAACTGCTCAAAACGGGGATCCATTGATTTTCCTCCCAGTAATTTTCCTCTCATTTGAGAATAGGCCGAATTGTCTCTTTCAGCAATTGTCGCTCTTGCAATTGTGATTGGCCCGGTGACAATGAAGATGTTTGTAACTGGAGTAGGAAATCATGGCAGAAAAGTTAAATCTCGGTGATGCCTTCCCCGCGATGACCCTTAATCTGGTCGGCGGCGGCACGGCAACACTGCCAGATCTGGCAGATGCTAAGTACCAGTTGATCCTCTTCTATCGAGGTCACTGGTGACCATACTGCCGCCGGCAGTTGGTCGGTTTTGAAAATGAAAAATCCACGCTCGAAGCTGAAGGCATAAAGGTAATTGCTGCCAGCGTTGATACGGGCGATGAGGCACAACAGGTGGCTGACGATGTTTCGTTCCCCGTTGGCCAAGGCGTTACCAAGGACCAGGCAGATCAGCTTGGGTCCTGGTGGGAAGATCAGCGGAGCATTATCCAGCCCACTGAAATTCTGCTGGGCGACGATGGGAAAGTCGTCGCATCCAGCTATAGCGCCGGGCCTCTTGGCAGAATGGATGCTGCGGATGTCATTAAGCTGGTGCAGCTTTTCGAACGACGGAAAGCGGAAGCAGCGCAGAAGTAAAGGGAAATACGCGCGCCGGACTGGCCGCAACCGAAATTGGAGGTCACATGGCGCGCGTTTCTCTTGTTGATGCGGAAGGCAAACCGGAACTCGCTGAGTTTGTCGAAAATCTAAAAGCAGGCCGTCGTGGTAAGCTCTTAAATATTTATAAGATGCTGCTGCACAACCCACCCGCCGCAAAAGGCTGGTTTGATTATCTCAATATGGTGCGGTGGGAACTTGGGCTGGATGGCCGTATCCGCGAATTGGTTATCATTCGCATCGCTTATTTCAATCGCGTCCAATACGTAATCAATCAGCATGTTCCCGAGCTGGCTGAGGCTGAAGGTCTAACCCTTGCCGAATGCGATGCGCTCAGCGATTGGGAAAACAGCGACCTGTTTGACGAAAAAGATCGCGCGATTCTGGCTTATACCGACAGCATGTCCCGCGACATACAAGTCCCGGATGAGATTTACGATGCGGTCGCCGCCTATTTTGATGAGGCCGGCATCGTGGGTCTTACGGTATTGATCGGTACCTATAATATGCACACTCGTATCTTTCAGGCCCTCGATATCGATCTCGAGAAATAGCGTTTCCATCATCGGGGTGGCGGGGTGACGCACGCCTCTGTAAGATCGTCGGAACGAACCACGCCGGGAGGCGCGTTACAAACAAGGGAATTCCATGGATCAGATCGTAACGAATACGAACGATATTGATTGGGTTGAGCGTGCGTGTGGCTTGCAGGACATGATTGCCGGCGCGGCGGATGAAACCGAAGCGCAGGGTAAGGTCACCGCTGAGGTTATGGAAGCGCTCCATGATGCTGAGTTGTTTCGGATGGCTTTGCCGCGCTCGATTGGCGGTGGCGAGGCTGATCCTTTGACGCTCATGCAAACTGTTGAAGCTGTCGCGAAGGCGGATGCGAGCACGGCTTGGTGCGTCGGGCAGGGAACGGGGTGCACCTGGGGTTCGGGATACGTATCTCACGAGGTTTGCAAGGATATCTTTGGTCCTCGCGATGCGGTTTTGGCTTGGGGCCCCCCTGCAAAAGCAACGGCAGTGCCTGTTGATGGCGGCTATAGGGTTACCGGTGAATGGCGTTTTGGCAGCGGTAGCCGCAACGCGACATGGCTTGGCGGTCACAGCCGGGTTTGTGATGAAGAGGGAAACCATCTTAAGGACGATGATGGCAAACCCATTATGCGGACGATGCTGTTCCCCAAATCGAGTGCTGAGTTAATCGATGTGTGGCAGGTGATCGGGCTCAAAGGCACCGGTAGTGACAACTATAAAGTCGAAGATCTGTTTGTGCCGGAAGAATATACCACCTGGCGTGATAGCCAGCCGGATCGTGTCGAACCAGGCCCGCTCTATAATATTCCGTTGCTGACCGGCTATGGCATCATGTTTTCGGGTCTGGCATTGGGTATTGCCCGCACTATGATGGAGGATTTCAAGGAACTGGCTGTCACCAAGGTTGGCGGCGGCATGACAACCGTCTTGCGGGAAAATGCCGTCATTCAGTCGCAGGTCTCGATCAACGAGGCAAAATTACGGTCAAGCCGAGCGTTCCTCGTTGAGATGATTGAAGAATATTGGGAGGCACAGTGTTCCGGCGAGCCGCCATCCTACGATGTGCGGGCGCGTCTCCGTCTGGCGATTACCTATGCGATGAACCAGGCTCAGGAGGCTGCCAACTTTGTATTCCAGGCCTGCGGTACTAACGCGATCTTCGAGGTTAATCCGTTTGAACGGCGGTTCCGCGATATTCACACTGTCCTGGCGCAGGGCCAGTCGCATGTCTCGAACTATGAGCCGGTCGGTCAGGTATTGATGGGGCTGCCGCCCAGTGGCCACCGGGTGTAGCGGTCGGTTCAGCTAAATCAAATTATCCCTATTCCTGACGGACATTTTTGCTGAAGTCGTAGTCCTTGCTGCTGACACAGTCAAAACGCGACATGATGGCTGTACGGTCATATGCAGGCGATAGCACTTCCTGCAAAAAGTCTTTTTGCACTTTCCAGGCGGCTTCCGCCTGATCACGGCGATAACGGCCCGGCATGGTATCGTTGAGCCAGCCATGGGGTGCGCCCGGAAAAACATGGACCGAATGGCTTTTGCCCTTTTCTTCGAGACAATTGCGGAAGCGCCTGACATGGGTGAGCGAAATCATGTGATCCGCCTCGCCAAACATACCCAAGACGGGGCAATCGACCTTGGCAATAACGTCCGCTAAAGGTTCGTGATAGAGATCGTTGGTTTCCCATTCTCGATCCTGTGCCGCGCCATACCAGACCAAAGCTGCCGCAACTTTGCGGCGGGCTGCGATGATCAAGGGATGGCGTCCGGTCTGGCATACGCCCTTAACGGCAATGCAGTCATTGTCGACTTCAGCCATTCCTTCGAGCACATCAATCGCAGTGCCAAGATGTTCCGCCGCTTCATCGTCAGTGATGTCATAACGGGCATCGCCCGCATGCAATGCATCCTGATCGGGGTGCCTGAAGAAACAGTCCGGCGCAATGCAAACGAATCCTTCCTGAGCGAACCGTGTGGCGAGGTCCAGCGTGTGCTGCACGAGCCCGTAGCGCTCATGCATAATCACGATTGCGGGTAGGGGTCTCGACGTATCGGCAGGGATCGCAATAAAGGCCGGCAATCCGGTCTCGCAGGTGATATTTTTGGTCGTAATCTCGGCCATAATCGTTTCTCCCAGATGCATTTTTCTTTGTTAAGCGTAGCCAACGGCCAAGCGCCACGATAGTCAAGGGCGCCTGCCTGTTTTGATACGCTTCACCACTTTGCCAATAGCGAAGAAATTCGCTATCAACTACCTATGGCAACGCAGAAAAAAGCCCTGCTCGGTCAACGGCTTCAAAGGCTTGAGGATCCACCTCTGATTAGTGGGCGAGGGCGATATGCAGCCGACATAAATTTTCCCAATCAGCTGCATATGCGGATTGTCCGCAGTCCGTACGCGCATGCCAAGATAAATTCAATTGATACTGCAGAGGCGTCTGCGGTACCCGGCGTTGTAGCGATCTGGACGAGCGACGATATATCCGATCTGCCGCCGATCGATTTTCGAGCCGATAAATCGTCTGAGGAACTTAAGCCGTTTCGTCAGAATGTATTGGCGACAGACCGCGTTCGCTATGTCGGTGATCCCGTCGTCGCGATCTTTGCTGAAGACGCATATATTGCTGAAGATGCCGCCGAACTTGTAATGATCGATGCCGAACCGTTGCGGGTAATTTCATCGGCAGACGAAGTGCCAGGCGAGTTTGACGATGGGTTAAGCTCGGAAGCTGGTCTTCTCACACACACCTATGGGGATGTTGACGCGGCATTTGCAGCAGCGCACACGGTTATTGAGCTCGACCTAAGGACGGGGCGTCATTCCGGTGTGCCGATGGAAACGCGTGGCGCGATCGGTGTCTACGATTCCGAAAACGACATTTTGAAACTTTATGGTGCCGCCAAGGTTCCGCATCGAAATCGCGATACGCTTGTCCGCATGTTAGAGCGGGACGAGGACAAGATAGAGCTTCATGAAGGTCATACCGGTGGCGGGTTTGGGATACGCGGCGAGCTTTATCCCGAAGATGTATTGGTACTCGTTGCATCAATGCGCCTAGGCCGGACCGTGAAGTGGATAGAGGACCGCCAGGAACACATGATGGCCGCCAATCAGGGCCGCAATCAGCGCCATATGGTGAAGATCGCTGTCGATAGTGACGGAATGATCCTGGGCATGGAAGATGAATTCTTCCACGATCAGGGCGGTTATATTCGCACACACGGTGCGAATGTCCCCAACCGAACGATGTGTATGTTGACGGGCGCTTATAAGGTGCCGGCGTATCGTGCGCTATGCCATTTGCGCCTGACCAATAAAACACCCGCTGCGACCTACAGGGCGCCGGGCCGGTTCGAAAGCACATTCGTACGTGAAAGGTTGATGGATGCGTTATCGGTCAAGCTCGGAATTGATCGCATCGATATTAGACGCCGCAATTTAATTACGGCGAACGACATGCCGTTTTCGATCAAGTTTGATGAAGCGGGGGTCGAAGATCTCGAAATCGATACCGGAGATTATCCGGCTTTGCTCGAAAAGGCGCTCGAGTGGCTGAAATGGGACGAACTTGAAAGCGATCTCGAGAAACGCCGGGCAAACGGCGAGATGGTTGGGTCGGGCATCGGTATCTTCGTAGAGGAAAGTGGTAAGGGCCCGTCTGATGGCGCCCGGATTTCAGTCGATGAGAATGGTGATGTTGAGGTTCTCACCGGTGGAGCATCGCTCGGACAGGGGTTCGAGACCACCATGGGACAAATTTGTGCGCATGCATTGGGCGCAGACTATAACCGCATCACGGTAATTCACGGCCAGACCAATCTCATTCCCTACGGAATTGGTGCCCACGCAGCCCGTGCAACCGTAATGACGGGCAGTGCCGTGAATGTGACAGCGCTGACTTTGCGAAAGAAGGCTCTTGAACTTGCATCCGAAATGCTGCAAATGCCCGCCGACAAGCTTGAAATTGTCGATGGTACGGTAGTTGTCGCAGACAATCCCGCTGGCCCGTCGATTTCGCTCGCGGAAATTTCCCGGCGTACCGAAGGCGGCCTCAATGCTGAGGATTTTCACAAGACGAGCGAATCAGCCTTTCCATACGGGATACATTTCGCAGTCGTCAAAGTGGATCCCGAAACAGGTCGGATTGACGTCGAGCGTTTTATGGTGGCCTATGACGTCGGTTGCATGGTCAATGAAATGCTGCTCGAAGGACAATTGGTCGGTGGCTGTGTGCAGGGAATTGGCGGCGCTCTCTATGAGGAGTTCGTCTATAGCGAAGAGGGCGAACCAATGGCTGTTACCTTTGCCGATTATTTGATGCCAACGCTGGATCGCGCACCGACGGTTGAATGCTTAATTACGGAAGATGCGCCGAGCCCGCATAACTTGCTCGGACTAAAGGGCGGCGGCGAGGGCGGTATCAATGGCGTCGGCGCGGCCATCGCAGGAGCTATAGATCAGGCAATTGGGATTCCCGGGGCAATTACGCAATTGCCGGTAACGCCACAGCGTTTAAAAGAAATTTTTAACAAGTCGTAGAGAATTCAGTATGTCACAAAAACTCGAACTGACCCTGGCTATGGGCGATTACGAAATCGTCCGTGCGCTCAAGGACGGCACTGTTGAGCCGGACGGCATAAAGCTGAATGTTCTGACCAAAATGGATTCCACGACTCGTCACTGGCGTTTCTTACGCAATCAGGATTTCGATGTCGCTGAATGTTCATGTTCCTCCTATCTGGTGGCTCGCGATCAAGGTATGCCATTTGAGGGTATTCCGGTGTTTTTGCACCGACGATTCCGACATGGATTTATGTTCATAAATACGACGAAGGGAATCAGTGAACCGAAAGATCTTATTGGCTGCAAAATGGGCGTGAAACAGTTTCAGTCGAGTGCCCAGCTGTGGATGCGCGGCATACTAGAACATGAATATGGCGTGCCGCATCGGTCAATGGAGTTTTTTTCAGAGCTCGACGAAAGTATCGAGTTCGACCCGCCCGATGATTTGAAACTTACGCGACTTCCCAATGACAAATCGGTGGAGATGATGTTGGCAGAGGGTGAACTTGATGCCGTTTTGCATCCCGATTTAATTAAACCATTGGTCGAAAAAGACCCCCGCGTTGGTCGGTTATTTCCCAATTTTAAGGAAGAGGAGATAGCTTTCTTCGAACGCACGCGGATTTTCCCGATAATGCATGTCCTTGGAATTAAAAAGGAAATTGTCGAAAAATACCCCTGGGTGCCGATCAATCTCTATCATGCTTTTAACGAGGCGAAGGCAATTGCCATGAAACGTATGGTCAATCCACGGATAGTTCCGCTCGCCTGGTATCGCGAAGCCTGGGAAGAGCAAGAAGAAATCATGGGTACGGATCCATGGCAGTATGGCATGACTGAGGACAATGAGAGTCAGCTCCAAAAACTGGTTGGTTATTCGCATGAACAGGGCATGATCAGGCGCGAAATCCCGCTTGATGAATTATTTCTCGATATGTCACAGGGCCGTAAGCGGGGCGACGTGTTTAGAGTCTGAGAAAAGCTCATCTTTTCCGGGCAGTTGGGGCTGGTTTTCAGAGGTATCTTGGGTCATGATCAGCCCCGATATCGAAACTGATATCGAAAATAAAATAAGCGGAGATCCAAACAATGGATGACATGCGTTATGAAGCTCCAGATTCGCAGGATTCTGCGATCTCGATGCTCGCTGAAGCAGGCGGGAGCGGGAAGGTGCTTGCTGGCGGTACAGATGTGTTGGTGCAACTACATGCGGAATTGATCGAACCCGACGTAATTGTCGATATTAAGAGCATTCCGGGGACTCAGGATATTTCAGAGACAGACGGCTCCTATACCTTTGGTGCTGCGGTACCTGGAATGGTTCTGATGGGTCATGAAGGTTTTTCTTCTACTTGGCCTGGCGTAATTGATGGCGTCGCCCTGATCGGCTCGATCCAGGTCAAAGGCCGTGCCAGTGTCGGTGGGAATTTGTGCAATGCTTCTCCGGCGGCGGATAGTGTTCCTGCGATGATCGCGGCGGGTGCAATTTGTAATATCGTTGGTCCTGGCGGTTCGCGCGAAGCACCGGTGGAAGATATCGTTACGGGACCGGGAAAGACATCGCTTGCCGACGGCGAGTTCATACTTTCCTTTACATTACCGGCTCGGCCGCCACATTCCGGCGATGCCTATCTGAGGCTGACCCCACGGACAGAAATGGACATTGCAGTTGTTGGTTCAGGGGTGAATATCACGCTGGACGATGACGGTACCTGCACCGCAGCCCGTGTTGCACTTGGTGCGGTTGCACCGACTCCATTGCTGGTTGCCGATGCGGCGGACGCTCTGATCGGCTCCAAGGTCGATGAGACTGCACTTGCCAAGATGGGTGATGCTTGCAGTGCGGCTTGCAATCCGATCTCTGACAAACGGGGAACAAAGGATTATCGAATAAAGACGGCATCTGTCATCGCGCAGCGGGCCGCTGAAATTGCACTAGAACGGGCGAGAGAAAACTGATGGCTAAGAGAAGTCACGTCACAACGACGGTAAATGGGGATGAATACGAGTTCCTGTGCGACGCGGACCAGACTCTGGTTAATGTCCTGCGCGATGAGCTCGAATTGACGGGTACCAAAGAAGGCTGCTCTACGGGCGACTGCGGCGCTTGCAGTATTATGCTCGATGGTGATCTGGTTTGTTCCTGTCTGGTGCTCGGTGTTGAAGCCGACGGCAAGGACATTCAGACCATCGAAGGAATGGCTCCGTCAGCGGATGAACTTCATCCATTGCAGCGGAACTTCCTTGAGATTAACGGTCTGCAATGTGGTATCTGCACACCAGGAATTCTTATTGCAGCAAGGGCGCTGCTTGAGAGAAACCCTGACCCGACCGAAACAGAAATCCGTTTCTGGCTTGCCGGCAATCTTTGCCGGTGCACCGGTTATGACAAAATTATTCGTTCAGTACAGGCTGCGGCCGAAGAAATGAGAAAGGGCTAATCATGGCGACCATTCTTGAAGAAAGTGGATTTGATCCTAATGCCGATTTAAAGATCGTCGGTACGAACCCCGTCAAGCATGACGGTTTGGATAAAGTGACTGGCCGCGCCAAGTTTGGGGCTGATGCATTCCTGCCTGGAATGCTGGTCGGCAAAATTCTTCGCAGCCCTCATGCGCACGCAATTATCAAGTCGATTGATACCTCGAAAGCCGAAGCGTTGCCTGGTGTTAAAGCGGTGATTACCCGCGATGACTTCCCTGAGAAGAAGCAAGGCACAGGTCCTGGCGATATGACCAGAAACGCCATGGCCCGCGAAAAAGCTCTGTATGACGGCCACCCGGTGGCGGCCGTTGCGGCGACCAGTGAGAAAGCTGCGAAGAAAGCTTTAAAGCTCATTGAGGTTGATTATGAGGTTCTGCCGCACGTGATCGATCCGGTGGAAGCGATGCAGCCGGATGCACCGATCCTGCATGATTATATGCGGACGAAGGGTGCGGAGACTGACGAAGACAAACCAACAAATGTCACCGAACGCATGGTAACCCAGCTTGGCGATATCGATGAGGGTTTTGAAGAAGCAGATGTCATCGTTGAACAAAGCTTTGATAGTAAACCGATGCATCAGGGTTACATCGAACCGCAGGGATGCATTGCCGATTACTCGGAAGACGGCCAGGTAGAGCTTTGGTGCTGTACACAAGCGCCGTTTGTTTACCGTGATCGCCTATCCGCAATTCTCGACATCGACTGCAACAAGATTAATGTTCAGCAATCCGAACTCGGCGGCGGTTTCGGCGGAAAAACAGGCTTTTATGGTGAGCCAATTGCCATTTTGTTGTCCAAGAAAGCATCGCGGTCGGTCAAAATCGTGCTTTCCCGCATCGAAGTATTCCGCGGAACGGGTCCGGTTTCGGGTACCAGCTATACGATCAAGATGGGCTGCAAAAAGGATGGCACGATCACCGCGGCTCAAGCAGAAATGGTCTTTCAAAGCGGACCGTACACGGGATCGATGTACTTCAATGCACCGAATGCCATGTTCACACGCTATGATCTTAAGAACGTCGATATTGTTGCATATGAGGTCGTTTCGAACCGCCAAAAGGTGAATTCTTTCCGGGCACCATGTGTGCCGCAGATTGTCTTTGGTGTTGAAGGTGTCATCGACGAGATGGCCAAAAAGATCGAAATGGATCCGCTTGATTTCCGTTTGAAGAATGCTGCCGGAGATGGGCATACAACGATCTATGGCGACACATGGGGGCCGGTCGGATTCATAGAAACAATTAAGAAGGCTAAAGAGTGCGAGCACTACAATACGCCGGTTAAGGAAGGCGAAGGCCGTGGTATTTCAACGGGCTTCTGGTTCAATCGTGGTGGTGAAACAGCCGCATCTTTGAACTTGGCACCGGACGGAACAGTAACCATTGCCATCGGAACTGCCGATGTTGCTGGGTCTCGGATTTCGATCAGCATGATGGCCGCCGAAGAGCTCGGTATTCCTGTCGACCAGGTGCGGGTCAAGATGGCCGATACCAATTCCCTTGGTTTTAACCGCGTGACGGCGGGTAGCCGGACGACGTTCTCAGTCGGTGTGGTTATTGTGGATTCTGCTCGCCAATGCATTGCAGAACTGCGGAGCCGCGCGGCGGAAATCTGGGATGTGCCCGAAGACGGTGTTGTCTTCGAGGAAGGTAAATGCCGTCCTGCCAGTTCGAACGTTGGTGATTTCGAACCACTTTCAATCAATGATATTTGCAAGCAAACCACTATGAGCCATGGTGCGATTTGCGGTCACGCAGAGATGAACGTGACCGGGGCCGGGCCGGGTTTTGCTGTCAATATTGTCGATACCAAAGTTGACGAGAAGACCGGTCGTGCCGATGTCACCCGTTACACCGTGATCCAGGACGTTGGTAAAGCAATTCATCCTCAACAGGTTGAAGGTCAGATTCAGGGTGGTGCCATCCAAGGTGTTGGCTGGGCGCTGAACGAGGAATACATCTACGGTGAAGATGGCCGGTTGCAGAATGCCGGATTCCTTGATTATCGGATGCCGGTTGCTTCTGATGTTCCGATGGTCGATACCATCATGGTTGAAGTACCGAATCCTGCTCATCCATTTGGATTGCGGGGTGTCGGTGAAGTGCCGGTGGTGCCGACCATGGCCGCCGTTGGCAACTCGATCAATGATGCTATTGGAATTCGGCCAACCTCACTGCCGATGTCACCGCCCAAACTGCTCGAGCTTATCGAGCAGGCCAAGGCGGACGGTACTTACAAAGGCTAAACCTAACGATAGCTAAAATGAAAACGGGGCCTCGCGGCCCCGTTTTTGTTTGCGTACATAATTCGATCTAACGAAATTTATTTCGGCAGAACGTCACCGAACTTCTTGTATATCCGCTCATCGAGATCTTTGGAATTCCGCGCGACAATCGGGAAAGTATCCTTACGCCGATAAGGTTTGCAGGCATCAACGACAACACGGGAGTTTCTCGGATCTTCATGGCTATAGCTCATGGGGTCGAGATGGGTGCTCCAGCAGCCGTTCAGGACGTCGACCCCCTCGCGAGGATCGCATCGTGTGCACATCGACCAGATCACATCATTCAGATTTGCAGGATCAATATCGTCATCGACCACAATGACCCAGCGGTTGGCGTAGGCACCAGCGTGACATTGTGATGCTACAAGCCCGGCCTGTTTTGAGTGGCCGCCATACATCTGTTTAATAGAGACGGTTAGCCACATCCGGCTGCCACCAGCCTCGTGCGCCCAGACACCTTTGACTTCAGGAATACCGGCGGCTTCAAGCTGGTTCCAAACAGCACCACAGCGATAGGTGCCACGGTAGAAGGTATCATCATTGGGCGGTACTGCAGGGATGGCCCCCAACAGGACGGGGTCATTACGATGCATGAAAGTTTCGACCCGGATTGCGGGCTGGGTCGTTGCGCCACCCGCGTAGTAACCTGTCCACTCTCCAAGTGGACCTTCGTCAATGCGGTCATCAGGGTGAATGTACCCCTCGAACGCGATTTCCGCATTTGCAGGCACAGGCAATCCGGTCTGCGGCATATTGATGATCTCAACGCCTTCGCCCATGAGGCCGCCGGCGCAATCATATTCGTTTTTGCCGTAGGGCATCTCGAGGCCAGCGACCATAAACAGCGCCGGATGCATACCGACAACGACAGCAATAGGGCAGGGTTCGCCACGGTCATGATATTTGTTGCGAATGATGTCGCCATGTTTGCCCTTGGACGTCATCACTGATGCGGTTTTCGCATCATGCGATTGAACACGGTACGCGCCGTAGTTGATCCATCCGGAATCAGGGTCTTTCATCACAACCATGCAGGCAGTGCCGATGAAGTAGCCACCATCATGCTCATGCCATTTGGGTGTAGGGATCTTCGTGAGGTCGATATCGTCGCCTTCAAATACATTATCAAGCAGCGGCCCACCGTTAACTTCAATTGGTGCATGCGTTGGCTGATCTTTCATATATTTGCGCCAGTAATCGACCAACTCGACTTCTGATTTATCGACTGGCTCATTTAGTGCCAGATTGATGCGCGGTACAGAGGTGAGAATATTGGCAAGGACGCGATAGCCCTTGGGATATCCCGGAATGTCATCGAACATGACAGCGGGGTTGGTCATCTGACGCATATAGATATCGACGATAGCCCCAATTTCTTCTTCACGATCGGCGCCTGACACCAATTGTATTTGGCCATTGGCCTCCAGATCGTTGATCCAGTCTCTTAGGTCCTTGTTTGCCACGAAATTCTCCTTCTCTCTGTGGCGCCAACGCTAATCAGGCGCGCTCGCTTAGAATTTTTTTCAGCCGCTGCGGGGAAATTGGGGTTTCTCGAATGGCACCCGGAATACCAATTGCATCGTCTATCGCAGCTGCAACAGCCGCCAACGCGCCCGTAATACCAGCTTCGCCCGCACCCTTTATTCCCAACGGTGTTCTGATACTCGGAAAATCCTCTGTCAGCAATATCTCGGGGTTTGGAATTTCATGCAGCGTAGGTATCAAATAATCGGCAAAGGTGACCGATTGTGGATCGCCCGCTTCGCTATAGGTAAATTCTTCGTAGAGCGCTCCGCCAATTCCTTGCGCCAAACCACCGACCAGTTGTCCTTCGATCATCATCGGATTGATCGAACGGCCGATATCGTAGGCGATGAAATACTTCTCAATTTCTACTTCGCCGGTTTCGCCATCGACCTTTACCACTGCTATATGGTGTCCATAGGGATATGTCTGGTGATCAATGTTGAACCATTCTTCACCGGCTAGGTATGGCGTCCGGTCGCCGCGCGATGGGGACGTTGGGGCAAGCGCTTCTGCGACCTCGCCTAGCGTGAGTGACGGGCCGCTGGGATTGTCTTTGGAATGGATCACGCCATCTGTGATATCGAGAGCGTCGGGTGTCGTTTGTAACAACTCTGCCGCCATTTCCAGCGCCTTTGCCCGTACGGCCTGCGCTGTTTTGCTAACCGCTGTTCCCGTTAGCACAGTCGCGCGCGAGGCGTGAGCGCCGACCCCATAATCGATACGGTTCGTCTGGCCGTGAACAACGCGGATACGGCGGTAATCTGTGCCAAGATCCTCAGCGCAGATCTGTGCCATGGCGGTCTCAAACCCCTGACCCAGTGAGGCACCGCCTGTAACAACTTCGATATGACCGGTGCCATCGACAAATATCTTAGCGCCATCGGATGGTCCCAGGCCAGACTTTTCAAAGAACATTGAAAGGCCAACTCCTACCATCTCACCATTATCACGGCGTTGAGCCAGCTCTTTCTGCAACTCATCCCAATGCATTTGCTCCAGCCCCTGATCGAGCAGGCCTGCATAGTCGCCAGGGTCGTGTTCTACGGAGTCGCCTAAAACATCGAGATCCCGATGCCAGGGCATCTCTTCCAGAGCAATTAGATTGCGGCGGCGAACTGCGACGGGATCGAGATCCAGTTCCGTGGCAATTTCATCCATCAATCGTTCCCGAACGAACGTACTTTCGCAACGGCCCGGCGAACGATAGGTCGCTGCCGGTGTTTTATTGGTCAGACGAAAATGACAGATAGACCGGTAGACCGGAATTCGGTATGGACCCGGCAAAGTACCGGTAGTCATATTGGCGACACGGGTGCCATGCGTACGAATATAGCCACCTTGATCAAGATACAGCTCGTCATCAAGCGCCAGAATATTTCCGTCTTCTTCCACCGCTGCGCGAATTTTATGAATTTGCTGACGCGAGTGATTGGCGGCCATTAAATGTTCCTGGCGATCTTCAATCCATTTTACGGGGCGTCCAAGCCGCATGGCTGCAACACAGACCAGAACATCTTCAGGGTACAATTCACCACGGATGCCAAATCCACCGCCAGTATGGCCTTCGAAAAGATGTACGCCAGAAGCAGGACGGTTGAGCATACGGCACAACGTGTCGCGATTTCGATGGGGCACTTTGGCGGCGCCATACATTTCCAGTACGTCCCGGGAAGCATCGTAGCGGCCGATGGCTCCGCGGCATTCCATAGGCACGCCGGTATGACGGCCAACCTTGGCTTCAATTTCGACGACCTTATATGCGGATGAAAACGCTTCTTCGAGATCGCCATATCCTTGTTCGACAACGGCAGCTTCCGTTGTTGCCTGTCCTTTGAAATCTTGTGGCGGGTCATCCGCCCTTATTAGGGCTGGTAAGGGTTCGACATCGAGCACAACCAATTCAGATGCATCTTCAGCTGTGTAAGGGTCTTCGGCAAACACAGCTGCGACCGGATCACCGACATACCGAACCAATTCCCGGGCGAGTGCGTACTGTCGGAACAGGGCCAGCGTGGGGTTGCTGCCTTCTCGAAAATCGATTGGCGGGACATCTTCAATGTCATCTGTTGTCCAGACCGCGACAACGCCCGGATGTGCTTTGGCCTCAGACGTATCGACTGATTTGATTTTGCCATGCGCATAAGGGCTGCGAACGATCCGCATATGAAGCTGATGAGGAAAATTGATATCACCGACAAATCGGCCTTTCCCGGTGACGAGGGGCGGGTCTTCCAGCCTTTCAACGCTATCGCCGAGGTGGCCCAGCATCTTATTGGTTGCCGTTGCCATTAGCCTGCCGCCTTCATTTCGTCACGGGCGGCACGGACTGCTTTCACAATATTGGCATAGCCAGTGCAACGGCAGAGATTAGATGAGAGAACATCGTTCAGGTCTTCATCGCTAATGTCGGGCTCCGCTTCAAGAATTCCAGTTGCCAGCATCAGAAATCCGGGTGTGCAATAACCGCATTGAAGGGCGTGATTCTCCATAAACGCCTTTTGCAACGGATGATACTCTTCCCCGTCGGCAAGACCTTCGACGGTGCGAATTTTTTTACCGTCAGCCTGCACTCCAAACATCAAACAGGAACGCATTGGGACATCATCGACTAAAACAGTACAGGCACCGCATATGCCGTGCTCGCAGCCGAGATGGGTGCCGGTCTGCCCGCAATGGTCACGGATCACGTCGGCCAAAGTCCAGCGTGGATCAACAGAAACCTCATAGTCGGCACCGTTGATGGTGAGTGCGATATCTTTTCTTTCACTCATGATGCGGCTTTCTCCAGAGCCCGGCGCACCAGGGTCGCCGTGAGATCGCGGCGGTATTGCGCGTTTGTTGCATGATCTTCCATTGGATCGATTGCGGCTGCCGCAGCATCGGCGGCGGCGCGGAAAATTTCGTCAGAGGGCGTTTGTCCGGTGAGAACAGCCTCAGCTTCAGAAATTCGACGGGGCCGGTCTTCCGCGCCCCCGACGCCTATGTGCGGATCAGCAATTTTCCCACCTTCCAGACGATAGGTGACAAGAGTCATGGATATCGCAAAATCGCCGGCGCGCCGGTTGAATTCTTCAAAACCATAAACGGTATCATCACTTAGAACTGGAATTCGAACTTCGCGGAGCAACTCATCTTCGTTGAGCGTCGTCGTCATCACCGTTTCAAAAAACTCAGCTGCAGGAATCAGCCGCTCTCCTGACGAGCTCTGCGCGACCATCGTTGCATCCAAAGTTGCGGAGACCATGCACCATTCAGATGCCGGGTCAGAATGAGCAACGCTACCGCAAAAAGTGCCACGCTGGCGGATCGGATAATGCGCGATATGGGCAACAACGTCGGTTAACAGCTGTCCAAGAACGCCATCGCAAACCGGCGTATGAAACTGTGCATGGCGTACCGTTGCTCCGATACGAAGGGTTTCGCCTTCGATGGAAATCTTGCCAAGCTCTCCCACGTTATTGATATCGATCAGGTGGGTTGGGCGCGCCAGCCGAAACGCCATTGTTGGAACAAGGCTCTGGCCACCAGCAAGAATTCGGCCATCGTTAGGCGCGTGTTCAGCTAACAGCGCTACCGCTTCGTCGACGGTGGTCGGCGCATGATATTCAAATGCAGCAGGTTTCATCGATCTTTCTTCTTGTCTCTCACCGGTCTGATTTTCCTTCAGTGTGTGGTTTATACAGGAAGAAACGCAGAGGTAAAACTCCGTGATTCCCTATATTTACCGCCAGCTTTGTGGGATTACATCGAACGCAATACTGATGCGGCGCGAGTCACCTGCGAGCGGCACGGTTTGATGAAAAAAATAGGACGGGAAGAAGATTAATTTCTCCGGTTCGGGCTTGATTCGACGCGTTATCGGCGGACGGATCGGTTCGATTCCGTATCCGGGAGATCCAAATTCGATCCAGCCTTGTTGTTCGGTATTGGCCTCATCCATAACCCCAGGTGGCACCTCTAAATAATAGACACCGGAAAGCCACGCCGAGGGGTGTAGATGAGGAATTTGATGGCCATCCCTTTTTAGGATTGTCGCCCAGATACTGTAATTCCAGGTCTTGGGAATTTGTGCACGAAACGGGTCATTGGGATCGATCTGCTGTGCTTCGATGAAGGCTTCGATTTTTTCTGTGAGACTAGCGACAAAACTCTTTATGTGCGGATTGGTGTCCTCAATCAGGTTTCCCGTTTGAGCACCGTCTTTGGTTGAGGTGCCACCGCGTTCCCATTGGCAGGTCGGGTGGTTGACCATCGCATCGATCAAAACGGTACCGTCGACGCCTGATGGCAAAGGTAATTTCGAAACCGAAAGCTTGGTGCTCGGGTCTGCTATTCTAAGGGCGGCGTTGTCATCGCCCATTTCATAATGAGCGACAGATTTGACTGCCAGCGTTGGCACATGCCATTTTTCCAGAGACAGGGCTTTTTCAAAAATCTCAAGCGCGGCATCCCACTTGTGCTGCTTCAGCTTCAATACACCCAAATTGAAATGAAAATTGGCAATATTGGGTTGCAATTCGTTTGCACGCTCCTGGAGATCTATGGCTTCTTCAAGATCGCCCTTTTTCTCAAGAATTCCCGAAAGATCCGCCATTGCGTGGGCATGATTGGGGCTTAGGGATATAACCTGTCGGTATTCATTTTCTGCCTTCCCGAGATCCCCGAGTCTTTTGAGCGTAAGCGCTAGGTTATAAGCGATATCAGGGTTGTCAGGAGAGCCTTTTGCCGCCCGGCCATAAGCATCCGCAGCGTCTTGCCAGCGTTTCATCTGAGATAAAACGTATCCGTAATTATAAAGATAGATTGGGTCATCTGGCGAAGATTTCAGCGCACCGGCGATTAATTTTTCCGCGTCATCCAAATGCCCCGTCTGCCCGTAGAGAACGCCTAGAAGGTGTAAAATGTCAGATGACCCGGAGCAATTTTGAGCGATTTGAGATAGCAGGCTTCAGCTTCTGCAATATTGCCCGTGTCGTGGGCTCTTCTTCCTTGCGCAAAAAGTTGATCGAATTGGATGCGGCTATTCATCGATTACTCGAAATCGTTTGATCAAGAGTATCACAGGGCCGCCCCAATTGTCGCGAAGCGCGGAAAAGTAACTTTGAGACCAAATGGTGTTTGGTATTGCGGGGCGTTCCGGAGCGATTACGCAGCGACAGGCGCAACAGTGCCTTCGATTTGGATACGATACCCTGACCGGACATGCGGCAAATAATCGTTTGTCGCCCGATGTTGCGCGCAGCGATTGTCCCAGAAGGCGATTGAATGCGGTTCCCACCGGAATCGGTAACAAAATTCTGGTAACGTGCAGTGATCCCAAAGGAATCGCAGAACACCTTCGCTTTCTGTCGCTGGCATTCCATTGATTCTCTTTGTGAAACCGCGGTTTACGTAGAGGAGTTTTCGTCCACTCTCTGGATGCCGAACAACAACCGGATGTGTAGCGTTGGGCGTGCCCGGGCCAAAAGTGGGGACACCGTCATGCCACGCTGTAAGGCCTTCGAGATAATCCTTCATCCGGTCAGACAAACCATCATAGGCAGCATACATACTGGCGAACATCGTGTCGCCGCCGCCATTTGGTGGAATAATCTGATTATATAATATGCTGCCAAGCGGCGGTAATTCTGCGCATGACTGATCCGTGTGCCAAATATTTCCCGAAACCGTGTCGGAGTTTTCATCAAAATGAAATTTCCGTACTCGTGGATCATCTGAAAGCTGACTATTGGTAGTAGCGCCAACGTGCTGACCGATGGGGCCAAAATACTCGGCAAGACGAGCATGGTCCTCAAAGCTAATTTCCTGATCGCGGAAAAATAGAACGCTATGTTCGGTGAAGGCGCGTTTGACTTCTGCCAGCTCGAGGTCAGTAAGCGGACGCGTCAAATCGATGTTACCAATTTCAGCGCCCAATGTGGGGCTGACTTGGGTAACGGTAATTGCCCGATAGGCTGTATTGCTGCCGGTGCCGTCCATATTTCCCCGGAAAATCTCCGTAAGGTGTTATCACTTCCAATACTTATAAGATCGTTTTAACAAATGCCGCATCGCGGCGGAAGTAGCAACATTTTTGGACAAACAACTTAAAATTAGTTTGAATTCTAATGTTTAAGACAGTTTTCGAAACTCTGAGCGATATTTTCGATAAGATTTTTGTATAGGTTGGGCCCCGATTTTAGGTTTGCACCCAATGGATCGAGAACCGCAACATGCGCCCCCGTGCCTTGCGTGACTAATTTTGCAATCTTGGGGTTAAATTGCGGTTCCGAAAATACGCAGACGGAGCGGGTTCGTTTTATCATTGCTCGGATTTTCGAAACACGTTTGGCACTGGGTGGCACATCAGGATGAACAATAATTGCTCCTGTCGCAGATAGCCCAAATCGCTTCTCGAAATATTGATAGGCGTCGTGGAAAACGAAGAACTTTCGATCTTTCATTTTACCCATCCGTGCCGACAAAGATTGGTCTTGTGCGGTGATATCCAACCTCAACTTTCTGGCATTTTTTTCATATATTTTAGCGTTGTCGGGATCGGCTGACTTCAATGATTCCACAATCTTGCGGACAAATATTTGAGCGTTGTTCGGACTGAGCCAAAAATGCTGATCATTTCCAGAATGGCCATGATGGTGATGCCCGTGTCCACTATGCTGTTTGGTTTTGCGTGTCTCAGAATGGCCGTGATGGGCGTGTCCGTGTTTGGCACGCTTCTTGGGCTTGTGAGCCTTTGCATGACCATGATCATCGTGTCCGTGTCCGCGATGTTTTTTTGACTTATGGGAATCTGAATGGCCATGGTGCCCGTGATCCTTATTTTCGGTGCTCTTGAAATCACTCGCTTTGCGCACCTTCAAACGGGCGAGCCCGCTGGTTTTTGACAAAGTCACGACTTTTGCACTTTTTCCCAAATTCTTTATTGGTTTTGCCAGAAATGTTTCGAGTCCAGGCCCAATCCAGAAAACGAGCCGGGCACTTCGAATCTTTTTCGCGTCGGACGGACGCAAGCTATAGGTATGTGGGGAAGATTGTCCCCGCAGTAAAAGATAGGGTGTGCTGACACCTTTTGTGACAGAGGCCACCAGGGAATGGATCGGTTTTATTGAAACGACAACGCCATCCATTGCTTGAGCAGGTAGCATGAAGCCAATGACGAAGATGATGACCAATCCGATAGAAGCGCTTCTTTTAAACATCGTACTTAATTTCAATAAGTTGAAGGAATTCAATGTGATAATGACCAGTATGTTATAATATAACAATTTGGAAAGAGTCTAGCGTGAATCTTCCATCGTTCCAAAAAAAGAAAAAATCTTCCTTTTTTTACAAAAAAAGCTCTATCTGCTACTTCTTGCGGATAATTGAGAATAGTTAGGCAAGTTCACGAAAGTTCTAGTCAATGACCTGGAAGGTATTTGGTACACGCGCGAAGCGATTGGAGGATCCGTCTCTGCTAACGGGGAAAGCCAATTTCATCGACGATATTCAGATTCCAGGTATGTTGCAGGCTGCCTTTGTCAGGAGTCCATTCGCACATGCGGCGATCAAGGGCATAAATACAGAGGCGGCACTAAACCATTCAGGTGTGCACGCAGTCCTGACAATGGACGATTTCCGTCCACACCTTATTAATGACCGGCTCGTTGTCGGAATGCCCAGTCCGTCCTACAAGCAAAATCGCGATAGACCCGCTCTGGCCTTCGAAGAAGCAACCTATGTTGGAGAGCCCATAGCTCTTGTCATTGCTGACGATCGGTACATCGCCGAGGATGCGGCGACTTTTGTCGATGTAGAATACGACCCGTTACCGGCATCTGCCGATTGCCGCGATGCAATGCAACCTGACGCTCCGGTCGCCCATCTTGGCGCGGAACATAATTTGCTTGCCGAATTCAATATGGAATATGGCGACGTGGCAGGAGCGTTCTCCTCAGCAGCGCACACATTTTCAGAATCGCTATGGATACATCGCGGCGGATCCCATTCACTGGAATGTCGCGGTTGTGTAGCGGCCTTTGAATCAGCTTCGGATGAGGTGACTTTGTGGAGCTCAACACAAATGCCGCACTCACTGAAAACGACATTTACCGATATGACCGGTCACGATGAGAACCGTCTTCGGGTGATTACGCCCGATGTTGGCGGTGGTTTTGGGCCCAAACTCGTCGTTTATCAGGAAGATATCGTTCTGGCGCTTGCAACACGCATAATTGATCGGCCGATCAAGTGGGCGGAAGACCGGCGTGAACATTTCGTCTCTACCACTCAGGAACGAGATCAGTACTGGGAAGCCGAAATTGCAGTCGATGAAGAAGGCAGAATTCTCGGTATCAAGAGCGACGTCATCCATGATCATGGTGCCTTCACGGCACGCGGCGTAAACCTTCCCTATAACGCCGCGGAAACGATTCCTCTACCGTATGAAGTTCCTGCTTTCAGCACGCATGTGCAGCTGGCACTTACCAATAAGGTGCCGGTGACACCTGTGCGAGGTGCCGGTCATCCGCAGGGCGTGTTTGTTATGGAAAGGCTGCTGGATCGCGTCTCAGCGGAGCTTGGCATCGAACGAGATGAGGTCAGGCGCCGTAACCTGATTCCTGGCGATAAAATGCCTTATGAAAAACCGCTAAAGACACGTGGCGGTATGCCGGTGTTGCTGGACTCAGGGGATTACCCCTTATGTCAGCAAAGCGCACTCGACAAGGCTGATTGGGACGGTTTTCAAGAACGGAAAGAGAAGGCAAGGGCCGAAGGGCGCTATATTGGAATTGGCCTCGCAAATTATGTCAAAGGGACGGGCCGGGGCCCGTTCGAAGCGGTTACCGTGCGCATCGGCCCTTCAGGCAAAATTAACGTCTATACCGGCGGTACGGCTATTGGCCAGGGGACGCGCACCATGCTCGCGCAAATCGTCGGCGATAAATTTGGCGGTGACATGGAAAATATTAATGTCACTGCTGGCGATACCGGAACAATTTCCCTCGGGATTGGGACGTCGAACAGCAGACTTGCTGTGGTCGCGGGGTCTTCGGCTCACGTCGCTGCTGAAAAAGTCAAAGACAAGGCGCTCAAGGTTGCGGCGCATATGCTTGAAGCATCGGAAGAAGATCTGGAGATCGAAAACGGTGAGATTCATGTGCGCGGTGTACCCGATCTGAAAGTGACCTTGGGACAAGTTGCCCATGCTGTCGCTGGTACGCCGGGGTATGCGCTTCCCGGAGGTATTGAACCCGGCATGGAAGCCACAGAACATGTCGTAATCGACAACCTTGCCTTCGCCTGTGGAACGGCGGTGGTTGAAGTTGAGGTCGATATCGAGACCGGCGGCGTGAAGGTTCTCAACTATGTAATCGCCCATGATAGCGGCACGATTATTAATCCGTTGATTGTCGATGGTCAGGTTCAGGGCGGAACCGCTCATGGAATCGGCAATACCTTGTTCGAATGGATGGGTTATGACGAAGGTGCGCAGCCGGTAACCACGAATTTTGCGGAGTACCTTCTGATTTCGTCGACCGAAATGCCAAATATCGACATCATCCACCATGAATCACCTACGCCGCTCAATCCACTTGGCGTCAAAGGCGTGGGGGAGTGCGGTGTCGTGCCGGCTCCATCCGCTATAATCTCTGCACTGGAAGATGCATTAAGTTCATTCGATGTGCATTTTACTCGGGCACCCCTAATGCCATCTGAAATTGTTCGGGCGATTGCTGAAAGCAAAAGCCGGAATGCTGCATGACCATCCGTTCCGATGACATTGGCGATCGGCTCAAGGCGTTTCGGCTTGCATCCGGGCTGAGTGCCGATGAGATTGCCAATCGCATCGGCATTTCGCGAACCGCCCTCTATCGCTTCGAAAAGGGTGAGGTTGCAAAGATAGACACATTAGAGAAACTGGCTGATTTGCTGGATGTATCAGTACCCACACTTCTGGGGGTTGGGGTCGAATATATTCCCTCAGCCCTGGCTTTCTTTGAACGGTTACGGCAAATCGAGGAGACCACCGAACATATTGTTGTCCTGGCAGGACCGGTTTCATTTCTACTGGCATCGGATGTATTTGATCAAACACTTGAGGAATGTTTGAGCGAAAGTATTCCCGCAGAAGAAGTTGATCGCGACAGGGCCGTCGAACAGGTCCATGAACTCCTGCCAATCCTCAGACAGCGCAAGGAAACCTATCGTTCGCGGCAGCCCGGAATCTTAAACCTAATTTCCGGCGCTGAAATAGAAAGGTTCCTGCAAAACGGTCTCATTGGTCGACTGGATTTGCCCGAAGATGTCTTGAAAGAACGCCGCGTTCGCGCAGGCGCTGAGGCCGAACATTTGATCGCGATGATGGAAGAGGAGCCTATCGCCGTTCAAATCGGAATCGTGCCGGGGACATTGCCCCATACGAGTTTTCAAATATTCCGCCAGGCTGACCGCAAAGTACTTGCCATGAGCCCTTTCCGGCTTGGCGAGCAACCTAACGTGCATGGCGGCATCGCAATGATCACTTCAGCCCCGGAAGCTCTTGGACTGCACGAGCGCACCGTTGAGGATTTGTGGCGGCGGGCTTTGCGAGGTGCCGAAGCTGCTGCATTTTTACGCCAGCTTATCGCGCGTCAGCCAAGCTGAGGGTCTTGTGTCTGAAGACATCGAACAACGTGCCGCAAAGGCGGTTGCTTTACATAGCGAAGGCAAGCTTTCGGAGGCGGAGGCGGCTTATCGCGCGCTTTTAGATGAACATGCCGATTACCCGGCGGTTCTGCATAATCTTGGTGTGTTGCTGGCAAGTAGCGATCGATTAGCGGAAGCTATTCAATCATTTAAAGATGCTGTGGCAAGCGACCCAAATTACGTATCGGCGTACTGGAACGGCGGCAAAGCTCTGCAGCAAGCCGGACGATATAAAGAGGCCGCGGAATTCTATGAGCGATATATTGCTATCGAGCCTTGGGACTACGAAGGCCGTCTATTGCTTGGCAAGCTGGCATTGCGGTTGGGAAATCGGGATAAGGCACTGGATTATTTTACCCAAACCATGGATATGCGGCGCGGCGATAACCGAACCAATATAGTCTTGGACCCCTCTCTGTTATCGACCACACGCGCAAAATTGCAGCACGACATAGACCAGTTTCGCTATCTGGCGACGCAGAAGCGGGATAACGAACGCGTCAATTCGCTGGCCCGTGCTTATGAGTTTGCTATGAAGCGGATCGACTGGCCGGATGACGCAAACGAAGTTGTTGAGTTGTCAGCAGACCAACTCTCGCTTTTGGGCGAAAGTTACAACTTTCCGAATTTTATTGCAGACGCTGCTGTGTCGCCGGAAGGAACAGTAAACCCGGATTTGAAGGTTGAAGAGATTTCTCATGCCTTTCAGACAGGAACGCCAGGTGTGGCCTGGTTTGACGATTTATTGCTTCCCGAAGCTCTCGAAAGGCTGCAGCGTTACTTGCTGAGCAGTACAATCTGGTTTGATTTCTCTCACATCGGCGGATTTCTTGCTACCTATCTGGAAGACGGTCTTGCCTGTCCTCTTTTGCTACAAATCGCAGAGGATATACGGGCGAAATTCCCGGCGATTTTTGGCGATCATCCTTTAGCGCAGGCTTGGGCGTTTAAAGGATTGTCCGGAGACGTACCCATTGACGTTCATGCAGATGATGCGTTCGTCACCGTCAATTTCTGGGTTACTCCCGACAGCGCGAACCTTTCGCCTGAGCGCGGCGGTCTCGAGGTTTACACTGTGCTGCCGCCTGAGGACTGGGCAGTAAAGGACTATGATGAAGATAAGCCTGCCATTCGCGCCTTTTTGGAGGGACAGGAAGATCAAAAAATTTCGATCCCGTACGGTCAAAACCGGGTGGTATTCTTTGATTCCCGGTTGTTTCATGGTTCGGATTCACCCAATTTTGCCGACGGGTACGAAAATAACCGGATCAACGTCACGATGTTATTTGGAGACCGAAACGTTTAAACTGTAACAAAAATGGAAAAAGTCTTTATTTTGTTACAATTCAGGTCTATTATATAAGCTAATAAGAACGTTGCAGAGGCCGTGTAGCCATGAGTGATCTGACGCCAGAAGACAAATACTCCGCCAAACCGCTCCGGATTGGAGAGGAGGACCCTCATCCCGACAAACCAACGGGTGAGTTTATTTCCATTGTTGTGTCAAACGACTACGTCAATGACGAGTATCTTCGCATGGTTGTTGACGTTCCCGACCGTGCGCTGACTGCGCAAGCGGGGCAGTTTTTTCATCTATTGTGCCCAACACCGGACGGTGCCGAAGTCTGGATGCGGCGGCCCATGAGTATTTATCGTATTGACGATGAAAATAAGCGTTTGGAGTTTCTCTATAAGAAAGAGGGTCGGGGTACACAGGGTATGTCGATGCTTGAGCCCGACGAGGAATTCAACATCGTCGGACCTTTGGGCGTAGGGTTTTGGCTCGAAGAAGACTGGAAGAACATCGTTGTTCTTGGACGAGGTGTCGGGCTGGCGACCCTGGCGCCGTTATCCCAACTTGCTGCCGATCACAATGTTGGGGTTACGGCAATCTTGAGTGCGCGTAACCCAGATGTTGTGATGTCACGGGATCTGTTCGAAGGTCTCGGCGCAAATGTCGTTGAAGTTGTCGATACCGACGGAAGCAGCGACGTTGAGAAGGTCGAAAAAATGCTGGAGGATTTGATCGCGGAAGGGAAGGCGGATGCGTTCTTCACTTGCGGGTCGAACCGATTGTTGTCGCTAATGAAACGGCTTGGCAAAACGCATAATGTTCCCGGCCAGGTCGCCATGGAGCAGAACATGGCTTGCGGATTGGGCGCTTGTTACATTTGTATGCGGACGTTCGAAGTTAATGGCGAGAAAACACTGAAGCGTGTATGCCGGGAAGGGCCGTGCTTCAACATGCAGGAGGCAGTCGGATGGTAGACCTTTCAGTAAAAATTGGGGACATCACCCTTCAGAATCCAATCATGCCGGCGTCCGGTGCATTTTCCTGGGATTATGGCGATGTCATCGATCTCAACCGTCTTGGCGGATTGGTTGCGAAAACAATTTGCCGTGAGCCGCGCCTTGGTAATCCAACGCCACGTATGGCGGAAACAGAGGCGGGGATTATTCAATCCATTGGTCTTCCGGGCAAAGGAATCGAATATTTTCTCGAAAATATCGTCCAGGAATATACAAAATTTGAGCCGCCTTTGATCGTAAGTGTCTCCGCTGACACGGCGGAAGATTTTGCATCCATGACGCGCGATCTTACGGTAGATGGCGTCGACGTTATTGAAGTTAATATTTCCTGCCCGACAAAATCACCCAGCGGCGGTAATTTTGCGATGCAATCCGAACATACCAAAATGGTTATGGATGGTATTCGGGCGGCGACGCACAAGCCGGTATGGGCAAAATTATCGCCCAATGCGGGCGATATCGTCTCTATTGCTGTCGCGGCGGAAGAGGCGGGTGCGGATGCGCTGGTGCTCTGCAATACCTTCCTGAGCCTCAAGATCAGAACCGATAATTTTCGTCCGGCGCTCGGCAACAAGTTCGGCGGACTTGTCTCTCCGGCATTGAAACCAATCGTCATGCGGATGGTTTATCAGGTTGCCAAGGAATGTACTGTGCCGGTTATCGGAATTGGCGGCGTGACCAAAGCTGAAGACGTTGTCGAATATATGCTGGCAGGTGCGTCCGGTGTTGGCATTGGCTATGCCGGTTTCCGGAATCCAACGGCCCTGACCACAATTATCGACGATTTGGAAGACTGGTGCGAAGAGCGCGGCGTAGACAATATCTCAGATCTCATCGGTGCCATTCGCGACGACGATATCGAATGGGATCCGCTGATAGCTGCCTCCCACGGCGTCTAGGAGCTTTTAGATCCCATCACCCGGCACAGTGCCGGCCGGTAGCCCTGCAACGTGATTGTAAATCTCGCCAGGCTTGGTGAACCAGATTTTGTCGGCATCCTTGTGATTCACGATATGCGTTAGGATGTCTCTTAACCCTGCCAACCGGTAGGGCTGTCCCACGACAAAAGTGTGTAAAGCGAGAGAAAAGACCAAAGGCTGTTTTTCGCATTGACGCATTTGCTCGTCAAAGTGACCACAAACCATTTCCGTAAACTGGCTTGCGGTATGACGCCGCGAGAGTTGTGCCGGCGAGTCGTTGATCTCAATGTGATACGGGATCATCAAAAGCCGCCCGTTGCGGGTGCGCATCCATGTCGGCTGATCGTCGCATGACCAATCCATAATGAACCGGTAACCCGCTTCCTGAAGCAAATCTGGCGTATAGGCACTTTCGGATATCCAGGGCCCCATCCAGCCGCCAGGACCGTCTCCTTCATACTTTTTGAATGTATCGGTCGCGGTATTGATTAACGCGCGCTCTTCCTCTTCAGGATAGTCGCCCTGCTGTTCCGAATTGGTAATTCCATGGCCGACGAATTCGTCGCCGCGTTCGCGGATGCGCGCGGGGATTTGCGGTGCGTAGTCGTAGATGGACGTATTCATCAGGTGACAGGCGGGCAGGCCGAGCTCTTCCAACAATTCGAACACCCGCCAGATACCGACCCTGAGCCCATAATCTCGCCATGCGAAATTTCGGACATCTGGTTGTACGCCTGGGTTTGTCGGCGTATGGCCGAGACCTTCGCCAAAGCTGAAATGTTCAATATTCATGCCGATATAAAAAGCGAGCCGTTTGCCGCCTGGCCAATCGTAATTCTGCCGTTCGGTTATCGGTGAGTAGTCATATCTGCCGTGCTGTTTGAGTTCCATTTCCGCTTCTTTCCTGTGAATTTGCGGGCGCAGAATGGCATTGCACGTTGAGGGCGGCAAGACTGCGTTGCAGGTTTTTGGATAGAGGATTACCGTTCATATATGACAGTCGAAATTATCCCTTGCACAAAGACGATGGCGGCAGAAATTCGTGGCGTCGATCTTTCCCAACCGGTCGATGATGATTCCGCCGCGACTCTTTTGGAGGCTTGGCATAAATACGTCCTTTTGCTGTTCCGCGATCAGAAAATGACCGACCAGCAATTGAAGAACAGTGCAGCCTGGCTTGGCAAAACCTCACAGATCGCGATGCCGGTGGATCGACGCGGCGATGACGATATAGAAATTCAGAAAGTCTCAAATATTCGGGATAAGGCAGGGAAACCGATAGGCGCGCTGGGCGATGGTGAAATGTGGTTTCATCACGACAATTCTTTCACCGAAGCGCCTGATAAGGCGACTTGGCTCTATGCGGTCGAGCTGCCATCGACCGGTGGTAATACGCTTTTTGGGAATTGCTATGAATCTTACGAGGCCTTGCCCAAAGAGCTTAAAAAGGAAATTGAAGGCCGCAAGGTGCTGCAGGTCTACGATTTTACGATCAGGGAAAAACCGAGGCGCAACGAACTCGCTGACGTGCCCCATTATTGGCAGCCGGTTGTCGTTCAACACCCAGTAACAGGGCGCAAAGCGCTGTATCTCGACCGGTTGATGACCGCGGCGATTGACGGCGGCAGCGATGCGGAAAGCGATGAACTTTTAGGCCAGCTCTTTCCCTATATTGAGCGCATCGATTACGAACATGAGTGGCAGCTTGGCGACTATGTGATCTGGGACAATCGCTGTTCGGTGCATGCGCGCCGCGATTTTCCGGCAGATGAAAGGCGTCTGCTCAAAAGGGGCAAGGTCGAAGGCGATCCGTTGCTGTCAGCAAAGATCGCTGCGGCTTAAAAATATTCTCCTTCGCAATCCCTCGATCAGGTCGTTTTAGCGCGTTACCATAACCTGATAGGAACGAATTACGCGTTCTTTGCCCCCCCATCCAATATTGCATTTACCGGCGACCACTTTGCCTGGGTGTGTGCCGTTCTTGTATTTGGCACGACATAAATAGAGGCGTCGTCCGCGCTCCGATCCTCCTGTGATAACGTTTTTCGGCAATCGGCCGCTGCTTACGTTTGCCCAGCTTATATGACGAGTATCGCCGGTTAGAACTTCATATTTGCTGATCGTGATCTCTTTACCACCCCAGCCGATATTACAGTTTCGGCCAACAATTTTGCCCGGATGAGTTCCATCTTTATATTTCACGCGGCAGACATAGAGCCTTGATCTTCCTTTTTCGCTGCCTCCCGAAATCGCACCACGAGGAACTTTTCCGCTGCTGGAGGCAATCCACCGCAACGATGTGAATTTCCGTTTTAAAGCGGTCCATTTTTGGTTTTTTCCGTTGTGACACTGCCATAGATGGATATTCGTGCCATTAGCAGATTTATTGCCTGAAACATCGAGGCAACGACCGCCCAGCCCGACAAGACGTCCCGTTCTGTCAAATCTCCATTGCTGATTTGCGCCGCCATGACACCTCCAGATTATGATGTTGGCGCCGTTGCGATTTTTGTTTCCCGATACATCGAGACATTTGCCACCGGTAACGCGAATTTCCCGATTCTTTGTGTACCACCACTTTTGGTTTGAGCCGCCATGACAGTTCCAAAGATGAACGTTTGCGCCGTCCTTGTTAATCTGTCGTCCCGAGACGTCTAGACATTTGCCGAGAGAAACCAACTCCGAATTTTGCAACAGGTTTGCGGCCCGCAATGATGCAAGTCGCTTTCTTCTGTTAATGTCCCGCGCCTTTTTACGAGCTTCATTTCTTGCTTTTCGAGCGGCGTGTTTTTTAGCCTTGCGGTCAGCATTGGCTTTGTCGATAGAAGACCCAAGCCCGGAAATTTGTTTTTTCTCAGGCGTACCGACATTGTTTGCAGACACGGCTTTGTCCAATGCTGCGTTCACTGCAGCCCGCTTTTTGGTATAGATGTCATTCACCTTGTCGAGGAGGGCATGGGGGATCACCTTTGCCTTGCGCCCGATTTTCATCACTTCCTGGGTTGCGGCACCTAGGGCGATGACGGTGAGCTGATCCGCCACTGAAACGTTTCCCTAACACCCGAAAGTTCATTGCCAAAACGACAGGTTTACCCTGAACCGCACCGCGCATACTGCCCATCAGGCTGCTCTTTTCGAGCGCAAAGATGTCGGGTTTCCCGACAATGTTGACGCCGCTGGTCAGGATCTTGGTAAATTCGCCAAACCCTTTAACGGTCTGTTTTGCCGCTTCCAAAACACCTACCGCGGTTTCTCGAGCGACAATGAGGCTTGAGACACGAGGGTCTAACTCGACGGGAATACTGGTTATGCCCTTGCGAATTCCTTCAAGGGTCTTTGACGCCACTTCTCGTGACGCGACGAGCGTTGCTTTGGCTGTTTCAAAACCGGCGAGTTCCGCAACAGCTTTAACGTTCTTGGCCTGGCATACGGCACGGGCTGGTAAATCTGCAACTGTTGCGCGTTTTACACAGCTCATAGAAATTTTTGGAATGATGCATTTACCCAAAACCTTTTTATGGCATCCCGTTTTCTTGGGTTTGCTCAAGACACATATGCACTTGCTTTGGTTGCACGACTTAATCCGACCTTTCGCTCCCCGGATTTTTCCATCCATGTTTCTAATGTCGCGATTGATCTTGGCGACTTCATTTTCTGCCGCTTTAAGCTGCTTTGCCGGCTTCTCCCGCTCTTTACGGACAGTCGCTTTCATCCGAGAGATATCGCCATCGAGCTTTTTGACTTTGTTCTGCGCTTTCGTGATGTCCTTTTGTGCTACTTCGACGTCCTTGCGTACTTGCGCGAATGCGCTTTGGACGGCTTTCTTGCCCGACGTTCTTAGCCACTTGCCTGGATCGGAACTCAACGAAGCGTCGAGCCTAAAATCCGCCTTGGCAAGGTGTTCCAGACTTACAATCGGTTCGCCTGTGCTGGCCAAAAAGTTGAATTTGAACAGGCTGCCAAAGTTCTGCAGTGCCGCCAACTTGAACTGGTTCAGCTGCATCGCCAGTTCAAACTCGCTTTTCGATCCAAACAGCTGAAGGCCGCGCGTCTTGATAATCAGCTTCGGTAACGGGAATTCGCGATCCTCTGCGCTTGCACGTGCTACCAGTTCAACGTCACCTTGCGGAAACTGAATTGGTCCTACGCCGAGCTTGGCGGTTTTTGCCCGAATTTCGATACCTTCGTCTGCCTGAATAAAGGCTTTATCGACGGTGGCCAGGTTTGTGCCCAGGACTCTCAGCGCGCCGCCCATATCGATCCCTGCAGATCCGGAGGCTTCAAGCTTGATCGCAATATGCGGTCCTTCGCCTTTCTTGGTTCCTGCAATTGCGATGTCGGGAAAGTTCTTTGGCAGTTTCAAGTTTTTGTTCTTGCCAACTGCCCGGCCCATTTCAACGAAGACCGAGACAATATCCTTGATCCCGAGAGACGCGATCTTGTCAGGCCCTTCATCCAATGCCAGGCGGATTTCTTCCGGCACAGGAAACCCAGCCGTTTCTGCACCGATCTGTCCCGAAGCGAACATATCAAACGTTTTGCCGCCGATCGTCGTTTTACCGCCAAAGCCAAGCTGTACCGATCCACCCTGACCGCCGAAAGTCATCCGATAGTCTTCGATAGTCATCCAGGGAATTCCGAAGGCTTTCTTCCACGGGATGCCTTTGAATGTGGCAGCGGTCACGGAGATTTCCGGCGCACCTGTACTTTGCGTGATGGCAGTTTCCAGAACCATGTTGACTTTCTGTTTGCCGATCTTGAATTCTGTCTCGCCTTCAAATCCCATCGTCACGCCCTTTATGATTGGACGCTTGGTTGGCGAGTCTTTGGCCTTGCGACCCTATAAAGACAAAGTTGCCAGAAGTGAAAACTGCATATCAGCGGGCAGTTTGATCTTGTTGCCGATTTTTGGCCGGAATTTCGGCAAGTCGGCGCGCATGACGATCTCAGGTGCAGGCGGGCTGCCCTCAAGTAAATTGTCCAGGACATTTCCGATAATAGAGACCGTCGTATAAACCTTGGTCGACTTGCCGCCGAGGAACTTGATCGCGTCATGCAGCGGTTTTGCGTTACCAAGATTGAAGCTCGCAAAATTGGTCAGGCCCTGTGGCACCGCCATCGTATAATCGCCACCTCCGAACAGCTTGTCGGTTATGGCACGAGCGTTTGCAGGCAAATCCTCCGCCTCAACCTCAACATCGCCAACTGCGAAGGCAAGAAGCTGGTCGTCAAATTTGATGGTATCTAGCAACTCGATACCGGGCGCTTTGCGGAACAGATCTTTGAATTTAAAGATTCGTTTTGGCCCAAACGCAATGAAGGTCGATTGTGCGCCACCGCCGCTATAGGCCAATAAATTCCAGTTGATGTTCAAGAAACGCACATCGCCCGTGATCGCCCCGCCGGATGCCTTTACGTTGCTGATCTTCAATCCAGGAAGTTTGCGGGCAGCACGCAGAACGTTCTTTAAGGCACTCGACTGGGCTGCCTTCATTGCGCCAGCGGCAACGGCCTTGTCCACCTCGTCTTGCAAATTCACCGCGTGAGACGGCGAGAAGATACCAAACGCCATTGCTGCGGAAAACGCGGCCGTGATCAATGAAGTGCGAAAAGATGTGAACGTCATTTCTGCCCCAATTCTATATTTAATGCCCAACCCCAGATCGGTCACTCTTTGAGTTGCCAATCCCTTTGCGCAGTCGTAGATCGACGTTATGATTAAAACTTGCCGATCACGAACGCGTGAATCTCACATAATATTGTATTGTAGAAAAGGCTAGCGCCAGATTCCCAGTTTTTGAACCACCCAGCGTGACCAGCCAAGCAGAGTTTCGTCCTGCCAGCGGCGGCCGACCAATTGAATACCAACAGGAAGTCCGTTTGGCCCAGTATGCGTTGGTAAAGAAATTGTTGGAACGTGAAGTATGGTCCAGCAACCCTGGAACTGCGGATCGCCGGTATAGTTTAACCCTTCGGGCGCTTCGCCACTGGCGGCAGGTGCCAGTATAAAGTCGACATCGCCGAAAACGTCATCGAGTTGTGCACGGCTGTCATTGGCGAGGGTAACGGCATCACGATAGGGTGCGTAATCCATCGATGTGCCGCTCTCTAATTGCTTGGCGATGTTTTCACTAAGCTGATCGCGCTCATTTTGCCACAGATCGGCCATCACCCGGCTACGCTCGAAATCATTGAGGGCATTGCGCGCCTTGCTCAGGTTTGCGAAGGATTCCGGTAGCGTTATTTCAACAATCGCTGCACCGGCGAATTTCAATCGCTCAGTGCTGTCTTCCATTGCTGTGATCGTTTCGGGTTGTGCCAAATCCCAATGGTGTGTGTGACACAAACCGATTCTTGGTTTCGCGTCGTTTGGCAGGGTCTTCGAGAGAGGCCTGTTCAGAAGGCCACTCATTAGCAGGTCGGCGTCGTCGACTGTTCGGGTTAGAAGTCCGATTGTGTCGAGATTTTCCGCCGCAAACATTAGCCCCGACCGATTGATCAAATTATAGGTCGGCTTGTATCCAACGGCACCGCAGAAACTCGCAGGACGGAGAACAGAGCCTCCTGTTTGCGTTCCGAAGGCGCCGTGGACCATGAAATCCGCCACCGCAGCGCCCGAGCCACTTGAGGACCCCCCTGGCGTATGGTCAAAATTATGCGGGTTGGTGGTTGCGCCCGGAAACGACCCTGCAAATTCACAGGTCACGGTTTTGCCAAGAATTACGGCGCCAGCAGCCCGCAATATCGCAACGCAAGCGGCGTCCGTTTTGGGCTGATGGCCTTCATAGGTGGGCGATTCCATTTGAGTTGGCATATCGGCTGTGTCGATTACATCCTTCACTCCAATTGGCACGCCGTGAAGCGGACGCTTCGTCTCTTCGCCGTCCAATATGCGTGCTTGTGCCAGTGCATAGTCGGGATCAATATAGGCCCAGGCCTTTACATCGTTTTCGCGTGCTGAGATCCGGTCCAGACACGCTTGTGTCACGGCTTCCGCCGTTGTCGCACCATCAGAAATCATACGGACAATGTCCGTCGCCGGTAATTCATTTAGAGGGACTTGTGACATGAATTTTCTTCTTGGTCTGGTCAGTTTGAAGCAGCGCAGTGCGCATGATAGCGTCTAGGGCGAATACATGAAACGGCGAGAATTATACAGGTGACAGAATGGCAGAGAAGCTGCTGATCAAAGGCGGGCTGGTTTACGACCATGACGGCGATGTGCATCGCCCGCCCATGGCGGACATATTGGTGGCGGGCGACCAGATTTCTGCGATCGGCGACGCCCTGTCAGCAGAACAAATAGCGGGTGCGGAGGTTGTCGATGCCTCAAATCATCTGGTCGTTCCCGGATTGATTAATGCGCATTATCACTCGCATGACACACTGTGCCGCGGTTTGTTCGAAGACTTGCCGTTGGAATTCTGGCTCCTTTATACCCTTCCCATGGGAACATTCCGATCCAAGGAAGAGATTCGTTTGAGGACCTTGGTTGGCGCTCTGGAATCTATGCGCTGCGGCATCACCACGGTTCAGGACATGCTCGGTCTGATCCCGCTTACCGAAGAGAATGTCGATGTTGTTTTGGACGCCTATGAAGAGATAGGCGAACGCGTTGTTTTCTCGCCGATGGTTTTCGATATCCCGGCAGTGGCAATGCTCCGTTACAAAGATCTACTGCCCCCAGAAATTCAGGAAATGATGGGTAATCAGGCGGGCGATCCGAAAGAGCAGCTCGATATGCTGGAAGCGCAGATCAAGCGGCGACCGGCAAAAGGGGTGACGCATTGGGCTGTCGGTCCGTTCGCGCCGCAACGTTGTTCACTTGATTTGCTTGCCGGGTGCGCGGACCTTGCCGACCGGCATGATCTCGGAACCTATATTCATGTCTATGAGACGCGCGGACAGGTGGTGATGGCGCGCGAAATGTATGGCGAATATGGCGGCTCGTTTATCAACTATCTTGATAAGGCGGGCATGCTCAATCATCGCCTTAACATCGCACATTCCGTCTGGATTAGCCGTGAGGAGATGGATCAGATGGCGGGGGCCGACGCCGGTGCCGTGTTGTGTTTTAACAGCAATATGAAACTCAAAAGCGGAATATCGCCGATGCGCGATATGCGTGACGCTGGCATGCGCGTCGGGCTCGGGTGCGATAACTGTTCCGGAAGCGATGTGCAGAATATGTTCCAGGCCATTAAAGCCTATTGCATGTTAGGTGCAGTTAGTGAGTCGGAACCCGAAACGCCTCTTGCGCAGGAGGTATTGAGGCACGGCACTCTCGGAAGTGCGCGGACTGCCTGTATGGATGATCAGATCGGGGCGCTCAAGCCGGGCTACAAAGCAGATATGATGCTATTGGATATGAACGATACGGCTTATCTGCCTTATAACAGCGCAGCGCGACAGCTGGTCTACAGCGAAACGGGGCGATCGATCGATACCGTTATCATCGACGGAAAAATCGTTATGAAAGATCGCGTCGTACAAACCATCAATGAGGACGACCTCCGTCAGGAAGTAGCCGATTTGATGAAAAGCTTCATTCCGGAATATGAAGATGTCGTGAAACAAAGAGAAGTTGCCTTACCCTATTTGCGTGAAGCGCATCAACGGGTCTGGGATACCGATATCGGATTGCGGCGCTTTATAGCCCGGACGAATTATGGCGACGGTGATTTGCCGCAATAGGCTGTTTCCAAACCATCTCTTGCCGATGGTTTCAGGCTCGCTTAGCCTGTCTATAACAATAATCTTGTTCCTATTGTGGTCAGTCGCTCGGCCAAGGAGTCAACATGGCGTTCACCGGTCTTCATACAACGCTCTTTGCGGCACCGGATATGAAAAAGGCGCAACGTTTCTACAGCGATTGGGGTTTGCGCAAAATCAAGGCAACGCCGACGCATTCGGTTTTTGAAACCAAAATTGGCAGCCGCGTTGAACTAAAATCGCCGAAGGCCAAAGATATCCCGCCTGCAGCTGCGCCGGACATGCACTTTCGCGAAATGATTTGGGGTGTTTCGTCCAAGAAACACCTCGCGGACATAAATAAAGAACTATCGAAGGACCGCGACGTCTCGGAAGATAAAGACGGTACCCTGCATTGCATTGATCCAAACGGTATCGGTGTCGGGTTTCGGTTGTGGAAACCACGTACCAAAGTCGACGGTACCAGAACCAAGATCAATTCGTTCGATAGTCAGGAACGGGTCGATGAAATCAGCAATTTTTATGAAGAAGCGCACCCGATCCGGATGGGACATATCGGCTTCGTTTTGCCGGACCTGAAAGCGGCTGAAGAATTTTATAAGGACCGGCTGGGATTTTGGCTGTCTGACCGTTACGCCGGTGGCGCTGCGATCTTTTTACGCTGTGCGGCCAAAAGCCAGCACCATAATTTATTTATGATCTGGAGCGCAGACGGCAACAAACGCTATCACCATACGGCGTTTGAAGTCCGCGATATTCATGAGGTGTTTGGTGGTGGTGTAGCGTTCGATAAAAAGGGTTGGGAAACCGAAGTCGGTCCCGGTCGCCATCCGATTTCCTCCGCCTATTTCTGGTATTTCAAATCGCCTTGTGGTGGCGCCATCGAATATTTTACCGATTCAGACTATGTGACGGAAAAATGGAAGCCCCACAATTACCGCATCAACCGATTTTCAGAATGGCATTTACCGGATGGTATTCAGCAGGTGAATGACAAGAAGATTCGGCCCTCCATGTCGGCAGCAGGAAAGCATTAGTGACGAAGTTCTGTCAGGCGCGTCACATCGGACATCGCATGCTGCCCGGCATAGCGGTTGCGCTATGTGCACTGATTTTTATCTCATCTGCCAATGCTCAAAAGCGCGTGCCAGTCGATCTCGAGCTCATTCTGATGGCTGATGGTTCAGGCAGTGTTGACGATGACGAATTCATCATACAACGCCAGGGCTATGCGAAGGCGCTACGTCATCCTGATATTTGGCATGGGATTAGCAGCGGTATCCTCCGGCGCATCGCTCTCTCTTATGTCGAATGGAGCGGGCCGGAACTGCAAATTCCAATTATCAAATGGACCTTGATCGAGAAAAAATCTGATCTCGATGCCTTTGCCAAAAAGCTGGAGACCCTGCCGCGCGAGCTTTATTCGGGTGGTACAGCCATCGGCAATGCAATTCTCTACGGCGCCAATTCTATTAAATCAAATCGATTTGATGGAACACGAGAGGTCGTCGACCTTTCTGGTGATGGTTGGGACCGTAATGGGATGCCCGCGGCCGAAGGGCGCGATCAGGCCGTAAAGATGGGGATCACGGTTAATGGTTTACCCGTTCTTGATGAGGATCGGATTGGCCTAGATAAATTTTTTGTCTCAGACGTGATTGGTGGCCGTGGAGCGTTCTCAATTCCTGCAAACGGCTTTAAGGATGTCTTTTTTGCCATTCGACGAAAACTGATCCTAGAGATTTCTGGAAAACCCGTTCCGTTGAATGGGGTAGCGCAGCTTCCCCTTTAATGTCAGAACTCATTTCTGGAGCTTTCCCAATTGGGAACATTCTTCGGAACAGGCGAGACGAATTGCTGGGAATTTGAGGCGTGGGCAACAGCAATATTTTTGAAGATTTGGCTGTACAAAAACCGACGACTGCCAATCCGGTCACCTTTATCGATATTGGAACGCGCGGCGGCTTTCAGGACGATTTGGCACCGTTAGCGTTTGCCGTTGACGCCATTGGCTTCGAACCGGAAAAAGAGGCATTCGATCAAATTAAACAGGCCGATAGTGGCTCTTGGCGCAGCGCCCGAATGTTACCCTATGCGATTGGTGGCGTTACGGGGCGGCAAACTTTATCCGTCGCGGCGGATAAAGTTTCATCGACACTGCTGACGCCAGATCCCGCAATTGGCCGACGCTTTGACAAGCCACAATTTTATGATGTCCAAAGCCAAATTGAAGTTGATACCAGAACACTGGATGACGCGCTTGCAGAAATCGACCCCGCGACCCGCGATTTTCTTAAAATCGATATAGAAGGAGCAGAGATGGATGTGTTTGCGGGATCTCCGGAAACAATGGCGAAATTACTCGCCGTAAAAACGGAAGTCTCGTTTATACCGCATCGCAAAGAACAGCCGCTTGCCCACGATATTGCCGCTTTTTTCGCTGAACGCGGATTTGAGCTTATGGATTTCATAGAACCGGCGCATTGGCGGCGTGCTGGATACGTCATTCATCCCTACATGTCTTCGGAGAATGTGCCATATTCACATGGTCAAATGGTGCAAGGGGATTATCTATTTTTCCGTTCACCTGAGAGTCTTGGCGATGACATCAATGCAAAGGTCAGGCTTGGCTTGATCGCACTTGCTACTGGATATTTCGACCACGCACTCATGATTTTCGAATCTCCCCAAGTTGCCGATACGCTCATGAAGGAATTTTCCTATACGCCTGATGAAATAGTAGTACCTGCATCGCGCCGATATGGCCGATTGATTTTGAGGCAAGCTATTTGGCGTCAAATTCGCGGCTTGGTTCCCCTTATGAGGTAATTCCGGCACTACTAAGGAACGCCTTTGCCTCTTGTTCGCCTCAAATTCTGTGCGTAGCGTTGCTTTTTTAGAACTCTCGTTACGGCGTTCCCGGAGGAGAAGGATATGTCAGCTAAGGCGGATGGACGTATGAAACGCTGGCAGGAACAGCGCTGGATACTGGATGCGGTAATTCGCACCGTTGGGGTCGAATGGGACCAGGGGCGACTTCGTTACGGAGCAGCGCCCGGTGGATCGCAAGCCGTCGGCGAGTTTCGCGCAGTAGGCTCCAAGATCAAACGCGTCGGTGACTTTGTTCGTGAATTTTCGAATGCTGCAAAGCGGCGCGAAGCAAAGGCAGTGACCTTTGAAGAGGCCGGACGCCTGATTTCGGCACGTGAAAGTTATTTGACGGCGTCCCTGCTGTGGGCCGCTGGCCGCTGGCCCATCTTTGAGGTCAACGAGGAGCTCGAATATCTCGAAGAACGGATGAATCACTGTTACGAGAAGTTCATCGAATATGCACCGCATCCGATCAAAAAGGTACGTATTCCTTTTGACGGAAAAGAACTGCCCGCGTATCTGCATTTGCCGAGAGAACCAGTTGAAGGAGAGACATTTCCTTGCGTGGTCAACCTTCCGGGAATGGATTCCAGCAAAGAAACCGGCGTCAACATGTACGGTGATTCCTATCTGGAAAGAAACATGGCGGTGTTGAGCATTGATGGGCCGGGGCAGGCCGAGAGTGTTGCTCTTGGTATCCACGTGACCAACTCAAATCATATGGATGCCGCCAAAGTTGTCGCAGATTGGCTTGAGGCTCAGCCCGCTATCGACTCATCGAAACTGCTGATCCGGGGTACGAGCTTCGGAACATATTGGGGATTGCAATGGGCGGCGGCCCTTGGTGATCGGGTCAAGGGTGTGGCAGTTGCCGGCGTCTGCCATGAACCGGGGTGTCACACCATTTTCAATATGGCATCACCCTCCTTTAAGCTGCGTTATATGTGGATGGCTGATTATGACGATGAGGCGGCGTTCGATGAGTTCGCCAAGACGATAGACCTGCGCCCGTTTGTTCCCGAAATAACCTGTCCTGTTCTGATCGTTGCGGGTGAACAAGATCAGCTTAGCCCGATCGAACATAGTTATGATGTTTTCAATCATATTGGCGCACCCAAGGAAATAGTGGTGTACGAAGGCGCCAACCACTCTGTAGCGGATGCCTCATCGGTATCTTTGGGAGAGGACCCCAAAGACTATTTAGTTGATTGGTTGGAAGCCCGTCTGAATGAGGTGCCTTTAGAAAGTGCCAAAGTCTTTATCGATAGCTCTGGCCGTCGCACAGATTCGCCTGCCTGACGGTCATTGTGGGTTTGATCAGCCCAACTGTTCCGCGCCAACTAGAAAAACTCATTTTCTGTTGCCGGTCAGGGTATCAAAACCGTCATGCCCAAAGTCGCACGCGACTCCATCGCCCGGTGTGCATCACTGGCATTTTCAAGTTCATACTTCTGATTAATCCTGATTGATACTGCGTCGCTTCCCACAATATCGAAAAGGCTCCGCGCGCGGGTTCTAACGTCTTTAGCGGTTCGTAAATGCCAGTAGAACGCACCGGCCGTTATTCGCAGTGACCCCATTTCATTTAGTCTGAAAATGTCGAAAGGTGGTACGGGGCCCGACGAAGAGCCATAGGCAACGAGATTGCCGCAGGGGCGAAGCGCAGCCAGGGATGCCTCAAAGGTATCTGCGCCAACAGCGTCAAAAACCGCGGTGACCCCTTCTCCTTCGGTCAGGGCACGCGCCTGTTCAGCTATATTTCCTTCTGTACTGACGATAACGTCATGGCAACCATGCTCCGCTGCGAACAAAGCTTTTTCATCCGAACTGACGACGCCGATAACATGGGCGCCCAACGTTCGGGCCCACTGCGCGATGATCATACCGACGCCGCCAGCGGCAGAATGCACGAGAATCGTATCTGTTTCTGTGACGGGGTGGCAGTCGTGGATGAGATATTGCGCCGTCAAACCCTTTGTAATCATCGCGGCCGCGATTTCGTCTTCTATGTCATCAGGAAGTCTGACCAGCCGCTCAGCGTTCATCACTCTTTGTTCACAATAAGATCCTCTCGGTAGGGCATGACCGCCGCTGGAATAAGCGACGCGGTCGCCAACCGCGACATTGGTCACTGACGGGCCGAGTTCCTCGACGACGCCACATCCTTCGCCGCCGATAACATGCGGAAAATGAGGCAGCGGATAACGTCCGCTGCGGGTGTGAATGTCGGCATAGTTCAGGCCAATAGCTGTATGCCGTAGCCTGACTTCGCCGGGGCCAGGCTCTCCTACATCAACATCTTCGTAGCGCAGGACTTCGGGTCCCCCATATTCATGGACTCTGATGGCTTTAGGCATTTGCTGACCCTAAAATACGGTGTGTGCTCGAACCGGTACATCCATCGCACCGATCCCTTCAAATTCGAGATGCATGATATCTCCGGGTTTTACCGGTCCCACCCCTGCGCAGGTTCCTGACATGATGATATCTCCCGGATGCAGCGTATAGAATTTGGAAGCCCAGGCAATTTGCCCTTGAAGGTCGAGGATTAGATTGCGGGTGTTATTTTGCTGGCGGATTTCATTATCGATGGTAAGGGTGAAATCGAGCTGTCCGGGGTCGTCTATTTCGTCTGCGGTGACCAACCAGGGCCCCAGAACGGCATATGTATCAACGGATTTGCGGAAACTGCGGTCTTCTTTGCCGCGGACGACCATGTCCATGGCAATGGCATAACCGCCGA
This sequence comes from Rhodospirillaceae bacterium, assembly GCA_002720855.1. Classification (GTDB taxonomy): domain Bacteria; phylum Pseudomonadota; class Alphaproteobacteria; order MPNO01; family UBA2964; genus UBA2964. The sequence goes on along the minus strand of PBIN01000015.1, from coordinate 73,415 downwards.
CATAGGAAAGTGCTTCCTCATATGGGATGTCGCTTCCCTTGCGGCCAATGATTACGCCGAGTTCCGCCTCGTGATCGGTTCGACGTTCGCTAAAGCGAACAGCGACACCTTCTGAAGGCCCGATAAGCGCGCTATTTGCTTTGAGAAAAAGACCTTGATCCTCCATTTTCCGTCGAGGCAAGCCTTGAGAAATCCCCGCATCCGCCGTGGCCTCTTGAGCATGATCCTCATAATTTTGCGGCACCCCGATTATTTTGGTTGGGTTGGCAACGGGGCTCAGAAATTTTACCTCGCCGATGGGTTTCCCGTCAGCGCTATCAGCAGCCTGCTCGAGATTGCGCCGGAGTGTTTCCAGATTTGCGATCAGCTGGTCGCCAATCGGTAGCGGGTAGTGGAACGGCGGCAATTCCGACTCGATAACGCTCGTCACGTCATAGACTACATCATCTCGGACAATGCCAAATCGGTTGTCGTCATACCGGCAAATTTTCATTGAACCATCCCTCGCACCTTTGAGGTTCAGTCCTAGCCTCGCTAGCAAAGGGCGTCAATGGAATGCAGGGTCGCGCCGAGTATCGGGCAAGGTTCGCATCATGCGCCGCACCGCGTCGTCAGCGATTGAATGAAAAACTTCAGGATCGCCCTTTATTCTGGCGGCGCGGGCAATAGAAACGGGCAATGAGATTGGCGAAAACGGTAAACCGCCATCGCCTCTAGCTGCCTTATGTTTGGATTGCCATAAAATCTTGCCATCTGTAGCGCGAACAAGACGGAGCGAAATACCGACGGCACGATTTGTCCATAAAACCATATAATCGTCTTCCACCGCGTCGAAAATCACCTCCATGAAACCAGTGCATTTGGTTTGTCGGGCAAACACCTTTCGATCGCCGGCATGGTGCAGATCGACAGCCAATCGTTTGGCAATACGACGAGCAGGCGCTCCGCCAATGGCCTTCTGAAACTTCGTTGCAAGATGCCTTTCCAGAGACTCTTCGACAGCGCGGCGAATGATACCAGGTACATTGTTACGTTTGGCAACAATGGTCGTGCAGGTTGGCGGATCGTGAAAAAAGGCCGGTTCCATCTTATACGCCACCCGTCGTTCAAGGATCGGTGCCGCAGACTCTTTCTGGTTCATATTCGTGTAGGTTGTTTCTGCGCAGCCGCACATTAGAAGTATCACCGGCAAATGAATGGCGGTGCGAATTTTTCGTAAGTTAATTAACTCAAACACGGCAGTTTGGGCCGCGAGAAATTGGTAGCCCGACAGAGCCTGCCATCGTTGAGCCATCAACTCGGATGTCCTGTAACGAGAGACCTCTAGAGGAGAGGTTGTAGCGTGCCTGTATTCTTTTTGCGCCGCTATATCGGCCCCCGACAAGTTGTTCGAGCCCACCCAGCAATATGGCATCGACAGATCGAGGAAAGACGCGCACGGGTGACCAGTCTTCTAAATTGTGGCGACGGGCAATGTTTCTAAAAAGCGCACTTTCCTCAATTATTTCAGCCCCCTGAGGTGATCTCAAGAATCCGCTAAATCGATCGATATTGAGTTTCCAGGAAACGCCAGGCGGGTCAGTTGCAGAGAATAATGCTTTGCTGCGATGCAACACGGCGGCCTGCATTCCATAGCAATGTCTGAGGGTCGTGTAGAGTTGAAGACGCCGACTGGCGGATTGTGGCCAGGCAATTTCAACTGATGGCCCCCTACCGTGCTCCAACATACGCAACAGAATTCGACCCGCACGTTTGTGCTTTGACGTCGCCACTACCTTGCGCTTGAACACTTTCACCGGTGTTGTCTTATTCTTTTTGACATCCGTTTTCTTGGCTTGTTTCGGCGGACCCGCAGGTTTCTGTGATTTGGAAAGACGTTTTTTAGCGGCTGGTTTGAGCGGTTTAAATACACGCTTTGTGATTGGGGCTTGCCGTTCAGCATGATCTGCGGTCGGTCGTAATGCTGAAATAGGCCGTGTGGATTGTGAGGGTTTGGGTTTTGCAGAAACTTTGGCCGCCTTGCGTCGTTGTTTAGGGGGTGGTGGCAACTGAATTACCGCAATCCGCTTCTGCGACGGTTTTTCAACTGTTGTCGTGGGCTTCGGGAGCTTTTGTTTACGCGGTTTTTCGTTCTCGACGGTTTGAAACAATGCAACACCCAGCAAAATTACAGCACCTGTAATAATGCCGGATATTGCAATGGATACCTTGTCCGTCGCTTTGGTCACCGCCCATTCCTAACGGCTGATCGATTTCGCATAGAGCAATTCCATCTCTTCTGCCAGAGACAGCAACTCTCTGCGGCGGTCCGAACTGGACATAAGTTTTTCGCCCTTCTTCAAAACCGGCTCTGAAGCGGGGGGTGCTGAATCGCCGAGAACTTCCGCACGCCGTTTGGCAACTGCCGGATCAAGGTCGGTTGGTACCCCTCCCGCTACTTTGGGGGAAGGCTGGGCAGTAGTGGGAGCAACTGCCGATGGAGCGGGAGGGGGAGGGGCAACTTGCTTCTCGGGTAGAACAGGCGCGATCGGAACAGCTTCTGCCGGAGGCTCGGTCTTTGCCAATTTTTCGCTCACTGGAGGGTCCGGTACAGGAGACAAAGATTCCGAAACCATTTCCTTCTTTGTCTCTTGGTCAATAGATTTCCTGGCAATCTCTTTGACCTGTTCTGCAAGGCCATGCGCTTGGTTTACGGCACTTTGAATATCACTTTTATCGGCTGTGAATAAAAAGAAGAGTGCCGCGCCGACGGCTAGATTGAATGCTAAAAATTTCATATCAGGCTCCTTTTTGATGTGCCGAGGCGGCGGCAGTGTTACGGGCATGGGTAATCACGATGAGGCCACGGAGTAACGCTGAAACCGGAAGCCCTATGACGGTTGTCATAAAGCCGAGGCTAAAGTTGGCTGTCATTTTTCGGATGACCGGCTGTATGGTTTCCGGCGTTAATTCCTGGCCGGAGAGGGTTCCAATTCCCAAACTGATTCCGAGAAGGGTAAAGGTCAGTGCGAGCGTCGTGACGCCGTTGGCTGCTTGGACACCGGTTTCAAACCAAACTGTGTCGTCGCTGGCGTCGTCCGAAAGCATCCGGACCCAACTAAACAAAGTGATCAAAATCAGGCTGCTCAACAAAACAACAAATGCCCAACCCAACACGTTTTGCGCCCATTCAGCGATCTGAGCCACGGGTTGCGCGGTAAGGATGACCGCTGCTGCAAGTGTCACGGCACCGGCACCCAGAAAATAACTTAAGGCGCGCGATGTCGTGTCAAAGAGGGAACTCATTGGACGCAATCTGAGAACACGCATTTTAACGTCTTCCGAGTTTGGCGTTCATCAAGCTCTCACTCGAAAAGCCAACCTGAAGCAGCCAATGTTCCATCAGGCTGCGATTATGTTCGACAGAAGCGTGGACCAGGAAAGTTAGGTCGTAATTTTCAAATGCAGCACGAACAGCAGGTGTATTCTTGCCTGCGAGCGACTTGTCGCGCAGCACCATTCTCTCAAGGTCGATTAGACGATTTCGGGATACTTCGATCTTTTGCTGGCGTTTCGCCGGTTCTAACTCAGAGGAAAGAAGGGCATCCAAAAGTATCGCCCGTTCGCGCTCCATATTTTCGAGCGTACCTGCCTGTGCGGTCGCCAGCAGCGACATCGCGCCTGCAACCGCGGTAGTGATAAGGGTCTTCATAAGGGGGGTGGTCTTCATTTTATACTCTCCGCTATCGATCTAGAAAAAATCCCACGGCTTCCGAGACGTGCTTTTTGTCCGGTTCGCCCTCGGTATATTCGGCATTGTCTGCCTGTAGGGTCTCTGTAAGGGCCATTGCATCAAGCGCGACGAGCTTGGCCATATAGCCCAGAACTGTGCGTTCTTGATCGAGAACCGCTAAGTCGGCTTCGCTTTCGCCGACCAGCTGCCGGACAAAGTCTTCCTTGCTGACGGCGATGCCGTTTACAGCGGCCTGCTCATTCATCGGATGGCTGTTGATAGCCTCAACCAGCTTTTCAATGGCGCTGACATTGCGTGCATATTCGCGTGCATACTTGCTCTCACTTAGAAGAGCAGATTTGAACAATTTCGCATCAACCTTGGCTGCGGAGGCTTCAAACCTGCTGCGCGCCTGACTTTGTTTCTCGATCAGGGCGACACGCTGAGGAGTATGCGCACCTTTGTTGCGGCGCATCTTTCTCAACAGGCGCTGGTACACGCGAATTTTGGTTTTTGCGCGTCGTTCACGCATCTTTTGATGAGATGCAACCAACGTGAGATACGCGCGCTTCTCAGCCAAATACTGATGCCGGAGTTCCGTACGCAACTCTCCATCAGCGCGTTCAATTGCGCCCCGCATATCCTCAAGAGTTTTGACTTTGAGGCGGATCTCTTCACTCGTCTCCGTCAAAGCGGCTGCGAGGGAGGACTTGGAGAAATCCTGGTCGATCGCCTTTTTGAGATAGGTAGAAGGCAGCTTCACCAGCCGTTCGCTTGATTTCGGCGACCAGCTAGCACCTTTGTCCGGCGTCGTTGCCGCAATAGCAGGAGCGGCTAACAGCGTTGAACAAATCGTGGTCGCCATTATCAGTTTGGTCGCAGTTCGAATGGATTTTGAACTTTTGGTCATTTGAATATTCCTGCTGGTCTGGATGGTGTGGCCGAATAATTTTTCTCAGCTATTTGTTTTTCCAGTACATGATGCGACGCATTTCACTCTTGAGATTGTCGCTGACATTTAAGGCGGAGAATTCGCCGAAAGACTGTTTTTCATTGCGTCCCAGAAGGGCTTCCATCGTCACGACGAAAGAAGAACCATCCGCGTAGTAAAAGTCATGCTTCGGGAACCGCTTTTGAAATTTGTCGAAATTGGCACGCGAATGTTCGACATCGCCGCCCTTAAAAAAGTTCTGAATTGAAATTGCGTAGGCGCGCATACGCTCTTCTCTGGCGATACCGCTACTACCGGGGCCTACTTCCGTTTCACATCTTTCCAGCACTTTTGCACTGGCAAGATAAGTTCCTGGCGATCCCGTCGCCCGGGCCTTGCGATCCAACGCGAGTCCTTCGTCCCGGCATTTGCGGTATTCACGCATTTGAGCAATTTCGTTGAAGCGTGCTTCCCGATATCCAATTCCTTCGAGAGGATCGTTTGGTACCGTGCTCATACAGGCTGTAGTCGCAATAGCTGCAAGGGCTACGCAGGTGACGCGGGCAATATTGCCAATTTTGGGTGATGTTGATCGGTTTGCAGACATTTGTAATTCCTCTCGGCTTAATCTCAATTCTCTTTATGAATGGGTCAGAATGATTTTCTGTCGTTGCTGGTGAATTTTTACGGATAAAAGTGACGCGCAATTTTCAACACTTTGACTCCCTCAGCTTTCGCCCGCCGTACGAGCTGGTTGAGCTGCGATTTTTTCTGTATCGATCTCGCTTTTGCGAACAGCGCCGCCGTGTGTTTTGCAAGAGCGGCGTCTTCTGACGCGATCGCAAACACCAGATGGCTTTGTTGCAATGCAGAGGTGAGCCGCCGTGGCGGGCGAGCATCAATCGTGTAGGTCTGTTTCGCAGCAACGCCCTGGCCCGCAGCAACGGCACGCGTGCGAAACGCTGTCCCTGACAAATTATCTCGCGTCGCCAGAATCCAGAACTTTTGGCCTCCGTTTGCGCCATTCGTTATCCGGTACCGAATGTCGCAAAGCCTATGCAAGTTGATGGTTTTGGCAGGGCGCGGACCAGATATATTTTTTTCTGAAATTTGTGGCGCAACGATATCGAAATGGACTTCGGCGCAGTTTCCACCGGCTGGCGCAAGCGTCTCCAGAACGACAGCAGAGATCGGCATCTTTAGTAGGCCGGTTGTTTTCGCTGCGGCGACAACAGAATCCTTTATCGTTGAGCTTGCGCCCAACAGGGCTGCGGTCGCGAGGACAGTAACGCTCGCAACCGCGGATAGTTTTTTAATGCGGCGCGTGGTCTTTTTATTCGGCAGCTTGATAGGAAGATTGGCGCGTTTGCGCGGTTTCTTTAGGCGCAACGCGGCGAGCGCTTCCAGGGCGCTTTCGGCGGCAATGAATTTCAGTTTGCCTGGTGAAGAGAGAGTAAGTTCACTAATTACTGCCTCGGCATCCGCACGGTTTGCCCCAGGAACAGCGATTACAATTTCGGTGCCGTCTGCGATTAAATCATCAAACAAATCGCGTGAACGTTGGAGTTTTTGTCGAATATCGTTGACGCTGTGCAAGGTGAGATCGCAATTGACCTCGCCCGATGCCCAAACAATGCGGTTGTAGCCATCGTTGTTGGCGGCAAGCCGTCGTTCGTTTGCAAGGGCATGGCCTAAGAAAGCACCAAGCTGCCAGCTAAGACCCGAGCCGATAGGATCGGATATATCCATGCGATACGCACTGTGACCATAGCATGCCTCGATAATGCCGGTTGGGCGTCTGACAAATGTATCATAATCAGGGCTTATCGGCATAACCATCGCCCTGCCACCCAGGCAAATCACGGAACGTACGTCCGGTGCTTCCGCGGTAATACGTTGCAAACGGGTTGGACCTTCTGTGGTCGCGATAAAGACGGCTGTTTTGCTCATCTCATAAACACGTCGGTTTTGGGGTCGCGAAGCGCGACCGCCAGTGTTGATGTTGCACCTAGGAGCAACTGCACCGTGCCATCGGAGGGCTCCGGCAGCGGGACCCGATTGCAGCCTTCGGTGTCATTGATGACGAATAGCGTGTTTGGCACACATGCCTGATCATGGAGCGTGATGATGACGTAAAGCTGGTCGCGGTCTGCATGGCTTTCCCGAAGCGTCATTTGAAATCCGGTTCCAAATCGGGTCGTGGTTGAACCGCTGGAGGCTGCCGCACGGGATATTGGCCGCATCGGAGCGACCCTTTCTAAAAGTAGTCTCATGTCATTTCTAAGTTTGGGGTTGGTAGAGATCGTTTGTACGAGGCCCTGCTTTGGCGGAAGGTCCGGGTCAGTTGCATAGGCGTAGAGATCGTTAAAACAGAAGTGGGGCTTCACCTCGGATTCGGGTAATGGTGCGTGGAGCGAGGCAAGGGCATCACAGGCGATAAAGATTGCTTCGGCAGATGATTCTGCTTCATCCCAATAATTCTTTTGTTCCGTCATGAACTAACTCCATAAATTCTGCGGTATTGATCGAAAAAGATTTCACAATCCTGACTGTCGCGTTCTTCCCATTGACCGAGAGCATCTGCGATACGCGAAATTTTGGTGATAAAGCTGGTAAGGGATTTTCGTATGTCCAGCAGCGCTTCCGCTCCGTTTACAAAGCCAACGATCATGTTTGGGGTTACGGTTGCATCTGGTGTTGAGAACCCTTGTCGGGAAATCCGCTTCGCGGCTTTGCGGCTTTCCGAAACAAAGGCGGAGAGTTCCGGGCAGGCGGCGCTGTCGCCGCAAATTTCGCCAATGGTTAGCGTTGTGTCACTGGCCGGTTTTTGATCATAGAGATAGATGACATTGTCGGGCGTTGGCTTATCTGATGGGAGCAGCGCGGCGAGGGGGGACAGATCCATTTCTGGCCGCATTTCCATAAGAATTGAAATAGCGGTGTCATCGCCGGCCATCGCAATATGATAAAAACTGGCGAGGAGAACGCGTTCAATATGAGTGTCTAAACGCTCAAGATCTTCCAGACAGTCGTCGTATCCCCGGTTATTCAAAGGAGCTTCACTGGTCTCAATTATGGTTGCTATATCTGTACCTCGACGCAGCGCCTGCGTTAGCTGCGCTTGGATGGCACCAAATAAAGTGGCGCGAAGAATAGAGAGGGGAAGGGCCTGTGCGGACTCCCCGCTTTCGAGCAAAAGTTCGAGAGCGCCTTTTTCTGACTTGTTGAGGAATTTGATTTCGCTTGCCGGTGCCTCGTTCAATTGATCCAGAGGTGCACGCCTTTCGTGAATCTCCTCCAAGGCAACGTCGATAGCGCTTGGGTCGATTTCACCATTTTCTCTGTCATACCCAATGCTCAAGCTTTGTTGCAATGCGCTTTGGTGACGGGCCTGCAAAAGGGCTTGCCGGACCTGGATGAAAAGCCGGACGACATTTTTATATGTTTTGAAATCCCCTTCGCTTTCGTCATCCGCAGATTTAGTAACCCAGAAGTCGAGAACTGCTTCGTCATCAATATTCTCGTAGAGAACAGAATTGTCGTGACGCGCCGCTAGAAATTCAGTCGCGGCGCGGAATTTCCGTTGCGCTGTCGCGGCGGGGAGGTGTGTACCGAGATAAGCATAAAGACGTCGCGACAAGAGGTTGGCGGTATCAGAGACGGTACCCAGAGATGCATCATCGCTCAGGATGTCCTCAATTGTTTCGAATACCGAACTGTAACCCAGTGTTGAGACCATAAATTCAAGAAGCGCCGACAAGAAGGACATTCGTGTATGCGCGATGGAGAATTCGCCATCGGGATAAAGGACTGTTGATGCTGCCTGGCTTTGTAAAATCTTTGTCGATGCATGGCCCTGCGAGAGACCCTCATCGATACGTTGCCTGAATGCGGATGCCGAGGTACCGCCATTGCACCAGAAGAAGGTTTCAAAACCCCGCGCATCGGTGACCCGACTCGCCACTACGATCAGGTGGCAAAGCTCGTGAATTGGTCCCGAGTAACTTCGACAGACAATCCAGCGCGTTAGCCGACGGGTAACGGCCGATGAGAATTTTGGTTTTTCGCCATCCGTCGTTTCAGCGATGGCCGATAGCGTTGCCTGCAACTCATTGCTGACCGTTCCCCCTGCGAGACCATCAATTGAATAGATGCCGTCCATCTCAAACACTCCCGCTCAAGAGTTGACGACGGTAATAGCGTCTTAATCTCTGCACTTTTGCGACGTAGCGTCTTGTGTATGGGATTACCCTTGGGCGGTTACGTCCGTAACGATCTACAGCAGAACCGCCATTGTAGTAGGACAATGCCAGGTCAACCCGGCCGTCATACCGGTCGATTAGGCGGCGTAGAAAATGGAGACCCAACCGGACATTTATTCTAGGATTCCATAACTCATTGGGTTGAATTCCGTATTCGCCGCGCGCGGTTGCCGGCATGATCTGCATGACACCACGTGCACCTTTATGGCTTTGGGCGCGGGGATCGAAATTTGATTCTGCATGAGCGACGGCGAGCGCCAGTGACACCGGCATATTCATTCGCACGGCTTCTTGGGCAACAAGCTTTTTCACATCAGCGCGGCTTTTCGGTGCGAGATGTGCTGTTACCGCGTTTGTGCTGCAACCGGTGGCGAACACCGCGGCAAGCAGAACCAAAAAGGTTCGACGGGCAGTCTTAGAGGTGTCGTCACTGGGCATTGTTTTTGCTCCGCAAAGCCTGATCCCATCTGGCATCAAGCGTGGTGATAACAATGTTCTTGGCGGCGAGGTTTTTCTGCGCATTCATCGCGGCCGACATTGAGAGGTCCGGAGTTACGGCGAGGATCACGCGTCCAGCTGATCGAATTTGTCTTGGATCGAGGGTTGCCAATTGCCGGTCGCGATAAGTCTTTCCGTCATAAACGACGAGCAAATCCTTTTTGGTGATTTTGGTTGCCGTTCCTTTGCTGGCGGACGTGCTGTTTTGCGCCAGGATCGCAATCGGAATGGCATTTGATTGCTTAGATGACGATTTCGCGACGGGGGCGCCCATGGAAATCGCCGTCAGAACCATGACGCTGAAAAATCCCATGGCCATAGCAAGCGCGATTTCCGTCATCGCATTTTCCTGGCTGCTGCTACTCATCGTGTCCTCCGCGCGTTCGCATAATGAATATGAGAGGGTCAGGCCGGTTTTTACCCATGACGAAGTTCTCGCCGCATGTGCCGGACAAGTGGTCTAGTTAATCGGCCGGTTACAGGGAGGCTGTGATGGCGTTGATAGGCGCGAATCGCGCGGCGCGTATGGGCCTTCATAACGCCGTCGATTCGACCGGGCTTATAACCAAGGCGGTGCAACATACGCTGAACATGAAATACAGAGCGTCGTCCCTGCCGGTTCATCGTAAAAGGCGGGCGATCTCGTAGAATAACAGGCGTAATTTTCGGCTGTTGATAGCGTATTGTAGCAGGCGGCTGGCTTGCCAATTGAATGCGCGTAGGCGTTGTTGCGGCGAAGACAAGACCACTCTCAGTGCTTAGAGCTTTATACGAAAGACTGGCGTTCTGGCCGTCTTTGCGCAGCGTTCCGACGACAAGAATATCAACCTTGGCATTGCGAAGTAGGTCCGCAACGCGGGCGTCGCGATCCGGCTCCAGCTCTCCAATCGCGTCAATTTCCCGGATCACCGATTTGAGCGTTTCGCGGGCAACAAACCGAAAAGTGCCAGCACCCTGTTTTGTGAGGGCTGCGAGTAATCGGTCATTGAATTCACGCGCCATTTCGGGGCTGATTCGACCTTTATTCTTGGAGGTTGATTTCCCATATCGAAACGGCACCACGGCAATACGGGGTTTCCCATAGCCCCCAACAGCTGGGATATCGGCGGCATCAGTGGCCTTTATGCCGTTCAGAATTTCCTCCGCAAAAACCTCGAAGGGTTCCTGTTGTCTGTGGTCGCTCGTCTGCGCGTCGGCCGTCCGGATGCCTGCGGTCAGCAACAAGGCAAAGGCGCAAAGCAGCGAAGTTACGAATGGTATAGCTTTCAAGAATTTCGTCTTTTTCATGGTTTCCTCCCCCGTTTCAGGGTTCTGCAATTTCTCACCAATTGATCGATGAGGTTTCAGGTGTGCCCGAGCTTTGGGCTTTTAGGATGATCTGAGATTTCCGCCGCCGAATGTCGGCAGAAATGCCGAGCTGATTGAGCATTTTCCGAAGCAATGGCTGGATTGGTGGCGCCTTGGTGCTCCGCGTAATTGCGAAGGTGTTTCCGTCTCGGAGCACAGACCGGTTTCCGGGGATGACGATCAAATAATCTTCGATGTCGCGAACCAGAGCGCTATTGATACCGACGATACTGAGAAGCATCTTTTGCCGATTTCCAGACTTGAATGGGTTCGCGCTTTTCTTGGCAGCCGCTTTCCGATTTAACCGCAATGCAAGCCGATCAAGTTTTTTCGAGATTGCGCGCGCGAGACGTTTTGCACTGTTTTCAATGCGGGTCCGCGCTGTGTCAGAGGCGCAGGCGAGATTACAGTCTTCAGGGATACGCCAGGACATTGGTTGAATTCGCAATCGACTGATAATCGCGTTTCGTCGCGGTTTCCGGATCACGGTTTCCAAATTAAGCCGGGCGTGGCGTGTATAGACTTTGTCGTAGAGCCGAAGCTCTGATTTCAGAATGATGCCGATTGCCCGCTCTGCAGATTTTTTCTGCGAATTTTGTGCTGTCGAAATACGGTGTAGCTTGGCTGGCCCTTTGCGGTCAGGTCTTGCGAGAACGCGAACCAGATGACCGTCCGAAGCGAGTTTTGAGATTATGATGTCGCCGGCAATCTGCTGCAGAGCCCTAGCAGGACCGGCAGTTGCGCCAGAGGCATTTGAGATCAGTATATTTAGTCGGGGAGCTTTTTCCGCTGCGAAACCGGGGAAAGCCATGCCGAACAGCAACAATCCCAACGCTGAGGAGGTTATCGTGTAATTCGACATGGTTTTCGTATCCCGGTTTGTATGTGGAAAGAGACTGGTTGGCTTAGCTGACGGTTTTCCAGCTACCGTCGGCCATGCGGCAGGCGGTGCCGTGCATTTTGGTTTCGTAACCGTCAATCCATCCCCACGTGGTGAACTCGCGGCAATATTGGCCGGAGGGGAGACGATAGGTACGTGTCGGCTTAACGGAATATTCGGAACCCGAGTCCGGATTTGTCCAGGTAACGTTCTGGCCTGTTCTGGCGGTCTCTAATGCACGGTTGGCTTCCAACCGGTCGGCACGGTCCATGGATTGGCCGATATTGCCGCCAATAACAGCACCGGCGATTACACCACCGATGATCGCGGCGGTTCGACCGCTGCCTTTACCGATGTTGCTGCCGAGCAAGCCACCTACCGCAGCGCCAATCAATCCACCTGCGATCGAACCGTTTCCGTAGCGATGGCTATGGCGGGGCCGCGACGGTACGTGGTGAATCACCGTTTTACGATGCGTTACGTGGCGATGGTTGGAATGATGGCTGTGATAGTGGCCGTGCCTGCGATGCCAGCGGCGATGCGCACGTTTGTGGGCACGGTGATGTTTTCGCCAATGACGATGTCCAACCTTGTGGTAGTGGACCTTCTTGACGACCTTTACGACTTTATAGCCGTGATGATAGGGGCCCGCGCTAACAGGTGTGGCAACAGCCGCTACGGCGGTGATACCCAAAAAGGCAAATACTGTATTTCGAATAATTTTTAACATCGTCTCTCTCCAGTTGAAGTTTGTGACGATGCGATTAGACCAAATTGGTGCTGAGCCGAACCTGAACGCGTTGTTCATCCTGTGTTCAGGTTAAAAAGTGCAAATAATGCCGCGCGCGATCCCGTAAACAGGTGCTCGCTGATTTGCATTGTAAAAGGCATAATAGAGCCATGAACCGAAGGATTTCCCAGCGTTTGAGCCAACTGGCCGTTGCTGCCAGCGTGGTGCTTTGCGCCTTCGGTTCCGCTGCGTATGGGTCGATTTCTGATTACAAAAAAGAAATTCAGCGCTCTGAAATTTTTATCGATTCTGAAATTTCGTCGAAAAAAGTTAGTGCAAGAATCGAGATAGCCCAGCGAAGACGAGATCGTCGTGGTGGTCCCAGATTTCGTCGTCCGCCGCGGCGAAACGATTTGCAGCTTCGATCACCGCCAGAAGAGGTATTGGAGCGCAGAAGGATCCGGCGTTTACGAAACCAGCAGCGTCGAAACCGCGAGCAGGATAATGCTCGTGACGCAGTGAGAAGCGGTCGAGCGCTTCCGTTGTCATCGATTATTCAGGGCGTGCAAGCATCGTGCCCAGGGCGGTTCTTGGGTGCACGATTGATCCGGCGGGGCGATCAGCTTGCCTATCGCTTAAACATTCTTCGGCCATCAGGGCAGCGGGTCACAATGTTTGTTGATGCTGCCAATGGAAGTGTTGTGAGAGGGAGTTGTCGCTAGGCGACAGTGATAACGAAATGCGGATACTCGTTGTAGAAGACGATAAAGATCTTAATCGCCAACTCGCCTCTGCGTTACGTGACGAACAATATTCGGTCGATGTCGCGTTTGATGGAGAAGAAGGTCATTTTCTTGGCGATACAGAACCTTATGACGTCATCGTGCTGGACTTGGGGTTGCCAGAGCTGGACGGGGTCACGGTCCTTAAAAGATGGCGCGCCGACGGCAGAATGACACCGGTACTTATTTTGACAGCGAGGGATGCTTGGTCAGAAAAAGTAGCAGGGTTTGATGCCGGTGCAGACGATTATGTAACGAAACCATTCCGTATCGAAGAAGTGCTCGCCCGCATTCGTGCTCTGATACGGCGTGCTTCGGGTCACGCGGCTTCTGAACTCTCCTGCGGGGGCGTTGTGCTTGATACGCGTGCGGGGCGCGTTTCGGTTGATGGCGCACCCGTGACGCTCACGGCACATGAATTCAAAGTCATTTCCTATCTTATGCATCATCGCGATGAGGTCGTGTCGCGGACAGAACTTACCGAACATATTTATGAGCAGGATTTTGACCGTGACTCCAATACGATAGAAGTATTTGTCGGGCGATTGCGCCGGAAGCTTCCCAAGGGACTCATCCAAACTGTGCGCGGACTTGGATACCGCCTCTCTGAACCCGAATCCGAGTCGAATAAGACCTAAGGTATCGATTTGTCCTCGGCTCCCGAAAATAAATCATCTAAAGGTCAATCGATCGCATTCCGATTGATCGGTGCTGCGGGACTTTGGGTTGCCGTTATGCTGATTGTTGGCGGCCTGCTTCTCTCAAACCTGTTTCGTGGACCGCTGGAACAGTCGTTTGATCAACGGATGGAATTTCTTCTCGAGAGTCTCATCGGTGCTGTGGAGGTGGGACACAATCGCGAATTGTTTCAACGGCAGAGTCTCGGCGAACCACGATTTCTGCGCCAGTACTCAGGCTGGTATTGGCAAATAACCAGGATCGACAACGGCGACGTAATCGCGCGCTCGCGTTCGATGTGGGACTTCGAATTGGCGATCAGTGAAGACACCAAGACCGGCGCCCTCCTCAAATCGCGCGCAAGGGGTCCATTGGGGCAGAGGCTACAACTCATCGAGAAACCGATAACCGTGGACGGGATGGATGGCACTTATCTGTTTTCCGTAGCCGCCGATCGCCAGGATCTTGTCGATACCATCGATAGTTTTAACGTGACACTTGGTTGGTCGCTCGGCGTTTTGTGGGCCGGACTGGTCTTGGCAGTGTTTATTCAAGTTCGATTTGGATTGCTCCCCTTGCAGCGAATTCGACAATCGCTGGCGGATATCCGGGAGGGACGGTCGGAACGGTTAACCGGTTCATTCCCTAAAGAGGTTAGTCCGCTTGCAGAGGAATTGAACGGTTTGTTGGATCACACGACAGAGGTGCTGGGCAGGGCGCGTTCCCACGTGGGAAATTTAGCGCATGCCTTAAAAACACCTCTCGCGGTACTCAGCAATGAAAGCGAAACTCCAACCGAGAATATTTCTACCATTGTCGATGAGCAAACCCAGCTTATGCGGCGACATGTCGATCATCATTTGGCCCGAGCCCGGGCTATGGGGCAGGCGCCATTATTACGAGGTCAAACACCATTATTGCCGGTGCTGGAGGCCGTCGCACGCACGCTGGAAAAGATATATGCCCATGAAGGCGTTTCTATTTCCGTCAAGGCACCTCCGGAGCTCGCATTTCGCGGTGAACAGCATGATCTTGAGGAAATGCTGGGTAATCTTGTCGATAACGCCTGCAAATGGGCTAGACGAGAGGTCGCGCTGGTTGCTGAATCTTATTCCGAAACCGGCAGCGGTGGGTTGCAAATTCAGTTGCAAATTGATGATGACGGTCCCGGCGTTCCTGAAGAAAAACGCGAAGAAATATTTGGGCGCGGCGAACGCGCAGATGAATCGACGCCTGGCAGCGGGTTGGGTCTTTCTATTGTTCGCGATATCGCGACGTTATATGGCGGAGATGTTTCCCTCGGAGATGCCCCTGAAGGCGGATTGCGGGCAACATTGATTTTGCCCGGCGGTCTAATTCCGGCCGATGCTGTTTAGCTAAGTCACTTCGCCAGTTGTGATGCTTCGGGAAAAGAGGCGTTGCATAAAAATTTTGGTATAGTTAGGGCAGAAAAACCATTGAGCCGGTTATGCCAATCCAAGTTGAACAGTTAGGTCAGACTTTCTTCGCTGTCGTCAAAGGTATCGATGCGCGAGAACCGACACCCCGCGAAGACGTTCGCAGCATTGTTGACGCGATTGACGATCACGGCGTGTTGCTATTTCCCGGGCAAACTCTGAACGAAGAGCAACATATGGCGTTTAGCCGCCAGTTCGGCGAGCTGGAGGTGACCTATCAAAAGGGTAGAAAACGGCGGCTCCGTGCCGAATTTGCCGATGCGTCAAACCTTGGTGCGGATGGCGAGTTACTTGCGCCCAACAGCGAACGAGCGAAATATAATCGTGCCAATCAATTGTGGCATTCAGACGCGTCGTTTCGCGCCATTCCTTCCAAATATTCGTTTCTCTACGCGGAGACGGTTGCCAGTAAGGACGGCGAAACCGAATTCGCCGACGAACGCGGAGGGTGGGATGCGTTAGATGAAGAACGCAAAAATCGCGCAGAAGGAATGGTTGCCGGACACAGCCTGATGACATCACGGATCAAAACCGGCTTTAAGACCTTTACTCCAGAGGAACAGGAGAGTTTGAAACCCGTTCCACAATCGGTCGTCCGCACTCATGACCCGAAAGGCCGCAAGAATCTTTATCTGGGATCGCACGCAGGTGAAGTCTATGGCGAAGACCCTGAAACCGGAGTGAAATTTCTTGAAGAGTTACTCGAATTCACGACGCAGCCGCAATTCGTCTATTGTCATAAATGGTCGGTTGGGGATCTGGTCATGTGGGATAACCGCCGGGTAATGCATCGCGGCCGACCCTGGGATGAGAACGAACCGCGGATAATGCGGCGGACAACTCTCGTTGGAGACGGACCAACCGTCGTTGATGGACGGCCCATAAACGAAGCAGAATATTTGCGCCTAAAGTTATCTTAGTCCGCGTAACCGGACCGCATAACCCAGTATTCCCATGCTCGGTCCAACCCTAGCGGGCCGAGTTGATTAACGTTGCAGAGGTCAACCTCGTTGGGCGTGAGATAGTCAATTTCGCCACCCAGTAATTTGGCTTGCATCAGCATTTTGGCAGTTGCTTGGAGGTAAACTGCCGTCATTACTACTTCACGAATATTTCGACGGGCACAGACGCAGCCGTGCCGTTTCATAAGCGCAGCGGCATTTTCACCAAGTGCTGAAGCAAGATCACGGCCTTGTTCCATCGTCACGACCAAATGGTTGGTTTCACCAAATTTCTCGCGGATATCCCATATCGGTACATGCGCACCCATCGGAGCACTCATATGAAGGAGCGGTCTGATAAGCGTATTGGTGGCGGCGAAGGGGATTACTTCTTGGGAATGATTATGGACGACGGAGTTTACTTCCGGTCGCACCTCGTAAATTCCGCCATGAATAGCTCTTTCACCATAGGGGGTACGGTCTCGGAGATCGCCGATCGGTTCGCCATCGAGGCGAAATTCAACGATATCATCCATCGTGATGAGTTCGGGAGCCCGCGACACCGAAATAAAATAGCTCTCCGGGTTTTTTGGGTTGCGAACACTGATATGACCGAACGCATCTACCACCCCTTCACGAGCGAGGATGCGGTTGGCGATAACCAATTCGCGAATAAGGCCGGTGATATCTTCCATGACGAATTCCTCCCTAAACTCAACAGAACGGACAGCCAGGACTGTCCAAGAAATGAGCGATTTGCATCGGCGGTGGTGTTTGCTCGCTTCGTGTTTCGACAATGACTTCGCCATCAATCAAAACGAAGGAGATTCCTGGCAGGTCGCCGTGCGCTATCGCGTCCGATAACGTCGTTCCCTCAGACCCTTTGACTGGACCTGCAATTACGAGATCTGCAGGTGCGTCTTCTTTTAAGATTCCGACCTCGAGCCCATGGGCTTTGGCTGTATTGCCAGTTGCGACGGCAATAGCTTCTCCCGGACTCATTTCACAGATCGAGGAAAGAAACAGGATGTTGCGGAGCATACCCCGTGGGATAACACCAGTACCACCCGGCGTGTCCGTCCCCATCGTCATGCGATCCAGTCGACCCATCTTCATCAAGCGATTTGCTAGTAGATAGGTTGAGCGATAATTGTTCGAAGAGCAGACTTCCAGCGCGAACTCCGTATTATCTACGAGAGCATCGATGTCATCATCGGACATCGGGATTGGGCCGCCCGACACATGAGCAGCAATATCGGGTTGCAGCCATTTCAAAGTATCAAATCCACATACCCTGCTTGATCCTGATCGGGAAACACCGCCAGTGTGCACCTTGGTCCGCAAACCGCGTTCGCGGGCCATTTCGGAATAGCGGATCGCCTCGTCTTTATTCTCCTCAAGGGGAAAAAAGATGAACTTGACGAGTATGGATCCCGCTTCGGCGAGCCGGTCGAAATGAGATTCATCCATGCCGGGTACCAACAAGCAGGTGCCGGCGTGGACTTTTACCCCGCCCCAGCGAATGCGACCGGTTGTCGCTCTCGCAACTTCGGCGAGGGAGGTTACGAGGTCTGCCGTAAGATCGTCGTAATCGAGACCCGGCGTATGAAGTTCGCCGGCGGAAATCATTGTCGTGCTACCGCCATGCATATAGTTGGTTATCCAGCCAATTGTGTTTTGTGCCGGAGTCCACTCGCCGAACACCGGATGAATATGCCCATCCACGAGACCCGGCAGCACTGCGCAACCCTCGGCATCAATTGATTGGTCTGCTTCCGTTCCGGCCTCCGGGTCAAAAGATTTTATGCGGCCATCTTCGATAAAAACGGATGAAACATCGGCAATGGGGGTCTCTAAATCACCCGTAAAAAACTCACCGATGTTCGTAATTAATGTACTGGTCACGTGCCGCCTCGTTTGACTATGTATGGAAAGCGTATCCTATGGCTCAGCCCTTGTCAGGGGGCGGGCGGCACGGCATCTTTTGACCCAATAAGGCATTGCGTTTCAGGGAAAGCAATATGGCTCGTGCACCGCAAATCGATACCGTCATAAGCAACTTTACACCCCGCTTTATAACCAGCGGTGTTCCGCTCGCCGACTTTCAGGAAGCGACTGACGGTTTGGTCAATTGGGAGGACTGGTTGCCCCGCTGGTCGGCACGGGCCGAAATTCATGAAGCAATGGGCCGCGAGGCACTTGATGCCGGAAAAGGGCAGAGTGCGGCGGATCATCTGACAACGGCGGCCCTGATCTATCATTTTGCAAAATTTATGGCAGTTCAGTTTCCCGAAGAAATGAGGGCGACCCATGCCAAGGCTGTTGAATGCCATCGGCTTGCCTTGCCGCACATGAAGCCACCGGGCGAACGCGTAGCCATTCCGTTCGAAGGTCACGAGCTGTTTGGAAATTTGCGGAAACCTGCGGGCATCAAAAAGGCACCGGTGGTGATCATGGTGCCGGGGCTTGAGGCGACAAAAGAGGAGATTTACGGCTACGCGCCGGCTTTTCTGGCCCGTGGCATGGCCACGCTGCCCATTGATGGGCCGGGGCAGGGGGAAGCTGAATATGATCTACCAATTCGGGGAGATTACGAAACTGTAGCAGCAGCAATTATCGACTGGATTGAAACCCGCGAAGACCTGGACGCTACACGAATTGGCATGTTTGGGGTCAGTCTCGGTGGTTATCATGCGCCGAGAGCAGCTTCATTTGAAAAACGTATCAAGGCCTGCGTTGCGATTTCCGGAGCTTTTGACTGGGCCGAGAACTGGGATCAGAAGTCTGAGCTTAATAAGGAAGTTTTTCGAATCCGGTCGCACGCAACGACACTTGAAGAAGCCCATGAAAATGGCAAAACACTCACCTTGAAGGAGTGTGCAAAAAATATAACCTGCCCGATTTATATTATTGCGGGCGGGCTGGACCGGATTACGGCCGTCGAAGCGGCGAACCAGCTGGCGGCTGAGGTTTCAGGTCCAAAAGTTGTATCGATTGTCGAAGATGGAAATCATGTCTGTCATAACCGCCCCTACAAGGTTAGGCCGCAGACTGCCGACTGGCTTGCGGATCAGTTGGGGGCTTAAAATCTAGGCGGTTTCTTCCGTTGACCCCTTGGGATGGATAAGGCATGAAAGGGGAAAACCATACGCTACCGTATGGAGGTGGAGAATTGAGATGGATGGTGCGATAGGCCAGCCGGTTCGCCGCAAAGAAGATCACCGGCTGCTTACAGGAAACGGGGAGTTTAGCGACGATCACAGCCTACCCAACCAATGTTGGGCGGTGATGGTCCGCTGCCCGTTCGCACATGCCAGGTTAAAACAAATTGACACCAGCGCAGCGTCGGCCATGCCGGGCGTATTGGGCGTTTTTACAGGGGCCGACTGTGAAGCTGATGGTCTTGGCCAAATTCCGCATAGCCCGTTTCCATCGACGCAATTTGATATGAAGTTACATGGACCTGGTGGCAAGGTCGGTGACGGTAGTTTCGCAGGCATCAACACCGTAATTCCCACAGATAAAGGGCGCTATGTCGGTGAGGGTGTAGCAATGGTCGTTGCGGAAACCAAAGCACAGGCCGCAGAGGCGGCAGAAGCGGTGGAAATCGATTATGAGATACTGCCAGCCGTTACCCATACACGCGCAGCCGCAGCTGCGGATGCGCCACAGCTTTACGCAGAGATCCCAGACAATGTGTTTGTCGAAACCTATTTCGGTGACAAGGACGCGACAGACGAAGCATTTGCCAAAGCAGATCATGTCGTCGAAATGTCTTTCGATATTCCAAGAGTCACGGGCGTTCCCATGGAGCCCCGATCTGCGCTCGGTATTTATGATCCGGATCAGGACAAATATACGGTTTATGCCGGTAGTGGAGGCACTGTTCGGCAAAAACGTGAGATTGCCGCCGTGCTCGGTGTTGAAAACAATCAGGTGCGTGTCTATGCGTTGGATGTTGGCGGCAATTTTGGAACTCGCAACCGGCTGTTTGTCGAGTTTCCCTTGGTGGCCTGGGCGTCAAGGAAAGTTGGACGACCGGTAAAGCTAACAGTTGAACGCTCTGAAGCATTCGTTAGCGACTATCAGGGACGTGATCTTATTGTTGATATGGAACTCGCGCTGGATGACGATGGTACGTTTCGCGCGCTGCGCTCCTCAAATATAAGTAATGTCGGCGCGAAATGTGTTTCCTTATCACCGCTGTCAAAAGGCTCCGGCATTATCACGGGATCCTATCGTATTCCGTTGGCACACTTGCGATCGCGGGCCACATTCTCCAACACACCGCCAACCAACGCCTATCGAAGCTCCGGCCGGCCTGAAATTATTTATTGCGTTGAATGCATGGTTGAAAAAACCGCGCGAACCCTCGGTTTCGATCCAATCGAGTTGCGCCGCAAAAATTTGGTCCGTGACGACGAGATGCCCTACACCAATGCGGTCGGCATGAATTATGACAGCGGAAAGTACGAAAAAAGTCTCGATATGGTGATCGATCTCAACGATTGGGACGGTTTTGCCGCGCGCAAATCAGAAGCCAAATCACGCGGCAAGATTCTCGGACGCGGTGTTGCCCACTATGTCGAAAGTTCTATCGGGACACCGGTCGAACAGGCCGAACTGCATGTACGTGTAGATGAAGACCGGCTCGATCTGGTGATTGGCACCCAGCCAAGCGGGCAAGGGCATGAAACGAGCTTTGCTCAAGTTGCCGCCGAGTTTCTGGGCCTTCCCGTTGAACAGGTCAATGTGATCGTTGGCGATACAGATATTGTTAAAGTTGGCGGCGGATCGCATTCGGGCAGGTCAATGCGGATGGCGGGGACGGTTATTGTCAAAGCTTCAGAAGCGATGATTGAAAAAGGCAAGCGCATTGCAGAGCATGTTTTTGAAGCGTCGTTAGAGGATATTGAATTTCAGGACGGGGTGTTCCTTGTCAAAGGGACGGATCGGCGGCTAAGCCTGATGGAATTGGGTGCTGAGTCTGCCGCGATAGATTTACCCGAAGATCTCTCTGACGGGCTTTCAGTAATTGAAGACAACGAAATGCATACCCCCGTTTTCCCCAATGGTTGTCATATTTGCGAAATTGAAATCGATGAGGAAACCGGTGCACCGCAGATTGTCCGTTATGCCGCCGTAGATGACGTGGGGCGCGCGATCAATCCTCTAATTGTCGATGGTCAGACGCATGGCGGAATTGTCCAGGGTGTTGGACAGGCGATGTGGGAAGAATGCGTGTTTGATTCTGACGGGCAACCGCTTTGTGGGTCTTTTATGGATTACGGCATGCCTCGTGCGGATCATTTTCCGCACTTCGAAACAGCGTTGAATGAGGTTCCTTCGCCAACCAACCCGTTGGGTGTAAAAGCGGGTGGTGAGGGCGGCACGACCCCCGCGCCGGCGGTGATAACAAATGCGGTGGTAAATGCACTCCAGGATTATGGTGTCGAACACATTAAGATGCCTCTGACGCCGCTCAAAATCTGGCAGGCGATGCAGAGCGGAAACAAAGCATAAGGGAGCAAAGGAATGGCGACGTCGAATATCAGGTTAATTGGCTTTCCGGGGACCGGACTGTTACCCCTTTTTGTCGGCATTGATAAGGGGCAGTTCAAGGAGCGTGGCGTAACCGTCGATCTCGAACGAACGCCAAGCTCCATGTATCAGGCACAGAAGCTTGTTGGCGGCGAATTTGATATCGCCTGTAGTGCGGTAGACAATTATATCGCCTATCAGGAGGGCGCAGGTGAGGTAGAACTTGATCGCGAACCTGATCTATTCGTCTTCATGGGTTCGACACAGATAGAACTTTCTTTTGTGGTCGCCAAAGGAATCGAGAGCTTTGAGGATTTAAAGGGCAAAACACTTGCAATGGATGCATTGACGACGGGTTTTGCCTTCGTGCTTTACAGAATGCTCGACAATGCCGGTCTTACACCAGACGATTATGAAATGGTGTCGGTTGGCGCCACCCCCCATCGGTGGGAAGCCGTACAAGAGGGAGAACATGCAGGGACATTGCTGATTGAGCCGTTTACCGGCCAGGCGCGCGCCGGCGGGTACACCATTCTTGAAAGCAGTCTCCAGACCTTCAAAAATTATCCCGGGCAAATGTTTGGTGCAATGCGAGGCTGGGCCAACGAAAACCGTCCTGCGATGATCTCCTTTATTCAGGGCTATCTGGATGCGCTCGACTGGACGCTTGATCCCGCAAACAAGGCAGAGGCAGCAACGATTCTCGGTGCCAATATGCCGCAAATGCCCGAAAAGGCGGTTGGTCCTGCACTCGAGAAATTGCTGGTACCTGAAACAGGCCTTGTTCCAATGGGCAAAGTGGATATGGAAGGGTTGAAGACCGTTCTTGAAATCCGCAGTCAATATGCCCCTCAGGGCAAACAGCTGACCGATACGGAAAAATACCTCGATTTAAGCTTTTATGAAGAGGCTATATCGGGACGCTAGGAAGGCGGTACAATTCGGCCCAGTCTAATAATTTAGGAGCGGGTCATGGCCTTCGATTATTCAACCGTATTTCGTCCCGGACTTCCGCCGCCCGCGAAGCGTTGGTCGGGATTTCCCAAATATAATTTCGTCGGAGGTCACAACGATGGTGCAGCGGTCCCCGTACAGGACTTTATTGATGCGGCCGAGAGCGTTCTGAAGCGGGAAGGAAGTACACTTGCGACCTATAGCTTGGAGAGCGGGGCGCAGGGTTATCGCCCCCTCCGCGAGTTTTTGGCGGGTTATCTGAATAAATCGACAGGCATGCAGCAGACCGCCGACGACATTCTGTTGGTCTCGGGATCGCTGCAGGCGCTTGATCTCGTCAATGACGTGCTTCTCGCGGAAGGTGATACCGTCATTTTGGAGGAAGCTGCCTATCAGGGCGCTATCCAACGTTTCAATCGGCTGGGCGTAAGAGGCATGGGCGCACCACTGGATGACGGCGGAATCCGGGCGGATGGGCTGAGCAATATTCTCGACGATTTGAAAAAGGACGGGGTCAGGCCAAAATACATTTATGTTGTGCCAACAGTGCAGAACCCAACTGGCACCGTGATGCCCGAGGAAAGGCGGCTCGAGATTTTAAAGTTAGCGCGTGATTTCGATGTGCCAATCTTTGAAGACGACTGTTATGCGGATCTGACTTTTGACGGTGAACGTCCCCGGGCAATCCGTGCACTTGATAGTGACGGTCGTGTCGTCTTTTGCGGGACATTCTCAAAAACAATCGCACCTGCTTTGAGGGTCGGCTATCTCGTCGCTGAATGGGATATGCTTTCACGGATGTCGGCTGTAAAACGCGATGGTGGCTCGGGGGCATTGGAACAGATGGTTTTGGGTGAATATTGCCCGGCTCATTTTGAAGATCACGTCTCAAACTTGCGCGGTGTGCTGAAAGAGAAATGCGACGTTATGCTGGAAACTCTGTCAGCAGAGTTCGGGACGGCAGCAGAGGTTTCCAACCCGGCGGGTGGAATATTTGTCTGGGTCACACTGCCGGACAACGTCGACACCATGAAGCTTTTCGAGGTGGCCAGCTCTGAAGGTGTCGCGATTAATCCAGGTGCAGAATGGGTCGCCGACCCCAAAACCGGCACGCACAAAATGCGGTTGTGTTTTGGTAACCCGACTATCGAGGAAATTCGCGACGGTGTGACCAAGCTCGCAGAAATTTGTCATCGCGAATTCGGCGTTCCCGAGCGCGGCGCAAACATAGAACGGTAGAACCAGCCAAATTGGATGGTCTGATTAATCGGAGTCAGACTTACTTTTCTCTGATTTCTGACGTTCCATTTCTTCAACTTCAGCCTTGGTCTTGCCCCATGTTGGTGGGTCTTTCATATACTCATCTTCTTCAGGTGTATTCTGTCGCCCCATCACTTCATTCCGGTGAGGAAAACGGCCAAACCGTTTTATCGTATCGTAATGGCCCTGAGCGGATTGGATGGAATGTTCATCTGCCACTTCTTTATAGAGGGGCAGGCCCCGTTCGTGATCGGCGAATTCCTCGCTGTGCTCAAGCGGCAGGTATAAAAAAATTCGTGGCCATTGACCCATACCGAGGTGATAGCCGTTATCGAGAGCATAGTTCGTTACATCGCGTGCTTTCGGATCGGCAGCGAATGCCTGGGGTGTGCCCCTGTAAATATTGCGTGGGAACTGGTCGAGAATAATGATCAGAGCCAGGCATTCTTCCGGAGTTTCCATGAGCCTGTCATGTTCACCTGCCCGTGCTTGTTCATGAATAGAGGTGTATTCATCAATCAATGTCTGATCGAATTCAGGTGTTGAACGAAACCAGACTTCACGCTTTTCCATCGGCTGAGCCATGTCAGTTGTGCCAAACCAAAACTTCAATACGTCTTCTGCGACAGCGTCCATTTTCGAATTTCCTTAAGCACGCCCCAAGGGTAGGGGCGATGTGTCATTTAATGAGATTTGTTCCTGCACGAGCCGTTTCATTAAGGTCATTTTTATATCGCGATGATCATCACTGTCCCATAGATTGACAAGCTCTCCCGGATCGTTTTCCAGATCGTAAAGTTCGCCCCAGTCATGACCGTGATAGACGGACAGGCGCCAATCTTTCGTGATCAGCGTTCGCGCTTTTGGGTCTTTGCCAAGCACTGGCAAGACACGCTGGTTGTCTTCTTCAATCAAAAAAGCATCACGCGGACCGTCCGACGATGGGTCAGCAACAACCTCAAGCATGCTCTTGCCTTGTAGGCCGTTATAGGGCGCAACCTTGGCTCGATCGAGTATCGTTGCGGAGATATCCATAGTCCCCGAAATTGCCTCCGTTTCGGCACCCGCCACATCGCTTTCAGGGTCAGACCACAGGAAGGCGACACGAACCAGTTCCCGGTAATGCGCCGGGCCTTTGCGAAGCATGCAGTGATCGCCGAGATGATCACCATGATCGCTGGTGAACATTACAACGGTGTTCTTATCCAACCCATTGGCCTTGAGTGCCGCCAGAATCTTTCCGACACCATCATCGACCATTGAGATCATGCCGCAGGTAAGTGCGCGTGCTTCCAATGCCTCTTGCGCATTGATGCCATATGACATGATTCCGTCCTCGGGTGGCAGACCCTCATCGCGCCGGTCAAGCAGCGCCTTAACATGTGGTGGCGGCTGCCAATCGTTGACGTTGTAGGCTTCGGGTATCTCCATCTGTTCCGGTTTGTATTGATCCCAATATTTTCCTGGCGGTGTGAAGGGGTGATGCGGATCGGGAAATGAGGCAACCATATAGAATGGCGCGTCTGTACCCGATTTGGCGTGATCGTTTAGATATTTTTCAGCGTAATCGGCGATCCATCTTGTTGGATAAAGTTCTTCGGGTACTTTCGTCCGCCATGCCTGCCGGACGGAATAATCGTGTGCCATTCCATTTTTGGGACCGATCAAATCATCGGCATCTTCCCGATGTTGTTTGAGCCACCAGTAATAGTCACCGCCGCATTCATCTCCATGGCCAAAACATAGATCTACATGTTCATAGCCATAAAAGGGCAATTCCAATTTGGCGTCGGGTGTATCCCAAAAATCAGGACGTTCCTGTTTATAATTTCCGTCCATAAAGGCACCTTTTTGTGCCTCTTTTAGCGCGTCGGGAGGTGGTGCGTATCCCTCCGGCGGATCACTATCAGGGTTTAGCGGCGGGAAGGTCGTGAAATTCTGCAAATGGCTCTTACCGACCAGTGCTGTTTTATATCCGGCCACCCTAAGCATTTCGACAAATGTATTAGACGAAAGCGGTAATGGTATTCCGTTCTGTCTCACGCCATGTGCCGAAGGTGTTCGCCCGGTCATCAATGTTGCCCGATTGGGCATACAAACCGGGTTGGAAACATAGAACCGGTTGAACTGGACACCGGACTCCGCAATTGAGTCGATGTGTGGTGTTTTGAGCACTGGATGTCCGGCACAGCCAAGATAATCGGCACGATGCTGATCGGTTATTATGAGGACGAAGTTTGGCCGCGTGGTCATTCTGAACAAAGACTTGATCTTTTAAATCTGGAACTCTTCATACCTTATCGTTCGCTGACCGCCAAATCTGTCACCGCTATTTCTCTCACCTTATTTTCCTGTATTGTATCGGCACAAAACAAACATATGAGAATGGGAGACTTCAAATGGGATCAATCGACTCCGATGCGCATGTCGTGGAATGCGAAGCAACCTTTGATTACCTGGACCCGGAATTTGAAAAATACCGGCCACTGGTTGTCCAGTCCAAGCGATCTGATCACTCCGTTGTAAGCAATGTCGGCGTCGTACAAAGGGAGTTCTGGTTTCTGGATAACCGCATGCTTCCTAAAGAAGGCAATATTGGTGCGGACACGGCCAAAGAATCGCGTGAAATGGAAGATGTTACCGGCCGCCTAAAGCATATGGATGAGCTCGGCATTGAAGTGCAGGTCTTATATCCGACCGTTTTTTTGCGTCCCTGGACGCAGGTCCCTGAAGTCGAATATGCGTTAATTCGTTCTTACAACCGCTGGCTTGTCGAAATCTGGAAACAGGCACCGGACCGCTTGCGCTGGGTGGTGATGCCACATCTTTTGAATTTGGATAAGTGCCGCGAAGAGTTGGAATTCGGCAAGGAGCATGGTGCTTGTGGTGTCTATATGCACGGTATTGAACACGATACGCCGCTCTTCTCGCAAAAGTTTTTCAAACTCTATGAAATGGCGGAAGAGCTTGATCTTCCGATTTGTTTCCACGCCGGGAATAACAGTTTCCTATTAGAAGGCATGTATCGCGAAGATAGCGGTTTTGCCAAAGCCAAGCTGCCGCTTGTTGCGACATTCCATCAGCTTTTGTTCAAAGGAATCCCGGCGATGTTTCCGAAATTGCGCTGGGGATTCGTTGAGGTTAGTGCCCAGTGGATACCCTATGCGCTGAATGACCTTGGTTTGCGGATGGCACGTCGAGGTACGGAGATTACGGATTCGATTATGGCGGACAACAATATTTGGGTTGCCTGTCAGGTTACCGACGATCTCGAATATGTCCTGAAATATGCAGGTGAAACGCAACTGGTGGTCGGTACAGATTACGGTCACGCGGATACCTCAACTGAAATTGAGGCTTTGCGCAAACTTAGTTCCGATGGGAAGGTCTCGGCAGAAGTTGCGGCAAAAATTTTGGAGGACAATGCGCGGGCGCTTTATGGCCTCTAGGGCCTCTGGCGTAAAAAAATTGTGGTCGTGTTTGGCGGCCTGCATCGTTGTACTGGGTGCTCATTTCGCGGCGATTGCACAAACGGCTCCAAGCTCAGAGGAGATCGCAAATTATCGTGGCCTTCATGCGGCTGTTTTCAGAGGTGACGTAAAGACCGTACTTCGGTTAGTGCAAGTACGGTCGGCATCAATAAATGCACGCGACCCGCATGGTCGCACACCGCTTATGGTGGCTGGCTATAAGGGTGATATTGCTGTAGCCACAGCCTTGATTGCAGCGGGCGCAGATATCGATGCCAGGGACTCGCAAGCCTACGACTTAATGACAATTGCGGCAGTCGCTAACGATGTGCCGATGCTCAAACTTGCTATCGCATCTGGTGGAAATGCAGGTCAGATTACCAGCCCTTATGAGGGAACGGCACTAATAGCGGCGGCTCATCTAGGTCATGTTGAGGTGGTTAGAACGCTTATTGCCGCCAAGGCACCCCTCGACCATATCAATAATTTGCGTTGGACAGCGCTTATCGAAGCCATTGTTCTGGGTGATGGCGGGAAAAATCATGTAGCCTGCCTAAAGGCATTGGTTGATGCGGGTGCTGATGTGAATATTGCCGATGGTGATGGTGTGTCACCGCTCTCATTGGCGCGCAGCCGCGGCTATTCTGAAATGGTAAAGATTCTTGAAAATGCGGGCGCACGTCCGTAAGTACGGTTCACAATTTTTGCGACAGGGAGTTTGAGAGAGTAATCATGTTAAAACGATATGTTACAGCCATGGTTGCCTTTGCTGCAGTTTTCTACACAATTGGAGCATTTGCGGCAGACGGGAGCAAGCGCGTGAAAATTACAACAAATTTAGGTGTTATCGAAGTTGAACTCGCGCCTAACGAAGCACCAGCTTCGGTCGAGAACTTTCTGAACTATGCCAAGGCAGGGTTTTACGATGGCACCGTTTTTCATCGGGTGATCGAAGGCTTCATGATCCAAGGCGGCGGTTTTGAGAAGGGATTGAAAAAAAAGGACACTAAGGACCCCATTCAAAACGAGGCCGACAATGGGTTGCAAAATCTAGTGGGAACACTTGCGATGGCGCGGACCAATGACCCGCATTCCGCAACGGCGCAGTTTTTTATTAACACGGCGGATAATCACTTCCTCAATCATACTGACAAAAGCCCGCGCGGTTGGGGCTATGCAGTATTCGGCAAGGTGACTTCGGGTATGGAAGTTGTGCGCCAAATCGAAGGTGTTCAAACCGGTCAACTGAGCGGAATGGGTGACGTACCGCTTGAGGAAGTTGTGATCGAAAAGGTTGAGGTGGAGTAAGCTTCTTTATTGAAGCCGCGGCGGTGTTTTGACCCGCTCCGGCAGTTTGTGGCCCCGGTTTTCCGCACGTGCGCGTTTATATACTTCAATGGCTAGCGACAGATCGGAAAGACCCATCCCCATTGCCTTGAAAAGTGTAATGTCGGCGCCCTCCGGTCGCGTGATGTTATCTCTGATGACTTCCGAAATGCTGCGTACCTTCGCCCAGCGTGCTTCATCTTCACCGTAATGATTCATGAATTCCGCCGACAAATTTCGGATGGACGTAAAATTATCGACGGCAATAACGTCAGCGCGTCCGAAAACATCATCGGTAAACTCGATCCTCGCGGGGACGATAGCCCCCATCGCATTTAGATGCGTTCCCTTTGCCAACATATCGGCGGTCAGGAATGGTTCGGTAGAGTTTGTAACGATGGTGACGATGGGCGCGTCTGTTACCGTATCTTCCAGTGACTCGCAGGCTATTACCTCGAAGTTGAATTCCTTGCGAACATTGTCTGCGAAACGGTTTCTGTTTTCCGGATTGCGGCTGAAGACGCGGAGTTTCCTGAGTGGTCGTGCAGCGTGACAGGCAGCAACTTGAGGAAGCGCTTGTTTTCCTGAGCCAACGATTCCCATTTCATCAGCATCCGTAGAAGCGAGACGTTTGGTGCCGACACCAGTCATAGCGGCTGTACGCATTTGCCCTAACGCCGTTGCTTCGATCACCGCGAGGTTTGCGCCATCTTCCATTGAAAACAGCTCAACAATGGTTTCGGATTTACCGCGCAAGTTGATCCAGTTTTTAAATCCACAAATTCCTTCGCCAATAACTGAAGCACCAAGGACATGCATGGCATCGTTATCTGCCACCATCAGGTGTCCTTTGGTCATGTTTCGGGCTTTGCCATCTGCTTCCAGCGGTAGGACGCGTTCCAGTGCATCAATTGCTTCTGGAAGACTTACCATAGATGTTACGTCAGCCTCAGTGATCCAGATCGGAGAGTCCGGCATTTAAACTTATTCCTATTGCGTGTTTAGGCGCTTAGTTCGTAAGGAATTTGCTGTGGCCCGGAGCCCTCATAATATTCTCCGGTTTCACGATCATAACGACCCTGCAACACCTCACCGACAAGAACCCGGCTGCGCAAAATAACAGCTACGGAACGAATATCACTGCCCTGTTCGGCATGAATATCAAATGGCGGAACCAAATCGGCTTTTCCCGCTTCTCCCTTTGTGTCGCTCACCAGTTCGACTTTAACGTACCCATCGTCTTTGCGGGATTCGACGGCGCGAAAGCGTTCAAGTGATTCTGTGCCATCGAGCAATCCGTAAAGCACCCAACCATCCGCATGGTCATGGACGCTGCCGGTTCGTCCCGGAACGCGTACAACACCATTAATAACAAAGCCATATTCCGGGTCGGTGTAGAAGAGCAGGTTCTTTCTACCCTCTGTCGATGGCCACTTCTTGCAATGCTCGCGCAATGCAGGGTCTGACAGGAGATCTCGTTCCATCAGGACATGGGCCCGTTTCATCCGGGTTTCATCATCTGGAAACTCTGCCCAAATGTCGCGGAGATCGTTTACGAATTTTTCGAACGCAGGGAGAGTCTTCTTTCCCATGGGTCCCTCCTTCGCTTGACCAATTTCTTACCCCCTATTTATCACGCGGTTTTTTTCAGGACAATGTAATGCAGTTCTTTGAATTCTTGGAGGCACCAGTTTAAACAGAGGTAATCAATAGAGGAGAGATCGATGGAGTTGGGGATATCTGGGCGCAATGCGCTGATTACTGGCGGTAGTCAAGGCATCGGCCGGGCATGTGCAGAAGCATTATCCGAAGAAGGCGTAAATGTTGCCATTGTTGCGCGCGATGCCGACCGTCTGGCATCAGTAGCTGCAGAAGTCGCTTCAAACAGAACCGGTCGCGTAGTTCCTGTGCAAGGAGATATGACAAAGGCAGAAGACGTCGAGAGGGTGGTAGAGGAAGCGAATTCGGCGTTTGGTCAAATTGATATTCTTGTAAATAACGCTGGCTCTTCGCCAATGGGTTTGATCGGTGATATCGACGATGAAACCTGGCAGGCATGCTTCGATCTCAAACTCATGGGATACGTCAGATGTTCGCGGGCCGTTATGGGCGGCATGCGCGAACGCAAATGGGGCCGTATCATTAATGTGATTGGGCGCGGTGGGCATTTTCCCGCTGCCAAATATATCGCGGGTGGCTCGATCAATGCTGCGGTTCTCAATATCACGCAGGCGCTCGCGGAAGAATGCGGCCCTGACAATGTATTGGTAAACGGCGTAAATCCTGCGGCGACTGCAACTGATCGCTGGAATACACTGGTTCAGCAGCAGATGAAAATTTCAGGCAAGACCGAGAAGGAAATTCGTGAGGCATCCGAAGCAAGTTTTCCTTTGGGCCGCATTGGAGAACCAGAAGATGTTGCCAACATGGTGACGTATCTTTGTTCCGAGAAAGCCAGCTTTATAAACGGTGCACTCATTGAAGTAGACGGTGGAATAACCCGCGCACTTTAAATTGGCTTAAGGACCATGCCCGGTCGAAAGTGGGCTGGAATCAGCAAGGTCCATCATGCGCCGTGCCAGTCTCTCTAAAAGGTCTGTACGGATTTTGTTGTGTCCCGGATCATCCCAAAGATTTTCAAACTCGTTGGGGTCGTTTTCCAGATTGTATAACTCTCCCCAATCCGTGTCCGAATAAAGCGTTAGGCGCCATTGCTCGGCGACCAACGTTCTGGCTCGAAAATTGGGTTCAAACCCCATATATCCACGGCGCTGGCTCTCTTCGATCACCATTGAGTCATGTCCCTCAGCGCCTTCAGCAATCTGTCCGAGGCTCAACCCTTGCATGCCGTTATAACCCTCAACTCCCGCTCGATCGAGAAAGGAACTCGCTAAATCCAGGGTGCCTGTAAAAGCATTGGAGGTATTCGATCCAATGCTTGAGTTGGGATCTGACCAAATACAAGGGACACGGATTAGCCCCTGATAGTGGATCGCCGCTTTTAGGAGAAGCTGATGGTCCCCCATAAAATCCCCATGATCAGTTGTAAAGACGACTACGGTATTTTGGGCCTGACCGCTCTCTTCAAGTGCGGTGAGGACGCGACCGATGGCGTCATCGATCATGGTGATCGAGCCATAGTTTAGGGCAATCGCTTCGCGGGCTTCTTCTTCCGTACAACCGAAGCCGCGTTGCCCCGACTTGTTGGCTTCTCCCTTGTCGCGTTCTGCATGGAGAGCGGCAACATTACGCGGAAGTTTTTCTGGCGGGTGAAAGAATGCCTCCGGCGTAGGGACATCCGCTGGATCATACATGTCAAAATATTTGCCTGGCGGCGTAAAGGGGTGATGGGGATCTGGGAAAGAACATTGCGCAAAGAATGGCTTTTCTTCACCCGACGAGGCATGCCTTTTCAGAAATTCGACTGTTTGATCTGCAACGAACGTTGTCGGGTATAGCTCTTCAGGGATTGACGTCCGCCATGCCTGCGGTGCCTTGATTTCACGATTGGACTGTATGGCGTTATCAGGTCCACGCAATGAATCAGGATCTGGATGCCGTTCCGCAAGCCAGCGTGAATAATGTCCAGTTACTCTATCGCTATGTCCGATGGCGAGGGCCAGTTCGTCAAACCCATAAAAAGGAATCGCTGGTTCAAAGTTTGGATCTTCTTTCCATGTCGGCGGCAGTTCCTGTTCATAATCGCCGTCCAACCACATCTCTCTTGTCGCCTCTGACAATTCACCAGGAGGCTGTGTTTTATTTGGATCGGGGACGGGCAAACCTACCTCAATCGCATTTGCCGAAATACATTGGAGGTGGCTCTTGCCGAACAACGCTGTGTGATATCCTGCAGCGCGCAACACCTGTGTAAATGTCGTCGATGTCAGGGGCAGGGGAATGCCGTTTTGGCGTACACCATGGAGTGACGGCATCCGACCCGTCATAAGTGTCGCGCGGTTTGGCATACAAATGGGGCAAGCGACATAAAATTTATCGAACTTGGTTCCTTTTGCAGCGATGCCGTCAATATTGGGTGTTTGCACAATCGTGTTGCCATAACAGCCCAAATGATCTGCCCGATGTTGATCGGTAATGAACATGAGGAAATTAGGCTGTTGCACCATCGACGCTAATCTTTCCTGGCAGGGTTATGAGTTGAAACCGATCTCTGCCAGGAAGTCAGTGACGATTTTCGCACAAGCCTCCGGCTGCTCTATCTGAACCATGTGTGTTGTGCCGGGAACAGCCTCGTAACGATGCCCGAACTCTTCATGCAACGCCCGGTTCACAAGGCCGGGTGAACGAACGTTCGGATCGTCGGGATCACTGGCGATAACTTTTAGAGGACCAGGAATTTCTCCGAATTGCGGACACAGATGCAATTCGGAGTTGGTTTTATAGACCTGGGATTCTCCTTCCGGCGGGCAGCAAAGCACCCAATCACCCGTTTCGGGTTCTTCACGCAAAATAGAACGCGCCATCAGTGCATGCGAGCCGGGGACCCACCGGTTCAAACTCTTGGAACTCGCGAATTGTTCAGCAAGGATCTCTGGGCTTGGAAACCGGTCAGGCCTTGTTTTTGACCAATCGGACAACATCAATTCAAAGTCTCTGGCAATTTCGTTGAGTGAATGGCCCGGGCTCGGGACCAAAGGCGGATCGAATAAGACGAGTGCATCCCATCGCCACCCCTTTGTCAGGGCATGCCATACGGAGGTAACCGCTGAGATCGAGTGAAACAGCCCTGCGGTTGGCTTGCTGCCAAATTTACTTGCAGCACCATCAATCACGGCATCCATATCGCTGACGAAATAGGACACATCATGATGTGCGATGTCGTCGTGGCGCGGGTTGTGACCATGATTGCGCTGGTCGTACAGCACTAGCTCATAGTCATCCAAAAGAAATTTCCAGAAGGGAAAATAGGCATCGGTGGCGAAGCCATTGCCGTGCGCCAGAATGAGTCTTGGGCCATCGGCGTTGCCATGTTGGCGCAGTCGAATAATGGCGCCGTCTTCCATTGTAACATCAACGGTTTGTAATGGGGTAGGGAGGATTAGTTCTGTCATATCTTCTTTATAACGTAGGCAGTCGGGCTGGACACCTGTGTTGGACACATTTGTTTTCCACCCTACTCGGGAGATAAATCGCCTGCTAACCTCATATGCTGCGATTGAGGGTTTGACATGTATCAGAAACCGCCAGCACCAGACCTAACGGATTCGCAAAGAGCGATTTTCGAAATGGAATGGCCGCGTTTTTCCGCCATTGAACGCGACCGACGGAGGGAGGCAATCGAAGATCTGATGTCGTCCAACGATGTGTCGCACCTTTTGCTCTATGGTGCAGGCGGACGAGGGTCGGCGGTACCCTGGTTGATGGAATGGCCCGTGACCACCGAGGTGATCGCCATTGTGACGCCGGGCGAACCGGATTCCCTATATATCCAGTATTTCAACCATACGCCATTCGCCGAGCGACTGATTGAGGATGCCAGCGTAAATTGGGGCGGAGCGTCGACTATTCGGACGGCCATTTCCGAACTTGATCGGCGGGGAGCCGCTGGAAAGAGAATAGGCGTAATAGGTGCCTTACCATTTGGTCCCTACGAGATCCTCAATGAATTTGCTGGCCATATCGTTAATCTCAACAGCGCCTATACCAATCTGCGGCTGGTGAAATCCCAAGAGGAACTGGATTGGTTCCGCATAGGGGCGGCGCTGTCCGATCTCGCGATAGATGCCCTCGTTGATGAAATGCGTCCGGGTATGACCGAGCATGAGCTTGCGGATATCGTCGAACATTCATATGTGCCGCATGGCGGCAAGTCGGGCATCCACTTTTTTGGTGTCACGTCGATGCGGGAGCCTCATCTATACGTGCCGGCACAGGTAACAAGCCATCGCCCCATTGCGGAAGGCGATATTGTTTTTACCGAAATCACAGCGTCATTTTGGGATCATTCAGGCCAGGTTCTGCGCAGCTTTGCAATTGCCACTGAACCCACACCTTTATATCGGGATTTACATGATACGGCCGTCGCGGCGTTCGATGCGATTTGTGCTGCTGCCAAACCCGGAAACCGTCCTGAAGACCTGATTGTAGCGGGACAAATCATCGAACAAAACGGTTTCACAATCTGTGACGATTTGATCCACGGATATGGCGGTGGCTATCTTCCGCCGGTCCTTGGTCTTCCGAGTCGCAGAGAAGAGCCGGCGCCAGACCTTACCCTGGAGGCGGGAATGATGATGGTTGTTCAGCCGAATGTCATAACAACGGACAAATCAGCGGGAGTGCAAACCGGCGAATGCATTGTCATTACGGAAGAGGGTGGAATTTCACTGCATAGTGCTCCCAGAGGATTTTTGGCCGTTTGAACTCCGGGAAAAACCTTTAAGATTCTCAAAATTAACCAAAATCCGTAAATTCTTAGGCAAATTTGTCTCAAATAGTGACAAAGAGATATTGGCCACCAAAATTTGCCTGTCATCGAGCGCATATAGCACTGTTTATGTATTTGATTTCAACAGTTTAAGACTCATTCAGGTGCTTGGCATATTTCTTGCTTGTAATACAGTGACCTAGTCCGTCTACGGTATTCGATTGGGTCGGGTTGGATTGTCTTTTTACCGGTTTCCGTTGTCCTGCAACGGTTAAACAGACTGGGATTGAGTATGCGCAATTTCTTCTCCGACAATTCGGTACCGCCGTCGTCGCACGAGATTGGCGGTACGCGGATGAAGGAAAGGGGTATCGCGATGATACAGTCATTGCATGCTGCGAGTGAACCGACACAAATCTGCTATGGATTTGGCGGTGTCGTGCTGTCGTCTGCCATGGAAGATGTCTCGCGTGGTGATCGTTTCCAAGGCCGATTTTCCTGTAGTGCAGGTGTGCTTGGAGGCGATTCATCGGATTCTTTGCACGAGGACAATACTGGCCTGTTGACAATTGTAATTGGCCCGCACCGGTTGACCAGTAGCGGCCCCGTCAGAATTCAAAGGCTGATTACCGACCAGTTTTACCGCATTGCACTTCGTTGTGATCGATTCACCGACGGAGCATCTGGTGTCGGGCGGCTAAATTTGGCGTTTTATTCCGATCCACGCTTCTGTGAAGGCGGCGATTTCAAGCTCGATTCCCTCGATATTGCGAAAATTCCTATGCCCAGCCTTTATCTGGAAGCGTTTGCCGGGGAACCTATTTTGAATGCCAAGCTACAGACGCTTGATTGTGAGGAAGTCGCGATAGCCGAACCCCCTGAGTAGCGGTCTGTAGCTACGCGCTATTCTGGAACGCCGTCTTTCCAGGAATTGATTTTTCGATACAAGGTCGCGTGAGAAATACCTAACAGGGTGGCCGCGATCCGTACCTTGCCATCACATAGTTTGATTGCATGTTCGATCGCATCTCGTTCTACATCTGCCAGTGGTTTGATGAGACCAGCCAGCTCCTCCATGTCACCGTCTACGCCGTTCTCATCGTCAAGGATGCTCTCAGCCTCTTTGGCCGTGTCGTCAACTGGGCTTTCGTCAGATCGTTCTGATGTCGGAAGAACCGGTTCTGTGTGAACGATATTTCCCGGAGAGCCCGATAGTTTTGGCAACATCTCCGGCGTAACTTCATCGCCGTCATTCAGGACCACAATTTGCCTCATAACATTTTGTAGTTCCCGTACATTGCCTGGCCAACTGTGTGAAAGCAGCATAGCCCGGGTCGCCATGGACAGTTTCTTGAACTTTTTGCTCTCCTGGCCGGCATATTCGCTAAGGAATGATGTCGCCAGGGTAACCGTATCTTCGCCTCTGTCTCTCAAAGGAGGAAGGTCCAATGGAATCACGTGCAGCCGGTAGTATAGGTCCTCGCGGAAGCGACCTTCGTGGACTTCATTAAGCGGGTCACGATTCGTTGCGCAAATAAAGCGAATATCGACGGATTCGGTGTCCGAGCTCCCGACGCGCTGAAAGGTTTCTGTTTGCAGAAACCGCAAGAGTTTGGACTGCAAATTGATGTCCATCTCGCAAATTTCATCGAGGAACAATGTACCGCCATCCGCTGCGCTCGCTGCGCCGTCGCGATCTGAAATGGCGCCGGAAAATGAGCCGCGAATATGGCCAAAAATTTCGCTTTCCATCAATTCCTTGGGAATTGCTGCACAGTTTAAGGCAATAAAAGGTCCGCCACGTCGCGGGCTTTCTTCATGAATGGCGCGCGCGCAGAGTTCTTTGCCGGTGCCGCTTTCCCCCTTGATAAATATGGTGGCCTTTGAATCAGCAGCGCTTTCAATCATTCGGTAAACTGCTTGCATATTCAAAGAGTTACCGATCAATCCGTGAAATCCATCACGATCTATTTTCTCACGATATGTTTCGACAATGGACTCGAGGGCCAACCTGTCCAAAGCATTGCGCATGGTCACAATGAGCCGGTCGGCTGTGAAAGGTTTGACAATAAAATCGAAAGCGCCGAGACGCATCGCTTCTACAGCAACGTTAATTGAACCATGGGCCGTTATCATGATGACCGGACATGGCAGACCGTCGCTGCCGATCTTTTCCATAATCTCTAACCCGGTCATATCGGGTAATTCCAGATCCAACAGGATGCAGTCGGGCATGTTCGATGAAAGGTGGGCCAGGGCTTCCTTGCCGGTTGCAACGTGTGTCACCGTGTAGGGGTCGTTACGAAGATATTGGATATAGCTTTTAGCGAGGAGAGCCGTATCTTCTACAAGGAGAATTTGTTAATTATTTTCTGCTGCCATTAACTATTATTTCCCTAATAGGCGTGATCCGACGGACTTTTTGCCCGCTGATATAAATTACTAATAGTCCCGTGAGGCCATTGCAGCCAACGGTCCGAAAATCGACGTCTAAATCTGTGACACATCTAATTCAAGTGCAGAATACAGAATTTTAGGAGTAATATCCAAAAAAACTAATCAAATTCTTGAAATCTAACGATAAATCTTGTGAAACCTCACCATTGATGTGGCAATCACGACTTGGCACAGTTCTTGCTAAAGTATACCGTATTGCTGCACAAGTAATGCCTGGGAGGATTGCCCGAGGTTAATTTATGGGATGGGAGAAAAATTAATGGGAAGCGTTAAAAATATTTTTGCGGTTTTGGCGATTGGTATTTTAGCTGCTGGTTGTAGCACCGACGAGGTCGCCAAAATGAAAGTGAAGGGCGGAGCCTATGAAAAAGGCCTTCGGGACGGATATGTGAAACTTGCCCGCGCCGAATATAAAGAAGATGACTGGGGCGATGGCAATGCGTTTGTTGACCGCGCTCAAATGGCCGCGAAGGGCAAGCCAACTGGTCCGGAGGCGATCAATGCCCGGAAATTGGTAAGCAAACACAAGAAACAACTCACGAAAGCGCGGAGTCGTTTAACATCTGCATTTGCGGCTGGTGGTATCAAAAAGGCACCCAAACACGCTGCGAACGCTCAGGTTCAATTCGATTGCTGGATGCAGGAAGCTGAAGAGAACCTGCAAAAGAGAGATATCCAGAAATGTCGGAGCGCGTTTTATGGCGCTATGTCTTTGCTTGAAGACGCCCTAGAACCGGCTGTTGTTGCTGCGAAGCCCAAGCCCAAGCGTATGACTCGCCGGCTTTTGACTCGGAACTTCATTGTTTATTTCGCCTATAACAGCGCGAAGGTAAACAAAGACGGCGCTTCTGAAATCAAGGGCGTTAAGAAGTTCATCAAACGCCGCAAGACTGCACAGATCAAAGTCTATGGCCACACTGATCGTTCAGGTACCAATTCTTATAACACCAAACTTGCGGCATCGCGTGCAGATGCTGTAGCGGCCGGTCTTATAAAAGCTGGCGTCAAGAAGAGCATCGTCTCGACTGTTGTCCGGGGCGAATCAACGCCTGCCGTGAAAACGAAAGATGGCGTCAAGAATGCTAAGAACCGTCGGGCAGTTATTGCTGTCACCTACTAAGGTTCGGTTTGGATAAGATCACGGTCCGGGGAAACTCCCGGACCGGCGGTCTTTATACGTTTGTTAAAGGCGTCGGGACAATACGGGGGAAGGTGCCACGCTGTTTGCGGAGTAGGCTGGTAGATGGCTTTCCGCAGTAAAATACGCTTTTGACGGTAAAGGGACCGCATGGCTTCACGCCCCGTTCCACCTTTTGAGAATCCAGCCTTGGCGCAAAACACGGCGCAGGGGAAAACTGCGCCCGAAGGATTAGCCCAGGCGCCGCCAACGCCCGTCGGAACAGTGGGTGCGGTGAATGGCAATTCTGTAGTGACCCGGGTTGATGGCAGTACAGTAACCCTGACGGCAGATATGCCAATCTATCGCGGCGATATCGTAGCAACGCGCGATGATTCTCAGGTAACAATTAACTTCTCAAATAATTCAGAGTTTTTTCTCGGCGCTAAAGGACGCATGCTCGTAGAGTCTGTAGCGCCTACCGGGAGCGATCAGTCGCCTCAACCGGTCTATTTTGTTCTCCATGGCCGGTTTGGGTTTTCGCATCGTAGCGAAAGTTTCTCGGGTGACCCCGGCGCGATCGTCCGGACGCCCGTTGCCACATTGCAGGTCAATAACGGCCGTGTAGCTGGCCGGGCAGCAGCAGAGGCGGTGGAAAATGTGTTTACGTTGCTGCGTAATCCGGACAGTACGATTGGATTTACCCGTGTCCTGACCGCAGGCGCAGCCATTGTTCTTCAAGAAGAGTTTGCGACAGCCAAAGTATTTAGTTTGTTTCGGCCTCCGGTTGAAGTCGCCAAGCCCGATTTTGCGGAGTTTGTCGAGTTATTTGGTGTCGACATTTCCACTTGGACCCAATCCCCGGCATTGTCGCCGGCAACAGGTGGCGAACAAAAAGGCTCCCAGGCACCGCAGGCGCCGGATGCGTCAGAAGGTAATCCTGGTGCTTCGCTTGCACCAGATGCCTCATTTCTCCCACCGGTGCAGGTCGCTGCACTGGATGGCTTCGTACCGCTGCCTCTTCAGGGTGCAGGTCCTCAAACACCGGTTGAGGACGACCGTAATCCCGACTCGGCCGAAAATAATGAACAGACAACAGCTGATCCTGACGCGCCCATCGATATTGCAGGCGTCGCGAGCGTCAGTTTTCCTGGTCCTGGCGAGACAGCGTTTTTTGCGGGGTCCGCTGCAGCCAATGATAAAATTGTCATAGCTGCCAACCCTACGAGCGCGAATGACGTCACTATCACGAATGTCGGCGGTAGCGTTCAGCTAACTATTGCTGGCGGCGGTACACTGAATCTCAATGGTATCGAAACTGTTGAGCTTACTCTTGGTTCTGCGGCCGATGTCATAAATATTGGTGACTTGAGCGGAACTGATATTTCGCAAAACACCGTTATTGTGAATGGTGAGGGTGGCAACGATACTAACCGACAAGGCTACCGCCAACGCCCTTTGCGCCAGTGTTTTTGAGATAACGCATGTTCAGCCCCGCAGCGGCAATTTTCTTACCTTTGAGACCTGAAAGCTGGGTAATCGGTTTCTTGAAAAACATGTTGTATGAATCAAGAACGGCCAAATTGGTCAAATAGACCTGGTTGTATTTCGCCCATGTTTTCTTGAAATCTGGATGCGTGGCGACCATGTCGTCGAAAGTTCGCGCCAGCAATCCTGGGTCTGTTGTGACAAAGGGGTTGCAAATGAAAGCCCGTGCAGAGGTGCTTTATCTGCGTGGAACACAGTCGTCACAATACCGAGGTCACCCAAACCCTTTTGCAGTCCTTTGAAAACTCCTTTGGGTTTTACGGTCTGACCGCCCCAGGCGAGGTTCCACTTGATCTTGTAGTTGCCTGTTTTGGCTAATGCCTTATCGACGGCAGGTACAAAATATTTAACAAATGTCTTTACCCAAAGCGCTTTGGCGGGATAGCCGTCGATCGCAGTGAGTTTAATTTCCTTTTGGGCAAGGGCCGAACCGCTAAACGCAGTTAGACTAACCGCAACCGCAGCGGCAATGCCTGTCGTCCTTCCGATACTAAACTTATTCGCTACCATATGATTTCTCCCATTTGCTGCTCTGATTTTTTGATAGGAAAGTCGAAATAAATACCTTTGTTAATTAAATATCGAAATTATTTGATTGTGTTTCTCACTGTCATCAGGTTTTAATGTCCTAAAGGGATTTCGTAAGGCAGGAAGCACAGGAAAAATAATGCCACCTTATACTGAAACTCTAACGAGATTGGTGGAAACAAACGGCCAGGAGTCCGCAGGTACCCTTGCGTCTACGGTTTATGACCGCCTGAGAGGTGATATTCTTTCCGGCTCGCTGCCACCTGGCGAAAAACTACGTACGGAAGCGTTGCGGACACGTTACGAGGTCGGTAATAGCCCAATCCGTGAGGCATTGAATCGTTTGTCAGCCGACGGGCTGGTTACGCGGGAGGACCAGAAGGGCTTCCGCGTAGCGTCGGCAAGCCTTGCTGATCTTGAAGAATTGTTAAAAACGCGGTGTTGGCTTGAAGAAATCGCTTTACGAGAGTCGATCACGAATGGCGATGCAGATTGGGAAGAGAGATTGGTATTAGCGTTCCATCGCCTTTCCCGCGTCCGCCGTTCCTCTAGCGAGGATCATTACTCCGTCAATCCTCAGTGGGAGGATCTTCATCGGGCATTTCATTTATCGCTTTTATCCGCCTGTGGTTCCCGGTGGTTGCTTCAATATTGCGCCCAGCTCAATGATCAAGCGGATCGATATCGGCAATTGGCGATTATCGTGAGCTATCCCAAACGGAACGAACTCACCGAGCATGAAGCCATGACCAAGGCAGCGACGGATCGCAACGTAGACGAGGCCGTATCGCTACTTTTGGCGCATTATGAACGGACCGCTCGCATAATCCGCGAAACGATTTCCGAATTTGAAGAAAGTTAGCGCTTCGCGGTTTTAATTACGGTTTTGTAATTTCCCAGACTTCTTCGACCTCAGTACCCGAATTTCGGATTACTTTCGCAATGGGGCAAAACTTGGCGAGGTCAGCTTTGACATTTTCGAGAGTTGCATCGTCGACGTCAGCTTTTCCTTTGATCGTCAGGACAATCTTTGGAAAGGGAACCTCGATCTCTTCTTCGAACAACACACCACGCCGATCAAAATCGGCAAGCGCATCGATTGTCAAATCTTCAAAATGAACGCCATGCTTTTCACCGGCCCGTTGCCCGATGACGTTGGTGCAGCCGACAAGAGCGGCTACAAGCGTTTCGGTGGGTGTGAGTCCCATGTTGGTGCCGCCACGCTGTGTGGGTTCATCGATTGTTACATCGACATCACGCGTTTCGATGTCCGTTCTGGCGTGAGAAAGGGATTCACCATTTAGAGTGTATTGGACAATTGTTTTTGGTTTTGCGTCGGCCATTTTTGTTTTCTTAATCGATTAGATTATGTCGCAGATTTCATCAAAGTCGAACCGTGGCAATTTCTGGAATATGCCAGATGTTTCACCATACCCAATATTGCACAGAAAATTGGATTTCACAGTTGTGCCGGCGAAAAACTCTTCGTCAACCGCCTGATTGTTGAAGCCTGACATTGCACCGGTATCGAGGCCCATAGCTCTGGCCGCAAGTATCAGGTAGGCACCTTGCAATGAACCGTTACGGAACGCCGCTGTTTCGGCATTCTGCGGATTGTCTTTGTAGGGACCCGTCATGTCTCTGTGTGGGAACAGTCTTGGAAGATGTTCCCAAAAGGCGACGTCATACCCAATGATGACGCAAACTGGTGCCGCTTCGATTTTGGCAACATTCCCTGGATTGACGCAGGCGATGAGGCGC
This sequence comes from Rhodospirillaceae bacterium, assembly GCA_002720855.1. GTDB lineage: Bacteria > Pseudomonadota > Alphaproteobacteria > MPNO01 > UBA2964 > UBA2964. The sequence continues at coordinate 30,847 of PBIN01000015.1, read as the reverse complement.
GCTTTGGCTTCCGGCGTTCGGCAGAAAATAAATCGTGACGGCAGGCAATTGCCGCTCGTCGGGCCATTGATGACCAGATTGTAAAGTGATTTCAGCTGGTCGTCGGAAACAGGCTTGTCGGTCCAGGCGTTGTGGGTTCTAGCCTGGCGAAGCAACAGATCGAGTCCGTCTTCACTAATCTCAGATATCCGTTTTCGCAATGCGTCAACGGATTCGATGGCCTCTTGTACGGGGTCCATGATTTTCCTTTCTATACCGAATTAGCCCGGTAAAACTTCATCCTCTATCGGATTTCGCAGAAGTCCGATTTTTTCAATTTCAACTTCGCAAATATCGCCTGCCTTCATCCATAGCTGCGGCGTGCGCGCATGACCAACCCCTGAAGGGGTCCCCATGACTAATAGGTCGCCTGGCTCCAAGGTCAAGCATTCCGTCAGCAATTCAACGGTTTCAGCTACGTCAAACAACATGTCATCTGTATTGGCGTCTTGAAGAATTTCGCCGTTGAGGCGGGTCTGAATACGTAATCCATTGCCCCCGGGTGGAATTTCATCGGCGGTCACCGCTTCAGGACCAAAGCCGCCAGTGTTGTCAAAATTTTTCCCAATCGTCCATTGCGCGGTCTTACGCTGATATTCGCGGATGGAAGCTTCGTTAAAGACCGAATATCCCCAAATATAATCAAGAGCGTCTGCCTGTTTCACATGGCGCGCCTGTTTGCCGACAATTGCGACCATCTCCGCTTCATAATCGAGCTGCTCAGATACCACCGGTCGCAAAATGGGTGCTTGATGCGGGACCAAAGTCTGGTTGGTTCGCAAAAAGAATGACGGATATTCTGGCTTTTTATGTCCGCCTTCCGCCGCATGATCCGCATAGTTGAGGCCAAGACAAATAATTTTTCCGGCATTTGTCGTTGGAGGTAGGTATTTAATATCGTTTAAAGCGATACGTGCGTCGTCGCCGGCGCCAGAGATCGCTGTGGAAATCTGGTCAATGCCGGTTTGTCCAAGTTTAATGATATCCGTTAAATTATCCGGCAATTCCGGGGCTGCAACTGATAGATCAATGACGGCATCGCCGTCCCGGGCGCCCATTGTGGCATTGCCGTTTTTATCGAATGCTATCAACCGCATCTAGTTCCCCTTTTTCGAAGCATAAATATCGATATAAAATCGATAGTCATTAAAATATCGATTTTTTTAGAATCTGACACTCATACTAATCCGATTTACTCGGTGTCGCAATTCTTGGAACGAAATGGCCGTATACCGCTAAACACAAGAGAATAAACAGCAATCCGCCGCCAACAATGTAGAAACTTTCTTCGCGTCCGTAGAAATCTGACGTGAACCCTGCGATGGGTGGGATGACGATGCCGCCAAACCGGTTCATCGTCTGCCGTAAACCGACGACAATTCCTTGCTGTTCTTTCGTCACAGAGATTGCCTGTACAGAGAATAATATTGGTTGGGAAACACCTTGCATATACCCGCGGATAACCTGACCAATTAGTAAACAACCAAAAATAGCCCATGCGCCTTCTCCCATACCCCCGATGAGTGGAGTCGCGGCGATCAAGGACACGGTGACAAAGGTGGTCAACACAAGAAAATTGATGGGATCAAATTTTCGCATAGCGCGGCCTGAATACCAGGAACCGAACGCGCCAGCCATTTCAATAGCAGCGAACAACAGGCCGATTTTTGTGGCAGTAAGTCCTGCGTCATACGAGTAAGTGACATAAATTGATGTTTGAAGGTTGTATGTTGAATTTCGAACCAGCATGGCCACTGCCGTAAATGCAACTGCTGGAATTGCCATAAGGGCAAACGAGGCACGGTAGTCAGACACCTTTGGCATGATATCGGACAAACGAAATTTGGGATTTTCGACAGCGTTTTTTACGCGCGACCGGGGGTTTGGTTCTGGTGTGCGCCACAAGGCGTAAAAAGCGCACGCCGCCCAAACCGTTCCAAATCCGTATGCAAGCCACGCGCCACCAATGTCGAATAGAAGACCCGCAAAAATGGGTGCAATGGTGGTGCCGATACGCGCGAAAGTACTAAAACGGCCGATATACTCTGCGTCTCCATCGGCGATGCGGGCGATCAGGGTTTGTGCGCCCGACCATCCAAGTGAAATGGCAAATCCGCTAATTGCCTGTAGGACCAACAACGCCCAAAAGGTTGAGAGAAGGGGAAATATGGGGCCGCAGATTACAACCGCACCAGTAAACATCAGGGTAATACGGCGGGTGCCGTATCGGTCCATGAGGGCACCGCCGTGAATTGATAAAAATAATGACAATATGGATCGCGCACCTACTAGCGTGCCAATCTCACCATCAGACATCCCCAGTGATTCTTTGGCAAAAATCGGGATCAACAGAACGAAGATATCGATCAGCGCCATACTGAATATGCCAAAGGCGTAAACCGAATGGAGATCCTTTTTTGAAGGGCCCGCTGATATTGGATTAGTCAAATCGAGTGTCCGGCATGTGGGCGAATTTCCATCTGCAAATCTGGTGGCATCGCGTGACCATCTGAAACTTTTTCCATCTTACAGGGGAATTTGGTAGCTGAAAGGTCTGGCCCTCAGTTACATGCGCTGCTCATTCGTTAACAAATTGTCATTAATTCAAGCAGATAATTAGGGTCCGTGTATTCCGAGTTGATGAAATGAAAGTTGTAAAATCAAGAACGACTGAGCGCCGCCGTGACAGGCGAATTCAGGAAATCCCGTTGAAAGTCGATCTCGACGGAAACAGCTATGAAACTGCTAACTGGAGTTTGGGCGGTTTTCTGCTCTATTCCTTCTATGGCGATTTTCAGATTGGGGAGACGCCCGTCGTTGGCATTAAAGCGACCGTAGGCAATATGGTATTCCAGCATGTCGTACGCGCGGAAATCGTTCGGATAGATTTTAATCGAAAACTGCTCGCGGTAAATTTTGTCGAGCTGGATGATGACATCCTGAATACTCTTGAAGGGCTATCTACCGGCCGTCTACGCCGGGAACTGCTTCGCAAACGCAAATCCGCCTAGGTATCCAAGCACTATTTATAAAACTTGTTTGCGGCTTCCTCCGAAACATAGCCTTCTGCAATATCGTTGGCCAACGCCTCGGGATCGCGTTTCTTTGGATCGCCATAACCGCCCCCTCCGGGTCCGTTGACCCTAAAGACCGTACCTTCGGGCAAATTCATACGCGCCGAGGACGGCATTATTTCCTCACCAGGCGTTCCCGGATTTACGACAAAGCGGCTGGGGCCACCTGGCTCGCCGCCCTGCAACCCAGCAGGCGGCTCGATTGAACGGTCAGCACGATAGACTATTTCGGCGGGTTCGAGCATTTCATATTCCCGTACAAAATTTAATCCACCTCGAAATTCACCGGCACCACCGGAATCCGTGTTCAAGTTGAATTCACGTATCCTGCACGGAAACTCGGCCTCGATAATCTCAACGGGCGCTGCAAAAAGATTTGCGAGCATAACGCTGACGCCGGAAACACCATCGGCACCGGCACCCGCGCCATACGCTGATCCAAAAATCTCGTACTGATTGCCGCGCTTGGGGCGTGTATCGCCTTTCCATGCGACAATGATCGAGCCACCACTGCCGCCCGAATGTGCGATCGCACGACCTGGCAGGAGTGGATCCATCGCTTCTAGAATCACGTCACAAAGCTTTAAACAGCATTTCATATAGCTCGAACAGGGACGCGGCGGTTCCGCACTCAGCACGCTGCGTTCCGCAAACTCAAACGTAACGAGGTCGCGGATGCCGTCGCTATAGCGGAGGTTTGGGTCGATCAGCCCGATCAGACAGTAATAGACGCAAGCCTCGACCATTGCGATGCGCAAATTTACGGGGCCTTGTGTCTGCGGATCACAGCCCGTGAAGTCAAAATGCAGTTTGCCGTCTTTGATTGTAATTTTGACGTTGAGTTTGACCTTCGTGGTTTCATCTACACCATCGTGATCGAGATAACCTGTCGCCTCCGCAAAACCATCGGGAATCTCCCTGAGGGCGGCGGCAAATTCCTCACCAGAAGCCTCGATCATTGCATCCATTGAATCGAGAACCGTTTCGACGCCAAAACGGGCACACATTTCCTGCATATGTTTTCGGCCGATACGTGTGACACCGATTTGGCCGGAAATATCCCCGAGCACAACATAGGGCGCTCGGGTGTTCGCAGAGATCAGACGCATGACATCGTCCACAGGTTCGCCCGCGCGATGAATACGAATTGGCGGCAGCATCATACCTTCGTGATAAAGCTCCGTTGCAGAACCATAGGTGCTGCCCGGCACGGTTCCGCCAACATCAGCTTTGTGAGCGATTGTTGCTGCAAAGGCGACCAAGGTACCGTCGTAAAATATCGGAGAGATAAATCCCATATCGGATGCATGTGGCATGTTGCCTTCGTAGGGATGATTGGTCACAAAGACATCGCCATCGGCAAGATCATCGATCCCGTAGATATCTTTGATACGCCGGACGACGTGGTAATAAACTGGCGAATGAAAGAACATCCACGGTGCAACAAGCAAGCGGCCATTTGGGTCAATAATTACGCAGCTGAAGTCACGGCTTTCGCGGACAATTGTCGAGTATCCCGATCTGTAGAAATGATAGTCCATCTCCTCCATGAGGCTGGCGATGCGATTGCGCAGCAGTTCAACAGTGATTGGATCGACGGCCATCCTATCGGTTCCTTTCCCCGACAATGTTGCGGAATTTATCGAGTTTGGCTGTCCAGCCGGGCGGCAGAACGGTTGTTGAATCAAACTGTTCAATAATTGCGGGCCCCTGGATGACGGAAGATTTCAGGGTGTCACGGGTAAAGACCGGTGCATTGAATTTTTCTTTGCCATCGTAGGTGACGACTCGTTCGCCAACGGGCTCGGTAACGCCATCGAGAATAGCAGTTTCAGGGAGGTCCTGTTTGGCTACAGGTACCCGAACACGAACTCGATAACTGACGACCTCGATTTCCTGATCGCGTGCCGAATGGCCATGCAGCGTTTGATGGAGTTCGTGAAATCGTTCCTGAACTTGTGCGAGACCATCGGCTGTCATTGGGCTGGCGCTTAGTCCTTCAAGAGGTGTACGGATCTCGTATCCTTGACCCGCATAGCGCAGATCAAGATCACGAATGAACTCTCGCTCGTTTTCACCGAGCCCCTCATTGGCAAGGTCGGTTGTCGCCTGTTCTTCCAATCCAACGAAATAGGCTTCTGCGTCAGCGGATTCGAGGTTATTGATTTCGCGAATATCTGAACGGATGTAGTCGTGCACGATATCCGAGCAAAGGAGGCCAAGCGCTGAAAACGCGCCCGGATTAGGCGGCACCAGAATTCGGGGAATGTTCAGTTCATCAGCAACCATCGCTGCGTGGACTGGACCAGCGCCACCAAAAGGTACAAGCGTAAATGTTGCGAGATCGATAACTTTTTTCGCCGCTTGAACCCGAATTTCATCCGCCATGCGTGCATTTATAAGTCGAATAATCCCGGCCGCTGCTTCTTCCGCTGAAAGATCCATGGCGTTTGCAATAGTGTCCTCTACGGCCTTGACCGCGCCATCGCGATCAAGCGGTGTCCCGCCACCCAAAAGGTGCTCTGGATTGAGAAATCCGCATATGAGATCGGCATCGGTAACTGTCGGCCTGTCGCCACCTCGGCCATAACAAACCGGACCGGGATCCGCTCCTGCGCTATCGGGCCCAACGCTCATGAAATTGGCAGCTGTTAGTCGGGCGATGGTGCCGCCACCGGCAGAAATTGTGCTGATATCGAATGCGGGAACATCGAGACGCCTTTCAGCAATCATCCCCTCCGTAACTTCAAGTGGTTTGCTGTCCTGGATAAATGCGATGTCGCAACTCGTGCCCCCCATATCCATGGTAACAACCTGTGACCAGCCTTGTTGCTCGCCGAGAACATAACCCGTCGCTTGCACGCCTGCGGCAGGACCCGACAGCAAGGTGTGTACTGTGCGTCCGCCGCCAGCGGTGGCCCCCAATGGCATGACACCGCCATTGGACTGCATCAAGAAACGCCTCGCCGTCGCGACACCCGCCGTATCAAGTCCTTTGTCCAAATCATCCGCATAACGCGCGAGGCCCGGTTCAAGATAGGCATTCAGCATGGTTGTCGACATGCGGGGCCATTCACGGATACGCGGCAAGACCTCAGATGATAAAGATATAAAGGCTTCCGGCATTTCCTCGCGAACAATCTCAGCGGTTCGCTGTTCGTGAGCCGGGTTCATAAAGGAAAAGACATAGCAAACAGCAAAAGAGGTTGCGCCTTTGGCCTTTAGATCGGTAATCGCCTGTCGCACGTCATCTTCATTGAGGGGTTCTACCTGCTCCCCCGCATAATCAATACGGCCGGTAATTTCTCTCGTCATTTGCTGTGAGGCGAGCTCGGAGGGACGCTGGAACTTCAACTCGAACTGGTTGCTCTCGCGGGCCTGGCTTTGCACGACCTGAATTGCCCGAAACCCTTTGGTAATAAGTAAACCGATCGAGGCGCCCTTCATTTCAAGAAGTGCGTTCGTTGTTACCGTCGTGCCATGGCTGAAAAAGTCGATATCGGTTGCGGAGACACCGCGCGCAAAAAAACGCTGCACCCCTTCGAGTACGCCAAGCGACGGATTCGCCGGGGTCGAATGAACTTTCTCGATCAGAATTTTATTGGTGCGAGTGTCCGTGAGTACTAAATCGGTATGCGTTCCACCAACGTCGACACCTAGTCTGTATTTAGCCAAAAATTTTCAATTCCGATCAATTCTTTGAGAAATTCAACTTCCGCCTTACCGTTTACGCCAACCCTGCGAATAAATGTACGGGCAGTTTCGCGTAACCACAGCTTGTGCGGCGACAATCGTTTTGGTCTTTTCCAAGTTTTTCCATGCAGCCTTGCAGATTTTGGCGGACTTACCTTTTCCCGACAGCCAACCTTTCGCGTACATAATATGGCAATTGCCCTTTACCAACGCCGCGAGGTATTTCGCAGATTTGCGGTCAGTCATGTACTTCAGGGCTGTCTCACATTGAGGAATACCGGGCATTGCAGCGTGGGATGGAGAATGTGGGGCGGCCAAACAAGCGAAAAGAACAAATATCGTGATCTTCAAGATATTAGGCATAACATCCTTTCCATTTAGTCGTTCGAAATAGGATCAAGTGGTTTTATCAGCCTATCTTCGCTGCTTCACGACATCAAATACAACGTTACTGTAGCAAGAGCTGGCTAATCCAGCGGCCCGCGGCGGTCAGAGCTTCATCGCCGTGAACGCGGCCTTTGATCTGCAATCCGAGTGGCATGTCTTCGACAGTCATGACAGGCAAGGAAATTGCTGGCATACCGATAATCGATGAAGCTTCGTTATAAATTGCGCTTCCCTGATCAATGCCTACCGGCCCGGGGCCAGGTGAGGACAGAGTGACCATCGCGTCGCAACGGCGTGCCAATGCGTCGTGCATCTCGCGCCAATAGACACGTCGTGCGAGTGCAGTACGGTATTCGGCCTGGGTTAGGCCAGCGCCTTCCTGAATGCCTGCTTTAAGACGTGGCGGAATCTTATCAGCGTCATAGTCAAGATACTGATACATCGGGAACCGCATCTCGAACCGATAAAGCTGACGCCACAACTCCGGAGACTCTGCTGTTTCCGCCTCATAAGCCTCGATCGCGGGGTCGTCCTTGCGGGTATAGATTTCGCAGCCGGCATCCGAGAGCTTGGCAATAACATCATTAAACGCGGCCTTGCTGGCATCGTCGGTCTCGGCCCAACCAGCGGTCTCCAAAACGATCAGACGTTCGGGTTTCTTGGCGGGTGGCGGTGTGCGGCTGCCATAAAGCCCCGGATGCCCAGGGTCGCCGCCTGCCGTCTCGGAGATATAGCGGGCCATAATCCACATATCTTCGATAGAGCCGGCGAGTACACCAAGATGATCCATCGTCTCAGCCGCAGAGAATCCACCCTGTCGGTTCAGTGCACCAAAGGTGGCTTTAAGCCCGTAATTACCGCAAAAGCTTGCGGGCCTGATCGTAGAGCCACGTGCATGAGTGCCAAGACCTCCCGGCATCATGCCAGCACCAACGGCAGCGCAGGTTCCGCTTGAGGAGCCGCCGGGAGTGCGCTCAGTGTCGTATGGATTGCGTGTCATCGATGGGTCGCCACCGCCGAGTGTCACGGTAACGGTTTTGCCCATGAGGACGGCGCCGCCCTGCCGCAGAAAGTAAACCGATGCGGCATCCCGGATCGGCTGGTTTCCCTTGAACAGTTCGCAATTATATTCCGTCGGCATGTCACAGGTTTCGATCAGGTCCTTGATCCCAATCGGCATGCCATCGATCAAGGATAGAGGGTTGCCATCCGCGTAGCGCTTCGTTGAAGCATCCGCCATTACGCGGGCACGATCAAAATTCTGAAATGCCCAGGCTTTCACCGCGTCATTGCATTCTTCGACGACAGCAATGCAGCGTTCCAGATAATCGCGCGGCGTATCGTCGCCGGAGAGAAAGTTCTCGCGCGCGTCATGAAAACTGCGCAACTTCGGATTTTTAACGTCGTACTGGCCAACGCCGGGTGCGGGTTGCACTGCCATCTATTACTCCCTGACACTTCTTTTCAGGCGGCTACCATTCCAATTGCATGGTATTCGCGTTTAAAATTCGCGGGCACATTACAAGAGAACGCATGGGAGGCAAAGACATGGCGGTAACATTAGAGGGCAAAACGGCGCTGATCACGGGGGCCGGCGGCGGTATGGGACGTAGCCACGCCGTGCTGATGTCGGAACGCGGTGCCGACGTTATCGTCCATGATATTAAGGAAGAGGGCGCTTTTGAGACCGCTGAAATGGTGCACACGAACGGTCAAAAGGCATCTGTGCTGATCGCCGATGTTCGCGACGTGCCCGACTTTACCGCCAAAATTGCCAAAGCTGAGGCCGATCACGGAAAGATCGACATCCTTGTCAACAATGCGGGGGTGAGCGGCAACAAACTGGCAATTGAAGATATCGACGAAGCCGTTTTCGATCAGATGTTTGACATCCAGGTGCGCGGCTCCTTCTTTGCCACCAAGGCGGTTCTTCCGGGCATGAAGGCACGAAATTCGGGGAGTATCGTTATAATTTCATCGATATACGCGATGGGTGGAAGCGATTTTGCGTCCCATTACGCAGCGGCCAAAGCGGCATTGTCTGGTTTTACCAAAGCGTGGGCGCGGGAGTTTGCCTCTCACAAAATTCGCGTTAATGCCGTCGCACCAGGATTCATTCTGACAGGGATGACACAGGGCAGTAACACTCCAGAAATGATTGAAGAGCGCGGTAAGAAAATGCCGCTCGGCCGTTTGACCAATTCGCAGGACATTTCGTACGCTGTCGCCTGGCTGGCATCGGATGAAACGGAAATGATAACCGGTCAGGTCATTAGCCCGAATTCAGGCGAGGTGATAGTCGGTTACTGAGGAGTTTGAATCAGTATGTTTCGCAAAAACTGCTGGTATGTCGCGGCATGGGACCACGAGGTAACAGAGGAACCCCTGGCCCGGACTTTGCTGTGCAAACCTGTTGTTCTGTATCGTACCGAAGACGGCACGGCGGTGGCACTTGAGGATCGGTGCTGTCATCGTGCACTTCCGCTTTCCATGGGCAAGGTCGTCGGCGATAATTTGCAGTGCGGCTATCACGGGCTTGAGTTTGATCAGTCGGGCGCTTGTATCAAAATTCCAGGACAAAAACGGATACCACCGGGTGCGGTCGTAAAATCCTATCCGTTGATCGAGCGTTGGAAGTGGTTGTGGATTTGGATGGGCGATCCGGAACGGGCTGACGAGAGTTTAATACCCAACTGGTGGTGGTTCGATCATCCGGATTGGGAGGTTGTTAAGGGTAAGTACCTCAAGCTCGACTGCAATTACGAACTGATTACCGACAATCTTCTCGATCTATCACACCTCGCCTATGTGCATCTCAATACGTTGGGTACCGGCGATATCAGTGAGTTTCCGATAAAAACGGACCGGGAAGAAGAGTTGGTACGCATGACCCGCTGGATTATTGACCGGCCGGCACCGCCGATGTTCCAGGCGTTGGGCAATTTCCGAGGCACCGTTGATCGCTGGCAGATTGTCGAGACATTTTCACCCTGTCTTACGCAAATCAGGGCAGGGGCTTGTGATGCAGGGATATGCGATCCCGAAGACGGCGAGCCCGAGGCCGGTATGCATATACGCAATCTCAATGCGCCGACTCCAGAAACCGAGAACTCGACATATTACTTCTTCGGGCATGCGCGCGATTTTGCGCTTGGCGATGAAGAAGTTTCGGCAGACCTGTTTAAAATGGTGTCCCAGACCTTCGATGAAGATGTCGAGGTGCTCGAAGCGCAGCAAAAAATGCTGGAATCCGAACCTGATCGCGGATTTATCGATATCAATGTCGATGCGCCCGGCATTGCCGCCCGCCGTATGCTCCGCCGGGATATTGAGGCGGAGCAACACTAGCCTTACGAGGACTGTTTTTCGGGAAAGAAACCTATGCGGCGTGCGAGGTAAATTGTGCCGATAAGAAAAACGACACAGGACAATGCTGTCGTTAAATTGGCATCGCTCTCTAAAATTCCATCTAAATCATAGGTCCAAACAACGAATTTTAAAGAGGTGGCACCGACTAGTGAAATGCAGAATGCACGCAGTCCCATTAGCTTTCCTTGATGCTCCGGACCAACACACTGGGAAGGAATAGAGTAACTAAGTATGTATAGGACCAAAGCTATACCAAAGAACATGCCCGCCATTATCGAAACCACTAATCCGTAACTACTGAGTAAGTTTGCAATAACGGTTGTCAAACAAAGACATGAAATTCCAATGACTAAGAAACGATGATGGGACCATCGCCGCAACATCGATAAGCTAGCAAAAAATCCAAATATCAAAGCCAGCAAATAGCTGACGATTACATAAATTTTTTGAAGGTAAAATTCTAAAGGTTCTACCTTTAAATCTAACACATTGCGTTTTTCAGAAATGATTTGGCCGAACAGTTCCATTCCCGGGAGTTTAACCAAAACCTCGTAATTCCCCTGCAGGTAAACAACCAAAATAGGGGTTAATATACCAGGAATTGCGAGTAATTTTGCTGATGATTTGTGTACAGCAATTGGTCCCATTGAATTTCGAGTTAATTCTTTTCGGTCTTCAAAAAAGAATGAAAGGATAAGAACGCAAGCTCCGACAATGGCAAAAAAGCTAGCACTGGTTTCACTACCGAGTGCATCATAAAAATATCCGGTTGCAGGAGGTCCTAGCGCTCCTCCCAAAAACCCCCAAACTGATAGCCAAAAAAATTTCTTAAATTTTACTTCTTTTGTTTGACCGATCGCGGCTGCTGCGAAAATTGTGATACCCAACGCAGATATTTTTAAAATTGCGAATGATAAAAGAAGAACTATCATCGCATTGGTCATTATCAAAATGACGCTTGCTCCAATGATAACTAACGCGGAATAAAGGAAGCATTTTCGTTGACCAAGCTTGTCAAAAAGGGCCCCGAGATAAATTGCGCTGCAAATTGAGACGATGCCCAATGATCCTACTACTATCCCCACTTGATAACCGGGTCAGGAATTTTCGAGATGGAGACGTAATGGGATGATAAGCGTTAGCCCGAATACTAGGGCGCAACCCAAACACGCGATTGCATAGATCATTCGGATCTTGGCTTTGTCTGATGGTATCCAGGTCATTGCCGTCATGGTGCAATAATTTGGGGTTCGAAGCCACGGGCATTCGTGCGAAACGCCGGCGTCTAGTTTCTAATCCAACGCCTGTTGTACCTGTGGCAGGACCTTTTCACCCAGAATGGCGAGTGTATCCATTGTCAATGAGTGCGGCATGTCGGCCCACTGTACAGACATGATCAGATGGTTCGTGCCAATTGTTTTATTGAGATTGACGATCTGTTCGGTGACGTCGTCCGGAGAGCCAATGATGAACCGGTCACCTGCCAATTCATTAAAGGCTAGAGCAAGGTTCTGATCGCCTTCCGGAAGTTGATCCCCCTGACCCCAGTTCTGATAGGCGTCGTATTTCTTTTTGATGTATGGCCCCGCCAGCCGCAGCGCGTCTTCACGGGTTTCCGCGACAAAGACTTCGCGCCTCATCGGTAGCTCATCAGGAAAGGGCTTATCGAACTCTTCAAGCGCCCGTTTGTAGACTTCAATTTGTTTTTCAATATCGCTGATCTTGTTGTGCGGATTGATATACCAGCAATCACCGAGCCGGGCGGCGCGCCTGATTGCGGGATCTGCATTGGCACCGATCCAGATTGGCGGATGTGGCCGTTGCAGTGGCTTTGGACAACAGGATGCCTCCTTAAGCTCGAAATGACTGCCTTCCATTGAAACGCTGTCTTCCGTCCAAAGTCGTTTCAGGGCGACAAGATTTTCCTCTAACAACTTTCCGCGACTTTTGACCTTGCTGCCAAATGCTGCGAACTCCACCTCGCGATAGCCAAGTGCTGCACCGCAAATCAGGCGGCCGCCAGACATGATATCGATGGTCGCAAGCTGTTCGGCGATATCCAAGGGTTTGTGAAGCGACAGAAGAATGATGCCCGCATTGAGGCGAACGCGTGTGGTTTCTGCGCTAAGGCGCGCGAGGATTGGAAGTTGCTGGAACGCCTGAAAGGGTGCAGTGCTGTAATGTGAGGTCTTGGTGATGGAATCGAAGCCATGATCCTCAGCGGCTTTGCACTCTGTGACCAGCTCTTCAAAGCATTTTTCAATATCCTGATCGGCCGCATACTGGCCGCGAATGGCGAGACCAAACTGCATCTTTTTAGTAGTCATGTACTTTATTCACTATTGGAATTTAGCAATTGAAACGAGGTAACGAGTGCTTAACTAGGAAGTTCGGTAACATGATATAGAACATGACGATAGGAAACCAATACCGCGAAACGGCACCTTGTCGAACTGGCGGTTCGTCATCATCAAATGTATAAGAATGCAGCAAATAGTTTTCTCCGGATAAGATGGATAGCGTTACACAATTCACACTCGGCGCCTGCGTCGGCGTAGCCGTCTTGGGGCGTAAAATCGGTCCGAGGCGAGCCGCTCTGACCGGCGGTATTCTCGGGACATTGCCCGATCTTGACGTCTATCTTGCCCCTGATGATCCAATTGACTCCTTTGTTGAGCATCGTGGATGGACACATTCGTTATTTGTTCATGCCGCACTAACACCTGTCATCGGCGAAGCAATACGGCGCCTGTTTAGATCGCTGCGCGATCAACCGTTTCAGACCTATGCCGCAGTTTTTCTCTGTTTGAGCACCCATGCATTGCTGGATGCAATTACAGTCTACGGAACACGGTTATTCTGGCCGATTTCCCCAGAGCCAATTGCCCTTGGCTCCATATTCATTATTGACCCGTTATATACCCTACCGTTGCTCGTCCTAATGGTTTGGGCGTTTTTGGTTCGAAGTGTGACTGCGCGTCTTGGAAAAGCAGTCGTCATTTGCCTCGGGCTTTCGACCGCCTATTTGGGATGGACAGCTATTGGCCAGATATGGATGACGCAACGCGCTCAGGACTGGTTGGCGAGCTACAAGATATCTCCCGATCAATTGATGGCGATACCGACGCCGTTCAATTCGTTTCATTGGCGCGTCGTCGGTATCGATGGCGATTTGTACTTCAATTTATATATGCCGATGTTTGGCGGGCCCGAAACAGCGACGCTCTATACTTACCCTCGTCACCTGGATTTGAAACCCTGCGTTGACTCCTCTGGACGGATCGCCAAAGTCGAAAAATTCAGTCGCGGTTTTTATCGGGTCATATTAGACGGCGATGAGGTTAGCGTTGCCGACCTTCGAATGGGGTTGACACCAAACTACGCATTTCGATTTTCGCTTGGTCAATTAAAAGACGGACAGTTCACTACCGGGCCAACGATACGGCGCGAAGGGCGCGGCGATGTCAGTACCGATATAGACTGGTTACTTGCCAATTTGCAGGGTAAACCGGTTACGCGTCTCGCTGAAGCGAAGGTACTTGCTGATCCGAAAAACTACAGGAATTTAAAAAATAAGGCAGCGAACAAGATCGCGTGCAGGCCCTGATGATGCCACCCACCTTCCTAGCGCGTTGCAGTTGAGCTACTATCAGAAAAACATTTCATAAACAGGGGAAAAGAGTATCGCCATGCTTATTGAAGCCAATGGAATATCGATAAATTACGAGCTGGACGGGCCCGACGATGCGCCTGTCCTCGTCTTTAGCAACTCATTGGCGACGTCGCTGGCGATGTGGAAAGACCAGGTTGAACGCCTGAAGGACCGTTATCGCATATTGCGCTACGACAATCGCGGCCATGGATCGACGCCCGTCACAGACGGCCCCTATACAATTGGTCTCCTGGCACAGGATGTCCTTGGCCTTTTGGACGCGTTGGGGATCGATAAGGTTTCATTTTGCGGGCTCAGCAAGGGCGGCATGGTTGGGCAATGGCTCGGTATGAATGCGTCGGACCGGCTGAACAAGCTGGTGGTTTCCAATACCGCCTGTTATTTCCCCGATAAGGAAATGTGGCGCGAGCGCATCGACATGGCGACAAACGATGGGATCCCCGCTATAGCCGAAGCATCGATCAAGCGCTGGTTTACACCCGGCTATCTTGAACGTGCCGATACCAAATCGACGATCGATTTTGCGCGGGCATTTATTCATGAGACCAACCGGGAGGGTTATCTTTCTTCCAGTGTCGCGATCCGAGATATGGATTTTCGTGACGAACTCAATAAGGTCGATGTGCCCACGCTCGTAATAATTGGCGAAAAGGACCCGGCAACAATTCCCGAATATGGCGAGCTTATCGCCGCCAGTATCCCTGGCGCCAAGACATTTGTCGTCCCCGATGCGGCTCACCTTTCTAATATTGAACAACCCGATATATATACCGAAGCGTTGGTCGAATTTTTGGAAGCATAATCGACCGACTCTTGCACTTGTCGCGTCTGCGGTAAGCCGGTATATCCTCACCCACAAAATGAATTGCCGGACTAAAGGAAAACGGAAATATGGCTGATACGGATTATGATGTAATTGTCGTTGGCGCGGGCAACGCGGCAGCATGTGCGGCGATGGCGGCACAGGATGCAGGCGCTAAGAAAATTGTCATGCTGGAACGCGCTCCGGAGGACGAAGCGGGCGGCAATACACGTTTTACAGCCGGCGCGATGCGTGTCGTTTATGATGGCGTTGAAGACATCCAGAAACTTGTTGAGCTTTCCGATCAGGAAATAGAAGACACAGATTTCGGCACTTATACGCAAGACCAGTTCTTCGATGATATTTTCCGGGTCACGCAATACCGCACCGATCCGGATATGGCGGAGATTATGGTTACGCGCAGCCTCGATACACTGATCTGGATGCGTGAAAAGGGCATTCGTTTTGTACCAATTTATGGACGCCAGGCTTTCAAAATCGACGGAAAATTCAAATTCTGGGGCGGATTGACGGTCGAAACAAACGGCGGTGGCCCGGGTCTCTTTGAAGCCCAACAGGAAATCACAAAAGCGGGCGGCATCGAAACCATGTTCGAAACGCGGGCTATGAGCCTCATGTTTGACGGTGCCAAGGTTACCGGCGTGCGGATGAAGCAGGGTAATGAAGTTAAGGAACTTACCTGCAAGGCAGTGGTAATGGCATCAGGTGGTTTTCAGGCAAACCCGGAGTGGCGTACACGTTATCTTGGCCCAGGCTGGGATCTTGCGAAAATTCGCGGCACGCGGTTCAACACGGGCGATGGTATTCGCATGGCGACAGACATCGGTGCGGCTACATATGGTAACTGGTCTGGTTGTCATGCCGTTGGCTGGGATCGCAATGCTCCCGAATTTGGCGATCTTGCAGTCGGTGACCAATTCCAGAAACACTCCTATCCGTTTTTCATCATGGTGAATGCAACCGGCAAGCGCTTTGTTGATGAGGGTGCGGATTTCCGGAACTACACCTATGCAAAATATGGCCGGGTTATTCTTGAGCAGCCGGCGCAATTTGCCTGGCAGGTATTGGACGCGAAAGTAGCCCACCTCAAGCGAGATGAATATTCAATCCGCCAGGTTACGAAAGTTACGGCTGATACCATCGAAGATCTCGCCGACAAGCTTGAAGGCGTCGATAAGGAAGGTTTCCTTCAGGAAATCAAAGATTATAACGCGGCGGTCAATCAAGATATCGAGTACAACCCGAACGTTAAGGATGGGCGTTGTACCGAAGGTCTTGAGATCAATAAGTCCAACTGGGCGCAAACGATCGATACGGCGCCGTTTGAGGCATATCAGATCACCTGCGGCGTAACATTCACGTTCGGTGGTTTACGTATCAATACGGATGGACAGGTGGTGGATACCGATCTTCTGCCAATGGAAGGTCTGTATGCGGCCGGCGAATGCGTCGGTGGGCTCTTCTACTTTAACTATCCGGGTGGTTCGGGTCTGACGGCGGGTTCTGTCTTTGGCAAACTTGCAGGGACGTCGGCAGGAGCAGCCGCAAGCGCCTGATCCAATTACCGATCCCGCAAGCTGGGGTTTATGGTTAAGCCAGCCTTAACAGGTTCAATTTAAGGTGTGTGCCTGGCTGCGCAAAAGCGGCTCTTGGGGACACATTAATGAACCGCGCTCAGCGTCGTCAGACCAGCCGTTTGGCAAAAAGAGCCCGAAAGCGGGGAGTGCAGCCGCCTGTTGCCGCAAATCTGACCTCTGACATAATCCGCGATCTGGAATCTGCGGTCACGTTGCATCAATCCGGCGATCTCACGCGCGCTGCTGGACTTTATCAATCCGTTTTGGATCGTTACCCAGACTTACCCGACGCTCTAAACTTTCTGGGTGTTATAGCCGGTGAACTGGGGCAGGCGGAAAAAGCGCTAGAGCTCATCGAGCGCTCCCTGACATTGGATCCCGCAAATGCCGTCTATCACAATAATCACGGGAATATACTCAGGCAGGTAGGCGCTTTTGACGAGGCGATAGCAGCCTATAAGACAGCTGTTGGTCACGCCCCGGAATATGCAGTAGCGCATAACAATTTGGGTATAGCGTTAAACCGGTGCGGTATGGCACGTGATGCGGAACATTCCTTTCGCAAGGCAATAGAAATCGAACCGGAATATTACGAGGCCTATAACAATCTCGGCACGGGGCTATATTTGCAGGCACGTTTTGAAGAGGCATCCACGGTATTCCGGGAAGCGATATCGGTCGCGCCAAAAGAACTCTCTGCACGCAACAATCTTGCCAATGTTATGGCGATGTTGGGAAAAATCGACGATGCAGAGAAGCAGTGCAGAGAGGCGATCAGCATAGACGATAGCCACGCGATTACCCAGCTGACCTTTGGCGGTGTTCTCGAGGCACAAGGAAGGTTTTTTGAGGCGGAGGTTGCCTTTCGCACGGCGCTCGATCTCGAGCCCAATATGCCGGCAGCGTGGAATAATCTCGGAAATCTCTTTCGCGCAATGGGACAGCCGGTTGACGCCATTAATAGTTTTAGGCGTGCAATAGCGCTTGATCCCTCCAACGCAATGGCGCACAGCAATTTGCTGTTCTCCCTTTCGCTCGATCCTGCCACTTCTGCAATGACCATTAAGGGCGAGGCGGAAAACTGGAATTCACGACATGCAGCTTCTCTAAAAGAGATAAAGAAGCTGCACTTAAACGACCCTATTTCTGATCGTCGAATACGCGTTGGCTATGTGTCGCCGGATTTTCATGACCACGCAGTTGGCCGGTTCCTGTCACCGCTCTATGCGTGCCACGGCCGAGATAAGGTCGAGATTTATTCCTATGCTGATGTCGCCCGGGTAGACGATCAAACGCGGTGGTTTGAGACACATTCGGATTGCTGGCGGCGAACATTTGGGCAGGGCGACGAACAGCTGGCAGAACAAATTCGTGAAGATAAAATTGATGTGCTCATTGATGTCGCGGGTCACACTGCCGGGAACCGGTTGCTGACATTTGCGCGGCAACCCGCACCGGTACAGGCGAGCTGGCTCGGCTACGGTGGAACAACGGGGTTAGAGGCGATGGGTTGGCGCATCACCGACAGTGTTACCGATCCTATTGAGAATGAAGATCACTACTGTGAAAATCTCATTCGTTTGCCGGATTCCCTGTTTTGCTATGCCGGTGATGATGATTTACCTGCGATAACCGATCCGCCATTTGAGACGGCGGGGTATTTAACTTTTGGGTCGTTAAATAATTTCAGCAAATTGAATGATGATACTTTGCGTTGTTGGGCGGAGATCGTCTCGGCGGTGCCAAACTCTCGAATGCTTATCAAAGGCAGAGGGCTTGGTGATCAACAGTTGCGTCAACGTGTCACTGCAATTTTTTCAGCAGAAGGCATTTCGCCAGACCGATTGGATTTGCTCGACCATCTTCCTAAAAAGTCTGATCATTTATCTCTATTCAGCAAGATCGATATTATGCTCGACACTTTCCCGTATTCTGGCGCCACGACGATTTGTGAAGCCCTTTGGATGGGTGTGCCGGTCATTACGATGGCGGGTGACAAGTATGTATCGAGAATGGCTGCGGGGATCCTGAAAGTTGCCAAACTGGAGGAACTCATTGCAGAAAATCGGCAGTCATATATTCGTCTTGCAAAATCCCTCGCTGATCAAAAAAATAGAATTTCCAACTATCGCAAAACACTCCGGCGGCAGGTCATGCACTCACCCATTGCCGACCAAAAACAATTTGTAACGGCGATGGAAAGTGTTATCAGGCACATGTGGACCGACTGGTGCAATGGAGTAGAACCGCATGGCTGACTCTATACCGAGGCCTATAAAGAGCGTCGAAGCGGTACCCGGTATGCAGCGTTTGCATTTGGGGTGCGGAGAAAAATACATTCCTGGATTTTTTCATGTGGATATCCAGCCCTATCCGCATGTGGATCAACAATGTTCAATCGATTCCCTATCCTTCATACCAGACAATACGTCGGAACTGATCTATGCCTGCCATGTCCTGGAGCATTTTGGCCGCTTCAAAATTGTCGACGTCCTGCAGGAATGGCAGCGGGTTTTGCAACCCGGCGGTGTTCTTAGACTGGCTGTACCTGATTTTGCCGCCTGTGCAGCGATCTATTACGAGCAAGGTCTAAAGGACGGGTTATCTGGGTTGGTTGGCTTGATTTGCGGTGGTCAACGGGATGAAACAGACTTTCATCATATGATATTCGATGAGAACCTCTCTTGTCGGGACTTTTGCTGCAGGCAGGGTTTTCAGAGGTGAGGCGATGGGATTGGCGGAAAACAGAGCATTCCGATCTCGACGATTACTCGCAGGCGCACTTGCCCCATATGGATAAGCAAAATGGCCGTTTGATGAGTCTCAACCTCGAAGCGGTCAAATAGTAATTTTATTTTATGAGGTTTGGCAGGAACGTCACGAGCTGCGGGAATGCAGCTAGCGCGACCATGCCAAGCAGGAATAAAGCGACAAAGGGCCAGGACGCTTTAAACACTTCAGCAATCTGGACTTTATCCGCTGCCCCCTGAAAAGCGAATATGACATAGCCAAATGGCGGTGAAATTCCGCCGACAGTTACGTTGAGTAACATAATCAGCCAGAACCAAATCGGGTCAAATCCGAGCGTTGCGAGAAGGGGCTGGTAAATAGGAATAACAACCAGCATCAGCGCAATCTGGTCAATAAACATACAGAGCACAAACGGGATCGCCATCATGATGAACAGCATCAGCATGGGATGCCAGCCAAGATTAACGATCAGATTGGTGAGCTCAGTTGTCGCACCGGTAAAGGCGAGTAACTGGCTAAACATGCGGGAACTCGCCATGATGAGCAGGATCATGCTGGTAATAAAAGCCGCTGTTCCAAGCGACTCTGTCATCATTTTCCAGCTCAATTTGCGATAATAGGCAGCGGTGATTATTGCCGCGAGCACGCCGGTGGCAGCCGCTTCAGACGGTGTCGCGATGCCAAACATAATAAAGCCCATTACCGAAAAGATGATCAATGCAAACGGTAGGCATCCCGCGAGAGCACGCAATTTCTCGCCGACAGAGATCTTCGGCGCATCATTGTCGTTGTCATTTGGTGCCAGCGCCGGATTTAGTTTTACGCGGGTCATCGTATAGGTCAGGAACATGGCTGATAACATAAGGCCCGGAATAATTCCGCCGATCAGCAGTCCTGCAATCGATGTGTTGGAGAGCGTACCGATAACAATTGCAAGAACACTTGGCGGAATGATTGGTGCCAGGCTCGCGCCGGCGAGAATGTTCCCTATGGCAAGTTTGGAATCGTAACCGCGATTACGCATTGTCGGGAAGACGGTTCGTGCCAACATTGCCGCAACCGCCATTCCAGCGCCAGAGAGCGCTCCAAAAACCGTCGAAAGAGAGATCGTCAACACATATTGTCGACCTTTCATACGGCCAATTAATTTGTCCACCGCATCGAATAATATGTCGACTGTGCCCGACCGGAACAAAACCTCTGCCATCAAAATAAAGAGCGGGATTGTCGCAAGGTCAGCATTATTGGTGGTATCGAAGATAGAGTTTGCGACCATTCCGAACCCTGCGGGTCCCAGAAAAATCACTACACCTGTTATATTGATGGCAAGAAAAGCAACGAAGAGCGGCGCGCCAGACATAAAGGCGGCCAGAAGCAGCATAATCGCTGTAATTAATGTTGCTTCCCAACCCATGATTTAGGCTTCCCCAAATCCGCCGGTGGCATTGTCCGGATCGATCGCCTTGAAGTCCAGAAACCGTAGGAAATGAAGTGTCGAACTGGCAAAGCCAAACGGAATAAAAATCGAAATAAGGTATTTCGGGACGGGTTTGACCGCCATCAAACTGATATTGTGGATAAATTGGCGTACCGTTTCGTCAAACGATATCCATGTTGCGAATCCGCAGAAAAGAGCGCCGAGCAGATAAGTTAGCCACAACGCGACCCGAGCCCCATTTCTGGGCAGCAGATCAAAGATTAGAGCGACCGCAACATGACCTCTCTTCCAGGTCACATAGGGCATCATTAGGAAGGTGCAGGCACAGAGCGAGTAAGATACAGCCTCGCTCGCCCACCATTGTGGCGCGTTGAAGAAATATCTTGCAAATACCTCGATGATGTATGCGCCAAATATAATGCTAAGCGCTACACAGGCGAGATAGTAACCCACGACAGTCAGCCAGTCGTGGCAACGTTCGAATGTGCGGTAAATACCCATTAAACCAACGACAATCTAAAGGAGGGGCTGCGATGACATCGTCACCGCAGCCCACTCTATATCAATAGAAAGTTGTTACCAGGAAAGACCTGCTTTTTCCGCAAGAGCGCGAAGCTTCTTCGCGTCCTCGCCGCAGCATTTTTCACCAAGCTTCCAGATACTTTCTGAGAAGGCTTTGCGCATTTTCGCCACTTCACCTGCCGGAATACGGGTGATCTTTACGCCACGTTTCGCGAGTTCAGCATCTTCCTTGGCTTGGACCTGATCGCCTTTCCAGGGCATTTCAAGCTCGGTCATATAACCTGCTTGCAGAAGAATGTTCTGCTTTTCCTTGCTGAGCTTGTTAAAGCTTTTGAGGTTCATCAGGAATGGTAGGGTTGACGTGCCAAATGTTGGGCGAACCTTATATTTGGCAACTTCGAAATGTTTCATGCTCAGCATGCCAGCAGCTGGCCATGCAGCGCCGTCAACGACACCTTTTTCCAATGCCGAATAAACCTGTGAGCCAGGCATTACGACGGGTTCCCCACCAAATAAACGAATAACGCCATGATAGGTTTGGGTGCCGCGAATTTTACGGCCTTTCCAGTTACCGCCTGTGATGGGTTTCTTTAAGAAAATGTGATAGCCCTTTGTGCTGTTCGGTGAGATAGCAATCAGCTTAAGGCCATGCGTTTTCTGATAGAACTTGTCGAGATGATCCCAAACACCAGAAGTGCGTTTGCCGACAGGATCCGCATTCATCGCGTCGATAATCGCGGAAAGTCCCTTTGAACCCATGTGATAAACACCATGGGTGAACAGAAGATCAAAAACTCCTGCCTTTACGGGCTGGAGTTGTTCAAAACCAGGTACGACTTCTGGTCCACTAATTCTGATCTTGATCTTATCTCCGCCCAGCTTTTTCACGTTTTTGACAAACGCATCAAGCACCACGTAGGTAGGCCAGACGTTTTTATTCCAGCTAGCGAGAATCTTGATTGTTGCTGCATTCGCCGCAACGGAAAGTCCGCCGAGCATCATGCCAGCGACGGCAATTCCGGTAAGCATACGTTTCATGAGGTCCCCCATTTACTTAGGAAATATTTTTACTACGGTGGGAACCATAAAGGTTGCGGCGGGGTCTGACAAATAAGAATATCACCGGCGGTCGTTTGGCGACGATAGTGAGTTAGAAACTCACCTTGCACGAATTTGGCGCAAATTAGTTTAGGAAAAAGAATATGTCGGAAGAAGTCGAAGAGACAGGCAATCTAACGGACGGATTTCACCTCGTTATCGACGCATTGAAGCTAAACGATATCAATACAGTCTATAACGTTCCGGGCATTCCAATCACCGATTTGGGCCGTTACATGCAGGCAGCTGGTATGCGGGTGCTTTCGTTTCGCCACGAACAAAACGCCGGATACGCTGCGGCAATTGCTGGTTATTTGACGCAAAAACCCGGAATTTGCATGACGGTCTCGGCACCTGGTTTTCTCAACGGTCTGACAGCGTTGGCGCATGCGACGACAAATTGTTTTCCGATGATCTTGATTAGCGGCTCTTCGGAACGAGAAATCGTGGATTTGCAACAAGGCGACTACGAAGAGATGGATCAGCTAGCGATTGCCAAACCTCTCTGCAAAGCGGCCTACCGTATTTTGCATGCAGAAGATATCGGCATTGGTATTGCGCGTTGCATCAGGGCTGCCGTTTCCGGGCGTCCGGGTGGGGTTTATCTGGATCTTCCGGCCAAATTGCTTGGTCAGGTAATGGATGCCGATGTTGGAGAAGGCTCGTTGGTCAAAGTGATTGATGCCGCACCGCGTCAACTTCCCTCACCGGAGGCCATCGGCAGAGCGCTCGATGTTCTCAAGGATGCTGAACGGCCTTTGATCATCCTTGGTAAGGGTGCAGCTTACGCTCAGGCTGACGACGCGATCCGGACACTGGTTGAATCAAGTGGCATTCCCTATTTACCAATGAGTATGGCGAAGGGCATTTTGCCCGACACGCACCCGCAATCTGCCGGAGCAGCCCGCTCTCTGGTGCTCAAGGATTCTGACACCGTGATGATGATCGGTGCGCGGCTTAACTGGCTACTATCTCACGGTAAAGGAAAGGCTTGGGGTGAGACGCCAAAGAAATTTGTCCATATCGATATCGAGCCTCGGGAAATGGACAGCAACGTTGAGATTGCTGCACCAGTTGTTGGTGATATTGGCTCCTGCGTTGAGGCAATGCTTGAAGGCATGGGTAAGGGCTGGAAAAAACCGTCCGCCGCGTGGACGGATGCGGTCCGGGAAAAGGTTGAGAGTAATGTCGCCCGTATGGCCCCTAGATTACAAAATAATAATGTGCCGATGGATTACCATGGAGCGCTTGGCGCATTGCGTACGATCATCAAGGAGCGGCCAGATGCGATCCTTGTTAACGAAGGCGCCAATACCCTTGATTTTGCGCGGAGCATTATCGATATGTATCAGCCCCGCAAAAGGCTTGATGTTGGAACCTGGGGCGTCATGGGTGTCGGAATGGGAACGGCGATTGCCGCTGCGGTTGAGACCGGAAATCCGGTTCTTGCAGTCGAGGGCGATAGCGCGTTTGGTTTCTCAGGCATGGAGATCGAAACCATCTGCCGCTACAATCTGCCGGTGTGTGTCGTTGTCTTCAATAACGGCGGGATTTACCGGGGTACCGATGTTAATCCTGCTGGAGAAGACGTCGCCACAACGGTGTTTGTCAAAGACGCTCGCTACGACAAGATGATGGAGGCCTTTGGCGGTGTTGGATACAATGCTACCTCGCCCGATGAGCTATCGCAGGCGGTGAACGCGGCTATGGATTCTGGCAAGCCGGCGCTGGTAAACGCGGTAATTGATGCAGAGGCGGGTACAGAAAGCGGGCGTATCGGTAATCTCAATCCGCAGAGTGTTGTTGCCAAGAAATAGCATGCTGGCTTTAGAGAAACTCTTAAAAACAGGAATGAAGTGATGAGCAAAGCACTGGAAGGTGTAAAAATTCTGGATATGACCCACGTACAGTCAGGCCCTACCTGTACGCAGTTACTCGCGTGGTTCGGCGCAGACGTGATTAAGGTTGAACGGCCGGGAGTTGGTGACGCGACGCGCGGTCAGTTACGCGATATTCCAGATGTCGATAGCCTTTACTTCACCATGCTTAATCACAATAAACGCAGCGTTACATTGAATCCCAAGACTGAAAGCGGGAGCAAGATTTTCACCAAACTCATCAAAGAATGCGATGTGATGGTTGAAAATTTCGCGCCAGGCGCGATCGATAGAATGGGTTTTCCATGGGAGAAAATTCAGGAAATCAATCCGCGGATGATCTACGCATCCGTCAAGGGTTTTGGCCCTGGGCCGTATGAAGATTGCAAGGTGTACGAGAATGTTGCGCAATGCACCGGCGGCGCCGCCTCAACGACGGGCTTTCTGGATGGGCCTCCCATCGTCACCGGCGCCCAAATCGGAGATTCGGGCACGGGGCTGCATTTGGCATTTGGAATTGTGACCGCACTATTTCAACGTGAACAATCCGGCAAAGGGCAACGGGTCGAATGTGCCATGCAGGACGGCGTGTTAAACCTTTCGCGCGTGAAGCTGCGTGATCAGCAGCGGCTGACACGCGGACCGCTCAAGGAATACAGCCAATATGGCCAGGACATTCCCTTTGGTGAGGCTACACCTCGCGCTGGAAACGACTCTGGAGGCGGTCAACCAGGCTGGATTTTGAAATGCAAAGGCTGGGAAACCGATCCTAACGCATATGTATATTTCATTACGCAAGCAGCCGTTTGGGGCAATATTTGTGATCTCATCGGCAAACCGGAGTGGAAAGAAGACCCAGGTTATGCAAAGCCCGATGCACGGCTGGATAAGATCAAACCGATATTCGATGCTATTGAAGAATGGACGATGACACTGGACAAGTTTGAGGTGATGAACAAATGCAATCCTCTCAATATTCCTTGTGGGCCAATTCTCTCAATGAAGGAACTGGCCGAAGAGCCGTCTTTGCGTGAGACAGGGACAGTCGTTGAAGTTGATCATCCCGAACGTGGCAAGTATTTGACAGTTGGCAATCCCGTAAAACTTTCGGATTCTCCTTCCGATGTTAAGCGTTCGCCGCTGCTCGGAGAACACACAGAAGAAATTTTAAAAACTGTCATTGGTTTGGATGACGAAGAGATAGCGGCAGCGCGGGAAGAAGGGGCGATTTAAGGTTTCCAAGCATGCCTTTGTCTGGCAGCGTGCGGCAGGAAAAAATTGCGCGAAATTAAATAGAACTGATGTGAGAAAGAAGACACCGTGAGCGATCATAAAGACATAATTTTCGGCGACGAATGGCGTGCATGGAACGATCCGGAAATTCCGGAATATTTTAATCCCAACAATGTCGTTCTCGACAAACACCTATCAACGGAGAAAGCAGAGGCAACCGCTCTCATCGTCGATGACGAAAGTTATTCGTACCAGGAATTTATTGGCCATGTTTGCCGGGCCGCAAATGGCCTGAAGGCGCTTAATATTGAAACCGGTTCACGCATTCTGCTCTTCGGCACCGATAGCGTTGAGTATATGGCCATGTGGTTTGGCGCGATCCGCGCCGGGATTGTACCGGTCGTTGTCTCGGACGCCTATAAAGCGCCAAATTTGGCTTATTTTCTACAGGATACAGCCGCTAAATCGCTTTTCATTGATGTCGAACAGTCGGAAAAACTCGGCGACATTGCCGATGATATGCCGTGGACGTTGGAGAACGTCATCGTCCGCGGGAGTGATATCGGGGGTGCCCCTGAGGCCGGCGACCGGAACACGCTTACCTACAATGAAATGGTCGAAGGCCACCCCACGACGTTCGCACCTGTGCCTCTTCACTACAACGACGTCACCTATATGTTTTACTCAGGTGGCACCACCGGGCCAGCCAAGGGTATTACCCACCTTGCTCATGATTTCTATTTAGTCCCCGAACGGCACGGCACTTTTATGGAATATGGGCCCGACGATGTCGTTCACGCGACATCCAAGAAGTATTTTACACACGGCATTTGGCCAGCTGTGCTCATACCGTTTTATTTCGGCGCTACGAGTGTAATTTCCCGCCTGCCGCCCACTGCCGAAAATGTCGTCGGTGTGATTGAAAAAACAAAGCCCAACAAGTTGATCACAGTACCCACGATTATCAAGAATCTTCTTCTATTCGCAGAGCAAGAACGGGTGCCGGATTTCTCTTCGCTGGAATTGGTGACCTCAGCTTCCGAAAAAATGCCACCCGAGGTGTTCGAGAAATTCGAAGAGCTGTTTAGCCTCGAGATTCTGGACTCGATTGGATCTTCGGAGATTACCTACGAATGGATTGCTAATCGCCCGAAAGAATATAGACGCGGCAGTCTAGGCAAACCCGTCTTTGGATATGATGTCAAACTCATGGACGATGATGGTAATGAGGTGACGGAAGTAAACACCGACGGTGAAGCCTGGATCGGCAGCAGTACCACATGCTTCTTTTACTGGCGCAAGCTCGAGAAAAGCCGGGATACGTTTGTTGGGGAATGGGCCCGCACCGGTGACACGCTGCAATTCGACGACGATGGTTATTTTTGGTTTTCCGGTCGCAGCGATGATGTCTTTAAGGTCAAGGGGTTGTGGGTATCGCCAATTGAAGTCGAGGCGGCGATCACAGAACACGATGGTGTTTTGGAGGCCGCTGTTGTGTCTTACGAAGACAGCGAAGGCCTCACACAAGCGAAGGCGTTCATTGTGCTGAAACCAGGTGTAGAGGTGGACGATAAGTTGGTCGCTGAGCTTAAAGACGGGGTCCGGAAAATCGGTGGCTATAAAGTGCCGCAGGAAATGGCCTTCGTGGACATGCTGCCGCGAACAACCCTAATGAAAATTGATCGGCGCGCATTGCGGGAGCTCGAAGCGCAGGCCCGTCAGGGTTAGTTACACCTGAGAAAAACGGATAATTCCGTCGTCTCCACGCGATTTTGAAAGCCGTCCGTCTGTGACGAGATAATTGGCGTGAGCCATGGCTTCACCTATGGCAAAGCCAAGCTGATGTTGATCAAGCTCTCGTCTAAATAAATGCGGAATTAATTCGCGCGCGGTCTTTGGTTTTTCACAGGCTTCGACCGCTGCATCCAGTCGTTCAGCGTGATGTTCGCCCAAGGCATCAATGCGAGCATGTAGTCCGTAAAAGGGGCGGTCGTGCGACGGCAATACAAAGACATCTTTAGGAAGATGTCGAAATTTTTCGAGGCTATCGAGATACAATCGCAATGGATCGCCATCGGGTTCGTTGCATTGCAAACTTATATTAGTGGAAATCCGCG
The DNA here is from genome assembly GCA_002720855.1 of Rhodospirillaceae bacterium. Taxonomy (GTDB): domain Bacteria; phylum Pseudomonadota; class Alphaproteobacteria; order MPNO01; family UBA2964; genus UBA2964. Next base: position 3,176 of record PBIN01000015.1, on the reverse strand, counting down.
GCAATACCTGATCACCTGAAATCAAAACGTTCCGGTCTTCGCACCAGAGCGCTGCGTGCTCGGGCGAATGACCGCCACCGGTAATTACCTGCCAGTTGTGATCACCAATAACAAATTTCTCCGCGTCGACCATACGGCGAAAACCCGTAGGCAATGGCAGGATGATCTTTGAGAAATCGGGGCGTGTTTTCCGATAACCGTCGATACCGGACTGCTCCATGCCGTGCTCTGTATAGAATTTCATGCGTGCATCTATATCCGCTGTAGGACCGCCGAACCGGTTCAGCTGGGCTTGCATCCACTCCGAATATGTCATCCATAGCGGAATGTCCCATTTTTCAATGAGCCAGCCGGCGAGGGAGACGTGATCAGGGTGGAAATGGGTGACGATGACTCGGTTTATTGGTTTGCGGTCGAGTAGATCGGCAAAAACGCTTTCCCATATTTCGCGCGTTTCTTCCGTGTTGTAGCCGGTATCGATAATCGTCCAGCCGTCACCGTCGCTGATCAGCCACAAATTTACATGATTTAGAGCAAAGGGGAGAGGCATCCGAATCCAATGGATGCCCGGAACTACTTCCTTTGTCTCACCATAGTCGAGGCGTTCGAACGGATAGTCCGGTTTTTTCGCCATAGATTAGCGATTCAGTATCTGATGAACCGGTTGCTCGCTAGTCCTGCCGTTCTTCGGTATCGCCATCGGACTCTTCCGACGATTGAGATTCGTCTTGAGGCAGAAGCTGACTGAGAGCGGCAAATGGGTTGCCATCGTCGTCGGCGGCAGGCGCGGCCTCTTCTGGAGCCGCTTCTTCAGCGGGCTCTGGCGCTGGCGAACTTGTTTCGGGAGGCGCTGCAAAAACGTCTTCCGGTTTCAGTTCAGGTTCGGCCGTTGGCGCTTCTGCCGATACCGGAGCCTCGGCAATTGGGGGTTCCGTGGGAGGTGGCGCACTTTCCTCCACCTGGTCTGCAGTGGCAGCCGGAGCATTCTCCTGCTCGACTTTTTTTGCCTCTTTCTCTTTTCGTTTTTCCGCTCTTTCGACAGCGCGATTAGCCTTCTCGATTGCTGCCGTTAGATCGTCACGCGCGACCAGACCCAGGGCTACCGGGTCACGAGGCTTGATGTTGTTAATATTCCAATGTGTTCGGTCACGAACACCGTTGATCGTTGGCTTGGTGGTACCCACGAGTTTGGAAATCTGTCCATCTGACAATTGCGGGAAATTCCGCACCAACCAAGCGATGGCGTCGGGACGATCCTGACGACGCGCAACGGGGGTATAACGCGGCCCCTTGGTTCGAGCTGTCGGACGCGGCACATTTACCTCCGCCATTTCGAGCCGCGCGTCAGGATCTGCGCCGCAGCGGTCAATCTCTTCCTGCGTTAGCTGGCCATTCGTAATCGGATCGTAACCGACCATGCCTATTGCTGCTTCGCCATCTGCGATGCTTTGCACTTCCAGTGGATGTAATCCGCAAAAATCCGATATCTGATCGAATGTCAGCGCTGTATTCTCAATTAGCCAAACAGCCGTTGCTTTTGGCATAAGGACCTGACTCATGGTCTCTCCTTTGTTTTCGGACACACGCAACACCCCGCCGCCGAACCGACAGCTGCAAGCCACCACGCGGATTGCTTACTTTGGGGCGAAATAGCGTGGCGATCATTAGACCGGCACACACCGTTAAACGGTCAGGACAATTTTACCGATATGAGCGCTGCTGTCCATCAAAGCATGGGCTTTGGAGGCTTCCTCGAGTGGAAATTGCTCATGTATCAGCGGTTTGACCTTGCCCGCCTCAATTAGGGGCCATGCTTTCTCACGAAGTTGCTCGGTAATCAATGCTTTTTCTTCAACCGACCGTGGTCGCAACGTCGAACCTGTGAATGTAATTTGCTTCATCATGATCACATGGACCGGGATTTCCGCCTTGGTCCCATGCTGGACCGCAATTTGGATCAGACGGCCGCCCTTGGCCAGGACACGCAGATTGCGGGCGACATAATCGCCACCCACCATATCAAGGACGACGTCGACGCCCATTTCGCCGGTTGCAGCCTGAACACCTTCCACGAAATCAGTTTCGCGATAATTAAATGCGGCAATGGCGCCAAGTTTTTCGCACGCCTCACATTTTTCTGCTGATCCGGCCGTCACCAGGGCTTTCGCGCCTATTGCTGTTGCGAGCTGGATCGCGGTTGTTCCGATCCCACTTGAACCACCGTGAATTAGGATTGTTTCGCCCTTTTTGAGGCCACCTCGCGTAAAGACATTGTCCCAGACAGTAAAAAAGGTCTCCGGCAGTGCCGCAGCCTCTGTCATATCCATACCGCGTGGGATGTGGAGACATTGAAGTGCAGGCGCTATGCAATACTCAGCATATCCGCCACCCGCAACCAGGGCACACAATTCATCGCCAACTTTCCAACCTGTTACATCTTCGCCGATGGCTGCAATAGTCCCAGCTATTTCCAGACCAGGTGTTTCAGGCGCGCCTTTTGGAGGAGGATAATTACCGAGACGTTGCATGACATCCGGTCTGTTTACGCCTGCGGCAGTAACTTTAACGAGTATCTCTCCAGTGCCGGGAGACGGAACAGGTAGTTGCGTTGGTTTTAGGACCTCTGGTCCACCCGGTTGCGTTATTTCGATAGCTGTCATTTTTTCGGGCAGATCATGCATCATGGATTTCATCCGGTTGTAGGAATGTTAAAAACGGTTGCAGGTCTAATCTCCCCGATTCAAACTGGCAAGAGGAGGGTGCGTTATTATGGATGATGAAGATGATATCGTCCGGCCTAATGACTGGACGCAACGCGACATAGAGAAACTTTCGATCGAGCAACTCGAAGAATACATAGCTGAGCTAAAAACAGAAATCGCTCGTGTGGAAGCAGATATTGCCGCCAAAAAATCGCATGTCAGTGCCGCGGAGGCGCTATTTAAAAAATAATGGCAGTTATGCAGTCCAAATAAATATTTGTGGGTATTTTAAAAGTATTTATCTAGTTAACCATTCTTTAACCTAAGGCTTATAAAGTTCACAGTGATGAATAGGTTCTCCTATGCATCACGTCATTGGATCCTCATCCCATCCTTTTGACGCCTCCCTGTTGAACTAGAGCCGCCCTCGTGGCGGCTCTTTTTTCTTTTCAGGTGCATTTCTTTTGATTTCGC
>PBIN01000014.1 GCA_002720855.1 Rhodospirillaceae bacterium | reverse complement strand
TATTTTCTCCTTCTGCATTTTCGAATGTTGAACCGACATATCGCGTCCAAATTGGCCAATTTGGACGCGATATGTCGGTTCAACATTCGAAAATGCAGAAGGAGAAAATACTTGTGACGTCCGCCTAATGGATATTGAAGATCGCGTCGCTATTTCAAACGAACGACAGCGACTGGAAACACTTTTAAATCTTATCGTCGATAATATTCCTTTGACCGTCCTCGTCAGAGATGCGTCAACGTCGGAAATAATCTTTGCGAATCGCGCTTGCGAGGAATTGACCGGGGAATCGCGGACCGAGTTAATCGGAAAGATGACAGCCAACTGTTTTGCGGGGAAGAAAAATCGCGGGCGTGAAGCTTCCCGTCAAAGACTGATTAGAACCGGTAAGCCAGAATTTTATCCAGAAGAAACCATATCGTCCCCAAATTTGGGTGAGCGGCAAATCGTATCAAGCAGTTACCCGCTCAACGATCAGAAAGGCACAATTCAATACATATTGACAATTACAGAGGATATTACGGATCAAAAAGCGACGCAGTCGGCGCTCGTAAAAAGCCAGGAACGATTCGACGAAGCGATGGCGGCGTTTACCAACGGTCTCGCATTATTCGATAGCGACGACAGGCTCGTTTTGTGCAACGAGCGATATGTAGGCATGTGGCCCCGAGCAAATATTGATCTCAAACCAGGCGTCACCTATGAGGCTCTCGTAACAGCATTTGCCCGACAGGCAATCGAGCACGGCCAGAACATTGATCTGGAGTCATATGTAAAGTCACGTGTCGAAAAACATCTCAACCCTCCTTCCACGCGGGAAGTCTCTTTGTTCGATGGTCGTTGGTTACAAGTTACAGACCGCAGGACAGCTGAGGGCGGAATAGTTGTAACCTGTACGGACATTACGTCTCTCAAAGAAAAACAGGATGAATTAAAACGCTTGAGCGATGACGCACTGACAGCAAAAGAAACAGCTGAACTCGCTAATAAATCCAAGTCAGACTTTCTCGCTAACATGAGTCACGAACTGCGGACACCGTTGAACGCCATCATTGGTTTTTCTGAGATCATTCGCGATGCCCTTATGGGAAAGGATTACATCTCAGAATATCAAGAATACGCGCATGACATTCACCAAAGCGGAAACCACCTTCTGGCGCTGATCAATGATATTCTCGATATGTCTAAGATCGAGGCCGGTGAGCTGGAACTCGCGGAAGAACTCATTTCGTTGGAAGAAGCAATAGATATCCCTATCAAGCTCGTCGCAGAGCGCGCTACACAAAACGAAATCAAGCTTATTGCCAACCTACCTGTAGAGCCGGTTGTCCTATCTGCAGACTCCAGAAAAATCCGTCAGGTCATTATCAATTTGCTGAGCAATGCTGTGAAGTTTTCAGATCCCGGTGGGACCGTAACAACCGACGTGCAATGGGCGGAAGACGGAGGCATTCTGCTTTCCGTGACAGACACTGGAATCGGCATTCCTGAAGATGAGATTCAGGATGTGCTGGAACCCTTCAAACAGGCACATTCAGGGTTAGACAGAAAATTTGAAGGCACTGGCCTGGGTCTATCCCTGACGAAAGCGCTTGTTGAACTTCATGGCGGGCAACTCACACTCTCTAGCATGACCAAGGGCCCCGAAAAAGGCACGAAGGTTACTGTAAAGCTGCCGGCTGAGCGTCTTGTCCGTTAGCCGCGCTTTTGCGGCGGCTCGGCGGCAAACTCCGACCCCGCAAGACAGAATTTGCCGACTTTATCCTGCCATAACTCTTCTGCTTCATGGATTGTTCCGAGAGCACGCGCAACCGTCTGGAATCCTTCGCTCGAAAAACGCTCCGCAAGCTGGGCAAAATAAAGTGGTTCTTTTGTGATTGCTTCGCGAATCTTGTCTGCCAGTACCGCAACATCTTCGTTTGAAATCTCAGGGGCTGCTTCTTTTGGCGGGCCGTCACCAAGCATGTCGTCCAAATCCACCTCATCAGCGTAAGCATAGGTAATCCGCTCAAAACGCTCACGGGGCAAATCGTCGCTGATGGTCGCATCTATACCCATCTTGGCTGTCGTCGGAATCTTGCCCGGGACAATCGTCAGGCTGGGGTCAAGTGGCTTGGATCGTGCTCCAGAAATGGTGGTAACGTCTTTGTCGGCCTGTACACGTGTGGCAATTGCCCACTCGACGTCCATACCGTCGAACACGTCGATATCCTCATCGACAACGACAACATGTTTCATGTCAGCTACTGACAGCGCTGCAAGAATTGCATTCTTACCATCCCCGGGCAGTGGCTTCACGGCGATTACGGCGTGCCAATGGCAACAGCCGCCCGGCGTGATATTGACTGCCGTCACCGACACACCGGCTTCGTGCAATGCGCGACGAACTGCGGCCTCATAGATAGGTCCACTAGGCCAAATATTTTCCCATGGCATATGAAGTGCGTAATACATGGGGTTTTTACGCATCGAAATCGCCTTGATGCGTACATGCGGGTTCCAGTGAAGCCCACCCATCAGGCGGGTAAACTCTCCAAACCGGCCTTCAGGTTTGGTCCAGCCAGTCGGCAAAAGTTCAGCTTCAAGAACAATTTCGGCATCCGCGATGCAAGGAGTACTGACCGTCTTACATGGTGTTAATTCAACCGCTTCACCCAACATGCCACCTGCCATAGCAATTTCATCAACACCAGCTGCCGCTTTGAAACAGCCAGTAATCAATGCCGACGGATGGGTTCCGATATTGACAGAGATCGGCAGGGGCTCACCCTTGGCAAAGGCTTTTTCCGCAAGCTTTCGGAGATTGTTCGGCGTTACGACATCAATCCCTGTGGTGTTTCGATCTTTGACCAAGAGCCGATAGATACCGGCATTGAGTCCAAGTTCAGGATCCTCCGCAAGGGTAATTCCCGCGGTCATCATCGGACCGCCGTCACGTACCGAGAACAACGGTACGGGTAAATTGTACAGATCTACGTCGTCTCCCTCGAAAACGATCTCCCGTGCTGGACCGGAGTTAACCATGCGCGGCGGGATAGGACGATCTATGCCTTCGCGCAATCGACCTTCGATTTCATCAAAATCACAGCCCATAGCAATCGCCAGTCTGTCACGGCTGTTTGTCAAACCGGAAACAACGGGCATGTCATATCCAATGACGTTGCTAAAAATCAGCGCCGTTTCCGATTGATCGACTAGTGCTGCAATGTGTCGGATATCTGTTGGTTTTGTGATTTCCCGAATCTGGCCTTCTGTACGGAGGTCCTCGACAAACTGCCTAAAGCTGGTGGACATTTTTCTCTTCCGGTCTGGGTAAGTAATAGCGCGGGAACGTAGCACCAGCCTTCAAGCCGAACAACCATGCGACAGTTAACTGCAGGCTATGCCGCCTTGATCGCGTCCGAAACTTTTTCCGCACACATGATCGTCGGGATATTGGTATTCGCCCGTGGCACACAGGGGAAAATAGACGCGTCGCACACCCGCAACCCCTGGACACCAAGGACCCGGCCCTGATTGTCGGTCACCGCCATCGGGTCATCAGACAGGCCCATTCGGCAGGTTCCCGATGGATGCCAGCAACCCGTTACACCGTCGCGAATCCATTCCTCCATCGCTGCTTCGTCGGCGAGCAGACCCTTTAGCGTTATTCCCTGAGTGATAAATCCGTGAATCGCGGCGCGTCTGAGCGGCCTCGGCCCGTCCATCAGGAAACCAAGGATATTCGTCAGTATCTTATTCTTCGTCGTGACGGCACCGATACGGCGTACCCTTTCCGAATAGTTTGATGGAAAGGGATCAGTGGCGATATTTTTCATTTCCGGATCATCGAACAATGCTGCCAGACGCCTGATGGCATCTTTGAGCCTTTCCATATCCCGGCGATCAGACAACATTTCAAAAGCGACTTCGGGTTCGGCAAACGGGTCAGAAGATGTTAGCGCGACAGAGCCACGCGAATACGGCTTGTTGCACCACAACAGGAAAGAGCCAAGCCGTTGGCCCACAGCATGCCAACCCGATTTTGCGCTAACGGAAACATACATATCCTGAGCGCCGCATCCTTCGATGCCAGAACTATACCGGAAGGCAATCTGGGCATGTCCTCTGTTTAGTTCCATGAGCCGAGCCCCAGAATGCAAATATGACGAAACCGCTATCGTCGGATGTTCATTTAAATTCATACCGACACCGGCCCGGTCTGCCACCACTTCAACGCCTAATTCACGCAGATGCGCAGCTCTGCCAATACCCGACCGCATCAATGCAGCCGGCGTATGGAGAGCGCCTAATGAAATGATGACTTCATTGGCAAAAACTGTCTCAGATTTACCGTTTTGGTTGACCCTGACACCGATGGCCTTGGCACCCTCAAACACGATTGATTCGACATGCGTTTCCGACCGGATATACAAATTTGGGCGCTTGCGAACATCGGGATTGAGGTATCCCATCGCCGCCGATTGCCGGTGGTCATCCGGGTGATTGGAAATCGAAGTGGGAAAGTAACCATCGACGAACGGACCATTTTGGTCATCCTGCCGCTGGAAACCCGCGTTTTCTAGAACTTTGGTTACAATGTGTGAAAACCCGCACCATTGGTGCTCTTTGACGCGGCGTATTGTAATGGGTCCATCTTTTCCGTGGAGTTCACCATCAAAATCCTGATCGGACTCAAGCTTTTTAAAAAATGGCAACACGTCATCCCAACCCCAGCCTTCAGCGCCGAGATCCACCCATTCATTGTAATCTTCAGGTGATCCACGGTTCGCCATTTGTGCATTTATGCTAGAGCCACCACCAACGACACGAGCCTGTTCCAAAAACCGCAACGGTGTTTCACCGCCAGGCTGGTTAGAACGGTTTTCGGCCTGCCGAACTTTTAAATTGGACCAGTGATAGGCTGGATTGAAGGACGCTGCCATCGGGTAGGAAGACCTGATATCAGCCGGTTCCGCCCCCGGCTTGAAGTCCTTGCCAGCTTCGATCAACAGCACATTGTTAGTCGAAATTTCGGAGAGCCGGCTCGCCAGAACACAACCCGCTGACCCGCCGCCAGCAACTATAAAGTCATATTTCATAGTGTGGCGAAGATGCCAGAACCAGACCGATCTTGCAAAGGGAGGAGCAGCTTTACCGAGGTTCGCTCGGTCGGGTCAGAATAAAAATAGCAGGAGGCAAAAGGCAGGCGCCGACAATAGCGGGCAGCACCCAATCAGATGCAATAAAAACTATGATCACGAACAAACTGACGGCCATTGTTGCAATGGCGAAGACCTTTCCCCGGACCGGGATAACGCCGTGTTCGCGCCAGTTACGTAATGGAGGGCCCAGGCGCGGGTGATTATAAAGCCAGTCGTGAAAACGCTTCGAAGTTTTTGAAAACGCCCACAATGCCACTAGCAAGAACGGTGTTGTTGGCAACCCTGGCACAAAAATTCCAACGAATCCCAGCCCAACACAAACCCACCCAAGCAACAAAAGCCAGGGCCGGGCTAAACGGCTGCTTCCAGTAAATTCTTCGGCATTTCTCTGGTCAGGCATGTGAAAGCGACCATATTCCCTGTGAGCTTGGATTGACAATATCGAGTCTTCCTATTGTGCTAAACTTCCTCTCAGGGGAGGGCAAATTTTATGACTGGTTTTTTTCAACAGGCGCGCACGGCGCTATCCAAAGAACTTGAAAAATTTCGGAATCGTTCATTTCTTGAGGCAACGATGGCGGCGAGCGCACTCGTTGCCTCTGCCGACGGCGAGATCAATATCGCTGAGCTGGATATGCTTGATCAGGCCCTGGCCGCTATTAATGAACTAAATATCTATGACCCGCACGATGCGATTGATCTTTATAGAGAACACGCTGAAGCATTGACCGCTGACCCTGGCGCGGCTCGCGAAAAAATTCTCCGGCTCGTACGTAAGATTGCAGATGATCAACATGCCGCCCGTTTGCTCATCAAGGTTTGCGTTGCAATCGGCAAATCCGACGATGATTTCTCGGCAAGCGAAAAAACCGCTGTCGAGCAGCTTTGCGTCAATGTGGGCTTGGACGTCGCGGAAACGGGTCTATGAGAGGCGTTGAACTGTCTTGCCAGCGCAAATATCTGTAATCATTCCAACATTAAATGAGGCAGAACGGATCGGTGATGTTCTGGCCGCCGTCATAGACAATAGCACCTCGACAGAGGTCATAATCGCGGATGGCGGCAGCACAGACGGCACCGTAGAGACCGTACAAAATTTTGGTGTCACACTTATCGAATGCCCAACGGGACGTGGAAATCAGCTGTTCCATGGAGCAGCTGCGGCAACCGGTGAAATACTGTTTTTTCTACATGCCGATACCAACCTTCCTGCCGGAGCGTTAGCCGCCATTTGCACTGAGTTGAAGTCCCGTCCTGAGATATGTGGCGGCAACTTTCGTCTTTTATTTGACGGTGACACCAGATTTGATCGATGGCTTATCGGTTTCTACAAATGGATACGGTCTCAGGGCCTTTATTACGGCGATTCCGGTGTATTTGTTCGTCGCTCAATTTATGAAGAAATAGGCCCAATTCGACCAATCCCATTGATGGAGGATTTTGAGTTCACACGCCGGTTGGAAAGATACGGCCAGACAATTTGTATCCAGGAACCACCGCTTTTGACATCATCTCGAAAGTTTAAGGGCCGCCACCCTGTCTCTATTGTATGTGGATGGCTGTTCATTCATGCACTTTGGTATCTCGGCGTTAAGCCGGAAACGCTCGCCCGTTTCTATTACGGAAAGAGGAAGTAACACGCCTTTGACGTGTTGACATTTTAGTAACATATGATATCAATTACGTGAGGTGTTTATATTGAAATAAGGCAGGCGGAATACTGTCATAAGGTCAAGCCATGCTGAGCAGAAGAAAACGGCAAAACCGGCCCGTTGATTTCGGTCCGTACCCGCTTGAGGGGTTACGTCGCGATCCATCGATCATTGAAGAAGAAGCCAATCGGCGCGCGCGCACTCCGAAAGAGATAACAACAGGTGGTAGCAAATATTTGGTCTCCGCCGTACGCGCACACCTCGAAGCCTATAACGAACTCCGGGAACCGGAACCTTTCTCTAAAAAGGCACCTGTACCGGACCAACTACCCAGACGCAGCGCTGATATAAAAGGAGCCGGGTATTTTCTCGATGCGTCGCAAGTGGGAATTTTTAAAATACCGACTTCGGCATGGTTAGGCAGTACTGGCCGCGAAGTAACGCATGCCATTGTCATATTGGTGGAATATTCAGATCCAATAGACTCTGACAATAAGGCGGCGGGCTGGGTCGATGGCAATGCCCATCTGTTGTCGACATTGCGTGCCGCTGAAATCGCCACCTGCATTAGCGGTCAAATTTCCAGCATGGGTTTCAAGTCCAAATGCCATTGGACCGGCGCCACGGATATCGATCTCGACAAATTGACTGTTCTTGCCGGGCTGGCAATTCGGGAAGATGATGCGCTGGTCAATCCATATCTTGATGGCCGATTTTCGGTTGCCGTCATAACAACAGATTATATCGTCGAATGCGACAAGCCACTGCACCCAGATACCCGAGACGGACGCGACCTCAGCTATCAAATTGGACTGAGCGGCGCGGTATCAGGCCTGGAACGTTGGCGGCGCAAGCGGAGGCCTTCCCATCTTGGTCCCTACCCTGTTGAGGACCTCAAAAGGATTGATCGTCCGACAACGCTGATTATCGACGACGAAGTACCGCGGGTCCCAAGCCGGGCAAACTTTTACGTTCGCACCGCGTTGGGCGACCTCAGCAAGAAAGCCCAAGGTCAAGCAAATCGCTGGTCTCAAAAGCAGCCCGTGGCCCAAGGTATCGTCCGCCCAATGTGGGGCGTCAAAACATTGCAGGAAGGCCAAACAGCAAGCCAAATGGCGGCTGACAGCACTGATGCAGAAGAGAATACAAAGGCTCTAAAAGCGCTTTGCCACTATATGGGAGCAGCTATTACCGGAATTTGTGAGATCCCCGATTACTGTTGGTATTCGCATGACAAGCGCGGTCAGCCTATCGATCCCTATCATAAATATGCCCTTACAGTTTTAATTGACCAGGGGCATGAAACAGTTCTCGGCGCTTCAGGAAATGACTGGATTTCTGGAGCGCAGTCGATGCGATCCTATTTGAGGGGAGCCGAAATCGTGGGCGTCGTTGCGGCGATGCTGCGCGAAATGGGACATCCGGCCCGCGCGCATTCCAGTCTCGACAGTCATGTCCTTCATGTACCGCTGGTGCTCCTTTCGGGCCTCGGCGAGCAAAGCCGGATTGGTGAAAGCGCGCTAAACCCATTCCTCGGCATGCGCTTTAAGACTGCTGTGCTTACAACCGATATTCCCTTGGTCCCCGACAGGCCCATTGATTTCGGTTTGCAGCAATTTTGTGGCAGTTGCCTGAAATGCGCCCGCGAATGTCCTAGCCAGGCAATCCCCTATGGCGACAAAGTGATGTTTAACGGATACGAGACCTGGAAACCCGACACGGAACGTTGCACGAGTTACCGCGCCACGAACCTAAAGGGGTCCTCATGCGGCCGCTGCATTCATATTTGCCCGTTGACCAAAGATACGACATTGGATGGGCCCATCCTGCACCAGCTGGGTAGTTGGCTTGGCGTTCACGCTATGTGGCTCAAACCGGTCCTGCAGCCCATTGCTATCTGGCTCGACGACTTTCTCGGTTATGGCAATCCAATTGATGCCAAAAAGTGGTGGCTCGACCTTGAGGTAATGGGCGATAAATCGTTCAAGTATGATCCCAAAAACTTCACGGTAGCCGCAAAAGAAGCCAATCGGCCAATGATCGACCCGAAGAAGAAAATTCCGAAGGAACAAAAGATGGCCTATTACCCGGCATCTACCTTACCGCCACCAGATCTAATGGCAGCGTTCCCCCTTGATCGCAAGCAGGGTTTAAAGCATGCAGCGGAGGCCGAGACTGTCGAAGAAGCACTCATCCGCAGGGCTAACGGTGGAGAGAAACCGGCGACGTACATCCCAAGTTATGAATCCGGCGAAAAAAAATTGAGCTTCTCGCATCCAAACCATCGCCAACTTGAAACGGGGCAGAATATCTCGACAACTGGCGAAATTCTCGATTACGCGGCTCAGGCGCATCCGGACAAGACAGGATTAATTTGTGGCGATCGACAATGGACTTTTGCCGAACTTGATAAAGCAGCCAACAGATTTGCACATTTTGTTGTCGATAGGCTCGCTGACCGTGAAGGACCGGTTGGCATTATGGGGAAAAATTCCGCTGAATATGCCATAGCTCATTTTGGGACTGCGCGTACCGGCCGCCATTCGGTAAATCTGCATACACGCTGTACTCCCAAGGATCTGGCTCTGGCTGTCAACCTGACCATGCCAGCGATGATGATCATCGATGCGGTATGTCGGGAGCTGGTCGAATCGGCTCAGAGTGATTTTGAAGAACCGCCGATACAAGTATTTATCGATGACGAAGAACCAAAAAATGTTTCCGGGTTCTGGGGAGCTTTTGCGAATTACCCTGACAATGCGCCCGAGATGGAAATAAATCCGGAAGATCCGGGTACGGTGATTTTTACCGGTGGCACAACTGGCAAACCAAAGGCTGTTCTCTCCTCGCAACGCGCGCGAGCGATTTCTGCAATGGCGGCGCTGGAGGATTTTAGAATTTCCCCAGACGAAGTCGGTGGATTTTCCGTTCCGTTTTCCCATGCGGCCGGACTTACATCGTGGTTCCAGCCTGCTGTTCTATCCGGCTGTACGGGGGTCATCATCCCGAAATGGGATGCAGAACTCTTTATGGCCCTTACTGAACAGCACAAGATCACGACGATATTTGCTTTCCCCGCACAACTCGCGACCCTATTGGATAATCCGATTTTTGAGCCAGATCGGCTTCGCACGTTACGGAGAATTGTATTTGGCGGCGCGCCATTATCGAAAGCGCTCATTGAACGGATCGAAGCTGCAATGCCATGGGTCAGCTGCGAGCGGGCCTATGGCTCTACAGAGACCGGCCATATGGCGGCACAGAACAAAGAAAATCGCGTCGATGTTTATGACGGCTATAACCAGCCGGGCGGACGGTTGGAAATTGAAATTTTCAAAGAACCGGGAATTCCCGCAACAAACGGAGAGATCGGCGAAGTCGCAATGCGTGGCCCGCAACTCATGACTGGCTATCTTGAGGACCCCGACGCCGAGGCCGAGTTCTTCAGAACAGGGACCACTGCCGGAGATTGGGGCTGGACGGGTGACCTTGCGGAAAAGCACGAGGGTTATTTTTCGCTTGTTGGGCGATCCAAACACATAATTTTGTCCGGTGGGATGAATATTTATCCTGGAGAATTGGAAGAAGTGTTGCAGTCCCACCCCGACGTCACAGACTGTGCTGTTATCGGAATCGAAGACGATACATGGGGCGAATTGCCCATCGCGGCAATTGTTTCCAAGAATAACGATCCTGATATTGAAAACATTCTGGAATTCACAGCCAATAACGTTGCTCGATATAAACGCGTTCGACAGATCGTGCTCGTCGATCACATTCCAAGAACACCGGCAGGAAAAATTCAGGTCCACCTTGTTAGGGAACTCTGTACAAACGCTTCACCAGATGGATCTTAGGTCTTGGCCTTTTGCCCCTGCCCAGGGATTAGGACAATCAGCATCGCAATAAAAGCAAATAGGGCCGAAGCGTAGAAAACCTCTTGGCCGAGACCGCTATCCATTAGCCAGCCATATAATAACGGCGTCCCCCCCTGCCCCAAAGTATAGCCCAGAGTAACGAAACCGAAGGCTGTGCCGACACTGCCGGGCGGGGATGATCTCCGAACCAAAATGTCTCTGGAGGCATTGTACAGCCCCCTCATACATCCACCGACAAGACCTGCTGCGAACACCAACCATATTGAGAACGCCCCGGTACCGAGGAGTACCAAACACCCCGCCAGAACCAGGAAGCAGGCGACAACGACCAAATATTCAAGACGAGCCCAGTCCGCGAGCCAGCCTCCCGGCAAAGAGCCAACAATAGCTGCTGTCAAAAAGCAGGTCACAAACACGCCAGCGATTTCGGGCGTCACGTCATAAACAAGAGGTAGCGCGAGAATGGCGAATGACGTCATCCCCGTACCTGAAGCAGAAGTCGCAACATAAAACAAAAAGAAAAGGATAAGTGGGCGCGTGAGCATGATGCGCCAGTTCCCCTCTTTTGCAGGGTCTTTCGCTTCGTCTTTCCCTCCTCCTGTCGCAACATTTTCGTCGCGCAGTGATTTTCCGAACAGAGCAATTACAATCGCCATAGCAATTCCAAGAAGCCCCGAAAGAATTACCGCAGTTTGCCAGCCAACTAACGCCCCTAATGGCACCAGTACTGCCGGTGCGGCTGCGTATCCGATCGAACCACCAAAAGTATGTGAAGCAAACGCTCTTCCATGGTGGCTCTCTCGAACACTGGCGGAAAGAATTGAGAAATCAGCAGGGTGAAAAACGGCATTCCCGATACCGGCAACAAATGCCGCCGCCAAAATAACGTAGTAATCGGGGATTAATCCCGCGACGAGCATTGCCAGCCCCATTAGCGCCATTCCGGAGACCAGAACCAATCTTGCCCCAACTCTGTCCACCAGAAGACCAATCGGCACTTGTACAATTGCCGTGGAAACAAAGTACAATGTCATAGAGAAAGCGATCTCGGTCACACTCACACCAAGGTCTTTCACAACGAAAGGAAACATCATTGGAAGAACCATGTGATAAAAATGGCTGACCAAATGGCCTGAACCAATTAGCCAGATGGCCGTGTGTTCACGCGGTTCCAATGATGTTGAAACAGCACTGGTCAAGAAACGTCCCCCTGCCTTGTCCCGCGGTTGAACAACACAGTTAACGCACCGATAACCGTAAAGAATGCGCAACCGTAAAAGATGTAGCTTGGCGGATAATTGTCGAACAAATAACCATAGATCACGCCGCCAAAAGCCTGCCCTGCCGTGAAACCCGTTGTCACAAATGCGAACACCGTTCCAATTGGCAAATGCCTGATGACATGTCTGACGGCAACATCCCGCGTTGCATTCACGCCGCCGCGCATCGCGCCGGCGACACAAAGTGTACCGATCACCAACCAGAATGGCAGCACACCCGTGCCAACCAAAAACATTGCCACGGCAGCAAAACCGAAGCCAAAAAACATGACAAAGTCATAACGTTGAACCTTATCGGCCATAATGCCGCCGGGTAGAATGAGGACCAGCGTGCCAATCTGGTATGCCGTCAGAGCAATAACGACGGCTACCTTTTCCAATCCATACATTGGCTGGAATGCCAGAACCGAAAACTGTGTAATACCGAAGTTGCCCAGCGAAGAGCACATGTAGAAGACAAAAAACAGCATCACCGGCTTCGATGTCATAAGATCGCGCAGACGGTCTTTTATAGGCGATTTTTTCTTGATCTTATTACCCTCGTTGATGGTGGCGCTGAACAGAATCAGCAAAACCGTCATCACCATCCCGACACCGCCAATCGTCATGATGGCACCACGCCATCCTATAAAGGGTTCAAGCGCGACCGTTACGAGGGGCCCAGCGATAAATCCAACCTGTCCCGAAAAGTTATGGATTGAAAAGGCACGGCCAATCCTCTTCTCCCCTACTGTAGAATTGAGCAGCGAATAGTCAGCCGGGTGAAATACTGAATTACCAATGCCTGCGATTGCCATCAGAACCATCAGTTCGAGGTAAGACGTCACATAGGCGCCAATTGCAAAAAATGCCATTGCATTGAGCAAGAGGCCTCCAATAAGAACGCGCCGCCCCCCAATACGCTCAACCAAAACACCCATTGGGGTTTGGCAAATACCAGTGGTGACCGCAAAAAGCGCTAGAGCTCCCCCCCATTGGATAGCGGATATGCCCAGCTCCAAAATCGCCGATGGCGCCATTGGCGCCAGAGCCAACATATAGAGGTGACTCAGCATATGGGCGAAACCGATCAGGCTGATCGCTTGCACTTCTCGTCTTGGAAAGCCTGCAACAGCCTCCATTCAAAACCCCCGGTCTGCCTGGAAATCGATGGCGGAATAATCGATAAAACTTTTGGCCGTTAGGTTAGAACTCGAAAGGATATGTGACAACGGGAAACCCTCGCGCTGACCACACAAGGGGGGCTCTTCACGAGGGTTTCTGCGGCATTGTTTTAGGTCGATGCCGACAACCTTTGTTTGCCACTCTGCAGTCAGAGGGCGACCGGAAATATTACCGGTTTTATCGTAACGAACAATTACATCCGTTATCTAAGTTTTTGATTTTTAGGAGTTAATTGGCTGACACCAAATTTTATCAGCGTTGAACCAACTACTCTTGGCCCCGCTTCAAGGCGGGGCCCGACATTATGCCAGGTGGCTCCATACGAACCGTACCCTCCCTCTTGAGTGTGCCAATGTGGCGTCATGACAAAGTCATTTGCCACGTAAAAATGCTGCGCCTATCCAGAACCAGAGTCAACAAAAACCGACATCTATATTGATCACAATTTTCACCCCGTCACTTGCCTATCCATGATTGGTGTCAGCCGGTAAGCTTATAAAGTGGACCAAACATGATCGCTTCGGCGGCGACCTTCGGGTTACAACGCATGGCTAAATTTCGGGATCAAAACCATGACAATTAAAACACTTGGCTTTATTGGGATCGGCAAAATGGGCTCTCGAATGGTACCCCATATTGCAGCGACCGGAATTCCCATCCACGTATTCGATCTCAATGAAGACGCTTCGAAGGCTCTTGCGAGGTCGCACAATAATATCGTTGTGGAAAATTCTGCCGCTGCTGTCGCCAAGGCGGTAGACGCTGTCATCACGATGCTTCCTGCGGGACCGGACGTCAATTTTTGCGCCCTTGGAGAGAACGGCCTGGTCGATGGCTTCTCGGAGGGAAATATGCTGATAGATATGAGTTCCTCCCAGCCCTGGATGACTGTCGAACTGGCTGGCGCACTTGCCGCAAAAGGTATCGATATGATTGACGCCCCGGTCTCTGGTGGCGCCCGCGGTGCCGAGGCTGGCACGCTAACGCTGATGATTGGTGGCAAGGACGAACATGTGGAACGCTGCCGTGCAGTTTTGGAGCCCATGGCAGCGCATATTTTCCGTACTGGCGATGTTGGATCGGGTCACGCCCTTAAAACCCTCAACAACCTGTTGAGCGGTCTTAATACAGTCGCGGCTGCCGAAGCATTGATGATCGGTACGCGTTTTGGTCTGGACCCCGAAGTAATGTGCAATGTTATCAATGAGTCGACTGGAATGAATTCTTCGACCAAACGCAACATGAAAGAACAGGTCATCTCGCGCAAATTTGGTGGAGGTTTCGCCTGGGATCTGAAATTTAAGGATTACAAGATCGCAATGGAACTTGCTCGAGTCACCGAGACACCTGTACCGTTCAGTTCTCTGGGCTTTCAACTATACGAAGCCGCCAACACCTGGATCGGTGATACAAGCGGCAAACAAAGTATTGAATGGGTCCGCTGGTATGAGCATTTCGTTGGATCTGAAATTCGTAAACCAGCAAACGACAGCTAAGGCGATACCGCCAAGGAGGCAGATATGGCAAAAGGACAACTCAGACATATCGCGATATCCGTTCCCGACAAAGAAGCGGCAGCCAAGTTTTATGAAGAGACATTTGGCCTCGAGCGCATGTCGGAATCCCGTGTGGCAACACGTCTTTCGGATGGCGTCGTGAATTTGACGCTATTGCAGTTTCAGACCCAGGAAGATGCTGGTGACGAACGGGGGAAAAATTTTGTTGGGGTGCATCACTTTGGCTTTTGGGTGGACGATGCCGATATTTCTATCGCTGAAATTCAGGACCATGGTGGCGAATATCATCCAGGCCCCGAAGACACAAAGAACGCTGAGGTCAAATTCCGCGATCCTAACGGTATTGTTTTTGATATATCCACCCATGGCTGGGATGGGGCCAAGCGCTGAACATAGGTTATGAAACGCACGAACATATCGTCCACCTATCAACGGTCGCGCTCTTATTCACCCGCCGTGATAACCGAAGGCGGCAAGACTGTCTGGCTTGCGGGACACCTGGCCTGGGAAGATGAGGCGGGGAATTCACTCGCGAACGATTTCGACGGTCAGGTCCGCTGCGTGTTTCGAAAGCTCGATGCAACTCTCAATGAAGCAGGTGGCGATCTGGCCGATATCGTAACAATGACAATTTTCCTGACGAATGTTTCAAACAACACACGGTTTGTCGAATTGCGTAAGGAGTTTTTTGAGGATCCAAACTACCCTGCATCGACCCTAATTACCGCGGCCGCCTTGAATCGACCCGAGCTGTTGGTCGAAATAAATGCCGTGGCTGTAATAGCTTAGACCCTAAACTTTTCGTGACATTTCTTTGCTTGCTCTCGCTGGCCACCATAATTATTGTGCGCGCCTGAATTTAGCCGAATTTGGGTGGCTAGGTTTAATTGCTCTTTATTGATTACGCATGGGAGGAATAATGTATTCAGTGATGAAAAAGGCCCTTCCCGTCGCCGCGATTGCGGCTCTGGGCCTCGGCGCTACCCCCGCAATTGCTGCGGACGCGTCACATTTTAAAGGCAAGACGATGAAAATCGTCATCCCTTACGGACCAGGTGGAACCTACGATAAGTATGGTCACACCTTCTCTCGTTATATTGGCAACCATATTCCTGGTAAGCCGACCGTTATCCTGCAGCATATGCCGGGTGCCGGTGGCGCAAAAGCCATGAACTACACCTACAATGTTATGGCTAAGAACGGCCTTAACATGGTTGTGCCGCTCGACAACATTGTTGTTAACCAGCTGCTTCGTCCGAAAAAGATGAAGTATAAGGCCAACGAATTTAACTATCTTGGTTCGAGCAACCAGACAAATATTATCATGGTTGTCCGTACCGACACCGGCGTTACCAAGCTCTCCGATATGAAAAATATCAGTGTAATTGGTGCCACCAGCGGTAAGTTCTCAAGTGGTTACCTGAGCCCAAAACTGGTTATGGGTCTGCTGGGCCTTAAAGGTCGTATGGTAACCGGTTACAAAGGTTCCTCGCGGTCGACTCTTGCCATCGAGCAGGGCGAAGCGCAGATGGCTGCCTTTAACTGGCTTGCCTGGGATTCGAAAGTCCCACATTGGTTCGAAGGCAAAAATCCTTTTGCCAAAGCAGTCGTGCAGATTGGTGTCTTCAAAGATCCCGCACTACCTGACGTCCCGATGCTTTCTGACATGGTTTCCAAAGATCAGAAGCCTTTGGTTGGCTTTCTGGCATCTGCCGGTCCGCTCGGTCGCGGTCTTGCCATGCCACCTGGCGTCAAGAAAGACGTGATCAACACCATGCGCAAGGCATATAGCGGAATGAACCGCGACAAGGCATTTGCCGCGGAGCTCAAGAAAAAGCGCCTGCGCCTGATTGCCAGCGATGGCAAAACGATCCAGGGTATCGTCAACAAGGTGCTGAAGGAAACATCACCAGAAGTTGTTTCCAAGGTTCGTAAAATCATCTTCGGCAGCAGTTCTTAAGCGTTACCGAAGAGTTTGAGAATGGGCCGCCCCATCGGGGCGGCCTTTTTTCTATGGCGTTAACGCATCCATAAACTCTAAAACATGCGCCCCAAACTCCTTGGGCTTTTGCGCATGGACCCAATGACCCGCATCTTGGATGCTTCGAATGTCGACTTCCGGAAAAAATGACCGGATCGTATCGTGATACTCCGGGAGCACGAAGTTTGATTTCGCCCCCGAGATTACCATAACGGGACCCTCAAACCTCTGAGTCCCAGCTTCATAGGGAAACTTCATCAAGATGGGCATGTTCGGCGAAATGACTTCTAAATTGACCTGCCATCGGGGACCATCATCTTCAAACAAAAGATTATGAAGTAAAAATCCCCGCAGTGTCGGATCGTCAATTGAGGCAGCAAGGTGATGATCGGCATCAGATCGCCTTGTGTAGCCCGCTATATCAAGCGACAGCATAAGATCGACGAGATGAACGTGGCTGTGGGTGTATTGCACCGGCGCTATGTCGGCAAGAATCAAACCATCGATAACATCCGGCTTCTGAAGCGCTGCCGTCATCGCCGCCTTTCCACCCATGGAATGACCAATAAGAACTGGATTTTCTATCTCTTCACTTTCAATCAATTCGAGAATATCTGCCGCCATCGCCGGATAGGTCATTTCATCATCCCAAGGCGAGGCGCCATGGTTACGAAGATCGACCGAAAGGACACGGTACATCGCGGAAATATCTTTCGCGAAGCTTGCCCAATTGCGTCCGGAACCGAACAGCCCGTGCAAAACGATTAATGAAGGGCCGGATTCTGGCCCTTCAAAGTTGTTAAAGTTGAGTTTCATTGTTTCCGGGGGAGTTTAGTCCCGGCCGATCATCGAGACCAGCAGTGCCATTCTGACATGCAAGCCGTATTTCATCTGACGGAAATAGGCCGCTCTTGGATCGCTATCGAGTTCTGAGGGTATTTCACCCACTCGTGGCAACGGATGCATAAGCACCATCTCGTCTTTTGCGCGATCCATATCTGACTGCGTCACAGCATAGGAAAAATCGATGGCCACCGAATCTGACAGACGTTCCTTTTGAACCCGGGTGACGTAGAGTATGTCTGTATCGTCAATTACGGCTTCCAGATCGGTGTACTCAGTATCTTCCTTGACGAGATAAGGCCGCGGCAAACTCAGTTCGGGGGGTGACACGAATTGAACTTTTACATCATACATCCGAAGCAGTTTCACAAGACTGTGGACGGTGCGGCCATGTTTCAGATCGCCCATCAACGTGACTGTGAGGCCGTCGATATGACCCCGCTCTTTCGATATTGTGTAAAGATCCAGTAATGCCTGAGTAGGATGCTCACCAGCGCCGTTGCCGGCGTTTATGATCGGAACCGATGCGACCGACACCGCGCGTTCAGTGGCGTCTTCGTCATAATGTCTCAGGACGAGAGCATCGGCATAACATTCAAGCGTCCGGATCGTATCCTCCAGCGACTCGCCTTTTGTCACCGATGAATAGTTGACCTCGTTGATCGGTATAACGCTGCCGCCGAGCTTGGTCATCGCCGCGTAGAAACTCGACGACGTTCTGGTCGAAGGTTCGTAAAACAAATTGACGATAGATTTCCCTGTTAACGGCATTGTCCGCCCTACAGAAAGGCGGGCCGCTAAGGCGAAAATCTCATCGATGTCGGATCTTGAAAACTGGTCTACTGAAACAACGGCACGACGCCAGGGAATATCAACATTATTCATAAAGTAGGTATCCACCGAGACGCGCTCCCAACAGCAAATGAACGTATTTAATTACTGCAGTCTTCATCGAATCGACAAATGCAAGATTTGATTTCCGTTCCATGTGGACCAACTCAGCCGCTACGAACCAGAAAACGTTCAAGATCGATGCCAGATTAACCCGCCATCCAGCGTTAGCAGGCACCGTAATATTTGAAATAGAACTGCGTATAAACGGTCTTGTGGTTGCGCATTCGTTCCTGTGTGATGGCGTCATGTTTGAGCTTCGCAATGTTACAAAACATTTCGACAAGACGTTAGCGGTCGCACGTACAGATCTTGTATTTGCCGCCAAAGAGACAACTGTCTTGATTGGCCCGAGTGGCTGCGGGAAATCGACAATTCTGAATATGCTCATCGGGCTGGTTCAGCCTGATGCTGGAGACATTATCTTCGATTCGACGCCGCTCGCATCAGACAATTTGGAAAAGATGCGTCAGCGAATGGGATATGTGATTCAGGAGGGTGGTCTTTTTCCGCATTTATCGGCGCGCCAGAATATTACCCTCATGGCGAAGCATTTGGATCTCGATCCAACTGCTAATGCTGAACGGCTCAAATATTTATGTGCACTAACTCACTTTACAACGGAAGCACTTGACCGGTCCCCGACGACATTGTCCGGAGGACAGCGCCAACGCGTCGCCCTCATGCGTGCACTCATGCTCGACCCAGACGTTTTGCTCCTGGATGAACCGCTCGGCGCGCTTGATCCGCTTATTCGTTTTGATCTGCAGTCGGAGCTCAAAGACATCTTCCAGGCCCTGGGCAAAACCGTAATCATGGTAACTCACGATATCGGCGAGGCGGCATATTTCGGGGATAGAATTATCCTGTTGCGGCAGGGCGAAATCGTCCAATCGGGCACAATCGAGGACCTGGTTGAAAACCCAATCGACAATTTTGTCGAACAGTTTGTAAGCGCTCAACGCATCGTTCCCGGCCTGTCCTCAGAGCAAAACGATGCCGGGTCATTTCGATGATATTACGATCCTTAAATATTGCTTTGTGTTTGCTGTCTTTACTCGGTTTCACGACTGCATTTGCTAAAACTGACAGCATCACCATCGGCTCCAAGAGCTTCACGGAATCCGTCATATTGGGTGAAATTTTGGGCGGGCTGGCAAAAAGTACGGGACGGGCAGTAAACCATCGAAAACAGCTGGGCGGCACCAGAATCCTCTGGCAGGCGTTATTGCGCGGAGAAATAGACGCCTATCCCGAATATACCGGCACCATAATCCGTGAAATTCTCGCCAACGAAGAAATCTCGTCCGGGCAGGCGCTAAAACGAGCACTAAATAAAAGAGGATTGGCCATAAGCGCACCGTTAGGCTTCAACAATACGTATGCGCTCGCGACAACCAAGAAAGCTGCAAAAAAATTCGGTTTGAGTGGCATTTCCGACTTGCAGCGCTTTGCGCCGCTTAAATTCGGGTTCAGCAATGAGTTTATGGATCGTGGCGATGGTTGGCCGGCGTTAAGAAAGCGCTATCAGCTGCCGCAAACCGATGTTCGGGGTTTAAACCATGATCTGGCATATCGCGCCCTGCAGTCCGGCGATATCGATGTAATCGACGTTTATACGACTGATGCCGAGATTGCATATTATAATTTGCAGATTTTGAGCGATGATCGGGCTCATTTTCCGCGGTATGACGCGGTCATACTTTATAGGTCTACCCTAAAACAGACTGCGCCCGACGTTGTATCGGCTTTTTTAACACTACCAGGTAAGTTGGACGGCTCTAGAATGTCCCGAATGAACGCAGCCGTCAAAATTAAGGGGCGGAATGAAGGCGTCGTCGCCGCGGAATTCCTGACAGAAACGTATCAATTGAAAACCTTCGTGGAAAACCAGGGTATTATTGCACGCGTTCTCCAACGAACCTTTGAACATCTTGTATTGGTCGGGATATCACTGTTTTCTGCAATATTAGTAGCCATACCTCTGGGCATATATGCGGCACGACATAGTAGGGCCGGACAGGTCGTACTGGCTTTCACCGGCATTATTCAGACAATTCCGGGCCTTGCTCTACTCGTTTTCATGATACCGCTCTTCGGAATAGGCAGTGAACCGGCTATCGCAGCGCTCTTTCTGTTCAGTCTGCTTCCGATCGTTCGAAATACCCATGCCGGATTGAATGGGATTGACCCAACATTAGTCAAATCCGCTATCGCGATTGGACTGCCGGCACCAGCCCGATTGCGGCGTATAGAGCTTCCGCTGGCAAGTCCTTCGATTATGGCGGGGATAAAGACTTCAGCGGTCATAAATATTGGAACAGCGACACTCGGTGCATTGATTGGCGCCGGCGGTTACGGACAGCCCATTCTGACGGGTATTCGACTGGATAACATAGGTCTTATTCTCGAAGGCGCCATACCGGCAGCCGTAATGGCGCTTGCCGTTCAATTCTCGTTTGAGTTAGCCGAACGGCGACTCAATATCACCGCCCGCGACGAAGCGTAATCGTTATCACCCCATCTACATCTTTACTCGAGATCAGTTCATGACCTGCCTGGTCACAGAAGGCCTTGAAATCATCGGGCGCGGCAGGGTCGGTCGCCAAAACAGTCAGCATTGCGCCAATTTCGATCGATCTTATTGATTTGCGAGCTCGCAAGACCGGCAGTGGGCATTTTAGGCCTTGAGCGTCGAGCAGACCATTCGGGGTATTTTCCATTGTAGTCGCCTTCATCATCATGATTTTGGAGGCTGGCAAGCCGTTTAACACTCACTTTTTACGCCATTAGCTACTGGTAATATGCCGGTAGCAATTAACCTACAATAGATGGCTGGGGCACCTGGATTCGAACCAGGGATCACGGGATCAAAACCCGTTGCCTTACCGCTTGGCTATGCCCCATTGGGATGCGGAAAATAGGTGTGTTTGCAATTTACCGCAATAGATTCTGATCGAATTCGTTCTCAAATAGGCAAAAAAGACCGTCGCAAAGAAATATTAACGTACTGTTAAGTATTTGGGGTGTTATGTGTATAGTGGAGCTTGGTATTTGTTGGTTACAGCGGTTGGCTATGTCTGAAAAACCTATCTGGAGTCTACGAGGCGTATCTTCGGAAGCTCGGGCCTCAGCAAAGGCTTGTGCGGCCGATGAAGGTATTTTGATCGGCGAATGGCTTTCGGAGGCCATCCGGGAACTAAACAGCTTTGAACAATCAATTGCCGATAATTCAGCAGAAACAAAGTCTGACTCTGTTGTGTCTGCCAACCGCATGAGTTCAATAGAAAGAGCGATGATGCGGGCTGCAGCAGGTAACGCCTAGCCACATTCTGCAAATGCAGTACTAAAGCCGCATTCGATTGCAGATTGCGGGAGTTTAGCAGGTATAAAGTCGTCAGCGAATATCACCTGACGCTTGGTAATATGACCATATATTACCTTGGTTCATTTCTTGGTGATACCGCAAATGCTTGCAATTTCTTAACTTTATGCCATAAGTTATACTTTATTAAACGAAGGTAGGGCTGAAAGTACGCCCCGAAATACCACGTTTGATGTACCAAAAGAGTGTGACTTTTTTTCATGGCAGTTAATCGATCCCCCTGGAGTGTTAAGGGTGTAGACCCTGAAGCACGCGAGGCTGCCAAGATTGCTGCCCGTCGCGCGGGACTTACTGTTGGCTCCTGGCTAACCCAAACTATTCGTGCTGCCGCTACAGAGCAATTGAGTGGTTCAAAGCAGGATAATCCTGCAGCCAAACAAAATGGCGAACAGGAAGCTCCCTCTCAGCAGTATAATACGGGTCAACAATATAACCCCGGTCAACAATATAATCAGGGACAACAATACAACCCCTCACAAGGTTATAATTCGGGACAACAATACGCGCCGGGTCAACAATACAATCAAGGACCAAACAATGGCGGTCATAGCGGATACGACCCAGGCATGCAGCAGCCGCCCCAACAAGCTGGAGGATTTGGTGAACAACCTGCAACAAACTACGGTTCTGGGCAGGCACCATTACCGGCACCAACCATTCAGGCTTTGTTTGAAAGTATTCAGACACTGAGCAATCGCGTGGAACAGGCCGAAAGGAAGACCACGGCCGCCGTTGCACCGCTCGCTG
Source organism: Rhodospirillaceae bacterium (assembly GCA_002720855.1). Lineage (GTDB taxonomy): Bacteria > Pseudomonadota > Alphaproteobacteria > MPNO01 > UBA2964 > UBA2964. Next base: position 884,441 of record PBIN01000014.1, on the reverse strand, counting down.
AACAGGTCAGTGAACTGTCCGCTCAGGTGGAAGAGGTCAAATCGCAAAAGGGTGTTTCGACTGCACCTGTTGAACGCGCCGTAATGCGCATCACCGAACGTCTCGATAAGATGGAAGAAGGGCGCGGTTCAAATAGAAGGCCAAAGTCTCAAGGTGGTTGGTGGCGACGCAACCGCGACTAGCACGCAATTTCGACAAACACCCACCCAAAATATTCATTTGATTTGCTAGGTGACACTCATTTGTAGGCACGAATTAGCGCAATCGTTGCTCTCCGATATATTTACAATTTGTTAACCATAACTATCCGATTTTGCTCTTAACAACGGTGATGGGACCCCGGTATAGTCTTCTGCGGGAGGAGTTCGGAAAATGGCAAAGTCGAGTCCCTGGAGTGTAAAGGGAGTAGACCCAGACGCACGGCAGATAGCAAAGGAAGCTGCCAAACGTCATGGAATGACGATCGGTGCCTGGGTAGATCGTGCAATCAAAAATCGTGCAGAAAGACAGTCGGATTTAAGTCCGGGAGCTGCAGACAATTCGAATGATTCCGAATCGGTTTCCTCAACAACGAAATCGAACCACGAAAAAAATCTGAGCGTGCGGCCAGTACGGCTAGCGCCGAAGTCGAACAGGCTTTGCAATCCGCCCGCGATAAAGGGTCGAAAAAAGACGGTCCTCAAGATGCAGACGAAGCTATGGGTGGCAGACCACAAACCTCTAGCGTTGAAACTGTTGTTGCCGCTTCTGCAAAACGCAAAAAACCTGTCTTCGCACAAATGGGATTGTTGGGGTGCGCTATTGTTGCCGCACTCGCCGGTGGCTTATGGATATATGATAAAAATCAACGCGCAGTCTCGCCGTCGTCCCAACAACAGGCCGCTTCAAAACAGAATTTCGATACCGTAAACAAAGACACGGACGCCAAACGCGAGGTCGCCAAGAAAATAGCGCCTGCAACAAAACCGTCTGGCGAGACGCAACAACAAGCAGCCCTGCCAACCGGAAAAGATTCAGGTGCAGTTTCAAGTGCAGCTGTAAAGACGACAAAGGTTACTGAGGATGATGTCAAAGTTATCAAATCCCTTGAGAATTTGAGCGCAAAAGAACTCACCGAGCTCGCTAACCGCGGCAACAATGCGGCGCAATTCGAACTGGCAAATCGACACCTCGCTGGTAAAGGTTTTGCAAAGAGTCCGTAAAATGCCGTCGTCTGGTTGGAAAAGGCAGCGGAGGGCGGCATTGCCCCGGCACAGTACAATCTTGCGTTACTTTACGAGCTGGGCCGAGGCGTATCAAAAGACCCTGGCAAAGCAATCGCGTTGTATCAAAAAGCGGCTCAAAAAGGTCATGTAAAAGCTCAACACAATTTGGGAACGCTGTATGCGCAGGGCAGAGGAACACCCAAAAACTACAAACAAGCGGCTCACTGGTTCAAAAAAAGCAGTGCGCAGGGCCTTGCGGATTCAATGTACAGTTTGGGGCTAATGCACGAGCACGGTCTTGGGGTCAAAAAGGACAACAAAACCGCTACGGCCTATTTTAATAAGGCGCTTGCAGCCGGAAGTGCTGAAGCTGCTAAAAAACTGGAGCGTGCAAAAATTGTAGCGTCGGACCAACCAACTAAATCAGAGATTGCCAAAGCGTCTTCGACAACGCCCGCCGCTGGAATGGCGGCTGTAAATAATCGGACCAGCGATCTAAACAAGGCAGGTGTGGCGGAAATCCAGTCACTTCTCGCCCGACTGGATTTGGCACCAGGCAAACCGGATGGCGTCATGGGAAAGAATACGGTCGAGGCGATTAAGATGTATCAGAGGTTTGCCGGTTTAAATGTCACCGGAAAAGCAACGGCATCATTGCTCAATGATTTGCGGCAAGTGGTTGGAGCCATGGCGCCAGTCCCGGCGAATGCGCCCGCAACCAATTAAAATTCTATTTTTCGCAAACGAAGTACGTCGCCTGCACCCACCAACTCGGATTTGATTTTCGGATTTTCTGTTCGGCTATCTTCGCCGCACCGCTGTCGTCAAATAGTCCGAAGCATGTAGCGCCACTCCCCGACAATTTTGCAACACGACAATCTTTCAGAGATTGCAAAACCTCCAGAACCGATTTGATCTCAGGCACCAGTTGAACAGCAGGAGATTGCAAATCGTTTTTTAGACCGAGAAGCAAGTCATACAAGCCAAATTTATCGTCCCAATTCAATCCAGTGACTGCTTCTGAGAATGCGCCTCGCCGGGCTCTGAAAACCTCTGGAGTCGATATAGGCACTCCAGGATTTACTAGAAGAACACCAACATCGAGATTTGCTTCAATTTCGGAAATTTGTTCACCAATTCCGGCCATGCGAGCGGTTTTGCTCCTGAGACAGGCTGGAACATCGGCACCAATCTCAAGTCCAATCTTTGCCAAAGCTTCTTCGGAAAGGCCTATCTGCCAAAAAGAATTTAAAGCTTTTAATGCCGCAGCCGCATCAGCGGAACCACCGCCGATACCCGACGCAACAGGAAGGTTTTTATGGAGTATAATTTTTGCCTCCGGCTGAATACCGGCTTCATTGGCAAGCATTTTTGCGGCTGTTAGTACAAGGTTGTCGCCGTTTTGGGAGAGAGAACCAGCGAATGGCCCTTCTATATCGAGTGCTAGGTTAGCATTCTTCGCTACCGTTAGAAGATCGCTAAATTCGGTAAATCCAACAAGACTATCGAGCTCGTGATATCCATCATCACGTTGGCCAATAACATGGAGATATAGATTTATCTTTGCGTGCGCGTGAATTGATACCGTTTCGGGACTAGGATCGACAGGTGTCTCCGTCAACTCCGGTTGTCCCCGTCTTTTTTGTCTTTTAAGCCCTCACGGAGCTTTTCCTGGATGAGCGGAATTTGGTCTTTTTCAGGCTCCAGCGATAGGGCGCGTTTCCATTGGAAGCGCGCTTCAAACTTACGTCCCACACGCCAATAAGCATCGCCGAGGTGATCATTTATAGTCGGATCTTCGGGTCTCAAAACAACTGCACGTTCCAAATTCTTGGCCGCGCCTGTGTAATCTCCGAGACGATATAGAACCCAGCCCAGACTATCGACAATGTATCCGTCATTGGGACGAAGCTCGACGGCTCGCCTGATCATCTTTTTTGCTCGTTCAAGCTTCACGCCCTGATCAACCCAGGAATAGCCGAGATAATTCAGAACGAATGGTTGCTCCGGGCTTAATTCGAGAGCCTGTAGGAAATCTTTCTCCGCGTTCTGCCACCGCTTTGCACGTTCAAAGGCAATGCCTCGCGAATAGAGGAGCGACCAGTGATTTTTCTCTAGCGTACCAACTCGCTTGATAGCCCGGTCGTAGGCACCTATTGCTTCCTCAAATTTCTTTTTTGAACGGTAGAGATCCCCAATGCGGATCAATGGTTCGAACCGATCCTTGCGCTCTGCCGCCATTTGTTCCAGAATCGCTATCGCTTGCGTGGTTTTGCCAATCTCATCAAGAGATGACGCACGCCGCAATCGTGCAGACCACGACATGGGCGACTTAGGGTCTACTTTGCCATAAAGCGCGATGGCCTCAGCATTTCGAGATAGCGATTCCATCAACCCGCCAAGCAAAAGTTGCGCTAACGGAAAGTCTGGGCGGAGCCGCAACGCCATCTGACCATATATCAACGCCAGATCGGATGAGCGCCCTTGGGCAAGTGTACCCGCCAGATTGAAAAATACCTCTGCCAATCCGTCCCGAGCGGTGGCAACGAATGAAGGTGGCGGTCTTATCGCGGCGACCCTCTCCAAAGTTCCTTCCAGGGCGTCACTGTTATTCTTCGCAATATATTGTTTATAAATTGCCTCGGCTTCGGCAATACGTCCCTGCCGCTCGAGAAAATAACCATACCCCATTACAACTCTGACCGATCCGGTTCCTTCGGTAGCTTTTTTGAGAGCCTGACCGGCTAACTCAACCTTCCCAGCCTGTTCATAAATCAAGCCGACATGCATGTTTCTTAATGCAGCGAACGAAGCAATCTTTTTAAGTGCATCCAAGGATTTGACTGCTCCAGGTATATCTCCCTGTGCCGACTTTACCCATGAAAGAAGGAGTGGTGCTGCGAAGGTACTCATTCCGCGACGCGGCATTGTTTCAAGCCTATTCGCCGCTGCATCGTATTTGCCAGCAACAACGTCCTCTACAATTAAGCTAAGGTTGGCAATCGCAGCGCCCTTATCGGCAGCGACGATTTGCTTGGCAAGCACCGCTGCTTCCGTCATTCGTCCGCCGGAGACCAAAGCAAAGAAGGTTTGACGGCGAATTTTTTTATTGCTCGCATCTATCGACAATGCATCGGACAAATAATCCGCAGCAGTTCCAAAATCGCGGCTTCTTCGAGCGTAACGTCCCGCAAGGTATTTGCCCGACGCTGACGCAACCTCAAGGCCGTCAACCATTTGGTTGGCCTGTTTACCGACATCGACGGTTGCGAATTGATTGGTATCAGAGCCTTCCACGCAGCCCGAAACAAAAACCGCAGAGGCGACCGCGGGCACCAAGAGGTGTTTTACCCCGGCGCAAATCGCAAAAATCGATTGCCAATCTGATTTATAACTTGCTGCAGATCCCATTGCCTAAGTCTAGGTCGATATCCTCAACTATGAACCGATCATATGCCTGAAGGCGTTAAAAAGCGAGTAACAAGGACTTTTGACCGCTTTGGCGGCTTTTATCGGTTTTATTACATATTGGGATAATTTGGCCCGCCGCCACCCTCAGGTACTACCCAATTTATGTTCTGCGTTGGGTCCTTTATATCGCAGGTCTTACAATGAACGCAGTTTTGCGCATTTATCTGGAGCCTTGGACCGCTATCAGCGTCGTCTTCCACGATCTCGTAAACACCAGCAGGGCAATATCGCTGCTCCGGCGCGTCGTACATGTCGAGATTTATCGAGATAGGCACCTCAGAATCTTTTAACGTAAGATGCACAGGCTGGTCTTCTTCATGGTTGGTATTGGAAATGTATACCGACGACAATCGATCGAATGACACTTCCCCATCAGGCTTCGGATATTCAATCTTGGGCATTTCGTCGGCAGGACGCAGATTGGTGTGATCTGCATGTTGTTTGAAGGTCCAGGGCGCCTTACCACGGAACAAGAAAGTGTCGATCGCGGAATAAACGAGACCGGCCCAAAGCCCCCACCGGAAACTTGGTCGAATATTTCTAACCCGATAAAGTTCATCCCACACCCAACTTTTTTTCAAAGCGGCAGGGTATTCGGCGAGAATCTTCTCGCCACTGCCATTCAAGGCTGCGAAGGCCGCTTCGGCTGCGATCATGCCAGTCTTCATAGCGTTGTGACTGCCTTTGATTTTCGGAACATTCAGAAATCCGGCTGCACACCCGATGATGGCACCGCCCGGACACGTTAGTTCGGGTATCGACTGAAAACCGCCTTCATTGAGTGCTCTCGCGCCGTAAGCGACCCGGCGCCCACCTTCAAAAGTAGGACGGATTGCGGGATGGGTTTTAAATCTTTGAAACTCGTCAAAAGGCGATAGGTGAGGATTTTGATAATCAAGACCCGTAACGAATCCAACGGCAACCTGATTATCTTCCAGGTGATATAGGAATGACCCGCCATAGGTTCTGGTATCGAGAGGCCAGCCTATTGTATGCACAATACGCCCTGGTTGATGATTTTCGGGATCGATTTCCCAAAGCTCTTTGATGCCAATGGCGTATGATTGCGGATCAGCGCTGTTCCGCATATCGAATTTTTCAAAGAGACCTTTCGTCAATGATCCTCGGCAGCCTTCGGCAAAAAGTGTGTATTTGGCGCGTAGCTCATAACCGGGCGTGAAGCTGTCCTTGGGTTCACCATCTTCACCGATACCCATATCACCCGTTGCCACACCGACGACGGTTCCCTCTTCATCATAGAGAATTTCTGCTGCCGCGAATCCTTCGAATACCTGGACGCCTAATTCCTCCGCCTGCTCTTTTAACCAGCGGCATACGTTACCCAGGCTAACAATGAAATTGCCTTTGTTGTGCATTTGTGGCGGCGTCGGCATGCGAAACGAACCTGACTTTGTCAAAAACAGAAACTGATCATCAACTGCTTCGGTTTTCAGGGGATGCTCCCCTTCGCGCCAATCAGGAAGTAGCTCATCCAGCGCGCGAGTCTCAAGAACCGCACCGGATAGAATATGGGCGCCTACCTCAGACCCTTTCTCCAGTAGACAGATGGTTAGTTCAGCATCGTTTTCCATTGCCAACTGCGCGAGACGGATTGCAGCCGACAAGCCTGACGGACCAGCCCCCACAATTACGACATCAACATCCATCGCCTCGCGTTCCATCATTTCCTCTTCAGTTTCTCGTCGTGCTGTTTAACCAGGCTCGGACATGATACCGTTTTCTTATGGTTGAGGAAAATAGCGCAACGGAACTTCTCAAATGGTACGTCGAGAGCGGCGTCGATGAGGCGCTCGAAGAAAGTCCCGTCGACCGTTTCAAAACCACCGAAAAACCAAGTAATCAGGCGCGCCCTTCAACTGCTACAGGTGTAGAAGAATCTGTATCACCATCAGCGTTCGATACGCCACCTGCAATATCGCCGCGGACCGCTACGGAGCTCATTTCGTTGGATGAAGCGACAAAAACAGCCAGGTCATTGGCAAACGCGGCAAATACGTTGGAGGAGTTACGCACCGCCCTCGCGGCATTTGACGGCTGTCCCCTTAAACAGACTGCGAAGAGTCTGGTTTTTGGTGACGGCTCGGGAAGCGCCCAGCTTATGTTTATCGGCGAAGCCCCCGGAGCGCAGGAAGATCGACAAGGATTGCCTTTCGTCGGACCTGCCGGACAGTTGCTGGACCGTATGTTGGCGGCAATTTCGCTTCAACGAAGCGACGTCTATATAACCAATATTTTGCCTTGGCGGCCTCCGGGCAACCGAACACCCACTGATTCGGAAATCGCTGCCTGTATACCGTTTATCGAAAGGCACATTGAACTCGTCACGCCACAAATCTTGGTTTTAGTTGGCGGGACATCAGCAAAGACGCTCCTTGGTACGACACAGGGCATCATGCGGACACGGGGGAAATGGCTGGAATATAATCGTGAGAGCATGTCTTTATCCATACCCGCCCGCGCAATATTGCATCCTGCTTATTTATTGCGGTCGCCAGCCCAAAAGCGGGAAACTTGGATGGATTTGCTGGAAATTCGGCAAAAGCTGGAGCAATGCGCAGACAGATAGTTGGATATGGATCACGAAGCCTCTGGCCGCACCAATGAAGGTTTTGCTGCGACTACCTGTCTACACTCTTATTGCAAGTCTCTGCGCAACAAGCGTGGTGGAATTTTCCGCAGCTCAAAGTTCACGAACAACCAGCTCAAAATATGAAAGACTGGTTTCGCCTGTTTCGGGTCATTGGTACACGCTGCTCGGACCGCCCTGCCCATCCGCTAATAACCATCACTGCAAAATCAACAGTCAGAAATTCGCGTATGACTTTATAAAGTTGGACAAGAAAGGCCAGCCGACAAGTTGCTTGGGCGAGATAGTTAAGTCACCGACAAATGGCACCGTCGTTGCGGCGGTCGATCACTTCCCAAACAAGGCGAAAGGTAAAAGGACCGCCGCGAACACCCACCCCGCTGGAAATCATATCGTTATTCATCGGCGCGCAAATGAATTCGTTATTTTGGCTCATCTTTCTCCACATACTTTTCAGGTACGTTTGGGACAAGGCATTAAGGCGGGAGATCCATTGGCAGAGTGTGGAAATTCCGGGCGGGCAAGCGCTTCGCATTTGCACATTCATATGCAATCGAGCAAAGAGCCGCTGGATTTCACATCCCGAGGCTTACCGATGGTTTTTACGAGAGTTGGTGTCGTGACAAAGAAAGGATGCCGGAGTCGGAAATTCTATATCTTTAAAGTCAAAGATATTCACTGCGAGCCAACGAGGTTTCAGTAATTGACCCCCTCAAGAAGACTTTGCCGCAACACCGTCTGAGGTCGCTAAGCTAATATCGGGCGATTCTTCATCAACGAGTGTGCTCAAAGGTCGGCACTGCCCATCCACCTGAGCTCCAGGCTCAACCATAAGGGTCTCATGATAAATATCTCCGGACACATGTGCTGTTGCGGTAAGAGTCACGTCCGATGCGCGTATTACACCCTCAACCCGTCCATGGACCATGGTAGTCTCTGCACTTAAGACCCCAGCTACTTTGCCAGCCTGCCCAATGTCGACACGGCCACTCGCCACGTCACCATCGACTGCGCCGTCGATAAGCATTTTACCGTCGCTGGAAATTGATCCAGTTACTGTCATATCGGCGCTAATGATCGTCGGCGCGAAAATCTTGTTTTTACGCTTTCCCGACGTGGCGCCGTTCCTCTCATCCCTGAAGAACATTTCATCCGCCCTGTTATTGCGTTGATCATACCTGTCAGCGGTTTTGACGCAATCGGGAATTTGAGTCGAAGACCTTTTTTGTGACACTGAAAAGCCAAAATTTTTCCAGCCTTGTGGATAATATTTTCCGGCTAGTGTTTTCGGCAAGATTATTGTCATTCAACGGGCCTAATCTTGCCAATAGATCAGAGAGCCGTTAACCATTTGACGCTCTGGCTCAATAGGCTAAGCACCTTTCACAGGAGAACTAATAGTTTGCGAAGGTTGAATAACTACTATCTGAAATGTGGACTGCTCGCATTCGCGATATGTTTTCAACCTGCGATCCTTACTGCGAACAGCAAATCTGAAACGGTCAAAAGCGAGGCGGTGCAGGGTCTTCCTCAGCCACTTTCCGAAGAAGACGCTAAACTTTATCGGCAAATATTTTCAGTGCAGCGAAAAGGCGATTGGCGCCGCGCTAATCGTCTGATCAAGAAACTCTCGAACAGGATTTTGCTAGGCCATGTGCAGGCGCAGCGTTACTTGCATCCGACACGCTACCGCTCTCGGTATCTTGAACTATCGAAATGGCTTAAAGAATATGCCGACCACCCCGATGCGCGACGTATTTACAAGCTTGCCTTACGCAGAAAACCGCGGCGATACAAGGCACCAGTTCGGCCGAAGTTGCCGCGCCGGATTATCTTCTCCGAAAGTGGAAATGGTGGTGTTGAACGCACGGGACGACGGGGCCTCCGATATACGCGTTCCGCCCGCCGACTCCATTCACAGATTAGAAGGTTGGTTAGACTCAAAAGACTGTCCGCTGCGGAGCGGATGATTCGCCAGAAAAGATTCCGCCGCCTTGGAGAAGCACATGTTGATATAGCCAAAATGCGAATAGGCAGTGGTTGGTTTTATTACGGCGAGGACAGAAGAGCATTTAATATCGCAAGCCGCGCAGCGCATCGATCTGGAAAATACTTTCCGCTCGGCCACTGGTATGCGGGACTCGCTTCATATCGGTCAGGAAGATACATCAATGCTGCGGATCATTTTCAGGCAATGGCCGCCATCGGTGGATTGTCGCGTTGGGCACAATCGGCCGCCGCTTTTTGGGCAGCGCGCGCCAACCTCGTCGCACGCCGCCCCGATCGTGTTAGCCGTTGGTTAGGACTCGCGGCGAGTCACCCACGGACGTTCTATGGCGTGTTGGCAAGACGCATGTTGGGGCTCGACTCTCCCCTCAAATGGAAAGCACCAAAGGCTGAACGGGAGGCCATCGCCATCGCATTGCGGACGCCTCGCGCCCAAAGGGCGTTGGCCTTGCTGCAGGCAGAAAATCATTCGCGAGCGGAACGTGAACTGCGCTATCTCGGCATTAACAGCGATTCCGCAACGCGTCTTGCACTGCTTAATATCGCCGATCGACTCGGACTCCCTTCATTGGCGCTTCGAACCGCGATTGCACTCATGCGCCAAAACCAAACAAGAATAGATCGGGGGTTGTATCCAGTGCCCCGTTGGGCTCCCAAAGACGGTTTCAAAATTGATCGAGCGCTGGTCTATGCAGTCATGCGCCAAGAGTCAGCCTTCAACATTAGGGCAAAGAGTCACGCTGGTGCGAGGGGCCTAATGCAATTGATGCCTGGCACCGCTAGCTATATGGCACGGAAGAGGTATCGGGGCCGGCGCCGCAACCAGCTTTACGAACCGGGATTGAATCTGCAACTAGGCCAAAAATACCTTGGCTATTTGCTGGAACATGAAACAGTAGATGGGAACATTTTGATGATGGCCGCGGCATATAATGGTGGTCCGGGCAACTTGTCGAAATGGCAAAAACGTATCTTAAAAAAGACCGACGATACACTGATGTTTATCGAAAGCATGCCATCCCGCGAAACGCGCGATTTCGTCGAAAGGGTATTGTCCAATTTCTGGATTTATCGCGACCGGTTCGGCCAGAAAACCCCAACGCTGGACGCCATTGCAGCCGGCGAAACTCCGGTTTACAAATCGGTCGACTAATTATTGGAACGGAAACGATATGTCCGGAATCGACGAATCGATCCCCTTCGCGCCTGTGAACATTGCCGTTTTAACTGTTTCTGATACGAGGACCGAGGAAACCGATAAATCAGGCGCCTTGCTGGTCGAAAAACTAACGAATGCCGGACATACTCTCGCAGCAAAAGCAATCGTCCGCGATCAGCAAGATTCTATTGTTGCGAAGCTCCGGGAATGGATCGCTGATTCCGCAATAGAGGTTGTTTTGGCTACAGGTGGTACAGGTGTCACGGGCCGCGATGTGACGCCGGAGGCTTTCTTTGAAGTCTATGAAAAAGAGATTCCGGGATTTGGTGAATTATTCAGGATGCTGAGCTACGAGCTGATCAGCACGTCAACCATACAATCTCGTGCCACAGCAGGTGTTGCGGGCGGCACGTATTTATTTGCGCTCCCGGGCTCTACGGGCGCCTGTCGCGACGCCTGGGATGGCATCCTGCTTTCGCAGCTCGATATCCGTCACAAGCCTTGTAATTTCGCAGAGCTCCTGCCACGGCTTCAAGAACGCTGAGCTTGCCACCGCGTCAGATCATTTACGTCGTCGATATCTCCCAATTCCGCGATTTGCCTGGCCCGTCGATTTCCAGCATTACGTAGAGTGTCGGACAAAGTATGTTCCGACGACCAACGGACGTTTTTAAATAATCCGCGCGCAAGCCTACCTTTACGCGCGCCTACCAGCCAATAGCCACCGTCGGGTGACGGTCCGAAGACCAGGTCCGATTGGCCCAACGCCCTGAAAGCACTTCTAATATGCTGATTTTCGATCTCCGGAATATCGCTACCGATAATTGCCACCGGCCTATCGCTAAACTGTAGCAAGGCACGTTCCATACGATCTCCAAGATCGCCAAATCCCTGCGGTATTTGCTCAATACCGGGGCACCAGTATCGGCCACGACCGACCGCCATATCTGGTGTTATGGATATAACGGTCCGCCAATAGGCATTCTTCGAAACGGCCCGCATTACGGCCGTGGCCGTCTCGACGTAAAACTTTCTGGCGGCGATTGGTCCGATGCCCGCTGCAAGGCGCTTTTTCACTGTCCCCAAATAGGGCGCGCGGGCAAACATAATCAGGACAGGTGAACGTTTCATTGATTGGCTATTTGTACAGATGCACAAGCGTACCGGGTGAAACACCGAGATAATATAATAGAAGCAACATCAAGTTCTTTAGAGGTCGTCGAATAAAACCACCTCCTTGATACCGAATAGCAGACGTAACAGCGTGGCTCCGTAGAAAGGTAAGTCGACGCCGGCCAATCCGTCTAACGATATCAACGTCTTCAAATAGAGGAATAGGTTTATAGCCGCCCAGCTCATCATAACATTTGCGGCTTATAAGGAGACCCTGGTCACCGTAAGGCAAACCAAATAGGCAACACCTGAGTGCCACAACCCTTTCAATCATCCGTGCCATGGCGCGTTTTTCATTTAGCGCAAATTTGAATACAGCCGCCCCGCGCGCTTCTTCCGCAATAAACTTCTGAGCTTCGTCAAACCAACATGACTCCAGCACTGTATCCGCGTGTAAAAACAGCAGCCAGTCACCAGTCGCCGCTTCGGCGCCACGTTTTAATTGTTGCCCCCTGCCTCGCTCACCAACGACAACCTTTGCCCCTGATTGCTTCGCCTGATCAACCGTATGATCCAATGACTGACCATCGCTAACGACAATTTCATCAACGCTTGCAATCACCGAATCCAACGTCGGCCTCAGGGTGTCTCCCGCTTCCAAAGTCGGAATCACAACGCTGATCGTGATTTTTGAAATCTTGCTGTCTCCCATTGGTCAAAAGTTTCATAGCATGGAAAATCGTTTGACCCGACTCTAGGAAAATGTTCTTTATTTGTTCTCTTTTTGAGTCAATGATGAATTATGATCAATAACGCACAAACGACCAGCAAAATGGGCCAAGAGCGGGCCGCGATCGACCCGGTAACACCTCGCGCCACCAAGGGCCGCGGGGCTGTTTCCAACCGTACTGGACGATTTGAGCAATATGTTGGCGAAGCTGTCCATGACGGCTGGATCCGCGATGAAGACCTGCAATCAACACCCAAAATTCAGACCACTCTTATAAAAGACACATCGAAGACCATCATCGCGCGAAACACCTCTCCCGACGTACCGTTTGACCGGTCAATCAACCCCTATCGCGGCTGCGAACATGGCTGTGTTTATTGTTTCGCGCGGCCAACCCACGCCTATCTGGGTATGTCGCCAGGGCTAGATTTTGAAACCAAGCTTTTTTACAAGCCGGAAGCCGCAAGATTGCTCGAACGCGAACTTAGAAAACCGAAATACCAGTGCCGTACCATGGCGATGGGGACAAACACTGACCCATATCAGCCAGTGGAAAAAACACTCCGGCTGACACGTGGTATCCTCGAAGTTTTATCAGCTTTCAATCACCCTGTGGGCATCGTAACCAAATCTGCTCTCGTGTTACGTGACCTCGATATTCTTGCGCCGATGGCGGAAAAAGGATTGGCGCAGGTCTGTATCTCCGTGACCACGCTGGACCACCGACTGGCAAATACACTTGAACCCCGCGCCACCACGCCCATGAAACGGTTGGCAGCTATCCGCGCCTTGGCGGATGTCCGTATCCCCTGCGGTGTCATGGCAGCGCCGGTAATTCCGGCTCTCAACGATCATGAATTGGAGAGCATTTTAAGTGCCGGTCGAGATGCTGGTGCAACGCTTGCTTCATACATATTGCTTCGCCTTCCCCTTGAGATAGCAGATCTGTTTCGGGAATGGCTTGAGAACCATCAACCGAACAAGGCCAAGCACGTCATGAATCTTTTAGCCAGCACACGTGGTGGAAAGGTGTATGAGGCCGAGTTTGGCAAACGAATGAAGGGTACCGGCGAGTATGCGGCGTTGCTGAAAAAGCGCTTCGAGTTGATAAGCAAGAGGCTCGGTTACAATGACCGGCGGTTCGAACTCGACGGCTCGCAATTTAAGCCTCCGCTGCAAAGAGACGGACAACTCGCCCTGTTTTAGGTGGCCGAAACCGGCAATGTTGAGAGCGACTCAGCTTGCTGTGTTAAACTTCCTTCCTCGATGGAACACGCAACGGACCTCACGGGACTCGCCTATGTCGTTTTGACCGCACTGGCCTGCGGCATGGTATTTGCGCACTTCAAACAACCGCCGCTTGTCGGATATCTGCTTGCAGGTGTTCTTCTCGGCCCTACCGGATTCCAAGTCATCAAAAGCGAAGGCATGATCGCCGGGTTTGCCGAAATCGGTGTGCTTATGCTGCTCTTTATTGTCGGTATGGAGCTCAGCGTTCGCACGCTGAAATACACGTGGAGGCTTGCCCTGCCTGCTGTCATCATGCAGACCGCAGCAAGCCTTCTGGTGATTTTTGCCGCTTCATCATTGCTCGGCATCTCGAATTCCGCCGCAATTTTACTCGGATTTGTTGTTGCGCTTTCGTCAACCGCAGTTGCCGTGAAACTGCTCGAGGAAATCGGGTCCTTGCGCACCCGGGTTGGCCGCATAACGGTTGCTGTTCTCATCGCCCAGGACCTTGCCTTCCTGCCGATGCTGCTCGTTGTTGAAAACCTGGGTACCGATGGCTTCGATTTGGCTGCCGCATCGCAGATCGCAATTTCGGTAATCATTCTTTTTGTGCTAGTGCGCCTGCTCCTGAAACAAGGTCGCCAGCACCTTCCCTTCTACAAAATTATCGTCGGCCACATTGATCTGTCGCCTCTCGCCGGGCTCGTCTATTGCTTCGGCGCCGGCGCGCTAATGGGAGCGATAGGTCTTTCCCCCGCTTACGGTGCCTTTCTCGCCGGGCTGGCGATCGGAAACAGCGCTGAACGTGAACCGATGCTTGCCGTGGTGCGCCCTATTCAATCTGTAATGTTGATGGTGTTCTTTCTGTCGATCGGGCTTCTCCTCGATTTAAAGTTTGTCTGGGAAAATTTGGGAACAGTCCTTCTGCTGTTTTTAATCGTTACTCTTTTCAAAAGTGCTCTGAATATCTTGATATTCCGTGTTTTGGGGGAATCCTGGCAGGGCGCCTTTATGTCCGGTGTTTTGATCTCTCAAGTCGGCGAGTTTTCCTTCCTGCTCGCAGCATCCGCAACGGCCGTAGCGGCTATCAACCCGCAAGAATCGAAGCTGATAATTTCTGTCACTGTCCTCAGCCTCGCTTTGAGTCCGTTCTGGTTGACCACAGCGAGACGGCTGCATCGTATCGCCGCCCGTCAGCTACCCACCCTCAAACTTGTTTTCGATGCAACTTTCGTCGGCGAACGGCTGCTCGCGCGCCGCAGTTCCCGTTGGACACGACGTGTGGCTGAAAGTCTTTGGACGCAAGCCCATATGCTGAAAGAAAAGTCGGCTGAGAAACGGGCGCAAAAAAAAGCTATATCATTGCCACCTCAGCCCAAACTCACAGATAATACAAAGAAGTCTAACAATGGCTGATCTAAAGTTTGAAAATCAGTATGACGGCGTCGTTGCTGGGATCGACGAGGTCGGGCGGGGCCCATGGGCGGGCCCGGTCGTGTCCGCTGCCGTGATTATTGATGAATGCAATTTGCCGAGCGAGCTGGGTGCCATCATCGATGACTCCAAAAAACTGAGTGTTTCAAAACGCGAAGACATTGCGTCCCGGCTAAAAAAATGTGCCCAAATTGGGATCGGAGCTGCAACACCAGAGGAAATTGATGATTTGAATATTCTTCGCGCGACATTTCTCTCGATGGAACGAGCCCTGAACGATCTGCCGGTTAGGCCTGATTTCGCATTAGTCGACGGTAATCGCGAACCGGCTTTACCCTGCCCCTGCCAAACTATCGTCAAAGGCGACAGTATTTCATTGTCGATCGCCGCAGCCTCAATTGTTGCCAAGGTCTGGCGAGACAACATCATGAAGAAACTTTCCCTGTCCTATCCGGGATATGGCTGGGAACGAAATGCCGGATATGGAACTGCGCAACACAGCAAGGCTCTCGACGAGCTGGGTGTAACGCCACATCATCGAAAAAGCTTCGCGCCGATAATCAAGATATTGAGTCCCGACTGAATCAGATTCATATATCTGGACAAATTTTGTCGCTAATATTCTGCTAACCTATTGAATCCAATAATTTTGTTGACGTCGAGTCCCTGATGAATCATGGTTCGCGCCATGAAGAAAAGCAGCGACATTCCGCGCAACGAAATTCTCGTCGGCGATTGCATTGCGCATATGGAATCGATGCCTGAAGAGTTGGTGGACATGATATTTGCCGACCCGCCATACAATTTGCAGCTCGCCGGAGATCTCCATCGGCCCAATAATACGCGCGTGGACGGTGTCGAAGAAGATTGGGACAAGTTTTCAGATTTTGCTCACTACGATGACTTTACCCGGCGCTGGCTGGCAGCAGCGCAACGGATTCTTAAACCGACGGGCTCGATATGGGTCATCGGCAGTTATCACAATATTTTTCGTGTCGGTACCGCCCTTCAGGATCTTGGGTTTTGGGTTTTGAACGACATTATTTGGCGAAAAACAAATCCGATGCCAAATTTTCGCGGAAAACGATTTACCAACGCTCACGAGACCCTGATTTGGTGCTCCAAATCGCAGGATGCGAAACCAACATTTAATTACCGCGCAATGAAGGCACTGAATGACGATATTCAGATGCGCAGCGACTGGCTGTTCCCTATTTGCGGTGGCAGCGAAAGAATCAAACAGGATGGTCGTAAAGCCCACCCGACACAGAAGCCCGAAGGTCTTTTGCACAGGGTCATACTTGCTTCGACAAATCCAGGTGATGTAATCCTCGATCCCTTTTTCGGAACTGGAACAACAGGCGCTGTCGCCAAAAAACTCGGTCGCAACTGGATTGGCATTGACAGTGAGACCGCATATGTCGAAATCGCCGAGAAGCGGATAAACGCTATCGATAGTGTGTCCGGCGATGTCAGCGTTTTCGCGACACCTGAAAAACGCTCGGAACCGCGCGTGCCATTTGGAACGGTTATTGAGCAGGGCCTTCTTAATGCCGGTGACAAACTTTTTGATATCCGGAAACGCGTGACTGCCAAGGTTAATGCAGATGGCAGTATAGCGGTCAAGGATGTGCGCGGTTCAATCCATCAAGTTGGCGCCAGTGTTCAGAATGCGCCGTCGTGCAACGGCTGGACTTTCTGGCATATCGAAAGACGCGGAAAAATAGTCCCTATTGATAAGCTTCGCGAACGGGTACGGGCAGATATGGCCTCGCGTCGCGAAAAGTCGGAAGTAGTCTCCCTTCACGGCGCAGCCGAATAACAACTTTACGCCGATTTTAACGCTGAATTGACGATTTTTTTCATGACAGTCGGCAGGGCGTGTTCGCCGAGTCGATCAGGGGTTGCCCAAATCGCATCAGGACACGTCACCGTCGATTTTACGCGTGTTGCCAGGATCGACAGCTCCAGGTGAAAATGGGTAAATGTATGGCGAACGCTTCCTGTCAGCGGGACCCAACAGGCTTTAAATGGTGCCGCTTTCTGGGCCTCAATATCGCTCCAGCCGCCCTCAACCCAATCCGTGGAAGGAATTTCGATCATACCCCCAAGGAGACCTTTTTCGGGGCGACGTCTAAGGAGAAGCGCGCCATCTTCGCGCATTACCCAAAACGCAACACCTTGGCGAACAGGCTTCCGTACCTTTTTGATTTTTTTCGGCAACTCTTCCTGATTGCCTGCCGCATGTGCGGCGCAACTCCGTTGCCAGGGGCAGAATCCGCATTTTGGTTTGCGCGGGGTACAAACTGTAGCGCCCAAATCCATAACGGCCTGTGCGAAATCACCCGGTCGGCCTCTCACCGTTTGCGGTGCTACGTCGGCCGATAATGCTCGTAGCGTTTCCTTGCTGTGAGGCAGGGGAGACTCAACCGCGAAAAATCGAGCCATTACCCGTTCTACATTTCCGTCGACAACGTTTGCCGGTTTCCCAAATGCGATTGCAGAAATAGCAGCGGCTGTATATGCGCCGATGCCGGGTAGCGAAAGGAGTTCCGCTTCGGTTTTTGGGAAACAACCTTGGTGTTCTGTCGCTACGACATTCGCGCATCGGTGCATATTTCTTGCCCGTGCGTAATAGCCAAGACCCTGCCAGCCATGCAAAATTTCATCGAGATCCGCGGAAGCGAGGTCCGGTAAAGTCGGCCATCGCTCGAGAAACCGCGAAAAATAAGGCCCGACTGTCGCGACGGTGGTTTGTTGCAACATGATCTCGCTGAGCCAGACATGATAAGGGTCAGGCGTTTTCCCCGGTTTTGCACGCCAGGGCATTACCCTGCGATGGCGGTCGTACCAGAAAAGAATTTCGCGTCGCATCGCAGTTGGTGATGAGACAATTTTGTACGCCATTCACATCATCGTTGCTTGTTACCGACGGGGTAGCACCCTACTTTAAGGGCTCAATGGTGACTCGGGAATACCGGCAGAAAACGAACATGCCGCTTTTGGGACGCGATGGCGAAAAACAATACTTCTAACGATAGAGATAAAGAAACGCGCACCGGCACGCGCAGAACGCCGACTGGGCCACGTTCACTCGCCGCTGTATTACCAAAAATCGCTGAACCTGCTTTGCGAAAACGGGGGTTTTCCGCCGCCGAAATAGTTACACGCTGGTCTGAAATCGCCGGCGAAGAACTTGCAACAGAAAGCTGCCCTGATCATCTCAGCTTTCCGAAAGGGTCCCGTCAGGGTGGCACATTGCACTTGTCCGCTACGGGCTCGGTCGCTCTCCTGATCCAGCATCAGGAACCGGCCATACTGCAACGTATCAATACGTATTTTGGTTATTCTGCCGTCAATCGCCTGGCGATTACTCAAACGTCATCTCATTCACGGAAACCGGATAATCAAAAGAAACTCGATACTGAACTCACGACACAACAAATTTCGGATATTGAAGAGAAAACAAATTCAATCGCCGAACCGGAATTGCGCAATGCGCTTAACAAACTCGGTAAAGCCGTGGAGCTAGACAAGGCTGCAGAAAAATCAGGTAAATCTTAGGCGTTTAAGTTAGCTCAATCGGCATTAAGCAACGCTGGACCAAAGAGCCGAATTTACGCTATATCTTGTGGTTAGGAGGAATGAATGCAGAATATATGGGTATATGTAGTAGCTGGAGTTGTCGCCATTGGTGCCGTAATTTCAATCAGAGGCATTATTGACGGAAACGAAGCGTCACGAAATACGGTACACCGCCCGCCCGCTGCAACAGCGCCTGCGAATGCGGCTTCTGCGAAAATTGAAATTCCAAACCCCGATGCGACGTTCGACAATGTTGAGATAACCAAAGACGATTACATTCTCGGCAACGACTCAGCCCCTGTAACGATGGTTGAATATGCGTCTTTAACATGTCCCGCCTGCGCAAATTTTCACCAAACGACGCTGCCAACAGTTAAGAAGGAATATATTGAATCCGGAAAAGTTCGATTGATTTATCGGGATTTCCCACTTGATCAGTTGGCCCTCCGGGGCTCAATGATTGCGCGTTGTGCCGGGCGCGAAAGATATTTTGGATTCGTTGAGGCAATGTTTGCTCAACAGTCAATTTGGGCCCGCGACACAAACCCCCTTGCGGCCTTGTCACGAATCGCCCGGCTTGGTGGCATGTCCCAGGAAAAGTTTGACGCCTGTATCAAAGACGAAAAAATTGCCGATGCGGTCGTAAAACAACGCCTTGATGGCGACAAGACGTTTGGCATCAATGCCACACCAACTGTCATCATCAATGGCAAAAGATATAGCGGTGGACTGACAATCGAACAGTTTCGCGCCATCGTCGATCCACTGGTCAAAAAGTGACAGCATAGTCGCTTAGTAATGTTGGGAGTCAGTAACAAGTGCAATTTACCAAGCTAAAACTCACCGGTTTCAAATCCTTTGTCGATCCTACGGAGCTATGGATTGAACCTGGTTTGACCGGTGTTGTTGGCCCAAATGGCTGCGGTAAATCTAATCTTGTTGAAGCAATCCGCTGGGTAATGGGTGAAACCTCCGCCAAACAAATGCGTGGTGGTGGTATGGAGGATGTCATTTTCGGCGGCACTGATCGCAGGCCTGCACGGAACATTGCTGAAGTCACTCTGGAAATTGATAATGCAGAGCGTGACGCGCCCGCGCAGTACAACACCAGTGACGAACTCGATATCACCCGGCGAATTGAACGGGGCGATGGCTCAAATTACAGCGTGAATGGCACAGACGTTCGGGCCCGCGATGTCCAAACGCTATTTGCCGATGCTGCGTCCGGTGCCCGTTCGACCGCCCTTGTCAGCCAGGGACGCATAGGTGCCCTCATTGCAGCGAAACCGACGGATCGACGGCATCTGCTTGAAGAAGCAGCCGGAATTACCGGACTGCACTCTCGGCGTCATGAAGCCGAGTTAAGGTTGCGGGCGGCGGAAACGAACCTTGAACGGCTTGACGACGTACTTGGTGCGTTGGAAGAACAGCTAAAAGCGCTGAAAAAACAGGCGCGGCAGGCGACGCGCTATCGCAATTTGAGCGACCATATACGCCGCGCCGAGGCAATTGCCATTCATCACCAGTGGACTGAAGCAACGTCTGAAAAGTCAGCTGCGATGGAGCGTATGTCCAAAGCCGAGGATGCGGTTGCTGATTTGACACAGAAGGTGGCAAGCGCGACAACTGTTCAAACCGAAGCTGCAAACGCTGTCCCTGCATTGCGGGATGCTGAAGCACGAGAAGCAGCTTCACTACAGCGGCTCGTTATCGCGCGCAACGAGTTGGAGCAAGAAGAAAAACGGATCGAAGCCGAACGGCTGGAGTTGATCAACCGAATTGCGCAGATCAAAGGCGACAGAGATCGCGAGATTAGCCTGAAAGAAGATGCCGAAGCAGCGCTCGAACGCTTAAAAAATGAAATTGAGGCTCTTGAAATCGCCGAGCAGAATCAGGAACAGGATATCGCAGATGCGAATGAGGCCTTGAGCGCCGCCAATGCGGAAGTCAGCCGGCTCGAACAAAATTTGACGGACCTATCCCAAGGTATCGCGTCAGACGAAACTCGGCAGGAAGCGCTCAATCGGCGCATAAGCGAATCCGAAGTCAGAAGGTCACGCATCGCGCAGCGTCTGGAAGAACTTTCGGCGGAACGAGAAACGGCAGAGGCGACCATTGATGAACAAGGCGCAGGCGCAGAGTTCACTTTGGAAATGGAGAAACTACGGAATGGCCTTGATGATGCCCGTAAGGCATTGGAAGACACTGAAAGAGACCGTCACACGGCGCTAAAGAAAGAGAATGAAGCCCGAGTATCCTTGCAAGAAGTCGAGACAAAACGAGCCCGCCTCAAGGCGGAAGAAGAAGCACTTGAAGCGCTTTTGACCGTTGGCGACCCTGATCTTTGGCCACCGATGATCGATGCGTTAAGTGTTGAGCCCGGATACGAGCTGGCGCTAGCGATTGCGTTAGGCGATGATCTAAATGCGCCGACTGATGAGGCGGCACCGATACATTGGCGTGCCCTTTCACCTTTTTCCGCGCCAGATTCGCTGCCAAGCGGCGCTGTACCACTTTCAAATGTTGTAAGTGCACCGCGCGAGTTGGCACGTCGATTATCGCAGATTGGTATTGTTGATACTGAAGCGACGGGCAACGCGCTCGCGGGCAAGCTTACGCAAGGCCAACGATTAGTCAGCCGAGATGGCGGATTGTGGCGCTGGGATGGTTATACAGTTGTCGGCGAGGCGAGCGAGGGCTCTGCGGCCAGACTTACCCAAAGGAACCGGCTCAAAGATCTTCATGCCGAAGTGGACCGGGCAGCACGAATTGTCGCCGACGCATCTGAAAAGTTTGAAGAACGGCAAAAAGAATCTGAACGGGCTACCAATCTCGAACAAGCGGCACGGGAGGCCGTTCGAAATGCTGATCAGGCATTTCAGGATATTCGAGACCGTGAAGCCGCACAGAATCGGACCCTTTCCGAAGCCCGTTCTAAAATTGCGTCGGCAGTTGAGAATGCTGAAGTCCTTCGGGCAGACGATGCCGAGATGGAAACGGCCATCGAACAGGCTCAGCGCGATCTAGCCGGCCTAACCGACATCCCAGAGCGTCGGCAGGCAGCAACCAAGTTGCGGGCAGAACTGAGCGAAGCCAGGACTACTGCGACGGAACGTCAAAGTGCATATGACAGATTGGTGGGTGAAGCAGGTTCACGCCGTCAACGTATGTCGGACATGGCTGAGGCGCGGGAGTCGTGGAGCCGTCGTGCTGACAATGCAACCGAGCAAATAGAAGCTCTGCTGCAGCGGCTGGAAATCGCTGAAACAGCATTGCAAAAAGTCACCGCACGGCCCGAGGAAATCACAATACAGCGGACGGAATTGTTTGAACAAATCTCGCTCGCCGAGAAGTCGCGTGACGAAGCTGCTGATACCCTTGCAGAAGGCGAAACCAAATTAGCCGCTGCCGGCAAAGCGCTTCGCGAGATTGAAGCTAGGCTGGCTGAGGCTCGCGAGGAACGGGTGCGTTGCGAAGCAATTCAGGAGCAAGTCGATCAATCCATGGCTGTGATCGCTGAGCGTTGCGCAGAACGCGTAAAATGTACGCCAGACCAAGCGCTCGAAGAAGTGGGTGTCGCCGATGACGACAAGCTGCCTACCCGGGATGCAATCGAAGTTCGCGTTGAACGACTGAAACGGGAACGCGAAAACATGGGTGCTGTCAATTTGCGAGCGGAAGCGGAAGCAGAAGAATTGGATGAACGTATTCAGGTAATGCTGTCAGAGCGTGAAGATCTGATTTCAGCCATTGCACGGCTTCGCCAAGGTATTGCTAATTTAAACCGCGAGGGCCGGACGCGTTTGCTAGCCGCTTTCGAAGAGGTCAACACACATTTTGGCAAGCTCTTTACGCGGCTCTACGGTGGCGGCAAAGCGCATCTTGCATTAACAGAGGCGGAAGACCCGCTGGAAGCGGGGCTCGAAATTATGGCGAGCCCTCCCGGCAAAAAAATGCAAACTCTTTCACTCCTTTCTGGCGGCGAACAGGCTCTCACGGCAATCGCTCTCCTGTTTGCTGTCTTTTTGACCAACCCGGCGCCTATTTGTGTGCTTGATGAGGTCGATGCCCCATTGGATGACGCCAATGTCGAAAGATTTTGTCAGCTCATTAGCGAAATTGCCCGGCAAACTGGCACTCGTTTTCTGATTGTTACGCATCATCGGCTAACGATGGCCCGTATGGATAGACTATTCGGTGTTACGATGAGCGAGCGGGGTGTTTCGCAGCTCGTTTCGGTTGATTTGCAGGCAGCGGAAGAGCTTCGGGAAAGCGCCTGATCGATTCATCATCTTGTCATTTTTTATTGTTATTTTTCAATAGTTTAACCTGTTCTTTTTGAGCCTTGACAGGGTCAGAACCGCCCCCTATGGTGCCCCCGCCTTAAGGGGCGGGAAAGGCGTATTCAGCCATGACCGAGCAAAAGAAATCCGCTTCAACGCAGGATATTGATGCCCGGTTAAAACAGGCGCGCCAAGCAGCCGAAAAATCAGCTGCAAAATCCGGTCCTAAAGGTCCCAGTCGTAGCGGCCTGGCATTGGCCATGCGATTGGGTGTGGAGATTGTTTCGGCGTTGGTAATCGGTGTTGGCATAGGATTGTTACTCGATTACTGGCTCGGTACTAAGCCCTGGTTAATGTTGCTGTTCTTCGTATTAGGCGCGGCTGCGGGGGTTATGAACGTTTATCGGCTTGCGATGGGTATGCAGGATCTTGACGATAACGAGAGAGAATAAAAACGATAGTTCTGATAATTCGGCGTAGCCAAAGGAGAAATTACATTGGCAGCGGAAGGCCATAGCCCGCTAGCACAGTTTGAGATCAAGACCCTGATTCCCCTAAAAATGGGCGAGATCGATGTCTCTTTCACAAATTCTGCGCTCTTTATGACCCTTACCCTGGTTTTGGTAACGCTTTTTCTGGTTTTGGGAATGCGACAGCGTGCCCTTGTTCCAGGGCGCTGGCAATCAATGGCGGAATTATCCTACGAGTTTGTTGCAAATATGTTGCGCGACAACGTTGGCAATGATGGCCGCAAATACTTCCCCTTCGTGTTTTCTCTTTTTATGTTTATTTTGTTCGGCAACATGCTGGGCATGATCCCATACAGTTTCACTTTTACCAGCCATATCATTGTAACGTTCGCACTAGCA
This sequence comes from Rhodospirillaceae bacterium, assembly GCA_002720855.1. Taxonomy (GTDB): domain Bacteria; phylum Pseudomonadota; class Alphaproteobacteria; order MPNO01; family UBA2964; genus UBA2964. The sequence continues at coordinate 860,747 of PBIN01000014.1, read as the reverse complement.
GCTGTGGTCTTTATTGGGGTTACAGTGTTGGGTTTCGTAAAACATGGTTTTCACTTCTTCAGTTTTTTTGTTCCACCAGGCGTTTCTGTCGCCCTATGGCCTTTACTTATTCCGATTGAAATTATTTCCTATTTATCGCGGCCGGTTAGTCTATCTGTTCGTTTGTTTGCAAACATGCTTGCAGGTCATACCCTCCTAAAAGTATTTGCCGGATTTATAATCAGCTTGGGTATTTATTTTGGATGGGTCCCACTCGCCTTTGTTGTCGCCTTATCGGGCCTAGAAATACTGATTGCATTTCTTCAGGCCTATGTTTTCACGATTTTAACCTGTCTATATATCAACGACGCCCTTCACATGCATTGACGATCTAAGGACAGCAATTCGCACACTTCGGATTTTGACAAACAACTAGGTAGTAGAAAGGAATTATTATTATGGAAATTGATGCCGCAAAGGCCCTAGGCGCAGGACTGGCAGTAATCGGCGTTATCGGTTCCGGTATCGGAATCGGCACCATATTCGGTGCATATATTAATGCTGTCGGCCGTAATCCATCGATGCAAAAACCACTTTTTGGCACTACGTTGCTGGGATTTGCGCTGGTCGAAGCCGTTGCTTTGTTTGCACTCCTGATTTCTCTTATTTTGCTCTTCGGTTAGATCTCAACAGGAACCCTTTTGAGAGACGGTGTTAGATGCCGCAATTGGACCCAACAACATTTGCTCCGCAGCTTTTTTGGCTGCTGGTAACGTTCGTTCTGCTTTATCTGGTTATGTGGAAGATTATCCTGCCGAAAATCGGCGGAGTCCTGCAGGACCGGCAAGAGCGGATTGATGATGATCTCGAAAAGGCGGAGCAACTAAGGAAGGAAGCCGAGGCTGTCAAAGAAGCATATGAGCAAACCGTCGCCGAAGGTCGAAGCAAAGCACAGGAAACGATCAGGGCGGCAGGCGAGAAGATAGCAGCGGATGCCGCGGAACAGCATGCCGCTCTAACGGAAAAGCTCGCTGCACAAACTTCTGACGCAGAAGCACGTATCGTTGCTGCAAAGGAAGAGGCTTTGAAAAATATCCGTACCGTAGCAACGGAAGTAACGCAGGCAGCGGCTGGACGATTGATCGGACGCGAAGTTTCGGATTCCGAGGCGGAAGCCGCTGTTGGTGCTGTCTTTGATGAGGAGCAACGCTGATGGCTCAGTTACAGACGCCGGAGTTTTGGGTTGCCGCTGGCTTCCTGTTGCTCATTGCGATCCTTGCCAAACCAGCTTGGAAAGCAATTACAACCAGCCTGGACGACCGCGCAGACAAAATCAAAGCGAGCCTTGATGAAGCGGCAAGCCTCAGAGAAGAGGTCCAGCACTTGTTGGCTGATTATCAGCGCAAACAGCGCGAGGCCACTCGCGAAGTCGACGAAATGCTGGCCAATGCGCAAGCTGAAGCAGAACGCACAGCCCAAGAGGCGGCAGAGGCTCTGGAAGAGTCGCTGAAACGCCGCGAACAGCTTGCCATGGACAAAATTTCTCAAGCGGAAGCAGATGCAATGCAGGCTGTTCGCAACACAGCGATCGATGTCGCGGTCGCGGCAACCCAGCGCATTCTTAATGAGAAACTTGATGACGCGGCGGCTGCGCAATTGATCGACAATGCAATCGCCGAACTCCCTGGCAAACTGCACTAACGCCTCTCAATATTCGAACTGAATCTGACTAGCGGCGCCGCTTTCGGTTAGCCTGCAAGCGGTTATATTCGAGCTGCTGCGGCGTAAGTTGAATACCCATATATACGGAATATTCATCCACCTTGGGAAAAGGAGGCATCGGGATTTCCAACCGTACCTCATCAAGAATGGATAGACGTGTTTGATTGCCCTCAAATTTCGCCCTTAGAGGAAAGACGCTCTTTCCCTGAGGTGAAGGATGAAATTTAGGGATAGCAACAAAGTAGCGAAAATCCGTGGTCTTGCTTCTATCAGCCGGGCCGCGTCGAACATCAAAAGCAACATTCAAAGCGATAAGCGCTTTTGTTCGCTTCCTGTTGTACTGGCATTCTCCCCTGAAATCGACAATCCTAATCGTGGCCAAAACATCTGTAATATCGCGACCAGGCCCGGGTTTGAAGTAAGTAACACTATTCGCGTTCTTGAGTAAAAATATCTCTGGACAACGCGGAGGTGGCTTTTTCGACCCCAAGGCGCCGCAGCCTGCCAAGAGGGGAACGACTAGGGCCGCCAACATCCAGTGGCGCCATAATGAAACGATTTGACGAGGAAAAACTCCGATAGAAATCTGGTTCACGCGAGAGGGCCGTTCTTAAAGATAATCTTGAGTAATATTGCGAAAATACTGCGAAGCACCTTTCACGCGCTCGCGATGTCGAAATGCATTACCCATTTCAGCGGCTATGCGACAGGCAATTTTTTCGACTGTTGTGCACTCGGTCATCAATTTTCCTTTCGGTTGCCGCGCTTTTTTACCGCACAAAAAACAATGCATACGTATTCTTCTTTTATAAGGTAAACTCTAGAGGAGGTGTTGAGTTTTCTCAAGTAAAGCAACATATTACGACTAGATGTGAGCAAAGGTGCCAATCAAGAAGATGTCGAAACAAGAGCTTACCATAAAACTCGCTGGGCCACGCGGGTTTTGCGCTGGCGTCGACAGGGCGATTGAGATCGTTGAAAAGGCATTGGAGAAATTCGGCGCGCCGGTTTACGTGCGTCATGAGATTGTGCACAACAAGTTTGTCGTTGATGAATTACGAGATAAAGGCGCAATTTTCGTTGAGGAGCTCGATGAGGTGCCCGACGACGCGCCGGTAATCTTTTCAGCCCACGGCGTTCCAAAATCGGTACCGGAAGCTGCTCAAAACCGGAATATGGTGCACATCGATGCAACGTGCCCATTGGTTACCAAGGTCCATGTTGATGCCAAGCGTCACCGCGGTGCGGGCCGCAGCGTCCTGCTTATTGGACACGCTGGACACCCAGAAGTCATCGGGACGCTCGGGCAACTGCCCGATGGTGAAATTCGTCTGGTAGAGACCGTTGAACAGGCCAAAACGGTAGAAGTATCCCACCCCGAAAATTTATCTTATGTGACCCAAACGACACTTTCGGTTGACGATACTTCGGAAATCATCGCGGCTCTTCAAGAACGATTTCCAAGCATAGAGGCACCCCGGAAAGAGGATATTTGTTATGCCACAACGAATCGCCAGGCGGCTGTAAAAGCCCTGACGCCTGATTGCGACGCGTTTATTGTTTTGGGCGCACCCAATTCTTCAAACTCCGCCCGGCTGGCAGAAGTTGCAAAGGCGGCAGGTTGCCCGAAATCGATTCTTATCGAGCGGGCCGATGAATTCGATGTCGACTGGCTCGAAAATGTCAAAACGGTTGGTGTGACTGCTGGTGCTTCTGCGCCAGAACTTCTCGTACAGGAACTGATTTCTTTGTTAAGAGAGAATTTCAATGTAAGTGTCGAGGAAGTCGCTGTTACATCCGAAAACGTACATTTCAGTCTTCCCAATTCCCTATCAGCATGAAAAATGCCTGAGCATTCAAGTTTTCCATGATGGATATTTTATAGTCACATGGCTGTTTACACCGAAGTATCCGACGAGGATCTCGTATCCTTCGTTGCGGAATACGACATCGGTGACATTCAATCCTGCAAAGGTATCGCCGAAGGCGTCGAAAATTCTAATTATTTGCTGCAAACGGATCGTGGCAATTTTATTTTGACCCTGTATGAAAAACGGGTTCAGCCCGAGGACTTACCTTTCTTTCTGGGTCTAATGGAACATCTTGCCGAACGCAATTTTCCCTGCCCTACTCCAATACATGCGCCCGATGGCGTCGCTTTGCGCGAATTGAACGGTAAACCGGCAGCCATGATCAGTTTTCTATCAGGTATGTGGCCGAAACGTATAAACTCCGATCATTGCCGAGAGGTTGGCGTCGCCGCCGCCAAGATGCACCTTGCAGCGGACGGCTTTGGCCTTAGTCGGAAGAATGGTCTGGATAGAAAAGCATGGCAGCAACTATTTGACCAAACCAAAGATCGAGCTGACGAAATAGACACTGGATTAGCCTCAAAAATTGAATCCGAACTGACATACCTAGACGAGAATTGGCCCGCCGATTTGCCTGGCGGGATCATTCACGCCGATCTGTTCCCGGACAACGTCTTTTTTCATGGCAATGACCTTAGCGGCATCATTGATTTTTACTTCGCCTGCAACGGTTCATTTGCCTACGAAATCGCTATATGCCTCAATGCCTGGTGCTTCGAAGATGACGGCAGTTTCAACATCACCAAGGCGCATAATTTGGTCAAAGGATACAATTCAGCAAGAATGTTGGAAGAAGCGGAAATCACCGCTTTACCGCTCCTCGCCAGGGGCAGCGCTTTGCGGTTTCTGCTGACACGCCTTTATGACCTGTTGAACCACCCTCCGGGCGCCCTGGTTAATCCTAAGGACCCGCTGGAATATCTTCAAAAATTGCGATTTCACCAACAAGCTGACGACCAAAGTGCGTATGGCCTGGCCGGAGAAATGTGAGTAATGGCCGATCAGGACGCTCCCTCGAAAACTCCGTCGGGCACCGTGGAAATTTTTACCGATGGTGCCTGTAGCGGGAACCCTGGTCCTGGTGGCTGGGGTGCGATCTTACGTTGGCGCGGCGAAGAACGTGAAATTTGGGGTGGCGAAGAGGAAACGACGAACAACCGCATGGAACTTACAGCGGCCATTAAGGCATTGGAGACCTTAAAGCGGCCTGTAAAAGCGGTCCTCTATACTGACAGCACCTATGTCAAGGAAGGCATCACAAGCTGGATCGCCGGCTGGAAAGCGCGAAATTGGAAAACGGCAGCGAAGAAGCCTGTAAAAAATGTCGATTTGTGGCAAGCGCTCGACGTTGCTGTCGGAATGCACGAAATAGATTGGCGGTGGGTAAAAGGCCACGCCGGTCATCCCGACAATGAGCGAGCCGATGAGCTGGCCCGTCGCGGCGCCGACGAAGCGCGGGGCGAACTATGAACGAGGATACGAAACCGGTTGAAGCTGATTCCCCTAATGTGATTACCTTTCCGCCAGTCATCTATGGGACGTTTTTTATCATCGGCATAATAACCGATAGAGCATTGAGTCACTCACTGGATTTCCACGGTTACCGCCATCCAGTGGGATGGGTTTTGGTAGCAGTTGGCGCTTTCATCGTGTGTTGGGCCCTTGCGCAATTTATTAAATCAAAAACACATGTCGATGTCAGAAAGCCCGCAACAACCCTCGTGACTGACGGTCCCTATCGTTTCTCCCGAAACCCTATGTATTTGGCCGCAAGCCTTCTGTATGCAGGTATTGCCATCGCCTTCGGAAAGGTTGCGACGCTCGCATGTCTTTTACCTTGCGTGTTTGTTCTCCATTACGGTGTCATAAAGAGAGAAGAACACTACCTCGAAGAAAAATTTGGTGATGAATACACACAATTTCGTGCAAGAATAAGGCGTTGGCTGTAACCAGCGGTGTAAGCAGAAGAAATACTAAAAAAATTGGAGGCCAGCCTTGTTTGATAAGTCTGGTACCGCAGATGAAATTGAGGCTGTAATCAGCAGTGCAGCCCTAAAAGAATTTTTTTCATATTGGAAATCGCTCAGCGATGATGATCGATTTCCGTCGCGCGATGCTTTTGACCCCATGGCGGTGCCACGTTTCCTGCCTACTGTTTTTCTCATTGAGGTTTCTGACGACGATTTTCGTTATCGGCTGGTGGGCAGCCTGATCGAAGAACGCTACGGCCGCGGTTCAATGAAAGGACTCACACCCGCAGATGTAATGGGAGAAAGAGCAGAAAATGTCTTGGTACCCTATCGTATCGTTCGGGACCAGGGCCACTTGTTTTATCGAGAAGCGAGTCTCGATTGGCTTCACGAAACGCGAAAATACATCATGTACAAAGCGCTTTTGCTACCCCTCAGCGATGATGGTCAAAATGTAAACATGATTCTTGGAATGCACGATTTTATTAGCCAGTGATTAAGGCCGTGGCGCTTACTCCGGCAGCCCTACAGCGCGCAATGAACGACGACCCCTTTCCAGGTGCTTACTCTCTAGGCAATTTTGCGTTTTCTTCGCTAAGAGCATTTTGGATTTCGACGGAAGCGTTGAGAGCGTCAATTGCACTGGCAAATTCCGCCAGAAACCTATCCTCCATTGTCTTGAATATTCGTCCGTTGTTTTGCGAAACTGTAGGTTCGATTAAATTTGACGTCATCCGTTTGAATTTTTCGAGTGTACCGGTTTCATCAACCTGCGACCGCGCGTGCCAAAAGAAATAGGCAGCACCACTAAGGCACCACCTTTTAAGATCGATATTTGTAGATGTTTTACAGCTGTCCAAGCATGTGTTCAGCGCTCGAAACTTCAAAGGCACCGCCTTCTTCGACGTTTAATTTATCGATGACACCATCCTTGACGACCATCGAATATCTTTGCGCTCTCATACCCATGCCGCGCCCAGTAAGATCAAGTTCAAGGCCTAAGGCTTTCGCAAAATCGGCACTACCGTCGGCCAACATCATGATTTCGCCAACATCCTGATCTTTACCCCAGGCATCCATGACAAAGACATCATTTGCAGCCGTGCAGGCAATGGAGTCGACCCCCTTTGCCTTTAATTCAGCTGATTTTTCGACAAATCCGGGAAGGTGTTTCGCGGAACAGGTGGGCGTAAACGCCCCGGGCACCGAAAACAGAGCAACTGTTTTGCCAGCGAATAATTCGTCGCTCGTCATATCTGCGGGCCCGTCTGGACCCATAACTTTAAAGGTTGCAGCTGGAACTTTTTCACCTTCTTGGACGGTCATCTCCGTACTCCTCTGAAATAATTAAATGATCGGCGACATTTATTAATTGCCGGATCGGTTTCAATACAAATAGATAGGGGAAGCTGGCAGCGATGTCACCCCGATGCCCGGCAGAATTGTCGCTATTGTTTAGCTAAAGCTCTGCCTTCTCGCGCACCATTGAGCGCAGCAGCCACCACATCTTTGCGTAACAATTCGGGTAAGACAATTCCCTGCGGCGCTTTGGGTCCAAAAACCACATTAAAAGGAATGCCATAACGCATAAACCGCTGCAGGAATGCCGTTATTACAGGATCGGGCCGAGTCCAGTCCGCTCTCATCGCGACGACATTGCTATTTTTGAGTCGTTTCACGATTTCCCCAGTGTCCAATACGAGCGCTTTATTGACTTTGCAGGTCACGCACCAATCTGCGGTAACATCAACGAATACTGTCTTGCCGGCCGAAACATGGCGGGATATCGCTGCAGGATCGAACTTTTGCCAAAGCGCATCCGTATTCGATTGTACGTTGGTTTGGGCAAATTGTGGTGGAACAAGAACCGTGACCAACGCGACGACAACAGCCCCAGAAACAATAAGTTTGCGCGCGTTTTCCGCCACTTTGTTGTGAAAGGAAATGACCAGCACAAGCGCGACAAGCAATCCGGCTGAGGTGAGTGCAGCGGTCCGGCCGATCTGGGTATCGAGAACCGTGACAAGCCAAGCAGCAGTTGCTGCCAGCGCGAACGCCAGGATTTTTCGCAAGGTAATCATCCAGGGACCTGGCTTAGGGAACCGGTTTGCCAATGCCGGAAAGGCGGAAACGAGTAAATACGGTAGAGCCAGACCCAATCCCAGCGCAGTAAAAATGAGATAAATTTCAAATGCACCGCGCGCCAGAGCGAAACCCACGGCCGTACCCAAAAACGGCGCGGAACAAGGCGTTGCCAGGAGCGCGGCAAAAGCACCGGTCGCAAAGTGACCAGCCATTCCTTGTCCTTGGCCTGCGGTTGCCGCACGATCAGATAGGAACGAAGGAAGACGGATTTCAAACAGGCCCCAAAGATTTGCCGCAAATAAAGCGACTACGACAGCCATCGCTGTTAAAAAGACGGGTTGTTGAAACTGAATTCCCCATCCTGTCGCCTGGCCAGCAGCTTTAAGCACTACTGCGGCTGTTCCCAGTATCAAGAACGAGACAAGAATACCGGCTGCTGACGCAAGAAATCCTTTGCGCACGATGTGGGGTTCTTCTCCACCATGCCCGATCACTGACAACATTTTAAGCGAGAGTACGGGCAGCACACACGGCATAAGATTGAGGATAAGCCCGCCAAGCACAGCCAGAGCGACAATTCCAAGCAACGTCGTAAAAGAGACTGGCGGTGGCTCTGTAATCACCAACTCCGCGCCGGGTTTGGTCTTCAGTTCAATCGCGCCTTTTGTATCCCCCAGGAGCGTCAGAATAACGTCCTTGCCAACAAGGTCCGTCGGAGTGCCGCTTTTTACGGATTTTATCGGGGGTGATACCAACGCTGCGAGTACGGTTTTGCCCTCAGAATCGCGGTCAATCACCTTGGCCTTTGCAAATCGAAACCCGCGAGGCCCCTCTATAAGAAGGTCGGGATTCCCGGAGATTGCAGCAGCAACGCGCAAAGTCTGGCTGCCTGCAGGCCCGACAACAGACACATTACTGATGAGACTGTTTTGAGGCGTGACAATTTTCGGCACGAGTGCTTTGAATTTTTGGATTAAATAGCCCTCGGGAGATGAGGATTCAGGACCTGCCGGAAGAGAGAGGGCCAGCTTTGCCTCGTAAGGAACACAAATTTCTTCACAGGTGAGATAAGGCACCTTGGCGGCCACATTGATCGGCTGCCCCGGCTGAATTGGGGCGAGCGTCAGAGGCAACACAACTTCCTTTTTGTACCCCAGTGTCTCAAGCCCGGTAACGCTAAATCGCGTTGGTGCGGGCCAGTCAATTTTAACATCTGCGAGATTGCGTGATCCGGTCCAGTTTGGTCTGGGCGGGAATCCCGCATCGCCGGGCGAACGCCAATAGATTTTCCAGCCGGGCTTCATCTTAAAATGCAACCCGAGTTGCAATTTCTCAGCTTTACCAGCCGAGTTACTAGCGGCGATAAGACGAACCGCCCCGTGATCCGTTGTCCACCACGGGCTCGCGGCGCCAAAAGCCGCGTTTGATCCGGCGAAAAAGGTAAATAAAACCAGTAATTTGCCAATTAGCCGGGAAAAATGAGTTTTTTGCCTTAAATTTGCCAAAGCTTTTTCGTTAATGAATCATCGTTAGGATATTATATAGGCAAGGGAACATAACATATTGGTAAAATGTGCGTGTCCTGATCAAATTCGTTACACTGCAGTGTCAACGCTGGAATTGATATGACAGACAAACCGGAATCCGAAGATAACTCAACATACCTGACAGGCAATTTACTTATCGCAATGCCCCAAATGCAGGACGACCGTTTTATGCGGTCAGTTGTTTACGTTTGCGCCCATACCTCGGACGGTGCGATGGGTCTGGTGATTAATAAAATCGTTGAGAGCGTCAGCTTTCCGGAACTTCTCGACCAGCTCAACATAAGCGCGGACAATGCAAATCGTGAAATTCGCGTTCATTTTGGCGGACCTGTCGAAACAGGGCGTGGATTTGTGCTCCACTCGGCCGACTATGTACAGGATGCTACGCTTGTTATTGATGACGAAGTCGCTCTGACTGCTACGGTTGATATTTTGAAGTCTATTGCCGATGGCGAAGGCCCCGATCGGAGTATCCTAGCTCTTGGCTACGCTGGGTGGGCTCCCGGCCAACTCGATCAGGAAATTCAGGCAAATGGTTGGCTCAGTGTGCCAGCGGATAACGAGCTCGTGTTTGGCACGACGCCAGATTCCAAATGGGAGCGGGCTATGGGCAAAATCGGCATCGACTTTAATATGCTATCTGGCGATGCGGGCCACGCGTAAATTTTGGTATCAGGCTGCTTTTAATTGTTCGGCAATTTCTTCATAAGACGGTAACTGGCCGACGGGCCCAATTGCAGCAATCGTTGGATCACTAGAGAGCAACCTCGCAATAGCTTGCTCAATGTCCGAAGTCCGCAGAGCATCAACTTTCTCGATCAGCTCTTCGATAGACAGGACACGTCCAAACACAGCGATTTGACGCGCGATTTGTTCGGCTCGGGCCGCTGTACTTTCCAATGACATAACGATGCCGGTACGCATTTGTGCCCGTGCCCTTGCCAACTCCTTCTCTTGTATAGATGAGGTTGATCTCTTTAGTTCATCACAAAGCGAGGGAACGAGTTCGAGCAATCCTTTTTCTCCTGTTCCCGCATATACGCCGAAGATCCCACTGTCGGAGTAAGCAGAGTTAAAGCCATAGATCGAATAGACCAGCCCTCGCTTCTCACGAATTTCTTGAAAAAGACGGGATGACATTCCCCCGCCCAGAACCGAAGCCGCTACAGCAACTGCGTAATAATCCGGATCGTGGAACCCGGCCGACTTAAACCCAAGAACCAAATGAGCCTGCTCCAGATCTCTCGCCTCCCGCATATCGCCGCCTCGATAGTGAGCTGCGGCGGGTTCTTTCAGATCGTTGTTCTCCAAACTTGCGAACTGCCGTTCAACCATTGCAACGACCGCGTCATGATCAAGTTTTCCGGCGGCCGAGAAGATCATTCTTTGCGGCGTATAATGCGTACCCATATACCCCATCAACGTGTCACGGGTCATACTGGCAACAATTTCAGGCGGCCCGAGAACTGGCCGACCGAGTGGTTGATCAGGAAATGCCGTGCTTTGGAAATGGTCAAACACGACATCGTCAGGCGTATCGAACGACTGTCCTATTTCCTGCAGAACTACTGCGCGTTCGCGTTCCAGTTCATCCTGGTCAAAGACAGAGTTTTGCAAAATGTCGCCAATGATATCGATCGCGATATCTATATTGTCCTTCAGAATAGTTGCGTGAAACGCCGTAATTTCACGGGACGTAAATGCGTTTAAATGACCGCCGACAGCTTCGATCTCTTCGGCAATATCGCGCGCTGAGCGCTTCGCGGTTCCTTTAAAGGCCATATGTTCCAAAAGGTGCGAAACACCGTTGTTCGCCGCGGTTTCGAAACGGGCACCGGCTTGCACCCAGACACCAAGAGAAACGGTCTCCACGGTTTCAAGACGATCAGTTACAACCGTTAATCCATTGGGGAGTTTAGTGACATCAACTGTCATGATTGCGACGCTTGCTCCCGTACATATGCTTGAACTTTGTTCAAGTCGTTCGGTAACGTTTCCAGGCGCTCTGGCCGTTCGAGTAAATCAGCTAAAGCCAGAGGAAGGGGTGGGCGCACATTGATTGCCGCTTCAACAGCATCCGGAAATTTCGCCGGGTGTGCCGTCGCCAGAGAGACAACGGGTACCGATTGATCAACACCGCAATGTTTCGCGGCGTTCAATCCAGTTGCCGTATGGGGGTCGATGATCACGCCACAGGCCTCATAAGTCTCCTTGATCTGGCGTTTGATACCGTCATCATCCAAGCGTTCTGCCGAAAACATACTACGCGCATTTTCCAGCACCTCTGATGACGCCGTCATGCTACCGCTTTGCCGAAATGCCGTCATGGCCTGGCTAACAATGCGAGCATCGCGTTCGTAAAGGTCGAACAACAATCTCTCAAAATTGCTGGATATCTGAATATCCATCGCCGGGCTGAGGGTCGCGACGACATCGCGAGCCTCCATCTCGCCAGTTTCCAGGAACCGCGCGAGAATATCATTTGTGTTAGTTCCAATTATCAAACGCTCGACCGGAAGCCCAATTTTTGCGGCAACATATCCTGCAAAAATGTCGCCAAAATTTCCGGTGGGAACAGAATAAGCGACTGATCGATCGGGCGCGCCCAAGCTGAGTGCCGAGGATACGTAATATACAACCTGAGCCATGATCCGCGCCCAATTGATCGAATTCACAGCTGAAAGGTTTTGCTCGTTACGAAATGCTGCATCGTTAAACATCTCTTTGACGAGGTCCTGGCAATCGTCAAAAGTTCCTTCGATGGCAATATTATGGACGTTGGGTTCGGACACAGTGGTCATTTGACACCGCTGTATGTCCGAAACCCGTCCCTTTGGATGGAGAATAAATATCTCGATCGCCTCGCGGCCGCGACAGGCTTCGATTGCTGCTGAACCAGTATCGCCCGACGTCGCACCGACGATCGTTATGCGCTCGCCGCGCTTGGCCAGAATATGATCGAACAGGCGACCCAACACCTGAAGGGCAAAATCCTTAAACGCCAAAGTCGGGCCGTGAAATAGTTCCAGGAGGAATAAATTACTGTTGAGCTGCTGCAACGGCGCAACAGCGGCGTGGGTAAAATCGGCGTAGGACTCATCAATGATCGATTTAAGATCCGAGTCCTCAATTGCCCCATCGACAAACGGCTGTATCACCCGAAATGCAATTTCAGCATAGGAGAGACCACGCATCGATCGAAGCTGTTCAGCGGAAAGCTGCGGCCATTCTTCAGGCACATAGAGCCCGCCATCGCTGGCCAGTCCAGCGAGTACCGCTTCTTCAAACTCGAGAACCGGCGCTGTTCCCCGTGTGCTCACATAACGCAATCTAATCTCCTTGGCCGATCCGGCCTAAAACGGCGGCACAGACTATCGGCGATGCCTCGGCGGAGCAACATAGCAGCACCGTAAATTTAAACTGAATTGTCAATTAAGATATCGGGCCTTCAGATGTGATTTGAACGCCTCGGTCCCAAGCGGTAAGCCTGTTGCCTCGGTCAATATTTCATCCGTAGTGCCAACCGATCCTTTGCCATGAATATTGGTCCGCAGCCAGGTCATTAGCGGCCCGAAATCCCCCTCCGAAATAGCCGGTTTGATATTGCGATCAGCGCCAGACGCCGCCTGATAAATTTGTGCTGCTGCCAGAGCACCCATGGTGTAGGTGGGGAAATAACCGAAAGCGCCATCGAACCAGTGAATGTCCTGTAAACATCCTTCCCGATCTGTCTCAGGAACGATACCCAATAATTCTTTCATCCCGTCATTCCAGGCTGTCGGCAGATCTGAAATCTGCATCTCGCCGGAAATGAGAGCCCGCTCCAAACGATAGCGCAAAATTACATGTGCAGGATATGTCACCTCGTCCGCATCAACACGAATAAAGCCGCGCTCCACCCGCGCTTGCAAACGCTGCATATTGTCCGGCGCCCATGCTGCCCCGGAGCCGTTAAAAGCATCTCTCATCAGCGGAGCAGCAAAGGTCAAGAACTCCGAACCTCTGCAAATTTGCATTTCGACCAACAAGGACTGGCTCTCATGGAGCGCCATGCCCCTTGCCTGGCCAACTGGTTGCAAACGCCACTCAACGGGCAGTCCACGTTCATACATAGCGTGACCAGTTTCGTGCAATACCCCCATTAGGCTTTGCGCAAAATCGTCTTCCTCATATCGAGTCGTAATTCTAACGTCGTCGGGAACTCCGCCGCAGAAAGGATGCAGGCTAATATCGAGCCGGCCATGATCGAAATCGAAACCAACATGCTCCATAAGTTTGGCCGCCAATTTCTGTTGTGCTGTCAGATCAAATGGTCCGACCGGTTTAAGGGGTTCACCAGCTGCCTCCTGCCGCGATAAGGCGTCATCGAGGAAGTTTGGAAGAAAAGAGGCAAGATCATCAAATAGCCGGTCGATATCGACGATACGCGTACCAGGTTCAAACTGATCCAGTAAAGCCTCATAGGGCGACACACCCAGAGTAGACGCTTTTGTTTCTGCCTTTTGCCTTACCAAGTTCAAGACTTCGGATAGTGCATCTGAAACTGCCGCAAAATCGTTCTTGGGTCGTGCCTCCCGCCAAATCATTTCACACTTACTGGACGACTTACTAAGAGCTTCTACGAGTTCACCGTCCAGTGCATTGGCGTGTTGCCAGCGCCGCCGCATTTCGCGCAGATTTGCCAACTGCCAGATGTCATCAAGTGACTGCGTCTCGGCGTCATTGAGCAAATCCTCTAGCAATGGGTCCGTAAGCAACTCGTGAATTGTGAGTTTCATTGCGGCCAACTGCTCGGCCCGTGAACCCGCGCCGCCGTTCGGCATGATGACCGACATATCCCAGTGCAGAATTCCTTCCGCTTCCTCGAGAGCCCCAATGCGCCGAAAACGCGATTCCAGTTCGGTATAGGAAGACATTATTAATTCGATCTCAATCTGTATTGATTGTATGTGACTGACATGGCACTACCGCAACATAGTTATTATGTGGTTGAATACGCTAGATTACTCGCCGAAGGCGCACGAGCAATATCATGGCAACATCCGTAAACCCAAAGGGAAAATCTCCCACACCAAAAGAAGCTGGTGAATCGAACTGGCCAACCCGGCAAACGGAAATTGAAAATTGGACGGACAAGTATTTTTCTCGAAGCAAGGAAGCAGTAGCAAAGTTTGGTGATGCCCAGGTAACCTACGCTTTGTTCATGCGGCGTCCTGTTATATCTGCTCCTCGCCTTGCACTCGATTGGCTTCAGGCCGTAGCAGACGAACGCAGCACAGATTTTGACATCGACCTGCAATACAAGGAGGGGAAGTGGGTCGGTGCTGGTGAACCTATTGCCTATGTAACTGGCTCGTTCTCTCAGTTGGTTGATTTGGAAACGCTGCTGTTACAGAAGCTCGGCCCCGCCTGCATTGCAGCCTACAATGCCTATACGATGTGTTCAGACCTTCCAAAGGTCGCCTTTATGGCTATGGATGCAAGACACTGCGCTGGCACGAGCATGGCAGAAATGATGGCGTACGCGGCCTCCGTTGGCTCAGCCAAAGCGAAAAAGAAAGTGGGCGCGATTGGATTCATTGGAAATGCGACGGACGCAACCGCCCATTACTTTGATGAAGAAGACGGCAAGGGCACGATGCCGCACGCCTTTATTGGTTATGCGGGCAGCACATTAAGAGCTGCTGAAATGTTTCGGGAGGCCTTTCCTGAGATGCCGATGACCGTTCTGGTCGATTACTTTGGACAGGAAGTTTCCGACACACTTGCCGTCTGCAAGAAATTTCCCGAACTTGTTGAACAGGGAGGACTCTCGTTCCGTCTTGATACGCCGGGGAGCCGTTATATAGAGGGCCTGGATCCAGCCGCCTCCTACGCCGTCCTTGAACGGCACGTGCCAGAGGTCGTCCGGGGCTATCGTTCGAAGGCAGAGCTTTCATATCTCGTAGGCGCGGGCGTTTCCGCCGCAGCAATTTGGCGGATGAGAGAAGTACTCGACAGCGAAGGCTATAAGAACGCGAGAATCGTCGCCTCAAGTGGCTTTGGTCCGGCGAAATGTCATCTTTTTGCAGAAGCCGAAGCGCCGGTGGATGTTATCGGTACCGGCAGTTATCTCCCTACGACGTGGAGCGAAACCTACGCCACAGCAGACATCATCGAATATAACGGGACGGCACGGGTCAAGCTTGGCCGTGAGTTCCTTCTCCGTCGCTAACAGCCTCCTTTTTGGCACCCTCTTTGTACAAAACGTAGTAAGAGCTGGCGAAAATTAGTGTCGCTCCGAGCCACGTCCAGGGTGATGGCAGTTCGGAAAATAGTATGAAGGCAATCAGAACACTTGCGGGCAATCGTACAAAATTAAAGGGCTGAACCACCCGCGCATCTGCTGCCCGGACGGAATAGGCATGAAACAAACCCGCCAGGAGTTGCAATGTCCCAAGCGCAAAGATTAGCGGCAAATCAGACCAAGACGGTGTTTTCCAGACAAAAAGTGCGGGGACCAAAGCAAGCGGCAAAGCGAGCAATTGCCCATAAAATGTAATCTGCGCTGGCGAATCCGTTCGTGACAGAGATTTTATGCAGATATTGGTGGCGGCATAGGTTATGGCTGTTACTAGCACCGCGGCCGCCGCAAGGGTAATTGCAATAATTCCAGGCCGCAAAATAACGAGAGCGCCTATAAACGCCACTCCGCAGGCAAGCCAGGCTTCAATACCTGCTCTTTCTTTCAGAATGAAAACCGCCATGACGATGGTGATCATCGGAACGAGGAACAAGAGTGCATAGACCTCACCGATAGGCATATTCGCAAGCCCGAAAAATACGCACACCATACCGGTATAGCTGAAGGCGGTTCTCACCATGTAGAGAGGCAGCCGGGTGGTAGAAAGCGTGCCAAGGCCTGCTGTCCGAAACATCCAGGGCGAAAGGAGCAGCAAGCCAACCGCGCTACGAAAAAACACCAGCTGAAACGTGTTATAGGTATCCGACAACTCTCGAATACAGGCCGCTGAAAAAGCAATCATGAGCGACGCGCCACACATCCAGAGCGCACCGCGGACGGATGCCCGCTTCCAGAACGTTGCTGTTAGCACTATCGCCGCCTCTGCCGCCAATAGACGATCGAAAGCACCACTAAACCCAGCGCCATGCCATACCAAGTGAGCGCATACTGAAAATGATTGTTTGCGGGCATTTTTATACCACCGCCACCAATAGGATAACCTTTGTTTTTAGGGAGTGACTCTGAAATGATCCAGTACGGCGTCACTTTTTCGATCCTCATTTGGGCGGCCATCGCTTTGGGGTCCACTCGAAACCACTGGCCCTTTCTCGGGTCATTCTCATGCTCAAAATATCCCGACTTGCGCGGCCAACTGGCAACACCGACTACAGAGACAAAATCCGTTTGATGACCTTTCTTTCTTTTCGCAGCAGATTTCAATTCTTGCGGTACCCAGCCGCGATCGACCAGAATGAGTTCTCCCGACGAATGCTTTAACGGTGTCACGACATGCCAACCAGGGCGTCCGCGAAATGGTTTTGGCCCGACGAACAATTCTTTCTCATACATGAACCGGCCATCAATGGTGACACGTCTATAGGACTCCGGATTGGAATGGCTCGGTTTTAAAATCTGGACTGGGGGGAGAGAAAGTTTGGCGAGCCGTTGCGCAATTATGTCTTCTTTCCACGCTAATCGCTGCAGTTGCCAGGTCCCCATTCCGATAAGTATGCAAAATACCCCCAGAGCGAGCACTGCTAAAATTACGCGCGATGACGTTGATTCTGAACTGGTGGAGGCCTCATTCGTCATATTTATGGCGCAGGTTTTTGAAGTGATATGCGATCAATGTTGCCTTCACGGGCCGTAACAATGCAATAGCAAGCAAAATAATTATCGGCGGCCAAACCAGAAGGTGTGCCCAGATCGGCGGCGAAAATACTGTTTCAAACCAATACGCCATTGGCACAACAAGGGTACCAAGAATAAAAATCACGAAAACGGAAGCACCATCACCGGTATCATGTGGTGACAGATCGAGCTCACACATCGAACAATGATCAACAACGGTCAAAAGACCGCGGTACAGGGCACCTTTTCCACATCGTGGACACCGACACTTCCACCCCGTTTCGCCAGGCCGCAACCGTGGATAGCGTCCCGGCGATTGACCGGACATTCTAATTTATTCTCCACGCACTTTCACGCCACAGCGACATGCTGTGGCCAGAACGATTATATAAGATAGTGGCGCTTACGAAATGGTCGGCGCGTCTCCTGCGCCCCACCAATAGATGCAGCAGAAGAGGAACAACCAGACAACATCGACGAAATGCCAGTACCAGGCCGCAGCTTCAAAGCCAAAGTGATGGTCTTGTTTGAAATGGTCCTTGTAAGCCCGATAAAAACACACGATGAGGAAAGTCGTGCCAACAATGACATGGAAGCCGTGAAAGCCGGTAGCCATATAAAACACGGTTGGATAAATACCGCCTTTACCCGGCGCATCCTCTTCAAACGCGAAGCTAAACGCAGCGTGGCTGTATTCGTATCCTTGAACGCCGGTAAAAATCAGACCAAGGAAAATGGTCAGGCCGAGACCCTGCAACATATGTTCTTTGTTGCCCTCTAACAAAGCGTGATGTGCCCAGGTCAACGTGACGCCAGAGGTAAGCAGAATAAGCGTATTCAGAAATGGCAGGCTCCAGGGATCAAACGGAATAATTCCCGGAGGTGGCCAGGTACCTTTAATTTGTTCTGGCGGAAACAAGCTGGCATTGAAAAATGCCCAGAACCACGCCACAAAAAACATAACTTCTGAGGCGATAAATAGCGCCATGCCGTATCGCATCCCAACCTGTACAGGAATGGAATGGTGGCCTTGAAACGTCGCCTCTCTCGTGACGTCGCGGAACCAAAAAGCCATGACCGCCGCCACCCCAAGGAATCCAAGCGCCAGCAGCCATGATCCGCCATCATGCATGTACAAAACAGTACCTACCGCCAGAACGCCCCCACTAAGAGCGCCGAGAACTGGCCAAGGACTTGGGTCGACGAGATGCCAGGGGTGTTTGTGTTCTGCGTCATGTGTTTCTGCAGTGCTATCAGCGGGTGCAACCATTTTCGTATTTCCAGAGGTTTGTTATCGCTTCATCAATTGACCGCGTTCGGGGTCTTGCCCGTCAGCGATGATTTCGTAGTCCAGGCGGAGCCTTCCGCTTTCTTATCTTTAGTCTCTACCGATTTAAAAAACGTATATGACAAGGTAATGGTTTCAACATCATCTAACCCCTTGTCCTCTGCGATTGCAGGATCAATGTGAAACTGAACGGGTAAATCAACTGATGCACCCGCACCCAGTTTCTGTTCAGTGAAACAGAAGCAATCGATTTTGTTGAAGTACTTTCCGGCTTTGTTCGGAACAACGTTAAAAGTCGCGGTGCCTGTCACATCATAGGGGACCAACGATTTAGCCTGATAAAATGCCAAAACGGGTTCCCCCACCTTAACGGAAATAGCTCTCTGAACTGGCTCAAACTTCCACGGCAATTCAGGATTCGTATCGGCGTTAAACCGGATTACAATTTTACGATCAAGAACTGTGCTGGCGTTGGTATCGGCTACCTGCGTTGTGCCTCCATAACCAGTCACTTTGCAAAACAGCTCATACAGTGGAACGGCATATGCCACGAGCGTTGTCATTCCCGCGAGAATGCACAGAACGCCGAACAAGGTAACTGTTTTCCCGTGCCGGCTCATTCGTTAAACCCCATGCGTACAATGGTAATCACGTAGAACAAGGCGACCATGCCGATGAGAACAGCAAGCAAAGCACGATTGCGCCGCTTCTGTCTGGCGCGTTGCTCTTCCTGTTGGTCCACCATCATTTCCATTGATCACGCTGTAAACCCGACAGCTTTGTCTGCGATAAGCGCTGCAAAAAGCAAAAACAGATACAGGATTGAAAAGGCGAAGGTATGACGTGCATAGCGATCACCCTGCTCCCGATAAATCGCGATCGAAAGGCCTACAAAAATCATTCCGAGAACACCCGCAACGACACCGAATACCCAGCTGGACATGCCGATAAATGTGGGTGCCATACCAATCGGCACCAACAAGACTGAATAGAAAACGATCTGTCGTTTTGTTTCCCGTATACCTGCGACAACAGGCAACATAGGGACGCCCGCCTTTTCGTAATCACCTTTGCGATAAAGAGCCAATGCCCAAAAATGGGGCGGCGTCCACATGAAGATAATCGCGAACAATACAATTGAGCTTAGCGAAATATCGCCGGTTACCGCTGCCCACCCGACCATCGGAGGAAATGCACCGGCTGCGCCTCCGATGACAATATTCTGCGGTGTGCGCCGCTTTAGCCACATCGTGTATACGAAAACATAAAAGGCGATTGTGAACGCAAGAAGCGCAGCTGCAGCCCAGTCAACAGCAATTCCCATTACCATCACTGACCACGCCGCTAGCGCAACGCCAAATCCTAGCGCTGCACCGGGTTCTACTCTTCCCTTTGGTACTGGACGCTCAGCGGTACGTGCCATGACGGAGTCTATATCCCGGTCATACCACATGTTTATGGCACCGGACGCCCCAGCGCCGACAGCGATACAAAGCACTGCAACGATAGCGATAACGGGATGTATCGTCCCTGGTGCAAGATAGAGGCCAGCCATCGCGGTAAAAACGACGAGCGACATTACCCGCGGCTTCAGCAAAGCAATATAATCGGCGACATCGCCGCCAGCGGGCACCGCCGCTGTCATTGTCATATTGGCTGTCTTATTGCTCACTGAAATATTTCCCTATTGCCTGACAAGACGAGCTATTTGACCTGCGGCAGTTCGTCGAATGAGTGGAATGGCGGCGGCGATGACAACGTCCACTCTAACGTCGTAGCACCTTCACCCCACGGATTCTCCGCAACCTTCTCGCCAGACGAGAATGTCCTATAGAGCATGAACAGGAAGATCAGGACACCGAACGCCGAGACATAAGACCCATAGGACGATACAGCATTCCAGCCTGCGTAGGCGTCAGGATAGTCGGGAATACGCCTCGGCATACCTGCAAGTCCGAGGAAATGCTGCGGGAAAAATACGATGTTCACACCAATGAAGGTAACCCAGAAATGGAGCTTGCCTAGCGCTTCGGAATACTGTCGCCCACACATCTTTGGAAGCCAGTAATAGAAGCCCGAGAAAATCGCAAACACGGCACCCAATGACAGCACATAATGGAAATGTGCGACCACGTAATAGGTATCGTGCATCGCCGTATCGACACCTGCATTGGCCAGGACAACGCCCGTTACACCGCCGACAGTAAACAGGAAGATAAAGCCGATCGCCCACAACATGGGTGTTTTAAACTCGATTGAGCCGCCCCACATTGTCGCAATCCAACTAAATATCTTAATCCCCGTCGGCACAGCGATCACCATTGTTGCCGCCGTAAAGTAGGCTTTTGTATCGACGTCCAAGCCGACTGTATACATATGATGAGCCCAAACGATGAAGCCCACGACACCAATTGAAATCATGGCGTACGCCATACCGAGATAGCCGAAGACCGGTTTTCTCGAGAAAGTCGACACGACCTGACTGATGATGCCAAAGCCGGGAAGGATAAGAATATAAACTTCAGGATGCCCAAAGAACCAGAATAGATGCTGGAACAGGATTGGGTCACCGCCGCCAGCGGCGTTAAAGAAAGTCGTGCCGAAGTTACGGTCAGTCAGCAGCATGGTAATCGCGCCAGCCAATACAGGAAGCGACAACAACAACAGGAATGCCGTAACCAAAATTGACCATACGAACAGGGGCATCTTATGCAGTGTCATACCGGGAGCACGCATATTCAGAATTGTCGTAATAAAGTTCGCGGCACCGAGAATTGAACTGGCACCAGCTAGATGAAGCGAGAAAATTGCGAGATCGACCGCAGGCCCGGGTTGCCCTACATCCGAACTTAACGGTGGATAGATGGTCCAACCACCACCGACACCTTCACCGCCCGCTGGCCCCGCAACAAAAGGTGACGCCAATAACAGCGCGAACGAAGGAATGAGCAGCCAGAAACTAATATTATTCATACGCGGGAACGCCATATCTGGCGCGCCAATCATAAGCGGGACAATCCAGTTACCAAATCCCCCGATCATCGCTGGCATAACCATGAAGAAAATCATGATCAGACCATGCGCAGTCACGAGCACGTTGAACATGTGGTGATCGCCACCGAGTATCTGATTGCCAGGTTCCTGCAGTTCCATCCGGAACAACACGGACATGGCTCCGCCTATGATACCCGCCACAATAGCGAAAATAAGGTACATCGTACCGATGTCCTTATGGTTTGTGGAATAGACGAACCGGCGCCAGCCAGTGGGCGTATGATCGTCGTGGCCGTGGGAGGTTGCTGCGTCACTCATTTCCTACCTGCCTTCTTGCTCAACGAGCCGAGTTATTTAGTTTTGCGACGTCGCGCCGCTTTTGTTTTAAGGGCTCAAGGCCGGCTGCCTTGCGCTGTGCGGTCACCCATTTCGCGAAGGCCGCTTTTGAAACGACCTGAACTTTGATCGGCATAAAACCATGGTCTCGACCACAAAGTTCCGAGCATTGTCCATAATAGGTGCCTTCTTTGTTGACGTTGAACCAGGTTTCGTTCAGCCGACCGGGAACCGCATCAATTTTTACCCCGAAAGCGGGAACCGCCCATGCATGGAGTACATCATTTGATGTTACCTGAACACGCACCGTTGTGTTGACGGGAACAACCACCACCTCATCGGTTTCGAGGAGTCGCTTCGGATCTGCAACTTTGTTGTCTTGGGCCCACTTCTGAAGTTCTTCATCCTTAATGAGGTTCGCGATGAACGAGAAGTTTCCATGATCAGGATATTCGTAACCCCAGTTCCACTGATTGCCAATTGCCTTGATCGTCATATCTGCCTTAGGCACAACGTCAGCCTTGTAAAGCAGCTTAAATGACGGCACTGCAATCACGACCAGAATAATCACCGGTACAATCGTCCAAACCACCTCCAACATCGCATGGTGAGTTGTTTTTGAAGGAACGGGATTCGCTTTGGCGCTGAACCTCACCATCGTGTAGACGAGTAAACCCAAAACAAAAATCGTGATTACTGTAATAATCACCAAAAGAAGGTCATGAAATTTATGGATGTCTTCCATGACGGTGGTAACGGCCGGCTGAAATCCTTTTTGCCAGGGGACCGCCGAAGACGCATTCGCACCCGTCGTGAAAAGCCAGCAAAACACCCCTGCACAAAGTGCGGACACCGCCGAAAGAATCTTTTGTAACCGCATTGCTCTCTTCCGTTCCTTGGCCCAAACGGCAAAACAAATAACCGGCAATACTGACCGGAATTTGAGATGCCGCCATGGCAAATGTAACCAACCGGTATAAACCCCCGGTAGATTCTTTAACTATATTAACCTAAGCACCGCGGCGGCAGATAGAGTAAGCCGCCGACGCGACCCTATGTCGCAACTGCACACGGACAGAGTGTGGAGGATATGGTAAACAGGGCGTTAATAAATTATAGGCAAACTTCGATAATTCATTCCAAACTCTGTATTTCCAGCTGATTTCAGCCAAAATTTGTCCAAAAGGGTGCAAAAGTGACCGATCTAGCAAAAACCGACGAACTCTTCTTCGAAAAAGCGGGTATGGACCGGGATCGAATCAACACGATTGTGGACGATGCTTTGGATGGCACCGACGACGGGGAGCTTTTTTTGGAATATCGTCAATCTGAGGGACTCTCCTATGATGATGGCAGGCTACGGAGTGCCTCTTTTGATACTTCCCAGGGTTTCGGCCTAAGGGCGATTGCTGATGAAGCTGTTGGCTATTCCCACGCTTCCGAGCTCTCTGAAGCGGCCATAAAACGCGCCGCGGAGACGATAACTGCTGTCCGCGCCGGTCACAGTGGAAATGCTGCGGAAGCACCGCAAGGGACCAACGTATCGCTTTATACCGACACCAATCCGCTCGGCGAGATGAGTTTTGAAGACAAGGTTTCTTTGCTGGCCGAAATCGATGCATATGCACGCGCAAAAGATCCGCGGGTTTCCCAGGTATCCGCGTCAATTTCCGGCGAATGGCAAGCGGTTCAGATTTTGCGTACGGACGGCCAACGAGTTGCCGACATCCGGCCGCTGGTTCGACTCAACGTGTCAATCGTCGCAGCCGAAGGAGACAGGATGGAAACCGGTAGCCATGGTACAGGCGGCCGAACCGGTTACGCTGCCTATGTTGAACCAGAACAATGGCAGGCCCAGGTCGATGAAGCCCTAAGACAAGCGCTGGTCAACCTTGAATCAGTCGACACACCAGCAGGAGAGATGCCGGTCATATTAGGGCCGGGCTGGCCTGGTATCCTGCTGCACGAAGCTATTGGTCACGGGCTGGAAGGTGATTTTAACCGCAAAAAAACATCAGCGTTTTCGGGATTGATGGGAGAGCGTGTCGCTTCTGATGGTGTCACCGTCGTTGATGATGGAACAATACATGATCGTCGCGGCTCACTCTCGATAGACGACGAGGGAACGCCAACATCTAAAACCGTTTTGATCGAGGATGGAATCCTCGTCGGTTACATGCAGGATCGGCAAAATGCTCGACTAATGGGAGTGGACCCAACCGGCAATGGTCGCCGGGAAAGCTTTGCTCATGCGCCGATGCCGCGAATGACCAATACCTATATGATGGAAGGAAGCCACGCGCCTGAAGAAATATTGAGCTCAGTACAAAAAGGACTCTATGCAGTCAATTTTGGAGGTGGCCAGGTAGATATTACTTCCGGCAAATTCGTTTTTACGGCTTCAGAGGCCTATCAGATCGAAGACGGAAAAATAGGTGCACCGGTCAAAGGTGCCACATTAATTGGCAACGGCCCCGATGCACTTACACATGTCAAAATGATCGGCAATGACATGAAACTTGATCCCGGCGTCGGAACATGCGGCAAGGATGGTCAAGGCGTGCCGGTAGGCGTTGGTCAGCCAACGATGTTGCTAGATAGTATGACTGTAGGCGGAACAGCTTCATAGATCTGGCCGAAGATACCTAAAAGACAGTCTTATTTTTGGATGTGCCTATTAATTGCCTTGATGAGTACGGACTTATCGATGGGTTTTGGCACGTAATCATCCATTCCCGCATTCAAATAACGTTCCCGATCGCCAGCCATAGCGTTCGCCGTTACAGCGATTATTGGAATGTTGGAACACCAGCCTCCTAGCGCGCGAATTTCACGAGTTGCGTCTATTCCGTCCATGACCGGCATCTGTATATCCATTAAAATTATATCGAAGCGTCTACGCTTCACGAGATCTACGGCTTCCGCTCCATTGACAGCGGCTTCGCATTTAAATGGATAAGGCATCAAATAGGCTTCCAAAACCCGTAGATTGATATGATTGTCTTCTACAATCAAAATAGCGATATCCGCGTTCGCCTCGGGCACTTCAAGAATTTCTGGAGACATCAATTCACGGGCGGCACGATGGGGAATTCCCAACGGAAGTTCGAAATAAAATGTCGAACCAACCCCTGGCTCACTGTCTACACCGATAGAGCCATTCATCATTTGTACTAGATTGCGGCTTATCGCCAGACCAAGCCCGATACCACTTTCAGGCCGGCCGATTGATGTATCTGCCTGTATGAATCGCTGAAATACGCTCTCTTGCATTTCGCGATTGAGCCCATCGCCGGAATCTTCCACCTCGACTCTTAGTTGGAGGGAGCCTTCTCTATATCCGCGTGATGCCAGACGAACTTCGACGCCACCACTCTCGGTATATTTGATGGCATTTGAAATGAGATTGAAAAGAACCTGTTTTATTCGATTTACATCGCCATCTAGTTTCTGGGGAACGTCATCGTCGATGGATACCGCAAATTTCAGATTTTTTTCCTCTGAACGGGTGCGCCAAAGACGCTCAATATGCTCCATCACCGCTCTAACATCGAAAGTCTGGATATCGATATCCAGGTGACCCGCCTCGATTTTCGAAATGTCCAATATGTCATTAAGCAATGACATCAGGGTTTCTGCACAATCCCGAATGGTTTCGACTTCGAGTTTCTGATTTTCGTTTAATGTGGAGCCGAGTAATGCGTCCGCCATACCGACGATCCCATTCATCGGTGTTCTCAACTCATGGCTTACTCCAGCCAAAAATTCAGATTTGTTGAGATATTGCGCTGCGGAGATCAGATCAGCTTCTACCAGATCCCGGAAACAGGTCAGCCAATAAATAAACGGCTCTTCGTAATCAGTGGATGACAAGTCCATTATACTGATGGTGCCGAAAATCTGGCCATCGGGCCAATATAATGGAACGCCGTAATACGACCGAAATCCGTGTTCCACCCAAACCAGATTATTCGCCCATTGGGGATCTTCGGGAGCATTCGGAATATATAGTGGCGCCTCCCGGGAGATCACTTCATCACAAAAGGTATGTGCATCTTTTGGAAATGTTACGCCAATTGGAAACGGGTTACTCTCCTGATCGCTCGAGACAACGGGGCGAAATCCGGATTCTGTCAATTGGCATACAAGCGAAGCCGATCCGTCAAAAATTTTTGCAACGAGATTGACCAGGTCCTGCCATTTAGTAAGGCGATGGACCACTTCCTGACGATCTCGCAGGTAGGTACGTGAGTGAACAATACCCATTTTCTTTTTCTATTGACGCCAACCCAACGTGAGAACCCTCACGCGTAATGCTTTATCACGAAACCGATATTATTGTTAAGTCATGATATCAAAGAGTTAGACTAAATTTTAAACAATTTTGTATCTGACAAAACACAGAGCAGAATGCATTTGTCACATTCGTTATTCACTAAAAGAACCAAATTTGTCCGAAGCAAAAGACCAGGGAGATCAGAGAGTGTCCTACGACCCAAAATCGACCCGATTACTTACATTTTATGACAAAGTTTCATCATTCCATGATGGCACCGATACGCCGCGTGCCTTTCTGGAACATTGCATAGAAACAATTGAAAGCCGCGAACCTACGGTCCGGGCATTCGTCAATACATCGATCGATAGAGCACGTGTCACCGCCGATGAGGCATCGTCCCGTTATAAAAAGGGCTCGCCTCTCTCCCCGCTTGATGGAATGCCAATTGCAATCAAAGACGTTTTCGAAACCGAGGATATGCCAATGCAGCTTGGCAGCCCGCTGTTCGATGGATATGAGACCGGTTGGGATGCCGCTTCGGTGTACTTTTTAAGGCGTGGCGGCGCTGTTGTCGTTGGCAAAACGGTAACGACCGAATTCGCATTTGGCGACCCCGGTCCTGCACGAAATCCTTGGGATATCAACAGAACACCTGGCGGTTCGTCCAGTGGTTCGGGAGCTGCGGTCGGCGCTTCGATGGTACCGGCTGCAACCGGTACA
This sequence comes from Rhodospirillaceae bacterium, assembly GCA_002720855.1. Classification (GTDB taxonomy): domain Bacteria; phylum Pseudomonadota; class Alphaproteobacteria; order MPNO01; family UBA2964; genus UBA2964. Next base: position 834,101 of record PBIN01000014.1, on the reverse strand, counting down.
CAGGTTAGGGGCTCGGTACTCCGCCCAGCCTGCTATTGCGGTGCGTGGGCACTCAAACCATCACATGGTGCCATAAACACCCGGGGTGGGTTTCCGTCGCCGCCAAGTGTTGGACATTTGGGAATATTAGCCGGATCAATAGCCGATGCCTGGATCACAGCCTATTGGCTTTCCAGAAATGCTGGTGGAGATGCCGGACATCCGAGCCTCAAAGGTGAGGCTGTGCTGCCAAAGGCACAGAAACCAGCCCGTATCGCAAAAATTGAAAGTGCGGGCTGGGAAGAAACTCCGCCGGAGACGCGAGAAATTTTCAACGACATGCTTCAAAAATTGGAAAGACGTGGCGTAGAGATCGTAAGTCGCGAGGAAGATGCTGACTTAGAGGCTTATGAACAGGACCTGATTAAACTTCGCGAAATAATGGAAATTACCCTTGCCTATGAAGGTCGCTGGCCACTCATGATGTATGCTGACAAGCGCCCTGAGAAACTTGGGGACCGGGTTCGCAATAGAGCTATTTCTTCCGCCGACATAACGCCGGAACAATATGAAGAAACACTTATATGGAGCGCGGCAGCAAAGATCAGACACGAAGCTCTTTCAAAAAAATATGACGCGCTAATAACCTTGAACGCCACAGGACCAGCGCCCGAAGGTATGCCTGTCGGTAATGCCGTTTATGGAGAACACTCTTCGCAACTCGGTGTACCGGCACTAAATGCGCCACTTTTGGTGCAGGATGGGATGCCGCTCGGCATTCAACTGTTTGGATACTATCGACGCGATTTCGAACTCGTCGCCATCGGTCACTGGTTAATCCACGCGGTGCTGCGGGATGAAGATTGAAATTGACATAGGTCACACTAGATCAATTCACTGCTTTGGGTCATGATCGCCCACATTAGATGAAAAGAATTTTGCTATTTGAATATTGTGGATCCGGGGAGAGTTTAGATGACCCGAAATGAAGTGGCCCGCGTTCAATCTTATTTGCGGCGAACCTTTGGAAATAATTCGATAGAAATTGATATGCCCGAAAAACCCGGGCAACCTGTTGAAGTACGTGTTGGACCGGAATTTATCGGTGTCCTCCACCGCGATGAGGACGAAGGAGAAGTTTCCTATTCGATGATGATGTCCATTCTCGAAGAAGATTTACCGCCAGATACAATGCGTTAATTCGAGATTATTTTGGCTGTCGTTCGCGAATGCGCGAAGCGACCATGCCAACTGAACCCAGCACCACAAATACAAGACCCATCGGCGCTAGATAACGGATCGCAATTGCCGATATCAATCCTGGAAGATGTAGATCAGTGGGTGTTTCGATCAGCTCATAGATAAAAGAAATAGCAACAAAAACACTTCCAACACCCAAGATCACCAAGCCCACCCTCACAAGAATGCGGGAAAATTTCCTCATGTCTCTATTGCGCGTTTTCCAAATCGTATCGAATTCGAAATATTGTCTTCGGTAAGGTTATGAAACCTTTCTTGACCACCTTTACGTCGCCATTCATAAGATTTTCGACAATTGCCGCTCCCGTTTCGACCTGAAAGCGTTTGAAGGCAAAGATAATTTTATTTTTGTTTTGCCGGTTTGACCAAGAAACTCCGAACCATTCCTCACCTTTCCCCATGAGTTCCCTAATCTGGAGTTCAGGCAGCACCTCTCTGTAGATGCTGTTACTGCGAGCAATTAAAGCGAGCCCTTGCTTACTAAGCCTCTTCAGGAGTGAAAGTTTAAAAACGCCGATTGCTCCTTTGGAAGCCAAAGCGCGAAAATAACTGTTTGGTTCAACAATGGTGTCGGCAATATAGCGATAGAGCCCATACTCTCGCCCGCGAATATGTTGAAACTTTCTGCGGGCCACCGCTTTATCCAACGCGTTGCCCAATACATAGCCTTCGTAGCCATACCCGCCGGTCGAAATTCCGAAGGGTCCGGCCCCTTCAATATGAAGCTCTCCCGCCCCCATCTTCTGGAGTTGCCGCTGGAGAAACAACTTACGATCCAGTTGCGGAGCGTATTGCTTCTCCCGTCCATTGGGCAAAATACCAAATGTCAGAAACGAGTCGATCCACATACCGTCAAACTTCGTCGATTTGCGAATTTTTCGATATTGACTGATCGCATAGTCTAAATAGCCACTCCGCAAATCCACACCGGTAACGTCTCCGTATCCCGCTGTTTCAGGAACGCCTTCATACTTCCAGCGAATCCAATCAGGATTTTCAATGAGCAACGGCGAAGAATTAGAAAGATGTCCCGGCGTTGACCACAACAAGATTTTTACGTTCGATTTGTGCGCGCGTTTAACCAGGTCGGCGAGCCCCTTATTTCCGCCAACAGCACGGCTTATACGAAGTCGCCAAGGGGCATCGATGGATCCGAAGCTCTGGCTGTTATGGAGATAACGGCTTTCAGGGTATTGCCCGTCCGTTTCCCACAATCCCTCCAGATAAACCACCCCAAATCCCATCGACACGGCGTCTCGAAGAACTGTATCAGCAAATCTCTTGGTCCACAGATTTTCGTCTTTGGTAACGCCCTGACTTTGGAATTGGAGATAGTAATCCTCGCTCGGATGCTGCCACCACAGGGTGGGCTTAGGCTGGGTCTCCTGCAGGCCAAGTAAGCGGCGGTAGCCCCCGGCCACGCTATCATAGGCATACACCCATTCATCAAGAGCTTTCCATTTGGTTTTGAGCGGCCGCTTGTTTGCAAGCCATAATTTTTCGGGCGTGGATCGAATGCTGCCTTTTCCGAGAGGAATATGCCAAAGGTGGGGAAGATTTGGCCCTCTTGCTTCGACCGCCAACCGCGCGGCGACGGGTTTTGCGAAATAGCTGACTACTGACCCCTTACTGCCGCCGAAATAAGTAAACGGCTGATGATGGGCGCCGTGCCAACCTTCTTCCAGCAGTCTGCGGTCATCAAATCCCAGCTGGTGCTCGATAAACTTGCCCCAGCTCTGCTGAACGTACCAATCGCCTGTGGCAGCTTTGCCATTTTCACCAAGTGTTACCCAAGCCGCTTCATCCAGTCCGGTAATGCGCAGCCGCCAGCCGATACCATTATAGGTCTGCGGGCCAATTTTCCGTGTTACCGGCCTTACTATCCATGCGATCTCTGCAGTGGGGTCATAGCTCGGTCTCACCTTTAAGAGGACAGAATCTTGGACAACCTGGTATCCGATATATCGACCGTCCGACACCAGAAAGGAACGCAGCTGTCGGGGGTTAACGGGTGTCCACGCAAGATTTTGATCTTCTTCGACCTTGTAGCGCTGGCGTAAATAACGACGCCAATCTGCAATTCCTCCGGCAGGATCAGGCGTTAGGACGGCAAAACGTGATTCATCGGGAATAATATCTGGCGAAACGACCTGACGCCCCGCTATTTCTATTTTGCGAATACCGCTTATTCACTGGCCGGGGCGCCTTAAAAATTCTATTTGCCCTTTTCCCGGAAATCTGACTTCAATTTTTTCGTTAGAGACTGACACTTGTGGCGCCGCCAAAACAGGCGGATGGGTGAGTATAAAAACACTCCCAATAAACAATAGGCGCAAACAGAATCTGTTATTAGGCATTAGAATTTCGCCACCCCGTAGGAATTCGGCAAAAAATTGTAACAATTTTAAGGTGCAGGGGAAAATCGGAAGGAAGTTTGTCCAATGCGCTATCGCGCAGAACGCCTTAGGTTCAAAACCTCACGCCGGGCTGTGAACTCAGCTCTTCCGCTGTGACCTTACCATCACGATCAATGTCTGCTCTACGAAACTGAGACTCGAGCTTACTCAGAGCGCGTTGACGTCGTGAAGCATTGGCTGCTCCGTAACCAAAACTCCGCCTTTGACGGGAAAAATATTCGTCTCGGGAAATCGCACCATCGCCATTACTGTCATACCCCGATACGTATGGCGAAAGCGCGGGAGGAGCATCGCCCGGCGACCCTTGTGGTGCAAGCCTTCCGTGGGATGGCAGTCCTAGTTTGGAAAGTGGGTCCCGGCGCAATTTTCGTAAAGTTTCGCGTACTGGATTATGGATCTGTGGTTCAAGAATTTTGCGGCGCTGATTGTAAAATTTCTGAAGTTCACGTTCCCAAGGCTGCAAAGATCTTTGATTGTATCCCTGTGCAGCTCCGTCGGTGCTGAAGGGGATGGCCATAAAACCCGTTCCAACCAATATCAGGAGAAGCGATTTTACAATCTTTGTCATTTGAGCAACTCTAATACGCATATTCTTCAAAAATCGAATCTATATTACCGTTCCATACAGAGTGATATTTCTCAAGTTTTTCCTCGGCGGCTGTTCGCCCGCTATCGACAATTTCATACAGCGTGCCAAGGAACCCAGTTTCGTCAGTGCCAACAGCATCCAGCCGATTACGGCGCCTCAAACCGCTACTGGCAATTTCGAGAGTTTCGCCGGCAATTTGTTGCACTTTTCCGTTTCGAAAAGGCGTATTCAGCGCATGTATTGGAACTTCCCTGCGTAAACCCTCATGTTCCTCAGAAGTCCAGTCTTTAACCAAATCCCACGCAGCATCCAGAGACGTTTGATCGTAAAGCAATCCGGTCCATAAGGCGGGCAGCGCGCAAAGCCGACGCCAAGGCCCTCCGTCGGCGCCCCGCATTTCGATAAACTTCTTTAACCTGACCTCTGGAAAGACAGTTGTCAGATGATCGCCCCAGTCACCGGTCGTTGGGATCTCACCGGGCAGGACCGGCAAACTGCCATCCAGAAAGTCACGAAATGACTGGCCTGCTGCGTCAAGGTAGTTTCCATCGCGATAGACGAAGTACATGGGAACATCGAGGATATAATCGACATAACGCTCAAATCCCATGCCGTCTTCGAAAACGAATGGCAAAATGCCGCACCGGTCCGGATCGGTATCCTCCCAAATATGACTTCGATAGGAGAGATATCCGCTTGGCTTTCCTTCCACAAAGGGTGAATCTGCAAACATTGCCGTCGCAATTGGTTGAAGCGCCAGCGATACGCGGAACTTTTTCACCATGTCGGCTTCCGATTTAAAATCGAGATTAACCTGAACTGTCGAAGTCCTGACCATCATGTCGAGACCGAGAGAGCCAACTTTCGGCATATAATCCCGCATGATCTTGTAGCGTCCCTTCGGCATCCACGGGATATCATCGCGCTTCCATTTCGGATTAAACCCAATACCGATCAGGCCCACACCGAGGTCTTCCGCAACTTCCTTAACCTGTTTGAGGTGAGAGTGAACTTCGTTGCAGGTTTGGTGAATATTCTCCAGCGGCGCACCTGCGAGCTCCACCTGTCCGCCGGGCTCCAAAGTGATTGAGCAGCCGTTTTTATGGCTTAATGCGACCGGGTTTCCATTCTCAAGGATCGCATCCCATCCGAAACCCTGTAATCCCTCGAGGAGGGCGCGAATGCCCCACTCTCCTTCATAGGGCGCTGGGAGAAACGTTCCATCTTGAAACACGAATTTCTCGTGTTCCGTTCCAATTCGCCAGTCGGCAGTGGGTTTGCAGCCAGACTCAAGAAAATCAATAAGCGCCTGCTTGCTCTCTATAGGCACTCCAGGTGTTGATGGTGGTGCTGCCATTCCTCTTCCTACTTAACCGTTACGTCTTATCGCCAGCCCAATCGCCTAAAACTGATTGCCAGCAAGAAAGCGCAGCAATGGCAGCCGTATCGGCCCGTAAAATACGCGGTCCCAAATCAATTGCGGTAAAGTTGGTTTTTTCGCTGAGTAGGTCAAGCTCTGATCGAGAAAAGCCGCCCTCGGGCCCAATCAGAAATGACGCCGACTGGTCTTGGCGCGGAACCTTTAATTCTGAAAGCAATTCATTGATTGCAACGCCATGACCTGTTTCATCGCAATAAAAAAGCGGACGAGAATCGGGCCAATCGGCAAGCAGTGACATCAGTTTTTGGGGCTCAGAAACATTTGGCACTGTAAGTCTGCCGCATTGTTCAGAGGCTTCAATGGCATTCGCTTTAAGGCGTTGAGTATTGACGCGCGTGACGTCGGTAAATTCTGTGAACACGGGCAACAATGCTGAGGCTCCAAGTTCTGTTGCCTTTGCCGCTACGAAATCAATCCTTGCGCGCTTTATTGGCGCAAAGATCAGCCAGACATCTGAATCTTCCGTTTGCTCTCGAACTTTCTTTTCGAGCAATACAGAGCAGCGGCGGCGTGTAAATGCATCAATTTTCCCCTGCCACTCTCCATCATTTCCGTTGAACAGATGAACAGTAGCGCCCACATCCATTCTAAGAACGTTCATCAAATAATGGGCCTGTGTCTCTGAGAGGAATAGCTGTTGATTTGATGAAAACGGTTGATCAGTAAAGAGCCTGGTAGTGCGCATACAATTACAAAACAGAAAATCCGATGTTTCAAAAAAGCGCTCAAATAGTTGAGACTGCTTGACAACAGCGTTAGAGCTTAAGACATGTCAGAGCAAGCCCGAAATAAAACTGACGACAGCGCAAGCGACATTCCGGTCAATGGCTGGGTTGAACGCTATATGCCCGTTTCGTGGCATCCGTATATCCGGCTTGCCAGGTTTGACCGCCCCATTGGGACATGGCTGCTACTCTTTCCATGCTGGTGGTCAATTGCCATGGCATGGCCTTCAGCCGAAGCAACCGCAGAAATACTATACCTGTTCGCTGCGTTCGGAATTGGTGCATTGGTCATGCGCGGTGCCGGTTGTACGTATAACGATATCGTCGATCGAGATTTTGATGCCCAGGTGGCCAGAACCAAGAACCGCCCTTTGCCCAGCGGTCAGGTCACCATCAAGGAAGCGTCCGGTTTCCTAATCGCGCTCTTGATCATCGGCTTTCTCATCCTCCTAACGCTCAAAAACTATGCCATTGCGGTAGGCGCTGCTTCGTTGGTCCTGGTTTTCACGTACCCGTTGATGAAACGCGTAACGTTCTGGCCTCAATTTTTTCTTGGTCTCGCCTTTAACTGGGGGGCGTTGCTTGGCTGGGCTGCAGTGCGGGAAGACATATCCCTGCCAGCCATACTGCTGTATCTCGGCGGTATCTTTTGGACATTAGGCTATGACACTATTTACGCCCATCAGGACCGGCAGGATGACCCCAAGGCCGGAGTAAAGTCCACGGCGCGGCGTTTAGGTCTTGGCAGCAAACCATGGCTTTATGCGTTTTATCTTATGGCTGCTGTATTCTTTGCCTTCGCGGGAAAAACCGCCGAATTTGGATGGCCATTTTATGTTGGGTTAGGACTGGGAGCCTTTCAGCTGGTTTGGCAGGTCTGGGATGTTGACATCAACAACCCCAAAGATTGTCTCGCCAAATTCAAATCCAACCGACTTTTCTCCTGGCTTTTTCTCAGCGGTATCGTCGCCGACCAAATAATCTCGTATTTCTAACTTTCAAGCCGTGACGGAAATTCATCAATCCCAAGTTCCCGTCTGAACTCGGCTGTCGGCTCCAGACGTATTTCATCGATCGGAATACCAATTGAATCTGCAACACGATCGATGGCATTAAATGTTGCTGCAATACCGCAGCAATCGACCAGACCATCCTCGCCCAGAACTTGCCTCACCTCGTCGCGCGCTGCATTCAACCTTGAGGTATCGTCTCCTACGATAGCTTCCGCAAAACTAACCAACATCGCACCGTTTGGAATACCGCCATCGCCTTCCGCTGTCCCCATTACGCTGCTCAAATCGACCTCTTCACCAGTGTGTTCGCCGCTCGCACGGAGCAGTGCCGTATGGCTGGTGGTTCAATAGGCACACTGATTTATGGCTGATATTCGTCCGGCTATAAGTTCGATTTGGGCACGCGTTATTGCGCGGAATTGCGTCACAAAATCTTTCATTTGCTCGGCATCGAGATACTGATTTCCAACGAGATCAAAAAACCCCCGAGCGTCATCAGGCACCAGACTTAGAGCTCTCCGTATGTTCGAAATTCCCGGTCCAAATGTGTCCCTGTCAGCTTCACTTGCATCTTCAGGCGCAATCCATGGCACCCAAGGGTCGCCCTGTCGTGCTTCTTCGGGCCGAATTCGCGACGGATTGCCTTCCTGGGCAGCGGGAATTTCACGCAATTGAATACCAAGCGCGTGGGCGAATGTGTCTAGAGAAATTGTCGTACAGGCAACCCCCACTGTTTCGACATATTCCTCTTCAGATAATCCATTATCAATTAGATTACGGCACCAGCTACGTTTAAGGCGCGCCGAGTCCGTTGCCAGTCGATGGATGAGTTCCACCTGAGCCTCCGAAAGGCCCGTGACCGTCTGATGGGCCCCTTCAAGACTATAAGGCATTAATGCTTGTTTTCGCTCTGCACAAAACTTGCATTGCCGGGCGTTACGCACCTCATGGGCAATTGCAGTTCTCGTACTCCCATCGAGCCATGTGCCGGGTTCGGCAATCCGCTGCCAGGCGCGTTGGTGAGCGTCGAGCAAATCCTGCCGGATCGGCACCGGCGCATCATCATATGATACAGTTGTCATCGCGTCTCTCCTCTTTGCCTATTGTGATGACAAACAACCCTTTGGCCAATGTCAATGGACGGGTACCAAGTCCGCGTAGGCACAGTCTTGGAATTTTGTGCTAAATAGACTGCGACACACTAAGGATTGGATTCGAGTATGGATAAACCAGCGTCAGAACGCATTGCGATAGAGGAAAGAGGCGCCATCGCGATAATCACTCTAAACCGGCCAGAAAAGTTAAATGCGATTGACGATGCGATGCGCACCGATCTCATGGCGGCTATCGATTGGACAAGTCAGGCAGACTCAGTGCGTGCAATCGTTTTGACAGGCAGTGGCAAAGCCTTTTGTGCCGGAGGTGATATCTCGGCAATGCGTGAACGGTTGGAAGCACCAATAGGCCAAGTTGCTATGAATGGGTGGAACCGTCAGCGCCGTACTCATCACGCCGTAACCATGCTGCATGGATTGGCGAAACCAACAGTCGCCGCCGTAAATGGTGCAGCCGCCGGCCTGGGGGCCGACCTCGCGCTGTGCTGCGATTTTGTTGTCGCCTCGGACAAAGCGATGTTCACGATGAGCTATCTCTTAAGGGGCCTCATTCCCGACGGTGGCGGAATGTATTTTTTGCCCCGACGCGTCGGCCTCGCCCGCGCAAAGGAGCTGATCTTTTCCGGCCGAAGGGTTCCTGCAGAGGAAGCGCATGAAATGGGAATGATTGAGATTGTAACAAGCGCAGATAATCTTCTCGATGAGGCTATCGCGACCGCAGAACGCATGACCGCCGGTTCACCAAATGCCTTGTCTCTTGCCAAATCAATCATGGATCAAAGCCTTGAACTCTCCATCGAAGAGGTTTTTGCGCTCGGCTGTCAGGCGCAGGCGATCTGCTACACGACAGATGAGCACCGTAACGCCGTAGCTGACTTCCTAAACAAGACAAAAAAATAGAACTGTGTCGAAAGACATCATCGAAAATCTGTTTCGGCCTCGATCCGTCGCCATCATCGGTGCATCCGCGAATCCAGATAAAACAGCGGGGAGACCTCTTCGGTTTCTTAAAAAACATGGCTTTGGCGGAGATATCTGGCCAGTCAACCCGCGCGGCGGAACAATCGACGGAATCCGTTGCTTCCAGGCTATTGACGATCTGCCAGGTGCACCAGACGCCGCAATGATTTTATTGGGGCCGAGCGGGACAATCGAGGCCGCCCGGAAACTATCGAATATTGGAACAAAAGTAGGCATCGTTTTGGGCGGTGGCTACGGAGAAACGGGCCCCGAAGGCGTACATCGTCAGTCGATGCTGTTAGAAGCAGCAGGACCTATGCGTCTTCTAGGCCCGAATACGATTGGCCTCCTCAACCTCCAAGATCGGATCACGCTTTCAGCCTCGGGGGCGCTCGATACTGAGAAAATTACTCCGGGAAAGATCGGTATCATTTCACAGTCGGGCGGAATTCTGGGTTCGCTCCTCTCCAGAGCAGCGGCGAAGGGAATTGGATTGTCTCACCTCGCTGCCACAGGAAATGAAGGAGACGTGGATGTTTGCGATATTCTTGAATGGATGATCGAAGAAGCTGAGACCTCAGTAATCGCGCTTTATCTGGAGACCCTTCGAAATGTGAAACGCTTCAAATCGATGTCCAGCAAAGCACGGCGATCAGGGAAGAGACTGGTTGTATATAAGGTGGGAATATCCGAAGCCGGTGCCGCCGCCTCCGCATCGCATACCGGTGCAATGGCGGGCAACGACCGGCTCTATGACGCTTTATTTCGTCAGGCGGGCGTTACACGTGCTAACCGGTTTGACGACCTTCTGGATATTTCGATAGCGCTCGGCACCAACAAAAAACCGAAAGGCCGTCATGTTGGCATTCTGACTTCAACCGGCGGTGCTGGAGGCCTGGTCGCCGATCAATGTGGAATTACTGGGTTTACAACGCCGGCGCCCAGCGGAATAACCGCGCAGCGATTGTCATCCCTTTTTAGCCACGTTGGATTTACCGCCGATCGAAATCCGATCGATCTCACACTCGCGGGCCTGACACCGGAAATTGTCGGAGGATCAATTACTGCATTACTTGAAGCAAACGAATATGACGCCGTCATCCCAATCGTCGGATCATCCGGCGTCGGCCGACCAGACCTGGTCGCTGACCCCGTTATCGAAGCAGTGAAGAAAACCGAGAAGCCACTGATTGTTTATTGCAGTCCCGATGCGCCGGCGATACTTCACCGGCTAAACAGTGCAGGTGTTCCGACCTACTCAGCACCAGAAACATGCGCGGAAGCGTTGCAGGCCTTAATTAAAACCTAAAGTGAAATCAATGTTTCTCGAGGATAACCGATCTCGATTGCATCGTCCTTCATTGCAGCAACTCTCCCGACACGGATGATTTCATCCTCAATATGCTCGGAAATAAATTGATCGAGTTCCGTTGCAGCCGACAGCCGGTCACGAAGATGTTCCTGCACTTCCTCTTGCGTCGCCGACGAGAACTTTCGATTTCTCGCGGGAATTTCCGCCAAGCTCAGGCAGTTACCGTTGTGATTGTAACAACCCACTTTCGCGGTATAGGCAAACACCTCATTGGGCGTTGGCCCATAATCAGTTTCAAGCCAGAAATCATTTAGACGGTCGAAACTGTAGTTGCGCTCCGTCGCATGCATTTGTTCTAGTTGCGGGTCCGTAAACCACGCCACAAACACGTTGACGATAGTCCCAGGTGAATTTTGAAATGTCGCTGGTATTGAACCATATCCCGCGAGATGAGCGGCATAGACGACGTCAAAACCTGAGAGAGTTCCTCGAATAACCGGAATCGGACCAATATGGGGAAATTCAGCATATTTCCGGGCAAGTTGTTCGGGGGATTGATTAGACCCAGCGGCGAGAACCGGGGTTCGTCCAGCAACTTCAAATGTGTCATCGTTGATCGACTGCCAGCCGCCAGCCTCAAACATATATGAGTGGTTCGGCGCTGGGAAAGGATAGGCTTTAGCGTGCGCTACCGGGTTTAACAAAAGTCCCTCCAAATAGACCTGCAAGCTCTACGACAGCTTTTTCCGCGAATCAAATTGTAGACTTACGTTATCAATGGATTTGCCCTTCCCCCCCAACAACGTGCTAAACAGTGGCCGCCCGGGATTTTCCGAGTTTTGCGAGCATAGATACCATGGCCTTTGTCAGCCTGCGTGACTATTTAGATCAACTTGAAAGCGACGGTCAGCTAAGCCGGGTCGCTAAACCGGTATCGACTGTTCTCGAAATGACTGAAATTCAAACACGACTCCTTGCGGAAGGAGGTCCTGCCGTATTGTTCGAGAACCCGGTGAAGGACGACGGTTCGCAAAGCGATATTCCTGTCCTGGTCAATCTGTTTGGTACCGTCGAACGAGTCGCTAAAGGCATGGATCGTGAACCCGAGGAACTCCGCAAATTTGGCGAACAGCTGGCATTTTTGCGACAACCCGAACCACCTGGCGGCTGGCGGGAAGCCCTTCAAATGCTTCCGCTGGTCAAATCTGTCTTTGCGATGAAACCGAAAACGGTTTCCAAAGCTGCATGTCAAGAAATCGTTCTTGAAAAAGACGATGTCGATTTGTCCATATTGCCTGTGCAAAGCTGTTGGCCCAACGAACCTGCGCCTCTCATAACCTGGCCTCTGGTGGTAACCGACGGACCATCAGGCATTAATCTCGGCATTTACCGGATGCAGGTCACTGGAAAAAACACAACAATTATGCGCTGGCTTGACCATCGGGGCGGCGCTGAAGCCCATGCGGCAGCGACCGGCGATGCTATTCCGGCCGCCGCCGTTATTGGCGCAGACCCCGCAACCATGATTGCAGCAGTAGCGCCGGTCCCCGAAGCTGTTTCTGAGTACCAATTTGCTGGATTATTACGCGATAAAAAGGTCGAGCTTGTTGATTGCAAGACAGTTCCATTGCAGGTACCCGCCAATGCGGAGATTGTCCTCGAGGGACATGTGTCGCGAACAGATTACGCGCCAGAAGGTCCCTATGGCGATCACACCGGTTATTACAACGCAGTGGAGAAATTTCCGGTCTTTACGGTTAGTGCAATTACCATGCGTAAAGATCCCATCTATGTCTCGACATTTACCGGTCGCCCACCCGATGAACCATCGGTTCTTGGCGAAGCCCTAAATGATGTTTTTGTTCCCCTTCTAACGCAGCAGTTCCCCGAAATCGTTGATTTTTGGCTCCCCCCCGAAGCCTGTTCATATCGCGTTGCTGTGGTGTCAATTCGCAAAGCATATCCGGGACATGCGAAACGCATCATGATGGCTGTCTGGTCCTATTTGCGCCAATTCATGTATACAAAATTTGTTATTGTCGTAGATGACGATATCGATGCGCGGAATTGGCAGGACGTGATTTGGGCCATTTCGACAAATGTTGATCCGTCAAGAGATTGTACCTTTGTAGAAAATTCGCCGATTGACTATTTGGACTTTGCATCGCCTGAAACCGGGCTCGGATCAAAAGTCGGCATCGACGCGACTGAAAAGATTCCGCCTGAGACCAACAGGGAATGGGGGCGCAAAATTCGTATGAGTGATGATATCGTTGAACGGGTGACCCGTGACTGGCAGACATATGGCTTGCCCGGTTCAGGCGAACCGATCTGGAAAAAGGAAAAAAAATGACGGAACCGGTGGACCAGCTTGATCTCCTGGCGAGGCTTTTGGAAATCACCAAAAAAGAAGGCGCGGATAGTGCGGATGCTCTCGTGTTTGATGCGACCTCAATCGAGATTGCCCAACGGCTGGGGCAAGCGGAAAAACTGGAGCGATCTGAATCTGCCGATATAGGTCTTCGGGTTTTTATTGGCAAAAAGCAAGCGATTGTCTCCTCTACAGATCACTCTGACGACGCCCTCCACGAGATGGCGGAACGTGCCGTAGCGATGGCCAAGGTTGCACCGGAGGACCCCTGGTGCGGTATCGCTGACCCAGCCCAAATTGCAGCAACCATTGCAGAAATGGATAGTTTCGACCCTTTTGAACCCGATACAAACGCGCTCATTGAAATAGCAAACGAAGCCGAAGATGCGGCACGAGCTGTAGCGGGTGTCACCAATTCGGAAGGAGCAGAAGCAGGATATAGTAAAGCGCGGATCGCTTTGGCTGCCACCAATGGCTTTAGCCAAAACTACGCAGTCACCAGCCATAGCTTCTCTGTATCTGTCCTCGCCGGTGAAGGTACGGCGATGGAACGTGATTACGATTTTGCAACCGCCGTTTATGCCGAAGACTTGGCAAAACCTGCCGATGTCGGCCGTATTGCCGGCGAACGGGCGGTTGCCCGTCTCAATCCGCAAAAGAAAAAGACGGCACTGGTTCCAGTCATTTACGACTGGCGCGCATCGTCCAGTCTGTTGCGTCACCTGACAGGCGCCATTAACGGTGCGGGAATCGCGCGCGGCACATCGTTTCTTAAGGATAGGATGGGCGAACAAATATTTGCTGAAAACATCACCATCCATGACGACCCTCACCGAAAACGCGGTTTAAACTCCAAACCATTTGATGGCGAGGGAATTGCCACAACCCCAAAAGCGATCATTGAGAACGGTAAACTGACCACCTGGCTTCTCGACCTCGCCTCCGCACGTCAACTCGAACTGTCGACGACAGGCAACGCTTCGCGGGGTACCGGCGGACCTCCAAGTCCCTCAGCAACCAACGTTTATTTGGAAGCTGGCGAACTATCTGTCAGCGAATTGATTGCAGACGTGAAGGAAGGTTTTCTCGTGAATGAGCTTATCGGTATGGGTGTAAATGGTGTCACCGGTGACTATAGCCGGGGAGCTAGCGGGTATTGGATTGAGAATGGTGAAATCACTTATCCTGTCAGTGAAATGACGATCGCGGGGAACCTGACGGACATGTTTGCAAATCTGGTTCCGGCAAATGATCTGGAGTTCAGGTATGGCACGGATGCGCCAACTGTAAGAATCGACGGCATGACGGTTGCAGGCCTTTGACCCTGACGTATCGCCCACACAGGGTTCAGATACGCATTTAATTGGCGGGATTCATGCCACATGCTATGATTCCGCGCCTTATTTTGCGAGCGCATGAACAGTCCTGACACTCAGACCGCGGTAGTGCCGCTAAACCAAGTATCCACCCAGGCATTAGTCGCCCGGCTTGTGCGCGCATACGTGCGCCCCCATCGGGGCCGGTTGATCTTCGCGGTTCTGTGTATGGCCGTCGTTGCAGCCACGACTGCAGCCAATGCCTATTTAATGAAACCCGTCTTCGACGATGTTTTTATCTTAAAAGACGAACGCATGCTGGTGCTGATCCCAATAGCAATTCTAGTGATCGCGGTGATCAAAGGCATCGCGACCTATGGTCAATCAGTCCTGATGAGTCACGTCGGACAACGAATTGTCTCGACAATCCAGCTTGGCATGTTTTCGCATCTCATGTTGGCCGACATCGCCTATTTTCAGAAGACCTCGACCGGCAAGTTAATTTCGCGTTTTAACAATGACGCCAACATGTTGCGGGCGGCTGTTTCAAACGTCCTCGTAGGGATCGCCAAAGACACGCTCACTCTGGTTTTCCTCATAGGGCTACTCTTCTATCACGATTGGGCTCTGGCTTTGATCGCCTTTGTTATCTTTCCCACTGCCGTCTATCCCATCGTCCGTATCGGCCAACGGATGCGCAGAGTATCCGACAATACCCAGGTTCAAATGGGTGAACTCACAACTGTGCTGGACGAAACTTTTCGCGGAGCCCGGCATGTCCGCGCCTACGGCATGGAAAAATACGAAATTGACCGCGCAGAAAATATTATTGAAGCGATTTTTCAACTTGTCCAAAGGGCGGCACGCGTTCGCTCGGCAACGCATCCAATTATGGAATCGCTCGGTGGAGTTGCCATCGCTGTGATCATTTTTTATGGCGGCAGTCAGGTCATTCAGGGAGCGACCACACCAGGCACATTCGCCTCTTTTATTTCTGCACTCTTGATGGCCTACCCTGCGATGAAAAATCTTGCCAACCTCAATGCCAATCTTCAGGAGGGGCTTGCCGCAGCCAACCGAATTTTTGCATTGGTCGATCTTGACCCGACAATTAAGGACAAGCCCGAAGCCGAAATACTCGATAGGGTCAAAGGCAATTTGGAATTCAAAAATGTCAATTTTGGCTATGAGGAGAACCGCCCCGCGCTCTCGGGAATTAATCTGGAAATTTCAGCGGGCAGCACGATTGCTCTGGTCGGCCCATCCGGCGCAGGGAAATCAACCGTCCTTAATTTGATTCCACGATTTTACGATTGCGCAGAAGGGCAAATTCTCCTTGATGGGATTGACCTGCGCGACGCTTCGATTGCTTCGCTCCGGGCCAATATTGCTTTGGTTTCCCAGGACATCACTCTTTTCGATGATTCTGTACGGGGCAATATCGCATACGGAAAACCCGACGCGACGGACGATGAAATTATAGCCGCTGCGCAATCTGCGGAGGCACATGATTTTATCGAGAATCTTGCGTCGGGTTACGAAACGCATGTTGGTGGACGCGGCATGAAACTATCCGGTGGACAGCGCCAGCGAATAGCCATAGCGCGCGCAATGCTCAAAGACGCACCGGTTTTGCTTCTCGATGAGGCCACTTCCGCTTTAGACACCGAAACCGAGCGTCAAGTCCAATCTGCGCTGGAAACTCTAACAAGGGGGCGTACTACTCTCGTTATCGCCCATCGACTTTCGACCGTAATGGCTGCTGACGAAATTTATGTCATGGATGGCGGCAAGATAATTGAACAGGGTACACACGCCGAACTTCTCGCCAAAGGCGGCGCCTATGCACGTCTATACGCGGTACAATTCGCCGAGCAAGCTGATGAGGCTGTTCCGGCAGAGGCTACAGCCTGAGAGATGGCATTATTCAAGAATATGATGCGGCGACCTGGTCCACGGGCTATCGCGTGCTGGGTCGCGGCCAACTATATTCGTTTCGTTAAAATAACTGGTCGGTGGCGCATTGACGGCACAGAAATTCCCCAATCCTATTTGGACAGCGGAAAGCCGTTCCTGGTCGCGTTTTGGCATGGTCGGTTGCTAATGATGTCGCTTGCCTGGCCATACCCGCAAACATTCAAAATGGTGATTTCTCATCATCCCGATGGCGAATTGATCGCGCGAACGATTGGAATTTTGGGATTCGATTCCATCGGCGGCTCGTCATCCCGAGGTGGAGTGGGTGCGGTCCGATCAATTTTGAGATCATTGAAAAAGGGTGAATGCGTGGGGGTAACACCCGATGGCCCCCGCGGACCCCGAATGAAGGCCGCGCAAGGCGTGGTGTTTGCTGCGCGTCATGCCGGGGTGCCAATATTTCCGCTCAGCTACACGGCGCGTCCATGTAAAATTTTCTCGAGCTGGGATCGCTTTCTTGTACCGCTGCCCTTTTGCCGCGGCATTATGAAATGGGGTAAACCAATCGATATCGCTGACGACGCTGACGACAAGGAGATCATTCGCATCACCGTAGCCCTGGAAGATCAATTGAACGAAATTACCCGCCAAATCGATACTGAATTGGGATTGCCCAAGATTGAGCCGATCGCGGAGACAATTTCATGATTTTGTCTGCATATCGCGGGCTTTCCTATGCTGCCGCACCAATTTTGAGAGGCTTTATTGACCGTCGTCGATTGCGAGGGAAAGAGGACTCTGCGCGTATCAACGAAAGGTTCGGTCAACCAAGCGAACAACGCCCCTCCGGATCGGTTGTCTGGTTTCATGCCGCGAGTGTCGGTGAATCAATATCGATCCTGTCTCTTGTGAATCGATTGAAGGAAGATTATCCAGCGCTATCAATCCTGGTAACCACAGGCACGGTGACGTCGGCAAAGATCATGGCAGATCGTTTGCCCAAACCGGTCATTCATCAATTCATCCCCATCGATCAGCCTGTTTGGATCCAGAAATTTCTTGATCACTGGAAACCAAATCTCGTGCTTTGGATTGAATCAGAATTCTGGCCAAACCTTTTGACAGCGATAAAAGCGCGCAACATTCCGTTAATATTGGTCAATGCCCGGGTTTCTCCCTCTTCTTTCCGCGGATGGAAACGCTTGCCACGGACAATTTCCCGATTACTTCACTGTTTTTCACTGTGCCTTGCCCAAAGTGAACAGGATGCGGAAAAACTCCGAATCTTGGGTGCAGAGCAAATCCGTATCCCTGGCAATATCAAATATGCTGCGGACCCGCTGCCAGTCGATGACGCTGCGCTATCCAGTTTATGGAATGAAATTGGTGCGCGACCAATTTGGGTCGCGGCGAGTACTCATGAGGGCGAAGAAATTAAGGTGGCGGACGTCCATGCCGCAGTCGCTCAAAACTACCCTGATATTTTGACGATTATTATTCCTAGGCACCCTGCTCGAGGTGCGGAGATTGCAAGCACATTGGCAATGCGCGGGCTTTCGGTCGCGCAAAGAAGTGAGGTTCAGACCATCACCTCAGAATCAGAGATTTATGTCGCAGATACCGTCGGTGAGCTCGGACTGTTTTATCGTCTTGCGCCGATCGCCTTCATTGGCGGGACTTTGGTTCCACATGGCGGGCAAAATATTTTGGAAGCAGCGAAGCTCGAATGCGCAATCATACACGGACCCTCAACGACTAACTTCACGGAGATAACTATCGAAATCGCCGATGTCGGTGGCTCGATTAGCATTACAAACGAAATAGAACTTGCGGATGCAGTCGGCGGCCTTCTTGCCGATAAAGAACGTCGTGCAGCACAAATTAGTGCTGCCTCGACAATTGCAAAGTCAAAAAGCGACATTCTTGATCACGTGATGAGAGAACTCGCCCCGTTTTTAGCCAGCCTTACCCCGCAGACGGCGACGCAAGATGCGCGCGCCTAGCTTCTGGCATAAACCAGGTGTTCTGGGGAATTTGTTGTCGCCTTTATCGATCCTGTGGCACGTTGGCACATCAGTTCGAAACATCTTTTCCGCAGTGCCATGGACCGCGCCAATACCAGTCGTCTGCATCGGAAATGTAACAACTGGCGGCGCGGGAAAAACACCGGTTGCGATCGATTTAACGCGCGCTCTTATGGCAAAAGGCCTGGAACCTCATTTGTTGAGCCGCGGATTTGGCGGAACTCTGAGTGGCCCCATACGTGTTGACCGTCAGGTTCATAGTGCAGCGGATGTTGGGGATGAACCGCTTCTACTCGCGGATGCGGCGCCGACCTGGGTTTCTAGGGACAGAATTATGGGAGCACAAGCCGCAATCAGCAATGGTGCTTCGATTATCGTTATGGATGACGGTTTTCAGAATCCATCTATTTGTAAAACCCTCTCAATCTTAGTAATCGATGGTGAATACGGGTTTGGAAATGGCAAAATCTTACCTGCGGGGCCATTGCGCGAAACACCTTCTTCCGGCTTGGCGCGATGTGACGCTGTGGTTCTCATCGGAGAGGATCGACATAACGTCACTCATTTGATTGGGGACAAATGCACGATCTATAGAGCACGCATCGTTGCCTATGCCGACCCCGAGATTATCGACAAAAGAGTGTTTGCTTTCGCGGGTATCGCGAGACCTTCCAAGTTTTATCAAACACTCCTGGAAATGGGTTGCGATGTCGCCGGCACTACCGACTTCGACGACCATCATAAATTCCAGCCGGATGAAATTATGAAGCTTTGTGACACTGCGTCGGCACTTGATGCGATCCCTGTTACGACTGAAAAAGATTACATCCGGTTGCCAAAGGGGGCGCGTGCCTTGATAAAAACAGTTCGAATTTCCCTGGAATGGGAAAAGGAAAATGCACGCGACTTGATCCTCAAAGATATTCTCGCCGATGGCTAAAAGGACACCAGCACAAAGAAGATTCTACCGGGCGGTGGGTTACCCGCTCGAAGCTCTTGCGGTCGCTATTATTTATGGATTTTTTGCACTCTTGCCTGTCGATATGGCGTCTGGCATCGGGGCCTGGATCGGTCGTTGTATAGGTCCACGCCTTGGATACCAGAAACGGGCGCTTGCCAGTCTCAAACGCGCCTTTCCCCTCTATAGCACAGACGAGATACTACAGATCACAATTGATATGTGGGATAATCTGGGACGCGTGCTTGCGGAATTACCCCATCTCGAAAAAATTATTGCTGACCGCGTTGAAGTATTGAATGAAGAACGGATCGATCACGTTAAGCCTGAAGGTGTGCCCTGCATCTTTTTCTCGGGTCATTTCGCCAATTGGGAGTTATTGGCTTTATCCGCGCAAAGAACCGGTGTTCCCTATGTTCAGGTTTACCGGGCTGCAAATAATCACTTTGTCGATGCAATGCTTCGTAAAATCCGAAAACTCGAAGATAGCGACATCATTCCCAAAGGAGCAAAGGGTGCGCGTGGTGCCATAAAGGCTCTTCGGTCAGGACGAAGGCTCGGAATGCTCGTAGACCAGAAGATGAATGACGGTATTTCTGTTGAATTGTTCGGACGACAAGCGATGACAGCGCCAGCTGTTGCTGAGCTCTCCATTCGTTATGATTGTCCGGCGCTTCCAGTCCGGATAGTCAGAACCAAAGGGTGCAATTTTCAGATACAACTCTATCCAGCGCTCGAAAAACCAAATGACGGTGACGTCGCAACAATGATGCGGCACATCAACGCGATTTTTGAGGAATGGGCGAGTGAAAAACCCGCACAATGGTTATGCTGGTTACACCGCCGATGGCCAGATGACTAGTTTCGCCGTTTAACGGGGGTTTTGGGTTTGGGCATTTGGCCCACCAACAAAGCCGGATCAAGCCTCATTTTTTTCCAGGAAAGTCCCCAGTGAAGATGCGGACCGGTTGCCCGGCCTGTCTTGCCTATTCTGCCTATGAGCTGACCTTTACGCACGTAGTCGCCCTGTTTCACCAGAATCTTGTTGAGATGAATATAAATCGTACCAACACCTAAACCATGATCAATTTGAATCGTCTTACCGGTAAAAAACATGCCTTTGTGCGTAAGTGTTACTGTACCGGAAGCAGCAGCGACTACAGGCGTTCCAGTTGGTGCCGCTACATCAACACCCAGATGCGGTGCCCTTGGCTTGCCATTCAAAATTCGCTGACTGCCATAGACACCAGAGATACGCCCGTGTGCCGGCCATATAAAGCCGTCAAGAAATTCTGCTGAAAGAGTCAGCTGCTCACGAGTCTTATTCAGCAAATCACGTTCTCTGTTTATGCGTTTATAGTCGCGTTTCTGAGGCGTTACTTTCCGTTTGGGCAATCCGGTAATTCGCTGAATTCGATATTTTCTCTTTTGAATTTTTATGGTGCGGGCTTTCACTCGGCCGTCCCTGAGCCGTGCCGTAACCAGAGCTTTCGGCCCCGCATTCCGGGACAATCCAAATACAAATCGGCCGTTGGGTAGCGCGGCTATCGGATTTCCATCGAGCAAAACTGATGCCCCAGGTTCAGTTTTTCCCAATATCAAAGCACCTTGAATGAACGGGCCGTTTAACTCCAAGGCAGTTGCCGGAGAACCGAAGAGTAACGGGACTGCTATAATTGTAAGCCGTCTCACAACAACGACCCCTGGGAATCATCTTCCGGCGACGCCCTCTTTTTTGCTTTTGGTTTTTTAGCCGGTCGCTTTTTAGGTTTCGAATCTGATGGGTCGCCACCACCTACAACTGCGTCGCGCGCACCGTCGGCAAACTCAATATTGATATGCTCACCTGACATCGCTTCGGCAGCACGTTTTACCGGTTTGCCTTCGCTGTTACGAACCAGCGCAAATCCTCGGTCCAGCACCCCTTTGTATGAAAGACTATCGAGAAGCTGACTTTGCGCCGATAAACCATCCTGCTTCGCCGTAACGATACGAGTGAGAGAATTGGGCAACCGTGCTTCCGTGTCGAGTGCGATAAACCGATCATCGTTCTTTTGTAAACACCCCGCCATTGCCAGCGTGAAGCGCTCGCATGCTTGCTCCAATCTCTCACCGGCGGACGTCATAACCATGCGTGGATTCCGCAATCGCGCGCCGAGCCCCGTGACACGTTCGCCGTTTTGTTCAAACCGATTGGAGACCGAGAGCCTTAGCCGATCTGTTTCACTGTCCAAACGTTGCAGTGCCTCCTCAAGAAGATGATCGGGTTGTGGCAAACCACGCGCAAGCCCCTCTAGCTCGAGTCGTTGTTCCTCCCAGCACCTTTCCAACCCGGCTAATAATCTTCGCTGATTTTCCAGCAACAGTGCTTCGAGCTCGGTTCTCACGGGCACCGCCATCTCTGCGGCAGCTGTTGGGGTCGGTGCTCTGACATCTGCGACGAAATCAATCAGCGTTGTATCGGTTTCATGACCAACAGCTGAAATCAGAGGTATATCACCCGCGGCGACCGCTCGAACAACAACCTCTTCGTTAAAGCACCAAAGATCTTCAAGACTACCACCGCCGCGCGCAACAATTATCAGATCTGGCCTTGGAATTTCTCCTTCAGTGGTACAGGCGTTAAAGCCCGCTATCGCATCAGCGATTTGTTCAGCGGCACCGTCGCCTTGGACCATCACCGGCCATAGCAGGACGCGTCGTGGAAACCGGTCAGACAGACGATGCAGGATATCGCGAATTACCGCGCCCGTTGGAGATGTAACAACACCGATAATTTCCGGCAGGAATGGCAAGTCCTGCTTTTGATCGGAATCAAACAGCCCCTCAGCCGTTAGTTTTTTGCGACGTTCTTCCAGAAGTTTTAGGAGAGCACCTTCACCGGCCAATTCAACGGCTTCGACAACGATTTGATATTTCGAACTTCTTGGATAGGACGAAATCCTTCCGGTACAGACGATTTCCATTCCCTCTTCGAGCGTTAGACCCAACTTGGCGACAGAACCCCGCCAGCAGACGCCATCCATCGCAGCGTCTTCGTCTTTTAATGTGAAATAGAGATGGCCCGAACCATGATAGTTTGGACGCGAAACCTCGCCTCGCACCCGTACCCTGCCAAACGCGCCTTCAAGCGTTCGTTTGACCGCACTAGAAATCTCACCGACGGAAAACTCATTGATATTGTGTTCAATACCCACTTCCGCACCCCCGTCGGCACCAGATAGTAAATCAGTTTCTGAATTCTTGTCGGTCATCGCGACTCACATTCTATGCTAAACGGAAAGGGCCGTACCAGCGGTGTCGCAGATAAAGAATAACGGGGAGAGGAGACAATCGAGTGAAAGTCTTGGTAGTAGGCGGCGGCGGTCGCGAACACGCACTTTGCTGGGCAATTGCCGGTTCTCCACTGGTTACCAAGCTCTTTTGCGCACCGGGTAATGCCGGGATTGCGCAGGATGCAGAATGCGTCGATATCGGCGCAGAGGATATCGACTCTATAATCCGATTCGTTCAGGAAAACGAAATCGAGTTCGTTGTAATCGGCCCCGAGGCACCCCTTGTGGCCGGACTCTCTGACAAACTGCTGGAAATTGGCGTGAAATCATTCGGCCCAAGCGCTGCTGCTGCAGTAATGGAGGGCTCCAAGGGGTTTATGAAGGATTTTTGTGCACGGCATGACATTCCGACTGCCGCCTATGGCCGCTTTACTGACGTCGTCGAAGCGAAAGCGTTTGTGGAGAAAAACGGTGCACCAATTGTTGTAAAAGCAGATGGGTTGGCAGCCGGAAAAGGCGTGATCATTGCAGAAACAACGGACCAGGCAAATGCCGCCATTGATGACATGCTGGAAGGTGGTGCATTCGGGGAAGCAGGTGCCGAAGTTGTCATTGAAGAATTTCTCGGTGGAGAGGAAGCAAGCTTTTTCGTCCTGTGCGACGGGGAAACTGCATTGCCTTTGGCTTCGGCACAGGATCACAAACGCGTCGGTGACGGCGATACCGGTCTGAATACCGGCGGAATGGGTGCTTATTCGCCTGCGCCCATTGTCACGGATGAAATGGCGGAGACGATCATGGAGACCATTATTGGTCCGACCATGAAAGGCATGAAGGAAGAAGGTAAACCGTATAAAGGTGTTCTCTATGCCGGTTTAATGATTGAGAACGGTCAAGCAAAGCTGCTTGAATATAATGTTCGGTTTGGCGACCCGGAATGTCAGGTGCTTATGATGCGCCTCATGTCCGATCTGCTGCCGGCGTTAATTGCTTCCGCCGATGGCGTGCTAAAGGATTTTGATTTGCGTTGGTATGACGAAACCGCGCTAACGGTCGTCATGGCTGCCAACGGTTACCCAGGAAGCTACGACAAAGGAAGCGTGATCAAAGGATTGGAGGACGCCGAAACCGACAAGGACGTTACAGTTTTCCATGCGGGAACGACGCTGAATGATGAAAAAGACGTTTGTGCAATCGGCGGACGCGTCTTAGCAGTGACCGCCCTCGGACAAACCGTCGCCGAAGCACAAACCAATGCATATAGGGCCGTAGATGCAATCGACTGGCCAGGCGGATTTTGCCGAAGGGACATCGGTTGGCGGGCAATTGAACGGGAATCGAGCTCGTAAGATTCGCAAAACGGTAGGGAGGCTAAATTGGACATCAGAATAGACGGGAAATGCGCACTTATCACGGGCGGCAGTCAGGGCCTCGGCAAGGGAATGGCTCTCAAAATTGCAGAAGCCGGCGCCAACGTCGCAATTATTGCGCGGGGTCAGGATTTACTCGATGTTGCTAAGGAGGAAATCAAAGCAGCTGGCGGCCAGCAGGTAGTCACAATTTCCTGTGACTTGATGGATCCAGCCGCAACGGCGGATGCTTTTGCCGTTGCGGAAGCAGAGCTGGGCCAAGTAGATATTTTGATCAATAACGCTGGCACCTCGAAAGCGGGGCCATTTCTCGACATCACGGACCAGGAATGGCATGACGATTTTGAGCTCAAGCTCTTTGCTGCAATTCGGCTTGCCCGCCTCGCACTACCAGCAATGCAATCCCGGAAGTGGGGAAGAATTATCAATGTCCTCAATATCGGATCGAAAGCGCCAGCCGCCAATGGTGCACCTACAGCTGTTGCCAGAGCTGCTGGCCTCGCACTCACCAAAGTCCTGGCAAACACCGGCGCACCGGATAACGTTTTGGTGAATGCGCTACTGGTCGGTTTTATTAAATCGGGCCAATGGGAACGGCTTTACGCACAAAAACAGCCAGATCAGGAATACGAAGATTTTCTTCAGGACATGGTGGATGCGCGAAACATTCCTTTAGGCCGTATCGGCGAAACCGAAGAATTCGCCAGTACTGCCCTATTTCTGGCATCCGAAGCAGGCGGCTACATCACCGGTGCGGCGATCAACGTCGATGGCGGTAAATCGCCGGTCGTTTAATTGTCGTAGTATTTTTCAGGTTCAACCAATTCATTCTCAGTGAGCCCACGAAGCGCAGCCTGTGCCATTGCGACGCGTGTCTCTTCTGTGCTGGCGCCAATATGCGGCGTCGCCAAAAAATTGGGGAGGTTGAGCAGCCTGTCATTAGCCGCTGGTTCAATGGCAAATACATCGAAACAGGCTGCCCGCAATGACTCATCCTGAAGCCGATCAGCCAACGCATCTTCATCGACAATCTCGCCGCGGCAAGTATTGATCAACACAGCTTCGGGTCTCATGCGTTGCAAAACTTCACGTGTATAGAGGCCGCGTGTCGACTGTGTTTTGGGTAGATGCAATGTCAGGACTTCAGAACGTTCCAACAGTTCATCAAAGGAAACGGGAACAATATCGTACTCTGCATAAAATTCAGGATAATCCTTCACATCGCAGGACAGGATCGTGCAGTTAAAAGGTTTCAAAAGACGGGCGACCTCCTTGCCGATATTGCCGCAACCGTGAATGCCAACTGTCCGTCCAGTCAACAACTCCCCATTCCGATAGCGGGGCCGATCCCCTGCCCGCATCGATTGATTCAGCGGCGTTATCCAACGTAGTGCGCTAATCATGAAACTTAGTGTTAGCTCAGCTACCGAAAGTTTGTTGACGCCGAAGGTGTACCCAAAACGTATCTCATGTGCTTTCAAGGCATCGAAATCAATCGTCTCGCAGCCTGCTCCAAACTTGCTAACAACTTTGAGCTCGGGTAGTGCTGTCAGAACCTTGTCTGTCAGCGGTTCAAATCCAACGATTGCCGCGTCGCAACCGGTCAAAAACTCAATCAAGCGGTCTTCTTCGGTAATCCGCTCCTCACCAACAATGCGTGCCTCCGGATAGGCATCCAAAATGATTTGCCGCATCACCGGATGCGTACAAGGGGTAGTGGCGGAAACGCCAAGTTGCTTGAACATCAGTTGTCCTTAAATCAGGCTTCAGAATTTGAACGGCAAGAGTACGCCGACATGCCCGCTGCTTCAACGTCACACCAATTGACAGGGTCCGCGCCGCAGCTATAGTCGCCGCGATTCCAATAACATGAAATTTTATAACTATGTCGCCGCTAGAACGTTTTAAGGACTTCAATATCGCCTATCAGGGTATGTTTTACCCGATGGAAACAGATCATATGGGCCACGCCAATGTGCGCTATTACAGTCGTGCCTTCAATGAAGCCGCTTATTGCACTTTTACGACGGCCGGTATTACGCCGACATACATGCGCGAGAATGATCGCGGTATGGCGGCAGTTACTGAAAATTTTGAATATAAACGGGAAATCCTTCCGGGCGACTTAATTCAGGTCAGAACCTGCCTGATTAATTTCACTCCGAAGAGCCTGCATGTCTGGGGCGCTATGATTGATATCTGTACTGATGAAATTTGCGCAATCAACGACCAAGTTTGTGTATCACTCGACACCATCGCTCGCAAAGCTGCGCCGTGGCCCGATGAGATATTCGAGAAAGGCAAGACGCTGGTAAAAGAGCGGCCAACTATCTGACCGCTCAATTCACCACGTTTTATTCGCCGCCACCGCCGACACCTGGCTCGGCTGCTGCCTTTTTGGGATTAGCGATATAATCCTTTAGCGCCCATATCACCCCGATGGCCAAACCTATGGCATTGATCAACAACCCATTCGCGATGGCGTCAGCTGGCAGCAGCAACAGGATCCCCGCAACAAAAAGCAATACCCTGCCAATCATGCTCTGCGGACCAAACATATAGCCAATCAACCCGCAAGAACCAAACCAGACCCCGATAAAGGCCGTAATCGTTGCTGATGCTATATCGAATGTCGTCCCCTGCCCGATTAATGCCGGCGACAGAACGAAAATGAAGGGCACGACATAGGCAATCCAGCCCAGTCGAACAGCGGTCGCACCTGTCTCCATCGGCTTGGCACCGGAAAGGTTTGCCGCGGCGAACGCCGCTATCGCAACCGGCGGCGTTATCATCGACATCAGGCCGAAATACAGCACAAACATATGCGCTGAAATGGGATGAATGCCGAGCTTGATCAGCGATGGTGCGATCATTGTCGCCAGGAGCAGATAAATCGCCGATGTCGGCATACCCATTCCCAGCAAGATCGAAACAACCGCTGTAAGAACCAGGAGCAGGAACAGGCTGTCTTCACCAACAGCAGCGAGCAGCAATGTAAGTGACTGGCCAAGCCCGGTGCGGTCCAGGATCGAAATGATAATCCCGGCCATCGCACCAATAGCAACAATATCTGCCGATGATTTACCGCAACCGGCAATCGAATCCCAAATTTGCTTTGGTGTAATGCGGTGCCCCTTATAGCCAAACACCAAACTAACAATGGCAACGGAAATAGCTGCCCAGAATGCCGATTCTTGCGGCGGCAAGTTCAACGAGAACAGAGTCCATACCAAAATTACGTAGGGTAATAGGAAGAACCACCCTTCCTTCATAACCTTCCCGACAAGGGGAATACGGTCTTTAGGAAGAGGTGCAATCTTGTTTTTGGCCGCTTCAAGATCGACCTGCACAAAGACAGCAAGGTAATAGAGCGCTGCGGGAACCAGAGCAGCCAGTATAATTTCCGTGTATTCAAGCTCCAGAATCTCCGCCATCAAAAACGCAGCGGCGCCCATAATCGGGGGCATAATTTGCCCGCCCGTCGAAGCAACCGCCTCAATGGCGCCTGAGCTCTTTCGGTCGTAACCGGCTTGTTGCATAAGCGGAATGGTAATCACACCCGTGGATGCGACATTTGCAACAGCTGATCCGGAAATCGATCCGAAGAAGCCTGAAGCCACAACTGCAATTTTCGCGGACCCGCCACGCGAGCGTCCCATCAGCGCCGCAGCCAGATCTGTGAACCATTCAGATGCACCGGTGTGCAGAAGCAGCTGTCCCATCCAAATAAAGAGAACAACCGTCAAAACGATAATTTTGAGTGGCAATCCCAGTATAGAGGCGTTGTTTGTCCCGAGTTCAGCCGTCAGCCTGTATGGTGCCTGGAATAGAAAGCCGTGTTCAGGCAGTAAATGCCCGAGATAGGCGTAAATTACGAACGTTGAAAAAATAATTGTCAGACTCATGCCGGCGGTGCGCCGCAGGGCTTCCACCGTCATCGGCAGGAGAATTAGACTGATCCAGAACATCGTCGGCCGCATCGCGAAGGGATTTAATTCAATATCCCCATATACCCACAACAGGTACGCGCAGGTCCCGAATCCAAGTGCTGCAAGACAAATGTCGTACCAGGGTATTGATGGACGTTGCTTTCCCCCACCTGCTGGGAATCTGATGAAAACAATACCTAGGACAAGGCCATAGCAAGCAACCATGGCCTGCTCATCAAGCCATTGAAATCCTGCTTTAAGAGGTAATTCGATGGCCCAGCTAAGCGCAATTATCGTTATAAGAGCCCCCATTGATAAACATAGTACATTTACCAATGGACCTTCTTTCCATTCCTGCAGAAGCGCTGCTCCCTTCTTGTTTTCTGGCGCTTCCGCCGATGAAGACGTATCGGACACGTCGAAACCTCCGCTAAATTACCTAGGTTGTTGTGGGGAAATTATAGGTTAGTTTTTCAAAAATAAAATGCCCGCGTCCTCTTTTTGGACGCGGGCAAAATATTAGTTATTTAGCAAATGCTCTGGTCTTTTAGCGGGACCAAAGACCTACTTCTTTGTAGTACTTCACAGCACCAGGATGATAGGCATAGCCCTGATCCTTGGCGAGGCGCTTATTGGCCTTGTAAGAGCGCCACAGCGGGCCGCCTTCTTTAAGCTGCTTGACCTGCTCATGCATGACCTTTGCAACCTTATAGGCAACATCGTTGGACAGCCCTTTGTGAGTCCAAAGCAAGAAGTCGTAGCTAACAAAGTTTGTCGGCTCGATAACGCCTGTCAAACCTTTGGAAGGCTGAACAACTTCCCATTCTGATTTGGGAAACCACTTCTGCATGGCGGCAAGTGATTTCGAACCCTTCGGGAAGGAAATGTGACGGATACCACCTTTAATTTTGGCATTCATCTGCTTCACAAAGCCAGAACCGGCTGCTGCAATGGCCCAATCGATCTTCCCGGCCATGAACGCACGCCAATGCTGCACGAGCCCAACCATCGGAACTGATTTGATATCCTTGAATGTCAAGTCAGCGGTTGCCAGCGAGCCACCGAAAATATGAACGAACAAAGGAGCGCCCTTGAAGCCTGTCGGTGTCCTCTTGCCCTTGAGCTGAGACGTTTTCGTGATACCGGAATTTAGCGGCACAACCGGGCTCACAGTAAATTTCATCATCGTCGTGATAAGACGCAGATTGTCATATTTGTTGCCCTTCGACAGAGCGATACCCTGCTGAGCCATATGATACTGCGAAATGTTTGAAATGCCGAAACCCAGCTCTCCGGCATTAACCACCGGAATATATTGCTGCGTACCACCCATCGTCTGTTTCCGCATCTGAACGCCCTTGGCGTGCTCGGAAACTGCTTTGGAAATTGTCGCCGTAATTTGCGAAACCGCACCGGCTTTTGTTGAACCGATGCCAAACGTTTGAGCCGATGCTGAGGCAGCAAGCCCCACGGCCGCAACGGCACCAATTGCAAAAGGTACTAACTTCATTATTTTCTCTCCCTATTAAGAAACCTCTTTCGCGTAATGCGCGGAATCTACACGCCTGTAGCACCACGTCAAATAAAACATAACACTAAATTTAACCAAACGAATTCACGCTACATCGGCCAGAAAACCCGAAACTGCTTTATTAAACAATACCGGATTTTCTGAAGCCGAATAATGACCTACATCAGGAATAAGGCAAAATTGTGCGTTTGTCAGGACAGCCACTACTGACCGGCAGACTGTTTCCGGAGAAATTGGGTCATCTGCCCCGCATAGGACCAATGACGGGAGCTGAATTTTCGATGTGTCTTCAAATATATTGGCACCTGCCAACATCTCAACTGCCTGGCGAAACCCAGCTGGTTGGACCTTCGCCATGATCCTTACCGCTTTTTCTCGTGCGGCTTCGTCAACAGTTGGACTCATAATGGCTGGCCCTTTTTCGCGCGCGAAGCGTTTCGGACCCAATGCTTCAAATACTTCCAAACGCCCCTGTTTTGCTTTTTCGCGTTCGGCCGGTTCGAGGCCACCTAGCCCTGTTAAGCCGTGAGCAAAAATAAAACTGGCGGATTTTTCCGGGAAGTCGTTGCAAAACCTCGCTGCAATGACTGCCGCAATAGACTGACCCAGAATGTGTGCATGTTCTAATTTCAAATGGTCAAATAGTTGTGCGAGGCGTAATACATAGTGGTCGACGGTAGGCGCGGGGTTTTCGAAACCATCAGACTCGCCATACCCCGGCATATCCCACGCAATGACGCGATAGACTTTGCTTAATTCGTTCAGCTGCGCTTCCCAACTTTCTGAGCTCCCGCCAATGCCATGGAGCATTACAAGCGCATCGCCCTCGCCCGCCTCGCGCCAGGAAAGGGTGCTACCATCAATCTGAACGGATTGAAGCGCCGGTATCGGCACAGCGATTAAGTCGCCGACACCCGGTCTTTCGGCGCGACGGTTGTATACATGGTCGCGACACGGTCCAACTCGGCCAGACATTCGGGGTCCCAATCCTGTTTCGGTGTCATATCGACAGCCCAATGACCTTCGGTATCTTCGCCGCGTAAGACCATAGCCGACGCACCGGGGAATCCGGTCTCGCGAATGGATGGTGGAACATAGTGGATGGAGAGGCCAATGCGCCGGTCATCGGACTTATTTGGCGCAGAGCCGTGCACGCAATCTTCTTTGTGGAACGAGAACTGTCCCGCCTTAAGGATCATTGGCAGTGCTTTTGTCTCATCTACTCCGTCAATCGTTTGACCTCGCGAGAGAAGGTTTTCATCAGACTTATATTCTTCGTGGTGAATCAGCCCTCTATTATGAGTGCCCGGAATAAATTCCATACAACCGCTTTCAAGATTACTCTCAGAAATGGCCAGCCAGGCTGTCAATGTATCGGGCGGTTCAAGTCCGTAATAGGTGGAGTCCTGATGCCAGGAAACGAATCCGGGGTCATGCGCTTCTTTTTGAAAGAAACTCGACCCCCAGCATAAAATGTTTGGCCCAATTATATCTTCCACGGCATCCAACAATTTCGGATGGGAAATCACGTCGCAAAGAAAGGTAAAGGGCAAATGTGCCTTGATTTTACAGCGCTTTTGAATTTGCGAGCCCATCTTCGCCTCGACCTCTTCGATCTTGGCGCGTAGTTGCGCAGCTTCCTCTATCTCCAGCAAATCGATAGGACCAACAAAACCATCGCGATGGTAGGCATCCACCTGATCCTGGGTGAGATGTTTAGGCATTTCCGTTTGCTCCGATGTCTTGCTTCAATCTGTTCTGCAAGCTAACCCTTCGCGCCGAATACTTCAAGAAAGCCCGGCTGGACGTTATGCGGATGATGTTCTATCAGTACCCGCGCCTGCCGTATGACAAATTAAGTATCAAACGAAAGTAGCCATAATGACTGACCCAGCGGAATCCAGCGTAGAGCGCAATCCTGTCGCGTTTGGCGATTTACGCGGGTGGTTAGACGCCCTGCGCAAAGAGGGTGAACTTGCGGAAATTGATGCCGAAGTGGATTGGGACGTCGAACTCGGCAACATAATTCGGATGGGTCAGGGAACCGGCCACGGCCCTGCTTTCCTGTTTAATAATATCAAAGATTATAACAGCTCGGATGCCGTTTCCTCGCAGGTATTCACGGGCGGCCAAGGCAGCTATTCACGGCTCGCCATGATGTTTGGAATGCCGCGCGATACACCGGTACGCGACCTTGTCCAGGTGTGCCGAACGATATTCAACAATCAGGTGACGCCAAATACGGTCAAAACAGGTGCTGTCAAAGAACACATTTTGAAGGGCGACGATATCGATCTGTTAAAATTCCCCGTCCCCAAATGGAATCGCGGTGACGGCGGACGCTATATCCTGACCTATGCGGGTTGTGTGACCAAAGATCCGGACACCGACGTACACAATATCGGCATATATCGTGGCATGGTACTCGATAAGGATCGCATCGGTGTTCTTTTGTGGCGTGCCCAAGGCTGGGGAACACATTACGCCAAACATATGGAACGCGGCGACAAGATGCCGGTCGCTTTCGTGATCGGATGGGAACCATCGATGGGCTTTACCGGTGGCGCGCCGATCCCACGAGCTGTCTCTGAGTATGACATTATGGGTTCAATTCGTGGGAAACCGGTTGATCTTGTTGATTGTGAGACTGTGCCGCTCCAGGTTCCGGCTAATGCCGAGATGGTTATCGAAGGATGGATTTCAACTGATCCCTCTACATTCGAAGTAGAAGGCCCCTACGCAGAGTTCACGGGGTATTACGCACCTGACAGGTCACCCAAACATGTCGCCCAGATCACCTGTATTACGCATCGGGAAAAACCGATCCTGCGCGGTTGCGTCGAGGGTGC
This sequence comes from Rhodospirillaceae bacterium, assembly GCA_002720855.1. GTDB lineage: Bacteria > Pseudomonadota > Alphaproteobacteria > MPNO01 > UBA2964 > UBA2964. Next base: position 801,750 of record PBIN01000014.1, on the reverse strand, counting down.
AATACCGGGAAGTTACGGCGAGAATCCGATTATGAGCTCGATTCAACGATCGGCCACTGCCTGGAATGCGCTTGAATCTGCTGGCGTTCCTGGAATCGTTGACGTGTTTGGTATGCCAATCCAGGCATGTGTAAACACGGTGGTTTCGATCAATCAGACTTATCGCGGTCAAGCCAAGCAGGTCGCTCTTGCTCTGTGGGGCAATTCGGCATCCCACGTTCGGTACAAGCACGTTACGGTAGTTGATGCTGATATTGATGTGCATGATTACGATGCAATTGACTGGGCTTTGGCGTGGCGTTTCAACGCTGGCGAAGGCGATTTGGTTGTTTATCCTGAAAATTGGGGCGCTGGTTTGGACCCAAGTGTCAGAGCACGGGATTCAAACGTTCATTTGTTTGGTACCGGAAAGTGGCACCGGGTATTATATGACTGCACGATCAACCTCGACTACGAACCCGATTCTCAGGGGCGGAGATATCCACCTACCATTCACCCGGAAAAAGAAGATGCGGAGGGAATTCGAAATCGATGGGCGCAACTTGGAATGGACAAGTGGGGGCCACCCCTTAAATCAGTATGAATACGAGTCATGCGCTTGACGAAATTTAACGGTCAAATTAAGAAAACCATACGCTAGCGTATGGAAAGTGAGAAAGAAGAAGAATGGCAGAAAAAGACAACGAAATTGATGCCTTTGGCGGTGTCTCAAACCGTCTACAACCGAAAGCCTATGGTGATTTGCGGGAATGGATTGATGCGCTTCGCAAAGAAGGTGAGCTTCAGGAAATCGAAGCAGAGGTCGATTGGGATTGCGAGCTCGGAACAGTCGCCCGTAAGGCATTTGGCACCGGAGATGGCCCTGCCCTCCTGTTTAAGAACATAGGCGGTTACAACGGAGACGATGCCCGTTGCAGCCAACTCTTCACTGGCGGTATGTCCAACTTCTCGCGCATCGCTATGACGCTCGGGTTACCAAAAGACGCGTCAGTAACGGATATGGTCCAGGCGACACGATATTATATCGGTCAGCGTGTTCCTCCTGTGGAAGTTGATACTGGTCCGGTAAAAGAAAATATCGTTACGGGCGATGAAATCAATCTGTATGATTTTCCGGTTCCCAAATGGCACCGCGAAGACGGCGGCCGTTATATAAATACATTCCAGGCAACAATCACGATGGACCCAGATACGGGTGTCCATAATCTCGGCATTTACCGCGGTATGATAGGTCAAAAAGACACTCTTCCCGTGCTTCTATGGCGCGCGCAAAATTGGGGTGTGCATTTCCAGAAATGGGCCGACCGCGGTATGAAAATGCCGGTGGCGCATGTTTATGGCTGGGAACCCTGTATGCCATTCTGCGCTTCCGCACCAGTTCCAACAGGCGTATCGGAATATGATGTGATGGGCGCCATTCGTGGCAAGCCCGTCGAACTCGTGAAATGTGAAACCAGCGACATCATGGTCCCTGCAAGTGCGGAACTCGTGGTCGAAGGCTTTATCGACCCCGATCCCGAAACCTTCGAGATGGAAGGACCCTTCGGTGAATACACTGGATATTTTGGTGGAGACCAGGGACCCAAGCACGTGACAAAAGTCACGGCCATTACCCATCGTGATCAGCCGATTTTCCGTGGCACGCTGGAAGGCACCTTACCCAAGATGCTGAACGAAAACAGTATCATGAGTTCTGTTCAGCGGGCCGGCGTTGCCTGGAATGTGCTTGAACGAGCCGGCGTTCCTGGCGTGACCGATGTTCATTGCTCACCGGCCAACAACGGAACGACGTTGTTTATCCAGCTCAATCAAACATATCGCGGGCAAGCAAAACAGGCCGCCGCGGCGATCTGGGGATCAAATTCATCGCATTTGCGCTACAAGCACATTTGGGTGGTTGATCAGGATATCGACATTCATGATTACGGTGCCGTCGATTGGGCGTTCGCCTATCGCGTAAATGCCGCTGAAGACGATATCGTCTTCTTCCCGGGTTCATGGGGCTCCTTGCTCGATCCGTCAACCAGGCTCAAAGATCGCGATCCGATGTTGTTCGGAACCGGCAAATGGTGCCGTGTTTTGATTGACGCCACTGTCAATCTCGATTTCGAGCCGGAAGAGCAATATAACGGTGATCGTTATCCAGCTATGGTCATTCCGCATAAGGAAGACATGGATAAGGTCAACGCGCGTTGGAAAGAGTACGGATTCGAGGACTAATTTTTTCGTATTCTCGCGGAAAAGTTATCTTTCGTTCAGATTTCGTCACCATATTCTGAGGCGATGGGCGCGATATAACGCTCAATTGCGAAGGGTATTGCCATGTTGACCGTCTGCAATCCGTTTTCACTGGAAACTATCGGCGAGTTGCCATTTGGCATCTGGGAAGAAGCCGATCGCTGGCTGACAAAGGCTGACAAACTACATCGCGACCGATCCAGTTGGCTCCCTGCATATCGACGCATTGAAATTCTCCATAAAACCGCGAACAGCATGCGTGACCGGTTTGAAGAACTCGCTTTCCAAATTGCAAACGAAGGCGGCAAACCACTGATTGACGCACGCATTGAAGTTGATCGTGCGATAGACGGAGTCAACTGGCAGCAAAGGAGCTGAGCCATATTGTGGGCACGGAAATGCCGATGGACCTTACGGCAGCTGGCGCAGGTCGCATGGCCTTTACCAGCAAAGAGCCAATTGGGCCCGTCGTCGCGGTATCCGCATTTAATCACCCATTGAACCTTATCGTGCATCAGGTCGCCCCTGCCGTCGCAACGGGGTGTCCCGTAATCGTCAAACCGGCGGATGATACACCGCTATCTGCGCAAACGTTCGTCAATATATTGCATGAATCTGGATTACCTCCGGAATGGTGCCAGTTCTTTCCTTGCGACGTTGCAACCGCTGAGCGTCTGGTTACTGATCCGCGCGTGGCCTTTTTCAGTTTTATCGGGTCAGCCCGAGTTGGATGGATGCTTAGATCTAAACTCGCGCCGGGAACCCGTGCTGCCCTTGAACATGGCGGTGCCGCGCCGGTCATCGTCGATGAAAGCGCGGATATTGACGCAATGATCCCCCTCCTTGTGAAGGGTGGATTTTATCATGCGGGACAGGTCTGCGTATCTGTGCAACGCGTTTTTGTTCCTGGACCAATGGCGGATGAGATTGCCAACCAAATCGCCAATCAGGTCGGCGAGCTGACTGTTGGAAATGCTATAGAAGAAAAAACCGAGGTTGGCCCTTTAATTCGTCCCGGTGAAGTTAGCCGCGTTTCAGAATGGGTTAACGAGGCGCGTGAAAGCGGTGGGAACGTTCTGTGTGGCGGTGAAACCATCGGTAACACAGCCTACGCGCCGACAGTCATCCTTAATCCGGGTTTGGAGACTAAACTTTCCACTGCAGAAATCTTTGGACCGGTTGTCGCGGTTTATGGATACGATGGGCTGGATGAAGCGATTGAACGAGCAAATTCCTTGCCCTTCGCATTCCAAGCCGCCGGGTTTACACAACGATTGGACACGGCAACGAAATTAATACGCTCTTTGGACGCCACAGCCGTAATGATAAACGATCACACAGCCTTCAGAGTCGACTGGATGCCCTTCGCGGGCAGGCGACAATCAGGCTATGGAACGGGAGGCATCGGCTACACGATGCACGACATGACACAAGACAAGATGGCAGTCATTAAGCTTTAGCCGGCGTTATCCTTTGCCGACACTGCAGGCCTTGGCCGTAAGTTTTAAGTCGTCGCCAAATTCGGAAGCCATTCTCCCTACCTTCAACGAAACAGTCTTTAAAGAATTCTCGGGTAATACGGCATCAAAAGCCTCGCGAAGGTCTCTCTGTTTCTCTGCGAGAATTTTCTTGTTGCTGAGGTCTGGTGCGGGTCCCCAGCCGATGACCTTTAAAATTGTTTCGCCTATTAGGGGTTTTTGATGACAGAATTTGCTAAGTGCCTTGATCCCTTTAACATTCAAGGTAATCAGGATTGGCCGTCTCCGTGAATGGATTCTGCCACGAACCGGATTAACATAGCTAAAAACCGAAAGCGCATGCACACGATTGGCTTCCGCTTCAGCTTTTTGCCGGGCCTTTAGCTGTTCTTCCGTTTCTTCCGCAGCATTACCAGCTACTGGAGAAAATGCGAGGAAAACAAAAATAGCACCCAATGGAAAAAGTGATTTCATGACCTACACCGTTATTTGTTTTGCGGCGTAGGATGGTCTGTAGCTCTAAATTTCTAGTGAAGAATTAGCGTAAAAAAAACGTTTCTGCGGCACTTTTCCACAGAAAATTATCGTCACGGACCCTAATTTACTTTCAGAGCCTTTAGTCCGGCAGCAACACCCTTGAGAGAAACACCCAATTGAACCGGCTTGCCATTTGCTGTCGGTTTAAACCCGACAACCAATCTATTTCCTTTGACGAGCGCGGCTTTCATACTGTCAGAAACTTCCGTTGCTGCCACGCAACCGCGTTGAGTACATCTTTGTAGGACAAAATTGAACTGCTCTCCTTCATCAATTTTGCCAGCTATCCCTGTTCCAAGAAATATGCCGAGTGGCGCAACAACGATGAGCCCAATTTTTTTGGGCGCGCCAAGCGGTGCAAGCGTTGCCCTCAAGACGGGTTGCCTCGTTTTCTGGTTGACCAGTTGTTGAAAAATTACACAGCGCGTGTCGCTGGCCGACAATGCCTGACATTGAAAAATCCAGTCGCCGATCCGTTCGCCAACACGAGGGGAGTTGTTACCGGTGTTTTCTGCTGCCGGCTGTGTCGGCACACGCTGCGCAAAAGTGGCCGTCGGCAATAAAGCAGAAGGCAAAATCATGGAGAAGATTGCCAAAACGAAAACTGTCCGAATAAAAATTCGCATGATGACGACCCTAATAAAATTCGTGCAACTTAATGCGCCAGTTACACCTGAAAGTAAACAAAATTTCCGCACCGGAGCGCGGCCAAATCTTTATTTGGTGATGATTTCTGGCCCCATCAAAGCGGTTGGCAACACTGTCGAAATCCAGGGTACGTAAGTAACGAGAATTAAAAAGACAAACATAATGCTAACCCACGGAAGCGCGGCTTTGACAACATCGAGAACCGACATTTCGGCCACACCGGCCGTCACAAACAAGTTGAGACCGACCGGGGGCGTTATCATGCCGATCTCCATGTTTACAACCATGATGATGCCGAGATGGATGGGATCGATCCCCAGCTCTATGGCGATCGGAAATACAAGAGGTGCGACGATAATAAGCAGCCCGGACGGCTCCATGAACTGCCCCCCTATGAGCAGTATCACGTTAACAACTATAAGAAAGACAATAGGCCCGAACCCTGCCGCTAGCATGGTTTCGGCAATGACCTGAGGTATACGCTCTTCGGTCAATACATGCTTTAGAATCAATGCATTAGCAATGATAAACATCAGCATGATTGTCAATTTACCGGCCTCAAACAGGGTCTTTCTTGTATCAGGGTGCCAAAGTGCGGAAACAGTACGATTGATAATCGCCAATCCGACTTTACCAGCCTGCGCAAAGGGCCCCATATCGCAATACACGAAATTTGCGATAAGGAACGCATAAACGGCAGCAACCGCGGCAGCTTCGGTTGGCGTAAACACACCACCGTATATTCCGCCCAGAATGATAAAAATTAACAAGAGTCCCCAAAAAGCGTCCCGGGAAGATTGCCAAAGTTCGCCCCACCCTGCCCAAGGTTGCGAGGGCAATCCTCTATATCGAGCGGCAACGTATATCCCGATCATCAGCATGAGACCGGCGATGATTCCTGGAATTACGCCAGCCAAGAACATTCGTCCAACGGAAACATCTGTCGCCGCGGCATAGACCACCATGACGATAGAGGGTGGAATTAAAATGCCCAATGTACCTGCGTTACAAATGACACCGGCGGCAAATTCCCGCGTATATCCTACTTCGCGCATGCCGGCGATGACAATCGACCCAATCGCAACAACGGTAGCCGGTGACGAACCTGACAAGGCAGCGAACATCATACAGGCAAAAACCGATGCAATTGCGAGGCCACCTTTCAAATGGCCGACCACTGCAATTGCAAAACGAATAATTCGGCGGGCGACGCCACCCGTCGACATGAAACTCGAGGCGAGTATGAAAAACGGAATGGCCAGCAAAGTGTAATGTCCGTCAAAAGCGGAAAATAATGTCTGCGCAATGGAAGCGAGAGAACCATCGGAGAACATCAATAAGAACAAGATGCTCGACAGACCGAGTGAAACAGCAACCGGGACGCCGATTGCCATCAATCCGATTACAAGGCCAAATAGAAGAGCGACTTCCATCTAACAATCGCTCCTTTGAACACGATCCTTTTCGGATCCACCAGCGCGCTCTTCTTCGAACTCCTGCATCATTTCTTCCGCCTCGTGAGACGCGATGAGGAGCGTCCGCTCTCCCCGCCAAATTTGCCAGCCCGCCTGACCGAAACGCCAGGTCATCAGCGCGAGACTCAAGGGCAAAACGGCATATGGAATAAATCGTGGAATTTTTTCGTACTTCTCGCCCTCATTCATCCAGATCGCGATAAACTGGAGAAATTCCGGCATCGGAACGTCATTGGTTTCCAGAAATGCCCGTTTGGTGACAAATGGGTACCAGTAGTCCCAGCCACCTTTGAGCAAAAGCACAGCGAAAAGCAAACAGGCGGCAGCCGCGCATATTCCCATTAGTCTCTTTCCGGAGGGCGATAACTTCGCGACGACAATATCGACACCGAGATGCAGTGATTTTTTGACGCCATAACAAGCGCCAAGCAAAACCATCCAGGCGAACAGAAATACCGTGGCCTCAAGAGCCCACAAGATATTGTCATTAAAAACGTAGCGTGCGACGACGTTGGCAAATGTAATAAGGGTCATTAACCCTAAAAATACGGCGATCAGCGTTTCCTCAATCCGATCAGCCCATCCTCCGTCCGGTGACGATTGTTCCGTCATGCAAACCTTCCTGTTCCCAACTATCCGCTTATACGGCTTTTTGTAGGGAAAATGCGGCCGGCAAAAGCCGACCGCATCATTATAGACGCCTTAAACCCCGGTGTCTGATTAGCTTCCCGCGTTTGCGTTTTGCGCCGCCTTAATCATATCGGCGCCAACATCACCCTCAAACTTATTCCAGACAGGCCGCAACGCTTTAACCCAGGCAGCGCGCTGTGCAGCCGTAAGAGTACGGACCTTTCCGCCGGACGCTAAGATCTTTTTCTTGTTGGCCTGGTTCACGTTAAAAGCTTCCTTGTTACGCAACACCGTAACTTCCGTCAGAATTTTGGTGAATTGGCTCCGAACATTCTTAGGCAAACCCTTCATCCAATCGACGGAAGTGACCACCAGATAGTCAATAATGCCGTGATTGGTTTCGGTAACACCGTTCTGAACTTCGAAGAATTTTTTGCCGTAGATATTTGACCAGGTGTTTTCCTGTCCATCGACGACCTTGGTTTGCAATGCACCATAGACTTCCTTAAACGCCATCTTTTGCGGATTGGCACCCAATTGTTTGAATTGGGAGACCAGTACTTCCGACGGCTGTACACGGAATTTAAGCCCCTTTGCATCGGAAGGCTTAATAAGCGGCTTACTCGCCGACATCTGCTTCATGCCATTGTGCCAGAAAGCCAGTCCCTGCAGGCCACGACGCTTCATAGAGTTCTTGAGTGCCTGCCCGGCCTTAGAATTCTGGAAACGATCAACTGCATTGATGTCCTGAAACATGAACGGCAAATCGAAAATCCGGAACTTCTTGGTAAACTTTTCGAACTTGGACAAGGAGGGCGCCGCCAATTGTACGTCACCCTGTAACATGGCCTCGAGAACCTTGTTATCGTTGTAGAGGCTCGAATTAGGATAGACCTTCATACAAGCCTTGCCATTCATTTCCGCGTTGACGCGTTTGGAGAGCAATGTTGCGGCAATGCCCTTCGGATGTCGGTCAGTGTTTGTGACGTGACTGAATTTAATTACGATTTCGCCTGCATCGCATTTCGCGTATGCGGCGGTCAAAAAACTTGTTACCGCTGCTAAAGCGGCAGCGCTCAAAATGATTTTATTCATGGGTAGCCCTTCCTATCGTTGAATTGCCCTTTGTATCGATCGTGGAACGATCCAATTGTTTGTGGCGCATCAAAATTTGCAAAAACTGTGCCAAGAACAGCTTCAAACAAGGGACAAATTTTATTGTTGTTAATCAAAAGGTTAAAATCAAAGGAACAGCTAAATGGCCCTCACGATTAATGAATTGGGTAGTTGCCAACACATCACCGCGATGTAATGTGGATTTGCTGACACATGTTCAGGATATTCCTGACTGGATAGATGCCATCAAAATTGCAATGATAGGTGCTGGTATAGGGAGTTAGATTAATGGAAAAACCACCGCTTCCCGCCGCGCGTAAATTTGTCGATAGAATCAGGGCGCTATACGCGCAAAATCTGGAAGCAGACAAGTTGTGGGCGGAAATCCGGGTTACTATGGGTCCGCTTCTGGCCGATCCACAATTGATCGAAAGCTCCAAAACCTGGCCGCTAACTGTGGAAGGCGCGCCAAAGGTAAAGAACCTGCTGTTTTACGAGGATCCAGATTACGGATTTGTCTTTAATGCAACTGTTCGCAAAGCGAAGTCGGTTACCAGCGTTCACGACCATGGCGATGTTTGGACGCTTTATGGGCTCATCGAGGGTCACGAGACCATGTACAGATATAAAAGAACTGATGATGCCCCTCGTAACGAAGGACCTGCCCAGATAGAGCAAGTCAGCTGTCATGATATCGGACCTGGTGACGTAGATGCGGTCCCGCCGGGCGCTATCCATCAGGAACATGGCGGACCGGAAAACAGTATGGCATTCATCGTTCGTGCTCAAAAAGCCGGTACCTTTAAACAACGAACCTACGACCTGGAAACGGGTGACGTAAGACTCAATGACGGCCCGACGCTGATACCGCACGTATTGAGCTGAACTTATCTATTCTTCGTCGATATTTTCGGTCGAAGAGTTTCCAAGGTTAAATTTTTTCAACTTGTCGTAAAGTGTCTTTCGGGAAATTCCGAGTTCTTCATAGGTCGATTTCAATCGACCATCGTGCCGTCCTAATGTTTCCTGCAAAATTCTTTTCTCGAACGTCGCCAATTGGACGGCGAGAGATTGACCGACTACCTCTTTTGAATTGCTGCCCTGTGCAGCCGTGCCCAAATCGACAGGCTGACCCAATACGTGTCGGCGCACACAATTGCGCAGCTCCCTGACATTGCCTGGCCAATCGTAATTGGAAAGCAACCCTAAATCGGGTTGCGGAATTTCATCGGCCGCCCGGTCGAACTGAATAGCTTCCTGATCAATAAAGTGCGTCACCAACAACGGTACATCATCCAGTCGATCGCGAAGGGGTGGAATGGATATTGTTAAAACGTTGAGCCGATAATAAAGATCGTCGCGAAAAGTACCTGCACTGACAGCGTCTCGAAGATCCGCTTTGGTCGCGGCGATTATTCGGACATTGAATGGTATTTCGGTGTTGGACCCAAGATGCACAATCTTACGTTGTTCAAGAACCCGTAGCAGGCGCACCTGTAAATCAAGCGGCATGCTCTCAATCTCATCGAGGAAAACAGTGCCGCCGTCTGCGTATTCAAACTTTCCAATTCTCTTTTGATCAGCACCTGTAAAGGCACCTTTTTCATGCCCGAATAACTCGCTTTCAATGATGGTTGCCGGCAATGCTCCGCAATTTACCGGAACGAATCGTTGTTTCGCACGATCACTAAACTCATGGAGTGCCTGTGCGACCTGCTCTCTGCCCGTTCCTGTTTCACCAACAACAAGGACATCAGCGTCGGTTCCCGCGAATTGGGTAATCTCGTCTCGTAACTTGATGGCGCTCGGTGACTGCCCGACAAGCCTATTCTCCAACCTGCTGCCTTTGGTCAACGCTTCGCGAAGTTGTCGGTTCTCAAGGACGAGCCGCCTTTTGTCGAGACCACGCCGAACAGCATCCACGAGAACATCCGAGGAAAACGGCTTCTCAATAAAATCGTAAGCGCCATCACGCATTGCATTGACGGCCATCGGCACGTCGCCATGTCCGGTAATCAGAATGATGGGTAAATCGGAATCTATCTTCAACGCCGACGCCATCAGCTCGAGGCCATTTGTCTCGGCCATTCGAATATCTGAAACGAGAACTCCATCCCAGTCGGGGCTGATTTCTTCGAGCACGCCGTTTGATGATTCAAAACTCATCACGGCAAAACCGGCAAGCTCTAACGCCTGGCTACAGGCCGTTCTGAGATGTTGCTCGTCGTCAACAAAAATGACATTTGCCGCCATGGTCAATTTGCTTTCTTTTTCCCCGCCCGCTGAAGCGTGACGGTGAATACTGCACCGCCGGCTTCCTTATTGTGGGTCTCTATCTGGCCGCCGAACTGATTGATAATACCGTAAGAAATTGACAATCCCAGACCGGTTCCCTCGCCCACTTTTTTTGTCGAAAAAAATGGATCGAATATATTGGCCCGATCCTCCTCATTGATGCCCGGCCCTGTATCGGAAATTTTTACGAATACCTTATCTTCACTGTCGTCTACTGAGATACTCAATTGCCGTTGTGTGCAACCCTGCATCGCGTCAATGCCGTTGGAAATCAGATTTACAAAAACCTGTTGCAATCGAACGGTTCCGCCAACTACTTCGATGCTCTTGTCCGGCAATTTTGCATCAAGCTCAACCGCCTCTTCCCTAAATCGAACTTCCAGCAAATTTAGGGCTTCTTCAATAGCCACACGAAGCGATGTTGGCCGCGCTTCTACCGGCTCACCCCGCGCGTATGTCCGTAGGTTGCGAATGATGTGCGCCATCCGTTCTGTTAACTCGGAGATGCCCTCGAGATTCGAATTTACCGACTCTGGCTGTTTGCGATCCAAAAATGTTCTCGCGTTATCGGAGTAAGACCGTATCGCCGCAAGCGGCTGGTTTTACTCGTGACTCAGACCAACGGACATTTAGCCAAGCGCGGCCAGTTTCGCGGATTGAACCAACTCGGCTTGCGTTTTATGAAGTTCCGCCTCGGCACGGTGTCGTTCAAATATTTCGTTTCGCAGCTGCAGGTTCGCATCGGTCAGGGCCTCTGTCCGTTGTTCAACCTGATGCTCAAGGTTCGCCTGCGCGGCCTCCTGAAGCGATATACGTTCCTGCAGGCGCAATCGCCTTTGATAGAGCACAGCAAAAAGTAACAGGGCGCTGACCAGCATAAAACTAACAACAATCAGAGAAATATTAGTTTGAAGGGTGGCGCTGTCCAACTTTGCTAAAATCAGAACTCGCCACCCCGCCGTCGTCATTTTCTTTTGTTGAAGAAGATACCGGGTGGTTCTTTCTGACGAAGAATTCTGACTGTTCGGGGGTTGGCTTTGGGTTATCTCAATAATGTTACCACCTACCGATTGCGAAATATTGAGCGGTGGAAATGTTTGGTCACCATATTGGTGCAATCTCTTCAGACCTGACAAAATTTCGTCGTTCAGGGACGCTGTCGATCTAAACCGCCAGTCAGATCGCGTACTCATAAAAACTATGCCAGCTTCATCAAGAACGAGGGTTTCGTGGTCGGGCGCAAGCCATCTTTCTTCAAGGCTTCCCAATCGCAGTCTGATAACAACAACACCTATTTGACGGTTTGAGGACCTGATGGGATGCGCAAAGAAATAGCTCATTTCCCCTGCGTCGGGCGGTCCTGATATCGCGTGATATCGGCCCAATCCCCCGTGCATTGCGGTCTGGAAATATGGTTTTGCTCCAACGAACGTTCCAACCAGAGAACGATCTGCAGCCCAGTTGCTGGAGGCAACAACTATTCCCGCCTTGTTTACGAGAAATGTTTCGAGTGCGCCCGACAAAAAATTGACACGTTCCAACTCACGATTCAGTCCGTTAAGAGTAGGACCAGAGGCGGGATCCAGGAGAACTGACTGAAATAATTTACTGTTTGCCAGCAATGCGGGTTGATACTGGAATTGGGAGAGTTCCCCCTGAAGATTGGTTACGATTAGATTGAGTGTGTGATCGTTACGCTCACGAATTTCTTCAAGTCCAATCTTTTGCGACCAGTAATATGTCTGCCACAAGACGACAGCGCTAATGGCAATAAAACATGCAATAAAAACTATACGAACAAGCTGGGTAGGCACCAGTTGTGTGGACTTCTGCTTTGGGATCGCTTCAATAGAGGTTTCTGCCATTACCTTTGAAATAGATTGTCTATACCCCTCCTATAGCGCGTCGCTGGCTAGCGCCTAGCTTCGAAGAACTCCTGCAGCATGCGGCGTGATCTCAATTCATCAATACCGCCATAAACGTCTGGTTTATGATGGCATGTCGGTTGGGTAAAAAAGCGGGGTCCATTTTCTACACCACCACTTTTGGGATCTGATGCTCCAAAATACAACCGGCGAATGCGCGCCATTGAGATCGCTGCCGCGCACATCGCACAGGGCTCTAGCGTCACATATAAATCGCAATCGACGAGACGCGTTCCGCCATAAGTGTTTGCCGCCGCCCGTAGAACCAGCATTTCCGCATGTGCGGTTGCGTCCTTAAGCTCTTCCGTTCGATTACCTGCGGTCGCCAGTACTTCGCGGGTATGACTATCAACGATGACAGCGCCAACAGGGACTTCATCCCTGAGAGCTGCTTCCGACGCTTCGGCGAGCGCGATTTCCATATATTTTTGAGCCTGTGGCGGTGCGGTTGCAGTCATTTCGGAACGATGATGTTCCCGACCGAACGCGTCAAGTCTGAACGGTTGTGAGACCATAAATTGCCCCTTACTATTAATTTCGATTTTCAAGCTCCGGAGTGATTTTTTGAACCGCAAGGAACGCCGCGCCGCAAAAAAGCAAGGGCAGGCCGTCAATTCGAGCGAAAGTCAGCAGCGCATTGGACCCCTTCTCCAAGAGGCCGTTGCAGCCCACCAGCAAGGCCGTCTGGAGGCCGCTGCGGCGGGATATGAAGAAATTCTCAAGCTGGATTCTGAAAACCCGGATGCCCTCCATTTATTCGGTGTGATCCACCATCAGGTGGGCCGCGGGAATGAGGCAATTGATCTGATTTCCCGTGCCATCGCAAACGGGCTTGAAACTGAATTGGTATATAACAATTTGGGAGCAGCTCTGAGATCGGTCGGACGGGATGCTGAAGCGATCAAATATTATCAAAAAGCAATCGCTATTCAGCCAGGCTATATCGATGCGCGCGTCAATTTGGGAAATGCTTTACGTGCTTGCGGCCAGGAAAATAAAGCCATCGCGTGCTATCGCGAAACTCTAAATCAGGATCCTAATTGTGCAGACGCTCATTCCGGTCTCGCTCTTGCCTTGAGTGACTCGAATGCCCATGACGAAGCCGCCAAACATCACCGAATGGCAGCAGAACTGGAGCCGCAATCACCGGTCTTTCAAGTCAATCTTGGATATCTATTGTTTGAGGAAAACGATTTGATAGCTGCCAAGAAGAGTTTCGAAAATGCAATCGCAATCGATGCCAGTTACGCGACGGCACAGTTCGGATTAGCGACAGTTCTCCAAGCCATGGAGGAAGGCGTTGCAGCAGAACAAGCAGCACGGGCCGGTCTTGCGCTCGATAAAAACGAAGCCCGCGGATGGAACATTTTGGGGTTGGCATTAAGAGTTCAACGAAAAGACGACGCAGCCGAGGAGGCATTTCAAAACGCGTATAAAATTGACCCGACGCTTTCAGACGCCGCCTCAAATCTCGCGGGAATTTGTCAAACACGCGGCGATTTCTGCCGGGCTGAATATTTTTGGAACAAAGCAATCGACCAATGGTCCCAATCCGATGAGAAAGGCCTAGCCGTGGAAGAAGCCCGTGCCAATAGGGCTTTATTGTTTTTGGCAAACGGACAATTCGCGGAAGGTTGGCGTGACAATCGCCACCGCGGTTCAATTCGGGCATCTCAATTACCCTTCGAGCAGGAAAGTCTGCCTGACGACCTCACTGGGAAAAAAGTTTTTTTAAAATTTGATCAGGGTTTAGGTGACGAAATTTTCTTTCTCCGTTTTATACAGAACCTCAAAGTCCGAAATCCAGAAATCACCTATCAATCACAAACAAAAATCGCCTCAATCATTCAGCGAAATATTTCAGACATCCGGGTAATCACAGACGATCAACCGATAGAAGTCGGTGATTTCGACCATGTCGTTTCGATCGGCGATTTACCGCATTTGTCGAATATGGTGACAGAGGATGATATACCAGCGTCGATTTCGTTATCCGCTCGGCCTAATGTTGTGGCAAAATTCACAGAAATACTAAAATCGTTTGGCCCACCACCATATGTCGGCATTACCTGGAGGGCTGGAAACAAAACCCGCAATTTTCTTTTTAAAGATGTACCGCAAAATGCACTGGCCGGGGCACTCAGCGGTATTGAGGGCACTTTTATCTCTCTTCAGAGAACGCCCGCCCCGGGAGAAATTGATGAATTCTCAACGGTATTGGGACACCCCGTCCATGATTTAACAACGTTGAATGACGACCTCGAAGGGATGCTCGCCGTGTTACAGCTCTTGAATGAGTATGTTTGTGTAAGCAATACGAACGTACACCTCCGCGCTGGATTGGGTAAATTATGCCGCGTTCTTGTGCCATTTCCTGCTGAATATCGATGGATGAATCGCGGGGAATTTTCTCCATGGTTCCCCGACACACCTGTTTACCGACAGTCCTCAGATCGGTCCTGGGATGACGCAATATCCGCTTTGTCCGAAGATTTTGGCAATGCGTGGAGAACAGCATAGATAAAGAGAATCAGGCTATCTGGACACCAATGGATCGATTTGGCACAAATGCTCGTGGATCATCAGGGAACGAATGAGTGAATCAGATACCCTTTCCAGTCTATGTGGGTTGGGACTCGCGGGAAGACATTGCATTTCAAGTCTGCCGCCACTCAATAACCGCCAACGCCTCGATCCCGGTATCCGTTACGCCAATCAAGCAACAATCCCTTCGGGCTAATGATTTATATATCCGCGACGCAGACCCGTTAGCAGCAACCGAATTCACCTATACGCGTTTCTTCGTTCCTTATCTGCAGAACTTTAGCGGGTGGGCACTATTTTGTGATTGTGACTTTCTCTGGCTGGGCGATGTCGCAGAATTGGTAACGCTTCTCGATGATCGCTTTGCCATTATGTGTGTACATCATGACCATCAACCAAAGGAAAACAGCAAGATGGATGACCGTCCACAAACGCAGTACCCGCGTAAGAACTGGTCATCGATGGTCCTTTACAATTGCGGACACCCCGATAACTCAATTCTTACACCAGAAGTTATTAATCGGGAAACCGGTGCCTTTCTGCATCGATTCCAATGGCTCACAGATGATTTAATCGGCGAAATTCCAGAAAGCTGGAACTGGTTGGAAGGATGGTGCAAAAAACCTGTATCAGGTACCCCAAACGCAATTCATTATACAAGAGGCGGACCTTGGTTTGATGAATGGCAGTCGGTTGATTATGCGGAACTGTGGAACAAAGAAAGAGACGCATATGAGGCGGGCGTTACTCAAACCACGACGCCTTAGGAAACACTATCTTTTGACCATGTCGGGCATCTCTTCGAGAAGCTGCCCATAACCTTTGCGCGGCTCGTTGATCGACAAACGTTTTTGAAATTCCCAAACCCGCGCTGTGATCGGATAAACAACGGGTATGCCGAGGTCTTGTTCAAGCATTGGTATGACCTCAAGTGCCTTCCACCCTGTGCCAAGCATGTAGATGGCTTGTGCCCGTTTGTGTTGCAGCGCGAGTTTTTTTATGAAGGCATATATTTCATGTGATGACAGTGTTTGAACCTTGTTGAAAGGAATATCGATCCCTTCCATCCCCAATACGTCGAATCCCTCTTTTTTGAAATAGTTTCCAAAGGTTTTGTTGATGTCGCCCTGAAAATAACTGGCACCGATAAACCGTTTCACTTTTAGGGCTCGCAATGCCGCAACATGATTTGTTCCGGACGTAAAGACCTGCGTCTTATGCTTGCGTTGCCAAGCGCGAATTTTTTTGGCTTCACCTTCATTTCCCAGAACCATGAAGGGTGGAGCACCTTCCGGATGAATGACGTCACATCCCTGCTCAGCAAGAATTGCGACTTTTTCATCGTAATCCTTCATCACCTCTTTGAATTCAGTCCGATCACCACGTGTGATATTGTTGAAGAGTGGAATGACCCCAATCCCTTCCGGCAGAATTCTGATCATGTCTTCAAGACCACCCGGTCTCATTGTGGGTTTAATTATGCCAATGGTGCCGCGCCAGCTGGAAAAAGCCATCGCCTTTACCTCCGATAAAATGCAATCCAGACAAATAGTGCGAGCCACAAACAGTGTGTGCAATAGCCACAAAAAATTTATTTTCAGCTATTGTTTTTAATGATGAGTTTGTGTTGTGATATCGGTCACAAGTGTAAACTTTTGCAACCGAAAATTATCGATTAACCAGGGAGGTTATATTGAGAAACACCATTCGATTTAGCTCGGCACTAATCGCCGCAAGCATTGGCTTGGGAGTTACAACGGCTGCGCAAGCAGATGCCGTATCTGATTTCTATAGCGGAAAAACCGTTCGCTTTTATATTGGCGCATCTCCTGGTGGTGGTTATGACCTCTACATGCGGACGTTGGTCCAGCATATGGGTCCACGCCTTCCCGGCAAACCAAATGCCATTGTTGTCAATATGCCGGGATCAGGCGGCGTTAAAGCATCAAACTATGTTTATAACGTTGCTCCAAAAAATGGCACGACAGTTATGACACCGTTCTGGACTCATCCGCTTTTCCAATTAATTCGTCCGCGCGGCATCAAGTTTGATATGAGCAAGATGCGCTGGATTGGCAGCATGGCAGCCCTCAACAGTATGGTTGTCGCAATGGGTGATGTTGCGAAATCGCTTGAGGATGCGAAGAAAAAAGAAATCATCCTTGCGGCATCTGGTAAAGGGTCAGAAACCTACATATTCCCTCAGTTCTTAAATGCTGCCGCCGGAACAAAATTTAAAATCGTTACCGGATATCGTGGTACGGCGAAGATGACGAATGCCATGGAGGCCGGTGAAGCTCAGGGACGTGGTGGTTCCTGGCAAAGCTGGAACGTAATTCGCCCGCATTGGATTGGCACTGGAAAGATTTATGCTCTCGTTCAGGCAGGCCTCTCACCGCACCCCGATCCAGCCGTTAAAGGGGTCCCCATGTTGGTTGATGTGGTCCCGGCAAGTTACAAACCAATTGCGAAACTATTGTCCGCTCCAGTTGCCATGGCGCGGATTGTCGGTTCTCCACCTGGTATCCCGGAGGACCGTCTAAAAGCATTGCGTAAAGCATTTCTTGCTACAATGAAGGATCCGAAGTTCCTGGCCGATGCCAAGAAGCGAAAAATGGATCTTTCAGTACTTACGGGCGAGCAAGTTGAAGCCAATATTGCAGAACTGATGAAGACGCCGAAAGATATTCTAAAACGTACGGCGACAGTTCTCGGCTATAACAAAAAGAAGAAGAAAAAATCCAAGAAATAGTTATGGATGGGATGATCCATTTCTGGGGCGCTCTGCAAAGAGCGCCCCTTTTTCTTGACCTGACTCGGCGGCATTCTACAGTGACCGTATGAAGAAGCCCGTTATCGGAATAACTCTCGACTCAGAACCACCAGGTGGCTACTCGAAATTTCCCTGGTATGCGGTTCGCGAAAACTATTGCGACGCGGTATCCGATACAGGTGGGCTCCCTATTCCCCTACCTCACCAACCCGAAGCTGCTACGGGCTACCTCGAAATGATCGATGGATTGGTTATTACGGGCGGCGCTTTTGATGTCGATCCTGCTTTATTTGGCGACGAATCCCGGCACGAAACCGTTGTTACAAAAGACCGAAGAACTGAATTTGAAATTGCGGTTACCCGTGGAGCCATCGACCGCGATATGCCCGTCCTGGGGATTTGTGGCGGCCAACAGCTTCTCAATGTCGTTTTAGGCGGAACGCTTATTCAGCACATTCCCGACGAGGTTGAGGGTGCAATCGCGCACGAACAACCCAATCCGCGCGATGAGGCGGGGCACAAAATCGCTATCGTAACCGACACACTCTTACATCAAATCACCGGCCGCGAGACTATGTCGGTAAATAGCGCACACCATCAAGCTGTTAAAAACGTACCTGACAACGTCGCCATCAACGCAACCGCACCCGATGGCGTAATTGAAGGCATTGAATTACCAGGCAAGAAATTTTGCCTCGGTGTTCAATGGCATCCTGAATTTTCAATCGATCCCGGCGACCGCCGTATCTTTGATGCATTTGTAGCCTCTGCCTCTTAAATGGAAGACAATATTAAAGGCGAACGCATCGCCAAGCGTTTATCCCGGGCTGGTCTTTGTTCACGCAGGGAGGCAGAACGCTTGATTGCCGATGGACGCGTAACGGTAGATGGAATCAAAATATCGACCCCAGCCACATTGGTGACCGATCAGACGGTTATTACAGTTGATGGCAAACGGGTTATTGAGCCGGAACAATCGCGATTGTGGCGATATCACAAACCACGCGGTTTACTTTCGACAAACAGCGACCCTAAAAAACGACCGACCGTATTCGATCATCTACCACAATCCTTGCCGCGTGTGATGCTTGTGGGGCGCCTCGACCTTAATTCCGAAGGTCTTCTACTTTTAACAAATGACGGTACGCTCGCGCGCAAGTTGGAACTCCCGGCAACGGGATGGGTAAGACGATATCGGGTACGGGCCTACGGACCCTTGGACGAAGCCAGGTTGGAAACTCTCGCTGAGGGTCTCACAATTGATGGCGTCAAGTATGGCTCTATCCAAGCTCAGCTGGACAAACGCCAAGGCGACAACTCGTGGCTAACAGTATCACTACAGGAAGGTAAGAACCGGGAAATTCGGCGCGTCATGGAACATCTTGGGCTTCAGGTAAATCGCCTCATCCGGATCGCCTATGGCCCCTTTCAGCTTGGCGAACTAGACCGCGACACGGTTCGGGAGGTGCCGGCGCGTGTCCTTACTGAACAAACAGGGGCAGAAGCTCCAAACAAACGCCGCCTTAGATCGAAACGGCCGTCAATCAATAAAAAGACAGCAGAAACTGGTCGAGGCAAAACGAGACCGAACAGGACGAAGTATGCGGATCGTCGGCGGTAAACATCGCGGACGTCATTTGATTGCGCCACAGGGCCGGGAACTACGGCCAACCAGTGATCGAGTTCGGGAATCTGTCTTCAATATCCTAACTCAGGGTGGCGAAATACTGGGTCGTCGGGATTGGGTCCGCGACGCGAATGTCCTGGACGGATTTGCTGGAACAGGCGCACTTGGCCTGGAAGCCGTATCAAGAGGTGCCTCCCATGCGACGCTTTTTGACAATCAAGAAACTGCCCTGCGCTGCAGCAGAGAAAACTTGGCCGCGCTAGGCGACGACAATGTCGATATCATTTTCGCCGACTGCCTTCATCCGAGAAAGACCGACAAACCTTGCTCGCTCATTTTCTTAGACCCCCCATATGGATTGGGTCTGACCGCGTCGGCGCTAGCCGCCCTTGATGAAGCCCACTGGATTGCACTGGATGCACTAGTCGTGATCGAGTTAGATCGTGCTGAAGCGTTCGAACCCATACCAGGGTATTCCATCATCGACGAACGTCACTACGGCAAAGCCAAAATTTTGTTTGTACAAACCAAATCTGTTGAGAATTAATTTGCGGCTGCGAGTTTCTCTTGTGGCAGCAGATCGATAATTTCGTCGCTGGTAAAGATATCTGCAAAGTGATTAAACATCGCGCTTAGAGAAGCATTGTGTGCTTCATCTGACCGCGTCGCGGTCGCGTCCGAAACGACCATTGTGCGAAAGTTGAGCATATGGGCATCTCGCGTTGTCGACTCGACACACACATCTGTTGCGACACCGGTCATCACCAACGTATCGATACCCGCGGCATGCAGCCGATCCTCTAGATCGGAGGAGCCGCGAATAAAAGCACTAAATCTGTTCTTTATGACGATCTCGTCTTCCGGCTGAACATCCATTCCGTCCCAAATCTCAGCACCAGGCCGGCCGTCTGTTAACCCATCTATCATACGCGACACGTCTTCAGGGCTAAGATATTCCATATAAGCCGACCACGTTTTTGGCGCGTCGTCACCGTAAATAGCACGAACCCAGTAAACCTTGCTTCCTGCCGCGCGCATTGCTTTGCAAAGCTTATTTGTTGCCGGTGCTGCACCCGCACAATACGGCGAATAGCCGTTCATCCCTTCCTGCAACCAAACATTTTGCATATCGATGACAATGAGTGCCGTTTTAGCGGGGTCGATTGTATCGTAAGCATGCAATTTGCCGCCGCGACGCCGCAAAACCTGCTCTATAGTCGATGGGAATAGTTCAACCTTGTGAAGCTTGGTCATCTCATTTTCCAAAAAGACTCAGAATCTTTCTCATTTAAAACTTTAGCGACGACCAAACAACCGTTCAATATCGGCGAGATCAAGTTCTACATATGTCGGTCGACCATGATTGCATTGACCGGAATGGGGTGTTTGCTCCATTTGACGCAGAATGGCATCCATCTCTGATTGGTTTAAGCGTCTTCCGGCACGAACACTTCCGTGACACGCCATGGTACCACAAACCTCCTCAAGCCGTTCCTTGAGAGTAAGACCGTCCCCAAGCTCCTGCAAATCATCTACCAAGTCCTTGACCAATCCTACAATGTCCGTTTTTCCAAGCATTGCTGGCACTTCACGTACCACGACAGCACCCGAACCAAACGCTTCTATGACAAGCCCAAGCTCGGCGAATTGCTCTGATCTCTCGACAAGTCGCTGGCACTGGGCTTCTTCCAGCTCAATCACTTCCGGTATCAACAAGCCCTGACGCGCTACTTTGCCCTCGTCCAGTGACTGCTTCATTTTCTCGTAGACCAGCCGTTCATGCGCAGCATGCTGGTCAACAATGACAATTCCTCTGTCCGTTTGAGCGACAATATAGGTTTCATGAAGTTGCGCGCGAGCTACACCCAATGGATAGGCCTCTTGCGACACGGCATCAGGCTGATCTGAAAATGGAACAACGGAGTCTTCTACGGCGACTACTGATGGCTGCTCCGTACCCGGAAGGGGCGCAAAATATTCGGAAGCCGCCTGAGCCAAATTGCTACCACGCGACGTTGACGGATATGAAGACACCGTCGCTGGCGGCGCACCGGGACGAAATGCTCCCAGCGTCTGGGCCGATACAGTCGTTGATGCGCGGTGTCCCGCGTCGGCAAGAGCGTGCTTTAGCGCCCCAACAATTAGCCCTCGCACCAAGCCGGCATCCCGAAACCGGACTTCGGTCTTCATCGGATGCACATTCACATCAACATACATTGGTGGAATCTCCAGATAGAGCGCGACCATGGGATGGCGATTACGAGCGAGTAAATCCTGATAAGCACCGCGTACGGCTCCAGTTAGCAGCGGATCGCGTACAGGCCGACCATTGACGAATAAATATTGTGATCTGGCGTAAGCCTGGTTGAGTGTTGGCAATCCCGCATAACCTGTGAGTTTAATACCTTCTCGACTGGCATCGATCCGCAGAGCATTCTCCGCAAATTCTTTTCCCATTACGTCTGAAAGTCGAACGAGTCTGGCGTCCAGCAAATCACCCTGCGCTGCATCGAGCCGAATCCGTTTTCCTTTTTCATCAAAGACCGAAAAGCCAATTGTCGGGTTGGCCATCGCGAGGCGCTTAACCACATCGAGAATATGATTTAACTCAGTTCTATCCGTCTTGAGAAATTTTAGCCGTGCCGGTGTAGCGAAAAACAAGTCGGCAATTTCTATCCGCGTACCCTGTGTCAGGGATGACGGACGTGCGGAATCTTTCTCACCCCCGAGTACCGAAAGAGACCAAGCGTCATTGGCGCCACGCGCCCTACTTTCAATATTTAGACGCGACACAGATCCAATAGACGGCAGAGCTTCACCGCGAAAACCGAGGGATGCTATATTCAGAAGATCATCGTCGGGAAGTTTGGAAGTCGCGTGACGTTCCACTGCCAAAGTCAGTTCGTCTTTGGTCATCCCATTCCCGTTGTCGGTTACAATAATCGAATTTCGACCGCCGCCCTTGATCGAAACCTCGATCAGATTGGCGCCTGCATCGATTGCATTTTCGACAAGTTCCTTGACCGCGGAAGCCGGACGTTCCACGACCTCTCCAGCAGCGATCCGATTTACAGTGCCTTCTGGCAGGAGTCTTATCGTCATATTACGTCCCGTTGCTTGCGAGATATTCCCGCGTCAATCTTTTGCCCTCTTCAACTGCTGGCTGATCAAACGGATCAACGCCAAACAAATCTGCAGCAATGATCGTTTCAAGCATGAAATGCATCATCAGCGCACCCATTGCACGTTCATCAAGTTTCTCGAGCTTTATGATTCTGGTCGGACGACCGTTTCGTATTAGCGTTTCTGTTGTCGCGCGCTGTTCTGCATCCATGAGATCACCAACAGATTTTCCGGACAAATATTCAACCGCCTCATCGTGAACCAAATCTGCTGTGACCAGTGGTCCTTCTTTGGCGCAGTCCAGCATTATCACTGTAAATAATTTATCGGGCGGTCCATCGAGATAGAGCTGTAACTGACTGTGCTGATCGACGGTTCCCAGCGCGTTGATTGGTGTAGTCCCTTTACCGCCTTTTCCGAGACTCTCCGCCCACAACTGCCGAAACCACAAACCGAAATCAGCCAGCCGGTCCACATAAGGCATCAACACTGTTGAACAAATATTGTTTTCGGTGGCCAACCCAACAGCGATCGCCGCACCTATCGCAGGTTCCACTTCGTTAGGTGGTGCTTCTTCAAAAATGGGTGCTAGTACACTTGCCGCACCTTCCCTAACCGCCTTTGCGTCGAGACCTGCAATCATGACCGGCAATAAACCAACGAGCGACAGGGCTGAATAGCGTCCACCTATGTCTGGGTCATGGTCCAGTACAGACATCCCATACTTCTCGGCAATACGGCGCAACACATTGTCTTCCGGCTCGGTAATCACCGTGAAATGCTGTGCTGATTTTTCTTCACCGACAGCTATTTGTACCGCTTTGAGACACACTAAAAACTGGGTCATCGTTTCCGCGGTCGAACCTGATTTGGAAATCGCCAGAAAACCCGTTCGACTTAGATCGAATTTTTCTAGCATTTCAGAAATCGTATGCGGATCGACATTGTCTAAAAATTGAAGCGTCGGCGCACCATCGCGCGGGCCAAATCCGATATCAGCCAATCGACATAATGTTTGGCCACCGAAACTGGATCCACCGGTTCCAAGGATTACGACATCAGCAAATTGATCGCGATATTGTCCGGCAACCGATTCCAATAGATTTATATCTTCGGCCTGTTCCGGGAGATTGAGCAATGGCAGAGTGCCGTCTGCATGAGCACTCCTTATAGCGGCCACCGCGGCTGACGTTCTTTGCAATGTTTCAGCGTAATGATCAGCATCCAATCCATGTTCACCAACGGCTTCAGACAAGCAATTGGTTACCGATTGGACGTAGGGTATGGCGTTCATTCAAGGTGCCTTTCGAATCGACTCTAAACCAGCCAGGCGAATCAGGAAAAGGCGAGCAGTGGATAACCGGTGGATAGAATTTCAGCCATTACAAATTTTGAAAGGCACTCTCGACAGGCAACCCTGTACGGTTTAATCGACATGGTGCAGACAGTGACTGGGAGTCGGTAGTGGAATTATATGTCCTCGTAACAGTTGGTATCGCCTTTTTTTGCGGCGGCATCGTCAAAGGCATTACCGGCATGGGGTTACCGCTCACTTCTATTGCGCTGATGTCGGTCGTGCTTGATCTCCAAGTCGCCATTCCGCTCCTGGTTATTCCGATCATTGCGACAAATATTTTACAAGCGTTTCAAGGGGAACATTTTAAGGAGCTTATGCGCAAATTCTGGTTCATGCTGCTCACCGCAGCTGTCGGCGTTTTCGCAGGAACCTATGCTCTTTATCGCATCGATTCTTCATATTTGCTAATCGCCCTAGGTGTAATCGTCGTCCTTTATTCGATCAATAATCTTGGTTCGGTACGGCTAAATTGCTCAGAAAAATCGATTCCGGTCCTATCGCCTATTGTCGGATTTCTATCTGGGTTGCTGGCTGGAACAACAGGATCAATCGGTATTCCAGTCGTCATATATTTCCAGGCACTTGGCATGACCAAAAACCTGTTTGTACAGGCTTTGGGCATTCAGTTTTTGTTCACCGGAACTATTTTGACACTATCGCTAATCCGGGAAGGCGGACTGGCAATTGAGAATACGGCTATTTCCGCATTTGCTCTGCTCCCTTCGGTGCTGGGAATGTTGGCGGGAAAAACACTAAGAGACAAGGTGTCCGAGGACCGTTTTCGGACATGGCTATACGTTTTGCTCCTTTTGATTGGGCTAAATCTAATTCGAAAAGGACTTTTCTAGATTAAGGCGTAGACTTGATGCCTTTAGGCTGACCAACGACAACAACCGTTAGCGCGCTAGACCGCAGTAATTTCTGAGCAACCCGCTTTATATCTGCCACTGTCACAGCATTGATAAATTTAGGTCGGTTTTTGAGGTAGTCGATACCTAAATGATTGATCTGAACCGCAAGCAGCAGGCCTGCAATCCTCCTAGTCGAGTTGAGCCGCAATGGAAATGACCCGTTAATGTAGGTTTTTGCAGCAACAAGTTCTTTTTCTGTGACACCTTTTTCAGCCATTTTTTTCCATTCCGTTCGAATGACCTTGAGAGAGTCAGCAACCCGAGAGTTGGCCGTCGCAACGCCCCCCATATAGAGGGCTGAATGATCGTATGGATTCAAATAGCTATAGACGCCATACGCCAAACCACGTTTCTCCCGGACCTCTTCCATTAATCTGGAAGAAAACCCTCCCCCGCCGAGAATTCGGTTCATGACGGAGGCAATATACCAATCGGGGTCATCACGCTTAATTCCCGAATGACCAAATAAAACCGTGCTCTGTGGGATTTTGCGATCAATAACAATAATCTTGCCTTCTGATACCGGTGTCATATCTGAAATTTTTCCGGGCACACCAGATCTCGGTAGTCTGCTGAAAACCTGATCCAGATGTTTACCCAACTCAGCAGGCGAAATATCACCGGCAGCCGCTACAAAGAGGGAATTCCGCACTAAATGCCGGCGCATAAAGCCCCTAAGGTCATCTACCGCCAAATTTTTGACCGAACCAATTGTTCCGTCCCCGGGCCGGCCATAGGGATGGGTTGGGAATACTGCCTTGTACCAGGCCCTGGACCCGATCATGTCCGGATCCTGAGCGCTCCGGCGGAGGTTGGCTATTATCTGACCTCTAATTCGCTCTATTGGTTTCGCGTCAAACCGCGGCTTATTGAGCGCAAGAGTTAACAATCGAAACGCCTCTTCTTTATTGGCCGTTAGGGTCCTGAACGAGCCTCGAAATTTATCGGTCGTCGCTGAAAACCGTATTCGCGCCGCCGTATCCTGCAACTGAGCCTGAAAATCCTGTGATTTCAAATCACCCGCACCTTCATCCAAGAGACCCGCCACCATACGAGCCAACCCTTCCCTCCCTTTTGGGTCATAGGCGGTGCCTCCAGTTTTAAAAGCAAAACTCAAAGACAGAACCGGCACGCT
The DNA here is from genome assembly GCA_002720855.1 of Rhodospirillaceae bacterium. Taxonomy (GTDB): domain Bacteria; phylum Pseudomonadota; class Alphaproteobacteria; order MPNO01; family UBA2964; genus UBA2964. Next base: position 775,938 of record PBIN01000014.1, on the reverse strand, counting down.
TTTATCCTGCACGAGCCAAGCTTTTATTCCGCCGGGGCTGCGAACTTCCTGAATGTCAATCGCACGCGCCGGATTTACGAGAACACAAAGAAATCCCAGAGCCACAACCAATGCAAAACCCTGAAAACTTTCACCAAAGAATTTGTTCATGAATCAGCCTCCTGTCCTGCGCTTCTTTCGCAAGATTGCTGTTACTGAACGTTCGGTGCGCAAAACAGCGCGAGCAGCAGCATTTACGTCTTCGACAGTGACTGACTTGATTTTTTCGGGCCAGGTTTCCACATCTTCAATTGTGCGGCCCGTCGACAAAGCACGGCCAATAATATTTGGCGCCGCCCGCAGAGAGTCCCTGGCGTATACGGCGCTCGCCACCATTGATTTCACTGCCCGCTTAAGTTCTTTTGCGGAAACGCCATTTTTCAGAAGTTTTTTCGTTGCTAAACGCATTGCCGCTTCAACTTTCGCCAATTTCACGCCAGGGCGTGGCGAAACCGAAACACCAAATGTCCCATAATCGAGTGAATCTGGGCTGTACCAGGCACCCGCCGATGAAGCGATGCCCTGCTCAACCACAAGATCGCGATAAAGTTGGGCTGTAGAACTGCCGCCAAAAATCTCTGCCAAGACAAGTAACGCATAGGCGCGCTTCCCCTTTGCGGTCGCGTAGGAGGGGGCAAGAAAGGTTTGTGAAACTCTCGGCTGACCGACCTGGTTACTGCGCAATTCAACGCGGCGGCCGGCAAGCTGCGGCGGTTCCTTAATGCGCTCACGTATAATTTCCGGCCCACGCGGGATAACGCCATAATATTTTTCTGCAAGTGGTTTTAGTTGTTCAATATCAACGTCACCTGCAACGATCAGAATTGCATTGTTTGGAACGTAATAACGTCGATAAAAGGCCAGCGCGTCTTTTGTTGTTAGTTGATCTATTTCATGCTTCCAGCCAATCACCGGATTTTTATAGGGATGATTCAAAAATAGTGCCGCGCGAGATGCTTCCCAGAGCTGGGAACCTGGATTGTTATCAGTCCGCGAGCGACGTTCCTCGAGAACCACATCTCTCTCCGGAAGCACCTCTTTATCGGTGAGGACGAGATTGCGCATTCGATCTGCTTCGAGGCGCATTACCAATTCTAGTTTGTCCCGCGCGACGGTTTGATGGTAGGCGGTATAATCTTGCGACGTAAAAGCGTTATCCCGTCCGCCGTTTCGGGCAATAATTTTGGAAAATTCTCCGGATGGAACAGTCTTCGTTCCCTTAAACATTAAGTGTTCAAAGAAATGGGCAATTCCTGACTTTCCACTAGGTTCATCGGCCGCCCCGGTTTTGTACCAAACCATCTGAGTAATAACCGGCGCACGCCGATTAGTGACGACCACCACCTTCATACCATTCTTGAGCATGAATGATTTTGGGCTAAAGACTGCTCCGGATGCGGTATGTCCGGGCAGGATCAACGCCACGAGCAAAATGCCGAAACAGGCCGCCAGTCCTTGTGATGGAGTCATCTTACGGTCTCCAAATTAGTTGTCTTAGGCTATATGGATAAAGCACCCAGCATTGCAAGCGGGTGTTTCTCAACTCTTAGTGACGAAGTGACGAGAACGACGGATTAAAATATACCTTCGAGCCAACCTTTTTTCTTGCGGGTTATGACAGGTGTTTCACCTTTAGTAACCGACTCCCCTTTTGCCGTCACTTGTCGCAAGCGCCGCGCTTCTTTCGTGGCATCGACCAATTTTCCAGGTTGCTCAGGATCTTGCCAGAAAATAACTTTTCGCAGCAGGCTCTTATCCGCTTCTGCCAAGGCACTACTTTCAACATCCACAACCCGTCTGATTGACGGATCAACATTCAAAGCACCAGCCCGTTGTAGAAGAGCGGCTTCGCCACTTGTAAACCTGCCGGATGCAACCGCGGCATCCGCCGTTGCTTTCCCTTTTGTTCGGGAGTTGCCCAACAAAATGCTACGTGCCCTTTTCGTCGGGGTAACTTCTTGTGGTCTCACCGATCCGGGTTTTGGCGGTCTCAATCCAAATTGCGGCGGGATACTTAACGGGGCCCGTGTAACAATCGCAAACTCATCCGGCCCTTGCTTGGTCAGACCAATGACCTCTTTTGTTTTTTCACACCCGCCCAGAGCGATCACACTGACGGCTAATCCAATGATTGCTGGAAAGGCTGACTTTTTCATTTCACGATATCCCTATACCTACAAAACCTAATTTAAGTGTTTTGGGGCGTCGATTTCAAGGAATCCAGTATCAATAATATAACACCGATTGTGATCGCGGAGTCGGCAATATTAAATGCAGGCCAATGCCAACCGCCCACGTGAAAATCAAGAAAGTCAACAACCGCCCCAAATCGAATTCGGTCGATAACATTGCCGATTGCACCACCGACGACTAGCGCCAAAGCAGTTGCCAGCAATAATTCTTTAGCTCGCCACATCCAGACAGATAAGCCGATTGAGACAACGATTGCGAAAACGATCAAAGCTGTACCCGCCCATCCAGGCGCATCGCTGAAAATACCAAAACTCGCGCCGCGGTTATAGACCAGAACAAGATCAAAAAAGCCTGTTACAGGAACCACCTTTGGCGGGACCATCGTAACGTTCAAAATCCACCATTTGCTAAGCTGGTCAAATAAAATTGTCAGGATGACAATAAGCATCCCTGCGCGGGCCGGGGCCATATTCATCCTGAAATTGCAGTTCTAAGCGGCAACGGGTGTATCTCCCACAGCGGAGGCACATCGGCCACATAAATCTTTATGGACATCATGGTTTCCAACCTCGGGCAATATCTTCCAGCAACGCCCACATTTCTCACCGGTGGCAGACGTAATGATAACCTGAACACCTTTCACATCAGGAAGTGAGAAAGCGCCGTTGGGCGCATCCCCATCGACAAATTCAGCGGAAGAAGTGATACACAAATCCGCTAAATTAATATTGGTCATAGCCTCCTGATACTCCGAGGAAGCATAAATCGCTGCGTTTGCACCAAGGCTGGATCCGATCCGTTTTTCCGCTCTCTCAATTTCCAACGCACCTGTTACGGCCCGCCTTAAATTGCGAACATTTTCCCACTTTTCTGCCAATTCGTGATCTTTCCAGCTCGCAGGTATATTCGGAAATTGTTTTAGGTGAACACTGTCGCTTTCGGCCTGCTCTGGGAACCGGTTCAACCAGACTTCTTCGGTCGTAAACGGAATAATGGGAGCAAGCCACGTAGTGAGCGACATAAATAGTTGATCAAGTACGGTTCTAGTTGCGCGCCGATCAGCACTCTCCAAAGTGTCGCAATAGAGCGTGTCCTTTCGGATATCGAAATAAAAGGACGATAGCTCCACAGCACAGAAGTTATGAAGCGCCGTAAACATGGCGTGAAAATCATACCTCTCACAACAATCGCGAACGAGCGTATCAAGCTCCGCCATGCGATGAAGAACAAATCTTTCCAACTCAGGCATGGATGCTTCATCCACGCGCTCGTCTTCATCAAACCCGTGCAAATTTCCCAAGAGGTATCGGAAAGTATTACGCAGTCGCCGATAGGCGTCCGCCTGATGTTTTATAATTTCCGGCCCGATCTTGAGGTCCTCGGAATAGTCAGACGCCACCACCCAGATTCTCAGGATGTCGGCCCCAAAATTTTTGATAATCTCCTGCGGGGCAACGGTGTTACCCTTGGATTTGGACATTTTCACTCCGGCCTCTGCCAGCACAAATCCGTGCGTAAGCACACCGTCATAGGGAGCCCGACCGCGGGTACCGCAAGATTCCAAAAGTGAAGAGTGGAACCAACCGCGATGTTGATCTGAGCCTTCCAAATAGAGTGTTGCGGGCCATTCGAGATCGTCACGAGTCTCAAGAACGAAATTGTGGGTCGAGCCGGAATCGAACCAAACGTCTAGAATATCAAAGACCTGTTCGTAATCCTCCGGATTATAATCGTTGCCGAGGAAACGGGATGGATCGCTGGCAAACCAACAATCAGCCCCTTCCTGTTCAACGGCTTGAACGATGCGTTCCATGACCGCATCGTCCCGAAGAGGTTCACCGGTCTCTTTGTTCACGAATACAGTAATGGGCACGCCCCAGGCACGCTGACGCGACACACACCAATCAGGTCGATTCTCGATCATGCCATGCAAGCGGTTCCGCCCTGACGCGGGGTAGAATTCGGTTGCCTCAATGGCGTTCAATGCCTTCGTACGCAAATCATTTGTGTCCATCGATATGAACCACTGAGGCGTCGTGCGATATATGAGTGGTGCTTTTGATCGCCAGCTATGCGGATAGGAATGTACGAGCGTATCATGATGAATTAGCGCATTGGCATCGTTTAGTGCCTCAGCCACAACCCCATCTGCCTTGTAAACGTGTTGCCCAGCAAAAAGCGGAACGTGCTGATAATAACAACCGTTGGCTTCCACGGTCCGCGGTACTTCTATCCCGTGAGCCTGTCCAACGACGAAATCCTCCACGCCGTGCCCTGGCGCGGTATGAACCAAACCCGTTCCGTCTTCCGCAGTGACATGATCGCCGGGCAGTAAGGGAACGTCGAAATCGTATCCTTTGTCGTCCAAAGGATGACGACAAATTGTACCTTGAAGATCAGATCCTTTGATACGCGCGACAATTTCTGAGCCAGCGACACCGCAGGCTTCTGTGACATGCGACGCTAGTGATTCTGCCAATAACAGTTTATCGCCTGTTTTGAGTACTTCATTTTCACCTGCGTCGCTAATCTCGACGACCGCATAATCAAGTTCCGCGCCAAATGCTATTGCGCGGTTGCCCGGTATCGTCCACGGCGTTGTCGTCCAGATAACGGCGTAACCGTCAGATAACGCGTCCACCGACGCTGAAACGACAGGAAACCGAACCCAAATTTGTGTCGATTTGTGATCGTGATATTCGACCTCAGCTTCTGCGAGCGCCGTTTTCTCCACTGGCGACCACATCACCGGCTTTTCGCCTCGAAACAAGCCGCCGTTGATTAAGAACTTACCAAGTTCGCGAACAATACTGGCCTCGGCCGGATATGCCATCGTCGTATAGGGTTCTTTCCAGTCGCCAATCACACCCAAACGCTGGAATTCCTCTGATTGAACACCAATCCAGTGATCCGCAAATTCACGACATTCCTGACGGAATTCGACGACAGGCACCTCATCCTTGTCTTTACCCTCTTTGCGATACTTCTCTTCAATTTTCCATTCGATGGGGAGGCCATGACAATCCCAACCAGGAACGTAGTTGGCGTCCTTGCCCAACATCTGTTGCGACCGGTTAATCACATCCTTAAGAATTTTGTTTAGGGCATGGCCAATATGGAGATTTCCGTTCGCATACGGTGGACCGTCATGCAGTATAAATTTCTCACGGCCTTTGGACTCTTCGCGGAGGCGCCTGTAAAGATCGATTTTCAACCAACGTGCAAGAGTTTCAGGTTCTCTTTCCGGCAAAGAAGCACGCATCGGAAAATCCGTTGTCGGCAAAAAGACTGTGGATTTATAGTCGACGCTCATCTTCAGGCCCCGGTTGAATTCAACTGCGTGGGTGTCGTGATATCACCGGGAGCAGCAGCGTCAAGTATTTCCCTGGATTTCACACAATCCGCAGCGATTTGCGCTTTGATCTCTTCAAAACCGTCAAATTTCATTTCCGGCCGGATAAAATCAACAAATGCAACCCGCAAAACTTTGCCATAGAGATCCCCCTCAAAATCAAACAGGTGCGTTTCAACAGTGATACCTTCGCCATCGAAAGTCGGTCGACGTCCAACATTGACAACGGCTTTATGCCACTCGGTATCCGGGCCATCCGTAATCCCGGCCCATACGGCATATACTCCAAGAGCTGGCATAATGTAGGTGCCCGGGTCGACATTGGCGGTCGGAAAGCCAATTTGGCGCCCACGTTGATCGCCAGTCATTACCTCTCCTTCTATCTCCCAAGCTCTGCCAAGCAAGTCGGCAGCCTCTCGTGGCCTGCCTTCGCGAATATGTTCTCGAATGACCGTTGAAGAATAGGGCGTTCCGTTTTCTGCCGTTACAGCGGACGTGATCGTGACACCAAAACCATGCTCCTTTCCTCCCTCAGCCAATAGCGTGACATCACCCTTTCGTCCCTTTCCAAAGACGAAATCGTATCCCGCGACGATGTGACGGACGCCAAGACCTTTTACGAGAACAGTTTCAATGAAAGTACTGGCTTCAAGGGCAGAGAATTCCTGGTCAAAGGGCATCACATAGTGAAGATCCAAACCCAGAGTTTCTATGTGCCGCGATTTGGCGTAAGCAGGGGTCATTTCAAAAAGCGGCGCATCCGGTTGGAAAAACTTGCGCGGATGGGGATTGAAGGTCATGGCTGCCGACGAAATGCCCTGCGAATCCGCAATCGCAATCATTTCTCGAATTACGGTCTGATGCCCCAGGTGGACACCATCGAAATTGCCGAGTGCGACAGCAGCACCCCGATCATTCTCGGATAGGTCTGAATAATTTCGTACAATACGCATGATGGCGGATGTCCTACTCATCAGGGCCCATCAAGTCAAACGACAAGTAACGCGAAGGAAAATAAGCCAAATTCCGGTCCCGCCTCATATTTGGGCGCGAACCCTCAATTTTACTCTGCGTTAACCCAAACACGGCAGAATATCGGGCGAATTTGGCCGAACTTCCGAATACCTGACTACAAACCAAATTTGAGGACAAAAGGGGAAAATACTTTGAGAAACCAGGGCACCTGGACGCCACCGCGAAGCGGCATGCCAAAGATTCCCAAAATACGTGAATATGCTCAGGTCAAAATGAGTGATGGCAGCGTTATGACTGGGTACGTCTTTGTGGAAGCAACTTCTCGTATTCAAGACGTTCTTAACAGTGCCACCCAGTTCATCCCTTTTGTCGATGAAAACGAAGTCATTTTATTACTCAATAAAGCGTCTATTTCGCATTTGAGACCGTTCGACGCTTAGGTGATGCAAATCTATAAACCGAAATTCAAACAATTATCGAGTGCATAGCGTGATATATTCAGAACCTATCGAAAAAGCTGCCGAAATCGCCAAGCAAACTATCGAGGAACTAGCGTCGGAGAGAATTCCACCTAATCCTCAAAATTACACGGTTTGGTTTGACCATCTATCCGGAAGAAATCCGGCTCTCATGCGATTCATTGATCGTGCGAAAGAGAAGGAGCTTGATTTTTCACCTGAGCAGATGCGCATGATCTACAACAAATTTATTGTCCCGGGTGGCGGCGAAAGCCAGAACGAAGCCTGGGGCCAGCGCATGGGCGATGTTGCGACACAAATCGCCGAAGCACTAGGTGATGTTGGAACCGGCACAGAGAAGTATGGAAAAATTCTGGAAAATTTTTCGGGCAATCTCGAAGGTGCGGAAAACAATGCTGATCTGACGCAAATGATTGGCGATATTCTTTCAGAAACCCAATCGATGAATGGGCAGATCAATACGTTGCAGGAAAGGGTTCGTGAGTCCAGCAACGAGTTGGAGGAGCTACGCCGCGAGCTTGCCGAAACCAAACGCGATGCAATGACGGATAAACTAACCGGTCTCGCAAATCGCCGTTGTTTCGATGAAACGCTTTTGCAGCTGGCAACGGAAGCCCGAGAAAACGGCGAACCACTTTGTTTGGCCATTTGCGATGTCGATCATTTCAAGAAGTTTAATGACACTCACGGTCACCAGGTTGGCGACCAGGTTCTTCGTCTAGTTGGTCGAATTCTTGTCGAAAATGTCAAAGGCAGCGATCTCCCCGCCAGATACGGCGGAGAAGAATTTGCCGTAATCTTGCCTGATACGCCTTTGAACGGTGCAGCAATCGTCGCGGACCATCTGCGCGAAAAACTTTCGTCTCGCAAGCTCGCCAAGAAAGGATCAACCGATAGCTATGGCAAAGTGACAATGTCTGTCGGTGTCACTGAATACATTATTGGCGAACCCATTGACGCGCTGATCGAAAGAGCAGATGGCCTTCTTTATAAAGCCAAAGAGGATGGCCGAAACCGCGTTTGCTCTGCCAAGGCCCACGCTGGGTTAAAGAAGGCCAGTTAACGTACCAGATCCTACTGGCCTATTGCCTAGATCTGAAGGGATGAACGATACTGTAGTTGCATGATCGTTCTTTTCACTGATTTTGGACCCTCCGGGCCATATATAGGCCAAATGCGCTCTGTCTTAGCAGAACAGGCGCCCAATGAGACCGTCATAGACCTTCTATCCGATGCGCCTACTTTCAACGCAGAGGCCTCCTCGTATCTTTTAGCTGCACTGGTACCCGCATTTTCGGACGACGCGATAATTGTTGGTGTTGTCGACCCCGGTGTCGGTAGTGACCGACGTCCCATCATCATGAAAGCGGATAAGCAGATTTTTGTCGGCCCCGATAATGGTTTGTTTTCAGTTGTCGCCAAACGAGCCTCTGAGGTCACTGCACAGACGATCGACTGGAAACCCAAGAAGCTGTCCGCAAGCTTTCATGGACGCGATTTATTTGCCCCAGTTGCGGCGATGCTCGCCGCTGGTTCGCAGGTCGACGGTCGGACGCTGGCAGCAGGAGAATTAGTCGGCAATGACTGGCCAACAGAACTTAACAAAGTCATTTATGTCGATCATTTCGGCAACGCCATCACAGGCATACGCGCCCAAACCCTGACGAACGCAATGAAACTTGAAGTAAGAGAAAAAGAATTTTCCTATGCGAGAACATTTTCTTGCGTAGAATCTGGCGCCGCATTCTGGTACGAGAACGCCAATGGGCTCGCTGAAATCTCTGTCAATCAGGGACGTGCCGATGATCTTGGAATAACTATCGGCGATCACATTTCGATTTTGGCGCCTGAATAGAAATCGATTTAACGGAAGCTAAAGTGTCGACAATACCGCCAATCAAGATCAGACCGGAAGGCCGACCCTTCATCGCAATCTTCGTTGTCGTCGCGGCATTGCTATTTTCCGTGGCGCAATTTCTCGGATGGGTCGGTGTAATTTTAATTGGGTGGTGTATGTATTTTTTCCGTGACCCCAACCGGGTCACGCCGCTGGAATCGGGGCTTGTTATCAGTCCTGCTGACGGAATCATTCAAATGATAACCGATGCGCCGCCGCCATCCGAACTTGAGATGGGTAGCGCACCGATGCGCCGTGTCAGTGTTTTTATGAATGTCTTCGATTGCCACGTAAACCGTATCCCCATCGATGGCCGGATCATCAAAAGCGTTTACCGGCCAGGAAAATTCGTGAATGCCTCGTTGGACAAGGCGAGTGAACACAACGAGCGTCGTTCTCTTTCAATCCATACTGACTACGGCATTGATATTGCTGTTGTCCAAATTGCCGGACTCATAGCCCGGCGAATAATTTGCTGGACCGAGGAAAGTCAATCACTGAGCGTCGGCGAACGATACGGCATGATCCGCTTTGGTAGCCGTGTCGATGTTTATTTACCGACGGGAACGCGTATCCTGGCGGTTCCGGGACAAAGGGCGGTTGCTGGTGAAACACCGATTGCTCAACTCGACGACAGCCAGGACGACAGGAAAGGAGAATGGCGCTAATGGCACGAAAACCACGTGAAAGACTATCGCGTAGTGAACGCCGCCAAGCCCGGCGCGACCGTTTAAACCGACTCTTGCCGAACGCATTGACGATGCTGGGGCTCTGTTGCGGGCTTACAGCAATAAGGTTTGGACTCCAGGATCGGTGGGAAATTTCCATCCTCTTAATAGCAGCCGCGGCACTCCTCGATACGCTTGATGGCCGTATGGCACGTCTTATGGGTGGCCAAACGGAACTCGGCGGTCAGTTGGACTCTCTCGTCGATGCTATTTCTTTCGGGGTCGCGCCAGTCATGCTGATCTATCTCTGGTCGCTAAATAATGCCGGTGGCATCGGTTGGGCGATCGCTACACTGTTTGTCGTCTGCTGTGTCCTGAGACTCGCCCGATTTAATGTTGCGTCTGCCGATACCGACCTACCGGCATGGGCTGGCAGTTATTTCAGTGGAGTTCCGGCGCCCGCTGCCGCTGGTATGGTCCTACTGCCGTTGATGCTTGGTGTGGAAACAGGTTGGGAATTTCTGAGATCCGCATGGGTTACGCTTCCATGGACCCTCTTGATATCCGGACTCATGATTGCGCCAATCCCAACTTATTCTTTTAAACGAATTCGCGTTCCAAAGAATTTAGTGATGGTGTCTTTGGCTGGTGTTGCGCTCTTTGCCGCCGCACTTATTACAGAACCCTGGCTTGCACTGTCAGCGCTTGTCCTCGCATTTTCGATTTCGATTCCCTTTGCGTTTTTGTCTTTCCAAAAAAGACAAAAGGAAGAGGAGTCTAACCCATCATCCAATAACGAATTCGAGGACGACTGTTAAGATTTACGACCATTAAGTTCGGATCGGAGATCACGAATCTCAGCCCTTAATCGGGCAATTTCATCCGACACCAGCTGTGTATCCTCATCGACGATGGTTTCAATACGTTCAACGGTCCGTTCTTCTTCATCTGCGTGAAGCGTCTGCATCGAATCAACGATGATGGCGATAAACAGATTCAACACTGTAAAACTCGAAATGATGATAAAGGGAACGAAGAATGCCCAAGCTTCGGGATATTCTTCCATCACTGGGCGGACGATCCCCATCGACCAGCTTTCCAGAGTCATGATCTGGAAAAGCGAATACATGGATTCACCAATGGTTCCAAACCATTGTGGAAACGCCGTGCCGAAGAGTTTGGTTGCTATAACGGAAAAGACGTAGAAAACCAGTAACAACAATGCTGCGACAGACCCGATACCCGGCACTGCTCGAAGCAATGCCTCCACGACCCGGCGCATTCTCGGTACTCCGGAAATAAGACGTAGGGCACGTAATATCCGCAAGGCACGCAATACGCTGAACTCTTCGCTCGCAGGAAACAGCGCAATCGCCACGATGATGAAATCGAACACCCCCCACGGGTCGAGAAAAAACCTGGGCCCGTGCGCATACATTCTCAGGATGAGTTCAACGACAAATATCCAAAGAATAATTTTATCGATCAGGTGAAGCATATCGCCCACCTCAGCTATCACGCTGGCCTCAGTCTCCAACCCAAGAACAATGGCATTGATAAAAATGATAACGAGAACGGTATATCTGAACGGCGCTGACTCCACCCATTCGCGCAGCCATGCGCGGTGGCCTGGATTTCCAGCTGAGTCCGTAAGGTTTGCCATATGCATCAATCTCCTGGGGAGCCGTTATTAGTCACCGGAAATCGATCTGACAAGTCTCAGACGTCTTGAATGTCTTTTAAGGTTCAGGATACGCCGTGAACAAAAGCTACTAATTTTGCGATAGCGTCTTCGGACGCATCATTTCCAAAATTTTCTACGACAAAAGTATGAGGCTCACCTGCATATTTATGCACCTCAATGTTACCGCCAGCTTCGCGGTAACGTTCTGCGAAGATGTCGACCCGAAAGTGATCTACGTTCTGATCCTCTTCACCTTGAACCAAAGCTGTGGCCGGTAGATGTGTCGCTTCGCCACGATCCAGAACCATATAGGGATTCCCAACAGCCATTTCACTTTCGTCGGCAAAATACACGCCATGAGCCTCGACCAAATTATCTTTGCCTTTCTCCTGCGCCATTTTGTAGCGTGCCAGCGGATCTAGAATGGGCCAGCAGCCAATAAAGAAATCAAGACTCGCATCTGTGTCTGTCAGGGATGGTTCATCGATAACATAGGCTGGATCGTTTGGCTGTAGCGCGACCAAACCCATCTGTTGACCTCCGCTGGAAGAGCCAAGTCCACCGATGGTCGAGGGATTCGCGCCGATTGTTGACGCGTTTTTCTTGAACCAACGTACACCGTAATTCGCGTCCTGAACGGGGACAGGATAAGGCGCCTGTGTCGACAGCCGAAAATCCAGAGCAAAAACACCGATACCTGCGGCCGCAAATTTTTGGTGGATTACCTGATTATTCATCCGGTCGCCCTCACGCCATGCGCCACCATGGACGTCGACGATATAGGGAGCTGGACCTTCTCCCTCAGGAGAATAATGTCGCCCAAGTAGTTCAAGGTTGTCGATTGTACGGTAGCTAATGTCTTTTTCGGTTACGGCCATGTTGGCTCTCCCTGTCCAAAATTTTGTGCATCTTCCTACCAGTAACGGCGGTGGTCAATTGCTAACAGATTGTGATTTGGACATTGGAACGCTTGACTCCTTCCTTAAAACCGGGATAAGAACAAAACAAGAACATTTGTAGCCCACATTAACTTTATAGGGAGTGGGCATCATCAACAGGAAAAGGTTTTCATGCCCCGGGACACATTTTCACCGGATACCATCGCTCCCCCTTTTTCCCGCCATCGTGTGTCAAAGGGCTCTCAGCCAATGGAAGATTTACGGGCTCATATTCGGGCGCTCGAAAAACCCGGCTGGGCCGCAGAGGAAAAACTATTTTCATTGGGTATTCCAGAAATTGACCGGCAACTTCCAACCGGTGGTTTTGTACCGAATGCTCTTTATGAGGTTCTTCCCGATCAACCTGTCGATGCCGGTGCAGCCACCGGGTTTTGCATTACCTTACTGGCGGCCCTGCTCAAACATCGTAAGGGTTGTATCTTCTGGTGTCTGAATGAAAGCGCAACCGACGCTGGAGAAATCTATCCACCCGCCCTCGCCTCATATGGGCTTGATCCACGCCGCCTGACCATAGCGAAAATCAAACGCGACATGGATGTATTATGGGCAATGGAAGAAACATTGCGCAGCAATGCTTTCACGGCTGTTGTCGGCGAGGTGAAGGAAATCTCCATGACTGCCAGCCGACGGTTGCAGTTGGCAGCGGAAGAAAACGAAGTATTCGCATTGCTGCTCCGTCCGGCGATGAAGGAGCCTGGTCTTTCCGCCGCTGTACAACGTTGGCGTATCAAGGCAGCGCCGAGTCACCCCCAAGGTTTTGCCGTTACACTCAACGAGCCCGGATCTTCCTGCTGGGACACCACATTATTCCGAAGCCGGGGCGGGACACCCGGCACCTGGTTAATGGAATGGTGCAATGAGACGGATCATCTCGCTCTGGCTGCCCCGGTTTGCGACCGACCGGATCAGCCGCATAAAGCCAGTCTTACGGGATAAACCTCTTGTTCTGATACAGGAGCGCCAGGCGCGGTTGGGTCTGAGTGCCCTTAATGATGCTGCCGAACATGCGGGGTTAAAACCGCACATGGCGTTGGCTGATGCCCGTGCCATTTTACCCTCGCTCACCGTTCATCCAGCAGAGCCCACAGCCGATGGCAAAATGCTCGAGCGCCTTGCCCAATGGTGCGGCCGCTACAGCCCCTGGGTCAGCATGGGGAGTATAGAAAAAGAAAATGACCCCACACTGTCTCTAGAAGGCGCTGGTGGCGCGGGTATATGGCTTGATGCAACTGGGTGTGCGCATCTCTTTGGTGATGAAAAAGCCATGTTGGCTGATATGGCTACCCGCATTGAAAAACTTGGCTTCACAGCCCGAATAGCAATGGCGGACACGCTGGGCTGTGCCTGGGCCGTTGCGCGGTTCGCCACAAATGACCCGCCCTGGAGAACCGTTCCATCAGGAAATACTTGTGAAGCTCTCGCACCGCTAGCCATTACTGCCTTACGGTTGCCGCCCGCCACTGTGCTGGCCCTGCACGAGGTTGGCCTGCGCTATATCGAAGATCTGCTGGATATGCCAAGAGGACCACTGGCAGCTAGGTTTGAGAAGGAAGTCCGCCTGCGGCTCGATGCCGCTCTCGGTAAATCAGCAGAACCCCTATCGCCTATCCTGCCCACCGTACCACTTGTCTCCCGGTTGACCTTCGCCGAGCCGATAGGTCATCGCGGTGATATAGCTGCAGCAACCCGCAAACTTCTAGAGAAGCTCTGTGCGATACTGGAAAAGCAAGGTCAAGGTGCCCGGCAGCTTGTTCTTTCAGTATACCGGCCAGATGGCAGCACTGCCCGGGTAACCGTCGGTACCGCACGCAGCAATCGGGAACCAGACCATCTCCTTCGCCTGTTCGCAGAGCATCTGGACGAAATCGATCCTGAGTTCGGCATCGATGAAATGACGCTTTTTGCGGCCGTTGCCGGACCCATGGAAGTGGCTCAAACCAGTCTCCAACGCGGCGCGGCTATACAGAGCACAGATCGTTTTAACGCAGTGGTTGACCGGCTGACAAACCGGCTTGGACCGGGCAGCGTTCGACAAGCACGATTTCGGGAAAGTCATATCCCCGAACGGGCCGCTGGTTTTGGACCTGTCGACAGGAAAGACGCCGAACAAACGGACCAAGAGAACACCGATACTCCTCGTCCTCTTCGTTTATTGCGTCCGCCTGAAGAAATCGAAGCTGTTGCTGAAAGCACAGATGGACCTCCGCTACTATTTCGCTGGCGGCGAGTACTTCATCGCATCCAACGTTGCGAAGGGCCTGAACGGATTGCTCCTGAATGGTGGTGTGACGACAATAACAATACGCGAGACTATTATCGGGTTGAGAATGAAACCGGTCAGCGTTTCTGGCTCTTCCGTAATAGTGAAACATCCTGGTACATCCATGGATTGTTCGGATGACTCCTTATGCCGAACTCCAAACAACCAGTAATTTCAGCTTCTTACGAGGTGCTTCCCATCCTGAAGAACTTGTCGCCGGGGCAGCCGAACACGGGCTGGACGCCATCGCTATCACTGACCGGAACACACTGGCTGGTGTGGTGCGCGCCCATCTGGCTGCCCGTGAAACAAAGATACAACTGATCGTTGGCGCACGGCTGGACTTCACCGATGCTCCCAGCCTGCTCTGCCTACCGATGAACCGGGATGCCTATGGCAACCTATCGCAACTCATCACACTGGGACGTCGTCGTGCGCCAAAGGGTGAATGTCATCTTGGCATCGATGATTTTCTGGAACAGGCAAACGATCAGATTGCAATTTCTCTTGCTACACCCGACGACACCGCATCATCACATTTACGCAGACTCTCCGACACCTTACCCAACCACTGTTATCTCGCCGGACAAAATCTTTTAACCGGTGGCGATCAGCGACGTCTCGATGCTTTGTCAACATTAGCGCAAACGGCACAAACACCCCTGGTAGCATGTAACGATGTGCATTATCACGACGCCAGGCGGCGTGACGTACAGGATGCGCTTACGTCAGTACGCGAACACTGCATTGTCGAGAAGGCGGGGTATCATCTCTTTGCCAATGCAGAACGCCATATCAAATCAGGCGATGAGATGGCTTCCCTGTTTCGTCATCATCCTGATGCTATTGCCCGTACTTTGGAAATTGCCGAACGCTGTACTTTCTCGCTTGATGAACTGGTCTACGAATACCCCGACGATGAAGCGCCTCCCGACATTTCACCACAGGATTATCTCGAACAACTTACCTGGGCAGGTGCTCAGGAACGGTATCCCAATGGCACTTCCGAAAAAGTCAAAAAGCAGCTAATCCACGAACTCGCGTTAATTGGCGAGTTAAACTATGCGAACTATTTTCTGACGGTCCACGACATCGTCAGCTTCGCCAGACGCGAAAGAATTCTATGTCAGGGGCGCGGCTCTGCTGCCAACTCTGCCGTATGTTATTGTCTCGGAATCACAGCCATTGATCCGGCCCGCATTGATCTTCTATTCGAACGCTTTATCAGCGCCGAACGTGGCGAACCGCCCGATATCGATGTTGACTTTGAGCACGAACGCCGCGAAGAGGTCATCCAATACATCTATCACAAATATGGCCGTGATCGCGCCGGCTTGGCCGCTACCGTTATTCATTATCGCGGTCGCAGCGCCATGCGTGAAATTTCCCGAGCCATGGGGCTCACTCGCGACGTCGAAGACGCATTGGCAGGTACCGTCTCTGGTCGCCGCTCTGGTTCGATAGACGACAATTATGTTCGGGAAGCCGGGCTGGACCCCAAGGAAAAACGCCTTGGTCATGCTCTGCGCCTGGCACGTGAGATTACCGGTTTCCCACGTCACCTGTCGCAACATGTTGGCGGCTTTGTCATCACCCGTGGTCGGTTGGATGCCATGGTGCCCATCGCCAATGCCGCAATGGACGATCGCACGACGATCGAATGGGATAAGGACGATCTTGATGCACTTGGCATTCTCAAAGTCGATGTGTTGGGGCTCGGCATGCTGACCTGTATTCGCAAGGCCTTGTCTTTACTAGCCTTGCATCACGGCAAGAAATACGAGCTGGCGACCGTCCCTGCCGAAGATCCCGCTGTATATGACATGCTCTGCAAAGCCGATTCTGTTGGCGTATTTCAGGTCGAAAGCCGTGCTCAGATGAGCATGTTGCCACGTCTCAAGCCACGCAGTTTTTATGATCTGGTGATTGAAGTTGCCATCGTCCGGCCCGGTCCTATTCAGGGCGATATGGTGCATCCCTATCTGCGACGGCGAAATGGCGAGGAGAAAATCGACTATCCCTCTGAGGATTTACGCGCCGTTCTGGAAAAAACATATGGTGTGCCGTTGTTTCAGGAACAAGCGATGAAAATCGCCATTGTCGCGGCCGGATTCACCCCCGCTGAAGCCGATGGATTGCGCCGGGCTATGGCAACCTTCCGGCGATTGGGAACAATCCATAATTATCGTGACAAGATGATTAACGGCATGATCGAGCGCGGATACGACCTCGACTTTGCCGAGCGCTGCTTCAAGCAAATCGAAGGGTTTGGTGATTACGGTTTTCCCGAAAGCCATGCCGCCAGCTTTGCTTTACTGGTTTATGTCTCTTCCTGGCTCAAATGCCATTACCCCGCCACCTTCGCCTGCGCATTACTCAATAGCCAGCCTATGGGGTTTTATGCTCCAGCCCAGATCGTACGCGATGCCCGCGATCATGGTGTCACCGTGCGGCCGGTCGACGTCAATTACAGTGAGTGGGACTGCACGCTGGAACCCGACCGGGAAAACTTCCCGGCACTTCGATTGGGCTTCCGCCAAATCAAGGGGCTAAAACCAACCGATGCTGAAGCCTTACTCAAGGCCCGCAAGGCGGGAAACGCCCGTCCCTTCTCCAGTCCCGAAGATTTGTGGCTGCGCAGCGACCTGCAACCATCAGCTCTCGAACGTCTTGCCAAAGCCGATTCCTATGGGTCTGTCGGTCTCTCCCGTCGCCAGGCGTTATGGGAAGTCCGCCGTATCAAACCAGGACAACTCCCTCTATTTGCCGAGACAGGGGAAAATATCATCGAGCCGGAAGTTAGTCTGCCAATTATGAAACCCGGCGAAGAAGTTTCTCATGACTACGCTGCTATCCGGCTGTCGCTTAAACATCATCCTCTTGAATTGCTGCGTGACCGTCTTACGCACGAGGGCGTTATCACCAATGATCTATTAGCTAAAACGGAAAACGGCCAACAGGTGACCGTCGCCGGGCTCGTTATCACCCGACAACGCCCGGGTACTGCCAGTGGTGTCATTTTCGCCACGTTGGAAGATGAGACCGGAATCGCCAACGTGATCATCTGGCCCAAACTGTTTGAACGTTATCGCAAGGAAACGTTGGCATCGCGTCTGCTTTGTGTAACGGGTGAGCTGCAACGCGAAGGAATCGTCATTCACCTTGTTGCAAGACGTCTGACTGATATGAGCGACCGGTTATGGGCATTGATGGAGGCGCCACAACGCTTCAAAACGGAAGTCACTGCCTCCGATGAAAGCGCCACTCTCGGCGAGAGTGGTGACAGTGGCCAGGTGATGTACCCGTCACGTGACTTTCATTAAGAGCTCGATATCAACCGCCCGGAAGAACAGCTTTCCAGGCCTTTTTGGTAATATTGTCCGCCTTGAAATCATGCATTTCCTCAAGGCAATGACGCAGTCCATAACCACGGCCGGTATCTGCCCAATGCTTACAATAACGAAACTCTTTAGCCGCGTTTTGCAACCCTATATTGGACGATGACGTGGGTTCGGGACCGACGATATCGCGCCAAAGATTCTGGCGCCGCTCCGCACTCACCCTGCCCCATCGTGGCAATGCACTAATCAGGCGCGTCATCGTACCCGCAGCTATCGCTTCCTGATCCTCATCAGCGGAAAGAGCCTTTGCGACAATTTTACGCTGTATTCCAGTCACAATGGCGATTTCGGACTTTGTCAGCGGCGTTTTATCGCCTACCTGCGCCAAAGGAACGAGGGATGCCAAAGAACTGATTGCAAGTGCCGGCGCTTTTCCATCAAAACTGCCAACCGCACTTTCAGGCAGAGAAACACGAACAGCAAAATGTCCGCGCTTGGATTTGATCGATACCTGATCGTTCACGACAACCTCACGACTGGTTCCGTCGGGCAGTGTCGTTACCAGAGTCAAATTTGTTCCCTTCGCTGTGCGATAGGGTGTCCCACCGCGCGGCGAAACACGGTGCTGCTGCATACAGAACGCGCTGAATTCAGCCGTACAGGTACCGTAGGAACAGGTTAGCGGCAC
Source organism: Rhodospirillaceae bacterium (assembly GCA_002720855.1). Taxonomy (GTDB): domain Bacteria; phylum Pseudomonadota; class Alphaproteobacteria; order MPNO01; family UBA2964; genus UBA2964. Next base: position 757,403 of record PBIN01000014.1, on the reverse strand, counting down.
CGGCTTAGCCGACGCCACAACACCGAGTATCTGTGGCGCCGCCCACGCAGCGCCCCCTATAAATCCCAGTGGAATCGAAAAGACGAATCCAAGAGCAACACGACGAATGCCAGCAACCATAGAACCCTCCATAATTATGTGGATTTAACTATGGCGACAGATTTCAGTAACGTCCAGAATCGAATGCTATTCGCTATAATTGAATCAGCTTCAAAACTCTATGCGAAGGGCGTCCAAGCCTTCTGAACGGCGGGGCGCGCCTCGATGGCGTCATGCCAGCGCTTAATGTTTGGATAATCGTCGAAACCAATATCATTTAGGCCGTGACCATGCATATCGGGATAGACCGTGATATCCGCGATCGAATAATCGCCGGCGATATACTCATTTTTACCAAGATGGCTTTCATACATATTCATCATGTCGCGGAGAACGCCGTCGTAATGCTCCTGAGCGCGAGGTACATCCTCCCCTAAACGATGCATGAAAAGGCCATATTGCTGTGCCAGTGTCGTCCACGTGGCTGATCCATAAATAAACCATTGGTCGAGTTTAATGCGTTGAATTGGATCATCAGGATATAGATGGGGCGCATAGTTTTCTGCCATATATTTTAGAATGGCACCGGATTCACAAAGGGTGATCCGCTGTCCGCCCGGTCCATCGGGATCGACAATAGCCGGAATTTTGTGACCGGGGCTAATTTTCAAATATTCCGGATCGAATTGTTCCTTGTTACGAAGATTGATCGGTTTCAAATCATATTCGATTCCGGTTTCCTCAACCATTTGGCGGGCCTTGTAACCGTTGTCTGTCATCCATGTATAAAGTTCGAGCATCGTTTTAACTCCCTGTTGCTGACGCCAGCCATGCCTGGGTCTCATGACCCCGGGCAAATAGCTCGTTCGATTGGTCCGGGTTGCGATTAAGCTTTGACCGACCATACATCGGATGTGTCATTGAGCGAACCTCATGATCCAGATTAAAGAGAAGTTTTCCATCCTTGGGGTCGACAATATCGATAAAACGATATTGATGCTGGTTCGACTCCTGCGTGATCAGGCTACGCTCAAGTAAATTTTTGTATGGGCCTGAAAAATTCGCGAGATAAATCTGTATGTGATGACCATCAAACTCGGCGATCTTTTTTCTGGTCTCGCTGAATATCAGCTCCTGGCGGTATCCGGCAGAAACACGCGCCGCGGTGGCACTTTCCCACCGTCCCATCTTCACATTCGCACCCATGATCTCACGATAAAATTTGGCAATTCCTTCGGCGACCCCCACGGGCACATCAAACTGGGCGTAAGACATGCCTAATACGATCGGTGCTGTAGATTTTCCGGCTGCGTGACAACGGATCCTGTTTCCCCAGGGACATGTAACCTCAACACACCGCGCCCCCTTGGTTGCTTTGAATCCAAATTTGGTCCCTGTGAGGTCCTTTTTCACTGATTTCAGGCGTTCGACGAGATTTTTTAAATCAGGCAAAACCAGACCAACCGTTCCCCGCATCACCTGCGTGCCCCTCGTCGGCAGATGAAACTGGTTGTCTCCGATATTGATCCACATATTACCTGGACCTGTTTGCATGTACGGGTCACGCGTTAGCCCCAAACCCCCGATATAAAAAATCATAGCCAGGCGTTGATCGGGGACCAAAAGATTTAAGTGTTCCAAACCAACGATATTGCCAAGATCTTCAGCAGTTCGATCGTACTTCACGGCTTTACGTGCCATTCTCGCCTCCGTTCGAAATTATTTTTATGAACCGTATCAGCCGTCGCTGCACTCGCAAGCCGGAATTCGAGATTTAATCGATATCGTGACACTGACACCTTTCAACGCCATAATCCTTAAATTGAGCTATCCATTCTTCCATCGAACTGAGACATCTTTATGAATGAAGCTTCAAAACCAATATTCGACTATGCACAGCTTTCAGAACAATGGGTAAATCGCGTCGATAAGATCGGATCGGTTTTAGAATCCGAAGCAGCCGATGGCGAGGAAATCCGCGAACTAACAAAGAACGCCATGAACGCTCTGCATGAGCAACGGTTGTTTCGTATGCTTTTGGCGAAAAAAGCGGGTGGTGAAGAGCTTCCTCTTCCCGTTTTTTGCCGTGTCATCGAAGCCATAGCCAAGTATGACGGCAGTGCGGCCTGGTGCGTGGGTCAAGGGAGCGGCTGTTCAATGTTGGGGGGCTATCTGGATACCGCCATTAGTAGCAAAATATGGGGTGACAATGCGGACGGGGTCCTCGCCTGGGGACCTGGCAAAGCGGAAGCCAAAGCTGTCGATGGCGGGTATCTGGTATCAGCAAAGACGATGTTCGTCAGTGGCAGCCATCACGCGACATGGTTGGCCACACATTGCAATACCGTTTACGAGAAAGACGGTACGGTTCGCCTCGGAACAGGCGACAAGCCTGAGGTTAGAACCACGTTCTTTCCGGCAAGCGAAACGACTTTGTCGGATACCTGGAATGTTGTTGGCCTCCGTAGCACCGGCAGCGACGGGTTCGTTCTCGAGGATCATTTTGTGCCAGAAGAACATACAATTGTCCGTGCGACGATGATTGAAGGGACCGACGATCTTTCCACGCTTTACAATTTTTCAACGATGGCGATCTATGCCATGGGATTCGCTTCCGTTGCACTTGGCCTGAGCGCGGCAATCCTTGAGAAATTTCTTGAGATCGCGCAGGAGAAGAAACCACGTAATTCAGCCGATGTTCTCAGCGACAATCCCGTTGTCCATGATGAAGTGGCTCGGATGCGTGCAAAACTTCGTAGCGCAAGACGTTATTTGTTCAGTGAGGTCGAAGACGCATGGGAAGAAGCACTGACGAACGGTGCTCCGACCATCGATCAACGACTAGAGATACGGTTGGCGGCGACGCACGCCATCCATGAAGCAAAGACCGTTGCGGATACTCTGTTCGATACCGGTGGCACCAGTTCTATTTTTTCGGATGGCCCGTTCGAACGCCGCCTACGGGACATTCACGCCGTGGCATTACAAATACAAGGACGGAAAACGCACTTTAGAAGCGTTGGCGAATGGCTGATGGGCCATCCGCCGAACATGCGTGTCATCTGACTTATTCAGCAGCAGCCATCGTTTTTGCCGCTTTAGCCGCTTCGACTTCCGCAATATCGAATACCATTTCCACGACAACGCCGTTGGGATCGGGAAGAAAGATTTGGATCATATCTTTGTCCGGCGTTGGATGTTCTTCGTAATCGAGACCCTTCTCATCAAGTAAATCCTTGAAATCCTGATATCCCGTGGAGTCGAAAGCGATATGTCCAAACCCGGCATCCATGCTTTCTGGTTGCAATACTGGATTGTCTTTATGGCCCATCGTCGAAATATGAACCCAGGGATGACCTTCACACCACATCCAGTATCCTGGGCCCTTGAAGGGTTGGCGATACCCCTCTTCCATCCCGAGAATATCGCGATAGAAGTCACGCGTTTCATCAAGCTTCTCGGGTGTAGAGCGAATATTCAGATGATGTATTCGGCTAATCTTCAACATGGCTTTCCTCCGGTGTCCATCGCAGGCCCCTCGGTTGCACGTCAGAGACCTTACGCCTAGACTTTCGTTTTTCCGTGATAATTATATTGGAACTATCGCGGCAAGGAGGCAAGTCTATGGCGCAAGAACGTATTTGGGACAAATTTTTAACCGAACGTGACAAAGAAGTCTTTGCGGCATCAGGATATGGCGCCAAAGCCGGCGGCGGCAAGAAACCCGCCTTGCTGGTCATTGATGTTAATTACGCCTTTTGCGGCGAACGTTCAGAACCCATTCTCGACTCTATCGAAAAATGGCGAACCTCTTGCGGCGAGGATGCTTGGGAAGCCCTACCTCATATCAAAACTTTGATCGACAAGTGCCACGAAAAAGGTATTCCGGTTATCTACACGACAGGAATGGTCCGTGATGATGGATGGGATCGTGGTGCCTGGAATTTCAAGAGCTCACGTGGACACGAAGATGTACCTACGGGCGCACCGGAAGCGCGTGATACGAACCGCGATGGCAACGATATCATGGATGAAATTGCCCCCTCCCCTCAGGACATCGTTATCCGCAAACATAAACCCAGCGCTTTCTACGGCACCCCTCTGACAGCCTTTCTGAATGACCTTGGCGCAGACTCGCTTGTCGTGACCGGGACGACGACTTCGGGGTGCATCCGCGCCTCGGTTCTTGACGGATTTAGCGAAAACCTTCGCATTACAATCGCAGAAGAAGCGTGTTTCGACAGATCGCAAGCAAGTCACGCTATCAATCTTTGCGATATGCATGCCAAATATGCCGATGTAGTCCCTACCCAGGAAGCATTGGATTATATCGAAACGATCGACGCAGATTATAATTTACCGACGGGCAAACCCCTTTAAACAGGAATATCAAAATGGCAGATCGAATTTGGAACGAGTTTCTTACTGAGCAGGACAAACAGGTATTCGAAAAAAGTGGTTTTGGTGCCGAGGCAGGCTATGGAGAACGACCAGCTTTGCTGGTTATCGATGTCAGCTATAATTTTTGCGGCGATAAGCGTGAGCCAATTCTGGAATCGATAAAGCGCTTCCATAATTCCTGTGGCGAATACGCCTGGGACGCCCTACCGCACATTCGGAAACTCATCGACAAATGCCATGAGAAAGGCATCCCGGTAATCTATACAACGGGGACTGTTCGTGAGGACGGCTGGGACGCTGGCGGTTGGGCCTGGAAGAATAGTCGTACGGAGGAAGACGTCACGGCGCCCAACACCGCTGACTTCAACCGCGATGGCAATGACATCATGGATGAAATTGCGCCGTCGCCCGAAGACATCGTTATTCGGAAACACAAGCCAAGCGCGTTTTACGGAACACCACTTTCAGGATTCCTGAATGATTTAGGCGCTGATTCACTTTTGGTCACTGGCACAACAACATCGGGCTGCATCCGCGCGTCGGTTATCGATGCCTTTAGTAATAACTATCGGGTAGCTGTCGTCGAAGAAGGGTGTTTTGACCGGTCCCAAGCCAGCCACGCCATTAATCTCTGCGATATGCATGCCAAGTATGCCGATGTGGTAACAACGGAACAGGCGTTGAAATATGTTGATGGTCTCGATGTCGACATGAATGTGCCGACGGGGAGTCCTCTATAGGTTTCGTATTTGGCTCAGGCGCAAGCTTTTAGCCCGGCACCTTCCAGAAGGTTGATGTGATCGCAGGTAAGTTTTTTACCCGTGGCCTCGTTAACCTCGTAAGCAAAACCTTTATGGCGGGCGTTAAATGCGTCGGCCGCCTCTTTGACCTTTGTTGCATCAATTGCCGCGGCATCAACAGAGGCAGAAAACCGCGCCCAGAACTTCTTCTTACCAACTTTGACGGCCTCTGTATGAATAAGCAGACCCTCAAATGTTTGAATTGTCGCCTTGTAAAGTCGGTCGTCGGGCATGGCAATTTCGTCAGCACGCTTCAAATCCAACAGTTCAAGCTTATCCAGCACCTTGGCCATCTCATTGGTTTCCCATTGGCCGCGCTGGCGCTTTCCTGCAGGGATATCTGCAAGGCGGAAATCTTTTTGCTTTGCTAAAGGACGGCTAACCACTGTCAATCCACCGCCGGGCGCCTGAACAACGATACGTCTCACCCTCGGACGCTTAATATCGACGATCTTTTTATTTACCCAATCGGCAGGACCCTTCCCAGTGCTGACAATACCCTCAACGAGCCAGGTCTGTTTATTGTCGCCAACCCGCATATAGGTACCACCGCGCCCCGAACCAAATAGATCAGCATTGCGACGACCAATCAGGCCGGAAGCCAAAACTTTACCGTCTTTATCCGTGACGGTAATTTTACGAGATTTCGCGCCCTTCGCCGTTACATCTCTGAGGTCAAGCCGCTCGTAACGTGCAGCATCACTTGTTTTCTCCTCAAGAAATTTTAACTGGGCCAATTCCACCAAAACGGTTTTGACTTTATTGAAATCTGCAGCATATCCGTTCAGTTCTGCGATACCCCAACCATCTGATGTTCGCTTGACGGTGTAGCTCCGATCAGCCGATTTTATTTCAAAGGACGCCACATCGTTGAGTTTGGCATCGACGCCAGGAAAAATCAGGGCGCGGTCTCGGTCAATCATCGTGCTCGCAGGTCGACTGCTAATTGCTACGATAGCAGCAATAACCAGTATCGCGGTAACAACAGAATATATAATGAAAGATCGTGCGGTCATGACATTACAACTTTTCGAAAAATATCCAATTTAACCCTTAGCTGGCTGCCGCTGCTTGATGCCGACGTGCATTGCGGCGACGCACGAGCCCCAGTCCGATTGCAAACAGGATCACTATGGCGGGCATCAAACCAATATTTATAACCTTCAAATTGGCGTCGAGCTGATCAATGTCGCGTCGTAGAGCCAGCTGGACCGAGCGTAATTCCTTTCGAATTGAAATCGACTCACGCCTAAATTTTTCAATTGCTTCCTTCTGCTTGTCTGAAAGAATAACCGTCCTACCTTCTTTGGTTTCCTTGGTTTGAAGGTCTTTGAGCTTTCCTTCAATTTCTTTCAATTTTTGAAGAAGCGCCTGCTCCGTTGAACGGTATTTATGCTCGGCAGCGCGCTTGATTTCATCCACAGTATGAAATGGACGGCTGGTCACGCCACGACTTCGGAGGCTTATTAACGCTGCGGTTCCGGCCATATTGTCGACCGCATTGGTCAGGAAATCTGCATTGTTTGCAATCGGAACCGAGATACGTTGTCCGAAGAAATCCTGATCGCGAACCCAAAATCGATCAACAAGTATATCTGTATCCGCCACCACAATAAGACTAACCGGTTTTACGCTTTCTTTGAGATGTGTCTGGAAATCCGGAACTTTTTCGCCCTTTTTAATTGCGGCCTCTCTAATTTCTTTGCGAATTTTGTCTTTGGGCCGCCCAGCAGGGAAGCCACTTTTGAATTTGCCCGTATAGCGCGCCGCTACGACGAACGGTTTTCCGGTGGGCTTGAAATTCTTTATGAGTTCCGTGGGCTTAGGGTCGGTTTTAGTATTTGCGACATCCAAAGACATTGATTCAGGACTTGAAATCAAAAGCGGGTCCATCGTGTATGTCGCGCCGTCGGCTTTTTCGAGATATCCCGATGTCGCTATATTGATTTTCTCAAGCTCGCCGGTAACAACATCATCCTTTTTAATACGGTTATCGCTCAATGTTAGCCACGCGACGTAATCGGTGATGATGGGCTGGCCAAATGAATTGCGTCCCGCACTTACACGTTGTGCTCCAATTCGATCGCCCAAAACCCGTTTTTTGTCGTACTTAATGCCCCAAGCTTTGAACAGTTCCTTCAAATCAGACCCATCATCCGGTGGCTGACGCTGCATTTGATTGCCGCGCGTTGCTTCTTCTGAGTAGGGATCAACGAAAATAATCGTATTATTTCCGCGCATAACATGCTGATCGATATAATAACGATCAGTGTCGTCCATATCGCGAGGATGGATTACAAGCAAAAGATCGAGATCCTCTGGAATGGGGTTCTCAAGCGTGATGCGTTCAACGTCGAAGCGCTGACGAAGCTGCTCAATAACCTGCCATGGCGCATATCGTTTCATCGGGTCCGCACCGACCGGCAAAGAAGAAACGTAACCAATTTTCTTCTTCTTCGGGTTGGCCAGGTTTGAAACGAGCCGTGTCAGGTCATACTCAAGAAACTGTTCGCGCTGCGGCGACACAAACGCGATGACATCAAGATCATCGGTTGTGTTGGTGCCAGCAAGGCCAAAGTAGCCAAGATTTCCCGCTTGTGTAATCGGAATTCCGTGCAATCCGAAACCAACCGCGCGATCTTCCTCAGGAGAAAACGGTTCAGGTTGAATTATTTCGAGTTTGACCCGGCCATTGGAAAGTTGCACGTACCGCTCGAGAAGTTCACGAACGCTTCGCGAATAATCCTTTAGTGCTGGACTCTGTTTAACCAGTTCAGCAGAAACAAATAGCCGTAGCGTGACAGGTTCACGAACGTTGGAAAGGATTTCTTTTGTTCCCTCCGAAAGCGTAAATATCTTTTCTTCGGTCAGGTCAACACTAACTGTACGGAATGTTTCATTGGAGAATATGTGCAGTGACACGAAAAACACGAAGGTAACGGCAAGCCCGGCCAAGCCTAATTTTCCGCGATCCCAAGATTTAATGCTGTTTGCCATGATTAGCTCCTACGACCCTTTCTTAAGGTCGACCACGACCATGTTCGCAAAAAGGAAAACACCAATAATTGAGACAAAGAAAATCATATCCCGGATATCGATCACGCCACGAATAATCGCGTCATAGTGAACCAGAAAGCTAAAGGAACGGACGAGATCGACAACAAGGTCCGGTGCCCAGCCGCGAAAAGCCGATTGAACTAATTCCAGGCCACTCATCATAAAGAGAAAGATAACCGCGGCTCCGATAACAAAAGCAATCACCTGATTTCGGGTCATGGCAGATACAAAACCGCCGATCGCGAGATAAGAACCAGCCATTAAAAAACCGCCAAGATAGCTGGCAACGATGACGCCGTTGTCTGGATCTCCAAGATAGTTGACCGTGATCCAAACAGGAAAGGTAAGTGCCAATGCAATTCCTGTGAAAATCCACGCGGCGAGAAACTTTCCGAATACTGCGTTAAAGGTTGAAACCGGTAATGTCATGAGCAATTCCAACGTTCCCGCTTTGCGTTCTTCTGCCCAAAGACGCATGGCAACGGCTGGAATCAGGAATAAATACAGCCAGGGCAAAAACCCAAAAAGTGGCTGCATATCTGCCTGGCCTCGATCAAACAGTGCGCCGAAGTAAAATGCGGTTACACCATTAAGTGCCAGAAAAATAACGATAAATACATATGCAAGCGGCGTTGTAAAATAGGCTCGCAATTCGCGTTTACTGATTGCCCAACTTGTTCCCATAACTATCTCCGCTAGGCCGCTGTCGTGATACGCCGAAACACCTCATCGAGGCGCCCGCGTTCAGCCTGAATTTCCTGGACGCTGACACCAGCATCTTTTAGGGCCGCGCTTACATCATCGATGACGATTTGGCTGTCTTTCGGATAGGCTGTATAGGTCACCAAACCGTCTGCGGATTCGCCTTCGACGACGCGGTCAACACTTTCAATGGCTTCTACTGCTGATTTGCTTTTTTCGGATTCTGCTTCAGCCAGACGGAAGGTCACAGCATTATGAAGTTCAGACTGGGCTTCTAAGTCCACCGGCGTGCCATCGGCGACGATCTTACCATGGGCAATGACAATCGCCCTGCTACAAACTGTATCCACCTCATCGAGCAAATGTGTAGAAATGACGATTACCTTGTCTTTCGCCATTTCATTGATGAGTTTACGAACCTCATGTTTCTGATTTGGATCAAGCCCATCGGTGGGTTCGTCAAGTATCAAAATTTCCGGATCGTGCAATATCGCCTGAGCAATCCCGACGCGGCGTTTATAACCCTTGGAGAGAGTTCCAATCGCCTGATGCATGACGTGTTCAATATTGATCCGACTTGCAGCTGACGCGATGGCATCACGTTTGGCGCCACCAGAAATACCGCGAACGTCTGAAACAAAACCAAGCAGCTCGCTGGGCGTCATATCTTCATATAAAGGTGCCCCTTCAGGCAGGTACCCAATACGGCGTTTTACCTCTTGCGGTTCTAAAGTCACATCGTGGCCACCGACATATGCCGTTCCAGCGGTGGGCGTCAGGAACCCTGTCACCATCCGCATAGCAGTCGTTTTACCTGCGCCATTCGGCCCGAGAAAACCGAGCACTTCACCCCGATCAACTTCAAAGCTAATATTGTCGACGGCAGTAAACGAACCGAACTGCTTCGTCAGCCCCTCTATCTGGAGCATGCGATCCATTGCCTGCATCTCCTCCCATTCTTCACCGCATGAACGGTGGTTGTTTTCTCAGCCTCTAACTGAGTGATCTTGTGGTTTCAACGATCAATTATCAGCGACACCAAACAAATTTCCGTCGAAAACCTACTCGCCAAACCACCCCCTTAAAAAAGGCAGCGTAGGATTTGTACACTCACCAAAATTTTGTCAAGACCCCTTGATAACTACGCCGGTAAATTTTTCGTTTAAAATTCGGGCGGTACGTTTATCCCTAACAGCATTGCGACATGGTCTGCGATCGCCAATGAAGCTGTAAGCCCAGGCGATTCAATTCCATAAAGATTGACCAATCCGCGAACGCCATGCTCCGTTTGCCCCTGAACGTAGAAGTCTCGGGCGGCTTCGCCAGGCGCCTGAAGCTTGGGCCGAATGCCAGAATATCCGGGCTGAATCGCGCCATCAGGCAAATCTGGATAATACGTTCTAACGGCAGAATAAAACGCCTCCGCCCGTGCTGGATCCACATCATAGTTAAGCTCATCAATCCATTCGACATCGGGTCCAAATCGAACCTGCCCTCCAAGGTCGACGGTTACATGTACGCCCAAACCGGCTTTTTCAGGTACTGGATAAATCGGACGACTAAACGGTGGTTTTCCGACCAAAGAGTAGTAATTGCCCTTGGCATAGTAGCAAGGAGGAATTGTCTCCTTTGGGATTCCGTCAATTCGGGAAGCTGTGTTTTGTGCATGCAGCCCCGCGGAATTCACGACAATTTGTGCCTTTAATTCTGCCGGCGCTTCACCGCCGACAGATAAAATAATGCCGTCATCCTCTGTCTTTCCGCCAACAACAGGCGCATGAAACGCTATCACCGCGCCTGCCGCCTCGGCATCACCCTGATAGGAAAGCATCAACCCATGGCTATCGATAATTCCGGTCGATGGAGACCAAAGCGCCTTTACGCAAAACACTGCCGGTTCTTCTACTTTTACATCCGCCGATGTTCGCCACTCGAGGTCAGGAACCCCGTTCGCCGCTGCGGCCTGTTTCAATCTTTCAAGTTCGGAAATCTGGTCTTCATTTGTTGCGACAATAAATTTTCCGCAATTCCGATGCTCAACGCCATGTGACTCACAATATTTATAAAGTGCAATTTTCCCTGCAACACAAAACCGTGCTTTCCAACTATCCTTCGGATAATAAATGCCGGCGTGAATTACTTCGCTATTGCGAGAGCTGGTCTCAGTGCCTATTGCCTCTGCGGCTTCGAGTATAATCACCTCGCGACCAGCCATAGCCAAACGACGTGCGACAGCGAGTCCAACCACTCCTGCCCCGATTACTATGGCATCAACCGAATCAACCATTCGCAATTTCCAAACGATTTCTGCTTTATGAACTAAATGTCGTAACGCGTGACTTATGGATACGCAACATTAGGAAATAAGCGCGACAAAACATTCTAAATTGTTTAAAATTTTAGATAAGTTAATTATTATTTTTATACATGTTTTTATTTAATTCTTCATTTTTTTTTATTTGATAATACTTGCATTCATTAAGTAATAAAAATATTTTTACACCCGTATGGAATTGAGGAAAAGACCATGTCTATGGGTGTAAACAACTACGAGGTACGCATTCTCGAGAAGGGAAACTGGACAACGGAAACCCGTTGCGCCGAGCGTGAGGCAGCAATCACAATTGCCAATCAGCTCGCAGGAAACCGCGTGTATGACGGCGTTCGGGTTATAGAAGAAGTCTACGTCGAAGATGATGGGATATTTCGTGAAAAGACGATCTTTAGCTACTACAAGCAAGACGACAAGGTCGCTCTTTCAAACAAGGCTGCCAAACGAAGCGCGGAACGTCTGGAAACGCCAAAAAGAAGACGCCCCAAGGATTATGAATATGAATATTACGATGAAGAACCTAATAGTCGTCGCAGTCTAATTCTCGCCACGGCTGTCGCGGCAATCCTCGCAGGAAACGCAATCATCGCCTTTTTGTTTGGAGACCAAATTACCGGCGCAATGAGTTCGATGAACGCAAAGCTGGATTCCAAAAATTTGGGTGTTATTTATGAACTGCCCGCTGTTACGACAAACTACCGAACGTCATCCGGTGATCGCACCATTCAAATACGCGTCGGTCTCGAAGTACAAAACAATGAACAGACCCAGCTGATGGATGAAAAGCTGTCAGACATCGTAACCAAGGTCACCGCGGATTTGAGCAGAATGCATGCAGAGGGCAACAGTACCCACCTTGATACCGCAGCTATCAAACGACAATTGCAAAAAGCGGTAAAAGAGGCAGGGCATACTTCTGTCAAAGGGGTGTTATTTAAAGAGGTTCATGTGTTCCGGTAGAACCCGACAGCCGGAACAGAACAGTTTACTTCGATTCAGGCACAGGCGGGATACCAATGCTCTCTGAATCGGGGGATTCATCGTCAGCGTCCGATGCTTCATCTACTGATTTATCCGAGGCAAGTGCCTCGTCAAATTTATCAATTGATTGGTCAGTTGGACCCGTTTGCCCCTTATTCGATTTTAAAACGCGGACGCGTTTCTCAATTTCCGACCACGTTGTTTTACGAGCGACATGCAAATCATATTCAGCTTGAAGACGAAGCCAAAGTTCCGGCCCCGTATCAAAATACCGACCGAACCTCAATGCTGTGTCTGCGGTGATGCCACGTTTACCGTTGGTAATATCGCTAATTCTACCAACCGGCACATCAATGTCTCTCGCCAATTGATTTCGGCTAATCCCCAGAGGTTCCATTGCGCGTTCCAATAGAATCCGCCCTGGATGTAAAGGTTTATTGCTCTTCGCCATAATTAAATTGTATTTCGGCCAACATATTCCGTCAAACAGAATGGCTAGCAAGTTTCCTGCAGTGCAATAGGCAGATAGGAAAACGGCGAAGAATGATTTTAACGTTCTTGATCAACTACTTATAAAATAAAAAAGCACTTGTCCTAGTAATTTGTTAAGGCACATAGACAATAATCATGGTTCCCAAAGTGTGATTATTCGGGCCGCAAAAATCATGGGCGGAGGTTGAAATTATGAATACTCGAACGTTCTACGACCGCGTAGATCTACTGCTTGTCTCTCCCCGCACGCAGAATACCGCCAGTCTTAAACAAACTCTTGCAGATTTGGATTTTCGCGAGATTCGGACCGCTTCGAGTAATGAAGAAATCATTATGGCAATAGAGACACGCCCGCCCGACCTCATGATAACGGAGTTTGAATTACCTGATGGAGATGTAAGGCAAACAGTTCGCGATATTCGGCATCATCAAATGGGTACCAATCCGTTTATGTCTATCATCGTAACGACCTGGCAACCTTCAGAGTCTCTCGTGCATCAAGTTCTCGATGCCGGCGCCGATGATCTCTTAATCCAACCAGCTTCCAGGGGCCAGTTAGCCAAAAGAATCGAGACATTGGTCTACAATCGAAAACCATTCGTCGTTACATCGAGCTATATTGGACCGGACCGCCGGAGCACTCCGCGCATAGGAAAACAAGCTGTTCAGCCGGTTACTGTACCAAACATTCTTCATTCAAAAGTTATGGGCGAAGAAAATACCGCATCGCTCCAACGCATGGTCGATGCAGCGACCGCAAAAGTAAACCTGAATAAAATTATCCGAAACGGAATTCAAATCGGTTTTCTGACCAAACAAATACTCGCTGCGTATGAAAAAGAGACGGCAGATGCTCCGCAAATGGGGCACTTGCATGATCTCATCGATATTGTCGAGGACTCTATTCGTCGCGTTCAAACTACAAAGTACGAGCCGATCACCAAATTGTTTAAAGCAATCATTGCAGTTGCACAGAACCTTGAAAAAGCATTCGATGCTCCGGAAGAAAAGGATCTCCAATTGCTGCCGGAATTGGCAATGTCGGTTCATTTGGCGTTAAAAGATGAAGATCAGAATGGAGAAGCGACGGATCAAATCTCTGAAGCGATTTCTGAGGCGCTTTCACATAAAGATGTCGCCTGACGGCAACATCAGCCGAGATAAATTCCAAACATGGCCGCGAGTTTATGCAGAAAGATCATGGCAGAACTTCCGATGACGACGACAATACACAGCACTATTCCGCCGGTCGCCACATAGGCCCATGCCGGTAACTTGCCTCGACGTGAGCGGGCTCGTCCGTTTGCAGCGCTATTCCCGATATGCTTCTTATTTTTCGCGGTGTTCCCTGCGTAGAATTCGTTCCGAAAAGCGCTTTGATGCCGCCTTTCTTGCGAATTCTGCCTGATTGCCGCTTTCTGTGCTCTCGAAGTCATCTCAATCTCATTGCGAAACGCTTCCGCCGTCCTACCTATTCGCGCTTTAAAATAAAGAATTGGTAAACGAAGCCACGTACTGGGGGCGTTTATTCGCTATCCGATCAGGGTTTTTTATTTGCGAGTATCGTCAGAAAACACTTTCGTTAGACGTGCGCACAATCCCAGCATCAGCACCAGAGAAATGGAAGCACCGCCAATAATATAAAAGCTCAGCTCCCGACCGAAAATTTCCGAAATAAATCCCATAATGACGGGAACGGCAAACCAGGTCATCTGGTTTAAAGTTACACGCAGGCCCATCGCTTTACCCTGCATTTCCGGTTCTGCAAAAAATGCGATCATAGTGATGAGAAAAACAAGGCTGGCGGCAAGGGCCCAACCCCGTGCTCCTGAAGCCACAACCAACCAAGTTATGTTGTCGTTGAGGAGTGGCGTAATAGCAACGAATGCAATTGAACCGATCACCAGCCATACCAATAGCCAATGATCGCGCATAAATCGTTGCATCGGTGCCGCCGACAGTGAACCTATCAATCCAACGGCCCCATTGACCGAAATCAATATGCCGATAGTCGTAGCTGAAATACCGATATCTTTTAGATGAACGCTATAAAACGAGGCCTGAATTCCACCGCCCAAATGACGTAAGAGCGACATAGTCATAATGAAGGCGATCGTTGATACGGCGAAAAGTTTAAACGCAACAATGTAGTCAGCGACACGTGGAATGAGTACTTTCATGGACCTGCCTGCAATGCGTTTGGCGATCTTGTCTTGATATCCTTGGTCGATGTCTGCTGGCAGGAGAGATACAGAAATTAAAATTCCGGCGGACCACAACCCTATTAAACCAAAACCGCCCCAGGGGCCGAGATGATCCCAAGCTATTCCGCTTAATAAGGGCCCGATCAGTAGTCCGAGGCGCGTGCAAAACGACATTCTGCCTGTATAAGTCGCATCGCCTTTCATGACCCGACTGACAAGTGTTTGAGCCCCTACCCAACCGAGTGCATCCACCAATCCCGTAATGAGCTGCAGAATTATGATCGCCCAAATAAAAGGCGTTACCGGATAAATAAGTGGAGTAACCGCGCCTATGGTTGCCAAAAGAATCATCACGCGGCGTGCACCAAGGCGATCAATGATCGCACCGCCATGAATGGCAAACAACATCGGTCCGATATGGCGGCAACCTATTACAATTCCGAGAAGCCAGTCAGGAACACCCTGTGTCGCAAGCCAGATCGGAATAACCACCCAGCCAACATTTGGCATTGTGTTGCTAAAAGCAGCAGATCCATAAACACCGATCTGAGTTCGCCGAGGAATTTGGTCAACCAACTTTACCATCGGCTATACCGTCAATTGACGTTGGTAATATCGGATTGCTGTCTAAGCCAAAACCCAGTCGCTATCAGCATAAATACGACAATCAACCCTATGGCATAAAACCCGTTCGCCAACCCAAACAGGTCAATCAAGAGCCCCATTAGAGGCGGCACGATAACACCTGCCAACCGGTTCGCTGTATTCCGAAGTCCGACACTGGTTCCCTGGACACTTGAGTCACTAGCCTTGGCGAGAATGGAAATCATCAAAGGTTGGCTAATACCCAAGGTGGCACCCCGCATTGCGCTAGCGACTAGTAAAAATAAGAATATGCCTAGCAGAGGCGTTATACACACAAGAATGACCGACCCCGCTATAGTGACCAACATTAGCCAGTGTGCCGAAAACACACGAACCAGATAGCCGACTGAAAGAGACCCTACCGCTCCAGCAATCGCTGCTGCCGAAGTAAGAACCCCAATCAATGTCCCTGAAAGACCGACAATCTCGTCGAGATAGACCACATAGAAACCGGTTTGAACGACATTTCCGGCGTTGCGTAACATTGTCGCCATCGCGACAAGAAAAACGGCGGATATAGCCAGCATTCTGAATGCCGCAACGTAGTCGCTCAGACGTGGGATCAGCGAGGAAAGCGTTACCTTCTCAGAATAGTTCGAAGAATGCATCGGACGGGGCAACGCCACTGCGGAAAGGAATCCGAACGAACCCCAAACGCTCATCGCGGCAAAAGCTGCCCAGGGACCTCCCAGGTCCCAGACAAATCCAATCGCCGGCGGGCCGATGAGATGGCCAAACCGCAGCGAAAAAGAAAGCCGCCCAGCATGAACAGCGCTTCCTTTCATGATCTGACCGATCAGAGTTTGTGCACCCATCCAACCCATTGAGGTCGCAAGACCTGCTAGCATCTGTAAGAAAATCGCTGCCCAAATGTGTGGCATTGTAGGAAAAAGAATGGGAACGACCGCATTTATGACAGCAAAGATCAACATCACGCGCCGGGTGCCTAGCCTGTCCATCAGCGCGCCGCCATGGATCGATAGTATAAGTGGCAGAAAATGTCTGGCACCGAATACCAATCCGATCAGGATTGGCGAAGTCTCGAATGTCGCTACCCATAAGGGAACGATAATTCCGCCGAGAATCGACATACTGTTGGCAAACATGCCGCAGCCATAAACGGCGAGCTGGGTTTTGACTGGAATACTGAGTGTCTCAGGAGACGCCAAAGGTTATTCCTCTTCCTGTTTTCCTAATTTGGGATGCCGAGACACGAAGAGCGCCGCGCAAAGTATGACAATCATCAGAACAACGCCCAATACATAGAAACTGTTCCTGATACCAACAAGCTCAGCGATGGCACCCATAACCGGTGGTATGCCAGCACTCGCAAACCGATTGACAGTCGTTCTCAAACCAGCGGCAACACCTTGCTCCGTACTTCCAACCGACCGACTTAAGACCGATATCTCCATCGGTTGACTTACGCCGAGACATAATCCTCGGGCCCCAATTGCCATTGCTAACAACAACATTATTAAAACGGTCGAAGCGTCGATAACGAGCAGCGGTGTAATGGCAATTGTGATGACAGTCAGAAAAACGGCAACGACGACAAGCCAATGGGGGTGAATGATACGAGCCAAGGTAGCAGAAGCGAGTGAACCGGCACTGGCCAATAGTTGGGCAAACCCAATTAAAACGCCGACCGCTGTAGCGGATATGCCACCCTCATTCAGGAATACGATGTAAAACGAATTCTGAATACCGGTTCCCCCGATACGAACCATCGTAACCATTAAAATTAGTCCAACTGCAGGTATCGCAATCAACCTAAACGCAGCGAGATAATCGCTAAAACGCGGAATAACCTCTGTAAATCGTATGCGGGTTTTATCTGCGACATCTTTTTCTTGGGAGGTTTTAGGAATTTTCAAAACAGCAATTAGCCCGGCGCCTGACCAGAGGCCCATAGCAATAAATGTCGTCCAAATATCCGTGAAATCCCAAATAAATCCAAACAGAGGAGGGCCAAAGAATGCCCCCAGACGGACAATCGCTGTCAATCTACCGACATAACGTCGGCGGCCTTGCATAATGTGACTGCTTAACGCTTGGGCACCGATCCAGACCATTGCGTCTGAAACACCGGCGATCATCTGTAGCAAAATTATTACTGTCACGGCGGTGCCAAAAGGAAGCATCAGAGCTGCGGGAAACAAAAATGGTGAGAAGGTTGCGACAATTGCAAATCCAACCATCACGCGACGTGTTCCAAGGCGATCCATCAGAGCGCCACCGTGTATGGAAAGGGCGAGCGTCAAGAAATACCGTGAGCCAATAATTAAACCGATGAGGAATTCGGAGTCTGTAAGACTGTCGGCCAAGACTGTCAGTACCAGCGATGAAATCAGCACCATCGAAAAACTGAACATTCCCGCGGAATAGATAGCGGCCTGGACCTGCCATGGTATTTCGGCCGCTTCTTTATCCTTCATTTGCAATCAGCTTTTCGTCGTGGGAATAGATGAAAACGACACTATCCCGTCGCTTGACAGTATCCGGGTGGTTCAAGACACTTATTTCAACCTTTTTAAGAAAATGAGCAAGGGCATAGAGGTGTGCCTACTGGCGGGAGGGTGAGTTATGGATGGTCTATCGAACTCCAGAGTCGAGACCGCCAAGGTAGAAGTTGCTGCGTGCACGCGGCTCCTTAATCATGAGGGTGTGCTTGGCTATAGCGGGCACGTTAGCCAGCGTCTTCCCGATGGCGAAACACTTCTTATACAGGCGTTTGATGCCAGCCGGAACGATTTGGCACCAGATGACCTCTATATCATCGACCTGGATGGAAACGTACTGGATGGCAACCCAAATGCGCGTCCGGTCAATGAGTTAGAGATTCATACCGAGATCATGCGTGTACGGCCTGATATCAACGCTGTGCTGCATTGGCATCCTGAAATTGCCACTCTTTTTACTATGGTCGAGGGTGTGGAATTGGTTCCGATGAAAAATCATGCGTATCGGTGGTCAAGCGGCATTCCCGTTCATCCCGAGTCCTGGCATATCGACACCCAGGAACGCGGTAGAGCGATGGCGGAAACCATGGGCGAGCACAACGCCGTTTTGTTAAGGGCGCACGGCGCGGTTATAGGTTCTGAAAGCATCCCGGCGCTTATGGTCGATGCCGTTCACTTCGACGAAAACGCACGTGCACTGTATGACGCGTCACGCTTGGGTACTCCCAAGCCACTTAGCAAATTAGAGTCCGATGAGTTTGCCGCGAACTTTAAGCGGACAAATCATTCCGTAAAGTTGTGGCGCTATTATCTTAGTCGCGGACTCGAAGCCGCCGTTATCCCCGACGAGTGGGCTGAACTATTATCACCTGACGAACGCGCATAGATCTCATCTGTCGTACTGTCTTAGCAACGCTTTGTTAACGGCCCCAATCTACCGTTGGTCTCCTGAACGCAAGTCAAACTAATTTTGTTAACGGTGGATATCCGCCCATGGGGCAAGCGAACCGGAAATTTCCGGAATTATCTCCAAAAAAGCCGGAGCCAACACCCCAAGGCTCTAGTTCCCATTTACGGGACATCGCCGTAGCGATCGACCCCCCTCCGAGCGGTGCAATCGGTATACAGGAGCTGCTCGATCGAATGGATTTTCTTTCAGAAGCAAACTTTTTTTCTTCCAATAATTCGCTGGAATTAGAGGCAATAAAAACAACGCGTACGCCACCATCATGGAATATCTACGATATAGCGGACCCAAGCCAATGCACGGCGCCTCTGGATCTATTGGGCTGGAATACCAACGATATACAGAATCTTCTCCGGCGGATGATCCGAATCCGAATAATAGATGCCGCTTTACAGGGGATGGCCAAAACCGGAAAAATCAGTGCGGTGGAAAAACGGGGTTACGAGAGTGAAGCAGTTTCCGCAGGTGTTGCTTTTAACCTCAATAAAAGTGATCACGTCCTGGGAAACAGGTTGCGTACAGATCAAGTTCTAACAAATTCGGATCGAATTGATTTGCTGTTTGCCAGCTACCTCAAAGAAAATTCTGTCTGGCGTGTTCAGGAAACGAAATTCATCAACGGTAGCCCATACAACCAAGAATTTGGAACGACCCTTGCCAATTCAATTTATCGGCACGATCCATGCTCTGATACCGGCATGGGTGTTGTTGTCTGCTACGTAAACTGGGCCGAATTTAAAACCTCCGAATGTCAGGAAATCTTAATAAAAATCCGATCTGCAAATTACCCCGTTCTGATGGTTTGCGAACACGTACGCTCTTCTGATCACCTTCTTGAAACGGATGACACTACTGCAAATTGCGCCGCCCAACATGCAGAAGAGTACGGCATTGATTGGGCTGTCGTGGACGGCAGTGATGTCGTTTCCATTGCTACTGCAACCAAATCCTTGACCGACCGTGTCCGAAAAAAGCGCGGCCCTGCTCTTCTTGAGGCAGTCCTTTTTTCCTCTACGGCCAACGATGAAAAACACGATCCGATTTACCGGCTGACGAATGCAATGATTACCCGTGGCGACATCAATCACGCGGGTGTCGAAATATTAGAATCACTTGAACAGCAATCGATAAAAGCCGCTCTTACGAAAGCACTATCAGATTCCTGAGATTTATTTAGCTTGCTTTCTTTAACTCGCTAAGACTGTCGAGATGTTCCACTACGTCCTTGAGGTGCATCACATCCGCATATTTGTGATGCATATCAAATAGGTTGACCATGTGGTTAATTGGTGTTCGGTCATAACAACACTCTTCCACCAATGTTACGTGGAACCCATTGGCCTTCGCATCTTGAACAGCTGCCCGCAAACACCCGCTCGTCGTTCCGCCACCCATGATGAGGCTTTGGATTCCCATCTGAGTAAGATGCGATAAAAGTGGCGTGCCATAAAATGCGCTTGCCCTTTGTTTATAGACAACGAGCTCATCAGACTGTGGGGCCAATTCTTCAAGAATTTCGTATGATTCTTCGTGTTCATCTAGAACTTGGCGGTTTGTCGCACGGCCTTTATTCGAGTGACTTCTGGTGTCGCCAGTACAGTAGGTCACAGGGACACCCGCTGCCCGCGCTGCGCTGAGTAGCTGCTTCGCTGGCTCAACCATTGCCCAAGCCCGTTCGCCACAAGAGCTTGGATGTTCTTTAATTACATCGATAACTTTCTGCTGTCCGCCCTCGTAACTTGCTTTGTATACATCGACCATGAGAACAGCAGGGTTTTCACCTACAAATACATCTCGTTTGTAGTGGCTGTATATTTCTTGGGTTTCGTCATCAATGAAACCCTGCCAGCAATGGTCTTCAAAAGCATCAACCATAAAAAATTCCCCTAATTCAAAATCGAAATTATCAGCAATTATACAGAAGTCGGGCTCAGAGAAACAGGAATCCAGATTGGTAATCGATGAATTGCTGAAATTCCTACCTAAAGCAATGATTTGGCTCGAGCCGCACGAACGACGAGCAGCATAAAAATAATGTAGATTGCAAGAAATCCAGCGACGATCAAGACCTGACCACCTATATTCATTTCAATCATCCAGATTGCTGCCAACCCCTGCAATGCTGCCATCGCGCCATAAAGCAAGGTTACTTTCGGATGCGACCAGCCCATTCGATTTATTAACTGATACAAATGCGAGCGATGCGCTTCCGTAACGTTCTCTCTAGCGTGTAAACGCCGAAGAAACGTAAATGACGTATCGAATATGAAGTGGGCGAAAAGTAATGGCATAACCAAGAGTGGAATTTGGGACGCTTCCCCTTTTGTTCCGACAACAGCTAGCGCTGCAAGCATAAAGCCCAAAAACTGACTACCGACGTCGCCCATAAAAATTTTAGCTTTGGGAAAGTTGAATATCAGGAAGCCAACAATCGCCGCCAAAACAAGGTAACTGATCACGAAAATCAACTCAGACCCTAATATGAAGGCGACAAAAGCAAAGCAGAATGCCGCTACTGCAGCGGCCCCTCCAGCCATTCCATCGAGGCCATCCATAAAGTTAAAGGCGTTGGTCAGTCCAATCACCCAAATCAGCGTTACAATGTAACCGAACCAGCCGAGATCAACCTTGCCCCAATGTGGCAAGGTTACGCTGTCTATGACGATGTCACACAGAAATAAAACTAAAACGGCAACGAATTGGGACAACAGTTTGTATTTAAAATTGGAGAGCCGTCCAAGATCGTCAAAAAGGCCTACGACGGAAACGAATACAGAACCAACGAGAAGCCCGGCCAAAGAGGCGGACCAGGCCGATGAATCCTCGCCTGTGAAACAGTAGATCAAGATTCCAATGACTGTGACGAGGACGATTGAAACACCGCCACTGCTGGGAGTTGGTGTGTCATGTGAAGATCGGTGATTTGGTAGAGCAAGTATATGGATGCGTATCATGAACCGTGTCACCAAAGCTGCGGCAGCAAGCACTATTCCGCCCCAAACGACGTGTAGCAAAACAGAAATTAAATCCATGATTTAGGTTTCGGATCCAGCTCGGTTTCTTGTTTCTAATCAGCGCACCGTCGCCGAAGGCATTAACAATGTCAACGAAGCGAGCCGCTGATTTCTCGCTAAATTTTAGCGTTAACAAAGTCTAAACTGATTGACCGCTAATTTGTTATCAACAGCGATCATAGAGAGTTGGACAAATATGTCGGATTTAGAAGGTTTAAAGGAACGTATAGAGCTGATCAACGCTCGTCTCCAAACCGCTCACCAAACTCGAGAACGTGAAAGCACCGCACTCGCCGAGATATGGGAACAAATTCGGGACAGATATTTGGATCAAAGATCCGAAATCGCCACGATGAGAGAACACATCGAGGGCTTAGAAGAGACAAAAATTGAACTGACGGAACTTATTCAAGTCTTATTGTCCGCGGTGGAAACTAATCTATCGCAAGCAACGGATGAGACAGTTCCCAAAATAAGAGGGATGGCGGATACGCTCCTTTCAGGTGAAACCGAAATCGTTCCCCCAGAACATATAGGTGACAAGTCTGTTGACACTGGCTCGGGCAATGAAGCTGAAACAGATGCAGCCGAAGACTTAATCGCAGCTATCGAAGAATCGTTGGAAAATGAAGATGTTATCGCCCACGACGAAAGCCAGATACCGGAGTCGGTGCCTGAGACTATCGAACCAATTTCATCAAAAATGGATCAATCTGTCAGCCCGGGTATCCGCGATTTAATCGGCAGAATTGAAGACGCCGTTGGACCTGTCACATATGCCGGCGATGAAGACAATGATGTGTATTCAAACAGCGATGAAAATCTTGGCCAAGATTTCAAGGAAATTGAGGAGCTCCGTAGCGAATTGATGGGTTTAAGGGAGCGAATGGCAAGTAACGGATAAACTGAGCGACTATTTTAGGGTTCGAACTTTTTTATCGTAAAGCTTGCACCGTATTAATTGCGATTTATCATAGTCGCATGATCGAAATTATTGACCTTGCATACCTGCGCGTCGGCGCGGCCAATCTTGATGAAGCTGCGCAATTCGCCACTGAAACAATTGGACTTCAGGAAGTAAGACGGGAAGACGACCGAGTTTATGTCCGCGGCGACGATCGAGACCACGATATCTGCTATGTCCAGGGCGGTGTAGAGGAACATGTCGTCGGGTTCGAGGTATCGGATGAAGCTTCCATGGAATCAGCATTCGACGACCTAAGTGCAACGGGGGTCGAAGTAGGATGGGGTTCAGAAAAAGAAAATGCAGATCGTCGAGTCGGAAAATTCTTCAAGTTTTTTGATCCCACCGGAAATAAATTTGAAATCGTTTTAAGACCTCAGAAATCTCCCAGGCGTTATTTTCCTACAAGAGATGCGGGCATTTCGGAATTTAGTCATGTGGGATTAAAAACAACCGATGCCCCTCGGGATGAAAAGTTTTGGACGACCCACTTTAACATTCGCCCAAATGACTGGATCGGGGACGCCGGCCTATTGTCGTTTGATTCGGTTCATCATCGCATCGCTCTTTTCCCCGCTGACAAACCCGGAATTCAGCATATCAACTTCCAAGTGGATAGCATCGATGACGTTATGCGGTCGTACTATTATCTTTCAGATAAACAGGTTCATATTGTTTTTGGACCTGGCCGCCACGTGACTTCTGGGGCCATGTTCCTCTATTACGAGGGCCCTGACGACATGATTTATGAGTATTCACACGGCGTGAAAATAATAGATGATCCGAATTATCGGCCACGCCAGTTTCCATTCACTCCCGATGCATTTTGCGCCTGGGGCGCGAAACCGGACATTCCTGAGTTTCGAGACTGAACCGAGGAATGGAAGAAATAGAATTTGGCTCAATTGGTGAGCCCCTGGAAAATACGCAACGCCGAGTTCGACTCGCTGCCAGGGCATTGGCTCGGCAGAATCTGGTCCATGCATATGGTCATGTCAGCGCCAGGATCGACGAAAACAACTTTCTCGTTTGTGCCCCCCGGCCAATGGGGCTAATCGAGCCAGGTGAAAAAGGAACAATAGTTCCCGTTTCTGGCCAATTGCCTGAGGGTGTTCTGGGTGAAGTGCGTTGTCATCAGCAAATTTACGCTGCGCGCGATGACGTCAACGGAATTTGCCGAGTGTTTCCACGAAACGTGATGACGCTATCAACATTTAGAAGGACACCAAAAGCACGACTCGGATTTGGCTCTTACTTTTTCCCTGAACCGCCACTTTGGGACGATCCACTTTTACTCCGCTCCGATGAACAAGCCACAGAGTTCGCTGAAACGTTGGGAAGTGCACGGGCGATTGTTATGCGCGGCAACGGTGCCGTATGCGTGGCATCGTCGGTGGAGGAAAGTATCGTTATGGCGTTTTATCTTGAAGAATCCGCGATCACTGAACTTGCAGTTATCGCGTCGAATGACGAAGGAAATTCTGCCTGTTTTACCGATGCTGAAGCGAAAGTTCGCGCGACTGGAACTGGCAGAATATACGAGAGAATGTGGGATTACATGACTGCTGGTGATCCCGAAAGATAATTCTTGGCGGTGACAGACGAAAGAGCATATTTCAGATGCACAAGCTTATTACGGTTTTTGCGATATACTGCGTTCTCATCGCCAATACGTTGAATGCAAACGCGGAAACCCTTCTCGACAGAATTCGAACCGCCAATTACCTGCCGGCAAACTCGATTCAAGATATTCAACTGACAAAACAAAGACGATCAGAAATTGAAACGATTATCCGGGCATTAATTGACAAATCCTATGTTCAAACAGATTCAAAATCGTTAGTTAACGGGTTTATTGTCGAAAGATATATCGAAGACGGCCAAAAATTCTGGCTCGTAGGACCTAGCAAACCTGCAGCTGAACCTTACGTCGTGATAGCGGAAAAAGCCGAACGTAATATCGTTTTTTCAGCACCGCACCCTATCAAAGATCGTGCCACCGGAATACAGGCCATTGTATTGCTGCAAGCGTTGCGAGGCCGTGCGGCAATCATCTCGGGCAATCATCGATGCGCGGCTACACAAAAAACATTATGCAGCGGCAAAACGAGGATTTGCGGTGGTGGTCGGCAGCGCTATCCTGTTTCTGATCCAGCGCATCATCTGGAAAATTTGTTTCACGAAACGCATGTATTACTGGCAAACATTTGGCCGAAATCTATTTTCATACAATTGCATGGATTTGCGGGACGAGGAACTGAAACGCTTTTTGTTTTGTCTGACGGATCCCGCAAAAGAAAATCTAAGGATTCGGGAATTGCGGGAAGAGTTCGAGACGAATTGAGAAAGGCTTTGGGCAGTCAGGCCGTAGCAACGAGCTGTCAGGACACTGATGACGATGTCTTCGGATATCGTAAACTATGTGCACGAACGAACGTACAAGGACGATATCTTAACGGCAGCAAAAACATATGCCGCAAAAGCGCCAAGATGCCTTCCGGTCGGTTCCTTCACATCGAACAACAATGGGTCGTTCGTAAGGCAGCGCAATATTCGGGATTAAACGCATCTTCTAAAATCTACCTTGAAACACTAATTCATGCGATAAAACAAACTCACTAAATCTGTTTTTCTTGAATTAGTTAGATTATTTTCTATCAAGTCTTGTGCAACTTTTTTGCGTTCCATCACGTTGAATTGCATCAACAACTGTTTTACCCAAGACTTCGTAACCGAGCTTGTTGAAGTGAGAAGCGTCCCTCGGGCCATGCAAAATGTCGCTCTTTGTCGCCTCCCAAATGCTTGGCCTAACATCTATAAATCTAGCACCAGCGCGTATACTCGCTTCAAGTATCAACCCGCAAATACGATCACTTCTTTCTTCCATAAATTTAATGGGGATTGGTCTTTTAGGTCGGCCTCTGACCTGGATATGAGCAATACCCACTTCTCCTGCATGCCGATAACTCGTCATTACTGAGGGAATATAAGCAACAAAGACTTTGGACCTTGGAAACCGATTTCGCAAGTTCTCCAAACTTTTATAAAACACCTCGACACCATCATTAATCGTCTTCTCAGACAGCAACGGACTAGGTCCTTGCAACGGTGGGGCAAAAATTTCACGATCTTCTAGTTTTAATTTATTAGGCCCGGACTTCCATGTACGCCAGGAATCTGCTGGCGGATATCCGATAAGACTTGGCTTAGTCCAACCCATCGCAACTTTAAAATTATGCCTCGCTATCCTGAGGACACCGGTTATCCAAAAAAACCAAGGTTTGATCGTCTTAATCTCATAACCAATACGTCGACGAGCATCTGAGATTTCCGCCTCAATATCGTCGTTGTCACCCTTCGTAGTGTTATTATTTAAATCATTTCCTTCATAAAAATACGCAATTATCCTACTCGGTGGTTCTAATTCTAAATAAGGCGATGCATTTATTTCAGTAAAACTATATAGCGGCTGACCAACCAGTGATGCTGGACTACCACTGCCGCCCCTACCCATGATAACTATATCCCATCCTGTCAGATCCCGAATGACGTGCAAAGAATGAAACTTTGCGTTCGTCCCGTGGTCAGCCGTAAATAGCCAATCTCCTAGACCATGGGCAAAAGAATCACCGAGCAACAAAGTGTAGTTTTTTGGCAACACACCGTTTTTCGTCGGCTGGGCCAGTACGGAGAGCGCCCCAAAATGATGATGCAATCTTAATGGGAGTTTAGGTAACAAAAAGCGAACTGTAAAAATCTCAATAAATACAGCACCGATTAGCAAAGAGGCTGTAAATAATCCAAAATTAGACAGAACCCGCTGCATTCCAAATGGTATAACTTCAATTCTTATGTTGAATCAATACTTTATAATCTTTTGAATGATATAAGATGGTTGCATATTACTATGACTACCATTACCATCCGTCGGATTTGTCGAAGAGTTTATTGCAATCCTGAGCTGAGAACCACTTCCGGTATTTCCATCAGACGTAGGATGGCCAAATCCAGTAGAGGAATAGTCCCAAGTGTGATTATGTGCTGGCATTTCGCCGATTGAAAGCATTTGCGTCTCGGCGCCACAGGTATCGCCTACGGCGTTTCCAAGATTGCCAGTCCCTGAACCACCTGAGCCTACTGACACCCGCCTTCGTGTATCGGGAAGGTTGAACGAAGCACCGTCAACGGCCCCCCATGTCGTGCCTATAGCCGCAAACAGATCGGCGTAAGTTGTTCTGGAAACGGATGCGCCGTCGCATAACAAATAGCCGCTTGGTAATGATCCAGAACCACCAAAGTCAAACATTACACCTGCTGGAACCGTTTCCACGGGTGGCGGTGCTGGCGCAAGAGCAACGATGGCTTGTTTGACACGTTCCGCAGTCCAAATTCGTTCATCGGTTGCCGTACCAGTCTCAGCTTCCGTTTGGCTTGGAACATCCAAATCCGCCTGGGCACCCAGCGTTGCGCGCGCATCCGCTGCAGTAGCATCATCAAGTACGGTCTCGGTATCATCTGTATCGGGGACGGCTTGCATTAGACCGGCCATATGGGAGCCCGGGTTAGGCCAAAAGGCGACTTCTGAACCGTGAAACAATTGAAAGGTCTGACCGCGACCTACCGCTTTGCTTCCGGCTGTACCAACACGGTATCCGCTGTCAATTTCCGCAAAGCATATTTCCTTTGCATTTGCAACGGCGGTTTTCGGTTTATTGGGATCCGGATTATTTTCATGAAATCGTTCAGCAATCTCAAATATAACTTCTGTTGCGTCTCTCTGATGCGTGAGAATATACGCTTGGGTACCATGACGACGAAGCAATTTTTCGTAAAAGCGACTCTGGACATAAGTCGAAACACCTGGCTGTCTTGCTTTCAGAATCAGGGCTCTTACACGGCCCGTTCTTTGCAACATATCTTCAAGTCTTTGGTGCACTCCACTTTGAACCCGATTGAATTCCAGAGGCGATATTTCCCCTCTTTTCGTTCGGATCAGAAGGTTGTGCATAGCGAACTCAGGCAAACCGGCCAAGCCGTTTTTAAGGGATGCCTTCCGACGTGCGCCCATTTAATACCTATGTGATATTTCCAAACAAAAAGCCCCGCGATGCGAGGCTTTTTCAATTCTGTGACTTTTACAAATATACTTGGCAAGGCATCACTTGTCAAGGAATCTATTCCTTACAACAGATGGCCGCTCTTTTCCTTTTTCACCGACAGATAAAACTCGTTGTGATCGTTTGAAGGAAATGCGTGCGGCACACGCTCTACTACGTCGATACCAAAAGATGTTAATCCCTCAACCTTATCGGGGTTGTTCGTCATCAATCTCACTTGCTGAAACCCCAATTGTTTCAAAATTCTCGCTGCTGGTAAGAATATTCGTTCATCTGACTCGAAACCCAACCGCTCATTTGCTTCAACAGTATCAAAACCTTGGTCCTGTAACGCATAAGCCCGTAACTTGTTCGTCAGGCCAATGCCGCGCCCCTCTTGTCTCAAATATAAGAGGATACCAGCCCCTTCTTCCGCGATTTGAGAAATCGCCCCCCTCAACTGCTGGCCGCAATCGCACTTCAAAGACCCAACGAGATCTCCCGTAAAACACTCAGAATGCAAACGGGCCAATACTGGTCGATCTGTTGGTGGCTCCCCAACAATGATGGCAAGATGCTCACGTCCGCCATCCGGCGACCGGAAAGACAAGATCCGCGAGTTCTCCGCTTCCTCCAAGGGAACACGTGCTGCCGTCACTTGCGTGAGGGAACCTGCCGTGTCCATTTCATAAGACATTACATCCGAAGCGCGAATTGAAGAGATACCATCTTTGCGGAAATTTGTTTCGTCTTGTTCATCGCAAGACGCTAAAATCACTGACGGCAATAGGCGCGCAATCTTCGCTAGTTGCACCGCCGCAATACTGGCGTCCGCAACAGGATCTCTCATAGCGGTATAGGGGCCGCGCAATGGATTCGCCAAATCCGTTGTCGGATCAGCAATTGTTCTCGCGATTTCCGCCGTACGCCACGAAGCAAACGGAATGAGTACTATCTCATCAGTATATAGCCTTACTTTTAAGGTCCTGGCCCGATGATGAGTGATTGCTATAGCCGGTTCGCTATCACCGATCACAGCCAAGCGGGAAACGGCCTGCTCGGTAACCAGTTCGGACGCGACCGCAACAACCGAATGTCCCGACTCATCGTAAATATGAACTGCGCGGCCCCGGCGAAAGTCATGCGACGCCCTATCAACCGCAAGCATCGCTGCGGCTACGTCAGCGCCTTCAGATGTATTTTCTGCTGTTGTCATCGACACTCAAGAAAACAGATTCGGGACAATAATTAAACCGACCCCGAAATACGAGCTTCAATGTATCAGGTCAACAAGAGTCAGTTCAAACCCGAACCTTTCCCGTATATTTTTGCCGGAGGGCTATATACCTATCCAATCCATTGACCAAAAAACCCAGTGCAGTTCCCTCGCCTAGGCGATATTTTTTCTCAACGTCGTCCAACGGGAAATTATCTACCACAATATCAATAACCATTTGTAGCCATCGAGTGCCGGGAACTCCGCCGACTACCTCTAAACTCAACTTATGCGACCATGGCAAATAGCACTTTTCCCATATGAGAACTTCATGGCTGTTCATCCGGTCAACAAAATCCGTCCGTCGCCGTCTGTGCGGCACCCTGTTCGTTTCAGATCGCCAACTACTTGCTGGAAACATTCCGCGTGACACGATCTCAAATATCGTCCGGATATCCTCCGCTGCGCGAACATGGTCCATACCAATATCACCACTCGACATAAGAAGAATGATTGTATCATTCCGTAGTTTCTCTACGGTTTGCGATGTCGGCGGAGACAATTCTTCTTCCTGGTCCAGCAACCCCTGCCTCAACCGATCCTTACGCGTTCGATGAATTTTCAATTTTCCTCCCATAATTGATTTTAGAAAGAGTCCTCAGCTTTAAAATCATCGCCTCAGAATTCGATATCCCGTAGAACAGCATCGAGATCGACGCTGTCAAACTCACCATCAATCACCTCCGTCGGATCGAATCCATTAGGTTCTCTTTGTTGCCAAACCCGTTGTTTCATGCGTTTTGAGCTCTTCTGCCTTTTTCGACCGGTTACCCGATCTCTGACAGATTCAATTTTTGATACAGGTATATTTGCCATGTAACCAATAATACGGTTTTTTTACCTCATGTTAAGGTATTTTTACCGTATCGGCATTTTTGCGATCTAAGGTTAAAATACCGCGATGCTGGGAGGACGATATGACGACGCTTACAGATCGAATACGGGGACGTTTAAAGGAGCTTGGTAAATCCGCACGACGGGCTTCTATCGATGGCGGGTTAACACCTGATGCCATACGTAATGTTCTCCGAAGCAAGTCAAAAAATCCCCGGAGGGATACTTTGGAAGGTATCGCACGTGGGCTGGAATGGACATTAGAAGCGCTTCTGGAACTACAGTCGAATGACGGCTCCGGCAAGGTCAGCGGTCCGGTACAGGACGTTCCCGTCATCAGCTGGGTCGCAGCTGGAGACCTTTCGGAAACCAACGATCCTTATGCTGTAGGCGGTGCAGAAGAGTTTATACCAGTATCATATAGCCGCGACACGCTCATTGCCCTTCGCGTTCAGGGAAACAGCATGAATCGTATTGCACCAGAAGGGAGCACGATAGTCATTGACTTCG
Organism: Rhodospirillaceae bacterium; assembly: GCA_002720855.1. GTDB lineage: Bacteria > Pseudomonadota > Alphaproteobacteria > MPNO01 > UBA2964 > UBA2964. Next base: position 726,627 of record PBIN01000014.1, on the reverse strand, counting down.
GTGATAGAATATTGTCTTCGGGCCAATATTACGTCGTCAAACATAACGGTGACGCGACCTTCAAAAGATTTCGAACGGAACCAGCACGTCTGGAACCTGACAGCACTGATAGCTATGACACCATTTTCATTACTGATGAAATCGAAGTCGTCGGGCGTGTGATCGAAGTCACAAGAAGGCTCTTCTGAATTGAAATTAGGGATTTATACCTTATCTTATTGACTTATATTTAGACAACTATTAATATATATAAGGTACAATCACCTTATATGAGATTCGATTGGAAATCTTTTATTCCTCTAAAGATTTAGAAAATCGGTACGACGGCCCTCTGCCACTAGACGCGGCCTGTCCTGTTGATTCCAATCTTAGCTGGAAACAACAGTGCGCGAACCGTCAAGACTGGGCCTTGAAAGAGGTTCGTCGAATTGACGAAGAAATCAACACCCTGGAAAAAGACGATTTTCTTGAAGACACATAGGTAGAAACTAAAAAAAGGAAACTACACCGAAAGCTTGAGTTTGCATTGCGTAATTGGATCACATTTCATGCTATTTCAGAAAATAGGTCGGCGTAGTCGACGGTTATTCTTGATTTGTACACCGATAAATCACGATCGTCCCCTTTAAATCATCAAGACTGGCTGTCTTTGAGTGTTTATCGCAAAACTCTTTTGCCTGCGGCAATGCCATCCAATGGCGTGAATTTGGAAATAGCTGGCCCAGCTCCCCTGTATCCACGTGAATTTCATTTGATGTCGATTTGACTGTTTCGGCACAACCTGAAACGGAGGCCGCAGATGCTAGAACGACAACAATCCGAAAAAAAGAGAGATATTTATATGCCATTCGAAATTCCCCTTAAATCGCGGCCAAGGATTCTATCGCAGAATCGACCGCTTCGCTTTCGAGATTGGGGAATGTTGCCGATAGAATAATCCGCACATCGACATAGTCCTTTTCATCCAACTTGGTTTCAAGATGGGTGAGATATAATCCCAAATTCGCCGTGCAAATTGCCAATCTCAAAGATGGCTCCAAATCTGGATTCGGCGTCGCCGTTACGGTCGATGCAAGGGCCACCTGCTCCAGATGCTCTCCATCGATTTCCAGCGAGAGAATACTCTGCCGTAAATTTTCGCAATTCTCGGCAGAAATTGGAGAAAAATCATCTTTGAGGGCCAACCGCACAGCACGAATTCCACAAATTATGTCTTTATTCCATCGGCGGGAAACATTCAGTGCCCGCATAAGGGTATCATGATCCATGATCGGATATCCGCCGTGACCGAGCCACATACTTAGGAGAATGATGTTCACATCCAAAATATGCTTGTCTTGCAGGTTTATACACGCCGTGGAGACGCCTTCCTGTCCATACACTTTCAGGGAAAAATCCCAAAACGGGCATTCATCAAAAGCTAACGACATCGTACTTTTGTCCCTCTTCCTAAAGTCAGTCAGCATTGGTCAATAGGACCTATATGACTATTCTAACGCAGCTTCATAGCGCGAGCATAGGAACAGAATATGAAAAAGATTTTGGCAGGCAAAATTGCCATCATTACGGGTGGCGGCCGTGGCTTGGGGCGTGCCATGGCCCTAGGGTATGCGAACGCAGGAGCTGCGGGCATTCTCGTCACCGCAGCGCAAAATCGGGATCAAATTGAGGCCACCGCCCACGAAATCAATGGCATTGCCGGTTCTGGGGTTGCTCTACCCCTTCAGGCAGATGTAACCGATCGGGCCGCTTGTCATGACGTCGTCGACATCGCCATTGAAAAATTTGGTCGAGTTGATGTGTTGATCAATAACGCCGGTCTCGGTCAGGGAATGTTGGCCGATGATCGCGTAAAATTCTATGAAGGAAACCCAGATGGCTGGGAGGCCATCGTCGATACAAATATCAATGGGCCATTCAATATGGCATATGCCGTTGTAAAAACGATGTTGCGACAAAAAGAGGGTAAAATTCTAAATGTTACCAAATCACGATCGTCAATGTATCGTCCCAATGAAAGCCCTTATGGACCGACAAAGGCTGCCCTTGAAGCGATGACCCTTTGCTGGGCCCAGGATCTATTGGATAGCGGCGTAACAGTTAATAGTATTGCCCCCGGCGGCGCCGTCGAAACCGAATTTGTTTTGCCTGCCGTCAGAGCAGCAGCCAATCAAAGTAAAAAACCATATCTTCCTGCCGAAGTGATGGTGCCGCCTGCAGTGTGGCTGGCATCAGACGAGTCGCGGGAGATTACCGGATGCCGCTTCATCGGCTCAAAGTGGGACCCAGACCTGCCCGCACATGAAGCCGCGGAAGCATGTCGTGAAGCTGCGGTCTTTTTACCACCGGAACGCGACGGTTTGTTGACGAAAACGTGGGAAACTCCGAATTCCTTATAAAGGATGTTAAGCGGCTTTAGCGTTGGCAGGACTGTGCGGCGCCGATAAATATTCTTCCGATTGCATTTCCTCCAAACGCGAGGCAACACGTGTAAAAATGGCCGCGCCATCTCCCTCGGTATAAAGATGATCGGGAAGAGCCGCCGCTGAACAAACCAGTTTGGTTTTTTGCTCATATAGGGTTTCGATGAGTGTTGCGAAGCGCTTTGCTGTATTTCTGTCGCTGGGTTTAAAAAGAGGAATGCCGGAAATAATTAACGTTTGATACTGGCAAGCGATTGACCAATAGTCCGCTGGACCCAAGGGTTGCTCGCAAAGATCGGCAAATGGAAAATATGCGACGCCTCGCGCTGCTTTCTGCACCGAAATTGTACGTCCATGCACCGTGATGGTTTCCTGGCCGATTTCAGCTCCATCAGTTAGACGTTGAAAAGCCTCTTCCAACGCACTTTCAGCATCGTCTCCCAATGGAGAATGATACACGCCAACAGATTTTAATCGATCCCGGCGATAATCCGTTTCGCTTGCCAATTCGATCACCTGCATCTGCTCTTTAAGCAAATCAATAAAGGGAAGAAAACGATCACGCTGTAGACCACCTTTATAGAGGTCATCGGGTGCGGTATTGGATGTTGCGACGACCGTAACGCCAAACTCAAACATGGCCTCAAACAACCGTCGCAAAATCATGGCATCAACAACCGCTTCGACCTGAAACTCATCAAAACACAGGAGAGGGCTTGTCTCGGCAATCTCGCGGGCCAAACGAGGAAGCGGTTCCTCAGATTGCTTCCCGCCGCCCTCCTGTCGCCATTTGTGGAGCTTGGCCTGCACTTCCTGCATAAAGGGGTGGACATGGACACGGCGCCGTTTCACGACAGGCGTCGACTCGTAAAACAAATCCATCAACATGGACTTGCCACGACCAGGTGCCCCATAAATGTATATGCCTTTGGGTTGCGGTGTATTTTCTGAACCGCCAATCAATGATTTCAACATGCCACCGATTCCCTTTGGACTCTCGGTGTTTTGAAGAAGTTCTTCGTTCAGGGAATGTAAAATTGTGGCAACATCGCTCTGGCCGGCATCCGGTCGTATCTCACCATTTTCAATACGCCGACTATAGATATCGAGGAGACCTTCAGGCTTCATATATCGAACACAACATGTCGTTGCAGAGCATTGAGTAAAGGAAATTGAGATCAGAGAGGTGAAGCGACCCTACATCTATTTTAGTTCATCGAAAACACGGATCAGACAGTCTTGCAACCCGCGCGAATCGTCCAGTACTCCCACGCACGATCAATTGCCAGTTCGCCAGTAATCCTCTCACTGCATTGTTCAACTTCACCAGTGGTCATATAGCGAGGCTCGCCGAGCTGCAAGGCCTGCATTTGCAGTTTAGCGTTGGCCTCAAGATATATTGCAATCATCACGGCTTCTTTGATCGTGTCAGCGCCGACGACACAGCCATGACCTCGCATTAATGCAATCCGGCCACCCTGCATTCCATGCGCAAGATCTCGCCCCTGTTCCATATTGAGAACAAGCAAGGTGGTATCGCCAAAATTATCTGCAATATCCCAGACCGGTACTGGTCCGAGCATTGTGGAACCCATGTGGAAAACAGGCCGGATTTCGGTCCCGGTTAAACCAAATGGGATCACGGCATGAGAATGGTTATGGATAACAGCTTTTATGTCTGACCGAACTTCATAGACGCCGCCATGAATGTGACGCTCTGCGTACATTGGCCGTCCTTGTTGATCTAGCGGATCGCCGTCGAGCGTATACTCCATCAAGTCGTCGACGGTGACGATGCCTGGACTCCTGGAACAAGCCATAATGTAGCGATCAGGATTTTCGGGGTGCCGGACGCTCGCGTGACCGAAAGCATCGACGATGCCTTCGTTCGCCAATATCCGATTAGCAGTCACCAATTCATGAAGAACCGCGTGTGACATCTCAAGATCCATGCTGAATTCTCTTTAGTCTAGCCTGATAACAGTTCGGACCCAGTCAGCTTGCAGCTTAACGGCCGCGTCTTTGAATGAAGGAGGTCCGAGAAACCCTGTAGCATTATTGCTAAACCCGTAATCTTCCAAAGGGATGCCTAACAAACCTTGATCAAACTCATCATTTCGGTTCTCGTCATGAAAAACGGCAATGGCGTAAGTTCCCTTTTCCAATCCCTTCACAGGGATAACGACACCCTCCGCTTTGGCAGGAACATTTCCATAAGCCACCTTGCCATTTCGGGTGGGAAAGTGATTTGGCTTATTATAAACGGCAAAATGTACGTCGCCTTTTCCTGAACGCAGACCTTTGACTTCAATCAACAGCGTCGCCGCATTGGCAGTTAAACTGGTATTCATGGCGACAAGCGCAAATACCAACCACTGAACTTCTTTTCTCACGAACTGGTGCACCACTACCCGTTTAAAGTGTCCTGGAGGTAGAGAATTGTCTTACCCCATGAGTCCTCGGTTGCTTCAGGTCTATGGCGTTCAGGTGCCAGAAAGTTCTGGAACGCGTGACCAGCACCATCATATCCGTGGAACTCATGCCCGACGCCTAGCCGCGTAAGCTCTGCCGAGATTTTTTCTCGATCCTCTGGGGACGGGTTCTGATCATCGTTTCCGAAAAAACCGAGCACAGTACCTTTTATTCCGCCTAACAATTCAAACGGCGTTGGGCCATCATCGCTCCAGGGTTTGAACATATTTCCGGGATAGTAAGGTACACAGGCCTTAAAAACGTCATGGGTTGCAGCACCGAGCAAAGCCATTCTGCCGCCCATGCAATGTCCGAGTATTCCGAGTTTAGTCATGTCGACATCACCACGGTCTGCGAGCCAATCCACCGTCGCGGAAACGTCTTTTATAATCTCTGGATCTTTGGGAAATGGATTTTCCTGCGGCGGTTCCAGTAAGGGTGGCCAATGATAAAGATCCATAGATGCGGCCAGAAAACCTGCTGAAGCCAGATCTTCACAAACCTTAAGCGTAAAATCGTCGTAACCCCCGCGATGGTACATGACGACCACCGCGGGATGTTGACCGTCACCTTCGGGAACCGAAAATGCAATGCGCATAGGATTTCCGTCGACTTGCACTTCTGTGTATTCAACCATCTGGCCCTCCCAAATTATGATAACGGTCTGTTAAGTGTGCTGTTTCATAAAGCTAAACGGTAATTTGCCACCGCGAGCCAGTCAACGAGGCAACACCTTTAATATTCGTTCATTGCTCTTAAATACATCGGACACTACTATCCGCGCGCGAAAATTTTTCGGGAACTTATATGACTGATAAAAAAGCAGAGCCTGCCTGGTTAAAACCAACAGTAGACTACGCTCCACTGGCTGTTTTCTTTATCGCCTATCTCTTTGGACCAAAGTCCGATGATGGGACTTCTTTACTTGCAGCAACTGCAGCCCTAATGATCGCCACGGCAATCGCGTTAGCTGTCTCACTGATTGTGGCCAAACGCGTACCGATGATGCCCCTTATTACAGCGGTTATTGTTGGGATATTTGGTGGCCTGACTCTATGGCTTCAGGACGAGACGTTTATAAAAATGAAGCCGACGATCGTTGAGGCTTTGTTTTCCATTATCTTGTTTGGCGGGCTTTTGTTTAAAAAACCCCTACTAAAACCGCTAATGTCCGCTGCCTGGCCCATGGACGATATCGGTTGGCATAAGCTCACCATTCGCTTCGCCTGGTTCTTCGCATCGATGGCAGTGCTCAACGAAATCGTTTGGCGTACGCAAAGCACCGATTTCTGGGTATCTTTCAAGGTCTTTGGGTTGATGATTTTGACCTTGATCTTTGCAGTTGCTCAGGCAGGGCTAATGCAACGCCATGCCCTACCCGTCGAAAAATCCAAAGAAAAACCCGGCGGATAATAGGTCGCAGGACGCAACAACTCCCATATGATACAGTTTCCCCACCTACGATTCTGGGGATGCTCCGATGGGATCAGCGCGATCACTTTTCGAAAAGATTTGGGATAGCCATACCATAACCACCAATGAAGCCGGTCAAACACTTCTATTCATAGACCGTCATTTTTGTCATGAGCTCTCCTTCCATGCGTTCAATATGCTTCACGGCAACGATCGACGCGTCCGGCACCCCGAACGCACATTCGCTATTCCGGATCACTACACACCGACTACTGGCCTGAACAACTCCGACTATGTCGATGAGGATACGCGTGCTTTGGTCGCCAACCTCGTCAATAACGCAAAGCGGAACGAAATAAACCTCTTCGATTTGGATGATGAAAGGCGGGGAATCATTCACGTCGTCGGCCCCGAACAAGGCATTACACAACCGGGAATGATTGTTGTATGTGGCGATTCCCATACCTCAACCCACGGCGCACTTGGTGCATTGGCATTCGGGATCGGCGCCTCCGATGTAAGTCATGTCCTCGCAACTCAGACCCTGTGGCAACCAAAGCCCAAATCGATGCGCGTAAATGTTACGGGCTCTCGTCCTGCAGGAGTGACGGCCAAAGACGTTATCCTGGCGATAATCGGCCATATCGGTGCAGCGGGAGGAACTGGGCATGCAATCGAATATGCTGGACAGGCAATTCAGGAACTCACCGTCGAGGAACGTCTCACCGTTTGCAATATGTCAATTGAAGCGGGCGCCCGAGCCGGCATGATTGCGCCAGACGAAACGACCTACCGATACCTAAGAGGTAGACCCTATGCACCAGGTGAGGAGGACTGGTCCGCGGCGGAAGATTACTGGCGATCGTTGACAAGCGATGACGATGCTGAATTTGATAATGAAGCGACGTTAGCAGCCAAAGATATCCAACCCATGGTCACTTGGGGTACGAGCCCTGAGGACGTCCTGCCTGTGTGCAGTTCGTTGCCCGATCCGCAAGCAGAAATTGACCCAAAGCGCCAGGCGGCAATGCAGCGCAAAATGGAATATATGGGGCTGCATGCCGGACAAGCGATTGAGGATATCAAGGTTGATCGCGTTTTCATTGGCTCATGTACCAATAGCCGTATCGAAGACTTACGCGATGCCGCCCGTGTACTGGAAGGAAGGACGGCACGTATCCCGGCGATAATTGTACCCGGGTCGGGATTAATCAGAGCCCAAGCCGAGCAGGAGGGTCTGCATAAGGTATTTGAGGCCGCTGGGGTCGATTGGCGGCCGGAAGCCGGTTGTTCGATGTGCATCGGTGTGAATGGAGATTTTGTTGAGAGTCAGGAACGATGCGCTTCGACATCGAATAGAAATTTTGAAGGTCGGCAAGGGCGCGGTGCACGTACCCATTTGGTTAGCCCTGCAATGGCCGCTGCCGCCGCAGTGACGGGTCATTTTACCGATGTTCGGGAAATGGAGACCCCCTGATGGAACCATTCACTTGTTTCACAGCCGTGGCAGCTCCGATGGATCAGGACAACATCGACACTGATCAAATATTACCGGCTCGCCATCTCATGATGCCACGTGACGAGCGCTATGGCGGATACGTTTTCAAAGATCTTCGGCTCGACAACGACGGCAATGAGATCGAGACGTTTGTGCTCAACAAAGCGGGGTTTCGAGAGTCCAGGATCATTGTTGCGGGGCACAATTTTGGATGCGGCTCATCCCGCGAAGGCGCGGTATTTACCCTCGTTGACGCGGGTTTTAGAGCCATAATTGCTACCAGTTTTGGCGATATTTTTTACAACAATTCATTCAATAATGGACTGCTTCCTGTAACCTTACCTGATGAAACCGTTCTAAAACTAAGACAACAACTCCGGGAAGGTCCCCGTGCCGAAATCTCCGTGGATTTGGAAGCCCAAACCGTCACCGGCCCGGATCAAGCCGTTTATCATTTTGAAATTGACGCCCACCGACGACACCGCCTCCTTAATGGTTTAGATGCTGTCGGATATACGTTGCAGCACGAGCATGAGATCACCAAATTTGAAGAGAGGTATAGCGCTTCAACCCCATGGGAAGCGAGCGCCAAAGTGAGTTGAAGTATCGGATCGAATTTATGCGTGCCCTATTTGTCATCGTTTTTCTAATCGCTCTCTTGGGAGGTGCGGGTTACGCAGCGTACGAAACCTGGATAGGGATCAGTGATGTAGAAATTTCAACCCATGGAAAGATCGCTCTTGCTATCGGCGTAACAGTCACTTTTGCTTTGGGTGCAGGTTTAATGTTCCTCGTTTTTTACAGCAGTCGAAAGGGGTATGATGATGAGGAGCTTGATTTACCCCCATCATCGCCAACCTCAAAAGATCAGAATAACTGACTTAGCTTTTGCGCAGTCGAACGCCGACACCCTTTGACCCGTCATCGAATAAAAACTCAACGCCGGCGCCTTCCAAAGCAGTTTGCAACCGCTGGATAGCCGTTTTACGCGGCGGCCGGGTTTCATTTTCATATCGGTTGATCGTTGACAAGCCGACGCCTGACTCACTCGCGAGACGCGGCTGTGTCCATTTTAATAGGCCGCGTGCAGCTCTGCATTGATTGGGGGACATCGTGTAAATCTCTCGCTCAATCATAAGTTAGTGGCCTTGCTCACAGACACCAATAGTGGGCATTACCGACCTCAAAACCCAATCACATTGCCGTGCGCTAATTCGGTGGGCACCCTTGACTCGATTTCGGGCGTCTCTAGGCTCGTTACAGATTTCATTTTGACTGGCTGATCGTTGTCGAAAAATTCAGTGGGAGGAATTTAGCGTGGCAAAACTGCCAATTACGATGGCTTGCGGCCCCTATGACCGTATGGAAGCCCTTAGCACCGGTGTTGTTCAACCCGAAGGAATCGATCTTCGCTATATTTCAATCCAGTCTCCGCCTGAAATTTTTGCAAGAATGATCAAAACGAGATCATTCGATGTCGCAGAAATGTCGACGGCACACTATTTCATATCAAGAATTCGAGGCGATTTTCCTTATGTCGCCATCCCGGTTTTCCCATCCCGCGCATTTCGCCATGGCTTTGTGTTCATTAATCGGAATGCAGGGATTGAGACCGCCAGGGATCTTGAAGGAAAACGCGTCGGCGTCCAGGAATATCGGCAAACAGCGGGGGTCTGGGTTCGCGGCATATTACAGGATGAATTCAGCGTCGACCTGAACACACTTAAATGGTTCGAAGGAGGTGTAAATACCCCCCGGACGGAAGACGAAGACATGGACCTCCGGCCAACAAAAGACCTGTCGATAACAGTTATCCCCAACGATAAAACTCTGAATGAAATGCTCGAGGCAGGGGATATCGATGCCTATTTCGGCGCCCGGCGTCCAGACGCCCTGCACAATGGACAGAACGTCGCCCGTCTACTTCCCAACTATCGGGAACTGGAAAAGGCCTATTATCAAAAAACCGGCATCCATCCCATCATGCACACGCTCGTAATTCGCGAGGAGTTGTTCAACGAACACCCCTGGATGGCCGAAAGCCTGTTCAAGGCCTGTGAGCAATCCAAAAGCTGGGCAATTGAACAAATGCGTTTTTCCGGTGCACAGCGCTTCATGTTGCCCTGGCTTCATGACGAAATTGAAGAAATGCAGGCTCTAATGGGGGCAAACGCCTGGGCCTATGGTGTGGAGCCTAACCGGCAAACACTCGAAACCTTTATGAAACACCTGGTCGACCAGCATTTCCTCGCAAAAGCTGAACCAATCGACGACTACTTCACACCGATTATTTCGTGGAGTGAATAAGTACGAGGCAAAATTAGAAACGGCGCGGAAACATTCCGCGCCGTTTAATTTTGCCCAATACTCTGGACCTAAATTACTTTTTTTTCCGCGCAGTTTTTTTCGCGGCCTTTTTTGCCGCCTTTCTCTTAGCCGGAGCCTTTTTCTTACGAGCAGCAGAAGCGCGAGGTTTTCCACCTTTCTCGGTTGTCTTGCCATCCGCGGCCCCAACATAGGGTGAGAACACCGGACGATAAGCTTTTTCGTCGATAAACTGGCGAATACCTTCCGCGTATGCGTCATGGCCACGTGCCTGATCCCGTTGTTTGATCTCGGCACCCTTGGCGTTGAGATAATCCGCAGCAGCGCGCCAGGTCATATCCTGCGTAGCCCGGATTGCATGCTTTGTTCCCCGCAACACGTTCGGGTTCTTTTCGAGGAGTTCCCTGGCCAGTTTGAGCGTTTCACGGCGCAGGTTCTTCTTGGGAACGGAATAGTTAACCATACCCATGGCAGCGGCCTCTTTACCGTTGAACGTACGTCCAGTGCAGGCATAGAACATGGCGTCACGCGGACTGAACGTATCAGAAACCAGTTTCGAAACCATGCCACCAGGAAGAATGCCCCAATTGACTTCGGAAAGACTGAAGATGGCTTCGTTGGCAGCAATTGAGAAATCAGCGCAAATGCAATGCGTAAATGCACCACCAATGCAAAATCCATTGACCATCGAAATTGTTGGCTTGTTGTACATCCACAGCTTTTCATTCCGCCAACGACTATTGGCGCTCGCCGCAGCTTTAGCTGCTGAGTTGCCATCGGTCTCGCGGAAATATTCTTTGAGATCCTGACCAGCGCTATATGCTGTGCCTTCGCCAGTAAGAATAACGAGTTTTGTATCCGGATCTGTTTCCAAAGCCGTCATGATTTCCATCATTTCGGCGTGGAATGTCGGACTCATCGCATTCCGTTTTTCAGGACGGTTAAAGATTACCCAGGTAATCCCATCCTTCTGCTGATTAACTTTCACGCATGAAAACTTCTTCTTAAGCATCTAATAAACCTCCCAGTTAGAATTTGGACTCAAGCGCTGTCTAATCAGCACCCAAATAGTAAAAATGCTTCCTCCCTTAATCCCTCCGAACGGGCCGCACGTCAACCGCACGAACGCCTTTTCCTTCTTCAAGAACAATCACCGGATTGACCTCGATTTCAGATAACCATGTCCTGTGCTCTATAAAATATTCCGAAAGCCCGACGATCGCGCTGGCCAAAGCGTCAACATCTCTCGGTGCTTGCCCACGAAATCCTTCCAATGCTTTTGCGCCACGAAGCTCGGCGAGCATTTCCTTTGCATCGTCCATAGATATTGGCGCAAGGCGAAGGGAAACGTCTTTCATGAGCTCAACAAATATGCCGCCAAGCCCCACAACAACCAAAGGTCCGAAATCGGGATCATCCCGAACACCAACAAGCATTTCGAGACCCTCAACCATCTCTTGGACCAGAAACCCACTGATCTTTTCGGCACCGATTTTGTTCTGCAGGCCCTCTGCAGCTTCTCGAACGGCATCTTCATCTTTCAAGTTGAGAATTACGCCGCCAGCTTCCGTTTTATGGCTGATTTCATCCGATACGATTTTGAGCACCACCGGAAAGCCAATCTGAGCGGCCGCCTCCGACGCACTTTCGGGGTCCGCGGCGATTGTTTGAGCTGGAGCAGTGAGCCCCCGCTCGGAAAGACAATCAGCCATTCTGTCTTCCGTAACATTAACTTCATCACCCGAAGCGTCTGCGAGTTCGGGAAGACCGCGTCTGCGTGCATCAGCATATTTGACGAGCGCCTGCATCGCACGAACTGTCGCTGGAATACCGAACAGGAATGGAATGTCTGCTGCAGCTTGGAAGTCTCTGTATTTTTCGTCGCCATTTTCTGACATCCGCGCGAAAGCAAGAACTGGCTTATCTGTATATGCTTTCAGGTCGACATAGTGATGTGCCGTCTCAGGATCACCTGGCAGCGGCAGCCGACCCTGCAACGCTATAATATCGACACCATCTTCATCCGCGAATAATTTACAAAGGCCGCAAAACCTCTCGACGTTTCCTGCCAGAGTCGTGCCCGCATCCATCGGGTTATAAACATCCACATCTTCTGGAACGTGAGCCTCCATTTTTTCGATAATTTCAGGAGAAAGTTTTGCCAGCGTCGCATCTTCGTCGGCAACCGCATCCAGGGAAAGACCAACGGCCCCACCAGACGATGTTACGATCGCAAGCCGGTTTCCCGCAGGATATCGCTTCTGTGTCATGGCCAACACGATTTCGACCATATCGTCCAAATTGTTGCAGCGGGTTATGCCGTAGTTACGGCACATCGCCATAAACACGTCATCATCGACCGCAACTGCGCCGGTATGGGTTTTCGCCTGTTCCTTCCCAAGCTCGCTTTTGCCGAGCTTGACGATGACGACAGGTTTCTTGGCCTCAAACGCGCGCTTGGCCGCCGCCATAAACGCCTGAGGTCGTCGAATACTTTCCAACATGCCGACGATGATTTCGGTATCGGGGTCGTCGACAAGGAAATTCATATAGTCAGCGCAATCGAGCCCAAACTCGTTCCCGCAAGACACCGCATACGAGAAACCCAGACCACGTTGCGCTGCACGCGCAAACCAGTAGCCAAGCGTTCCACCCGAATGAAAAATACCACCGATGGGGCCTTTCTTCAGATTCCGGAGCCTGCTGGTGGGATATTGCAGAATATCCATCGGTAACGAAAAGGTACCCATGCAATTTGGGCCACAAACGGAAACACCTGACTCTTCGATGAGTGCCTTTAATTCCTCACCACGATCGGCGCCATGACGTTTACGGCCTTCTCCAAAACCAGCGGAAAAAATTGTCGCCGCTTTCAAACCGTTTTCAACGCCGTCCCGCATAACGTCATTCACAAAACGACCGGGAACAACTACCGCTGCGTGATCAACCGGTTCAGGCAAAGACGCGAAATCGGGATATACTTTTTGATCCCAAAGTTCGTCACGGCGTGGATTAATCAGATACACTTTAAGAGGCATACCTGCGTCTTTGATATTGTGGAACAAAACGCGGGACCACCCGTCGCCGCCAGTTTCACTGGCTCCCACAATCGCCATCGATTTCGGTTTCAATAATGGTTCGACGTTACGGAACATCTCGTAATCTCACTCAATAAACAGGTTAAAAATTCTTGTATTATCCCTCTGCAAAGCGGCCTGGCGAACGCCCGGCTTCTACACCATCAGGTCTCGGCAATCCTTCCGGCTTATGACAACCATCGCGGTAACGTCCTATCCCCTGACCTGTGGCGACGATCCGGCCATCCTGATCGCGCGCTTCCGCAACAGACATAAACATCGTGCGTCCTCCACCGGTTTTCTTGGACTCAACCGTTACACGGCTTCCTTTTTTCACGGGCAATATGAAGTTCACAGTCAGCGTTACGGTTGCACCGGAGCGGTAATTCTCAGGAACCGTGCAATAGATTGCTGCATGCGCCAGAGCGGTATCAATTACCGACGACATACAACCGCCATGCAAAACCCCTGTACCGTTAAGCACGTGGTCATCTACATCAAACTCGATCAAGCAGCGATCAAGCTCCCACTCCACAACACGGATACCAATATGGTCTGCAAATGCAGCAAAGGTCTTTAAGCTTGGCCGCGCCGGCGGAAGTTCGGTCGCGGCGCTTTCAGTTTTACTCGCCATATTCACGCAGAACCAATCTTGCCAATGCCATTTTAAGGATTTCAGTGGGACCTTCCGTTATCACCATGCTCCGCTGATCCCGGAAGAACTGCTCGATGGGAAGGTCTTTTGTCAGCCCCATACCGCCGTGAATTTGCATACAGCGATCGGCCGCTTTAAACGACATTTCATCACCAAAATACTTGCACATATAAGATTCTTTACGGACATCCTCGCCCTGATCTGCCCGCCAGGCAGCATTGTAGACCATTAGCTGAAGCTGATGCCGGGTTTGAAACATGTTGACGAGCATATTCTGCACGGATTGCCTCGAGGACAATTTGGCCCCAAATGTTGAACGCTGGTTTGAATAGCTTGAACCAAGCTCAAGACACCGGGAAATAACACCGACACCCCGAGCGCCGTGACGCAAGCGGCCTTCGGTCAACCAGCTTTGCGCTGCCCGCATCCCGTCTCCTTCTTCGCCAACGCGCTGAGAAACCGGAACACGGACATCCTCAAACAGAATCTCCCACGGTTTGTCGGCGATCATCATGTCTTGCTGGCGCAACTTCGTAATACCTGGCGTATCCATATCGACCAGAAATACTGTCAGACCGCCGCGTGAGCCTTTTTCACGGTCTGTCGCAGTTACGACCTGCGCAAAATCAGCGTTCCCAGCTCCGGTAATAAAACGCTTATGTCCGTTGATGATATAATCATCGCCGTCCCGAACGGCTGTTGTCCTCATTCCACCGGGGTCGCCGCCCGCTTCGGGTTCCGTCTGACAAAAACAACTTGTTTTTTCGCCTTTCACGACAGGATAGAGAAACTCCTCTTTCTGTTCGTCATTGAGCGTATAGAGAATTGGACTGACGCGCGGACCAAAGATCGACGCGTTGCGCGCAGGAATCGCAATGGTACGCGCCATTTCCTCCCACATTACCGCCTTGGAAAGATGGCCAAGCCCGAGCCCGCCAAACTCTTCGGGAACATCGAAAAGCCACAAACCGAGATCACGGGCTTTTTCTTCCAATTTTTCCTGAACGCCTGGCAAAAATTCCGTGCCGTCATTGGTTTCGCGTTCAATTGGAATGAGCTCAGTATCAACGAAACGCCGAAGGTTATCCTTCAACATCTGCAACTCTTCCGGAAGATTAAAATCCATCCTTGCTCCCCTTAACTTTAAACTTTGTTCTTCGCCCGCTCAGGCGTTTAGGTCGACGACAACGCGCCCTTGAGTTTCACCTTTCAGAATTTTTCCTGCCAAATCGAGAAGATCTTCCAATGAAACAATTTCGGTTATTGCATCAAGCGACTCCGTAGATAGCTCGGTAGCCAATCGGTTCCATGCCGTTTTTCGCAGTTCAAACGGACACATGACAGAATCGATTCCGAGTAATTTTACACCGCGTAGTAAGAACGGGATAACAGTTGAATTAAGGTCCGCACCACCGGCTAGACCGCAGGCAGCAATGGCTCCGCGATATTTCAATTGCGGCAGGATAGATGCCAGAGTGTTGCCTCCAACAGCATCGATAGCTCCCGCCCAGCGCTCAGAAGCAAGAGGCCGCTCAGGCACAACGTCAAGTTCCTCGCGAGCGACTATCTCGCTTGCCCCAATGGCCTTGAGGTGATCGGCGAGTTGAGGGCGACCGGTAGACGTATGTACCTCATAGCCAAGACCCGAAAGAATCCCTATCGCAACACCACCAACACCACCATTTCCACCTGTCACAAGAACAGGACCGCTATCCGGTGTCACGCCATGCGCTTCCAGCTCCATTACCGCCAGCATGGCCGTAAAACCAGCCGTGCCAATCGCCATCGCGCGTTGTTCTGTCATTGAGTCAGGTAATGGCACCAACCAATCGGACTTTACTCGCGCCTTTTGTGCGTAACCGCCCCAATGCACTTCGCCGACACGCCAACCGGTCAGAACAACTTTATCGCCTGTTTTATATTCACTCGATTCCGAGGCTTCGACGGTACCGGCAAAATCTACACCCGGAACATGGGGGTAGTTTCTTACGAGCCGTCCGATCCCTTTAAGGATCATTCCATCTTTGTAATTCAAAGTTGAATGAGAGACAGAAACCGTCACATCCCCTTCAGGAAGCTGATCATCGGTCAATTCCTGTATCGACGCCGAAACGCCCTTTTCCGCCTCGTCCAGAACCAAGGCGCGGAACCCATCGGCCATCTTGTTTCTCCCTGAAATTTGCTTTCCGAAATTTGGCTTTATGTTGTTCTAGACCCGCGGCAGCAAGCGGTCAATCTGGCCCCGTCGCATTGACAAGTGACGGTCTCACTCCGATCATCCTATCTTAAGAAAAAATATGCTCAGGGAGACACAGGATGGAGTATCCGCTTTCCGAAGAACATCAGCTTTTCCGGGAAACGATGAAGCGGTTTGTCGACGAGGAAATGATTCCAGTCGAGATGGAAACTTGCGATGAGGACGGCGAACTCAAGCCTGATTGGAAAGAAAAATATCACGCACGCGCCAAAGAGCTCGGCATCTGGAAAATGGAAGTACCCGAAGAGTACGGTGGCGTTGGTGCTGACCTGATCTCACTGTGCATTGTTTGGGAACAGTTAGGCCGTACTGTCGCTGTGCCGACCCGTGGCCTTGGCGGCATCATGGGGCCCCAGGTAAGAGCACCGCTTTATGAACTTAGCGACGAATTAAAAGAACAATATTTATTTCCCGTTCTGAACGGCGAGAAAAGAGCATGTTTTGCGCAAAGTGAGCCTGATGCCGGCGGCGATCCCGGTGGCATGCGAACAACAGCGGAGCTCAAAGGCGATCACTATGTGATTAACGGCACCAAACAGTGGATTACGGAAGCCGGCAATGCCGATTTTGCCCAGCTTTTGGCGGTAACGGATAAGGAGAAGGGTTCACGGGGCGGAATTTCGATGTTCCTGGTAGATATGGATTCCCCTGGCGTGACCATTGCAGGTCAATTCGACACCATGATGGGAGATAAGCCTTATATTATACACTTCGACAATGTCGAGGTTCCGGTCGAAAAGCGCATCGGTGAGGAGGGTCAGGGTTTCTCTCTCGGTCAGAGGTTCCTTGCCAATGGCCGTTTGAAACATGGGTCCCGTGGCGTTGGCACGGCGCAGCGTTGTCTTGATTTAATGTGTGAATATGCCAAACAACGTGAAACATTTGGCGAGCCGCTGGCGAACAGGCAGGCCGTACAATGGATGATTACGGATACCTATGTCGAACTTCAGGCGGCGCGACTGATGGTCTACAACGTCGCCGACCGCGCCGCTGAAGGCAACGTTGATCGAACGGATGGCTTTATTCAGAAAATGTACGCTGACGAGCTCGGATTTCGGGCGGCTGACCGGTGTCTGCAAATCCATGGTGGTATAGGGCTGACAGAAGATCTTCCGATTGAGAATTTCTGGCGTCAGTCGCGCAGTTTCCGCATCACTGAAGGCCCAACAGAAATCATGAAGATGGTTATAGCGCGCAACATTTTGCGCGAATACTAAACAACTAACTCACAAGGAGATAAACCGATGGCGAGAAAACCCGCAGCCAAGAAAGCGTCAAAAAAAGCATCAACCCGCAAAGCGGCGCCGAAATACAAATATGAAAACGTGCTCGTTGATCAACGCAAAGACGGCATCACAATTGTGACGCTGAATCGGCCTGAAAAACGTAACGCGATGAGCCCGCAACTGCATCACGACATGGACGATGCTCTGGAAAAACTGGCAGTCGATTCCGATACTAAAGTTCTAATTATCACCGGAGCCGGTAAAGCATTTTGCGCCGGGCAGGATCTCAAAACCTATTTCCGGGGTCTCTCAAACGATCCTGTTGCCCGGGCGCGCGCTGCTGCCGCATCCGAGAGTTGGCGGTCCTATCGTCTAATCGGATTCCCGAAACCAACGATTGCGATGGTCAATGGATTTGTCTTCGGAGGAGGATTGACGCCGATCGTTTCCTGCGATGTCGCGGTTGCCTCCCATACCGCTACTTTCGGCATTTCGGAGATCAATTGGGGGCATATCCCGGGTGGCCTTGTCGGTTGGAATGTCAATCAGGTTATGAGTTTCCGGGACGCTATGTGGTACTCGATTTCGGGTGACACTTTTAACGGCAAAGAAGCGGCCGCAATGAAGTTCGTCAACTTCTCCGTTCCCCACAACAAACTTAAATCGGAAACGCTCAAGATCGCCCGAAAACTAATGAAAAAGAATCCTTGGGCAATTCAATACACCAAAGAGGCAATCCGTTCAGTTCGCGATATGAATATGGAACAAGCTGCGGATTATCTCCGGTGCAAAAGTGATGCATTGCAGCGTGTCGACAAAGAACAAGGCCGGCAGGAAGGTATGCGTCAGTTCCTGGATTCGAAGTCATTCCGCCCAGGCGTTGGGACATACAAGCGCAAATAGCGAGGAATTCAGCTATGCCCAAGGCTCTTAGTGAACAACAGGTTCAACAGTTCCATGACGATGGATTTCTGTTTCCCTATGATGTCTATACTGAGGAGGAAGCGGCAGGACTTTGGCAGAAGTTTAATGCGCTAGAAGAACAGCTCGGCGAAGAACCCCAGAACCGCTTTCGGATCAAGGCACAGCTTCCGTTTCCTTGGCTATGCGACATTGTCAGCAATGAAAAACTTCTGGACGCCGTAGAGGACTTAGTCGGCCCCAACATCCTTTGTTGGGGCGCATCATTCTTTACTAAAAAGGCCAACGATCCACGGTTCATCTCGTGGCATACGGACAGTTTTGTTTATGGATTTGAACCTGCAGAAACCGTGACGGCCTGGTTGGGTTTCAATGATTCGACGATCGAGTCAGGTTGTCTTCGCTACATTGCCGGCTCTCACAAGCAAGTTTCTACACACGAGATTAAACCGCACCCGGACAACCTGGCGACATTGGGCCAGAACGTGATTAACGTACCCGAAGATGAAGCGGTTTACGCTGAGTTAAAGGCGGGACAGGTCGTTTTGCACCATGAAAGTGTGGTGCATAGTTCCGGTCCGAACAACGCCAATCATCCGCGCATCGGTTTCTCAATCCACTATGTTGCGCCGCATGTTCGTGAGACCCGTTATGAGGGCGCGACTGCAATGCTATTGCGTGGCGAAGACACCCACGGCTATTGGGGTTTGGACCCGGTGCCCAAGCAGGACATGGATCCTGATTGTATCCAGGCGATGATGGACACACGCGAAAAGTTCATGTCGATTACAGAACAAAAGATCGAAGCAGGCGGCAGAAGCTAGAAACTTCGGTTAAACGCCAATTATTCCCGATAAGAAGGGTCGATCCGATCCATCTTGCGCATCAGCGCTGGCCATGCCGGGTGCTGGTCGGGATTGTTGTTATTTGGCCGCCAGCTCTGTTCGGCAGATTTCTGTAGAACGTGCTCTGGGGGAATCTCTAGTTCAGCGCCGCCTGCCATCGCCGCTATCTGGGCACGACAGGCTTTTTCCAGATTGTA
Source organism: Rhodospirillaceae bacterium (assembly GCA_002720855.1). Classification (GTDB taxonomy): domain Bacteria; phylum Pseudomonadota; class Alphaproteobacteria; order MPNO01; family UBA2964; genus UBA2964. Next base: position 707,318 of record PBIN01000014.1, on the reverse strand, counting down.
CATAAGATAAAAAGCTTCACCGAGATTACGACCTAACGTCAAAAGCCCATGGTTGCGAAGGATCATTGCGTAGTGATTGCCGAGATGTTCAACGATATTTTCGCGCTCCTCGACATCAATCGTCACACCTTCATAGTCATGGTAGGCTAGCCGGCCATAAAATCTGATGGCACTCATATTGAGCGGCAAGAGCCCGTCTTTTTGCGATGATACGGCCATCCCCGCTTCTGTATGGGTATGTAAAGCACAGGTAATGTCTTTACGGGCTCCATGGACCGCGCTGTGAATGACATAGCCAGCCTGATTAATACCAAACTCGCTATCCATCACCTTATTGCCATCTAAATCTATTTTAACGAGGCTTGAGGCCGTTACCTCTTCGAACAGAAGACCGTAGGGATTTAGTAGAAAATGCTCATCGTCACCGGGAACGCGTAAGGAAATATGGTTCGCCGTCACATGGGTCCATCCGTAATGGGCAACCAGGCGATAAGCGCAGGCGAGATCAACCCGGGCACTCCATTCTTCGTCACTAACCTTGCCCCGAAGTGACGGAATGTTAATCGACTGCATTCCATCTGGCGCCATCAACACCTCCCAGACCAGTTTTTACGGTCATTATTATAGAATTCTGGCGGTTGTTTTTTAACAACCGCCATATTCCAGCAAGCTTCTACTTGCCAAACAAGCCCTTTATGGACTTGGTGGTGCCTTCGAGCATCTTACCAGCACCGTCTGTCCACCCTCCAGCAGCTTCTTGGCGCCTTCAGCAGCACCTTTTAAAGCCTTCTGAGCGCCATCAAATAACGATTTTCCGACATTGGTAACACTGCCAACGATTGCGCTAACGATTTGACTGGTTACCTCTCCGATGGTCGCTCCCTTACCTTTTTCCCCAATATCCTTCAAATGGATGGTTGGCAAAGAACCACCAATTTCTTTGCCCAAAGTAAACCCCGTCTTTAACGCAACCTTTCCATTCCGAACGTAGAGATTCTCAATTCTGAGTTTGGGTCCCTCTTCATCGGATTTGGCTTCTTTCTTTTCACCACCCAAACCTTTCGATTTCGCGTAATCATCGACATTTTTCTGAATGACATCGAAATTCGCCTTACCGTCCACCTTCTCATAAGTTATTTCTGGCGATTCGATTACGACTTCCTTGATTACAATCACGTCCTTCGTGACAGTATCAGTATCAATTTTCACGTTCACGACCGCGAAACTCATAGCCTTATCGGTTTTGAATCCCGCCGGATTCCCCTACCGAAATCCTTTTAGCTTCGCAGTACCATCCTTGATTGATAATTCGACAGCATTCAACGTAACTTGGGATTTTGTCGCCTCCGATCCGTATTTTTCCACGGCTTCCTTAATCAGACTATCGGCATTTAAAATCCCGTAGCCAACTACACCGCCGACTACCACCAAAATGACGGCGACCCCTATCAAGACCTTTTTCATTCTTACCTTCTCCAATTCAATTTTAAGCTGGCTATCCCCTAAGCCAACTGGCACCCAACGATTTCCGACACCGCCTTTATAGTCCTCCAACCCTCGATCGTCATGCTTGATTATAAGTTATCACAAAATCCGCCGATGGCTGTTTGACACCGGGCCTGTCGCGGTAAATGCTGTGATCTGAATAATTGAAGAGGAAAACCAAATGTTTTTACGGATTGATCACGTAGCGCTTGATGTTACCGATCTTGATCGCTCGGTTGCATTTTACCAGGATATTTTCAACTGCGAACTATACTCCGAACACGTTGTAAGAGATGGGATGCGTATCGCCTATCTGCGCTCCGGCAATACCGTCCTCGAACTCGTCCATTGCGGAACGGGGAAGATGGACGGATTTCATTTTTGTTTTGAGTCCGATGATTTTGACAAGGATGTCGCTCGATTGAGAGAAGCTGGTCTTCCGGTCCTTACGGAACCACATGAAACCGGTGCTCGAGAAGCACGAGAGGAAGGCTGGCGGCGCGTCGTCTTTGCCGGTCCTGACGGTGAAGCAATAGAATTCAGGGGATAATTTACAACAGGAGACCAGGATGGGAATGCTCGACGGCAAAGCCGCATTTGTAACCGCTGCCGGTGGCGGCATTGCAGGCGCTATCGCAAGAAGATTCGGCGCAGAGGGTGCGGCGGTTTGCTGCGTCGATGTCGTTGAGGAAACGGTTGCCAAAACCGCAGCCGACATTGAAGCAGCTGGCGGAAAAGCAATTTCCAAAATCTGTAATGTCGCAGATGAAGAAGCCGTCAAAAAAACCGTTGATGACGCCGCCTCCGAACTTGGTCTGCTCAACGTCGTTGTTAATGCCGCGGCAACCTCAGAGCCGCTTCACACAGTGGCGAATATGCCCCTCGAGGTCTGGCAGGATGTTCTGGATGTAAACCTCACAGGAATGTTCCTGGTCGCTAAACACGCCATCCCACATATGCAGGCGGCGGGCGGCGGGCAGTTCATCAACATCTCGTCGACCTTTGGCCATATCGCCTGGCCACAACGTCCGGCTTATATGGCGACCAAAGGCGCAGTGCGGCAATTGTCCAAATCGATCGCACTCGATTTTGCGGAGGACAATATCCGCGCCAACAGCATTTTGCCGGGCGCCATTGAGACCAACCGGCTTCTATCGCGTACGCCAACCATGGAACAGGTCCGTGAAAAAATGGTGCCGCTGCACCCCATTGGACGGCTCGGACAGCCGGAAGACATCGCCAACGCAGCCGCCTTCCTGGCGAGCGATGAGTCGAGCTTCATGACTGGTTCAGACGTATTCGTGGATGGTGGCTTTACGGCGGTCTAGTTAGCAAAATCAATTCAGATCGGGGAAATAAAATGGGACGACTTGATGGGAAAGTAGCGTTTGTAACAGCAGCTGGCGGCGCTATCGCCGGGGCAACGGCACGCCTGTTCGGCGCTGAGGGCGCTGCCGTGTGTTGTGTCGATATTGTTGAAGACAATGTTGGTCAGACAGCCTCCGACATCAATGAAGCGGGGGGCAAGGCCATCGCCATTCCTTGCGATGTCACCGATGACGACGCCATAAAAGCTGCCGTCGACAAAACTGTATCGGAATTTGGCAAGCTGGATGTCTGCTTCAACGCAGCAGCCTATTCCGAGAAACGCCACCGGCTCGCGGAAATGCCGCTCGATATGTGGAAATCGGTTATCGACGTCAATCTGACCGGCATGTTCATAGTCGCCCGGCACGTTATACCGGAAATGCAAAAAGCGGGTGGCGGGTCGATTATCAACGTGTCCTCAATTTACGGTGTGGTTGGCGCCAAGGAACGCCCGGCATATTGCGCTGCAAAGGGTGGAGTCCGTATGTTGTCGAAATCGATTGCAGTTGATTACGCCGAAGACAAAATACGGGCAAATTCCATCATGCCCGGACCCATTGAGACGCCACGTCTGCTCGTGCGAAACCCATCTATCGAAGCTGTCATTGAACGGCATGGAACGCGGCTCCATCAAAAGCGTCTTGGCAAACCGGAAGAGATTGCTCAGACCGCTCTGTTCCTGGCGAGCGATGAGTCGAGCTTTACCTCAGGTGCGGATATGGTGGTTGATGCCGCCTATACCGCCTTCTGATTGGGAGACACAGCCATGGGACGACTTGAAGAAAAGGTTGCCTTTGTTACTGCCGCCGGTGGCGCTATTGCCGGGGCAACAGCACGGCAGTTTGGCGAAGAAGGTGCGGCTGTTGCCTGCGTCGACATTGTAGAAGAAAACGTCAAAGAAACCGCAGCTGACATTGAAGCAGCTGGTGGCAAAGCAATTGCTATTACTTGCGATGTGACGGATGAAGCAGCGGTTAAGGACGCTATCGATAAAACCGCATCAACATTCGGCAAACTCGACATTGTCTTCAATGCTGCTGCCTTCCCCGATCCGCTTCTGCCATTACACGAGTTGGATCTCGATATTTGGCGCAAGACTTTTGACGTCAATATCACCGGCATGTTTATCGTAACGAAACACGCGATACCGCATATGCTTGAGGCGGGAAGTGGCTCATTCATCAACATCTCATCGATTTATGGCGCACGTTCGGCACGGAAACGGCCAGCCTATTGTTCGTCCAAAGGCGCTGTGCGCATGCTCTCCAAATCGATCGCCGTGGACTATGCCGAACATAATATTCGAGCAAATTCCATTCTACCTGGGCCAATTGAAACGCCGCGCCTGCTGGTCGCCAATAAAAACATGGATGATGTTATCGAACGTCATCGGCCGCATTTGCCGGCGGCCCGCCTGGGTCAGCCTGAAGAAATCGCCCAGACAGCGGTCTTCCTCGCAAGTGATGAATCAAGCTTCATGTCTGGCAATGATTGTTTCGTCGACGGTGCCTATAACGCCCTCTAATCTTGGTTTAGTCGTTTAAAAACTTAAACCGCCACGCATCGCCATCGCCGACAACGTGGCCGGCGGTGGGCCCGGGAAAATGGGCTGGCAAAACGAGCGTGTCCGTCTCGGCAACCGACTCCAAAACCTGACGTCGCGTTTGGGCGGATTGCTCAGCATCCCAGCAAAAACAGGACGACCAATCGGGTTCGATACACTGCAATGCGTGATGCATGATATCGCCGGAGAACAATGCCCGGTCATCGCCAGACTTCAAATTGATGCAGACATGACCCGGAGAATGGCCAGGGGTTGGTGTCAGCCAGATCGTATCGTCTAGCGCGTAATCATCATCAACCAACATTGCTTGTCCTGCCTCGACAATGGGCAAGCAGTTTTGAGACCAAACATTACCGGGCGGATTTGCGCCCTTCCTGGTTTCTTCTTCCCACACCTCATATTCCTGGCGGCCAAAAATATATTTGGCATTTGGAAAAGTTGGCACCCAACGACCGTCGATTAAACGTGTATTCCAACCGCAATGATCGATGTGAAGATGGGTGCAGAATACATAGTCAATGTCTTCGAAGCGAAGACCGTTCGCCGCCATTCCATCGAGCCAGGGCTGCTTGGGAAAATCGTGCGGTGGGCCATAGCCCTTGTCCTTACCCAAACAGGTATCGATCAAAATCGTATGATGTGGTGTTTGGAGAATGTAGGTCTGATAGGTGATAACCAGAAGATTCTGCACAGCGTCATAGACGTATGGTTCCATCGTCTTGAGATGCGCGATTGCGGTCTCTTTTTCGCAAGTCGGATACATAATTTCGGGTGCGCGCCAGGGACCGTCACGTTCGACCACACTTGTGACCGTGACATCTCCTAAAGTGATTGGCTTCATGACTTAAAGGGCCTCGAAGATTACCGAAAATGGCTTAATTGGATTTCTAATCTAGTGATGTATCGCGGTATTTCCCTATTTTGCCTTCATCGACATCAATTCCAAAACCCGGCCCATCCGGGACAACAACGCAGCCATCATCCAAAACGAACGGTTCTTTAATTAGATCGTCAATGTAGTAAATACCGCCGACATTCCCGCTTTGAGCCTCAGCAGGCATCGATACGGGCACGACGCAGGACAGCGTTACAGGTATAGCAGCCGCTGCGAGATGAATGTTAGCAAGATTGCCAACGCCGGTTTCTACAGAACCGTTGACATTGCAGAGAAACTTGGCGGCACGCGCTGCCGCTGCGACTTCCATGGCACCGTATAGTCCGCCGGGCTTGGTCGTATAAATCGAAACAATATCTGCGGCTTTCTTTTCAAAGATCTCGAGTACATCCCGCGCATACCAGGCACTTTCATCCGCCATAACCGGTGTTTCCAAGACCCTCGTCACCTCGGCAATTCTGTCGATCCCTTCGACGGGTTGTTCTGCATATTTGAGGCGAAACTGTTCCATCTTTCGGATAATCCGCACCGCATCTCGCGGTGTTGCATATCCGCAATTGGCATCGACACAAATATCCATCTCGTCGCCAACCGCGGCGCGAACACGGCTGACAATCTCAACATCGCGATCTGGATCGACACCGACCTTGATCTTGATGGTTTTTATGCCTTCGCCGGCTACCTTTTTGCATTCCTCAACAGCTTCATCGATATCAAGCAACCCAATAGAATGGGTTACCGGCACACGATCCCGTACTTTGCCTCCCAGTAATTGCCAGACAGGAACGCCTAATGTCCGCCCCGCTAAATCGTACGCTGCAATATCTATCGCCGCTTTCGCGTAGGGATAGCCTTTTACAATAGCATCCATGCGTTGATGCAGATCAGCAATATTCCCTACCTCACAATCTATCGCAGCTGGCGCGAGATATTTTTCGACAACAAATTTGGTTGTTCCGGGTGACTCGCCAAAATAACGACCATAGTCACCGCCCCAATCCTTCAACGCGGGCGCCTCTCCCCAACCCGTGACACCTTCATCACTGGTCAATTTAACGAGAATGTAGCCACCGATCGGCTCGGTAAGACCAGTCCATTTGTGCTCGCGCCTTGTCGGCAGCGCCACATGAAAGACGTCGATTTGTTTGATAGCGGGCATCTAAAGTTCCTATAGATATAGAGTTGGGAGTCTGGTCAGTCTGCGATGACCTGTCAAACGCTCCGCGAATTTTCGCCGCACCGGGTTTTCTTTGTGCTCAATCCGCTTCAAAATAATCATTATGACGTTATATCTGCAGCCAAACTCTGTCGAAGAAGCCGTCCAGGCTCTCGCCGAGCACAGTCTCTTCGTTTTGGCTGGTGGCACCGACTATTATCCTGCACGCGTCGGTAAACCGTTAGACGACGATATTCTCGACATTACCGGTATTACTGACCTGCGCGGTATTGCCGAGAATGAAGATCATTTTCATATTGGCGCCCTCACACGCTGGACGGATGTAATTGAATCCGAATTACCGCCTTATTTCGCCGGTCTAAAACTCGCCGCCCGTGAGGTCGGTGGCGTTCAAATTCAAAACAGTGGAACCGTCGCCGGAAATATCTGTAATGCCTCCCCTGCTGCGGACGGGATTCCCCCGCTTCTGTCGCTCAATGCTGAAATTGTCCTTGCCTCTACCCGAGGCGAACATTCGATGCCACTCGCAAAATTCATCATGGGTAATCGCAAAACCCGCTGTGCACGGGATGAAATCGTAACCGGATTCCGGATTCCCAAACCCCAATTCCCTGCGTCTTCGACATTCTTAAAACTTGGCGCACGGAAGTACCTCGTGATTTCGATTGTCATGGTTGCAGCGGTCGTCGAGAACGATGATGGAAAGGTGGGCGGGTTGCAGGTTGCGGTGGGTTCTTGTTCCGCTGCAGCAAAACGACTGCACCTATTGGAACGCTCTCTTGTAGGGCAGCCCCTGGCTTCAGGCATCGGTGACCTGGTTTTGGAAGAACACCTAAATCAGCTTTCACCCATTAACGATGTGCGCGGATCGGCGGACTACCGTCGGGACGCCGCTCTGACTTTGGTCAGGCGCGCTCTCGAAGATTTGGTGCCAACATCATGAGCAAGTTCGACTTTACCCTCAATGGAAACCGAACGACTGTCGATGCCGAACCGGTTCGACGGCTTGCTCATGTGTTACGAGACGATCTTGGATTTACGGGGACGAAAATAGGCTGCGATGCAGGCGATTGCGGTGCCTGTACGGTGAGTGTTGATGGCCGGCAAGTCTGCTCTTGTCTGGTCCCTGTCGCACAAGCAGATGGTGCTGAAGTCATCACAGTGGAGGGGCTCGCTGAAAACGGCAAACTGAGCGACCTCCAAGAAGCGTTCCATCTATACGGCGCGGCGCAATGCGGTATTTGCACACCGGGAATGCTCATGGCGGCAAGTGATCTTTTGGCTCGGAACGACAACCCTTCTGAAGACGAGATATATGACGCGTTGGGTGGTGTGCTTTGCCGCTGTACCGGATATAGAAAAATTGTCCAGGCGATACTGCATGTCGGCGACACGTCCGCTGCACGGATTGAAGAACCTAAAGTCGGAGAGGCCGTTGGCTCTCGTGCCGCCAAACTTGATGGCAGGCAACGTGTCGATGGAAGCGAAATTTATGGTGCGGACAAGGCGCCTGAAGACGCTTTATGGCTAAGGGCCGTTCGCTCACCCTATTGGCGTGCGACATTTTCGCTGGGCGACTTTGAACCGCTGAAAGAAAAGTATCCTGGACTTGTAGATGTAATAACTGCAGCGGACGTGCCCGGGCTGAATGGATTTGGGGTATATCCGGACGTCAAAGACCAGCCCGCCCTCGCGGAACGGTTTGTGCGTTTCAAGGGCGAGGCTGTGGTGGCAATTATCGGAGATTTCGAGGCGATATCGTCGATTAGCGACGAGGAATTGCCCATCTCGTGGCAGGAGCAAGAACCTGTCCAAGGGTTTGGGCCGCCGGTCGCAGAAAATGCGCCACAGCTCCATGACGATCATCCGGGAAATATTTTGGCATATGGCGATGTGCTAAAGGGAAATGTGTCGGAGGGGTTTAAATCGAGCTGCGCCGTTTTCGAAGAGAGTTTTCAAACAGGGTTTGTCGAACACGGCTATATCGAACCGGAAGCCGGTTGGGCACAACGCATTGGCGACCGCATCGAAATCTCAGTAACGACCCAAAGTCCTTATATGGATCGGGACGAGATCGCCCTCATCATGGGTCTTGAACCCGAGAAAGTGCGCATCATTCCAACTGCTTGTGGTGGCGGCTTCGGCGGCAAACTTGATCTGTCGGTCCAGCCCCTACTCGCTATCGCAGCGTGGAAACTAAATCGACCGGTCCGCTGCACCTATAACCGGCTTGAGAGCATGGCCTCTACCACCAAGCGTCATCCTTCAAAAATCACCGCTCGGTACGGCTGTGACCAAGACGGAAAGTTGCAATCCTATGATTTTGAAGGAGATTTTAACACTGGCGCATACGTTTCCTGGGGATTGACGGTTAAGGATCGTGTGCCTATCCACGCAACAGGCCCGTACTATGTTCCCAATGTCAAAGCGAGGTCGCGTGCCTTCTTTGCTAATGAAACGCCCGCCGGTGCCTTTAGAGGTTTCGGCGTGCCGCAAGCTGCTATCGCGCATGACGCCTTGATGGACATGATGGCGGAAAAGGTTGGGATTGATCCGTTAGAATTCCGGCATATCAACGCGATCCGCAAGGGTCAGGAAACCGCGACCGGACAAAAATTGGAAAGTGCAGGATTAGACCAGTGTCTTGAAGCGCTTCGCGAGGATTGGGGTGACTGGCGTGCTCACGCGGAAGCGCACAACCAGAGCGCAACGAATATTCGTCGCGGTGTTGGCGTAGGATGCATGTGGTACGGCTGTGGCAACACCTCGATCGCGAACCCCTCGACGATGCATATCGGCATCAAACCCGACGGCACAGTAACGCTTTACTCCGGTGCGTTGGACATCGGTCAGGGAACCAACACCACAATGATGCAGGCGGCAGCCGATGGTTTGGGAATCTCGTTGAGCGAATTGCAACTTGTATGGGGTGACACTGATCTGACCGCGGATGCGGGAAAAAGTTCGGCATCGCGGCAGGCATACGTTTCGGGAAACGCAGCGAAACTGGCCGGGGAAGATTTGCGCGGTCAGATATTGCGGATGGCGAACGTCGGCGAAACGGCGACAATTGAGTTTGGCAAAAACAAACTTATCGTCCATGACGGTGACACTTCGCATGAAATCAATCTTGGTTCGTTAAGCGCTTTAGACAACGGTGAAGTATTGCGCGGCGAGGGTTATTTTGATCCGCCCACCGAGCCACTCGATGAAAATGGCCAGGGCAAACCATATGGCACTTACGGCTTCGCGGCACAGATCGCCGATGTCGAGGTCGATCTGGATCTGGGTACTGTTAAGGTCGTCCGGATGGGCGCAGCACATGACGTTGGCCAATCTCTCAATCCGCAACAGGTTGAAGGGCAAATTCATGGCGGCGTGGCGCAGGGTCTCGGTCTCGCATTAATGGAAGAATACATCCCCGGCCGCACTGAAAATTTGCACGATTATTTGATCCCGACGATAGGTGATATTCCGGAAATTCGGACCTATATCATTGAGGACCCTGAACCCACCGGCCCATGGGGTGCCAAAGGTATCGGCGAGCCAGCACTATGTGCCACCGCTCCGGCGATATTTGGCGGCATATATCAGGCAACGGGTGTCAGGGTTAAGCAGGCGCCATGCACGCCAGACCGGCTGAGGGCGGCGATTTTGGCGAAAAGGGGTTTGAATGGAAACGGCCATGGTTAGCAAATCGGTTTTAATAACGGCCGCGGCCATATTGGCTTTCACACCTGTTCTTGCGGCTGATCAAAAAATGAAGATGAAACATCATTCATCTGACGCGATGGCTCACGGCAAAATTATGGTCAAATCTCCTTGGGCGCGGGCATCTATCGGGAAGAATGGCGCAGCGTATGTAACGGTCGTCAACCATGGAAAAACAGCAGACAAGTTAGTTGGAGCCGCGGCACCCGTTGCGAAACGCGTAGAATTGCATACGCACAAAATGGACAACGGCATCATGCGAATGCGTCACGTAAAAAGCATTCCATTACCCGCCAATGGGTCTGTCACGCTCAAACCCGGCGGACATCATGTCATGATGATGGGACTTACGAAAAAACTTAAAAAAGGTGAGGAGTTTCCGCTAACACTCATCTTTGAAAAAGCTGGGAAGAAAACGGTTTCCGTCAAAATTCTGCATGCCGGTGCTCTAGACAACCCCACTGGTCATCATCACGGCAAACATTAAGGGGCTAAACGCCTCAGGCTTGCATAATCGAAGCCACGAGGGCTTCACCAAAGCCGCTCGTCGTACAATTCCCTCCTAGATCACCTGTTCTGGTTTCAGGGGACGCCAAAAGTGCGTCGGTGCGATCCGCCAGAAAGCCGCCGGCTTCGATGAGCTTATTGTTGCCGTTCTTGGCACCAAGATGATCCAGGAGCATTGCCGTTGAATGAATCATCGCAACCGGATTTGCGATGTTCTGTCCCGCTATATCGGGTGCCGAACCATGAGCGGCTTGTGCAATCGCGTGCTCATCGCCAGCATTAATCGATGCCGCCAGTCCCAATCCGCCAGCGAGTTCTGCTGCTTCATCGGAAAGAATATCTCCGAACATATTGGTCGTGACGACCACGTCATACTTCTCAGGCGAGCGCACGAGAAGCGCTGCCATTGCATCAACAATAACCTTTTCGACCTCGATGTCGGGATACTCGGAAGAAACTTCGTCAACCTGATCAACAAACAGGCCACTGTAGTGGCGTAAAACATTTGCTTTATGCACTGCCGTAAGATGCTTATTGCGCCGGCGCGCGAGCTCAAATGCCGCTACAGCAATGCGCCGACAACCATGAACCGTTGCCTTTCCGACAGCGAGAGCAACGTCGGGGGTTGGCATGAATTCACCCGTACCGACTGCCATATTCCGGTCAGCGTAAAACCCTTCCGTATTCTCCCGAACAATTACCAAATCCATTTCGGGAACATGGCCGGGAACGCCCGGACGAACTTTACTGGGGCGAATGTTGGCGTAGAGATCGAACTCTTTCCTAAACCAGGCAGAAATATTAATACCGCCTTCCGCAGCGGTAGGATAATCTTCCGTCGAAGCGGGCCCCAACACGACGCCATCAGCAGCTCTCGCTTTTGCTGCCACTTTATCGGTCAATGTTGTTCCGGAAGCCGCCAGACTGGCGAGCCCAGCCTCCTGGCGATCCAAATTCAGACCGAGGTTAAATCGTTTATCCACGGTCTGAAGAGCAACATCCGCGACTGATACGATTTCCGGACCGATACCATCGCCGGGAAGAATGAGGATGTTCATGTGCCGCGCACCAATAATTTTCAATGATTCCTGTTGGTACTGGAACCATAGCAAAACAATCAAGTAGAAATATTTTTGTTTAGCGCGTGAGCTGAGACGACTTTAGATAGCTGACGTTGACTGGCTTTCGGCTGGATTTTCTTCAATCGAATTGGGAAACTCTTCCAAATTTCCGCTTAAATATCCCGCTGCCGAATCCATCGCCTTCTCGGCATGTTCCTGAAGAGCCGTATCGGCATTTCGCATATAGGTCAGCAAAGTCGTAACCGACCATTCCTTTTCGATGCGATCGCAAAAAGGCTCATCGAGCGAAATGCCCTCACTGCGAAGGTCGTGCACAAATTGCCAAAGTTGATTGTAAGCGAGCAGCAATTGATCATTGGCAACGACAAATTCTTCTTCCTCGTCATTGTCAGAATTTTGAACCCGCCGCCGCATCTTCGTTTTCTGCTCTGGCTGAGCAGCGGCCTTCATCTGCGCAGCAAGCTGATCCACGCGTTCCAGCCATTGCGGGGTAGTGGGCAAGAGTGCCTCGACGGAGGCAACAGTCATCGATAAAGCTACTGCAATAATGTTGCAGACAGCTCGCTTCGCGGCTTCGTATAAGTCCATCGAGAAAATCATCCAATTTCAATGGTTTATAAATACTGGCAGTCTACAGATCGAACGTGAACGGTCCGTTAACCACAAATATGAGACGTTAAGGATACGAAAAGATACGCAATTTATAACTGTTCTATGTTTCGAAAAGCGTACGTTAATAGTTTGAATAAAATAGATAATGCCAGTCCATAGATGGAATAAACTCGATCAGGAGCCCGTTTACCCGGAGTCGTTTCCCAAAGAGACGATCGCGATATTTACTTCGGCGGCTAACGGAGATCCAAATGCACAAGTTGCACTAGGAACAATTTATCTGAAAGGCGAAATTGTACCTGCGAACACCTCAGAAGCGGTCCGGTGGTACGAGAAAGCGGCTTTGGGCGGTAGTGCAACCGCAGGAATGACTCTAGCGCAGCTCTATTTGCGCGGTGAATATTTCGAGAAAGATCCCGCTACCGCAATCGGCTGGTTAGAAAAAGCGGCCAGCATGGGCGATACAAAAGCAATGCATCGACTGGGCAGTATTTATGCAAAAGGGAAACTGGCCCCTAAAGATCTCGGTCTCGCTTTATTTTGGTTTCAAAAAGCCGCCAAAGGGGGAAACTCAACAGCGCAACTAATATACGGTTTGATGTTGCGTGACGGTAAAGGTGTAGAAGCCGCCCCACGCGAAGCTCTGAAATGGCTTACCCAAGCGACGCAAGGAAATCTCACCGCCGAGAATATGGCAATGGCGGTCAAAGCTAAAAACACTCTCACTCAATTTCTGCGAGATACTCCGGATACTAATATCAAAAATTCTTTGAAAACTGGCGGTGAGACTGCAGCGTGACACTGCCCCGCCCTAATTTTCAGGAACAGAGTTTCGCCGCCCGAAACTCAATCATTCGCCTTCTTGCAAAAGGTGAGCGATTGAAGGCCGTTCTTTCAGAAATTTGCGAGTCGGTTGAGGAACGATTACCAGAAATAAAAGCATCAATTCAAATCGTTGCACCAAGCGGTGATCGCCTTATCCATGGAGCAGCTCCACAACTTCCCGACAGTTATACCCAAGCAATCAATGGTCTCCAAATTAGCCCTTCAGCCGGAACCTGTGGCACGGCCGCTGCTCTAAGCGAGAGGGTTATTACAGGGGATATTTCAGTCGATCCAAAATGGCGAAGTTTTCTTGCGCTCGCGCGTGCCCATAGCATTCGTGCGTGCTGGTCAGAACCGATCATGTCCGCAAATGGCGTCGTAATAGGGACCTTCGCTATTTACAGGGAAACAACTGGCAGTCCCGACGAAACAGAAATCGGCATCGTCAACGAATTCAAAGATCTCGCCAGTCTTGCTATCCAGCATCGCAATTCAATTGAAGCCCACACCGAAGTACATGCGCGACTCTCCAGTCTGACGGCTAACGTTCCAGGCATCGTGGTTCAATGGTCCGTTGGGCCTAGTAACCGGATGGATTTTACCTTCATGAGCGACGGAGTTTCTGAAATCGCTGGATTTTCTCGCGAATTCCTGATGCGTTCTCCACGGCATCTTCTCCGTAACATTTTGCCCGAAGACCGCCGTGCACTTTTGGATGTTTTGAATAATTGCGCAGTCTCTGGACAACCTATCGCGCATGACTTTCGAATACGTTCAGGCGGCGAAAAAGTAATTTGGTTGCGATTATTGGTTCACCCGCGAAGCCGGGGGGATAACGAAATCGTATGTGACGCCTTGGGTCTCGACATCACCGATCACATGGAGTTTGAACGCCGACTCGAGGAAAGTCAGGTTGAGCTAAATTCTAAATTCATTGAATTGCAAAAAACGAAAACCCGACTGGAAGCTCAGACCGATGCCCTCATGAGAACAACCAACGAGGTAACCAAAGCGCGGGACCTGGCAGAAGAGGCAAGCCGAGCCAAATCTGAATTCCTGTCCAATATGAGCCATGAATTACGGACACCCTTAAACGCCATTATGGGGTTTTCCGACATTATCAGGGAGCAAACCTTTGGTCCCGTTGGAAGTACTAAGTATCGTGACTACGCACGAGATATTAACGACGCGGGAAGACACCTCCTCGAACTGATAAATGACGTACTCGATTTTTCAAAAATCGAATCCGGAAACGAGGAACTATTTGAAGAATGGATTGAGGTTTCCGCTGTTATACGCAGTGTATCGCGTATGCTTCACGATCAGGCCCAAAGGTCCAACGTCCGCTTAACGGTCGAATCTTCGGATGAATTACCACCAATATTCGCCGATGAGAAAAAGCTAAAACAGATCCTGATCAACCTTCTCTCCAATGCCCTCAAATTCACGGGCCCAAGTGGGCAAGTTACCCTCACGACCTGGTACAGCGATACCGGCGGCTATGTCTTTCAGGTAGAAGACACAGGAATTGGTATTGCGCTCGAGGACATACCGAAAGCGCTTGGCTTGTTCGGACAAGTCGATAGTACTTTTAACCGACGGTTCGAGGGGACGGGTCTTGGTCTCCCTCTATCCAAGTCACTAGCAGAAATGCATGGCGGCTCGCTAGATCTGCAGAGTCAACTTGGCGTTGGTACGACCGTGACCGTGCGCTTTCCGACAGAACGCGTGGATCGAAAAACTGCATAGTACAATTAAGTAGCAAAAATAGACTTCTTTGGTTTTTTCCGCCGACGGCGCTTTTTTGGCCCGGTCTCTGTTTCAGCCTCTATCTGTGACAAGCGGACATAGCGTTCGCGATGTTCGGTGGCATTGCCATATTGTGCTGCGAGCGTCATCGCGCGTCGGAGAAATAAACCGGCGTCATATTCATCTGTAAAACCAATCGCACCGTGCATTTGAATTACCGATTTTGTTACCGACAAGACGGCATCGGAGGCCCGCGCTTTGACGGCGGCCACCATTGCACGGCTACCATGTCCACCATCGATAGCGCTGCAAACCTGATAAAGGAGCGAGCGGGTTAATTCGATTTGGATATGGTCGTTAACAGCCCGGTGCTGCAAAGCCTGGAAACTGCCAATAGGACGGCCAAACTGCTCACGGGTCTGCATATAAGCCACCGCCAATTCAAGAGCCTGTTCCATCACACCTAGCATCTCTGCCGAGACACCCAGGATCAATCGATCATAGATATCGACCGACAAGGCCTCTCCCTGTTTTACGCCTGCAATCAGCAACTCATCTGCCATAAGTGTTGCTTCAGCAAACTCGATCGTCCCGTGCGCCGTTCCATCGACTGAACGGGAGATATCGACGCTAACGCCAAATGTGTCTTTAGGAACAATGATCAGGATCGTTCCATCAGAAGTATTTGCATCTACCAGAAACCCGTCTGCAGCGTCTGCATAAGGAACGCCAGTTCGCTTTCCTGTCAGTTGATATCCGTAGTGATAGTGCTCTGCAAAAACGCGTTCACGGTTTTCTTCAGGCTTGCTTGGGTCCTGGAGCACCGGCAGGAGAATGTTTTCGCCCGCGACGAGGCTGTTAAGTGCTTGCTCGGTACCAGCGCCAGTGGCCGCACGACCTGTCCCTACTGCACGCGCGCTCGCCGCCAAAGCGCTGACGGGTTCAGTCATTAGCCCCCGACCCGCCTGTTCAAGGGCCAGCGCTAGATCGGTGATCCCGAGCCCCAATCCATCGGCCTTCTCGGGCACCATAAGAGAAAGCCAACCTGCCTCCGCTATTATTCCGAGACGCTCCGAGTCAAAACCAGTTTCGCTCTCCCGCAACTTACGGTGAGCATCAGCGCCGCCACATCGCTCAACCAGTTTTTCGGCACTCTCTTTGAGTAATCGCTGATCATCTGTTAGGACGAGTTCCATTTTTCCATTCCATCATCCCGCGCCTATTACGGCAAGCGCATCGAGTGCGAAAGCGCCTTCTCCGGGGCTCAGAGCCACAAACGGATTTATGTCGAGAGATTCTATATAATCGACATTGTCTGCAGCCATCTGTCCAACAGCAACGAGCGCCTCGATAACCGCTTCCCGGTCAAAGGGACCATCGCCGCGATAGCCATCAAGCAAGCGTCCTGCGCGGGTTTCATTGATCATACGTTCGGCGCGCGACCGTCCAAAGCCCGGACCGCAAAATGCTACGTCGTTGATCAGTTCCAGCCAGACGCCACCAAGGCCAAACATAACCACCGGGCCCATTTCCGGATCACGTTGAATGCCGATAACCAACTCGAGTCCTTTTGGTACCGATTGCGCGACCAACCAACCATCGAGGACAATGTCAGAGTTATATGCTGACACGCTGGTATCGATTTCTGCACAGGCCACTTCGACGGCGGCAGCATTCTCCAGATTCAATTTCACCGCTCCCGCATCAGACTTGTGCGTCAATGCAGCAGCAACGCCCTTTACGACGACCGGATATCCAATTTCCTCGGCTAATTTAGAAGCCTCCTCCGGTGTTGCGGCAAATCCTTCTTGCGGAACTGAAACACCGTACGACGATATGAGTTCCTTGGATTTCGGTTCGGAAAGCGGAAACATCGGTGACTCCGAACTCTCCGCCAATACCTGGGCAATTACATTAGACGGGTTGCCTGCTTCCGAAGTGGATTCATTTGCAAGAGATTTCACTCTTTCACGATAAGAGAATGCAGTTTTTAACGCTCGAAATGCACGACCCGGCTCACTGAGCACTGGAATACTGGAAAATTTTTTACGAGCATCGCGACTAAATGGCGTTAAATCAGCCGATGCCGGTGCTATGAGCCCGATCGGTTTGCCGCCATCATCGAGGAATTGCTTCTGAAAAGCCGTCATTGTATCCAGAACGCGTTTAGTACGGCGTTTGTTGGCGTCGTTAATTCCTTCGTTTGGCGGAAGATCTTCCTGAAACAATATTGTCCCGATATTAGGGTCGTTTTGTATTGCAGTAACCATTTCTAGGACGGCATCGAGTTTTTGATTCATAAACCCCGCTGCATCAAGCGGATTGGTTACGTGCAGGTCATCACCCAGAATTTCCTGGAACTTTGCAGCTGTTTCCGGAGCAAAATCTGGTAACGGCACACCATGCCGATCTGCTGCGTCCAATGCCAGTCCTCTTACGCCGCCTGAATAAACCAGAACACCAACATCGTTCGTTTCGGGAATTCCCGCATTGACCAGTAGCTCGATCAAATCTACAGCCGCATCGCCGCTCTCAACGCGAATGACACCGGCATCACCGGCCACAGCATCAAAAGCTTCAATCGCCCCAGCCATAGACCCGGTATGCGCAAGCGCGGCAGCGCGCCCACCCTCGGATACACCCATTTTGAGCGCTATAACCGGCTTTCCGGCATCGCGCGCACGACGACAAGCCTCCAGGAAGTCCCGCGGTCGTCGCACCGCCTCAATCAAACAGAAAATCAGTTTAACCTCGGCATCATCGACGAAATAGTTGATGTAGTCGGCAGTCGTCAGGCCGACTTCATTGCCACTTGTAACGATATAGCTAACGTCAATTCCCCGATCGATTAGCGTGCGTCCAATACCGGGCGTTGTGGTCCCGCTCTGGCCCACCATTGCAACCGGTCCCCGTACAAGCTCCCGAATACGGTCGTCAGGCAAACAAAGAGATTTGCCCCGCGCGGACATACTACCTAGGCAATTCGGTCCACAGACGGCCAATCCCGTTTCCTGGATGACGGTCCGCAATTCGTCCTCAAGCGCTTTACCCTCTTCAGTACCAAGTTCCGAGTAACCGGCGGCATAAACCGTCGCGCTGCGCGTCCCCATTTCGGCGGCCTCGCGCAAAATGCCGCAGACAGAAGCGGCAGCCCTCATCACAACGAGCTTGTCAGGAACTTCGGGCAAATCCGACAGTCCGCTATAGCAAGGCACGCCCCAAATTTCGTCAAAACGAGGATTGACCGGCCACACTGGCCCGTCGAACTCAAACCGCTGATAGTTAGCAAATATCCGGGCGGTCCAATCCATCGGGTTTTCTCGTGCTCCGAGAATTGCAACACTTTTGGGATTCAGCAGGGCTTCGACCTTGCTGATTGACGTTGCTCCCATATTTAATTCTTTCGTACTTGGATGATGTCCAATCTTCGCTCAGCGTGGTTGCGTTTGCAACGGGCGCAACCATTGACAGTGGCCAATCTGGGCGTAGGCTCAAGCAACCGAGGCAAACTGTCGGAACAATAAGATGAACAATCCTTTGGCGAGCAAAGATATCGCCATCATTGGCTACGGCGAAGTGAAGAATGTACGCCGGTCAGGGCGCTCGACATATGACCTCGCAGCGGAGGCAACATCTAAGGTTTTGGAATATACCGGGCTTGGTACAAAGGATATAGATGGTATGGCCACTGTCCTGCCTTCAAGCGAAGCCGGTAATAATTTCTGGTCCAACTACCTTGGCGACCATCTGGGGCTTCAAACATCCTGGACACAGACGACCGATACCGGCGGAGCTTCAATGCCCGGAAACGTTGCTCGTGCTGCCGCGGCGATCCAGTCCGGTTATTGCGAGATGGTTTTATCGATTGCAGCTGCAGCACCGACCACCCGACGTGTAGATGACCAGCGCTCTTACCGCTCGGAATTTCGGAACCCGACAGGAATCCAAGGACCGCCAGGCGCATTTGGGCTCATCATGCATCGCTACATGCATCAGTATGACCTGAAGTTTGAGGCGCTCGGCAAACTCGCCGTAGCCCAACGCAACGGTGCACTGGTCAATGAATATGCTGTCGAGGGCCTTCGCAAACCCATCACGGTTGATGACTATTTGAATGCACGAATGGTCTCTACGCCTTTGAGGCTCCTTGATTCTGTCATGCCGTGCGATGGCGCAAACGCAATCATCATCACGACGACGGAACGTGCCAAGAAACTCGGCGCCAAGAATATGGCTCATCCGATTGCCTATTCTGAACTGACGAATTTTAACGTCCACGAACAGCTCCCGGATATTACAGAGACCGGATTCGGTATTGCGGGGCCCGAAGCGCTTGGGAAAGCAGGAATGTCTACCGACGATATCGACATGTTCCATCCCTATGACGACTTCCTAATCGCCGAGATGCTGCAACTAGAACAGATTGGATTCTGTAAACGTGGAGCGGGATCGGAGTATTTGCTGGAAACGGATATATCACCGACTGGGAAACTCCCAATTAATACTGGCGGCGGACAAATTTCAGCAGGTCAGCCCGGATTAGCCGGTGGACAAATAAATATCATTGAGGCGCTGCGTCAGTTGTTTGGCGAAGCGACAGATCGACAAAGCCCCAACCCATCGACGGCGATGTGTACCGGTATCGGCGTAATTCCCTATGTCCGAAATTGGGGTACCAGCGCCGTTCTAATTCTGGAGAAAGGCTAATGGCAGATCGTGAAAAACGGCCGCGCCCGGCTCCGACACCAACAAACATCACGCGACCGTTCTGGGATGCCGTTAATGACCATAAGTTCCTGCTCCAATACGATCCGGACGCAGACAAATACCAGTTTTACCCTCGGGGTATCAGCGTCCATACCGGAAAGCAAAATTTGGAATGGCGTGAGGTATCAGGCAAAGGAACCATTTACTCCTTTACCGAAACCGTTATTCCGGCACGTGGATTTGAAGGCGAAGAGCCTTACTTAATCGCTGCGGTTGACTTGGGGGAGGGTGTACGGCTCATGAGCCTTCTCCACAATTGTACGACCGAAGAAGTAGAGATCGGGATGGCTGTCAGGTTCTGTTGGGACAAGATAGATGATGACTTTGAGTATTTTGCTTTCGAACCTGACCGGTGATCAATCATGAGTTCTTTAAGTTTTCTGGTCGATAGTCCCCAAGACGCAAAATTCCGATCCGAAGTTCGCGCCTGGATGACGGAGAACCTTCCCGATGAGTTGCGCGGATGGTCGACACGTCCACCACGCAAAATGATCCAACCCTGGCATTTCAAGCTGTATGAACGCGGCTGGATCGCACCGCACTGGCCGAAAGAGCACGGCGGAATGGAAGCCAGTATTTCCGAACAGCTGATTTTACAAGAAGAGCTCGGCCGTGCGGGCGCGCCGATTTTGTCACGCCAGGCACTCGGCCATATCGGCCCAATCCTGATGCACCACGGTACGGCTGCACAAAAGGAAGAACACCTTCCCAAAATGCTCACCGGCGAGGTGATGTGGTGCCAGGGCTATTCGGAACCAGGATCGGGGTCAGATCTCGCCAGTCTCCAGACCCGAGGCGAGGTCGATGGCGAGGAAATCGTTATCAACGGACACAAAATCTGGACCACTGGCGGACATTTTGCCGATTGGATGTATGCCCTGATCCGCACGGATCCTGACGCACCAAAAAAGCAAGCTGGTATTTCAATGGTTCTGATTGATCTTAAAACACCGGGCATAACCATCCGTCCAATCATGACCATCGCCGATGACGAGGAATTTGCCGAAGTGTTCTTTGACGATGTTCGTATTCCTATTTCCAATCTGGTCGGCGAACTCAATGACGGCTGGTCGGTTGCCAAAGCACTGCTGGCATCCGAACGTATCGGAAATGCTAATCCCCAAATGGCATTGCAATGCCTTGATAAGTTACAACGCGTCGCCAAAGCGACAGGTGCGATAAACGATCCAGTGTTTCAGGGAAAAATTACTCAAATTGAACTCGACGTCCTTGCGCAATCCGCGGTCTTTGCCCATGCCGTACAACAAGCGAAGGCTGGTCAGGATATTGGCGCCGGATCCTCCTTTATGAAAATCGTCGCGACGGAAAACATTCAGCGCATAGCAGACCTGATGTTTGAAGCCGCAGGTGAACATGCTGCTGATGTCGATCCAATAGATACCGACGAGGGGCCGGTGGATGTTTCTGTTCTGTGGCGCGAGGTTCGCCGCATAACGATTTATGCCGGGTCGAGTGAAATTCAGCGGAACATTGCAGCAAAACGCGTTCTTGGACTGCCGTAAACAGGGCTTAGCCAGCCGCTGGTTCCTGCTGCTCTATAAAAACCGGTTCTTCGCGCGCGCCTTCTGCTGCCGCATCCGGATCCAGAGATGGATCCCACAGTTTCCCAACAAAGCGGCAGCCATTTGCTTTATCTGAACGATCGGACGACAACCAAACAGCCAAAGGGTCCATTATATCTACGGGCAGCAATGGCTTGTTCGGGTCTTTGACCCTGTTCGGATCTGAGTCCGCCGATCCGCCGGGCAAAAACGAATTTACCGTAATGCCGCTGCCATCGAGATCACGCGCCCAAATCAGGGTCTCGGACTCAACCGCCGCTTTAGTCACACCATAAGGCGAATTACGACGTCCTGAAAAATTACGACGCGATGTCGAAACATTGATGATTTTTCCCTGACCGACATCCCGAAAATGTTCGACGGCTGCCCGCGCCATAAAGAATGTCCCAATGACGTTAACTTCAATTGTTTGCCGATAGATTTCTGGATCCGTTTCATAAAACGGCAGCGAATTTCCGTGTGGTGGCAAGTCCGGCCCACGCATCAATCGCCGCGCGTTGTTGTAAACAACATCGCACTGGCCAAACGCTTCAACGGCCTTCTGAACCGCGTTTCGGCATTGTGCCAAATCGAGAATATCAGTGGTTACCGCCAATCCATCGAGTTCCTTTGCGGCGCTTTGGCATCCTTCAGCATCCACAGAAGCGATCACCAGTTTGGCACCGCATTCCGCCATCGCCTTGGCCATCGAGAAACCGAGACCGCGATCGCCGCCTGTCATTATAACCACACGGCCATCCAGTGAGATGTCAGGCAATGGAAATGTTGGCATATCAGATGGCTCTAAAATTCATTCTGAAATCATCATCAGATTGTAAGATCGTGATGTTAATTCGATTTTTGCTCGCCCAACGTTACAAGTGCGATCCCGCCTAAAATTAGGACGAGCCCACCACCCAAAGTAAGTGTAAGTGCTTCACCCAAAAATAGAACACTGGTCGCAATCGCAACCATAGGACCACCAAGAAGACCAACCGAGGTGGTCAACGCACCGAGCCTTTGAATGGAGCACGCGATGCACCACATGCCAAATGCGGTCCCGATCGCTCCGCCATAGATGAGCAATGCCCAGAGCTCCACGGACCACACCGGCGTGCGAGGCTCTTCCACCCAGATCGCAAAGGGCAGCGAAATCAAAGTTGCCAGCAGTAACTGCCAGGGGCCAAGTTGTAATGGAGTCAGGTTCCATTTATGACCCCGCATTTGCAAAATGGCGACCGACCATAAAATTGCCGCCAGTACGCACATTCCGTTCCCGATAAGCGCGTCTTTGTCGCTCCAGTCCAATTCTGCGGGGTTAAACAGCACCGCGAGACCGCTTAATCCCAAAACAACGCCGATTGCCCGCATCACGTTCATTTTTTCACGGAAAATCAGAACTGCTGCAGGCGCCACCCATAACGGTGTCGAATATCCTAATAAAGCACCTCGACCAGCCGGAATGAACATCATCGCTGTATGAACGAGCGAAACGTACAATCCCATCATACAAATGCCGACGCTCAATATGGCCGGCATATCGGCCCGCGTAGGTAGTTTTAGCTCGCCGCGGAGCGCCAAAACCACCATCAATATGATTGCACCCAGGAAAACCCGAAAGCTTGCAAACCACAGAGGCGGCAAATACTCGACGCCTAAATGCATCACCGGCCAAAGCCAGCCATAGGAGAAAATACCGGCGACTAAAAACAGAATGCCGATTCTTTGGCTAGTTTGGTCAGTCATTTTAGGATCGGAAAGTGACTTTGCGTTTGTTGATTGAAACGCCGAGATACGGCGCGTGCTCAAAAGATGAATTCTGGAATGCACATATGCCTGTTTAACAGGCGTCACGCCACTAAATAATTAGATTTACGGAAAAAATTCCGCTCTGGAGAGCATTCTTGTGAAGACAAGACCCGCTCGCACCGTTATAAGATTGTAAATTTTTCGGCCGCAAATTAGGCGGCACTTAGTTCAGTATGTAAGTACCCGGATGCCCCTTCGAACCTGGCAGCAAGAAATTATCGACCAGTATCTGTCGATCATAAAAGAACATCGCCGTTTTATCCTGAAAGCGCCGACGGGAGCGGGAAAGACCGTTCTTGCCAGCGAAATCATCAAACACTTTTATGAAGGCAAAAAGATTATCGTCCTGTGCCATCGTCTGGTGCTTCTTGAGCAGCTTGAAGGTGCGTTACGCGACGATCATCGGGTTCGAAAACTAACGGTTTCGGATACCGGACCGGCCTTCGATGATTATGAAATATTGCTGTCTACAAGTATGCGCGCCAAGGACGTGTTGGCTGACGCCATACCGAAAGCGGACTTGATCATTGTCGATGAAGCGCACCGCGTATCGCCAAACGGCAAGGGGTACAAACGCATCCTCGATGATTTTACCGAGCATGGAAAACCTGAGGCTCAGTTCTTAGGCCTTACAGCATCGCCGGAACGCCGCACAGGCGACCAGCGCGATCAACTGAATCTCGCCTTCGATGCCATTATTGACTGTGCAAACATCGAGAATCTGATTGAAGAAGGCGTTCTTGTCCCGCCCGAATACCGCACGCATTTTGTCCATGATCTCGACCTGAGCGGCATCGACATAAGTTCTGGTGACTTTCCCGTCTCAAAACTCGCACCCGCCATCGTAAAGTCATCGATGATCGATTACGCGATGACGAGCTATATACAGGAACGGGAAAAGGTAACGCCGCGGCCGATTTCGGCCTGGTTTTGCGCAGACATCAGCGTTGCAGAAGAAACTCTGTTCCGCATTCGCAAAACGGACATTTCAGCGGAGATCGTAACCGCCAAGACACCGATTAAGGAGCGAATGAAGCTGCTCAAAGGCCATGAAGAAGGCGAGGTCGAAGCGATGGTCTCTGTGGGTGTTCTCGCTGAGGGGTGGGACAACCCTCACTGCAATATCATCGTTCATCTGCGCCCGACCCTGTCGAAAGTCCTTTGGGGGCAATCAGTCGGCCGTGGACTGCGGTCTGCACCAGATAAAGAAAAGTGTGTCATCATCGATGTGAGCTCGAACTGGACAACATTTGGCCCTGTCGAGAAACTCGAATGGAGTCTGTGGAGTCACCGCAAATCGTACATGCAGTTCACCAACCGGTTTAACTGGGTCGGCCAGCAGCAGGAGGGCGAGAATGGTAATGACGCCTATCTGCTGTGCGAAAACAAATTGCCAAACAAAACCCGATGCTCGCACATTTATAAGAAGAATACGTTTGAAGACGATACATGCCCGGTCTGCGGGTCTTACGCTGCAATTGATATATACAAAGAGCAGGCACAGGATGGTTCACTAACCGAGAACCGATTGCATAACCTGTTCTTTGACCGTGTGCCGCGCGTATTTGATGAAATGAATCTGTCGGTCTGGAAAAACCTTGGGGGTACTGCGTGGCGAACGGCAACACCGAAAGAACAGGTCTTCCTGTCATTCTGTATGGCGTTTGAACTTGTGTCTGGCGAGACGACCCGCTCTGAGTCCGATTACTGGGATGTCGCTCTTAAAGCGGAAACCAAAATTCGCGAATATCTCGTTGAAAACAGTATCCAGATCATCAAACAAGATGAGTTTGATCTTTCAATAATTGCCGATGGAATGTTAGCTGGTCGTGAAATCCGGACCGTCCAGGCGCATTATGGCATCTTAATTTGTGGTACGGCATTTCAGGAACATGATCTGGACGAGAGCGAACGCAAATATCAAAAGGCTATCCGGATTGCCGAGCGCTTGGCCGTGATGGGCTGCTCTTCACAGGATAATCTGCCCTATTTCAATGCGTCGGAATACATGGCATCAGCATAACGACGCCCTCGGGACACTCATAAAGTCCTGTTCCTTCACATCGTCTCAGAAAGTTTGGGGGGCGATCGGGGATTCGAACCCCGGACCCGCTGATTAAGAGTCAGCTGCTCTACCAACTGAGCTAATCGCCCGTTGTCCGCTAGATAGCAAAGGGCGCTTGGTTTGTCACTTGGGAAAAATCAACGAATAAAGAGCGTTAATCGTCACCGCCGTTGCCGTGCCGTCCTACCCTCACGTCGCGGTGGATATAGGCGCAGATTATAAATCCGAAACCGATCATCAATGACAACATTGCCGTACCGCCATAGGAAACAAGCGGTAGGGGAACGCCGACGACGGGTACCAACCCCATGACCATCGCGATATTTATAAAGACGTAGAAAAAGAAAGTGCCGGTAATGCCGAGTGTTACGAGCCGGCCAAATTGATTATGCACACGTAAAGAAATTGCAAAGCCGTAAATCAGAACGATGGCATATATTCCAAGCAATATCAGACCACCGACCATCCCGAATTCCTCGGCCAGCATGGTAAATATGAAGTCTGTTTGCTTCTCGGGCAGAAAATTGAGATGGGCTTGTGTACCGCTAAGATAGCCTTTGCCGAACACGCCGCCTGACCCAAGAGCAATTTTGGACTGCAAAATGTGATAACCCGCGCCCAGGGGATCGCTCTCAGGGTTGAGAAACGTCAAGATGCGCTTTTTCTGATAGCCATGCAGCAGCGTCCAGGCAAGTGGCATGGCTGCCAAAATTGCCCCAAAGACCAGACCGAATTTCCAGGCACGCACCCCCGCCAAAAAGAAAATCACTCCCGCCGTCATGATGAGCATAATCGCTGTGCCAAGGTCGGGCTGACGCAGAACCAATACAACGGGTGCGGCAACCAGCAGGAGCGGAATGATCAGAAATGTCGGGCGGCCGATTTCTTCTAGAGACGCGCCGTGAAAGAAGCGCGCAAGCGCCAACACCAGCGTTATTTTCATGATTTCAGATGGCTGAAGCTGAACGACGCCAAGATCGATCCAGCGTTGCGCTCCCATGCCGATAACGCCCTTCATCTCAACAGCGACGAGGAGACCAAGGACCAGAAAATAAAGGGTATAGGCATGCCGCAACCAACGCCGAATATCGGTCACAGCAACCACTATCATCAGGCATAAACCAATCCCAAATCGTATGAGCTGACGCCTCGCCCAAGGGTCCCAACTTGCATCGCCGGCGGAATAAAGCATCGCGCAGCCGATACCAGTCAGAATGATCAGAAACAAAACCAGCGACCAACTGACTTGCCAGAGCTTTTGCCCGATCGTCATGGGGCCACGATCTGCTGAGCCAATCCTCATGCTTTGCGGCCCTTTTCTTTTTCACCGGCCACACCATCGCGCTTTCGATACCCTGAGGGATCTCGTTTTAATGTCTCGTGCAGTATGTCCCGGGCAATGGGTGCTGCAACCTTGGACCCTCCACCGCCATGCTCAACGACAACCGAGATGGCATAGCGCGGATTCTTAACAGGTGCATAGGCAACGAATAACGCATGATCGCGATCTTTCGAGGGTCTCTCCTTATTCTTGAGAACCCTTGTTTCCCGTTCATGCTTTGAAATCCGTTTCACTTGGGCTGTACCGGTTTTACCAGCCAGTTCGAATCCCGGCTCCGCGATACGAGCACGGTAAGCCGTACCTTGTTCAGTGTTGCTAACGGAATTCATCCCGTCCATTACCAGGGTGCGAATTTCATCGGATATATCCAGTGGGGTCGGGTCTTCATGCTCCAAAATTTGAGAAACGCCACCGGAAACGATGCCGCGTACCAAATGCGGTTTCACGAGCTTGCCGCTGGCTATGCGCGAGGTCATTACAGCTAATTGAAGTGGCGTCGTCAGGACAAAGCCCTGACCTATACCGGCAACCAGCGTTTCGCCTTTTTGCCACGGTACACCCATACGCTTTTTCTTCCAGGCCGCCGTTGGCATGAGCCCGCCGCGTTCACTCGGCAAATCGATTCCTGTGGCTTCACCGAGGCCGAAACGAATCCCCATCTCCGAAATCTTATCAATTCCGACGCGTTTTGCGATTTCATAAAAATATGTGTCGCAGGACTGCTGTAGCGCTGCATTCAGGTCCATCCAGCCATGACCGTGCTTCTTCCAGCAATGGAACCGAGCATTTCCCAACTCGACATGGCCCCGGCAAAATACTTTATGATCGGGAAGTACGACCCCCTGTTCGAGGGCGGCCATCGCAACAATCATCTTGAAGGTTGAACCAGGCGCATATAACCCTGATACGGCTTTATTCGTGAGGGGCGCCAACGGATCACGCGAAATTTGCCGCCACTGTTTGCGCGTTAATCCGACGTTAAATGCATTCGGATCATATCCCGGAACAGACGCCAGAGCGATCACGCCGCCGGTGTGCACATCCATAACAACTGCCGCTGCCGATTTTTTGTCACGCAGTTTTTCGATTGCCAGATTTTGGATTCCAAGATCTATGGTCAACATGACATCATCGCCAGGCTGCCCCTCCTGACGGGACAACTCTCGAATGACACGACCAAGTGCATTTACTTCTAATTGGCTATTTCCTGCCTTACCCCTTAGGCGACGTTCGTGTTGTTTCTCTATGCCGGATTTTCCAATTCTAAAACCGGGGAGCTCAAGTAATGGATCGCCACTGCGATCGCGCGCCTTATCCTTTTCAGAAACTGGCGCGACATAACCCAGCAGGTGAGACGAATCCGGCCCGAGGGGGTATTCACGACTTTGCCCCACATCAATTACGACTCCCGGCAAGTCAGGTGCGTTCACTTCGATACTGGACACCTTCTTCCAATCGAGATTTTCCTGAACCGTCACGGGAACAAAATCGCGGCGTTTTTTTATCGTTTTGAGAATCCTCCGGCGCTCATGATCGGCTATCGGAATAAGCCGCCCTAAAGCGTCAAGTGTCTGATCTACATCGCGTGTGCGTTCGGCAATTAAAAGAACCCGGAAATTTTCACGGTTCGTCGCCAGGGGGACGCCAAATCGGTCAAGAATGCGTCCCCGCGGTGGCGGCAACAATCTGATATTGATCCGATTTTCGTCCGCCAGCATTTTGTACCGGCGTGATTCCAGGACCTGTAATTGATACATGCGGCCAGCGAGCAATCCAAACAATGCCACCTGGCCACCAGCCAAAATCATCGCACGCCGCGAGAACTTTTTGTATCTGGAGGAATCTTCGCGAAACATTTCAGATATGCTGGAATAGTTTCTGATGTGTCCGCGCAAATATCCATGCAAGGAATGGAAAAACGGCAACGGTCATTGTCATCTGGAAAACGATAGGCATCGGATTGACGAGGGCAAAGTGATAAATCGCGGTGAGCGCCCAGATAACAAATCCGGCGGCAAACGCGACCAAACCAAACCCCCACCACAAGACTAGGAAGGATTTGCCCCGAAAAACTTTACCCTGCGAAGCAGCGACTGTACGGACGAGAACCAGGACAGCGGCGTTTATGCCCGGTGGCGTGCCGACAAGTATGTCGAGCAGCAACCCGATAAAAAACACAGTTACCGATGTAAACAGATCGACTCGGTGTACTGCCCAAAAGAAAACAGCCATCAATACAAAGTTGGGCGCTACGGCTCCAAATCCGGGTATGTAAAAAGGGATTGTCGACAGCAAGACAAAGAGGACCCCTAGCGCGGCGGGAACAAGGTTGCGCGCAACCGCATCGAGCCGATGCGACAGCGTTGGCGTCACCGCGACGCAGCCTGCTTTGGCGGAACCAGCGGGCTCCGCATTGGTATGACGGGCGGTGCTGTCGCGTAGTCGATCAGACGTAGGAATTCAAGCTGTCGAAAACTGACAAATGGTTTGATGCGAAATACACCGTCTGGTGACGAAACAATTTGACCCACCTGTAAACCCGGCGGGAATACACCGCCGTGACCGGAAGTTACAACACGATCCCCAGCTTTAACCGACGCGTTGGCCGGTAAAAAAATCAACCGAGGTTGACGGCTGTTGTCGCCAGCCAAAATCGCGCGATCACGTGAGGATTCAATCAACACTGGCACGCGGGAGTTAATATCCGTAATTAGCAGCACCCTCGCCGATCGATAGCCTGCTGTTGCCACGCGCCCGGCAAGACCCGCGCCTGAAACAGCGGCCTGGCCCTTACGGACACCATCACGTTCTCCGGCGTTGACGACAACCGAGCGCACAAAGGCGCCGCCTGAATCCGCAATGACCCGCGTTGCAATTGATTGCGACTTCGGCCCTGTTTTGAAATCTAACAATGATTTCAGAGCCAAATTTTGCGAGTCGAGTCTTCGTGCTGCCTCTTGCCAAATGAGCAGCCGTTGGTTCTCGCTCTTGAGACGAATATTTTCTTCTCGGAGCGCAGCAAGCTCTCGAACGGTTTTTACGCTATCGTTGATGGCAGCTGCTGGCCGGGAAAGAACGTCCATAATGGGTGCAAAAACGTCTACAACGACCGTCGATACTTTTTCGACAACAATCGTTTCCGCTTTGCTCAACAACATTATGCCGAATGCGGCCAAAACGAGAAAAAGGAATACAAAGCGTTGCAACAGCACCTTCAAAGGTACTGCGAGACGTATTACCGATGATCCGCCTCTTTTGTTGACCACTACTTCACTCCAGGCTAGTCGTTGCCCCTACGCAAAAACACAAAAATACTAAGCGTTTACAACTTACTAACAGTTAATACATCGAAGACAAAACGTTTCTCAAAGTCTTCATTTCCTCAAGACAATGGCCCGTTCCCAACGCCACGGAAGATAAAGGTTCATCGGCGATTGAAACCGGCAGTCCCGTGGCATGTCTAAGCACCAAATCGAGATTTCCGAGAAGCGATCCGCCGCCCGTGAGAACAATGCCCTTATCGACAATGTCAGCCGCGAGTTCAGGAGCCGCGTGTTCAAGTGCTACCTTTACCGCCTCAATAATTGCGCCGACCGGCTCCGCCAGACTTTCTGCGATCTGCCGCTCGGAAATAATTATTTCCTTTGGCACGCCATTCATTAGATCGCGTCCCTTGATCTCCATAGAGCTTCCTTCGCCATCGGAAGGAATGCTCGCAGACCCTATCTCCTTTTTAATTCTCTCAGCGCTACTCTCACCAACAAGAAGATTGTGATTGCGGCGGATATAACCGACGATTGCCTCGTCCATTTTGTCGCCACCGACCCGTACGGACCGCGAGTACACCAATCCTCCAAGCGATAGAACAGCGACCTCGGTCGTCCCACCACCAACGTCTACCACCATGGAGCCGGTAGGTTCGGTTACGGGCAGGCCAGCACCAATCGCTGCTGCCATCGGCTCTTCGATGAGAAATACCCGCCGGGCGCCTGCACTCTCAGTGGACTCCTGAATGGCACGCCGTTCAACATTCGTTGAACCCGACGGTACGGCCACGATGATTTGCGGACTGGCGAAGCTACGCCGATTATGAACCTTGCGGATAAAGTGCTTGATCATTTCTTCAGCGACTTCGAAATCGGCAATGACACCATCGCGAAGTGGTCGGATTGCTTCGATGTTGCCGGGTGTCCGTCCCAGCATCATTTTGGCTTCATCACCAACCGCAAGGACCTGTTTTTTTCCCTTTACGTCGGCGATTGCCACGACAGAAGGCTCATTGAGAACAATCCCCCGTCCCTTAACATGAACAAGGGTATTCGCCGTTCCCAAATCGATCGCCATATCGGCGGACAACATTCCCAATAACCTGGAAAACATGAGTTATTACTTCCTTCGTTTACCAACCACGTCGCAAGACCTAAGCCGACAGCGCCCCTGGAGCCGACTTCTCGCGCTTCACCATTAGTTTGTTCAGGGCGTTAACATACGCGCGGGCCGACGCGACGAGCGTATCCGTGTCCGCGCCTTGTCCGTTTACCGTTTTACCATCCTCTTCCAGGCGCACAGTAACTTCGGCCTGAGCGTCTGTACCCTCAGTTACGGCATGCACCTGATAAAGCTGCAATCGCGCTTCGTGAGGGACCAAGGACTTAATCGCATTGAAAGTCGCGTCAACCGGTCCGTCACCCTCAGCTTTAATCGAGCAGGTCTCACCATCAACATCGAGTTCCAGCTCCGCTGTCTGTGGGCCTTTTGAACCGCAAACGACCATTAAGGACTCAAATCTGATTGTATCGTTAGCCCGCAACACTTCGTCATCAACAAGAGCAACCAAGTCCTCGTCATAGACTTCCTTTTTCTTGTCTGCGAGGTCCTTGAACCGCCGGAATGCTTCCTGAACAGCATTCTCGCCCAGCTCGTAGCCCAACTCCTTGAGTTTTACACGAAATGCATGACGCCCCGAGTGCTTGCCCATCACAAGTTTGGATTGATTCAACCCAACGGATTCAGGTGTCATAATTTCATAGGTCTGTGCATGCTTGAGCATGCCGTCCTGATGAATCCCGGATTCGTGCGCGAATGCATTCGCGCCGACAATTGCCTTATTGGGTTGCACAGTGAAACCAGTGATTGTTGATACTAGTTTCGATGCACGGGTAATACACTCCGTTTCAATGCCCGTCACATAAGGGATCCGATCCTGACGGGTCCGCAAAGACATGACGATTTCCTCAAGCGCCGCATTGCCAGCCCGTTCGCCCAAGCCATTTATTGTGCATTCGACCTGCCGGGCACCATTTGCGACACCGGCCAGGGAATTCGCGACAGCCAGTCCGAGATCGTTATGGCAATGAGTCGAGTAAATTGCTTTGTCACTGTTCGGAACACGCTCGACCAACATTGCAATGAGCTCGCCAAATTCTTCAGGCACTGCATAACCGACCGTGTCCGGAATATTGATGGTCGTCGCCCCTGCATTTATTGCCGCTTCTACACAACGGCACAGAAAATCATGCTCCGTGCGCGAACCGTCTTCTGGCGACCATTCGACGTCGTCTGTAAAATTCCGTGCATAGCTCACACTGTCGATAACCGCCTGATACACATCGTCAGGGTCCATCTGCAGCTTATATTTCATGTGCAGCGGACTGGTGGAAATAAACGTATGAATGCGACTCTGCGCCGCTGGCTTTAATGCGTCAGCAGCGCGCTCGATATCGCCCCGAGCGGACCGGGCAAGGCCACAAACGACGGCTTCTTTGACCAGCTTGGCAACTTCGCTAACAGATTCAAAATCACCATTGGAGGCGATGGGAAACCCCGCCTCTATGACATCGACGCCCATCTCCTCGAGGAGTTCGGCAATCCGCAACTTTTCTTCAAGATTCATAGAAGCGCCCGGCGACTGTTCGCCATCGCGCAATGTTGTATCGAAAATTACGACTCGGTTTGGATCGGTGCTGCTACTCATAACTCAGCTCCTTTTACTAGTTTGGGATTAACGACTTTCGTTGCGATAGCTATTCCCCTGAACGGCCGGCTCGTCACCGGCTCATATTCAGGGGCTACTAAGTCGTAGACCCCCCTCTAGCGCAGCGGCATAAGCAGAAACTGCACTTAACAACAGCCGAGCGGAACCAACCAGAGCCAAATCGGCACCGGCACTATCCGCCATTCCATTGTTTCGCACTACTTTCATTTCGTACTTCGCCATTGCTTTAGGGCACTTGCTGAGTAAGCGCACCTGACTGCCGAAATAGTTCTCTCAGCTAAATTTAGAAGCCCTCGCCAATCGAGAAACTAAACAAAACCAAGTTAATAGCCTATTCCTAAGCCCTTATTAACCTTAAAAGCAACGATTTTTCGCGCTTTCGGGGGAAAAATCTCCCGAAAATCACAAAAACACCGCTGACATTAGTTCTTTGACTTATCTACAAGCCGGTTTTCAGCAATCCAAGGCATCATGCCGCGCAACTCCTCACCGACCGCTTCTACTTGATGTTCTGCCTCACGACGACGCATCGCTTTAAAGCTTGCTTGTCCGGCTGCATTCTCTAAAACCCAATCGCGAGTAAAACGGCCAGACTGGATATCATCGAGAACTTCTTTCATACGGGCCTTCACGCTGTCATCTATCAGACGGGGACCGCTAATATAGTCCCCGTACTCAGCGGTATTGGAAATTGAATACCGCATATTGGCGATTCCGCCCTCGTAGATGAGGTCAACGATGAGCTTCACCTCGTGGAGACATTCGAAATATGCCATTTCCGGCGCGTAACCGGCTTCGACAAGTGTTTCGAATCCTGCCTTGATCAGCGAGGTTAAGCCACCACACAAAACAGCCTGTTCTCCAAACAAATCCGTTTCGCATTCTTCACGGAAGGTGGTCTCGATGATACCGGCGCGACCACCGCCAATCGCCGATGCATATGACAATGCGATGTCCTGCGCATTACCGGAGGCATCCTGCTCAACGGCAACCAGACAGGGCACACCAGCACCGCGTTGGTACTCGGAACGCACAGTATGACCAGGCCCCTTGGGCGCAATCATAAACACATCCATATCGGGACGCGCTTCGATCAGTCTGAAATGGATGTTCAATCCATGTGCGAATGCGAGGGCGGCGCCTTGCTTCATGTTGTCCCGAAGATCTTCCGCGTATAGAGCCGCTTGCAGCTCATCAGGAACCAGAACCATGACGACATCTGCCCATTTGGCAGCGTCACCTGGCGTCATAACTTTCAAGCCTGCCCCCTCTGCCTTCGCAACACTTGAGGAGCCCTCACGCAATCCGACGACGACCTCTTTGGCGCCGCTATCATTCAAATTGATAGCATGGGCGTGGCCCTGGCTGCCATAGCCAATGATGGCAACCTTTTTCGATTTAATCAGATTGACGTCTGCGTCTCGATCATAATAAACGCGCATTTTGTGGATCCTCTTTCTTTGTCGTTTTACGGCGCGAAGTGAAATTCGCGCCTATCAAGTCGTTTAATAAAATTGTTTGGGCGTTTCCTAAATCCCCTTTGCACCGCGTGCAATAGCGACAGCACCGGTTCGTGATATTTCTACCAGCCCCAGCGGCCGCATCAGGTTGATGAAAGCGTCGAGCTTCTCTGTTGAACCGGAGATTTCGAACACAAAAGAATTGTTTGTGCTGTCGATAGCCCGTGCCCGAAATATGTCGGCGATGCGTAGAGCCTCAACGCGTTTGTTTCCTGTGCCACGGACTTTGACAAGCGCCAATTCACGCTCAACGCTCGCTCCACCATCTGTCAAATCACTGATTTGATGAACCGGCACCAAACGATCAAGCTGTGCTTTTATTTGTTCGATAATCATAGGTGTGCCCGACGTGACCACTGTAATGCGTGAAATCGCGCTTTCGGGATCCACCTCGGCAACAGTTAAACTTTCTATGTTGTAGCCGCGGCCGGAAAACAGGCCGATGACCCGTGCCAACACGCCTGCTTCGTTATCGACCAGAACAGCGATTGTATGTCGCTCGATGGACTCCAATTTCTCCTCCACGTTCAAATCAAGGCGCTAAAAGCGCATTGTCAATTAGTTACATCTCGAAAAAAGGATGTGCCCCCTAGACCAGGACCATACCCTCTTCAGAAACTGGCTGTTCCGCTTCATCTTCCGGGCCAAGCAGCATTTCGTTATGCGGCGCACCCGAAGGTATCATTGGGAAACAGTTTTCAGATTTATCAATGGCGATGTCTGCTATCGTAAATCTATCGTTGTTGAGCATTTCCTTAATGACATCATCAACTTCACTGGGCTTCGTCGCTCGCAGGCCAGCCGCGCCGTAGGATTCCGCCAATTTTACAAAATCGGGCAATGACGCCGTGTAGCTCTCAGAATAACGTCCGCCATAGAGCAGTTCCTGCCATTGACGCACCATCCCCATATACTCGTTGTTGAGAATGAAGACCTTGACTGGCAAACGGTACTGCACCGCAGTCGACATCTCCTGAATATTCATCAGGAAAGAAGCCTCACCCGCAACGTCAATAACAGTGGCTTTTGGGTGAGCCATCTGAACGCCGATCGCTGCGGGGAAACCATAGCCCATCGTTCCCAGGCCGCCAGAGGTCATCCAGCGGTTAGGCTGATCGAATTTCAGGAACTGCGCTGCCCACATCTGATGCTGGCCAACTTCCGTGGTTATATAGGTGTCCCTGTTCTTGGTCAGCGCCTGAAGTCTTTCCAGTGCATATTGCGGCTTAATCAGTTCCTTCGATGGTTTGTAACGAAGGCAATCGCGTTTTCGCCATTTTTCAATCTGCGCCCACCAGGCATTTAATGCTTTCGTGTCGCGCTTCGGCTTCATCTCTTTCCAGACCTTGATCATATCGGCGAGGACGGAGGCACAGTCACCGATTATGGGAACATCAACCGCAACATTTTTATTGATCGATGACGGGTCAATATCGACATGAATCTTTTTCGAATTCGGAGCAAACTCTGAGATTAAACCCGTAACACGGTCATCAAAACGCGCACCGATATTGATCATGACATCACAATCATGCATTGCCAGATTGGATTCATAGGTACCGTGCATGCCAACCATGCCGAGGAATTTTTTGTCAGTCGCCGGAAAGGCTCCGAGCCCCATCAGTGTGAGGGTTATTGGGTAGCCCGTCTTCCGGACGAATTCAGTCAAAAGTTTTGATCCGCGCTTTCCTGAATTA
The DNA here is from genome assembly GCA_002720855.1 of Rhodospirillaceae bacterium. Lineage (GTDB taxonomy): Bacteria > Pseudomonadota > Alphaproteobacteria > MPNO01 > UBA2964 > UBA2964. The sequence goes on along the minus strand of PBIN01000014.1, from coordinate 671,586 downwards.
ATAACACCGCCGCCACAGTAAAAGAGGGGACGCTTGGCATTCGCGATCAGGGTAACCGCTTCGCGAATTTTGGCGCTGTCGCCTTTGATCCGGGGACGATACGTCTTGTGCTTTGCGGCAGGCTTGCTTGCAGTGTCGTAGCCTGTCTCGTTGATCAGAACATCTTTCGGAAGATCAATAACCACTGGCCCGGGACGACCGGACTGGGCAACATACATTGCCTCCCGCATAACTTTTGCGAGGTCATTTACATCCTTCACGAGATAATTGTGTTTCGTGCAGGGACGCGTGATACCTGTTGTATCCGCTTCCTGGAATGCATCATTGCCGATGAGGTGTGTCGGAACCTGACCGGTAAGGCATAGAACCGGAACACTATCCATCAGCGCGTCCGTCAAACCGGTAACGGCATTAGTTGCACCCGGACCCGAAGTCACCAGAACAACACCAAGTTTGCCAGTTGAGCGTGCATAGCCTTCGGCCATATGTACCGCGCCACCTTCTTGGCGTACGAGGACATGTTTCAAACGATTTTGCGTAAACAACGCATCATATATGGGTAATACAGCGCCGCCAGGATATCCAAAAACTGTATCGACGCCCGCGTCGATAAGGCTCTGAATTACGATATCCGAACCGGATAGCTTGCGTTTAGCCATCGTACCAACCTTTTCCAATCAAACAAAAGGCGACCCCACATAGCAGAGCCCCCTTGAAAAATATCATTCCATTTGTGCCGAGGCGTAATCCCCACTGCCGCTGACGATTTATCAGCAACAAAGCGGCGCCAAACTAGTCATTCCGGACGGTTAGGTCAACAAATTTTTGCTAATAAATGAAAAGATTTTGTCCTTTAAATAATCATTATATTGCGCATTAAACGTAATATCCGCAATAAACTGATTCTTGAACCATGTACCCTGACGCTTTGCATAACGCCGCGTGGACTGCTGCCCTGCTATGCAGGCTTCTTCTATGGAAATTTGTCCATCGATGTGACGAAGCAAATCGGGGATTCCGAGCGCTTTCATAGCCGGGAGATCAGGGTCCAATCTTCTTGCCGACAGAGATTTCACTTCGTCCAGGGCGCCGCCTGAGAGCATTTGTTCAAATCTGGTATTGCAGGCCTGATATAAGACGTCGCGGGGTGGTTCAAGAAGGATAGAAGTAAAGACGAATTCAGCGTTTTGGCCGATATTCGAATCCTGATTATGCCAATACGTTAATGGCTTTCCCGTGGCTTCAAAAATTTCTGTGGCACGAGCGATCCTTTGGCTATCCGAGGGATCCAGTCGCTTAGCCGATTCCGGATCCGCTTTTTGCAATTCAGTATGTAATATTTCACTGCCAAGTTCCTTCATCCGTGCTCTAACTTTGCTGCGAATTTCTGAAGGAACCGGCGGCATCCGTGCGATCCCTGACATCAACGTCCGAAGATACATTCCTGTACCACCGACAACGATTGGCAATAGTCCTGCATCAAGAGAGGCGCTTATTTCTGATTTTGCGAGCTCAACCCACTCCCCGGCGGAACAGGGGGTTGCAGGGTCTCTTATTCCATACAGCTTGTGAGGCGCTCTCAATCGAGCTGCCAGGCCGGGTGAGGCCGTCAGAACTTCAAGGCCCTGATAGATTTGCATGGAATCCGCGTTGATTACGGCACCACCAAACTTTTCCGCGGCGTCAACGGCGAGATCGGTCTTACCACTCGCCGTCGGCCCGGCAACAACGAGAACCTTTCCAGACGCCGCCATACAGGAACCAATTAAGACGCTGTGGCGGGTGTGTAACCCCAAATTTGGCGCGCGAGCGATACGACCAATTTGATTTTCGCTGCCTGGTCGTCAAAGGAAATGGGATTGCCACTATCGAGACTCGCGAACCCGCATTGCGGCGAAATCCCCAAGCGATCCATATCAATATACTCCGCCGCAGCTTCAATCCGGTGCTTCAACATATCGGCCTGTTCCAGCGTTGACGCCTTGGTCGATACTAAACCGAGGATCACGGTTTTATTGTCTGGCACCTCTCGCAATGGTTCAAATCCGCCGGCACGGGGAGAGTCATATTCCAAAAAGTAGAACTGAACTTCCAGCTTGCCAAAAAGCTTTGAAGCGACGTCGTCATACCCGGCTGCGGCCTGCCAAGAGCCGCCCTTATTGCCTCGACACAGGTGCATTCCCAGGCTTAAGTCCTTGGGGGCCCTCCGGACGATTTCATTAATAACGTCGGTATAAATCTCCAGCAAATCGTCCCATCGGTCACCGCGCCGTTCCAACCCCTCCCGAATTTTCGGGTCACCAAGTTTAGCTATCGACGTTTCATCAAGTTGGATATATCGGCAACCGGCGGCATATAAGGCTTCAATTTCTTTTGTATAGGCATCAATCAGATCCTGCCAAAATGCATCTAGATCGGGATAGACGTCAGTGCTGATATTATCGCGTCCCGACCTAAAATGGATGTAGCAAGGGCCTGGGAGTGTAACCTTTGGGACGCCCTCGCCCGAAAGACTGTTGACGAATTCGAAGTCATCGACATTGACCGGCCCGGGCCACTCAAGCTTATCAACGACAATCGGTACTCTCCCCTCCGTCTTTTTTCCGGCAGCATCGGAATAGGTCCAATTCCGATCTTCTGTTGAACCTATTTTCACGCCGGTGAACACATCGACAGTAAAGCTATCCGAATAGGCGTGACGGCGGTATTCACCATCGGTAATCGATGAAAGACCTAGCTCTAGCTGAAGATTTATCGCCTGCGTAATCGCTTCGTCTTCTGCACGACGCACGTCCTCGTCAGAAATTTTTCCCGCAGCGTGATCGGCGCGGATGGCGAGCAGCGACGCTGGCCGCAACAGGCTCCCAATATGCTCTGCCCTAAATGGCGGATTGACTGGTGCTGTCATTTCCTTGCCCCCCTGAAAAGAATTTAATCAAATGGCATTATAACATGCTAAATCGAACCCTGCCGAGAAGAGACGTGTTCGATGACTTGTCTACAAACAAATTCCAACCCATAAAGGCAACTATGGAATTTGTTGTTACCCTGATCGCAAACCCCGACATTGCGCCCCTTACGCCAGAAATTGTTAAAAGGGTTGAAGCACTGTTGCGCAAAAACGGCTGCGAAACCACCGAACCAGACTGGCTTGCGTCAGATATCGCCTGCGACATTCCCTTTGATGAATGCAGTAGCGCGGAACCGCAGCAGGCAATACGCAGCCTTACAGCGGATCTAAAAATCGATTGTGTCATTCAGCCTTGCGCCAATCGCCGCAAACGTCTTCTCCTGGCCGATATGGATTCGACGATTGTAACGAGCGAAACGCTTGATGAACTGGCCGCCCTGGCTGGTATAAAAGAGCAGATTGCAGCAATTACCGAACGTGCAATGCGAGGCGAAATTGACTTCAAGGATGCATTGCGCGAACGAGTATCAATGTTGGGCGGCCTTTCCGCGGACGCGCTGAATTCAACACTCGAAAAAATCGAGCTGACTGCTGGGGCACACCAACTGGTTAAAACGATGCGCGAGAACGGCGCCTATACCGTTTTGGTCTCCGGTGGATTCAGTTTTTTTACGAACGCAATTGCGAAATTGGTCGGTTTTCACGAAGACCGATCAAACACGATGGTTATCGAAAACGGAATCATTACCGGCGACGTTTCCGAACCGATTTTGGACCGAGATGCAAAGCTAAAGACACTCAATGAAATTAGCGCTGCTAAATCGATACCTCTGATCGAAACGATGGCGACGGGTGATGGCGCAAATGATCTTCCGATGATTATGAACGCTGGCCTGGGCGTCGCATACCACGCCAAGCCATTGGTCGAAGAAAAAGCCCCCGCAGCAATTCGCTACGGGGACCTTACAGCGTTACTCTATATACAGGGCTATCGACGCGAAGAGTTTAGAGACTGACCTCTCCGCGCCTAGTTCATCCCTTAGCTCTTTGCCTTTGAAAGACGAAGAGCAACAAACCGTGAGTCACCACCGCGCTCAATCAGGAACAAGAGACTCTTGAGCTTAGCTTTGCGGGCACTCTCGACTTTTGCTTTTACGTCAGCCGGCGAATTCACTTTCTTCTGTTCAGGTCCAATTTTACGAATCATCGAGCCTGCGCGAATTCGTTTTTCGGCGGCGGGGCTGTCATTTTCCACCTTCGTTATAACGACACCCTTTGTCTTCTTGTCCAATTTGAAGCGACGTCGCAGCTCATCTGTGACCGGAGCCATGGTAAGACCCAAAACTGTAACAGACTTCCCATCGCCTTCTTTTTGACTGCTCGCCTTGGCGAGGACTGGTTTTTTATCCTCTGGAAACTCGCCCAAATTAGCATCGAGTGTCACCTTGCGACCCTTGCGCCAGACTTCCACTTTTACGTTCTTGCCAACCTCCGTTTCAGCAACTATGCGCGGCAGATTCCGCATCTCAACAATTGGCTTGCCATCAAAGGTCAAAATTACGTCACCGACCAGAATTTTCGATTTCTCCGCGGGACCCCCTTTAGTGATATCAGCCACCAGAGCGCCACGTGCTTTTCCGATACCAAGGCTTTCGGCAAGCTCATCTGTTACTGTCTGAATTCTCACGCCCAGCCAACCCCGACGGGCGCGACCATATTCTTTAAGCTGCGCAATGATTGGCTGTGCCAAATTGGCGGGGATCGCGAAACCAATGCCAACACTGCCGCCGGAAGGGGAGTAAATAGCGGTGTTTATCCCAATAACCTCTCCAGCCATGTTGAACATCGGCCCACCGGAGTTGCCTTTATTGATAGACGCATCAGATTGGATGAAGTCGTCGTAGGGACCAGCGTTAATGTTGCGGGCCCGGGCTGAAATAATACCTGCCGTAACTGTGCCACCGAGACCAAACGGGTTGCCGATGGCAACGACCCAATCACCAACGCGGGATTTATCGGAGTTTCCAAACTTTACATACGGCAACTCCTTTTTCGATTTCACTTTGAGGACCGCTAGATCAGTCTTTGCATCGCGGCCTAAAACCTTCGCTTTTAAGCGGGTGTTGTCTTGCAGGATCACCGAAATCTCATCCGCACCTTCGATGACGTGATTGTTTGTGACGATGAGCCCTGAGGGATCAATAATAAAACCAGAGCCGAGCGATGTGGCACGACGCCGCGGCGTGTTTCGTTGCTGTTGACGGTCAAAAAACTCCTTAAAAAACTCCTCGAACAGAGAACCCGGAGGTAACTGTGGCCTCTGGGGTGTTGTCCCCTCACGTTTTACGTTCAGTGATGTCGAAATATTGACAACCGCAGGAAGCAGTTTTTGGGCAAGGTTAGCAAAACTGGCCGGCGCGGCTTTGGCAAAAGCGGCACTGGAGACCAGTAAGGCCCCACCGATTAAAAAGAATGAAAGCAGCCATACCCGTAGCGTATTTCCGGAATTTTTACCGGCATGACTGGAATATGTATGCCGCGCAGCGTAAGCGGGGACCAACTCCGTGTTCTTCATTTCGTTCTCCTTTTTGCGGACGCCAATTATTTGAATCCGCATCCGTTATCTCATTTTAATATTAAAGTCTGGCAACAGAAGAGTTTTCCTCGAGTCGCCGTCTCGCTTGCGCACGATATGGGTATCAAATGTGGAATAATTTGGGCAATTTCCACCCTTCACACGGATTTTACTGCATTAGAAGCAAAATTACGTGAAGAAAGCGAATGGAATCAGAATATTTCAGCAATCAGCTGGTGTACTTAACACATTGATCGCCCAGCGCCGATAATCAGGGTCCCAAACCGTTCTTTCAAAATCGATTACAGCTTCAGCGCCTGAGCCCCAACCATGCAAATGACTCGGGATATCCCGATCCAGGGCCTCGACATCTTCAGGTGCCCGATTGGTTCTATGGGAAGTTAAATTAGCCAAGATCACCTTCAAGCATTCTTGTTGCGATCAAAATTAAAATCGGGAGTAACTTGTTTGATTATCGATGCAAAAAGATTGTTCCGTCACAGCCAATAGCTCGCAATCTCGGGCAAAAAGAATGTAACAACGCCCTGCTGCGCGATTAAAACAATCTGCTCCGGCGCACCCGAATTTGAAGCAACCACTAACCCGAGGCCTGCAATCGCGATCACGCATTTAAGAATGAGAACTGAGCGAAAGAATTTATTCATTGTGCGACCCTTCACCTATGTCCAAGTCGTCCCGTGCCCCGAGACAATCAATCAGCAAACGATAGTAGAGAGTGTGCCGTGGTTAGAGCGTGGCAAAGGTAAGACAAAAATGTGGCAATCCACGCATTTCGTGGATGCAAGTCTCAGAAACTTGGTTTTCACGAGAGCGGCAAACTTAACGTTATCTTTAGACCACCATTCTTGCGATTAGCCGCCATAACTGTGCCGCCGAAAGCCTCCACGTTGCGCCGTACTATCCAAAGCCCAACACCGAAATGCTTGTCAGGTTGATCCCCTTTATTCGAATCTCGCTTCGTAAAGTACCTGTCAAACACACGTTCGATATCCGCCTGGTCAATTCCGGGCCCGGAATCACGAATTGTCACAACTCCAAAGCCGTTCTCAGCAGTAATATTTATTTTTATCGACGATCCATTCGGTGAAAAACTTGAGGCGTTCTCCAGGAGATTCTCCAGAACTGTCTCTAGTAAATCTTCCTTGGCAGATACGAAAACAGGGCTTTCAGCGTTGACGGATACCGAAACACTCTTTGAAGCAAGTGCCTCAGTAAATTCTTCTGCCAATTTCTGACATAGCGCCGCAATTTCGATCGCCTCGCAGGTGGGGTCGATAATTTCAGCCGAAGCCTCATCGATGCGTCGGGCAATTGACACGAGATTGTCCAATCTCTCCACCGAATGCTCAATTATTTCTATCGCGCGCTTGGTGCGCTCATCGGTTTCGATTGACGATCATTTTAGCGGCTCAACGGCCTGCGCAATCACCGCAATCGGTGTCTTGTAGGCGTGGGCATTATCTTCCGCCATATACCGGATCATCTCCGCCGACTGCCGCAATGCCCCAACCATCCGATCAAATTCAACAGCCACGCCACTTAGTTCAGGAATATGGTTTTCTTCAGCGAAAGTCTGGTTGTCCTGTCTGCGGGTTCGGATACGCCGTGCGAGAGAAGCAAAACGTTGCAAATTTCGCCTTCCGTCAAGAAACAAGATGACAATAAAAACAGCCATTAACAGATAGATTATTGCCGCGAAGCGAATTTCAGGAGTCTGCCAATAGGGCCTACCTATTCCTGTTTCCAGAAACTCGTCCGCCGCCGTCGACGTAATCACAACCCAGCAACCCGCGCCGGTATTCACAGCCCTCATCGAAACCAGGAGTTCTTCTTTTCCGTTAGGGTTTCGATAGCGTTCAGCCGTTGAATCTATCCGCTCGCAAGTTGCCGGCACGCTGTCAAATATTCCGGTCTGCACCAATTCTTCCTGTTCGCGCGCGAGATAACTTGCCGAGACTTTGGGTGCGGAGGCGACATAATAAAATCGTTGAACCGGTACGGTATCAATAGGGCGGTATAAGACTTTTATTTTTGTTTCTTCTCCACCGATCCGTAACAGAACGGATGCAACCTTGCTGATAGCGGATGGCGTAAACTCTGATAGATGCGGTTTGATAGATTCAGCAACAAGCCGGCCCTGCTCTTGCGCGGCTTTCAATAGCAGCGTTTGCTTGTCCACATCCGCCATACGAAACTGCCCGTAAAGAATCCACGGAACGGCGATAAAAATCGCCAGAAGCAAGACCAGTTTCGTCGCAAAGGAACGCGCTACCAGCTGCGAGCGAACAACTATCGATTTGCGCTTCTTATGGATCGATGCGCCAACGGTATCCGAAACCGGGATAATTCTCGATGCGATCGAAACCGTTATCGACCTCACGAAATTTTTGCCTAATTCTTTTGATAAATGCCCTGACATTTGCTCGATAACCCTGTTCGCCCATTCCGGCGATAAAACCTTCCCCTCGAACCAAATCATAAATTTCTCGATAACGAACATCACGACCACTGTGATTTACAAGTAAATTGACAATTCTAAATTCCGTCAGCGTAAGGCTTAATCTGTGGCCATCCCAATCTGCGCGACCAATTTGGGGATGAAGAATAAGTGGGCCCGCAATGATTTGGCCTTCGTTGTCTTGAAGGATCGCCCCTTCTGCAGGGTTTGATTTTGGCCCATTCATAATCAGTTCGATTCGTCGTTTGAGAATCGTGTAGCTTCGCGACTTTTCGACAAAGTCAACAGCGCCGCCAATAAGAGCCGCCTCTTCATACATTTGATCAGATAAAGCCGTAAGAAAAATAACCGGTACGTCGTGACCGTCGCTCCGCAGCTTCCTTAAGAGTTCGATCCCGGACATTCCCGGCATACGCCAGTCGAGTAAGATCAAATCGGCTCTGTTGCCATCTTCAAGAAAAGCGAGGACGGCGGGACCGTCGCCGAATGCCCAGGAGTCGAAACCTGAATCAATGAGATTTTGTTGCAGCGATTCGCGAAACAACTCGTCGTCATCGACAACGAGTATCCGCACCATATCGGCATGCGAGGGTTTCAAAACAAGTTCTGCGTTAGCTGCCATTTCCTGCTGCCCTTAACTTTCCAAGACACAATTGTGATGCCGCGCTCTTTTTTGCTGGGCCCTTAAGATCGAATGTAAGCGCCCGAAAAGTCTTGGAGCCAACATCGAGAAAGAAAATACATCTAGGGCGCAGTTCGTTGACCGATAACTCCAAACCGTAGACGGCGGAGAATCGACAATCGTCACCGGGGCGCCGATCATATTGCGGACCTGCGCTTGTGTAAGACCGACGAGCTTTTTCGGCTCAAAATGTTTAATCGGCTTTCGATAGGGTTTACGTTTTGGCTTCGGTGCAATTCTCATCGCCAATCTGTGTTCTTTAGGCACAGACTCCGCTGTCGATTTGCCGTTCGATGTGTGTCGAGGAACTTCCGCGCCACGCACTATTGGTTTGGAACGATATTGATCGTTCAATAACGGGATATCCGGAAAATTACTGCAACCAGCAAGCGCCAGACCCGTTGCGATGATAAACGTCCGTTTCATGCCAACCCCGGTCGTTTACGGCAACTGCAATTCAATTCAAAATTGAAATAACGATAGCGGAATTAGCGTTCGAAATGCAATCACTGCCTCAATTTTGTCACAACCGCATTAACCATACGATGGCAACACCAACGATCGCGGCAAGCAACCCCGCGGTGCGGATTGAGGACGAAGGCATAGTCATGACTGATGCCATCATACGTTTCATCGCATCAGGAAATAGAGCGTATAAGAGACCTTCAATGACCAAGACGAGCGCAAGCGCAACTACCAGATCTGGAAACATTTAATGGTAAATGCCGGCGTTATTTTTCAGCCGGGTTTTTTCCACCGAGGTTTCGAAAATACCTAAAGAATTCGCTATCAGGTGAAAGTACCATCGTTGTGCCATCGCCAAGCGCGCTACCATAGGCCTCCATACTGCGATAGAAACCGAAGAATTCCGGGTCCTGACCGAAGGCATCATTCAAGATTTTGGTCTTTGCACCCTCACCTTCACCGCGAAGAATTTGCGCTTCACGACGAGCATTTGCCAATATGATGGTACGTTGCCTGTCAGCATCAGCTTGTATCTTGACCTTCGCTTCAGCACCTTCGGAACGCAGTTTCCGCGCCTGCGCTTCGCGTTCTGAATTCATTCGCTTGTAAACTGATTGCGCTGTAGCAGCGGGAAGATCGGTCCTGCCAATTCGAACGTCGACAACTTCAATACCAAACTGCGGCGCCTGTTTCTTCAAAGCCGCTGTAATGCGTTCCATCACATCGTCACGTTTGTCGGACAACATATCGCCTAAAAGTACCTTGCCGACCTCCGCACGAACCGCAGCGTTAAGACGTCCACCAAAAATCTGAATGAAGTTCGCCTGCGTTAAGGCTCTCCGTTTAAATTCCAGCGGATTTACAATTTTGTACCGAACAAAGGAATCGACATTGATACGCTTCTGATCCTGAAGAATTACCTCTTGAGGTGCTGGATCTAGGTCGAGAATCCGGTTGTCGAAATACTCGACATCTTGAACAACCGGAATTTTAAACTTGAGGCCTGGCTCCTTGTGAACAGGCAGCACTGGTTTACCAAACTGCAATACAAGCGCTGATTTGGTTTGGTGAACAACGAACATCGAGTCGAATAAAGCGATACCAAAGACAAGAACAACAATTCCGCCAATTACTAGTTTCAAATTACCCATCTCAATTTCCTCCGCCAGATTGGGGCGTCGTTATCCGCTTCTGAATTTCCGTAAGCGGTAGGTAAGGAACAACGCCTTTTCCGTCTTTACTGCTATCAATTATGATCTTGTTGGAATCCTTCATAACTTCCTGCATTCGCTCAAGATAAAGACGTCGAGTCGTAACGGATTTGTTCCCTTTGTAGGCTTCGTAAACAGACAAAAAGCGCTTGGCTTCACCCTCTGCCTCTTTGATAAGCTGTTCGCGATAGGCCTTCGCTTCCTGGATCAGCCTTGAGGCCTCACCTTTTGCTCTTGGAATAATATCATTCGCATAGGCTTGCGCCTCGTTTTGTTCACGCTCCTTGTCCTGTCGAGCGCGTTGTACATCATCAAATGCGTCAATCACCGGTTTAGGTGGTTCCACTTTCTGCATTTTGACATCGACAACGAAAATTCCCGCGCCATAGCTGTCCAGAATTTGCTGAAGCAAATTCTTTGTACTTGTTTCGACCTGTGTTCGCTTTGCAGCAAGGGCATCTTCGAGCGGCGTTTGCCCAACAACTTCTCTAATTGAGCTCTCCGAGGCCAGTTTTACAGTTGCTTCAGGGTTGCGAATATTAAATTTAAAGTCTTTGGCATTCTTAATTCGCCACTGAACGACAAAATCAATATCAATGATATTTTGATCTCCAGTCAGCATCAAACTCTCTTCGGGAACATCGCTGGTCCGCGACGTACGGGTATTGCCGCCCGTGCCGCGGAAACCGACAGCAATTTCTCGCGTCTGTTCAACATTTACGCTTTCAACACCACCAACCGGGGCTGGGAACCAAAAATGGCCTCCCGGAGGTGTCGGGGGATCAATATACTCTCCGAATAACAGGCGAACGCCCACCTCACCGGGCTGGACCTTATAAAAAGACGAATAGGCAAGTATAAACGTGAGGATTAGGACTACGATGAGAATTCCCATCTTGCCGCCAATACCGCCAGGCATCATTTGCTTGAATTGATCCTGACCTTTGCGGAGCATTTCCTCAATATCCGGCGGCTGTACACCACCTGGGCCGCCGCCGCCGCCACTGGGACCACTGCCCCATGGACCTCCACCGTTATTGCCGCCGCCACCCTGTTGTTGCCAAGGCATATCGTTCCGTCCTTCTCAAATTTGAGGTGACAAGTTGCCACCAGACATAAGGGGTATATATGTTAGCTTAAACCTGAACGCAATGTAGCGCTATCTCCGTGTTTGCGCGAATTACATCGATTTATTTAGTCTGGAGCAACATTTATGGCCGAGATTAGCAACGCCCAAATCCTTGACGCGCTGCGAACGGTCCAGGATCCCGATAGGGGACAGGATATTGTTTCTCTAAACATGGTTTCAGGTGTCGTCAGTAAAAGCGGCAATATCGGTTTTACAATTGAAGTCGATGCTGAGCGTGGTGCGCAACTCGAACCGATGCGTAAAGCCGCTGAAAATGCCGTTTTGGCTATTGATGGGGTTCTTTCGGTGACCGCTGTAATGACCGCATCCAGTCCCGCTGCCGCACCGCCGCAACAACCGGAACAGCCGCAAGGACAACAGCAGCAATCCAAACTGCTGGCGGATGTCGGCGCTGTTATCGCCGTTGCATCCGGAAAAGGTGGCGTGGGCAAATCCACAACTGCTGTGAATTTAGCGCTTGCCCTGTCGCAAAAAGGCCTTCGAACGGCAATTTTGGACGCTGACATTTATGGGCCATCTTTGCCGCTTATGTTGGGAATAACCGAAAAACCTGATTCTCCCGACGGCAAGATTTTATTACCGATCGAAAAGTACGGCCTCAAATGCATGTCTATCGGATTTATGATTGCAGCCGATACACCGATGATATGGCGGGGTCCCATGGTCATGGGCGCTCTGGAACAGATGATGGGCGATGTTCAGTGGGGAGACATCGATGTCCTCATTGTAGACATGCCGCCGGGAACAGGAGACGCGCAGCTCACAATGGCACAGCGTGTTGCTTTGGCCGGTTCTGTAATCGTTTCGACACCGCAGGACCTGGCGCTTCTCGATGCCCGTAAGGGCCTCAATATGTTTAAAAAAGTGGAGGTCCCGGTTCTCGGAATTATTGAGAATATGAGCTATTTTGTGTGCCCCCATTGCGGTGAGAAATCGGAGATTTTTACGCATGGCGGCGCGAAAAACGCTGCAGCCCAGATGGGTGTGGACTTTCTTGGCGAAATTCCACTGGAAATGGCAATACGCGAAGGATCAGATAATGGCCGACCTATTGTTGCCTCTGACCCCGAAAGTCCACATGCAAACGCCTATCGCGCTATCGCGGACGCGTTATGGGAAAAAGTTTTCTCAGGTTCTGCGCAACCAGCGGCACCTGAAATTATCGTAGAGTAAGTATCCATGTCTGAAGCTACGATCCCATTTCGAAAAAGAATGGAATTCGAATATGGCGAGGTACAACAGGTCTCACCATTGGTGCGCCGCCTGGTTGCTAGAAATCCCAGCGGTTTTACATTCCACGGAACGAACACCTATATCGTCGGTCACGGACGTGTTGCTGTCATTGATCCAGGGCCGCTCCTGGAGGAGCAAACCGCATCTTTGATGCAAGCGCTTGACGGAGAGACTGTCGAAAACATTCTGGTCACCCATACACACCATGACCACTCGCCAGGGGTTGCTCCCCTAAAAGAAAAACTGGGGGGAGAGGTTCACGGGGCGATCCCGCGAGAGATTCCGACGAATGTCAAAACCGCAGAGTCCATCCAATACGATTTTGCGCCAGACCATGTCTTGGAGGACGGTACTATTGTAGAAGGTGACGGGTGGAATTTGGAAGCAGTTCACACACCGGGCCACATGTCCAACCACATGTGCTTTGCTTTGGATGCGGAAGACATTCTCTTTTCCGGCGATCACATTATGAGTTGGAACACCACCATTGTTTCACCGCCTGATGGGAATATGGCGGAATATTTTTCTAGCCTGGAGGTATGTCTCGCACGCAACGAAAAAACCTACTGGCCAGCCCATGGCCCGTCGATACCGGACCCCGAACCCTTTACGCGCGCCTATCGAAATCATCGAAGAATGCGCGAGTCTGAAATACAGAAATGTTTGGATAATGGATATCACACCATCCCGGAAATCGTTAAGCGGCTTTACAAACATTTGCCAGAAAAAATGCACCATGCCGCGGGAAGATCGGTTCTTGCTCATTTGGAACATATGGTCGAAACAGGGCGTGCGACGAGCGAAGGGTCGACGAAGGAAACCGCAACTTACAGAACAGCATAGGCGATGAATTACGTTGGGAAGGCGATCCCGCGAGAAGAAGACCTCAGACTCCTGCAAGGACGCGGCCGTTACACGGATGATGTAAACGCCCTCGGCCAGGCACGCGCCTACGTATTGCGCTCGCCTATTGCCCATGCGGACATTCAATCAATCGATACGACCCAGGCAAAAGAAGCGCCCGGTATACTTACCGTCCTAACGGGCCATGATGTCGAAGAACGTGGTTTAGGTACGCTCAAACCGGCCGCACCGGGTACCCGCAGCGACGGTTCTCCAGGATTTGTTTGCTCCCAGCCACTTCTGGCGCAAGATCGTGTCCGATTTGCCGGAGAGGCAATTGCTTTCATTGTTGCCGAAACGCTAGACCAGGCTAAAGATGCTGCCGAGTTGATCGAGATCGAATTCGAGCCGCTACGGGTTGTTGCATCTGTTGACGATGCACTAGCACCTGATGCGCCCGCTCTCTGGGATAAAAACCCGGGAAATGAAGCGTACACATTTGAGCAGGGCAATGCGGCCGAAGTAGATGCCGCACTAGCCCAAGCCAAACACATTATAACGCACCGCGTTTGTGTAAATCGTATCACCGGCAACCCTATGGAGAATCGTGGTTGTATCGCGGAATATGACTCGTTTGAGGATCGTTATACGCTGCGCGCTACCGTCCAATCTGTCCATGGAATTCGCCAACAAATCGCGGGACAAATTTTAAACATCCCGCAAACTCAGCTCAGGGTTATTTGTGACAACATGGGCGGCGGTTTCGGTACAAGAGGCGGTTGTAGCCCTGAATATAGTCTATCGCTTTGGGCGTCAGAAGTTATTGGCAGGCCTGTTAAGTGGATCGCCGAACGAACAGAAGGCATCATGACTGATGAGCAGGGCCGAGGCGGCCTCGTGGATTGCGAGTTAGCGCTTGATGCCAATTACAAGTTTCTCGGATTACGTACACATACCAAGGTTCCGATCGGTGCGTACTATGGCAATGATCGAAATTATCGCACAGCGACCGGTGGATTTGGCGGCCTTGCCGGCGTTTATGGAATACCCGCAATCCACGCAAAAGTCACCGGAGCGCTTACCAACATGATTGGTAATGCACAATATCGCGGAGGCGCGAAACCCGAGCCCGTATATGTCCTGGAAGTCATGGTGGATGTAGCAGCACGTAAACTCGGAATCGAACCAATCGAACTTCGTCGTATCAACACTGCTGGCCCCGATCAAATGCCCTTAACCACATGCCTTGGCGATGTTTATGATTGTGGGGATTTTGTCGGCAATTTTGAGGATTGCCTATCCGCTGGTGACTATCAGAATTTTGGCCAGCGTCGAAAAAATAGTAAATCTAACGGCAAGTTGCGTGGCCTGGGTGCTTCAAATTCCGTCACCGGCGTCGCCAGTACTAATTTTGAACATGTTGAAATTCGTTTCGACCCTTCGGGCAATATTACACTTTTGTGCGGCGCGATGGATCACGGTCAGGGCCACGGTACAACCTTCAAACAGGTTCTGGCTGACCAACTGGGAATCGATACCAAAGAGGTGAAATATCGTTTTGGCGATACCGACAAGGTCGCGCACGGCGTTGGGACCTTTAATGCCCGATGCGCAGTATTTGTCAGTGCCGCTGTGATCAACGCGGCAGAGAAGATTATCGAGAAGGGAAAACGAATTGCGGGGCACCTGCTTGAAGCCGCGGATACTGACATTGAATTTGAAAGCGGAACATTTACAGTCGCAGGCACTGACCGGTCAGTTTCTCTGGAAGAGGTCGCTAAAACGGCTTTTCAAAAACCGAAACTACCACCTGATATTGAACCGGGACTTTACGAACACGGTGAGTTCGGAATGGGACAGGGTCAGGCGCCGACATTTCCAAACGGCGTTCATTTGGCGGAAGTTGAAATCGATGTTGAGACCGGAAAGGTTGAATTGGTCCGGTATACGGCGGTCGATGACGCGGGGACAATTCTAAACCCGCTACTATTCGATGGGCAGGTCCATGGCGGAATCGTTCAGGGCGCCAGCCAAATTATGATGGAGGATATTCATTACGACCGGGAAAGTGGGCAACTTCTAACAGGATCGTTCATGGATTATTGCATGCCGCGTGCCGACGATTTTTGCACATTCGATATCGCAGCCAATGAAGTGCCCACCGCTAGAAACCCGTTAGGCGTAAAGGGCGTTGGCGAAGCGGGTACAGTCGGCGCAATGCCTGCTGTCATGAACGCGATCAATGATGCGCTCCATCAAATCGGTGCACCGTCTATCGAAATGCCGGCAACCCAGGAAAAGGTTTGGCGGGCACTAAAAGCAGCCGCGACTGCGGATTAAGGGTGGATTTCGATCGGCGTTCCGGCGTCGACCATTTTCCAGATTTCGTCCATCTGGCGATTTGTAACGGCGATGCATCCTTGTGTCCAATCAAGTGTCGGATGACCGACACGGTCAGCCGACATCGTGTTGGGGAGTCCATGAATCATAATTTTTCCACCGGGGTCTTTACCCATCTTGCGCGCCCGCGCAACATCGCGAGCATTGGGATAATTTATGCGAATTGCCCGATGAAACTGGCTGTTCCTAAGCTTGAAATCGAGTAGATATTCGCCTTCCGGGGTTTTGGCATCTCCCTGAAACTGCTTATGACCTTTTGGGTAACGGCCAAGCGCAACTGGATAAATTTTTAAGACAAAGTCTCCCTTCATCAATATCAGGCGCCTTTCAGACTTCAGGACAACGACACGATCGGCTTTCGGCAGCGAAAGTCGCGCCGTCTGGTTTGCAGCGGCAACCGTTTGCCAGCTCCCCGCCAACATCAATACACTCGCAAAAACGACCCCAAATATCGTGGATCGCATAGCCCTCGCCCTCCAAAAACTTTGGCAAATTTCGGTTCGCCTGATCGTTACCGCAATTTGTTAACAGATTATAATTTCGAGGGCCAGTAACGGTGATGTGTTAAGTCACTGAGCGATCATAGACGACGAAACTGTAGTCACAGGTTTCTTCGGGTGCAGCACACTTGAACTCTCGCGAAACTTCGGTCCAGCCGTCTTGATTGATCTCAGGAAACTTCACATCCCCATCAACAGTCATATGAACTTCAGTGATATAAAGGCGGTCGGCTTCGGGCAAAGCTGCCGCGTAAACATTAGCCCCTCCGATCACCACCAGTTCATCAACTTGGGCAATCTTGGCTGCCTGTTCGCCCATCGCCATCGCGTTGTCCAGGCTGTTTACGACCTCGATTCCGTCGGCTGAAAATTGCGGATCGCGGGTCATGACAATATTTGTGCGGCCTGGCAATGGGCGGCCGATAGATTCATAAGTTTTTCGGCCCATAATAATCGGCTTTCCCATCGTCAAGGATTTGAAGTGCTGCAAATCGCCCGACAGGCGCCAGGGCAAATCATTATCCCGACCGATAACCCCGTTTTCTGCAACGGCAACGATGAGCGATAAACGCATTCGATATCAGACCGCTACAGGCGCGGAAATATGTGGATGTGGATTGTATCCGTCGAGTACGAAATCTTCATACGTAAAACCAAAGATGTCCGTCACTTCTGGATTCAAAAGCATTTCAGGAAGTTGTCTAGGTTCTCTCGATAGCTGTTCTGTCGCCTGTTCGAGATGATTGTTGTAGAGATGCGCGTCCCCAAACGTATGGACAAAGTCTCCCGGCTTTAACCCTGTCGCTTGAGCAATCATCATCGTTAGCAGTGAATAGGATGCAATATTAAAGGGAACGCCTAAAAAGATATCCGCACTTCTCTGATAAAGCTGACAGGACAATTTTCCATCTGCGACATAGAACTGAAACAAACAATGGCAGGGAGGCAATGCCATCTTGTCGATCTCTGGGACGTTCCAAGCGCTTACAATAAGACGTCGCGAGTTTGGGTTGGACTCTATACCGGCGACGAGTTCCTTTATTTGATCGATTGTCCCGCCATCGGAAGTCGGCCAGGACCGCCACTGAGACCCATATACAGGCCCCAAATCGCCAGCCTCATCTGCCCACTCATCCCAAATCGATACTTTATTTTCGTTCAGGTATTTGATGTTGGTATCGCCTGCCAGGAACCAAAGAAGTTCATAAATTATGGAGCGCAGATGTAGCTTTTTTGTCGTTACCAGCGGGAAACCGTCAGATAGATCAAACCGCATCTGGTGCCCAAATACGCTGCGCGTTCCCGTACCGGTTCGGTCCTCTTTTTGGGCACCGTGCTCCATAACCAGACGCATGAGATCAAGATATTGTTGCATTATGCCCTTTCGAGCCCGGTTCCAGTAACGCTCTTTACTTTAATTTAGGGCAGAATCACCCTATATTGGAAGTGCTGGGAAACTAGCTATGGCGATAAACGACTAGTGCAATAAGCGATGCGGACCCGGGGGCGGTACCCGGCGCCTCCACCAATTCCATTCTCTGGGACCACTCGAGAACAATTGGGGGCGAAACAGGATCGACGCGCGTCTAAAGACTGGTTTTTTGCCCGGCATTGTACCACCGTTATCGGGCTAATTTACAAATGCCAATGATAATGATTTGGCCCTCGCTGCCTAACTTTAGGTAAGCGCGGTCCGGGGGGCACCGGGCAACAGAAGCCCCCCACCGAGAAACCCATAGAACCGCATGTTTCGTAAAGAGCGTACCCTTGCGGTGCCGCTGTTAAATCCCTAATACTGCATGACGATGACTGACGATATGATCGACTATGCAAAATTTGTAGATCGCGCAATGCGTGGTGTATTACGCGAGGCACTCCAAATTGCGAGTGAAAATGGCCTCCCCGGCCTGCATAATTTTTACATCACATTCGAAACCCAAAATTCCGGTGTCGATATTTCGCAGGTACTGATTGCCCAGTATCCCGAAGAAATGACCATCGTACTCGAACATCAATTTTGGGATCTAGACGTCACAGAAAACTCTTTTGCCGTAACGCTGAGTTTTGGCGGAAAGCGCGAACGGTTGTTTATTCCATTCGAAGCAGTAACAGCCTTTGTCGACCCTTCGGTAAAATTCGGTCTTCAGTTTGGAGCGGAAGAAGGGGCCAGCATGGCGCGCCTCGATAGTGGAGAGGAAACCACTGACGAAAACGACAGTTCACCGGTAGAGGATACTTCCGATAACACTGTGACTGAACTCGAAACAGACGATGGCACCGTCGTTGCCCTCGACAGTTTCCGAAAAAAATAAAGTCATGCAGCGCATTTTTCCGACTGCAAAACTATCAGATCCAAAAATAAAAATGGATTACAGAGATGTCCGAATTCACGTTTCAGGAAATGTTCCCGGTTGCGGAAGAAGAGCCGGAATATAGAAAAATAACCAGCGAGTACATCGGTACAGCTAAGCTCAACGGAACCGAAATACTAACCATTGAGAAAGAGGGGCTGACCAAACTTGCTGCTGAAGCCTTTTATGATACGGCGCACTTTTTACGCCCCAGCCATTTGAAGCAACTCTCTTCAATCCTCAACGACAAGGAAGCCTCGCCAAATGATCATTTTGTTGCATGGGATTTGCTGAAAAATGCCAACATCTCAGCCGGCGGCGTACTACCTATGTGCCAGGATACAGGTACAGCAATCGTTATGGGCAAAAAGGGACAGAATGTCTGGACCAACGGAAATGACGAAGCTGCTCTCACCAAAGGGGTCGCGAAGGCGTACACCGAAAACAATTTGCGGTACTCGCAGCTTGCGCCTCTTTCCATGTATGAGGAGAAAAACACCGGAAATAATCTGCCCGCGCAAATAGAACTCTACGCCACCGGCGGTGACGCCTATAAATTCCTATTTATTGCCAAAGGAGGCGGATCAGCAAACAAAACGTTTCTGTTCCAGCAAACTCCGTCGATGCTCAACAGGGATAAGTTGATACCGTTTTTAGAAGATCAGATCAGGCTCCTCGGTACGGCAGCCTGCCCGCCATACCACCTTGCAATCGTCATTGGCGGCACATCCGCGGAACTCAATTTAAAGACAACTAAACTTGCCAGCACGCATTATCTGGATGGCCTGCCACCGCAAGGGAATGAATTTGGACACGCATTCCGTGACAAGGAGATGGAGGAAGAAATACTGGCACTCACCCGGGAGCTGGGAATCGGCGCGCAGTTCGGCGGAAAATATTTTTGTCATGATGTACGCGTTGTACGTCTGCCGCGCCACGGAGCGTCGCTGCCCATTGGTATTGGCGTCTCCTGTTCGGCAGATAGGCAGGCGAAGGCGAAAATAACCCGCGATGGAATTTTTTTGGAACAACTAGAGAAGAATCCGGCGCGATACCTTCCCGATGTGGACGAGGCATCGCTCGGTGGTGAGGTCGTTTCTATTGACCTCAATCGCCCGATGGAAGAAATGCGAAAAACCTTGTCGAATTATCCTATTAAAACGAGATTGGCACTAACGGGCTCTCTTATTGTGGCGCGGGACATCGCGCATTTCAAAATATCGGAACGCCTTAGCGCCGGTGAACCCATGCCCGAATATATGCGCAATCACCCCGTATATTATGCCGGTCCTGCGAAGACACCTGACGGTTTTGCGTCCGGATCGTTCGGGCCGACCACGGCAGGCCGAATGGATTCATATGTGGCAGAGTTCCAGGCTAAAGGGGGTAGTTTCATCATGCTGGCGAAAGGAAACCGTTCTCAGCAGGTTACAGACGCCTGTAAGGAACATGGTGGCTTTTATCTCGGATCAATAGGAGGTCCCGCCGCTCGGCTGGCTCAGGATTGCATCAAAAAGGTTGAGTGCGTCGAGTATGAAGAACTTGGAATGGAAGCTGTTTGGCGCATTGAGGTCGAAGATTTCCCCGCCTTCATTGTTGTTGACGATAAAGGCAATGACTTTTTTTCTGCTGCTTCAAATTCAGGAAAATAAATAAACAGGGTGTTTACCGTTAAATTTCACGGCATATTAGGATCGAAATCGGTATAATATGCCTCTGAATGTCTGAAATTCGGTAGCACTGCGTGTACAAAGATAATTCTCTTCTTCCGCGCGAAGCGGTTCGTCTCGCCGCCCTCGGTATCCTTGCCAGCGGATCAATGACCTATGCCGCCCTTGCGGCAGCGGTTCGAAACTTCACCAGCCGAATAGCGGGCCCCTCACTTGATCTCATGGGAACTTCTATCGAGTTACTTAGATTTGAGGGCCTCGTTTCAACCGAGGAAGCAGAATCCGAAGAAATACCCGACGCGGTTCTCACCCTTACGGAAGATGGTCGCACTGAATTGACCACGTTATTGCAGGCTGCCGTGCGCCCGCCCGTAAATGACGTTGCGAAGTTGATCCTCGCTCTAAAATTCCGGTTTCTGCATTTTCTGGAAACCAAAGATCAAAACGACCAGGTGGATATGATGATTGAAGCCTGCGAAGGCGAATTGGCGAGACTGGTGGAATTGCGGGCTCAGCATAGTGAAGATCCGGGCTATTTGATTGAATGGCTGGATCACGATCTTGGACAAATTGAAGACCGGCTTGAATGGCTACGGGGCCTCAAATTCACTCTGGCTCAAAATTAGAATAAATGTTGGCCACCGGTGACGAAGATTTCCGAACCCGTCACATAGCCAAAATCCTCTCCGCAGAGCTGAAAAATGACCGAAGCAACTTCTTCGGCCGTTCCCAGTCGGTTTAGGGGTATTCTGGGAATCAAAGACTCATACTCGGCACCGATCATTTCGGTTGCGATTTCTCCTGGCGCCACGGCATTTACACGAACTCCTAATTCGGCGAACTCAACAGCCATTTCCCGGGTAAGAGCTGATAATGCGGACTTTGAGGTCGAGTAAGCGGACCCAGCAAACGGGTGGATGGCATGACCGGCGACCGACGTAATATTGACCACCGCTCCTTCTGCACGATGGAGTGCGGCGGCAAAACCCCGTGCCAGGGTTAGCGGGGCAAACAGGTTTAAGTCATAGACCTCTCGCCAATCATCGATGCTGCCATTCAATGAGCCCAATCGTTCTTTGTAGGGCGTCTTGGGAGATTGTGCGGCATTATTGATTAAGGCGTGGAGACCTTCTTCCCCGATGACTTCGTTCGCGCTCTTGACGAAGCTGTCTAAACTCTGCGGATCGGCGAGATCCGTTGAAATATGGTGGGTCCAATTAGGGTCGCGACGACAATCGTCGGGAATATCCTCCCTCGAGCAGGTAATGACGCGCCATCCCGCGTCACTGAACCGTTTCACCGTCGCATGTCCGATACCCCGGCTCGCACCGGTCAATACTATTGTCTTGGCCGGTTCATCCATTCAATTCAAACACTCAACCAACAATCCCTATTTGCAAAGAATAACCGGAATTTCTGTCGCCGTGATTATATGGCGCGTTCGGCCACCCAATATCATTTGTCGTACGCGACTCCGGGAGTAAGCACCTTTGATGAGCATATCGGCATTTGCATCCAAAGCGTGTTTCAAATATGCCGCACCGATTTCATCTTCCCGGACATCGAAGCGCCTGATTTCCGCACTTATGCCCGACCACGCCAGGCGCGTTACGCCTTCTTCAGGAGGTATTGACGGTGGTTCCACTGGGTCTGCTGCAAGCAGGGTTACTTTTTCAGCTCTTTCGAGAATTGGAATCGCCGCACCTATCGCGTGGGCTGCCTCCGGGCTACTCTCCCAGGCAACCGCAACGTGACTGCCGGTATCAGGCGGCAGCGTCGGCGGGGCAACGAGGGTCGGACGTCCGGTGTCCAAAAGCGCCGCTTCCAATGTAATCGGCGATGGCAGGGCAGAGTCCTTTACTGGTCGCCCAACTGCTACCACATCAAACAATCTGCCGCGAATTGCTACAATCTCGTCTTCACGCCCACTTTCTTCGCGCCAGGAAATTGATGGGCCGGTCTGACCGTCAGGTGCATCTAAGACCGGTATTCCGCTGGACTGGCAAAATTTTTCAAATACCTCTTTGGCGCGTACTGCGCGTTCGCCACCCTCTTTTTCAGTCACTTCCATGATTTCTTCGATCATGGAACCATCCATACCTTCGCCGGTATAGGGCACTAATCCGCGGGGGTCGGCACGCACATGTAAAACTTCGATGTGGGAATCAAATCGTTTCGCAATACGTCCAACCGTCTCAAGTACCGTCTGACCGGAATCACCACTGCTAACACAAGCGAGAATTGTCTTGATCATGGCTCTCTCCCTGCACCCAACTGGTGCTTAGTTGAACTGGCAGAAAAACTTTCTGACACCTTAGATTTGACCTTTTTTTTGCACCATTCAAGTCATTTTCTGGAAAAGTGCCTAAGGAAATAAATGGGTTACGGACCATTCTCCATTTTCGATCCGATACATAATTCGCCGATGGAGGCGGAAAGGTCGCTCTTCCCAAAATTCGAATTCGCTCGGAATGACGCAAAAGCCAGACCAATAAGGCGGTCTGTCGATTTTTGATACGCCAAATTTCGCGGTAAATAACGCGACCTTCTTTTCCAGATCAAACTGACCATCCATTGGTTTGGATTGATCAGAGGCCCATGCACCGATTTGAGCACCGCGCGGTCTCGATTCGAAATACGCATCAGCTTCTTCAGCACTCACAGGCTCGACATTACCGGAAATTCGGACCTGTCGTTTTAGTGACTTCCAATGGAACACCAGAGCAGCCTTCGGGTTTTCCGCCAACTCCTTGCCCTTTTTACTATCCAGATTGGTATAGAATACGAACCCTCGGTCGTTGGCCTCTTTCAGCAGCACCATTCTCGCTGATGGCATTCCGGATGCATTGACAGTGGCCAATGTCATGGCTTCCGCCAGTCCCGGTTCAGCTTTCTCTGCTTCCTCGTACCAGTCTTTGAATTTTTTTTGCGGATTTACTTCGCCGCTTTCAACCATTTGAAACCCTGATAACCCTTTAACAACAGTTACTTACAAAGAAACGCTCTAAACGGACGCTTATGTCCATGTCACGACCGCCATAATTTCCTTGCACTCACAGCGGTCGGATACCCATCTATACACAATAGAAATGTTTGCGACGAGAAGTCTCTCTGATTTGTCGTCGTGATCTGTTATGAATGTGTCAGATAAAATTGTTGGAGGCTCAGACCATGATCAAGAATTTGGTGACAGTTGTTGTATTTGGTGCCTTTGGGTTTGGACTCACCGCCTGTTCTGGAAATGACAGGAACGAGACCGGCGGTGCTGTCATCGGTGGAGTCATCGGTGGTCTTCTTGGCTCTCAGATTGGTGGCGGCAAGGGTCGTGTAGCGGCCTCTGCAGCTGGAGCAGCATTAGGTGTGTTTTTGGGCAGTCGGATTGGAAAAAAGCTCGACAAGGTGGATAAAATTCACGCCGCCCAGACGCATCAAAGCGCATTGGAGACCAATCCTGTTGGGCAAACATCCAGCTGGTCCAATCCTGATTCAGGAAATTCTGGTACCGTGACGCCTACAAGAACGTTGGCCAGCGCGGACACCGGACAACCATGCCGGGAATATCAGCAAACAGTCACGATTGATGGAAAGACTGAGCAAGCCTACGGACGCGCCTGCCGTCAACCGGATGGAAGCTGGCAAATCGTAAACTAAAGCGAACCTCGGCCCTAGCCTGAACGACGCCAATTCATTCTGAAATGTGATTGAAAACCAATCGCTTTGCCGCGCGATTCCTTTCGTGTAGAATTGGGTGAACCGTATTTGCGTTAAGGGATGAGTAAAAAATGACCGAGCCAGCACCTCTCATGAAGGGCAAAAAAGGTCTTGTGATGGGCGTTGCAAATGATCGATCGATTGCTTGGGGCATAACCAAGGCAGTGGTCGAACAGGGCGCTGAACTCGCATTTACGTATCAGAATGAAGTTCTCGAAAAACGCGTACGTCCATTGGCAGAGAGTTTGGGAAGCGACGTCCTCATTGAATGCGATGTTGCAGATGATGCAAGCATTGAAAATGTATTTTCAACCCTCGGTGAAAAATGGGATTCGATTGATTTCGTAATCCATGCCATCGCGTTTTCTGACAAGAATGAGTTAACGGGTCGCTATGTCGACACATCGCCGGAAAACTTTGAAAAAACGATGGCAATTTCCTGCTATTCCTTCACGTCAGTTTGCCGGGCAGCGCAGCCACTCATGAAAAATGGCGGCAGCATTGTTACCTTAACCTATGCCGGTTCGGAACGCGTTGTACCGCATTACAACGTTATGGGTGTCGCGAAAGCAGCACTGGAATGCAGTGTTCGCTATCTCGCCGTAGACCTTGGAAAAGAAAACATTCGCGTGAATGCGATATCGGCGGGCCCAATTCGAACCCTTGCAGCATCGGGTATTGGTGACTTCCGTTATATTCTCAAATGGAACGAACTGAACGCGCCCTTGAAACGGAATGTGACCATCGACGACGTAGGGGGCGCAGGGCTGTATTTCCTTTCCGATCTGTCCCAGGGAGTCACCGGCGAAGTGCACCACGTCGATTGCGGTTATAACGTCGTCGGCATGAAAGCTGTCGACGCACCCGATATCAGTGTGGTAACCGGGGACTAAGTCAACGAACTTAGAGAGATCGGGGCGAGACAAATGTCCGATAATAGTTTCGGCACGCTTTTCCGCGTGACCACATGGGGCGAAAGCCACGGCCCGGCGATTGGCTGTGTCGTCGACGGCACTCCGCCGGGGATTTCGCTTGCCGAATCCGATCTACAAACGTGGTTGGACAAGCGTAAACCAGGCACGTCCCGATTTGTCACGCAACGGAAAGAGCCCGACCAGGTTTCAATCCTTTCCGGCGTATTTGAAGGCAAGACGACCGGTACGCCGATTAGTCTGCTTATTCAGAACAAGGATGCGAGAAGCAAGGATTACTCGGCCATCAAAGATAAGTTCCGGCCTGGTCACGCGGATTACGCCTACTGGAAAAAATATGGCCTTCGCGATTACCGCGGCGGTGGACGGCCCAGCGCGCGGGAAACAGCAATGCGCGTTGCGGCTGGCGGAATAGCCCGAAAAATCCTGGGAGGCAAAGTGAAAATCCGCGGCGCCATGGTTCAAATGGGAACAGAAGCAATAGACCGAAAACGCTGGAGTTGGGCCCAGTGTAATAAAAACCCGTTCTGGTGCCCTGACGCAAAGACTGCGGCGCACTGGGAAGAATATCTCGACGACATTCGAAAATCGGGATCGTCGGTTGGCGCCGTCATCGAAATCGTGGCGTCCGGTGTCCCCGCGGGACTGGGTGCTCCGGTATACGGTAAGCTGGATGCGGACCTTTCGGCCGCCATGATGAGCATCAATGCTGTCAAAGGTGTAGAGATTGGTGCTGGGTTTGGCGCAGCGTCACTTTCTGGCGAAGCCAATGCCGATGAAATGCGCATGAAAAACGGCGAAGTTGAATTTCAGTCCAACAACGCCGGCGGTATTTTGGGTGGCATTTCGACTGGCCAGGACATCGTGGTTCGGTTTGCTGTTAAGCCGACAAGTTCAATTCTGACACCCAGGGATACCGTTTCGAGACAGGGCCGAAATACAACAATAGCAACCAAAGGTCGCCATGATCCATGCGTTGGAATTCGTGGCGTTCCAGTGGGTGAAGCAATGATGGCCTGCGTTCTCGCCGACCATCTGTTGCGACATCGCGGCCAATGCGGTTGAACCTATGCGCGTTTTAAAACGCCAAACAACTCTACGTGGGGCGACCAAAGAAACTGGTCGACCGGTACGACGCGATCAAGCCGGTAACCACCTTCAACCAACACTCTTGCGTCCCGCGCAAAACTAAGTGGATTACAGGAAACGTAGGCAATTACCGGCACCTCACTCTGGGCGAGGTGTTTTATTTGTTCCGGTGCCCCGGCGCGTGGCGGATCCAGAACAACGGCATCAACGCCGTCAAACTCTGAGGCATCCAAAGGTCGGCGTTTGAGATTTCTCTCAGCAACGGAAACCCTGTCCGCTAGTCCATTGGACCGCACTGCCGCTAATAATGCCATCATGTGATCGTCGGCATAGTCGAATGCTGATATGTGATGCCCCTCTACTGCCATGGGCAGCGTAAAGGAGCCACACCCGGCAAACAGTTCGACAATTTTTTTGGAGTCCGAAACCGCTGTTATGATGCACTCCCGCAAGACATCCTCGCCAAATTTCGTCGGTTGCACGAAAGCATCGGGTGGAACCGCAACAGGAATATCGCCAAATTCCATCACTGCCATATGATTGGAAACGATCGGTTCAGAAAATTCGGAGGAACTAGATCTAAAAGAATCCCAACTGATACGCGCGATATCATGACGGGCCGCAAATTCTGCCAATAGCATCCTGGCATTCAACTCAGGACCCATCGGCATATACAGACAGATATCCAAACCCGAATCCGTCTCTGTTACAGCAACTTCCGCTGAAGGGCGGTGACTTAGCAAGCTGCCCAAAAGATCGCGCAAAGGCGACATTATTTGAGTGATGGACGGCGACAAGACAGGACATTGTGACAACGAAACAATTCTGTGGCTTCGTGCCTCCAAGAAACCAAGAACGGTTCCAGACACCAGTTTCTTCGCCGAAAACCTGGCCCGGCGGCGTTCCTCAGTTCTTCCGGTGACGAGTTCATGGACTACATTTCTATCCAGGCCCTGCCGCTTCAAGGCATCACAAACAATTTCCCGTTTCCAGTCGTAATAATCCGGCAGAGACAGTTGTTGCACTGAGCATCCGCCACACTTGGTATAATGTTCGCAAGACGCCTCGACGCGATTTGGACCGCTCTCAAGGACGGATAGTAACTTTCCCCGGCCGGGACCTGATTTCGATTTCTCTATTCTCACGGTCACCAAATCGCCAGGCAGAGAATAAGGCACGAAAACGGGGCCGTCAGAAGACTCTGCAATACCGTCACCTCTGGAACCCAGAGCGGAAATTCTCAGTTCGAGCTCAGTCACGGCCGACGTGTCGCATATATAAGGAACTCAATATTTCCTTTTGGGCCTGTAATGGGACTCTTTTCAATACCGCCCACCTCCCATTCCATATCGTCCGTCAACCAGTCGCGGATGGTCTGGCACACCTCTTCGTGCAAACTCTCGTCTCTGACAACGCCGCCTTTACCAACGCGCCCCTTACCTACTTCAAACTGAGGCTTGATGAGTGCGATGAGCGCAGCCTCGGGGGCCGCCATGTTTAAAGCCGGCGGCAACACCGTTCGCAAACCGATAAAACTGGCATCGCACACAACTATAGACGCCGCTTTAGACACGTTACTCTCATTGAGGTGTCGAGCGTTAACACCTTCAAGCACGACGACCCGGTCATCGTTTCGAAGTTTCCAGTCCAGCTGACCACGCCCCACGTCCACGGCATATACCCTGGCCGCGCCGTTCTGAAGAAGGACATCGGTAAAGCCACCTGTCGATGACCCAATATCTACACAAATCTTGCCAGCAACTGATAGTGAGAAACGTTCCAGGCCATGTGCAAGTTTGATGCCGCCACGGGACACCCAAGGGTGTGGCCGACCGCGAACTTCTATATCAATATCTTCCGCTATTTGATGGCCGGGTTTGTCCAGCCGTATTTCGCCAGCATAAACTGTGCCTGCAAGGATGAGCGCCTGCGCACGCGTTCGATTTTCGGCGAGACCGCGCGTCACCAGAAGCTGGTCAACGCGCTGTTTCGCCGCCATTATTTAATCCGGCTAGGCCCGGGCGGGCGCTTCACTGATTTCCTGTCCCAACGCCTTGAGAGTCGTATCAACGATGTTCGCCGCATCCAGACCAGCAATCTCATTTTGCTTAGGCTGGGTATCGTGATCGATGTAAATGTCAGGAAGGTACATAGGGCGGAATTTAAGACCATTGTCGAGCAGCCCGTTAAAGGCAAGAACATGGGTGACCTGACTGGCAAAACCACCAATTGACCCTTCTTCGACGGTTAACAAAACCTCATGTTCATTTGCCAAACGCCGAACCAAATCTTCGTCGATCGGTTTCGCAAACCTCGCGTCCGCAACGGTCGTGGACAATCCGCGTGCTGCAAGATCGTCGGCCGCCAACAGACAGTCAGCCAAACGGGTTCCATAGGACAACAATGCAACCTTGGTCCCTTCCCGAATAATTCGGCCTTTGCCGATTTCAAGGATTTCCGCTGTCTTTGGCATATCGACGCCTACGCCGTTGCCGCGCGGATAGCGGAGCCCCGAAGGCCTGTCGTCTATCGCCACTTGCGTTTTCACCATGTGAACGAGTTCCGCCTCATCTGCGGCAGCCATAAGGACCATACCCGGCAGACAACCCAGATAGGCAATATCAAATGACCCCTGATGGGTAACACCGTCAGCACCAACCATGCCCGCACGATCCATTGCAAATCTCACCGGAAGGTTCTGGATTGCAACGTCATGGACAACCGAGTCGTAGGCCCGCTGTAAAAATGTCGAATAGATTGCCGCAAACGGTTTGTAACCTTCTGCTGCAAGCCCCGCTGCAAATGTCACGGCATGCTGCTCTGCGATGCCGACATCGAAACAACGATCTGGATAAGCTTTCTCAAACAGGTCAAGGCCCGTACCGGAGGGCATCGCGCCGGTTATCGCGACAATCTTGTCATCCTTTTCCGCTTCAGAAATGAGCGATTGCGCAAAGACTTTAGTATAGGCCGGCGGACCTTGCGGCGCCTTCGCCAGGGTACCGGTAACAACATCGAACTTGCCGACGCCGTGATACTTGTCAGCTGCAGATTCGGCTGGCGGATAGCCGCCACCCTTCTTGGTCACGACATGAATTAATACCGGACCAGGCTCATCTGAATCGCGAACGTTCTTCAATACGGGCAAGAGATGGTCAAGGTTATGACCATCGATCGGGCCGACATAAAAGAAGCCAAGCTCTTCAAACATCGTACCACCGGTCACGAGGCCACGAGCATACTCTTCAGATCTTGTTGCCGCCTGCTCCAGCGGCTTGGGAAACTTCTTGGCAAGATCACGCATCAAATGACGCAATGAACGGTAATAGCGCGAGGAAATGAGTCTTGAGAGATAAGCGCTCATCGCTCCAACGGGTGGCGCAATCGACATATCATTGTCGTTGAGAATGACAACGAGCCGGGAGTCCATAGACCCCGCGTTGTTCATAGCCTCATATGCCATTCCCGCCGTCATAGACCCATCGCCGATGACGGCAATAGAATTATTGGTGCCTCCGTCTAAATCCCGGGCAACCGCGAAGCCAAGCGCCGCTGAGATTGAGGTCGCCGCATGGGCTGCGCCAAATGGGTCATATTCACTTTCTGAGCGTTTCGTAAAACCAGATAAACCGCCGCCCTGACGCAGAGTACGGATTTGCTCGCGCCGTCCGGTTATGATCTTGTGCGGATAGGCCTGATGACCGACATCCCAAACCAATCGATCTTCAGGCGTATTGAATACATAATGCAAGGCGACGGTTAACTCTACGACGCCAAGACCAGCACCCAAATGTCCACCGGTAGTAGAAACGGCATCAATGGTTTCCGCCCGGAGTTCATCCGCCAACTGCTTTAAATCTTTTTCTTCTAGCTCACGCAGATCCGCCGGAACTTTGACAGTATCCAGCAACGGCGTTTCGGGTCCCTTACTCAACGCAACCTCCTTATGTCCGCCGTTCGACGACGAAATTTGCAATTGCCCGCAGATGTGCAGCTTTTTCACCGAACATGTCAAGTCGCGCGATGGCCTGATCAACGAGCAACTTCGCGCGTTCCTGTGCCTCCGGCACGCCGAGAAGTGACACAAAAGTGGCCTTTCCGGCCGCTTCATCTTTCTGCGTGGCCTTTCCCGTATCTTCGGCAGTTCCAAGCACATCCAGCAAATCATCAGCAATTTGAAATGCCAATCCAAGGTCATGGGCGTAATGCAACAATGCCTGACGTGCATCATCAGACGCTCTTCCGACAATAGCGCCAGCCTCACATGAGAAGCTAATAAGGGCACCAGTTTTGAGGCGTTGCATGCGCGTTATCGTCGAAACATCGGCATCGCTATGCTCTGCTGCCAGGTCAATCATTTGACCACCCACCATACCGTGACCACCAGATGCGAACGCCAACCCTTTTATAAGGGCATTGCGCACCTCAGCATCGGGATGGGTCTTCGGATCGGCGAGAATTTCGAATGCGACGGCTTGCAGCGCATCGCCCGCCAGGACCGCAGTCGCCTCATCAAAGGCAATATGACATGACGGTTTGCCGCGCCGTAGATCGTCATCATCCATCGCTGGTAAATCGTCATGTATTAATGAATAGCAGTGGATAAGCTCTACCGCGACGCCTGCCCTAAGAGCATAGTCATCGGGCACGTCAAACAACCGTGCACTCTCCAACGCTAAAAAGGGCCGCAAACGCTTACCGCCGTTGAGCGATGCGTAGCGCATAGCCTCAAACAGCCGCGCTTCATGACCCTGAGGCGTCGTCAGTATTTCATCCAAAATCTGTTCTACAGCGGCCGCCCCCTCCGCCATGGCCTCGGGTAGCGGCACCAAAACCTTCGCTTCACTCAAGGTTCGTTGGCTCCAATCCTCCAGCCCCGTCTGCTCCCATTTTTATTTTTTCAACGCGGGCCTTAGCTTCTTTTAATTTTGTTTCACAGTGCTTTTTCAGCGCTGCACCTCTCTCATAGGCACCTAGAGCATCTTCTAAATCGCTTTTTCCTTGTTCAAGCTTGCGAACGATTTCTTCCAGTTCTGCAAGCGCCCCTTCAAAGGAAAGGGAGGCGATATCAGCCTTTTTATCGCTTTTGGCCATCGAACAGAATCCCTGTTGTATATGCGTGAAAGTTTAGTGATTGCTGCAAATTAGAGCAACTTAGACAGTATTTTCGGTCTTTCAACCACCGGATATCGAATTTTCCAGCGTAATTGACGATAAAAGCGTCACTGAGCCCGCATTAAGGCCGCTAAATGGGCGGAAACGCTGTTTTCTAAGGCCTCGAGATCGTATCCCCCTTCAAGAGAGGAAATGATTCGGCCATCGCAAAATTCGCCAGCAACATCCACCAGCTTACCTGTAATCCACTCAAAGTCTTCCTCATCCAGGCGAATATTAGCGAGAGGATCCCGCGCATGCGCATCAAAACCTGCCGAGACGATAATCAAATCAGGATCGAAATCTTCTAGTGCGGGTAGCACGACACGTTCCATACCTTGACGAAACAGTGCTGATCCGGTGCCGGCGCCAAGCGGCACATTGAAAATATTCCCAGCACCTGTTTCATCCTCACCGCCTGTACCTGGGTAAAATGGATATTGGTGTGAAGAAGCAAAAAGCACATTCGGATCTGACCAAAATGCCGCCTGCGTACCATTGCCGTGATGAACATCGAAATCCACGACAGCCACCCGCTCTAAATTGTGGATTTGCCGGGCGTGCTGAACGCCAATTGCAACATTGTTGAAGAGGCAAAACCCCATTCCCTGGTTCGGCTCAGCATGATGACCGGGCGGCCGAACCGCGCAGAACGCCGAATTGGCGTCACCATTCATAACCGCGTCTATTGCACCAATAATTGCACCGGCTGCCCGGAGCGCAGCTTCGCCGGAAGCGGGACACATCGCGGTATCAGGGTCAATGCGTACAAGACCTTCTTCGGGGACAGCTGCAATCAAATGTTCGACATAGGATTGTTCGTGAACCCGTGAAATTTGTTGCACCGTCGCTTGCGGCGCTTGCCGGCGTTCGAGGCCCTTAAACCGCTCCGCTTCCAGCGCTTTCCTTACTGCGCGTATCCTATCGGGCCGTTCAGGATGTCCTTGCCCCATATCGTGTTCTTCAGAACTCTGGTGGTCGAATATCAACGTCGGCATATTTCGTCCCGTCTTTCGTAGTCTAATTCAGCCACGTTAACGCCAACAGTCGACGGAAAACACCGAATCATTTCGTGTTAAACAAACCGAAGGAACAGGAAAATCGCGTTTTGCATATTGTGTCCAATCGACATTCCGCTTTTCCCGGTAAGTTAATCGGGCCTATAATTTCACCAAATTTGACCAGGGTTTGTGACCCCATGAGGTACAGAGCTAAAAAGAATTGCCGTAATTCAACGGTGGCTGAACTGCTGCGTAGCTTAGGTGTCGTCTGTGCCATCTTTGGAACAACGACATTGCTATCCACGCACGTACTTCAGTCCGTCGCCTATGCGCAAAAATCCGAAAAGAAGGCAACCTCAAATCCTGATGATGCGAAAAAGGGCAGTAATTCTGCAAAGAGCGGCAAGAGTCAGCGCCGCCGAGGACGCGGGGGCCGGCGTGGCAGAGGAGGTCCGGCAACCGTATTTGTAGACGCTGTAACGAAAGGCTCAGCGGTTGAAACGGTTCAGGTCTATGGGCGGGTCATCGCGCGTCAAACCGGGGTGGTTGCTTCGCGAACAAGGGGCGCTATCGACGAAGTAAAGGTGCAGGTCGGGGATCGCGTTAAAAAGGGTGACGTCATTGCAACCCTTGTTTCAACTATGCTGGTCGCGGAGCGCGATCTCAAGGCGGCGGAACTGAAGGAATTTTCCGCCAAGATACGTACCGCTGGCGCACAGCTGAGATTATCCGCACAAGAGTTGGAACGTCTTGAGAAGCTTCGAAAGTCCGCCGCATTCTCAGTCGCCCGATACCAGGACAAACTGCGCGACGTTGAACGCTTTCGCAGCGCTTTAGCTGAAGCGCGAGCCAAACAAGAACAAGCCCGGGCCGAATTACGTATGGCAGATATAAACCTGTACAACGCCAAAGTCCTTGCACCCTTCGACGGCGTGATTACAAAGCGTGCCGTTGAATCGGGAAATTATGTCGCCGTCGGTTCACCCGTCGTCACGATGCTCAACGAAAAATCTATGGAGATCGAAGCTGAAGTACCTGCAAACCGTCTCGGCGGCTTGACGGACGGTGTAGAAATCGATGTCAAACCAGAGTTCGGTGTTTCCTTTAAAGCGTCAGTACGCGCAGTCGTACCAGAAGAAAACGCATTGTCACGAACGCGTATTGTGCGGTTCACGCCAAAGTTCCTGACACCAAACGATACTATTGCTGCGAATCAAAGCGTTGAGGTTCACATTCCTTCGGGCGCTGCCAAAGAGGCCGTTACGGTTCACAAAGATGCGATCACCCAGCGCCGAGGGAAAAAAGTCGTATTCCTTGTCCAGGAAACTGACAATGGTCTGCGAGCCAATTTGCGTCCTGTGCAACTTGGTGACGCCTTCGGACTCCGTTTTGAAGTTCTAAAAGGGTTAAAGCCAGGAGACCGCGTCGTCATCCGCGGCAATGAACGACTTCGGCCACGGCAGAAAATTAAAGTTGTAAAACCAGGTCAACGGCGAGGACGAGGCGGCTTGCGTGGCAAGCGCGGTCGTGGCGGAAAAGGCGGCTGGCAAGGCGGCAAAGGTGACCGCCGTGGCTCAGGAGGTCAAAGCAAGCGTGGCAGTCCCAATTCCTCGCGGGAGGGATAGCGAATGAAACTCATTGAACTTGCTGTCCGGCGTCCTGTCGCCGTTCTGTCGATCGTTTTGATGGTTTTACTGTTGGGGTCGCTTGCGATTACAGCGATCCCAATTCAGTTAACACCTGACGTCAGAAAGCCCCTAATCATAGTGCAAACACTATGGTCAGGAGCATCACCCACAGAAATAGAACGTCAGATCATCATCCCCCAGGAAGAAAAACTCAAAGGCCTTGAGGGTCTTGAACGTATGGAATCACGAGCCCGTCGCGGACGGGGAACTATCAGTCTTGAATTTAGCGTGGATTCGGATCGAAACAGATCGATCCTACTTATAAACAACAGGTTGCAGCAGGTAACCGGACTTCCTGACGAAGCCGATGAGCCACTACTTAGAACACGTGACACGGATGACAATCCGATTGCCTGGTTTTCCATCAAAAAGCTACCCGGCAACAATCGTTCGATACGGTCTTATGGAGATTTTCTTGATGACGTCGTCCGTGACGGGTTGGAGCGCGTTGAAGGTGTTGCCGCCGCCAACATATATGGCGGCAATGAATCTGAAATTCGGGTCATCGTGGATCCGAAACGCCTTGCACACTATCGAATAACAGTACCCGATCTAAATAATGCACTTCGTGGCACCAGTATAAGCGTCTCAGCGGGCGAGGTTGACGAGGGAAAACGCGAATACCGTGTCCGAACCGAAAGTGAACTCAATACAGTTGAGCGGGTTCGGGAGGTCGTCCTTCGAACTGAACGCGACCCAAGTACGGGGAGGGTTTTCCGTGTTCGCGTAGGGGATATTGCCCACGTAGAATTCGGCCACAAAAAACGACAATCCCGAATTCGCAATTTGGGCAGCCCCGCAATCGCCGTAAATGCCATTAGAGATACTGGTGCAAATGTCGTTGAAACAATGGCTGGCATAAAAAAGGTTGTTGAACGGCTCAACAGAGACATCCTGCCCAAGGAAGGCCTCGTCATGAAGCAGGTACATGACGATACGGTCTATATAAAATCAGCGGTCAAACTGGTAACTCAAAATATTTGGGTCGGCGGAACACTTGCCGCAATCATATTGCTCCTATTCCTGCGATCATTCGGCGCAACTGCGGTCGTCTCGCTGGCAATTCCTGTTTCAGTGGTGGGATCGTTTGTCGCACTTGCGGCTCTCGGCAGATCGATAAATGTGATTTCACTTGCAGGTATCGCCTTTGCAGTTGGCATGGTTGTCGATGCTGCGATTGTCGTTTTGGAGAATATTTACAGGCATCGCGAAAAAGGCAGTTCAAAATTCGAAGGCGCCGTTCGGGGTGCCGGCGAAGTATGGGGTGCAATCATGGCATCGGCGGTAACGACCGTGGTGGTTTTTGCGCCTATCCTGGTGATGAATTTGGTTGTCGGCCAGCTTTTTCGAGATATTGCCGTTGCTCTGTCCGTCGCTGTTCTTTTATCACTAATTGTTTCCATCACTGTCGTGCCCACCCTTGCCAACAAACTCCTTGGCGAGAATACACATAAGATCGCAGGCACCCGGCGTATTCCTGTAATCGACTGGTTTGCCGGTATCTTCGTGAGATTTATCGGTAAATTCACGCTCCTGGTCACAAAGAACCAAATAGCGGGACTCCTGGTCGTCGTCGGAATTTCAGGTTTCGCTGCTTTGGCAACCTGGTTTTTATTGCCCAATCTAAACTATTTGCCCGAAGGCAATCGGAATTTTGTGATTGCGATCGCCAATCCACCGCCAGGATACAACCTCAAGACATTAAACGGCATGGCGAGCAAAGTGGAAGGCAGCGTACGCCGCTACTGGGCCAAGGAAGGTGAACAACCGGTTAAATGTGACCCTTGGTATACGCGGATGGAGTTCGGATTTGAAAAGGGATGGTTTCCGTTCCATTTAAGAGAGTGCGATATCGGACCGCCGAAGATGGGGCGCTTCTGGTTTGTCGCACGATCGAGTTATTTGTTCATGGGCGCCAATGCACTTGACCCGACACGCGCGCGCGAACTTGTTCCTATCATGCGCCGAGCAGTATTCAGCGAACCCGGTACATTTGGTTTTGCGCGGCAAACGTCATTGTTTGGGCGCGGATTCGGAGGTTCTCGTGTCATCGAACTTGACATCACGGGCCCTGAACTTGAAGACCTCCTGCAAGTTGCCCGGCAGGGGATGGGAATACTGAGCCGTATCATGCCGAAGCGTGATGGTTATCAAATTAGACCTAAACCTGGATTGGAACTTGGTGCGCCGGAGGTTCGGGTAGTCCCGAATTTATTGAGGCTCGCTGACGTTGGCCTAACAGCGCGCGATTTCGCATTAACCGTAGATGCATCCAATGATGGCTTGCGCGTAAAGGAGGTTACCCGAGGAAGCAAACGTATAGACCTTACGCTTACGGGCCCTGGCCAAGCCAATACGACCCAAGAAATCGGAAACCTGCCAGTCGTCACGCGGACCGGTCATATTCTTCCTGTGTCCGCATTAGCGGATATCGATGTCACGGAAGGACCAATGGAGATTCGCCATCTTGAAAGAATCCGCACAGTCACTCTGCAAATTAGGCCCAAAAACAACGTCGCTCTCGAAGAAGCCATTAAGATGGTCCGTAACGAAGTAATGGCGCCATTGGAAAAAGGTGGTTTACCTCCGGGCGTTAGGTTGACCATGTCGGGAACGGCCGATGAATTAAATCGTACCTGGGATGCAATGGTGATCAACCTGCTGATAGCAATTGCTATCGTCTATCTCGTCATGGCAATCCTGTATGAAAGCTTTGTGTTTCCGTTAATCATTATGTTTTCCGTGCCACTGGCAACGGCGGGCGGTGTAATCGGGATCAGCTTCCTCAACCTTCCCGGATATATGGAATATTTTTCAGAGTACTTGAAGCTATTCACCTTCCAGGAGGGCATACAAAGTATATCGGCATTTTTATACGAACCGATAGGAAGTATGCATGAATTAAGAGAGACACTGCAAAAGCTAGCAGTTCACAAGCTCGATATGTTGACTGTACTCGGCTTCGTCATTTTGATTGGCATCGTCGTGAACAACGCCATTTTGCTCGTCCATCAAACCCTTCATCACGTTCGCAAGGAAGGGTTGGAGGCAGCTGAAGCAATCGCAGAAGCTACCAGAAACCGTATTCGGCCAATCTTCATGTCAACTATGACGACTGTATTTGGAATGATGCCGCTTGTTGTCGTTCCTGGAGCCGGATCGGAGCTCTATCGCGGCCTTGGTGCGGTCGTTCTGGGCGGACTCGCGATGTCGGCAATCTTAACCTTATTGATTATTCCGCCATTGCTTTCCTTCGCCTCCCCACTCCTGCGCCGCCAGCGCGGCTCGATGATGGACGAAGTACCAGTAGCTTCAGCAGCGGAATAGCTGACCGCTAGAACGCATTCAGAGGTATTTTAAGAAACCGATTGCCATCTGCATCTGGCGGTGGCATTTGCCCCGCCCGCATATTCACTTGTATTGCGGGCAAAACCAATCGAGGCATTGAGAGCGTCGCATCACGCCCGGTACGCATTTCTATAAACTCTTCCGCTGGCTTTCCGGCACCAACATGAATGTTGGCATCTCGTTGTTCCGCAACCGTTGTTTCCCATGAACAGTCGCGCGAGCCTCCGCAGCCATAATCATGATTTAAAAACAATCTTGTTTCTGGAGGCAGATCGAGGATTTTCTGAAGAGAACTGTAAAGATCGTCGGCGCTGCCACCAGGAAAATCACACCGGGCCGTCCCTGAATCGGGCATAAAGAAAGTATCACCTGTAAAGGCGGCGTCCCCGATCACATAGGTTGCGCATGCTGGAGTGTGGCCCGGCGTATGAATTACTCTCGCGTCCAGATCACCGATCTTAAAAGATTCACCATCGGCAAAGAGATGGTCAAACTGGGATCCATCAGGCGTGAATTCGTCTCCTAAACCATAAATCTGCGAAAAGGTCTTCTGAACATCGACGACGCCAGCGCCGATTCCTGTTTTACCCCCCAACCGATCCTTCAAATGCGCTGCCGCCGTTAAATGGTCAGCGTGAATATGGGTTTCCAATATCCATTCAACCGTTAATTCCGCACCGCCAATGAAATCGATGACTGCGTCCGCCGCTTCAGTTGAGGTTTTTCCCGCCGCGAAATCGAAATTAAGGACCGAATCAATAACCGCACATGATTTTGCATTCTCGTCAAAAACAACATGCGTTGCGTTATTTGTTTCGTTATCAAAAAAGGTTTTTATAGAAGTATTCATTTTCGAATCTTTTTCCTGCTTAGGCGTGCAATCACACCATGAGCGTTTGTATAATGCAAAGGCTTGATAACCGCCGACCGTTTAAATAATGCGGATTTGACGCCTGAGGCGTTCTCTTTTAACAAGGCGGGCAACAGAGGAGCTGTTCGTTAATGACACGCGGGTACTTCGACCCAATCGAAGAGATCGACACGTCACCCACGGTCTCGGACGAAATCAAGTACACCACTTGTTATATGTGCGCCTGCCGTTGTGGCATCAAAGTACATATGAAAGATGGCGGTATTCGATATATCGAAGGAAACCGTGACCATCCGGTAAATAAAGGCGTCCTGTGCGCCAAGGGCTCCGCGGGCATAATGAACCATTATTCGCCTGCGCGATTGACCAAACCACTCAGAAGGGTTGGCGAACGGGGCAAGGCGGAATTCAAGGAAATCGAATGGGATGAAGCGCTAGAGCTCGCCAGCACATGGCTCAGCGACATTCGGGAAACCGATCCGCGAAAACTTGCTTTCTTTACCGGCCGTGACCAAAGCCAGGCGCTGACCGGCTGGTGGGCAAGTCAGTTCGGCACACCCAATCATGCTGCCCACGGCGGATTTTGCTCCGTAAATATGGCGGCAGGTGGCATTTACACGATAGGCGGCTCTTTCTGGGAATTTGGCGACCCGGATTGGGATCTTACCAAATATATGTTGATGTTTGGCGTCGCGGAGGATCACGACAGCAACCCGATCAAAGCGGGTCTCTCCAAACTTAAAAGTAATGGCGCCAAATTTGTTTCTTTAAATCCAATCCGCACCGGCTACTCAGCAATTGCCGATGAATGGATTGGTATTCGTCCGGGGACGGATGGAAAATTCGTGTTGGCGCTGGTGCACGAGCTTCTCAAAGCGGACAAAATAGATCTCGACTATATCGTTCGCTATACCAACCTTCCCTGGCTTGTCATAGAAAATCCGGGTCACGCCGACGACGGCCTTTTTGCCCGCGGTGTCGATGGAGAACCGATTTGCTGGGACACTGGTACCAACCAGGCGGCTGATGCCCGTCTTGCAGGGGTGTCACCAGCGCTAACCGGAACCTTTACTCTGGAAGACGGCTGCAAAGCGGTCCCTGCCTTCTCTCTAATGGCGACACGCTATCTGGACGAGAGCTACTCGCCTGAATCAGCCGAAAAAGAAACCGGCGTGCCTGCGCACACGATCCGCCGAATTGCCGCGGAGATTGCCGACGTCGCATTTGAGCAGCAGATCGAGATCGACCAGCCATGGACCGATTGGGCGGGACGGCGACACGAGAAAATGATCGGACGTCCGGTCTCGATGCATGCCATGCGCGGCATCTCCGCGCATTCAAATGGCTTTCAGACATGTCGCGCCATCCACATGCTGCAGATACTTTTGGGAAGCATCGATTGTCCCGGTGGTTTCCGTTACAAACCACCCTTTCCAAAACCAGCACCGCCGCCGCTCAAACCCACCGGCAAGCCTGACCAGATTGTGCCCAACACGCCCATGCCTGGGCCGCCGCTCGGCTTCCCGGCAGGACCGGAAGATTTACTCGTCGAAGAAGATGGAACGCCGAGACGAATTGACCATGCCTATTCCTGGGAGGCGCCGATAGCCGCGCACGGCATGATGCATATGGTCATCACCAACGCGCACAATCACGATCCCTACCCCGTTGATCTGCTGTTTATGTATATGGCGAATATGAGCTGGAATTCGTCTATGAATACGTCGGGCACCAAGGAGATGCTCACCGCCAAAGACGAAAAGACCGGCGAATATCGAATCCCCAAGATAATGTATGCAGACGCGTATTTCTCGGAAATGGTCGCGTACGCGGATCTTGTACTGCCCGATACGACTTACCTTGAGCGCTGGGACTGTGTGTCCCTACTCGATCGTCCGATATGCAGCGCAGAATGTGCCGCCGATTCAATCCGCCAGCCCGTGGTAGAGCCTGATCGTGACGTACGCGCCTTTCAGAGCGTGCTCATTGATCTTGGGTCGCGTATCGGATTGCCCGGTCTAACCAATGAAGACGGCAGTCCTAAATATCCGGGCGGATATCCTGATTACCTTGTCAATCATGAACGTGCACCAGGTATAGGCTCCCTCGCTGGCTGGCGCGGCGAGGATGGCAAAAGCCACGGCACCGGCGCGCCGAATAAACGGCAGCTCGACAAATATGTCGAAAACGGATGCTATTGGGAGCACGAGATACCGTTGGAGCAGCAGTACTTTAAGCACGCCAATCGTGACTATCTTGAATACGCAGCATCGGTTGGCTTCATCGGTTCTGCAAATCAAATCATTCTGCAGGTTTACTCGGAGCCGCTCCAAAAATTCCGGCTAGCGGCCCAAGGCCATGGCGAAGTTCAACCGCCCGATGAACATCGCGAACGGATCGAAAAGTTTTTTGATCCGATGCCGATCTGGTACCCGCCCTTCGAAGGCGAGGCCATCGATACCAACGAGTATCCGATGCACGCTCTGACACAACGCCCGATGGCGATGTATCACAGTTGGGGCTCGCAGAACGCATGGTTACGACAAATCCATGGGGCCAACCCATTATATATAAACCGCCAAACAGCCGAGATTCATGACATTGAAGATGGCGACTGGGTATGGGTAATAAGCCACCACAACCGGGTTAAAGCGCAGGCCAAATTGATGGAAGGCGTCAATGACGCCACCGTTTGGACATGGAATGCCATCGGCAAACAATCTGGCGCCTGGAACCTTGATCCGGACTCGC
Source organism: Rhodospirillaceae bacterium (assembly GCA_002720855.1). Lineage (GTDB taxonomy): Bacteria > Pseudomonadota > Alphaproteobacteria > MPNO01 > UBA2964 > UBA2964. The sequence continues at coordinate 630,571 of PBIN01000014.1, read as the reverse complement.
CGGAGGCCAGAAAAGGGTTTTTGTTAAACCATGTGATTTCCGAACTCCTGCCGCAGCGCGGAAACGGATTCCGCTACGCCAATTCAGACCCGGTTACCGGCCAGGCTGCCTGGTACGACCTGCGCGTCCGAATCGAAAAATGCGGCGCTGATGAAAGCGACGTCAGTGAACCGCAATTCGCCACATTGGAACCACCCGAAGCGCTTCCCAAACGGCCTGGCATCCTTCGATATGGCCGAATGTATTCCCGCACCTTTAAAAAAGGCGGCGGTGGATGACACAAATTCCGCAGAACACTACAGGTAAGAAACTCGGACTCGTTATCGATCTAGATATCTGCGTTGGCTGTCACGCCTGTGCCGTAAATTGCAAGGAATGGAATACGGGCGGACATTCCGCACCGCTTCCCGATAACAACCCGTTCGGTGACAATGCCGAGGGGGTATGGTTCAACCGCGTACATACCTTCGAATGTGGCAATGGTGCTGATAGTCGCACAGTTCACTTCCCTCGCTCCTGTTTACATTGCGAACAACCTGCCTGTGTCGAGGTGTGTCCGACAGGCGCATCGTACAAACGGGCTGAAGATGGAATCGTTCTGGTCAACGAAGACATCTGTATCGGTTGTAAATTGTGTAGCTGGGCCTGCCCTTATGGCGCACGGGAATATGATGGTGATGCAGGGGTCATGAAAAAATGCACTCTTTGTATCGACCGAATTTACAACGAAAACCTTAGTGAGGAAGAACGCGAGCCCGCCTGCGTCGCAACCTGCCCTGCAAATGCACGCCATTTTGGTGACCTCGGTGATCCGAGCTCGGAGGTTTCACGAATGGTGGAGGAGCGTGGCGGCTACGATCTAATGCCGGAGCTGCAGTACCAGCCGGTCAATAAATACCTACCGCCCCGCCCGAAGAGCACTGGCTATGAAGAAGAGCGCCCGCAACGGCTAACGCCGATCAATCCCACTTCGGAAAACGAAGACGCCGGTGGTCTTTTCCCGTGGCTTGATCGTGTGCTTTCACGATAAGCGTGAAATTGCGTAAGACATGCATCCTGCCTACTCCGTTATAATATTTACGACTTTTTCTGGCGCCGGTTACGGCCTCCTTTTCCTAATGGGCCTGTTCGCCGCCGGGCAGTGGATCGAACCCGATCGCTGGTTCGGTTTCACTGGATTCTTTTTTGCTTTTACGATGATTGTCAGTGGTTTGATATCGTCAACCTATCACCTCGGCCATCCCGAACGAGCCTGGCGCGCCTTGTCGCAATGGAAATCGTCCTGGCTTTCCCGAGAAGGTGTTTTGGCCGTGGCCGGATTTGGACCATTCGCACTTTTTGCCTTCGGATGGGTGATCCTTGAAAGTCACGATGGTGCATGGCGGCTGTTTGCGATTCTCACGGTACTATTCGCGGTTTTGACTGTGTATGCCACCTCAATGATTTACGCCACGCTGCGTACGATCCGCGCCTGGTTTAATCCGCATACGGTTCGAGCCTATCTCGCTTTCGCGATCTGGACCGGGAGCATTTGGTTCAATCTGTTGACCCATCTCTTCGATTTGCACACCCCAGGGATCGGGTTCATCGTCCTCGCCTCAGGCATCCTAATCTGGTGGTTCAAACGGAAATACTGGATGTTTCTGGATGGATCGCCGAGCTGGGTTTCACCAAATTCCGCCACTGGGCTAAACGATCTCGGACCGGTTCGGCTCCTGGATTCTCCGAACACGCAAGAAAACTATATCCAGCAGGAAATGGGATTCAAAATCGCGCGAAAACACGCGGTGAAGCTGCGACGTTGGGCTTTTCTCACCTTCTTTTTGATTCCGTACTGCCTCGCCCTGATGACCGTCGAGGCGGAAGCATGGCTCAAAATTCCCGCCGCCATACTGGCCGTTGGATTTGTTATGGTGGGGACAATGATCGAGCGCTGGCTTTTCTTCGCCGAGGCCAAGCACACTGTGATGCTGTATTACGGTGCGGAAGATTCCTGAATTTTTGTGAAATCAAATCACCCGCTCGGTGTGCACTCCTCTGACATCCATTTCGTAATCGAGGCCTTCGACCGGCGGACGGGCGAAGTACCAGGTCAGCCCACTTTTGGCCGCACCGCGCGAAACAATTTCGTCGGCAAGAAATGGGTGCACATCATAAACCGTATAAGTCTGCGTCACCGTTGCATCCGCCCAACTCCTTCCGAGAGCAGCCATTCTGGCTTCCATAACACCCAACACATAATACGCCTTCTCTTTCATGGCATCGGGTGATTGATCGCCGAGCCGGATGATCCGCTCGTTATAGCTGCCCTGACCTTCGGGCGCTTCTGCGGAACCCGCTATGACGAAACTACCATCATCCATTTCAGCAGGAACCGTGTAGGAAAATGCTTGGAAACTCGGCTCCGAAGGCGGGTCGACTTCGGGACATACGTTGGAGCGCGCAACAGGGTTTTCCTCATCCTTAAAAATTCCCCAGCGTTCCAGCGTGCCGACATAGATGCGATTGAAATCGATAAACCCCTGTTCGGTAAACGGCGCCGGCGACCGTAATTCACAGGCGCAAAAAGACGTCAGTGGCCGCTCTAGTTCCTTCAAGTGGGCCTCGATCTGTTCAAAACCCTCGACAAGCGGGACCGGCGACTTAAATCGAGCCCGCTCAATAGCGAAGCCTGATTCTGCCGCTACACCACCAGAATACTGAAACGGCCCACGAACATATCGATAGCCGCCTGGTTCAAATATTGCGGTTTCCATTTTCTGTCTCCGTTAGCCGAGAATGGCCCGCGCTGCCGGCAGAGCGGCACCAGCGTTGATCGCCGCTCCCTGTTCAGCCAGCGCATCCTCGATGGCGCTGAGAAACAAGGTAACGTGCTCACCGGTTGCGCTTTGGCCCATTAGTCCAACGCGCCATACCTTGCCGGCCAGATCGCCAAGACCCGCCCCAATTTCAAGATTATACCGGGTCAGCAGCGCGCCACGCACCGCCGCTTCGTCGACACCCTCTGGAACAGCAATTGTATTGAGCTGCGGCAGGCGACAATCTTCATCAACTATAAATGACAGGCCCATGGCTTCAATGCCGGCGCGAAGGGCGGTATGCATGGCGGCGTGTCGTGCCCAAGCCTCCTCCAACCCCTCCTCCTGCAACATTACCAATGCTTCATGAATTGCATAGAGTGGGTTGATAGGAGCGGTGTGATGATAAACGCGCGCGCCCTCACCGCTCCAATATCCCATCACCAGGTTCAAATCCATAAACCAGCTTTGGACCTTGTGGTTGCGGCTGCGCACAACATCGGCGGCTTTATCGCTAATTGTCACAGGCGAGATACCCGGCATACAGGACAGGCATTTCTGCGATCCCGAATAGACAGCATCGGCTCCCCATTCGTCTGTTAAAACGGGTGTCCCACCCAAAGAGGTCACCGCATCGACAATCGAAAGGGCGCCATGCTCTTGCGCCAAGGCGCAAATCGCTGCGGCGTCAGATTGCACGCCAGTGGACGTCTCCGCATGCACAAAGGCCACGGCCTTGGCGCCAGGGTTAGCCTTCAAGACATCGCCTACCTTTTCAATATCAACGGGTTTGCCCCAACCATCCATCACCATCACCGCTGTGGCTCCACAGCGTTCGACATTTTCTTTCATCCGCCCACCGAAGGCGCCATTCTGACAAACAATTACGGTGTCACCAGCCTCGATAAGATTGACAAAGCATGTCTCCATACCAACCGACCCGGGGCCGGAAACCGGAATTGTCAGTGAATTCTTGGTCCGAAACGCATAGCGAAGAAGATCTTTAATCTCTTCCATCATTCGCGAAAATTCAGGGTCCAGGTGACCGATCGTTGGACGCGCTAGGGCACCAAGAACCCGCGGGTGAACATCTGATGGGCCGGGCCCCATGAGCCGCCGCACTGGCGGATTAAACGAAGACGTCATCGAAACCACTTTCTCTTGTTAAATCATTGAATGTGAGCGGCATCGTAGTGCAAAAAATTCTTAACGAAAACGCCAGTTGCCAGTACGTCTAGGCGGCAAATCTAGAAAATAAATGAAAGGCTTACGGAACCGAATTGATCAGTATCGTCTTGGGAATCAAACTCTTTGGTTCGGAAAATGTGGGTGTAGGCAAGCCGTGTACGGCCCCAGATGACGGCAACCCCGCCCTGAATGTCGCCAACAAACGGCTTTTTGCTGACGCTGTGACTGCTACTGAACGTGTTGCCATCAAGGAATATATTATGGAGCACACCTCTACCGTCGGCGCCGAAAAACAGGTACCAGCTCAAACCGTCGCTGCGAACGAAATAATCTGAGCCCGGCAGGCTGGGTCTAATACGAGGCGGACCATAATCGTCGTGATTACGCAAATTTCCACCGACACGAACCGTAAAACCAACCGAGGCCTGCGTTAAAACATTACCCAGACTAACGCCAGCATGCGGCGTGAAATCTGCGTCGAGCCCCCCAATCTTTCGCGGCGTTCGCATGCGCCATTTGCGCTAATAATTGAGAAGAAAACCGGGTTCGTTTTTTAGCTGGTTGTCCCATCCGTTTGGCCTCTGGAAATCAAACCATTCGTGCCATGTTTTCTGAACGTCCTCAGCAAGCGACGCCGGGCCAATTACACCCAAATTTAATTCAATATTGTCCAACCTCTCTTCTGAGACCGACACGAGGCCGACACCGCCATACAGCCAACCCGCATAGGGCCGTTCATCGCGTAATAAATTTGTCGCCGAGAGGTCATCTGGCGTGAATATACTTTGACCGAGCGAAAACACGACGCGCTTTTTCCCTGCAGGGTCAAAGAGCGGAAAAAAAGACGCCCCGTCAATCACCCACTGGGGTACAGACCTCGCTGAAGGCATCCAGGCGGCGCGAAACCCATTCGTGAAATGTTGATCGGTATTTCCGAAATAATCGTTTTCAAGTTGAAGCGTTATGATCTGATCTTCATCGGACGTCTGCGCCGATGCAATACCTGTCAAAAATACAAGTACCACAAACGCAATGAAGACCGGTATTGCCGATTGTATTGTCGGTCGTCGAAATTGAACCAAGTGTGCTTCCTAACCTGCTTTTGGCAAAGTTACGCCGACCAGCGCATCACGCGTTACAAGCGCCGCTAATTCATCTTCATTCATATCTTCGGTGCCCGCGGGTCTCATCGGTATAACGATGTACCGGATATCCGCGGTAGAATCGTGGACGCTAACACCAACATCATCCGGTATCTTAGTACCAAATTCCTCCAGAACAGCACGCGGCTCGATGACGACGCGCGATCGATAGGCCCGGCTCTTATACCAATCAGGCGGTAAACCAAGTACCTGGCGCGGATAGCAGGAACAGAGGGTACAAACAATTACGTTGTGACGGGCTTCCGTGTTCTCTACGGCAATAAGCGCAGCTTCACCCATATCTGCGCCAAACTCGCGAACGGCTTCCGTACCATTTTCGAGCAAGCGTTCCTTGAAATCGGAATCGCACCACGCCCTTGCAACGATACGCCCGCCCAACGAGGCTTCAACACTATCGATCTGCTCAACAGCGGCTCTAACCTCTTCTGCTGTGAGCACCTCCTTCTCGATAAGAAGACTGCGAATAGCCTCCGCCATTAACTCCCCTTCGCCCGGCGAACTGTCTTCAATATCGGGCTGAAAGGTTTGATCATGATCATGATCATGATCGTGATGTCCAGAACCGCGTTCTTCTGCCATCGTTAACTCCTATGCCTCTGCGCGCTGTGCGCGCAGCTCTTCAATGCGCGCATCGATTTCTTCGTGTGTGAGAACGCCCTTCTCAACCAGGATCGCTCTCACGGCCCTGATCCATTTATCAAAATACGGCAAGGCCTCATATTGATCTTGTGGCAAGTCTTCGATTGCCCGGCGGAGCTCATCTGCTCGAATGAGCCGCCTTCTCTCGTCACCAAGAACTTGTCGCATTGCATTGGTTGTTTTTTGCCAAAGTTCAACCGGATGCTCTGCAATTTCCATTTTGCCTGCATCCATACCGCCCATGTCATGAGGTCTTTGCATTGGTATTATCCCAACAAATTAAAATATGCCTCATTTTCAGACCGCACGCCGCAACGGTCAATGGTATAGGTGGGGTTGCTTCCGCTATCACGGCCACGCAGAATGCCGCCGCATTTGCGCTGCGCGTCATCGACAGAGTGACCGCGAAATAAAGGGAGGTTAATAATTTATGCGCGATCAATCTTTTCGCGGGCATGTCCAAAACCTCGACCAGCAAGGCGAACTCGTTCGCGTTGATGCTGAGACTGATCCACACCAAAACGTCTCGGCGATTGGGTGGAAGACATATGACCAGTTTGGCAAATCCACGCTATTTACAAATCTAAAGGGTTTTCCAGGGTGGCGACTGGCCAGCCAGGTCATTACTGATCGTCGCAAATGGGCAATTGGCCTGGGGGTTTCGGAAGAGGACGTTATTCCCACTGTCGTGGAGAGAATCAAGGAGCCGCGTGAACCGGTCATCGTCCAACCTAAAGATGCTCCGGTAAAAGAAGTCGTCCTGACGGGGGATGATGCTGATCTCACCAAACTTCCTGCGATGTGGACGTCGGAACAGGACCCCGGACCATATATTGCAGCCGGGATGGCGGTGATCAAAGACCCTGAATCCGGGACAAGGAACATGTCGTATCATCGGCAACAGGTTTTGGGCCCTGATCGCAGCGGCTTTCTCATTTGCCCGCGCCATGCTCTTCGGACATATCAGAAATACCAGGAACGAAAACAGTCGATGCCGGTTGCGATGGTTGTGGGTGCCCATCCCGCCATTTTGTACGCCGCCGGATTCACAACACGGTACGGAATTGATGAACTGTCATTGGCGGGCGGCCTGCTCGAAGACCCGGTAAGACTGGTCAAATGCGAAACATGCGACCTCGAAGTGCCGGCAGATGCCGAGATGATTATCGAAGGCGAGATTTTGCCTGATGCCATGACGGAAGAGGGTCCGTTCGGTGAGGTTACTGGTGGCTATGCTGAAGAGGGATCGACAGAAATATTCGTTGTCAAAGCGATCACGCACCGTAAGGACCCGATCTTTTACGGCATGCATTCCGGTGCGCCGATGACCGATCCACAATCGATTACGGGAACATGTGTTGAAGCGGCACTTTATGAGCACCTTGCGAAAGTCGAAGGTGGTCTGGATTTGCTGGACATTCGCTGTCTCGGCGTATCAGGATTGATGGCGGTCATTATAAAGCTGCGACCGCGAATTGCGGGACAGGCCAAAACGGCGCTGATGGCTGCACTGTCAAGCCCTTACCTTCATCCAAAGCTCGCAATTGCAGTCGATGAAGATATGGATGCATCCAATCTCAACCAGGTCTTTTGGTCACTGACAACGCGTGTGAATGCTATCGACGACGTATCTAAAGTAGACAACACCCGAATTTGGTCACTCGATAACGTTTCTGACATTGTGCCGGGAATGAGCCCGATGTATCGCATCGGAACAAAGGTGGCGATCGATGCAACGAAGCCCTGGAGTCCTCGCGTCGAAGACAGAACACGATTTGACCGCGCTATGCCCACGAACTACGCATCCGTGGACATTGAGGATTTTTTATCGTGACCAGTCGTAACCCCGAAGACGAAAATTGGCTCGATCCAAATGAAAGCGCCGGATATTTGGTTCGCAACACCAACCTCGCGGTTGGCAAAGCATTGAGGCGCAATCTATCGAAGTACGGCATGACCTTAGGTCAGTACTATTTTATGCGTACCCTTTGGATCGAAGAAGGGCTGAGCCAAAGGGAACTTTCCAAACGGGTTGGCACGACCGAGCCAACCACCGCGAGTGTTCTCCGTCTGCTGGAAAAAAATGGCCATGTCAGGCGTGTGCGCAATCGGCGGGATCGGAGAACGATAAATATTTTTCCTACCCAAAAAGGCCGCAATCTAAAGAACGAACTCCTTCGAATGGCAACCAATATCAATGATATCGCGACGAGCGGTCTTACGACTGAGGAGATTGAAACGCTTAAACGTCTAATGCGTGCAATGAAACAAAACCTCGATCGCGACGAAGAAAACACCAAATGTTGATCTTTAAAATCGCGAATAAGTAAGGTATCAAAGTATTTAATATCCCTGATTTCCGTGGCTTTGCCGATTTTGTTTGGCCGCGGTGCAGAATCATTGGAGGACAGTCATGGCTGAGCAAAAAGGCATATTCATCGATAAATCGGGCAAAACCGAACCCGCCCCTGAACTTTGGGAGCCCGCTATTGTTAAAAAGGCGGACTTTGATGCCGAAATAGAGCGCCTTTCCAAAATGCCAGCGCCAAATAATGGCCGCCGGCAAAGCTGGGTCGTCCATCCCGATTCCCACAAGCTTGGCGTGGGTTTAGGACTGGCCCCGGGGATACGGCCCATCGTCGAGGTTCTCAATCCAGGTGAACAGACCCGCCCCATCCGCCACAACTCGACACAGGTGAATTTCTGTATCCAGGGTAGTGGCCATTCCGTTGTTGGTGGCAAACGCATCGATTTTGAGCAGTATGACGTTTTCAACTTCCCCTCAATGCAAACATACATCCACGTCAATGACACCGATGAAGTGCAGGTTCGATTAACCTACACCAACGCGCCATTGCTCGAAAAAATGAATGTTCATATTGTCGAAGAGGATCCAGCAGCCGAGGTACAACTCGTTGAAGAAGAGAAGGAAGACGCGATTGCTGAAGACGATCCACGGCGCAAAAGCCCTTATGGCACATTCGAGTTAACCGATGATGGCGCCTGGCTTATGCCGTACGAAATTCTTATTGCACCCGAGGCAGTCGAATCACATGCGCTTCACTGGCCATGGAAGAAGGTAAAGACTGAACTCGACAAACTTACGGCGCTTGGCTCCGATTATGTCGGCCGCAGATTGTATCTCTTGTGGAATCCGATGACCGGCCGGACCAACGGCACGACACCGAATTTCTTCGCAACGATCACTATCCGCCCGCCAGGAATTGTCGATAAACCGCACCGTCATGTGTCCGCGGCGATGAACTATATATTCCAGGGTGAAGGTCGTTCAACTGTCGAGGGCAAGGTCTACGAATGGCAGTCCGGCGATCTTCTCCTCACAGCGCCTGGTTGGGGAGTCCACAACCACGCCAGCACGGGGACAGAGCCGATATACGAACTAACCATCCAGGATCAACCACTAAACATCGTCATGGAGTCGCTTCTGTGGCAGGAGGATCTCAAAAAACCCTGGAGCGTTCTAGGTGCTGAAATGGGATTTGACACGAACCGCAGCAAGATCGCGAGTTAAGCCAATGATGCGCTTGCCGAGGAAGTTCCTTAGGGGTTCGATCCCGCCGTTAATTACGCCTTTCAAAAAAGGGGAGGTTGATTACGACGCTTACGCCGGGCTCGTTGAATTTCAGGTAAAAAATGGATCCCACGGTATTTTGGTGAACGGCACAACCTCGGAGCCATCCACGCTGACGGTGGAAGAACGTAACCGGACTGTTGATGTCGCAATCGAGGCAGCCGCCGGTAAGGTTCCTATCGTCGCCGCGACGGGATCACAGAGTCTTGCCGAGACAGCAGCGCTTACCGCTCATGCGGACAAGGCCGGTGCGGATGCATTGCTCATTGTCACGCCTTATTACATTCGGCCTTCTCAGCGCGGTCTTGTGGCGTATTACGGTGAGGTCGCCAAACAAACCAGCTTACCGTGGATGATCTACCACATTCCTGGCCGAGCAGCGGTGTCCGTGACACTCGACGCCCTTGATCAGATCAGCCGTGAGAGTCCACATTTCGTCGGCATGAAGCATGCGGTCGACGATCTCGGTTTTGTTTCCAAATGTATCGATCACTTTGGCAAAGATTTTCGGATTTTCGTCGGTCTCGAAGATTTGTCCTACCCGATGATGACGGTCGGTGCGTGTGGCCTCATGAACGCTGTTGGCAATCTGATGCCCAAAAAACTCGCCCGAATGTGCGAACTCATTTGGGAGGGCAAAATGAAGCAGGCCCAGAAAATTCACTATGAATTATTCGAGATCAATCAGGCGGTGTTTTACGACACCAATCCGCAGCCGATGAAATACATGATGAAAAAACTCGGCATTATGCCTAAAAACGAACATCGTCTTCCAATGATGCCCGCATCCAAAGAATTGGAAAAACGCCTTGATGGCGTATTAAAGCGAGCGGGATTGATTAAACCGAAGACACGCCGCAAAGCAGCCTAAAGAGTTGGCTAGTTCGAACCGGTGAGGTTAGTGACCTGTCGAAAATAGTCAGGCTTCAAAAACGCCCTAAGACGGCGTTGTTCCAGCTGTTGAAGTTCGTTTTGCCGCGCGTCTTGTGCTTTGATTAGGTCTGTCTGGCAATTGCCATCTTCGCCGGAAGACTCTGAGCAATTTGACCTAATCTCATCTAAAACGCGCCGCCACTTGAACTCAATGTACTGTTTATAGCGGCTGTACCAGCGATCCCGCTCGGCTGCAGAAGCAAATGAGTGTGGCTCCAAATGAAGTACCACTCTCCTGGGATATTGCTCATGGTTTCCGTTCATGAGATCGACAGCCATTCCCATTGAGCTGCCAACCAAAAAATTACGGAGCACGCGATCATTAAATGTCGGTTTCAATACCGTGTTAAATGTTCTGTACCCAACGGCAACACAAGAGAGATTAATTTCACCGGCGCTCTTAGGTAACTGTGTTTTAAGTGGTGTTTGAGCCCGGATGGCGAATTTATTTCCGGTGAGGTCGCAAGTTGCGCCAGATGGCTCGGTAACGACCTGGGTCGCAACTGGCCCTCCTCCTAATCCTCCGGTGCAGGCGGATAAAATAGTGCCGGCAACACAAATGACACCCATCGCGATGATGCGATTTCTACACAACAAAATTCTTTCCCCCTACGCGGTTCAACTATTTGAACCGACATCGTTAAGGACAACTTAACGATCAAAAGCCACAGCTACACAATAACCCACCTTGATCGCTATGGCTGGCCTAACTCCATTTTTCAGGCTATCAAAATACGACGATGTTTCAACCGGTTGTTGATACGAAAGATGACAATGGCTGACAACACAAAAAAAGATGAAATTGACACCTCAGCCGCGGCAGCGTTTGAGAAATTTTTGGTGCCAACAATTTTTGGTCCCTGGTCACAGGCAATGGTCGACCACGCAGGGACACAGAAGGACCACCGACTTTTGGATGTCGGATGTGGAAGCGGCGCAGCAGCACGTTATGCCGCAAAAACTGTCGGCAAACAGGGGGTCGTTTCCGCGATCGATCTCAACGAAGGAATGATCGCCTATGCCAAATCAACAGATATGGAAGGTGCCATTGACTGGCGGCTCGGCAGCGTAACGGACCTGCCCTATGACGACGGGTCATTTGATATCGTTGTGGGAAATCAATTGCTGCAATTTTTGCCGGAAAAAGAAAGCGGTTTATCCGAAATGAAAAGGGTTCTGTCATCTGGCGGACGTCTTGCGCTCAACGTTTATTGCCCTCCCCACCGAAACCCAGCGCACGCCGCGGTTGGCAGCGCACTTGAAAAACGTGGCGTGGATGCAAAAGGTGTGCTGCATCCCTTTTCATACGGCGACCCTGTTGTTCTCGGCGATATTTTGCAGGATGTCGGTTTTCGCGACGTGTCGGTCGTCCGCAAGCAAATGGACAGTTATTTCACATCAGCGGAGAATTTTGTCGATTGTCTTGCCGCAGGGGGGCCGTCCTCCCGGCTTGCGCTTGAAAAACTCGATGAGAAGGGGCTGGACGACCTGAAAGCCGAAGTCTCAGAAACCTTGGCCGAGTTCATGGACACTGAGAAAGGGTTGCGGGTAATAACAGCGGCAAATATGGCATTGGCGACGGTTTAACCGAGCTTCAAACCGCATTCTTCAATCAAATTTAAATACTGCTGAACCAATGTTGCTGAAGCCTGGTTTGTTGAGCGAACGCAGGAAGCACACATATTCCAACTTCCCAACTCAGGCTCGTGAATTTCAAAAGCCGCGTCGAAATGCTTGATTTCCTTTTCGGTTTCAGGCGCCAAATGCGCACCACCGCGCACAAGGTCCTGCATTTGTTTCTCGTTTCCTTTGGTCAGGCGTTTAAGGATCGACAAGGTGCCGCGGTGATAATGACTCGCGCGCGCGTAGTGTGCATTTACGCAACACTCTGGGTAACCCAACAATTTTGCCTCTTTGGGGATCGAAAGCCTGCCGTTTGCGCTATTAACTGACTGAACCGCATCAACCGTCTCCGCATCCTGACAAATGTACCAGGCGCGATATGGTTTTAATTCAGCACGGCAATGTTCGTGATACCAATTGGGGAATTCTCCGTAGGGTGTTGCGTCCCAGAATGGCCCTTCAATTATTTCTAATTCAAGGTCTCTCGCCAGATTAAGAACCTCCTCAATCCAATTCTCCGGAGCCAATCCGCGGCCATGCAGAAAAACCGGCTTAATACCGTAAAGCATGGCCAGGAAGTCGTGGATTTCCGCTATCAACTCGCTGCGATCGATATCTGCGCCCTGCCGTTTCAGTAATTCGAACAGTTGATGGGAAATTTCGGATAGATCGTAAGACATTTACAAATTCATATGGAATGAAGGAATTCCGCTCTTTCAAAACACTTATACAGTAGCTGGAATCGTCGGAGGCGTGCAGCTATAATGGGAATAAGTCGCAAACATCAGGATTTCGGTAGTTATGGCTAGCGTCTTAGAATCGCGGATAACGGTTACACCGGTTTCAGACTCAATCGGTGCGCAAATCACAGGTGTCGACCTCGGCGAAACACTGGATGCAGAAACCGTTTCGGCAATTACAAAGGCCTGGCACGAATACATCATTCTTGTATTTCCGGATCAGGATTTAACTCAGGATCAACAGCTCACCTTCGCAAGAAATTTCGGTGATACCGGTACGCGATCGCGCCGCGCAGAAGATAGGCCTGAGGGTGCAGACTACAACGCGTCGATAATGCTGATCTCCAACGTTAAAGACAAAAAGGGCCGCTATATCGGGTCGCTGCCGGATGGCGAAATGTATTTCCATCATGACATGTGCTACATGCCGAAACCGCACAAGGGAACGATGCTTTATGCCATCGACCTTCCTTCAACGGGCGGCAACACACGGTTCACAAACATGTACCGTGCCTATGACCTGATTCCGGATGCTTTGAAAAAGCAGCTTAAGGGCCGTACGGCGTTACAGGTTTATGATTATCATACGACGGAAACTGTCGACATCGATGGCGACCTGACGGGTATTCACAATAAATCGCAGCCAATTTTCGTGCGCCATCCAGAAACCGGACGCACTGCGCTCTACGTCAACAGGCTTATGACAGCCAGGATCGATGGCCTTCCAAGGGACGAAAGTGATGCCATCCTTGAGGAGCTATATACCATCAGCGAAGCCCCCGATAATTATTACGAGCATGTTTGGACTGAGGGCGATCTCGCAATGTGGGATAATTATTGCTCCTGTCATGCACGAACGGATTTTCCGGCAACGGAGCGCAGGTTGCTCCGCAGATGCACGCTGCTCGGCGAAGAAATGATACCAGCATCATGAAAATTTCTCCCTTATCGAACATCGCGGGCGCGGAAATCACGAATATTGATCTGGCGCAGCCGCTCTCAGATGACGATCTGGGAGAAATAAAGGCAGCCTGGAACGAATACGTGGTCCTGGTCTTTCGAGATCAAGAACTTACAGCGGACGACCAGTTGGCTTTTGCGGGTAAGTTCGGCCCAACGGGCGAGCGTGGAACACCAGTGGATCGCAGACGCGAAACTGATGATTACGGTGGCGCCGTTATGCTGGTCACCAATAAAAAGGACGATGAGGGGAAATATGTGGGGACCATTCCCGAGGGAGAGCTGTGGTTCCACAGTGACCTGAGTTATCAGGAAATCCCCCACATGGCGACAATGCTACATGCCGTTGCCGTACCGGATACCGGCGGCAATACGATGTTCGCAAATATGTATCTGGCTTACGAGAACGTTCCGGCAAAATTGAAAGAAAAACTTGCCGGGCGGCGCGCATTGCACGCATACGACTTTGCAACAACAGAACGTGTTGATGTCGATAAAGGGTTGGATGAAATACAGAATTGCTGGCAGCCGATTTTTATTCGGCATCCTGAGTCAGGTCGCACCGCACTTTATGTCAGCCGCCTAATGACCGCAGTGATCGAAGGGCTGGAACGATCGGAAAGCGATGAAATTCTTGCAACATTGTTCGACATTTCTGAAGATCCGAACATTATTTATGAGCATAAATGGCAAACGCGTGATTTTTTAATGGCCGACAACAGGTGTTCTATCCATGCGCGGCAAGATTTCCCTCAAGATCAACTGCGCTTATTACGACGTTGCACTGTTAAAGGATCGGAAACATTATCGGCTGCGGCCTAAAAACTTAAAAATCGGGAGGCACAGGTGACATTAAAAATAACGCCTTTTGACGCCCCGATCGGCGCCGAAGTAACCGGTGTCGATCTGCGCAATCCACTTGACCAATCTGAAATCGATGAAATTTATCAAGCTTGGCTGGATCACATTGTCCTTATTTTTCGTGATCAGTCATTATCGAAAGACGAGCAAGTCGCGTTTGCCGGTTATTTTGGTGATGTCGGTGTACGGGCCACCCCCAAAAGAGAGCAAAATGAAGTAGCCAATGGCTATGACGGCACCATTATGCTGGTTACCAATCAGCGTGATGAAAAAGGAAATTATATCGGATCGCTGCAAGACGGTGAAATGTGGTTTCACCATGACATGAGCTACAAGCCGGAACCGCATAAGGCAACATTACTCTATGCGCTCAGGCTTCCATCAACGGGTGGAAATACCAAGTTTGCAAACCAGTATCTTGCATACGACAACGTACCTGCGGAAATAAAAGAACGTGTGGGCGCACGCAAAGTCCTACAGGCATATAACTTTACGATGCTTGAGAAAATTGACCCAAAGGACGGGCTCGAGGGCATTCAACATCAATGGCAACCAACCTTTGTCAAACATCCCGAGACCGGCAGAACGGCTCTTTACATTAGCCGTTTAATCTCTGCACTTATCGAAGACCTGCCTCGTGAGGAGAGCGACGAAATCCTGGGTCAACTCATCGAGATCGCCGAAGACCCATCGATCGTCTACGAACATGTCTGGCGTGATGGCGATCTGGCGATGTGGGACAATCGCTGCTCCACTCACGCACGAACCGATTTTCCCGCTGATGAGACTCGGCTTCTTCGCCGCTGCACGCTTGAAGGCACGGCAATGATCGGCGCAGCTTAAATTCCAGCGGGGTTCCAAGGCCGAAGCCGCGATGTTAGTTTGGCGCCAAGAAAATTAAAGTCGAAATCGCGTTAGGAGACCCGTTAAATGCCGACGATTGAAGCGAACGGTGAACAGATTTTTTTCGTGGATGAAGGTGATGGTCCCGCCATCCTGTTTATCCACTCCCTCGGAACAAACAGCTACCTTTATCGTGATCAAATTGCCGCTTTGAGTTCTGACTTTCGGTGCATTGCGCCAGACTGTCGGGGCCACGGTGCTTCTTCCTTTAATAGTGAGTTTTCTATGGTAGGTTGCGCCGCAGATTTGAAGGCGGTTCTGGACCATCTCGGGGTCGAGAAATGCCACATTGTGGGACTATCAATGGGTGGCCCAATTGGTCTTTGTTTTAACAGGCTTCATCCTGACGTTGCGTTATCGATGACGATTGCCGATAGCTTTGCACGGCTGCGTGACGGTTCCGAAGATCGGATTTATGCAACACAGGAAGCCGTCGCCTATCTCTCAATGCTTGAATTTGGCAGCCAATATGCCGGCGACCGCCTGATGCCAACGACCCCAATTGAAAAACTGGATGAATTGGCAGAAGAAATTTCGAAATGCCCGCCAAAAGCATATGTAAGCACCATCAGAGCGTTACTGACCTACGACGCGAGTGGCGATCTATCGCTGGTGAATGTGCCTACTGTCGTTATTATTGGTGATTCAGACGATGCAACACCTATGGCAGAATCGGAATTTATTAGAGATGGCATTTCAGGCTCGGAGATTAAGGTCGTTCCGGATGCAGGACATTTGGCGACAATCGACAGCCCTGATGAGTTCACAGCGGAATTGAAGTCATTTCTGGCGGCTCAAGCCTAGACCGCAACGCTACCGGAGGGAAAGATGCCCAAGGTTTTAAGCGAAGAACAGATTAGCGGATATCGCAAAGACGGCTTTGTCGCGCCTATACCAATTTTTAGCGCGGACGAGGTGAAAGCTTGCCGCGACAATGTCGAACACACAGAAGCGACAATGACCGAATTCTTTCGGGGAATCGGGGGAACCAAATTTTATTTGCGATTCCCCTGGGCGTTTGAAATGGCAACACATCCGAAATTGTTGGATGCCGTCGAAGATCTCATCGGTCCAAATATAATGATCTATCACAACACGGCGTGGATCAAAGAACCAGAAGACGACGCCTATGTGAGTTGGCATCAGGACAATACTTTTTTTGGACACGATCCCTGCGAGGTCCTAACTGCGTGGGTGGCCCTATCTCCAGCGACAAAAGAAACCGGCTGTTTGCAGTTTATGCCAGGCACGCATAAGGGCGGGCTACGTCAGTTAAATACGCCCGATATCGGCGGAAAGAATATGCTTTCAAGCGGTCAAAACGTTGACGTCAGTGAGGACCAAGTCCAACCCGTACCAATTATTTTGCAACCGGGTGAAATATCTATTCATCATGCTTTTCTCGTACACGGGTCGCTCCCGAACAAAGGAAATGACCGACGCATGGGCATTACCTTTATCTATCATCCGCCGAACATCGGGCAACTTGGTGAGGATCGGACAAGCGCGCTTCTGGTACGTGGCGAAGACAGGTTTGATTTATTCGATCATGAGCAAGCGCCAATTGTCGACGACGATGCTGGAAATGCGGCGCGTCACGAGCAGGCCGTTTCTGCATATCGAAATAAGGTTCGTGAGCTCGGAAATCGTACTGTCGATCGCTTTGATTAACTAGATTGCGACGGGACTATCACGAGGGGCAATGCGGCTTTAAGGCCGATGGCAAGGGCCAATACCGGCTACGCCGACGTCGAGAAACCCAACCCGGTGCTTCCTTTTACAAACGCAGCAAAAAAGAAGGCGCCGGCTATAACGGCAAGCGCCTGTAGATCCAACAAATTTATCGACTAGTCAGCGTCAGGCTCGGACACAGTATAGCGCCTGAGCATACGGCGTTCGTCAGCAGGAAAATCATTGCGCGCATGGTTTACGCTGCGATTGTCCCAGATCACGAGATCGCCGGGCGTCCATTTGTGTTCATAAACGAATTCCGGGCTCTCACAATGATCAAAAAGGGACTGTAGCACCTCCTCACTCTCATCCGGTTCCATATCTACAATATTGCAGGTCATGAGGCGGCTGACATAAAGCGACTTCCGGCCGGAATCTGGGTGAATCTTCACCAAAGGGTGTATGGCATGTGCAACGTCGTCTTCCCGTCGCATTTCCTCTCGGGTGGTCTTGTTATAGTTAAAGACATGTCGTGCTTGAAGCGTATCGAACTTCGCACGTTTGTCAGCTGGCAATGCGTCATATGCTGCCGCCATTCCTGCGAATTTGGTTTCCCCGCCAACACTGGGCACTTCAATGGCAAAGAGCGTCGTTGCACGGTATGGCGTATCCCGATGAGCGCCGTCTGAATGGAAATGCATCTCGCCGTCTGGCAAAACGCCTATGGCCTTACCATTTTCCTTAATATTGCTGACATACATAACGCCCCGTTTCGATTGCTTGTTGTCGGGGTCTTCCTTGGTTCTGTCGGCGGTGTCCGCACGACCAAATAAAGCAGCAAAATCGGCCTGATGGTCATTGGTGATATCCTGCTCTGGAAAACAAAGAACAGAATATTGGGTAAAGGCGTCACGGATTTCCTGAGCCAACTCCGTGTCGATCTGTCGCGCAAGATCGACCCCTGTGACACGAGCACCGACAGCTGGATGCATGGGATCTAGTTTAAGAGATGGAAGGATCGCTGCCATTTGCCCCACTTAAATGATTTACATCTGAATAAGCGATACTGAGACCTTACCACAGCAGCACAACAGGCAAAATGACACTGATTGGACTTGCGCAAAATATCTTCTATTGCGGGTTAACAGGGCAGAATTGTTCGTCTAAGCTATTGCCGCCTAACATATTAAAGGCTCCGACTTGGAGTAATGGAGTTAATTAAACACGAGGGAGGTATTTCATGATTGGTAAAATTACAACGAGCGTCTTGGCTGTGGGCGCCGCAGCAATGCTCGCAAGTTCGCCGGCGATGGCCGACTATCCCAGGAAAAAAATTACGTTCCTGATTGCATATGGCCCAGGTGGTGGTTTCGATACGATTACCCGTAAACTTGGCCCTTATTTAAAAAAATATCTTGGCGGAAAAGTTACAATCGTCGCCAAAAACCTGCCCGGCGGGCGCGGCAAAAAAGCTGCGCAGTTCCTTGCGAAACGTAAAGCCAATGGTTCTCACATATTGATGTTCAATATGCCTGGTCATGCAATGCCGAATATTATCGGTGAAAAGGCTGGCTATGATGTCCGCAAGATTGACTGGCTCGGCCGTGTGGCTCAGTTCCGCTACGTCATCGTAACAAGCGCCTCTAAGGGCAAATATAAGAACATTCAGGAAGTCCTGAAATCTAAAAGCCAGATCAAAATTCCGATTACCGGCCCAGGTACAACTGGATATCTCGCTAGTGCCATTCTTTGGAATGCGCTTGGTGTACAGCCGAAATACATCACTGGGTATAAGTCGAGTTCTCGCTATGCACTTGGCGTCATCCGTGGTGACGGCGACCTGACCATTCTCGCAAAGGGAAGTTTCAAAAAATATATCAGCAGCAAAAAGAAAAAGCGGGCTGCTTTCAAGGACTTGAAACCTATCCTCGAGATCACCAATGGCAAGTCTGAATTTGGTGTTCCGACCACAGGCGAGATGGGTCAGAAAGATCTTTCAATTCTCGGCGGCGACCGCATTGTCGGTACCACTCCGGGCACGCCAAAAGCTATTAAGGATCAGCTTGCAACCGCCTTGTATAAGGCTGTAACAGATCCTGAGTTTGTAGCATGGGGTAATAAGGTTGGCCGTCCTGTCGCGCCGTTAAACGCTAAAGACGCCACCAAGCTCGTTGGCGAGCTGTTCTCGTACTACACCCAGTACAAGGACCTCCTCGCGGCAAGCAACAAGAAGACACGGTAATTTATTTGCCGATAACGGCCGGTGCTTTTGAGCACCGGCCGATTTCTTTCTGGGGCCGTTAATATTGTTCCGACGTACTCACTGAGTACGAACGGAAGAAGTTCGGCATACCGGGACAATAAATTTAAAGTCAAAGCAGGTATTGGGGAGCAAGGAAGCCCGTGTTTGAAGCTTTAATCGAAGGGATCATTAATCTCGGAACGCCACATTCATTGATGTTGTTGGCGGCAGGATCGGCTGTTGGCTTGTTATTTGGCGCCATTCCCGGTCTCGGTGGAACCACAGCCGTCGCTCTCCTAATTCCTCTGACATTCGGTATGGAACCATGGCAGGCCATTATCTTGATGGGCGGTGTGATGGCGGCGACGTCAACGGGCGGTTCTGTGAGCGCCATACTTTTGAACACACCTGGTATCGCCCCCAACGCGGCAACAACCTTTGATGGCTATCCGCTCGCCCAGCAAGGTAAAGCGGGTATGGCTATTGGCGCTGGAGCAACAGCGTCCGCTTTAGGTGGCGTCATTGGCGTGATTTCACTGGTGGCCGTTATTCCAATTATGAAGGCCATCGTTCTTCTGTTTACGCCTCCCGAATTCTTTATGCTCGCCATATTCGGTCTCTGCGCCATCGCTGTGTCATCGGGCGACAGATTATTGCAAGGCCTCATAACAGCGATTATCGGCCTCATGGTCGGCTTCGTTGGTTATTACGATGTAACGAGCACCGTCCGGTATGACTTTGGTATTCCCCTTCTTGAGGATGGTATCAAACTCGTTCCCGCCCTGATCGGACTGTTTGCAATTTCAGAGATGATTAACCTCGCCATGAAGGGCGGATCGATCTCGCAAGAAACGGCAGACGTTAAAATCAGCCGCATTTCAGATGGTGTTAAATCGGTTTTCAAAAACTGGTCGACGATGCTTGTCGGATCAGGATACGGCACCTTTATCGGCGCAGTACCAGGTGTTGGCGGCACGGTCGCGGCATTCCTGAGCTATTCCACACAGGTGCAACGCGATCCGGCGCCTGATGTCGAATATGGCGAGGGCAATATTAAGGGCGTCATTGCGCCAGAATCGGCGAATAATGCGAAGGATGGTGGCTCGCTAATCCCGACTCTCGCCTTTGGTATTCCAGGTAGCGCAGAGACCGCTGTTTTCCTCGGCGTGTTGGTTTTGCATGGTATCGAACCGGGTCAAAAGCTGCTGGAGGACCATCAGGACCTGGTCTTTACACTGGTCGTCGCACTTACGGTGTCAGCTGTGTTCGCCACACTCGTTGTTCTGATTTTGGCGAAGTACATGGTGCTATTGACCAAAATTAGCGTTCACATGCTTATCCCTACGGTGACTGTAGTTGCGCTTGTTGGTGCCTTCGCGCTCAACACGGAAATTGGCGATGTCGTTATCGCGTTTATCTTTGCTTTTATCGGGTATTTCATGATCCGATTTAACTATCCCCGGGTCACCTTCACTATCGCAATTGTTCTCGGCAGTATTACGGAGCTCAGCTTTCACCAGTCGATGCTTATTTCCGATGATCAACTGTCAATCTTCTATACACGAGGGATATCGGTCTTCCTGTTTGCGTTGACAATTCTTAGCCTTGCTTTCCCCACTTTCCGGCGAAAGATGAAAGAACGAAAACTCGCCAAAGAGGAGGCGGGCAAATGAGAATACCTGAGCAACGCCAACCAACGGCATGGTACATCCTGATCATTCTTGCCTTCGTCGTTTTGTTTATTGTCACGAGCTACAAGTATAACCTGACGGACCGGATGTTTCCGCTCATGGTCGGGTACTTCGCGGTGCCCCTTCTCCTGATGGATCTGTTGTCACTGACAGATACCAAGATTGGCGGACAGATTTCGCTATTCTTTTCGGGCAAATCGCAAAAGCAGGTCGATGAGGATGCAGATCCCACGCCCCGTACTTTGGGACAAGAACTCATTATTTTTGTCTGGATGGGCGCATTGGTACTCGGCATTTACTTGATCGGTTTTCTGCCATGTACGCCGGTATTTGTTTATTGCTGGATGAAATACCGCGGTGGATATTCAGTACGGCAAAGCGCCTATCTTGCGATAGGAACCATCGTATTCGTATACGTCCTGTTTGAACTCATTCTCCAATACGAGCTCTATCCGGGGATATTCCTGTACTGGTACGGGTAACAACAAAATCAAACGAAATACACGGGCGCCCCAAAAGGGGCGCTTTTTTCTTGCAATCATTTTTCGTGTTTCTTTGGATTTCTTTAACAACGCATGCCATGGTCCCTCTAACGGAGTGCTCAAGAAATTTGCTGCGATGTTCAAACCGATATTGATCTCTATTTTCCTGATTTCTTTCGCCAATCATCCTTCCGCCGCGCAAGAACTCATAGACCGAAAAAACATTGATCATCAGAAGATTTCTGCCAATTACGATAAATTGAAAAAGGCCGCAGATGCGGGAAGTGCCGAAGCCCAATACAAGCTTGGAAGCTTCTATTTTTATGGAAAACCATGTTTTAAGGAAGATTACGCTAAAGCCCTTATTTGGCTAACGAAAGCCGCTCGGCAGGGGCATCTTGATGCGATGAATCACGCTGCGTGGACTCACCAGTATATCTATGGAGCCACCAATCGCGCTCATGCACTATGGAAACGAGCCGCATCCCGCGGCTATGGCAAATCTATGTTCAACATCGCCCGAGGTTTCGAAAAAGGATGGTGGGAGGGAAAACCAGACATTGCCTTGGCCATAAAGTGGTTTGTGCGTGCCGGAAATAATGGTTACCCAGGCAGCTTTAATGAAATTGGAAACATGTACTCAAGTGGCAGAGGTGTCCCCAAGAATCCCAGAATTGCTGTAGAATATTATAGAAAAGCCGCTGAAAGCGGCGGCGGTCCAGCACAATACAACCTCGGCCTTGCCTATGAACTTGGTCGAGGAGTCACGCAAAACTATTCACGCGCAGCACAACTTTACTTGCTTGCTGCTAAACAGGGGTATTATTGGCCAATGTATCGGCTAGCTCGATTATACCAATTGGGAAAAGGTATTGAAAAGAGCGATGGTCACGCCGCCTTATGGTACAGGAGGTCAGCAATGCATGGGTATGCACCGGCACAATATGCATACGGCAAACTTCTGGAAACAGGGCGCGGAACAATCAGAAGTAAATTGCTCGCTGCGCAGCAATTTGACAAAGCGGCCCGTCAAGGTCACTTCGGAGCAAAAATCAGCCTGAATGAAATCAAAGTTCGAAACCCCGCAATCAAGCTTCCCAAGCAATATTCAACTGAATCACGCCCCTGTATATCCTAGGGATTGCAGATTTTTTGCAACCGTCTACCCCCAGGAATCAAGAGCTGCGGCTTCCTTACCTGCGATCTGACCAGTTACGAGACATTCGGCAAGATTTCCGCCTGACATATAAAGATGACCCCAGGCGCTGCCCATTTCGCCGGCGGCATAGAGCCTCGGAATGGGGTTATCCTCGACATCGATAACCCGTTGGCGAGCATCATGTTCGGGTCCGCCCTGGGTGTTGGAAACAACCGGCCACACCTGCCCCGCATAAAATGGCGGGCGCTGGATTTTCATCATTGTGCCGGATGGACGTCCAAAATCGACATCGTTTTTTGAGGAACAGAGCTCGTTCCACCGTTCGAGTGTAGCTTCAAGTTCTGCGGGCTCCATATCAATCATGCCGGCCAATTCAGCAATCGAATCCGCTTTCTTGATAAGCCCAGACTCGATTTCCTGCATATTGTCCAGGCTCCAGTCATAATGTGCTTCTGGGTCGTTCCGCGTCGGCGCACCAACGCGATAACGACGGCGGCCAACTTCATCAAAGATTACGTAAGATGGAATTCGCGGAAAATCCTGGGTGACGGGATCAAAATGCTCCATTGGACGATGCGATGTGTCCTGGGTATAGGGCGGGTTTTCGTTCATGTAGCGTTTGCCGAACTTGTCGACGACTATCCAGGTCATCTGAACGACCGCTGTTGCCTCACGACCGGGGATCCAATCAGGCAAACGTTTCATACGAATGGCATAGGGATATTCGGGATGCTCAAACCCATATGATCCGTGGTAATGCCACATATGCCACAGCTTGGCGCCAAGCTCCTGCGCCATGCGAATACCGTCGCCTGTATTGGAATTTGTCGTGGCTGCCAATACCGGCTTCATTTGCCAATATTGGCGCTTCATCTCCTCATTCGCCTCGAAGCCACCACAACACAGAATAACCGCTTTGCGGGCTTTTACATTGCGAATGCCGCCGGTGGTTTGAATTACGGCACCCTGCACCTCCCGGGTACCGTCTTTTTTGTAAATTAAGGATTGGACCGGCGCTTCAAGCCAAATCTCGATATCGCGCTGAGCGACGTTGTCTTCCAATGTCTTGAACACACGAGCGCCACCGGGTGCGCCACGCACGTGTGGATAATAGGTGGCAGGATCAAAGTTGGGGATTTCTTCGATCAAGGTTTGGTAGAACGTGTCATATCCTTCAAAAGGATAGTTTGCGACCTTCTCACGTGGATTGACGATAGCACCGTTTGCCTTTGCCAGCTGGCGCATATAGGGCTCGATTTTCGACATACCATCGGCCAGTGCGCGATTTACCGAAGACGGCGTACGACCCCCATTGGTTGCTTCCAGATATTTGAAAGCCTGATCAGCGTCGTGAGCAGAACGCATCGCACCATAGGAACAAACGGAGATACCACCAGGGTTCGCCATTTTATCGACCAATAACACCGATGCACCTGCATCAAATGCTTCGATTGCGGCGATGCCGCCGGAGTATCCATACCCGACAACCACCACATCATATTCGGCGTCAAAATTGGGGGACCCGTTACTACTTTGTTCGTCAGACATTTCGCCCTACCTGCTCGACTAAATTTTCGTGAAATGCACTTTGCCTCAGCAAAGAAACCCGTGCAACCGCACGCCAATAAGTAGGCAATCCAGCAATCTTTCCGCTATTGGGCTACGTCAATCTGCGGGCGGGATTCGTTATATCGCTGGGTGGAATGCTCTCCTGCAGTACAGGGCGGAAATTTGGGTATTTCGCCCGGCGTCAGGCAGGTCGGCAAACATTCAACATGCGTTTCATGCGCCTGGTTAAAGAAGAGGACAATCGAATGCCGATTGCGACCGGATCGATTATTCATGACCCGATGCAGGCTCGAATGATATTGCCCGTTTGTCCAACGCAACATGATGTCTCCGAGATTGACGACAAATGTCCCCGGAATAGGGTCCACGCGAACCCAATCACCTGACGCTGTTTCAATTTCTAAACCGCCGAGCGAATCCTGAGACAAGAGAGTAATCCACCCCCAATCGGTATGGGCGCCGCAACCAAGTTGATTGAACTTTGCGTCACTCGGATGAGGCGGATAACGAAGAATTCTCAATGGTGACTTTTGCGGGGCGAAGGTGTCATCGAAGTAATTGAATGGCATTTCGAGCGACAAGGAAATCAATCTGGAAACTTGAAGACCTGCCCGCCACACGCCCTCTTCGTATGCTTCCAGGCGTTCCCTAAACTCGGGGAAATCTTCCGGCCAGATGTTGGCTTTATAGCCGGGCGTTCCCGGAACATTGCCCATCGTAAAATTAAACGACTCCTTGATATCCCCCGGAGATTCGTTGTCAAGGCGTTGGGTCTCGGGAGGCTCGTAACCGTTGGAGAATCCCTGCTTTTTCCATCGATCTTTCCATTCCGCAGGCTGGTCAAAAAATCGATTTGCCTCTGCAAACGCGCCGTCGATCAGCGACTGATCCACCCCGTGGTTGGAAATATAGAAAAAACCGTTATCGCGACAGGCATTACCAACCTCAGCAGCTATGAGTTCACGTGCGGATTGGTCGTCTGAGAAGCTCGGACCAATATCGATCACCGGTATATTGCTCGCCGTCTTTGGTTCGGAGTAGATGATCATAATGAGGTTCCTCACTCGTTGAGGGGGATGCCCGCCATTTGCATCGCTTCCGTAATCACATATTCGAGCGGACTGGTCTCTGTCACCAAATGATAACCCAAAACTTTGCGAAATGCTTCCTTGCAAACGGATACATGATGCCGCGCGGCGTCGGTTCGTCAGCTTAACAACCGGTTTCCTCAAAGATTTAGTGCGGATTCACAGGCTGAAAGTCGAGTTTCTGTTGCCAAAAGTTCGGCCAATACAACATCAATTTATCCGATTGGGGCCGCCGCCTTGCCCAACAGCGTTCGCCATGCAAAAGTCCTTCCAACAATTTTTTGGAGGCACGTATGAGTCCAGAGTCCGGCAGTAATATTGCGGGCAAGATCGCCTATGACGATTTGCGCGAATGGCTTGAGTTGGCTGATAAGATCGGTGAAGTCGAGTACGTCAAAGGCGCAAACTGGCAGGAAGATATCGGCCTAGCAGCAGAAGCGGTACTCCGGGAAGAAACCGGACCCTGTGTGGTATTCGAAGATGTCGAGGGGTGTCCTAAAGGTTTTCGGTTGCTGATGAATATGTTTGCCGGCACGCGCCGCAATATGACGCTTGGCTTTCCAACACATCTTAGTAAATGGGAACTGTCGAACGCATACCGCGAGAATTTCCTGATCGATCAGAAAAAATGCGAACACGAGATCGTCGATGACGGCCCCATTTTCGAGAATGTATTGACCGGCGATGACATCGACGTCACAAAATTCCCTGCCCCTGTCTGGCACGAAAATGACGGTGGACGCTACATCGGAACCGGCACCTATAGCGTGACGCGTGACCCGGAAGAAGGATGGCTCAACGCTGGCGCTTATCGCGCTCAGGTGCACGGGCCTAAAGAAGTTGGTTTTCTGACCGCACGCGGTCATCACGGCTATATCCATCGCGAAAAATACAAGGCGCAGGGCAAGAAGATGCCTGTCTGTATGGTTTTAGGCGGTGACCCGCTATCCTTCTATTTTGGCGGAACCGAAACACCTTATGGAGAGTTTGAACTCGACTATGTCGGTGGCTTGCGCGGCAAGCCCATTCAGATGGTCGAAGGTAAAGTCACAGGCTTACCATTCCCCGCTAACGCTGAGATCGTTCTCGAAGGGTATGTCGATCCCGAGGAGACTATGGTTGAAGGGCCGTTCGGAGAGTGGACCGGTCACTATGCGGGTGGGAAGGAACCACGGACTCTCTTACGCATCGAAGCAATTTATCACCGGAACGATCCGATCCTGTTGGGTGTTCCGCCGATGGGCCAGGGACCAGACGAGTTGGCCAGGTACCGCGCCGTAATGCGGTCCGCGATGCTCAAGCAGAATATTATCGATGCCGGTGTACCGGATGTGCACCAAGTCTGGTGTCACGAAACGGGCGGATCGCGCATGCTGCATGGTGTATCCATTAAACAGCGTTATCCTGGGCATTCGCGGCAGGCTGGGCAGATCGCCGCGCAATGCCGTGCCGCAGCGTATGCTTCCAAGTACGTTATCGTCACCGATGAGGATGTCGATGTGACCCGTCTTGATCAGCTGATCTGGGCAATGATGGTCCGAACTGATCCAAAAAGATCTATCGACTTTATTTCCAATGCCTGGGATTCGCCTGCTGACCCAATGTTGACACCAAAACAGCGTGAAGTAGGTGACATGACACATTCAGTCGCCGTAATCGATGCGTGCCGTCCTTTTGACTGGAAGGATCAATTTCCGATGTCCAACGCGCCAAGCCCCGAAGTCGCACGCAAGGCCGAGGAGAAATTCGGTTACTTGATGAAAAACCGTTGATCGTCTGGATTTGGCGGTATGGTCGAAACACTAAAACCGACCGGTTTGCTGCCGAATAACTACGTTTCCGTTGGCAATCAGATTAAGGATAACGCAGAGCGCGCAGATGCCGACGATGCAATAATATTTGTTGAAAACGGAGACAGCATCACATGGCAGGAAATTGCTTCCTGGACAGCGCGTCTCGCAAACTATTTAAGCAATGAAAATATTCGAGCCAATGACCGCATTGTCGTCCTTGGTGAGAACTCTCTCGAACACCTAATTCTCTATTATGGCATCCAGGCCTACGGCGCCACCTACTGCACAATTAACACTGAAATCAATCGCAATCATCTGGTTGAGATGCTGCAGCGGATCACGCCAAAACTCATTCTTTGGGATGACAAACTGGATAAGGAAGCCGTTGGTTACGAAACTGTTGGCAAATGGCTTGACTATAGAGGAGGGGATTTTGCGGTTGGGCTTTTTGCGTCCCTTGCGGCGGACGAAGCTGAAACACCACCAAACGCGGGCAATGACATTGAAGATCGTTGCGCCATTTGTTTTACCTCCGGCACGTCGGCCCAACCGAAAGGCGTCCTTCACAGCTTCAGCAATTACCAAGCAATTGCGCAACATCAGCTTGAACGCTGGACGTTACAACCCTCGGATAGAGTTCTGGAATTCCGATCTATCAGCTGGGCTTCCGCGCACATGATCTCGCTGAATTCAATCATGCTGGCAGGGTCAACCTTATTGATTGCTAAAAACTTTTCGCGCTCGCGGTTTGTCGATTGGATAGTGAGTTATCGCCCAACCATTATCGTGGCAGTACCAACCGTCGTTAACATGCTGTTGGAGCAGCCGATCGAAAACGGCAAGGAGATATTCTCAAGCGTTCGTTTTATTTCCTGCAGCACCGCACCTCTGATGCCGGATGCGCATCATCGCTTTGAAGAACTGTATGACATTAAGCTCGTGCAACTCTATGGGATGAGCGAAGGCGGCATTGTCGCTGCAAATGCACCGGAATCACGCAAAATCGGGAGTGTCGGGAAGCCGGGAAAATATCACGAAATGATCATCAGAGACGATGACGGAAACGCTGTGCCACAAGGCGAAATCGGTGAAATCGAAACTGTCAGCGCTCAGCACGCCCAGGCTTATCTTCATGCAGGCGGCGACATTGAAACAATCCGGGGAAATCCTCTTAAGACTGGCGACCTCGGCTATCTTGACGAAAATGGGTTTCTGCACATTACGGGTCGCGCAAAGGATGTCATCATCCGCGGCGGGGTAAACATCTCACCACTTGAAATTGATGCCGCCCTTTCGAAGCATCCGGGTGTGATTGAAGCCGTGACTTTCGGTATTCCCGATCCTGTATATGGCGAAAACCTGGTTTGCTGGGTGACCGCTTCATCAGAAATTGATTTGGACGCTGAAATCCTAAATTCGTATTGCTCAGAAGTGCTGCCGGAGGCCAAATGTCCGAAGTATGTCGAGATTGTTACAGAAATACCCAAAAACAATCGAGGCAAAATAGATCGCAATGCTGCCCGCGATCTATGGCAAGACAACAATAAAGGATAATTACTCATGCCAGATGACAGCACATATGATCGCTATGATAACTTCATGGGCCGCTGGAGTCGTGAAGTTGCCAAACAGTTTGTAGAATGGATCGATGCTGACGAAGCGTTGAGCTGGTTGGATGTTGGTTGCGGCGCGGGCATGCTGTCACAATCAGTGGCGGAACAGTCCACATCGTCAAAAGTCACCGGAATTGACCCGCTGGAAAATTCGATTGTTGCTGCACGACAGCATCCCAACAATGCAGGTATCGTATTTGAAGTTGGCGACGCGCAAGACCTGCCATTTGACGATGATCAATTTGACATCGCGATATCGGGACTGATGATCAAATTCATTCCGGACAAGGTCAAAGCTATTCGCGAGATGAAACGTGTCGTCCGCCCCGGCGGGATTGTCGCCCTCTATGATTGGGATATGGACAGCAACATGAATACGACAAGACACTTCTGGTCCGCCGTATCAGAAGTTGCGCCCGAGCGCATGGAAGATCGCGCCACCGACCGCACACCGATGACGGAAACGGAATCACTGGCTCAATTTTTTGAGCAATCCGGCCTTGGCAATATCGAACAGAGAACAATTTCTTTTTCAACAAAGTTCCGCGATATAGACGACTATTGGGAACCCATTACCAACAATGTCCAAAATGTCGGCAAATTTTATGACACATTGTCCGAAATTCAGCGCGCCGACGTTCTCCAAAAGTTGAAAGAGAGCCTGCCGATTGACAGCGATGGTTCGATTTCATTTGAAAGCCGTGCTGTCGCCATAAAGGGTGTCTCATAAGAAGCAGACGACCGGAAACCAGCTCCGATCAAGTTGACTTTCATCCTGATAATTCTCACATAAGATGTATAATAATTGAATTTTGATGAAAGGTTTTCTCAATTGGAATTACGAACCTTGTCGGCGGAAACGCTGGAAAAACTACGATCCCAGCCCGAACTTGTGATCTTGGAATCCTTTGCCAATGCCTTTGCACTGATAGCGACGGCGGACGGCGAAGTAGACCCGTTGGAAACCGCAAAATATTTCGAAGTAATTAAAGGTGTCGAGGCATTACAAAGCGTTCCGCCAGAGAATATTGAAAGCGCCTATAAAGCGGCGATTGACAACATCAAAGCGAACGAAGAAACGGGCACAGAAATAGCGTTGGAAGCTGTCAGTCTCGCAAAGGGGAATGACGATAACGTCGAATTAATTCTTTCTACCTGTCAGGCAGCAATTGTCGCCGACGCCCGGTTGCGGGATACGGAAGACAAAATCATGCAGAGAATATGTACTGCGTTAGGTGTTAATCCTGACGATTTTTAGGTGCTTAGTATTTTCTAGCGCTTTGCGTCCGCCAACGCCTGAGCGTCGTCATACGATGTCTGAACGTTCAAAACCGCCTGCCGTTTTTCTACATCAACAGCCTTGAGCGCCCGCTCGAGTGCGTTTGGCAGATCTTCCGCATTGTCCACCCGCTCTCCATAACCGCCATTCGCTTCGACAACTTTCTCGAATTCTGGATTGGGTTCGAGCGCCGTCAGGGGCGACCGGTTCAGACGAGAAGCGGCACCATCGGGATGCATTCCCAGTGTGGATTTGCGGACCGATCCCCACATCCGGTTATTCAGGATTACCGTGCACACGGGCAGCTCCATCGCGGCACCAACAAAATGCGCCGGTGTCGGATTGCCGAACATATAAGATCCGTCGCCGGCCACATTGAACACACGCCGCGAACGATCTCCAAGTTGAAGCCCTAGAGCAGCACCATTCCCCCATCCGAGACCCCCTGCAGGGCTGGTGCCGAATACCGTGCCAGGATTGCGGGAACCGAGGAAACCTATGGGTAGCTGCGACTCGCTCACCAACGCGTCGCTCTCATTCATGACCTGTCCGATACAATGAGCAACCCAGGGATACTCCATCGGTCCGCCGACGGATTGCCGTTCGAGCAATGTTTTCTGCGTTTCGGCCAGTTCTTCTTTGGCGGCACCAATTTCTTTACGTGTGCCGCCAATCCGGTCTGCATTTTCTGTCATGGCCGACGCGATGGCGCGAACCGTCGAACCCGGATCACCTGCCAAGGTCAGATCGCTTTGGAATCCCCGTATCGGGTAATTGGCAAATAGCGGGTCGACGCCAGCCTGAATTACCTGAGCATCAGGAGCGAGTTTGTGCAGACTTGGTATCCACGGCGTATCCGCCTCCAGCGTCAATATGACGTCTGCCGAACCAAGCCTTCCAGCCGGCTCAAATCCGACATGCATCGGATGGCTCGTTGGAAGGCAGACATATCTCGGCCGGTAACAAACCACAGGAATTGCGAAGCGCTCCGCCAAATCTGCGAGATCCGCAACGTCATCGGGGTTTTGCCCATAGGACGACGCAATAATCAGTGGGTTTTTAGCCTTGCTCAGCAGGTCCGCTGCCTGATCGATAACGTTTGAATTTGGACACCCCGCAATAGAAGGGTTTGCGACGCTTGGGCTTGTGAAAGAAAAATCGCCGGGCTCCTGGGCCAGAATTTCGCGCGGCAATGTTAAATAGACAGGACCGCGCGGTTCCGACATCGCCACCGTGAGCGCGCGGTCCACAACGGTTTCGAGCTGCTCCAAATTTCGGAGTTCGTATTCCCATTTAACCAGCTCACGGACCATGCCCGCCTGATCGAACATTTCCTGCGCCCAGTGAATATAAATACTCCGCGCGCCGGGCAATCCATCTTCTGTAATTGGCGTCCGACCCGCTGAAAATAACATCGGTATGCGCTCGCGTGCGGCATTCATGATTCCACAAACGCCGTTTGCCGTCCCGACCGTTACATGCAACATCACCGCTTGTGGCCGACCGGTTGCCAGGAAATACCCATGCGCCATCGAAACCGCTACATTCTCATGTGGTACCGTGACAGGCGTGGGAGCTTTCGCTTCTCCCAACTGTGCTTTGGATAATGCTTCGATGACAGATGCGAAATCTGTCCCTGCATTTCCGAACAAATAATCGACGCCGCGATCAGCCAAGAGCGCAAGATATGCTTCGGCGGTGGTATCCGCCTTGATAGTCTGTTTTCCCAATGTGGGTCTCCCCGAATCCGGATTTGGTTTAAGACGAGTATGTCCCACGATCGTTTGATTGCACAGCCCGCAATCCATTAGGAGCCTGAAATTGTTGGCACTCAGAATTTCTTTGTTTTACGGCGCCATTTTTGCCGTCATCGGAATTCTGATGCCATTCTGGCCGCTTTGGCTGAGTTCCAAGGGCATCACTCCTAGTGAAATCGGATGGATATTGGCGGTTGCAACTTGGAGCCGTGCCGCGATTAACCCGCTCCTTGCCCAAAGCGCAGACCGCCATGGCCGGCGCAATCTCATGATTGTCCTACTAGGCTGGGGGGCATTCCTAACGCATATCCTGTTTTTCTTTTCCGAAAGTTTTTGGAGCCTTTTTGCCATTAGCGTTGTTTCTTCAATTCTACTCTTTGCGCTAATGCCAATGGCCGATGCAGTGACGATGCTCAAGGTCCGGGAGGGCGCAGTCGATTACGGCAGGGTAAGGCTCTGGGGTTCACTCACTTTCATTGCTGCCACTCTTGCTGGAGGACAATTCCTGAAAGGACAACCCGCGGACCTAATACTTTGGCTGGTTGTTGCACTTCTAGTCGTGATGGTCGCAAGTTGTCATGTCGTACCAAAAGTCACCATAAAAGGTGCGCGAAGTTTCCTGGAACCATTGTTGTGCATAGTTCGAAACCATCGACTGATTGTCTTTATGTTGTCGGCAAGCCTGATTCAGGCCAGCCATGCTGTGTATTACGGTTTTTCCACGCTCCATTGGCAGGCCAACGGCCTGGATGAATTTACAATTGGCGCGCTTTGGGCAGAGGGCGTTATCGCCGAAGTCATTTTGTTTGCGATCGCCGGCAAGTATGTTGAACGGTTTGGTCCCGTCTTCTTTCTGACTTTGGGCGGCCTGGCAGGAATAATTCGATGGTCTATCCTCGCCACAACTACCGATGTTTATGCACTTATAATCGTACAATGGCTGCATGCCTTCACGTTTGGCGCAACCCATCTCGCGGCGTTATATTACATCGCGAAATCAGTCCCCGCCGAATTCACAGCAACAGCACAAAGTATTTATTCCAGTTTCGCTGTGGGCACGACAATGGCTTGTGCGATGTTGGCTTCAGGATGGCTTTACGAAGTATATGTTGGTGGCGCCTTCCACGTCATGACAGCGATGTCCGGCGCCGGAATTCTGATCCTTATTTTATTGAATCTCATTGCACGAAAATAACTCTGGGCGTTAATCCAGAGCGATACGAATGGCCACCGAGGCCGACAGAGATTGCGTACCACGAGAAACAGGAACTGATTCCGCTTTCCGCAACGCGTCCGCCGCCATCAAACGAGGCTGCGGAAATCGCGTGCCGCGTTCCCGTATTTGAAGAATTTTACCAAGCTGAGCGCCGGCGGCATTCGCCAATATATTTGCGCGCCGCATCGCGTCCTTGACAGCCAGTCTCCGTGCGTGATCGAGAAGCTTTTCTGGCTCCGCGACACCGAACTGAACGCCGTTGACGCGGTTGGATCCTGCAGAAACGACAGAATCGAGAAGGCCACCAAGCTTCTTCAGGTCGCGAACGGTAACTGTCACCTGGTTGGTCGCCCGGTATCCTGCGATCCGCCGGGGTTTGTTACGTTGATATGATTCGTAAAAGGGAGCCACGCTGAAATTGCTTGTTCGGATATCTTTGTCGTCGATACCGTGTTTAGAAAGGCGATCAAATAAAGCCGTCATTGCCGCATTATTCGCCGATAACGCTGCCCGAGCCGTATCTGCGCGGGTTGTCACACCTGTGTTTATGGTGGCTATATCGGGAATAGTGGTAACTGTTCCCCGCCCCTCCACGGCGATAAATCGCTTTCCGTCATCGTCGGCAATAGCTGGAAATGTCGCGACGACCGTCAGCATTAAAGCAAATCCCGCGAGCAATCTGTGTGTCATAACTATTTTTCCTTGGTCAGTGAATCAGCGAATTTTGGGACGCTAAGTATGAAATATGGAGTTTATAGGGCAAAATGGTACAAGTTTTTGCGTGGCACCATAATCGGAACCGTTAGCACCAACCGCCGCGTAATTATTTCTCTCTAACCCAGTATTGACTGGGAGATCATAGCCCGCCGCGATGAACGCACCCGCAAACCTGTCATTTCTCGCCAAAGCCCTTGTGATCCTGATTTGTGCACTTTGGGTATTGAATGTAATTCAGGCGTTGTTCCCCAGCCAAGGCCTTGCACAAATATTGACGGTACTTCTCGCCTGCACAGCGATCATTGCTCTGCCCCAGGCAACAGCAAGCGTCAAAATTCTGTGCGGTGCTCTTGTGAGCATCACGGTTGTTTTGGCACATACATACGGCAAATGGGAGGCCATTGAAGTCGGCCTCGCACGAGCGACCATTTTCCCCGCATTTCTCGCGACAATCGTTCTCTTACGGGCAACTGCCGACCAACGCCGGGAGGTGAGCGTTGCACGAAATTTGTTTACGGCCCTTGACCGGGAAAGAAGAGATAGCGGACTGGTGGTCGGTGGCTTCCTTATCGGTTCGATTCTGCAGGTTGGGGTGTTCGCCATTATGGCGCCAATTCTGGGTAGAAACGCCAATGAGAATGAACGTCAGGAAGTTTTCCTGGCAGCAATGCGAGGGATGGCGCTGGTTCCTCTCTGGTCGCCGTTTGTTGTTGGCATGGCAGTAACAAGCCAGTATTTGCCGCAAGTTCTTGTCTGGCAGATCATGTTGATGGGGTTGGGTCTTTCCGCACTTTGCATAATTCTGTCAATCATCTGTTTTGACCGGCACGGAGGCTTATTGGCGCTCTGGCGGTCACTGCAGACACTCGCCCCGATTGCCCCGTCAATTGCAATCGCCGCCCTTATCGTAGTGGGCACGGCGGTAAGTACCGGTCTTTCAACACTGCAATCTCTTGTGCTGGCATTGCCGGTGCCATGCCTGCTTGCGGTTTATTTCTCACAGGGCGGATCTATTCCTACGGCGTTGAAGGAAACGAGTCTGCGGCTTACCAGGATCGGACCGGAAACTACCATTCTAACATTTGCAACGGTGCTTGGGATCGTTTTCGAATCGGCACTTCCCGATATGGGTTTATTGGCATGGCTGCAAAATCTAAACCTGACGCCGACGATCGTAATATTTGTCGTGATTACGGCGATGAATTTAATGGGAGTGATGGCGATTCACTCGATCGTTTCGGGCACAATTCTATTGGTAATATTCACAAATGTATCAACGGGTGTTTCAGACCTCATCCTTATGCAGGCTGTTCTCGTCGGCTGGGGGCTATGTACAGCTGTTTCACTAAGTAGTCTTTCTGTGGTGACTGGCGCAACGATGTTTGAAATCCCCCTAACGAAAGCTCTCAGCTGGAGCAATCTCGTTTATGCATTTTTGGGCGGGATCATATGTGCTTTGATTCTCTCGGCAATTAATCCGGTTCTCGTGGTATAAAAGCGCCCAGTTTGATAGAACAAACCCTATCTGGATTGCCGGAATTTGTTGAAAGCGTAATCAGCGAAATAGAGTGACATCATCATGGGCTGTATTATTAAACTCTGCGGTCTTTTTCTCATTGCAATTTTTATTGCGGTTCCAGTCACAATTGCAATGAACGCGATCCAAGATCGCCCGGCACTCAAACGACCCGGAGAAATTAATCTTCAGGATTTAAAAAACGCTCAGCAGCTCGCGAAACGCTATGATCCCCGCCTTATGCCGCCAGAGCGAATTACCGAAATCCGCGCCACAACCCGAGAATTGAACACTGTTCTGAAAGGCGTAATGGGATCGCTTGACAATGTTGCCACTCAAGTTAAAGCAGCACGTTTCGGGGTATTGGTTGGAATTTCGGTAAAAATCCCTGAAACCTCATTGGGACAGTACCTCAATATTCGTACAATTATCGCATCTTCATCGCGTGGATTGCGGTTTTTCAAAATGTATGTCGGAAAAGTCGAAATACCGCGCCAGTTTATACGACCCGCGCTCCGCTATGCGCTGGATAATCTTGTCGGCAAGGGTAAAGCTGACCCCATTCTCGATAGCGTAAGGGCAGTGAAAGTTCTTGGCCCAACAATTTATGTAAAGTTTCAGCCACCAAAAAACCTTATAAGAGACCTAAAGACCGCAGCGCAAAAACGTATCCAGGTGAGCAGTCCACAAGCTGTGAAGCCCTATTATAGCCTGTTGGACAAACTCGGATCACAACAGGCTTCGAAGAGCAAAGTCTCACTCACGCAGTTTTTACGCCCATTATTTAAATTGGCGGGAAAGCGTTCCGTTTCAGGTGATCCGGTAAAGGAAAACGAAGCGGCATTATTGGCGTTATCCCTCTATTTCGGAGACCCACGGTTTGAAAGATTCGTAGGAAAAGTCCTGACGCCTCAACAAAAATCCAGTCGCAAGAAACTCTCACAAGTTCGATTAAACGGTCGTCACGATTTCGTCCAACATTTTGCCATTTCGGTAGGACTCGCCCTCACAGGGGGCGAAAATGCCGCAAATATTATTGGCGAGTTAAAAGAGGTGAAAGACGCAGCCGGTAAAAAGAGTGGCTTTAGTTTCACCGACATTGGTGCTGATCGGATGGGAGTACAATTCGCCAAAAAAGCTACAAAAGGTCGTAGCAAAGCGCTCGAATTCCAGCGGGTGATATCGACTGTAACTTCCGAACGCCGTTTCTTCCCAATTTTCACGGATCTGCCCGAAGGGATGGCAACGGCACAATTTCGTAAGCGGTACGGCGATGTTAATAGCCCGAAATATAAAAAGGTCATAAGCGAAATAGACCGTCGGATAAAATCTATCGGGCTTTATAGATAATTTGTACCAATCCATCGCACAGATGTAAGAGCGATACTGAATGACCCACCCAATCCCCGGTGCAGCTGCCGGCAATCAGGTTCTTATCGGCGTGGCGTGGGGCGTCGGTGCGGCAACGGCGCACTCGTTTGTACCGATCGCCGTCCGCCTTTTGCATCATATTCCAGCGATCGAACTCGTATTTTTTAGGAACCTCATCGGGCTCGTGATATTGCTCGGCATCATTGCCTGGCGCGGTGTTCGTTTTTGGCAGACCAACAGGTTGGGGTTCCATCTCCAACGTAATTTTTTGAATTTTGCTGGAATGTGGATGTGGTTTGCCGGTTTGGCATTTTTACCCATCGCCAAGGCAGTTGCTCTGCATTTTACGGTCCCGCTCATGGTAGTTGTCCTGGCTGTGTTCTTTTTGCGAGAGCGGCCAGGATTTGTTCGCATTGCTTGCACACTCATCGGATTTGGTGGCGTGCTGGTAATCCTGCGGCCCGGAGCGGTGCCGATCGGTCCAGCGGCGTTTCTGGTTCTCGGATCAGCATTGTCTTATGCTGGTGTTGCCATCTATACCCGATCATTGGGAAAAACAGACCACCCAACCACAACGACCTTCTACTATCAGTTTAACCTAACCGTTTTTGCTGGCATCTCGATGTTAATCGGCTGGATTATGGCGGTGAAATTTCCTGGAACGGGTGTGCCGCTTTCTTGGTTTGATTGGGTGACACCTAATCTCGCGGATGTACCCGCGCTTCTTTTGCTGGCAATTTCAGGGACGGTGGCGCCATACTGCCTGGTCCGCGCCTTCGTTCACACCGAAGCAACAATTGTCGAACCCATCGAGTATCTGCGGCTCCCGATTACGGCAGGCATTGCCTATCTGGTCTTCAATCAAACAACTGATTTATGGGTTTGGGTCGGCGCCGCGATCATCGCTGGATCGACTTATTACATGACGATTTACGAGGCAAAACAAATCGATCAACCTTGACCGGCTTATCCCAAGGAATTTTGCAGAATCTTAGTTTGCCGGCGCTGAATTGCTATTGAGCAACCAGCCCCATTTTTCCTGAGCACGCTGATAGGTTTCCGGATCTGGCATATTCACTTTCGGATAGCGGTCGATCCAGTGATAGGGTTTGCAGGCATTTATGATCGCCCGGCTGTTGGTTGTATCGCCAATGGCTTTGCGATCAGGATGGATCGAAGGATCAAGACCCGTTGACCAGCCACGTTGGATGATATCGATATCCGTTGCCGGATCAGCGCGGAAGCATAGGGCCCACATCACCTCTTCAAGATTTGAAGCGTCGATATCGTCATCAACCACCACAACGAACTTACCGGCATAAGCACCGAGACGGCATTGCGATGCGATCTGACCCGCCTGCGTCGCGTGGCCAGGGTAGCGCTGCTTAATCGATACGGCAGTGAACATGCGACCACCGCCGCATTCATGGCACCAGGCCACCTGCACATCGGGCACGCCAACCGCTTCGATCTGCTCCTTCAGTAGTGCCGATCGTACGACCGCCCGGTAACGGGACTGTTCCTCTGGCGGACGTTGTGGCGGACAGCCAAGCATAATCGGATCGTTTCGATGATAGATCGCCTTAATATCCAGAGTCGGCCCATTGTGTTCTGGGTTGCCGTAATAACCGGTCCATTCGCCGAAGGGGCCTTCAGAATGCAGCTTGTCCGGATAGCAAAAACCTTCGAGCACGATTTCGGCGTTTGCTGGGAAAGGCAAGCCGGTGTGCTTGCCAACGACGCATTGCAAAGGTTTCCCGCGATAGGCGCCCATGATGTCAAATTCGCAGACCCCATAGGGAATTTCCGAAGACGACATCAGAAAGCTAAGCGGGTCGATACCAACGACAACGCAAACCGGCATCGGTTTGTTCTTCGCCATATATTTTTGGCGATGAAGACGACCATGTTTACCGGGCGAGATATAAAATCCAACGGTATTTTTATCGTGAACCATCACACGGTATGTGCCGACATTGACCCAGTCTTCTTCGGGGTCACGCGTCACATTGAAGGAACCGGTGCCGATATAACGGCCCCCGTCCCCTTCATGCCAAAGCGGCGTCGGAAAGGCGAACACATCTACGTCGTCGCCTTCCATGATATTTTCCATTACCGGACCAGTTTCAACTGTCTCGTAGGGCAGTGGATTATTGACCACACTTTGATAGGCCCTGTTGAAAGCGACACTTAACTCAAATTTCGAGAGATGCGGCGGAAACCCAAGCGTTATGTTTTGGCGGCGCCCACCGAAGAAATTCGTGAAAACCCGATGACCTTTGGGATAACCGGGGATTTCATCGAATAACGCGCATGGAGCCGTCTCGCTATGCAGCAGGAGTTCCGCGGCGAGCCCAATATCTTCCTCCCAGGTCGCCCCTTCGATTCGCCGCAATTCGCCTAGTTTGTCGACTTCTTCAATATATTCGCGGAGATCGTCAAAAGTGACTTCATGTTTAAGGTTGCTGACCGGCGATCCGTCCATGGCAAGGGCCTCCCAGGGGAAATTTGTTGAAGTCAAATTAAGCCGACGCGCAACATCTGTAAATCACGCTTTCTCTGTCATACTGGCAAAATCAGCGATTTCATGTCATGAGAAGAAAGAACCTTCTTTACTCTCTGAAAATCGACGGACAACACTTCTGTGACCGAGCCGAAAAGCACCGCAAACGCGACACGCGCGGAAACACTCCGTGGAATAGGCTGGACGGTTATTGCGACCGGCGGGCTCGCCGGCATCGTTATCGCGGTACGGGCTCTAAAACCTGATATTTCAGTGCCTGAACTGTTGTTTTTGCGCGCAGTTATCGGGCTCGTCGCCATTTCGGTAATTATGATACCGAAACAGGGGATCAGAGCGCTGATAACAAAACGGCCAGGGCTTCAGTTTGTCCGTAACGCTACACATGTGGGGGCGCAATATTGCGTATTCTTTGGCGTGATCTACGTGCCGCTCGCCGTCGTGACTTCCGTTGAATACACTATTCCGGCAATTACTGCTGCGATAGCCGCTATGACCATTGGCGAAAAGGTCAAACGATATCGGTGGATTGGTATGGCCATTAGTTTTATGGGTGTCTTGATTGTTGTTCGACCAGGTATCGTCCCCGTTACCCTACCGATAATGGTGGTTATTTTAGGCACTCTGCTTTTTTCCGCCCAGAACGTCATGGTCAAGGTGCTGTCGCAAACAGACAGCGCAAGCACGATGGTCTTCACCATGAATGCGATCCAGTGCTTAATCCTGATCGGACCGGCGATCTATCTTTGGGTTACACCGCAATGGCATCATGTTCCCTGGCTTTTACTGCTCGGCTTTTCGGGGATCATTACGCATTTTTGCCTGAGCAAAGCGCTGGTCCTGATCGACACGTCGGTGTGTTTCCCCATCGACTTTCTGCGCCTGCCGTTTATCGCCGTAATCGCCTATCTGATATGGGACGAGACGTTCTCGCCCTGGGTCGCTGTCGGCGCCTTTGTCATCTTCGTCAGTACCTATTTCTTAGTCCACAAGGAAGCAAAAGACGCGGAGAAAAGCGAAAGCTAGCTGGCTTCTGCGGCGCCTTCACGTGCATCGGCAATGCGCTTTAGTTCGCGGAAAGAAGCAGATAGGCCGGAAGCGAAAATTGCGGATACAAACAAGCCAAGCACGAAAAAAATCATTGAAACAATTTGTGGAATTCCAGTGGAATCACTTTTTAGGAGACCCAATAAATGGGGATCAAATTCCAGAACGAATATGCCAAATAAAACCAGACCTGCCAGCCACTCAGCAATCGTCAGCAAAATAAAAATGGATATCATGGCCAAGAAGAACGGAAACCGATTCCCCACAATCAATGTGTCTGCTAGCGAATAAGCGCCTTTTTCGTCAATCGTTACGGCGGGAAACACAAGAAGCCAGTGACATAGCAGATAGAAGATCAAAGCTGACAAGAGGTATGAGACAACCAGAGGAATCCAGGACAGTTGTGGAAATGAAGTAATCGTTGATACAACGAGTATTACTATGAATCCTATCGCAAAAAATATAAGCGCGGCGAGGACTGCGAATAACAGGGCATATCCGATAAACTTGAGATCCCTCACATCAAAATAAGGAAAAATATTTCGTGCGGTTGCGTTTTCCCCAAGAAGGGCGAGCCGATGCCAGGAAACAACAAAGGCCACCAAAAAAACTAAAGAGATAAAGTGACCTATCACGAATATGGTTGCTGACCCGAGAGAGGCAGCAAAAACAATCGCGAGACAAACAAATGGTATGAATGCAATCCGTACGAACTGTTTCAGGTGCAAGGCCGGAAATACAAATGCGAAAATAATAATTTTCAGAATGGGTAATTTATTCGGCTGCATCGGCAATGCGCTTCAGTTCGCGGAAAGAAGCGGATAGTGCGGACGCGAATATCGCGGAGCCGATGAGCCCCCACAAAAAATAAAAAAAAGTGCCAAACAATCGTGTTTCGACTTGGTAGTGAAGCATAAATGAATCGGCATCGGTGATGGGAAATAGTTCAGAAATATATTGAACGGCGATATACGGAACCAACTCCAAGCTCCAAACAACTATCAGCACAACGGATATCACCCAGAAGAATCGAAGACGATTATTACTAATCATTCCACGCACCAGCGTGAAAACTCCAGAATTATCCTAGGCAACAGCAGGAAAAATTAGAAACCAATGACAAAAGAAGAAGCATATAAGCCCTAAAATTATAAAGAGGCTCCCGAAAATTATCGCCTCGTTAATAACGCTTGAAGAAAATATCAACGCAGTGAAAATACTGAAAACAGTCATACCGCCAATAGGGAGCGCGATACAAAGCACCGCGTAACCTATAAATATTAAATCTCTTTTTTCGACCATGGGAAAATAGGTTCGACGGACGGCTTCTTCCCCCAACAAAACCAATCTGTGCCAGGAAACGATGAACAATAACGCCATCAGTGGGAAAATTATAAAATGTCCGATATCACCAAATCGATCATCCCCCAAACCGTCTCCAAATAAATACCAAATTGCGAGCCAAACGCCGGAATAAATGATTGGCAATCGGATCATGCGCAAAAACTGTTGGAAATGCTGAATAGGAAACATAAACGCAAAGACGAGAACTTTTGATACAGGCAGTTTTTCCACAACTCAAATTCCCAAAAATTGCGTTACATTTTCGTGATCCACACTATCACTCAGAAGTTGAAAGAGTTCAACGCCGCGCCATTTGGATTTCACCAAAAAGAATGTCGCGGGCTTGCTCATCGAGAACGTCGCGTGTTTTCGCACGTTTTTCGCTGAGCAGCTTCATACCTTCTTGCACGGCGGGGCGGGTGGCAATCTCATCGAACCAGCGTTTTACATTCGGATAATCTTCCCACGGCTGACCGTGATAACGGTGCACCCTGATCCACGGCCAACAGGCCATATCTGCTATCGAATAGTCTTCGCCAGCCAAATGGGCGACTTCCGCCAAACGCCGATCCATCACGCCATAGAGGCGTCCCGCCTCATCAGTAAACCGATTAATGGCATAGGGAACACGCTCCGGTGCGGCATCACGAAAGTGGTGCGCCTGACCGCAGATCGGACCTAGGTTGGCCATCTGAAACATCAGCCACTGCATCACGTCATAGCGCGGGTTACCCGCTTCCGGCATGAATTTTTTGGTCTTGTCCGCGAGATATATGAGGATTGCGCCGGATTCAAAGATTGAGATCGGCTGACCGTCTGGCCCCTCATCATCGACCAAGGCTGGCATTCTATTATTTGGGCTGAGAGTCAGGAACTCAGGCTCGAACTGGTCACCCGCAGTAATGTCGACGGCGCTGACTTCATACGCCAGTCCACATTCTTCAAGCATTATCGAGACTTTATGTGCGTTGGGGGTGGGCCATGCATAGAGTGTGATCATGTTGCAGCCTCCTTTTTCCGTGCGCCACGTTGCACGGTATAGGTCGTCGCACAAAAGATGACGATGGCGCCGATCCATGTCCAGATATCAGGAAACTCACTGAACAAGACCCAACCGAAGACGGCGGCGATTGGCATCCGCAAAAAGTTCACTGGTTGAACCACCCGCGCGGCAGCCATTGCGATTCCTTTGGAAACCGTGAGGTACCCGATCGTCGATAATACCGCAGCCCCTACGATTGCCGGTACATCTGCCAAAAGCGGCGCTTGCCAATCGACGATCGCCATCGGCAGGGAGATCGGTAAGAGAAGAAAATTCGCATAGAACACAATGACCGTCGTGGGAACATTGCTTGAAAGCGATTTTATGATCGTATTAACACTGGCATAGCTCGCGGCGCACGCAATCGCTGCAATCGCCGCGACAGAAACCGCAATCAATCCGGGACGCAAAACGATCAGGACGCCGGCAAATCCTACAAACGTGGCAATCCAGCTCGCGATGTCAGACCGCTCGCGCAAAAAAATGATGGCAAAGGCGATCGTAAATAATGGTGTTGCAAACTGCAGCGCGAAAAACTCCGCAACAGGCATCCGGCCCGCGGAATAAAACCATAAAAATATACCGACATATGAAATGACGCCGGTCATCAAAACAGCGAAGGGGCGCTCCGGCCACAATGAAGAAATTCTGACGGGGAACATCAACGGTGCGAGCATGATCACCGCAATCACAGCACGAAAAAATGTCAGCAAAAACGGGGAATAATCCTCTCCGATATACCGAATGAGGGTAGCTGATCCTACATAGCAAACGGCGCTGGTCAGCATCCAGAGCGCGCCCTGAACCGCTACTGGAAGCGCTTTCATATAGCTTCTTTTGATTCCTTGTTCTGAGTACCCCGCCGCACTGCGTAGGTCGTTGCACAAAATATAATAACCGCACCGACCCAAGTCCAGATATCGGGGAACTCGCTAAACAAAACCCAGCCGAAGACCGCCGCTATCGGCATTCTCATAAAATTCACCGGCTGAACAACGCGGGCAATTGTTAGCGAAATGGCTTTTGTTACCGATAGATAGGCCATCGTCAGGCACAAACAAATAGCCACGATAATTCCAAAATCGTAAAGCGTCGGATCTTTCCAGGTAACAATTGCTAGTGGAACAGAGATTGGGATCATTAATAGGTGGGCGTAATAGACGATCATGACCGCCGTCGCCCCTTTGGAAAGCGATTTGATGACCGTATTGTCGCTCGCATAAAACACGGCACTGATGAGTGCCGCCATCGCGGCAAAGGAAATTTCAATAATTCCAGGGCGTAATATTACCAAAACGCCGCTAAAGCCGATCATGGCGGCAATCCAGCTTTTTGCGTCCGCGCTCTCACGCAGGAAAATAACGGCGAACGCCATCGTCAGAAGCGGGGTCACGAATTGCAGCGCAAAAAAATCGGCAATCGGCATTGAGGCCGTCGCGATAAACCAGAAGATTATGCCGAGATAGGTAAAAAGCCCCGTCAGGAAATGCATAAAGAAACGTTCAGGAATAAAGAACAGTTTTCCGCCTTCACGCATATAGAGTGGCGCGAGTACCGCGACAGCCACCACTGAACGGATCAAGGTCATTTGATAGGCGGTGTAGCTGTCACCGATCTCGCGCACCAACGAAGCAGCGGCCGCATAAAAAACGCAGCTGGACAACATCCAGAGCGACCCAAGAACAGCACCAGGTAGCGATTTCACGCTTTTTTACCCTGTTGAACGGCGTACCAGGCGGCGCCAAAAATGATCACTGCCCCAAACCAAG
This sequence comes from Rhodospirillaceae bacterium, assembly GCA_002720855.1. GTDB lineage: Bacteria > Pseudomonadota > Alphaproteobacteria > MPNO01 > UBA2964 > UBA2964. Next base: position 586,284 of record PBIN01000014.1, on the reverse strand, counting down.
TCCACAAATCGGGAAATTCACCGAAGACCATAAAACCCACCGCCGCTGCAATTGGCATACGTAAAAAATTCATTGGCTGAACAATTCTTGCATCTGCCAACGAAATACTGGACGCAACGCAAAATTGCGCCATTGTCGCAAATAGTGCAACTCCTATTAGAACTGGCCAATCTTCAGCAACCGGCGTTTTCCACGTCAAATAGGCCGGAATCGCCGATAACGGCAGGATCAGAACATTGACGTAAAAGGTCATTACAGTAGGCGAGTCATGACGTGACAACACCTTGATGCATGTATTTACGAAAGCATATGCAGCAGCCGTGCCAAGCGCCGCAAGCACGCCCAAGGATATGGGAATATAGCCGGGTCGGATAATGACCATAACACCCGCGAAGCCGATCAGGGCCGCCAGCCAACTTTTTGCGCCGACCTGCTCGCGCAAAAGTATGGCAGCAACGGCGATCGTAAAAAGCGGTGTAACAAACTGAAACGCAAAGAAATCAGCGACCTGCACTTCTGTCGTTGCATAAAACCAGAGCAAAATTGCCACGTAGGTGATAACGGTGCGCAAACAATGCAGCGGAAACACCGCGGTCTTGAGTTGACCAAGACCGCCACGCAACACCAGGGGTGTCAGGACCATAACGCCTACGACACAGCGTAAAAAAGTTAGTTCATATACGGGATAGCTGCCTGCCAGGTAACGAGTAAGTGTTGCCGATAAGACATAGCAAAGCGATGCCGCCAGCATCCACATCGCACCTTTTATTGAATCGGAATATGCAGATTCCGTCACTTGGCAGCTGCCTCCATGCGGATAACGTAATAAGCAGCACCAAATATTACGACTGAGCCCACCCAGGTCCAAATACCGGGTAGTTGAGCAAACATCACAAAACCAATGGCTGCGGTAAACGGCAGGCGAAGAAAATCAAACGGCCAAACAATTCGCGCATCTGCCGTTGCGATTGAACGCGCCAAGGCCCATTGTCCGCCCGTTGTGAAGACGCCTAGCGCGATAATCCAACCAACGGTTTCGACAGGTGGCCACCGCCAATCGAACAGTAGCGGGATCAATGCAATAACCAGCATCACCAAATTGCCGAATACCGTTATCGTTGTAGTACTTTCGGTTCTGGACAAAATTTTAATAAAAACGTTCGTCGTGCTGTAGAGCACAGCAGACGCAAGCGCAGCGATGGCAGCGATGCTGATTTCTTCAAATCCTGGGCGTAAAATTATAAGGGTTCCCCCAAACCCAACGAGACAAGCCACCCAACTTCCGAAGCTCGCTTTTTCACCGAGAAATAAAACGGCCACAATAATCATGAATAGGGGCAACGTGAACTGCAGCGCATACACATCCGCAATCGGCATATTTGCCAATGCGTAGTAAGTCGCACCCATCGCCAGATAGGTAAATACGCCGCGAAACAGGAAGAGATGCCAGTGCTTCAGGGATTTCTTGCCGGTAGAACCGATATGTTTGCAAAGAAACGGAAGCAAAATAATCGTCGCGATCACCGAACGCCAGAATACCATTTCCATTGTATTGAGATCGGACGACAACTGTTTGACGATACCGGCATTGAGCGAATATCCAATCGCTGCAACAATCATCCAGGCAATGCCGCGTATTGCCGCGTTCTTATCGGAAGCTAACTCGCCGCCAACGGTCATTTCTTGTTCGCCCCACTCGTCTCACGACGCAAGACATCATATGCGCCGAGGAAAATTACAACGGCGCCAACCCACGTCCATATATCCGGCAATTCGGCAAACATAATCCAACCGACCAAAACCGCCCACGGCAAACGCAGGAAATTGATAGTTTGAACAATTCGCGCTTCGGCTTCTCGAATGGAAAATGTCAGGCATACCATCGCTCCCATGAACAGAAATCCCATAGTCAAAATCCCGGGCACCTGTTCCCATGTCGGTGTCACCCAGGTCAATGCTGCTGGAATTGCAGCGAGCACGGCAACGATCGAATTCGAGATCATTGTAATCATGATCGGGCTTTCGGTCGTTCCAAGCTTGCGAATAGCAATATTTGCGGCGGCGAACGCAAATGCCGCGACGAGCGCTGCGATGGCGCCAGGGTTCATCGGGATTATGCCTGGGCGGACAATTATAAGGGCGCCGCAGAACCCGACGAGGCAGGAAAGCCAACCACGGAATCCGACATATTCTCCCAGCAATAGACCGGCGAGCAATATCGTAAACAGCGGTACAGTAAAGAGCAGCGACTGTACATTCGCAATGTCCATCACTGAATAGGCATAAAACGAGGCATACATCCCACCGAAGGAAAGCAGGCCACGCACTAGGTAAAGTCCTGAACGCCTTCGAACGCCCGCAAAAGATCCCTTACCCAGTCTTAATGCCATGGGCAGCAGCAAAATTGCGCTAATGCTGCTGAAGAAAAAGAGCAGTTCGGAAACACCAAACTCGAATGAAAGCTTTCGGACAAACCCGCTGGCCGTCGCCTGAAATCCGGTTGCCAACACCATCCATAAGGCACCACGAATGACTGCGCTCGACAAAACACTTGAATTCATACTGAGGGAAACCCAATCGAAAGCAAATTAGCGCGGCGATATGGTCGCCGCAAAAAGACGTTAGATTGTATCGGGAATTAGTGTCGAACACACCAGTCGGTGCGAAGAATTAGAGGTTATTCGAAAAGAGAAAGCTGGTATTCCATCTCATCGGTGCGCATCGGGAAATCAATACCGTCCCGCGCATTCATGACCTTGTTGGGTGATATGAAGGCCAGATCGCGTTGCAGATCCATTGCAAAACGCGCGCTAAAACCCGCCTTCCAGGCCAGTGCAACGATCGTTTTTACACTTTGAACGCGGACCATACGCTCGACAGTGGGCATTGGAAGGCCGGCTCTCAAAGCAAGTGCCGCCAAGACAAATTCCAAATTCTTCTTATCAAGTGCTGCTGCAACGGATTCGTCGGTCAGCTTCTCATTCTCAAACAAGTGTTTGGCTCGGTGACGCGGTGCTTCTCCCCCAGCCTGACCGGCATTTGATACAGGCTCTGCATTCAACGAATTTGAAACTACGCGTTCCGCGGGTTGATCGCTGCGGCTTTCAATCGCCCGGTTCATCCTTGCCGCAACACCAGCATCAACAGCACGGCCAAGACATAATTTAGAAAGCAAGGGAGCAGCGACAAATTTGGCCATCCGTACCAGTACATTGTCGGTCAGGTCGTGCCGTTTAACCAATGCTGGTTGAATTTCAGGAACGGACTCAGACTTTTGAACCATTTTCTCGAGCACGGGTTCATCCAGATTCACGCTGAGATTTTCTGCCAGTCCAGTCATCACCTCAGGACATTCATCGCTGATCAAAATATCGCAAAGATGAGGAGAGAGATCGGTCCGACTTGCGACTGCGGATTTAGCCCAGTCGGGAGCATCATCTTGAATAAAGGCAGCTAAATCATCCTCGGTCAAAATAGGCGATCCGGATAAAATCGGTGCTGCGACATCGCTTGCCTTATCACCTGCCAAACCAACAACAATCTGTCGTGGCGCATCATGTGACGTGCAAAATGCCTCAGAAAGAATTTTGCGGACACCAACGACCTTGTCCCGCAACAACGTTTCTAAAATTGTAAATCCCATACGCCAAAGATTGCTTCGAGCTTCGTGATCCAATCCTTCGCCGACGATCTTTCGTGCCAGAGCGCATCTCACGGACACATCGTCGTCCCGCGACAAGAAAACATCGGCTTGGTTAGGGGTTGAAGAATTTTCAGCGACGGCCCGCCGTATATCGACTTCGCCGTTCTCTGCAAGAAAGTAAAGGACTTCAGGGGGTGTCGTTGGGTCTACGGCAAGTTCCAACCAAGCAGAAGAATCTTCGCTCTGAAGAATACTGCTAAGGTCCTGATGTTGTCTGGCAGTGCTCGCCATAAATATTCCCCGTCATTCGGGGCTCACGCTAGCCGGACAGCATTAAAAATCGTTTCCAATCAGCCCAGAAATTGTTGGAATTTTAGATATAAATTACTGAAATTGTTTATTATTCTGCGGCAGAGGCGGTAACGTCCCTTGCCTCCAATTCGAAAGCATCCGCAAGTAATTCGTAAGAACGCAATCTTGCTTCCAGCGTCGGGCAAATTGTGAGAACGATAAACTCGTCGATGTCATAGAGTTGGCCAAGTTCAAGCAGACCGTCGCGAACCTGCTCGCCCGTCCCCCAGATGCAACGCTGTCGATTGTAGCGGCGTAATGCCTCCTCCTGCGGGGTGTATTCATAAGTTTCAGCTTCCTCGACGGAAGGCACTGGCCCGGCCCGGCCGGTGCGTTGTCGAACCGAAGAAAGGTCGCGGCATTTCATCAACCGTTCAGCGTCATCTTCCGTGTCCGCAGCAATTGCAAACACACCAATATTGGCAATCGGCTCCGGCCAGGATTCGGAAGGACGGTAGTTCTCCCGATATGCCGCGACTGCTTCGGGACCGCCTTCGGCGACGATAAAATGGGCAAAGGAGAATGGTACGCCGAAGTAAGCTGCGAGCGATGCGCTTTGATCGCTCGATCCCAACATCCAAACATCCGGAACTGTTGGTCCAGCCGGTTGCGCTCGAACATTGGCGAATGGATGATCTTCAGGAAGGCTTCCCGCGAGATAACCCATCATGTCGCGGACCTGGACCGGGTAGTGCTCCGGCCCCGATGCTCCCGGTCCGGTTTGCAGCGCTTGATCCGTAATATGGTCGCTGCCGGGAGCGCGCCCTATTCCGAGATCAATCCGTCCTGGAAATAACGTCTCAATCGTCCGAAATGCTTCCGCAACCTTGAGGGGGCTATAATGGCTGAGCATGACGCCGCCCGATCCCACGCGGATTCCATGCGTTCGTCCGGCAACCTGAGGGATCATAATCTCCGGCGCTGCACCCGCGAGCCCATTGCTGCTGTGATGCTCTGCGAGCCAGTACCGGTGATAACCCAAACGGTCTACGTGTTCGGCAAGAGCAAGCGTATCGCTCAGGGCATCCGCCGGTGTCGCCCCGCTGCGAATTGGTGATTGATCCAGAACACTTAGTTTGGTCATAGCCCCATTTTAGACGGACATTGCGTGAATTGCACCGCGCCGCATACACTGCATTGATGTCAGATAGTCCACCCTCCACCGAATCTCCTTCGGACAAAACCAAAGACGAGAAATCAAGCTGGATGGACCTTCTTCGGAATGGTCTGGGCCCCTATACAATCCTCCTTAATCTCGGAATAGCCCTACATGCCATCGACATATTTGTGATCACGACAATTATGCCGACTGTAGTCGCGGATATTGGAGGCATCTCATTTTATGCGTGGACATCGATGCTCTATATGGTTGGTACCATCGTGGGGTCGGCTGCTGGCGGCCATATTCGGGCGCGTTTGGGTACGCGTCGAGGTTATGTCTGGGGCGGTATAATCCTACTCGTGGGAACCATCGCCTGCGCCATCCCGCCAGATATGGGAACTCTTCTTGTCGCCCGCGTTGTAAAAGGAATTGGCGGCGGATTGGTCATTGCCCAGTCGATGGCATTGATTAGCGACCTTTATGGACCCTCCATTAGAACGCGAATTCTTGCAACGGTATCAACAACATGGACTGTGGCTTCGCTTTTTGGACCCGGTATTGGCGGCGTATTCGCCGAGATCGATTACTGGCGCGGGGCCTTTTGGGCACAAGCACCTTTCGTGATCGCTTTCGTCGCAATGTCGTGGCAGCTTATACCAGAAAAATCGGGTTCAGAGACCCAAGCGCAACTGCCGTGGCGGCGGCTTCTATTACTGGCGGCGGGTGTCATGTCCGTCGGACTCACCAGTCAGTTCAAGACGCCAATGACAAGCGCATTGCTCATCGTCCTCGCTACATTCCTCGTCTGGCAAACGTTTCAACGGGACGAGGCATCCGAAACCAAACTTTTTCCAAGCAAAGCCCTTTCAATATTCGCACCTGTCGGATTGGCCTATTGGTCGTACTTTTTGATTTCAATCACCTACACAACGCTATTGATATTTGCGCCTCTTTTCCTTCAGGAATTGCACCAAGTCACACCACTATATTTAGGTTATTTGTCGCTCGTGTTTTCTACTGGTTGGACAATCGGATCAATCGCGGTCGCTGGCTGGACGGGAATGTGGGAAAGAAGTGGGTCTGTCTTAGGCATGGTATTCGCAGCCGCAACGACGGTCGCTTTTACCTTATCAATTCTTTCCGGGACTTTGGTGTGGATTACCGTTTGGGTTACCTTGGTCGGGTTCGGCATCGGTATCACGAATGTTTTGATGACGAATTACGGAATGGCGGTCGCACGCGAAGGAGAGGAAGGAATAACAGCGGCAGCAATGCCTACGATTAGGGCCCTAGGCGTCGCCTTCGGAGCGGCGGCTGCAGGTCTGGTAGCAAACAGCGCCGGATTAGACGGGGGGATGTCCAAAGAGACCATTCAACACGTCGCTGCCTGGGTGCTGGGTTTAACAGCCCTCCTTCCGGCGATCGCTGCCATCGTCTGCTATCGAGCCGTGGGATGGGGCTGGAAATTTCGCACCGGACGCTAGCACAGCACATCCGTCATCCCTAATATTGAAAAAATGGAAATTCAAAGGATTTGACCATGACGATCAAAACCATCGCAATTTTGAGTCCGGGCGAAATGGGTGCTGCTACCGGTAAAGCCTTTCAGGAACATGGCTTCGACATCGTAACTGCGCTCGAAGGACGCAGCGAAACGTCGCGGAAAAGGGCCGCGGCAGTTGGATTTCGGGATTGCGGAACCATCGCATCGGTTTTGGCGGAAGCGGACATCGTGTTCTCAATATTGCCGCCGGGTGATGCATTGGCGCAGGCTGAGCGCGTCGCCGCTGCCATGACTGAAACAGGCCATACACCACCCTATTTCGATTGTAATGCGATATCCCCGGAAACAGCTGCACAGATTGGTGCAACGATCGAAGCAGCAGGCGCCGCCTATATAGATGGTGGCATCGTCGGCAACCCACCCGGCGCTGCGGCTCCTACAAGATTTTATGTGAGCGGAAGCGGCGCTGCGGAAATGGATATCTTTGATGGTATGGGCATCGAAATAAAACAATGTGGACCGGTGGCCGGTAAGGCTTCAGCTGTAAAAATGTGTTACGCGGGCATTACCAAAGGCACGAGCGCGCTCCATGCGGCGATGCTGATGGCGGCGGAGAAGCTGGATATTGCTGATGAGCTTCATGCCGAGCTAAGTTCGAGCCAAGGTGCCATGTACAAGCGTATGGAAGCGCTTACACCTGCGCTGCCAGCGGTTTCCGATCGCTATATCGGTGAGATGAAGGAGATCGCCAAGACCATGAGCGCTGTGAATTTGCCAAGTGGCTTCCACAATGGGTCTGCAAGCTTATACGACCTTATGACCGAGTCGCCTTACGCCTCCGAAATTCGTGAAACTGTCGACAAGAGCAGAACTCTGCGTCAAACCGTAGAAGGTTGTGCAGCCGTAATCGGTAAAAAGGACTCAGCTGAATAGAGTCTCCCGCCGGTCTTTCCCGCGAGCAAAAATAAGGTTTCCGACGCTTCTTCTTCTGAAGCGAGAAGATGGGCAGGACATCGAGGACAGTCGCTGCTACCGAAGCCGGTAACCGGCACGGAAATCGAATTCAATTGCATAGCCAAATGTCGAAGATCACATTCGTCCCCGCCTTCGACCGCCAAGATCTCAGTGACCTGACCAAAGGTGGTTAGATGATCGACATGCCAATGAATTGTTTTCTTCATTCGGACATGGCGACTCAATCGTGCCGCTAGTCCGCCTGGGCCGCGGGCACTGCCAAAATAGAAATAGTGCCCGGGAGACAAATCAACATCGCCCAATGCGCCGACTTTACCGCAAAAGGAACGCTGCAGTTTGATCGAAAGAACATAAGCCCCAAGCTGCTGTGAGGTCAGGTCTTCTTGCATCCTACTGGCTCAATCGGCAATCATGTAATCAATGCCCCAAACATCAACCCCGGACAGTACAGCTTTAAGATTGCCGTCAGGCAAGACAGCAGTTGTCAAAATCAGAACAAGCGATCGGGCGCGGAATGTGGCGGTTCGGATACTGCCTGGAGTGGGTCAGGCTGAACTTGTCCTGCCCCGTCGCCTGTCCCGACGAAAGGGACTTGCGTTTCTGCGAGAAAAGGCGGAGTGGCTTGAAGAACGTTTGGCGAAATATGAAGAGCCAGTCCCATTTCAGGATGGTGCGGAAATTCCTCTACTCGGCCGGTTCCTTAGAATAGATCACAGCGACGCGGGGCGCGCCGACGTCAGGGTAGACGGGAACGCGCTTTTAGTCGCATGTCCCAAAGCGCGAATTTCACGCTCTGTGACGGACTGGTACCGACGCGAAGCAGGTTGTGAAATAGCGTCCCTCGCAAAACAAAAATCAGCAATGCTCGGCCGGCACTATGGTCGACTATCCGTGCGCGACACGACAACCCGCTGGGGTAGTTGTTCATCGTCAGGCGATCTCAGCTTTTCATGGCGAATTATCATGGCACCAGAAATTGCCTTCGACTATTTGGTTGCCCACGAAGTTGCTCATTTGGCCGAGATGAATCATTCGGCGCGTTTCTGGACGATCGTCGAAAATCTATCTGAGGATTGTGAGAAAGGCCGCAACTGGTTTCGCTATAACGGCCATGAACTGCATCGTTACGGTTTAGAACTGTCGACGTCGGGCGACCGGGAATCTGAGTAGGTATTGTAGAATACCGCGCTAAAGATCACGACGGCGCCGATACCAATCCAGATTTCGGGAATCTGATTGAAAAAGAAATAGCCGATCATGCTCGCCCAAATCACCTTGGTAAAATCTGCGGGCAAAACCAGTGTCGCATCAGCTTTTCGGAAGGCTTCAGTTAACGCCAGCTGTGACAAAGTCCCAAAAATGGCGATAAACGCCAACCAGGCGAGCTGTTCACCGGTCGGCCACTGCCAGAAAAACAACGCGAAAACAAAAGCGATTGGTGCCTGCAACAGGCTGGCGTACAGGGCGACGGTAACGGAAGAATCCGTGCGGGTAAGCACTTTGATAACCACGAGCGCTGATGCCCAGAGCATATTGGAAACAAGGACCATCAGCGCGCCAATAGAAACCACCTGCACGCCGGGCCTGAGAATAATCAATGCGCCAGCGACACCGATCGCAAGTGCAATCCACCGATGTGGCGTCATGCGTTCTCTGAGGAATATAACCGCACCGACAGTTGCAAATAGTGGCGATGTCAGACCCAAAGAAACGACCTTCGCCAACGGCTCCAGACTAAGTCCATAAAAAAATGCCAGCATCGCACCGACGTTGAGTACTGCCCGCAATAAATGCAGTCCGATCTTTTGTGTAAACAAAGGTCGCAAACCACCGCGTAAAAAAACCACGGACATAAAAATCACACCAAGGAGTTGTCGAAAAAATGCGATCTCAAAGACATGGATGCTATGCGACAAATATTGTACTGCTCCGTTAGCAGCCGAAATTGACCCCGCAGAGCTGAGCATAAGCCCAACACCCTTGGCATTGTCAGGGACAGGCGCGAACAACGCAGTAATACGAGACTTGAAATTTGCCATTCATAAATCTTGGTGTGCAGAAACTCTCCTTAGCATGTTTGATAGTGGATGGCACAGCATTGCCGAAACCTGCTAAAGAACGCCGATAGTCGCGCTTACCCTATTAAGAATATGAAAACCGACATCTTCGATTTTGAGCTACCCAAAGAATTAATCGCTCAACAACCCGCATCCCCACGAGACTCTGCCCGACTTTTGCATGTTGGAAATGTCTTTACGGATTTGTGCGTTCGCGACTTGCCGAGATTGTTTTCTCCAGGCGATGTGCTGGTTCTGAACAACACAAAAGTCATTCCAGCGCGACTACGCGGGAAGCGCCATGAAACGTCGATTGAAATTACTCTTCACAAATTGAACAGAGATGGAAGCTGGTGCGCTTTCGCCCGGCCGGCACGGAAATTAAAGGCAGGCGATGTCATTAATTTCGCCGAAGATTTTTCGGCCCGCATTTCCCAAAAACTAGATAGCGGCGAAATCATTGTAAATTTCTCGGGTCAGGAATTTACAAAAGGCCTGGAAGAAAACGGTTCTATGCCGTTGCCTCCCTATATCGACAGAAAAACAGGCAGTCATGAATCCGACCATCAGAGTTACCAGACGGTCTATGCAGCAGCTGCGGGCGCTGTGGCGGCGCCGACCGCTGGTCTGCACTTTACTGAAGAGCTTCTAACGGAAATCAGGAATAGCGGTGTCGAAGTTATTGAGCTAACGCTTCACGTGGGGGCCGGCACCTTTCTTCCTGTAAAGGTGGATGATACCGAAGATCACAAGATGCATTCAGAATGGGGCAAGTTAAACCAAACAGGCGCAGAGAAAATCAATGCCGTACGCGGAGCCGGTGGTCGGGTTATTGCCTGTGGAACAACGGTTTTACGACTTCTGGAATCGGCGTCTATCGAAAATGACGTGTTGATGCCCTTCGAAGGTGACACCGACATTTTTATTACACCTGGCTATAAATTTCGGATAGTTGACAGATTGATGACCAATTTTCATCTACCGTGCTCGACCTTGTTTATGCTGGTGTCCGCCTTCGCCGGCTTGGAACGAATGAAAGATGCCTACCAACATGCCATTAATTCAGGCTACCGGTTTTATTCCTATGGCGATGCCTGTTTGTTGGATCGTGACGAGATCTCATGACTGAACCCGGAATTGAATTTGAGGTTTTAGCCACCGACGGCAAAGCCCGACGCGGGCGTCTGTCGACGGCGCATGGCGATATCAATACCCCTGCCTTTATGCCTGTCGGTACGGCAGGGACAGTAAAAGCAATGATGCCCGAAGACGTCGCTGCGACCGGTGCGGAAATTATTCTCGGCAATACCTATCATCTTATGTTGCGCCCGACAGCGGAGAGAATTGCAAAGCTTGGTGGTCTCCATAAATTTATGAACTGGCACAAACCTATTTTGACAGATTCCGGAGGGTATCAAGTCTTCTCACTCGCTAATCGCCGGTCGATCAATGAAGAGGGCGTCGTCTTCCAGTCACATATCGACGGCGCAAAAGTCGAACTAACACCGGAGCGATCTGTTGAGGTGCAGAATCTTCTCGACTCAAACATCACGATGGTTCTTGACGAATGCACCGAATGGCCGGTGACTGAGGACATGGCCAGACAATCTATGGAACTCTCTATGCGGTGGGCGTCAAGAAGCAAAGCGGCCTTTGAAGAACGATCCGGATACGGAATTTTCGGCATAGTTCAGGGGAGTATGTTTCCCGAACTTCGTCGCGAGTCAGCGGCCCGCCTAGTAGATACCGGCTTTGATGGCTATGCCGTCGGTGGGCTCGCAATCGGAGAACCCCAAGATGAAATGTTCAACGTTCTGGATATTACTGTTCCCGCCCTACCAAAAGAACGCCCTCACTATCTCATGGGTGTCGGAAAACCGGATGATATCGTTGGTGCCGTCCGAAGAGGAATCGATATGTTCGACTGCGTAATCCCGACGCGATCTGGCAGAACCGGTCAGGCATTCGTCCGTGGCGGTTTCCTCAATATGAGAAACGCGCGGCATTCTGATGATAGCAAACCACTCGATGCGGCGTGCAGCTGCCGGGTATGCGCAAATTACAGCCGGGCCTATCTACACCATCTTGTAAAAGCGGGAGAGATGCTGGCCGGAATGCTTTTGACCTTGCATAACCTCCATTATTATCAATCATTGATGGAAGGAATAAGAGCGGCCATCGCGGATGGTTCATTCGATGAATTTGTCGCCAAGTTTGATGCCGAGAACGATGCCGGCGCAACGGTAGCGGAGTCCTAGCAATTTTGGAGCTGGTCAATGACTACAGACAGTGAACATGACTTGACCCAACTGGGTGCCCACACCCCGTTGCCTGCATCGCCGGAGGACGCGACGCTGGAACGCGTGCGTAATCCGCAAACGGGACAACTTTATCTCGCGCGCTTCACCTGTCCAGAATTCACGAGCCTGTGTCCGGTTACAGGTCAACCGGATTTTGCTCATTTGGTAATCGATTATGCGCCGGACTCCTGGATCGTCGAGAGCAAGTCACTAAAACTCTATCTCGGGTCTTTCCGAAATCACGGAGCCTTCCATGAAGACTGCACAGTAGGAATCGCCAAGAAGCTGGAGCAACTGTTAAACCCACACTGGCTCCGTATCGGTGGCTATTGGTATCCGAGGGGCGGAATGCCCATCGACGTTTTTTACCAAAGCGGCCCGCCACCGGCAGATCTATGGATTCCCGACCAAGGCGTCAGCAACTATCGTGGCCGCGGATGACTTCAATCCCTCCCGATTCCATTGATCCGACAGAGGCGATCCGAGATCGCGCATTAGCGGTTGGCTTCGATGTGGTTGGCTTCGCACCCGCCGAATTGGGATCTGATGCACGCAATCGGCTTTCCGAATTTGTTTCCAATGGTTATCACGGCGATATGGGATGGTTGTCTGATCGGATGAAGCAACGATCCCAGCCGACCGATTTATGGCCTGAGGCGAAAACAGTCATCGTCGTAGGGCTCAATTACGGGCCGGATGAAGATCCTCTCGAAATTCATGAAAAACCGGAACGAGGCGCAATTTCGGTGTATGCCCGGGGTCGCGATTATCACGACGTCTCTAAGAAAAAGCTGAGAATTTTGGCTCGGTACATCGCGGACAATTTTGAGGGCGATGTAAAACTTTTTGTCGATACCGCGCCGGTGATGGAAAAGCCGCTTGCCGCAAAAGCAGGACTTGGATGGCAAGGGAAGCATACCAATCTCGTTTCAAAAACGAATGGGTCGTGGCTATTCCTGGGAGAGATTTATACGACATTACGTCTCGAGACCAACGAAGAAGAAAACAACAAATGTGGCAATTGTTCGCAATGTATTTCTGCGTGCCCGACAGACGCTTTTTTAGCGCCGTATCAGCTGGATGCCCGGCGCTGCATTTCATATCTGACTATTGAGCATAAGGGTCATATTCCCGGCGAATTCAGGGAAGCCATCGGCAATAGAATTTATGGCTGTGATGACTGTCTGGCGGTTTGCCCGTGGAACAAGTTCGCCGTGAAAACAAACGAACCGGAACTTGATGCCAGGCTCGAGTTGCGCTGGCCACGTCTTGATGATCTTGTGCAACTCGACAATGCGGCATTCCGCTCCGTGTTCTCTGGATCACCTGTAAAAAGGCTTGGGCGAAATCGATTCTTGAGAAATGTTTTGGTCGCCATTGGCAATAGCAGGTCAGAAGAATTTATCCCACACGCAAAGGCCAAATTAGAGGACGAGTCTCCCCTCGTCCGAGCAATGGCTGTCTGGGCCTTGTCGCGACTCGCACCCGCTGAAGAATTTGGCAAAATTGCCAAACGTCACGCCACCAAAGAAGCCGATCCGGATGTCCTACGGGAATGGCGAACTGCCAGCAAAAGCCGCGAAACAGTGCCAGCTTTATAGGGCACCTTACTAAGACTGTCGGTGTATTTTACACCTTCCATTCTAATCCATGTTGTTTGGCCGCTAAACTGCTGGAATCTAATGACCTAGCTCAGATGGCACATTTCTTGCATATTTCCTATTGGGATAGTGCGTCAAAATGGTTTGATTTCGGTCGTTTGGATAGATAGCTGGTAACTGGTTTAATGAAGCTCTGGAATTACATGCGAAAAATGGTTGCGATTGTTATCGCCACCGTCGGTGTATCCATTGCGTTTTCCGGTGCCGCATACGCCATAGCGACATATAGCGCAAGCAGTTCTGCGACCGTTTCGATTACCAGCTTTTCAATAGCATCGACTCCAGTTCCACAACCTGGTGATTTGTTTATCGAAGGCTCTTCCGATCCAAGCCCCAGTGAAAGTGGCACCAGTTCCGGCGGAACAGGAACAGCAACGATTACCGAAACAACAACGGTTACCGCAGTTGACCCGCTTGATATGGTCGCAGGCGAAAGCGTAACAAACATCGCGACGGCAAGTGGTAGCGCAAGCTCAAGCCCTGGAGGATCTGGCGGGTTTTCCGTTACTGATCAGGTTACAAACGGCGAAATTTTGTTCATCAATGATGGAACTGAAGACGTAACAGTCACTCTCGGTATTGATTGGGCCTACACTGTGACGGCTTCGACAACTGCTTTTCCAGAAATTGCGTATGCCTTCGCAAGCATTATTGTTGATACGCTTATTTTTGATAGCCTGGACGACCAAGTCGGATCCGACATTTTTCATGTTGACGAACTTGCGACGGCCGATGGCGTAAGCGGTTCATTTGAGACATTCACCGATACCGCGATCCTCTCTGTCGACGTCCTCGTTCTGGCGGGTGGTGAAACCAGTGTCGGACTGTTCGTCGATGCAAGGGGGCGAGCTGAAGTGTCTGAACCTTCTAGCTATTTGATTCTGAGTTTAGCACTCATTGGATTGGGTCTGACCCGCCGCCGCGGCAGCCAGCAGCGGTCTTGTTAACGTCCATGTATACTGCTTCGGAAAACGGAAAATCTTCAAGCACATCAGCTTCAAGCGAACGACAACGCCTGGAGATTGAAGGTGAACCGGATTTGATTTCCGGCTCATTGGATGAATGGCGTGCTTATCGTCAGGGCCTTTCATCATTGCCGCAGGAAGATGAAAATGTTCGCGTCGCAATTGCCGTTGCCGATGCACGAATAGCACGATTGAATTCAGACCGATAAGATCTGGGTCGAAAAACCAAACCAAAGAACTCGCCAAAACTCTCTTAGTTTTTTGTCTCTGAATGCAGTCAGTGGCGACGCGGTACGATAAGATAATCATGACGGTCGCCTGATCGAATCACGACGTCGATCTGCCTCGATCCGCGGACAACACTGACACTAATGTCTGAACCCGCTCCACCCACAGCCCAAATTTTTCGGTACATGTCTGGCAAACTTTCCACCGGCGACGATTCGATTTCTTCTACAATGTCACCGACCTGAATATCCGCGTTGTCAGCAGGTCCCCCCTCATGAACGCCCGAAACCACTAAATGTCCTAGAGCTTCGGTCGTCTGCATTCCAAGCCATGGTTTTGCCTGCGTTTGCGCCCGCCCTGTTGTTACCAGCTCTTCAAAAATCGGCGGCAACAGATCGACAGGCACAAACATATTACCCTGACTTTCGGCACTTTCTCCGCTCGGATCCTGAACAAAGAGCGACCCGATTCCCAACAACAATCCAGATCGTGGATCAATCAGGGCACCGCCGCTCCAACGCGGATGAAGTGGCGTTGTAAATATCGCCGATTCCAGTAAATACTCCCAAGAGCCTGCGAATTCTCGCCGATCAACGACTTGCCCCAAAATTGCAGATGAAACGCCGCCAGCGCCAGCGACAATAACTTTGTCATCGCGAAAAACGCCACCGACATCATTGGCAACTTTCAAAGGTGGTAAATCGAGTGTGTCGACAGTCCTTACCAGCCCAAATCCGGTTCTATGATCGTACCCAACGACCTGGGCTGGGACTTCTTCTCCATCAGGCCCGCCAATCATCACATCAGTCGCTTCCGTAATCAGATAGCCGATCGTGACCAGCGTTCCATCCGAATCGATTAAGACTGCGTTGCCCTCCCGTTCGGTTCCGAGGTTTCGCGCACTATGGGCATCCGCAGGAATTTTCGATCTTAGTGACCGAACAGCGGATAAACCTGCCTCTAAATCAAATGAAACATCATCGTTAGTTGGTTGAGGACCTGGCATAGGCGGCTCGCCGAGTGGCAAAATACCATCAAGCCGATGTCCGTTTGCACGCGTTACTTCTGTCAAGGGTGCCTTCCAAATTTATTGAAGGTGGATAATCCTCCACAAACTTCCGTAAACTATTATCAGCAGCCGGAGGAAATCTGACAACAAGATATATGGCCAGTACGGAGAGAAGCCCACCCCTGACTATGCCAATCAACAATTTTCGAATTAAAGTGACAAGAATTTCAACTATGAATTTTAAAAAGACGAAGAAAAATATGCTAAAACTCAAATAGGATAAAAAAAATGCTTAACTATTGTAATATAACGATAAAAATTAGGTTCAGAGCGCAGAATTTGCTTCCATAAAGTACCAATATCGTCGAATGTACTTCTAGAGTAAGTTTAATTTTTTACGAATTATGATCAGATTGGCTGGGGGAGTAGATCTGATCGGTACAGGGTTAGAGGCACTTTAGTATGTATCGGTTTGCTCTCTCCGCGTTGGCGAGTGCGTTACTTTTTATTGTAATCGCAGTCAGCCCTACGAAGCGTGCGAACGCGTTGACGTTTGTCATTGATTTCGATCCCGTAGCGCAATTCTCCTTTAACACGACGCCGATGTCTGCCTTCGACGTGACGCCATATGGTTTAACGGCGGGACAACGCAACACTGTTATCTCGTCAATCATGACGGAGCTGAAGAACGATTTTCACAATATCGTATCGCCGTCTATACCGGTTGGAATGCAGCTCGATGTTGATTTTGTCCAAGGAGCGTTTGGTGATCTCGGAGCAACAGCCGGTGGCGACAGCGAGTATTATTATATAGTTGTTGGGGAAGCCAACAATATATCTGAACCTCTCGGAGAAGCGTTTACTGATGGTGTCTCGGCCTTTGGGGCCGGAGCCGTTCTCGGTGCAGTGTATACAGACAATATATTTACCGACGTATTTAATGGGCTGGGAACTCCGGGCGACCTTAGCGAAATCACGCATGTGATAAACGGGACCCTGGCGCATGAAATTGCGCACACTGTCAATCTTCAACATTGCGCAGTTGCTGGATCAGTAACGCCAACCGGACTTAACCCGATTATGGCGACCGGGGCCATCGATTTGCCGAATGCGGCGCGTCTGTTGGATCGGGAATTTGGGTCTTCATGTACTGTCCCCAGCGTTGGAACGCAAAATAGTATACAAGTGCTGGTCAATGAGATCGGTCTTCGCGAAATTCCCGAACCCGCGTCGATAGCATTGCTTGCGCTCGGTCTCGTCGGTTTCAGATTTATGCGTTACCGCGCCAATTAATCTCTAGCCTTCGGAAATAAAAATTCCGGCGCTGCTTCCAAACGCATCTAATTCTAGATTTCTGAAACGAAGTTTTCCAATCGCCGTCGCGCTACTTTATCCAGTAACTCCAATTTTCCGGCCTCTAAAATTTCCTGAATATGGGTTGTCGAACCCGTAGAAGGAATGACGCACGTTACTGCCGGATTGCCGATAATGTAGTTGAGTAATAACGCTGCCCAACTGGAATAACCGATTTCTTCCGCCCATGCAGGAATTCTCGACCCATACATCCTTTCGATTAACTGACCTCCGTCAAAGGGACGGTTTACAATAACACCGACACCTTGATCGGCTGCGAGAGATAGCAAATGATCTTCGGCATTGCGGACGGAAATAGAAAATGGCAACTGCACAAAGTCTATCGTTTGCGATTTTATAATGTTCGCTAACTGGTCAAACGCCCGGGTGGTGTAGTGCGTGACACCTATAACCTATATAACGAACAAGGCCCTGTTCTTTCCAACCCTGCAGCGTCGAAAGATGTGTTTCCCAATCGACCAAATTATGGATTTGCATAAGATCGATAACTGAAACCCGCAATAATTCCATCGAGCGCCGCATTTGGTCGATACCGTGTTGCGCGCCCTCCGTCCAGACCTTGGTCGCTATGAATGCATTTGCACGATGACCTGCATCCACCAAAAGATCGCCAACAACGCGTTCTGCAGCGCCATACATGGGCGATGAATCAATTACCGATCCACCTGCGGCAAAAAACATGTTGAGAACTTTAGTTTGCGTGGATCGTTCCTCTTGGCCGGTGCCGATATCGAATGACCTCCAGGTCCCCAAACCGACAACAGGAAGCTCCTCACCGGTCGAAGGAATTTTGCGCTTGAGCATCTAGACCTTGCCGTTTTCTCCGGGCTGTCGCTTCAAGTAGATATAACCGCCATCTACCAAAAGATTCGTCGCGGTCACAAACGATGAATCTTCCGCAGACAAAAATAGAACGGCATTGGCAATTTCTTCCGGTTGACCAACGCGGCCCAACATATGAAGTTTGCCGCGCGACTCATGAAATTCCTCTGCAGTGTCAAACCGACGCCTTGTTCTAGGTGTTTCGATCACACCGGGTGAAACCGAGTTTACACGAATGTTATCGTCTGCCACTTCCGCCGCCAAAATCGTCGTAAAATGAATGAGTGCAGCCTTCGTCGTACAATAAGCCGATCGGTTGGGTACACCGATTGTTCCCAGCTGAGATGCCATATTCACAATGGCGCCACCGCCCGCTTTACGGATTTCGGGAACCGCAAATTTCGACATCAAAAATGGACCCGTAAGATTTACAGCGAACGCACGATCCCACTCCTCCAGTGGCAATTCGTCGACCGGAGCATCAGGTGTAACAGCAGCGGCGACGTTTACCAGGACATGCAGCTCACCAAAAGCCGTTACAGCGGCGTCAGTGGCCGATTTGCACTGCGATGCGTCTGCAACATCGACAGCAATGGACTCCGCGTTACCTCCCGCTTCCCGTATTTCCTGCGCTACTTTTTTAGCCATTTCACCGCGTTCGTCGGCAACAAGTATTTTCGCTCCTTCGCTCGCCAACAATCGCGCCGACGCACCGCCAATTGCGCCACCGCCACCCGTAACCAGAGCCACTTTACCTTCCATTTTTGCATTTGGTGTCATGTTTCAATCCAATCTCTAACCTGTTGTTAAATCACGCCGTCTTTGCCAGCGATCGTTAGTGGCAACGATTTCTAATTCTTTAGCCTTATTGCCGCCGCAGTCTGTCACGGTAGGCGCGGAAGAAGTTCGGCGCAACATTTGGCAGTGGGTTTGACAAGCAGATTTCTGGCGCACACATTGCGGGCGATGTCACCGTCCGAGAAGCGCAGACAAAACCGAATTCCTTTGCTCTCATCTATACAGGACAAATGGGAACGAATCCCACCCAACATTCGCGGTGCCTGTTTCGTCGTAGTCGGTGCATTTCTCCTGATCGTTATGGCCTCCCTCGTAAAGCACCTTGGTCAATCATTGCCTGCATTCCAGGTACTGTTTGCGAGGTTTCTCGCAGGTCTCATTGTCATTGCGCCGCTGGTGTGGCGAATGGGGCTCCCGATTGTCAAAACATCAAAAATTCAGCTGCACGGTACGCGCGGGTTGGTGGGGTTTATGGGAAACTTATGTTTCTTCTATGCCCTCATCCATATCTCTCTGGCCGACACCGTAACGATTCAGTTTTCTCGCCCGATGATAATGATCGTTGTCGCCGCCCTGTTTCTGAATGAGGTAATCGGATTTAAGCGTGGGATTGTCACAATTATTGGTTTTAGTGGAATCCTTCTGATAACCAAACCTTTTGGGGGTGGATTTGACCCCTGGTACCTAGTGGCTTTGTGCGGAACACTTTTTGGAACCGGCGTTGTTCTAACGGTTAAACTGCTCAGCCGTACAGAACATACGGTTACCATAATGTTTTACTTCGCGCTCTTTACGACGCTTCTCGCTTTTATTCCGGCGATGATCGTCTGGCAAACGCCAACGTGGACTGAGGTTTTCTTACTTGTGCTAACAGGCACACTGGGCATCGTCGGACAGGGCCTCTTTACACACGGCGTCGGGCTCGGCGAAACAAGCTTTGTTATGCCATTCGATTACATGCGGATTGTGTATGCATTTGTTCTGGGCATCATCTGGTTTTCCGAAACGCCCGGCTGGTGGAGCTATGGTGGGGCAGCAGTCATTATTGGCAGCAGTATCTATCTTCTGCGAGCGGAAAACACCAAAAAGCCCATAGCGAAAGAAAGCTGAAAAGGCTATTGATGATAGCACAAGGCAAATAATTATTGGGAGGCGAAAATGACGACACTAATAACCGGCGCCGGATTGGTCGGCACTTCTTATGCTCAGTCCGCCGTACGACGTGGCGAAAAAGTCGTCTTTGTCGACCCAATTCCGCGTGAAGATTTTATTCGCGCCAAAATGGGAAATGCGGATTTTACCTATTTGAATGAAGATGTTCGAAGCCTCCCCGGCCTCATTTCAACGATCAATGCTCATGGTGTTGACACAATACTCAATACGGCTTCTGTAATCGGCAAGAAAGTAAATGATCCCATTCATTTTGGGTACGATCTCAACGTCGGTGGGACACAGGCCGTCGCGGATGCCGCCAGGCTGACCGGCATTAAGCGTGTCGTGCATATCAGCACATTTGGTGTTTATGACTGGCGCAAAATGGGCGCGGGGCCCGTTCCTGAGGACGACCTTATGGGAGCGGGCACAGCCTATAGCAACTCCAAAGTAGCGCAGGAAATGATTATGGAGGCTTATGCGCTTGAAGCAGGGTTCGATATTTTCATGTTAAGGCTTGGTAATGTCTTTGGCGTCGGTCATTTCTGGGGTGGATCGGGCGGCGGCCAGAAAGTACAGGACCTGGTTATGGCCGGAATAACCGGTGAACCGGCTAAAATACCCGAAGAGCAAACGATGGACTTTGTTTACCTCTATGCCAAGGATTGTGGTCGTGCCATCGATATTTGTGCAACCGTCGACCAGCCCGCTGAGAACGCCTTTAATATAGCCTATCCATTTACCACTTCGTTTGATGACCTGGTTTCAGTCATTAAAGATCAGTTGCCCGATCTCAGAGTCGAAATTGTCCCAGGAACACCGCCGACAAACAGGGCGGCACCCCTCGATATCACACGCGCGAAAGAAATGCTTGATTGGGAACCCGAGTTCTCAATGGAAGACGCATTTGCTGATTATGTTGCTGACCTTCGCACACAAATAGATAAATAATTAATTTTTATCGACGGGAATAAAACGCTCAAATCGTTCGTAATAGATATAAGGGCGCGTTGCCTACTATCTTAGCGCCGCCAAGATCCAATTTTGGATTGGCGTCGGAGACGAGAGTATGACGAGTGTAGATGCATTTATTGCGGCAAATCGCTTTGGCCTCGGACCCAAGCGAGGATATCTTGGCGGAATTGCTGCTGACCCGCAAAGTTGGTTGCTCCGACAACTCGGAACAGAGGACGGCGCCCTACCCTATTTCAATGATTTACCTCGTAGCGAAGAAATCATTCAGGAATGGATGCAAGCGCGTGGGTCCCGCGAAATGCGGAAAATGTTTAACAAAGACCGTATTCGGCCTTTATTTTTCAAGGAAATCCGGCGCCGCAATCGTGCCGCTATCGAAACTGATACTCCTTTTCGCGAACGGCTGGTCCGGTTCTGGAGCAACCATTTCACCGTTTCGAAAACCAAAGGCCGAATTCGCGGTATAGCTGGCGCATTTGAGCGCGAAGCTATCCGCCCATATGTTGCCGGAAACTTCGCGGAAATGTTGGTGGCCGTCACGAAACACCCCGCGATGCTGGTTTATCTCGACAATGTTTCATCTATTGGCCCGAATTCCACAGTAGGGTTACGCCGGGGCCGGGGACTTAACGAAAACCTGGCGCGCGAAATCCTAGAGCTGCACACTTTGGGCGTAAATGGCGGATATACCCAAACCGACGTCATCGCACTGGCTAAAATGTTGACGGGCTGGACTGTTGCGCCAAAACGACACAGTAACGCTGGCGGATTCTGGTTCAATGACAGACGCCATGAACCGGATTCGAAAACACTTTTGGGCCGCCGGTATCCTGAGGATGGACAACAAGAAGCTGAGCGAGCACTCCGCAATCTTGCGCAACACCCCTCAACAGCCCAATTTATTGCAACCAAACTTGCCCGCCATTTTGTCGCCGACAATCCACCGCCCGCGGTCGTAAAACAGCTGCAAAAAAAATATCTGGAAACCAATGGAAATCTCGGCGCAATGGCGCGTGAACTTGTCGCTCTTCCCGCCATCTGGAACAAACCTTTGACAAAAATCAAGTCGCCAAGCGGGCTCGTGATTTCTGCTTTTCGCATGCTGGGTCCACCCGACAAGCCCAAACATATGATCCATGCTTTGCGATTGCTTGGCCAACTCCCATTTTCAGCGCCTTCTCCTGCGGGGTGGCCAGACACAGCAAAGGATTGGATAAGTCCAGAATCCTTACTGCGCCGGGTTGAGCTGATGGATCTCCTGGCGCGCCGCAACACCAAGCGGCACGATCCAGTACAACTTGCAGAACAAGCCTTAGGGCCAATTGCCCGTATCGAAACCCTGACGGCACTTAAGCAAGCCCCGAGCCGCCGGGCGGCGCTATCTCTTCTCCTTTCCAGTCCGGAATTTCAAAGGAGGTAGAAAATGACGACCCGCCGCGAATTCCTTATCGGAGCCTCCGCCACTGCGTTGTCCAGCACCGCTGTGCCTGGCCTTGCTGTTGCCGCTGCCAACACCAAAAAAAGATTTGTCCTGGTCGTGTTGCGCGGTGGTATGGATGGCCTCGCCGCATTTCCCCCGCTGGGTGATCCGAACTATAGCGATCTTCGGGACGGTTTGTTGCAGGCCTCTGACAATACGATCGCTCTCGATCAGAACTTTGCGATGCACAAATCTTTAACGCCGATACAAAAATATTACAGATCAGGTGACATGGCGATTATACATGCGATTGCTGTCCCACAACGAACACGGTCACATTTTGATGCGCAAAATGTCCTCGAAAATGGAGCTGCAAAGGCCCACATGCTTCAGGATGGCTGGCTCAATAGAGCTCTTGGTGTGATTGATAAGAGCGCTGGTAGACTGGGACTGGCTGTGGGCTACGACACACCGCCCGTGATGCGTGGATCCACACCGATAGCGTCCTGGGCCCCAGCGCGGATACCGCCATCGCCAGAACATCTGCTAAATTCGCTTGGAAGGCTCTATCAGGCAGACCCGATTTTTAATCGCGCTTTAAAAGAAGGGAGAAGAGCTCAAGCCATGACCGGTTCCGTCCTCGGTGATACGAAAATGAAGCGCGGCAACATGCGCAACCCTGGGCGATTCAAAACACTCGCAGAGGCGGCCGGTCGCCTGCTTGCCGCTGATCAGGGTGCCCGAGTCGCGGTAATTGAAATGGGCGGGTGGGACACTCACGCAAATCAGGGTGCGGAGGCCGGCAGGTTAGCCAGGAACCTGGGGCTTTTGGGCAATGGGCTGAATGAACTGGCGGGCAGACTAAAACCTGTCTGGCGCGATACCGTTATTTGTGTTGTTACCGAATTCGGGCGCACGGTACGTATGAATGGCAGCAAAGGAACCGACCACGGTGCCGGCGGCGCAGCAATTCTGCTTGGCGGCGCTGTTGCAGGCGGACGCGTAGCAACACACTGGCCCAGCCTTCGACAGGATGCACTCTTCGGCGGACGTGATTTGGCAGCAACCAGTGATACCCGCGCACTCTTTAAAACGATAATGCATCAACATTTCGATATCCCTAATGGGATTTTGGAACGTAAAATTTTCCCAGACAGCAAAGGGGCGGTGCCACCGCCAGGTAAATTAGTACGGACATAGTAAGCGCGATGACAGATGATAGAATTCCGACACATATTTGGATCGACGCGCATTTAAAACGCTGTTCAGTGGAGGGCATTCCGGCCGTGGTAATTAACTCCGGCGAGAGAATGGGTGGAACAATTTTACTAAAAATCTATCAGGCGGGCGTGGGCTGCCGCCTTTTTTCACAAATACGCGATCTGGACGGTAATTTGAGTTGGTATGCAGCCCATAAAGAAGACGTTATAGAAGAACACGACGCCGATGAACGCATCCGCAAATCGATCCAACAGGACCCTGATCTATGGGTGATCGAAATTGAAAGCCGCGACGGAAACGTGCCAGTCGACGGGCTTTAGAATGTTAGTCCGCCAAAGCGGATTTTAGGCGACCAAAAAGACCCTGTTTTTTGGGGGCCCGACGCTTGCGATCCGGATGGGTGCGTGCTCCTGAATCCAGCTTCTTGCGGCCGCGCGTATTTTGCACGTTCGCGTTTTCTTTTGTGCACATGATTTTAAAGTCGCCGTCTTCGTTGACTTTGTAATAGGCGATCTTCGCGATTCCAGGATCTGCAGCAAATCTCCTGGCGGCATCGCTGTCCGCCTCCATACGCGTTTGGATATCGCTATATTCGCATTTGCCTTCCTTGATCGACTGTCCAGGATAGCAAATATAGATTTCTGTCGTGTTTGACATGACTTATGCAGCCTTCATTCCATAGTCCATTCGACATAAATGATGGCGCAAAAAATTTTCCAAATTATTAACGTTAACAAGAAACTTGTTGATATCTCAAAGGCGCCTGTGCGTTTTCCTCGCGCCCTAGCGCCACCGTTTTGATTTGATACACTGACACCAAATTACACTTACTCCAGAAATTTGAGGGAATTATGAGCGATCCAAAGGTCTTTATATTCGCGCCGGTAGATGAAGAAGCCGAATGTCACACCAAGCTGGAAAAATATGGCTGCGGCCTCTCAATGGGCCAGGCCGGTTGGCATTCGCCTCAAGGCGACAATGAACAAGACATGATCGAAATGGCAAAAGATGCGGAAGCGCTCATGGGGACCTCAATCCGATCAAGTCCCATCACCCGAAATATTTTGGAGTCGAGTCCCAACCTGCGCGTTGTCGCCAAATGCACTGTTGGAACCGACGATGTCGATGTCGAAGCTGCAACTGAACTCGGAATATTGGTTTGCCACGCCCCAACAGAATCCAACTGCTACGGCGTTGCGGAAGGCACAGTCGCGTTTATTTTGGCAACACTTAAAAAAACCAGCCAGCGGGACGCCGCAGTCAAAGGTGGCGACTGGCGCGACCCCGGATTGATGGGTCAGTATCTCGGTCGCCGTTCGACTGACGGTTACCCCGGCCTTACCCTCGGCCTGATTGGTCTTGGCAGAATTGGTGCGCGGGTGGCCCAACTATTTGCGCCATGGAATATGCAAATTATTGCCGCCGATCCGTATATCGATGATGAAAGGTTTATTCGAAATGGCGTCGAGAAAGTCGACCTCGATACGCTACTCGCGGAATCTGACATCGTCAGCATGCATTGCGTCAACACAAAGGAAACATCGAAACTTATGAACGCTGAAAGGTTCGCCCAGATGAAACCATCGGCCATATTCGTAAATACCTCCCGCGGCGCCAATGTTGACGAGGCAGCTTTGGCTGATGCTCTGGAAAATGATGTAATCGCCGCCGCCGCAATTGACGCCTTTGCGGACGAACCTATCGACAAGAATTCGCCACTCAAGAAGCTCGGCGACAAGGTAATTCTGTCACCACATATGGTATCGTCAAATCAGGCCAGCGGATTGGGACCGGGCTATGTTTGGGCAACAAATGCTGTACTGCAGGCCCTTGCAGGCGAAGTACCCAACAATGTCTTTAACCCTGAAGTCATAGATCGCTGGAAAGAGCGGTTTGCAGGAACCACCGTTTTGACCGCAAATGAGCCAACTCCCGATCATCCGGGATACGGCCCGCCTAACCCTTAAAATCAGGGTACTATTTTTTCTTCTTGGCCAATCCGATCAGGAAAAACACCAACCAGATCGGTACGACGACGACCGCGCCCAGCAATATGTATTTGAAGGCCCATTTGAAGAAACTGAGAACGACCTCATAAATATCAACAACAGTCTCACCGAGATTTTCGACGAGAGATCGCGGACTAATGTCAAAAAAGGCGAGTGCTAACCCGACCAGGAGAGAAAATATCGCGATCTTGATGATCGTTGAGACGGCACTATTGGACATAATATTCCTTCAGGATGTCGCGGCTATTGTTTCGTCGCCTCGGCAATTTTCTTATCCGTATTGTACTGGCTAAGTGCGTAAACGGCCCATATTGCCGCGGGTATCCACCCGATTAACGTCAACTGCAAAATTATGCAGATAATTCCCTGCATCGTCTTTCCGATAAAAAAGAACGAAAGCCAGGGCAGAAGAATTGCGAGCAACAAGCGGATCGTCGAAACATCTCCAACAAATCAATATGCGCCACGTTTAAGCCTATAAACGACCCGTAATTTATAGGCGACGGAAGAGATTCTGTCACGCCAACAGGGGGCTCAAAGGAAGACTTGCACGGCTGTCAGGGAAAGGTTAGGGAGAGCCTATGACGGACGAAACCAAAGCGTTAGTGCTCTTCTCTGGCGGGCAGGACAGTTCAACCTGTCTCGCTTGGGCAATCGACCAATTTACCAATGTGGAAACGGTCGGTTTTGACTATGGCCAGCGACACTCGGTAGAACTCGATTGCCGCGAGCAGGTTTTAGCGGCAATAAAAAACACCTTTCCTCCTTGGAAACGAAAACTTGGCAGCGATCACCTGCATGCCATACCCGTTCTTGGGAATATCAGTGAGACGGCACTGACGCGGGACACCGAGATTGCCTTCGCTGAAGGTGGGCTTCCCAACACGTTTGTTCCGGGCCGCAACCTCGTTTTTTTGACATTGGCCGCCGCTATCGCTTACCGCCGCGGCATCCGGCATATTGTTCTTGGTGTCGGAGAGGTCGACTATTCAGGTTATCCCGATTGCCGGAGCGACGCGATTACCGCTATGGAGAACGCGCTCAATATTGGAATGGATAGTGATTTTGTTTTACACACGCCGCTCATGCATCTCGACAAAACGGCGATTTGGGAGCTCGCTGATCAGATAGGTGGCACCCAACTAACTGATATCATTGTCGAATATAGCCATAGTTGCTATCTCGGCGATCGTAATACGCGACACGATTGGGGTTATGGTTGTGGCGGCTGCCCGGCCTGTGCGCTGCGGGCGGCCGGTCATGAAGGATTTATAGAAAAAATCGTTAAAGCCCACAGACCCATAGAATAACATGCAAGACACAAACAAAACCGACAGCATGGTCAAATCCTTGCGAACGGAGGGGTACATTTACCTGTGCGCGTTTGCGTTGACCATTCCTGCTGCAAACTGGCTGATCGGAAATGCGGGAACCGTATGCCTCGATAACGGTCCCTGTTTAATTCCCGTCGCACCGGGTTTAATGGCACCCAGTGGCGTTTTAATGATTGGTTTGGCGTTGGTCTTACGCGACCTCGTTCAACGGAGACTCGGCGTCAAGTTCGCAATCGCTGCGATTTTGGCAGGAGCTGCACTATCGGCTTTTTTGGCACCACCCGCTTTGGTCCTCGCCTCTGGCACTGCTTTCCTTGTGTCCGAGTTGGCAGACTTCGCTGTCTACACACCTTTGCAGCGTCGGAGACTGGTTTTAGCTGTATTCGCCAGCGGCATTGTCGGTCTCGTAATCGACAGCGCCATCTTCCTCTATCTGGCGTTCGGCAGTCTCGACTTCATCGCGGGGCAAATTGTTGGCAAGAGCTGGATGATCGTCCTCGCTCTGCCAGCGATTATGTGGTTACGCCAGCGTGATGAACGGCTTGGAATACAACCAGCCTAACTTTGCGGAGGGTTATTGCTCTCCTTCAAATGGGCATCGCGGCGCGCAAAAAGTTCGTCATCGGCATAGCCCATCGTCTCAGGAACACCACGACCGAGCATGACCTGAAACCATACCGGCTCGAGACTGTTATTGTCGTAACCATGAATTACGCCTGGCGGCGACGTGATGCAGTCCCACTGTCCGAGTCTGGTCGTTAGACGATTGCCTTCCTCGTCCTCAACAAAAACATCAAGGTGCCCCTTAAGCACGAAAAATGTCTCTTCGACTTCATGCGTGTGGGGTGCGTTTCCCTGGCCCGGCTCGACATACATTATGCTCAGCGTGTGTGCGCGCGGCGGAATTGCGTTCATATCGCCATGCTTGCCCGATCCGCCGGCACCAATGAAACGATGCTGTGCCCGCTTGTACCCTTCTATTTTTGCATCTTCGAAAGCTTCCCAGTCGGGAATGCGGGTCCTAAACCGGGCAACATACTGCTCCATGATCTCATCGATGGGCGTATCGACAAGTTCAGGGGGGCGTGGGTGACGGGCAACAGCCATAGAAATTCTCCTTTCTCAATCTTTGGAGAAACCGAAACACGGGAATTCCCGCACGTCAACGCCACCTTTGAAACGTGTGTCTAGGCGGATTGATTCTGGGGGTAGTCCGATAACTCTTCGTATAGTGGGCCGCCCTCAATCGTACAGCGACGCAACAACCGGGGTTCTTGAGGGTCAAACCATGTGCGTCCGTGAATGGCGCAACGATTGTCCCACATGACGAAATCACCCAATTCCCATTCATGCTCATAAACGTTTTCAGGATTTTCGCCTGCAGCATAAAGCTCCTCAAGGATCGCTTCACTCTCGTCGTGGCTAACCCCTTCAATGCGCTGGGTCATCAACCGGTCCACGAACAGGGATTTACGCCCGGACTCCGGATGCGTGACAAATACCGGATGGAACCAGTGTGGAATCTTGCTGATATCGCCTGATATATCGACACGCGCACGCCGTTCATATTGATGGATATGAAGTGCCTTCTGACCGGCCAGTTTATCTTTTAGATCCTGGCTCAGCGAGTCGTAGGCCTTATACATGTTACCAAAAAGCGTATTCCCGCCTTCCGACGGCAACTCGACGCCATAGAGGAAGGTATAAGTATACGGGTTTTTCGCGTAACCGGAATCGATGTGATACCACATATCGCCATCGCCAAACGAACCGACCGGCTTTCCCTCGAGCATTTTATTGCTGACGAGCATCACACGTTGGTCGTTCTGTAATACGCCGGTCGTGCGTTCCTTTAACTCTTCCGGCGGTGCTTTTCGCTCACCGAGATCACCGAACTTTCCCGCAAAACGCAGTTGTTCGTCTTCTGTAATAGTCTGATTGCGAAATACCAGAACGATGTACTGGTTCCACAATGCGCGAATTTCATCAATCGTCTGCTGCGGCAGGTTCTCGCGCAAATCCAGGCCGAGAATTTCCACACCGCAGGCGGAAGAAAGCGGTTTGTATTGAACTTTTACCGGTTGATCCATGGCACACGTCCTCACACCAAAAAATCCACTGAGAAACGGACTTTAGCACTGAAGATTTGTAGGGTCTATGAGCGAACGGCCCCTCCTGGGCCTGCAAAGGCTCTAGGCGGCCTCAAAGTCCGACCCGCTGCGCCAGCTTCCGCTGGATTTGCAGCGTTTGCAGACGCGCTCACCTGCCCAACTGCTGTCGAAACGCTCTCCACATTTCAAGCAGTTACGCTTTTTCATTACATAGACCCGTTCAGGTTCCGGCTTTTTCGATTTATTTGTCATAGCCATACGGTAACGTATGGTGTTTTTAAAAAAAGTGAAACAAAAAGATTAAGGAATTTCGCTTTTTAGGTCAAAAAGTCGCACTTTTTTGCCGAAAAATGGTTAATTTATATAGCAAAAATAAGGACTTTACGGAAAAAACCCGGCCGCTAGGTTGTATTTGCTCGAAATTCCGTGACACTACAAACAGCGTAAACCTACCAACAATCGAAATCGATTGAGGACAAATGACAAATTCAGCAAGTGAGGAAGGCACACCGGCAGATTGCCTGACAGGAAGCCTGATAATTGATGCTGTCAAAAAAAGCGGCGTCAACACCATTCTGACCGTTCCCGATAAAACAACTTCAGAAGGATTGTTACGACCCATTGCAGCAGATGAAGAGTTGCGCCATATCCGCGTTTGCAAGGAAGATGAAACCGTTGGCATCAGTGCCGCGATGTCCTATAGCGGGCAGCGCACCTTAATTTTAATCCAATATACCGGTTTGCTCGACTCTATGAACGCCATACGTGCGATTGGCTGCGAGTATCAGATGCCGATCTGTATGATGGTTGGGCTGCTGAGCAAGGAACCCGGTGTTGCCCCAACGGAATCAAAACGTTTCGGAATCAGAATTGTTGAACCGATCCTGGATACTATGAATATTGACCGACATCTGATCGAAACCGATGACGATATCGGTCTTATCACACCCGCCATCAACAAGTGTTATGAGACATCAAGCCCTGTCGCGATGCTCATAGGCAGACCCCCGTTAGCCGCATGATGAAACGTGACGACTGTTTAAAATCCCTCGCTGGTAAAATAGCGCAAGACGAAATCGTCGTTGCCGCCTATACCACCGCCTTTGAATGGATCGCCATTCGGCCCAGCCCCTGCAACTATATCTCTTCTGGCGCCATGGGAATGACGTCGTCCCATGCGCTTGGTTTCGCGTTGGCCTGGCCAGATCGGCGAATCATATTGCTAGACGGCGATGGCAGCTTACTAATGAATCTCGGATGTCTCGTTACGACGGCAAATGCGGCACCGAAAAATTTAATCCATTTTGTGCTCGAAAACGGTACCTACGAAGCGAATGGCGGACACCCTATTCCGGGACAGAACAGCGCCAGTTTTGCAGGGATGGCGGAGTCCGCAGGGTATAACAATTGTCATGAGCTCTCGGATTTGGAGAGTTTCGAGGACAATATCGGCAGCATACTTCAGGAAGAAGGTCCAACCTTTGTGACTTTGAAATGCGTGCCGGGCGAAGATTATCCGCAGGACTACCGACACATGCACAGTGCGAAGCTTCGCGAAGATTTCGCGGAAGCGGTGAAGAATTTCTAAACGGAGACCATACGAATGGCGGACAAGAAGACCTACGAAACTGAAATTGCAATTATCGGGTCCGGGGGCGCCGGTATCGCTGCGGGGATAGAAGCCTGCGATGCTGGCGCGAGCGTGATCGTGTTCGAGAAAGCTGCCGACCTTGGTGGTGCTGCGGCGATTTCCGGTGGCGGGTGCTGTATCGTTGGGTCACCAATCCAAAAAGCAGCAGGTATTGAGGACAACCCTGACCTCGCCTTCAACGACTGGGTCAAATGGGGCGGGCCGTCAACGGACGTTGTCTGGGCGCGCTACTATATCGAACATAGTTTGCATGACCTTTATCACTGGGCAGAAAATTTCGGCGTAAAATGGGTCGATATGAAACCGCAGGAAGGGAACTCCGTGATGCGGTGGACCCGACCGGAGCGCAATGGCCTCGGCCTCATGACGCATTTAACACAGGCTTTTCGCGACAAAGGCGGCGAAATCGTTGCCAATACCGAAATAAAAGAAATCAAGACCAGCAATGGGAGAGCCGTTGGCTTCTTGGGGGTTAATTCGGAAACCGGTGAGGAAGTGGAAGTCAGTTGTAAGACCGTCATCGTGACCACCGGCGGTTTTAATTCAAATATCGATATGGTTCTGGAAGCCCGCCCGGAACTCAAGGGCCACAAGGTCATGGAAGGTTCGGGACACGGCTCGACAGGTTCAGGACATAAAATGGTAACCGATGTGGGCGGCTATTTAACCCATATGGAGAATGTCTGGTTCTATGTTTACTCCACACCGGACTATCGGGATCCTGATCAAAAGCGCGGACTCGTTTGCCGTCATATTCCGGGATATATCTGGGTCAACCAGCAGGGCAAACGCTTCCATAATGAGTCCCTATCGGGTGGAAACTCGGCGAGTCCTGCAATGCTGGCACAAGATCCGCCGCATGCCTGGGCAATCGTTGACACACCCATGAAAGCCAATCTTGAGATCGCCGATCCGTATTATCGCAACGGGGATGAAATTATCCGCGAAAATGTCGAAGAACTTCTGGCGAACTCTCCTTTTGTCAAAAGCGCGGAAACCCTGGAGCAGCTGGCGAAAGAGATTGAAGTCGACCCCGCAACATTTCTTGGAGAAATAGAGCGTTACAATGACGCGTGCGAAAAAGGTCTTGATAACGAACCGGAGTTTGGCAAACCGCTCGGCATGTCGAAACCGTTCGACACACCTCCCTATTACGCGTTGCAGTTCGTCCCAACCGCGCGCAAAAACTTTGGGGGTATCAAGACAGATATCAAATGCCGGGTCCTCAACAAGCATTTTGAACCCATCGAAGGCCTCTACGCGGCAGGTGAAGCCTGCGGTATGGCAGGCGGTCACATCAACGGAAGCGCCGGGCTCGAAGGCACGATGCTCGGACCCTCTGTCTTTAGCGGACGCGTTGCAGGCGGATGGGCAGCAAATGAAACCGGACATGGCGAAGGCTTTGTTGGGAAACCAAACAGGCCTTAGTCCGTATTAAGCTGCTTTTTTGATTACCGTTCGTCTGCCAGCGCCATTGTTTGGGTTTGATTGACCTTTCCGGTGTTTGGCACTGCGACCGCTCCGATGACGCGTTTTTTTTGAACTCTTTGTTGCACCACGATTGCGATTTCGTGACTTTGACGGTGGTTTAACGGGATCACCCTCGGGATCGTTACCTATGACATTTATCTTTGCGCCGATTAGGCGCTCGATATCACGCAAATAGAACCGTTCTGTGTTATCGCAGAACGATATTGCTGCGCCGTGGGCACCTGCCCTTGCCGTTCGGCCAATCCGATGAACATAGCTCTCAGGTTCATTTGGCAACTCAAAATTTATGACATGAGTGATACCGTCTACATCGATGCCGCGGGCTGCTATATCGGTCGCAACCAGTACTCGAATATCGCCTTTGCGAAACCGTTTTAAGGCGCGCTGACGAGCGCCCTGAGATTTATTGCCGTGAATAGCGTCGGATTCGATCCCGGCCTTGGTGAGTTGCTGTGCAACGCGATTGGCTCGGTGTTTGGTTCTGGAAAATACAATGACTTTCGAAAGGGAACGGTCGCCGAGGATTTCCTCAAGAAGGCGCCGTTTGTCGCCCGATGACACGTGATAAACGCTTTGCCTAATTGTTTCGACCGGTGTCGCCTGCGGCGTAATTTCGATCCTGAGCGGCTTGTACAATAGGTCTTTGGAAAGCTTACTGACTTCGTCGGGCATTGTTGCCGAAAACAACAATGACTGGCGCTCCTGAGGCAATGCAGAGATAATTTTCCGAACATCATGAACAAAACCCATATCGAGCATTCGATCAGCTTCATCAAGAACGAGATATTTGATGTCACTCAATTTGAGAACGCCCTGACGTTTCAGATCAAGCAAGCGTCCGGGCGTTGCAACTAAAATATCGACACCGCGCTGCAGCGCTGAAACCTGAGAATTCTGTTTAACGCCGCCAAATATCACCGTATGGCGCAGTGGAAGATGTTTGGCATAGGCACGAAACTCATCGCCAATCTGGATCGCGAGTTCTCGCGTCGGCGCCAAAATTAAGGCGCGTGGATTCCTCGGGCCTGATTTACCAGCGGCTCCGGACAATCGATGCAACAACGGAAGGGCAAATGCACCGGTCTTCCCAGTTCCGGTCTGTGCGATGCCTAACATGTCCCGGCCCTTTAGAAGATCCGGTATTGATCTTGCCTGAATGGGTGTTGGGATAGAATG
Organism: Rhodospirillaceae bacterium; assembly: GCA_002720855.1. Classification (GTDB taxonomy): domain Bacteria; phylum Pseudomonadota; class Alphaproteobacteria; order MPNO01; family UBA2964; genus UBA2964. Next base: position 552,955 of record PBIN01000014.1, on the reverse strand, counting down.
TTTACGCTCTTTCAACGCACGTTGGATTGGCTTGGCCAAGCCAAGCTCCGAAAATCTACTAATACTCACTACTGATTTCCTTAATACGATTAGACGCGCAGGGCGGTATTGCCGTGAACGGGCCTTGTCATTTAACTCTGCCCCAGGCGCGGCCAGGGCAAGCGGTTGTTTTTGATTATTGATCTCTTGAATTGGCGCCTGGTATCAAGCGCTTCGCGCTATCGCGAGACAATCAACGGAGCGTAAATGGGCCCAACCAGACAAAAAGTCAAGTAAATCAATTTTTTAGAGCATGGCGGCCTGTCGATGTCTGAAATGGTCACTGTACAGCAGATCAGGGATCAACTATCACTGATGCTTCACGTCCAACACCTATAGAGGAGAAGCCGATGGCCCGAAAAACAAACTACGGCTTCGAGCGCCGCGAACGCGAAAAAGCGCGCGCCCAGAAAAAAGCGGACCGCCAGCGCGCAAAACAGGAGAAATCCGATCAGCGAAAAGCGGCGCAAGGCGAAACAGAGGGCGGTGTCGCAGAAACCTGTTAGCAGATCAATACCGCATCTAGTTGGGTGGGTCTTCTTCGTGATCACCAAATTGTCGCGAGTGCAGGCGCCTGAATAATTCGAATAAAATCGCAGCCGATAGACCAAATAACAGCAAACCATTGGCGGCACATATCCCAGAAAGAACCCGCCAGTCTTTCGGCAAAGTTACATCGCCATACCCAAGTGTTGTAAGTGTCGCGAAGGAAAAATAAACCGCGGCCTCCAGCGTTGCGAATAAATCCAGCCATAAAAACGCAACAGCCCACAACCATACGCCAACAACATTTGCGACGAAAACCACAATGGGCATAAACCTTTTAGGTACGGAGATTTTCAACAGGAAAGCCCTTTTTCAAACATGCGCATACGAAATATGGGAAACGCTCTTATCAGTTTAAAGTGATCGGGTTAGCTATACAGTAAAGAACGAGAGTCTTCCTTAATTTATCCAAATAGTTTCTTCGGCGGCCAGGTTCTCGTCCGGAACCATAAACTTCGTTCACGGGGAACACAGAAGGATGGCGATCAATCAGGTGAACCTTGCACCGGATCTGCTTTCTCAATAGGCTCGAAAAGCGTGAGCAGGTGGGCTCATGGGAGCCTGTCGTCTTGTGCATTGGCTCGCGGTTGCATATCGAGGGTGCCTGATGCCTGCTGTCGTATCTCAATCTTATCTGCCGAATTCCGGTCCGCTTATATTGAGCGGTTCGATGAGGTTCGTGCGGTCAGCACTGACCTCAAGGCAACTTCAAATCTAGCGGCCGTAAGTGAGGGCCCCTTTTGTCTGGATACGTGGCGTGAAGTGGCCAGAAGTAACGGCCAAAGGTCTGAAGGCTGGTTACGAAGAGTCTGAAAAATGGCGTCCCCTAGGGGACTCGAACCCCTGTTTTCGCCGTGAGAGGGCGATGTCCTAGGCCACTAGACGAAGGGGACGTTTGGACATACCAGCTTCTTAGGCGAGCATTCGCTATGGATCAAGCGATTTAGAGCACGTCCGAATATTATTGCTGCGGATCAAGTCGAATAAGACCGGTACGTTGGCCGGTTGTCGCATCGATAAGAAGGAGCGCCTCCGCACCATCAGCTAAATTCAAACGCAAAACCAGTCGATTGCCGTCAATGATTGTCTCGACAACTTTGGCACCCTTAGGCGTCGTAATTCGCCGTTCACCAAAACCCCGCTCCACCGGAACCGATACACCAGCCTGAGAGGTAGGGTTGGCTCCACTTTCATTGCCGCCATATCGCTTAACAATGGTAACAATCACGACCGTCAACCCGACGACGATCAAGACACCCATTCCAATAACCAAACTCTTGAGCCCACGCATGGAATATGCTCACTCTGTTGCTATGACGACGACGCCCGACACATCTGAACCCGTAAGCACCCACCATATTATAACTGCTGAGGATGGCGGCGAACGGGTTGACCGTCTATTGGCGAACACTCTTTCGAACCATTCGCGCACCAGGATCAAAGCCCTTATAGAACAGGGACAGTTGTCTTCGGCGGGCGGGACGATAACCGACCCCTCATACAGGGTCAAATCGGGTGAAACCTTTACACTCAACATCCCTGTATCCGAACCGGCGCTTCCCCAACCGGAGGAGATTGACCTTAACGTCCTTCATGAGGACGACGATCTCATCGTCATCGACAAACCGGCGGGGCTCGTTGTTCACCCTGCCCCGGGAAATTATAGCGGCACGCTGGTGAACGCCCTGCTCGCCCATTGCGGTGACAGCCTGTCAGGCATCGGTGGCGTCAAGCGACCTGGTATCGTGCATCGTCTGGACAAGGAAACCAGCGGATTGATTGTCGCTGCAAAAAACGATCGAACCCATACCGATCTTTCGGCGCAATTCTCCGCGCGGACAATTGACCGGGCCTACCAGGCGTTGATCTGGGGTGTGCCGCGTCCACCGAGTGGAACCATCGAGGGCAATATCGGGCGCAATCGACAGAACCGTAAGAAAATGGCGGTGGTAAAAACCGGCGGCAAACCGGCCCGGACAGAATACAAGTTGCTGCAGCGGTTTGGAGAACGTGCGAGCCTTATCGAATGCAAACTTGCGACGGGGCGAACACATCAGATACGTGTCCATATGGCGCATATAGGGCACCCGGTAATCGGCGACAAAACGTATGGCGGTGGCATCAGCCGTGCACGCAAATCATCGCTCGGAGATAAAACATTAGACCATATCAAGACTCTGGACGGTCAGGCGTTGCACGCTTTCGCGCTCGGTTTCAGACATCCAGGGAGTGCAAAAACCGTCAAATTTTCGTCACAATTGCCAATTGAAATGAGCATATTAATTGCTTTGTTAGAAACCCTTTAATTCCTTGAAATCATCTTGTCGAATTCTTATCTATAGAATTGAACATAGGATTGCCAATTTGGCGTCTAACCTGTGCATAACAGATAAAAGACACCAATAAGAGGGGTAACAGGAATGGCTACAAATCTTCCCGCCGTCACCGGACTAGATCCGAGTACAAACCTGTCGCGCTACCTTTCAGAAATTCGCAAATTTCCAATTCTGGAAGCGCAGGAAGAATTCATGCTCGCCAAGAACTGGACCGAACGCGACGATACGGATTCCGCCCATAAGCTGGTAACCAGCCATCTGCGTCTTGTGGCTAAAATCGCCATGGGATATCGCGGTTACGGACTACCGCTCGGAGAACTGATTTCCGAAGGAAACGTAGGGCTCATGCAGGCGGTCAAACGATTTGACCCCGACAAGGGCTTCCGCCTTTCGACGTACGCTATGTGGTGGATTAAAGCGTCGATCCAAGAGTACATCCTGCATACCTGGTCGCTCGTGAAAATCGGCACCACCGCTGCCCAGAAGAAACTCTTTTTCAACCTGCGCAAATTGAAAGGGCAGCTCCAGGCCATTGACGATGGCGACCTCTCACCCGAGAACGTAAAGCAGATTTCTGAGCGACTGAACGTACCGGAAACAGAAGTCGTTTCGATGAATCGGCGACTTTCGGGCCCCGACAACTCTCTCAACGCGCCGCTAAAGGCCGAGGACGATGGCGAATGGCAGGACTGGCTGGTCGACGAATCGGCCAATCAGGAAGAAGTTCTTGGGGACCGAGAAGAGCTTGCGGGGCGGCGAAAGCTGCTGGCGAATGCCTTGACGAACCTCAATGAGCGCGAACGACACATTTTTGTCGAAAGACGTCTTACGGAGAACCCAAAAACGCTGGAAGAACTCAGCGAGGAATACAACATCTCACGCGAACGCGTACGACAAATAGAAGTTCGGGCGTTTGAGAAAGTACAAAAAGCAATTAAATCAGCGGCACTCGCTGCTTAGATTTGTTCAGCCGGTTTCTTCACCGTAAACCTATTCTCTTAGGCCTGTGTGGTTAATTTCTCGGCTATGGGTGCGGCATTGGTTTCTTTTTTGCCCACAAGATTTTCATCAATATTACCGGTTCTTTTATCATCTGATTTTTCGCTTGCAGGCAAAACGCATTCACCCCATTCCAGGATAAGGTCTTTTTGCTTTTCGCGAAGAAAATAGATACGTCGTTTGGCATTGAGCGCCCGGAACATGGCTACCGCGCCCGGCAATCCCAGGAAAAGCAACCAACCCATCGCCGCAGCGCTGTAAACGATGAACCAGGAATACACATCTGTAACTATTTTGATAGCAGTCGCCATGTCGTGCCCTGTAAGCCATAGATTGGCTAAAAAGGGCGAAAGTCCGGCCAAATTCATCCAGGCGACGCATTTGGTCAGATAGCGACCAGGTGTCATATCGACAATTCTGGCAACCAGGGTTGGTGCCAGACCCATTGCAAGCAACATCGCGGTAGGCAGCGCCGCAAAAATGATCGTAAGGCCAATGATCGCAAACATTAGCGGCTTAGAGCCTTTTTTGGATTTCGTAGCTGCCATATCAATCTAACCTGTCACGCTCATGAGAAGACGACATATGCCATTGTTCCGATGGAAACAGTCGCGCTTATTCTTGATGCTATTCGCCAACCCTGGCGTTGTGCACTTTCTTGAAATTCCTTTGACTCAAGTTGTGAAATTTCGCGGGCGGCATCATTAAATTCTTTTACAGCTTTTTTACGCGCCGTCTCATCCTGGCGAATGATTTTGTCGTTATTCAAACAATTTTGTAATTCCACCAAACTCCCCGATTGTCCAAGCGATTGAACCCGATCCCGAAGCTGGTCACGCATGGATTTTCCATTTACACGATCAACTGTCAGTTCCAGTTCCTTGGCCAACCATTGTGTCAGGTGGGGTAAGTTCTTGGGACCAAATTTAGACTGCATGCGGGCAAATATTCCCAGCATCGCGAGCTTGGTCGCGGTTGCATCGCTTGCGGCGTCGAGAGCTGCCAGCGGCTTATCGATGTTGGCTTTAATCCTGCAGGCAATGAATGCCACCAGGTGTCGATCAACAACCTTCGGCATGGACCCGTGTTGCTCCACGATTTCCTCAAGCGCTGGCAACACATCACGAATATTCTGAACATACTTGCCGAGCAGCACTTCACTTTGGCAGGGATAGGTGGGGTTGAGCATATATAAACATCGTTCAACACCGTATCCTGCTGCGGTCGATTTCAATAAATGCTGCATTTGCTTGAGCTGCGTAATTTCAGCTTCATAGATGATCGTCTCCGCACCACCTTGCAGCGTGTAACAGTCCAAGACCGCACCCGAAGAAATAGCCTCTGCAACAAGTTTGATGGATTTAGAATTTTTCCGGTAATACCCGTCGGCTAACATCAGACCCATCGCCGTTGGCATCGCCACCAAACCCTGGAACCTAACCGGACCGTGTTTATCCATTATCATGCAGGCCTGCGCTACTTTCCGCGCATCTAAACCCTTCTCTTTATCCGGCAGTCCACCGATTGCCAGGGTCTTTCGAAGGCGTCCCGCCAGTGAAAGATCTGTCACACCTCGGCGTAACCATTTTTCAAACCCTGAATCGAGAATTGTTTTGGCGGCTTTGGACCAGTTGTTGCCGAATGCGCTCGCGAGGGCCCTGCAGTTGGTATATTCTTTTCCGTCAAATTCAAAACTACGTTCTACGGCCCCCGTACGTATTTCCTGAACAGAAGAACGCAGGCCTCCGCCGAGCCATTGCTCAAGTTGCTCTAGCCCCCAGCGTTCGTAAGGATCGTCAGAAAGCAATCCTCGCAAAAGTTCACGTAATCCAAATGGTGGACGTCCACCATCCATCAAAGCTGAAAACGATCCGCGCGCCAATTTCGCATCAAGAACTTGTTCATCGGTCAATGTATCCAGGGGGCGTTCCCCGAGAGACATAACCAGCACAGTTACACCCAATGCATAGAAATCATCCCTGATCGTGCCCGGCCCGCGACCTATTGGCGGGGTCATACCGGATTCGATCGTTTCATACAAAACAGGTTGCAGATGAGCTGGAGCATGTGAAATGCAATCGCCGAGCAAAATCGAATTTCGTCCCCCGCCGTGCCAGTATATGTTGTCTGCTCGAATTGCCCTATGGCTAAGACCGCGTTGTGCCATATATCCCAAAGTTAAAACCGCAGGGGCAAGAAGCGTTTTTGCCATTTCATCGGGTTGTAGCGGCGTAACTCTCGACTCGTTTGCCGGAAACATTACTTCATGATCCGGTTTTCGAAAGATGATCGCAATCCGGCGACCTTCACCCCCCGGCCAGGCAATATCCTCGCACTCAACGGGCCTGAGCAGGTTCGCATCCATCATGTGTTTTAAATTGTTGAGGATATTTAATCGCGGGATCGATTCAGGACCACACACCCGGGCGAACAACGGCTCTTTAGGGGACTTGTCGTCGCGAACGGTATAAGCTTTAGCATTGCCAAGATTTAGGTTTGGCAGTGCTGAATCGGTCTGGATTCGATACCGATTTGCGATAACGACCTCAAAACCGGTCCTTTCCCCGGCGTCATCTGCGTTGTTTGACGAAGTGTCGGCCTCAGCCATAACTCTCTAAAATCCTAACCTAAAAAGGATTTAAGAGTAGGTTGCTAAAGCAAATTAACCGTTAACGGAAAAAGATCGTTAATATTTGTCCGGTCGCGTGATTTGCTTGGTGTTTTAAATCGCCAGCAATCGGGTCAATTTGCAAATGGGTCACGGACCAATATCGTATCATCCCGTTCGGGACTGGTGGAAAGCAAAGCAACAGGCGTCTCTATTAGCTCCTCAATTCGCCGGATGTATTTAACAGCGGTTGCTGGTAATTCCGCCCAACTTTGAGCACCGCATGTACTTTCGGTCCATCCATCTAAGGTCTCATAAATAGGCTCTACGCCTGCCTGCGCATCGCGTCCGGCCGGAAAGAAATCATATTCCTCCCCTTGATATCGATAGCCGATACACACCTTCAAACTGTCAAAGCCGTCCAATACATCGAGTTTGGTTAACGCAATACCATCGATGCCGCCAACTTTGATTGCCTGCCGGACCATGACCGCATCAAACCAGCCGCAGCGACGACGGCGACCGGTAACAGTACCAAACTCATTTCCTCGTTCGCCCAATTTTTGTCCCGTTTCATTGTCCTGTTCGGTGGGAAACGGACCACTGCCAACGCGCGTCGTATATGCTTTGGTAATTCCCAAAACGTAACCCGCTGCTTTCGCCGCCATGCCAGACCCGACCGCCGCCTGGGCCGCATGCGTATTAGAAGAAGTTACAAAGGGATAGGTTCCGTGGTCCACGTCGAGCATGGCACCTTGCGCACCTTCGAAAAGAATTCTTTTTTCCGTTCTGCTTGCTTCATGGAGTCGTTGCCAAACACTATCTGCGTATGGAAGCAACCTTGGTGCCAGCTCAGTCAGCTGTCTCAGAAGTTCATCGCGGTCTACGAGTGCTGCTCCAAGTCCCTTCAAAAGGGCATTGTGATGCATCAGAAGTTGATCGACTCGGGCCTCCAACGCATCAGGCTCCGCCAGGTCGCAAACCCGGATCGCGCGCCTGGCGACCTTGTCCTCATAGGCCGGGCCAATACCTCGACCGGTTGTTCCAATCTTGTCACTACCGCGCGCTTCTTCCCGTGCACGATCAAGGGCACCGTGCAATGGCAGTATCAATGTTGCGTTCTCGGCAACTTTAAGCGTCTCGGGCGAAACCTCGACACCTTGCTCCCGCAAACCATCTATTTCGGAGAGAAGTGCCCACGGATCAACAACGACGCCATTACCAATGATCGAAAGTTTTCCAGGACGAACCACACCTGACGGCAGGAGACTAAGTTTATAGGTAACATTGTCGATAACCAGAGTATGACCTGCATTGTGTCCTCCCTGGAACCGGACGACCACGTCGGCGCGGTGCGACAACCAATCAACGATTTTTCCTTTTCCCTCGTCCCCCCATTGCGAGCCGACGACCACTACATTTGCCATTTTGGCTTCTATCCCTTTGCCGGTTCAGGGCCGGTTTTCCCTAGAATATGTGAACAACCCAAGCGAATCGCCTCTGCATTCAAATCTGAACTGATTTCCAGTGCCGAAACCGTAATCCAGTCTTCTTCTTGCAATCTCAAAATCGTCTCACGGGACGTCGTACCGGACACCAGAATACGTTTCCGACCTGCCGGTTTGGGGAGCATGCCAAGAAGAGTGTCGGTGTAAAGCGTAACACCGGTGGCCCGCTCTCCGTCCTCGTCAATGGATTTGCCCTCAACGCGATATCTTCCGCCACGCGCGAGCTCGCCGGCAAGGCCCTTGGCAAATATCGAGAAGCCGATGCCTGTGTGATATTCAAACCCTCTGTTTTCGGCTGGGTCGAGCGTTAACTGCAATTCCGGCGAGGCACCGCGCAAGTGACCAACAACGACCTCGAGTCGTTCTCTTTCAGCCGCCGCGGTCTCAGGCAAGTTGAGCGCCTTTAGGGTGTCTAGGGCACTGTCTACAGTGCCCGTCGCTTCCAGCATTGATATTAGAATATCGGTTGCCGGCCCGGCCACTGATCGGACTGCTTCGGGATCTTTGCGGTCCAGCGCCGCCCTGATCTCGGCTGCCGCGCCTTCTGACAACTCGTATTGATCCACAATGCTGGGGACCAGACGCGGAACAGTCAGGTCGACGCTAAAATTGTCGACCCCAATTGTACTGATTGCATTTGCAGCCAAAATGATTATTTCCGTATCAGCCAACGGCGATCCGGATCCGATCAATTCCGCACCAACCTGAAGAATTTGCCGTTCGGGTCGCAGCTGGCTCCCTCGGACACGTAAGACGTCGCCAGCATAGGAAAGACGTAATGGCCTTGGCGATTCCCCAAGTCGAGTCCTGGCAATTCTCGCTATTTGCGGCGTGATGTCTGCACGAACGCCCATCATCCTTTGTGAAACCGGGTCCATAAGACGAAAAGTCTGCGGGGCCAGGGCCACACCGGCGCCGCTCAACAACCCATCTTCAAATTCAGTCAATGGTGCTTTAACACGCTCATATCCGTTCTGACCGAAGAACGCCATTATCCGCTCGACAATGTCAGCTTCGAAAGCCGCATCGTCAGGCAATACATCTCTCAAGCCAGCAGGCAGCAATGCGTGTTTTTCTTTTTCAGTCATGTCGTTCCGCCGAATGACGGCAAATGAAAATTAATTGACGGCACAGTTTACTGCGCGTATCGCGGCGTATCTACCGGGTTTGAGGCCCCTGTGCAAACGGATTTGAGAATCGATTAGAAAAGTGAGGTTATGCCCTCCAGCATTCCCTCCGCATTTACGAGATCAACGCGTTTTCCTTGAATTAGGAAGCTGATGTCATTGGGTATCAAAATATGATGAGCTGTCCCCGCGAACAGCCTTTGCCGATCACTCCGAAATTCAATCAGCTGAAATCGAGATGAAACATTGATGGTGCCAACAGGAGTGTCGGTACTTTCTACAACAATGTTGCCAATTATTCTGCTGGTCCGAGAGGGCGGACTTTCAGCATGAATATTAACATTATTCAGCCGACGAACTCTCGTCTCCAGAAGTTTTCTGTCATCATAAATAATCGAGACAGTATCAGTGGGGTTGTCCTGATCCGGCGAAATTGGCACCCAATACCACCCATTGTCCTTAAACAAATTTAGCCAGTCATCAAACTGTCGATGATCGAGCAGCTGAGATTCCTTGAACAAAAATAGTTCGATCGATCTTAATTGCTCTTGCTCTAAATTTTTTTGACCCGCCATCGCATTTAATCCGTCATATAATGCGACCAGGCATCGAACATATTTCGTATATGCAATTCACTCAGCCCATTTTCGGCACACCAACCACCATCTTCATCCGGCGCATCTCCGCCTAAGCCCCGTGATGTCGCTATCCAATCATTTCCATCGGTCATTAAACCTCGACGAATCCGGTCATAGGTCTCTAAATCATCGGTCAAAACAGGGGACGCCACAGCATTTGTGATATTCGCAAATCGGATTGTGTCATGGAACATCTTCTCGGGAGCCCCTTTTAGGCGGAAGCAAAACCCCAGGACTTCCGTTTGGTCCACGCTCACCGGCCTGATAACGCGGAGCTGACGAAACTGACTCATAAAAGATATCGTTGGATAAATATTCGTATTCCAACGCATAACTCCCAAAATCTCTTGCGTCCTCGCATTGCCCTTAGCCGCCTCCATGGCAGCGTAGTAGTCGTCAAACGAAGAATCGTTCCTAGCGGCCACCAGTTTCGCATCGTCATGGTAATCACCGAGGTAACTATGGCCAAACCGATAAGCCCACAAACCAACCTGATCCTCCCAAAATTCCCAAGGAGCCCCATTCTGGCGCATTTGACGAACTCCTATTTCACCAGCGCCATCTGAGTAGGTTGTGTCGTCTTGTTGGTTCGCTGCTTCGATTGAGGATTGATGTACACAGTTCGGATGCAAACCATCACACAGATTTTCGAATACGAGCTTCCAGTTTCCCTGATAAAGGTGACGCGCAACGCCTCCAGCGACCTCTATTTCGCCATCCGGTGCGCGATCGACCAAATCGTCGATAGAAGTCGCAATTGGTCCGAGAAATTCCTCGAGTGTTGGACCGGTAGGAGACAAAGACGCAAAAACGAATCCGCGATACTCCGCCATTCGAGGAACATGTGTCATCCCATATGCGGGGTCTCCGGGCTGCACCGCGCTTTTCTCGTAACCTCGTGGACGCGGGACGGCGATGAGAGTTCCATCGGTGTCATATTCCCAACCATGGTAGCAACATCGATATGTTTCAGAACTACCATTCTCTGGACGGATAACTTGCGCACCACGATGCCCGCACCTATTAAACAACACTTTAATTTCGCCATCCGAGTGGCGAGTCATAACGACGGGTTGAAGTGCAATATCGGTGCAATAAAAATCGCCAGGATTCTGAACTTGGCTAACGTGACCAATATAAATCCAGGCGACAGAAAATATTTTCTCTATTTCAAGCTCAAAAATCTCTGTGTCATTGTATACGCGGCGGTGCACTCTGTCCGCCTGCACCAGCTGTTCGACATCCATAGCTACACCCTGTTATTTTGGGTTAATCATGAAGCTTAAGCTCTGCCCGAGCAAGCTTTGGCCCTAGACATACAACAACATTCGAGCGAACTGATGATTCAGCAACAACAGCAACACAAAAGACATGGATAATAGTCATGTCGATAACTGGGTCGCGGCAGCGAAGAATTTTGCAACAAAAACTAGTTCCGCGACCACTCCCAAAGATTTGCCAGAAAATTCAAAGCCAGTCGCGGCAGTAATTACCGCCGCAGATTTCCCGATCGATCCACATGACCTCACCGGCGCTGCAGCGGGCACGTTTTACGTTATCCGAAATACCGCGGGGCTGGTGACACCGGGCGCTGGCGACGGGATGGACTTTTCAATCGGCGCTGCGCTCGAATTTGCCGTCCAAGTCTGTAATGTAGAACACCTTATCGTCCTGGTTAGTCCAAATTGTGGGCTTCTAAATTGTCTCTTGAATGAAGAAGCGGAAGGAATAGCAGCGATTGTCGATGGTCAATACCTGCCCAGCTGGACGCAACTTACCGCTTCCGCGATCAACCGCGTTGGCAGTGCCAATATTCCGGATAGCGAGCGGCAACGTATATGCAGCCAGGAGCTAACGCGGATTTCATTTGAAAACCTGATGACCTACCCTTGGATTCTCGATCGTGTTTATACAGGGTCAATCGCACTTCATGGCTGGTTTTACGATGAACGAAACCGCGAATTTTCCTGGTTCGACCCCGCAGGGGATGAATTCATCTCCAACTAAACGCTTGCGTCAATGGAGGGAAAACTCAATTGAGTGGCTTCAAGAACATGAGGAACTTCACGAATAGTTTGTAATACGTCTTCGCTTACTTCGTGATCCAATTCGAGAAGTGCTACCGCATCACCGCCAGGCTTCGTTCTGCCAAGGATAAAGTTCGCAATATTGACGCCTGCATTTGCCATCGCCATACCGAACGCACCGATAATGCCCGGCATATCCCTGTTCACCGTATAAACCATTTGACGCCCCAATGAGGCTTCCATCGGGACGCCGCCAATTTCCACAATCCGTGGCTTATCGCCACCAATAAGAGTACCAGCAACGGAAAGCTGTCGCTTTTCAGTTTTCACAGTGAGATGCACCAGCGTTTGATATTCGCACTCCCTTTCGTGATTGACGATGGACACACCGATATTACGGTCCCGCGCAATAACTGGAGCATTGACCATATTCACCGATTCCATGGCGGGAGACATCACACCGGTAAGCGCGCAAGCGGTGAGCGGCTTGGTGTTCAAACTTGCGGCATGTCCCTCATATTCGATAGTAATGGACTGCAAACCCGTTTCTATAATTTGCCCCGCAAAACCACCAAGCAATTCAGCGAGATGCATATAAGGCTTCAGTTTTGGCGCATCTTCTGCCGATACCGACGCCATATTGATGGCATTTACGACGGCGCCGCTGAGCAAGTAATCGGACATCTGTTCGGCAACCTGAAGTGCAACATTTTCCTGTGCTTCAGCGGTCGCCGCACCGAGATGAGGAGTTGCCACGACATTATCCATCCCGAACAAACTGTAATTTTCAGGGGGTTCAGTCGGAAAAACATCGACAGCGAATCCGCCAACTTTGCCAGATTCAAGTGCGGATTTAATATCTTCCTCAACGACCAATTCCCCGCGTGCGCAATTCACGATCAGGACGCCATCACGCATTTGCGCAAATGCGGTCTTGTTCAGTACATCTCGTGTGGCATCAGTTAATGGCGTATGCAGCGTTATGATATCGGCACGCGGAAATAATTCTTCCAATTCGACCTTTTCGACGCCAAGGTCCTGCGCTCGATCCACTGTCAGGAAAGGGTCATAGGCAACAACGCGCATTTTTAGCCCGATCGCCCGCTCGGCAACGCGTGAACCGATATTGCCGCAACCGATGATCCCGAGTGTTTTGCCAGTGAGCTCTGTACCCATAAAACGGGATTTTTCCCACTTCCCTGCCTGTGTCATTTGATCCGCCGACGGAATCTGGCGTGCCAAGGCAAACATCATCGCGATAGCATGTTCTGCTGTCGTTATTGCATTGCCGAACGGTGTATTCATAACCACGACGCCGTTTGCCGAGGCCTCATCTATATTGATGTTGTCAACGCCGATACCCGCTCGCCCAACAACCTTCAAATTCTTGGCTGCAGCTAACACTTCTGGGGTCACTTTGGTCGCAGAACGCACGGCCAAGCCATCATAGTTGCCAATGCACTCAATCAGCTCCTCCGGCGTCATACCGGTTTTAACGTCAACTTCAAGCCCTCGGTTCTTGAATATGTCGACCGCACGCAAGCTCAAACTGTCAGAAATTAATACTTTTGGCATTTTATCCTCACTCCGCTTCCATCAACTCGGCTTTGACCGAGGCGTAAGCCCAATCGAGCCACGGAAACAAATCCTGCAAATCTCGGGTTTCAATAGTCGCGCCAGCCCAGATTCTTAATCCGGGAGGTGCATCGCGATATCCATTTATGTCGTACGCGACATTCTCACGTTCTAAAATTGTGTCGATCTTCTTTGGAACTTTCGCCCGCGCATCTTCGGGTAATTCGAGGAACCACGGGTCAACGATGCTCAGGCATACAGATGTGTTTGATCTGATATCCGGCGCTGCCGCGAGGAAATCAACCCAGTCGGTATTATCGACCCACTTCGTGATTGCGCTCAGATTAGCGTCTGAGCGGTCAATCAAACTCTTGGCGCCGCCAATTGACTCAGCCCATTTCAAACCATCAAGCGCGTCCTCGACGCATACCATCGATGGTGTATTGATTGTCTCACCGCGAAAGACGCCTTCATTCAATTTTCCGCCAGATGTCAGGCGAAAAATTTTTGGCATGGGCCAGGCAGGTACATAGTTTTCAAGACGCTCGACGGCCCTGGGACTTAAGATAAGAATTCCGTGTTGGGCTTCGCCACCCATAACCTTTTGCCAGGAATAGGTAATAACATCGAGCTTTTCCCAAGGGAGAGGCATTGCAAATGCAGCCGATGTGGCATCACAAATTGCCAAACCTTCACGATCCGACGCAATCCAATCCCCGTTGGGTACTTTTACGCCAGAGGTAGTGCCGTTCCAGGTAAAGACGACATCGCGTGACCAATCGGCTTCGGATAAATCCGGAAGCTCGCCGTAGCCCGATTTGATCACCCGAACATCTTCAAGCCGCAATTGTTTTGTGACATCGGTTACCCAACCAGAACCGAAACTCTCCCAGGCTAAGACGTCGACGCCCCGAGCGCCTAATAACGACCAAAGCGCCATTTCAACCGCGCCTGTATCGGAGGCGGGTACGATTCCAATTCGATAATCATCCGGGAGCCCTAAAATATCTCGCGAACGCGACAAAACTTCGCCAAGGCGCTCTTTGCCGGGGCCAGATCTGTGTGACCTGCCAACAAGCGCATCGCCAAGCGCTGAAGCATCCCAACCGGGACGTTTGGCGCAGGGACCAGAGGAAAAACAAGGATTGTTCGGTAGCCGCGCAGGACGCGCGAAGCTTTCATTTGTCATAATAACTCTCCCTTACAGAAGAGGCGCAACCCGTTGGGGGGTCGTGGCCCGCGGTTCTTGTAGTGGGATGACCGTTAAGGGTCAATGAAAGATTTGAAAAAGATTGAAGATGAGCGAATTTGTCGCATCGAGCTATTGAATACGGAACAAATGAAAACGTCATATCATCTGATTCGAACGAACTTTCCCCAATTGTAACAATTGCGGATATGCTTAGACTTTTCGATGGTGGCATGAATTCTAGCAGTGGAATTCGAAGCTGCGTATGTGCCATGAAACGGTGAGAATTTGTCTGACTTACCACATATTCTGGTCGTCGATGACGACACGCGACTGCGGGACCTGCTACAGCGCTATTTGAGCGACAATGGATTTTCTGTCTCGTCAGCTTCAAGTGCTGCGGAGGCCAGAAAACTATTGGCCGGCATAACCTTCGACCTCATCGTGCTCGATGTCATGATGCCGGAAGAAGATGGGTTAGCCTTTACCGAATGGCTCAGGCCACGAAACGACGTTCCTATCCTTATGTTAACTGCGCGAGGCGAGGTACAAGATCGAATTGCGGGTTTCGAGAAAGGGGTAGACGACTATCTGTCGAAACCGTTCGATCCACAGGAACTCCTCCTGCGCATCACAACTATTTTAAGGCGCGTACAGAGTTCGGCACCAATGGAGCCACTGATTGATATCCAGTTCGGCAGCTGCATATATAAATCGGACCGGCAGGAACTTTGGCAGGATGGACAGCGCATACATCTCACGGAAATGGAAGCGAGCCTACTTCAGAGCCTGGTCGCTGAACTTGGCAACCCAGTGAGCCGTGAGACACTCATTCAGAACAGTGGTATCAGCGGGGGCGTGAGAACTGTAGATGTACAGGTAACGAGATTGCGACGAAAAATTGAACCTAACTCCCGCAGCCCTCGTTATATTCAAACTGTTCGGGGACACGGTTATGTTTTACGTCCCGATTAGAGATACCGTCCGATGATTTCTATCAAACAGTTCCTGCCACGTACGCTGTTCGGACGTTCGGTTATGATCATCGTCACGCCGCTCGTTCTCTTACAGGTCGTTTCTACCTGGATATTTTATGACCGCCATTGGGAAACAGTAACAAGGCGTCTTGCGTCGGCTGTCGCTGGTGAAATTTCCAGCGTAATTGATAACCGGCGTAATTTCCCGGGCGAAGAAAATCAGACTTGGGTCTTCTTTTCAGCGGGCGCCAATTTAGGTCTTCGGATTAGTGTCCGCAAAGACGACATCCTTCCGAATTCACCAAGAACAACCGGTTCCTCTACCCTTGATGAACTGCTTGGAAATGCCTTGCGGGAGCGCGTTCGACGACCCTTTCACATGGATACTGTGAGCCATGAGCGCGAAGTGAGGATTCAGGTTCAATTGCCAGACGGTGTTATGGATGTTGTCGTCGATAGAGAACGGCTCTTTAGCTCAACAACCTATATATTCGTCATGTGGATGGTCGGCACATCAATGCTGCTCTTCGCCATCGCCACTATATTTATGCGCAACCAGGTACGGCCGATAAGGCGTTTGGCAACAGCAGTCGACAATTTTGGTAAGGGTCGGGAAGATTCTGACTTCAAGCCGGAAGGGTCCACCGAAATTCGTCAGGCAGCGGCGGCATTCAATCTCATGCGCGAACGCATTCAGCGGACGATGAACCAGCGGACGGAAATGCTGGCGGGTATTTCCCACGACCTTCGCACGCCACTCACCCGCATGAAGTTGCAGCTCGCCATGTTGGGTGATTCACCCGAAATTGCCGAACTTTGTTCCGATGTCGAAGAAATGGAAAAAATGGTCGAGGAGTATCTCGCATTTGCCCGTGGCGAGAGTGCCGAGCAAGTCGCAAATGTAAATGTATCGGCCATTCTTCGAGATGTCGTCAACGGCGCTCACCTCAACGAGACACCTGTGTCCCTGGAAACCAAGGATCGCATTTTCATCCCGCTTAAACCGAACGGCTTCAAACGTGCGGTTACCAATTTGGTCAATAACGCAATGCTCTACGGCGAGAAAGTCGCTGTTGAGCTAAGTGAAATTCAGGGAGCCATACAAATTACCGTCGATGATGATGGGCCGGGAATCCCGGAGGATGAACGTGAGGAAGTTTTTAAACCCTTTTACCGGCTCGATAGTGCGCGCAATCCCGATACTGGCGGCAGCGGCCTCGGGCTAACGATTGCCCGAGACGTCATCAGGGCTCACGGCGGAGACCTCACTATCGAAGAATCATCGATGGGAGGAACGAGAATCCGCATGAGGCTTCCCGTCTAAATTTACCGGTGCAGTCAGCGGTTTTAGTACAGAAAACAGATACTCTGCGATCTTTTCCGAGCCTGCCGGATTCGTATGCATTGAGTCGAAAAAATCCTGGTAGGTAAGATTAATTTCGCTGGCGAGATCTACACACACCGCTCCTTTTGACCGACATGCCGATAACATTTCCTGATTGAATAGCCGCTGAAGTTCATGAACCTTGGCTGCTTCTGCCGAACGCGCGAACAATATTCCATTCCGCGAATGCGCATCACCACGACGCTGGGTTACAAGAATAGGTGTCGCCCCTCTCTCAACAGCAAGCTGTATAAGACGTAAAACCCGTTGGCGGTAGGTGGATAACCTTTTGATATAAAGTTTCCTGTGGATTGCCGGCGGTGCTACTGGCTTTAAAGGTGTCGGTGCCCATGCTCGATAAGCCAGTCGCAATTCAGATGCCAATATTGACCCCCGTACAACGCGAATTAAGCGAATAACCGCGCTGTTATTGATCGCATACCGGCGGAACTTGCCCCATCCATTGGCAGGTACAATGGCATCATAGCTTCCGTCTGCTGGAAGCACCGCATCATTAATGCCGATATAGAACAAAATGATTTTGGGCTGGAGGTTCGGTACACGCAGTAGCCAGTTTTCCAGACTATAAATATGGCCGATTGTCGAATGCCCGTTAATTCCAGCATTACCCACGGTAATGGGAATTCCTGCCTGCCGGAATTTTTGTTCGAGTTGGAAAGTCCAGGTTTCGCTATCGTCGCTGTACAACTCATCTGTCGTACTGCCGCCGATGGCCAGGATATCAATTGCTGCGGCACTCTGATGTGATCCACGCAAGCCCCACCGGTCGCGGCTATATCGAACGATGCCACCATCCGGACGAATTTCACTAACGTCGTGCTGTAAATTCAAATCTCGAGGCACGTGCACCGTACCCAGGCCACCGCCTTTCAACCACGAACCGAATATCAATTCACCGCCAAGAAGACCGACCAACAAAATTGCGGCATTCCAGCCGACAATTTTTTTCAAACTCGAAATGACGGGCGTACCGGTTTGAGCAATGTGAGTATTAACCGAGGACTAATCAGCTTTATCCGCCGTCCGGTTGACAACGCCAAAAGGAAGAAATGCTGCAACCTGAACAGCCTGTTTAAGGCGGCGATCCAGAAATGCCATCGTCTTTGTTAGATCGGCTGTGTCGTCACGTATCCAGATGCCCATTGCAGCCAGATTTATGACGGCCAATCCTTTCGTACGGATACGACCGGCTAAACCGGTTGAACTAATTCCGGCAGACTCAAGGACCCAGGCCATAGCATCAAAATAATTTGGCATTAGACGAAGAGAGGTTAAAGGATCAAGCGGCATATCCCGAAGTATGGATGTAACCGCCGCCTTGTGCGGCGCGAGAGCATCAAAACGCCTTAGTATTGCATCCAGCAATCGATCATGAGCCGGTTCGTCAGCTGCCGACGGATCGGTCCCCTCGACAACGGAGGTAGTTGTCTGCACGATGATGGCGGCAACAATGTCCGCCTTTGACGCGAATTCAGCATACAATTGCTTTAGGGAAACATCAGCCTCCTTCGCAATCTTCGACAGCGACACATCACCCCAACGGGCTTCAGCGGCGCAATCCAGCGCGGCATCCAGAATTTTTCTTCGGTTATTTTGAGGTCGTTTCGCCATGTTCGCTACGATCCTATCTGCGTCTCCATATTATGCGCTCTGCGACGAGGTTCCAAGTATTCTAAACAGGCGAAAATTTTGGCGGAATTCATTGAAACGGCGCGGCGCGTGTGCGATTTTTAAATATCTCGAACTTGGAACGACGTCACCATGCCACGTGCCGCTCTTCACAATTTGATGCAAATCATTCTCCACCAGCCGAGATTGAGTCGTACGCGCGAGCGGGAACTTCTGAAAAAATTGAGAAATGGCGATAAAAGTGCCGCACAAGAATTGGTCACGAGTCATCTGCGGTTTGTTCTGCATATTGCTCGCCGATATAAAAGCCATGGCCATCCACTTGCTGAATTAATTCAGGAAGGAACTGTCGGGCTCATGGAAGCGCTTAAGCGTTTCAATCCCGATAAGGGCACGCGGCTTTCCACGTACGCAATGTGGTGGATCAGAGCGGCTATTCAAGATTATGTCATTCGCTCCCGGTCCCTAGTGAAAATTGGAACGACAGCCGCGCAGAAATCACTATTTTTGAATATCAGGCGCCGTATGGCAGAACGTCCGTGGGAAGAATCATTACCTGAAGAATTGGCGCGTTTTCTGGCGACGCGCTTTAACACCTCTGTTACGGATGTGGTTAAATTTGCGCGCCGCATTAGACGGCCGGATCAATCCCTCGATTTTCCCGCGGGACAAGACGGTTCTGCAACATTCGTTGACCAGGTCATTGATGATCGACCAACGCCCGAAGATACGCTTATTAAGGATAGAGACAGTCGATATTGGCGCGACAGGTTGGTCAGCGCTCTATCATCGCTTCCGCCTCGCGAATCTTTCATAATTCGGCGACGATTCCTCGCAGATCGAACCCCCAGCCGGGCTGATTTAGGTGCTGAGCTCGGCCTCTCTAAGGAACGGGTTCGACAATTAGAGGTTCGGGCACTCGCAAAACTAAAAGGGCTTTTACAGCCGTTGCGAGAACATGCTGAAGCAGCAGGTCAATCCCTTCCGGGCAAACCGCCTCGTATCGCGTAATTTCTCAGCTTGCCAGTTCGCGGGAACGGGTTTCTGCCGCAGCCACAGCGCGGCTCATCAAATTTTGCAAACCATCATCGGCCATAAGGATCTCAAGAGCTGCGGCCGTCGTTCCACCCGGACTGGTAACGTTTTCTCGTAGCGTCGAAGCACTTTCGGTCGATTGGCGCGCCAGTTCACCACTCCCTGCAACGGTAGCCAGCGCCAATCGCGCAGCTAGGTCAGGATCCAGACCGACTTCGATTCCTGCCTGCGCCAGACACTCAATCAGGAGGAACACATAAGCGGGACCGCTGCCTGAAACCGCGGTAACACCATCAATCAATGCCTCATTCTCTACCCAGCCGACCTCACCAACGGCTTCCAGCAAGGTAGTTGCAACTGACTTTTGCTCTTTTGAAACAGCGTCACTGCCATACGCGACGGTTATGCCGCGCCCAACAGCGGCAGGTGTATTGGGCATGCTACGAACAATCGCTGCATTTTCGCCCAGACAATTTAAAAAATAGGACGACGGCTTGCCCGCAGCGATGGACAAAAACATCGGTCCCTTATCGACAAAACGGGCATAGAGAGGAACGATTTCATCCATTGCCTGCGGTTTAACTGCAAACACAACGATATCGGGGGAGTAGCTCTGCGGCACACCCTCAAGTTTCTCGACCACGGATACTCCGAATTGATTTTGTAGAGCATCGCCGCCAAAGGGCTCAACGACTAAGACATCTTCTGCGGCCAGATCACGATCCAGCCAGCCGGAGAGAAGAGCCCCGCCCATCTTGCCGCATCCAACAAGTAGTAAATTTTGATCCACAATCATCCTCCCCACAGCCCATACAGGACGCCGTCAATCAGGAAGCACAGCGGCGTCAAAAAAAGTATTTTAGTAACATAGAAAGGGAAGGAAAAAACGTTCCGTGATCTAGGCTTCGCCGACCGTGTCGATCATTGCGGCGTCAAATGCCTCCTCAGGAGTTTTCCCGCCCCAGACAACATAATTAAATGCCGGATAGAATCGTTCACTTTCTATCAAGGCTATTTCCACCATGTCTTCGACCTGTTCGACGCTGGCGCCAGAAATGCCACGCAGCAGCATCGCGTGCCTGAAAACAGGCAACCCACGATCAGCCCACAGGTCGAAATGCCCGACGGCGAGCTGTTCATTTACCCTTGCCATCAAATCATTAAATGCCGTCCGGCGGTGATCTGGCACGGTAAGCTCAAATGCACAGGCGAAATGCACCGCACAAATGTCGTCCAGCCAGGAAAAAAATAGGCGATAATCAGTCCAACGACCGGAAATTTCCGCAGCAATCTCATAGTCTGCCGACCTTTCGAACGTCCATCCCTGGGCGCCGGCAATCTGTTCAATTAGATCGATCGGATTGGTGGTAACCTGACTCGAATCCTTTACTGCCGTTACCGCCATTTGAGATCCCCCATAAATACGCGACAATGAACGATACCAACCGAAATCTAAGAAGATATTGTGTTGGCATCGCCATCAACTACCATATGTAGGGTGCCAAAAGCAGAGTCGGGGTGCAAGGGTAGATTTAAATAAAAGCGTCAGTTTCTGTGGAAAACTGAATTTATTTGTTCAAGCCTTTTTGGCCTTCGGTCGTTTACGACGTACTGCCTTCTTTGGGCGCGAGGTTTTCGTCTGACTGGCTTCCAGTTCACTAAGCTTGGCAGCAAGCTCCTCTTGCTGGATACGGGCTTGCGTCGCCATTTCCTTGACAGCCTCGAACTCGTCGCGAGTCACCAAATCGAATCTGGACATAACACGCTCAACCTGTTGTTTGACCAACGCTTCGACTTCCCGGCGAATGCTTTCGATAGTCCCAACCGCCCCACCCGCCAATTTGGCGGCATCATCAAAGATTCGGCTTCGAGTTTGCATGTTCACATCTCCGAATGTTGAAAAGCTGCAGCTCAATCTCGCTCCACTACTATATAGGGACTTTTCAGAAATTTTACACCGGTCAAACGCATTGGTTGATAGCACTGTACAATCTGCGTTGCCCGTGCTTAATCAAAACCAATCTATTTCCTCATTCCAATTTAAGATTCATGAGTAGAGTTCAGAGCCATGGCACAAACTGAATACAAATCAGATATTGAAATAGCCCGTGAAGCGGACATGCGACCCGTTGTCGACATTGCCAAAGAGCGGTTCGATATAGCGCCAGAACACCTTGATCCTTACGGTCATTACAAGGCGAAGATTTCACTTGATCATGTCGCCACGCTTCCTGATCGCCCCGATGCAAAGCTCATACTTGTTACGGCAATGACGCCAACCGCAGCCGGGGAAGGCAAGACAACCACAACTGTCGGCCTGGGTGATGGTTTAAACCGGATCGGTAAAAATGCTCTGATTTGTCTGCGCGAACCTTCTCTGGGACCTTGCTTTGGAATGAAAGGTGGCGCAGCTGGCGGCGGATTTGCGCAAGTTGTGCCAATGGAAGAAATCAACCTGCATTTTACGGGTGATTTTCACGCGATCGGCACGGCGAACAATCTGCTCTCTGCGTTGATAGATAACCACATTTACTGGGCGCAGGAACCGGCCTTGGACCTTAGGCGTGTTACCTGGCGACGTGTTGTTGACATGAATGACCGCGCCCTGCGCTCAATCGTGACGTCGCTGGGCGGTGTCGCAAATGGTTTTCCCAAGGAAGCAGGATTCGATATTACGGTCGCTTCTGAAGTCATGGCGATCTTTTGTCTCGCGCAAAGCATCGAAGACCTAAATAGCAGGCTTGCGAATATTGTTGTCGGTCACACACGTGATCGTAAACCGATCTATGCTCGTGACCTAAAGGCAGACGGGCCCATGACGGCACTTTTAAAAGACGCAATCAAGCCTAACCTGGTTCAAACGCTGGAAAATAACCCCGCCTTTGTTCATGGTGGCCCTTTCGCCAATATTGCTCACGGCTGTAACTCCGTTATAGCGACAAAGACAGCCCTCAAACTTTCCGATTATGTCGTGACCGAGGCTGGCTTCGGCGCCGATTTGGGGGCCGAGAAATTCTTTGACATCAAATGCCGTAAAGCGGGTTTAACACCGAACGCGGCAGTTGTTGTTGCAACCGCCCGCGCCCTAAAAATGCATGGTGGAGTCAAAAAGGACGAACTTGGCAACGAAAATCTGGAAGCATTGCAGAAGGGTCTCGATAACCTGTCCCGACACGTCAACAACGTTCTTGGTTTTGGCGTGCCGGCAGTGGTCGCAATCAATCGATTTGTAACCGATAGCGATGCGGAAATAGCGATGATCCGCGAACGATGTGCCGAACAAAATGTCGAAGCTATTGATTGCACACATTGGGCCAATGGCGGCGCTGGCACGGAAGAACTGGCGAATAAAGTTGTGGAACTAGCCGAGGGCAATGACGGTTCTTCCTTCAAGTATCTATATGATGACGAAATGCCCCTCTGGAACAAAATTGAGGCAATCGCTCAAAAGATTTATGGGGCGAGCGAAATTGCCGCGGACACAAAGATTCGAAACCAAATACGCGATCTTGAAAAGGAGGGTGCCGCCAAATTCCCGATTTGTGTCGCTAAGACACAATATAGCTTCTCAACCGATGCCAACCTCAAAAATGCACCAAGCGATCATGTCGTGCAGATAAGGGAGGTAAGGTTGGCCAATGGTGCGGAATTTTTGGTTGTGGTCTGTGGTGACATTATGACGATGCCTGGATTACCTCGTGTGCCGGCAGCGCACGATATAAAAGTCGACGAAAAAGGAAATATTACCGGCCTGTTCTAGAAGCAAAAAGTAACTGCTTTTGACACCTTTTCTTGAAGCAAACCATTGTGAACCCTATAAGATACGCCAACGCAATGCGTGACAGGACTAAATCATGATCCTAGTTACAGGTGGTGCCGGATTTATCGGATCAAACCTCGTCGCGGAGCTTGAATCCGCCGGGGCAAATGACATCGTCGTATGCGATAGGCTGGGCAGCGATGAAAAATGGCGCAACATTGCCAAGCGTGATCTTGCGGACATCATCGCGCCTGAGAACGTTTTGCCCTTCATAGATAGCAATGCCAATCGTCTTGAAACTATTTTTCATCTCGGCGCCATTTCTGCGACCACCGAGACCGACGCCGACCTCATTATTGATAATAATTTCCGGCTTTCCTGCGAGTTATGGACGCGTTGTACCCGATATGGGATCCCGTTTATTTATGCGTCATCCGCGGCCACATATGGCGACGGTGCAGTGGGATTCGACGACAATGGAGATCGGGACCATCTCGCCAGCCTGAAACCTTTAAACGCTTATGGGTGGAGCAAACATCTTTTCGATCGGTGGGTAAGTCGAACTTTAGCTACAGAGTCGAACGATCAGGCACCACCGCAATGGGCTGGATTGAAGTTCTTCAACGTGTACGGCCCAAACGAATATCACAAAGAGGGACAAATCAGCGTAGCGCTAAAAAATTATCGTGAAATTTCAGCGGGTGGCCCAGCCGTGCTCTTCCGGTCACATAATCCGGACTACGAGGATGGTGGGCAAAGCCGTGATTTTGTATGGGTCGGCGACTGCGTAAAAGTGATGCTTTGGCTAATGGAAACCCCTTCGGTTTCAGGGCTCTTCAACCTCGGCACAGGAAAGGCCCGGAGTTTTGCTGATCTTGCCAATGCGATATTCGCCGCCGCAAAAATTACGCCGGAGATTAAGTTTATCGACACGCCGATCGCTATTCGGGACAAGTATCAGTATTTTACGGAAGCCCGTATGGATCGCCTGCGGCAGGCCGGGTATTCCGCTCCCTTTACGGATTTGGAAAACGGCGTTTCGCAATATGTGCGTAACTTCCTCGCGACCGAGGACCCTTATATTTAAAACACCCCCAGAAAGAGGGCATTAAGTCAATGTATGCACTAGCGTTTCCGGCCATCGATCCCATCGCGCTAGAACTTGGCCCTCTCGTCATCCGATGGTACTCCCTGGCTTATGTTGCAGGGATTCTACTTGGTTGGCGCTATATCATTATCCTCGCAGCAAAATCCGATATCGGTGTCGATCGCGGACATGTTGACGATTTTATAATTTGGGCGACGCTTGGTATCATTCTCGGCGGTCGGTTCGGATATGTGATCTTCTACAACCCTGGTTATTTCGCAGATAACCCTCTCCTGATCTTTGCTATGTGGCAGGGTGGAATGTCCTTTCACGGAGGACTCATTGGCGTCATCCTCGTTACCTGGGTTTTCGTCCGCAAAAAGAACATCTCATTTCTGACCTTTGGCGACATGGTATGTGCTGCGGCACCAATAGGTCTTTTTTTCGGCCGTATCGCCAATTTTATTAATGGTGAGTTATACGGCCGAATAACGGATGTCCCTTGGGCTATGGTCTTTCCACGGGGCGGCTCAGAGCCACGTCATCCCAGCCAGCTTTATGAAGCGGGTCTCGAAGGGTTGTTGTTGTTCTGCGTTATCGCAGCAATGATTTACCGGTTCAATGCCATGGCGAGACCGGGTTTATCCATGGGGGTATTTATGGCTGGATACGGACTGTCACGTTATATCGTAGAGTTCGTCCGAGAACCTGACGCCCACCTGGGGACCCTCTACGGCATCGCGACCATGGGGCAACTCTTGTCTCTACCATTAATCATCATCGGTGCCTGGCTAATTCACCGGGCCCGCCGCCAACCTTGACCCCGCTCGAAACCAAAATTCGCAAGCGCATCAACGCTTCTGGCCCGCTCCCGGTTTCAGAATTCATGAACATGGCATTATGCGATCCTGAATTGGGGTACTACAAAACGCGGAATCCGATCGGCGGAGAGGGCGACTTCATAACGTCTCCTGAAATCAGTCAGGTGTTCGGTGAGATCATCGGACTATGGTGTGCCGTTATGTGGCAGGCATCGGGCAGTGCTACTGACGTCAAACTGGTTGAACTTGGCCCCGGGCGCGGAACGCTTATGTCAGACATGCTACGGGCGATTCACGCCACCGCCCCTGACTTTGCTTCGGCCATAGATGTGCACCTGGTGGAAACCAGTCCTGTTTTGCGCGGATTACAGGAGGAAGCTCTAAAGGAACATAAGGTTACCTGGCACGAAAATGTTGAATCCATTCCAGGTGGCAAAATTCTCGTTGTTGCAAATGAGTTCTTTGACGCTCTGCCAATCGATCAATTCGTAAAAACTGAGGATGGCTGGCAGGAACGTTGCGTTTCCCTATCTCCAAACGATGACACTCTTACTTTTGCGACGATGCCCATGAGGCACCCCAACGACGCGGATTTTCCGTCCGAGATTGTGGCGGCGCCAGTCAATTCGGTTTTTGAGGAGAATGTCGTAGGAAAGGAAATTACTGGCTCTCTCGCGGGCCGGATTGCGCAAGACGGAATTGCTGCTTTGATACTGGATTATGGACACAATCAACACGGACTTGGCGATACTCTGCAGGCGATGAAATCGCACCAATTTCATAACCCACTTGCGGAAATCGGTGAAATCGATTTAACGGCCCATGTCGATTTTGCTGCTCTCGATGCCGCCAGTACCGAGCAAGGCTGCATCGTGCACGGTCCGATCTTCCAGGGTGATTTTTTATCGTCACTTGGAATCGAGCAAAGAGCAGAGATACTGTCGGCTAACGCTAGTGTTAAGCAGGCCAACCTTCTCACAGACGGATGCCGTCGGTTGATTGCCTCTGACGGTATGGGCACCCTCTTCAAGGCGATGGCACTTACCCCAAAGGACAGCGTAATTCCGGCGGGGTTTGAGAAACGTCATAACGGTGTGTGCGAGTGACTAATCTTGACACAGAAAAGCTGCAGGTTTTCACCGCAGCAACGCTCGGCGGATACGAGCAAATCCGGCATGGGTTTTTCGGACGCGTCGGCGGCGTCAGCCAGGGCATCTATAGCTCGTTAAATTGCGGTTATGGCTCCAGCGACGAGGAGAACAAGATCACCGAAAACCGCCGAAGGGTGAGCCAATTTTTAGGGATCACACCAACTTCTTTGACCTGCACCTATCAGGTTCACGGTACAGATGTGGTTGCCGTCGAGCAGCCATGGAATAGGGCCGAAGCACCGAGAGCTGATGGAATGGTAACGGCTCGTGCCGGTATAGCACTCGGTATACTGACTGCCGATTGTGCGCCTGTTCTTTTCGCGGACAACCAAAACCGCATCGTTGGTGCGTGCCATGCAGGCTGGCGGGGTGCACTCGACGGTGTCATTGAGTCCACTGTCTCGGCGATGGAATCTCTGGGTGCGCAACGGGAAAATATTGCTGCAGCGGTCGGTCCCTGTATCGCACAGCCGTCCTATCAAGTTGGATTGGAGTTCAGAAACAAATTTACGGAGCAGAACGCCAAATTTTCATCCTATTTCGCTGATGACGACGAGACTCATTTGCGATTTGATCTGGGCGGTTTTGTGCAACTGAGGTTAGAACGCGCCGGATTATCAAAAATCGACGTGATTGACATGGACAATTGTGCAGAAACTGAATCTTTTTACAGCTACCGGCGATCCACCCTTTCCGGCGAACAGGACTATGGCCGTGGGATTTCTGTTATCGTAATAAGGGAATGACGGCATGCCTCATCTGATAATATTTTGCATCGCCTGTTTTATCGGTCTGGTGGCAAGTTGTGTTCTCGTCTGATTTTAGAATTTTATTTGGCAACCTTGCTGTTGTGACTTTTCTCATGGTTGGTTTATCGGCCTGCCAGCCGGTCCCGGCACCATTTGCGCATCCTTCTGGTACTGGTGACCCAAGTGTCGCAAATCGCCCCGATATCGCCGGGGTTACAGTAAACCCCATCGCCGGGCTTACAAAAATTCAATCTGATGCCCTTTCCAGGGCCGTTGCAGATGCGTTTATCAAACTCGAAATTCCTGCAGCGACCTCTGGCGCGAACAAGCGCAGCCAGTTTTTGGAGGGATTTGCATTTACCGATGGGACATCACGGGATCGAACGGGGGTTCGGATATTGTGGCGGCTTACCGATTCGCAGGGAAACCTGATCGGCAAGTATCAGTCGTCGAAATTTCTTGGCCGAGGGAATCTAAAAAACCCGACCCCTGAAAACTATTCCGATACAGCAAAACGAACGGCGCGGCATTTTGCCCGATTAATCTTGAGAACACGCCTTGAAGGCGTCGCGGCCCCGATAAGCGCTTTACCGCCATTGCATGTATGGCCGGTTGATGGAATCGATGAAGACAGATCAGCCGTTCTAAAGTCTGCAATGGAGCAGACGCTAAAATTTCGAAAATTCCCAGTTTTAAAGGGGTTGGACGGCGCTGCACTAATCATCACGGGAGCTGTTTCACTGGGGCCGGTCCGGCAGGGACGGCAACCGATCACAATTAGCTGGGCCGTATTGAATGCCAGCGGCAAGCAGTTGGGAAAACTGGATCAAAAAAATGCCGTCAGCGTATCCACAATAAAAAACAACTGGCAATTGCTGTCTCAGGTTATCGCCAAAAATGCCGCCGGTGGGGTAAGTGAAATCGTAAATCGACTGCCGCTGAATAGTTTTCCACAGGATAAAAAAACCCGCTGATGTAATCCGTGGAGTCGTTTACTTAGGCTTTGGGCACTGGTAAATTGCGCGAGCCAATGGCATTTGCATTTAGGCTGCCTCCGGGGGGACGGTTAGCCAGGGAAAGTCGGGATGAAAATCGTCGCCTGCAATAGCAATCGTCCACTCGCAGAAGCGATTGCCGCCTATCTCAATCTCTCACTTTGTAAAGCAAGTATCCGTCGGTTTGCGGACATGGAATGCTTTGTTGAAATTGAGGAGAACGTCAGGGGCGAGGATGTCTTTGTCGTCCAATCGACTTCATATCCGGCCAATGACAATTTGATGGAATTGCTGGTATGTATCGATGCCCTTCGACGGGGTTCGGCACGTCGCATCACAGCTGTTATTCCTTATTTTGGATACGCCCGGCAGGATCGTAAGTCCGGACCCAGAACTCCAATATCGGCCAAATTGGTTGCCAACCTGATTACCGAAGCCGGTGTTGACCGGGTTTTGACCCTTGATCTCCACGCCGGCCAGATTCAGGGCTTTTTCGACATACCCGTCGACAATCTATTCACTGCCCCCGTTTTTCTCCGGGACATTAAGCAGAACTTCGACTGCGGCAACCTGACCATGGTATCGCCTGATGTGGGTGGCGTCCTTCGTGCGAGGGCACTGGCCAAGCCGCTTGAAGCCGATCTCGCGATAATCGACAAACGGCGCGAACGTGCCGGCGTTTCGGAGGTAATGCATATCATTGGTGATGTAACGGGTGCCGATTGTATTGTCGTCGATGACATTGTCGACTCGGCTGGAACGCTCTGTAATGCGGCGGTCGCGCTCATGGATGCGGGTGCAAAATCAGTGTCCGCCTACATTACGCACGGCGTTCTTTCAGGAGGTGCGGTGTCTCGCGTATCCTCTTCCCCTATTGAGAATATGGTCACCACTGACAGCATCATGGGTACTGAGGCTGTAAGGGTATCGCAAAATGTCAGACAGCTATCGATTGCCCCCTTGATGGGCGAGGCAATTGCGCGGATCAGTGAAGAAAAATCTGTGTCTAGTTTGTTTGACTATTCCGCTGCATAAGATTAAAACCCATCGCCTCCGTCTTTTTGGCGGAATTTGATGCGTCGGCACCCCTGGAGGCAGGCGCAAACTTAAACTATGGAGATACGGCATGGCCGAAATACAAACCATTGCCGCGGCATCTCGCGAACGGGCTGGAAAGGGGACCGCCCGGGCTGCACGCCGCGCCGGACAAATCCCGGCTGTTATTTACGGCAATAAGGAAGAACCCCTATTAATCACCGTTGACCGCGTACGGCTGGAACAGGAACTTGGTAAGAGTGGCTTCTTTATTCGGCTTCTGGATGTCGAAGTCGATGGCAACACCCATCGTGTTTTGCCTCGCGATACCCAGTTTCACCCCGTAACCGATAGACCGCTTCATGTGGACTTCTTGCGCTATTCAGCAGACCGGAAACTGACAGTTGAAATTCCTGTCCAGTTCCTGAATGAGGATGAATCACCGGGTCTAAAAACAGGCGGCGTTCTGAACGTCGTCCGCCATACCATCGAGGTCTTGTGCGTTGCCGATGCGATTCCGGAAGGATTCGAGATCGACCTGACAGGTCTTGAAGTTGGCGATTCTATTCACGCGAGCGCACTGACCCTAACGGAAGGTGTTGAACTAACGATTACGGATCGTGACTTCACAATCGCGACGATTGCCGCACCGACCATCATGACCGTCGAGGAAGAGGAAGAAGACCTCGAAGGCGAAGAAGGTCTCGAAGGCGAAGAGGGTGTCGAAGGCGAAGAAGGTGCCGAAGGCGCGGAAGGTGCCGAAGGCGGCGAAGACGACAAATCGGAGGGTGGAGAGTAAAACTCTCCCCGTCCCCACACCGGAGGCACCATGTTGCTCCTGGTCGGCCTGGGAAACCCGGGTCAGGAATATGCTGGAAACCGACACAATATCGGCGCCATGGTGGTGGACGAAATCGTCCGCCGTCATGGTTTCAGCTCGCCGAGAACCCGATCACGCCCCCAAGGTATCTTTAGCGAAGGCCTCGTTGAGGCTACCAAAATCGTTACCCTTAAACCGCTGACATATATGAATGATTCAGGACAAGCCGTGGGAGACGCCATGCGTTACTGGCGCCTTGAGCCAAACGAAATTTTTGTCCTGCATGATGAGCTCGACCTTGCACCGGGAAAGGTGCGCGCTAAACGGGGTGGCGGTCATGCCGGTCATAATGGGCTACGGAGCATAGATTCACATATCGGCCAGGATTACTGGCGGGTACGAATTGGTGTCGGCCACCCAGGCGATAAGGATCGCGTTACGGGGCATGTACTTCGGGATTTCTCAAAGGCTGACAAAGATTGGGTTACGAATACGCTTGATGCTATCGCGGACGCCATCCCGCTTTTGTTCGACGGGGACGCCGCTGCCTTTACCACCCGTGTAGCCTTGTTGACACAACCGCTGAAATCGAAAAAGGAAGCAGGCGATGCTGCTCCCTCCACTGAAAATACGAAAGAAAAATAATGGGATTTACTTGTGGAATCGTTGGCCTCCCAAATGTGGGAAAATCAACCCTGTTCAACGCTTTGACGGCCACCATTGCCGCTCAGGCGGAAAATTATCCGTTTTGTACAATTGAACCCAATGTAGGGCGCATCGCGGTTCCGGATGCCCGCTTGGATCAGATCGCAACACTTGCAAAATCAGCAAAGATCACCCCCACCCAAATAGATTTTGCTGACATTGCCGGACTTGTCCGCGGTGCAAGTACGGGCGAAGGGCTCGGAAATCAATTTCTTGGTCATATTCGGGAAGTCGATGCCATAGCGCATGTCGTACGTTGTTTTGAGGACGAGAACATCACTCATGTCGAAGGCAAAATTGATCCGATTAGTGACATAGAGACAATCGATACCGAATTAATGCTGGCGGACCTTGAGAGCCTCGAGCGCCGGAGCGAAAACCTTATTAAGAAATCCCGAGGCAACGACAAAGAGGCCATCGCAACCCTCGCCATGGTCGAAAAAATCATTGACGCCCTTAAAAAGGGAAAACCGGCCCGTTCTGTTGAAGCTCAATTCGAGGATAAAGCCTTGTTCAAAGGACTTCAGCTGTTAACGGCAAAGCCCGTCATGTATGTCTGCAACGTCAATGAGGAAGATGCCGCCACCGGAAATAAGTTTTCGTCGAGGGTCGCTGATCACGCTGCCACGGAAGGTGCGGTGTATGTTGTAATTTCAGCTGCAATCGAGGCCGAAATCGCGCAACTCACGGACGATGAAGAGCGTTCTGAATTCCTGGAGTCCTTGGGACTCGAACAAACGGGTTTGTCGCGGATAATTGGGGCTGGATATCAACTGTTGGGCTTGATTACCTATCTTACGGCCGGCCCAACGGAATCCCGCGCATGGACCATAACCGAAGGGACAAAAGCGCCACAGGCCGCCGGCGTAATTCATACGGATTTTGAAAAAGGGTTTATCTGCGCTGAAACAATTTCGTTCGACGATTACATCGACTGCGATGGCGAGAACGGCGCAAAGGACGCCGGCAAAATGCGCCAGGAGGGCCGCGACTATGTTGTGAAAGACGGCGACGTTATCCTGTTTAGGTTCAACGTATAAAAAGCGCCAAGCCTGTTTTTATATAAAACGGGCGGATCGAATTATTCTTTCCGCTTCCTCGACATATTTGTCGAAATAGTGGACCGAAGTGCCGTAAACCGCGATTAGATTCAGTCGTTTTTTATGGACTGCACCAACAAAAATACATTTGAAATCCAATCCTTCTTTGGTTTTATAGGTACAATCAAACTTGAACCCCTCTTCGCCGCCGAACGTATAAGGCCGCAAATTCAAAATTTTAAAGTTCCGAATATTAACAGCCGCAACAGATGCCTTGATTGCGTCTGCGATTTCCACAGATGTCATATTTGATTTAAATTTTGGTGCCTTTACCCCTTCTCGGAACGAAAAAATCGTTTCTCCGTCCTCAAGGCCACCAAGAATCGATACTCTCTGTAAACGCGAGCCATCAACGGTCAGGACGTCCCATTTGCTAAAGCCAGACAGATGAGACCACTCTTGCGAAGGCTCAACAATTACGTGGTCTTGAATAGTCACCGGCCCCGGCTTCACAAGAGTCACCGAAGGACAACCGGTCAATAGACCACAAACTACGACAGCAAATAAAATTCTAAGTGTTTTCATTTCTCTTATCCGATCTTATTCATAAGCGCCTGGATCATTAAACGGTCACGCGACTTGGGCGCGCGCCTTAGATATTCGCGGAATGCTGCACTCGCTTCTTTGAACATATTTAACTTTCGATAGACGAGCCCCATATATTTGTGAACTTCAGGGGGATGGTCCTTTTCTGCAATCGCTTTTCTGTAAAATTCCAGGGCCTTCATAAACTTTTTGCCTTTTTCATGTTCCTCGTCGTCATGGTCTGATTCTTCATCCTTTATTCGATGAAGTTCGCCCCTAAAGAAATTTAGCTCACCCTTCGGAAGACCAAGCTCCGCAAGCATTTCCATAAGTTTATGCGCTCGCGCAAATCGCCGTAATTGTGTTTCATCTCGCAAAAATGTACGACGTCTTGGCCCAATGACAGATTGATAAGCCGCTTGATTTTTCACGCCTGCAAAACCGCGTTTTTCAATGATCTCGTCCGCTAATTTAGCGAGCGTATCCGCACGTTCTTCGCTACTAGGATGACTTGCCAAGAATAATATCTTGTTCTTATCTTCCGGATCCGCATCCCGCTCTTGGATAAGTTGTTGCCACATATTGGATGCCTCTCGCGGGTCGTATCCCGCTTTAGCCATTAATTCCAATCCAAGTTCGTCGGCTTCTCGTTCATGATCTCGACTGTAAGCGGATCGTGAAGCCATGGCCACGAGGGTCGCTATATCACCTAATCCCGGAATTCCCACCGCCGCTAAGCCGAATTGCAATATCACCATCGCATTCGCGGTTTCCTGAGCGTTTCTGAAACGCTGCATGCTATGTCGACGCAGATAATGTGCTAATTCATGCCCTAGGACAGCAGCCATTTGCGCCTCGTTGTGGGCGCGCAACAGCAAACCAGTATTCACAATCATCATACCATTGGGATACATGGAAGCGTTAAAAAGCGGCAGATGCTGAATATACACCCTTATGTCTTTGCAATACTGACCCGCTATTTTGCATGCAATCCGGTAAACATATTGCTGGAGACCTTTATCTTCAAAGGTGGTCCCCGAAGTTTTAACCTTCTTTTCGATTTTCTCTACGGCCATCCACAACCCACCCTCCAATGTATCGAGGGGTGGCCGCACGCCAGGGGCAATGTTTTCTACAGACGAAACTGGCTTTTCTGCGGAAGGCGAATCATCACCTTCAATTGGTGTTGTGACGCAACCACCGAGATACCCTGCCACTACGACGGAAAGTAAGAAATTCGCAATTGAGCGCATCGTTCTAGCTAGGCAGCTCTTTCATCAATACCTTGATGGTTTCCTTTGCTTCATCGGGCGTTCGAAGGTCACCGTCCCCACGTGCCACACGATTAAACCAAACAACTTCCCCGGTTTTTAGGTCAACGAGCGAAGCAAACCCAACCTGAATACCGCCTGGCAATCCAACACCGAAAACGATTGCTGCCACGGCGATTGCAGCTACCCGTCCAGCGGAGGCATAGCTGTCACGCATAACCACAAATAAAGCATAGTCCGCGTTGCTCGCTTCCCGTAATTTCTGGACCTGTGGACCAAGAGTCCATTTCAGCTGGTCCTTTCCTTTCGTCGGGAGTGGCTGAACCATTTGGTTCATCATCTCAAAACCAACCTGGTAGTGCAGCTTAATAAGCTGGGTATGCGTTTTCGCGCTTTGGTCATTGGTTGGTTCGGCATAGGAAACAAGTCGACTCTGCTTGTCCGAAAAAACCTGTTTGATACCGGATATAAGATTTTTTCTCGCTTTTTCGGTCCATTCTGCTTTGGGTTCCTGAATCCCACTCGCACCAACTTCTGACAACTCAACGTCGATTGGCATAAATAGTATTTTCAGCCCCTCTGTTCCCTGCGGAAATTTGTCAATATTTCTTATGTGGGTGGTTACACATCCCGATAAAACCAAAGCTGCAGCACAGGTTACGGCTACACCTCGAACGAGCTTAGATTTTAATTTCATTTCTACCCCCCTGTTTGTGCTCCGACTTTAATAACGCGAAAAAGATGAATTACGAAATCGCTGTGCTGCGTTGCACATACTGTCGGCAAGGTTTAAAAAAGCGGTCTATCATTTCGCGACGCAAATCTGTTGCGGCGCCTTTCAGGGAGAGAATTATGGGATCGACAATTGAATTAACGACGGCCGACGGCCACACACTTGATGCATATAAGGCGGAGCCCGAAGGGACCGCCAAAGGTGGCGTCGTCGTCATTCAGGAAATTTTTGGTGTAAACCAGCATATCCGCAATGTTGCGGATGAATTTGCGAAGAATGGATACGTCGCGATTGCACCGGCCCTTTTTGACCGAAAGGAAAAAGGCCTCGAGCTCGGATATGGGCAGGATGATTTCGGCAAGGGCCGCGATACACGCGGTAGTCTTGATGACGACGGCATTCAGAACGATGTTCAAGCGGCGATCAATGAAGCTTCAAGTGCCGGTAAAGTCGGTATCGTCGGATATTGCTTTGGCGGGTATGTTAGCTGGCTCGGTGCATGCAAATGCGACGGCCTATCAGCGGCTTCGACCTTTTATGGCGGCGGTATCCACGCGAAACGTGAAGACACACCCAGAGTTCCAGTGATCTTTAATTTTGGCGACAAAGACGGTGGGATTCCATTGAGCCAAGTCCATGACATCAAGGAAGCACATCCTGACATTCCATGCTTCGTCTATGACGATGCAGGTCACGGATTTTGCTGCGATGACCGGGAAAGCTACAACCAGGGTGCATGCGAACGCGGGCACGCCCGGACGTTAGAGCTATTTGGTCAGCACGTCGGCTAATCTTTACAAAATTTGCAATAAATTACCCCGGATCGAAAGGTCCGGGGTTTTTCTTGTCTTCTACCGTAAAGATGCAGCTATATTTCCGCCATCGACAGTTACAACTGCTGCGGTGGTTTTTTCGGCTAGGGCAAGATCCAAAAACGCCTTTGCAACATCCTCAGCCAAAACTTCACGACGGAGCAAATTTCCACCCATATAATCGGCCTCAGAGACACCACGCGCTTTGGAGCGCGCCGCGATCATTTCGTCATCTAGAAGCCCTGTCCGAATTCGGTCCGCATTTACGGCATTCGAACGGATACCTTCGGCACCATAATCGAGCGCGTATTGTTTCATCAGGAACAACGTCGCTGCTTTCGGTAATCCATAGGGACCGAAATCCGGCCCAGGGTTGATCGCCTGTTTTGAAGTATTGAACAGCAGACATCCGCCCGTCCCTTGCGCCCGCATGATCTCAACAGCGGCCTTGGCTACTGACTGATGCGCGAAAAAATTCAGCTCAAAGCTTTCTCGAAGTACGGCATCATCAACTTCTCCGATTTTGCCCTGCCAGGCAGCGCCCGCGTTTGATACGAGAAGATCAAGACCACCGAACCGCTCGCAAATTAACGCGAATGCACTTTTCACGGATTCTATATTCGTGACGTCACACCCCAGCCCCAAGCCGCCTATATCGGCCGCAATAGACGCTGCAGATGACTCATCCCTGTCCAGAACCACAACGACTGCGCCAGCATTGGCAAAAGCTCTCGCGGTTGCCGCACCAATACCAGAGCCTCCGCCGGTAACCGCCGCTATTTGTCGCTGTAAAGGTTTCTCGGCGGACTTACCGAGTTTAGCCTGTTCCAGAGACCAGTACTCAATATCGAAAATATCAGATTCAGGGATGACCTTGTAAACACCCATAGACTCTACGTCTGTAATAACGTCTATGTTGGTTTCCGCCAGATCAGCCGCGACCGCGGCAGCTCCAGCACTATTGCCGAGGCCGAATAACCCAACGCCTGGCACCAAAATCACGCGTGGCATCGGATCAAGTTCGGTTTTTGGCACGACTTGCTTTTCATTGTTGCGCGAAAAATAAGCGCGATAATCGGCGATATATCTTTGGACACCGACCTTGGCCGCAGCTTTAAACTCTTCAAGTTTCCCCACTTCGGGTAGCGGAGTGACGAGTGGGTTGGGTTTTGTCCGAATTACATGATCCGGCGTTACCGTACCCTGCTGGCTATACCGTTCCAAATCTTTGCCATTAACAAAGTTGAGAATGGCCTCGCTTGACCTGAAATCCATTATGAGACGTTGCGTAGATTTTTCGGTTTCTATCGCGCACAAACCACGCAGGATGGGCGCAATCTCGACGACCGACGCCAGCCCGGCGGGAATGTCGATGGCCTCAATGCTATGAGAGCGGCGCCTTTTTATTTCGTTTTCAGCTAGAGTGACCATCTCAATCATGCGGTCATAGGATTCCTGAGCCGTTTCCCCAAAGGTGAAAATCCCATGCTTGAAGAGAATCAATCCTTCCACGGAGGGGTTCTCCTCGAAAACTTCCTTGGCTTTCTTTGCCAATGCAAATCCCGGCATGATGTAAGGCACGTAACCCATACGGTTTCCGAAGATTTCCTGACAAATTTCATCGCCACCTTCTTGATCCGTTAGAGCCAAAATTGCGTTGGCATGCGTGTGATCGACAAATTTATGCGGCAAAAACGCGTGTAGTAGAGTTTCGACAGAAGGGGTCGGCGCTGCGGACTCCAGAAGATTTAGCCTTTGCGCATTGACCATTTCCTCATCCGTCAATGACGGCAAAGCCGCCAGTTTACGAATTTGTCCCAGACGAACCGCTGGCAACCCAGGAGGCTCGATATCGCCCAGGTCCCATCCCGAACCCTTCACGCAAAGCACTTCTATACTTTCACCGAGCGTGTCGGGCATTGTCGTTTTAACAGAGGTATTACCACCACCATGCAGGACAAGTTTTGGCTCTCCCCCCAATAGTCGCGAGGTGTATACACGAAGGGCAAGGTCCTCATTGACCTCATTCGTGACAAACCGGCTTATATAGCTTCGTGCTTCTTCGTCGGACCAGAGATTTTCCATCGCTCTGCCTATCGTTTCTCCGGATAAAGGGCTGCCAACCCCTCGGCCGTCGCGGCGCAAATTCCGCGCTCGGTAATCAATCCTGTCACCAGGCGCGATGGCGTAACATCAAAAGCATAGTTCGCCGCTTCACTTTCTGGTGGAGTAATCATAACGGTTTCAATCTCTCCACCCTCAGTTCTGCCTGTAATTTTTGTAACTTCTTCTGCGTCGCGTTCTTCAATTGGAATTTCGCTACCGTTGGTAATTGTCCAGTCAATTGTCGGCCCGGGCAAGCCGACGTAAAACGGCACATTATTGTCGCGTGCCGCCAATGCCTTGAGATAGGTTCCTATCTTGTTGGCGACATCCCCGGCAGCCGTCGTACGATCCGTGCCGGTAATTAACAAATCAACGTTTCCCTGCTGCATGACGTGTCCGCCCGCGTTATCGACAATAACGGTATGAGGCACGCCGTGTTGCGCTAATTCCCAGGCCGTGAGGCTGGCACCCTGATTGCGCGGCCGAGTTTCATCCACCCATACATGAACTGGGATCTCTTCTTCATGGGCAACATAAATCGGCGCGGTCGCGGTTCCCCAGTCGACCGTCGCCAACCAACCCGCATTACAATGTGTCAAAATATTTATAGGCCGATCTTTTCCGTTACGTTCCCATACCTCCCGAATGAGTTCGACGCCGTGAACACCAATCGAGCGGCAAATAGCGACATCGTCATCGCATATTTCGGCAGCGCGGCGATAAGCTGACGCCGCACGGTCCTGCTCAGATAATGGCAAAAGGAGGGTTTTCAATTCATCAAGCGCCCAGCGTAAATTCACAGCTGTCGGCCTCGTGCGCAAAAGGAGATCGTAAGCCGCCTTTAGCGCATCGTCAGAAGGATCTTTCCTTAAGGCGAGACACATACCATATGCGGCCGTCGCGCCTATAAGTGGCGCACCACGGACCTGCATCGAGCGAATTGCGTACGCAGCGTCATCCACTGAGTTTAACGCGACAGTGACAAACTCGTGTGGCAGCCGGGTTTGATCGATGATTTCGACGGTTTCGCCGTCTTCCGCAAGCCAGATCGTTCGAAACGGTGTTCCGTCAACATTCATGGACGAAAGACCCGACCAGCCACAGCATCAAGTTTTTTCGCCATTTCAGCATCACGCGCATCCGGTGCGGTGATAATTGCTACATCAAGGGCATTGTGACACCCGGTGGTGCAAATTTCTGATCGTCCACCAATAAGGGGGGCCAGATTAACAACGAGCTGCTTCGCGGCCGCGGCATTCTCCATTAGGACCTGTATGACGGTTTCAACCGTGACATCGTCGTGGTCTTCATGCCAGCAGTCGTAATCGGTCACCATTGCGACCGTCGCGTAACACATCTCCGCTTCGCGGGCGAGTTTGGCTTCAGGCATATTGGTCATTCCAATGACATCACAGCCCCAGGATCGATAAAGCTCACTTTCCGCCCTCGTTGAGAACTGCGGCCCTTCCATAACGAGGTAAGTACCACCTCTTACGGTCTTGTTGGACAAGGAAGCCGATGCATGCTCAATCAGACCCCCTAACCGATCACATGCTGGATCAGCCATTGAAACGTGGGCAACCAAACCTTCACCAAAAAAGCTTTTCTCACGGGCAAATGTTCTATCGATAAACTGATCGACGATGACAAATGTTCCGGGCGGAAGCTCCTCTTTTAAAGAACCGACGGCGCTTAGTGAAACAATCTCTGTGCAGCCAGCCCGTTTCAGGGCTTCGATATTTGCCCTGAAGTTCAATCCACTTGGCGGTATCCGGTGACCACGCCCGTGACGCGGTAAAAACACGATTTGTTGCCCGTCGAGTTCGCCAAACAGCAACTCATCAGAGGGTTCGCCAAACGATGTTTCAATGCGTTCCCATCGCGTATTTGCAAGACCTTCAATTTCATAAAGACCGCTTCCGCCAATTACGCCCAATACAGGTATTTCCAACATAATTTCCCTGGATTTTTAGTAGACCAAAACAAAACCGGCGGTGAATACTCACCGCCGGTTCGTTTATCATACCTGTCGTGCCAGTACGAGAGCCAACGTCCCAAATTAGTGTACGTCCGACCACACCTTGCGTTTAACGGCATACAACATGCCAGTCAGAATGAGCAGGAAGAGAATGACTTTAACGCCCATCCGCTTTCGCCATTCAAGCTCCGGTTCAGCAGCCCAGGCAAGGAATGTTGTTACATCGCGTGCCATTTGATCGACCGTCGCCTTGGTCTTATCCGCATATTCCACCCCATCCTCGGCTAGGGGCGGAGCCATAGCAATCTGATTTCCGGCAAAGTAAAGGTTGTAGGACATACCGTCCGGAAGGTTTGTATCCTTTGGCGCATCCTTGTAACCCGTCAATAGCGCGTGGAGATAATTGGCTCCACCTATTCGGGCTTTAACCATCAAAGAAAGGTCAGGCGGCAACGCCCCGCCATTTGCCGCGCGCGCTGCCTCGTCGTTCGGGAAAGGCCTTACAAACCGATCACTCAAAATACCCGGACGCTGGAACATCTCGCCCTCATCATTTGGGCCATCCGTAACCTCTTTGGATGCCGCGATCTTCTTTGCCTGGTCTTCTGTAAAGCCAATTTCTGTCAGGTTGCGATAGGCCAGCAAACGGGCGGAATGACACCCAGCACAAACTTCGTCATAAACCTGGAAGCCGCGTTGTAACGCACCGCGATCAAATGTGCCGAAGAAACCAGAAAATGACCAATTCTGGCTGGGAGGCTTGACAGCATCGCCCGCTGACATCGCGCCATTCGAAGCCAGCACAACAACTGAGACAGCCGCTGCAGCGCCAATCAAATATTTGCGCATCAGGCTTTCTCCATTGGTTTAGCACCGGCAGCAACAGAAGCGCCGCCTCCACCCTTCAGGACAGGTTCGCTAATACTCGTAGGTAATGGCTTGGTCTTTTCGAAGAACCCGAGCAGCGGAATGATGACGAGGAAATGGAGAAAATAATATGCCGTTGCCGCCTGGGAGATATAGGTCCAGGGCGCTTCTGCAGGCTTGGCACCACAAATACCCAAAATGAAGCAATCGATAATTAACAACCAGTAGAACTGCTTATAAATGGGGCGGAAACGCGCACTTTTGACAGGCGAATGATCAAGCCATGGCAAAATAAACAACACCATGATGGAGGCGAACATTGCCAAAACACCAGCCAATTTCGCTGTCATCAACCAGGAAAACGGCAAGAATATCAGTGCATCCGCCGTAAACGATCTCAAGATTGCGTAGAACGGCAGGAAGTACCATTCCGGAACAATGTGGGGTGGCGTTACCAAAGGGTTGGCTTCGATATAATTGTCGGGATGGCCTAAATAATTTGGTGCAAAAAACACGAACCCGAAGAAAAATATGAGAAAAACGCCTAATCCGAAGAGATCTTTAATCGTGTAATATGGATGGAATGGAATTGTGTCCTGCGGCGATTTCGTATCGATACCGATTGGGTTCCCCGATCCATGCTGATGCAAAGCGACGATATGCAGCACGACGACACCGACGATTACAAAAGGCAACAGGAAGTGAAGGCTAAAAAAGCGGTTCAGGGTTGGGTTATCAACTGAAAATCCGCCCCAAAGCAGTGTAACAATCGTGTCGCCAACGATGGGGATAGCCGAAAACAGGTTGGTGATAACTGTCGCACCCCAGAAGCTCATCTGGCCCCATGGCAGCACATAACCCAGGAATGCCGTCGCCATCATAAGAAGCAGGATAACGACACCCAACATCCACAATAGCTCCCTTGGCGATTTATAGGAGCCAAAATAAAGGCCGCGGAATATGTGGATAAATACTACGATGAAGAATGCAGACGCACCGTTCATATGGACATATCGGATCAACCAGCCA
Organism: Rhodospirillaceae bacterium; assembly: GCA_002720855.1. Lineage (GTDB taxonomy): Bacteria > Pseudomonadota > Alphaproteobacteria > MPNO01 > UBA2964 > UBA2964. Next base: position 511,773 of record PBIN01000014.1, on the reverse strand, counting down.
TAGTTGACGTCACGCATAATGCGTTCCACAGAGTCGAAAGCTAACGCCGTATGCGGGGTATAATGCATCGACAGAATTATGCCTGTGACGATCATGATCACGAGGATGATCCCCGCCAGTGAACCGAAGTTCCACCAGTAGTTCAGATTTTTGGGCGTCGGATATTCATGAAGCTCGTGCTCCATAAACGTAAAAACCGGGAGTCTATAATCAATCCAGGCGACGATCGGATTTTTAAACTTAGAATCACTCATCCCAGATTCTCCTAACCGATCTTAACGAGCTTGTCCGATAGGAATTTATATTCCGGTACGGGTAGGTTCTTGGGTGCCGGTCCCTTGCGAATCCGTCCGGAGGTGTCGTAATGCGATCCATGGCACGGGCAGAACCAACCACCGAACTCGCCTTTTACTTCACTCGGTTTACTACCGGATGGAATGCAACCCAGATGGGTGCAAACGCCGACAACGATTAACCATTCAGGTTTCTGCGTTCGTTTACTGTCCGGTTCCGGATCAGGAAGTCCTGACCAATTAACAGCACCAGCTTCTTTTACTTGCTCTTTTGTACGACGAACGATGAAGACTGGCTTGCCGCGCCATTTAACCAGAACGCGTTGCCCTGGTTGAATAGGTTCCAAATTAACTTCAATTGTCGATGCTGCCAGCGTATCCGCCGCTGGATTCATTTGATGGATAAGCGGCCATGCTGCAGCAGCTGCTCCGAAAGCACCAAATGCTCCGGTCGCCAGCATCAGAAAATCGCGTCTGGTTTCGCCTTCTACGGCACCATGTGCAGCTTCCTCAGCCGTATCACCAGAACTCACCATTCTGTACCTCTTGGTTTTTTTCCGCGCGCAAACAGCAGCCCGGCAAGGTTACCAGTTATCATTAACGCAACGACAGATTCAAACACTGCGGCCTTACGCCGCAGCAACGTTTGAACACTGCCTATTGGTGCCGCTATAACGGGCACAAATTATGTTGAAACTGACCTTACAGCGAAGGTGATTAACTGACCGTTAACCATGCGAATAGCTTTATTTGAGCCCGATATTCCGCAAAACACTGGGACTATTTTAAGAATGGCCGCCTGTATGAATGTCGGCGTGGATATAATCGAACCGTGCGGGTTTGTTCTGGATGACAAAAGATTGCGGCGTTCGGGTATGGATTACCTCGCACAGGTGGAACTAGAACGGCATAACTCCTGGGCCAAATTTCAGGAAAAATGCGTGGAGTCGGAAGATCGAATTGTCCTTTTGACAACATTTGGCAATATTTCCTATTGCGATTTCAAATTTGAAAAGTCAGACCGATTGCTTTTGGGACGGGAAAGCGCCGGTGTGCCTCAGGAAGTCCATCAGACGGTTAATGCACGTATTCGCATTCCAATGGCGACAGGCACGCGTTCCCTCAACATTGCGATGGCAGCATCGATGGTGTTGGGTGAAGCCATGAGACAAACGAACACGTTTGCGTTAGGACCTTCTGGATGACCGATCCCCTCGACGACAAGAAAAAAATTACAACCGCATGGTTTGCCGACCTTAGAGATGAGATTTGCAAAGAATTTGAGGCAATAGAAATCGAAGGCGGTTGGAGTCCTACAGTTTCAGAACCTGGAAAATTCAAGCGGAAATCATGGGAAAGACAGGATCACACCGGCGCTGATGGGGGTGGCGGAACAATGTCCGTCATGCATGGACGGGTTTTCGAAAAAGTTGGCGTCAATATTTCCACCGTATACGGCGAATTTTCTCCAGAGTTCCGAAAAGAAATTCCCGGTGCTGAGGAAAATCCTCAATTTTGGGCGGCTGGTATTTCGTTGGTCGCGCATATGTGTTCACCGCTCGTACCCGCTGTTCACATGAATACGCGTTTTATTTCGACCTCTAAATCCTGGTTTGGTGGCGGAACAGACCTGACACCCATGCTGCCTGACGAAGCCGCCACAGAAGAATTTCACGCAGGACTAAAAGGCATCTGTGACAAGCACGGCGAAGATTACTACGACAGGTTCAAAAAATGGTGCGATGAATATTTCTATTTGCCGCACAGGGGCGAGCCACGTGGTGTTGGCGGAATTTTTTACGACTACCTCGAAACAGAAGATTGGACCGCGGATTTTGCGTTTACCCAAGACGTCGGCCGAACATTTTTAAACGTCTATCCAGCGATCGTACGAAGCCGCAAAGACAGGGACTGGACAGAAGAGCAGCGTGAACAGCAACTCGTCAAACGCGGTCGGTACGTTGAATTCAATTTGCTCCACGACCGCGGGACAAAGTTTGGACTCCAGACCGGTGGCAATGTGGAAGCTATTTTGATGTCGATGCCGCCATCCGCAAAATGGCCGTGACGGACTGGCCAATGCGCATCGGGTCGTTATAGTAGCCGACATGCATACGATATTTGGAGGCATTATGAAGAGGTTCGCGGCGATCGCCGGTACATTTGTTTTTACGACAATCGCTGGCTTGACGCAGGCGGCTCAACCCAACCTGACGATAGACGCGTTTTTTGGAACTTTTAGTGGCGGTGGCGTCGCTGAGAACGAAGACAGCATTTATTTCGCCACAACAGCGCGTGATTTTGATGTCAAAATTGCACCATCAGGATCAGGCTTCCAAATCGACTGGACTAGTGTCATCCGTAAAGGGGGTGACCCCAAAAAACCTAATGTTCGTCGTCGTCAAACAACCCGAACGCTCGTTCCGGCGGGAGCCCAAGGTGTATTTCGCTGCACATCAAGCGGAGATCCTCTCAAGGGTAAAGAAATGTGTGGGGCGAAAATAAAGGGGGCGACTCTCTCGTTGTTTCTCATGCGAGTGAACAAGAATGGCATCTATGCTCTGCAACAGTATGACCGCACGCTTTCGGGAACAGGGATGAAACTGGTTTTCAAAAGCACACGCAGCGGCGAAAGAGTTAGAACAGTTTCGGGCAGGCTCGTTAAGACCGCGCGGTAATCAATTCCGACAAATAGGCGAGGCAGCTATCGCGATCCGCGGTGAAGTCACTTTCGATCCACCAATTTTCGACCTGTGTGAGAATATTGCCGACATCGCTACCAGTTGGTACACCTCCATCGATTACATCCTGCCCGGTAATGCTAAATGCTGGCAACGCATTGTCCTCAGGAAAGGACAATAAACCAGGCCAGTCGAGAGCCGGTGATCTTGTTGCGCCAAGTAAGACAAGTTCTATGAACAATTCTGGCTTCAGCCTGTAAAGCGCCAGCCTGTTTCTTTTTCGGTCAGCCTGAGGATCGGGCCAATCAGGCGGATTACACAGTTCTGAAAATTCATCCCGTTCGGCATTCGAAAATTTAAAACGCGAAGCAAGCGCATTTGCTCCATTCGCATCCAGATCAACAATTGAGGCCAGACGACGAAGATAAGAGGGCTGCACCTTCAAATCAGATTCAATTTGCACGAGATGATGGAGATCTTTGCTCCTGTTTGCTTCGGGTAAAATATGGGCAAGAATTCCATAAGAAGACATCAAACTAAACGCCTGCGTCGGATCCGGAGCCAGCAGCAGACGGGATAACTCCTTCCAAACCCGTTCTACAGAAAGTTGGTTCAATTGAGGGGCCATATCACGGCAGGCGTTAAGCGCCTCTACGTCCGCTGGGGCGCTCCCGTAGAAGGCAAAGAAGCGAAAAAACCTCAGCAACCTCAGAATATCCTCTTCGATGCGAGCTCGGGCATCACCGACAAACCGAATCCGTCCTGCTTTGAGGTCCTCCAGACCTCCGATGGGGTCATATACTTTGCCAAGTCGATCACAATAGAGAGCATTTAGCGTCAGATCTCGCCGCGCCGCGTCTTCCGCCCAGTCTTCCGTAAAACTGACGCGTGCGCGGCGGCCGTAGGTTTCAATATCTCGCCGAAGGGTCGTTATCTCGAAAGGAATCCCATCACAAATCGCGGTTACAGTCCCATGATCGATACCAGTCGGAATCGCTCTTAGGTCGGCCTCTTCAATGAGTTCGATTACCCGTTCAGGAGTTTCAGGAGTCGCTATATCAACGTCCTTAACATTCAAACCAAGCAGCGCGTCACGAACACAACCGCCGACAAACCGTGCGCTTTTTCCACCACGCTCAAGGGCATCCATGACCGTTTGTGTCTGCGGCCTCGCTATCCAGTTTTTCAGGTCGATAGAGGCAGCGCGTTCCATATGCCCAGCCTTTTCCTAAAATTCAAAAAATTCAGGATACGCCGTGACGGTAACAAGGGTAATGGTTACGAAGATGACACCAATCAGAATTAACCACTTCCAAGGTAAAGGCTCCCATTCCTCGCGGGCGATCGCTTCCGAACCACCCATCTTGGGCGGCGCAAATGTACGCCAAAGCACATAGACCGCGGCAGGCAGTAGCAGCGGTAGTACAAATATTAGAAACACTCGAATCATGCGCTCCTCACCATCCTTCCAAGTTCGACCAAAATCCGGGCCGTTAGTCCCCAGATATAATGATCATTGTACGGCATTACGTAAAATTCACGCGATTTTCCATGATCCACTCTTGTCTCCAAACGATGATTGGCGGGATCGATCACGAAGTCCATCGGAACTTCAAAGATTTGTGCGACTTCAGAAGGGTCTGGTGTCAAAGACAAGGGTGGTTCGATTATTCCAACGACCGGCATGACGCGATAGCCGGTTCCCGTATCCCTGGCGTTCATTCTGCCAAGAACATTTATCGCTGAATGCTCAAGACCGATTTCTTCTTTTGTTTCCCTGAGGGCGGTCTCTTCCGGCGTCACTTCCCCCGCCTCTATCCGGCCACCCGGAAACGCAATTTGACCGGCATGGTCAGACATCGTTTCCGTCCTTTGCGTCAACAGCACGGTCATTCCCTGTTCGTGATCAACCAGCGGGACAAGCACAGCAGCAGATTTTAGCTGGCGCTCTTTTTTGGAAACAATCGGTGCCGGCCAATCAATTTCAGGCGCGCTGGGGTTAGACGCATTGCCTGGCTCCAAAAATAAATTTTGAATTATGTCACGCATGATCAAATTGGAGGGCCCGCTTAATCAACATTTCCCAATTTAAAGAAAACACCATCGCTCCACACACCGATTGACGCTTCTCCATCAGAAGTGAACTCAGAGCCAATCTCAACTAAATCGTAGAAAACTGATCGTGCAATTAACGCCTCAATACCTTCCCGGATTAAAATATACGGTGACGGTTCTCCGGTCGCGGTATCCGTGACTATTCGCAACGGATGCTCTGCACCCGCGATCACAATATCGTCAACGTTTGTTCGGAATGACAGTCGTTGATTTTTCTCATTACCGGCGATGGTCATTTCAACCGCAAGAAATGGGGCGTCATCAACTTTTATCCGGCACTTTTCTACAGGTGTAATCAGCCAGTAGTCGCCCTTGTCATCACGACTTAAAACAGAACCAAATAGTTTTACGAGTTGTTTTCGTTCAATGGGAGAGCCATGATAATACCAGGTACCGTCACGGGCGATCCGCATGTCAATATCGCCACAAAATATTTGGCCGTTCGGTGTACTGGATATGGCGGCAAGACGATTGATTTCGAGAGACACTTTATTTTTGTCGCCGGGGTTATCGGTATGTGATTTATCCATAGTACGCCGCCCGCGTCATGGAGCTCTATATGGCTGAAACAGAATCTGCAGTTCAAACCACCGCTTCCGGAGTAGAACCTCCGGCCCGTCTCGTCGCAGAGATCGACTCTCTGGGCCAACGCATGGCACTTGTACGCGACCGGATTGGCCGGATTATCTTCGGTCAGAACCAAGTTATAGACGAAACACTTATCACGCTGCTTGCTGGCGGTCACGTCCTTCTAATTGGCTTTCCTGGCCTCGGAAAAACCCGGCTGGTCGAAACATTGGGAACCGTTCTGGGGCTAAATGACAAACGTGTTCAGTTTACTCCCGATTTGATGCCCGCTGATATCCTTGGTTCAGAAATCCTGGATGAAGGTGAAGACGGAACAAGGCGGTCCTTTCGCTTTATTGAAGGGCCGGTCTTTTGCCAGCTTCTAATGGCCGATGAAATTAACCGCGCAAGCCCCAGGACTCAGTCCGCCCTCCTGCAGGCAATGCAAGAACAGAAGGTTTCTGTCGCTGGCCAAAACCACGCCTTACCAACTCCGTTCCACGTTCTGGCCACCCAGAACCCGCTTGAGCAAGAGGGCACATATCCGTTGCCGGAAGCCCAACTCGACCGGTTTTTAATGCAGGTCGATGTTAGCTATCCTTCAGAACAGGCCGAGCGAGAAATTCTCCTGGCAACAACCGGTTCTGAGACAGCTGAAGCAGAACAAGTTTTAACATCGGACGATTTGATTGCCGCACAGACTTTGGTTCGACAAATACCGGTTGGCGATAGCGTTGTTCAGTCGATACTCAATCTTGTTCGGTCAGCGCGGCCAACGGAAAGCGCCCTGCCGGATATACGCGATCATGTCGCCTGGGGCCCCGGCCCTCGTGCCAGTCAGGCGTTAATGTTGGCATGTAGGGCACGTGCATTACTGGATGGTCGCTATGCGCCATCGATCGATGATGTGATTGCACTTTCCAAACCGGTGTTACGCCATCGTATGGCGCTGAGTTTTGCGGCTCGTGCCGACGGTGTCACCATCGATGAAGTAATAGACAGGCTGTGCGCTCCTTTGGCCTAAATTTCTCCGGGTTGGGCAGTAAAGCTGCTGCACAGACGGGTTCAGTACGTCAGCGGGCGGAAGAGAGTGCCGCTCGGCTCCCACCGCTGTTGATCGCGGCTGAACGCATTGCCGCGACTGTTGCGCAGGGTGTCCATGGCCGCCGCAGGGTCGGTCAGGGAGAAACATTTTGGCAATTTAGGCGGTACCAGCCAGGCGACCCCGTTCAGAGAATTGACTGGCGGCAATCAGCGAAACGTGAACATTTCTATATCCGGGAAAATGAGTGGGAGGCGGCGCAAAGTGTGTGGATCTGGATCGATCAATCTGCGTCGATGTATTATCAATCCGATAGCGCGCTGCCAGAAAAAGCAGACCGCGCTGCTCTGTTGCTTTTGGCCCTCTCCTCCCTATTAATTCGTGGTGGCGAACGGGTAACATTACTCGGCTCTGGTGTACCACCATCAAACGGTCGCGCCGTCATGGAGAGACTCGCCGCATCAATCTCATTAAGAAAAGAAAATCCACCCAGCACACCACCACTTGAGCCGCTGCCGCGCTATTCACGCGTGGTTATGATTTCCGATTTCCTGACACCGCCTGCAGAAATTGCACAGACTTTGCGAGGCTTTGCCGCTCTCGGCGTTCGTGGACATTTACTGCAATTATTTGATCCAGCCGAACAGAGTCTCCCCTTTGCAGGACGCGTGCGCTTCGAAGGACTGGAAGGAGAAGGTGCCGCCCTGATCGGGCGGGTAGAAGCCGTCAAAGCGGAATATGTAGAACTCATGGAAAAACATCGGCGTGCAATTGAAAATGTGTCCAGCCGACTGGGGTGGACTTGTGTTGGTCACTGTACAGATCAACCACCGCAAAGCGCATTACTCGCTTTGTATCAGGCGCTCGCAGAAACACCGGAAGCCAAGTGATGTTGGATCTGGGCGCACTGGTTTTCACCTCTCCATGGATTTTGATGGCTCTGGCGTCGTTGCCGGTTCTGTGGTGGTTGCTTCGGGTCACGCCGCCTGCGCCACTGGTTCGCGCGTTTCCGCCATTGCAATTCTTGCTCGCGCTAACACCGCAAGAGGAAACGCCAGCAAAAACGCCATTGTGGCTTATTTTGCTTCGGATGCTCATCGCAGCGCTAATCATTATCGGCTTGGCACATCCGGTCTGGAATCAAGGCAAGCAGCTTTATGGAAGTGGACCGCTCATACTCGTAATAGATGACGATTGGGCCGCAGGACCGGCTTGGCAAAAGCGCCTCGATACCATTGAGAGTCTCATAGATCAGGCTGATCGCGAAAGACGGTCGGTGCGCATCATTATGACAGCAAGACGGTTGCGGACCGAACCTGGGCTGGTCAGCGAGCTTATGCGCCCGGCTGCAGCCCGGCAAATTTTGAGACGTATCAAACCGAAGCCTTGGCCGGCAGATAGGCGTGCCGTTACAGATGTGATTGCAGACCTATCGATTGAGGGGTCGGCACACGTTGCTTGGTTGTCTAACGGCATCAATGACGCCGGTGCGGTATCGCTAATGGAAAAATTGCGCGAGTTCGGCGCTTTAAGAATATATCGAGAAACACCGGGGGGCATCGCAAAGACGCTCAATCGTCCAAGAACGATTACAGGTGGATTAGCGTTTCCAGTTCGACGCATTAACGGGCCCAATGCGCCCGCTGAGGTGCAGGTACGCCTGTATGACGAAGATGGTCGCCTACTGGGGCGGGAGAAAGCAATATTTGATCAGGACAAGCCAATTGCTGAAGCCCGTTTCAATCTTCCCCCGGACATTAGGAATCGTGCGGTCAGCGCTAAAATCGAGGGCGAAGACAGTGCCGGTGCGGTTTTCCTGATGGATGATCGGTGGCAGCGACGCCCGGTCGGTATTGCTATCGGTGGTCTGACGGAAGGATCCGTCCCGTTGCTAAGCGACGATTATTATTTAACCAAAGCACTGAGTCCTTTTAGCAATGTCAAAACCGGGACAATAAGCGATCTGACCAAACGAAAATTGGCTATGATTGTGCTCGCCGACATCGGCAAATTGAGTGAACCTCAATCTGACGCGCTTCTCGCATGGCTGAATAAAGGTGGTGTCTTAATTCGATTTGCCGGACCACGTATGGCACAAGGTACAGACCAGCTCGTACCGGTCCAGTTGCGCGGGGGTGGTCGCGCGCTCGGGGGAACGATGTCATGGACCACACCGGCAAAGTTGCTCCCCTTTAGCGAAAAGAGTCCATTTTCAGGATTGAAAATCCCGCCCGATATTCGCATTAATCGTCAGGTTCTCGCTCAGCCAACCCTCGATTTAAATGGCAAAACCTGGGCTCGGCTTACAGATGGCACGCCATTGGTGACAGCGGAAAGAAAAGGAAATGGCTGGCTCATTCTCGTCCACACCACCGCCAACACAGAATGGTCAAACCTGCCGCTTTCCGGTCTTTTTGTAGACATGCTGCAGCGCGTTGCCGCTTTAAGTCTCGGTATAGGTGGCGAGAGCGGTGAAGCTATATATCCACCACTTCAAACATTGGATGGGTTTGGCGTCCTGGAGCCGCCGTCTTCGACAGCAATCGCAATTCCCGCGAAGTCCTTTTCCAAGACTGCACTGGGTCCGAAATTTCCACCTGGCTATTATGGAAAGGGAGATTCACGCCGCGCTCTAAACCTGTCGCCGACTATTGAAAGCATCATGCCGCTTACAGCTATTCCCGCAGGTGTCGAAATCGCCAACTATGCGCGGACCGCTGGCCTCGACATCAAACCATGGCTGTTATTGGCTGCTTTGCTTTTGCTTATGGCCGACCTTGTTATTAGTTACGTCTTGCGCGGTCTTGGCCCGAAGGTTGGTGCGTCGGCAAATTCCAAAGCCGCCAGTGGGTTTGTTGCAATAACATTCCTCGTCAGCGCAAGCCTTACCCTTCCGATCGCCACCAGCGACGCACAAACGGTCAATCCATCGCAAACCAAACGCTCGATATCACCAGAAGACAGGTTCGCTTTGCGAGCGACCTTGGAGACCAGACTTGCCTATGTGCTGACTAAGGATGCCGCCATTGATTCAGTTAGTCGTGCAGGTCTCGTCGGTCTCACCGATATTTTGCGCAGAAGAACAGCTGTCGAAGCAGGATCACCGATCGGTGTCGACATTGAGAAAGATGAACTGGCTTTCTTTCCAATGTTGTATTGGCCGATTTCCCTGAGACAGAGTCCGCTATCCCACAAGGCTGTCGAAAAACTCAACGCCTATTTACGAACCGGTGGTACGGTGCTGTTCGACACGAGGGCACAGGCAAAACTTACTTTTGATCCATTTGGCAGCGGCGGTGCGGAAACTGCAAAGCTGCGTGATTTGTTGAGAAATCTGGATATCCCCGCACTTATTCCGGTTCCAACCGATCACGTCATCAACAAAGCATTCTATTTGTTGAAGGATTATCCAGGCAGATGGCGTGGCGGAACAGTATGGGTCGAACGTCGGGGTGGGCGTCACAATGACGGCGTCTCATCCGTTTTGATTGGTGGCAACGATTGGGCAGGTGCTTGGGCCGTGGATGCACAAGGATCACCAATGTTTCCTGTTTCACCAGATGGCGAACGTCAAAGAGAATTTGCCTATCGGTTTGGTGTCAATTGGGTAATGTATGCGCTCACCGGAAATTACAAAACCGACCAGGTCCACGTCCCTTCGATTATTGAGCGATTGGGGCAATAGGGGCGCAAATGATTACACTTGATTTCTCTCCCCTGTTTCCCTGGACCCTATTAGCGGTTTTGACCTTTTTGACAGCGCTTCTTTTGTGTTACGGCGTTTTGAAACATGCGCGGGGAATTGCCTGGCGATCGGTCGCGTTATTCGGAATTCTTTTGGCGCTTGCAAACCCGATCGCGATCGAAAGAGACCGTGATGTAAAACCGGACATTCTAACTGTCGTTGTCGATAATTCGACAAGCCAGCAGATAGGTGACCGCAGTGCCGTTGCGGAAGAAGCTCTGGCTCATATCGAGAAATCAATTCCAAATCTTCGCAATATCGAATTGCGGACCGTTCGGGCAGGAGCTGCAAATAGCACGCATGGCCCAGTTGATGGCACCCGATTGTTCAAAGCTCTGGAAAAAGCGACCGCGGATATTCCGCAATCGCGGATGGCCGGCACAATCTTTATCACGGACGGGCAGGTACACGACATCCCTGAACCAAGCGGAAAAAAAGATGTGGCACCACCTGTGCATGTCCTGCTCACAGGAAAACGTAAAGAGTTCGATCGTCGTATAGTGGTCCGACAGGTTCCGAAGTACGGAATCGTCGACAAGGAGGTGGAACTCACGATTCGGATAGAAGACACCCAGGCCTCGCAGGGCAATGTACCTGTCTCGCTCGTTCAAGATGGCGGGCCGCCGAAACACTTTAGTGCGCCGATTGGCCGCGACCATACGGTCAAGGTGAGACTTGGTCATGCAGGCGCAAATATTCTTCAGATGGAGGTGACAGGTATTCCCGGAGAATTAACCCCAATAAACAATAGGGCTGTCGTTTCGATAAACGGCGTTCGTGAACGTCTCAGGGTTTTGCTGGTTTCGGGAGAACCACATCCAGGAGAACGGATATGGCGCAACTTATTGAAGGCCGACCCTTCGGTGGATTTGGTGCATTTTACAATTCTGCGACCACCAGAAAAACAGGATATGACCCCGGTACGCGAGTTGTCATTGATCGCGTTTCCAATTCGTGAGCTTTTCGAGGTCAAACTAAACGACTTCGATTTGATCATTTTTGACCGGTATCGCCGCCGGGGTGTCCTGCCGTCCATCTATATCGACAATATAGCCCGTTATGTTGAGAATGGGGGCGCCATACTGGAAGCCGCCGGACCCGAGTTCGCCGGCAACGAAACGCTGTATCAGTCACCACTCGGCAGAGTCCTTCCGGGCGAACCAACCGGCGTCGTTATGACAGGCGGCCTTCGGGCCAAGCTGACCGAAACCGGTCAACGTCATAGCGTTACAGCTGATCTGCCGGGGGCTGGTATTGGAGAGGAATTGCCGCGCTGGGGAAGATGGTTCCGGCAGGTTGAAGTTATAAAACGCGCGGGTCGAATACTTATGAGCGGGACCGCAGGCAAACCGATCCTGATCGTCAACCGGGTTCAGAAGGGGCGTGTTGCACAGTTGATGAGCGATCATATATGGCTTTGGGCGCGGGGTCTTGGTGGCGGAGGACCTCACGCTGAATTGCTGCGTAGGTTGGCGCACTGGCTCATGAAGGAGCCTGAACTGGAGGAAAACGCCCTGCGCGCCCAGCTCGAAGGCAATAAGCTTGCTATTACACGACGTAGTGTCGACCCCGATAAATCACCCGTTGAAGTCACGACGCCGTCGGGAGAAAAGAAAACGGTGACACTGATGCCAGGAATTGGAGGTCGTGCGAAAGCGCTGATTTCTGTTTCCGAGACCGGTATCTACAAAGTTACAGATCGCAACCGAACCGCGCTGGCAGCAGTCGGAAATCTCAACCCGCTTGAATTTTCCGACATGAGGACGACGGGAGAAAAATTTCGTGCCTTGAGCGAGGCAACTGGCGGCGGAATAATTTGGATGGCTGACGGTGCTCCTGACCTGCGTCGCGTAAAGCGAGAACGAGCGTCAGCGGGTCGAGATTGGTTTGGGCTGGTGGACAATCAGAATTTCACTGTTAAGAGCGTTAGAGAAGTACCTCTTTTGCCAGGCCTCGTAATTTTGCTGCTCGCCTTAGGCACGCTCCTCATGGCATGGCGCGCTGAAGGCCGATAGCCTCTATCCGTAAACCTGTCGATTTTATTTCGGGCGGCGCAATAGTAGTGACGGCGACCATTTCGGTTTGCTCATTTGGTCGCCAAAAGACGGAAACATAATATTAAAGCTAATACTTATGCGCTCATAGGCAGATTGATTCGCCGGCACGCCATGTGAGAGCCAGGCCGGAAATATTATCAGACGGCCCTCCTTCGCTTCGATCGACGCCTCGTTTCCGGAATATATGTTGTCCTGTTTGACAGGTGGTGAAATGACATACGCTTGCGGCCTCGGGTCAGCAAAAAAGATCTGATCAGAACCGTCATCGGTCCGTACATAATAAACACCGGAGAGAAAATTGTTTGGATGGGTGTGCGGGGTATTTACGCCACCGGCCGGATTGATGTTGGCCCAACAACCTGTAATCTCGAATTCTTCTTCTATTTGCAGAAATTCCAAAGCGGCTTTAACCGAGGTGCCGATAAGGGCGGTAATTTCTGCAAACTCTTCAAACTCGAATAAATCGGTGTCCGTTTGCAATGTACCACCTGAGGGCACCTCAGGCCGATGGTCGATCAAAGATGCAAGCCCGGCCTCTATCTCTGCATTTATCGGTTTGTAAATTTCCTCTTCAAAATCGACCACCCAAAGCGGTGTTGGAAAGAGATCATGAATCGTGGTTTCTGGCATATTTCGTCCGACTGATACTTGCCCCTTAATTCGATTTTCGCACGGTCTCAGGCAAATAATATAGATTATCCTGACCTAGTGGGGCCTGATTATGACACCCAGCACAAAATTGCACTTTTGACGCGCCAGGTCCATTCGTCATACCGACAATATCACCGTCAGGCTGAATCATCATGAAAAGCCAGTCATTGCTATCTGAATTAAATCCGGCATATTTTTTTTCCATAAGAAACATCGGGCCCGACATTACCTCACCAGATTCGGTAACGACGAAACTGTCTTTAACGACAATTGACCCCTTTGGTAGCTTGGTGTCCGATTTGAAATTTCCGTAGTCCTTTGCCATACCGTTAGCATAATGGTTGACGAAGCGTTGGCCATGGACTCCTGAACGATACGGCTCCTTATTTGGCCGGCGCCATGTCATGAACGCTGCAGTCACGGGGTCACCAGATTTCATATAAAATGGCGCCTCAACGTTGGTCTAATCGATTGATAGACAGCTTCGGCGCGCGCGCCACTCAGAGACGCTGGATCAGCGATCATCATATGAGTAGCGGTCGGCCCTACGCTTTCCTGCGCATGGAGGGCAACGATGATAAGTACCGAAATAACCGCGGTAATGCAGGTGAACCAGCGTGACACCATGCTGCTTCCTCCTTCTACCACTGTCAAATGCAGTGGCGGAAATTTGCGGGACCGGACCCGGGGAGGTTCGGTCCCGCGAGTTACAGATCATTTGCCTGTGAGGGGCTGGTAAATACAAATAATCGTCCGGAATATCGCGTGGGGCTCCGGAAACTCAATCATCTGTACCAGGCCGCGATCTGATACCCAGGAATATGGTGTCAGTGGTGGCAGAGAGCCAATCAAAAGGGCATCAACTCAGCGTGTTAGGAATGTTACGCCATGGATAAAAAACTGGCGCCCGATAGAATTCCTCTAAGGGCGCCAGTTTTTGGTTAAGAGTTTTTAGCTAGCCCATCAGACTAGGTAACCAGAGGGCCAGTTGCGGCCACTGGATCATCATAAGAATAAGAATGGCATCACAAACCAGGAACGGGAACGCCGCAGCGGCGACCTGATACAATGTGGTGCCTTTCGGCGCCACGCCCAGCATAACGTATAACAAGAGCCCGAATGGCGGCGTTGTACCCGCCATTTCAAATGTCATAAGAACGAATAGGCCAAACCAGATCAGATCGAAACCCAGCTGTTCCGCAAGCGGAAAGAAGATTGGCACGGTAATCAGCATCATGGATGTTGCATCCATGAACATACCGAGCGCGATCAGAATGAAGAACATCAAAAGAAGGACCCAATATTTCGAAATATCGAAACTAATCGCCCACTTCAGGAGTCCTGCGCTGGCACCCGAAAACGCTAACAGCTGACTGAACACCGTCGAGCTCATGATGATAAAGAACACCATTGCCCCAACCTTTACGGTGGCCTCAACGGCGGTACGAATGGCTGTTATGCTTAGAACTCGGAAACCGGCAGCGACAACCATAACGCCGAAGACGCCGAATGCAGCCGCTTCGGTCGGTGTCGCCCACCCCAGAATGATAAAGCCAACCACCATGAAGACGATAATGCCCATTGGCAGAATGTTCACGCACACTAATTTGATACGTTCCGCCACTGGCGGCATCTCAACGTCATATGCAGGAGCAGAACCGGGCCTAAGCTTCAGCTGAAGTGTGATCATCGCAGCATAAAGTCCCGCCAGAACAAATCCCGGCAAAAAGCCTGCAATGAGAAGCTTACCCACATCGATACTGGCCACGGATGCCAACAAAACGCCGAGTGCCGACGGCGGGATAATCATTGCCAGTCCACCGGTACCGAGAATTGGCCCCATCGACATTTGCCAGTTGTAACCACGCTTCTGCATTTCGGGCACCATCAAAGAGCCCAGCATCGCAGTATTGGCCATACTTGAACCGGTCAGTGTCGAGAATAGCGAACCGCCGGCAACAGTCAGGAAGCACAAACGACCTGGTAACTTGCCAAACAGCACGTCCAACCCGTCAAAGACCCTGATCGCAAGCCCCGTATGAAAAAACAGTGCCCCCATCATAATAAACATGGGTACAGGTCCGAGCGTAAATCGCGTTATCAATTGCGTTGAATTATCGGCGATCTGTATCCAACCCGCGGTGCTGCCATAGAAAATTATGACACCGATGATGTTGGTTGTAATGAATGTGAATGCGACGGGAACACCCAACGCCATGAAAAAGATGACCATCCCGATAAGGGTGGCTAATGCCCAATACCATTCCATCAGACGTTTTCCCGATCTTGAATTGCTTGACTATACATATCGTCGATACCGATCAGGTACCGACAAAACTCAACGGCGCACATGAAGTAACAGAACGGCATTGGCAAAAATAGAATCCAAATTGGAATCTCAAAACTCCGCATATCCAATTCGCCTGATTGGATCGATTCTATCAGCAGAATGACAAGGTGATAGCCATAGATCAAACAAGCCGTGATACCGAGAATGTAAACAAGCTTTGCAACCGACCATTTTATTTTAGGTGGCAAAAACTGTGTTACTGCATCGATAAAGACATGACCCTTAATCCGCAGCAAATAAGGTGCTGCAAGCATCGTAAACCACAGCAAAATATATTCGACCGTTGTCAGTATGAAGACAAATGGCTCCAAGCCGACAATGCGCATCAGCACATCAACGACGATCATTGCAAAAGCTGCAAATATGACAATTCCGGCCAGCGCCGCCATGCCATGCAGCGCATGATTGTAGCCTTTCACTATTGCATCCACGACGGGACCCTCACCTGTTAAATATTATTAGCGCTATTAAGGACGAAAAAACCTTCAGACTCAACGGTAATAAGAGAAATAACTTGGTTGTGAGCATTGGATCATCCTCTCAAACGTTGAAATTTTTTGAAATCGGGGCGTAAACTAGAGAAAAAATACATATTGCGGAGGGAAAACCATGACGATTGATATCCTTCCATTGTCTGGGGCCATCGGCGCCGAGATCCGAGGTGTTGATCTAAGTCAGCCTGTTGCGGCGGAATTGCAGCGTGATCTGCTGAACGCCTGGCATAAATACGTCCTTATCTTATTCCGAAATCAGAATTTAACAGACGACGCTTTGCTTAACAGTAGCAGCTGGATCGGTCCACTTGGCGCTCGTTCGCGCCCTGCAGAACGGCGGCAAGAAAAAGACCCTTATATTATGCTTGTTTCAAATATTCGCAAAAATGGCGAACCTATTGGCTCGCTCCCGGACGGCGAAATGTGGTTTCACCACGACATGGCTTTTGTCGACGTGCCACATAAGGCAACGTTTTTATATTCCGTCGAAGTTCCAGATCATGGCGGAAATACAAAGTTTGCCAATATGTATGCCGCCTACGATCTTCTACCCGAAAGACTCAAGAAGGCGTTGGCAGGCAAAAGGGTGATGCAAATATTCGATTACAAGGAAACCAGTCAGCCAAGGCTAAGCGATCTGGACAAAGTGAAGCATGCATGGCACCCGGCAATCGTTCGACACCCCGACACGGGGAGAAAGGCACTTTACGTCAACAGACTTATGACTGTGACAATCGAGGGAATGCCACATGATGAAGCAAGAGCGATTATTGAGGAAGTTATCCCATTCGCGGAGGACCCCTCGATAATTTACGAACACAAATGGAGGCCAGGAGACTTTCTGGTATGGGACAATCGCTGTTCCACCCACGCCCGCACCGATTTTCCTGAAACCGAGCGCCGTTTACTTAAACGTGGAATGATTGAAGGTGCCCCTTTGATGCCGGCGTGAGCAAAAAAGCCTAACAATTGCCATAATTGCATTTCAGGTTTTTACAGCGACTAATTTAGGGAGGCGCAAACGTACCCCATACTAAAAATCGAATATTGACAAAATTGCCATGGCCGGGTGAAGTTGCGGCCCTGGATTATACGCGTTTTGATAAAAGAAGAGTGAAGGGAGAAACTTTATGAGTAATTTGAGAATTGGAAGCGTTGCCGCTGCTGTTGGCGCAGCCGCCATGTTGGCGGGTGCTGCTGCTGAAGCCGCAAAGCTCAATGTGACGACCAGCCTGCATCGTAATCACGATCAGACCGTCGCATATTTTGACTTAATGCATAAACCGATCAATGCGGCCAAGGGTCCTGTTACCTTGCATTATAAAGGTGGCCCGGAAGTCATTCCAAACCGTAAACAGGGTGCCGCCCTCAAGCGCGGTGTCGTTGACTTGATGTTTGGCCCCAGCGGTTATTATGCCGGTTTGGTGCCTTGCGCGCGGGTTATATCTCTTTCGACACAGCCGCAGAAAGTCATCCGCAAAAATGGCGGTTGGGACGTTATGCAGAATTGCTGGAAAGAAGGTCTGAATGCCCGGCTTTTGGCGCATCCGTTCTACCAGTCTGCTAACTTCCACGTCTATCTTATCGACAAGCCGATCATGAATAAGAAGACCGGCCTGAGCCTGAAGGGATTCAAAATGCGTTCAACCGCGCTCTACCATCCTTTCATGAAAGCTATGGGCGCTGTGCCGATCAACATTTCGCCTGGTGATGTATACACGTCACTGGAACGTGGTGTTGTTAAGGGTCTCGCTTGGCCAGAAGGCGGCATTTTCCGCTATGGTTGGACCAAGTACATCAAGTATCGCATTGGACCAGGATTCTGGCGTTCCTCAACGACCGCGGTCGTCAATCTGGACGTTTACAACAAGCTGTCCAAAAAAGAACGCGATGTTCTTGACGCTGCCGGCCTGAAGTTCGAGATCGATAGTACGCCTTATATGCGTAAATTGGCCGACAAGGATAACGCCAAAGTATTTGGTGCCGGTGTGAAAGCCATTGATCTGCCTGGTGAATATGGCAAAGCCTTCACCAAGACGGTTATGGACTCAACCTGGGCTTCTGCTGAGAAGAAGATTCCTGCAAAATTCTTCAAGCCTTTGCAGAAGTACCTTCTCAAATAAATTGATAATAATTGCGGCTTTGTCGCAATGAAGTGGAAAGGCGCTCTGGCAACAGAGCGCCTTTTCTAATTGTTAGACACCAAGATATTGATGCTGGATATCAGGTTGTTCCAGAAGCTCGTTAGAACTTCCTGACCAAACAACCTGCCCCTTCTCAATGATGTAGTGACGATCCGCAATTCGTGTTAGCGCGGCCACGTTTTTATCGATCACGAGAATAGACTGCCCCTGCTCCTTGAGATCCTCCAAACAACGCCAAATTTCCGCTCGAATTTGCGGTGCCAGTCCTTCTGTTGCTTCGTCCAAAATTAGCAATTTGGGATTGGTCATTAACGCCCGGCCAATGGCCAACATCTGCTGCTCTCCGCCGGAAAGCTCGTTGCCCATACCATCAATTCGCGACTTCAATGCGGGGAAGCGTTCCAAGACCCTCTCTAAAGTCCAGGGGTTGCTGTTACCAGAGGCGTTATGTGCAGTGGCCACCAGGTTTTCACGAACTGTCAGGTTGGGAAAGATCTGCCTCCCTTCAGGAACGAGCCCGATGCCGAATTTAGCTACTTGATGTGATGCCAGACCGGAAATTTTTTGTTCTTCGAAAAGAACCGAACCTTTATGTGGCCGCATTAACCCCATAATCGAACGAATGGTTGTCGTTTTGCCCATACCGTTGCGACCCATCAATGTCACGACCTCACCGGCATTCACATCGAGCGACATTCCAAACAACACCTGGCTTGTCCCATAAGAAGATTCTATTGCATCGACTTTGAGCATTAGTCAGCTGTCCCTTCATCTCCAAGGTAAGCTGTGCGCACCTCTTCGTTAGCCCGAATTTCCTCAGGTGTGCCGGACGCAATCGTGTTGCCATATACAAGAACGGTAATCTCATCGGCCAACGCGAAAACGGCGTCCATGTCATGCTCAATCAGGAGGATCGTATGGTCGCCTTTTAATGAGTTGAGTATCTCAACCATATTTTGCGATTCTTCCGCCCCCATACCCGCCATAGGCTCATCGAGCAGCAAAAGTTTGGGCCTCGTGGCAAGCGCCATCGCAATTTCAAGCTGACGATGCTCACCGTGAGAAAGGTTTCGCGCTACGATGTTTGCCCGGTCAAAAAGGCCCACTGTTTCCAGTGCCGTACGGGCCGGGTCCACCAACTTAGAATCATTGCGAGCTGGGCGCCAAAATTTAAAGGAATGGGTGTCGTGCGCCTGAACCGCCAGCGCTACGTTCTCAAGAGCTGTAAACTCTTGAAATATACTGGTTATTTGAAACGTCCGTGCAATTCCGAGCCGTGAACGCGCGGGAGGAGCAAGATTGGTGATATCCTTTCCATCAAATATGACCCGCCCGGAATCAGGGTTCAATGCTCCGGCCAGTTGCGCAATCATTGTCGTTTTACCGGCACCATTGGGACCAATCACAGCATGGATTTCACCAGTTTTTACTGACAGGGAAAGATTGTCGGTGGCATGAACACCACCAAAACTCTTCCGCAGTTCCTCAACGATCAACAGTGATTCAACCACGGGTTTTCTCCGAGGACGGTTGTTTTTCAAGAAACCCAAGGAGACCACCGCGCGCATAAAGGACGACCAAAATAAGGAAGGGTCCAAATATCAATTGCCAGTACTCGGTGACGCCGGTGAGAGCCTCCTCCAAAAGGATAAAAACAAGAGCGCCGACGATGGGTCCTGCAAGACTACCCATACCGCCGAGCAAAACCATAATGATAAGATCTCCGGAACGGGTCCAATGCATCATGTCAGGATTAACGAAATCCGTATGATTCGCCAACAAGGCGCCCGCAAGGCCAGCCATTACACCGGCAATTACAAATGCTGTCAGTTTATAGCGAAAGGTTGGAAACCCGATTGCCTCCATGCGGGCTTCATTGGACCTTGCTCCTTGAATGACCATTCCAAAGCGTGAATTAACAAGCCGTTGGCATATCCAGAGGCATAGAAGCAAAAGAACAAAGACAAGATAATACAGGCTGGTTTTTTCGCTTAGATCAATGAGACTCGAAAAGTCGCTGGGTTCGGCCAGTGGCAAACCGTCATCACCGCCATATCGATCTACACTAACGCCGAGGAAATACATCATCTGCGCAAGCGCGAGGGTAATCATAATGAAATAGACGCCACGGGTTCGTAGGCTTATCGATCCAAAAATCACAGCGACCACGGCGCAAGCCAGCAATGCCAATGGCCACTGAATAAACCCGCTAACAATTTCATGTTCGGCGCAGATACCGACAACATAGGCGCCAATGCCGATAAATACCGCATGACCAAAACTGATCATACCGCCATATCCCATGATCAGATTCAGGCTTAGCGCACCAATGGCGAGGATCATCATGCGTCGTCCAAGATCAAGATAAAATGGTACTTCGGTCAGCGACGCGATAAGCGGAACGAATGCAAGCAGTACAAAGACGATTGCAACAACAATGGCCTGGCGGTCAAACTTCATCCGCTAACCGCTCCGTGCCGGGAATAGACCTTGCGGCCGGAAAAACAAAACGCCCGCCATCAATATGTAAATCAACATCGATGCTACGGCTGGTGCCGCGGTTTCAGCAGCATTAACCGGCATGAACAGTTTGAACAAATCATCTAGGAACGACCGCCCAAGAATCTCGATAACGCCGATCAGCAAAGCACCGACAAAAGCACCCCGGATTGAACCGATTCCTCCAATCACAATAACGACGAGCACCTGAATAAGAATGTGTTCGCCCATGCCAATGGTCGCTGCAAAAATTGGTCCTGCCATCACGCCTGCAAGAGCCGCGAGCGCTGCACCAAGCCCGAAAACCAAAGTAAAAACACGTTTAATATCAATACCCAAGGCACCAATCATCTCGCGATTGGATGCGCCTGCCCGGATCAACATGCCTGTGCGGGTCTTGACGACCAAAAAGTAAAGGAACGCCGCCACAAGCAGTCCTACAGCAATCACAACAATACGATAGATCGGCAACGGGATCGTAAAAAGCGTTAGAGATTGGTTGAGGATGGTTGGCAATGGTACTTCAATTCCTTCAGGCCCCCAGATCAAACGTACCAACTCATTAAAGAAGAGGATCATCCCGAAAGTCGCGAGCACCTGATCCAGATGCCCCCGGTCATATAAACGCCTCAAGACGATGACCTCCAACACAACGCCCAAAATAAGCGTTGCCGGTAGGGCAACTGCGATACCCAACAAAAATGAGTCCGCCGCAAGCGTGACGGTGGCCGCGATATAAGCCCCCATCATGTAAAGCGAGCCGTGCGCCAGATTCATCATGTCCATAATGCCGAACACGAGCGTCAGCCCGGCGGCGAGCAAAAACAGCAGAATGCCGTACTGAACACCGTTAAAGAGCTGCTCAAAAAGTAGAGCGGGATCAACCATCGAGATTCCCTTTTGAACGTGAAACGGGGACGCACATGCGTCCCCGTCCCTATACGATCAAATCAGGTTACCAGGTTTTTTTCATCTTGCACTTTTTGGCATAGACGTCCTGGTGGTTGGAATAAACCTTCTGGACAATCTTTGTTGTCCACTTTCCATCACTGTCTTTAACAACTTCGCGCAAATAGAAGTCCTGGATTGGGAAATGGTTGTTTCCATAGACATATTTTCCTCTGACAGAACCGTAATCCGCTTTGCGGAATGCGGCCCGCATCGCATCCATTTTCTTCAGATCGCCACCAACAGCCCGAACAGCACTATCAATCAGCATTATCGAGTCATAACTCTGCGCACCATAGTGAGACGGGTAGCTACCAAACTTCTTGCGGTAATCAGCCACGAACTTCTTATTGACCGGGGTGTCTAAGTCTGGCGACCAAAACTGTGTGGAATAGGTACCCAACACGTTTTGTAGTTTCGCTTGCTGTAGCTTCGGCAAGCTCAGAGAATCAACGCTAAACACCGAATAAAGCGGCGTTTTGGTCAAACCCGCTTGCGCATACTGACGCATGAATGCGTTCGTCGCCCTACCCGGATAGAAAATGAACACACCATCTGCTTTTGAAGCACGTGCTTTAGCGAGCTCAGCCGAGAAATCCAACTGAGTAGGCCATTTGGTAAGATCTTTACCAAGAATTTTACCTTTAAAGGTCCGCTCAACACCGGCGACCATATCCCGGCCGGCAGCATAGTTCGGCGCAACAACATAGAGGCTCTTTACGCCACGCTTGTTAAGAACCTCACCCATTGCCATCGGCACCTGGTCATTCTGCCACGACGTTGAAAAGATGTTTTTGTGGCATAGACGACCGGCGATTTTTGAGGTGCCAGCGTTGGAAATAATCAGGAATTTCCCAGCTTTAACAACACTGTTCCGGGATGCCAAAACAACATGCGACCAAATAAAGCCGGAAACGATATCGACTTTATCCTTGTGCAAAAGTTTCTCGGTCTTTTGTTTACCGACCTCCGGTTTGACCTGATCGTCTTCGAAGATTACTTCGACAGGAATACCGCCCATCTTGCCCCCAAGATGATCAAGGGCAATCTGTACTGAATTGCGCATATCTTTTCCGATAACGCCAGGACCGCCTGACAACGTCGTCACAAACCCAATTTTTATTTTCTTCGCCTTGGCTGCAATTGCCTGTGGTCCGGCAAGTGTCAGAGCAAGCGCTGAAATTCCAAAAACAAGTGCTTTCTTCATCCTGAATTTCTCCCATACATGAATTTTGCGGGGCGAAATCGAACCCCATTTAGAATTCGCAGAGATAGTACCGTATGAGTGCATTCTGCCAACCGTCAATTTGTGGTTATCGCCATCCGAAATGGCTATTCAGCTTGAATTACAGCGCGGACGTTATCCCGGTTTTCACCGCCCCTTGCTTCCATCAGGGTCAGAAAGTCAGGAATAAACCAATCGGTCATAGCGGTCTTGAAAGAGGGCCGTGCGCGAATACGAACAAACCAGTCTGCTACATTGGGCCGCGTTTCGAACAGCCAGTCCTGCTGCAGATGCGCCACCCGGTTTACATAGGGCGTAAAGGCAATGTCGGCCAAAGAATATGTGTCACCCGTCATCCATGCGCCATCATTCAGCGCTTTTTCCATATCATCCAGCATTTTAATCACGCGTTTGATCGCGGGTTTGAAAAACGATGACTCTACACCTTTCATGACGTTCTCAGTCATCCGCGCCCGCTTACCAGGATCGACAAAACCATCCAGCGTTTGCTTCAACTGTTCGGGCGTTTTACCCTCCATGAACTGATATCGAAACGCAATACAGGCGCTGATCGTTGCACTCGCTGCATGCAGACCTTCATCGAGCTGTTTAACCCATATACGCATTTTGGCGCATTCATAGGGAGACTCCGGGCGCAATCGCGGTTCAGGAAATACCGTGTCGAGATATTCATCAATGACAGCGGATTCGTAGACCACATTGCTGTCGTGGATAATGGTGGGCACGACGCCATTCGGATTGAGTGCTAGATATTCCGGATCATGCTGATCGCGGGCGCGAAGGTTGAAATGATGCGACGTGAATTCCTGACCTTTCTCCGCAAGCGTTATCCGAACTTTTTGAGAGCAGGTCGACATTCCATTGTGATAGAGCTCAATCATCCCTTTTCCTTCGTCTTCCGAAACGAGCATTGCATATTACAAAGTAGCGGCGGATTATCGTGCAAAGGAGCCACCCAGACAACGGCCGAAGGTGGAGAACAGGATGAGCGAACCGGTGTTAAAAACCACTGTCGTGGGTAGTTACGTACAGCCAGATTGGCTGGTGGACCGGGAGATGCTCAAAGCAATCGTTCCGCCGCGCGTTCGGGCGCATGATATTTGGCGCATCCCTGCAGATCATCTGGAAGAAGCGCAGGATGCTGCAACGCTTGCCGCTATTCGCGATATGGAACGCGCAGGGATTGACGTTATAACTGACGGCGAAATACGCCGCGAAAGCTATTCCAACCGATTTGCAACAGCGCTTGAGGGCGTCGATATCGACCATCCGGCCGAAGTACCGGGGCGTTCGGGTCGCCCGATCCTCGTGCCGCGTGTTACGGGCCCCATCAGACGATCAACACCAATAGAAATTAGAGACGTCGAATTTTTGCGGGCCAATACAAACCAGGAAATTAAGATCACCCTGCCCGGCCCCTTTACCATGACCCAAACTGCTGTGGACGAATTTTATGGTAATGACGAGGCATGTGCGATGGCTTATGCGGAAGCGGTTAACGAAGAGGTCCTTGAGCTTTTTGCCGCCGGAGCCAATGTTGTTCAGATCGACGAACCCTGGATGCAGGCTAAGCCTCAAGAAGCGAAACGTTATGCCGTCAAAGTTATAAATCGTGCTTTGGAGGGCGCCGCCGGTACAACGGCCGTGCATATGTGTTTTGGCTATGCACACGCTGTAAAGGACAAACCGAACGGCTATTCATTCTTGCCCGAACTCGCAAACTGCAATGCGGACCAAATATCGATCGAAGCCGCGCAACCCGGTCTCGATCCTGCCGCGCTCGGTGCCCTAAAAGGTAAAAAAATTGTTGTTGGTGTACTGGACCTCAGCGACGAAACAGTAGAAACACCTGAAATTGTCGCCGAACGCATTCGAGCGGCAATGGCTTACGTGCCCGCAGAACAACTGCTGGTCGCCCCGGACTGCGGCATGAAATACCTCAGCCGAGACGTCGCCTTCGGCAAGCTCAAAGCAATGGCAGGCGGCGCTGCGATTATACGAGACGAACTACTCGGATAACCGGCGAATTTTTTTTAAATGATTATAGACAATTCATGTTGAGGTATTTATACCTTTAAATATTGACTTATGTACTTAATTTTGGTAATTATACCATAATCCGACACACTCGTTGATGGTGACCGTTAATACTCATGGAGCACGGCTCCCATAATTCCGAAAAAAAGAGCGAAAGAAAATAAGACTTGCAGAAAATGCAGCGCTACTTTGGTTTTAATATTCCAAGTCGATGCAGTCTCCAGCCAAAGACGAGACCGCATATAAACCCACCAAAGACCAATGAGAAAAGGCGTCGCAACCAACGCTGCAAGGATAAGTGGCTCACCAAGATATGAACCTAAGTAAATCGTAAACCCCTAACAAACCAACACTGGGGTCGAGAAAAACCCTAATCCACTCGTAACGGAACTCATTCTCCAAACATCGGTAAATTTCTTTTTCGAGCGGGCCATGCAGAAGCTTGTCGTCACACAAAACAAAACACCAAAGTAGGAAACTATTACCGTACCATATTCGATGGCCTCGCCAACATCATTGGATATACCAACCGGACGGTCCATTTTTACAGTAGCTGCGACCAGAATCGTTCCGATAGCAACTGAACCAAAATATAGTAAAAGCAACCCAATACTCCTACGAAGAGCCCGGTCCTTTTGTGCCTCAATTTCATTTTCAGTCACATAGAGCCTCTTTGAAAATCAATTCAACTGCCGACATGACCCAATTGATTTGACCCGCCATTTAAATCTTATGGTTGCACAGCCATTTGGTTATTTCATCGATTAATTATAGGAGGGAAAACCTAATATGCAAAAACTCCCAGCAGGTATCTATTTCGAATCGACGCCCGCGTTTCATGAAATGACGGGCCAACAACATGCCTATCTTGTCTACCGGGATGGTAAAGGTGGCGAGCGTGTAATTCGAGGAGGACCAGGTGGTTTACCTCCAACCTTTGGGACAATTGAGGTCCAAGCAGATATCCCCTTGCGAGAGTCAAAAGACGCCTATGGAAAAGAGGACACACCATCGAACCGAAAGGCAAAGCGAATAGATATTGGAGACCGTGACCCGGAAACCCTATGGAATGAAATGGTTAAAAAGGCGAAAGAAATCGGAGAGGCTGGGATTAACTATGACCTATTCAATCTCGACGGGGATAGAACAGACGGTGAAAGATCAATTTTGACCAGTGAATACTGGGGGCAAAATAGTAATTCTGTAATCCGCGCAGTTCTTGAAAGTGCAAAAATAAATATTAAAAAAATTATTTCTGAAGACGAATTTCTAAATAAATTTCACGGCATAGAAAATGATCTCTCCAAACCAGCCGGTGGCTTCAATCCGAAGAAACCGCGTGAGCGCATATCACTGCCATCCTCCGAACCGGATGAAGAAGGCCGTATCCCAGATGACCGGCCTGACGGCAGACTTGAACTTCCCGACTCATCCGTCGAGGACCCAGGTAAACCGAAAAATAACTTTTTAGACGACACCATCAATCATACCCCTGCTGCCAAAAAGATCGAGCGTGCTGCTCTCGGCGGGCAAGAGACGGTGGCAGAAATCCTCAGCAAGCCGCCCGAACAACTCACCGAACCGGAGATAAACCGGCTGACCCGCGTGAAAGGCGCCATGCTATCGAACGATCCCAACCGTGCGAAGGCGGAAAATGCCGTGACGGAAGCGCACCGGCGAGCCTTCACGGACGGCCGCGAAGGCGACCGCCCCTTTCCCACCGACATCGCGCCGGCGCTCACGCCGGCTGGCCAACCGGTCGCAGATGGCGTCAAGCAAGTCATCGACACGTTCATAGGGAATGCGGGTAACGATGCGATGCCGGCCAGGGTATCCACGCTGCAATCCTCCCTTAACCGCGTGGAGAGAGACGACATACCGTTAAAGGTGGATGGGGTTTTCGGGGACAAGACCCGTGGACGATTACGCGAAACGGTGGCTCGGAAAGGACCGGAACCGATCCTGGACGACATCGGTGGCGGCGACGGCGATTTTGACATCTTCGATGACGATGACGACGCAGTCTTTGCCTAAGGTTTAGCGCCCCTTTAAAGAAAAACGGCCCGTTGTTCCCCCACCGGACCGCTTTTTTCTATAGTGCAGACGGACTCCGCCTGCCTCCCCCTAAGTCCCCATAAGGCTTGGCAAATATAATGCCACCCCGGGTGCAATAACGAGAATGATGATCAGGACAAGGTCGCAGAACAGGTACGGCATCGCCGCCATGGCGACTTCGAACAGAGTCGTCCCTCGAACCATCCCTAACATTATAAATAACAGCAATCCAAATGGCGGCGTTGTAGCGCTCATCTCCAAAGACATAAGGACGATCAGCGAGAACCAGATCGGGTCATATCCCAATGAGGTCGCCAGCGGATAGAAGATCGGCACGGTGATCAGCATCATCGAGACCTGATCCATGAACATACCGAGCAAGATCAGCACCAGGAACATACAGGTCAGGATCAACAGTGGCGGAACATCAAAGCCGGTCGCCCAGCTAACAAGACCACGACTTGCACCAGACATGGACAACAACTGGCTGAATACCGTCGAGTTCATCAGGATAAAGAACACCATACCGGCGACGCGAATTGTCCCCTGCAACGACGTCTTGAACGCATCCCAAGTAAACACCCGGCGTGCAACCGCGAGAATTACAACACCAACAACACCGAACGAAGCTGACTCAGACGGCGTGGCCCACCCCAGTACGATAAACCCGATGACCATAAAGACCACCAGCCCCATCGGAAGAATATTGACGCAGATCTGGTAGACTTTTTCTTTCCACGTCGTGGGTTCGACTTCATAACTTGGTGCTGACTCGGGGTTTTTCCAGAGCAAGAAGGTGATCATGGCGGCATAGAGAACTGCCAGCAGTAATCCAGGTAACAATCCAGCGATCAGAAGCCGTCCAACATCTACCTGAGCGATGCTGGCCAGCAGCACGCCCAATGATGATGGCGGGATAATCATGGCAAGGCCGCCCGTACCGAGGATCGGCCCCATGGACATTTTCTTGTTGTATCCGCGACGGGTCATTTCGGGAACCAGCAACGACCCCAACATGGCCGTGTTGGCCATCGTTGACCCTGTCAATGTCGAGAAAAGCGAGCCGCCGATAACCGTCAAATAGCAAAGACGGCCTGGAATTTTCCCAAGCAACTTATCAAGCGCATCAAATACCCGGATCGCCAAACCGGTATGAAAAAACATTGATCCCATCAGAATGAACATCGGGATCGGAGAGAGCGTAAATGACGTAATCAGATTGGTTGCGTTATCGGCGATCTGCGGCAGAACCGGCCAGCCGCCCGAGAATATAAAAATTCCGATCACGTTGGTGATCATAAATGTGAAGGCGACAGGAAAACCCAGCGCCATTCCCGCAACTACACAGCCTAAAAGAAGGCCTCCAGCCTCATACCATTCCATGACTAGACGCCGTCCTTCACTTCACTGAGGTCATAAGAGTAGTAGGACCTAAGCCCCAG
Organism: Rhodospirillaceae bacterium; assembly: GCA_002720855.1. Classification (GTDB taxonomy): domain Bacteria; phylum Pseudomonadota; class Alphaproteobacteria; order MPNO01; family UBA2964; genus UBA2964. The sequence continues at coordinate 483,407 of PBIN01000014.1, read as the reverse complement.
CAAATACATCAGGAACTCAAGGGCAACGAGCGCAAAACAAATTGGAAGCGGCAAAAACTGCAGCCAATACGGCATATCGACGCCGCGGACATCCAGCTCACCGCCGACCCAATAATCGGCAAATATACCCCAGCAAAGATAGGCAAACAGCGCCGATGCCAATGCACACACGAGATAAACAACCTTTGCAAGTGGTTGACGAATGGCATCCGGCAAAATTGAGACCATCGCTTCTATCACAACGTGGCCGCGCTCCCGAACGAGCCAGGGCGCGGACAACATTGCAAGATAGAGAAGCGCATATTCGACCACGGATGACGTAAACAACGGCGGGCGATAGCCCAGAGTACGAATGGAAACATCAATCGTGATCATCACGAACATGCAAGGGATCAGGGCACATGCAAGCCACGATAACGTGGTATTGACGGCCCCTAACCCTTTATCAAATGTTTGTAGCAAGAGATTACCTTTTTATATTGGTCTGTTAGGTAAACCTACTGCTGCAAACGTGTGTCGCCAAGGTCAACCTGACGGTTCGGCTTACCAGGCTTGTAAAGCAGCGGCCGCAATTGGTCGTGATATTTGGACCGCTTCTTCAGCTCTTTCCAGATTTCACCATGGGCAACTTCCAGATATTTCGCAGCGGCTTTGCCCTTAAGAACGATATCTTTAACGCCTGCCTGCTTTACCAAAGGCTCTTCTTTTAGGCGCTCCAGCTCAACATAAAGAACCGAAGAGGTTTCATAGTGAAGTGCCAGTTTATTCATAAAATCGCGTTGTGCTTTTGTAAGAGAAGCCCAGGTGTCGAGATTCACGGTCACGACCTGATTGGTCTGATAGAAATTCGGGAAAACCCGATATTTCGTAACATTGGCCAATCCAATGGCGTGAAGCGACGTATCGGTCATACCGAAACCATCAACCGTATTCCGCTGCATGGCAGTCAGAATTTCCGAAGACTTGATGTTGATCGTGGTCGCACCAAGTGCTCGGAACAACGGACGATAGGTGCCTGTCGCACGCATTTTCATGCCCTTGAGATCAGGAAGACCATCGGAACCAATCTTTGGTTTCTTTCCGAGATACATATAATAGGACGTCATGTTCTCGCCCCATGCCAAGAGGTGCGAACCTGCTTTTTCCTTGTAAATTTTCTGCAACAAAGCAAAGCCGCCATTGGCGCGCAATGCGCGGGGGCCCTGATTTGATGCCAAAAGGCCATAACCTTCAGGAACAGTGCCGATATAATAAGCCGTCGGGCAGCTCAAAACATCAAACTGACCCCGTTTCAAAGCCGTTGCCGCTTTGCGTGGCGGTACGATTTCCTGACCACCCAGATATTTGACCTGGATAAGACCTTTCCCAATCGAATTAGCCTCTGCGACAAAGGTCTTCAAATAGGACTTTGCCAAAACATTAGTTTGCTGAAGCGCTGTAACGGTATTTAAGGTCCGCTCCTTCGCCATAGCCGAAGAAGCAACAACGGCAACCGCTGCAGCAGTAATAGCTGTAATTCCAACACGGAAATTCATGATGATCTTCTCCCTACGATCATTATTAAGTTTTAAACGACTCCAGAGCGCATAGCCCAGCCTCGTGGGGCGGCATAGTGAAGGGACTCTAATTTGATGTCAAACGCTTCGGGTCAAGAATTTGTGGTTTCGAAAGCGGGAAACAAAAAAATGGGCGGTACCGGCAAATGTACCGGTACCGCCCGCACACTATAGAGTGTTTGAGCTAGACGCTCATCTTAACGCTTTTCATCCAGCTTACGGCCAATTTCTACCTGACGGTTTGCTTTGCCATCAATGTAGAGAAGAGGCTTCAACTGATCGTGGAACTTGGAGCGCTTTTTCAGCTCTTTCCAGATTTCGCCATGGGCGATGGAAAGATACTTCGCAGCAACGTCACCCTTTAGGACAACATCTTTAACACCTGATTTGCGAAGAACCTTTTCTTCTGCCAAACGGCCCTTCTCAACGAACTTAACAGAAGTCGTTTCGTATTTGACTGCTTGCGCATTCAAGAAATCTTTCTGCTTCTTGGTGAGAGAGTCCCAAGTGTTGAGATTAACTGTCAGAACGTTATTGGTCTGATAGAAGTTAGGCATAATCCGATACTTTGTGACCTTGTCGAGACCGATAGCAACAACTGACACATCGGTGAAGCCATAACCGTCAACGGTACCGCGCTGGATGGCGGTAATCACCTCGGAAGATTTAATGTTAATCGTTGTGGCGCCAAGTGCCCGGAACAACGGACGATAGGTACCCGTTGCGCGCATTTTGTAACCATTGAGATCTGGCAGACCATTTTTACCCATCTTCGGCTTCTTATGCAGATACATATGGTAGGACGTCATGCTTTCGCCCCAGGCCAAAAGATGAGAACCCGCCTTTTGTTTGTAGATTTTCTGCAAAAGCGCAAAGCCACCATTCTTACGAAGAATACGGGGGCCCTGGTTCGAGGCGAGGAGTCCATAACCTTCAGGAACCGTACCGATATAATAAGCGGTCGGAGCGCTAAGAAGATCAAACTGACCACGCTTAAGAGCGGCTGCAGCCTTCCGGGGCGGCACAACTTCCTGGCCACCAACATATTTAACCTTGACGATACCTTTACCGGCCTTATTCACCGGCGCGACGAACGTCTGAAGGTAACTCTTTGCAATAATATTAGTGGGCTGAAGCGCTGTAACTGTGTTCAGCACTTTTTCCATAGCGATAGCGGAACCGCCCGCCATCGCCACAGTTGCTGCAGCGGCAGCAATTATACTGGTATTAACAAATTTCATAAGTTTCTCCCTATACCTCGTTTACATTCAGCGGATATATGACCGCAGAATTCATTTAAACCGAAAATGCGGCGAAATACTGGCGGGACTGTGGCGCTATGTCAATTCAGTCAGGCACCCAATTTAAAATGTTTCTTTCTCATCCCAACCGTCTTCGGCATTACGTACCGATGTCTCTGGTACAAGACCTTTTTGTTGGCGTTGCAAAGTCCGTGCACCGTTTTCCAAATAGTCACCGGAGGCGGCCCGTGCTGCCGCATCTGCCCAGTCCTGAGTCCAATCACCAAGCGAATAGCCAAACCAGGGTGGCGTCGGCCGAACAGGCGGAAGCCCGAGTTTGTTCCAGAGCTTAAGTCCCCGTTCCATAAATTCTTGTGTGGGAAGCGCTACAGGCGGCATGTCGCTCTTCATTGTGGCGTCGATCAAGAGTGTTGAATCCTCCTCGCCTGTATGCTCCCGCTTGGGCCCGTGACCCTGCCCACGATGCGCAAGCGTGATGACGTCGTCTACCGGATTCAACCGGTAAGCAATCGCCCATAACAACGCATCGGCATTGTCGGGATCAATATCCTCATTCACTGCAATACAAACCTTGCTGCAATCGCCCTTGAAATAGGCTGCGCCATAAAGCGACCGCCAGATTTCCGTCTTGGGCGTATCTTTATCGACAGTAATGATCGTAACCCGAAGAAGGCCGGTAAGCGGTTCATGTAAAGAAACCTTCCTAACGCCCTTTATGCCCAACGCGTCACGCAAATGCGCAAGGAAAAGTGGCTCATAGGCAACACGTTTTATAACACTGGATTCTGATGGCGCTGCCTGACTTATATAAGAGGTCAATACGGCGTTCTTGCGATGAGTAATGGCCGTTACCTGCATCGGCATATTGAATTCCTCAAGCGCAACATGACCATGACTTTCCCCGAAAGGACCTTCGGGCTCGACCATCTCGGTATCGATCAAGCCTTCGATGACGAGTTCGGACTCCGCTGGAACCAACAAATCAACGCTCCGCGCTTTCACCAAATTTATCGGTGCCCCCGCAAGGCCACCCGCAACGCCGACTTCATCCATATCGAGCGGCAGTTTTTGGGGACCCATGAACGCAACTTTGGGAGGACACCCCAATACGATTGCGACTGGCATGGTCTTATCACCGCGTGCCTGATGCTTTTTGTAGTGTGCATAGCCACCCGCACCGCCAACCCGCGTTGCCATTCGGACAACCATCCGGTCCGGCGCCTTTAATGCCGCACGATAGGTGCCCATATTCTGCACACCGGTTTCAGGGTCACGGGTGACGACATTAGTGGAGGTTAAAGTTGGTGCCGCGTCAAAACCTGGCGTCGATACGGGGATCGGCAATGAATCAATTCCATTGCCTTCGCCCAATAGGTTGTCGCCTTCAATGACAACCTCATGGCACGGGGCTTCCTCAACAATTACCGGATCAACAGGATTGGCAATCGCCTCATCCCACTTGGCACCGATCTGGTCGACAGGCGCACCCATTCCGACACTATAGATGTCCTGATTTGCAGCGAGCGCACCAACGACGATGGGTAGGTCATATTTCCGCCCTTTGGCATTCACAACGTTTTTAAACAGAAACGCTTTTCGTTCGCTCTCTTTCAGCCCGCCAACAAATTGCCAGCGCACCAGTGCGTGCATCTCGGCATCCTTATCAACGGGATCTTCGACTGTTATCAGGAGCCCGGCCTTCTCAAGGGCCTCGATGTGATCATGTAGATCGGGATAGTCTCGTTTTGGAGCACTCATTTTCATTAACTCTTATGACAATTTGTCTTGCGAACTTGCCATACCATAAGGCGGCGTGTTGACAACCCCCTAGCCGCTCCATATCCATGCATCAGACCGACAATGTCGATGATGACAAACACATTGAATAGATGAAAGCCGCCCCATTCGATTACGTCCGCGTTTCCTCAATTGATGAGGTGTGTCAGGTACTCGCCGACAGTGGCGAAGAAGCTCGAATTATTGCCGGGGGCCAGACGCTTGTCCCGTTGATGGCGATGCGGCTCGCACGTCCATCATTGCTTATAGACATCAACGACGTGTCTGAACTCTCCGGAATTTCGGTGGACGGGAACGATCTCGTCATTAAGGCGGGCACCAGACAGGCTGACGCGCTCGCATCAGACATCGTCAAATCCAATGTTCCGCTCTTGGCGGACGCGCTGTCTCATGTTGGCCATACCCAAACTCGAAATCGCGGTACGGTGGGCGGCAGCCTGGTTAATGCGGATCCCTCCGCGGAAATACCGCTCATCGCACAGACGCTTGATGCTGTAATCGTTGCCAGAAGCACGAGAGGTGATCGGACCATACCGGTAAATGAGTTTCTGGAATCAGCGATGGCCACAACACTTGCACCAGACGAATGCCTGGTCGAAGCACATTTCCCGATTTGGGCTTCCAAAAACACTGGTTTCGGATTCCATGAGGTGAGCATTCGCGATAGTGACTTTGCTCTCGCCGCTGCGGCAGCACAGGTAACGTTAAATCGGAAAGGGAATTGCGAAAAATTAAATGTTGCGATTGGCGGCGCGTCGCCCGCCGCCCTCCGTTTAACAATCGTCGAGGAAGAACTTGTCGGAACTGATCTAGGTGATGACGCAATAAAGGCAGCCTGCGCTAAAATTGGTGATCTGATAGACCCTCAAGCCGACGTTCATGCGGATGCCGCTTATCGCGGACGTGTCGCAAAAGTTATGGCTGGTCGGGCTATTTGTGATTCACGTGACCGTGCAAAGGGTGTTCTGCAATGAGCGAACACAAAATCACACTTACCGTAAATGGCCGGGAAATGTCCGGATACGCTGAATCGCGGGTGACCCTTGTCGATTTTTTGCGCGACGAGCTCGGCTTAACCGGAACGCATATTGGTTGCGAACATGGTGTTTGCGGCGCCTGTTCAATTGTATTGGACGGCAAGCCCGTGCGATCCTGTTTGATGTATGCGGTAATGGCGGAAGGGCACGAAATCACAACCGTTGAGGGCCTTGAAGGTCCGCAGGGTGAACTAAGTCCATTGCAAGATGCCTTCTGGGAAAATCATGCCATGCAATGCGGCTACTGCACGCCCGGTATGTTGATCGCGACGCACACATTGTTGGTAGAAAACCCTGACCCCGATGAAGAGGAAATTCGTGAAGCGATCGGCGGTAATCTCTGCCGCTGTACCGGCTACCAACAGATTGTTGAAGCGGTACAGATGACAGCGAAGAAATTGCGGGAGGCGACATAATGTCTGAAGCGGTCCCGCAAAAGCAATTCAAATATATCACCAAGAGGCGCCGGGTGATTGAAGATCGCCGTTTCATCACCGGGCGCGGTAATTTTGCTGCCGATTATAATTTTCCCGGCATGCTCCATGTCGCGATGGTCACCAGCCCATACGCGTGTGCAGAAATCAAAAATATTGACGCCAGCGCGGCGCTAGCCCTCCCTGGCGTGCGCTATGTGCTGACCGGCGCAGAGCTCTTTGAACATATCAACCCGTTGCTGTCGGGTCTCGACTTGCCAAACGTCAAACGCATTCCTTTGGCACACGAACGGGCTCGTTATGCCGGCGAATGGGTCGCTGCTGTCGTGGCTGAGTCACGACATATTGCGGAAGATGCAGTTGAAATGGTCGAGGTCGATTATGACCCGTTGGATTATGTAATCGATCCTGAGGAGGCCATGAAGCCCGAAGCGCCGATGGTTCACCCTCAACACGGAAGCAACATCCTCTGCGACAAGACATGGGTATGGGGTGACGTTGATGGCGACTTTGAGAGTGCTCCGCATTCACTAGCGTTCCGTGCCAAGTGGAGCCGGAACTCGACAGTACCGATTGAAACATTTGTCGTTACGGCAAAGTGGGATGAAGGCAAAGAATTGCTGGATGTCTGGGCTTCGATTCAGATGCCCAAATATCCTGAGCAGATTGCCCGCGCTCTCAGTCTTCCTGTTAATGCCGTGAATGTTCATTTCGACGTCGATGTCGGTGGCTCATACGGGTTGAAACGCGGCATACGGCAAACCGTTATTGTCAGCTATCTGACTCGCAAGCTGCGGGTGCCGGTGCGGTTCAATGAGGATCGCCTGGAAAACATGTCCGGCGGCGAAATGCACGGCCCGGACCGCATTTTCGACATGGAAGTGGCTTACGATGGTGACGGGATCATGCATTCGATCCGTATCAAGGCAACGGATGATGCCGGGTGCTACCCTGGCCGCGCACCACTACAGTTGGGCAAGCCGGTGAGCGCTATTGTCGGGCCGTATAGAATCAAAAGCGCGTCTTACAATGCGATCTCGGTAACAACCAACAAGACCAGCCAGGAAGCGGTGCGTGGATTTGGGCAAGCACCAACAAACTTCGCAATTGAAACTATGGTCGATAAGGTCGCACGTTCCCTTGGCATGGATCGGGACGAGGTCCGCCGCCGGAATCTCATCCGCGCCGATGAATTTCCATATCGCATACCGTCAGGCTCCGAATATGACAGCGGCGACTATCACACGGTCTTGGAGAAATTACAGGAAACCGCAGCGTGGCAGGAATTGATTGCAAAACGCGATGCTCTGCGGGCGGAAGGGAAATTGGCCGGTCTCGGGCTTTCAACCTGTCTGGAACCATCAGGGGGCAATTCGTCCTTTGAACCATTCCTCAACCCCAAAAACGATACGACGACATGGATGGAGTCCTGTCTGATCAAGGTTGACATGCTTGGCTCAATCACGGCCCTGATGGGCACATCGACGTCAGGCCAGGGACATGAAACGCTCCTCTGCGCAGTAATTGGCGAAGTTCTCGAACGCGATCCCGATACAATTCGCGGAACCCATTCGGAGTCGATCGGCGCCCTTCCATCCAATAGCCCGGTTGGCAGTCGCATGGCGATTATGCTTGGCGGTGCGGCGGCAAGCGCCGCTGAGAAAATCAAGACGCAGCTGATGGAAATCGCCGCGCATAACTTCCAATTGCCGGTTGATCGACTGATCTATGACGGCGGAGATATTTCCGTTGAGGGCGATTCTGACAAAGTCATGACCTGGACTCAACTCGTGGATATTGCCCACCGCAACTATCACAAAATGCCTTTGGGCTCGGAACCTGGTCTGCAAGCCCAGCACACCTGGGAGGTACCCACAGGAGGCGCGCTGCCAGCTGAAGACGGCACCGTGCAAATGTACCCGTGTTACGCATTTGAGGCGCATATCCCCTTGATCACCATAGATCGGGAAACAGGCCAGGTGGAAATTCTTGATTACCACATGGGCCATGACTGCGGCACTGTTCTCAACCCCGACATTGTGCGCGGCATGACGTTCGGCGGCATCGCGCACGGCATTGGCGCAGCGCTCTACGAAAAATTCGAATATGACGAAGGCGGCCAGCACTTATCTGGCTCTTTTATGGATTATCTGCTGCCGTCATCGCATGAAATTCCACATGTTGAGATGATCAAACATTACACGCCATCGCCACTGACGACATTTGGCCAAAAGGGTTCAGGCGAATCCGGTTATCTCGGCGCTCCTGCCGCGATCGCCAGTGCGGTCAACGATGCACTGGCACCACTTGATCTTGAACTCACAACATTGCCAATGCGGGTCCGCGATATCGAGGGCCTATTGAACGGACAAAATGACTAGACGACTTCGCCACACAAAATATTTTGGAGAAAAGAAATGAGCGACGACCTGCTGATCAATCAAAATGGACGCATTCTCGAAGCAACACTGAACCGTGATGACGGTGCTTGCTCGGATGGCATGGCGGCAGAACTATCTGCAGCTATGCTATCCGCACATGAGACCTCTGATATGGTCTTGCTGCGCAGCGGTGGGCCCGATTTCTGCACAGGTCGGGCGCGGAACGCCGATGCCGGTCCGCCCAACCCCGAGGCCTATGGCCGTCGACCAGAATACGACTCGATTTTCAACTGTTACAAAGCGATCCGTAACGCCCAAGTTCCAATTGTTGGTGTTATTGAAGGTCGCTGCATGGGATTTGGCACGGCCGTTGCTTCGCTTTGCGATGTTTCCTTTGCCAGCAGCACGGCGACTTTCAATATTCCCGAGATAGAACATAACGTCATGCCAACCATGGTCATGTCGGCCCTTTATGATCGGATTAGCCGAAATGCAATTTTATGGATGACCTATACAGCCCAGTTCATAGGCGCCGAGAGAGCGCTGTCTTATGGCTTCGTTAGCCAGGTCGTCGATGCCGACAAGCTGGACGCAGAGGTGGAGGAATTTTGCAAGATTCTTCTCAGTCGTCCGCGCCCCGCTATTCTTGGATTGAAGGAGTATCTCCACGTTGCTCCAAGGATGGACGAGCTAGGCGCTATCGACTATGCGCGTTCACTCCATTCAATGGTCAATACTGCCGCTGACATGAAAAAATAGAGGTCCGTCATGATCGTCGACACTCATGCCCATTACCTGCCCCAGGCAATGCTGGATGATTTGAACAATCGCGCATTCGATTTCCCAAATATCGACTGCATGAATGAAGAAAATGTCTGGAAACTGGGGTTTAAGGGTGGTCCTCTCACCCGCCCTATCCTACCCGGCCTGCGTCAGGAGGATACGAGACTGGCATGGATGGATGAGCAAAAAATCGACGTCATGGTATGCGGGGGATGGCTCGACAGTTTTGGATATGAAATTCCCGGTGAGGAAGGCAAGCGGTGGAGTCAGTTCATCAACGAACACCTCTTGAAAGCATGCTCTGACATTGACCGGTTTGCACCGCTCTGCAGTGTGCCCATGCAAAACGGCAAGATGGCCGCTGAAGTTCTCGAGGAAGCTCTCGATTCCGGGTTTCACGGTGCGATGATAGGCACGCAACCCAAAGGCGGCGAAGGTAATCTCGACGATCCTGATCTTGATCCATTCTGGGAGCTCGCCTCTGACCGCAAAGCGTCGATCTATTTGCATCCGATGTTCGGCTGCGGCGATCCCCGCCTGATGGATTACGGTCTGGTCAATACTGTTGGGCGCGGGCTGGATACGATCTCCGCAATGTCACGTCTTATCTTTTCCGGCCATATGGAAAAATATACCGGTATGAACTTTGTACTCAGCCATGGTGGCGGCGGCCTGCCCTTTCTGCTTGGTCGTATGCAAATGAACCATGACCAGAATCCCGAGCTCGGCAATCCGAGAAAAGTTCTCGCAGACTGCTATTACGACACAGTCGTGCAGGATGTCAGGACGTTGGAGTTCGTCTGCGATACTTTTGGAACGGAGCAGGTGATGATGGGCTCTGATTATCCATTTATCTTCGGTGACCTTGAGCCTCGCAAAATAATCGAAGCGTCCAATCTTTCTGACGATGGAAAACAAAATCTGCTCGGCAACGTGGCAGAACGCGTGTTTCATCTGGAAAATTGCGGTTGCGGGCACTGATCGTCGGAACGCCCTATTCTTAAATTCGCAGACCGCGCTATGCTCCCGTCATATCAAGTGAGGGAGAGCCGATGAACGACTCAGCATTGTTTATCAAAGGCGGCCGGGTGATGACACCCAATGCCGATCCGCACGTACCAGATTTCCAGGACATTATAATCGAAGGTCAAACTATCTCCGAGATCGGCGTCAAGCTCACCGCGCCGCCGGGTGCGCAAACTGTTGTGGCTACAGACCATCTCGTCATCCCGGGCTTCATCAACGCGCACTATCATTCACACGACACTTTGGGCAAAGGGGTGATGGAGGAAACCCCCCTTGAGACGTGGCGCCTGCTGGCTTTGCCCCCCGCATACCCTAAACGGAGCCGCGAAGAGATTAAGGCGCGAACGTTACTGGGTGCGTTGGAGTGCCTTCGTTCTGGCATGACATGCGTTCAGGACATGGTCACACTTTACCCGTTCGATCCCGAACATCTCGAAGCCGTTATCGAAGCCTATGAGGAGATTGGCATTCGTGCGGTGGTGGGCCTGCAATATGGTGACATCAAGGGTATCGATACCATCCCGTTCTGGCGCGAAGTCTTTCCGGAAGAATTTCACGACAAGCTCACCACAGCCGCTGAGCCCGACAAGAAGATCGACCAACTCGGACATTTCATCGACACCTACCTTGGAAATGACACTATCAGCGACCGCATTGGCTGGGCGTTGGGACCTTCGGCCCCGGAACGCTGTTCCAGCGAACTGATCGCACGTACCGTGGAGCTTTCAGAAACCCATGACCTGCCGATTTTCACCCACATATACGAATCCAAAGGCATGGCACTACAGGCACGGCGGGAATATCCGCAACATGGCGGCTCGCTCATCCGGCGTCTCAATGAAGAAGGCTTGCTCGGTCCCCGGCTCAATCTTGCGCATAGCGTTTGGCTGCTTCCGGATGAAATAGACATGCTCGGCGAAACCGGCACGAACGTGGTGATAAATCCTTTGAGCAACGCCAAACTTAAAAGCGGCATACCGCCTATTCTAGGCCTACAGGAAGCAGGCGTCAGTCTCGGTATTGGATGCGACAACTGTTCCTGCAGCGACGCACAAAACATGTTCCAGGCAATGAAACTCTTTTGCCTGATGGTTGCCGTGAGTAACCGGGAGCCCAGTACTGCACAGTCGGGAGCTGCCCTTGCTGCCGCTACAACGGGCGGAGCACATGCCATTCAGCGGAGCGATCTCGGCATAATTGAAAAAGGCGCGAAGGCTGATTTGGTCCTTGTAGATCTTAACGATCCGTCATACCTGCCGCTCAACAGTGCAACGCGGCAACTCGTCTATACCGAAGGCGGACGCGGCGTAAAAACAGTTATCATTGACGGTAACGTCATAATTGAGGACGGGCGCTTGCAGACGATGGATGAAGACGCCCTTATTGAACAGATCATGGAAGTCGTACCCCAATTTCAAAAGGACTATGCCGAAATAAAGGCACGTGTCGAAGGCATGCGACCATATCTGGACGAAGCCCATCGCCGTATCTGGGCTGAGGACGTGGGTATTGATCGCATATATCATGACGCCCAACACGCAAACGCGCCTAGATTTTAAGATCCGAGACTACGCGACACTCCCCGTGCCATAAATTGTGGGGTATCTATATATAAACGAATAACCACCGCGTTGCGGAAATCAGGATTTTGGGAGTATGGGCCATGAGCCGCTTAGACCGCTGTTACAATATTGCCGATCTGCGTGGGGTGGCACAGAAGCGATTACCAAAAGGCGTATTTGATTACATCGACAAAGGTACCGAAGACATGACCTCGCTGGGCAACAACCGCTCAGCAATGAAAGACATCAAGCTCCTCAACAAGGTCGTAACTGATATTTCCGATGTAAAACTGGACGCGGAGATATTTGGATCCCCTGCATCCATGCCGCTCGCCATTGCACCAACCGGCACAGCAGGTCTCGCCTGGTATGAGGGTGAGTTTGAACTGGCGAAGGCAGCAGCAGCGGCCGGCGTTCCCTTCACCCTTGCGACAGGCTCCAACACGCCGATGGAGAAGCTTGCGAATGAAGCCGGCGGACGGCTGTGGATGCAGCTTTATATGTGGAAAGAAAAACACTACTCAGATGAGCTGGTCAAAAAAGCCGCACGGAACGGCTTTGAAGCCTTGCTTTGGACGGTTGATATTGGGCATGGCGCAAATCGGGAACACAATTTACGGAACGGATTTGCAACACCCTATGTTCTGAATACGAAATCGGTCATCGATATGCTACGCCATCCGACGTGGCTCTCTACCGTTATGGGACGTTATTTCATCAATGGTGGGATGCCGCGCCATGTGAACTATCCCGAAGGTTATCAAATGCCGATAACGGGCAATGTCGCCAAACTCGGCGACAAAAAACCGACCACAAAACGCGCAGATCAGCTCTCATGGGACGATGTCGACCGGCTACGCGATATCTTTCCTGGTAAGCTCCTCATAAAGGGCATCATGCGACCGGATGATGCAGCTGAGGCCATTGAACATGGTGTCGATGGAATCGTCGTTTCAAACCATGGCGGCCGCAACATGGATAGTGCGCCAGCGCCTATTCAGGTGTTGCCTGAAATTGTCGAAGCGGTAGACGGTAAAATGTCGATTATTGTCGATAGCGGGGTGCGGCGTGGCAGCGATATCGTAAAATGTTTGGCACTCGGTGCGGACGCCGTCCTGGCGGGGAGAGCAACTCTCTATGGTACTGCAGCCGGCGGTGAAGCTGGTGCGATAAAAGCCATCGAAATTCTTAAAGACGAAATGAAGCGCACGATGGCCTATATCGGCACGCAAAGCGTTTCCGATATAACGCGCGACTCTATCTGGGAAAAATCATTACCTGGTTAAGCTGCACGAATATCCTCAAGAAATTCGTCGACCACTTCCCGCAAAATTTGACCCTGTTTTGTCATATCGTTTACGACATCGAGCAACTCGCTTGATGTCGCCAGGCTCTGACCGGCAGCTTCCGTAACATTGGCGATATTGGTTGAAACTTCTTGGGTTCCAGTTGCTGCCTGTTGAACTGCACTGGCAATCTCATGTGTTGCCGAGCCTTGCTCCGTAACCGCCGTCGCAACTGAGGTCGCGATTTCACCGATCTCGCCAATCGTCGCGCCGATTTCCTGAATCGCGTTAACAGCGTCTCCAGTAGCCGCCTGCATTGTCGTAATCTGCGCGTCAATTTCTTCGGTCGCCTTCCCGGTTTGCGTGGCCAGGGATTTCACTTCAGAAGCGACAACAGCAAACCCCTTGCCAGCGTCACCTGCACGGGCAGCCTCAATCGTCGCATTGAGAGCAAGAAGATTTGTTTGGCTTGCGATATCGTTGATAAGACTGACGACGTCACCAATTTTTTGTGCTGCATCTGCAAGCCCTTCAACCTTTTCATTGGTCTGTTTGGCCTGCTTCACCGCGTTCTGGGATATCTGATTACTTTGAGTGACCTGGCGATTAATTTCCTCAATCGACGCCGATAATTCTTCCGCAGCGGAGGCAACTGTCTGGACGTTTCCAGTCGCTGTATCGGCGGCTGAGGCAACCGCCTCCGCCTGGGCGTTCGTTTGATCTGCCGAGGCTGACATCTTTTGCGCTGACGCCTGCATTTTCATCGAAGCCGTACCCAGCACATCGATAACCTGAACAATATGTTCGTCGAACTCAGCGATTAACTTGTCCCTTAGCGCGCCACGTTTCCGGCGTTTCTCCGCGTCCGCTTCCAGTTCCTCAGATTCACGTTTCTCGCGCTGCCGCTCGAGCCGTTCCTGTTCGGCGATTTGACTTCGCTTCTCCTCCCGTTCGCGGCTAGCCTGCTTCTCGACCTCTTCGGCTTCTATAAGGCTATCTTTGAGCTGGCCAAGCGTCCTCGCCATTTCACCAACTTCATCCTTCCTTTTTACGCCAGGTATATCGATGCTCTTGTCGCCCTCTGCAATCATGTCCATCGATTTACGGATGCTGCTCAACGGGCGGCTGATCCCAAACCCGAGAAGTGTAGCGATGATAAGACCAATAGCTGTAACAGCGGCCGCCGCAACAACAGTAAGCAGGATCGCGCGATCCACTTGTTTACCCGCATCCTGGCTAAAGACGTATCCATCCTCGGAAGCATATTCAACGAGAAGGCCTAGAGACTCCAAAAGGGCTTTGGATTGGGCGTCGAGTGCCTTGTGCATCGCATCAGCTTCCGACCCCGTACTCTGAAAAAAAGCGATCTTTTTCAAACCAGCGGTCGCTGTTTCAAGCCATGCGGCATTCTGGGCAACGACTTTGTCAATAAGTTCAAGCGAGCGTTCTTTAACTGATCTTTCTTTCGCAACGTCCAAGTCTTCTCCAACCGCTTCGCTAGCTTCGACCAATTCCTCCAGCGTTTCGGGTTTCTTGAGTGATCCTGGATTCTGGATCGCGCTGTTCAACAAACGATCTGCGATTAAGAAATTTGATTGTGCAGACCGAACGAAATTGATCGACATCAGCGACTTATCGTAGGTTGTTCTTACGAGCTGACCAATTTCCTGGGTCTCTTTAACCGCAAATGCACCCAGTAAAACCGTCAGTAGAATTAGGACCCCAAAACCAGTGTACAATTTTTGTTTGATCGACATGTCCGTCAGCTCCGATTTGGCCTTTTCTTTATCGCCAAAAATTAATTCTTCGAGGTATGAGCGTGCTTCTCAGGGCTCTTTGACTTTGAAGCCTTGCGGTCTTTGCGGGTTGTGTATTTAAACTCTTCCTCGTCGTAAAATTCCCGCAATCTGGCGTGATAAGCCTGCATTTCCTTTGCCGTTGGCTCATGAAATTCTTCAGCCTTAGAATGACGACCAACGATTACCGTGCCGTGCATACCCATCGGCAAATGCGGAATACAGTGATATTCAAAGGTACCTACTGACTTGAAGGTGTGCGACCACCTCTCGTTCTTCTTCTTGAGATAGGGGCTTTCGATACGCGTCGCGCCCTTGGGAAACCCGTCGGGATAGCTCACGATATTGTGGTCTTCCTCCGCCTGATTGACCCAGGTAACCGTATCCCCTGGTTGGATAACGACTAGCTTCGGTTTGTAGTACATTCGAAGATTGTCGTAATCGCTTACGACTTGAACGATATGCTCCTTAGGTTGCCGGTCTGCAGCCATTGCCTGTGTGGCACCGAAACACAGGGCGAAAATCATTAACGTAACGCGTAACATTTGTCTGGATTCCTTATTATTGCGCGGCCTGGACCGCAGACCAGTTTTCCAAATTGCTGACTAGTTGACCTTTACGGTCAGTTTCATTTTCGGATGTATGGCGCAGCGAACTTTAAACTTGCCGTTCTTGTCGAAAACTTTGCTGACCGATGTTCCGGGTTTGGAAACGCCAAGGTCAAACTTGTTACCTCTACTGCGTGAATGAATGTTGTGCGCAATAGAATCGGCGTTTATGAATTTCACGGAGTCGCCTTTTTTGATTTCGATCCGCTTCTTATCGAATTTCTTGGCTTTCTGCGTGATTACAATTTCAGCGTTTGCCGGTGTGACGCCAGCCACAACAAAAAGCATGGCTACAGCGCTCGCAAATGTTTTAGATCTCATATACGAATCTCCTTGATCTCAAAAATTGGTTATTTGCTGCACGGGATGTAGTGCATCAGGAACGTGTTGCAGGAGCCTTTCTGTACGCTGGGTGTACCAGAGTCAGCTGATGGGCCTGCTGCCGGACTGACATTTAGACTACCCGCAACCGTTTGGTCGTATGCGGGAAGCCGCGGTAAGGCCACGGGAGCATCCTTACTACTCAAGGTCTTCATGAACTCCACGAGATCTGTTTTTTCAGATTGCGTAAGATTAAGCTTGTAAATCTCGTTTGAGGTGCTCGGCCGTTTTACAAAGCCATTGTCGTAATGCTCCACAACCGAATAAAGATTTTTGAGCGACCCATCATGCATGTAAGGAGCGCGTTCGACTGCGTTGCGTAATGTCGGAACCTTGAAGGCATGCTGCATTACAACAACGCCCGGTACGATTTTACCCCGGCCAATATCCTTATCAGGCAGCCCAATATCGTGGAAACTGCTATCCGTGAAGTTCCAGCCAGAATGGCAAGCGACACAATTGGCCTTGTTGTTATAGAGGTCGAAGCCGCGTTTCGCGGAGGCGGAAATTGCGTTTTCATCGCCAGCGATCCAACGGTCAAACGGTGCAACACCGCTTACCACCGTACGCTCAAAAGTAGCGATTGCTTTGGCGATATTGTCGACAGTAATGCCTTTACCGGGAAAGCTTACATTGAATAGCGTTCTATATTCCGGAATGGCCTCCAACTCGGCGACAATCGCTTTCATATTTTGGTTCATTTCAACCGCAGCCGACATCGGACCAAGCGCCTGTTGTTCCAGACTTTCGAACCGGCCGTCCCACATTAAATCTTCACCCCAGGCAAGGTTGAGGATTGTAGGTGTCCGGCGACCGAGCCGCGTCATGGCATGGCCGATACCCTTGGCAAGTCCATCGCCCCAGGCAAAACTCGGATTATGACATGTTCCGCAGGAAATGTAGTTGGCACCTGAGAGACGCGGATCGAAGAATAGCGTCCGCCCCAAATCGGCTTTCGCTGCCGTATAGGGGTTATCCGTAGGAAACGGAATCGTGGAAGGACGGACATATTCCTTTTTCCATTCTTCACGCGACTTTTTTTCTGCACTGATAGCCGTTGTCGATACGAAAGTCGCGAAAGCCGATGCTGTCGCGACCATTGTGATGGCGAATTTAGAAAGTTTATTTTTGTTACACACGGGAACACCCATTTGAAAAAATTACAAACGAGCGTACATGACTGTAATTATCTTAAATTTGCCTTAAACCAGTCCAATGTTGAGGTCTTAATTTCCAAGATTGAGTTTGCCCGCGGCAAACAACTTCGCTTAAATGCGGCAGGCGCCTCTCGCGCAAAGTTGATCGAGACCGCCCTACTGACTCCGACTCACAGACAGGGCATAGGCCATATCCTTCTTTCCGAGTGCCCACCGCGAACTGTTCCCCAAACGATAAGAGTAGCCGCCTGAAATATCCGATTTGTGAAATGACCAACTCCACCGCACTTGGGTTTCGGGATCACTTTCACAAATAGTCAGCCAATAGACATGACCGGCCTTCAGAGCGGGCGATGAAAGTAATTCTGCGTTGTAGGAAAGCATCCGATGCGATCCGCTATCAGATACCTTGGTATCCCAACCTGTCACAGAGACATTTTCCGAGTGCAATAATTTTCCGGGCGTTCCGTTACGATCAGCGAATATCAGCACTTCGAACTTCGTTTCTCCAGGAATCGAGCTATCATGATATTTCCCCGTCCAACGCAAGTTCGAGATCTTTCCCGAATGTTTCAGGCGAAAATCGTCGGCAATCTGCTGATTTCCCAGGCCGGCAACGCTATCCCAGCCATAAGATTTAGTATCAAAGGCCGCCTGATCCTGAACGGTGTCAGCCGAAACGTGGCCCGTCACTAGTGCGGTCGCGAGGACAACGATGCTTAAAGAGGTCGACGTCTTCATAAATGCCATCCCAAAATCTCCCAATTCATCTGTTTCGCGCGGCATCCCTAATTCGGAATGTCATGAATTCTGAATGGAACAATGCAATGCCCATGCCATGGTTGGAAAACCAAGGCCTTAAGCCGTCGTTAATAGTTAATTTTCGGGATGGTCAGCAGAGGAAGACGAGAAAACCGCCTTTTTGCCGCAGAATTATAGTTAATGTCTCAAATTATTGTAAAATTTAGCGACATGACTTTGTTAATCCAGATAGTCGTCTAACTTAATCCTGTCCCACGCATCCTGTGGCGGTTTAATCGGTTCCTCAAAATGGAGTGTTGCGGGCCGCGTGGCATCAATAATAACTTTTGTATTCATCGGGCCTGACTCCGTCCGCACTTCACCGTACGCCGCCGGGTTAAGATGCGAACCCATTGCATTGGGGATCATCGCCAGATCTTTATCGGCTTCAAATGTTGTCGCTATTGCCCACAAAACACGTTGCTCGTCATAAATATCAATATCGTCATCAACGACGATGACCATCTTGATATTTGGGTTCGCAGTCAATGCGGCCATACCGGCTGACTTCCCTTCCCCCGGAACCCGCTTCTTAATCGAAACATAGACCGTAAACCTGCACGAACCAGAGACCGGCAGATAAACACCGGTTACCGTCGGACACAGATGTTTGACACTTTCATAAACAGTGCTTTCCAGAGTCAGCGCACCTGCAAGGTTATGTTCCTGATGCGCTGGATCAAGGTCGTGATAAATCGCGTCATCCCGCATGGTGATTGCGGTGACATTCATCAGCCCAACTGGGTCTTTGGCTGGACCGTAGTAACCGGTAAATTCTGCAAAGGGGCCGTCATTCGTCTCGGCTGCGGGATCGAGATAGCCTTCGATAGCGATCTCGGCAAATGCCGGCACAGGAATATCTACTGTTTCGGCATCCACGACTTCCAGGGACTCGCCAAGCAAACCACCCATCACTTCGAGTTCGCTTAAATCCATTGGCCCTTCGCATAGGGTACCTATTAGAGCTGCCGGGTGATGGCCGATAAAGAGAACGGCTTCCATCCGTTTGTTCAATTCCTTGTAGCGCCGATAGATATACCCGCCGTGATGCGCAGGATTAAACATACAACCAAGCAGGTTCTTGCCCTGAACCTCATGACGATACATACCGGCATTCAACACTCCCGAATCCGGGTCTCGCACGACAAGGACGCCGACCGTAATATATTTTCCGGAGTCTTTTTCTGCATGATGGACGATTGGCAATTTCGATAGATCTACGTCGTCCTCATTGATGACCTTCTGTTTAACGGGCGCATCCTTACGATCTACGCTTTTCGTTGGCAGTGGATTGGCCTCTCTCTCAATAAAGCGTTTTAGAATGGCGCTTTTGGGCTCGTTGGGTTCAACACCCAACGCCAAGCCCAAAAGCTCATAATTGCCAAAGAGATTTGTCACGAGGGGGAGTTCCGATCCTTCGACCTTTTCACAACGAATGACCGGGTATCGACTCTCAGCCGCAAGTTTTTGCTGAATTACGCAGGGTTCAAACACCGGATCTACCGGCTTGGAGACGTTGGCGTAAAATGACGGGCCAAGCTGACGGGCCTCACCGACAAAAGATCTAAGGTCTTTATTCATTTTTAGATTCCAAATGCTGGGACTTCTTATACATACGTTATCATTACAGCAAATTCGTAATATGCGGCAAATGGCATTATCTTCTGATACTGTCTCGTCAATAATCTGGTTTTTAAAAAGGCAAGTTTTATGCGCAAAATCATAGCTGTTTACATCGCCGGAGCGGCTCTTATGGGGTTTTCGTCTCCCGGAATGACAGCCGATCGTCCGCTTATCGATGCCCACATTCATTATAGCCATGACGCGTGGGAGGGACTCCCGCCAGCCAAAGCAATTGAACTTTTGCGAAAAACCGGCCTCAAACGGGCTTTCGTTTCGAGCAGCAGCGATAAAGGCACCCAGCTACTTTACAAGGAAGCCCCCGATCTCATCGTTCCAGTATTGCGACCCTACCGTAAGCGTGGCGAGCTCGGCTCCTGGATGCATGACAACACCGTTATCCAGCTTTTGGAAAGCCGTCTCGCCAAATATAAATATGCGGGGATTGGCGAATTCCACGCTTATGGTGACGATGTAGAGACAAAGGTCCTGCGTAGCGTAATTTCTTTAGCAAAAAAGTACGGCATATTTTTGCATTCGCACTCCGACGCTGCAGTAATTCACGGTATTTTTAAACAGAATCCTGAAGCGCGCGTGCTTTGGGCGCATTCAGGATTTACTGACCCCGGTGAAATTCGCGTCATGCTCAAAAAATACAGGAACCTTTGGGCTGACCTGGCATTTCGTGAAGACCACGCAATGGACGGCAAGGTCGACAAGGCGTGGCGTGCGCTCTTTGAGGAATTTCCCAACCGATTCATGATCGGGACTGACACGTTTGCACCGGAGCGGTGGTTTTACGTTATAGAACATGCGACCTGGTCTCGTGGTTGGCTCAATGATTTGCCTAACGACCTCGCAGCCAAGATAGCGTGGCGTAATGCCCTTACCCTTTCCGATTGGGCACTTAAGAAAAAATCCGTCAAAAACTAGGTTATGCGCTTCCTGGTTTTAATCATGGGAATTTGTATGGCCGCGATGGCGTCCGTCGATGATGCCTGGAGCCAATCCTGCCAAAAGAACGCTCCCGGCCAAAGGTTGGTCGGAAATCCTTTTCAACTTTGGTTCCAAACAGATCCAAAGAAAATCCGTGTCGGAGAATTTTTCAAACTGCATGTTTCTATTTGTTCAATTGATGGATCAACCCTGCCCAAACTTCTCAAAGTCAACGCCGGAATGCCAACGCACGGTCATGGAATGAACTATCGTCCCACTGTTGAGAACCTCGCACCGGGGAAATTTTTGGCGAAAGGGCTAATGATGCACATGGCCGGCAAATGGTTATTACGATTTGAATTTGGCCAAGGGGATAAAGTTACACACTTACAGACTACAGTAACGCTGAAGTAATGCGGCGTTTGTTATTTGGTCCTATCGCTGGCTTGTTGTTTGTTGCAACAACTCCTCCGGCTATTGCGAACGGCAACATTTCTTTTACGGAAATTGAAAAAGCTGCAATTTTATCACATGGGCCATGGCCACCAAAATTTCGACCCGACCCAAGTAACCGGGTTTCGGGGAAAAAATCCGCCGTTACTTTTGGTCGTGAGTTATTTCGTAGCCGGTTTTTGTCGAGGTCACGAAGGCATAGCTGCCTGACATGCCATAATCCGGACCTTGCCTACGCTGATGGGCTGACACGCAGTTCTGCAATAGCGACTGTTGACCGGAATGCAATTGCCCTAGCGAATTTACGCCTCAATCGGTGGTATGGGTGGGATGGCAGTTCCGACAATCTCTGGGCACAAAGTATAAGACCCATTCTTGACCCGCGGGAAATGAACGCGACAGCAGGGTTGGTTGCCGAGCGTATACGCAGCGACGTTCCTTTTTCACGCGGATATAAAAACGTTTTCGATTCAAACCCGAAATCTGACGACAATCAGAAAATTTTAGTAAACCTGGGGAAGGCTCTCGCCGCCTTTCAGGAGACGATCGTCACGCCACCATCACGCTTCGATGAATTTCGTAGCGCCCTCGAAAACAATAATTTAAAAAAGATCGGCCGCTATCCGTTGGCGGCGAAACGCGGTCTCAAGACGTTTATTGGAAAAGGCAAATGCAATTTGTGCCATCTCGGGCCGAACTTCACCAACGGAGAATTTGACGATGCCGGCGTCCGTTATTTCAAAGCATCGGGTGGCGTTGACAAGGGCCGGTACGGCGGCATTCAGAATCTAAAAAAGAGCCCATACACTTTGCTGGGTAAATTCAACGACAATCCTAAAAACGCACCCGGCATCGCGACGCAACATGTTGCACGGTCCCACCAAAGCTGGGGACAGTTCCGTGTCCCATCGCTCCGCAATATCTCAAAAACTGCTCCATTTATGCATGACGGTTCGGTTCCGACATTGCGCGATGTCGTGCGGCATTATTCAGAGCTCAATGAGGAACGGCTTCACCTTGATGGGAGTGGACTATTGCGGCGCCTCAACCTCTCGGAACGAGAAATTAGTGACCTCGTGGCCTTCTTAAAAACGCTATAGAGAATTGGCTGTCAGGACTGCCGCTGTGCAACACCTGGCATCGCCGTAGCAAAAAATAAGATCATTGAGACGACCACAATCGATGGCCCCGCCGGCGTATCCAACGTTGAGGATATCGTTAAACCCCCTCCGACAGATAGGAAACCAACCAGCACCGCATAGAACGCCATTTGTTCCGGCGTATGCGCGAAACGGCGTGCCGTTGCAGGAGGAATAATCAACATCGATACGATCAGCATAATGCCGACGATCTTCATTGTGATGGCAATGACAAAGGCTATCATCAACATAAAAATTAGCCGCATGGCGCCAACGGGGACTCCTTCAACACGTGCCAGTTCTTCATGAACTGACATGGACAACAAACCGCGCCAAATAAGCGCCAACAACAAAAGGCAGCTTGCACCCCCACCAAATATCCAAATCAAGTCATTCGTGGAGACCGCTAATATATCGCCGAACAAATACCCCATAAGGTCAACGCGCACATTGTCCATGAAGGCGATCACCACCAGTCCGACGGCCAGAATACCGTGCGCCAGAATACCAAGAATGGTATCGGCGGAAAATCGCGGGTCGCGCTCCATTACAAATAAACATGCGGCAATTGCAATACAGATGGCGACTACACCGATTAAGGGGCTAATACCAAAGATTAAACCAATTGCGACACCAAGAAGTCCTGAATGAGATAGGGTGGCCCCGAAATAGGACATCCGGCGCCAGACGACAAAACAACCCAATGGTCCGGCGACTAAAGAGACACCTAATCCCGCAGCAAATGCCATAACCAAAAACCCATCCAGGGTGATGCCGCCTAAAAGCGAAATGTCACCCATGGCCATGCCCTGATTGATTTTTGTGCAAATGTTCGACCGTTGCGCCGGTTAAATCATGTTCATGATCGTGCTGGTGCGTGTAGACGGCCATGGCGGAAGCGACAGCTTCAGAACCAAATAATTCGAGATAGGCGGGATTTCGGCTAACTGCATCGGGCTTACCTTCACAACATACGTGATGGTTCAAACACAGGACCCGATCCGTTGCCGCCATAACCAAATGCAAATTATGGGATACAAGGAGGACACCGCATCCCCTGCGATCACGAATGGAACGAATAAGATCGTAAAGTTCGGCTTGACCAACAAAATCAACGCCCGCGGTAGGTTCATCGAGAACGAGAAGATCGGGATCCCTAAGCAGGGCACGTGCCAACAACACACGCCGCATTTCACCACCGGAAAGGCCCTGCATCGGGGTCTTAACTGTTGAAGCAACACCGACTTCTTCCAGGGCTAGCCTCATATCTGATTCCGAGCTTTGCGCCCCAAGGCGCAAAAAACGCTGCACATCAATCGGCAAAGTTAGATCGATTTCGAGCTTTTGCGGAACATAACCGATAACCACACCAGGTTCTCTTTCGACCAACCCATCTTCAAATTCAACCAGTCGTAAGAGCGCCCGGATCAAAGTCGATTTTCCGGCACCGTTGGGCCCGACGATGGTTACAATCTCTCCGGGTCTGACAACAAGATTGACCTTATCGACGACGGGCTGCCCGCCCCTATTTACGGAGAGATTTTTCGCTCGGATCAGCGGTGATGTTTGCAAACGATCAGGCATATTAAAGTCTAGCTGCGCAATCGGCGCATTGACCAACAACTTCAACAGTTTGTTGATGAATACTAAAGCCAAGCGCTTTAGCGCGGCGGGTTACGGCTTTTCCAATTTCATCGTCATCGAGTTCAGCAACGCACTGACAATCCCGGCAAATAAGGAACTGTGCGCCGTGATGACGTTCCGGATCCCCGCACCCTACATAAGCGTTCAAAGACTCGATGCGATGTATCAATCCATTTTCCATCAAAAAATCGAGCGCCCTATAAACTGTGGGAGGGGCGGCATTGCGACGGCTGGCACGAAGTTTCTCGAGCAAGTCATAAGCACCGATAGGTCCATGACTAGACCAAATCAGTTCAAGAACCTGGCGCCGCAATGGCGTAAAGCTAAGTCCATCTTTTGCGCAGCAAGTTTCGGCGGCTGCAATGGCGTCCACTACACACTGGCCGTGATCATGCGCATGGGAATGAAACGGCGCTATTACCTGACGGTCATCGGATGATTTTTTCACGGCGTTCTCCAAGTTTCATAGTGTTATATTATATCATATATCCGGTTCAATCTAGCAAGCCCTTCACGAAGTGAAGCGCCTTGCTGCCATAAAATTATTTTGATATTTCTATAATTATGAAAATAATTGACGCCATAGAAGCGCTTTCATCGCTCGCACAGGAGACGAGATTGCTTGTTTTTCGTCTCCTTGTGAAAGCCGGTCCGGATGGGTTGGCAGCTGGGCAAATCGCCACAAAACTTAGACTGTCGGCACCTACATTGTCCTTTCACCTAAAGGAGCTCAGATCGGCAGGCCTCATCAATTGCACGCGGCAGAGCCGGTCCCTGATTTACACCGCAAATTTTTCAGGCATGCGCAAGCTGGTCGAATTTCTGACCGAGGATTGTTGTGACGGTCAACCGGAAGTTTGCGGCCTGCCCGGAGCGCCGGTTCCGAAAAAGGGGAAGGATAAGGCCGCTTAAAGTGACCGATGAGAAAACATACAATGTATTGTTTCTATGCACCGGAAATTCCGCGCGCAGCATAATTGCAGAGTCTGTGCTTAATCGAATTGGTGCAGGTCGCTTCAAAGCATACAGCGCGGGCAGTCAACCATCCGGACAAATTCACCCGTTTACCGCCCAACTTCTAACCGGCCTAAACTTCAAGATTGATGATGCTCGCTCCAAGAGCTGGAACGAATTCGCCACTGATGGCGCGCCGGAAATGGATTTCGTTTTTACTGTTTGCGATAACGCCGCTGGCGAAGTTTGTCCGATCTGGCCCGGGCAGCCAGTGACAGCGCATTGGCCGTTTCCTGATCCCGCAGCATTCGATGGATCCGAAGCCGAACATCACGCCCTGTTCGTGAAGGTCTATGGAATGATTGAAAAGCGGATCAACAGTTTTGTAAATCTGCCAGTCTCGTCGCTCGATAAGCACACACTACAAATACGCCTTGAAGAAATCGGCCAGGACACGTCGGCGTCTGCTGAAAAATAGAACATGGATTGAACCGATGCCTAATTTTGACACACCCCGAAAACTGGTTGCTGAATTTCTTGGCACAGCATTTTTGCTCGCCACTGTTGTCGGCTCCGGAATCATGGCGGAAACCCTTTCGCCCTCGAATACCGGCGTCGCTCTGCTCGCCAACATGGCCGCAACTGGTGCCATTCTGATGGTTTTGATCCTGATATTTGGCCCAATCTCAGGCGCGCATTTCAACCCGGCCGTAACAATCGCTTTTCTCCTGCGACGAGAGATCGCGCCGAGTTTGGCAGTCGCCTTTATTGCAGTACAGGTCATTGCAGCTGTCGCGGGAGCAATCATTGCTCACGTCATGTTTGAAATGTCATTAGTCGAAGCATCCACCAAAGTGCGAACAGGTCCGGCACAATGGGTTGCCGAGACCGTCGCTACTTTCGGTTTATTAGCGACTATCTTGGGGTGCGTCAGATTCCGTGTCTCAGCCGTTCCCTATGCCGTTGGATTGTACATTTCCGCTGCATATTGGTTCACATCCTCGACCTCATTTGCCAATCCCGCGGTAACGATCGCCCGTAGTCTCACAGATACATTTTCCGGAATTCGCCCCGACGACATGCCCGCCTTCATCGCGGCACAGCTTATCGGTGCCGTATTGGCGACTGTCATTTTCGGCTGGCTGCTTAGTCCGAAACCCAAACAGGACGCGGTTGAAAATACTGCAAGTTAGATTCTTTTTTGACAGATCAGTCCACCAATCGGCTAACCTGTCTTTAGTCCTTACGGGAATACGATGCTGACAAAGTTACCAGTTTTTCTTTTAGCCGCCTCATTTATAGCGATGTCCGCTGCGTCAGCAGAGGTAGGCAAGGAAGTGCACTTCCGGAGCTTTGATGCCGAAGAAACGAAAATTCGCGGTGAACTGTTCCGACCGGCAGCGAGCGCGCGACACGCCGCAATTGTCATGATGCATGGTTGTTCAGGGCTTTATACGAAGTCCGGTAAAATGCGGACCAATTCTGCCGCCTGGGTCGGACGTTTTCGCCAGTGGGGCTATGTTGTTCTCGTCGTCGACGGCTTCACCCCTCGCGGATTTCGAACCATTTGCACAAAACGCAGCCGACCCATTCATTCGCTTGATGACCGTCCGTTTGACGCCTATGGCGGACTTGCTTGGCTCAAAAAACAACCCTTCGTAAAAAAGGACAAAATAGCTCTTGTGGGATGGTCGAATGGAGCGATGGCGGCGTTGTCAGCCGTCAGACGAAATAAGGCCGAGTATTTCGGCGAAGGATAGCGGTTCAATGCCGTCGCGGCTTTCTATCCGGGCTGCATCACATTGCGCAAACGTGTCCAGAAACGATTCAAACCCTATGCGCCGGTTCTGGTTTTTGTCGGTTTGGCCGATAACTGGACATGGCCCAAACCCTGCATGCGTATGATTAAACGATCAGCGAGGGATGGGTTTCCGGCGCAATATATCGCCTATCAAGGAGCCCATCACGCGTTTGATCACCCCAACCTGCCAATCAAAACAAGGGTAAGCCGCAATGCAAAGTGGAAGAAGAAGAAAGAACGCAGGGTGACCATCGGCTCAAATCCGGCCGCAAGAGAGGCCGCAATCCAAGCCTTGCGCGACTGGCTCAAAATGCAAATAGGGAACTAAAAGGCTAAATCGAGGGTGGTGGTTCCGCGGCAAATTCCGAATTGGCGAGGCATAGACGGCCTTGGGCGTCTTGCCACAATTCACCCGTCGAATGCAGTTCGCCAAGCGCTCTGGCCAACGCTTTAAAGCCTTTCGTCTCAAATATTTCGGATAACTTAGCAAAGTAGATTGGCTCTTTTGCCAAGACTGCTTTCACCTCCCCCGCCAATTCCGAAATGTCGGTAACGTCGGAGGGCTTGCTCGCTTCGCTTTCGCTCCCCCGATAGTCGGACAAATCCAAACTATCGGCATACGCATACTCGATCCGTTCAAAACGTTCTTTTGGAAGATGATCGGGAATCGTCGCATCTACGCCACATTTGGTCGTAATAGGCGTGATGCCGGGTGTTATATCGAGGCTTGGGTCCAACGGCTTCGCGCGCAAATCCGGTACGGTTACAATGTCCCGATCAGCCTGGACCCGTGTCGCCAATGCCCATTCCACGTCTGTCCCATTGAAGACATCAATATCTTCGTCAACCACGACGACATGTTTGATATCAGAGGCGATTAATGTCGCCAAAATTGCGTGCTTGGCGTCTCCTGGCCGTTTGCGGATAGAGACAATGGCATGAAAATAGCAAGAACCGCCCGGGGTGATATTGACGTCCACAAGGTCGAGGTTAGCCATTTTGAATGCCCGCCGTACGGCCGCTTCGCGATTAGGCGCTCCGGGAAGAATAACCTCCCACGGCATGTGAAGTGCGTAATACAATGGGTCTTTGCGCATCGAAATCGCTTTTACACGTACGTGAGGATTCCAATGGAGCCCGCCCATCAGGCGGGTAAATTCACCAAACCGGCCCTCAGGTTTCGTCCAGCCCGTTGGCATAATTTCTGCTTCAAGCACGATTTCCGCATCAGCGATACAGGGGACATCGACGGTCTGGCCGGGCGTTAACTGTACCGGCGCTCCGGCTATACCACCCGCGATGGCGAGCTCACTTTGGCCCAAAGGGGCGCGATAGGTAGCACCGACATTAATCGCCAAGTGCGTCCCGAGATTAATCGAAATCGGCAATGCTTCCTCGCGCTGAAAAGCTTGGAGCGCAAGTCTCTGCATATCATTTGGCGTGACGATGTCGATACCGGTCAGGTTCTTTTCGCGAACAAGGAACCGATAGATTCCAGCATTGAGGGCCCCATCTGCGGTTTTGGCAATCGTAACGCCGGCAGTAATCATAGGTCCGCCATCATGAATTGAGAAAAGCGGCACCGGCAGCTCAAATAAGTCGACGTCACCGCCCGTGAGTACGACCTCACGGACCGGGCCACCATTTATCATTTCAGGTTCGATGGGTTTCGAAAGCCCAGCATCAATATGCTTGTATACTTCAGCATAGTCACAATCGAATGCGGCACCGATACGTTCGCGCGCATTGGCAACACCTGAGATAACCGGCATCGCATAGTCAATCACATTGTGAAATACCAGCGCCTTTTCGGACTTATCGACCAAGGCGGCGATGTGGCGAATATCGACCGGCTTCCCGATATCTTCGAGATGGCCTTCCCGGCGTAATTTCTCGACCATGTCACGAAAACTAACTGTCATACCGCGCTCCTACGCTATTGCTAAATACAGCATATCCGCCCTTTCGATTGCGGCGCAAATTGCGCAGGATAGGATGATCAGTTAACGAACCAGAAATGGCCGAAACAATTACAGATAAAATAGACGCTCTCGACCATATCGCTGTGATGGTTCAAGACCTGCATGCCTCCGCAGTCGACTATGAACGTATTGGTTTCTGCCTGACGCCGTTATCGCAACATTCTGGCGCGCTCACGCCGGGTGGCGATGTTGTTCAATGGGGCTGCGCCAACCGGTGCATTATGCTCGAACAGGGCTATCTGGAGCTCATGGGCGTTGTTGACCCAACTCTATACAACAACAAGATACCTGAGTTTTTAGCGCGGTATGAAGGTATTCACATTTTGGCCTTTGGTTGTCTTGATGGTGCCGCGACCGCGACTCGGCTCGCCCAAGAAGGATTTGGTGCAAACGGTGTGCATGGATTGGCCAGGTCATTGGATACGCCGGATGGCGAACGGAAAGCGGAATTCAATCTTGTGCGACTGCCGCCGGAAGAAATGCCGGAGGGGCGGGTGCTTGCGATTGAACATTTGACCCGAGAATACCTATGGCAGGATCGCTATATGAGCCATCCCAACGGGGCGGTGGCACTTGAAGAACTTCAAGTCTGTGTCGCTGAACCGGAATCGGTCGCCCAACGATACGCCCGCTATTTTGGAACACATGCAAATCGGGATGGCAACAAATGGCTGTTCGAATTGTGCGACGGTAAATTTGTCCTCACGGACAGAGATGCGCTTCTTTCGGAATATGATATTGAAGCGCCTGTTTTGCCCTTTGCATCACTGGTCAAGATCAGAACACGGGAAATAGAGGACACTCGAATGTTCCTGAAACAAAACGGCATCCCATTTAACGAAATGAAACAGGAAATACAGATTCCGGCTTCCGAGACGGCCGGCGCAACAATAATCTTTATCGAGTAGTTATGTCATTTGATCTTATCGTTATCGGCGCCGGGTTTGCGGGGCTGACTACTGCAAACCGCGCCGCTGAACTTGGTTTGAAACCCCTCGTTTTGGAGGCGAGTAGCGACGAGCTGTATGAATGCAATTCGCGCTTTTCAACCGGCTCCTGCCATGTCGCTTTTCATACTCCCTGGGCCGACCCAGAAGAACTAACCAATGCGATCATCAAAAACACCGATGGCGCTGCGCGCAAAGATCTTGCTGTTTCAATCGGTGAAAATGCCGCTAGGACAATCGAGTGGTTAAAAAATCAGGGCGCCACCTTCGAGGATCATCCTCGTCGCAACGACCACATGCCAATGTTGTCTCCACTTCGGGAGATGAAAGCGGGTCTCGACTGGCAAGGTGGTGGGGCGAACGCCCTGCTCCAAAAATTGGGCAAGCTTTTGATAGATCGTGGCGGCGAACTGCGGCGCGGCGTGCGGGCCAACAAACTCCAATTGTCTAACGGCAAACTCATCGGTTTGGAGGTATCGACTGGTCAAAAAACCGAGATTTTAACCGCCAGCAATGTCGTCATCGCCGATGGTGGTTTTCAGGCAAATGGTGATTTGGTCGATCGACACATCGGTTGCAAAATTTCTCAGCTTCAACAACGCAACGCTGGAACCGGCAAAGGTGACGGGTTGCGGATGGCGATGGATGTAGATGCGGCAACCGTCGGTCTCGACAGTTTTTACGGCCACATACTAAGCCGAGATGCAATGAACAACGAAAAGCTTTGGCCATATCCGCAAGTCGATGTGATTTGTTCAACGAGTATCCTGGTTGACGAGAACGGTAAACGTTTCGCGGATGAAGGGCATGGCGGCATTTATTTGGCGAATGCCATCGGACGGCTTGATGACCCGCTATCGGCGACAACGGTTTTTGACGCCCGTGTTTGGGAAGACGCTAAAACCACCGACAACGTTCCACCAAATCCATCTTTGCCTGATGCGGGTGGAACGGTAATCGAAGCTGCATCGCTTGAAGAACTCGCGACTACAGCGGAGATCGAAGTCGCTGGATTGATAGAAACTGTGACTTCATACAATGCCCATTTGGAAAATGCAGAACCCAATTCGCTCCCCATCCCGCGCACGCAAAGCATTTATCCTGCGCAGAGCATCCAAGAACCACCATTTTACGCGATCCCAGTATGCGCCGGGATCACCGTTACCTCAGGTGGATTATCGGTCAACGGCAAGGGGCAGGTAATGGACGAGAATGATCGCCCCATTCCCGGTCTCTTTGCAGCAGGTTCTTCGGTTGGCGGTATAGAAGGCGGGCCCCGTGCTGCGTATGTCGGGGGTCTGACCAAATCATTTTGCATTGGTCTGCTGGCTGCGGAAGCTATCGCCGCGAGCGGTCGTCAGTAGCGAATTTAAAGAATATAATAAACACCCGTCTGGATTCAGTACCGGTTCACCCTTAAATGAGTTTTTTAGATACCTTTATACAACGCCTGCCGCGAATGGCGCTCGCCCTTGCTGTGAGTATTCCTGCCGGTGCTCTGTTGAGATGGCTGGATACGCCGATCCCGTGGTTGATCGGTCCCATGGTGGCCGTTGCGACGCTTAATTTACTCGGTATTCGCGCGTTTGCGCTGCCCTATGGCCGGCAGGTCGGTCAGGTCATTCTGGGCTCAGCAATTGGCGTATATTTCACACCTACCGTCATTGCGGCCATCGCCTCCAACTCTTTGGCAATTCTAATAACAACACTCTCGGCATTCGTTATTGGCGGAATCGGCGCCGTCGTGATGTCGCGTGTTTCCGGCGTCGATGGCAAATCAGCCTTCTTTTCGTCTATCCCGGGCGGCTCAATGGCTATGGCCAACCTTGCAGAAAAATATGGCGCTACGATGCCGCCGGTTGCTGTCGCTCATAGTTTAAGGGTTTCTATCCTCGTGATCGTCATTCCCTTCGGAATCACCTATGGCGGCATTCCGATCGAACCCTCCGCCTATCGACCGGAATTCGCGCTCAATTACACCATTCTCATTCCGTGGTTAGCGGTCGGGTTGATACTCGGCGAACTATCCGAACGCTTGCGATTTCACAACGGTTGTCTGCTAACGCCGCTTTTTCTCGGTATGATTCTCGCTCTGAACGGCTTTACCCTGTCCGAGGTTCCGGGCTGGCTCATCGATTTCGCGCAGCTTTTATTTGGATTGATATTGGGAGAGCGTTACGAGCGCGCATTTTTTGCGCGTCATAAACTTTTTATACCTTTCGCTCTGGTAAATGCTGTCTTCATCATTCTCGCGTCAGTCGCCGTCGCAATCAGCGTGGCGTGGGCTTTCGACCTGCCAATTGCGACGATGATTATTGCAACGGCACCCGGTGGTATGGCGGAAATGGCCGTTGTTGCTCAAGCACTGCAGATGGCAGTGCCCATGGTTATGGCGTTTCACCTGTTCCGGATCATCGTCGTGAATATGGGAACCCAATATATTTACCTTGCCGCAACGTGGGTTCAGCGCCGACGCGCTAAGGAAACCTAGCCGAAATACGTCATCGCCGCCGTGTAGAGGAGTCTTAGAGCCAATAACGTTAAGATGGTCTGCAGGCCAATCCGGAACGCGCGTTCAGGCAACCTGTCGAGGACCTGTTTGCCGACAAGAGTTCCGCATACACCAAACCCGATCAAACCAACGAGCAAGGGGATATACGGCCCAAAGGCAAAACCCAGTATGCCAAAAATAATGATCTTAAAACTATGCTGGAAGGTCATGAGTACCGCGTGCGTGGAAACGACCTGTTGACGCTCCTTACAGGCAGCATTGACCAAGGGTGCGACCAAAGGCCCGGTGCCACCTACAAACATCGTCACAAAACCGCCAAACACGCCGCAGCCAAAAAACTTCGCCGGCCCTGGGTTCGAGCTCTTAAATTTTGGTGCCCATGTCGCATAGAGAACGAATATCCCAAGGATCGCCTGTAAAACCCAAATCTCAAGCGCCACGAGGGTTTTGCCACCGATAAAAGATCCAACAAGTGTCCCAACGGCAAACGCCGGAATCACGGAATAAAAAATATCGCGCCGCAACAAAAAAGCGCGAAAGCCGTTGGACCCAATTTGAACCACGGCGTGAATCGGTATCAACACCGTCGGCGGCAAGAACAGGGTCATTGTTGCAAGCACGAGAACACCGCCACCAAGCCCTAGGGAAGCCGCTATAAAACTGCCAAAGAACGAAACACCACAAAGGGTCGCGAAACCGGCTACTGTCAGGGTCGTCCCTTCAATCAAAAACGCTATAAACGCTTCCACAATCATCTCCTAAACGCGGCACGCTGTTTAGCATGATGATTGCGTCGTTGCACCTTGGACAAAATCAAGCGAACGGGTTGCGGGCCGCGCTAAGCTGAGCTAACTCCCTTTCATCACAGCGCGAAAGGAAATCACCGTGCAACCTCTCGATCCCGACCAACTCAAATTCGTCGAAATTCTGGCCAAGCTCATGATGGAAAATGAGGTCTTCAAGGAGGAATATTCCGAAGAAGACTTCAAGGAAGTGATCGACTGGCTCACAAAACTTCGCACGCAAATTGATATTACGATTGAAACCCTGCAAGAACAGGTTCAGATCGAATCCAGCATGGGGCCGAAGAACGGTTAGGGGAAAGCAATCCCGCCGTTGGCAGCAAACGTCTGACCCGTAGTGAACTCTGCGTCGTCGGAGCACAGGAACAACATAAAGCCGGCGTATTCATCCATCGTTGCCGGCCGCTGTATGGCCTGCTGTTTTGCCAATGTCTCAAACATCGCCCCTGAAACTGACGGGCGCTCTACTTCGGTTTCGACAGCACCCGGCATAAACAGATGCACGGTGATATTCCATTCGCCAAGCTCGCGCGCCATAGACCGCGTCATGCCGATCATCGCCGATTTTGACGTTATATAATGCAGGTAATTAGGCCGCCCGGTGGGCACGGTCGTCGAAGCGACATTGATAATCCGTCCCCACTTACCTTCCTGCATTGCCGGCACGACCGCCCTAGAACAAAAGAACGCGCCATCGATATTAACCCTCATTGCTGATTGCCATTCTTCAACTGGCAGTTCCCAGAAAGGTGCGATGGTTATCTGTGAAAAGACAGCAGCATTGTTGATCAAGCAATCGATCCGGCCGTAGGCGGACAGCGCGGCCTCTGCCATGGCTTTCGCATCTGCCTCGCTTGAGACATCGGTTTGCACAGATAGTGCCCTGCCGCCCTTTTGCTCGATCTCTTTAACAACGCGCTCTCCACTTTCAGCACTCAGTTCGGCGATTACCGGAATCGCCCCTTGCGCGGCAAATTCATGCGCGTAGGTACGGCCCAGCGCCTGGCCGCCGCCCGTAATGATCACTACGCGGTCCTTTAGGCTCGGATAGTTGGCTGTCGGCACGTCTCTCTCCCTGGCTAAACATCTTTTATCGATTTGTACCAAATGCGGGAATGCGGCGCAC
Source organism: Rhodospirillaceae bacterium (assembly GCA_002720855.1). GTDB lineage: Bacteria > Pseudomonadota > Alphaproteobacteria > MPNO01 > UBA2964 > UBA2964. Next base: position 449,623 of record PBIN01000014.1, on the reverse strand, counting down.
CTCCATCACTTAATTGGTGATCGCCGTGTCAATCCAATCAGCAATCAAATCCGCAATCTCATTGCTGTTTTCCTCAAGCATCATCATGTGTCCGTTGCCGGCTATGCCGCGATCAGGCAAATAACAAAACGCAGCATCAGCGCCGATTTCGGACAACCAATCCACAATGGCGCCATCGATTTCTCGCGTGTGGTCGAGATCATGATCAGCGGTAACGACCAAGATCGGTTTGTTGGTGAAAGGCGCTGTGTTGGTGATTTTAAGCTGGCTGCCACTGATATTACCGCGTTCATAGGCAAGTCGTGGCGGCGTTCCCGTCAGGGTCGTCTTGTAGGCCTCAACAAACAGCCTCGGAAATTTGTCGCCATTCCCAATAATCTTGTTCTCGACCAGATAGTCGTTAAAGGGCGTTGGTTCGTTAAGATCAACGCGCCTGTCAAACGCACCGCGTCTTATAACGACAAAGCCTTCTCCCTCATCGAGTATCTCCGGTTCATTTTGAATATTGCCGGGCGGCGATGGCGCCACACCAATAACGGCACGGATGCGCCGCCCAAAATTTTGGACAAGGCGCCAACCATAGGCCCCGGACATTGAATGTGTCAGTAACACGCAGGGTTCAGGCAGGGTTTCGATAAAGGCACCCAATGTATCGCAAACTAGTTCGCCAGTAAGGTCAGCGTATTCAACGCGCCCACTGCGTCCCATCCCCGGCCAGTCCACAACATGTACTGGGAACCCCAATGCCGCAAAGCGCTGCGCCCATCCATCGTCACCATTGGGCTTTCGAAGATAGCAACTACCGGTGTGGCCGCCGCCATGCACCAACACAAGTGGCGGTTTCTCTGTCGGCTCTATTGGAATAATTCGGTCCACCCAAAGGGCCGGGGTAGTTTTGGCAAAACCGGCCGTAACCGAAACCTCTGTCATCCCCGACGTCATTTCTTGACTTCAGCAGAAACCAAAGCATTCCGAACTGGGTCGGGGAGCGCTTTGGATTTACCAGTCTCAGAATCGAAAAATACAGAAATCACATCTGCGGTTGCGATACAGAGATCGTTATTGAAGACGCCTTGCCCCAATACAAAGGAAGAGTTTCCAATCCGAAGGACGACGGTACCAATATCAACAGTTGCCGGATAAGAAAGTGCGGCGTGATACGTCGCCGTGAATTTTTTGATCGCAAATCCTCTTAAGAGATTTTCGTCCAACCCAACCATCCGCTCATCACGGAGGTGAATTCTTCCATCCTCAAAGTACTGATTGATGGCACCGTTATTGACATGGCCGTTGGGATCGAGATCTCGATACCGCACGATATCCTGAGTCCAGGTCGCGTAAACTGAACGGTCGGTTAAATCCACCTCAGACATCTATTCAAATCCCGCCTCGCAAAGCTGATCAAGTTGAAAAAGCACTTCATCCGGCAAAGGCCCCATTGCCGCACCCTTGAATGCTTCATCAAGATAAGCTGTCTCCGATAAACCGATAATGGCGGTGGAAACATCTTTATTGCTTAGCACAAACCTTACCGCTGATTGCGCCCTTGTTCCATGAGCATCACCGAGCGCGGCAAACACCGCGTCAGCATTTCTCTCTTCCGTTTCGGCGTTGGTATTCTCTGTCAAAATGCTCTCCCGGCCCGTACGGGTCGAGGTGGCGAGATAGCTAGCCGCAAAAATCCGGATCGCCATTACGCCCATATCCTGATCCCGACAGGCGTTGATGACACCACTGCCGTCGTAACCTGTCCATCCACGTTTAGGCGCACCCCAGTCCGACGACGGATTGATCATATTGTAATAGATCTGAGCGGCATCAAACCGGCCACTATTGATTACTTCAATAGTAGCCCCATTGTCTCCCAGGGCGGTCAGCCCCAGAAACTTGATCATGCCCTGATCCCGTAATTTTTCCATACCGTCTGCCATGCCACCTGCGCGAAGTACATGGTCAGGGGAAATTGTACGGCCGGATGCCTCCGGCGCGATCAGACTATGAATTTGGAGGAGATGGACGGAATCGCGTGCCAGGCGTTCAAGACTAGCAGCAAAACTCCGCTCAACCTGGCTCACGAGGCTTTCGGAGGACTCGATATCAATCCGGACTTTCGTGGAAACAAACGGAGTCTCCGCCACCTCCGCCAACAACCAGCCGAGCGCCTCTTCGGATTTGCCATCGCCATATTGCGGTGCCGTATCAAACCAATTTACTCCAAGATCAAGCGCCCGCCGCACGGCTGCTCGGCGTGTTTCGTCATCGGCGTCGATTAAAATTCCGCCGGAGCGTCCACCGCCGAAAGCGAGTTCGGAAATTTGAAGTTCAGTTCGACCAAAGCGCCGCAGTTCCATTCTGAGCGTTGCTCCTGTAAATCTTGTAAATCGATGGTCGCATTAATGCGGTCAGTTTAACCGTTACGGAGATAAAGATGGCAGACACCGCCCCAACACTCAAATTAACCAGCGACGGCGCTATGAAGGTCCTGCAAGCGGCGATGGGCAAGGCACAGGATATGGGCGTACCACAATGCATTTCGGTTGTAGACGCTGGCGGGAATCTGGTGGCCTTCTGCCGCATGGATGGCGCGTTTGCCATGTCCAATATCTCGTCACGCCGTAAAGCGGAGACGGCGGCCACCTACGGCATCCCAACAGGGGATATTCCGGAAGGGGTCGATATGAAGCTCGCCATTGTCACTGACGGTCAGCGTGTCAATCTGCCCGGCGGCCTGCCTTTGATCGTCGATGGTCATGTTGTTGGCGGCATTGGTGTCGGCTCTGGGACCGGTGCACAAGATTTGGAAGTTGCGAAAGTCGGAGTCGCTGCGCTGGAAGGTGCTCAACTGTTCGACTAGACCTCAATTTCATACAGCTAGCTCGATCTCGTTGATAAACAGGAGAACGGAAGCCACCACCTTCTCGGGAGATATACCGAGTGGCGTCCCATGATGTTCCGCAACGTGATAACCGTAGAACCCGGCGCGATCGTATAATTCGATGATACGCAGACGAGCCTCGTAGTACGCTTCAAGCGGTATGTTGCCGCGATCAAGATGATCGAAGACACCGAATTCCATGATACCTCCTCAATCGGTATCAGACATTATTGCGGTTGGAGCGGTCGCCGTATAGCGGGCGCTACCGAAAACTACGCGGCAAGATTCAATCACGACCCCGTGACGCTGCATATTCAAGATTCGTTAACCTTAGACACGGAAAATTCCGCTTTAATTTTGCGGATTAAAGTTCCAAGGCGTTGACCCATATGCGTGGCATGCGAACGATAACTTCAGCAGCAAAAATCGCTTTTGGATATCGGCTCTGCCGTCGAATCGGCCTATACGTGTTTTTGGCAATCATTGTCGTCGAAGCGGCAATTCTCATACCTTCGTACAGAAACTACGAACGGGATCTCCTCAAGAGCCTGGAGAGCTCGGCGCAAGCCGCGCTCTCGGCAACATTCTTAAAATCGTCTCACGCCAGCGTCTCGGATCTGAAGTTGCTGGGTCGCATACTTGTCAGCCAGAAGGTAATTGCCGGCGTTATTCTTTATGCTCCTCATCTTAAGGAGATCGCGTCCTTTGGTATGAGACCGGCTTTAACGAAGGAAGCAATTGCACAAAATTCTAAAGTTCATCACCGTAGCCAAAACAAAAAATGGTACGACATTTCTTTGACCTCCGACGCGCTGAGAGCGCCGTACTCGATGATCGCCAGACTCGATGCGAGCATGGTTTCCGAAGAATTGGTGGCATTTGTGTGGCGGATTTTAGGGCTCGTTTTGCTGATTTCGGCGGTCGTCTGTTTAGCAACGATGATTATCGTCGGGAACCTGATTCTCGCCCCCGTCATCAAACTTCGTGAAAATTTGATCGCCGCTTATGCGGATCCCGATCATGTCGATCGATATGTTCTGGAGAACAGATTTCAGGATGAATTGCACGATGTCGTTGAGGCAACTAACAGCCTTTTACATCATGTTGGAACCTCCTATCGGGATACACTAAAGGCAATGTCCGCGATGGCCAATCAAGCGACCGACGCCATCCTTGCCTATGACGAGGACGGAAACATTTTGTATGCCAACAAAGCCTGCGTGAAACTCACCGGCTTCGTTTCTACAAAAGAAATGCGTCAGGAACATCTCCCAAGGTTTGAGTTCGACAACCACGAGGTCTCCGTTTCGTTGCCGGAAAGCATGATCGCTGACGCCTATTCGCGCGAAGCTCAGATGATTGGGAAGAATGGCAATCGCACCGCTGTTGTGGTTAACGCTGCACGCCTTACAAAAACCTCCAAATCGCCTATTCGCTACTACGCAAGCATTACGGACATTTCAGAACTACGCGCAACACAAAAGAAACTTGAGATTCAGAACGCTGAATTAATCGGTGCCAACAAAGCGAAGTCAGAGTTTCTCGCGAATATGAGTCACGAACTTAAAACACCGCTGAATGCGATTATCGGTTTCTCAAGTGCCTTCGTGTCGCAAATGTTCGGACCATTGGGAAGTTCCAGATATATCGAATATGCAGGTGATATTCATAATAGCGGCAATCACCTCCTTAGCATAATCAATGACATCCTCGACCTTGCCAAAATCGAAGCGGGGCGTAAGGAAATCCAAGAGGAACGGAGCTCCGTGGAAGGGATCATAGGTGATTTATTGACCTTGATGCGGGAACGCGCCGATCAAAAAAATATAGACCTGAGCTGCAGCACTCAAATCAATGGAATCATGTTATCGGCTGACAATCGTATGCTGAAACAAATGGTCACTAACCTTTTGTCAAATGCCATCAAGTTCACTGAGGATGGGGGTTCAGTAAGAATTGAAGCCCTCGCCTGCAAAAACACCCACACCATCAGCATCGCCGTTTCGGACACAGGCGTCGGTATGGATGAAGAAGGATTACAACTCGCGCTCCAGACTTTTCAGCAAGTCGATGGCTCTTTAATGCGCGTTCACGAGGGGACAGGCCTCGGTTTGCCCCTCGTAAAATCGTTTATCGATTTGCACGGTGGTACACTCTCCCTTGAGAGCGAAGCGGGCGTTGGCACAACCGCAACCCTAACCTTCCCACCTGAACGAACAATTGTCCTCGACGGCGAAAGGGCCACCGCTTAAACGCCACTTGCCAAACCAATGCGTCACGGCCAAGTTTGATACCTGGAAAACAGGGAACTTAGCATGCTGCAAAGTCGAAAAGCACAAGCCGCTGGCCACGAAGTGCATTATTGGGAAGGTGGCGAAGGCTTTCCTGTTCTTATACTGCACGGCGTGGGTCCGGGCACATCAATAATGGGCAATTTCGGCCCGGTACTGGAACCGCTCGCCGAGCATTGTCATATATTTGCCGCCGACCTCATCGGATTTGGCGACTCTGGACGAAAAAAGGCACCACCATATTTTGATGTCGAGTTGTGGGTGGATCAGGCGGTTGCCCTAATTGATGAAATCCTTCCGACCGGACCATGCGGCATCGCTGGACATTCTATGGGGGGCGCGTTGTCGCTCAAAACGGCGAGCCGTTGTGATCGCATACAGCGTATTTTGACATCAAGTACCGTCGGGTCCCAATACCCATTGAATGCGGCTCTCGATGGGTTCTGGACTTTGCCGGATAGCAAAGACTCTTTGCGAAGCGGTATGGAAAAAATGGTTGGCAATCCGGCAGCGCTTACTGAAGATATGATCGATCAACGGTGGGAGCTACTGCAGTCAGAAGGCTATGCTGATTATTTTGGAACGATGTTTGATCCGCCCCGCCAGAAGTACCTCGATCAGGGTGTGTTATCGGAAGAGGAGCTTTCTGCTATCAATGCCCAAATTGTGATGTTGCACGGTCGCGATGATCAACCCTGCCCAGCGGGTGAAACTACGATGGCACTGGCACCGTCACTCCCAAACGCGGATGTCTATTTGCTGGGCAGTTGTGGCCACAACCTGCCGAGAGAAAGATCGGCAGATTATCTCGCAGCCGCTATCGCATTATTTGGAAAGAAGCCGCAAACATGATTCATTTATACGCCGCCCCTACCACCAACGGAATCAGAGCAAAGGTAACATTGGATGAGTGCGGTCTCGAATACGAACTGCATCGCGTCGATATGCAGGCCGGAGAACACAAGACACCCGAGTATCTCGCCATGAACCCAATGGGAATGACACCCGTCATTGTCGATGAAGGTGGCCCCGACGGAGAGAAGATTACCGTGCCGCAATCCGTTGGAATCATGTTTTATCTGGCAGAAAAAGTTGGAAGGTTTATCCCGACGGACCCGGCGAAGCGCGCCGCATTTTGGGATCCAATGATGAACGCCACAACAGATGTTGGGCCGACCTATGGCGCCATTTCCTTTATCGGGCGCATGGCCGAGCCACACGAGCCAACGCGTGAGAACTTTATTGCCAGGCTTCAGGAAAACTATCGGGTGTGGGACGGGTTTCTTTCCAACCGAGAATTTTGTGCTGGCGACGAAATTACGATATGTGATTTCGCTCTGTTTGGTATCCATGCCCGCACGAAGGTTCTCATACCGGAAGCTCTCGAGGGATCGTCAAACCTTGAACGTTGGGCAGTCATGATGAACGAGCGTCCTGGAGTTCAGAAAGGTCAAAATTTCGATGTCTGAGTGGACAGAAACACATCGCGCAGTCGTTCATCCCTGGAATTGTGATGTTCTGGGGCACATGAACGTCCGCTGGTACGCCCATTTGTTTGACGACGCCGAGTTTCATTTGTGGTCGATTGTCGGTCTAAGCCACGCAACGCTGAAGAAAAGCGGCATCGTTACCGTGATTGCCAATACAAATACGGACTTTCTTCACGAAGCCGCCGCCGGAGAATTGGTGACCATTGAAAGTGCCTTCACAAAGCTTGGCGGCAAAAGCTTGACGATTAGCCAACGCATGACCAACTCGGAGAACGGAACCCTTATCGCCAAGCAGGAAGTCGTTGGTGTGTTTTTCGATCTGGAAACCCGGAAACCCGCCCCGATGCCTGATGAAATTCGCGAAAAACTGGAAGGTGTCTTAGTTTCTGATTCTTGATTCCAAATTCGACGCTAAACAGCTTAGCGGAGCAGAATATTTGCTTTGAGCCCCGACCTCTTCAAATTCAACCCATATAAATGCGGAACCTACAATGGACGATCAAATCAAAAAACTTACACAGCACGATATGAGCGACGACTGCCCGGTCTGCCGAACACAGGATATTGTCGCAATGGCGTTGATGCCGGCCACCGCGGCGTGGGAAATGGCCAATGAACTTCCGCGATTTTCACTCGCGTTGCAGGGCGCCGCAGGCCTCTTGGGTGCCATGCTCGAAGAGGGCATCGACCGTGCCGATATCGACGCTGCTATGAGCGAATTACTCGACGAGATTGAGGCAGCGATTGCAGAAGACCGCGTTATGGGTGGCCCGCCGCAGGGCAGCGCCTAAGGGCTGGCGACCGTCTTCGCCCGCAAAATTTCCTGCGCTTTTATATAGGTGAAAACCGGGTACATCGCTGAGAATAGCGCGAGGGCTATACCAATATATCCTTCACGATAACCTTTCTTGCCAACGTAGCTCTGGAGAAACCGGCTAAAGAACCTTCTGAAAGTAGATAGTCTGCCCGGTATCACATTCGATGCCACGGCATCCGCAGCTGCTGCGGAGCTATAACTGTTCAATCGGGAAAACATCGCTGTCAGATCTTCATCAACATAATGATCGATGGCGGCCGTCATCTCGGCTCGTTGTCCGATGAGCGTTATTTTTGGATGTACTGTGCCGCCATGCCACTGCTTTTTGTCGCACCGAAACAAAGCTGCTTTACCGCCGACGCCATTATAGGCACCCCAGCCGTGCTGAACGTATTTACCACCAACATAATTCCGGAACGAAATGACAAAATAGTCCGCCGATGTTGATGGCAGAGTTTCGGAGATTTCTTCCGCAAGTTCAGGCGTAATGCGCTCGTCGCAATCGAGCTCCAATATCCAGTCACCGGTACAGGCCGCAATGCCAGCACTCCGGCGTTCCCCTTCATCGGGCCAGGCGCCTGTTTCGATTTTCGCCCCCTGTTCTGTAGCGATGGCACCTGTTTGATCGGTTGAGCGATCAAGCAAGACAACGATCTCATCAGCAAACCGGCCGCTTTCAATACAGGCAGCGATTTGCTCTTCCTCATTGTGGGCAACAATCAGCAAAGACAGTTTTTCACCTGACAAAGATCGCTCCTGTAAATCTCAAATCCAGTACCCTGATCGCATTGTGTCAGAATCAGCCCCCACATGTGACACAGAATTTATTTCGGCAAACTGCAATTTATAAAGGGGCTAGTGCCGGTGAATCAGGTTCGGTATGTTGAACAGACATAATTCAGTTCCCGGGAAATTAAAACGTGAAGGCCAAAAGAAACATCGCCCAACGCCTTCTGGACAGGTTTTTTTACAAGTTCTATGCGCGCAATCTACTCTATGAATTGCAACTGCGCGCCCGTTCAGAAGCCGCTGATTTCGTGCAGGCGGAAATGCCTGAGGCACAGATATTTTCAGCCCACAGGGACATAATACTTTTCGCCATAAAAAATTCTGCACCCGATGGGCTGTTTCTTGAATTTGGTGTCGCAACCGGAAATACAATGGGTGAAATCGCGTCCGGGGTGCCCAATGGAAAAACCGTTTATGGCTTTGATAGTTTTGAGGGATTACCGGACGACTGGTCGGGGCACGTCGAAACAACCGGGGCATTCAAGCAAAAGGGACTGCCTAAAGTTCCACAAAACGCGACGCTCATTCCGGGTCTGTTTGACGATACATTGCCGCCTTTTATGGAGCAGAATGCCGGGCCAGTTAGCTTCGTACATATCGACTGCGATCTATACAGTTCAACCGTCACCATTCTCGAAAATATCGGCTCCCGATTTCAGCCGGGTACAATGATCCTGTTCGACGAATATTTTAACTATCCGAGCTGGAAGCTCCACGAACATAAGGCTTGGATGGAATTCTGCGAGAAGTCAGGAACCCAATTCACCTATATAGGTTTCACCGCTCTCGATGGTCGTGTTCTCGTCCGCATAGATTGATCTGAATTTAAAAGAGTGGTGCCCCCGGGGAGAATCGAACTCCCACTCCCTTACGGGAACTGGATTTTGAATCCAGCGCGTCTACCAGTTCCGCCACAGGGGCCCCTGTTTGGCACCCGAATTCGGCACCTTCAGTTAGACGAGGGGGGATCATAGCGGGCGCAATTCATGGGTCAACATGCACTTGCCCCTTTGTTATTCCGCTGTTAACAACCATTCCAAACAGAATGCTTTCGTCCCGCAGGGAGACCCAAATTGTTGCAGCGCACCTATGATTGGGTGATGTCATTTTCGGCCCGCCCAAACGCCGTTTGGGCTCTCGTATTCTTTTCTTTTATCGAAAGTTCGATCTTCCCAATTCCGCCGGATGTTCTGCTTATTCCGATGGTGCTGGCAGCGCGCAGCCGCTGGCTTGGACTCGCTATGGCGTGCACTGCCGCATCCGTACTAGGAGGCCTTGCCGGATACGCCATTGGTTACTTCCTCTATGACGGAATCGGGCGCCCCCTTTTGGAATTTTATGGGTATGGTGCCAAATTCACCGAATTCCAACAGCGCTATAACGAATTGGGTGCCTGGATCGTATTTATCGCCGGTGTATCGCCCTTCCCATACAAGGTGATCACGATCGCCAGCGGTGTCACGCAGCTCGACTTAACAACATTTACCACAGCATCGGTGCTTGCCCGCGGCATAAGGTTTTTTGTCGTCGCAGCGCTTTTATTCTGGCTCGGACCACCGATCAAAGAGTTTATTGAAAAACGCTTGGGACTGGTTTTTACCATATTTATTATTCTGCTTGTCGGCGGATTCATCGTCCTCAAGTACCTGTTGTGACGTGTAGTTTTTCTTGACCTGCAACCTCCGGCGCAACATATCTCGGCTATGAACGCGCTTTCTACATCCCCGCTCTTCAGTCACAAATATGCGCTTAGTATCGCTGCTTTATCCGCGGCCGGCCTCTTAATCACAGTGTTTTTGATGCAATATTGGGGTGGAATGGCTCCCTGTAGTCTGTGCGTGACGCAACGCTGGCCACACGGGGTGGCACTCGTTCTCGGAATAGTAGCGATCCTGCCAATCACAGCACCGCCATTGCGGCGTATCCTGTTGGCGGCAATCGCCATCGCCTTCGCGATTACTGCGGGTATCGGCGGCTACCACGCAGGCGTGGAATACGGTTGGTTTGCGGGACCCACCGCCTGCTCAGGAACGATTTCCAGTGACACGGTGGAAGATCTAAAACGCCAGCTTATGGCACAACCCGTTATTCGTTGCGACGAAGTGGCATGGTCATTGTTTGGTATTTCACTGGCTGGATATAACTTTTTAATATCCATTGCCCTCGCAATATTTTGCGCTATATCGTCACTGGCTGGTGCAGAAAGAGGCAGGAGATAGAATTGGCCAAGCGGTCTAAATCTTCCAAACCCGAAATTACTGGCGAAGGGCGCATGCCCGGCGATCCAACCCGGAAGCAGCTGGTTGACTCTATGATCCGTGTCGATCATGCCGGAGAACACGGCGCCGTACGAATTTACGAAGGCCAACTGGCTGTTCTTGCAGGAACAGATGCTGAGGACTCCATTCGGGAAATGGCTGCGGAGGAACAACATCACCTCGAGACTTTCGACGCCATAATTGCCGAACGAAAGGTACGGCCTACGGCTCTTGCACCAGTTTGGCATGTTGCCGGCTTCGCACTGGGTGCCGGAACAGCGCTCCTGGGCACAAAGGCGGCTATGGCCTGTACCCAAGCGGTCGAAGAGGTGATCGACGAGCATTACGCCGATCAGGCCGCGCGCCTCGGCGACGATGAAAAAGACCTCCGTGACACGATTGAACAGTTTCGCGCTGAAGAACTTGCCCATCGCGATAAAGCTGTTGAAGAAGGTGCTGAAGAAGCGCCTGGTTATGAGCTGCTAACGGGAGCTGTCAAAGCCGGATCGCGGCTAGCTATTTGGCTTTCTACCAGAATTTAGGGCCGCTTTCGTCAAGCGCTTAATCATAATGTCGCTTTAACTCAGAAGTTCGCCATGGTGCGACGAACCTTACTCAGGAACTTGTCTGTCTTTGCATCATCCGGTTTATGAAGTTTGTAAAGACCGAGAAATAGAACGCGCGCTTTTGGGGCCAGGAACCACTTCAACCATCGTTTGATCATGCGTCTGGGTGGATCGCCGAACCACCAAAGAATTGGACGTTCCCGCCCATAAGTTACGATTGCAGCCGCTTTGACAATGTGACGCAAGTTCGGATGTAGGGTGCCATTGTCGTCAATACGGAACGAAACATCCGGTCCAAAAACCCTGTCAAAAAACCCTTTGAGTATGGCAGGAGGCCCCATGGACCAAGTGGGAAACACGAACACCAACCCATCGCTATCCATCAGTCTCTGTGCATAATCTTCCGCAAGATTTTCTCGTTCAAATTTGGGCTCGAAATAAGTTCTCCGTTCGTTATGCGAGAGAACCGGATCGAATTCATCTTCATACAGATCGATCACGTCAACATCGTGGCCTGCCGTTGCGAGACCTGCTTCCGCCACCTCTTTAATTTTCGCGTTGAGACTATCCCGCAATGGATGTGCGTAAACCAACAACACCCGCATGGTCAGGGGTCACACGGTTGGTGGTGGCGAATGCACAGTGATTTCGGGCAGCTCACTGTCATAGCGCTCAATCTCGACCAATGCGGTTTGCGATGCGGGTGCCTGTGCCAGTTGTGAGGTACCTTTGTCAGTCGTCAGCATGTTGGGATTACCATGGCGATCCAACGTATCTGCGACGCCGGGTTCAAGCGGATCGTACCAGGCACCGGTCGCAAGCTGAACAACGCCAGGCCGCAGGCCGTCGGAAATAACGAGACCTGCGAGACAGGCACCACGATCATTGAAAACCCGAACGATATCGCCCGCGATCAGATTGCGGTCGGCGGCGTCCGCCTCATTCATAAAAATCGGTTCGCGCCCGGCGATCTTCGACTGGACACTTAATGGGCCGGTGTCGAGTTGGCTATGCAAGCGTGTGCTGGGCTGGTTAGAAATTAAGTGCAATGGATATTGCGCCGCTTTTTCACTACCCAGCCATTCTGTTGGTTCGAGCCAAACTGGATGGCCAGGACAGTCGTCGTAACCGAATCCATCAATCGTTTCGGAAAAAATCTCAATTTTCCCGGAAGGCGTCTTCAGCGGCTTAGCATCCGGATCATTCCGGAAACTCTCCATCAATACGACAGGACGTTCCGGACGCTCGAACTCGAACGCACCTATTTCCCAAAACTTGTCGAAGTCTGGCATCTCGATGCCGGTTTCTGCGTTTTTCTGGCGGGCAACATCGTACATATGACGGAGCCAATCCATCTCATTCCGATTTTCGGTATACTCTTCGCGGAAACCTAGATGCCCGGCAATTTCGGAGAAAATATCATAATCGTTTCGGGCTTCGCCGAGCGGTTCCATAGCCTTTTGAATGGCAAACCACATCGCCGGAACCGAGGCGACACCGATATCATTTCGTTCCAACGTCGTGGTGGTTGGCAACACTATGTCAGCGTGACGTGCCGCAGACGTCCAAAACGGTTCATGCACAATTACCGTATCGATGCGACGCCACCCCTCAAGCAGCCGGTTTATGTTCTGATGATGATGAAACGGATTGCCACCGCACCAGTAAATGGCGTGGATATCGGGGTAGGCCAGATTTTCACCGTTATAAGCATAGTCCGCGCCTGGATTGAGCAACATATCCGTTATACGGGCTACCGGAATGTAAGACTCGCTGGGATTCTGACCGACTGAAAACGCTGGACCCGCCGCTCGCGTTCTGGGTGTCCCGATACCGCCAAGGCAACCATAACCAAACCCCATACCGCCGCCCGGCAATCCGATTTGCCCCAGCATCGCTGCCAGCGTTACCGCCATCCAGTAAGGCTGTTCGCCGTGGTCTGAACGTTGAAGCGACCAACAGGCCGTAATCATCGTTCGGCCAACGGACATTTTTTCAGCTAACGCTTTAATCCTCTCGGCAGGAATTTCACAGATTTCAGATGCCCAGTCACAATCCTTTGGCTGACCATCCAACTCACCAGTTAGATAGCAACAAAATTTTTCGAATCCCGTGCAATATCGGTTGAGAAAGTCAGAATCGTGACTTCCAGACTGATAGATTTCAAAAGCGAGGCCGAGCATTAATGCGGTATCTGTATTCGGCCTAATACCGATCCACTCTGAACCCGACAGTCCAGCGGAGTCTTCGCGGACCGGGCTTACACAAACGATTTTGAGTTTTGCTGCAGATAGTTTTTTCTGCCAATCGACATCATCGTGTTCGGGCAGTCCGCCATAATTAATCTGCGTGTTCTTGAGCGGGACTCCCCCAAAAGATAAAAGCAGGTCCGAGTTTTCCGCAATTGACTGCCAGCTCGTCAATGGGCCGTTGATCGACTGGCCGGACCCCAAAATATGAGGCATTAGAACGCTTGCAGCCCCGTTGGAATAGTTCCCGACAGAATTGGTAAACCCTCCTGCGAGGCCCAGGAACCGTTTCAAAACTCCCTGCGCCTGATGCAACTTGCCAGCACTCGCCCAGCCGTACGAGCCGGCGTAAATCGCCTCAGGGCCGAAATTTTCGTAGATGCGCGAAAGTTCGTTTGCAACGAGTTCCGTCGCCTGATCCCAGGAAACCTTTACGAACGGCTCGGCACCTCGACCAGCACCGTTCCCCGTTGGGCCACTTTCCAGCCAGGTCTTCCGCACCATCGGCGCAAGCACCCGGCTTGCCGTGTTTTGACTAGCAGCGACTGCCGAGTCAATTAACGGTGTCGGGTTTGGGTCACGCGCATGCGGTTCAGCGACTAAAATGCCGTCGTTATTTTGCGTGACGTCGAATACGCCCCAATGTCCACCGGAAGAAAATTTTTTCCTGTCTGACAATTTTTGCCCCCGTCATATATCTATCGAGATTTATGGCCTTCTCAGCAAACGGTCAAGCAAGCTGCGGATATATGCTTCATGCGATAGCTGTTACTCTATTTTCCAACGGATCGAATTTTAAGACAGAGAAATGCTGCAATGCCCGAATTTGAAGTAGATGAAACATGGGATTACGTCCCTACGAATGAAGGACAGATGCGAAGTTTCGTGGCGCATCCAAACAGTGGTGGTCCACATCCTGCGGTAATTTTATTCATGGATATTTGGGGCGTACGCGAAGAGCTTTGTGGAATCGCAAGACGCATCGCGGAACAAGGATACTTTGCAATTTTGCCCAATCTTTACTATCGGCAAGGCGACGTCGCCAACGTGTTCTGGGACGACAACGGGCGGATGATCTCTCTGCACAAGCTGGATGAAGAACGGGAGAAGATCGTGCACGAGCAACGCAGCAAGCTGTCTACTGAAATGATTTTGTCGGACGTGGGCGCGCTGATCGATTTTGTCGACAACCAGGATGACGCCCGATCCGGGCCAATCGGTTCCATTGGCTGGTGTATGGGAGGGTGGATCGGTTTGAAGACAGCCGGTGAGTTTCCTGATCGCTTTCAGGCAACGGCAACGCTTCATGCCAGCCGGCCGATATCCGACCAACCGGATTCCCCGCATCTGCTCATCGATAAAATGCGAGGCGGGCTCTATTGCGGCTGGGCAGAACTCGACCACCTGTCACCGCCGGATATGGTACAGATGCTTGAGAGTGCCCTGAAAACCTCTGCTATAGACTATCGAGCCAATATGCATTCGAATGTCGAACACGGATACGCTTTACCCGATCGTGATATATTTGCTGAAAAGGAGTCTGATACAGACTGGCAGCAAATTTTCGATCTTTATCGACAATATTTGCAGCGTTGAAAGTGGCTGGAAAACGATGCGCCTGACTATATTGCCATTTGACGCCGCTCTTGGCGCGTAAGGCGGCGTAGACGACGATTTACTAACCAGTTGTTTTGCTGTTGCTTCGGGCCAGCGCATAGGAGCTCGCGAAAATAATGATGGCGCCAATCCACGTCCAGATATCACCGGTTTCGGAAAAGAGTAGGAAAGCGGCTGTCGCCGCCATGGGCATTCGCAAAAAATCAAACGGCATCACAGCGCTCGCATCGGCCAGCGTAAAGGAACGAGCGTAGGCATAAACAGCGATGGTGCCATTTATGCCGATCGCGATGAGAACAGGTAAATCTGCCCATGTAGGCGTTACCCAAACGAACAGAGTCGGCACCAGTGCAATCGGCAACATGAGGAGGTTGAAATAAAAGACGGATTGATTGGCGGTGTCTGTCGTCATCAATTTTTTTACGCAGATGTTGGAACATGCATATGAGAACGCAGACAACATCACCAGGAGAGTGGCTATTTCAAGTGCGATAAATCCCGGTCGGACAATAACAAGGAGCCCTGAAAACCCGACAAAAACAGCTGCCCATCGTGGGCCGGTTACGTTTTCTCTGAGAATCAAAGCTGCCAGTACAACGACAAATAAAGGTTGCGTAAAACTCAGCGCCGTCACATCTGGTAAAGGGATATTCGCAATCCCGTAAAACAACAAAAGCACGCCGATATAGGATAATAATGCCCGCAAACTGTGTAGCGGCAATCGCTCGGTTTTTAAGGTAGAGAGCCCGGACTTCATTGCTACCGGCAACAAAATGCATACCGACACCAGGTTTCGAAAGAACAGAATTTCAAAGGATGAATAGTCTTCGGAAAGGTGACGCACCAGAATCGTCATTACCGTCCAGCAAATGCCGGCAAGTATCATCCATGCCGCACCGCGGAGCATATCGTTCATAGCGATTACGAGGCGTTATCCGCCTTTAACAAAGTCGTCCGGCAAAACATTGGCCCATTTTTTGCGAATACGATCATCGAGTTCCGCGCTGTTCCGGGCTACGATGGGGAATGTTTCCTTGCGCTTAAACGGTATGCACGCATCGATGACAACGCGCGCATTACGCCGGTCTGTTTCATCGTCGAAACACATCGGATCCAGATGCGAACTCCATCCACCAGACGTAATATCAACATCCTCGCGCGGATCGCATCGCGTACACATCGACCACAACACATCGTTGATGTTGGTCGGATCAATATCGTCGTCCACGACAACGGTCCAACGATTGCAATAAGCACCCGCCAGACATTGTGAAGCAACCATCCCTGCCTGTTTGGCATGTCCGCCATAAAGCTGTTTTATTGAGATGGTCAGCCAGAACCGGCTGCCACCTGCCTCATGCGCCCAAACGCCTTTAATCTCTGGAATGCCTGCAGCTTCCAGCTGGGACCAAACTGCACCGCAGCGGTAGTGACCTAAATAGTATGTGTTGTCGTTCGGCGGAACGGCCGGCACGGCACCCATAAGAACGGGATTGTCGCGATGCATCATGGTCGCAACGCGGATCGCAGGCTCTGGCCGCTGCCCTCCGGCATAGTAGCCTGTCCATTCGCCAAGCGGCCCTTCAACGACTTCATCGCCAGGTTTGATATAACCTTCGAGGGCAATCTCAGCATTGGCGGGAACCGGCAATCCGGTTTTCGGCATGTTGATTATCTCAACAGCTTCGCCAAAGATTCCGCCGGCCGCTTCGTATTCGCTTTTGCCATAGGGAATTTCAAGACCCGAAAGCATAAACATCGCAGGATGCATGCCAAACACCGCAGCAACCGGACATGGTTCGCCACGGGCGTGGTACTTCTCCATGATTATCCGCCCGTGCTTGCCAGGCGACATCATCACCGACACGACATCGGGCTCATGCACCTGCATGCGGTACGTGCCGTAATTGATCCAGTCTGAATCCGGGTCTTTCATAACCACCATGCAAGCCGTGCCGATGAAATGGCCGCCATCATGTTCATGCCAGACGGGTGTTGGAATGGAGGTCACATCGACATCCCCACCTTCAGTGACATTCTCCAGCAGTGCACCGCCGTTAACTTGCGTGGGCGGTATGGAAGGCGCATCCGCCATGTATTTACGCCACCACTGAACCAGCTCCATTTCTGAGGCATCCGCCGGCAGACCGAGCGCCAGATTTATTCGAGGCGTGGATGTTAACAGGTTGGATAGGACCCGATGGCCCTTCGGAAATCCCGGAATATTATCAAACATCAGAGCCGGATCGCCCATCCTGCGTTGAACGATATCAACGATCCCACCAATATCTTCCTTTGGATCTGCGCCGGAAATGCTATGCAACTCTCCGACAGACTCGACATCGTCGATCCAATCCCGTAAATCCTTGTTCGCCAAGCTACCCACTCCGATACGAAAATGACGCGCATGGTTACCGTGTTTTGCAACGATTGAAAATGATTTTCAAAAAAAAGGTTTCGCAGCGGACATCTTGCACAAGGCGATCAAAGGTGGGAGCATCCCGGCCACAAAAAATTAGGCTATCCAAAATCGGGCTGTAAAATTTAGGAGGGTGGCGTGAAAGCGCCAAAATTCAACTACGTAAAAGCGGAATCACGCAGCCATGCGCTGCAATTGCTTGACGAACTAGGCGAAGACGGTCGAATCATCGCTGGCGGTCAAAGCCTGATGCCAACTCTCAATATGCGGCTGTCACAGCCTGATACGCTTATCGATATCAACAAAATACCTGACCTTGGCGGCATCACTCTCGATGGAAACATAGTCCGCATAGGCGCCCTGACGCGTCATGTAGAGGTCGCTAACTCGCCAGTCGTTGCTGAGCATCTACCGCTCATCGCTGAAGCAATGCCGCATGTCGCGCACCATGCAGTCCGCAATCGTGGAACCATCGGCGGCAGCGTTGCGCTCGCTGACCCCGCCGCTGAAATGCCCGCCTGCGTTCTTGCGCTAGGCGGCACTATGGTTGTTGAAAGTGTAAACGGTTCGCGCGAGATAGCAGCCGAGGATTATTTTCATGGGCTTTACGAAACAGCGCGTGAAACCAACGAACTCCTCGTTGAACTCCGAATACCGGCCAAAAAGACCGGAGACATATCGGTCTTTATGGAACTCGCTCAACGGCATGGCGACTACGCAATGGCAGGACTGGCATGTGTAGCGCGCATCAATGGCAACGCCTTTGAGGGTTTACGACTGGTTTATTTCGGTAGCGAAGACAAACCAACGCTCGCAAGCAAAGCCGTCTCGGCCGTCATCGGACAGGCATGGTCCGAAGAATGCAAAGAAGCTGCAACCAAAGCGTTGGAAGATGACCTCGACCCGATGGCCAATCTTCAGGGCAGCTCGGCGATGAAACTGCATCTACAAAAAGTTCTTACCGGACGGGCCCTCGACACTGCGATCGAACGGGCGGAGGCCGCCTGATGAGTGAAGCAACGATGGAGATTTCGCTCAGCGTCAATGGCGAACAAGTCGCCCGAACCGTCCCAGTTCGGCAACACCTCGTCGATTTCTTGCGAACGGAGATGGGCCTGACAGGTTCGCATCTTGGCTGCGAACACGGCGTTTGCGGTGCATGCTCTGTTCGTGTCGACGGCGCGGTGGTTCGTGGTTGCCTCATGCTTGCGGTGCAGGCCGATGGCGCAGAGGTCGTAACCGTCGAAGGCCTGACACAAACAGGGGAAGTCGCCGATCTGCAGGAGAATTTTGTCAACCGAAATGCTATGCAATGTGGCTATTGCACACCCGGCATGCTGATCACCGCATCAGAGCTTCTACGCGACCCCAAACCCGTGACACGTGCAGAAATTCGCGATCATCTCTCAGGAAATTTTTGCCGCTGTACGGGATACCACGCCATCGTCGATGCGGTGGAAATGACCCTCAACAAGCGATTGGAAGAGGGTTGAGGAATGAATAAGGAATCACCTGCCCCAATCCTCGACCGGCCGAACAGCTATGTTGGGCGAACCCTCTCGCGCGATGCCGCTAAACGCGCCGTGGCGGGCCGCGGTCGCTATACCGATGACATCAATCCCGCACGGACCTTGCACGCTGCTTTTGTGCGTAGCCCCTATGGTCATGCAAAAATTTTATCGGTCGATGTCGAGGAGGCGAAACAACAGCCCGGCGTCGCTCTCGTCATGACAGGTGCAGAATTGGCTGAGATGTGTACCGGCCCCTGGGTCGGCACACTCACGTGCTTTGATGGCATGAAATCCGCGCCACAATATCCGATGGCGGTTGACCGGGCTTGTTGGCAGGGCGAACCGCTGGTGATGGTTGTTGCCTCCAGCCGCGCCGCGGCAGAAGACGCCGCTGAATTTGTGATGATCGAGTATGAAGAGTTGCCGGTTGTCATCGATAAAGAGACGGCTCTGGATCCTGACACTCCCGCCATTCATCCCGATTTGGGAGATAATCTCGCCTTCGAAAAAACAATTGAGACTGGCGATGTCGATAAAGCCGTCGCAGAAGCGGATATCGTCATTGAGGATACGTTCACATTTGGACGCCACACTGCCGTTAGCCTCGAGCCGCGTGCGCTTCTCGCCGAATACGATCCGGGGACAGAACGGCTGACGATCCATACAAGCAGTCAATGTCCGCATATGGTTCAGGCGGTATTTGCACGTACCCTTGGACTGCCCGAGCATAATGTGCGGATCGTGGCACCCGATGTCGGTGGATCATTTGGCCTTAAAATTCATACCTTCGGCGACGAAATCGCGACAATTGCAGCATCCGTCAAATTGGCGAGACCGGTAAAGTTCATTGCTGATCGGCTGGAGAGTTTTGCAACAGATATCCATGCCCGCGAAAATCGGGTACGGGGCCGGATTGCTGTTACCAAGGACGGTAAAATTACGTCGATGGACATCGATATTCGCTCGGGCGCCGGTGCATATTCGCAATATCCGCGCACCAGCGTTTTTGAGGCCAATCAGATTCTGAACATCACCGGCGGGCCCTACGCCCATGAGAATTACCGGGCAAGCACGCAGGTCGTCTATCTCAACAAGGTCCCCACCTCGCAATATCGCGCCGTGGGACATCCTATCGGAAACTCCGTTGGAGAATCACTTGTCGATCAGGCGGCCGCCGCATGCGGTATTGATCCTATGGAATTCCGGCGCCGCAACGTAATGCATGATGACTCCTACCCAAGAATAGGTGCGGCGGGAATCGAAATGCGCGACATGTCGCACCAGCAGTGCCTGGAGACGCTCGTTGAACGGATGAACTATGATGCGTTGCGCGAAGAACAGGAAGAATTTCGCAAGAAGGGCGTTCAACGCGGGATCGGTATTGCGGCATTCATCAAGGGCACGGCCCCTGGCCCTTCGGGTTATTACGGTGCAGGCGGCGCACCAATCGCCACACAGGATGCCTGTACTGTAAAACTCGAACCTGCGGGCGGCGTGATTTGCATGGTCGGCGTGACCGATCAGGGCCAGGGCGTCGATACCGTTATGGGCCAGATAACCGCAGCCACGCTCGGCGTCCCAATTGAATCTGTTCGTGTGATTGAGGGCGATACGGACGCCGTTCCTTATGGCGGCGGCACATACGCTTCCCGTGCAACAGCGATTGGCGGCGAAGCAACCTACCAGGCAGCTCTTAAATTACGCGCCGAGATTCTCGAGATTGCCGGTGTTTTGCTGCAGGCAGCGCCGGAGACACTCGATATCGTCGAAGGGCACGTCGTCGATAAGGGAGATACCGTATCTCGAATTTCACTCGCTGAAATTGGACGCATTGGACATTTTCAGGTGTTCGAGTTGCCTAATCATGTTCAGCCAACCCTCTCGGCAACCCATCGTTTCAGGCTACGCGATGCGCTATATATTTTTACGAACGGTATTCAGGGTGCCTACGTCGAGGTGGACATCGATACCGGCTTTCTCAAGCTACTTAATCATTGGGTTGTTGAAGATTGTGGCCGGGTCATAAATCCGCAGCTGGCCGATGAACAGGTCCGCGGCGGCTGTGTCCAGGGTCTCGGCGGCGCACTCTACGAAGAATGTGTTTACGACGCGGCTGGCCAACTGCAGAACGCCACTTTAGCGGACTATCTTACACCGATGGCAGGCGAAATGCCCGATATCGAAGTTGCCCATATTCAGACCCACACAGGTGTTTCTGAACTCGGCGCGAAAGGAGTTGGCGAATCCGGCACCGGCGCAGCACCAGCTGTTGTGATGAATGCCGTCAATGACGCTCTCAGGCCTTTCGGTGGCAAGATTTCTTCACAACCCATGTCTCCTGAGACTATTCTCAAGGCACTCGGAAAAGTCTGAGGTTTGACTTCGTCATAGGAGGCCACTCAATGCCAAAAGCTGTTTGGAATGGCGTGGCACTCGCGGAAAGCGACAAGATCGCGCACGTCGAAGGTAATGCTTATTTTCCAAATAAAACGGTCAACTGGGATCATGTCGTTCGAAATGAAGACGTGCCTGACACCTTTTGTCATTGGAAGGGGTTTGCCAGTTACTTCGATGTCGTTGTGGCGGGCGAGGAGAACCAAGGCGCGGCATGGCATTATGAAACGCCGTACGATGAGGCATCCTTAATCAAGGACCACATCGCCTTCTGGAAAGGCGTCGAGATTATCGACGGACCGGAAGGGCGTGGTCTCGTTGAAGCCATACCAAGCCAGCGCGGCGACAAATCGGGATGGGAGGCGCTTTGTTGGCTGATCCGCCATTCTGAGAAATCGACCTTGAACGCTCAGGACATCATCGAGAATACCGACATAACCGAAGAAACATTCGACGATGCATGGCAAATGCCTGACGTTCAGCGATATGCAATGCGCTATCGTTGGACGATTGAAAGCCGGTCACCCTTGGTCCTTCAGAAAAGCGAAGGCGATCCGGTAGACGTAAACTAGAGAGTGTTTTAGTCGTCCTGCAGCTCGGTATCCCAATAGAGAAAATCCCGCCAGCTTTCGTGCAAATAATTTGGCGGAAACGCGCGACCATTTTCCTGCAATTGCCATGTTGAAGGCTGGTGTGGACGCTGCATGGGATACATCTCGGATTCATCGACGCTCTTGTTCGATTTGCGCAAATTACAAGCCGAGCAAGCCGTTACAACGTTTTCCCAATTGGTTCTGCCGCCCCGTGAGCGCGGGACGACATGGTCGAACGTGAGTTCGTGCACCGGGAAACACTCGCCACAATACTGACAGTCGAAGCGATCACGCAGGAAGACGTTAAATCGTGTGAATGCCGGTTTACGGGACAGCGGGATATACTCTTTAAGCGCAATTACGCTCGGCAGTTTCATCGAAAATGAAGGGGACCGAACGGAATTTTCATACTCCGCAACGATATTAACCCGGTCGAGAAAAACGGCCTTTACTGCATCCTGCCAGCACCAAAGCGATAAAGGGAAATAACTCAGAGGCCGAAAATCAGCATTGAGAACGAGTGCTGGTGAATCCTGCATCGGTACTAAGTTCCTGAGACCCTTATCTTGTACTCAATTTAAACTAATACCGCTCATTCAAAAGTCACGGCATCGCTTGTAGGCGAGAAATGTTACAAGGGAATTATAGACGGCACAATGCGAGCGCTCGAATCGACACAGGAAATTTATCGAAACAGATTACGCCTCGTCGATTCCCGAAAATTTCCTCTTCCTAAACGAAATAGAATCTAACCCTGCGACTTGAGGACAACGCTTAGGAAACCTGCGCCAAGATTTACGCCGTCCTGATCTATACTATGAGCAAGCCCTGGCCGGCGATGCGTGTCCACTTCGACACCGTTGTCGCGCAACATACCTGCCGCACTATCCATCAAATCGACCGACAAAAGCGGATCTTCTTCGCCATGGATCAACATCACTGGTGGGCGGACTTTAATTTCGTCGGCAAGTGTCTCGGGTGCTTCCAATCGACCGGAATAACCTAAAATTCCTGCCGGTGGATTTTCCCGGCGAACCCCAACATGCAAAGACAGCATGGTTCCCTGAGAAAAACCGAGCAGGGCAAACTGGTCGTCACTCAATCCCTGTCTCTCAAGTTCGCTATCAATGAAGGCGTCGATCGTGGCGGCCGCTACCCGTACCTGAGAAAGCCTGTCGTAGTCATCGCCTTCCCAAACATCGAACCATTGCAGACCGCCAAAGGGATTTTGTGCACAAGGGTGCGGCGCGTTGGGAGACACAAAAACTGTATCCGGCAAAACTTGCGATAAGGGCGGCGCCAGACCAATCAGATCGTCACCATTGGCACCATACCCGTGCAATAAAATCACCAGGCTTTTTGCGTTGCCGGAGGCCGGCCCCATAGATGGGCCGGATAAGGTTGGCAAATCATTCATGTCGGTTTTCCTCCTGCTGGCGGTCTGATGACATTGAGGTAATAGAGCCAGAGAATGCGCGCGGCAACCGCCCGATAGGGCCGCCACTGTTCGCCAAGCGCTTGCAATTCATCTGCAGTGGGCCGCGCTTTGAGATTTTTAACTTTCTCAACCCCAACGGCGAGCGCCAAATCGCCCACCGGCCACACATCCGGCCGTCCCAATGCTTCCATCAAATAAACATCCGCCGTCCAGTGACCGATTCCGGTAATTTTCATCATTTCCGCCTTAGCCGCTTCATCGTCATAGCGCCCAAGTTTACCTAGCGGCAGACTCCCATCGGCCACTGCTTCCGCGAGCAACTGGCAATAGCGGGATTTCTGACGAGAAAACCCAAGACCTCTTAAATCGTCGTCGCTGAGGCACAGAAACGGTTCAGGTTCTGGGTCTGACCCCAGCTTCGCCACGAGCCTTTCATAGGTCGCGCGCGCTGATGCAAGCGAAACCTGTTGTTCCAATATGAGATACAGCAACGTCCGAAACCCTTGTGGTCTTTTCCAAAGAGGGGGAACGCCGAATTCTTTTACCACCTTCGCCAAATCGGGATCGTGATGGCATAGCGCAGCCGTCATTTCGGTGAGCCGCTTGTTGGTAACGCGTTCGATCACCGATGGAGCCCGCGCTGAATCTCGACATAGTCGGGGTCATCCGGTCCCAAAATTCCATGTCGTATAAAAAAATCGACATTGACGGCAGCACAATTGAATTTGAAATCAGCGGTATCGGCCGTGATCTCCATGACCTTCTGTGCCGGCAAAAGACTAAAATCGGAAAGTTCGCCATCGGTATTGGTTGGAACAAAGTCCCTCGGCAATTCCATATCGAACACAAACATCACGTCTGGTTTCAAACAGTTATCTTCTTCACGCCGATACGAAATTGCGCCCACCGGCCGGGCCTTGCGGGCGATTTCCTCTGGAACGGCGGCTTCCTCCGCTGATTCTTTGAGAACGTTTTCCATAAGACCGAGCCCAACGGGCTGACCGCCGGCCACAAAGTTATCAAGCATCCCGGGATAAGTCGGTTTGTCGTCCGCACGCCGCGCAATCCACATCAACAATTTGTCCCCGTCTCTTACAAATCCGTTGATATGCACGCCGTACGCAGAAACTCCGAAGCGCGGAACTGCCGTACGCTCCATCTCCAAGATCGGCTGATCGTAAAACCCTGTCCCCACCGGGTACGCTTCATCGCGCCAACCGGGAAACCAGCCCTCCTCATCCAGCGAACGCAAAACCACATCGAGACCGGCACTTCTGGATTGATAATCCTTCAGCTTGTCGGAAAGCGAAATCGTTTTTTCGTGGATATTGAAGACATCCTCAAAAGGCTCGAGCGCCGCCGAAAAACGACGGTGAATCCAGCCGACTCGCGTTTGATTTACTTCAAATGGCCGATAGGCGGAAACATCCGTTCCATTGTTACAATCGTTAATTCTGTCCAATAAACTCATGGCGATAGAGCGCCACGCGCCTTTTGGACTGTCAACCGAAACCGCACTGTTTTTATAGTGTGAATAGTGATTTTCGCCCTACACTCTTCAAATGAAACGACCATTGACCAGAATCCTTATGATTTTGGTGATCTGCATATTGGGGGATCCCACTGCGGCACAGAAACCCCTGTCCTACAAGGATGGCGTATTCGAACTGGACCGGGGAAATTTTCATGTCGCCTTTGTGACATTCAAGCGTCTTGCCGAACAAGGAGATGTACGATCGCAACATGATCTGGCGTTCATGTATATGATCGGCTATGTCGGCAAACAGGATTTCGAAATGGGGGCGAAATGGCTGAAAAAGGCGGCGAACAGCGGTCTTGCCAAGGCCCAATACAGTCTCGGAGAACTCTATGAAACCGGTCGCGGGGTCGCCCATGATAAAATCAAAGCATTGCAGTGGTATTGGACCAGCTCCCATATGACCCACCGGGCCCAGCGACAAATACTTTCCAGATCGAAGATAGAGGACCTCGAACACCGAATGTCGGCCAAAGAAATTTCAAGGGCGCGTGTCTTGGCCTGCAACTGGGCAAAAGATGTCAAAGGGAAATTCGAAATTCCGAAAGCGATACATTCTGTATGCTCGAGCGACTAGAGCTCTAAATTAAGATTCCGATAAAACCTGTCACATTAAGACGCCAACCATTATAGTTCCTTCATGCAACAAACATTCCCCTGGCTAATCATTATTGCCGTTGGCCTCACCTTTTTGGTAATGGCGACTGGTGTTGTCGGTATGCTGAAGCCGGGCAAAGCGAATGCCAAACGTTCAAACATTTTGATGCGCTATCGCGTTCTGTGCCAGGGCGTGGCTATCGCGCTGGTGGCCATCGCCTTTTTGATGGACGGCAAGTAACTTTATAGGGCAATAAAACTTCTTAGTCGCTGAATCTTGATCCTGCCCGACTTTGTTCGTATACATATGATTATTGGTGCATGCGGTTCGTCTGTAGCGCCGTTTTTCTTGTAAAATATCCGGATTGAAAATGAAAATTCTCGTCGCCGTAAAACGGGTCATCGATTACAACGTCAAAGTACGTGTAAAGGGTGACAATACCGGCGTTGAACTCGCCAACGTCAAAATGTCCATGAACCCCTTTGATGAAATTGCGGTAGAAGAAGCCGTACGCTTGCTCGAAGCGGGCACCGCTTCAGAAGTGATTGCCGTTTCACTGGGCGAAGCAAAATGCACTGAAACAATTCGAACAGCCCTTGCTATGGGTGCCGATCGTGGCATTCACGTCAAAACTGATGAAGAACTACAGCCTCTAGCTGTTGCAAAACTTCTTAAAGCATTATGCGAAAAAGAAAATCCGGACATGGTAATTGTCGGAAAGCAGGCTATTGACGACGACTGCAGTCAAACGGGCCAAATGCTAGCTGCATTGATGGGTTGGGCTCAGGGCACTTTTGCGTCACAAGTTGAAATCGCAGATGGAAAAGCGCAAGTCACCCGCGAGGTTGACGGTGGCCTGGAAACAGTTTCGCTGTCCATGCCAATGGTCGTTACGACAGATTTACGGCTCAACGAGCCGCGCTATGCCTCTTTGCCGAACATCATGAAAGCCAAAAAGAAGCAAATCGATGAATATTCACCCGAAGACCTCGGGGTTGATGCGGCACCGAGACTGAAGACCCTAAGAGTTGACGAGCCACCTCCGCGTCAGGGTGGTGGCAAAGTGGCCGATGTGGCCGAACTGGTAGACAAACTCAAAAACGAAGCAGGAGTAATCTGATGGCTGTCCTCGTTGTTGCCGAACATGACAATCATGAGATCAAAGGCGCTACACTAAACACCGTTACTGCAGCGGTTGCACTTGGCGCTGGCGACGTAGAAATTCTGGTTGCGGGCGAAAATTGTCAGGGAGCCGCCGATGGCGCTTCCGCAATAGCCGGAATCAGCAAAGTCCGAATGGTGGACAATGCGCTATATGCAAATGGGCTCGCAGAACCGTTTGCAGCATTGCTTGTTAGCATGGCCGGTGATTATAGCCATCTCGTTTTACCACACACGACGCATGGCAAGAATGTCGCTCCGCGAGTTGCGGCTTTGCTTGATATCGTTCAGGTCTCAGACATTATGGAAGTTCAGTCAGCCGATACGTTTGTCCGTCCGATTTATGCGGGCAATGCGATGGCGACAGTACAGGCGAGCGATGACAAGCTGGTGATTACCGTTCGCGGCACAGCCTTCGAAAAGGCAGAGCTTGGTGGCAGTGCCCCGATCGAATCCGCCGATTCTTCGGAAGACCCCGGACTCTCAACATTTGTTGGTCAGGAACTAACCAGATCAGAGCGCCCGGAGCTGACCTCCGCGCGGGTTGTCGTTTCTGGTGGCCGCGGGATGCAATCGGGTGACAATTTTCATCTCGTGGAAACTGTCGCCGACAAGATTGGTGCTGCCGTTGGTGCATCGCGCGCCGCCGTCGATGCCGGTTACGTGCCCAATGACTATCAGGTTGGACAGACGGGCAAAATCGTCGCGCCCGAGCTTTATATGGCAATCGGTATTTCCGGGGCGATCCAGCATCTTGCAGGCATGAAAGACAGCAAAGTGATCGTCGCCATAAACAAGGACGAAGAAGCACCGATTTTCTCGGTTGCGGATTACGGTCTCGTGGGCGATCTCTTCGAAGAAATGCCCGCCCTTGCGGCAGAATTAGACAAACAGGACGTTAAGCCGCGATAACAGGCTATTTGCGTGACAACGAAGATCTCGAAATCAACGAAACGAAGAGTTCGGTGGAAATTAGAAAAATAGGCATCGTCGGTGCCGGGCAAATGGGCAGTGGAATAGCTCAGGTTTGCGCTCAGGGGGAATACGCGGTTTGTCTCGCAGATATTTCGCAAGAGGTTCTGGATAAAGCGATCTCCGGAATTCGGGGACGCCTTGATCGCCTTTTAGAAAAAGAACGGCTAACGACAGAACAAGTTGAAGCCGCTATGTCCAACATTGCAACCTCAACTGAATACGAGGCTTTTGGCGAATGCGATCTGGTCATCGAAGCCGCGACAGAAAATGAATCGGTAAAGATTGCAATCTTCGAGAAATTGATTCCGTTCCTTCGTGATGACGCAATTTTAGCAACCAACACATCATCCATTTCGATCACCCGCCTTGCCGCCACAACTGATCGTCCGGAACGTTTCATGGGTATACATTTCATGAACCCCGTGCCGATCATGAAACTGGTGGAATTGATTAGGGGAATCGCTACCGGAGACGAGACATTTTCGGCAATCGAGAACGTTGTCGCCCAGCTCGGTAAAATCTCGATTACATCAGAGGATTTCCCGGCCTTTATCGTTAACCGGATACTTGTTCCGATGATGAATGAAGCAATTTTTGCGCTTCACGAGGGGGTGGGTGGTGTCGCTGATATTGATGCCGCCATGAAGCTTGGCGCCAACCAACCAATGGGTCCGCTTGAACTCGCAGATTTTGTGGGGCTCGATACCTGTCTCGCCATCATGAATGTCTTGTATGACGGGTTTGGCGACAGTAAATATCGCGCCTGTCCCTTGCTCGTAAAATATGTCGAGGCCGGATGGCTTGGTCGAAAATCTGGCCGCGGGTTTTACGACTATTCGGGCGAGAAGCCTGTTCCCACGCGCTGATAAACCTAACGATCAACCTTGAGGTAATGATCGATCAGCGCCAGCGCTTCCGGCGCATCCCATTCAGCTATGCCTTTTAAACTGCCGAGCACTTGCCCTTTCTTTGAAAGCAAGACCGTCGTCGGGAGTCCAATGACTTTTAATTTCCGCCCAGTGGCCATTTTACGGTCTACATAAATCGGCAATCCATCCAGCTTATGCTTTTCGAGAAAAGGATTGACCGCTTTCCATTCTTTAAAATCCTGCGATAAAGCCAGCACGGTAAATTCCTTGCCGCCCCGCTGTTTTTGCAATTTTGCCAATGACGGCATTTCCCGGATGCAAGGCGCACACCAGGTTGCCCAAAAATTGACGAGTACCAGCTTTCCACGGAATTCATTTAACGAAATGGCTTTGCCATCCTTGGCTAAAATTTCCAGTTCCGGTGCTGGTCCGAGTGGTTCCGCCGGGGTAAAATTCTCCATCCAGCCCGTTAAGGGAGGTGATTTTGTGGCGGCTATAGCCTGATTTTCGCTTGATTTATGAGCAAAAACCGCCCACATGGCGATGCCCGCGGCGATAATGGCTGTGGAAGTGAGGATAAATTTTCGCATTTTACCTCTTGAACTGAGTAAAGACAGAACGATGAACGCGAAGAGTACACCGACAACCGGGACGCAGGCTGACCCTGCCACGGGCAGCCCTGTCCGGGAAAGTCAAAATGTCTCGAACGCGATGTGGGGCGGCAGATTCAGCCAGGCCCCCGATACTCTTATGGAAGCCATCAACGTCTCGATTGGTTTTGACCAAAAACTTTATGCACAAGATATCGTAGGTTCGATTGCCCATTGCAAGATGTTGGTTGAACAAGAAATTCTCGATTCTGCCGCAGGCGAGCAGATTATTGAGGGTCTCAAAAAAATTAGGGTGGAGATTGAAGAGGGAACGTTTGAGTTCAAGAACGCGCTTGAAGATATCCATCTCAATATTGAAGGACGGCTAACAGAAATTATTGGCGATGACGCCGGGCGGCTCCATACGGCCCGGTCCCGCAATGATCAGGTTGCTACGGATTTCAAACTTTGGGTTCGCGATACTATTGACGCAATCGATGAAGCATTAAATGTCCTGCAGACAACACTTATCGACCAGGCTGAAAAGAACGCTGCGGTCGTTATGCCAGGCTTTACGCACCTGCAGGCCGCTCAACCTGTAACAGTAGGTCATCATCTTCTCGCCTATGTTGAAATGCTCGGTCGTGACCGGGGCCGGTTTCAGGATGCGCGGACGCGGCTTAATGAGAGCCCGCTGGGCTCAGCAGCGCTTGCGGGCACCTCATTTGCAATTGATCGCGACCAGACCGCAAAGGAACTTGGTTTTGACCGACCAACGGCAAACTCACTGGATGCCGTATCTGACCGCGATTTCGCATTAGAATTCTTGTCAGCGGCAACAATTACATCACTCCATCTTTCCCGCTTGGGGGAAGAAATAGTTGTCTGGTGTTCAGCACAGTTTTCATTCGCAAAGCTTAGCGATGCCTTCACCACCGGCAGCTCGATCATGCCGCAAAAGCGCAACCCCGATGCGGCCGAACTTGTCCGTGGCAAGAGTGGCCGGGTCGTTGGAGCTCTGATTGGACTCATTACAGTGATGAAGGGTTTGCCTTTGGCTTATTCAAAGGACATGCAGGAGGACAAAGAACCGGTTTTTGACGCTTCTGAATCGCTTGGTGTCTGCATCGCCGCCATGACCGGTATGGTCAACGATATAGAATTTAATATTGACCGGTTGAAGGATGCAGCTGGTGAAGGTTTCACCACGGCAACCGACCTTGCCGATTGGCTCGTTCGTGTTGCTGGATTGCCGTTTAGGAAGGCCCACCATGTTACCGGCGAACTGGTTCGACTTGCAGAGACCTCAAATCGCAATCTTGATGAGCTTACGCTGGACGAAATGCAATCGGTGGAATCGCAAATAACCGATGATGTATTTTCGGTTCTGGGTGTGGCAGAATCAGTATCTAGCCGGACCAGTTATGGTGGCACCGCCCCAGACAATGTGCTGGCCCAGGTAAAAAGCGCCCGTGAGAGGTTCCTGTGATGCGCCTGTTTGCTTATTTGATTTTATTGTGTGCTTTGGCAGCGCCGCTTTCCGCTTGCGGAAAAAAAGGTGACCTCGAACCCCCGCCCGGATCCAAGAAAACGGACTACCCGAGGGAATATCCGCGATGAGCCACTTCGAGTATCGCGATGGACGACTGTTCGCAGAGGACGTCGCCATCAGCGACATTGCGGCTGCAGTGAAGACTCCCTTTTACTGTTATTCCAGTTCGACCCTCATCGACCAGTATCAAGCTATGGCCGACGCGCTCGCGGTTGTGAACGGTCGGATCTGCTATGCCATAAAAGCTAACTCCAACCAGGCCGTCATTCGGACATTGGCAAAATTGGGAGCCGGAGCAGATGTTGTTAGCGAAGGTGAGGCCCGTCGGGCGCTTGCCGCCGGCATCTCGGCTTCAGAAATCGTATTTTCAGGGGTAGGCAAAACACGGTCTGAAATGCAATTCGCGATCAATGCGGGCATTGGACAATTCAATGTGGAGTCCGTTGGAGAACTTGACGTTCTTAACGAAGTCGCGATTGAACAGGAAAAAATTGCAACAGTTGTCTTTCGCGTCAATCCGGATGTCGATGCCCATACCCACGACAAGATTTCTACCGGCAGGAAAGAGGACAAGTTTGGCATAGACATTGATCTCGCCCCCGACCTGTACGAACATGCGATGGAATTGCCGGGCATATTACCTGTCGGCCTCGCGGTTCATATTGGATCGCAACTCACGACGCTCAATCCCTTCCAAGAAGCCTTTTCGCGCGTTGCAGCGATGGTAAACGCGTTGCGCGCTGCCGGGTTTGATGTGAACCGCCTCGATTTAGGCGGCGGCCTCGGCATAGTTTATGACGGGGAGACACCACCCGAACCCCAAGACTACGCTGCCGTCGTCGCCGAAACAGTTGGCGATCTTGACGTTGAGCTGACATTCGAACCAGGACGCGTTCTCGTCGGTAATGCCGGATTATTGGTAACTTCCGTCATTCAGGTCAAAGAGACCGCAACGAAGCGTTTTGTGGTCGTCGATGCGGCAATGAATGATTTCATCCGGCCAACTCTTTATGACGCTATCCACGCGGTAGCTACTGTTGCTGAACGGTCTGGAGAAAGTACATACGTGTCAGAAATTGTAGGTCCTGTTTGCGAAACTGGTGACATTCTCGCAAGCAATACACACTTACCAACCTTGGAAGAGAATGATCTGATTTGTTTCAAATCAGCCGGCGCATATGGTGCGGTTATGGCCTCAAGCTACAATACGCGTCCGCCAATCCCTGAAATCATGGTCAATCACAGAGATTTTAGCGTAATTCGCCCGCGACCCAGCTATGACGAGATTTTGTCGCTTGACCATTTGCCCCATTGGCTGTGAAACTTAGGTCATAGGTCCTCTCACGATGCCGCCTGACTTTTGGCTGGGGTAATGATGGACGACATGAAACAAAATGAATCCAATGCAACCGGCGTCAAATTAGGCACAAAACTCACCTTGGCACGCCTCGCGCTCGTGTGGGAACATTTGTGGCCGGCAATTTGGCCACTCGCTGCTGTCATTACTTTCTTCTGTTCGCTGGCGCTTCTCGACGTCCTGCCCGCAATCAATGGTTGGCTACACGCTATAATCCTTCTGATATTTATAGGCTGCTCCGGCTATTTTCTGATACGGGCTTTTCGACAATTTCACTGGCCGGCCAACCTGGCGGCCCGTCGTCGGGTTGAAACGGCCAGCGGCCTTGACCACCGTCCACTGACAGCAATCAATGACACCTTGGTGTCGGGAAACAACGCCGCTGACAGTACGGCTTTGTGGAAGCTTCACCAGCAACGTATGGCCGTCGCTTCAAAGTCCCTGCGCGTAGGCATCCCCGAACCGGATCTTGCAAAAAGAGATCCGCTGGCACTCCGTGCTGCCCTGGCCTTGCTCCTGGTTATTGCGGTGACCGCCGGTTGGTCTGATCCGATTAACCGATTTGCGAAGGCGGTTACGCCTGCTATTGGCGAAATTGTTAATCCTAAACAATTGGCCCTGGATCTTTGGATTACACCTCCGGAGTATACCGGTAAGGCTCCCCTATTTCCTTTGAGAAACCCCGATGCGAAAAAGGTTGAAACCGAATCCGAAACGCCGGCGGCAGGCCAAACTGTTCGCGTGCCAACTGGCAGTATTTTAACGGCGCAAATCCAGGGTCAACGGAACACCCATCCAAAGTTAATTACAGCAAAGACCGAAATACCGTTCGAAAAGGTTGATTCAGCCTATAGCAAATTAACTTATAAAATTGTTCGTCCCGGCGAACATGTTCTGGTCGCGGATGACAAGGAAGTCGCTCGTCTCGATATCAAAGTTATTCCTGACAATCCGCCGGAGATTGCATTTGCCGACGAAAAACCTGCGGCCACACCTCAGGCCACTTTACGGCTGTCCTTTAAAGCGTCCGACGATTATGGCGTAAAGCAAGCGCACCTTGAAATTCGACGCGTATATGAGCGAGGAACTGTGACGGGATTAGCGGTGCATAAGGTCGATTTACCGTTGCCAGCGCTGAGCGCAAAATCGGTAAACGAAACGACGTTTCTTGATCTTGCACCTCACAGATGGGCGGGCCTACCCGTAATAATCGATATGTTTGCCAAGGATGGCCAAGGGCAGATTGGGCAGGCAAAGCGCATTCGAATGATATTGCCGGAACGCATTTTCAACCATCCAGTGGCCCGCGCGATCATCGAACAACGCCGAAAACTCTCGGAGCAACCAGAGTTACGAGGACGTGTTTTGCGAGGACTGGCCGGTATCGCGTCTGTCCCGGGCAATTTTGACCACGATTCGGTCGTTTATCTATCACTGGCATCCGCACGATCGCGCCTTATACACGACCAAACGGAAGCAGCTGTTGATCCCGTTATTGATCTTCTGTGGGACACAGCTCTTCGTTTGGAGGATGGCGGCCTATCGGTCGCAGAGCGGGAGCTCAGACGCATACAAAATGCCCTCATGAAAGCGCTGGCTGAAGGCGCCAGTGAAAAAGAACTCGATAGGCTTATGCGCGAGCTAAGGCGTGCCATCGC
Source organism: Rhodospirillaceae bacterium (assembly GCA_002720855.1). Classification (GTDB taxonomy): domain Bacteria; phylum Pseudomonadota; class Alphaproteobacteria; order MPNO01; family UBA2964; genus UBA2964. Next base: position 416,019 of record PBIN01000014.1, on the reverse strand, counting down.
TCGATACCTGCAAGCTTTGCAGGAACAGATGCGCCGCAACCCCAATGCACAAAAAGCGATCGAGTTTGACCCCAGTACAATGCGGATGTTCCGCTCGGAAGACCTCAACCGCATGCTCAACCAAATTCGCGACCTCATGCGATCGGGCTCCCGACAGGCGGCGCGCGAACTTCTCGCGCGTTTGCAGCGCATGCTAGAAGGTATGCGATCGATGCAGGTCATTCGGCAACGCGGCGGTCGCGGCGGCCAAAGAGGCGGCCCCTTACGTCAGTTGCAGCGTCTCATTCAACAGCAGCAGGAACTTATGGAACGTACATTCCGTGGGTCCCGATCCGGCCAGAGGGGTCGCGCGCCAAGTGCTGCGGAACAACAGGCTATTCGCGATGCACTCCGTAAATTGCGGGGGATGATGCGGAGTCGACGACCTGGCCAACAACCGGGGCAAGGTCGTGGCCAGGGCCCTGGTCAGGCGATGGATCAGGCTGATCGTGCCATGGGCAACGCGACTCGCGCTCTCGAAAGCGGTCGTCCTGTAGATGCTGTCGGTTCGCAGGGCCAGGCACTCAATGCTCTTCGAAGGGCGGGGCGCAGCCTTATGCAACAAATGATGGATCGATTTGCGCGACAGTCCGGTCAGCGACGGAATCGCGGAAACCAACAAAACCGACCTCGTCGCGACCCGCTCGGGCGCGAAATTATGGGCGAGGATATTGATACGGATGGCATCGAGATTCCAGACGCAAGTTCGGTTCAGCGCGCCCGCGAAATTCTTGATGAACTCCGCCGCCGGTCTGGTGAAGGTTTCCGGCCAAAACTGGAACTCGACTACATCGAAAGATTGCTACAGCGCTTCTAGCGCCGCGGATATCAAACTTTATTTGCTAATGGACAGTCTCGTCAGGACCAATGGTGTTCGTGATGCGACGAACCGTTTCCCTGATTTCGGTCAACGTAAACGGTTTGGATATGACATCGTGAATCAGTGCGTCCAGATTGTGCGCCCGTTGACGTTCAGCGGCGTACCCCGTCATAAGCAAAACGGGTAGTTCCGGATAGTCTTTTGATGCTTTGAGAGCAAGAGCAATACCATCGAGCTGGGGCATCACAATGTCCGCAAGGAGCATATCGAATTGCTGATTTTGCAGAGCGTTTAGTGCCTGCATACCGTCACCAACGGCTGTCACGTCGTGGCCATCCTGCTTCAGCGCGCGGCTAACAAACTCTCTTACGGCCTTGTCGTCTTCTGCAATTAGGATGGACGCCAAAGATCAACTCCCTGAACCAGACAAAAACGCTTTGCGGGAGTTTATAAAGTTCGATGGTTTAGAAATCGTTTACGATTGGTCAAATAATCGCAGTCATAAGCCGATTTTCGAGATAATCACTAACCCTGAACGACACCTATATAGGGCAATCCGCGATATCTCTTGGCCAGATCGAGTCCATATCCAACAACAAATTCCGGATCGATGGTGAAACCTACATAATCAGCTTCAATACTGACTTTTCTTTGTGTGGGTTTGTCCAGAAGTAAACAGGTCTTCACCGAAGAGGCACCTCTCTTCTGTAAGGTCTCAACGGCAAATGCAATGGTTCGGCCGGATTCCAGGATATCATCAACAATTAGTATCGAACGTCCGGCAACATCTTCAGATAGATCATGTGTAAGATTCACAGAACCTGAGCTTTCAGTTCCCATTCCATAACTGGAAAGTGTAACAAAATCGACCTGTGCCGAGGCGCCATTGCGCTCCAGCGCCCTTACTAAATCGGCTGCGAATACAAAACTTCCTTTGAGGATAATAACGACCAACAACTCGTCGGTTTCATCAGCGACGATCTCTTTTGCGAGCGTATCAACGCGTTCCGCTATTTGGTCAGCAGAAAATAGAGTTTTAATTTCGGGGGAAGCGCCTGTGCTGGTCATCCGTATGCCTACCGCCTCTGATCAAACGTAATCGTATAATTTACGCTCCCTTTGGGAGGAACTACTTCAGTAGCAAACTTCGCTCTTTCCTTATTGAGAAGCTTCGGCAGTGGCGGATTAAAACGCCATCGTTTCAATACCCTTTTTGAATTATCCTCAATAACACCAAGCATTTTAGGAACCTTGGCGGCTTTTCCTGAATTATTGACGATATCGCCCTCAATACGTACAGCCCTTTTTCCATTTTTTTGTACCGCCCGGATCCGCTGATTCTCAATTGAAAATCCAGCACCCGGTGGCAAAACGAGGCCTAACGTCTCATAAGCAAGTATCGTCGCCGGCACCCGTTCCATAATCATTTCCCGTTTCAGGATCGCCCCCGTTACCATGCCGGCGAGCACAAGAATTACGAGCGTCCATAGAATTGCTGGCGCTTTACTTTTCTTGTTCCGGGACAGTGTCGGTAAATTTGTACCGGGCGGGCGGGCTCGACGGCTGCCTTCCAGCCGCGGTGGAATCGTTGATGGTTCGGGCGGCGGCAAATTATCAGGCTGGCGCTGCACCCAGCTATAGCTGCAGCGACTGCATCTTACGGTACGGCCAGACGGGCCGATTGCGGCAGCATCAACCCCATAGCGCGTTTTACATTCAGGACAGGTAACTATCATATCGCCCGAATTGGTGCCTGTTGGTATTTTGACGAATGCTTACACCCGTCTCCCCGTACTAGGTCGTTGTATACGGTTTCGCTATAATAATGGCAAGCAAGGTGGGGGCTCCAGAGTCACGGCTTGGAGTGCGCTGGACGCGTTAACAGCCCCTGTGCCATGCTCTGTTTATGATGGGCGCAATGGACAAAAATGGTGCAAGGCGGCGGTGACGTAATACGGTTTCAGAACGTTGGCGTCCGGTATGGTGTGGGCCCGGAAATTCTCCATGACGTTTCCCTTCGTCTGGAGGAAGGGCGCTTTCACTATTTAACGGGTGCCAGCGGCGCAGGTAAATCATCCCTGCTACGTCTCATGTACCTAGCGAATCCCCCCTCGCGCGGACTGATTTCACTGTTCGGTCATGACATCGCATCGACGCCACGTCGTGAACTCCCGGCATTACGCAGACGGGTTGGCGTCGTGTTCCAGGATTTCCGGCTGATTGATCATCTCACAGCGATGGAGAATGTTGCGCTACCTTTGCGGGTCGCCGGTGCCAGTGAAGAGCAAATTCAAGAACACGTTCCCGAACTTTTGAGCTGGGTTGGTCTTTCAGATCACATCGCTGCCCGGCCGCCAACATTATCAGGCGGCCAGAAACAGCGGGTTGCTATCGCCCGCGCCGTAATCGCCCGACCGAAACTGCTCTTGGCGGATGAGCCTACGGGGAATGTTGACGATCATATTGCAAAGAGGCTGATGCACCTGTTTGAGGAGCTAAACAAAATTGGAACAACCGTGGTGTTTGCCACCCATAACGAATCATTGGTGAACGAATTTCCTCATCCGCGCCTGCATCTCGCCGATGGTGAATTAAATGATTTTTCCAGCGGCGAGGTCGTTTCCGATGACGACTCCGAGCTTGAGCGGGACGAATAATACTATGGCAAACGCTACTGTAATCCCACTCGCCCGTGACGCCTCAAGCCGCTTTCTGCCCTGGCTGATTGCATTTATGGTGTGGTTAGCTGCTTTGGCCCTTGCTGCCGTATTAGTGTTGTCGTCATTCGGAGACCAGTGGCGGAATACTCTTACAGGCACCCTTACAGTCCAAATCGCGGCGGCGCCCGATGACCACAAAATTACGACCGAATTGCGGGTTCAAAGTGCGTTGAGAATCATACGCGCAACACCGGGTATCGTCTCCGCGAAACCCGTTCCCTTAAATCAAATTTCGGACTTACTGGCACCGTGGCTCGGCAGGGACCTGTTAACTGAAACATTGGGACTGCCGATACCGAGATTGATCGATGTAAAACTCAAACAGGGCGTAGACTTCGATGTCGCAGCTTTGTGGGAGCGCTTAAATAAGGAGATCAGCGGAACGCAGGTGGACGATCATGGCGTGTGGCTGGATAAGCTGATCGCGCTCGCCAGCGCGATTGAAGCAATTGCGTTTGCAATACTGATCCTGATCAGTGTTGCAGGAATAGCAACGGTCGTATTTGCCACACGTACGAGTCTAACCATCCACCGCGACGTAATTGAGCTGCTGCATGTCATGGGCGCCAGAGATGAATTTGTTGCGGATCAGTTTCATCGGCATGCGATGTTCCTTGGGCTCAAGGGAGGTGTTGCCGGCGTTGCATTGGCTTTGATCACTTTGTGGATATTGGGTTCCTTGTGGCAGAACGTAGAATCGTCTCTTCTACCACCAGCCTCTTTAGACTTTTTGCAGTGGACCGGCATAATCGCTGTTGCGTTGGTTGCGGCCGCGATTAGTACGATAACTGCGCGGTATACCGTGCTGCGGGCACTGGGACGCATGCCATGAGCACTCGGTTCCGGCGATCCTCAAGGGGCCGCGGCAAACGGATTATATTGCGCCTGGTTTCGGGAATTCTTTTCATTTGCCTGATTTGGATATTCGGATTGATTTGGTTTGTAAGCGAAGTACCGAAAAACCCGACGAATGACGAAACAAAAACTGATGCAATCATCGTGCTTACGGGAGGCACTGGCCGATTGGAAACCGGCCTTCAGCTTCTATCCGAAGGGCACGCCAGGTTGCTTTTTGTTTCCGGTGTGGCGCGTGGCGTCGATGTGCAGGCCTTGCTTCGTCTTGTACGGCGTAAACCGAATGATTTCGCCTGTTGTATTGCCGTCGGCTATCAAGCGGATAATACCGCGGGAAATGCACATGAAACTACGGAGTGGATCACAAAAAATAAATTGAGTTCTCTGAGGCTTGTCACGGCAAATTATCATATGCCGAGAAGCCTGTTCGAATTTCGCCGTGCGATGCCGGACATCAAGATCCTGCCCCATCCGGTTTTTCCACCCCAGTTCAAACGGGAGAATTGGTGGCGTTGGCCAGGGACGGCACAATTGCTTGCAAGCGAGTTCAACAAATTTTTGATAGCCAAAACCGGACTTGAACAAGGCTATATTCCGGATGGTCTCAAACCATGACCATGGCGCGGTCTCTCCTTTATCAGGGTCTGTACGGCATTTGGGCGTTTCTCATGTGCTTCGCGTTCCTGCCATCACTGATACTGCCGTTTTGGGCCAGTAAATTTATCGCCAAGTTCTGGACGAAATCGGTCTACTGGTTACTCCGGACTACGTGCGGTTTAACCTATCGGATTGAAGGGGCCGATCAGATTCCGAACGGTCCTGTCCTTTACGCTTCGAAACATCAATCCGTATGGGACACACTGTTTTTTCCTTATGAAGTCGAAGATTCGGTGATTGTTTTAAAACGGGAACTCTTTTGGCTCCCGTTTTTTGGTTGGTATGCAAAAAAATACGGCTCTATAGGCATTGACCGTGGAGCAGGTGGTGCCGCCATCCGCCAAATGCTTCGTGAGGCAAGAAAAGCCATCGAAAAAGGCCGTCCTGTCGTTATTTTTCCAGAAGGCACAAGAATGCCGCCCGGAGAAAAAGGCGTTTATCAGAGTGGTGTCGCAGCGCTTTATAATGACCTTAAGGTCCCGGTCGTACCGGTTGCTCTGAACTCAGGTCTATTTTGGCCAAGGCGTCGACTCATCCGGCGACAGGGAGTGATTACATTACGTTTCCTGCCTCCAATTCCGCCGGGACTGCCCAGAAAAGAGTTTATGAGGCGTCTTGAAACGGACCTAGAAGCGGCGCAAGCGGACCTTTGCAGCCCCGAACACGGTGAATAGCCCTAAAGGACGGAATTTGAATGTGAGAATCGTGAAAACTGGGGATAAGTTGCGCTCAAAATGTCTTATTGTGGATAATTTGATGCCAAAACCCTGCCCGTCGCACAACTTTTTCGTCCTTCGCAGATATTGAACATAACAAGAACATTGAGTTAGGTTTCGGTTGTTGATATTGTAGGTGGCCCCACTTACGTGAAACACTGACAGAGAATTCTACGGGGCAGCTGCATGACCGCCATCTCATCAATTTCCCAACAAATATGGGACATGAAATACCGGTTCAAGGAACCGGATGGCACAGTTCACGACAAAACAATAGAAGATACGTGGCGCCGTATAGCCGCCGCCTTGTCAGCGCCTGAGCAAAACCCGGATGTGTGGCAAGACCGGTTCTATAAAGCGCTCGAAGATTTTAAATTTCTGCCTGCCGGACGGATCATTGCCGGTGCCGGAACCGCCCGGCAGGTCACCCTATTCAACTGCTTTGTCATGGGAACCGTTCCCGATGATATGGCAGGCATTTTCGATCATTTGAAAGAAGCTGCGCTGACGCTACAGCAGGGAGGCGGTATCGGATATGACTTCTCCACCCTGCGCCCCAAAGGAGCGCTTGTCCGCGGTGTAGGCGCCGATGCGTCGGGCCCGCTTTCATTCATGGATGTCTGGGATTCAATGTGCCGCACGATCATGAGTGCAGGTTCCCGGCGGGGTGCAATGATGGCAACGATGCGCTGCGACCATCCAGACATTGAGGCATTTATCGAAGCCAAGAGGGAACCAGGCCGCCTAAGGATGTTCAACCTTTCGGTTCTGGTTACCGACCCGTTTATGGAAGCAGTGGAACAGGGCGCCCCCTGGGATTTGAAATTCGACGGTCAAAACTACCGAACTGTTCCAGCACGAGATCTCTGGGACAAGATTATGCAGGCGACCTACGCCTATGCAGAGCCCGGCGTAATTTTCATTGACCGGATCAACGAGCAAAACAACCTCGCCTATTGCGAAGATATAAGCGCAACTAATCCATGCGGTGAACAGCCTTTGCCGCCCTACGGCGCTTGCTTGCTCGGCTCTATCAATCTAGCACGGCTCGTAAGGGAACCTTTCTCCGAAGCTGCACACCTTGATCTGGACGAGCTGGCTAATTTAGTGCCGGTTGCGGTTCGCATGATGGATAACGTCGTGGACGTCTCAAACTTTCCGCTTGAGTCGCAAGCCCGGGAAGCGCGTGCAAAACGCCGGATCGGGCTCGGTATCACGGGTCTTGGAGATGCTTTGATCATGTGCCGGGCGCGTTATGGCTCGGCAGAAGCGGTTGCGCTGGCAAAAGAATGGTCGGCAGCTATAGAGCGCCACGCCTATCTGGCATCGATAGAAATTGCGGCTGAGAAAGGTTCGTTCCCGCTCTTTGACGCTGAGAAATTTGCCGCAGGACGCCACATCAAGACGCTGGATAGCGACGTCCAACAAGCCATTGCCGAGCATGGAATTCGAAATGCATTGCTGACCTCTATCGCCCCAACGGGCACGATATCGATTTTCGCAGATAACGTTACGTCGGGTATCGAGCCGGTTTTCGCCTATAGCTATACCCGTAATGTGCTGATGCCGGATGGTACGCGTGAGGCCGAAGAAGTATCGGATTACGCCTGGCGGCTTCATCGCACAATATTTGGTGAAATGACGTCCCTCCCGGACTATTTCGTCGACGCAGAAGCGCTTTCCCCGCATGACCACCTGGTTATGCAGGCGGCTGTTCAGGAACATATCGATAGCTCGATCTCAAAGACTATCAATTGTCCGGAAGCCTTGGATTTCGACGCTTTCAAAGAAGTTTATCAAGAGGCCTATGCGCTTGGCTGCAAAGGGTGCACGACCTATCGGCCCAATGAGATTACCGGGGCGGTCCTTGAAAAATCCGAGAGTTCGGAAAATGTTGCCTCGCAGGCCGAACTTCCGTTGGATGCGCCGCCCGCCAAACCAAAAGACGATCTCGATTCAGGTGGTGTCGTATACATGACACAGCCGCTCAATCGGCCGGAAGAATTGCCGGGTCAAACCTATAAAATCAAATGGGCGGAAAGCGAACACGCCATTTACATCACGATCAATGACATTATTCAGGATGGAAGGCGCCGGCCTTTTGAGGTCTTCATTAATTCAAAAAACATGGAACATTACGCCTGGACGGTCGCACTGACGCGCATGATCAGTGCTGTCTTCCGGCGCGGTGGCGATGTATCTTTTGTGGTGGAGGAGCTCAAGGCCGTGTTTGATCCTCGCGGCGGCCAATGGTTTGAGGGAAAATATGTCCCCTCGTTACTGGCAGCGATCGGTGGTGTCATAGAACGTCATATGATCGATATCGGATTTCTACCGCGTCCCGGGGAAGCCGAAACAGCGCAAGCAGCGCTTGCTGCGGAAGGAGGCGGTGGAGCTTCAGCAAGCAATGAAGCGAAAACCCGCCGAATCGTACCTCACCAATGCCCGAAATGCGGCGAAGCCGCAATGATCCGTCAGGAAGGCTGCGATCTCTGCACCTCCTGCGGCCATAGCAAGTGCGGGTGACGCAGAAAACGACTACTCCGCTTCAACCGGGTTCTGCAGCAACCCTACCCCATCAATTTGCACTTCAAGGTGATCACCTGGCTTAAGATAACCGGGAGGATCATGTTCAATCGCCGATCCGCCGGGACTGCCGGTACAAATCAGATCACCCGGCTCCAGTTGAGTGAAGCGCGAGATATAGGAAATCACGAACGGAATATCGAAGATCATCATGTCGGTGCCGCCATTCTGACGTTCCTCGCCATTCACCCGCGTCACGATTTGTAATTTCATCGGGTCTTCGATCTCGTCCGCCGTAACAATCCACGGACCCATTGAGCCGGAGCGCCACTGGTTTTTAACGGGGCAGTTTTGCGTACCGCGCCCAATCCAGTTGCGGACACTGCCCTCATTGGCAATCGTATACCCGCCGACATAGGACATCGCATCTGCTTCGTTGATGTGACGTCCCTGCTTTCCAATAACGACGACGAGTTCGCCTTCATAATCGAGTTGATCACCATCGTCCGAACCACGAATTATCGGTTCTTCGTGAGCGGAAAAAGAATCACGGAAGCGGGGAAAAATACTCGGCCAATCGGGACGGCCGTCTTCCATCACTTCGTGATAGGCGTAGTAATTTCGACCTACGCAAAAAATCTTGCTTGGATTGTGAATTGGCATTCGAAAGGTGATATCGCTCAGACCAAAGGTCGCTGCGCTGGCATCGACACTTGCTTTCAGCGATGTCAGGGCACCCGCACCCGCCATCAATACACATTTGAGATTTGCAAAGTGCGTTTCCTGATACATAACGCCGGACAGATCTACGATGCCATCATCTTTAATAGCGCCATAACCTTCCCGCCCATCATGGTAAAAGCTCACGAGCTTCATATTTTCCTCCCTCAAATTCGATAGCTATTTTTACCGCAATTCTGACCTCGGGGGTAGCAGGTGCTAACCAAGCCTTTCAACATGGGTCAAAATTTCGGCTAAATTTGCGTCGGGCATGCCTAACTGTTCCAAATGCTCAACCGTCGACGCCAAGTAGTCTCGATTCAGCCCGTTCTTCCCGCGGCCGCGGGAGATCCGGCGCGCCATATCCTCAAGAGACATCTCGGCGACATATAGTGCATGATCGCGATTAACTACGAATGTGTAGGCAACCACGGATTCGTCGCCAATTGTAATCATAACTCTTTGACAACTATAGATTTCCTCCGGCATTTCGCGGTCAGCCAGATAGGCAAACACCTCGTCGCGGTCTCGCTCTGCAATACGAAGTGCCAGGCCACGACACTCGCTTCCGCGATCCAACCCGAGTGACAGGCCGGGCTGTTCGGGTGTTCCGCGATAGATGATAGAGGAGACACAAAAACGGCGATGCCACCCTTTCAACGTGGCCTCTCGTATTTCCGCTGGCGTGAAACCTGTGTTCCACATCAAAGAGCCATAGGCGAAGAACCAAACATCACCGAGTTCGTTGACGATAATGCGCCGGCGGTTTTCCTTGTCGGGCGATTTCATACAATTTTCATCTGTTTACAATCGCGACGCCGGCAACGGCGATTGCCATGCCTATCAGTGCCATCAGTGCAAATGTTTCACCGAACATTAGCCACCCCATTATGGCTGTCGTCGGCGGGCTTAAATAAATCAAACTTGTGACCTGCGCCGCCGCACCGCGCTGAACGAGTATAAAGTAAAGAGCGATGGCAATCACCGAAAGGCCGACCCCTGACCAGATCAGCGCGAAAATAAACTCACCTGTCCAATCGACGGCCATGGTCTCGATCTGAGTAGCCAAAAACCCAATAATAACAAAGGAAGCCGCATTTTGGACGGTCACAGCGGCGCGCGCATCGACCTCCGCGCAGAACCGTTTTTGATAGATGGTGCCGATTGTAATTCCAATGAGCGCAAGACCCGCGAACGCAACCGCCCATGCACCCTGCCCAACCAATTCCACTTTCTCAGCAACGACGAGGCCAAGACCGACAAATCCCATTCCCAGTCCAAGCCATTGTTTTGACGTAACTTTTTCTCCCAGCAACGGTGCGGCAAGCGATCCGGTGATCAACGGCTGAAGTCCGACGATGAGGGCCATCACGCCGGTCGATAAACCAAAATAGATCCCGTAAAAGACCCCCGTAAGATAAGTCGTTTGCACGAGCAGGCCCGCCACGATCACATGAATAAATGCGGTGGGAGTCTTTGGCCAACGAACCCGCCAGAAAACCGTTAGCGGAACCAACACAACCAGAGCCACAAGAAACCTAAGGGCCAAAAAGGTGAAGGGTTCTGCATATGGCAGACCAAATTTGGCTGAGACGAATCCGCTTGCCCAAAAGAAAATGAACAAGCCGGATGCAGCTACCATCCAGCCGGGTGAAAGTGCTTTAGGTTTTTCTTGTGTCATAAGGATACTCAATGGCCAACAAGTGTAACCTTTCCACTGCTTCGCGACCAGCAATCCAAACCTCGACCGGCTTCCCCAGGATGCCTATAAACAGGCATGGCTTTCGAACTGAGCAGATGGCGCAAAACATATATCGCGACGGCATTGATCCTCGCAGGGTTAGGCGCTCTCAATACCGGCATATGGTTCGCAGCAGCACATCTGTTTGAGCGCGGCATCGAGAACTGGGCGGCGGCGCAACGCGCACAAGGCTGGACCGTCGAGTATAAATCGGTGGCGTGGAGCGGCTTTCCGTGGCGGTGGCAAATGACCATCGAGGAACCGATGCTCAGCAGCAAAAAAAGCGGTGCGCCATTTCATTGGTCGGGCCCTTTTATTGATCTTAACTTGCGGCCCTGGAGCATTAGACGTATCGGATTTCATACCTCAGGTGAACACCGGCTCGGATATGGTACGGCACGGGAGGTTGATGCCAATAGGATTGACATTGGCGCTGGTCATGGCGATTTGCTGTTTGCTCATAAAGGCAACCTCAAAAACATTGGTATCGTCGTCGAAGGGGCAAATTTCGAAACCAAACTGGCTCAAACTTATCGTTTTACACAACTCAATGCCCAGATGGATCTCGACCAGCAAGGGCAGTCAAATACGAAGCCGCATCAAACCCCCATCTTCAGTCTAAATGCCGAACTGTTTGGTTTAACCCTGCCGAAAGACCTTAAACCCGCTTTAGGTCAGACGATTAGCCGGATAACTCTTACAGCTGATTTTCTGGGCACGGCACAGGGCGACACGCTCAAACAAGCCCTTTCCAACTGGGCGTATAGTGGTGGCTCCTTGGATCTGACAAAGATTGAGCTTGGATGGTCCAAACTGGATGTTTCAGCAACTGGAACACTGGCTTTGGACTCCGATCTGCAGCCCATTGTCGCCATGAGCGGTAAAGTTTCAGGGTACGGTGAAACGCTGGATCAACTGGCTGATTCCGGAATTATCAAACCGGGTACCGCAATGGTCACCCGCTTCGCTTTGCGAGCATTGGCAAACAGCACTGGAGATCGGAAGAGCGAGTATATCGGGGTGTCTTTTACAATCCAGGATGGCTACCTGCACGTCGGACCCGTAAAACTGATCAAGTTGCCCAGAATTATTTGGGACTAATCATTTATATCATCACCGGGGGGTTTAGGCGGTATGTGCTGACCCGCTTCAATCACGCTGCGGCGAATTTCGCGCGTCCGCGCGAATAATGCCTCAAGGCCATCGCCATCTCCGTCCCGAATAGCCCTCTGGAGCCCGCTCAAATCTTCAGACAAACGCCCCAGCATCTCCAATACAGCGTCCTTGTTATTGAGAAAAATATCCCGCCACATTACCGGGTCGGATGCGGCGATACGCGTGAAATCGCGAAATCCGCTGGCAGCAAATTTTACAACCTCGGATTTCAAACGATCTTCGAGGTCAGTTGCCGTTCCAACGATTGTGTATGCAATGAGGTGTGGGACATGCGATGTTATCGCCAACACCTGATCGTGATGATCGGGATCCATTCGTTCAATCTTACTACCCGTTCGGCACCACAAATCAGCAACCTTTTCAATCGCTTCTTCGTTTGACCCAGCGACCGGGGTTATGATCATCCATCGATCTTCAAACAATGTATCAAAGCCAGATTCGGGTCCCGAATTTTCGGTACCGGCGATTGGATGGCAGGGAACAAAATGCACGCCTTCAGGGATATGGGGTGTAACAGCATCAATCACCGCCCGTTTCACCGATCCGACATCGCATATGATGGCTCCTGGTTTCAGCGAGGCTGACATCGCTTCCGCAATAGCGCCGTAGGCTCCTATAGGTGTACAGATAACGACCAGATCGGCATCGGTGACCGCCTCGCCAACATCCGCTGTAACGTGATCAGCGAGATCAAGTTCGAGTGCCGTTTTTCGGGTTTGTTCCGTCCGCGCGCAGGCGACAATAGTATCCGCCAATCCATCACGACGAATTACGCGCGCAAGGGACGAACCAATCAGCCCGATGCCAATAAAGGCAATTTTATTAAACAAGATATCCGCCATAATTCCCTACGTCGCCATAAATTCTTTTGTGGCATCGGTAAACGCCCGCATTTCATTTTCCCGGCCGATAGTCACCCGAAGGCAGTCGGGCAATCCGTATCCACCCGTTTCGCGTGGAATTATTCCTTTCGACCCATAGTACGCCATCGCTGCCTGCGAATTATGTGACGCGTCATCGCGAAACCGCACCAATAGAAAATTAGCTGCACTCGGGAATACCGTCAGCCCGCAATCCGTCAAACGATCATGTAGCCACGGCAACCAAACCGCATTGTGATCACGCGCTGCTGCAAGATGTTCCCTATCCTGGACAGCCGCCTTGCCGGCTGCTTGAGCTGCCGTAGATAGATTAAACGGGCCGCGCAGCCTGTTGAGCACATCTGCAATAGAAGGTGGGCAGTACGCCCAACCAATACGCAGCGCCGCCAATGCATAAATTTTTGAGAATGTGCGCGTAACAACGGTGTTCTCCGCAGCATCCACGAGGCTTAATCCCATATCGTAGTCATTTCGTGTTACAAACTCTGCATAGGCACAATCGATTACCAATAATATGTCTTCGCGCAGCCCAGCCCGAAGTCGTGCCAGTTCGTCAGCAGGAATATAGGAGCCCGTTGGGTTATTCGGATTGGCGATAAAAACAATTCGCGTCTTTTCGGTAACCCGCGCCAAAGTTGCGTCAACATCGAAAGTCAAGTTTGTTTCCGGCACCTTGATCGGCGTCGCACCGACGCAGTGGGCAACTATGGGATACACATTGAATCCGTGCTCTCCCAACAAAATCTCATCGCCTGGGCCCGCATAGCCACGTGCCAGGTTATACAAGAGCTCATCGGAGCCTGCGCCGCAGACGATACGATCAGGGTTCAAACCGTTTGCCAAACCAATGGCATCCCGCAATTCCACGGAATTACCATCTGGATAAATCTTTAGGGAACCCACTGAGTCACGAAAAGCCGCCATCGCCGCCGGGCTCGGCCCCAATGCACTTTCATTTGCGGAAAGTTTCATTGCAGCCATTTGCCCATCCACCGAGGATTTTCCCGGAACATAGGGTGCTAACTCCATTATACCAGGACGGGGGGTGAGCATCTTATGTCTCTGCGGTCAAAGGTACGGCATAACTGCCGACGGCCCGTGCGATTGAGAAATCGGTATTGTCTTCAAGAAACTTGGTCACACGATCATCTTCGGTTGCCACAAAGCCCTCGACTTCAATCAAAAAAATCTCACGTCCCGCCGTCACGCCGGATTTGGGGAGGGTAACCAGAGCTGACGGCGGCAAGCCGGCAGTAGATAACGAGCCGGTTAATCGTGAACGGCTGATCGGCTCTTCACATTCTACTATAAGAAAACTTCGATCTTCCCCCGTTTCTACTGGCGCCATATCCGCAACCAGTAGGGCTTCCGCGGGTGCACCGCGTCTGTTTCCTCCTGTTACAAACGGTAATCGCGCACAAATACGCACTTGCCGACCGCCCACTTCACTGCCGAGCAAGGGCCACCAGGGATCAGCTTCATCAATCTGCGGCATGGGCAAAACGCCTGCCGTCGCCGCACCGTCGGCAACCGCCTGCAGAACACCGCGTGTCGTCGCATGCCTGGATAATGGTGTCTGTGATCCGAATTGATCGCGGGCGATATCCCAGTAGGCCGGATCTTCACCATCCCAAACGGCAATCGAAAACTCACCTTGCATAGCGACAAAGGCGGACATGAGCTCTCGCCAAACCCGCACGATTACCGCAGAGGCTAAAGGACCGCTATGACGATCGACCAGTCGGCGCAGAACCTCTGCTTCCCGGCCTGGACGAAAGACGCTGCCGCTTTCATCTGCCTTGGCATCCTTTATGCGCGCGACAACTTCGGCTCGCCGCATGATCAAATCATGCAGCGCTTCATCAATGGTATCGATCTCGCTTCGGAGGTCGTCCAAATTGTTGCTGTCCGTGCTCATAAAAGCCTCAAAATTCTATAATCTACCCCCGATACAGGGCTGAGCCGCGCGTTTATAGCGCGCCAAGGCCACAACCAAAAGCAAAGAAAACATTGATAATTTTCCCACTTCGACATAGCTATCATGGAAATTTTGGCAGTAGTCATCAGGAACCAATGTTGAAATGGCAGATTCGACCCAATCGATGAGCCTGATTGCAAATGGAGAATTGCCCGGTTACCAGGTTGAACTGGGAACCGACGGGCCTTTGCGCCTTGATTCCGGCGCTGAACTTGGTCCTTTCATGATCGCATACCAAACTTATGGCAATCTCAATGCTGACAAATCAAATGCCATTCTGGTTTGCCACGCTCTGACAGGCGATCAATACCCCGCAGAAAAACATCCTGTCACCCAAAAAGACGGTTGGTGGGATCTGATGATTGGCCCCGGCCAGGTAATCGACACAGACCGATATTTTGTAATTTGTTCAAATGTTCTTGGTGGCTGCATGGGAACTACCGGCCCCAGTTCCATTGACCCCAAAACTGGCGAGCCATATGGCCCCGAATTCCCAGTCATCACAATCGGAGACATAGTGCGGGCCCAAAAGATGCTGATCGACCACCTCGGAATTGAAAAGCTATTCTGCGTCATTGGTGGATCGATGGGCGCCATGCAGGTCCTAGAGTGGGCGTCCAAATACGGTGACAGTCTTTATTCGGCAGTGCCGATTGCGGGTGCGCCGAGGCATTCCGCACAAAACATTGCTTTTCACGAAGTTGGCCGTCAGGCAATTATGGCGGATCCGGATTGGTGCCAGGGCAATTACATCACAGAAAATAAACGGCCCCGCCGGGGCCTCGCTGTAGCCCGTATGGAAGCGCACATAACCTATTTGTCTGAAACGGCCTTGCATCGCAAGTTTGGTCGACGCCTGCAGGAGCGGGAAAAAATTTCTTACGGATTTGATGCCGATTTTGAAGTTGAATCCTATTTGCGGCATCAGGGAAGCACCTTTGTTGAACGGTTCGACGCAAACTCCTATCTCTACATCACGCGTGCTATGGATTATTTCGATATGGCCGCCGAGCATAATGGTGTTTTGGCTGATGCCTTTCGAGACACAAATGTTCGCTTTTGTGTGGTTTCTTTTTCCAGTGACTGGCTCTATCCGACCATTGAAAGCCGTACCGTTGTTCACGCGCTCAACGCTGTTGCTGCGAATGTGAGTTTTCTGGAAGTGCAAACTGATAAAGGCCATGACGCCTTTTTGCTCGATGAACCGGTTCTTCACAAAACCCTGTCCGGCTTTCTCGACGGCGCTGTCCGAAATAGCGGGATTTCGATATGAATCCGCTTCCTGCAGCCGGACCGCTAAGGCCAGACCAACAGCTCATTAGCGACATGATCACGCCAGACAGCCGTGTGTTGGACGTTGGCTGTGGCGACGGCGCGTTGCTCGCATATTTGGCCGAGGAAAAAAATGTTGATGCACGCGGTATCGAGTTGAGCCAGGAAGGCGTGAACGCATGCGTTGCGCTTGGTCTCTCGGTTATCCAGGGCGACGCGGATACTGATCTCGCGGATTACCCTACCAACGCATTCGACTATGTCGTCCTTGGCCAGACCTTGCAGGCAACACGAAACCCAAAGGACGTTTTGGAAACATTAGTCCGTATAGGGCAACATGCGGTGGTTTCTTTCGTCAATTTTGGACATTGGCGGACGAGACTTTCATTATTGGTCAATGGCCGGGTTCCCGTACCCGCCGGCAACAAATTCGGCTGGCACGACAGCCCCGACATTCATCTTTGTACAGTCCTCGATTTCGTCGATCTCTGCGAGACTTTGGGACTCACAATCGAAAACGGCCTATCCATTGATCGCCACAATCGCGTGCGACAAATCAAAACGGGGAGCCGGATCGCCAACCTTAAAGGTGAACAGGCGATCTTCCTGCTTAGCCGGGAGTAGTTTCCTGATTTGATCGATGCGCTCCAGGGACCGGCGCAGTATAACGGCGTCGCCTGGGGGCTTTCGCTGAATCAGCACTCGCGGCGTAAATCTGCTTGCCGGCTTCGACAATCAAAACTCCGGAGAATGTCGGAAATAATCTTGATCCGACTTCTTCCCATGCGCGCGAAGACGCCAGCATCACACGGGATTGGGAGGGCGGCATGTAGAGTGCTCTTTCTGTCTGGATTGGCGTAAACAGTGTATCGCGCAACAGCCGATTAAGCTGCGCTGGCGTATAGGGGTATCCGTGTCCAAATGGTGTCCGGTCCATGCGTGCCCAAATCCCACGCCGGTTCGGCACGACCGCTATGAGACGGCCGCCATCTGCAAGCACGCGCCACACCTCACGTAACATTGGCCTTAATTGTTCGCTACATTCCAGGGCATGGACCATAAGCACCCGGTCAACCGAAACATCAGGCAATGGAATTTCTGCTTCTTCGCAAAGAGTGACTTTTCCAGTCCCTTCCACTGGCCAATGCAACACACCCTGACGAGCCGGCATCGCCGCGATTACGCGTTCAGATTCCTCTTCAAATAGCGACAAGTAGGGTGTGGCATAGCCTAACCCCAAGATGCGCTGCTGGGAGGTATTGTCCCAAATTTGCCGAATACGCTGTCCAATAAGCGATTCGGCATTAGGCCCCAGATTGCTCCGGTAAAAATCGCGTAAATCGACAACGTCATTCCACATGATACCAACTTATCACAGCAATCCGCCGAATAGTGAAGCGTGCAGTTGGCGCGTGCCTATCGCTTTGCTAGGTTGCAGAGGAATTGACGCTGCAAGCAGAGGAAACACGCAATGTCTACGCTCGAAATCGAACAAATCGCAACACGCACTGATAACTATGTGTATCTCATCAAGGAATCCGGACAAGGAAAAGTCGGAGTCATCGACCCGTCGGATGCCGAACCTGTATTGGAAGCACTTGATCGGCTCGGTTGGGAGCCAACACATATAATCAATACACACCATCACAA
Organism: Rhodospirillaceae bacterium; assembly: GCA_002720855.1. Lineage (GTDB taxonomy): Bacteria > Pseudomonadota > Alphaproteobacteria > MPNO01 > UBA2964 > UBA2964. Next base: position 398,268 of record PBIN01000014.1, on the reverse strand, counting down.
TGACCACACGGGCGGCAATCTGGAAATCAAAGAAAAATACGGCTGTGTCGTAGTGGGCCCGCTTGCAGATCACGACCGGATCGCGGGAATAGATATCGATGTCGGCGATGGCGACACATACGCCTTTGGCGATGCCGTTGCCAGAGTCTATGACACGCCGGGACATACGCGGGGTCACATCGCCTACTGGTTTGAAGAAAGTAAAGCGTTGTTCTGCGGCGACACGCTTTTCGCCCTCGGTTGCGGCCGGGTATTCGAAGGAACTTTTGAGCAGATGTGGGATTCACTCGGAAAGCTTCGTGCCCTACCGGATGATACGATGGTTTATTGTGCCCACGAATATACTCAAGCCAATGCGAAATTCGCCATTACTATCGAGACCGAGAATCAGGCGCTTATTGACCGGGCCGCCGAGATCGACGCCTTGCGCGCCGAGAACAAACGGACGGTACCTTCACTCTTAGGTCTCGAAAAGGAAACCAACCCGTTTCTCAGGGCGGATGTTTCATCTGTTGCAGAAGCGGTTGGCCTGCCATCCGGTAGCCCGCTTGAAGTGTTCAGCGAAGTTCGTACCCGAAAAGATAATTTCTGACCAAAGTTTCAGAAATCGGCACCGGCTCAGTCGCGGGCAACACACATGGCGATTCCCATGCCGCCACCGATGCAAAGTGTTGCGAGACCTTTTGCAGCGTCACGCTTTTCCATTTCGTAGAGTAGGGTTGTTAAAACGCGAGCGCCTGAAGCCCCGACAGGATGGCCGATGGCAATCGCCCCGCCATTGACGTTTAGCTTTTCTTCGTCCCAACCGAGGTCTTTGCCCACGGCGAGAGATTGCGCTGCAAAAGCTTCATTCGCCTCGATGAGGTCGAGATCATCAACTGTCCAGCCCGCCTTATCCAATGCAGCACGACTAGCGGGGATGGGTCCCGTTCCCATGATTGCAGGGTCTACACCGGCTTGCGCCCAAGAGACAATCCGAGATCGCGGTTCGATACCACGCCCCTTTGCCTCATCGGCCGTCATGAGAACCAGCGCGGCAGCGCCATCATTGATTCCTGACGCGTTGCCAGCCGTAACAGTACCATCTTTGGCAAATGCCGGCCGCAGTCCCGCAAGCGACTCTGCCGTTACACCTGCGCGGGGATATTCGTCCTGATCAATGACTGTTTCACCTTTACGGGTCTTAATTGTCACAGGAGTGATTTCGTCCTTAAACCTGCCATCGGCCTGTGCCGCCTCGGCGCGCTGCTGCGACTGCGCCGCAAAAGCGTCTTGCTGCTCGCGGCTGATTTGCCACTGATTTGCAATATTCTCGGCCGTGCAACCCATATGGTAGCCATTGAAGGCATCCCAAAGCCCATCGCGGATCATGGTATCGACCATCTCTGCATCGCCCATTTTTTTGCCGCCGCGTAAATGCATGCAGTGGGGTGCCTGTGTCATGCTTTCTTGACCCCCGGCGACAACGACAGAGGCGTCACCGCTCCTTATCGCCTGAAAGCCCAGTGCCACTGTTTTAAGACCTGATCCGCAGAGCTGATTCACGCCATAAGCCGGTACTTCAACGGGCAAATCCGCCCCGATAGCAGCCTGACGCGCGGGATTTTGTCCTGCACCGGCGGTTAATATCTGACCCATGATAACTTCGGATACCTCTTCCGGCGCAACGCCAGCGCGTTCAAGAGCCGCCGAAATTGCAACGGTACCAAGCTCGGATGCAGATACATCGGCAAACGCACCGTTAAATGTGCCAACCGGGGTCCGCGCTGCACTCGCAATTACAATATCGTCCATGGGAAGTGCCTGTTTCCTCTACAAGAAATATGGATCACCTTATAACGAAGGCAACCGCAACAGGCCATGGGGTCTCTGAAATTTTCGTAGAAAGGTTACCCGGCGATAAGCCGGACCGGCTGATGCTCGATTTGGAGTGGTTCTGGTTCAGGCACTTTATCTTCGTCCCCATTCCACGGAAGTTCCAGCTCAGGCTTTCCAAAGGCCCATCCTTGCAACAGCTTTACGCCCTCCTCCTTGAGCATCTGAGCCTGTTCCATGGTTTCTACACATTCGGCAACCGTTTCAAGATTGAAGTTCCGCGCGAGATCCAAAAGTGATCGTATAAAGATTAAATTAGCAGGGTTTTGGACTAAGTCCCGGACAAATGAGCCATCGATTTTGACCATGTCGACCGATAAAATTTTGAGATGCCGGAATGAAGTGTAGCCTGCGCCAAAGTCATCGAGGGCAACCTTACAACCCAATTTGCGGAGTGTTGAGACAAACCGGGCGCATTCTTCAACATCTTCAAGACCCGCCGTCTCGGTAATTTCAACAATAAGCCGCTCAGCAATGTCACGCTCATTCCGGAGCAAACCAACGATATGACGCAGCCAGGCCTTGTCACCAGCGGTCAGCCCAGAAACGTTGATAGCGAGACGGGCGGCTGGATTTTCTGCCATCACTTTTACTGCGAGGTCCAAAACCCTGCGGTCAATCAACCGAACGAGTCCGAGTTCCTCCACAACCGGCATAAAGACACCAGCAGCAACGATTTCTCCATCGGGTTGGATCATCCGGAGCAGACATTCATGGACCACCGGTTCATGCGACTCCGTGCTAACGATGGGTTTATAGGAAAGTACAAGACGGTCTTCGCGAAGAGCCTGTTTGACCTGTTCCGCAATAACCATGTTCTTTCGGTGACCTTCGCGCTGTTCCTCCGAATAACAATAGACGGACCAGGTGTTGCGCCCGGCTCGTTTGGCATTCTGCAAAGCGATATCAGCCTTGGTCATCGCATCAGTGGCAGTCATCGCAGAGTCCGGGAAACAGGCGGCACCGATGGATACTGTGACATGGATTGGGCCGGCCGGTGTATCAACCTCGGTGTCTCGCGCTGCTTCAAGGATTTTTTCCGCGGCGACATGAAGTTCTGAACTCGGACAGTTACTGAGAACCACACCGAAGCGGTCTCCTCCCATCCGGCCAATAACGTCACAGGCCCGGAGGCAACGATCCAAACGGTGACCCAACGCAACGATCACAGCATCCGCCACTTCATAGCCGAAAGCCTGGTTCACCATATTGATGTTATCGATGCCAATAACGAGAAAGGCACCCACTACTTTGTATCGGGAACCATAGTACAAGGCCTGATCAAGCGACTCTCGCAACCGCGTCCTGTTATAGTGACCGGTCAACTCATCATAGTTCGCCAGATATTGCGTTCTTTCATGTTCGTCCTTGCGCTGGTTGATGGCCCGCATAGTGCCGCGCAATCGAACCGGCTTTCCGTCCGGGCCCATTTCCGCAATGCCGCGATCATGAAACCACCGTTGTTCGCCATTGCAATCACGAACCCGAAACTCGCATTCAAATTCCGTGCCGCCCTGATAAAGAGAAGAGATTTGTTCCAAATGAAAAGTAAGGTCTTCCGGATGCAAACGCTGATGAAATAGCTCACCCGTCGAAATTTGATGGAGCCCGGAAATATTGAATGAATCAACGGCACGACCGAGCCACGAGAACTCGTCTGACGGCAAATCCCAGTCATAGACAACATCGCCGGATGCAGCGATGGCTGCCCGGAGACGTTCTAATTCTGTAGATGCGTCGCTCATGTCATGCTTCCTGCATTCGTTCGATCTCCTACATGGAGATCCGCTTCTACTTCTAAGAGTCATCCACTGATGACTTTCAGGGCTAGGATAGCTGACGAGGTATTTCTAAAATATTAAAATAAAAAATTAAAAAACATAAACCAAAAGAAATATAATTGGCGAAATACCTAATAAATAATATTACTATATATTTAATTTTCTATTTATTTTTATAGTTAATATTAATTACGGTTAATAAAAATAAATAGAAAATTATTTTTTTATTGACATTTATGTAAATGCTATAAATATTTAAACTCCCATAGGAAAGGTGCCTTTTGAGAGTTATCACAACACCTTATAGTGTCCAGAGCGAGATCACGGCTAAATTAGAGAACTCAAACAAGCCTAGAATCGAAGAAGGAAGGTTTGAGGTTCAACCGGTTCCTGCCACTGCTCCTGCCACCCTCGACAGCGCTTACCATGGTGGTGATTGGTCAATAGTCGGAAGCATAGAAATGAATGACAAAACGCCGGTATCAGCGGCGAAGGCCACCAAAGCATACCATCAGGCGGATATGCTCCGACTCCAGCATATCGACTCTGCTTCTATTCTTCTCTGAAATTACGATTCGGCGTATCCGATCGATTTCAACGCGTCTGTGATCTCTTCCAAAATTACCGGGTCATCAATAGTTGCCGGCATATTATAAGGTTCGCTGTCGGCAATTTTCTGCATGGTTCCGCGAAGAACTTTACCTGATCGGGTCTTTGGCAGCCGTTGGACCACAGTTGCGATTTTGAAGGAAGCTACGGGACCAATATTATCCCGCACCATAACCACGACCTCATCGACTATTTCTCCATTCGGTCGATTAACACCAGCATTCAAGACTAAAAACCCTAGCGGTACCTGGCCCTTTAATTCATCAGCGACACCGATAACAGCGCACTCCGCGACATCAGGATGGGCGGCAAGAACCTCCTCCATGGCGCCCGTCGACAGTCGGTGCCCGGCGGTATTGATAATGTCGTCGGTGCGCGCCATGACGAAAACGTAACCATCTTCATCGATGTAGCCCGCATCAGCTGTCTGGTAATAGCCTGGAAATTCTTTCAAATAGGCATCCTGAAACCTTTGATCCGCATTCCAAAGTGTCAGCAATGTTCCGGGCGGGAGCGGCAGTTTCACAACAAGCGCACCGATATCACCGGATCCAACTTCATTCCCGCCTTCATCAAGGACACGAAGATCCCAGCCGGGTACCGGTTTGGTTGGCGATCCATGTTTGACGGGTAGTTCCTCGATACCCAAACAATTTGCGCAAATTGACCATCCCGTTTCGGTTTGCCACCAATGATCGATGACGGGAACACCAAGATGCTTTTCCGCCCAGGTTAATGTGTCGGGATCCGATCTCTCACCGGCAAGGAAAAGGGCCTCAAAATGTGAAATATCATACTGCGAAACAAGTTTACCTGCCGGATCTTCCCTTTTTATTGCCCGGAAAGCCGTCGGCGCCGTAAAGAGTGTGGTCACTTTGTGATCGGCGATGACGCGCCAAAAAGCACCGGCATCCGGGGTCCCTACAGGTTTCCCTTCATAAAAAATCGTTGTCGCGCCCGCGAGGAGCGGCCCATAGACAATGTAGGAATGACCAACTACCCAGCCTATATCGGATGCCGCCCAATAAACGTCACCCGCCTTCACATTGTAGATGGCGCCCATACTCCAATTGAGAGCCACGGCATGCCCGCCATTGTCCCGAACTACGCCTTTTGGTTGCCCGGTCGTCCCTGACGTATAGAGAATATAAAGTGGATCAGTCGCTGCCACTGAGACACAGTCATGCGGTTCTGCCCCTGCGATGGCATCATTCCAGTCGAGATCATTCTCCCCCAGCGGGCATTGTAGCGCGTCGCGCTGAAAAATTATTGAACGACCTGGTTTATGCGTCGACTGATCGAGCGCCCCTTCGAGGAGCGGCTTGTATTCAACAAGCCGGCCTGGCTCCAGACCGCAGGAAGCTGACACAATTACCTTTGGTTTGGCGTCATCAATTCTTACCGCAAGCTCGTTGGCCGCGAAGCCGCCAAAGACGACGGAATGAACCGCGCCAAGGCGCGCACACGCAAGCATGGCAATAACAGCCTCGGGGATCATTGGCATATAGATGACGACTCGATCTCCTTTGCCAACACCTTCATTCGCCAGTGCGCCAGCAAACAACGCGACCTGATCGCGTAGCTCCTGATAGGTATATTTAACGATTTGGTCCGTCATCGGACTGTCATAGATCAGCGCGTTCTGGTCAGCGCGACCGTTCTCGACATGCCGATCCAGCGCATTGTAGCAGGTGTTCAACATTCCACCGGAAAACCACCTATAGAATGGCGGATTGGACTCATCCAGGACGTTTTCCCACGGCTGATCCCAATCAATACCCTGTGCCGCTTCGGCCCAGAATTCTTCCCTGGCCGTTAATGCGCGTTGATAGGCGCCGTCAAATTCACCAGACATATCCCTCCCCATCTTTCATCATATTTGCTGGCACGAGCGAGCCATTTCATCGTCGCCCAAAACGACGGTGTTTGTCATCCCATAGATCTACCTCAATGAGGGTAGACGACGTATTTTCTGTTGCTAGGCGTTGAGCCCTGAAAGTTCGTCTTTTATTCGGAGTTTTTGTTTTTTGATTTCCGCGATGATGTTCTGGTCGGGTTGAGGACGGTTAAGTTCTTCAATAAGTTGGTTCTCTAAATCGGCATGGTGCATTTCAAGTGAAGACTTAGCTTCGTCAACAATCATATTGACCTCCTTATAAGCCATAAACAGAACGCCTTATTTTAGACACACATTCCTCTAATCGCCAAGACAGATTCCTAGACCGCGCGCTGTTCGTACAATTGACCCATCGGGATCAACTGCACGCGAATGACCAACGACATCCGCAAGCGGCACATCGATACAATCCCGACTCGACCAGGCGACCATCCGATCGAACTTTCCTTCGGCAACCAAATCAACCGCATGGATGCCGAAAGCCGAGGCAAACAAACGGTCTCGCGGCGATGGCGTCCTGCCACGTTGAGTATGGCCAAGAACCGTAACCCGCGTCTCGGCGCCGGTCATTTCGGCAATATGCTGTCCAAGATATTGCCCGATATTTTTATCAATAGTTTCGCCTATCGGCCTCACGCCTTCAGCGACGATGACCAAAGCGAAGCTTCGCCCTTCCTCCGATAGCACGTCTTCGAACTTGGATTTGATTCGATCCAAATCAAACGGAATTTCCGGAATGAGAATAACGTCGGCGCCACCGGCAATGCCTGCATTGATGGCTATATGTCCATGGTCACGTCCCATGACTTCCAGAATCATAACCCGATTGTGGCTTGCCGCCGTCGGCTGTAACCGATCCAACGCTTCTGTGGCAACATCAACCGCCGTCACGTATCCGACGGCGTTCTCGGTCATATCGACATCGTTATCGATCGTCTTTGGAATGCCAACGAGATTCCAGTCTCCTTGCTGCGCCAGTTCACGCAGGATTGCGAGGCTGCCGTCGCCTCCGATCGCAATCAAGGCATCTAGCCCCAATTGAGCGTACCCATCTATAATCTCGGCCGACCGATCCTGCCGCGTGCCGTCGGGCATGGGAAAGTCAAACGGATCTCCGCTATTAACCGATCCCAAAATCGTTCCACCCATGCGCAATACTGTCCCGGTGAAATCGGGAAGAGTGAGCTCCTGAAATCGCGGTGGTCGGTCGAACAGGCCATGGCTGCCATCATTTACGCCGTAGACCTGCCAGCCATATTTGAGAATTGCCCGTCTTGTAACTGCCCGGATGACGGCGTTGAGGCCCGCACAATCGCCACCGCTGGTTAGTACGCCTATACGATTTATCGCCATAAACTTTTCACCATCTTGGAACACATTTTATGTAGAACCGTTTATAATAGATCACGCAACCCTAGCTGAAATTTCTGTACCCATAGCCCACCTGGCTTGGAGCACAAAATGAGGCCTTAAACGGATAAGATGGAAGATCAAGCAGCCCTAAGACGCCGAATTGCCGCGCTCGAGACCGAGCATCGCGACCTCGATGATGTAATTGATCAGGTTTCCGAAGAAGTACCGTTCGACCAACTCCAAGTCCAACGCCTAAAGAAGCGTAAACTAATTTTAAAAGATGAAATTCAGACACTCCGGAGTCAGTTGATTCCCGACGATATCGCGTAGAAGGCGCTCTAGGTCGATGAGACGTCTTGCACTCTCTTTTTATGTGCCATTTTATTTTCATACATAGCGCGATCAGCTGCCGCCAAAGCCTCGCCCGCGGTATCACCACCGTTAAAAGTGTAAATTCCGTATGACACCATGAGAGGAATTTCTGAACCATTCCAATCCAGCGGCTGCGCCTGGACCCGTTCTACCAGAATTTTTGCTTTTTCGGCGGCTGTCTTCTCGTCTGCTTGTGACAAAATGACAGCGAACTCATCGCCGCCAAGTCGCCCGACAACGTCAGACTCACGCACATTCTCCACAAGTATGTCGGCAATTCGCATGAGCGCTGCATCACCCGCGGGATGGCCATGGGTATCGTTAATCGGTTTGAGCCCGTTAACATCGAAATAGACAAGGCTGCTGGGCGAATCATAGCGTTCTGCAAATGCCATTATACGCGAGAGCTCGCGGACAAATGCCCGCCGGTTAGCTACTGGTGCCAATGCATCCTGGTCGGCAAGTTGCTCTAGATAGGCAATGCGCTGACGGCTTTGCTCAAGTTCCCGACGAAGTGATTCGACCTCTTCCATCAGACGCTGGATAGCGCCTTGAACCTTCGGCGTCAGTTCCGCATCCGGGATACCCAAGACATTCGTCGTATCAGAAATAGAACGTGCAGACGGCGTCGCTGACTCGTCGGATCGCGCATAGGCGGCGGTAAGTCTAGCGTTTGGTACAATCGGTCTGGAACTCGAAACCTTCATGACCTATCCGCAATTGTCAGGCGCCCATTACGGCATGGAACGCTCCTGTCGATAGTCAACGCGCATTTCGTTAAGGAACTATTAGAAATATAGAGAATCGCTTGGCGTTGCGTGGACTCGGTCGCCCCCTATAATGCATGGCACGAGACGCAATTCGACAACTGATGAGAAGGAAAATGGCCAGAAAAGCAGCACCCAAACGAGCCCGTCGTTCACCGGCGAAATCGAAAAATCCACTTGTTGGAATCGTTATGGGCAGTCAGTCAGATTGGGAAACCATGCGGCATGCTGCTGATACGCTCAAAAAGCTCCGCATCCCCAATGAGGTTGCTGTTCATTCGGCCCACCGCACGCCGGAGCGTTTGATTGACTGGATCAAAGATGTCGAAGGTCGCGGTGCTAAGGTCTTTATTGCCGGCGCTGGGATGGCTGCCGCACTCCCCGGCGTTGTTGCCGCTACGACCGCCAAACCGGTTTTTGGCTGCCCGATGGAAACCCGGGTTATGGGTGGCATGGATAGCGTTCTTTCGATGGTTCAAATGCCGGGCGGCATTCCTGTTGGTGTCCTCGCTGTCGGCCGTGCGGGCGCTGTAAATGCGGCGTTGTTGTCAGCTGCCGTTCTTGCGCTAACGGATGACAAGATCGCTAAAGCAGTAGACAAATTCCGGGCTGATCAGACTAAAGCGGTTCCCCGCACACCCAACTAGATCAGGACGCTAGCGGGCGCGCGTTGCTCGCAATATCCGGAACGGGTCAGGCAGTTTGCTGGCGACCTTCTCAATCCGGCCCCGCAACGTGGGAATTTTCATGACATCGGCAATTCGCCGATCAAGAAATTCCCAGCTTTCGTGCCTTTCGTCTGAATCGTCGTTGAGCCAATACAGGGTTGTTGTCGAAACAACAGCCGCCAGCAGTGCTCGTTTTGTATAAAAGCTAAAATCGGCGGATTTATCGCCGACCGCATACCAAATCCTATCAACCGTATTGTATAGCGCCTTTACCCCCACTGGTACGTTGCCCGGTAAGGATAGGAAAGCTATCGTTCGGCGCTCCGTTTCCCTGTATGGCGCCAAAGCTTCAAGACGACATCTGACGGCCATGGCGACGCGGTCCCGCAGTCTCAAATTCGAAATGTCTTGTTCTGCCATAGCTGCCAGCATCTGGCGGTCCGTCCAATCACAAAAATACGCCGCAATTTCCTGCACCCCGCCGGGAAAGAAACGTTTGATCTCGACATGATCTATACCCGCATCGACTGCAGCGGATTTTAACGCACCATCCGTCCAGCCATCGAACGCAACATGCGGCAGTATCGCCAGAAGTACGTTATCTTTCTGCTCTATGCGGCTTTCCGAATTTTTTGTCATTGGGCCGCCTCTCCTTCACCGACAGCGTTTTCCTCTTGGGGTACAAGAGAGGGCAAACCAAACTTTTGTGCTTCTTCGGTAAATACCAGTAAGGAATGGTCGTGCATTCGCATTGGGTAGAGAATGCCGTCCAGGTGATCATATTCGTGCTGAAACACTCGGGCATGAAATCCTGTCGCCTCGCGTTCTATAACCTGTCCTTGCGGAGTGTGTCCCCGATAGCGGATATGCGTATGACGCGGTACTGCACCTGTCAGCCCGGGAACCGATAGACACCCTTCCCAACCCACCGCAATTTCATCTGAAAGCGGTTGCCATTCAGGATTAACGAGTTCGGTCATAGGTGCAAAATCCGTATCCGGCGCGCCTTCCTCTTCGCCACGCTCCTGAGGCGCAGCAAATATGACAAGCCTTTTACTGACATGAACCTGCGGTGCAGCGAGGCCAGCTCCCTGGATATCTGCAAGCGTCTCGCGCATGTCTTCAGCGAGCTTCCGTATTTCACGCGCGGTTGGATCAGGAACCTCTTTCGCGCGCTCCGCTAAAACCGGATGCCCCATTCGGGAAATTTTAAGTATAGCCATATCGTCAATATGGATCGCGCGGCGACCCAAATCAATTACTCAATACAAAAGATAAATCTGAGACTTAGCCTAAAGAATGAAGTATTTCTTCGGTCATTTTCTTGGCGTCGCCGAATAACATCATTGTGTTGTCCCGGAAGAACAGCTCGTTATCCACCCCGGCATAGCCAGACGACATGCTGCGCTTCACAAACAGGACCGTTTGCGCTTTTTCGACATCAAGAATAGGCATTCCATAAATTGGACTATTCGGGTCGGTCTTGGCGGCAGGGTTCGTGACATCGTTTGCGCCTATAACGTAGACGACGTCGGCTGTCGAAAACTCGTGATTGATTTCTTCAAGTTCAAACACTTCGTCATAGGGAACATTTGCTTCGGCGAGAAGTACATTCATATGACCGGGCATACGACCGGCAACAGGATGGATCGCATAGGAAACCTCAACGCCAGCCGCCTTGAGCACATCGCCCATTTCACGAAGCGCATGCTGTGCCTGTGCCACCGCCATACCGTATCCAGGAACCACAATGACCTTGCCCGCATTCTGCATGATAAAGCTGGCATCCTCTGCACTGCCCTGACGGACAGTTTTGTCGCCGGTTGATTCCGCCGCTGCGCCCTCTTCGGTTCCAAAGCCGCCAAGGATAACGCTGAAGAATGATCGGTTCATCCCCTTGCACATGATGTAGCTGAGGATTGCGCCGGATGAGCCAACAAGTGCGCCGGTGATGATCAACAATGTGTTGCCAAGCGTGAAGCCAATTCCGCAGGCCGCCCAACCCGAATAGGAATTGAGCATGGACACAACGACCGGCATATCCGCACCGCCAATAGGCAGAATAATCAGAAAGCCGAGGATCAATGCCAACGCAACGATCAACCAGTAGGCCTGGTAAGACTCAGTGGTGGAGAACCAAGCGATCAACGCGATGGATGCAAGTCCGAGGACAGCGTTGAGAAGGTGCTGCCCGGGAAACACCAGCGGTGCGCCTGATACCAATCCCTGCAGCTTGGCAAATGCGACAATCGATCCGGTAAATGTGATCGCCCCAATAAATGTACCGATCGACATTTCAATCAGGCTAGCCGTCAAAATACTACCGACCGATCCGATTCCGTAGGCATCTGGCGCATACAATGTCGCCGTCGCGATGAACACAGCGGCAAGTCCGACAAGACTGTGAAATGCCGCAACAAGTTGCGGTAGCGCCGTCATCTGGATTTTAAGTGCAATGATCGTACCAATTGCGCCACCGATGACGATGCCGCCGAGAATCCAGCTGTAGCTGAGCACATGCGGACTTGCGAGGGTCGTCCCAATCGCAACTATCATCCCGACAATACCAATTAGATTGCCACGACGCGCGGTTTCGGGCGATGAAAGCCCCCGCAATGCGAGGATGAAACAAATAGCCGCTACAAGATAGGCGAGACCGGTCAGATCTTCAGACACGTCTTACCCCTTTTTCCGGAACATCTGCAGCATGCGCTGCGAGACGATGAAGCCGCCAAATATGTTTACCGACGCCAGGATTACAGCCAAAAAGCCCATAATTTTCGAGAAATTCACATCCGTCGGACCGGCCGCTATCAGGGCACCTACAATAATGACAGAGGAAATTGCGTTGGTGACGCTCATCAACGGTGAATGCAGCGCCGCGGTAACATTCCAAACGACGTAGTAGCCGACAAAAACCGCAAGGACGAAAACAGTAACGAGTGAAATCAGGGAACCAGTCGCCGCCGACGCTGCCGCGGTTTCGGTGGCTTGCATTATTTTTGTAGGGTCCATGCTAGCTCGCCTTTGCGGTTTCTTCCGCCTCATTCAGAGCCGGATGAACAACATTGCCGTCACGGGCCACCAAACAGCCCTGAATAATTTCGTCCTCCCAATCGATCGCAAGTTCTTTGGTTTCGGCATCGACCATGGGTGTAATAAAATTGAGTAGATTTTTCGCATAAAGCAGGCTGGCGTCCGCTGCCAGTCGGCTGGGAACATTTGCGTGGCCGACAATGGTCACTCCATGCTTAACAACAACCTCGCCATATTCGCTGATGGGGCAATTTCCACCCTGCTCGACCGCGAGATCAACGATAACCGAGCCATCCTGCATGTCCTGAACCGTTTCCTCTGGAATGAGTACCGGCGCCGGACGTCCCGGAATAAGCGCCGTGCAAATCGCAATATCGGTCTTGATCAACGCTTCCCGCAGAACTTCGGCTTGTCGTGCTTTGTATTCGTCGGTCATTTCCTTGGCGTAGCCACCTGCAGTCTCGGCATCTTCGGTTGCCTCGGAATCGACTTCCACAAACCGCGCGCCGAGGCTTTCAACCTGCTCCTTGACTACCGGCCGAACATCGTATGCCGATACAACCGCACCGAGACGACGCGCAGTGGCTATCGCCTGAAGGCCTGCGACCCCGGCACCAAGCACCAGGACTTTCGCCGGGGGTACGGTTCCGGCCGCCGTCATCATCATCGGAAAGGCCTGCTTATATTCATTCCCCGCGTCGAGCACCGCTTTGTACCCAGCCAAATTGGATTGCGACGATAGAACGTCCATCGATTGTGCCCGGCTTATGCGCGGCAACAATTCCATCGCAAAAGCCGTAACGCCCTGTTTGGCATAAAGTTCAACTTGTTCAGGATTCGAAAGGGCCGATAAGGTGCCAATCAGTATCGAGCCAGATTTCATCATGGCCACTTCATCTGCATCACCCTCGCCTGCAGACATCGGCCGTTGTACCCGAAGAACGATATCGGCATCACCAACCGCCTCAACCGCACTCGCCGCTATCGTGGCCCCCGCCTCCGATAGAGCGGCATCGGAGATTGTTGCGCCTTCTCCCGCACCGGATTCAACAATGACATCAAATCCCAATGCGATAAATTTCTTTACGGATTCTGGGGAGATAGAAACGCGGGCTTCGTTAGCCCATCTCTCTTTCGGAACGGCGATCTTCATCAAACTGCTGGTGTTTTACTCTGCCTCGCGCCTTTGGCGGGCGCACAATGCCTCTTTGTTACAGTTTTGCCAAGAGGCTTTGTCACTCAATGATGATATTGTGTGCATAACTCTAAAATTAGCATGGGCGCAAAGGAGATTGGTTATGCGAACATGGCCCGCTTTGGGTTCGATTCTAACGCCCCTATTGGCGATCGCTATACTGGCTTCCCCAGCACAGGCTGAAACCGAAGAGACGGTCTCCACGCGGAAAGGTGTCACGATTTCCTTCGTTGTCACAGAACCGAAAGGTCCAATCAAATCAGCAGCAATACTGTTTACCGGTGGCAGCGGAAAGGTCAAATTGTGGAAGGGAAGAGGTGCTCGTACCAATAACTTTCTGGTTCGCTCTCGTGCGTTATTTGCAAATCATGGTGTTTTTACCATCACGGTCGATGTTCCATCTGACCGCCGCCGCAAAGGCCTCGTTTACTGGAGAGATACCGCTGAGTACCGCCGAGACATCGCAGCTGTTGTAAAATGGGTGAGATCCAGGACCAAGGCACCCTTGTGGCTCGTCGGGACCAGCCGCGGAACCGTTGGGGTCGCTTATCTCGCTGGCACGTTAAAAATCGATGGCGCGGTCTTTACGGCAACGGTAACGGAAGTAACAAGGGCCGAAAAACCGACAGCGCATGACGCAGATTTGCGCAAAATTGTGGTGCCGTCTTTAATTGTACATCACAAAGAAGACGGCTGTAGGGCGACGCCGGCCGAAAGTCTTCCCGCATTCGCTGCTGCCCTCAAAAATGCTCTCAAAGTGGAAACGATATTATTCGATGGCGGCGGGCCGGATATTTCGGGCCCGTGCAAAGCGCGGTCGGCACATGGATTTCTCGGAATCGAAGAGCAGGTGGTCGAAAAAATTACGAATTGGATGCACACGAACTAAAAAAATGACGATTTACAGAAGGCCAATATGGGTAGCGATCGACGGCGCGTTCTCCAGATCTGAAATATCAGCCTGACGCGGCAATGTGACGATAGGAATGTTCGCGGAAAAACGACTGAGCGTCGTAACGGTCTCCGATAAAGGAACCGGGTTCTCCAACGACTCACTAACAACAATTCCGATGACTGTCAGACCTCGGTTTTGGACCATATGCAGAGCGGTCAGGGTGTGACTCAACGTTCCCAAGTAGGAACCGACAACCAGAAGGACTGGAGCACTGATTTTGGTCATTAAATCGAGTACTGTATGATCATTCGATAGCGGCACCATGACGCCGCCCACACCTTCTATAAGTAGCAGCGTGTCATCGACGACTTTCGCTTTGCAGAACTCTGCAATCTCATCGATATCCAGCGAACGACCTTCATGTTCAGCCGCCATATCTGGTGAAATTGGCTCACGAAATCTCCAGGGAGAAATCGAATCAAGGCTATTCTGCGAGACGGTTTGTCCGAGAGCACCCAATATCAGCGCTGAGTCACTTTCCGCCGGATCGTTCTCATCAAAGCCAGATATTATGGGCTTTACAGCGGTGCACTTCTTTCCTGCCTTGCGTATTTCGCTTAGCAGTATAGTTGTCACCAAAGTCTTGCCGACACCTGTTCCCGATCCCGAAACAAACAATGCCATCACGGGAGCAGGCCTATCTTTTTTACGGCTGCGGTAAGGCGAAAAACATCGTCTTCAGAATGAGTAGCGGCGAATGTAAAACGGAGCCGAGCCGTTTTATCCGGCACCGTCGGTGGCCGAATTGCTGTCACTAAAAAACCTTCCTGGGCAAGTTGTTTCGACGCCGAAAGAGCCGTCTCTGCGTCTCCCACAATGATGGGGACAATAGAGCTTTCGGGTCCTGGCAAATTGAGTTCCCGGGTAAATTGGGACGCCCTCGCCAGAGGAAGCCCTACCAATGCCTCGTTAGATGAAATTATGTCCAGCGCAGCACACGATGAGGCCACAGCAGAGGGCGGCAGACCGGTCGCATAGATCAAACTACGTGCCCGATTAACCAGCAAGTCGATTACCGCCCGCGACGCGCAAATAAAGCCACCGTAAGCACCGACTGCTTTTGACAGCGTCCCCATTTGCAACGGGATACGATCGGCTACACCTGCTTCAACGGCGCTGCCCCGGCCGCCGCCAAGTACACCCAACCCATGCGCATCATCTGTCATGATCCACGCATCATGGGCATCAGCCAAATCACACAATTCGACCAGCGGCGCCCGGTCACCATCCATGCTGAAAACCCCTTCGGTCATGATCAGGCAGTGATCAAATCTGTTTCGTTCGTTTTCGAGAATTGTTCTGCAATCCTCGACATCGTTGTGAGCAAAAAACCGACTCTCAGCGGTCGAGGCCTGTATACCTGCGCGCATACTGGCATGGGAAAGATCATCGGCGATAATAAGGTCATTTTTTCCAGCGAGTACCGGTGGTATTCCGAGATTGGCAAGATATCCGCTGCCAAATACCAGCGCAGCTTCCGTACCTTTTAAACGAGCCAGCTGGTTTTCGAGGTCACGATAGAGCGGATGGTTTCCGGTAACGAGTCTCGACGCCCCTGCCCCAACACCGAGTTCCTCAATGGCCTGGGCAGCAGCCCGTTTGACATCAGGGTGTTGCGATAGGCCGAGATAATCATTGCAGCAGAATGATATGAGCTCCTGGCGATCTCGACGGGCGCGGCCGACTGATTTGCGTTCGGTCTCAGCAAGCGCACGTCGCAGCGATTGATTTTCAAGCGCCGCCAGTTTGCGTTGTGCCATTTGATCAATGCTAGATGTCTGCCCTCGACTTTCCATCAAATTTACTGCCGCAAACGCGAACTGCACCTTTCAGAACTTTTCCTGTCGCCTTACTATAAGCCAGTTCATAGGTAGGATGCGATGGCCCTTTCAAGTAAAGACATATACGAACGAGCGGCGCTGCAGACGGTCAAGGCCGATATCAGGCATGACTGGACTTTGAGCGAAGCCGAAGAATTATTCGCTAAACCTTTCAATGACTTAATATTTGAAGCGCAAACGCTGCATCGACGCTATTTCGATCCAAATGAGGTTCAGATCAGCACTCTGCTTTCCATTAAAACCGGTGGTTGCCCTGAAGACTGTGCCTATTGCCCGCAAAGTGCGCATTACGATACCGGGACGGATAAAGTCGCATTAATGGAGGTCGATTCGGTTTTGGCAGCCGCCCGCGAAGCCAAAAACAGCGGTGCCAGCAGGTTTTGCATGGGTGCCGCCTGGCGTAGTCCTACGGATCGCGACCTCGAGGTGGTCTGCAAAATGGTCGAGGGCGTCAAAGCGCTGGGGCTGGAGAGTTGTGTCACGCTCGGCATGTTGAAGGACGAACAAGCAAGACGACTCAGCGATGCCGGGCTCGATTATTACAACCACAATATCGACACCTCAGAAGAGTATTACGGCGAAATCATCACGACGCGCACCTATGAGGATCGTATCAATACTCTTGGAAACGTCCGCGATGCCGGAATCAATGTGTGTAGCGGTGGTATCGTGGGAATGGGTGAAACGCGTAGTGATCGTGCAGGGATGCTAACCACTCTGGCGACATTGCCCGAGCATCCACAAAGCGTCCCAATTAATATGCTCGTCGCCGTCGAAGGCACACCGTTGTCGGAAGAACCAACAATTGATGCCATAGAGTTTGTCAGCACAATCGCTGTCGCCCGCATCATGATGCCGGCTTCCGTTGTCCGGTTGTCAGCGGGGCGCAAGGAAATGTCTGACGAAGCACAAGCGTTGTGTTTTACCGCCGGTGCCAATTCCATATTCTATGGCGACGTGTTGCTCACCACAGAGAATCCTGAACGCAAAGCCGATATGGTGCTGTTTGACCGGCTCGGTATTAGACCAATGACATGAGGGCATGACAGCGCCCTCAAGCGACCCCAGACTAAAGTTCCTTTGGCGGCCCTATACCCAAATGCAAACCGAGGCGCCTCCACTGACAGTGGTGGAAACCTGCGGCGCGCAAATTAAACTGGCAGAAGGGCGCTGGTTAATCGACGGTATCTCGTCCTGGTGGACCGCATGTCACGGCTATAATCACGAACACATTGTCGAAGCGATGCAAAAACAGCTCGACGACATGCCGCATGTTATGTTTGGCGGGCTGACACACGAGCCTGCCCTGCAATTGGCGTACCGGCTTTCGACAATCCTGCCGGGCGCGGGATCACCCGAGGCTCTTTCGCACATCTTTTTCTCGGACTCGGGTTCTGTTGCCGTCGAGGTCGCGCTCAAGATGTCTGTGCAGTTTTGGCGCAACAAAGGCGCCGAAAAACGCAACCGCTTTGTCGCATTTCAGCACGCCTATCACGGCGATACGACCGGCGCTATGTCCGTTTGTGACCCTGATGAGGGGATGCATGCATTATTCAAAGGGGCAATCCCGGAGCAGATTATTATTGAACTGCCGCAGACGGCTGACCAGCTCTCCGCTTTCGAAAATCTTCTCGCTGGCGGCCAATCTGAGATCGCCGGCGTGATCATCGAACCGTTGGTACAGGGCGCGGGTGGTATGAAATTTCATGCGGCTGAGACTCTCGGGGCCATTCGCGAAATATGCGCTCGTAGCAATACCCTGTTTATAGCGGATGAGATTGCGACTGGTTTTGGCCGCACCGGAACTCTCTTTGCCTGCGAACAGGCGGATATTGTTCCGGATATTATGTGCATCGGCAAAGCTCTGACGGGTGGGGCTATCAGCATGGCGGCAACAGCTGCCAGTGACAGAGTTTTCAATGCGTTTTTGTCAGAGGACGAGAAGTCCGCTTTTATGCACGGTCCTACCTATATGGCTAACCCGCTCGCCGCAGCAGCAGCCAACGCGTCGATTGATCTATTTGAGGACGGTACTGCTTTAGAACGCGTTGCGCTTATCGAAGCTCAGCTAAAGGAACAACTCGAACCCTGCCGGGAGATTGCAGGTGTTGAGGACGTCCGGGTAAAAGGTGCAATCGGAGTCATCCAGATGACTGAGCCACGCAATATTAACTGGCTGCGCCAGCGGTTCATCGAAGAGAATGTTTGGATCAGACCATTTGGCGATATCGTCTATCTGATGCCGCCGTTTATTATTAACACAGACGAATTGACGGCCCTAACGGGAGCCGTCGTCACTGTCATGAATGAATGGTCAAAGAAAACCGGGTAAACCGGGATTAGAACAGACTTAGAAACCTTCAATCTGCATCCGCTTGCGTTCAAGCTTGCGGGTACGGCGTACGGCCTCTGCCTTCTTCCTGACACGGCGTTCTGAGGGTTTTTCGTAGGAACGGTTGCGCTTCATTTCGCGCCAGATGCCCTCACGCTGCATCTTCTTTTTCAGCGCTTTCAGCGCGCCGTCGACGTTGTTATCACGAACAAATACTTGCACGGTTGTGGGTGTCTCCTTCCCGATAAACAAACCCTGCGAATGCCAATTCTCCGCAGGGGCCCGCTTATCTAGCAAAAACCGCTGTGAAATGGAACACCTAATGAAAAAATCTTAAAGAACGATTTTTTATTCCGTTTCCGGAACCTTCGCCTTTTTGAGAGCCGCTTTTTGCGTTTTGGCGAGTGTCTTTACGTCAAAGTCACCGATCAGGTCATTGAATAATCGATGCCAGTTCACCTCTGCTGCCAGATGGGTAAAAACCGAGCCAAGCCCAATGGCGGCGCGATCCATCAAAACAAACTCACGCGGGGGCTTTACGCCACCGAGTTTGTGTAATTCCTTGTGCACCTCGGCAGCTACCTTGGCGCCATACATTGTGCCATCGCCTTCCTGAATTTTGCGTTTCTTGTCAATCAGCAACGGCGAATAGATAAACGCGGCCCACATGTTCAATACATCGATGATTTCCTGTGTCAGCCCTTTGAAACCCCACGTCTCATAGGCGTGTACGGCGAGATCGGCATCATCGGTAAGCAGCGAATTATAGAGATCAAGGACACCCTGAACGAATTCTGGTCCGAATACCCGGATACAGCCAAAGTCGAGGAGATTGATCGAGCCATCTGGGCACACCGAGTAATTCCCAAGATGCGGATCGCCGTGGATAACTCCATAGTGATAGAACGGTACATACCAGGCCCGGAAAAGGTTTTGTGCGACCTGATCGCGTTTTTTCTGCGCCGCTTCCTTGATGGTCAGAAGATTTTCACCGTCCAGCCAACTCATCGTCAATAGACGGTCGGTAGATAATGCCGGAAATGAAGTTGGCACATGCACTTCATTCTCATCGCTCAACATATTGGCATAGAGCGTCATATGAGCTGCTTCGCGCTTGTAATCCAATTCCTCCCGAAGACGGGCCGACACCTCGCGATGAATTTCCTTTGGATCGAGCGCTTTGTCATAACGGCGATAGACGGCAAAAATTACTTTGAGCTGCCGGAGATCAGCCTCGACCGCTGAAGACATATCCGGATATTGAAGTTTGCAGGCCAACGGTTCGCCTTTTTTACTTTCGGCACGATGGACCTGACCAAGCGAAGCAGCCGCTGCAGCATCGTGCTCGAAAGACGCAAACTTTTTTTGCCATTCAGTACCGAGTTCCGCGGCCATTCGACGTTTGACAAACAACCAGCCCATCGCGGGCGCGTTTGACTGAAGATGCGCCAACTCCTCAACATATTCCGGCGGCAACATGTCAGGGACAGTCGACATAATCTGCGCCACCTTCATCAACGGGCCCTTCAGTCCGCCGAGCGCATCGCGGAGATCACGCGCATGGGCGTCAGTGTCCAACTTTGTACCGAGATATTTTGACCCGGCGAGACGTGCCGCCAAACCGCCAACCGCACCGCCAACGCGGGCATAACGCTTTACGCGCCCGCCTAGTGTATTGCGTTCTGAAGGGTCTTCAGCAGCCATGGCAATTAGCCTATCGCTTCCAGCTCGTCGATCAGACCCGACACCACACCCAATCCTTTAGACCAAAACTCGGGGTCCGAGGCATCCAGTCCGAACGGTGCGAGGAGCTCTTTGTGATGCAGTGTGCCGCCAGCACGAAGCATGTCGAGATATCGCTCGGCAAACCCTTCCTCCGCCTTCTCGTAAACGGCATAGAGCGAATTCACCAGACAATCGCCAAAAGCATAGGCATAAACATAGAACGGCGAGTGAATGAAATGTGGAATGTAGGTCCAGTAATATTTGTACTCGTCATGGAACCGGATGGCCGGGCCCAGACTTTCGCTTTGAACATCCATCCAAATTTCACAGATGCGATCTGCCGAAAGCTCTCCATCACGGCGTTCGTTATGGACGCGCAACTCAAACTCATAGAACGCGATCTGCCGCACCACTGTATTGAGCATGTCTTCGACCTTACCGGCCAGCATTCCTTTGCGACGCTTTGGATTCGTCTCATTCGCAAGCAGGGACCGAAAGGTTAGCATTTCACCAAACACCGAGGCGGTTTCCGCGAGTGTCAGTGGTGTCCCGCTTTTCAGCTGTCCCTGCGGACCGGCGAGCACCTGATGGCAACCATGTCCGAGTTCATGAGCCAGCGTCATCACATCACGTGGACGCCCCATATAATTGACCAGCAGATACGGATGCGCTGACGGAACGGTGGGGTGCGCAAATGCACCGCCGGCTTTCCCCGGCCGTGGCTCAGCATCTATCCAGGGTTTGTCAAAAAACTGTTTGCCGACTTTGGCGAGCTCTGGAGAAAAAGAACCGTAGGCATCAAGCACCAAGTCCCGGGCACTCTCCCAAGGTATGTCCTTACCCCCGATATCAGGGAGCGGCGCGTTGCGATCCCAGTAGTCGATTTTGCGCTTACCAAACCAGCGCGCCTTCAGCTTGTAATAACGATGCGACAGATCGGGATAGGATCGTTGCACGGCTGCGGATAAGGCTTCGACTACCTCATCTTCAACATGGTTTGCGAGATTGCGTGACGATTGTGGGCGAACATAGTTGCGCCACCGGTCGTCGATTTCCTTGTCCTTGGCCAGCGTGTTGGTGATCAGGCTAAACAATTGGACATTATCACCGAAGGTCTTTCCCAGCGCTCTAGCCGCTTTCTTGCGAACCGCGCCGTCATTGTCCGTCAAACTATGGAGAACTTCTTCGGTTGTTTTTTGTTTACCATCAATATCGATCCGCATTCTCGCCATGGTCTCATCGAATAAACGGTTCCACGCAGCACGACCAGCGACCCTTTTATCATGCAGAAGGCGCTCCATCTCCTCGCCAAGCTCATGCGGTTTGAACAGCCGTACATCCCTTATCCAAGATGCGTAATATGCTAACTTGGGAGATTTGAGTTTCTTTTTCAGCTCGCGGTCGCTGATCTGATTGATCTCAAGCGTGAAGAAAACGAGATGCGCCGCAATGTCCGTAACTGTTTCCTGCGTGGTTTGATAAAACCTTCCTATCTCCGGATCAGCAACATTTCCGGCATGAACCAGTTGCGCATAGCTCATAATCCGCGATAGCGTTTCATCAATAATTTCATAAGCCTGGACGGCGCTGCCAAGCGCATTACCAGACAACTTGCCAATCTTGCCAAAGTACTTTTTATGAAAGGCTGCGGAGTCCTTTTTGGCTGACGTCAAATCGCGTTTCAGAACGTTACTCTTCGGGCCGGCATAAAGGTCTTTTAGATCCCAGGTTGGTAATTTCTTTTTATTTTGCCGTACCGTCGCCATCAAAAACTCCTTCTGTACCTCATGGATATAGGACGAGGCTTAACGGAAACCAACCACGAATAAACAGCCAGTGACATATTTTCATCAATCGGCGATCCTTATTCCCAGAAATTTTTAGACTCCATTTGTTAATCGGAGACACCGTAATGCGCATTGCCGCCGTCGACCTAGTGAGCAACACCAGTTTTCCGGCTCTCGCCGCCCATGAGCTTGGATATTTCAAAGCGGAAGGGCTTGATGTGGAGATCGAGTTGGTCTCCTCACTGGGCTCAACCCGCGCCCTTAAAGCTGGTGAAGCCGATGCGATGATTGCCGGTTCGGTATTCGATGCGTTGACCGAATTTCATGACTGGCAGGGTGCCAAAATATGTGTCGCCCTCTCGCAAGGCACACCCTGGCTTCTCACTGTCCGGAAGGATCTCGACGCTGAGCGGGGCGATGTCCAAGCCCTTCGCGGCCTCACCTTTACCGCTGCTGAGGGGCCCGACCTCGTCTTCAAAACCATGCTGCGCGCCGGTGGGATCGATCCCGAAAATGACCTAAACATTATTGATCTGCCGGGCGCTAAGGACCGAGATGTCTCTTTCGGTGTCTTTGCCGCCGAAGCGCTCACCGACGGCAAGATCGACGGCTACTGGTCTAACGCAATGGGGGCTGAAACTTCGGTTAGCCGCGGTGTTGGCAAAATTCACGTCGATGTCCGGCGCGGTGACGATCCCGCCGAAGTGCGTTTTGCTACCTGTGCCGGGTTGGTCGCCACCGACAGTTATATTGCGCAGGAACCGGAAGCAATTGATGCGGCTGTGCGTGCCATCGTCAAAGTTCAAAAAGCACTGCAAAACGATCCAGCTCTCGCCCGGAAAGTCGGAGATAGCCTGTTCCCGCCAGAAGCCGCAAAACTGATCGCTACTATCGTTGAACGCGATGCACCGTTTTATGATCCAGCCATGCCTGAGGATACGGTCACCCGCATGAACGCTTTTGCCCAATCTGTTGGCCAACTCAGCGGCCCGGTTCCCTATGAACAGGTGATCGCTGAGCGCTGTGTGAATTTGTGGGGGAGTTAAAACCAATTGACGGACTTAACTTGGGTTCTTCAAAGCAACGCAATAAACGAAGGTGACCTTGCTTCTCTGACGGAAGCACTCAACGCACTTGGCATTCGTGTCGAAAAATTGAGTGTCGTGCCTTTTTCACATGAGCCCGCGCAGCCGTTGCCAGTTATCAGTGGACCATGCATTGCATACGGTTCTAGTGGACTGCTAAAAGTCGCGCGCAACGCCGGATGGCAGCCAGCGGGGTGGGATGGACCTAATTTTGACGCAAGTTTTGCAAACGGTCACTTAGGGAAATTGGCGCTAAACAACCACGCAGAAAAAGCAAAATGGTCAAAAATAGCTGGTATCGCCCGCGCCAAGGGGTGGAACCCGATATTCGTGCGACCAAATTCGGAAACAAAAGAATTTGCTGGAAAAGTATACGAATTAGAGGACCTAGAACGTTGGCTTCAAACACTTAAAGACACGCAATACCATGACGAAGGAGAAAATGACGCTATTGTTTCTCCAGCTGTAGAACTAGGTAGAGAATGGCGTGCCTTTGTTGTCGAAAATGAACAAATTTCGGTTTGTCAGTACGCAAATAAGGGAGTGAGCGACAAAGTAAAAGGTGCGCCGGGCGAAGTGTCTCACTTCATAACGCAAGTCATTGATAAATACAGCCCAGCTCCATGCTTTGTCGTAGATATCGCCGAAACAATCTCCGAAAGCGGACAGGAATTACGCGTGGTAGAATTTAATTCGATCAACTCGGCTGGCTTTTATCTATGCGACACAAAAATTATCGTCGAAAAATTGAGCGCTTACGTAGATGAACTGTATTGAGCCACCCTGCAGTTCTCCTTTTTCTACCCCTGCTTTGAAATTTCATAGACCCGAATACTGTCGATAAATGGATTACCGCTGGCAATTTCAACAGCTTCGTCAAGGCTGTCCGCCTCGATAACCGAGAATCCGGTGATCGATCCGGCTTCCATCGGCAAATCCTTCACGCCGTCGTGAGAAATTTCCCTTGCGCCGCTATGAAACCCGCCATGTTCAACGGCTCGGTCAGCAACGTCTTCAAACCACTTGTTCCATGCCGCCATAATTTCCGGCGTCGGCATTTCGAACCCAATATGAAGTAACATGTATCTGCTCATGGCGGCCTCCAATATCTGTTGTCGTTGTGACGGTAGGAAGGGCAATTACAGAGGTCAAGCTGATACATACCTCAAGACTAAAATCCGTTCCCGATTCTCTGTATAGTTGAGAGGTACTCAGCAGGAACAAATCAAGGCCCGAACGCCATGACCGAAGAAACAAAGAATTTAGTCGCCCTTTTTTATGACCAAGCGACCCAGAAAGGCGACGCACCATTTTTGTGGTGCAAACAGGATGGCGATTGGAAATCGGTCAGCTGGGCCGCCGCCGCGTCACAGGTCTCGGCGCTCGCTTCAGCGCTCAAAGGTCTTGGCATTGAAACCGGAGACCGGGTTGGGCTGATTTCCGAAAGCCGCCCGGAATGGCCCATCGCCGATCTTGCGATCATGGCAGCTGGCGGCATTACGGTTCCGGCATACATCACGAATGGCGTGGCCGATCATCAACATGTCCTAAGCGACTCAGGGGCAAGCGCAGTTATTGTCTCAACGGCTGAATTGGCGGAAAAAGTTCTGCCGGCAGCAAAGAATGCGGGCGGCGTAAAATGTGCTATCACGATGGAAGCCATCGCCGATGACCAAACATCAGGAATACCGACCCATCTTTGGGAAAGCGTTATTGCTGCGCAGGGCGGCGATACAGCGGCGCTGGAAGCAGCAGCACGCGATCTCGATCGAGGTTCGACAGCGTGCTTGATTTATACCTCAGGCACCGGCGGCACTCCGAAGGGTGTGATGCTGAGTCACGGTGCGATCTTGTGCAATTGCACAGGCTCGACGGAAATGCTCAAGGAAATGGGGCTCGATGACGAGGTATTCCTCTCTTTCCTGCCACTTTCCCATTCATACGAACACACCGCCGGACAGTTCTTCCCGATCATGATCGGCGCACAAATCTATTACGCCGAGGGGATCGACAAGCTGGCGCAGAATATGGCGGAGGTTCACCCGACACTGATGACCGCTGTCCCACGGCTTTATGAGGTAATGCATGACCGGATACGTCGCGGCGTCAAACAGGCAGGTGGACTATCGGAAAAACTGTTTGAGAAAACCGTCGCGCTTGGCCGTAAAGAGTATGAAGATCCCTCGAGCCTGTCTTTGGGTGAACGCATTCAGAATGCGCTCATGACCAAGCTGGTCCGCGCCAAGGTGAAGGGTCGTTTTGGGGGAAGGCTCAAGGCGTTGATCTCCGGCGGTGCCCCTCTCAATTATGACATCGGTATTTTCTTCACCGCTCTGGGCGTCCGTTTGCTGCAGGGCTATGGGCAGACGGAAAGCGCTCCGGTGATCAGCTGTAATCCGCCCTCGCATAACCGGATCGAAACCGTTGGCGTACCGATGCAAGACGTGGAATGCCGTATAGCCGACGATGGCGAGATTGTTGTTCGTGGTGAACTCGTCATGCAGGGATACTGGAATAACCCCGACGCAACGGCGGAGGCCGTCAAAGATGGCTGGCTGCATACTGGTGATATCGGCGAGTTTGATCCCGACGGGCACCTCAGGATCACCGACCGGAAGAAAGATATCATCGTCAATTCCGGCGGCGACAATATTGCACCACAACGCATTGAGGGCATGCTCACCTCCCAGAGCGAGATCGGGCAGGCCATGGTCTACGGCGATAAACGTCCTCATCTGGTCGCCCTTATCGTACCGGATGCAGATTTCGCTGCGGCATGGGCGAAGGAGCAAGGCTTCGATAGTAAGGCTCTTGACGCGGTGATCGAAGATCCCAATTTCAAATCATTGATCAGTGACGCGGTAGACCGGGTTAGCGGTGACCTTTCTGTGATAGAGAAAGTCCGACGCTTTACCCTGACCGCCGAAGCCTTCACCATTGATAATGGGATGATGACACCAACTTTAAAAATACGAAGACATATTATCCGTGAAAAATACGGTGAAACATTGGAGGCGCTTTATGGACGTTAATTCTACAACTCGAAAAATGTCGCCTATTTCAAGATTTGTTTCGGCCACAGCTCTTTTGATCACGGTAACGGCAATGCAGGGTTGCGCCGCAGTCGAAGACCGCAAACTGAAGCAGGTCGCGACCGATACCGAAATCAGGCTAGACATCAATAAACGCTTTTTTGACGGCAAGAATCACGATTTGTTTTTTGACCTCAGAACCAATGTCTATGAAGGCCGCGTAATGCTGACAGGTGCCGTCAAATCTGATTTCAATCGGCGGCGCATTTCTACACTGGCCAAAGGAATTCCGGGCGTTCGAACGATTTACAATAACGTACAGGTCACCGATGCCGGCGGGTTCAAGAACACGGCCAACGATACCTGGATCAAAACCAAAATTACGTCACAGCTTCTTACCGAAAAAGGTATCAACTCGGCGAACTATCAAACGCGCGTGGTAAACGCTGAAGTTTATCTGATCGGCCGTGCATTGACCCATAATGAGTTGGGGAAAGTCTTGCAGATCGCCAAGCGCACGAAACATGTCACCAACGTTGTGCACTACATCGAAGTGCGGCCGCTGGCAAAATAGTAGAAATTAACAAGGGTTAAATTTATGGCTGAAGGAGAAACAGCATTAATCGTAGGCGCAGGACCCGGTTTAAGTGCCTCACTTGCCCGACGATTTGCCTCAGAAGGTGTCAAGGTCGCGCTCGCTGCACGCAGGACAGACAAGCTCGATGAGCTGGTCGCTGAAACCGGCGCCACGGCCTATTCGTGTGATGCCATCGACCCGTCAAGCGTTGCCGATTTGTTTGGCGCGGTTTCGGCTGACCTCGGTGAACCTGATATCGCGGTATACAACGCCTCTAATCGTGTGCGCGGCCCCGTCACGGATATCGATCCCGAAGCGGTGCTGACGGCGATCAAGATCAGCTGCTATGGCGGCTTTCTTGTTGCTCAACAGGCGGCAAAGCAGATGGTCGCCCGTGGCAATGGTGCAATATTCCTGACAGGTGCTTCGGCAGGCGTTAAGGGCTATCCGAATTCCTCGTCATTCGCGATGGGCAAGTTTGGGCTGCGCGGTTTGGCACAGAGCCTCGCCCGTGAACTACATCCTCAGAATATTCATGTTGCTCATTTTGTCATCGATGGCGGAATTAAACAGCCAGCGGAAGCCCGCGGCGACCGCGGAGAAGACGGATTCCTGAACCCCGATAGCATCGCCGATACCTATTACAGTTTCTGGCGTCAGCCGCGTGACAGCTGGGCCTGGGAGATTGAACTTCGGCCTTGGGTGGAAAAATTCTAGGGATAAAAACTTTTAAAGGCCTTAGGACGACCCAGCGGGAGGGTTTGACCTTTCTCTGACCCGTAATTTGACTGAGAATCCATCAGTTGCTAAAAAGATGCCTGAATCACTTAAAATCAATTAAATCTAATGGGTTATGGTGTGCTGGGACGGTCGAAAAATTTCCTGAAAACATCCAAAATTTTGGGTTTTGGGTTTTGGGTTTTGTCTCGCATTCCTGACAACCAGTGTACCTGCCGAGACCGCCCAGGACTCCATTCTTTCAAAAATTAAGCCTAAGGAAATACTGCAGGCCGCACAGACGGGAGACAGCACGCAAGCCCTTGCAAGCGGAGTAAACAGTTTCGCCGATGCTGGGTCGTGGTTTACCGAAGAGTGGTTCCGTACCTTTGTGCCGACAGCCGAAATAAGATTACGGTTAAGTGACGACCTGTCTCCAATAGGGAGCGCTCTATTTCTCGTCCCTCTATTTGAAAGATCGGAAATCAATGATCTGTTTTTCACTCAGGGCAGTGTTTCCCGATTTGGATCAAAGACGACAACGAATATTGGCATGGGATATCGTCGACTGGTTTTTGACGAAAAACTTCTCCTCGGGGTCAATAGTTTTTTCGATTATGAATGGCCCTACAACCATAGTCGCACGAGCGTTGGTACAGAAATCCGGACAACAGTCGGCGAAATCAATTTTAACTATTACTGGGCTATGAGTGGATGGAAAGTTGGTGCTGACGGTTTTGAAGAACGCGCACTGGATGGTTACGACATTGAACTGGGCATGCCCTTGCCTTACATGCCGCGCACAAAACTCTACGGAAAAATTATTGAGTGGACGGGCCAAACCGGTGACTTTAGCGAAAGTGCGATCAGCTATTCCTTTGAGGGTGAGTTTTATAGAGGAATAATTTTGGAGTTGGGGCGGCGACACTATGAGGACTCCAACAACGAAAATTTCTTCGCTGTTCGTGTCAACCTCGTCGATTTGGTACTCGGACCTAAACGGAAGCGGCCCTTTTTTACGAAGCACGCTTATCAGCTTGCGAGCATGTCACCGCATAAATATGACAAAGTTCGTCGAGAAAACCTGATTCGAAAGGAACGGCGCGTGCTAGGCAATTTCTCAGTTACGGCAAGCGGTTTTTAGGAGCTGAACCAGTGCGCATAGCTGCAATATTCATTTTATTATTTGCTGCGTGTTTCGCTCCATCTCCGGCGAACGCTCAAAATCTACCTTCCTGCACCGTTACCGGCACCACTACAACATTTCCCACCGGTGCGGCGTGTTGGGGACAACCTGATTTCTATCAGATACGAATCTATGAATTGGGCCTATGTACATCTGCGCCAACAGCACCTACGGCTGCAAGCTCCCCAGTCCTGTCGAGCTGTTTCACGACGTTTTCCAATAGCTCTGGTGCGCTGGTTAATGTAACGCCAACATCTACCTCGACACTTTCTGGCACATTTACCAGACCGCCCAATGGTAGTTACACGCATGGATACATCCGGATGGATGCCTCATTCGACATCCAGGCAGTCGTAGATTTTGGTGTGGCAATCACCGGTGACGCCGGTGGGAATGGACAATTCTGTGCAACGATTACCGGCTCCACCTCGGGCGGAACCTCCGCAACATGTGCAGGCGTTGCGCCGGCCGCCGGAACGCTTCAAATTCCGCTGACTGATTTCGACGGTGGCGCCGGTTTTTCTGCAGTAGCCTCTGCAACATCCACAACGAGTAGCGGAACATCTACGGTCACAGGCCATTTCATGACAGCAGCGGACCAACTCGCCACCGCAGCAGCGGGCGTTCAACGGCTATTTGGTGTCCAAACCTTTGGGACACCAGTGTCGATAGTAAACGCTACCACAGGCATGGATATCAGTTTCCGCGTAACAACAGGCATGACACTGATTGGCAACGCCGGCCCAACTTTGCAGATCGAAAGCGGCCCCTTTGTCATCGATATAACGCCTCTGCCCTAATTTCACGCAGCATAAATTAAGAATCAAACATGCCGGTATTTTGGCGCTATTGAGGTTTCGAGTCGGCCGCACCAAACAGCGTAATGTCATCGCCCGTCTTCCATGCGGGATATTTTTTCATGACCGATAAAAACAAATCGCCTTCAAGATGACGATTGAACCAGGCCCGTAATAGCGTGTAAGGCGCAACATCAAACCACGCCTTATCGACAAAGGCGAACTGCCGGACAAACGGAAACACCGCGATATCAGCGAATGTCGTTCGCGGCGCGCTTAGCCCTTTACCCTCATTCGCAGCCAGTCGGTTTTCCAGTTCGGCCAGAAATTTCTCGCCCTGTTCCCGGTAATAACTTTGCGAGTGTTCGGGAAAACGAACAAAATATTTATAGCGGTCCAGATTGTCCTTGAATTCCCCGTCCAGCTGATCGAGCAACGCGTCGAGATCAGCGTTGGCTTCGAGCCAGCTATCAGGATCATTGGCCGCTAGCGCCCAGCGCATGACATCCAGGCTTTCGTCCAGAATCTCACCGCCCTGCAATTGCAGCACCGGCACGGTGCCTTTTGCCGACAACTCAATCATCTCAGATGGCTTGTCGCGCAGGACAACTTCGCGCAATTCGCAAACCGTGCCTGATTTCATCAGCGCCATACGCGCGCGCATCGCATAAGGACAGCGGCGGAAGGAGTATAGAACGGGATAATCCGTCATGGCCTATTCTGGCTCCTCAGCGCCAACTAAGGCTTTTGCCGCACGTTCTTCCGCCAATTCATATTGCCGCTGTCGTTGCTTGAGTCCTTCGATCTTTTTTTTGCTCTTTGTGCCAAAACAGTGCGGACAGGAAACCCCTTCCTCGAACTGCGCTGAGGCACGGTCCTCATCCGACAATGGCCGGCGGCAGGCACTGCATTGCGTATAGGAGCCGCGCGCGAGGTTTTCATCCACCGCCACGCGATCATCGAATACAAAACACTCCCCCTGCCAAAGGCTTTCATCGGGCTCCACTGTTTCCAGATATTTCAGGATACCACCATCGAGATGAAAGACGTCTTTGAAGCCACGCTTCTTGAGATAGTTCGTCGCCTTTTCACAGCGGATGCCGCCCGTGCAAAACATCGCAACCTTGGGATGTTTCGCCGGATCGAGATTGGCATCCACATAATCTGGAAAGTCACGGAAGGTTTCGGTGCCCGGCGAAATCGCATTCTCAAAAGTACCAATATCAACCTCATAGGCATTGCGCGTGTCGATGGTCAGCACTTCGGGGTCCTTCAGCAGCTCGTTCCAACGCCTTGCATCAACCCGTTCGCCACAAATCGCGTTGGGATCGGTATCGGGGATGCCCATTGAGACGATCTCACGCTTGAGCTTGACCTTCATCCTCTTAAAGGGCGGATTGTCAGTATAGGAAAATTTGTGCGTCAAGCCGTCAAAGCGCGGATCAGACTGCAAGTGCGACAATAGTTTGTCGATCCCCGCACGCGGTCCTGCAACGGTTCCGTTCAGCCCCTCCTGCGCCAGAAGGATCGTGCCGATGAGGTCGCTTTCGACGCATAATTCCAGCAGCGGCGGCTTGATCTCCTCGATATCGTCGAGCCGTACGAAGTGGTACATCGCCAGTATCACGAACTGATTTTCTTGGGTGTCACTCATTTGTTCGTATCTGTAGTCCTCAGCAAAATATGCCACAAGCACTGCTGCAGGTTAATAGGGTTCCGGTGCGACCTGGCGGGAACTTACCGAACTAACGATATTCAGTCAGCACGTTTGCGATGCCACGCGCCAATATGACGTTAGCCAGAACCTGCTGGGTGACGATCGTCCGGATGAGCTGGACGCCTTTTATCTCGCCGAACGACATTGGGTCACAACTGGAGAGTAAGACCCGGTCAAATCGAAATGCCTTATTCAGCGGATTGTAACGGCGGTGTTTTGAGACCAAGATTTCTCAAGCGCGGAATGACTTCCTCCGTAATCATCGGCAACTCGTCAACATAATTGACTAAGGAGAAAGCAATTCCGGAAAGCCCGGCGGCATGCATTTTGGCGAATTTTTCGGTGACATCATCCGGCGAGCCTATAATCGGGTAGCCGACATTCTTCGGCGGGAGCTGGCGCACATATTCGTCATAATCCGGTGTATTCTCGCGGGTGATATTCTTGAGTTCAAGAACACCGTCGATCGCTTCAAAATCAACAGCCTCAGTCGTCAGGTAATGGAAGTATTCCTCAGCTTCCTTGCGGGTCGGGCGGCAAACAACATGGCCCTGCGTATAGACATTAACATCGCGGCCCAGTTCTTTCGCATCCGCTTTAAACTTCGCAACAAAGTCAGCGGATTTTTTGACATCGGCTTCACGAAAATTCGTAAAAAAGGCGTGGCAGTGACGCATGGCAAAGGCGCGCCCGGTTTCCGACTGACCAGCATTTATTATCAAGGGCGATGAATCGGCATGGAGTTTGGGTTTTGCAACAACATTCTCTAAATGCAGAAACTCTTCGTCAAAATCGAACGGTTCTTCTTCGTTCCACATTTTCTTGATGACCGAGATCCATTCCTCCGCATATTCATAGCGGTCGCCATGCTCTCGTTGCTGAATCCCTGACATCCGAAATTCAGGCTCATTCCAGCCAACAACGATATTCAACCCAAAACGACCCCGCCCGACATGATCCGCTGTCACCATTTGCTTGGCGGCGACCATCGGGTTGAAGAGCGGCGCATGCACCGTCCCAAAAATGGTAATTTTTTTGGTACGGGCTAAAAGACCAGTCGCCCAGGTAATGGTCTCGAATGTCGTCCCTTGAAAATCGGTCTCACCGCCATAGCCTTTCCAGCGACCGATGGGCAGGATGAAATCCATACCGCCTTCATCGGCAAGTTGCGCCATTTTCTCGCAGCTATCCCAATCGGCGAGCCACCGTTCAGGCAGCTTGTTGATCGCTCGCCCCGACGAACAGTTCGCCCCGAACAACCCCAGCTTGAAGGGGTTGTTGTTATACATTTGGTAGCGATCACCGCTCATCGAATTTTCCAGAAATTACAGGACGATACAAAGAGATATCACATACGTGTCATTCGGCACAGGAGGGGCCAAAAAAGGGTGAATTACAAAAAATCCACCAATCTTTGTGCCACCGATATGCCTTTAACCCACAATGGATGGCGTCCGAATAAACGATGCTGATCGCGGCAACATCAATACCGATACCAGTATCGCCGCCGCGCCCGCCGCGAGCACTATGAACAGGACAGAGAAACCCCATCCGCCGTGAATCCAGGCAATCACCGGCACCGCCGATGCCGACACGGTAAAGGCCACGATATAACGCAGCGAATAGACCCGGCTGCGATACTCGGGCTTTGTCGCACGAGCGATCAGCACATCGTTGATCGGGATCTGCCCAAACACCGCGAGCATAAAGGCAACTGATACGAAAAGGGCTGCCACACCTGTCAGATGGATCATGCCTGCGAGAAAGATCATCTGAAGCGCTGCCACAACCGCAAAGACAGTTCGGATTGATTGGTGATCGACAAAGTACCCAACGGCCAGCTGGGCAAATGCGGCAATCGTGAAGACTAAAAACGCATACCAACCAACCTGGGTCGCGCTGCCGGCCAAATCCTTCAAACGCTCATCAAAAACCTCGGGCAACGCGAAGGTTGTGCTCTGAAAGATCAAACCGCCGACGGCGGTCGAGAATATGATGATCGAAAACAACCGGATCAAAACCGCCCGGGGCAGGTCTTTCTGTTCCGTTGGGCTGGATTTTTTCGGGCCCGCTGCAGCAGCGGTTACAGAGGTATTTCGTTCCGAATACAGAAACGCAACATAAGCAAGCCCAATGGCAATGGAAAAAATACCGGGCGCGATAAACGCCGATTGCCAGCCGGTTGTGTCGATCAGAAAGCCCGTAATGAGGGCCGCACTGGCAACACCAAGATTGCCAAATACACCGTTTACCGCCAGCGGGACGCCGGTTTTCTCGCGCCCCTGCACCACCATCGACAAACCGACAGGGTGATAGATTGCGGCAAACACACCAATCGCAAATAAACCGAAGGCGATTTGAAGGGGCGATTGTGCCAGTGCCGTCAGCGCTGAACTTGCGCCAATGCCGATAAAAAAAATCGCCATCATGCCCTTGCGGCTCCATTTATCGGCAAGCCAGCCCGCGGGAATTGAACAGGCTGCAAAAGCAACAAATCCCGGCGTCGCATAAGGGATCAGCTCGGCGTAGCTCATACCCCATTCGCGGGTCAGGATGAGCGCCGCTGCGGTGGCGAAGACCAGCATGAACAGATGATCGAAAAAGTGCCCGATATTGAGAAACGCAAATTCGATTTGGGTACGGGTCACGGTGCGCTTTCTAATGATAAACAACCGGGTCGTCGAGCGACACGCAATGAGACATCGCTGGTACTACGAACAGGTTTTTCGTCCGACCCCTGATAGCACATTATCAGTAACACGCGTGATGTCTGCGTCGTTTTATTCCTGTTAGCTGTTAATCAATTCTTCTACCGGAATAACGCCTGGCTTAACCAAATTTGGTGCCGACAAATACCTGCTAAGGACGAGTTTGTCGTCTCCATAAAATGCGTAAGGGGGCAAATCAAGATTTCGGCGAGAAAGTCCTATGACCATGCGTCCGGACAGGTCGTAATGCGTCGCGCAACATAGACAAATCCATGTGGGACTACCGTTATGTTCTGTCAGAAAGTTCCGGTTAAGTATGCAGCCGTTTTGGCTCGTACCAACTCTCCGCGTGCAGTAAAAGATTCCGACAAACCAGGATGGGTCGTGTGTTCGCAAATTTTCTGCTTCAGGATACGGTGTCTTTAATGCCATTGAGCTTGCCAGTTCTGTTTGCTCCGGCGTTCGATGATGAATGATTATGGGCTACCAGTTCCAACGAACCATGCGCCACTTTCCTTCTGGGATGTCATCGATTTTGACGACAGTCTTTTCGCCAGCGTTTAGGGTGTCCGCACCCGGTTTCAAACTGCTGGCAAGCGTCCAAACGGCGGCACCCAGCCCTGCGACTCCCATTGCCGAGGTGGCATATACCAGAAACTTTCGTCTGCTCTCTTCGTCTTGCATTGAAGGCTCTATGACCTTTCCGCAAAATGCCGACACCTGCTACAAAATTACTATAGGGAGATATCGACATAAACAGCTTTCTCGCCTGACTCTGTGCCCCAGACCGTTTACAATTCCGCTTCACAAACCCACTCAATAGTTTCAGGAGAACAGTCGCGATGCTCGACGACGACATGAAGGCGATAATCAAACAGGCCAATTTGAGTTTCGTTGCCACGGTCAATGAGGACGGCAGTCCGAACCTCTCGCCCAAGAGTACATTACGACCCTATGACGACAATTCGCTGATCTTCGCCAATCTGGCATCGCCGGGAACAATCGAAAATTTACAGCGCGACCCCAAGACCGAGATCAACTGTATCGATGTGTTCTCGCGTCGCGGCTATCGCTTCACCGGTACGGCGACAGTGCATTCGCCAGGCGATGCGCTCTATGAAGAATTTAACGAAACAATTCTCCAGGAACTTGGGTCGTCAACGACAGTTCATGATGCCGTGCTGATTAAGCTCAGCGCTGTCGCGCCAATACTCTCACCGGCCTACGACAATCCAAGCGTGACCGAGGAAAAACTGCGTGAAACCTATCTCCGGAGATACGGCGTAAACGACTAGTCAGACCGAACGTCGGCGGCGTATATATCCCAGCGCAAACAGGCCAAGCCCGAATACGGCTAAGGCGCCGGGTTCGCTGACATCAGCCTCATCCACAGAAACCGTGATCGAGTTGATGCCGTAATCTTCAGATATACCGTCGCCAAAGAGATAGAGCTGCAATCCGTTATTCGTGTTGAGACCCCGATCGTAGGCGAAACTGCCGGATGTCGCCGCCCCTTCGGATGCTGACAACAAGGTCGCGTCCGCACCGCCCGACGGCAAAAGCACGCTGAAATCCACCGGCGGATTGGCCGGACCAAGCGACGACAAGGCGTTGATAAAACCGTCAAAGGCAGGGGTCGGGGTTGGCGTCGCATTAACAGCGCCGTCATAGAGAAATATGCCGCCGCCGCCGTTATCGACCCTTGAAGCCGCAACGAAATTCACACCATCGCTGAGTGCAAAATAGAGGTCATTGTCACCGGCATTCAGCACATCATGGTTTACCTGAACGTTGACGGTCAGATCGTTATAGCTGGACGCGCCAAGAATATCCCAGCGCAGCAAGGCTCCTTGCGATACCGAGCGGCTGGTATAATCGAGCCGGCTGCCATTCAGCACGGGGCTCTCATACGTCGTGACATTGCCATCGCTGAGAAGCCCGGCACCTGTCAGACTCTGCGAGAAAATCGTCCCCGCATTTGCCGATCCCGACATAAGCAGTGCGATACAGCTTGTAACTAAGGCTTTTTTCATCTTCTAGGCACTCAGACCTTTAGGTCCGTATTAAAATTGCTTCCTCTTGTTAACTTTCAAGCAAGATTTACGCCAAATTGATAATGCCGTTTCTTTTCAATTACTTAGTTGTAATTCACTCTAGATATTCCGTAACAGCTGTAAAATCTACCGACAGTGGCTTGGAGTTGTCATTTTTCGCGTGATATGGGACTTTCGCCGTCAATGACATCTGACTAAGGAAATTATCATGACTCCGCTCGATCTACGTGGCCTGAACCCCGCTCCGATTACCGCCTTCACCAAGGACGGTGCCGTCGATCATGAAGCCAATGCCCGTGTTGCGCGCTGGCTCGCCTCGGTTGATGGTGTTAAGAGCCTGGTCATTCTTGGACATGCTGGCGAAGGCACGTTTCTGACCTCGGAAGAGCAGGTCGCGCTCATCCGCACCTATGTGGAAGCGGCAGGCGACAAGGTCGCTATTGTCGCGGGCATCACCCGTGAAGGCACAAAAGTTGCCGCGGAAGAAGCCAAGCTCGCAGCCGATGCTGGCGCCGTCGGCGCGCTGGTATATCCTTCGCATGGCTGGCTGCGCTTTGGCTATCAGCAGGGTGCGCCGCAGGAGCGTTACAAGGCGGTTTATGAAGAATCCGGTTTGCAGTGCATCCTGTTCCAGTATCCCGATGTCACCAAGGCGACTTTCAATCTTGACACCCAGCTTGAAATTGCGGCTCAGCCCGGTGTGATCGCGACCAAGAACGGCGTCCGCAACATGCGCCGCTGGGATACGGAAATTCCGGTGCTTCGCCGCGAACGTCCGGACCTGCAAATCCTGACCTGCCACGACGAATATCTTCTGCACACCATGTTCGATGTCGATGGTGCGCTGGTCGGCTATGGCAGTCTTGCACCGGAGGCCCTGGTAGAGCTGATCAATGCCGGGAAGGCGCAGGATTACGCAAAGGCGAAGGAAATTCATAATCGCCTGCTGCCGGTCACCAAATGTGTTTATCATCGCGGCTCGCACATGGAAGCCACGCCGGCGCTCAAGATCGGGCTGGTGCATCGCGGAATTCTGGATCACGCCACCATCCGGTCGCCTTTGCGGGACCTGGAAGAAGGTGCTGATAAGGAAATTATCGCGGCTCTGGAATCAGCGGGCATTGGTGCTACCGAAACGTCGCTCGCGGCTTAAGCATTCTCAGATCTAACCGCTGCGGCTGAAACAGTCACGGCGGTAACGTTACAATCGTTTTGCGAGATTTATGGCGTGGCTGCGCCGTGGAAATTCGGCACTTTTGTCAGATAGAATTACCGAACATCGGAGGAATGGATGGAGTTGCTAGAGATATACGCCGACGCTGATGGCGAAACCCATTTTCGCCGCACAGAAATTGAAATGGAGCTCCACGACTTCGCCCCGCCATCGCAGCCGATTAACATCTCCAAGGAAACAGCCTCTACATCCAGCCTGTTCCTCTCGGCACCGCCCGGCTGGGATGAGGATTTTCACCCCACGCCCCGCAAACAATTGGCGGTCGTGCTCGGTGGAAAAGCCACCATTAGCGTCAGTGATGGCGACGTCATTGATGTGGAACCGGGGAATTTTCTTCTTTTAAACGATCAGGACAGCAAAGGGCATCTAACCCAGGTGCAAGGAAGCGAAAACGCAACTTTCCTGCTCGTCGGCTGGGTTGATTGAGATCGGGGGTTTCGGGAATGGAATTTCCTGACTCCACTTCCATTTTTGCCGTCGATCCTTATATGGTTACGCAACAGAGGTGATGACCATGAGGGGACAGCAGCACCATATAGATGGAGCTAGAACAAATGTCTGAAGCAAGTTACGAACCACCGAAAGTCTGGAAATGGGAAAACGATGATGATGGCCCGTTCGCTTCTATCAACCGGCCGATTGCAGGGCCGACCCATGAAAAAGAACTCCCGATAGGCAAACATCCCTTACAGCTCTATTCGCTCGGCACGCCCAATGGCGTCAAGGTCACGATCATGCTCGAAGAGCTTCTCGCGATGGGACACGAAGGCGCGGAATACGATGCCTGGCTCATCAAGATAGGCAAAGGCGATCAGTTCGGAAGCGGCTTTGTCGATGTGAACCCCAACTCAAAAATACCGGCCCTGATGGATCACAGCACCAACCCGCCGACGCGGGTATTCGAATCCGGTGCGATCCTGCTGTATCTCGCCGAAAAGTTTGGCGCTCTCATGCCAAAGGATCCGGCTAATCGCGCGGAACTGCTTTCATGGCTGATGTGGCAAATGGGCAGCGCACCCTATCTCGGCGGTGGGTTTGGTCACTTTTATCACTACGCTCCCGTCAAAATCGAATATGCGATCGACCGGTTCACCATGGAAACCAAACGCCAGTTGGATGTGCTTGAACGGCAACTGGCGGAGAACCAGTTCATCTGTGGCGATGAATATACGATTGCCGACATCGCAATCTGGCCATGGTATGGCGGCGTGCTGCTCAACCGGCAATATGATGCCGCGGAATTCATAGATGCGGAGTCCTATACAAATGGCATGCGCTGGGCGAAAGAGATTGACGCCCGCGAAACCGTGAAGCGCGGCCGCATGGTCAACAAAATACGTGGCGGCGAAGCGCATGAACAGCTGCCGGAGCGTCACGATGCCTCGGACTTTGAGACCAAAACGGCGGATAAACTCGCAGCGGCGGAATAAAAAAGGCGGCTAAAAAGCCGCCTGATCATTCGCACCGAAACGTGTCTTAGCTTTGTCTGCGCCGTCTTAGATATCCAAGCCCGAGAATGCCCAAACCAAAGATCGCCAAACCGGTGGGTTCCGAAACTGCCGGCGCGTCAAGACTGTTATATTGATGCAGGTTAGAAATTTCGGTCGTGTTCAACGCATTGTCGAAGACATATATTTCATCCAGCAGCCCGTTCATTTTTTGCGATGCACCACCGCTATTTTCTACCCCGGTACTCGAAATATTGCGGGTACCGATGGCGAAGGCATTGCCGGTATCGGCACCAGAGGCACCGCCTATCGTCGAAGCGAGAACGCCGTCCAGATATAGCTCCAGGGTGGAACCAATTTTTTGGTAGACAACATGATGGAAGACAGATTCGTCATCGGCAGGGGCTGCGGTTGAAACGAAACCACCACCACCATCATTTAAATCACCTGTAATATTGGTCGTATGGTGAAGAGAATAGCCCAAGTTCCCTGTCGATGTATTCTTGCCAACCATCGGAGAAAATGAAGATTGCACAGCTTGATACCAGAGCGAAATCGCAAAATTTCCAGTGGACAGGTTGAATGCGGAATCAGCGTTATAAAAGAACGATCCTCCGGCGAAACTAGCCGCATTACCAAATTGGCCACCAACCTGCGTTGGACCGCCTCCGCCTGCGATTAGCGTATGGCCATTGCCGCTATCATCTGTCGTGAGAGTGCCGTCGAAAGAATAATGGGCGATCAATGCAGCATTTGCACCGGGCGCAACCGATAGCGCAAGCAAAGCACCAATTGCGGCCTTTGCGACTGTTACTGGTTTCAGAAAATCAAAACTGAATTTACGCGACATTCCGGTATCTCTTTTCAACACAACGCCAAAGATACCAACCCGCGAAAAGTAATACAGTTTTCTCGACCTTAGGTCCAGAAAACTCTCAGAGATTTTATTCCGCCGCCGCGTGTTGTGTCCCTGCTGCAACAGGATCGGCAGCACCCGACTGTTCAAGCATGCCAAGGGCGGAGAGGTAGGTATCTAAAACATATTCTTGTTCCTGCCTCTGATCAGGTTCCATTTTTCGGATCCGCACGACCTGTCGCATAATTTTAGGATCGAAACCCGTGCCCTTGGCCTCGGCATAAACTTCACGGATATCTTCCATAAGCGTCGCCTTTTCTTCCTCAAGGCGTTCGATACGCTCAATGAAAGCACGCAGATGCTCGCGTGCAATGTTACCCGTGCCGTCCGACATTTTTGTCTCCCTTTATCTGTCGTTGCAAAACGAGCATAGGAAGAGCCTTCCGAATCGGGAATCAAATGAGTCGGTGTTCAGAAAAGAAGTTGTGGATAAAACGGAAACGCCCGACCGATAGCGTCAACTCGTCAAGTTGGGGTCGGCCATTACCTTTTTGAATGCTTCCTGTTGTTCAGGTGTGGCGTCCTTTTGGTATTTGTCTTTCCACTCGTCATAGGTCATGCCGTAAACTTTCTCGCGCGCATCATCCATGGTGATGTCGAGGCCCTTTTCCTCAGCCGCTGCCAGATACCATTTACTGAGGCAGTTCCGGCAAAACCCCGCCAAATTCATGATATCGATATTCTGAACATCGTTGCGCTTGAGAAGATGCGCGGTCAGCGTTCGAAACGCTGCGGCTTCAAGCTCGATCTGGGTTTGCTTATCAATTTCAGCCATTTTTTACTCCTTCTCTCGCTGCCCACATGGACATCTAGAATCTATTTCTGCTGATAACCTAACGTGGGTTGCTCGCGCCGTAAAATCCACCCCTTTTAACCGGTAATCGGTGTATATAGAATAATAAGGGTCACTACTTTATATTTTATACTATAAGCCACCGCCAGATTCCGATTAAATCAACGATTAAAAAAGCCACTTGCAGCACAACGAGACTGTAGTCACGCATAACAGCGCCAGCAATTGTCCAGCAAAGCGAAGAAAATCCAAAAAGGACCCAACCCCAGCCGCTTATCGGGATGTTGAGGGCCAGGACCAGCGCCCCAGCCACACCGGTAATCGTGCCGAACCAGCGGAGAGCAGCAAAAGAACGGGTTCCTTGTGTGAAGACGTCCAAATTACCCTCCCTGCCATTGATTACCTTATGGTCCTTTGCACGATCTGTGGCGCTAAGGTCTAATGGCTCAATGACCGAACAGCCAGACAAATTTTTGAGGCACCTCTTTGATACCGCAATTGGTGCGGTTTCCGCAGAACAATGTTTAACGACTCATTTGCCCAAACCGCCAAAAGGCAAAACAGTTGTTGTAGGCGCCGGCAAGGCGGCGGCAGCAATGGCGCTGACGTTCGAATCCCACTGGGCGGGTGAATTCTCGGGTGCCGTCGTTGTCCCTTACGGTCATGCGGTTGAATGCAAATCGATCGAGATCTTGGAGGCTAGGCATCCAGTACCCGACGAAGCGGGAGAGGAAGCCGCCCGGCGCATTCTTGACATGGTTTCCCACCTGACTGCGGACGATCTTGTTGTCGCGCTACTGTCAGGGGGCGGCTCAGCGCTTCTCACTCTCCCGGCAGCCGGGATCACACTCGAAGAAAAGCAGACAATAAACCAGGCTTTCCTACGATCCGGCGCCCCTATCGCGGAGATCAATACGGTGCGCTGCGCATTATCAGCGATAAAAGGGGGGCGCCTTGCAAACGCAGCACGCCCCGCGCGGGTCGCAACACTAATCGTCTCGGATGTTGCCGGAGACAATCCAGCCATAGTTGCCTCGGGACCAACACTGCCGCCAACGGCGAGCGAACCAGTTTCCGATATTCTGGATCGCTACAATATCGATATCCCAGAGAATGTTCGGACCGTATTATCAAAAAACACGACGTCATTTTTGCATAAGGACGCGTTCGAGTTAGACACCGTTTCAATTGTCGCCCGCTCCAGCGACGTCTTAAACGCGGCCAAAGCAGAGGCCGAACGCCAAGGGTGGGAAGCCGTCACCCTCGGAGACGACATCGAAGGGGAGGCTAAGGACGTTGCCGACGAACATGCCCGGCAAGCGCTCGAAGCAGCACGTTTCAGAAATGCAGAATCCCGCCCCCTGGTTTTACTCTCAGGCGGTGAGGTCACGGTCACGTTGGGCGGATCGAATGGCGATGGCGGCCCGAATAGTGAATATCTTCTCGCGCTGGGATTGGCTCTCA
Source organism: Rhodospirillaceae bacterium (assembly GCA_002720855.1). Lineage (GTDB taxonomy): Bacteria > Pseudomonadota > Alphaproteobacteria > MPNO01 > UBA2964 > UBA2964. The sequence goes on along the minus strand of PBIN01000014.1, from coordinate 356,347 downwards.
ACCGCGATCCAAAAATTTGGGCACTGTCAGCGGATACAGACGGCATCGACGGGAACAGTCGCAACGCCGGGGCGATCTTAACGCCCTATAGCGTTTCCGGCGCAATTGAAATGGGTCTGGACCCCACAGGTTTGCTAACCGCTCATCGTAGCGCGACCCTATTTGAGATGCTCGGTCATACAATTGAAACAGGGCCCACGCTGACGAATGTAAATGACTTCCGGGCTATCGCGATATGCGCTGGCGCCTACTGACACCCTGATCTATAAGGATTCCATGCGCCGATACAGACAAGCAAAAATCGTGGCGACACTTGGGCCTTCCAGCGATACGCCAGATATGATCCGCACCCTGTTTGATGCAGGGGCCGATGTGTTTCGGCTGAATTTCAGCCATGGCACCCATGACAACCACGCTGCAAAAATTTCCACCATTAGAAAACTCGAAATAGAAACCGGCCGCCCCATTGGTATTCTCACCGATCTGCAAGGACCCAAATTGCGCGTTGGCGAATTCGCCGATGGTGCAGTGGAACTAGATGTCGGTGCGACGTTGCGCCTGGATCTCGACACCAAACCAGGCGATGCGAAAAGAGTTTCCCTACCACACCCCGAAGTCTTTGCCGCCCTGGCAGCAGGAACCGAGCTTCTAATCGATGATGGAAAGCTACGGTTGAAAGTCATTAATGCAGGAGAAGATTTCGCCGAAGCAGAGGTTATTACAGGCGGGCAGGTTTCGAACCATAAAGGTGTTAATGTCCCGAATGCCGTTTTGCCAATTTCCTCATTGGGCGAAAAGGATCGGGACGACCTTAATTTTGCTCTCGATCACGGCGTCGACTTTATCGGATTGAGTTTCGTCCAACGCCCTGACGACATTGCGGAGGCTCGCAAAATCATCGCCGGGCGCGCAGGGGTCTTATCAAAACTCGAAAAACCAAGCGCCATCGAGCATCTCGACCAGATCATTACAATGTCGGACGCAATTATGGTGGCACGGGGCGATTTGGGTGTGGAACTTCCGCCCGAGGATGTGCCAAGCCTGCAAAAGCGGATCATCCGCGAATGCCGGCAGCAGGGGAAACCGGTAGTGGTCGCAACGCAGATGCTAGAATCCATGATCGACTCGCCAACTCCAACGCGCGCCGAGGCATCCGATGTCGCTACCGCTATCTATGACGGAGCCGACGCTGTAATGCTGTCAGCGGAAACCGCTGCCGGCCAACATCCGCTTGAGGCTGTCGAAATGATGGACCGTATCATCCATCGTGTGGAACTTGATCCGGAATTTTGGAACCGTATCGAAACAGAACATAGCGACCCCGAAGCTAACGCGCCCGACGCAATTACGGCAGCAGCACGGCAGGTCGCACATACCATTTCCTCTGCGGCAATTGTTACCTACACGACATCAGGCTCGACAACATACCGAGCTGCCCGCGAACGACCCGAAGTTCCAATTTTATGCCTTACAGAGAAATTACCGACCGCGCGCAGACTGGCGGTCGCCTGGGGCGTGCAATGTGTTATCGCGGAAGATGTCAGCGATTTTTCGAGCATGGTCGGACGAGCCTGCCAGATTGCGAAGGACTTCAACTTTGCCGCACCTTCAGAAAGCGTCGTCATCACTGCCGGGGTTCCCTTCGGCACGCCGGGCGCGACGAATGTCCTCCGCATCGCCTGGGTTGAACGCTAACATTTTGATCTGTATAAGATTTACGAGGGCTTAGGGGAAGTCGTTCACAAGACTGTCTGAGGGGATCAGGCGTTAAATGAACAAACGGCTTCTTAGGACCGGCGCATCCGTAACCGCGCTCTTGATTTGTCTTTCCGCAAGTACATCGTTGATGGCGGCGCCGATTACGGCGACCTGGACCTCTGGTAACAATGACAGTTGGGATAGCGGTGTTGGTAATCCGGCAAATTGGAGCTTTAGTGCAGCACCAGCTACCGCAACTTTTCCAAATAATGTTGGCGGCGATACGTTCAGCGTACAGATCGACAATGGCGGTGCGGGAAATTCAGTCGTTGATCTCAATACCAGTGTTACGATCGACTCTCTGAACGTCTCCTCCAACGACACACTCAATTTTATCAACTCCAACGACCTTGCATTGGTCAACGGTACGCTGACCAACAACGGCGCAATCAATATGAACTCCCTCGGCGGAGCGACCGATCTAGTCTTTTCCGCCGGAGGCTCGATATCCGGCACCGGTACTCTCACGCTGAGCGATAGCAATCAAAATCGGGTTTTCATTAATGGGGCCGGGAATATCCTGACCAACGGGCTGGGCCACACGATTCAGGGTGCCGGGCAGATAGGGTTCAATTCAGGTGGTATCGTCAATAGCGGTTCGATTATTCAGCAGGGCACAACCGCACTTTTTATTGACCCCGATTCAACAGGGAATTTCGTCAACAACAACGTTTTAAGAGCTGAAGGTTCGGGTGGCCTTTTTCTCAATGGTGCGGATTACACCAACAACAGCACGATTGAAGCAGCCAACGGTTCACACGTCACTTTTAACGATACCGGCGTCAAGATTGTGGGAGGAAATCTTACAACCACCGGTACGGGCGAATTTAGAACAAACACTACATCGACCGGTGCTCAGCTGGACGGCGTCACATTAACAAGCGGTTCAAAGCTGGTTCAGAATAACAGTCATGATCTCAGAATATTTAACGGGATTACCAACGAAGGTACCTGGGAACTCAATTCAGCGGGTGGCGCAACGGATGTAAGATTCGTCGGGACCCAGACGATCTCTGGGTCCGGTACCCTCAAAATGACCGACAGTGATCAGAACAGGATCATCGCCGATGCGGCGGCGGATATAATTACTAACAGCGCCACTCATACCATCCGTGGCGCTGGTCAAATTCTGGCAGCTGTTGGCGGGTTTGTTAATAACGGTACGATAATCCAGGAAGGTGTCACCAATCTACACATCAATCCCGATAATTCGGCGGGCTTTGTCAATAACGGTACGATGCAAGCAACCGGGGCCGGCGGGATTTTACTTTCGGACGGCACCTTTACAAATAATACATCGATCAGTGTATCGACCGGTTCAAACCTCACGATGAACAGTACAAACGCTACTATTGTCGGCGGCGATTTGACGACAGCGGGAACAGGCGAAATCAGAACTAACTTAACGACCGCCGGCGCGCTGCTGGATAACGTTCGACTGACATCTGGATCAAATTTGGTTAGCGGTAATTCCCATGACTGGCGTTTCCAGAATGGTTTTGTCAATGACGGTACTATCAGCATGAATTCAGCGGGCGGTTCAACGGACCTGGAATTTATCGGAACACAAACATTGAGCGGAAACGGCGAAATCGTGATGTCCGATAGTAACCAGAATAGAATTTTCGCGGACGATGCGGCAGATACACTGACGATTGGGGCGAACCAGGTCATCCGGGGCGCCGGGCAAATAGGCCTTAATCTCGGAGGCACCATCAACAATGGGACGATCCGTCAGCAAGGCACCGTTAATTTACATCTGGATCCGGGTGCGTTGGGCTTTACACAAAATAACATCCTGCGCGCAGAAGGAACTGGCGGCATTTCATTTGGCGCCGGCACCTTTACCAATAACACGACAATAGAAGCGTTGGCCGATTCCAACCTTACTATCACGAGTAGTCTTACGACGATTGTCGGAGGAGACCTCACGACCATTGGAACAGCCGAAATTAGGACCACACAAACCTCGACGGGTGCATTGCTGGACAATGTGCGTCTCACGGCCGGATCCAATATGGTCAGCGCGATTTCCCAGGATTGGCGTTTTCAGAACGGCTTTGTCAATGACGGCACCGTCAGCATGAACTCGGCTGGGGGCGCGACGGACCTTGAGTTTGTTGGAACACAAACCTTGGGTGGCAGTGGTGAAGTCGTGATGTCTGATAGCAGCCAAAATAGAATTTTCGTGGACGATGCAGCAGATACATTGACGATTGGCGCGAACCAGGTAATCCGGGGTGCAGGGCAGATAGGCCTCAATGTCGGCGGAACGGTCAATAACGGAGAGATTCGCCAGCAGGGCACCATTAATTTGCATCTGGACCCGGGTGCGTTGGGCTTTACACAAAATAACATCCTGCGCGCAGAAGGAACCGGCGGCATTTCTTTTGGCGCCGGCACCTTTACCAATAACACGACAATAGAGGCACTCAACGGTTCCAATTTAACCTTCCTAAGTAACCAGTCTGTCCTTGTTGGCGGCGACCTCACGACGGTTGGAACGGCTGAGATTCGGACCAATCAAACTACAATAGGTGCGACCCTCGACAATGTTCGTCTCACTGCCGGCTCCAAAATAGTCAGCGCAAACTCCCACGATTGGCGGTTTCAAAATGGATTCGTCAATGACGGGACAATTGAGATGAACTCGGCCGGAGGTGCCACCGACCTCGAGTTCGTCGGTACACAAACGTTAAGCGGTTCAGGTTCCATCATAATGTCAGATAATTTTCAAAATCGAATTCGAAATGATACTGGCGCGGATACGCTGACAATTGGCGCGAACCAAACGATCAGTGGTGCGGGACAAATTGGTGGCAACACCGGCGGGATGGAGAACTTTGGAACGATAGACGCCAATCAGACAAATAATGCCATTCTCATCGATGGCGGCGCGCTGAAATTCGTGAATCACGGCACACTTCGGGCATCAGGGGCAGCCGGTTTTGATATTAGCGCCGCTAACGACGAGTTTGAGCAGGCAGGCGGCCTTATCGATGTGCAGTCAGGCAGCCGCCTTGACGTCACGCTGGGCACAAACTTTATCCAGACCGGCGGCCAAGTAACGATCAACGGCATCATGACAACCGCCGCAAGCAACAGCTCGGTACAGCTGCAAGGCGGCCGGTTTGGCGGCAGTGGCACCGTTGATTTCAATGGTAACGGGTCACACGCCTTGAATAATACCGGCGGTACGCTCGCGGTCGGGAACTCTCCTGGTATTTTGACAATTATGGATGGCGACTATTTTCAAGGGAGTGCTGCCAGCTTTGAATTCGAGCTTTTTGGCGCTGTTGTTGGTGTCGGGCACGATCTCCTGAACATACTGAACGGTGACGCTGACCTCTCTGGCAGTCTGGATGTCGTTGCCGATCAGGGCTTTGCCTCAACCCTCAATGTCGGCGACCAGTTTGAGGTTGTAAGGTTGGAGAGTGGGCATAGCTTCCTCAGCGGATTCTTTGATACGCTGACGACCAATCTTACGGGACTTGCCTTTAATCAGCTGTTTATCGGCGACAGCCTTTGGATTGAAGTCACGCAAGCGGATGTCCCCGCTCCTGGGGTATCCGAGCCGGAAACCATGCTGGTATTTTTGGGAAGTCTCGGCGTTCTCGTAGGCTTGCGCCGCCGCCGCCGGGCTATTCACTGATAGCTTCTACGCACCGCGTCCTTTAACAATATCGCGTAATTCACGAATGTGGGTATCAGCACCTTCCATATGCGGATGAATCTCTAACGCCTGTTCGAACGCGTCCAGAGCCTTACGTTCTTCACCCAGTGCCATATAAACGAGCCCCAACCCCGACAGCGCTCCGAAATGCCGTGGTTCCAGATCCAGGGTCTTTTTTATATCGGCAATAGATAGTTCATGCTCGCCCGCCAGATAAAATAATGTCGCCCGTTTATTCCACCCTTCTGCATAATCGGGAGCACGCGTGGTAATTTCATTGAACGCGGTCAATGCTGTTTCACCGTCGCTAGCACCCATTGCCCCAATGCCGATCGTCATCAGCTGGTCGATTTCCTCGTCACCCGACAAACCCCAAAGCGCCCAAATTCCTGCTTCAATCTGTGCCGCTTCCTCTGAATCCGATGTCGATTTTAGGGCAATAAAGAGCGGTTTCAGACGTGGGTCATTCTGACCTCCTGAAATCGGCACCTTAAAAGATAATTTTGCCTCACCAGACATCCACGCAAGTACATCTTTCATTGAAACTTACTTTCGTTTCCTTGCAAGACAGATGGCATTGGACCGCCGGTAGCCCAGTCGATGAGTTCTACTGTATGTACGATCGGACATGGCATATCTTGTTTTCCCGCCGTATCGAGTTGCGTCATACAACCTATATTTCCGCTGGCAATTATATCAGGCGAAAGCGCTGACAGTGATGCTATTTTTTTATCCCGCAATTTGTCGGCTAACTCATTTTGCAAGACATTAAAAGTTCCCGCCGATCCGCAGCACAAATGACTGTCGGCAGGTTCGACGACATCAAATCCGCACTCGCGTAATAATGCTAACGGTTGTTGGTTAATTTTTTGTCCATGCTGCATGGAACAGGGAGACTGATAGGCAACTCGCAATTCCTTTGTTTTCGATAGATGCGAACTGAAACCGGTTCGCGACAAAAATTCTGTAATGTCGCAAGAGAGGTTAGATATCCGTTCGGCGTCTTCGGCATAGGCGGGATCATTGCGCAGGATAAAGCCATAATCCTTTAGCGTTGTTCCGCAACCCGATGCGTTGACAACAATGGCATCCAGTTTCTTTTCCTGATCGCTCCTGGACCAGGCTGTAACATTAGATTTCATCAGATCAAGCGCGCGACCCTCCTGACCGAGGTGGTGGTTCAGGGAACCGCAACACCCAACGTCCTGACGTATTTCAACGTCACACCCAAGTCTGGTGAGGAGTCGAACCGTCGCCTGATTTATTGCAGGATCGATACCGTCCTGAACACACCCTGTCAGTAGTGTGACGTGAAATTTTATGTCACCATCCGATGATTTCTTAATTGGGGTCACTACTTTATTTGGTATATTTCGCGTTTTTGCCAAATTCACCATTACACGGAGCTTGCCGGGCAGGATTCTTGCGACTGGCCGAACAAACATTCCGACGAACTGCGCGATATTAAATAACCTGCTGTTGGGCAGAACCCGACCGAGAAAAAATCGCAATATGCGGTCAAGGAATTTTCGCCGGTAGGTATTCTCTATGTGACGGCGGGCGTGATCCACCAGATGCATATAGTTCACACCTGATGGGCAAGTTGTCATACACGAGAGACAGGAAAGGCAGCGGTCGATGTGTTGGACATCTGTTTCGGATGCGGCTCTATCGTGTTCCAACATGTCTTTTATGAGGTATATGCGGCCGCGGGGACTATCCAGCTCGTCTCCCAACAAGGCGTAAGTCGGACAGGTGGCGGTGCAAAATCCGCAGTGAACGCAAGACCGCAATATCTCGTTGGCGTCAGCGATTTCCGGATCGTTGAGCTGAGCGATCGAAAAACTAGTTCGCATTTGCCGCTTCCAAAGAAAGGCTCATCCGGCCCGGATTTAAAATACTCCCAGGATCAAATGCCCGTTTAATTCGTTGGCTCAAAGCCTTCACAGGCTTTGTTTGAGGTTGAAAAACCGGGAGAGTCGAACGCAATTCTGAGTGGGCGCGAACAAGAGTCGCATGTCCATCACCAATTTCAAATGCACCGCGCACGACCGAAGCACCGCCGTCAGCGGGCTGGCTTTTGAGACCGATCCAAATTAATCCACCGCCCCAATCAAAATAGAAATCAGCATCGATTTCCTCTTGGATTCTTTGAACTGTACTGGCGGCAATGGATGGCGGAACTGAAACACGCCAAACAACATCATGGGTGTCAAAGAACGGGGAAACATCGGCGATCTCCTTCCAAAACCGGCTTGAATTATGAAAATGTAATTCCTCAATCGCGCCATATCCACTCAGGATGTCTCTTAACGCCAGACAACGCGCTTCGACTGATGGACCCGGTCCTTCAATACGAACGGCAGCTAGCGCGGCACCAGCGCCAGAAACATAGGACACGCTCGAGCAGCCTGTCAGAACGCCGGGTACATATGCAGCGGCGGAAACATCGTGCGGACTGGAAAGCGCAAGATTCAAGGCCTTTACGGCGTCCTTGGCATCTAGACCGCTAACGAGAACCGTTCGGGTTTTTTCTCCGGCGGGAAGCACTTTGACGGTTAAATCAGTTGCGATACCAAGCGTTCCATATGATCCCGCGACCAACTTGCAGAGATCATATCCGGTAACATTTTTAACAACGCGACCTCCCGTTTTTACGGTCTCGGCCCTTCCCGTCACCAGGGACACGCCGAGCAGATGATCCCGCGGTGCGCCGGCTCGAATTCTGCGTGGTCCGGCTAAATTGGTAGCAACTATGCCACCGATTGTTTGTTCGCCGGTTGTTCCCAAAAGCGCTCGCCAATCCGGTGGTTCAAAAGCAAGCTCTTGCCCCTTCTCCGCCAAACATTCCTGAATCTCTGTTAGCGGTGTTCCGGCGCGCGCCGACAATACAAGTTCCTCGGGCTCATACAGTGTAATTCCGGAAAGCCCGGCCAGAGATATCTCCCGGTCGACTTCTAGCGGTTGGCCCAGCGACCTCTTGGAACCGCCACCAAAAATTTCCAGTGACTCGTGATCGGCTAGAGCATCGCCAATCATCGTAGCGAGTTCGATATCAGTTCCTGGTTCCAGCGGAGAAGACATCAAAATCTGGGTAAATCCGGAAACCGCATTTCACCGCTTTGAATATGAACGCGCCCCAATTCCGCGCAGCGATGCAATGTCGGAAAGACCTTACCCGGATTCAGGAGTTGTGCTGGATCAAAGGCACATTTAACGCGTTGCTGTTGCTTGAGATCGATCTCGGTGAACATGGTTTCCATTAGATCACGCTTCTCAACGCCAACGCCGTGCTCGCCTGTCAACACACCGCCAACCTCGACACATAAAGTAAGAATTTCGGCGCCAAATTCCTCGGCTTTTTCCAAGTCACCCGGCACGTTCGCATCATACAGAATAAGCGGGTGCAAATTTCCATCTCCAGCATGAAACACGTTGGCAACGCCAAGTCCGTAGCGCTCGGAAGCCTCCGACATACGTTTCAGGACTTCAGGCAATTTGTGACGGGGGATTGTGCCGTCCATACAGTAGTAATCAGGTGAAATTCTGCCTACTGCAGGAAACGCCGCCTTGCGGCCTGCCCAAAACAGTTGCCGCTCATCTTCGCTCTGGCTGGCGCGTACCAGACGGGCACCGGTTTCCCGAGCAATTTGTTCGACTTTTCCGGTCAAATACTCGACCTCTTCGTCAGGACCGTCGAGTTCGACGATCAATATCGCTTCGACATCAAGCGGATATCCTGCATGAACGAAATCCTCGACGGCATGAATCGCCTTGCGGTCCATCATTTCCATGCCGCCGGGTATAATTCCTGCTGCGATGATCGCTGCCACGCAGCTCCCCGCTTCTTCGCTGGTATCGAACCCAATCAACAGAGCCCTTGCAGCGGGCGGTTTGGCAAGAATACGAACTGTAATTTCCGTGATAACACCGAGGAGTCCTTCTGATCCGGTTATGATACCCATCAGGTCATAGCCGCCGGAATCAAGGTGTTTGCCGCCTAGCCGAATGACTTCACCATCCATCAATACGATTTCGAGCCCGAGAAGGTTATTGGTCGTCAGCCCGTATTTCAGACAGTGAACCCCACCGGAATTTTCAGCAACATTTCCGCCGATCGTACAGGCGATCTGACTGGAGGGATCAGGCGCATAATAAAAGCCATCACCATCCACAGCCTGCGATATGGCCAAGTTCGTAACACCCGGCTGTGTGACAACACATCGGTTACTGTAATCAATTTCGAGAATCTGGTTCAGTTTGCCGAGCCCCAGCGTGATCGCATCAGCCAAGGGTAAAGCGCCGCCTGATAATGATGTACCTGCACCCCTCGGGACGATCTTTACATTGGCCTCATGACAATATTTCAAAATTCGGGAAATCTGCTGCGTGGATTCTGGCAATACGACGATCAGCGGCAATTGCCGGTAAGCAGTCAGCCCGTCGCACTCGTAGGCACGCAGCCCTTCTTCCTCGGCAATTACCGACTCCGCCGGCACTATTCTTCTAAGCTCTTCAACAATAGCGGCCCGTCTCGCAATTATGGCCGCATCCGGTTCCGGCATTTCCATGAAATCAAGGCCCTATTCGATCAAGGCATCTGTATCACAAAGTAAACAATACTGGTCGCATAGAGGGCAAGCGCAACCCATCAACTTACATTTGAGGGCACAAAAAAACCGCGCCACGGGCGCGGTTCGCAAAAATCCGTTGGGGGCAAACTAACCCTGACGCGCCTTAAACCGCGGGTTTTGCTTATTGATAACGTATACACGGCCTTTGCGGCGAATAACGCGGCAATTCTTATCGCGTGACTTTAATGTTTTAAGCGAGTTTGCGACCTTCATCGGACTACTTTCTGCACATTTTGCTGCGGAGGCGAGAACATAGTGAGCAGCGACCGCTTTGTCAACGCGGTGCGACGTTGGTCTCTATGACGATTTAATGCCCTCAACGCGATAGTATTTCAGGCCTCCGGAGTCCAGAGCAGCCGTCAATAGCAACCAGTATTGCGCTTCATGCACCAATTGGCGTCCGAAATCCTCACTGACTGTCTGCCCCTTGATTTCATTTAAATAATTCGCCCAGGCGCTCCGGACCATTCCCGAGTACCGATCGCTTTCATCCTCTATTATACGAGCCAAAACGCCGTGATCCTCCAGGCAGGATTTTAGGGCGTCAGCAGTCCAGGGATGGACGGGCTTCGGCTGCGTTTCCTTCCACGCCTCCAGATCCTCGGACTGCGTCCCTTCATCAAAGAGAAAATCAGTCATGATAAGAAAGGATTCTCCCTCTTTGAGAGAATCGCAAATCTTGCCGACGACGATTTCCTTATCCACCATCGTGTAAAGAACTTCCCGCATCAATGCGGCACGGAAATAGTTGGTCTTAACCTTTGCGAGATCAAATTCCTGCTTCACGATATCGAGTTTTTCATCCATATCGTATTCAACCGCCGTTTTCTTGGCTTCAGCAGCGAGGTTTTCGTCCTTCTCGTAACCCGTGACATAATTGCCAAATTTACCAATGACCGTGGTTGTTGTGCCGCCCATACCGAGCCCAACCTCGAGCATGGTTTCATCGGAACTCAATTCGCAACCAGCAACGAGTTCCTCTACATATTCTGAGCCTCCGGGAGAGATAAAACCTGGCGTCCATAAACCCTTGGCAATTTCACATTTGGCCTCAGACCAGGAATCGGGCGATGCGGCGGCTGTATCTGCCTCTGGCGCTCCGTCGGCTCCGAGTTCGACCTCCTCATATTCTCCATCGTCAAAGTCTGGCTCGGCCTCTTCGAGCGACTCGCGCACCTCGGTACCGTGCCACCATGCGGCAAATCGCGCCTTAAACGATGTTCCGCCGCCAGACGATTTTTTGGATACCGATAAACCCACGGCAAATCTCCGCAATCACCGGCGCACCTCTACACCGGTTCCAATCTCTTCTATTGTGAGAATGTCGGATTAATCATTCGTTAAGAAAACGCAATAGAATCGCCGGTTGGCGTGACGGATGAGGTCGCACTGTCGTTAGGCTATAATAGGCACCATCTAAACGTAATTCTGGGGGAGAAAATTTGGCATGGGCATCAAAGAAACCATTGAAAACGCTATTTCGACGGACCGGGTTAAGGACATTCTGGTGGAGCTCGTCAAAGTGCCAAGTCCACAGACCGACAAGTTCGAGGCTGAACCTCTGCTCGCCGAGTTTATCCGAACAGCTGTCGAGCCCCGCCTGCGTGAAATGGGAATCTCCGACATCCGTTACGATGGCATGGACAACCTGATCGCAACATATGGCGAGAACACAACCGGCAAATCGCTGATGTTTATCAGTAACGCCATGAACCAGCCGCAATCGACGATGAAAAACGCCTATGACGGTGATGTAGCCGACGGTGCCCAGTACGACCTGCCGGGTGAGGTGGTGCTCGGCAAAGGCGCCAGCGAACAGAAAGGCACGATGGCCGCCATGCTGCACGCGATGGAGACGATGATCGCTTCTGACCTCCCCATCAACGGGCAGCTGGTCTTCCTGTGTTGCGTATCAGGGGAAACCGGACGCCACGACGCCATCACCAGCGTTGTCGAGGGGGAAGGCGTCCGCGCCGACATGGCGATCCTTGGCGGCACAAGCCTGAAATTGACGCTCGGCAATCGCGGGCGCATCGACACTTTCGTGACCGTCAAAGGCGTCCCCGGCCATTCGAGCGCGCCACACCGTGCCTGCAACGCCATCACCGGCGCCCGCGAAATCATCGACCGGCTTGAGGACCAGCTCGAACTGACCGGTGAGCATCCGGCGCTTGGCAAGCCGACGTTCGCGGTCAATCACATCCGAAGCTTCCCCGATTCCACCCACACCATCCAGGGCGAATGTGAGATCACTCTCGATCGTCGCCTGCTGCCGGGCGATGACCCGCATGAAAAATGGGAAGACATCCGCAAGATTGTGATGCAGGTCGATGGCATGGAAGACCCGCCGAGCGGCATGAAATGGCAGGTCGAGATGAAGGAAGGGCCTTTTATGTATCCGTCATTGGTGGATATGGATTCGCCCATCGTACAGGCGGTCTGCAATGCCGCAGAAGAGATGCTCGGCGAACCACCTGAGACTTTTTACACCACGACCGCGTTCGATCAGGGCTATCTCAATCATGTCGGAATACCGTGTGCCAACTACGGCAGCGGCGAAGATAGGTTCGCCCATACGGACGATGACTGTTCCTCAGTTGACCGCACGCGAGACACGGCCAAGGTGTTCGCCTATATGATCGCGGATTATCTCGGATAAAGCCTGGCGTCTAATTCCGGCGCCGACGCCGCCGGAGCCCGGCGACACCCAACAGTCATGCGCCAAGCACGAGCGCCCCTGCCGGTTCTGAAACCGGTGATCCACCGCCGCCGCCTTCAAGCTGCGCCGTAAGAAACACGCTGTCGCCGCCAAAACCAAATTCAAGCAGTTGACCGACCGATCCTGCATTTTCAGTGATCAGCAGGAAATTGGTACTGAGAAACCCTGCGAGAAAGTTCGGAGCGGTACCGGTAAAGAAGCTGGCAACATCGATCGGTCCGGGGCAAAGCTGTCGAAATCAAATTCGACTGTCGCGCCGGCGCCAATTTCAAGGAGCCCCGATACGTTGATTATGTCCCCCGCAGCAATCTTGAGCACGCCGGTATCGACAATCAAATCGCCATTCAGGGTCAGACTACCGCCGAGCTCACCGCCATTGCTGACCGAGAGTTTTTCAGTGGTTACAGTGCCGGTTATTGACATTTTTGCGCCGGCATCGACGACAGTACGTTCCATATTTTGAATAATATTGCCTGCCACGGATCCCGAGACGTTTCGGAAGGTCAGGGTATCGATCTGGCCATCGGCTGAAGAAGCGTCATCACCGCCGTCAAGCAGGGTGACGGCCGAAAAATCACCACCATCGAAAATAATGTGATCGTTATTGGCTCCGAGCTGGATACCGCCCGTCACGCTGGCACCGCTATTAACGGTAACCGTTGCGTTGCCGTTGGTAGTGAGAATTGCAGCATTGTTCCCGCTTACCGCCGCACCGGAATTCAGATTAATCGTCTGCGTATTTGAATATCCGGCGTCCTGATCAATATGGATACCATTGCCGCTACTGGAGGAAACGGAGCCACTCACTGTTACCGACACAGTCCCGGTAGCGGTACTGTCCATCATGGCATAAATGCCTGCCGTGCCTCCAGAAACGGCGCCGGTCGCGGTTACCGCGACATCTCCGGTACCGTCTTGTCGGATATAAACGCCATATTCCGAACCGGTGGCAGATGCAGCATTGATCGTAATAGCAGACGAATTCGTTGACCGGGTATCAACCGAGATCGCCGCAAAATCCGCGGAAACCGTTCCGGTCGCGGTTATGTTTACCGCAGAAGCTGCACTATCGACGCGAATGCCGTAATCGTCTGCTGCCGTTACTGCCTGGGTGGAAATCGTCAGGTCGCCGGCCGTGCTGCCCTGATCGACATATATGCCGTGATTGCCGGAATTGATTGACCCGGTCACCGTAATGTTGGCGGTGCCGCCCCGATGATCGACACCGATTGAATCGTCGCCCGACGTTATCGCGCCTGTTGAGATCGTAATATCGCCGCTTGTATTGCTGTTATCGACGTAAATACCGAAGTCAGTCGTATTAACGGTCCCGGTGACGTTTACATTGGTCGTCCCTGTCCCGCTGTTGTCAGCATAAATTCCGCGGAGACCCGAAATTTTATGGGCGTTAATCGCCAGACTGCCTGTGGCCGAATTATCCGCATAGATAGCGAAAGTACCTGTTCCGGTTACCGTCCCGGTGGTCGTTATCGCGATCGATCCTGTTCCAGAGTTGAGAGCGTATATTCCGTAGCCGCTTCCAGAAATGGCAGCAGAATTGTTGTCAGTGAACGATATTCCACTGCTTCCGGTAAGCTCAATCGCGTTGGTGAAAACACCAGCTGTGGTGTCGATCCCGAATCCAGCGGTGGTCGTTACCGTCAGTGGGCCGCCAGAATTGAGCATCTGCGTGACATCGGTGACGGGATTAGCAGCGCCGGAACAGGAATAGATACCGCCGCCGCCGGTACATGTTCCTGCGTAGACCTGGCGCCCGCCATAGCTGAACAGAATACCCGCCAGCGCCGTTGTCATGGCGAGTCGAACACGCAAACTGTTCTTGCGAGGAGAACTGGACTCCAGGCTGGTATTCACTCTTGGCCCCCGCGCGGCATGCACCGCACCTCTATATTATCTCAACTTCCAATGCCAACCCGGCGGGATTTTGTCAAAAAGACCCTAAGGATTCAACCAAAATATCAGTAAAATTAGATACTTAAACCGGATAGACCATGTCATTGGGGATCAGCAGGCTGTCATAGACGCAATCGCGGGCCTTGAGCCGTAAAACACCGTCATCGCGGACAAACTGATCGATGTAAAGACCCGCCTGAAAGATACGGGTTTCTTCCTCCATCAACGTCTCCACGACGAGATAGTTGGACTCGGAATTGATGGTTCCATCGGCATCGACCCCGGTGACGCGGACATTGCTGTTGTAGTGCCGCAAATAGCGCGGTGCGTGCACCATAGTGGTTTTTACCGCCGCGGCACGGTCCTTCATCATCGGCCGGCCATCGCACCACACCAGCCCAACCGGCAGATCGTCATCGAAATTTTCCTTGGCGGTAACGCGGTAAAACCCATCCGCCGTAAAAAAATCCGGCCAGGCATCGATATCCTGCTCATCCAGAATCCGGGCATATTCGGTATTGAATTCTTCGATTTCGAAACGCAGCGCACGGGCTTCGTCCGGCGACAGGTTGGTGGCCGCGGGGTTGGAAGACGCCATTTTTAAATTTCCATAACCTCGCGATAATGCCGGTAAAGCGCGCGGACCGAGGCTTCGGAAATCAGTGTCTCCGTGCTGCCTTCATTGTCAGGCTCCAGCTTTACGACACCTTCATCGCTGTAGGAATGTTTGAACCCATCCTGCAGGAACTTGATGGCTTCATTGTCGTCGACACCGAGATACCCGCTAGGGCCCATCAGATTGCCCTGCTTCATACGGTGCCGTTCGAGCTCCGGTGTATCGTCATCATAGCCGAACATGGTCCAATACATATCGAGCGCATGCGGCCCGCGCGGCACGATGTGGCGAATACCCAGCGTATTGAGCTCGCGCTGTACGACGAGATTGGGCCAGATGATCTGCATCGTCACCGTCCACGGGCTATCGAACTCGCGCACGTAATCAAGGAATTCGGGATCGTTAAGCTCCATGCCTTCACGGAAGGCGGACTTCATCTGGCTCGCGGTTTCCTCACCGATCTCCATATTATCGTCTTTGGCCGAGGCCATCGTCGAATGACGGCCCGACTCATCGCAGATCATCGCGGATTTCTGACCGGCTACCATCAGCCGAAAGGTTGCGAGATACACATGCAGCAATGTCGCGTGGTACGGGTCCTTGAGATTCTCGTGATAGAGCTTCCAGTTACCCTGCAGCCGGTTCTTGTAATAGCCGAGAATTTTGAGCTTGCGATCCTTAAAGACAACATCGAACTGCTCGGTATTTTCAGGCCCGAGATAGTCTTCGAACGAGCCAACGGTATCGGAGAAAGAGGCGAACACCACACCATGCCGGATCGTGACATTGAGATGTTTCGGATTGTAATCTCCCAGCTTGAAATCCTTTGGCATGCCGCCCTGGCCGCGATCGCCGCGCCGAAAAGGTACCGCCATCAGATTGCCCTTCAGATCATACATCCATTGATGATAGGGACAGGTGAAGTTATCGACCTTGCCTCTCAGATCACGGCAAAACTCAACGCCACGATGCGCGCAGCGGTTCTCAAAAACATGGACCTCGCCATCTTCGTCGCGCGATACGACAACCGGCAAATCGCCGACATAAGAGCGTTTGAAGCTGCCGGGGTCGGGAATTTCCGCTTCCAGCGCAACAAAACTCCAGTTTTCACCAAAGAAAATACGTTCGCGCTCGCGGTCAAATATTTCGTTTGATGTGTAGATCCAGTCGGGAATACGGGTCAGGTCGTCATTCGGCCAGCGCAATTCATCAATCGCGCCGCCGTTCCCGCCATCCTCTATAAAAGGTGTGTCAGGCATTCAGATCGGTCCTCCCGCTTCCGAGCGTGCTTGCAGTGTAGCGAAGGATTGGTGCCCTAAACAAGCATAGCCTTGAGACCACACATTGATCGCCCTTGCCTGGAGGGGTACCGTTTCCCCAAGAATTCTAACAGGGAGGACAACCATGGCACTCGAACCGCTGGCCAAGATGGGTAATTTCTTTCACGTCTATGATTTCCGGGTAAAGCCGGGGACAGGTGACGAGTTCATCCGGCTGTTTAACGAATTCGATTATGGCGACGACAATCCGATGCACAAATCGGATGCGCAGGTCAAAGACGGTGTGCTGTGCCGCGACGTTGAGGATGAGGATCATTTCTATCTGATCGGCGAATGGCGCGATATCGAAATCCACAAGGAAATCCGCGTCGAGATGGTCAACATGGCACCGGAGTTTGTGAAGCTGGTCGATAGCGGCCCGTTTGTGCCGATCTATGCCGAAATCGTTACCGAAACGCCGCAGGATATTCTCGACAAGGCGCAAGAGGAAAGCTGACCGTATATGGCGACGTTGAAGGAACTGCTGACCGAGCGCTACGGCAAAGACACCGGCATCGGTGATGACAGCGAGGCGGATACTGCGATTGAGGCACTGCTTACCCGGCGGTCGATCCGTGCCTATAAGGATGAGGAAGTGCCTGACGATTTGATCGAGGTTCTCATCGCCTGTGCACAATCGGCGCCAAGCAAATCCAACCTGCAACAATATTCGATCATCGTCGTCAAGGATCAGGACATCCGCGACCGTCTCGCCCCCTGGTGCCCCCGCACGCCGGGCCTTGAAAGCAAACCTTTATTGCTGGTTTTTTGTGCCGACATGCGACGCAATCAACGCGTTGGCGGTTTTCGCGACCGGCCGCACGTTAACAACAATATGGATACGTTTCTCAACGCGACCGTCGATGCAGCATTAGCCATGGGCTATTTCGTTACCGGCGCAGAAGCCGCCGGGCTTGGCACGGCACCGCTGAGCAGCCTGCGCGATAATATTGGCGAGGTTTCCGAAATACTCGAAATACCGGATGGCGTATTTCCCATCGCCGGTGTCATGGCGGGCTGGCCGGAAGCGCCCGGCTACGTCAATCAGCGCCTACCGCAATCGATCGTGGTACATCGCGATCGCTATGACGACAGCAATCTTGAAGCGGAAATCGACGGATACGATCAGACCCGCCACAATATCTTCCCGATCCCGGACGAGCGCCAGACGCGGACCGATCTATGGGGCGTCGCCGAGTTCTATGGCTGGTCGGAACATATCTCACGCCAGCTCGGCAAACCCGAACGACCCGAGTTCAAAGCCTTTCTCAAAAGCCACGGCTTTGATTTGGATTAGGTCGATATTAATCGTTACAGTCTTCAAGCGGCCTGCCCGTTCCGGCGGCTCACACATTCCCCACTTAATCCGCTATACTGGATTGGAACCGGACAGCTTATTCGTTGAATTAAAATGACCCACGCTCTGGCCCATACTTATGACGTGTCTGAAAGAGAAATGATCGTCGAAACACGCGATGTTCGCGTCCATACGCTGCTGTTAACAGCAGGGCAAACGATACCGTGGCACAAACATTCGAATGTCGATGATACGTTTCTGTGCATGACCGGGAAAATGACCATTCGAACCGACAGCGAGGATGCGGAAATTTCACTGAAGCCGGGGGAGCGCTATACCGCTCCTGCGGGCGTCGGACATTTTGTAGAGCCAGCTACGGACGAGGGAACGAAATTCCTGCTCATACAGGCCGTTGGACAGCACGATTACATTCCCCTCGACGACCCTGCCTAGCGGCAACGTCTTCATTACAATCCAGAAAAAGTTGTCACCGCGATCAAAGTTTCGCTTCCAATACAAGGCGTTGATTTTGTGCGCTTAACCGTCGGAAATTCTTACAATTTTGGCGTTTTGTCTGATTGAAAACGCCGTAACTGGTTGATATTACACGGAATCTCGAAAACGGCATAATTTTTGCATAAATAACTGGAAAATAAGCGTTTTGTTGGGGAAGTCGGTCTTAAATTCGATGAAAATCCTTAAATCACTTAACTTAAGCCTGTTCGTGGGCGTTGCGGCGATCAGCATGGCATCTGTCGCAAATGCCGCGGTTCTACTCCATGAATATACGTTCAGCGGACCCGGCGTTACGGATTCCGTTGGTGGCGTTCATGGAACACTGGAGAACGGAGCGACCATCTCCGGCGGTGTTCTCAGCCTCGATGGCGTGAATGATTACGCGCAGATCGGTGGCAAGCTTATCCCGTCAGGACTTAATGCGTTTTCAGTCACATTGGATGCACAGCAGCTTTCCACACAAACCGGCTTTAGAGAGTTGATTTCACAGGGCGTTACCAGCGGACCGGGGTTTTATATCGGCGAACATGCGAACGGCAATATCAGGGTAACGGACCAATTTGGCGGCATTGGGGTTTCCTTTCCCACTGATGGCGGCTTCCATTCCTATGCGTTGACGTCGGGTGCTCTCGGCACAAATCTTTATCTCGACGGTATTTTGATTTTCAGTGATGCGGCGCAACTCAGCATGACTGGCGCTGGGACCGACACCCGATTTGGCTCTCAGTTCGGCGCCATCGGTGAATTTTTCCACGGCAATCTGGATAACATCCGGATTTATGACGGCGTCCTGACCGAGAGCGAAGTTCAGGCTTTGGCGCAGGTCTCGGAACCGGGTGCGCTTCTCGTGTTCGGTTTTGGACTAGCCGGACTCGGCTATATGCGGCGCCGAAAAGCCTCTTAAGCCACCAACATTTCCTCAGAAACGACGACCTCCCTGCCGTCGTTTTTCCAGACCTAATCGGGCCAGCTCTCCATTTGGTGTAGTACACATCTCATTTTGGCGGCATGGAATGGAACACGCTAAAATTTTACTTGCATTTACCTATTTTCCTTATTAGGAAAATAACTATAAATATGAAATCAAAGTGCTGGGGTCAGACGCACCGGCGCTGAAGGAGTACGGAAAAACATAAGAGCAGTGAGGGAGCTAAAACGATGACGGAAATCGACGAACTATCCGCTAATCGAGCCTTTGCCGACTATGTCGGAGACCTGGGTAAACGCTGGGGGTTACCCAAGAATGCCTGCCGGGTTCATGCTCTCCTTTACCTCTTGGCGGAATCGTCTTCCGAAAAAGATCTCAGCGCGGAGCTGGAATTAAATGCAAAACAAATGAAATCGGCATTGGCATTCTTGGTCGACTACCATTTGATAGAACCGGTCGGAAGATCAAAGTGGCGGACGGATACAGACCCCTGGGAATTACTGGTCAAGGGCCTGGAAGAACGCCGACGGCGGGAACTGCCCGATGCTCTTGATACTTTGCAGGCATGTCATGCAGCGGCCAAGCAAAACCCGAAGAAACCGAACTCAACCCGTCAGATTGAAAAGATGCTTCGTCTTGTCGAAGACTTGGCATCGCTTGATGCGCAAATGCAACGCATCCCGCCAAAATTCTTGGGGAAATTTGTCAGTGTGACAGGACGGGCGGCGCGGATACTCGATCAAACTTTCGGTAGCGCACGGAGAGCCACCAATGAATAAGGCGACACAAAATGTTTCGGACCCTTACCAGGTAAATTCATTGAAAAATCTCGAAAACGCTAGTCCGGTTGAAGGAGACGTCGTCTGGGATCCACTCCGATCCATATGGAATGCAACGATGCTTATAGGCGCGCTGGTGCTCGCGCCGATTTACTTTAGTTGGGGAGCCGTCGCCGTATTTCTATTATTGTCGGCGATAACGTTGTGTTTTGGCCATTCCGTGGGATTTCATCGCCGTCTGATACATCGGACCTTTGAATGTTCCTTGTGGCTGGAACGTGTTCTGGTGTGGTTTGGAATAGCCGTCGGCATGGGCGGCCCGCTTTGGACCATCCGCCTACATGACAGCCGCGACTGGGCTCAGCGCCACAAAGAATGTCACCCGCTCTTTCGGCACGAATATTCCCTGTGGCGGGACGGCCTTCTGTATTTGCACTGCAAACTTATCCTGAAGAACCCACCGACGTTCAATCCGGGGCCCGGGATTAGCGATGACTGGTTTTATAAATTTCTCGACCGAAGCTGGATGCTGCATCAGATTCCGATAGCGGCAATTGTCTTTTATTTGGGCGGCATGCCCTGGGTCGTTTGGGGCATATTTGTTCGCGTTACCGCCTGCACGACATTGCACTGGTATATATCCTATGTCGCTCATTCAAAGGGAGGACAGGACTGGGTCGTCGATGAGGCGGGTGTCCAAGGGTTTAATGTCCCCATTCTGGCAATTTTTACAATGGGAGAAAGCTGGCACAACAATCATCATGCCTTTCCGGGTTCCGCCTGCCATGGCCTTTATCCCGGACAGATCGATCCCGGCTGGTATTTCGTAAAATTCCTGGCCGCCTTGGGGCTCATTTGGAACGTTAAATTGCCGGCCAACCTGCCACCGCGTATGGGCATCACCCCGATAACTGATCGCGCCCTGACCATCGCGGCGCCGGGACAGGCAGACATTGGACAGAATGCGGGGAGCAGATAGTCCACCTCGCTGATTTGAGATAGAACAATGGCAATCGGTCGCCACGGGCCAGCACGCGAAAATCAGATTTTTGATTACCAATCACAAATCGCCATTTTTAGATCGCCGCGCATCACGGTAGTCTAACCAAGGCAACTGCACTGGGAGGCACCGCGATGACATTGATCCTCAGCAATGAAGAAATCGATCAAATTCTTACCATGGAGATGGCCCTCGATTGTGTCGAGGCCTGCCAGCTTGCGGTTGAGGCGGATGAGGCAATCAACAGTCCGAGAGTCGATACCCTGGCACCCACAAAGTTTGGCGAGACGGATGGTGTCTATGGTCTGAAATCCATGAGCGGTCTGTGGCCAGCCGCCGGTGTTGCCGCTCTGCGGATAAACAGTGACGTGCTGATATGGCCCGAAGTGGCGGGAAATATACGGCGGGACCGCCTTGCCTCGGCCGACGGGCGTTGGAATGGTTTGATGCTTCTTTTCAGCATGGAGACCGGTGCCCCGATCATGATTTGCCCAGACGGGTATATTTCCAGAATGCGTGTGGGTGCCGCGAATGGTTTAGGAGCGCGCTATCTTGCCCGCGAAGATTCTGAAGTAATGGCGCTTTTGGGCACAGGATGGCAGGCCGGTGGGCAACTCATGTCCCATTGTGCGGTTCGCCCGATCAAGGAAGTCCGCGTGTTTAGCCCCAACCCAGAGAACAGAGAAAAATTTTGCCGTGAACTCGCAAATCGCGTCGACGCCAAGCTCGTCCCTGTGGAGTCGGCGGAAGAAGCCGTATCAGGGGCTGACATTGTTGCTGCCGGAACCAATTCCATGTCGCCCGTACACCAAGCTGAATGGCTGAAGCCGGGTGTGCATTTAAGTGCCGTAAAAGTCCAGGAAGTCGATGAAGCCTTTCTCGATTCTGCTGATATGGCGTTCTTATTTTCCAAGAACCCGGCGACCACCCGCCCACAGCTCTACAAACTGCCTTCTGTTGAAACACCTGAGGGAACTGATGGCTGGTGGTTTAAGAGGGATGAGCCTTTCTGGGAACGCCTGGGGGAACTGACACAACTCCTGACCGGCGCCACGCAGGGGCGGCAGAACAACGAACAGACGACAGTTTTCGTTAATAATGTCGGTCAGGGGCTCCAGTTCGCCGCAGTCGCCCATAAGGCTTTCCAGGAGGCATCGGCACGGGGTATCGGCCACGAACTGCCCACCGAATGGTTTACCCAGGACGTGCATCCCTAGTCAGGTACTCGAATTCGCAAGTAGAGGCGTCAGGAATTGGATTCAGCAAAGAACAATAAAGAATATTCCATTGCGGTTCAGCCGCGGCGTTTCATTGAAGAAATCAGCATACCATTTTTACCTGGCCTCAAACTGCATGACCCTTCGCGAAAACCGCGAGGCATGGAGGCTCTGAAAAAGAAACTCGGCAAAGCCGGTGATGAGATATTTCATGGCTGGCTGAATGTTCCGGCCCGGGGCATCTTCACAATTCGGATGTCCGACGGAACATATAGAAAGTTCGAATTTGACGCTCATCAATCTGCCTATATGGCGTTGATCAGCCGGGAAAAGTTTGGCGGGTATGAGCCAATCGAAACAATGTTTCTCGAATCGATGTTGCCAAAGGCACAGTCATTTTATGACGTGGGCGCGAACTGCGGTTACTTCACTTTGCTTGCTGTGACGCACCCTGATTTCAACGGTAAAATTCATGCCTTTGAATTGACCAATGTCATGAATACGGCCTTGAAAAATATGGTCAAGGCCTTGGATCTCAAAAGCGTAGAAATTGCGGACTGCGGCCTCTCTGATCATACGGGGTCCGTTTTCATGACTGCTAGCGAGGCAACACATCTGACTAAAGTTGTGGCAGAAGATGAGACCGCGAAGCAGGAGATTGTCGAGGGGGAGGCGAAGAAACTCGACGATGTACTATTTGCACCGCCTGACCTATTAAAAGTCGATGTGGAAGATCACGAGTGCGCAGTTTTCCGCAGAGGCGAGCAAATACTCAAACAGCACCAGCCACTCATAATTTTCGAAAGTCGTGGCAGCAATAGTGGCGGAGCCGGCGAACTCTTAAAGACCTATGGGTATGACCTTTACAGCCTGCATCAAGGGAGCGGTGCGGAAAACACTATTGACCTCAAACCAGCCGACACGACCGAAGATATTGCCGGTCAGGAAAATCTTGTCGCCGTTCCTGCGGGTCAGGAGCCGCGATGGTTCACCGGCTAGCAGTCACCTTCAATTACAAATCCGATCAAAGCCGACAAATATCTCAGCCTGACTTGGGCTCGATGCCGTTGAGCACATCATAGAGATTGCAGGCGATACCCGTCGCTTCCCAACCGTCATGACCGGTCGCTTGAGCAATCGCGAACATCTGATAGGCCAGTCCGACAAACGGCATCGGCACTTCCATCTGACGCGCGACATCCAATCCAAACGCGACATCCTTGGGCATCCAGGATTTGCGTGGCTTGTAATTCCCACTCACGACTTTTTCCATGATGTTCCGGGTCGCCACTGAATCCTGCTGAGAGCTGGCGACGATGCTTTGAATGGTAGCTTTGTCCATGCCGCCCTTACCAAGCCAGTTACAGATTTCGATGAGGCTCATATGGAGCACAGCTGCGAACATTGCCATTGCGTTCTTGACGAGTTTGGCGTTGCCGAGCTCGCCGACATGCAAAACCGATTTCGACATGGGCTCAAACATTGGCTGAAGCTGCTCGAAAAGATCCTCAGAGCCCGACACCCACAGCGCCAGCTCACCAGCTGCCGCAACCTCTTCGACGCCGCCCGTCCCGACATCAACGACAGCCCAACCTGACTTGGCAAGTTCATCGCTGGCCGCGACGATAGTTTGTTTGTCGATACTGCTAAACTCGACCCATAGCTTTGCGCCGCTTGTTGCCTCGGCCAGACCGCCCGGGCCGAGCGCGACCGCCGTCGCTGCGTCATTGTTGGGCAGCATGGAGAGTACGATATCGCAGGATTCAGCGACGGCTTTTGGCGAGTCAGCGAATGTCGCGCCCTGCTCTTCGAGCACTTTAGCCTGCTCACGATTGAGATCATTTACAACCAGCGTGTAGCCCGCCTTCATCAAGTTAGCAGCCATGCCTTTGCCCATGCCGCCGGTACCGATGAAACCTAACGTTTCCATACTCCGTCTCCCTAATTTAATGTTGTGCAGTGCTCGGGCGTCATGACCAAACGCTCGAACGAACGGTTTTCTTAACTCGCCTGAGCGAGAGGAACTGATTTTTGCAGTTTTTCGATAACTTCGTCCGAATACTGGACATCGCCGAAAAACAGCATAAAGCCGGCGAGCGCCGCATTATGTTCGGCATCCGTTGGCGCCGCATTGGCATCGGCAACCATGATTGTACGATAGCCCAACATCATTGCATCGCGCGCCGTGGATTCGCAGCACACGTTGGTCGCAACGCCAGTGACAATAATCGTGTCTACGCCGCGTTCCTGTAATTGTGACTCAATATCTGACGCACCTCTTATAAACGCGCTATAGCGCGTTTTAACCGTGTGCATGTCCTCCGGCCTCACGTCGAGATCTCCCCACAGCGCATAGCCCTCCGAACCGGATGCGAGTCCTGCCATACGGGTTTTCCGGTTCTCATCCGAGTACATCGCGTGCAGATTAGCCCAGCTCTCCAGAGTTTCCTCAGGCGCATCGTTCTGGATCCAGACGACATGACCACCGGCATCCCGCATCGCCCCTGCAATGCAATTTACGTTAGGCACGATGTCGCGTGCATCCGCACAGCAACCCATCTGCCCCTCCGCCATGAAATAGTTTTGCATATCGACTACAATCAGTGCCGTTTTTTCGGGCTCCAATGATTCAATAGCGTGCAGCTTGCCCTGACGCGTGATTACTCTTTCTTTTACGTGGTCGGGAATTTCAATTTTATGCATCGTCGACTCCTTCTCGGTAGACAGCGCCAGCGCATCACTAGCTGTGATGCCGCATTACAGTATTTTCCAAATACATTATGGCCAGGTACATAATCGTCGAAATTATAGCGAGCATCGATATCGACGTCATGACAAGTGTCATCTGAAAGACCTGGCTGCCATAGATGATCAGATGCCCTAAACCCGCCTTTGCCGCCTGGAACTCGCCGACAATGACGCCGACCAAAGCAAGACCGACATTGATTTTAAGCGCGGCGACCATCACCGGCACATTCGAAGGCAGGACGACTTTTCGTAAAATCTGATGCTTGTTAGCACCCAGTGTGCGGACAAGTTTGACTTTGTTGGGATCAGTTTCTCGGAAACCGCTATAGACCATAAGGATGGTGATGAAGACCGCAATTGCGACAGCCATCGCGTAGATAGAGGCGACATCGCCCAGCCAAATGTAAAAAATCGGCACAAGCGCGATCTTGGGCAATGCGTTGGCAACCACCATGAACGGGTCAACAACCCGGTACAGGAAATCCCACCACCATAAGAGAATGGCCGTACCCACTCCCAATATCATCGACAACGTAAAACCGACGATGGTTTCCTGAACGGTGACCCAGGTATGGGTCATGATATTATTATCTGTATCTGCGAGCAGTTCGAGGAATGTTGCCCAAATAGCAGAGGGATAACTTGTCAAAACGGGATTGACCCAATGATACCTCGGCGCAATTTCCCAAAGCGCAAAAAATAATCCGACGAGAATAAACTGGGTAAGAAGAATGAGTTTGCGGCGGCTGCGAACCCGGCGCAGAAAGCTCTGATACATTGGGCTCGGGCTAGACGGATCAACCGCTTCGACGGCTGCCTGATCGTCCGTCGAGTTCTGCTCTTGATCAGTTTCCGACATGGATATCCAGCTCGCTCCAAATCTGGTCAAAATAATTTCTGAATTCTTCTAGAGACCGCGCTTCAAAAGGACGCGGCCGTCCATTTTCCGTTTCCTTAAAAACGATATCATGAACGGCTTTCACCCTGCCCGGCCGCTTGGTCATGACAATAACCTTGTCAGCCATGCTGACGGCTTCCGAAATATCGTGCGTAACCAGAATAACGGTCTTACCCTCGCGACGCAGGATTTCGGATACCTCGTCCGACAATGCCAGCCGCGTTTGAAAATCCAGTGCCGAGAAGGGCTCATCGAGAAGGAGAATTTCCGGATCGGTGCAAAGAGTACGGGCCAACGCCGCCCTTTGGCGCATGCCCCCCGAAAGCTGATGGGGAAAATGATCCATGAACTCGCCAAGCCCATATCCACGCAGCAAAGTTTTAGCGCGTTCTATCGCGTCGCCACGATTAAGACCCTGAATTTCTGCACCCAAAACGACATTGTCCAAAATGGAGCGCCATTCAAAGAGGTGGTCCTGTTGCAGCATATAGCCGCAGAGCGGCGACGGCCCTTCGACCGGTGCGCCGTTTACCAGAACATCGCCGTCCGTAGGCTCGAGAATGCCAGCTACCAGAGACAACAGGGTGCTTTTTCCACAACCGCTTTGCCCAACGATCGCGACGAACTCGCCCGGCGAAACCGAAAGAGAAAACTCTCTAAGCGCTTCGGTTTCGCCTTCGAGTGTGAAATACCGAAGGTCGATATCGCGAAGCTCGACCTTCGGTGTTTGTGTTGCCATGATTTTACTCGGAACTTTGCGTCAGCTACTTGCCTTTCGCTTTTTCCGAGAAACGCGTAGTCACAACTTTATCGTAAGCAACGCGTTTATTTGCTTTCAAAACGCCGCCCTCGACAAGGATATCCTGTAACGCGGAAATCGCTTTCGGATGGGTGGTCGGATCTGTTTTCCAGATTCCGAATTTCCGATACCGGTTAACCGAGGCGGCTATGTCCTCAATTTTAACCTTGGGAAACCACTTGGAAATTTTCTTGGCGGCATCCGTGGCGTCAGCGGTTTGAACCCATTGCATGGCTTTGTAGATTGCATTGGTCCAACCCTGGATGATCTTGGGATTCTTCTTGATATAGGAATCCGTCGCCATAAAGACCGTGTAGTCTACCTTGCCAACCTCTCCACCGACCGATGCAACCGGGAAGGCATGGCCTTCACGCGAAAGCCGGGATACGTCCGGCTCAAAGAAAACCGCGTAGTCGGCTTTCTTGGCAATCCAGGCACCAACTCTCGCGGGTATCGCAATATTGGTGACGTGGTTGACATCTTTCTTCGGCGAAATGCCATATTTCTTCATCGCATATTCCAGGAAGAGCCCCGGTGTGGAACCCGGACGCCAGCCCATGACCGTCTTATTTTTGATCATGCTCCACTTGAAGTCCTTCATCGCCATTTTTTTGCGGGACATCAAAAACAGTCCGTCAGTTGCGGTAATCGCTGCGAACATCTTTGTTTTTTCGGGAGACGCGCCGTTCTCAACATAGACGGCCGTCTCCGGACCCTGCAACACAATGTCCACGCGTCCTGTCAAAAGCATCGAGGTTCCCTTGTCACCACCCCAGGCGGTTGTCAGGTCAACTTCAATTCCGTTTTCGGCGAAATATCCATTCGCGATCGCAATATACTTTGGAAGATAGAAAACCGATCTTACAACTTCCGCGTATTTAACTTTGGTCGCAGCAACGGCATCACTCGCAGGCGTCATAAACCCGAATGCTGTAACTGCAAAGACGAATGCCGACAGTCCAGCAACAGACCGTCGCGCAAAGTGTTTCAAAACCGAACGAACTGTATTCATAGTCGAACCTCCCCATTAAATGTGGACACACATCCTTAGATGCGCCGTGATTTTTTTATGTGTTACAGCGGAGATTTAATCATGGAGTCACCGGGTGGTAAACTGCGGATTTTTGGTTATTTCGATTTAGGCGTGCAATCAGTACAGCACCCCTACGGCAGGAAAACCGTCGGAAACTTTTGCAGTCCGGATATTTGAGCAAAACAAATTTTCATCAAACCCGCAGGTTTGTTATGCATTTAAAAAACGACATGAAAATTGCTTAAATTGATATTTAGGGGTGTATCCCAACGACTAACTTTGTCTGTCAGCGGGTTTTAAACTTAAAAGAATGAGCGATGACTTATTTGAAATCAATAATCGCTAGCCTGGCTTTCGTTTGCATGTTTTCAACAAATGCAATGGCGATGCCGACATTTTTTATCGGCAGCCAAGGTGCTGGAACGCTGACTTCAGCGAGAACCGATTTTCAGAATTATTTCGGTGGACCGTTAACCCTTGAGAGTTTTGAAACCGCTTTTGCCGCCGCACCTTCCATCAATTTCCCGATAGGGGGACCTACTGAGTTTACGGCCACTCTTAATGCCGGCGGAAGCAATTTTTCGCATAGCCCAACCTTTTTTACGGATGGATCGTTGAGCCTAAGAACCAACTCCATGACTCAAACGGAGTTTGATTTTGGCACCGGGATTAACGCCTTTGGTATCGACATCAGCGATATCGATAGCGGTGCTGGTCAATCCTTCGGATTTAGCATCGATGGCGGCGCCTTTAACTTTGTTGGCAATGGAAGCGTTAGTAACAATAGGTACTTCGTCGGCATCGTCAGCGACACCGCCTTCAGTACAATAACGTTTACCAGCAGCGTCGCCGACAATAGCGGGTTCGACAGGCTGGAGTTTGGCACCGAATCCAGCAGCGTTCCCGAACCGGAATCACTCGCTATTTTCGGCCTCGGTATCGCGGCGCTTGGCTTCGCACGGCGGCAGCGCAAGGCGGCCTGAGGCTCTCTATAAATCCTGCACGCGCGGCAAGATTTTCTCGCCAAAAATCTTCAGCGATTTCATGATCTGGTCCTGCGAAAGCGATCCGAAATCAACGAGGAACGCGACCTGGGTGATACCGATATCGCGCAACACCTCCAGCCGTTCAACCACCTGATCGGGCCCGCCCATGACAACGCGGCCGGGGAAGTACCGGTCAAATGTCAGTTGCTGTGTTCCTTTATCCCGCTGGTCATAACCTTTGTAAGCCTCAGGGTCGGGCGGCTTGCTCGCCGCCTCTTTGCCCGCACCGCCATACTCGCCCATCGCCTGATCGACCGTAGCTTCGAGCAGCGCGTTGTCTTCATTCTCCATAAAATAGGCGTGATAGACACAGCACACCTCATGATCCTCGATCTTGCGCCCGTGTTTCGGGAGAGCATCGCGATACCAGCCGATGCGTTCTGTCGCCAGCTCGTGATCAACGTGATAGGCGACGTAGAGCAAATTGTGGCCTTCCTGTGCAGTCCACTCGAAACTTTCAGGCGACATCAGACAGGCATTCCAGATGGGCGGGTGCGGTTTCTGATAAATCGTTGGCAAAACATTGAGGCCCGACATTTTGGGCCGAAACTTGCTTTCGAATTCCAGCGGCCCGCCGGCCCACGCCTTGAGTACCAGCTCGACGCCTTCCTCGACACGCTCGCGGCTTTCCTTCATCGGCACACCAAACGCCTCAAACTCATCGCGGATGAATCCCCGCCCGACACCAAAATCGAGCCGCCCTCTGGATAGTTGATCAAGAGTCGCTGCCTGCTCCGCGACGCGCACCGCATCATTCAGGGGCAGCACCGTCGCACCGGTTCCCAGTCTGATGTTTTGTGTTCGCGCCGCCAAATAACTCAGGAAGGCATAATTCGAAGACAGGAAGCCGCCATGCCGGACAAAATGATGCTCGACCATCCAGGCATAATCGATGCCAATCTGATCGGCATACTCGACCTGCTCAACAATATTATGCATATGCGTGTGGATGTTCCGGTCACCATCCGGCAGGTAGGTCGGCAGGTAGAAAAGACCGAATTTCATATCAGTTCTCGCATTGTTGAGGGCAGTTTGGCTCGACAGTAATCAAAACCATATTTGAATTTGCGAGAGAACTAAACATGGGGTTCGCGGTTGCAATTTTGTGCAAAAAACCGGTTTGACAGGACAAACCGACGGGGTTACTTGATTATCCGCTCAACGAAAGTTAAGAGAATGATATTGTTCCGTGTTAGGATACGGAATCTATAAGAGTATCGGCATTTCGAGCGCTGGCGAGTTGAGTTTATTTTTCCAATGTGGACATCTAAGAACGGCGATAATTTGCAGGAAATGATGTGACTGGCGTAAGTCTGGTTACCGACAGCCTGCGATCCTATGAACCGCGTGACCTGTGGTCGACAAAAGTCCGGCGACAGGGATATCAGCGCTGGCGGCTGCTCAGCTCGCAAGTCAATTTATATTATTTCTGGGAAAAACGCTGGTTCTTTATAGCAATGGCGGTCGGCCTTGTGATGCTCACGATGCCGCAACCGGAAGGTCTGTCGCGCGAGGGGATGATTGTCCTTACGATGTCGGTGGTTGCGGTCATTCTTTTCGTAACGGAACCTGTGCCACTACCCACTGTTGCCTTGTTAATCATCATCGGGCAGGTCCTATTGCTCGGACTGGAATCGACGACAGTCGCAAAAACCCTCATGACCGATTCAGTTCTGTTTATCATGGGATCGCTCATGTTGGCGGTCGCGGTGGTCAAACAGAAACTCGACATCCGCATCGCCTGGCTCATCGTACGCATGACCGGCACCAAAACGACGCGCATCTGTTTTGGCATTTCGCTGGTCTCCGGCGTGCTGGCTTCATTTGTCGGAGAGCACACGGTCGCCGCCATGATGCTGCCTGTAGGTATCACGCTTATCAGCCTGACATCAGATGACCCCAAGGAGGTCAGGCGATTGGCGGCGGTTCTGCTGTTTTCGATTTCATATGGTTGTTCGGTCGCCGGTATCGGCACACCGTCCGGCGGCGCAAGAAACGCCATCATGATTGGCTATTGGAAAGAATTTTTCTTTGATCCGACAAATCCTGAAACACGAAAGTTTCTGATCGATTACGTCACCTGGATCGCCTACGCCTATCCGATATTCCTGATCCAGCTGCCGTTCGTCACACTCATACTGACCTGGACGTTTAAACCCGAGTACAAAACGCTGTCGCGCTCTGTCGCTAAACTGCGCCAGCAAATTGTCGAACAAGGCCCAATGAAACCCGCTGACTGGCTCGCGATCGTTATTTTCGTGTCGATCCTCCTGGGATGGGTTTTCCTCTCCAGTGATATTGGCCTCGGTACCATTGCGATCATGGGTGCCGCGATTTTCCTGATCGCCGGGCTTGTCCGTTGGGAAGAAATCAATTCCGGCGTCAACTGGGGCGTTGTCCTGCTTTATGCCGCTGCGATTTCTCTTGGCGTGCAGATGAAAGATACTGGTGCCGCTCAGTGGGTTGCCGAAAGCTTCCTGGGCATGATGACACCGTTGGGCGCAGAAAGTGGCGTCGGGCTTTGGGCGGCAGTTTCCGCACTTACAACGTTGGTGACAAACACAATGTCGAACGGCGCCGCGGTCGCGGTTCTTGGTCCTATCGTGTTGAATATGGCCACCGTCGCCGGGGAAAGCCCGATTATCCTCGGCTTTATTACGGCAATCTCCTCCGCTTTTGCGTATCTAACGGTCGTCGGCACGCCCGCCTGCACCATTGTTTACGCTTCTGGTTATCTCAAGACGACAGACTTTCTGGTCGTCGGCTGGCGCATGGCTGTCATGTCGACAATCCTGATGATATTTGCGGCCGCCTTCTATTGGCCGTTTCTTGGGAGTTAGATAGGTCCCATGGCGATCAAATCCGCAAATCCAATGGATGAAACCGCTTTTCGCGATGACCAGGATGATATCCGGGCGATACGTCGCAACCGGTTTCGCATACTCGTATGCATTGATGGCACCGATGCGTCCTACGAAGGTCTCCGCTTTGCCTCGCGGATCGGGCATTCCAGCGAATGCGATATCATTCTGCTCTACGTACGCCCTATCGATCAGGGATTGAGATCGGGCGGATTGCAGGTTCGTGTCGCTCGCGAAAACATGCTCGACTGGGGGCTGGAACTTCCGGGCATTCGCTATCTCAAAAAGGGTTTGGATACGCTTACTGGTGAGGATGAAATTTCTGCACACTGGTCATCCTCTGTAAGTCATACGGATTCTTGGGGCGACCCTCTGGGTGACAATAAGGTGGAATATCGTCACGAGAACGGGCGATCCATCGTTCTGAAATTGAAGACTGCCCCTGATGCCGCAAGCGGTATACTGGATCAATACGAGCTTGGCCCCTACAACCTCATCATCATGGGTGCACCAAGCCACTGGCATAGCGAGATGCGGGCATTCTTCAGCGCCAGTGTCACCCAAAAAGTCGCCATGTTGGCGCCATGCTCGGTCATGGTAGCGCGTCCCAATGATGAAGGACGCGGTAAGGGCCATTTAATCTGCACGGACGGAACAAAACATTCCCTCGATGCGATGCGCCGTGATGCCATTTTGGCCAAACATAGCGGCAGACCGGTAACATTATTATGTGTTGCGCAGAGCAAATCCGATATCGGAACGGCAGGTCGTGTACTCGAAAAAGCAACCGAAATGCTGGGTAAAATAGATATCGATGTTGAAGATGTCCTTGTCAGCGTTGGAAATCCGACCGAAGAAATCGTCAAGGCCGGAAATAAATTTGCCGTCGTCGCAGTTGCGGATTCCGGGAAGAAATTGTTCCGCCGCCTATTTGTCGGTGGCACAGCCTTCCGGGTAATGGGCGCCGCCCGCACATCGGTTCTGAACATACGATAATTACAGCAACTTTGCTTCGCAAAATTAAGGTAATTTCGGGATTGGTCCCATCTTGTTTCCTTATTATAAGGTCCGCCATGGGCCTAAAACAAAAATTTCTTACTGCGATTGCAATATGCTGTAGCTGCCTCAGCCTCAATACGACGCAGGCCTTTGTGATCAACTTCGAAGCAGCGGATTTTGGTCTAACGCCGATCTTTAGCAATAGCCAAACGTTCAATTTTACGATCGACATTGACGCGCCTCTCACCGCCGGTACCACCTACACCAACCCGACACTCAATAGCGTGGATTATCGAGTATTTGGGTTTCTCGCGGCGACACCATCCGGTTTTCCGGCATTTGATCTCAGCAGATCGATCACTGGAACTGACTTTTATGCGCAGGGCAGCTCGATGTCCTTTGAGATCTCAGCGTTCGCAGATCTTACTGATGGACTACAAGTCTCCGAGTTAGTGGGAACTGGTGTTGTTTTTGAGTTTAACGCCCGAGAGGTCGGTAATGGGCGGTATCATCCGCCAATTGTGCAGCTAAATACCGATGGTACGGGAATAATCCAAAATTCGAATAATTTCGGAGGCATCAATCCTGCGACGCTCCAGGTAGTCGATGTTGATTTCGGCGAGGAATACATTACAGCCCTGACCTTTAATACGAGCACACTGACTATTGCCGATGCACCGCCGGTCTCTTCGCCAGCATTTGGATTTCCGGCCTTAATACTGGGATTGATTGGCGTTGCGGTAGTTCGTCGGCGGTGTACGCGATTAACGTAAACCCTCCGGAGTCAGCCTATTAATTCAATCGGATTCGGTGCAGCTGGATATACCAATTCTCCCTAAAGCAGGTAGTATTACTCAACCAATGCGTAATTTCTGGTATTAATGGATGCAAAGAATTTTTCGAAATCTCTTATTGATGATACTGCCGGTTGTCATAGCTGGCTGCAGCGCGAGTCCGGTATACGTCAAAGACAATCTAGCCTATGCAAGTTACGAAAAAGACTTGGAATTTTGTCGGAACGAATCGAAGGATATTGGGGCCCCGCACCGTCCTGGACCATACGTCTACACGCCCAGGACCGGTTCGCTTCTTGTTGGCTTCGTGCAGGGCGCAATCAGTGGTGCAGCAAAAGGCATCAGAGATGGGAAGGCAGCGAACGAAATGCAGCGTGCTTGGATCAAAGGCTGCATGAAAGAAAAAGGTTATGTAGAAATCCTAATGAACGAAAAGGATCAAGCCGCTTTCAACGAGTCCAAAGACCCGACGGCACGCATCGAGATTCTTCGTCGAATAAATGAGAAGATAAAAGCGGGCACATACAACGTGAAAAAATGTTCGAATTAGCCTTTGAATGTCGACTTGAATGAAATTTTCCTGCTCATCTTAAACAGTGGATGACCAACAAACTGAACGTCCCCACTTGGACTAGCCACTAAATTTAAGCCCCGGGTTTCCGCCCTTAATTTACGAGTAATTATTCCAATCGCGAGTGATCTGCGATATGACGCTTGAGCTGGCAGAACCGCCAGCTACCGGTTTGGGAAGGATTGACGATGCATGACACAGCGATGTTCTTAGGCGAAGAATTCTTCAAAACCTATCTAAGTGATAGCGAAGGCAAAACCATCGTCGATGTTGGCGCACAGGACGTTAATGGGTCATTGCGATCGGTTGCGCCCGCGAACAACGATTATATCGGAATTGACTTTGTTGAAGGAAAAGGAGTCGATCTGGTTTTTGATGATCCATACACGCTGCCTTTTGACGATGAAGCTGCCGACGTTGTTGTATGTTCGTCCTGCTTCGAACATTCGGAGTTTTTCTGGCTACTGTTCAACGATATCCTACGCATTTTGAAACCCGGTGGTTTGTTTTATTTGAACGTTCCATCAAATGGGACATTCCACAAATATCCTGTTGATTGCTGGCGTTTTTACCCCGATAGCGGCGTTGCCCTGCAAAATTGGGGAAGACGCAGCGGTTACCGGACCATTCTTCTGGAATCTTTTATCGGCAATCAGCAATTTCATGGCTGGAACGATTTCGTCGGAATCTTACTCAAAGATGAGGCCGCCGCTGATCAATTTCCGATGCGAATGCAAAATGAAATGCCAGGCTTTACCAATGGCCTGATTTATGACGGTACAATTCTGGAGGTGGCAAAACAGGAAGACCAGTACATTAAATTCGACAAAGACCCTCAGGATCAAAAGCTGCTCTTATTCTTCCGACTACAAAAAAGGCTACATGCGGCCGTTCAGAAAACAATCAGCAATTATCCAAGCATCTTCAAACGCAGTTCGTCCTAGTTCCGCAGGCCTTAAACGGAAACAAGAATTTACGACTCTGAAATCTCCGGCACGATCTCAGATATAATCTCATCGACCCAGTCTTCGTCCTGCATTTTGTTCATCAGTGCGACGAGAAACAGCGTGTGCCGGGGCACTTCGTCATCGTCGTCGTAATCAGGCAGGCACAGGGTCGCCACCCCTTCGGCATCAATTACCAGCGCTACTTCGTCAGCGCCCAATACTGTTCCACTTTCGCCGTGCGTGTCCGTCATCTTCCTATCCTTTTCCGAAATCAGCCAATACTGACAATTGAAGTTTCGCGAGAGACGGCTTCGCGCCTGGCTTGCTCGCATCAATCCATGCCTTAACCGGTGTTTTTGTCACCTCTGAGATCGCGTTTAATTTTTGCAGGGCGCTCAACTCATCCCATTGCTTGGGTTTTATGCCTGGAACTGTTTCCGCCTGGGCATGAGCCTGTTGCCCTAGTTCTATGACTGCCGGATAGAGATCCCCGATTACGGCCTCGTAGGTTTCATCGTAAGCGTGTGATCCAGCGTCATCACGGACGCCGCCGCCATGGCGTGCCTGAAAATCGCTCTCCAGCACGAGAGTCGACATCGCGAAATCAACTTCGGCTCCGTTATCCTGTTCGATATAGGCGGTTTCCCCATCTATCTCGACAATCTCACCGACGATATTGGCCGCCACATTTCGGACGACGTCGCCAACCTCAAACATTGAACCTCCAGTGAATAAATTCGGCGGCACCATAACGATAACTGTGTGAATTGGCACACATCTTTTCAGTGGTTATTTCTATAAGTTTATTAGACCCGATAACGGCCAATCTTTAGGCTGACGCGGTAAATCGTCCCGTAGAATGAGAACCGCCATGACACTCCTGTACGAATTCCCGCCGACCAGATCAAACCGTGCAAAATGGGCACTTGAAGAGCTGGGTATCGATTTTGAAGCTGAAAACATCGATCTCATGCAAGGCGAGCAAAATACTGAATCCTATCGTTCCATCCAGCCACTTGGCGTTGTGCCGGCACTTAAGACAAATGATTATTTGATGTACGAATCCATCGCCATTGTACTGCAGCTGATTGATGAGAACCCCGAAAAAGCATTGGCTCCAAAACCAGGCAGCCCGGAACGCGCCCTATACTATCAATGGTGTCTTTTTGCAGCTGGCGAGCTCGACCCCGCGATCATGCTGGTATTCGACAAGACCATGAGACCATTGGAGGCTATGCGCCCGACAGGTGCCCAACACGACCCTAACCTCGCGGAAAAAGGCCGGCGTGACTTTGCTGAAAGAGCAACGATTATTTCGGATGCACTTGCCGACCGTGACTATCTACTGGGCGACCAATTTTCCGGTGCCGATATCGTCGTGGGCCATAGTTGTATTATGGCAACGGTCACAGGATTGCTTGATGATTTTCCGACGCTGCAGACTTATCGTGATCGACTAAAACAACGCCCGGCCAGCCAGCGGGTCTATAGCTAGACAGTAAATTAGGCGACGAGAACAGCGAGCCCGGTCGCAATGAGAATCAGGAGAGCGATATTCTTGAAGTAGCTCTTTGGCGCTATCGCAAAAATACGCGATCCAACCCAAACGCCAAAAATGTACGCGGGGGTTATGATCAGCGCCCGAACGATTACCAACGCAGAATAGCCGCCGCCGATGGCAATGGCCGCGAACATCGTGATAATCAAGAAGATAATGCACACAACAATATTGGCGCGCTGTACTTCCACCGGCAGCGGCGCCGAAAGCTGATAAAGCGCGAGCGGAGGACCACCGATACCGGTTAGACCATTTATGCACCCCGCGACACCACCTACGAGGGCGCCAGGCACCAACCCGCGTGGCCCTCGATAGGACCAACCGCTAAATAGTATGAGTGCAAATGCGAGAATAAACCCGCCCATCGACCGGCGGACGATTTCTCCATCGATATGAAATAAAATCCATGCGCCAACGGGTGTTAGAAGTGCTATCCCCAAACAGATCGGAATGAGACTGCGCCATTCGGCCAGACGGTAGATGCCATATGCCAAATGTGAGGCACCAAAAATCGAGATTATGGCAACCATGCCAATCGCTTCGACTGGTCCGTATAGAAACGTGAGAACCGGCACCGTCAGGAGAGCGCCGCCGAACCCCGTATAGCCATGGATCATTCCATTGAACGCCGCGACACCTATGCCCGTCGCCAGCGCGAGGTTAAATATATTGGCTATGGTCAGTTCATCCATGACTAACGGATTGCGTTGTCTGCAGAAACACGGCGATCAACGAAGCGCACCGCTTTTGTTTGTTCGCCCGCGGAGTAAATTTCTTCCAATGCAGTCACTTCAACCCGGGGCGTAACATTCACGGCTTTATGCGTTTGTTGCGTGATTTCTTTTTCTATGTGTTCAGGCGCGTTTTCATGCAGCGCAACCCTGATCAGCATCTCATCCATCGATAAAGGATCGTTTTTATTCTCGTTCTGGACCACAACCTGGAACTCGGCAATTGACGATATTGATTCAAGAACATCTAGCAAGACATCCGGATTGATCAACATGCCTTTTACTTTAATGAGATCTTTCGTGCGCACCACCGGCCCTACGATACGTTCGCTGGTCCGTCCACAATGCGAACAGGGCGACCGATCAATGGATACAATATCGCCGACGACAAAACGGATCAGTGCCGTGCCCCGTTTATCCAGATGCGTCACAGCAAGAGCGCCGCGCTCGCCATCGGGAAGACGATGGCCGGTCTCGGGATCGACGATCTCGTGATATTGAAGCTCCGGTGCGGGGTTGTGCCAATCGCCCTCCTCCTGACATTGCGCGAAGGCCCCCAACTCTGTCGAACCATAGCGATTAAAGATGAGGGGTTGTTCGGCTCCCATTTCGCGCAGACACCGTCGAATGTCTTCGCGCAACGCCGGCGACGTCGCCTCGCCGGTAATCGCGCACATCCGCACCGACGAAAGATCAGCTTTGAGTTCTAGTGCGCGGATCAGCAAACGCCTGATATAGCTCGGCACGCCCCACAATATTGTCGCGCGGTGTTTCTCGACGCGGTCCACCGCTTGATCCAGTGATCGATGCACATCGAACGGACCAAATGCTCCACCCGGAAGGGCGGCAAAAATCGTTGCCCCTGCCGCATAAGCATTGCCCGCCGAGCGCACAAATGCGCCCATCGGCGCGGGCGTTAGGGGAAACAGGTTTGCAATTATATCGGTCTCGCGGATGCCCGATATCTCGGCAACGCACTGCGATTGATGCAGATAGGCGTGATAGTCATAGGTGTTGCTATAGAGCGGCACCGGATCGGCGGTGCTGCCGGTAGTATACAGCACTTCCCATAAGGCGCGCTCATGCAGTGGCAAGTCTGGCAGATCGAGGCGAAAGTCTTCGGGTGCCTCCATCAGCTCCTGCTTTTGGGTTAGAGGCAATTTCGCGAGATCTTCGACGGTTTGAATATCTGCGATATCAATACCAGCGTCACGCCACTGCATTTGATAGAATGTCGAACCACGCGCGCACAGCGATAGCATGTAGCGCAGCTTTTCGTTCTGAATTTTTTCGATGTCTGCGAGAGGCAGGCGCTGAGTGTCTTCCATTCGCGTCAACTCGCCTCACGGCAGCGAATGAGCGTGATCTTGTCCACCTGAAACACCTCGACGCCATTTTGGTTAAGCACATGATCGCGAAAAACAACGATTCCGCGTTCCGGCTTTGACGTAGGGCGTTTTTCAAGGACCTCAACCTCGGTCGAAAGTGAGTCTCCCGGATACACTGGTGCGAGAAACTTGCCGTTTTCGAGCCCCAGCAATCCGATCAGGCTTTCGCTGAACAAACGCCCAGTCATCGCTGTCGCAACTGACATGATCAGATGGCTCGGACAGATGCGCCCCTTGAACGTTTTGTTTTCTGGTTGATCGTCGTCGAGAAACAAAGGGACGTCATACCCAACCAGTTCGCAAAACCTGTCGAGATCGTCTTCAGTGATAGTACGGGTCGACGTGGGATAACGGTCGCCGACCGCGAAGTCCTCCCAAAAGCGCACCGGTTCAGTCGTCATCGGGCTCTTCGTCGAGAACGGCAACAGCAGAGATTTCGATCAATGCGTCTTTGCGCAATAGCCCGGAGACCAAAACACCCGTCGAAGTCGGATAGCTGCCTTTGAAAAACTCGCGCCGGACATCGGCTGTGCCTTTGTAATTCTCTGTCGTCGTTATGAAGTCCTTGGTCTCGACGATATTCTGGCAGGTGCCACCTTCCCGCTTCAGCAAAGCTTCAAACTTGCGAAATATCTGACGCGTCTGTTCGACAATATCGCCGGGCGCGGTAATCTTGCCGGTCTCATCAGTGCCTGTCGTGCCAGACAACCAGACCGTATTGCCAACTCTCAATGCAGGCACATAGGTATATTTCTCCGGCCAGCTATCGCCCGCATATATCGCTTTGCGTTTCTGCGCCATTTAATCGCCGCCAGCTTTGGACAATATACGATAGACGTGAAAACCGTCGGCCATAGTTTCACCTTCATGGTTCAACAGAAACGTCTTAACCCGGCAAAAGTTGCGCTCTGTGTCCTGCCAGACGTCCTCAATTTCAAATTCGGCATGAACGGTATCGCCGACCTTAACCGGCTTTCGATATGACGTGCCCTGCTCAACCATCGCCAGTCCATCCATCGCATCCCCCGCATCGGAACTGCCGAGCGCCATCAACCCGGTGAGCAGCAAGCCATGCGCAACCGGCGCACCAAACGGCGTATTTTTGGCATATTCGACGTCGTAATGGATGGGATGCACATCGCCGGAAATCGCGGAATACATGAGGAAATGCGCATCGGTAAGAGTTTTGGAGGGCCCCGAAAACCGCCGCCCGACATCCGCCTTGGTAAGGGCCATCGTCGTCTAAACCACCTTTTGCTTTTTGGGGTTGGCGATACGACAGGAACTCTTCGCCGGATCGTAATAATGCCGGTCCAACTTGTATTTTCCGCCAACGATCGTCACCGACCATGTGTCGTCGGTGAGCGCTGTAAAGCTGTGAATTTCCGCCGGTGGGGCGACCATTGAAATCTCGCCGGGCTCCAGCACCCGGTCGTCGATAGCCTCCAGCTCCGCATATCCTTCTTTGCTGCCATCGTCTTTTCGATCATAGACCGTGTGATGCAGCCGCCCGCTATAGATCGCCAGCATTTCCCAAATACCATGATCGTGCGGCGGAATATCCTTGCCTTCCGGCAAATGATCGAAAGTAATCGACATTTCACCATCATAGTACAGGTAGCGCGACTCATCGATGTGATTGCCTTCGCGTTTCACACCAATCGTACTGAGATCGCTGGCGAGGATTTTTCCTACCGGATCGCGAATACCTTCAAGAATTTTCTCTGCGTCTTTCCCATGGAGTGCCATCTGAGCTTGCACCGCCTGCGCAAGATCCCGCATCGTAAAGTCTTCACCTGCCATAACGGTTCCCCTAGTTCCTGAACGAGGGATCAATGCGATCCATCCAGCGCACCAAGGCCGGCCAGCGCAACTCGCCAGGGTTCCGGCCATTGCGCGTTGTTTGCTCGGCGGCGTGCTGGCGAACCTCCTCCGGCGGGGTTACGTGAATATTGTTATCTTCGGTGGTCGCGCCCGCCATGATCTGTGCCTGACAAGACCGCTCCAAATGATACATCAGGACGAACGCCTCCGAGATCGTGCGGCCGCAGGTCAATAGCCCGTGATTGCGAAGGATCAGCACCTTGTTGTCGCCGAGGCTCGATACCAGCCGTACGCGCTCATCGAGATCAAGTGCGACCCCTTCATAATCGTGATAGCTGGTGCCGCCATAAAACCGCAACGCTTCCTGATGCAGCGGTAAAAGCCCGCACTTCAGGGTCGAAACCGCAATGCCCGCTGGCGTATGGGTATGCAAGACACACTGCACATCGGGTCGCGCCCCATGCACCGCACTATGAATGGTGTAACCGGCCTGATTGATATTGTACGGCGTCTCATCCAGCACATTGCCTTCGAGATCGACCTTCACCAGATTGCTGGCCGTGACCTCGTTATACATCGGACCGTAAGGGTTGAGCAGAAAGTGCTCCTCATCCCCCGGCACCCGCGCGGAAATATGGTTCAGGTTCAGGTGATGCCAGCCATATTCCCAGACAAGCCGGTAACAGGCCGCGAGATTGACCCGCGTCTCCCATTCTTCTTCGCTGCAGCGTTCGCGCACGCCGGACACCTCGACCAGCTCGTCAAACGTCTCGCCCATTTTCGTCGCCATGAGCGTTTCCTCCCGTCTGTAAAAACGTTACCGGAACGCTAGCGCATTTGGCGCAACAGGGGAAATGCGGAGTGCGCAACAAACGGACCCAACAACCGCATCCGCTGAATGCGCACCTATCTCACCCGGAAACACAATCCGTATTAAACCTCATCCAAAAAACCTCACTAATTTTGTGTCATTTGAGTTAAAGTGGCCC
Source organism: Rhodospirillaceae bacterium (assembly GCA_002720855.1). Classification (GTDB taxonomy): domain Bacteria; phylum Pseudomonadota; class Alphaproteobacteria; order MPNO01; family UBA2964; genus UBA2964. The sequence goes on along the minus strand of PBIN01000014.1, from coordinate 314,791 downwards.
TAGATCGACTGCGAAACCACCAGACGAAGAAGCCGGGTCGATCATGAAAATTTTAACAAGAGGGAGGGACTCATGGCTCACAAATATGCCGGCGGGTGCGATCACGTTCACACCCATTCAGACAACGACCCAATAGACAACCACAGCTGCCACTGTTCGGTTTGCAAAAGCCTAACTGGCCAGGAATCAACCCATGTCGTGTTTTTCAAATACACTGATCTCGGGGTCGATAATCTTGACGGGATAGACCGACAGCCGTTTAACGCAAACAACCCGGATGGCCCGCTGGAACTGTGTACCTGCTCGGATTGTGGCACCCCGATCATGCTCGATGACAAGGAAGCCCGAATACGCGTCATCGTCCCCAACCTGATGGGGCATGATGCTGACAGCATGCCTGCGACCTATCATGCGTTTTTTGATCCGGCAGGTGGCTCCGCAGCACCCGATGACGGCCGCCCGGTTTATGAAGGGTTACGCCCCGAATTCGAGTGGCCTGCTTCCGCTAAATAGGACACTTTTACCGGCCATGAATATACTGCCCCGCGCTCAATAATGAGTGTGGGGTGGATGCCTGTATAACGTGTAAACTCATTTCCCCAAACCCCGCTCTCTATCCGCTTTTCGATAGCGGTAACTGTCGGAATTTCTTACATTATTGACTCTTCGCAGCGAACGTTAACCAAACAAGTGTTTGATAGTTAATAGTACCTTAAAATCGGCATGTTTTTTGCATCTTTAATGGTAAGGTGATGGTTGTATTCGGCCATAGGTTAAATGAGTCGGGCAATAAAAATGACAAGGTTCAACTTAAAGACGTTAGTCGGCCTGTTGATATTGTCGGATTTACCCGCCGGAAAATACAAAAATAGCCGGCAGCTGGGGAACGGAGGGAAACAATGAAAATCTCATATTTGCGGGCATTATCGGCGGCCTGTGCTTTCTGCCTCGTCGCGGTCGGCACAGTCGCGGTCCAAGCGGCCCCCATCGTCAATCCGGGCCTCGGCGTTGGTAACCAGTATCGGCTGATGTTTCGGACAAGCCTGACGTTTGATGCGACGTCGCCAAATATCGCAGATTACAACACCTTCGTGACAATTGTCGCGAATGCCAACGCGACACTTGCCGCGCTCGGCACAACATGGATGGCCGTTGGGTCAACGACAACCGTCGATGCTCGCGAAAATACAAATACCAATCCTCTGACCGAGACAGGCGTGCCAATTTACCTGCTTGATGGCGCTACCAAGATTGCCGACAACAATGCTGATTTGTGGGATGGCACCATCGATGCCTTTATAAACCGCAATGAAAATGGCGATCTCCATACCGGCGGCTCAGTCTTCACGGGAACCCAGGCTGACGGAACGGCTTTCGCCACGGGCGAGCTTGGCTCCTGCTGCTTCACATTTGCCGGGCTTCCCAACGCAACCAATTCAGCCTGGGTTGCGGCATCGGCTCCAGCTAATACGACCTCGCTGACATTTTTCGCGATTTCCGGACTGATCGATGACGGTGTCGCACAGGGCGGTGCTGTTCCGGAACCCGGCATGCTGGCGATCTTTGGTCTCAGCCTCGTCGGAATCGGTGTGGTACGGCGTCGTAAAATCCGCTAAGACCGTTACCCATGGCGTTATTTTCAAATTCGCGGCGCTTTGGTGCGCTTGTTGTGGCGTGTCTGATTTCTGCGCCCGCGCAAAGCATGGTGATCAGCTATACTGATACCGAATTTATTGATGCCGACTGGTCGGCGGTCGAAGCGTTGGACACCACGCCCAATGACTCCTTCACCTTTAGCGGCACACAGATCTTATCCGGCGGAAATCCGGGCGCGTACCGGCAGGTGATCAATCAAATCAATACCGGCACCACATCGAATATCATCTCCGGCCATTTCCGGTCAGATATGATCTATAACCCCGGTGCGGATGGCGCCTTTGGCAGCATTGATGTCTCCTACGCTGCCATCAGCGACCCCAGTACGGCTGCCGGCGGCGTTCTCTTCGGTGTTATTTTACGTCAAAGCGGAAATTTCTTTATTTCATCGCTCGGTGCTGCTGTTAACGGGCTGGGGTGGACAGCTTTCTCAGCATTTGGCCTGACGGGTGCGGACTTCAGCGCGTTGGGCGGCGGCAGTTTGGATCTCGCTAATGGCGCCGCTGCCGTCGAAATCGGCATCTTTGCATCGAATGGCACGTTCGGTTTCCCGTCCGTCAATACTGGCGGTTTTGATAATTTGTCTCTCGATGTAAACGTACCGGAGCCGGGAACGCTGGTAGTATTCGCCGGTGCACTCATCGTGTTTGGTGTGACTCGGCGTTACAAGTTCTCCACCTGACCAATTTCACATCTCCATTGCGCTGTTGAGCGGATTCGGCGAATCTGTTTTCAAATATAGAAACGGCCGATGACGACACTACAAGTTGCTCCGGGGAACTCGATGCCCCCCAAATCATTTCGATATGGATTACTCGCCTATTTGGGGGCGCTGGTATCGCTGGTGTTCTGTTTCTGGAAAGCGAGTTTTTACGTTTCTTGCTCCCTTACTGGGTCTCACCTTTATCGATATTGATCCGAATTTACAGGCCGCGATTATGTGGATCTTTGCTGCTGGCGCGGTGGGCGCGCTTGTCATCGACAGAAAGCAGCATGGCGAAATGCTGCCGATGGTTATTGGTGTTGCCGCGCTTCTCATCATCATTTGTACGCTTTATGGATTTTATCACGACGCCATTCTGGCAACCGGCTATGTTTTGCTGCTGGTTGCAGCCTTCCTCAATCAAAACCGGTCCCTCGCCTTTCTTAACCGGCAGGTACAGGCGCAAGCCGCTGAACTTGCCAGCGTGAATCACTCGCTGGAACGGAGGGTCAATGACCAAGTTGAAGAGATCGAAAAGCTCGCACGCCTCAAACGGTTCCTGCCCGGTGAGGTCGCTGACCTCATTACGGATGAAGACAAAGAGTCGCTACTCGAAAGTCACCGGCGCTACATCGCCTGCCTTTTTTGCGACATCAGGCGTTTCACCTCTATGACAGAGAGTATGGAACCTGAAGATGTAATGTCTGTCCTTCGCGGTTTCCACGAGGAAGTCGGTAAACTCACCGTCAAATATCAGGGAACGATTGGCTATCGTGCTGGCGATGGTGTCATGGTGTTTTTCAATGACCCGATCCCCTGCGACGATCCCGACATGCGGGCCGTTAAACTGGCGCTGGACTTAAGAGCCTCGTTTAATGTGCTTTGCGAATCCTGGCGCAAACTTGATGCAGATGTCGGTTTGGGTGTTGGTATTGCGAGCGGTTACGCGACGATGGGTGTCATTGGCGTCGAAGGCCGGTTTGATTACACGCCGATCGGCAATGCGGTCAATCTTGCGGCACGCATCAGCGATCAGGCAAAAGATGGTGAAATCCTCATAAGCCGGCGGTGCCATGGCGAAGTTGAAAGTGACGTTGATGCTGCTTCCGCAGGCGAGGTCTCCCTAAAAGGGATTGCCCAGCCTGTCGAGGTCTTTCTCTTGAAAGACTTGCTGTAGTTCGGGGCAAAACGCATCAAACAAATTCCGGAAAATGAAAACCCCGCCCGGTTTCCCGGACGGGGTTCTGATTTTTACTTTTTCGTTCCGGTTATTTCACCGAAATCTCATAGCCATGAATCCGTTTGTCAGGACGAATGGCGATATTGACATTATTTGCAACACCATAATGAATTTTCTGATGCCACAGGAAATGCGCGGGCACCTCTTCCATCAAGGCGTTGATTGCGTCGTTCATGTACTTCTTACGCTTCGCAAGATCGAAAGTCTGGCGTTCTTTCTGCAGCAAAGAATCGACCTTCTTGCTTGAGAATTTGATACGCGGTGCGATACCGGTTTCAAAGTACTGCGACAATGCGGCAGATGGATCGACCATGCCGCCACGGCCCATATAGTAGAAAGGAACCTTACCTTTCCGGACATTAGACCAAAGCGTCGACCATTCCGGTGTTTTGAGCTTGGCGCGAATGCCAACAGCCGCCAACATCGGAATCATTGCCTGCGTGACCTGCTTATCATTCACATAACGTCCGACAGGCGTATAAAGCTCAACATCGATTCCGTTCGGATAGCCCGCCTTTTTTACCAACTCCCGAGCTTTCGCCGGATTGTATTCATAGGTTGGTTTGACGTTCTTGCTATAGCCAAACTGTAATGGACCGATAGGACCTTTCAGCTTGATTGCTTCGCCTTTGAGAACGTTCTTGATGATCGAATCACGATCAATGGCGTGAGCGACCGCTTTGCGCAGCAAAATATTGTCCCACGGCTTGAAGGCGGGATTCATCAACAACATCATCAACTCAACCGAACCCATCTCCTCGATCCGCGCATTTTTTGACTTGCGGACTTTATCAAGCAGATGAGGCGGCACGAACTGTGCAATCTGAATTTCGCCATTAAGCAATGCCGTTACACGCTGTTCAGGCTCACGCATGATGCGGAAGATTACTTCATCAGGCCATTCCTTCTTAACGCCTGGCCATCTTTTATTCTTTTCGATGATTACCGATTCACCAGTCCGGAGACGCTTGAGCATATAAGGCCCGTAACCATGGTGATGTTTACGATCGGCGTTTCGAGAACCGTGCTTATCGAACAATGCTTTACTGGTAATCATTACCCGATCAAAAACATAACCAAGCAAAGGTGCTGTCGGCTGTTTTGTCGTGATCTTCACGGTGTATTTGTCCAGCGCTTCCGCGGATTTAATCTTTTTGACGTTCTGGCGCTGACTACTGCGTTTATCGGTGCCAATACGTTTGATCGAATGGACAACATCGGCGGCCGTTAGCTCGGCTTTGCCGTCATGCCGCATCAGGCCTTTTTTCAGTTTAAAGACCCAGGTATTGGGATCCGGAATCGTCCAGCTTTCAGCCAGCATGCCAACATCTTTGGCCTTCTGGAAATTCCACGAACCAAGGCAGCCATAAACCTGACACCATACGGCATACATCAGCGCGACACTGTCAGAATGTGGGTTATAGGCGCCAACGGTTTCGGTAACGCCAACGGTTACGCGTGACTTCTTTTGCGCTTCTGCAGGTACCGCCAAGGTACCGGTGAGCAGAACCGCCCCAGCCAACGCAACCACGCTACGTTTTAAGAGTCGTTGCAACATTTTAGTCTCCCTAATTGATGATCCCATTTTTTTGTGGATCGACGGTTCAATATAACCACACAAAATTTTGGAATTCACCCGTAATCATGGAATTTTCCACAACGGTAAGACCGTCAAAATTCTGACGTTAGAAAATTCGTTCTTCTCACGGGCATTGGAAGGGTTAAGCCAGAATAGAACCCGCATTGACCGTTATGTTTAATGTCCGGATACTATTTCAAATTCTGACGGACCTACTTCATGGCTGAGCGTGACCCCATAATCATTTCCGGCGGTGGACCGGTAGCGATGGTATTGGCGCTGGCGCTATACCGGCAGGAAGTACCGTTCATTGTGCTTGAGCAATTGGACGAACCTTTCGTCGATCAACGCGCCGCTTCGCATCACCCGCCCACGGTTGAAATGCTCGATAAGCTTGGTCTCGCTGAACATATGATAGCGGAAGGCCTCAAATCGCCTGTTTATCGATTTCACGACAGGGTGACACACGACATGATTGCCGAGTTCGATTTGGGTCTGCTTGCCGATGAGGTCGAATTTCCTTTTGTTGTCCAATACGAGCAGTACAAGCTGGTGCGGAAGGTGATCGAACTCTTCGGTGACGATCCCGCTTTCGACGTTCGATTTTCCCACAACGTCACCGGCTTCGAGCAATTCGATGACCACGTAATCGTCTTTGTCGAGTTGTCGGACGGCACTATCGAAAAGTTTCGCGGATCCTATCTCGTGGGGTGCGATGGCGGACGTTCAACCGTGCGAAAAGCCGCCGGCATCGATTTCGAGGGTTTCACCTATCCCGAAAAATTCATCAAGATCGGAACGTATTTTGATTTGATGAAATATGACGACCGTATCGCGATCCGAAACTATTTCTCGCATCCGGAAGAATGGTGCAATTTATTTCGCGTACGCGGTGAGCCGGACAAACCGGATATTTGGCGTTTCGTTGTCCCGATGCGTGTCGGCGAAACTGAAGAGGAAGCCAAAGCCGAAGAAGCCATGCAGGAGCGGCTGAAACGCTTCTTTCCGCGCGACGACGATTTCGAAATCGCTTACGCGAACGTTTACACCGTAAGTCAGCTTGTTGCGGAGACTTTTAATAAGGGCCGGGTTCTGCTTGCCGGTGACAGTGCACATGTCAACAATCCGATTGGCGGGATGGGTCTCAACGGCGGCATTCACGATGCCGTCAATCTCGCAGATAAACTCGCGCCCGTCTGGAAAGGCGATGCTGATCCCGACCTGCTCGAGCTTTACACCCGTCAACGCCACAAAGCCTCGACTGATTTCACGCAGGCACAGACGATTGCCAATAAAAAACAGCTGGAAGAACGCGACCCAGTGCAACGGCAAAAGCGACTGGATGAGATGCGCGCGACCAGTGAAGATCCTGAAAAAGCCAAAGCCTATATGCGGCGCGCCCAACTGATCGATAGCGTCAAGGCAGCAGCAGCGATTACCTAATTTACGGCTGGCAACGGAACCGAGTATTTTTCCGCCACCTCAACGACTTTTTCCCAGACTTTGCCCGGTACGATGTATCCGTTCCGCACGCGCTCCTCAAAGATTGCGTCGCTGCGTTCGCCAGGCATAAGAATTTCATCGACATCATCAGCCTTGGGTAAGGTTTTCACGACATTTGCAAGTGCCTCCACCTGATCTCGATATTCATCAAGATCGACAAACTGCGCTATATCAATGGCGGCGATCAGTGCACTTTGGTGATGACGCTGGTTCTCTCCTTTAATCCAGGGTTCGAGAATGGCGCTGCCGGCAATCAAACTCGTCATGCACTCGAACAAGAGCGATAGCCCTGACCCTTTGGGTCCGCCAAGCGGCGTCGGCAGGATTGCTTTCTGTGGATCAGTCGTCGGATTTCCCTCTTCATCCAGCGCCCACCCTTCACCAAGTGGCTCGTTGCTTACTTTGTGTTGCAGGAGCTTGCCGATACCTGCAATCGCGGTAGATAAGTCCAGCGACAGGACTTTACCATTGGCACGGGGCACCGCCATAGCGATGGGGCTGGTTGAGACACCGCCTGCCTTTGCGCCGTAATAAGCCATGTTGGGTTGAGAGGCGCCCATATAGAGAGCAGCCATTCCGTCGCTAGCGACACGACGGGTATACATGCCAACCGCACCGGTGTGGGTGGTATCGCCAACAATGACCCATCCAATGCTTACCTGTTTCGCCTTTTCGAGTGCTTTTTCAATGGCTAGATTGAGTGCGATCTGGCCGTGGCTGTGATCACCATCAATCACTACCGCAGCCGGCGTCTCTTTGATGATTTTCATTTCCGGTCGCGGATTTACGACGCCGCGATCAAGCCGCAGCATATATTGCGGAACACGCACGAGCCCATGCGATTCAATCCCCATTAGATCGGCCCAGACCAACCCGTCGGCAACGAGTTTCGCCTCATCCGGGGGCAAATCCCTTGCCTCAAAAATTCCGGTCAGTAACGCGGTTGCCGCTTCCCGCGTTATTCTTACACCCTCCGACATCATCGACTCCGTATTGAACAATCGCATTTTGGCGACACGCCGTGATTACGTCCACCTCGCCTTGCCTACGCCCCCGTCCCACTCGTATAACCTAGGCAACTAATATTTCGGGAGCCTGTTATGGAAGATCCAGTCACATTTAAATCAGGGGAACTGACACTCTCCGGCGCCCTGCATACGCCAGAAGGTAGCGAGGGCAAAAAACTCCCCTGCATCATCGTTCTGCATGGATTTGGCAGCAACTGCACGAGTAACAACGTGATGGGTCCGTGCAAAATGCTCAATGACTGGGGCTATGCGGCCTTCCGCTTTTCGATGCGCGGATGCGGTGACAGCGAAGGCGAATTTGGCCGCGTTATTTGTCAGGAGCAGGTCGAAGACACACAGGCCGCCATGGACTATCTGCAAACCCGCGAAGAGGTTGATGGCTCGCGTGTGGGCGTGCTCGGTTCCTCGTTTGGCGCCGCAGTGGCAATTTTTACGGCGGGCGTCGATGACAGGTTTGCCTGTGTTATCTCCTCAGGGGGGTGGGGTCACGGTGAACGAAAGTTCCGTGGTCAACACCCAACCAGGAAGGGCTGGCTTAAGTTCACAAAAATGCTGGAGGAAGGCCGACGCCACCGCGAAAAAACCGGCGAGTCGCTGATGGTCGATCGCTATGACATCGTGCCGATCCCGGAACATCTTCGGAACAATCTGGCGCAACAGTCGGTGCAGCAGTTCCCGGCCGAAGTCCCGCAGAGCATGTATAATTTTTGCGCTGAGGATGTCGTTGGCAATATTGCACCACGGCCCCTTTTGCTCCTCCACAGCTCAGATGACTCAGTGACCCCAACGGAACAATCCGTGGCGTTATTTGATAAGGCCGGAGAGCCCTGCGATTTACATCTCTTTGCCGAAACAGATCATTTCATGTTCGCCGAAAACAACACACGCGTTCGCGAGATCGTCAAAAGCTGGGTCGATAAATTCTTTCCCCTTTGAGCGATTTGAATTGGACTTGAGACGTTAAAAAACGGTGCTCATGCTCCAACTAGGGTTAACGCTCCGCGAATGAGCGAATTTGCATGGAAACATGCCCCATTCGGATGTCGAGCTGACACCAGACTCAGCTTAGTAAGTCATTAAAAATTATGTATTTTGTTACGATTTATGTATATAAGGGGCATCAAATTTGAATGTTCCGTGGGAACTTCTAAGAAAATGAGTGGAAAAATGGCGCGTATTTTAACCGTTATTTGTATGGCTTTCGTCATTTCTGGCTGCACCTACTGATTGGTGGTATGGCAATAAATACGCCAAGCTTGAGGCGAGATACGGCAATTGGTGCGGTTATGATCGGCCAGAAGACCAGTCGAACCCAAAGACCATCGATAAGTGGGACGAGATTTGCAAGAAACGGCATGAATGCGAAGCCAAACGCGGAATTGGCAGCTTCTGCTACAAGGAATATATCCGCGATCTCGAAAGCGAATATCTGGTAGTCGGCTATTATCCCAAGGAAATTTCCTGGTCGTTCGCCTATGCAGCGTCAAGAGTATATGGCTACGCGGTTTCTCACGGCTATCACCAGGAAAAAGACAAGAAGACGCAAAAATGCGCCAAGCTTAAGAATTGCGGAATCTAATCGCAATTCCTCGTTAGACATCACGAAAAAGGCGTCCCTTTAGACCCGACCAAAGGGCTAACAGAGCGACGATTGGTTCACGATCCAGTGACATAGGCCAAGCGTCGATTTCTGCTTTATTATGATAATTTCTGAAACCCCCATCTATTCACAAAACAACAAGGGGAAATAATATGTCACCAATCGGCACTTACAGTCGTTCAATCCTTCTAACTTGTATATTGACACTAACCGCATGCACCTCAAACACCGGCCCGTCCGGGTTTTTAACAAGCTATGACGGATTTCGATCTGGACCCAAAGGTGGCGTTGATTGGTTCTGGGCACCACCGGAAATAAAATCGGAGGCCGCGTTTAAGGCCTCCATTCGCAGTTATCGTGCGGTGATGATCGACCCCGTTTGGATTTCGACCAAGGACAAGAAAAACTTCGATGGAGTTGAACAAAAAAAGCTCAACGAATTGGCCAGCCATTTTCGCCAGGAAATTGCGTCAGCGCTTGGGTCCCGCTATCAGATCGTCTCTCATCCCGGTAATGGAGTTCTGCGAATTGCGATCGCTTTAACAGGTGTTGAAAGTCCTAACCGGCTTCTGGCAGCAACGAGCACATTTAGCCCTTTTGGCCTTGGCATCAGCACGATCAAAAAGCTTACAACCGGGGAACATTCGAATGTCGGAGGTGCCTCTATGGAAGCGCTCGTGACCGACGCCCAGAGCGGAAAAGCGCTGTTTGCGGCCATTGACCGGCAACCTGGGTCAAAAGATCTGAACAAAATCGCGGACTCGCTGAGTGGCGCCAAACAAGCCTTCAAATGGTGGGCGGAAAGATTCCGGCGCGTGCTGACTCAATGACCTAAACGGTGTCGCCAAGCCGAGACGATGCCATAAATCAAAGCCAGTAACGTCAACCGTGCAGTATCGGCGGCTTTGCCACCGATCTGATGCGGCCGAACGCGATTGCAGCGACGACATGCTGTAGAGGGTAGGGTCCTTAAACATTGAGAGGACCAGATCGAATACCTTGCATAAGTTGATTCTGAAGCCCATCTCTTTGTTTCAGAAATCATTAAGGATGAGCAAGCGCATCACGATACCGCGGAAATCACTCTCCAAAAGGATAGGCTTTTGACAAAGGTTTTGATCCCCATGGTTCAACTATGGACGGAAGGTGTAATTCGTTTTGGGATGCGGTAGTGATGCCAAATCTTCGAGTTCTGGCCGGGTTTATATTCGCGCCTTTTCTGGCGATACTTGTTAGCGCCCTAATCGACAACATTTGGCGCCCATATAGCTTTTATGTCGGATGTGGAAACAATTCTTGGTACGACAAATTTTGGTGTCACTTACCACGTCATTGCGGCGAATCTATTTTTCCCTCGTGGCTCGAACCTACAATTGGAACAGACTACCTATTGGCGTGGATAATCGGTCTGCCAATCATCCTTCTCATGAAGAAATTTAACCGTCTCTCGGTCACGTACTTTGTGAGCGTTGGCGGACTTGTGAGTATCGCATTCAATCTAGCTCTTTTTTATGGTTCTAATATATACGTCATTAGAAATTTGCCCGCTAATTTAGCCGATCAGTTCGAAAAGGTAGGAATCTGGGAGATCATGCAGGATAGCACTGATATGGTCATCGACGTCGGAATTTATGGCGCAACTCTTGGTCTGTCGTTCTGGCTGATTGCGGTTTTCCGAAATCCAGAGTTTTAATTCCGGTAGCGGCGGCTGCAAAAAACGCGAACTACGTTGCCGACACCCACATAAAATGCGCAGAGTCCCTTCCACCAACTGTATTGAGTGCTAAGCCGCTTCTGCCTGTGCAGGAAGAGGGTCAACTCCAACCACCGTTGTGCGGCGCAGCAGACGGCGCTCGCCGGCAGAAAAGTCGCTGCGTGCGTGGTTGAGACAGCGATTGTCCCAGATCACAAAATCGCCCGGCGTCCATTTATGATCGTAAATGAATTCCGGCTTCTCAATGTGATCTAGCAGCTGCGCCAGAACATCATCGCTTTCGTCTTCGGGCAATTCGACAATTTTGTGCGTCATCAGCCGATTGGCGTAGATCGCGGTGCGCCCGGTTTCTTCATGAGCGATAAAAATCGGGTGTTGCCGAATTCCACTAAGTGACTTCTTCGGGCCGGTCATGCCGTTATTGGCATAGTAAATATGCTCGCCGTGACAGCCCTGAAGCTTATTCTTCAGTGCCGCCGGTAACTCGTCATAGGCCTTGTGCAAATTGGCAAACAGCGTGTTGCCCCCAACTGAAGGCACTTCAAGGGCATAGAGCAGAGTGTATCGATAGGGTTGCTTGGCGAACGCACCATCTGAGTGGTACATCATTTCGCCATCCGGCAGTGAGCCGATGGGTTTGCCGTCTTCACGAATATTGCTGATCAACATGGTACCGGGGTGGGAGACCCGGCTGCCTTCCGGCGAGTCTATTTTTCGAATTCGCTGACCGACCTCGCCAAACCACCCTGTAAAGCGGACCTGGTCTTCTTCGGCTAAATCCTGACCGGGAAAGACCAGCACATGATGGTCAAGCCAGGCGCGGTGTACCGCCTGATAGCTTGCTTCATCCAGTTCGGTACCGAGATCGATCCCGGTGATACTTACGCCCACAGCGTCTGATATTGGCTCAATTTTAATTGTCATTACGTCACCTGTACCCGGCCGCTATGCCGCCGCAGCGAACGCTGGAATGAGGTCAGTGCCAAAAACCGTTGTCCGGCGCAACAGGCGGCGCTCCCCTTCGGAGAAATCTGTCCGCGCATGATTGCTGCACCGATTGTCCCACATCACAAAATCACCAGGCGTCCACTTATGTTCGTACACAAAATCGTCGCGCTCTGAAATATCAAACAATTGCTCAAGGATGGCATCGCTTTCAGCCTCATCCATACCTTCGATGCGCGTGGTCAGAAGGCGGCTGACATAGAGTGCCGTTCGGCCGGTCTCTTCATGCTTGATAAAAACCGGGCGGAGGCGCGCGCCGGTAAGCGATTTTGATGGCGCATCCTTTTGAACACTACCGGCGTAATAAACATGCTCGGCCTGACAGTTGGCGAGTTTGGCTTTCAATTCATCGGGCAGCGCGTCATAGGCTTTATACATATTGGCAAACTTTGTGTTGCCACCAACCGAGGGAACCTCGATTGCATAGAGCAGAGTGTAGCGAAACGGACGTCTGGCATACGCACCGTCTGAGTGGAACATCATTTCGCCATCGGGCAACGACCCGATAGGTTTGCCGTCTTCACGAATATTGCTGACCAGCATAACACCGCGGTGTTTTACCCGGTCGCCCTCCGCCGTCGGGACCTTGCGGTTTCGTCCGCCGATTTCGCCAAAGTGCGCTGTGAACCGTACCTGATCCTCTTCGCTTAGGTCCTGACCAGGGAAGACCAGCACCTGATAGTCCATCCAGGCCTGATGAACCGCTTTGACTGTCTCTTCCGACATTTCTTCGCGAAGATCGATATCGGTGACACGTGCGCCGATGGCATTCGAAATAGACTCGACTGTAATGCTCATAATGGCTCCTCAGGCAGCGACATCGACGCGGCCGCGTTCGGGGCGCACACCCTGAATAACGTTCCGCCGCAACAACCGCCGTTCGCTTCGCGGAAAATCGGTCCGGGCATGATTTAAACAGCGATTATCCCACATCACGAGATCACCGACAGTCCATTCATGTTCGTAGATGAAGTCGCGCTTTTCGGAATGATCGAAGAGAAAGGTCAGGATCTCGTCGCTTTCTTCCTGCGAAAGCTCATTTATCCGCAGCGTCAGCAAGCGGCTGATGAAAAGGGCTGTCCGGCCGGTTTCATTGTGCTCGATAAATACGGGATGAGAATACTCTCCATTAAAATGCCCTTGCGGCGCTCCACGCTGCACCGTTCCCGAATAATAACCGTGATGCGCCGTGCAGTTCGCGAGTTTGCGTTTCAGATCGTCCGACAAAGTTTCGTAGGCAGCATACATATTCGCGAATTGTGTATTGCCACCCGTGCTCGGCAACTCAATGGCATAGAGCATAGTGTAGTTATAGGGATGTTCGTCGTAGGCACCGTCAGTGTGGAACATCATCTCGCCATCCGGCAGAGAACCGATGGGTTTGCCGTCTTTGCGGATATTGCTAACCAGCATGACAGATTTGTCGGCTGTGTCCTTCTCGGCACGCTTCTTGTATCGCTCTCTTTTGGGAAACTCTCCCCATGTGCGGGCAAAGCGAATTTGTTCTTCCTGCGTTAAATCCTGGTCCGGAATGACCAGCACCAGATGATCGAGCCAGGCCTGATGCAATTTGCCGTGCGTTTCTGCATCAAGTTCCTGCGAAAGATCGAGACCGGTAATGCGCGCACCGACAACGTCGGTCAGCTTTTCAATTTGCATGGTCTATTCTCCTTCGATTTCTCTATGCCGCCTTCGCGATTGCCGCTTCGGGCCTTACACCCTGCACGGTTGTTCTGCGAAGAAGCCGCCTTTCCCCACCCGAAAAATCTGTTCGCGCGTGGTTAAGACAACGATTGTCCCAAATTACAAAATCGCCCGGCGACCAGTCATGTCCATACACGAATTCTTCGCGTTCGACATGATCTAGCAGCTGATCCAGGATGTCATTGCCTTCTTCTTCGGGCAATCCTTGCAACCCTAACGTTAGCAAACGGCTAACATACAGAACAGGCCGGCCTGTCTCTTCGTGGGCCGTAAATACGGGATGAGCCCAACTATCAGCAACACGTTCAATACCAAGCGTTGCAAGAATTTCAGGTGTCACATGGCGCCCGGCATAATATCCGTGTTGAGCCTCGACATTTTGCAGCCGGTTTTTCAAGCTACTCGGTAAGGTTTCGTAGGCTTTGTACAAATCAGCAAAAAGTGTATCGCCGCCGATTTTCGGCACCTCAAGCGCATAGAGCATAGTGTAGCGATAGGGGTGCTCGTCATACTGGCCGTCGGAATGAAACATCATGTCGCCATCCGGCAGCGAGCCTATCGGCTCACCGTCTTCGCGGATGTTGCTGATTAGCATAACCGACTCATGCGCGCGTCGATTTTCTTCGCGCCGCCCTGCATAGCGTTTGCGCTGTGGCATTTCCCCCCAATGCTTGGTGAAACGAATCTGATCCTCTTCCGTCATGTCCTGATCCGGAAAAACCAGAACCTGATATTCGAGCCAGGCACTGTGAATCGCCGCGTAGGTATCGGCATCGAGTTCGCTACCAATATCGACACCGGTTATGCGCGCGCCGGTTGGGGCATCAAGTGGTTCTACTTTTATGCTCATGGGTCGGGATTATAGGCGAATTGACGCATTTCTTCAAAGATTGCTGGCGCTCCTTGCCTGTGGGGCAACGCATAAATAGGATGCATCAATAAACCGGCAAACAACAGTAAACAGGGCTAATTCAATGACTACCGACCGACCAAATCGGAACGCGGTCCTTATTTTGGGGCCAGAAGAGATCAAGGGTCTCATCAATATGGAAGAAGCGGTTGCCGCAATCGCCCAAGGATATAAGGAAGCCGACGAGTTTCCCATCGGAAATGCACCACGGCGGCGAGTTCATTCACCCGACGGCGTGCGGGTATCAAACTTCCCCGGCGGCATTCCGGGTCTTGGTGTCATCGGTTCATTGACCCGCGGTGAAATGGTCTCTCACGAAGGGAGTAACCAGTCATATCCCTACCGTGAACATCCCGTTTATCTGCTGTGGAATTCTGAAACCGCAAAGCTCGACGGCATGATGATGGGCGAGATTTTCGATGATCGCACTGGCTTTACCAGCATCATGGCATTCCGTACGGGTGCAACAACAGGAGTTGGCGTCGATGCGCTTGCCCGCAAGGATGCGAAAGTCTTCGGTTTGTTCGGCTCGGGCGGCCAGGCCGTAAACAAAATTCTTGCGATAGACGCCGTTCGCGATATCGAGAAAGTTAAAGTCTATAGTCGTAATCCGGAAAACCGCGTGGCGTTTTGCGACAAGATGGCGCCGCTAATCGAAAAAGAAGTCGTGCCCGTCGAAACACCGGAAGAAGTTATCAAAGATTCCGATGTTGTCATTTCCGCAACAGATTCAAACGTTCCTGTTTTCGATGGATCGTTGCTGGAACCCGGACAGCACGTTGTAACGGTGGTGGGTTCCAATAGCGCATTGGTTGAAGGTGGATGGTTAAAAAGCGGGCGCCGCGAAAATGACGATGAAACTGTCCGGCGCGCCGATGTCATTGTGGTGAACCATCTCGAGTCTGTAACCATGGAAAAACAGGCTGGGCTCTACGATCCAATGCAGCAAGGCATCATTACTGAAGATGACATTAATTCATTGGGTTCGGTTCTCGCCGGTGCTCATCCCGGCCGTACATCCGACGAGCAGATTACCTATCACTTCAATAATAACGGGACAGCAGCAGCCGATATGGCGCTTGCCAAAATTGTGTTCGACCGCGCCAAAGAGCAAGGTCGCGGAACGGAGATGGATATTCCCGTGCCCGGCACGCAGTAATTTGTACCGGGACGAACAAAGACAAAGAAATGCCACTCGACACCGTAAAATCTGCCGACGATATTCTTTCCGCTATTCATGTTCTGGCGAATATGATTGGCGGCGCCTACGGCGATCATCTTGATGATGCAGGTATTACCGTGCCCGAATGGCGTGTGGTATTGACGCTTGCCCGCTATCCAAGATCAACCGCGACGGAAATCACTGACCGGTGGGCAATGGACAAAATGGCCATTAGCCGGGCAATTCAGCGTCTGGAAAAGTCCGGCACGATTCAGCGCAAACGTAACCCTGATGACCGTCGCAGCTATCGTCTTTCGCTAACGGCAAACGGTCAGGATCTGTATGAAAGAATATTGCCTGTGGCCAATGAGCGATATCAGGCGCTGGTGTCCACACTAACGCGCCGCGAATTGGGAGCCCTTCATAAATCGCTGGATAAACTGATCGCCCATGTTGAAAAAATGAATGGTTGAACGAAATTTCGCTTCGCGCCGAATCACGAAAATTCTTCTTAAAATTGTATAAACTGTAAGAAAATCGGCACATAACGAGAACAACACGCTTCATACTGGTATTTTTTCTATTAAAACGATCATTTCTCGTTTAAGTAGATAGTGGCACCGAATTTTGGCGCCCTGCTCTTCTATGATATAAATCACATACAACCCTTAGTTGGACTATTGAGACACCAGTAGATGTTTGATTGGCTTTCCCCGGGTCTGACGCCCTTCGAAAATCTTTCCTGGTTTGCAATTTCTATGGTTGCGTTGGCACATGCAGCCGGTTGCTTTATTCGCGGTGCTTTTGGCTTTGGATCCAACATGCCAATTGTTGTGGCCACAACATTTATTCTGGGCCCTCATCACGCCATCCTTCTTGCATTGATGACCACAATCGTCGCGCAGCTACATCTCCTGCCTTCAGGCTTTAAAACTGCTGACTGGCAGGTAACCAAACCCCTCATTCTTGGCATGACTGCAGGAACACTGTTCGGCACCTGGGTCTTCACCATCCTGTCCGGTGTAGCGTTACAGATCATTCTCGGGTCGTTGATCGTTCTCATTATTTTGATGGACGCGATTAAACTCGTCGAAAGGCTGCTTGAGAACATGGACGTCCGCTCGAAAGCCATTACTGGAGGGTTTTCCGTCGTTGGCGGAATTATGGGAGGGCTCAGCGGTGCCGGAGCATTTTATTTTCTGGTCGTCTATCTGAAGCATGCCTGTCCCACGCCAGAAGCACTGCGCGGCACCAATGTAATACTCTCCGCTATGACGATGTTCATGCGCGCATTTGCGCTTGCTACCGCAGGACTAATAACGCCCATGCTTATGCTGGAAGGCCTTGTACTTGCACCGATTGTCTATTTGGCAACCTGGCTTGGCGCCCATGCTTTCAAAGTAACGAGTGATCGGCGGTTTTATGTGGCGCTTCAGATTTTGCTGCTGGCCGGAGCCGCCGTCCTGGTTTTCAAAGGAGCACGCCAGCTAATTTCGGTTTAGCGGTCGATCGCGCTTGGCATCCTGAATTGCCTGCCATACTCGTAGCGGCGTCGTCGGCATTTCAAGGTCATTAACCCCAACCGGCCTAAGCGCGTCAACAATAGCGTTGATCAGCGCCGCTGGCGCCGGCGTTGTACCACCTTCACCGCCGCCTTTTACACCGAGGGGGTTACCCTGCGTCGGCGCGTTATTGACAGTTTCTGTAGTGAAAAAAGGCAGGTCGTCGGCCCGGGGCATGCAATAGTCAAGAAATGACCCCCCAGTAAGCTGACCTGTTTCATCGTCATAGGCGATGTCTTCAAGCAAAGCCTGACCAATACCTTGCGCGATACCACCATGTGTTTGGCCTTCGACGATCATAGGGTTGATCACGCGACCCACGTCATCTATCGCCGTCCAACTGCAAACCCTTACGGTACCGGTTTCTGGATCAATTTCGACTTCGGCGACGGCACACCCTGTCGGATAGGCTGGTATACGGCCCTGAAAGCGTTCCTCGGCAATAAAGCTGTCTCCGCTGTTCCGCGCTTTCTCCGCCAAGGAGAACAAACTGATGTTGCGATCAGTTCCGGTAACGAAAAATAAACCTGCGGAATAATCAATATCGTCCTCAGCCGCTTCGAGAAATTCTGCCGCCAACGCCTTTCCGCGTCGAATGATCGTCTGGCAACCTTGTACCATCAGCGTTCCTGCAATCCGCATCGAGCGATTGGAATGCGTCCCTCCGCCATCAGGAACAACGTCCGTATCGCCAAAAATAATATCGATTTGGTCAAAGGGTACGCCAAGCTCCTCGGCGATCACCTGTGCGAAACTCGTCTCATGTCCCTGACCGTGGCTCTGTGTGCCAACGGCAACCGTCACACGCCCCTTGGGCTCGATGGATATATCGCAAACCTCACGTGGAAAACCGACAGGGGTTTCGACATAGTTGGATAGTCCGATGCCACGGAGCAATCCGCCAGAGGCCGCTTTCTTGCGTCGTCGAGCAAATCCGTTCCAGTCCGCCAAGGCCAGAGACGCTTCCATATTCTCGGCAAACGCCCCACATTCATATGTCAGCTCAACAGGGTTTTCATAGGGCAGCTTCTCTTGTGGAATCAGGTTCCTCCTCCGGAGGTCGATGCGATCCATCCCGATTTGGGTCGCAGCTTCATCAATCAACCGTTCGATATTGAACATCGCTTCCGGGCGCCCCGCGCCACGATACGGCCCGGTCGGCAGGGTATTGGTTAGGACCCCTCGTACCCGGACATAGGCAGCCGGAATATCGTAGATACTGGTGACCAGTCGAACGCCGTTGGCCAGCGGTACGAATGACATGGTATGGGCACCGATATTACCCAGGTGATCGAGCCGAATGGCGAGAAATTTTCCTGCCTCATCCAGTGCGAGTTCGGCGGTTGTCACAAGATCCCGGGCCTGCATATCACTTAGGAATGCCTCTGATCGGGTCGAAACCCACCTTACCGGCTGACCGCTACGTTTCGCCGCCCAAGCTACCAGCGCCAGCTCTGGAAAGAGCCAGTTGCGCATGCCAAATCCGCCACCAACATCGTCACAGACCACGCGCACCTGATCAGCCTCACAGCCAAGTAGCGCGACCAGAGGGTCCTTAATTCTGTGCGAACCCTGACTACCGGATATTAATGTGTAGTGATCTCTATCTGGAAAGTACTTACCAATCGCACTGCGGGGCTCCATAGACACCGCAGTCACGCGATTGTTGCTCAGCGTCATTGCAACGATTTGCGATGCGTCAGCGAATGCCGCCTCTACTGCACCAGGATCACCAAGTTCGGAGTCAAAACAGACATTGCCCGGTGCGTCTTCCCAAATCTGTGGCGCGCTCGCCGTTATTGCGCGTTTGACATCGGTAACCGCTGCTAGTGGTGTATACTGGACCTCAACGCATTCTGCCGCGTCAATTGCCTGAGCCTCGGTTTCAGCTAACACAATTGCAACGGGCTCACCAACATGACGTACCTTGTCCTGCGCCAGTGGAAAATGTTCCCCCTGAAACACCTTTGACCCATCCGCATTTTCAAATGCAGGCGTTTTTGGGCGCGTTATGTGGGCTGGATTTGGAACATGCGGCAGCGGCCCCAGTTCATCGGCAAAATAATCTGTTGCGGTAAGAACCGCGATCACGCCCTGCATCTTTTCTGCAGCGCTTACGTCAATCGCATCGACACTTGCATGGGCGTGCGGGCTGCGCACGAAATAACCGTATAGCTGGCCAGGAAGGCGTGTATCATCGGTGTAATTTCCGGCGCCTGTCAGAAGTCGAACATCTTCTTTGCGCCGAACAGGCTGTCCAATTCCAAATGGGTTTTCAGCCATAGGCCGGTAACTTTTCAGCAGGCCCTTGTTAGTAGGGCTTGGTGTCACCCTCTATTGTGGTCCGCAACATGAGGCGTCTTTCGCCGTCCGGAAAGTCAGTACGCGCATGCGATGAGCAACGATTATCCCACAGAAGTACGTCGCCAACATTCCAGATATGCTCATAGACGAATTCGGGTTTTTCTGTTTGGTCGAATAGAGCATCCAAAAGCCGATCACTTTCCTCTTTTGGTAGACCGACAATCTCTTCAGTCATAAGGCGGTTGACATAAATCGCCTTGCGGCCGGTCTCTTCATGAGTACGGAAAACCGGATGTTCGGAATCTGAAAACGCTTTGGTGCCCTTGCCGTCACCCTTTTTCGTCGATCCGTAATTGTAATGGTGTTTTGCCGTGCGACCTTCGAGTGGCTCACGGATATCATCCGGCAACGACTCGTAGGCGGCATATCCGCTAGCAAATAGCGTATGACCACCTTTACTCGGAATTTCGACCGAGTAGAGCATCGTTCCTTTATGCGGGATCTCAGCGTGCAACATATCGTGGTGAAACATCATCTCGCCATCCGGCAACGCACCGATCGGCTCACCATTTTCACGAATGTTGGAAATTAACATGACGTTGGGCAACAACTTGTCATACCCGACAGGATATTCATTGGCGGGCCGCGCCAGATATCCGATTTCACCAAAGAATTCTGTGGCGCGGAGCTGTGCCTCTTGCGTCAGCTCCTGCCCCCGAAACAGCAACACAATGTTCTCGAGCCACGCCTGTTTAAGCGCGGCCATTGTCTCTTCGTCCTGCTCGACGTTTAGATCAATACCTTTTACCTCCGCGCCGATATGCGGTGTCAGTTTTTCAAGCTGGAACGGTATTGTGTCTGTCGTCATCGCTGCCTCCTATACCGGCTGGCGAACCATCTCGAGAAGCTTGGCAATAGCATCATCGCCTTTGCCCATCGGATCCACACGCTGGAATTTCTCGCGGTCTTTGGCGCGCCAGGTGGCGGGCTTGGTCGCATCAATACCCATCTTACCACCGATCCGCATGACCGTGTATTCATCGCCGACTTCCGGAATAACGGCATCCAGCGGATGCAAACGCGAGCCAGGCTGAATTTTCACGTGCTGAGCAGGATCAACGCGTGTGGTCATCGCCCAAAGGATATCTTCTGCATTATAAATATCGACATCTTCGTCGACTGCGATCACGGTTTTAACGTGCAGGTTCGGACCGGAAAGTGCAGCCATCAGCATATCGTTGACCTGCCCGTCCCACTTAGCTTCAACCTGAACGATCATCAGAAACTGCGATGCCCAGGGCGGTACAAAGACATCAAGCACATTGGTATTTCCCTGTGTGTCGCGCAGACGGTTGTAATAGGTCGCTTCCATCGGAAGCGTGATAAGAGGCTGGTGATCTGTAAACCAGGTCGCCTGCATATGACGGAATATCGGATCCTTGCGATGGGTAATGGCTGAACAGGTAAAGACCGGCGCCGGACCTTCAGCCCCAAAGCCGAAATTGGTGAACTCGCCAAAAGGTCCCTCCATCATCCGCTCCGTCGGATGAACGGTGCCCTCAATGACCACTTCGGCATGCGCTGGAACTTCAAGATCAATCGTCTCGCATTTGATCATCTCAACATCTTCACCAAGAACGCCCGCGGCATATTCGAGCTCATCGAAATCCTTATGGATACCCGACCAGTTGGACATGATCTCGTAGACAGGGTGCAGCCCTATCGCAAAGGCCATTGGCATTGGCTCATCCCGTTCAACATATTTGAGATAATGCTGGTAGTTGTGCCGCGCTGCCATCCAGAACGGTGCCTTGTGTGGGTCGTCCGTCAACTGAACACGCAGGATCGACTCATTCCGAATACCGGTTTCGGGATCGCGGGTGATCGTAACGCCGGATCCCAGATAACGTCCGGCATCACCATGACTATGGATCGGGATCGGCAGTTTTCGAAGATCTGCATCCTTTCCGATCAGCTTTACCTCCTTGACCGGACCATCATCGACCATGACCGAATTTCCGCTACCCGCTGCCATTTGCTTGGCGAGAAACGGACAGACCTCGTTGTCTTTTTCCAGACCAAGTGCGGCCGCCTGACCCTTGCGGTCTTTAATCAGGATATCGGTTAGTTTCCAGCCATCGAATCCTTCCAAATTATGGAACATTAAGGGATGCCGACTTTCCGAGCAGAGGTAACCGATCTGATTGACCGGATCGACTTCGTCATGGATGTTCAGAATACGATTGTCGATGTTTTCCAGAAATGACCTGAGTGTATGCGGCATCTTTTATATCTCCTTGATTTGACCGCCAGATTGCGGAACCAGAACGGTCCTGTCAACGGCAGGATGCATAAGGTGATGGGGGTTTTCGCATGCCCGGCTTCGGTGTACACAGACCCTACCGAATATGACGATTTTTTGAGAATTAAAGGCAAAGGAATTGGGGATGAGTGACGGTAAGAAATATGACTACATAATCGTAGGCGCAGGATCAGCCGGCTGCATTTTGGCGGGACGCTTGAGCGAGGATCCCAGCGTAAATGTCCTCATTCTTGAAGCGGGCGGCAGCGATAAAGACCCCCTCATCCAGATACCGCTCGGCATGGGTAAAATGCACGAGCATCGCATGCATGACTGGGGCTTCGATGCTGAAGCGGAAGATAGCGTCGCTGGCCGCGAAATCGAAGCCATGCGCGGCAAAGTTATTGGCGGTTCAAGCTCAATCAATGTCATGGCCTATGTCCGCGGACATCGCGGGGATTACGACCGCTGGGCACAAAAAGGGGCGGTAGGCTGGTCCTACGCAGACATCCTGCCCTACATGAAACGGGGCGAAGACTGGGAAGGCGAGGAAAACGAATATCGTGGCAAGGGCGGTCCGATGCAGACGCAGTGGGCCAAGAATGACGATCCATTGCTGGACGACTGGAAAAAAGCCTGTGTCGATGCGGGCTATAAGCTCACAGATGATTACAACGGCGGCGACTCTGAGGGGATTGGCGTCTCGCAATCAACGCAGCGCGGCGGCGAGCGTTGTTCGGCTGCGGTGGCTTATCTGCACCCCGCAAAGTCCCGTCACAATTTAACAATTGCCAAGAAAGCCTATGCCACCCAAATCATCATGGAAGGCACCAAAGCCGTCGGCGTGGAATATTCGCAGAATGGCAAGATGATAAAAGCCCACGCCGATCGTGAAGTCCTGCTGTCAGGCGGGGTGTTCGGGTCGCCCCAATTGATGATGCTCTCAGGAATAGGCCCCGCCGATCACTTGAAAGATGTTGGTATTGAGCCGGTTGTCGATCTAAAGGGCGTTGGCAAGAACCTTCAGGACCACATGGCCTGTCTTGTACATTACACCCGCCCGAACTACGGCAAATTCCGCGATCTCATGCGGTTTGACAGAATGGCACTTGCCATGCTGCAGGCTTATTTCTTTAAGAGTGGACGCGCGACTGTACTCCCCGGTGGATTGCACGGCTTTATCAAGACGCGTCCGGAATCGGTGGTTCCTGATCTCCAGTTTATGTTCCGGGGTGCACCTCCAGGGGCCCATCTCTGGTTCCCGGGAATTAAAAAGCCTTACACGGATGGTTTTGGCATGCGGCCGGTTCTACTTCATCCGGAAAGCCGTGGCGAGGTGCTACTCCGGTCATCCGACCCACGTGACAAGCCGCGGATCATTCAGAATTTCTTCTCCAGTCCAAACGATCTACCGAAGCTGCGCGATGGTGTTAAACGTATTCGCGATATCATGACACAGCCTGCACTTGACAAGTGGCGCGGTGTCGAACTTGCGCCGGGTCCTGACGTCAAAACGGACGATCAGATCGATGACTGGATTCGCCGCACCACGGTGACAGCCCATCACCCGTCCTGCACCTGTCCCATGGGTACTGGCGAAGAGGCTGTACTTGATCCGGAACTGAAAGTCCGTGGCGTTGAAAATCTCCGCGTAGTGGACGCGGCGGCCATGCCGGATTTGGTTTCAGGGAACATCAATGCCGCGGTGCTGATGATCGCGGAGAAGGCTGTTGATATGATCAAGGGCGTTGATCCGCTTCCGGCAGCCGAAGGGGTCTAGTCACCTCCACCCGGCCAATCGCTATGGAATGATCCATCTCGGTCCGTGCGACGATAGCGATGCGCACCGAAATAGTCGCGCTGTGCCTGGGTAAGAGACGTCCATAAGCGATCTGCCGCGAAACCGTCGAGATAAGCCAGAGCGGATGAAAGGGCTGGAACAGGCACCCCATTCTGCACAGCAGCGGTAACCGTTTCACGCGTCCCTTGCTGCGCCTCATTTAAAGGATCGACGATACCCTCTGAAGCAAAGAGATGTGGCAAGTCTGGCTGTTCATCATACGCCTGTTCTATCGTTCCCAGAATCGCCGATCGGATAATACAGCCGTGCTGCCAAATGGCGGCAATTTCTTTCTCACTATGCGGCCAATCATATTTTTCAGATCCGGCGGAAAGCACCGCAAAGCCCTGCGCGTAACAGGCCAGAAATGACGACAACAGAGCATCCCGGACATTGTCGGCCGAAAATTCGCGTTCATCTGTCTTCGGCGACAAATTATGTCGAACAGCGTCTCGCACGTCGCGATCACCGGACAGGCTCCTGGCGGCAACGGCTTCAGCAATTGTCGGCACGGCGACACCAAGCGCCATGGCTTCGCTGACCATCCAACGGCCGGTGCCAGTCTGCGCCGCGGCATCATCAATTAACTCGATAAGGGACTCGCCACTCTGGTCATCAGGTTTTCGTAAGATGTCGGCGGTGATTCCGACGAGAAAAGAATTCAACGCACCCGTATTCCAATGCTCAAAAATTGATGCACATTCATTGGGAGCCAGTTTCAATCCATTTTTCAGAAGCAGGTAGGCTTCGCCAATCGCCTGCATCAACCCGTATTCGATTCCGTTGTGAACCATTTTGACGAAATGTCCGGCACCACCAGAACCTAGAAGAGCACAACAAACTTTTCCTTCTGATTTAGCCGAAATTGCTTCGAGAATTTCTGAAACTACTGCGAAAGCCTCATCGGAACCACCGGTCATGACAGACGCACCGTTCCGCGCGCCTTCTTCACCGCCCGAAATTCCCGCACCGACATATCCGATTCCCTCGCCTTCCATTGCCGTAGACCGGCGATCAGTATCGATAAAATTGGAATTTCCTCCGTCGATCACCACGTCACCCGTTTCGAGAATTGGCCCAAGCTGATCAAGAACACCATCAACCGGTTCGCCCGCCGTTACCATGAGTAAGATCCGACGCGGCGGTAGCAAAGCCGCCACCATCGATGAAATATCGCCTTCCAAAGTAACTCCCGACGGAACTTCCTTTACATCGGACGCGAGCGGCTCAACGGCAAATACGTCGAATTCTTCGCGCGCCAACGCACCAGCAAGGGCACGCCCCATGGTACCCAGGCCGACAAGTCCAACCTGGCGGATTTCGTTTTCACTCATTATTCGAAGCTAGGGACGGAGTTTAGACCTGTCCAGCCTTCGATGCGCTGGCAAGTATCTTGGGTGGCGCAAACCGCCTTCCATGTGCAAGATGTGAGGATAAGCTGAACAAATAGCGGTTTCGGCAGTACAGAGGACGATTCCGATGAAATTTTCGCTGTTTATGATGCCATGTCATCATCCGACAGAAAATCCTGCCCTGGCCTTCCAAAGGGACATCGGGCTGATCCATCTGGCGGATGAGTTAGGATTCGACGAAGCCTATATCGGCGAACATCATTCCGGCGGTTGGGAAACGATGCCCGCTCCTGAAATGGCGCTTTCAATGGCTGCGGCCAAAGCACAACGTATTCGCTTGGGGACTTCCGTTTTCAGTGCACCCTTCCATCACCCATTTTATCTCGCGGAACGGATGGCTTTTCTTGACCACCTGACCCGTGGCCGCGCAATTCTTGGTGTTGGACCCTGTAGCCTTGTTACCGACAAGATGTTGTTCAACATGGAAGAGGCGGCGCTGTACCCAATGCTTCATGAAGCGGTGGATGTGATTGTCCGCTTGCTGGAGTCTGATGAACCGGTCAGCCATCACGGAGAATATTGGCAGTTTGACGATATGCAACTGCAGCTGCGTTCTTTCCAAAAACCCCGCCTGCCGCTTGCCATGCCGTCAGCCGCAACACCTGCCAATCTGGAGATGATCGGCCGCAACGATATGATCTGGTTGTCACCGACCGGCAAGAACAGACCAGACGCCCGCAAGAATTGGGAGATCGTTGAAAAGGGTGCACGCGAAGCAGGCAAGGTTGCAAACCGCGATAACTGGCGCATTGCAACTTATATGTATCTCGCAGACACCGCTGAACAGGCCTGGGACGAAGTCCGTGACGGTATCATGCGTGAAGCGGAATATTTTTCGGCTATCGGGTTACAAGGTCATTACGCCGAATACGAAGGTCAGCCATTTTCCGAATTCTCCCCCGAAAGCTGTGTCGATCGACGGGACTGGGTGATCGGAACACCGGATGATGCAATTGCCTGGCTCGAAGCAAAAATTGAAGAAACCGGTGGGTTCGGCGGCATGCTGCTGCATTGCCCCGAATGGACGGATCGGCATAAGTGGGAACGTTCAATGGAGATGTTCGCGCGCTACGTTATGCCGCGGTTCCAAGGCTACAACACGACCTTGCATAGCGAATGGGACAAGATCCAGGCGAAAACGAAGGATGGGAGAATTGAACGGGACACCGGTGGTCGTCCAAGCAACCTCACCACCAACGAGCCAAACCGGCCGCCGATGGTGCCTCCGAAAGCTGCTGCAGGTGAGTAATTCCGCTTAGAGTTCGGTTTCCATATTGCAGGCAAAAAGATGCTGGTATTTAGGGCGAACCTTTTCAAATTCCTCGTAAGATAATCGCAGTGCTTTTTCGAAATCATAATTTACGTAGTCGCGGAACCAGGGCCGGGCATAGATTATGTAGAGAACAGGCCTAAGATCACCCGACCTGTTCGCGAGCCCTCGATGTCGCACGCGGCTGTCAAAGAGTATGCAAGAACCCTTGGGAACTTCGGGATCAAAATAGGCTGTCTTCGGTTGTGTATCATTCGTTCGGCGATGGGTTCTGCGGGTAATAAATTCAGTGGTTGCCGAAAACGCGCAACGGCACCCGGTGCCCTCGCGACCTTTAAAATGGCCAGGTCAAGATTGGCATCTTTTGCGATCAATTTTGCGGCTAACGCAGCGCCGCCGCTAGGGCTGACACTATACGCTTTGCAGCTTTTGATGACATGTTCATTTGTCAGCACATGGCCGGTTTTACTGACAAAAAATCCGGTACCTGAGCCGCGCTGACGCAAACGGGGAAAAAGTTTTTTGGTCGGAGCGTTTACAGTGCGCCTTATTCGTTGAAAACGGGATACCTTGATCCGCTTCGCTTCTTCTTCGCTGACGACTTTTCCCTTACAGCGCCACGCGGGCAACCGGCGAACGTGATTGCGTTTGACGTCCAGACACCACACAGGCCCTTTTGTCGATTGCGCAAGATATTGATTGTCTTGCTCCTGCGCCAACAGGGAACTTGGCAACGGGAGAAAAACGATCGCTGCCAAGCTGGGAACCAATATGTGCCTAAACCAAACCATAATACTAATCGATTGATGCCACAGCTACCGGATTTAAAAATATGGTCATAGAATATACAGATAACAATAAAAGTTCGTCTATCACGACATACAAATATAGAGGCAGGGTTCCAAGTCACGAAACATTAGTGATTCGGCGACCTTGGTGGCAATAGGTCAGCCTATTATCTGCATACCACTGCACCAGAAAGTGGCAGCGAGATGACCGCGCCATAAATAACTAGGGCTGTAGCACAGGTCCTGTGGCGCCCGTTTTTTTGACCAACATTCTGTTCAGGACAGCGGTTTGTAATCAGGGTAACGATCACTGTAATCGATATCGAATAGTTCCGCCGAATTTTCTGCAAGAATTTTACGTTTTTGACGTTCATCGAGGAACGGTAGATCGTATATCACACTCGGCACATCCATATCCCAATGCGGATAGTCCGATGCGTACAGGAGCGTGTTCTCAGCATCGATAAGTTCGAATGTGTGTTCCAGCTGCTCCGGATGCATCGCTTCGCAAGGCTGCGTGCTGTAATACATATCCTTCATATATTCCGATGGCAGCTTTTCAAGGGCTGCAGCCTCAGAGGTTCGCATCATATATTCATGATCGAGCCGCTGCATCAGGAACGGAATCCAGGCGAGGCCACCTTCCGCCCATATCACTTTCAGTTTTGGGAAACGTACATTGAGACCATTCGTCACCCAATTGGCGATATGGACCATGACGTACCACGGGAAAGACAGCGAATGGACAGCGATAAACCGGCTGGAGTGACGCAGATGTGACCCGCTCCAGTTGGTACCCGAATGGAATGATAGCGGTTTGCCGATCTCTTCCATCAGGGAATAACATTTCATCAGATCGTCAGAATGCACGGCCGTATCGCGAACCGACGCGACACAGAAACCGCCGACGTCTTTGTGATCACCGAACTCCTGGATAATCTCATAGGAACCGCGATGATGATTAAACGGCAAACAGATTAGCGCTTTGATCCGTGGCGAGTTGGGTAAAACGGTTTCTACAAGCCAACGATTGTAAGCCTTGGCGAGCCGGTATTCGATTTCGGGCTCGGGATGCAACCCCAAACCCAGCATCGGGCCCGGAAACAGACAGGTGTAATCCACGCCCATCGCATCCATCCAGCGATGCGTGATGTGTGATGTGCGGTGTTCTCCATCTCCCGGCGTTTGCTCTGTCCGGCGTAACGGATAGCGCGTAATTCTACCACCGCGATCCTGATAGCCAATTCGGCCGCCGCCGAAAATACCGGCCGGTTTGCCACGCGATTTCTCACTTTCGGCGAGCTGCTTGATCACGGGGTCATCGAGGAACTCGATAATCTCCGCAGCTGACTCGCTTTCATAATGATGAGAATCGCAATCGATGATCGGAAATGTGTCGAACTTCCGGACATCACGCTGGCGAGCTGCATTTCTCATCAGCTTGCTAGTGTCCATCGACTCGACACTCATCGAGTAGAACTTATCGCTACTCGGTAGTTCCATTCCGCACCTCTTTAACCTTGTTTTTGTTGTGCAATCCTATTCTATATCAAGGGATTCTACCATCCGGAAGATGCGGAAAGGCGCTATGCTCGTGCGGCAGGCGTACCGGCATGGCGGGCCCAACATAAGATGGATCGAGCTGATCAAGGCTGGTAACGCCTAAAAGCCCCATCGTGCGTTCTATCTCTATCTCCAGCAATTCAAGACATTTAACCAGGCCGTCGGCTTCCCCGGCGCCTAACGCCCAGGCCTGAAGACGCCCAATCGCGACGGCATCGGCCCCCAAGGCGATGGCTTTCAGCATGTCGCCAGCGCGCGTAAATCCGCCATCAATAATAACCTCACACTTGCCATCCACGGCTTCTACAATTTCAGGCAAGGTGTCGATATTGCCGTAAACGTGATCGAGTTGCCGCCCGCCGTGGTTAGAGATGTAAATACAATTGACGTCATGCTCTGCCGCGATTGCCGCATCCTCCGAAGTCATGATGCCTTTGACGATAAACGGCACGTCGCCAATCGTGTCCTGAACCATTTTGACGGTGTCCCAGGTAATGCCTTTCTGGAAATCGCGCTCGGGCACATTGCGCAGGGCAAGCTGCGTCGGGCTCAAGCGCTCGCGGTTGCCGTAAAATGAGGAGTCCACAGTCAGCGTTATCGATTTGTACCCCGCATCGACGGCACGTTTCGCCAGCGCCTTTATCCAGTCATAATCGCCCCTGACATAAATCTGGAATGACTTGGGATGCGGACTATTGGCGGCGATCTCCTCCAGACTCGGTTCCGTCACCGTACTGATAAAATTAATCGTTCCGAATTCCTCAGCCGCCGTATCAACCTCCAGCGCGCCTTTCGGTGTCCAGCGGTGGATGCTGCCCATCGGTGCCAGCAAAACCGGGATGCGGATCTTGTCGCCGAGAAAGGTGGCACTCATGTCAATCTCGCGCACATCGCGGCACACGCGCGGGCGAAATGCGAGACTATCGATGGCCATGCGATTGCGCCGCAAACTGGTCTCCGTTTCCGCCGCACCGTTGATGTAATCCCAATTGTCCTGGCTCAGATTGCGCCGCGCCAAAAGCAACATCTCATGCACATTATTAAAATGAACAGCCATAACGATGGTCTCCGTAGAAATCTGTGATTTATCGATGAGACCGGATATTAGAGGGTTTTGGAGGGTGGTCTACTGCGCCCGAATGTTTTCCAATTCGCTTAGCTTGTGCCTCGTGTATCACGAAACAAATCGACTCCGGTCTCCAATCTCGTACTATACTGAATTTGACAATTTCCTGCATCGGTAGCGGAAAGAACACATGTTGCCTAAAAACGGACAGCCTTACAGAAAAAAACGGCGGCTCCGAGGAACCGCCGTTTCTCGACTCAAACTGTGGCCTAGTTAGCCGCCGAGATTCTTGGACAGAAAATCGGAGAATGCGCCCCAGGACTGCTTGTCCGCTGTTTCGCGATACCGCTTTGAACCGAAAACGGTAAAGGCGTGCGGAGCACCGGAATAGACTTGAATCTCATAAGGTACCTTCGCCGCCTCAAGCTGCGTTGAAAGGTCAGCGACCTGACTAATCTTAATCGCCCGGTCCGCGCCGCCATGGGCAATCAGAATAGGCGGCGTGTTTTTCGCATAGCTTTGTCCTTTGGGTGTCTTCAACCCGCCATGAAATGAGGCGTAGCCTGCGATGTCATTGGCTTTGCCGGAGCGGGCAAGTTCCAACGCTGCAGCGCCGCCAAAGCAATAGCCCATGACAACCGCTTTGCCAGAGTTCAATTTGCGTGCCTGTTGCAAACCACCCAGGATCAATGACCGCATGCGCTCCCGGTTCTTGTAGAGTTTTCCGGTTTCGGCCTTCTTGGCTTTGGTCTCAACCGGCCGGTTGCCTTTGCCATAGAGATCGACAGCAAAAGCGTCATACCCCATGCCAGCAAGCATTTCGACCCGTTGTTCTTCATACTTGGTCAACCCGTCCCAATCATGGATGACGAGTACCAACCCCTTAGACTTACCGTCGTACGCTTTTGCGCTGTAGCCAACGAATTTTTCACCGCCAACGGTGTATTCAACGACGTTCCCCGCCATAGCACTGTATGAAAATAGCGCGGCAACCAGTAATGTAACCAACCTTTTCATCATTGCCTCGCAAATTTAAATTTGTGATCGAGAAGCGGACAAATTCTTAACCCCCGCCTCTCTTGGTTTCGAGTATAGGAATTGAAGCCGTTCGCTCAATAGGCATTTCGCTAAATTTCCACCACAAATATGTGACCGCGCGCTCTTCGCTCAATAAGGCACTTCTCCGGCAATGGACGTTCGATGGAGTTTTCGCACGCCGGGCGGCTTGATCCCGCCACAGGCAAGATGGATGGTCGCGCTGTTGTCCCAAAACACCAGATCACCGACCCGCCATTTATGCTGGAAGATAAATTCCGGTTTCTTTTGATGCTCGAACAGTTCGTCGAGAAGTGGCTGGCCTTCCGCATCATCCATCCCTTCTATGGCGACCGTGAAGCGCGGCGATACATATAGAGTTTTGCGCCCTGTTACCGGATGAGTGCGAACCATCGGATGCCGCGAGTCAGGTACTTTAATGTTGTAATAGGCATTTACGTCGCGATCGAAATCGCCCGGTATCCCGGCACGCGGATTGCGGCGGCGATCCCGCACATGGATAGCCTTGAGATCGTCGATCCGGATTTTGGTTTCATCAGGTAGCGCATCATAGGCGGCATACATGTTTCCCCAGGCGGTATCACCACCTTCTTCCGCCACTTCGAGTGCATGCAGCATTGAGCCGAAACTCGGCCGTTCGGCATAGGTCAGGTCGGAATGCCAGTGAGAACCGGCATAGGCGTCGGTCGCCCCTTCGGATTTGCCATCGATCACCCGGTTCGACAGGATAAGCACGGGCGGATATTCGGGATGCAGAAACTCACCCGACACCCGAACCACCAAATCGCCAAACCTTTCACTGAACGCTACCTGTTCACCGGGCGACAGGTCCTGATCGCGAATGACCAAAACCAGATGTTCATGCAGCGCAGCCTTGATCTCGGCAATCAGTTCGTCGTCGCAGGTCGCTGACAGGCTCACACCAGTGATCTCTGCACCAAGAGCAGTTGAATAAGGCGCAATCTGCATCGGCATTTTTTATTCTCCAGCGCTGCGCGCAATCGGCCTATAATAATTACAGAATTTTTGGAGGAGGGAAACGATGGCGGGCTTGCGATTAAGTCTGCCGCAGAGTAATTGGACGGACTGAAAGTCGAGAAGTTCGATATGTACGTTTGCATTTGCAATGCGGTTCGGGAAATGGAACTGCGTGAGACCGTTCAGAAAGGTGCACGAAGCGCCGAAGACGGTTACGCCCATCTGGGAATTGATTTTGCCTGCGCGCAATGTCGCGACCATGCACAATTCGTTATCGATGACGAACTACTGAAATCTGCCGCAAATTAATCGGTGCGTTTTAAGCGAACGATAATCACTCTCAATGCGAATGATTATTACTATCGATGCGAATGATAATCAATCTCAAAAGTCCTTTTTTTTCAATAACTTATAGACTTTTTCAATAAAATATCCTATCTTGTTTCCAGTTGAAATCTGACCAATGGAGACAAGAGTTGAAAGGCGAACGCAAAATCATTCAGGCGCTAAACGGCGCTCTCGCCAATGAGCTTATTTCGATCAATCAGACGTTTCTCCATTCACGAATGTTGAACGATTGGGGAATCGAGCGCTTTGGCGGCTATGAGTACAAGAAGTCTATCAAAGACATGAAACAGGCCGATCAGCTGATCGCGCGAATTTTGTTTTTGGAAGGGCTTCCTAATATGCAACAGCTCGGCCGTTTGCGTATTGGTGAAAATGCGGCGGATATCGTCGAAGTTGAATTGGCGCTGACGCAAGACGTATGTCGCACGTTGAGCAACGCAATTCATCTCTGCGAGGACCATGAAGACTATGTTTCCCGTCTTATGCTCGTCGGCATTCTTGAAGACGAGGAAAACTATATCGACTGGCTCGGCGAACAGCAGAGCCTGATCGAAAGCACCGGAATGCAAAATTATATACAATCACAAAGCTAAGGAACCGATCATGAAAGGCAAAAAGATCGTCATCGACACATTGAATGCTCTCCTAACCGGAGAACTTTCTTCAGCGGATCAGTACTTCGTGCACTCGCGCATGTATCACGACTGGGGCTTCGATGCTCTCTATGAACGTATTAAACATGAGCAGGAAGACGAGCTGTTACATGCGTCCCAGCTTGTAGAACGTATTCTGTTTCTCGAGGGCACTCCCGACATTGCGTCCCGCAACAGGCTCAAGATTGGCAAGACCGTTCCGCAAATGCTCAAGAACGATCTTGCTTACGAAATTGCCGTAGTAAAAGACTTAAAGAAGGCAATTGCGGTTTGCGAGAAACAACAGGACTATGTAACACGTGACCTCTTGATTGAGCTGCTTCAGGACACTGAAGAGGATCACGCCTACTGGTTGGAAAAACAGCTTGGTCTGATCGACAAGATGGGTTTGGAAAACTATCTCCAATCGCAAACAGAGGCGCAAGCTGCCGCCTAAAACCTAGCTCACTTATTTTCAAGACAGATACGGCCCGTCGCGCTGTGCCTTTACACGTCGCGAACCGGGCCTCATTCTGCCTTTTCGAATTATGGAGGCTAGGTTGGAACTGTCCATCGCGTTGGAGCTTTACGAGCGTCACATGCCGTTTTTTACGGGGCAAATCGAAGCGCCCAACGGTATTGATCTAAAGGTTCTCGAAATCGGTGAAACTCTGGAACGGCGTCACGGGCTCGATCGGCATCACAGAATGCTGAAAGACCTAGAGTTCGATATCTGCGAGATGTCGCTGGGCTCATACATTTTGGGCCTGTCGCGCGACCCTGATTTTCCAATGGTCGGCATACCGGTTTTTCCGCGCCGGTATTTCTCCATGAGCCAGATTTACGTGAATGCCAAAAGCGGCATTAAAACACCGCAAGATTTAGTCGGCCGAAACGTTGGTATCACAGCCTTTCAGGTCACGCTTTCCGTTTTGGCCAAAGGGGATCTGAAACGGGATTACGGTGTCGACTGGCGCGACATCAACTGGCACTGCATGCGCCCGGAACAGTTGCCTGTCGAATTTCCCGACGGCGTTTCTGTAGAGCGTATGCCCGACGGTGTCGAAATTGGCGAGATGCTGGTCGAGGGTGATATTGATGCAATGATTTGTCCGCAACCCCCGGCGAGATCATTGCAGTCGCTAGCTGCGGCAGGCGATTCTATCCATCGACTCTTTACCGACCCCGAGGCCGAAGACGAGCGATATTTTAAAAAATACGGCTATTTTCCAGTCATGCATTTGCTTGCGATGCGTCGCGATGCATTTGAAAAGGCACCGGAACTTCCCAAGGCCCTGATCGATATGTGGAAACGGTCGAAGGACATAGCCTATCAATATTACGAAGACCCCGCCTACGCCCTGCTCGCCTGGACTTCCAATATTTATAAAGCGCAACAAAAACGGATGGGTTCCGATCTTTGGCCATCCGGTGTTGACGCCAACCGCGCAAATCTTGAGGCCTTCCTTGGATATTGCGACGATCAGGGTTTAATGGACAGACCGCTCTCGGTCGATGATCTGTTTGTTGAGTCAGTGAGAGGCAGTTAGGTGCCAATGGTGTCTAGCTGTTGAGACCTAGCGCGGAATTTTGTAGAGCGCGCTATCGACACCTAGATAGCCATCCCATGCGAACCAAAAGCTAATGTGGCCAGGAACACGAGCAAGTTTCTGGCCTTTTGGACCGACGAGCGCACTCTCGGTTATTTTCCATGTGCCATTGGGCCCGACAATCGATCCAAGCTCGTTACTTGCAGAAAATTGGAGATCATTTCGTTCGTAAGCCCTTACGGTTCGTGTCTTTGTATCGCCAATCAGAACCACACTACGGTTTCCAACGGAATCATTGATGACCGGTTGCTTTGAAAATGCAGCGAGCGGCCACGCCTTTGCTGCACCCACGTCACGAATACCAAATACATAGTCTTTTCGTTTCACATGTTTTTCGCTGCGAACGATCGCCGGAAACATCAAGTTGGGACTTGCAAAATATTCCTTGTATACGAACCCGGAACTGTAATTTCGCTGATGACCCGTATCGAGCGACAGAACATCCGTATTCGGGTGCTGCGCTTTCCACTTGCCCCATGAGGTTATAACTACCGGCCGAATTTTCAGTGTGATTCCGGAGTTTACCAAGGGACCGCTAACCGGCTCTCCCGTAAACTGATTCCACAGGCTATCTGTTTCGCGATCAAACATTAATTTGTTCGAACGATATAAAAAGCCCGACGACCCAAAAACGAACGGCTCCTCACGGTCTGGAAGCTTTGTCTCAAACAGGATTCCGGCGCCGCAAAGGGTGCAATAGGCGAGCGCTACCGGCACGCCGCCAATAGTGTCGTTGAACATCTCGTGCCACCCCATGATGCGCAAAGGATATGCCCGAGCATCGCCATTAATTTTGACGCCAAAGACCAAATCTGAATCGAGAAGGTAATCGGCCTCATTCGCCGGTATGCGCTTGGGGTCATCAAGTGCTGGGATGCCGTCCACCTTGACGCCACCCCAGGAGATTTCCTCGAGCCTGATCTTCATGCTTTTTCGATTGCTGCGTTTCCCGCCGAGGAACCGCATAAACTTGAGATCAATTACGCGAAGAAGCGTAAACTTGATATCGCGGTAGCTAATGTGCGGCACGACATCGGGATTTGCCTGCTGCCAAAGCATAGCCTCTCTCCAGTCGCGAATTTTTGCACCCGTCAAAGCGCTGATCGCGGTGCTGATCTGTGCCTGATACCGGCTGTACCGCAGGCCAATAATCATTGCCGCGACGACATCCGTCTTGCCGCGATTAACAAGCTGATCCAGGGAACGCTGAATATTGCTCAGACGCGAAAAAGCAATATCGCGACTTAGTTCATCAACGACTTCGTCACTTAGGGGCGCGGAGTTTACGGGGGTAACAACCGGCAAATAAATTGCCGTTGCAATCGTACCCGCAAAAATAAATTTTCGTAACATTGCCCCTCGCTACAGTCTTGATAAAGGCTTCTCCTAAGACATAGGTGTGCTATCAAGCTATAGAAAATGCTTCACAATCCCGTGTAGAGAGTTGAACGGAAGAGCTTTCAGGGAAGCTCCGCAGGCGGCAACGGCGGCTTGCCAAGGATCATATCTGCGGCCTTTTCTGCCATCATTATGATAGGCGCGTTCGTCGCGCCGCCGATGAGATCGGGCATTACCGACGTATCGATCACGCGTAGATTCTCGACGCCCCGAACCCGCAACTCCGCATCAACAACCGCCATCGGGTCATCTTCACCCCCCATCTTGCAGGTGCCTATTGGATGATGAACGGTGATCATGGTCTTTCGTACGTGTGCATCGATCGCCTCGTCCGAAGTGTTATCCGCACCTGGGATCAACTCTTCACCGCCGAATGCCGACAGAGGTTCCTGACCAACAAGCTCGCGGATTTTCCGCAAGCCAGCCCGCATGACGCGCCATTCTTCTTCAGTCTCCAAAAATGCCTGATGGATTTTCGGCGCCTCATTCGGGTCAGAGGAAGTCAGTGACAGATGACCACGACTTTCAGGACGCATTGGCATGGCCCGCACAGAAAAAGAATCCGCGAAGGCTTTCTTGAAGGGTGGCAACCAGGGGGCCGCCGTCGTTGTTGCTCCCATCCAGAATAATAGCTGAAGATCAGGAACCGGTTCTTCCTCCCGCGATTTCACAAATGCCGTAATGCCAAAGGGCAGATCCGATGCGAACCCGCCCAACCCCAGATAGGAGCGAATCAGAGATAGCCCGACGCGGTCAAGACGCATGTTTTGCTGGAACGGCCCGCCATCATTACGACGAAATACAAAGGCCGAAGACGTATGATCGCAAAGATTTTGGCCAACGCCCTCCAGGTCAGCCGTGACTTCAATGCCATGCTGTTTGAGATGCGCCGGGTCACCAACACCCGAAAGCATCAGCAACTGTGGCGAGTTTATTGATCCACCCGCAAGCAGGACTTCTGCATCGGCCATCGCAGTAATCGTCCTGCTGCCCTGTTTGAATGTCACGCCGACAGCACGGTTGCCGTCGAAAATGATTTTCTCTGCCAACGCATTGGTTTCAATTCGAAGATTTGCGCGCTTTTTGGCGGGATGAACATACGCAGCAGCAGCACTCCATCGCCTCCCCTTGCGAAGTGTCGCCTGGATGTGGGCGAATCCGTTCGGATCCGCGCCGTTGTAATCTTTGGTATAGGAAATTCCCATCCGCTTTCCGGCTTCAATAAACGCATCGCAAAGCGGGTCTTCAAATGTTGTATAGCAGGATGTTAGAGGGCCGCCGGCACCGCGATAGGTATCTTCGCCTCCCTCCCAATCCTCGGATCGACGGAAATACGGCAGCACATCTGCATAGGACCATCCCGGTAATCCGTTTGATGCCCAACGGTCATAATCGCAAGGATGGCCGTGGTAATACGCCATTGCGTTGATGGTACTTGAACCGCCGATAATCTTGCCGCGCGCGCATTCTATTGCGCGTCCGTCCATAGATTCTGATGGCTCAGCGAAATACATCCAGTCGTGATCGCGACGCTGGAGAATACGTCCCCAGCCAAGGGGAATATGAATCCACGGATCACGATCCCATCCGCCTGCTTCGAGCAGCAGAACCTTCTTTTCCGGATCCTCCGTGAGCCGCCCGGCTAACGTGCAGCCTGCCGACCCCGCACCAACGATGATGTAATCAAAGCCCCCGATAACTGTCATATCCAACTACCCCTTTCGTGGAGGCGCTAACTTATTGGGAGCAGTGAGATTTGGAAAGATAGTGTTAGCGGATGGCGCGCCGCCGTCGGATGATGACAAATCCAATTAGCCCAAGACTAAACACAGCCAGCGCCCCCGGTTCAGGCACCGATGCTGCTAACCCGTACTGAAGATGGTCGACTTCAATGCCAAAAAACGAATGGGTGTGGCGGATGCTGATGCTGCCTATGCCGCCTGAATGTTCAAAGCCAAAAAAACTGTCTTCCGCCGTGCCGCCGTTGAAGCCACTTTGAGCGATGGTCTGAGGACCGCTTGTACCGATCAGTGTTCCTATACCGTCGAAGACTTCAAAAATTACATCGTTGACGCCATCAGTCCAAACAAGTCCGGCGTGAGTAGGCAACGCACCCAATGCGAGCTCATCGAACGTAAATGTGATTCCGGTAAATCCACTGCCGTGAGCCATGGAATGACCTGCTGTACCCGAGCCGTCTATTGAACCATCATCAGCGTCAACAGAAACGTTATTGGGATTTGGCAAGGATACAGCGGCACCCGAATTAACTGAAACACCGGGGGTGTTCAATAAACCGTCTTCAAAATCCTCAAGGTGAAAATACGAAAATGACGTGCTGGCCCACGGGCTATCCGAGGCCTGCAAATAAGGCGTTGGGCCGAGCAACGTGGCATGCGCCGGAAGCCCTGCGAAAAGCATACCAAACATACCGGATAAGCTGAGAATTCTTAGCAGTCGGAACATATGCGTAACCTTAATTTGTCACGCCAACCCCCACCCAATCTACTAAAAATCTCCAACAATTGAAATTGCAGAATTGTCGCAAAAATTAACCATAAGCGCGCTCCTCTTGAGTGATTACGACTGCTTATCGGATTTTCGAATTATCACCATGAACATCGGTTTAGATTGAAAAAAAACACAAAATTTTTGTAAAAATGTCTTGGGTTGGTGGATTGATCTTGAAATCAAAAGAAATGATCAAGAAGCCATGAAATTTATAAGATTAGCCGTTTTCAGCCTTTTGATATCCTGCGTGCACGCGCTGCCATTACAGGCGGTGCCGCTTGATATAAATTGGGCAAATTCGTTTTCAAACGTCGTGACCAATGGTGGGCCTTTTGATCCGGCAGTGGTGCTGGGCACGCCCGACGGCATTGCCTCCGGCCTTCATGAAGGCGGAGCAGGGTCCGATGGTATCGCAGAGTCAGCGACGTTTGGCGGCTTTGGCACCGGTGACAAAACCACTACAGATTCGGCATCTCTCGCCACGCTTCTTGGCGTCAGCGAAGCCGTCGTAAACCAGGCTGATTTTATCGCCTTCGATGGCCAGGGAGCACCCTTTCCTTTTAAAACCAGCGATTGGGAGTTTTCTGACGGGGTAAACACCTTCAACGTAAATTACACCGCCCTCAGCAGTCTTCCAGTTGGCGTTCTCGCTACCGGCTATATTCTCACTGCAGATTACGACAATTTCTTTGGCCCACTCACCTCCACGGCCTCCGCTGGCTTTGGATTCCTTCTGTTTGATATCGACGGCAATTCATCGGTCGATATCAATTCGGCAAATTTTACGGCTGATATCGCATCCGGCACCCATATATCAGCCAGTGCGGACCCCGACGCGATGGGCCGGATTGGCGCAGCCCGGCGCCAGAATTCGAGCATGGGGAAAGCGGGCGCAAAGGTGTCATAACATTTCCCATGGTAGTTTTATGACCTGCTTTCGCATGTCTTTGGTTGGGTTTTCTAACGGGCAATACCGCCTTACTATCGCGCCGAGTTTTGGCCATGACACGGTCAGCGATACGGTGCTGGTTTATCGAATTCAGCAAACGGTATAGCGCAAATCAGAGAAGTAGAGCTGGAATGCTGAGCGATGGGCTTCATAGGAGGACAGGAAAATTTTACGAGCAGATGAACTGATTATTGGTGTTTCGATTAACAACGTCACCGGCATAACCGGCAAAGCGTACGCTATGTCGGACCTCATTCATGCGGCAGATGAAGCTGAGGCTATGGGTTTTGATGCCGTCTGGGTGCATGACGCCATGATGGGCCGCCGTACAACCGCCGCCTACTGTCCCGTTACCGCCCTGTCGACAATAGCAGGACGCACCAAGCGAATTCGCTTGTGTACCGGCATTTTGACGCCGCAGGTCCGCAATCCCGTGCAGCTCGCCAATCAATGGGCGACTCTTTATGAGATTTCCGAAGGAAGGGCGATCATGGGCGTTGGTATGGGTGCCGGAACGCCTACCCTGATAAAACGCGAATTCGAGGGGCTCGCCGCGCTCAAACAGGGGCAGGAAATTAGCCCTGCAAAACTCTATGGCAAACGCGGAAAAGTGTTCGATGAATGTCTCGATGTAATGAGACAGCTTTGGTCGAACGACAAGATCGCCTATCACGGCGACTATTTCGACTTCAACGAAATTACCCTTGGCGCGGCAATACCCGCTGAGATGCCAACGGTCATTGTTTCCTCGGGTATCTATTTTCCGACGGAGCCGGGCGGCCCGGTCCATCATGCCTGGCGCGAAGAGCTCGCCGGCAGATGGCTGCCCGGGAAACTTAAC
Source organism: Rhodospirillaceae bacterium (assembly GCA_002720855.1). Classification (GTDB taxonomy): domain Bacteria; phylum Pseudomonadota; class Alphaproteobacteria; order MPNO01; family UBA2964; genus UBA2964. The sequence goes on along the minus strand of PBIN01000014.1, from coordinate 274,557 downwards.
AGGGTCGTCGATTACGGCGACGGTTGGATCACCGTTCATCTAACGCCCGAAGAATATGCCGAAAACTGGAAAAAGATCGAAGCCATGGGTGCGGAGAAGCACCCTGACAAGAAATTTATTCAGGCATTCAACTGTTTCATGAACGTCAATGACGATCCGCGCAAAGGCTGGGAAGGCATCCGCGACCACCTGGAAGATTTCCATGGGCCGCCGATACGCGATGATGTCGTTGATCGCTGGGCCGTTACAGGTCCTCCTGAGCAGGTAGCCGCACGAATCCAAGAATACATGGATGTTGGCGTGAGCGTCTTCCAGTTTGTTATTGGGTCGCCAGATCAGTTTGGCCAGATGCGCCGTATCGCTGATGAAGTTTTACCGCTGCTCAAGCGTTAGGCCCTGAAATATGCGTAAATATGCCGATCTGTGCCCGGCCGATGCGGCACCTCAACTTACATTCGATCTACCGGAGCTCCAGTATCCGGATAGGCTGAATGCTGTTGAGTGCGTTCTCGAAGAAGCCGTCCGGGCGGGGTGGTCAGACCGACCGGCGTTCTACGCAAATGACACCACCTATACATTCGATCAGGTCCGGCGCGAGGTGCACAAATTTGCTGGTGCATTTCGGAGCCTGGGCATCGACACTGGCGATACCGTGATACTTCGGATGCCCGATAGTATTGAATTGGTCTCTGCCCTCCTGGCGATTCAGGCGATAGGTGCCATCGCGGTGCCGACCTATGTTCAGCTTCGGTCAAAGGATTTGATTTATCGCTCGGAAGATGCGGAAGCGAAGCTCATTCTGGTTTCAGAGGAATTGCTGGAAGAGGCTAAACCAGTTGCGGATGCCCGCGACGGCAAAACCGAAATTGTAGTTTTTCCGGCTGACCCGGCCGGACAATTTCGCGGGTTCGCTGAAGCAATGCCAAGTGAAGATGCGCCGTTTGTGTATGCGGATATGGATGGCGAGGATCTTTGTTTGCTGCTCTATACGTCAGGCAGCACCGGTGAACCAAAGGGCACGTGCCATTGTCACCGTGATATGCTGGCCATCGCCGACAGCTATTGGCGGTATTCAATTGCACCAGGCCCAAACGATGTATTAGCTGGACCGCCCTCAATCGCGTTCGCGCTCGGTTTTGGATTGTTCATCTACTTTCCTCTGCGTCTCGGCCATGCCGCGGTACTTGAAGCCGATAAATCACCCGAAACAGCATTGGCACAGATCGAACGCTATGGCGTGACGATCTTCGCAGGCGTTGTTTCATATGTGAATAATCTTGCGCACCTGGCGCAGGAAAATAAGGCTGACATATCCTCGCTTCGCCGCGTCATGGTTGGCGGTGAACCGTTAACCGAGGCAAACGAGCGGAAATGGCTTGAACGAACCGGGATACCGCTGGAGCAGTTTTTTGGCACCACCGAAATGCTCCATGTCTTTTTATCTTCGAGTAACCCGTCAGACCCTCCTCACCCGGCAACTCTCGGACACACCGTACCCGGCTACGAAGTCGCCGTTTTGGACGCGGACAGCTTCGAGCCGCTTCCGGCGGGTGAGCAGGGATTACTGGCCACAAGGGGACCAACAGGGACGGTCTACTGGAATATGCCTGAGCAGCAACAAAAGGCGGTACGAAACGGCTGGAGTATTTTTCAGGATCTCGTCTGGGCTGACGATAAGGGAAACCACCATTACGTCTCCAGGCACGACGATATGATTATCTCATCGGGTTACAATATTTCGCCGGTTCAGGTTGAAGAAGCACTAACAAGTCACTCTTCGGTTATGGAATGTGCATGTGTACCGGCACCCGACCCCACCGGCCGCCGCGAGACAGTCGTCAAGGCGTATATTGTTACAGGCGATGGATCTGTTGAGGACGACGAGCTGGTGAAAACACTTCAGGACCATGTAAAAAAAGTCGCCGCGCCATATCTGTATCCACGTGTCGTGGAGTTCAGGGCCGAATTGCCGAAAACCATAAACGGCAAAATTCTCCGATCGCAGCTCCGGCAGGAAGCATCATCCTGATCAAAATTATTGCCAGATCTGGTCTTCCGATAAAGCGCTACCACAGGTGACGCCATTAATTGGTTTCAATGCGCGTTTCTATCGTATCAACAACCTTCAGTTTTCCATTTTCTGAGCGTCGAACAATTATCAACTCTCCCGAGCTCGGATAGACGCCCGTAAGCGCGGTGATATTTACCTGATGAGTCACGAGAATAACCGGATAGCGTAAATCCCGTTCCTTTATCCATGTGGTTAAGGCCACCGTCCGGGATTCACGCTGCTCGAAATCTCGAAAAAAAGAATTTAATGCTGTTAATTCGGTTACCGGCCCCAACGACAAAAGGCGTGCTGTTTCCAAACACCGGCACCACTGGCTGGAGAACACCGCAGGCCTATCTATCCCGTTCGCACGCAGCCGATCGCCAATGCGCTTTGCTTGCAGGCGGCCTTCGGCGGAGAGATTCCTTTGTGTCGCGCAATCTTTGACGTCGAATTCTTCGGGATCGCCGGTGCCGGGCGCGATCGCATGCCGAAGCAACGCGACATGTCCACTTGACTTGAGCGCCGCCCAACCGATTGCTCCATCTGCAATCGCGGCCCCAACGGAAAGAAACGTCAATGTTATCGCCAAGACAAAAATGGCTGATTTGTTAAAAGTGATTTTCCGTTCCATCTATAATTCCATTCGCCGAACTCTTGAGTTCAAAAACTCGCCACCGATCACAACCATTTGGTACTTCGCAAGTACCGGTTTTTACTTTACGAATTTCTCAACTGTGATAAAAAAACTATGTTGGGTTGGCGCCTGTTTCAACAAATATGACTGTAAAATTGTCATGGCCCGACCTCACCAAATAACGCCTGTTTGTATTCTGACGTTGCTCGCCCGGTTTGTTCGTGAGGCGCAGTCTATTGACGGCTCCGGCATTTTTTCGACGGCCGATTTTTTACGTGTCAGTTCACATCGCCGTGCTCATTCGGCATTTGACTTTTCAATAATATAGGAACGCAACAGTGACTAATTACATTGGAAGAGTATTCAATCCATTGCAAATTATGCGCGTGATCGCATTAGGCGCGGGAATATCGATCGCAACTCTATCAACACCCTCCAACGCACTTGTCCTGGCAGAATGGGCCTTTGAAAATGCAACGGCTGGTGATCCCACTGCAGCAGCCTCATTCACGGCATTGGGAATTGGAAATTGTAGAGCAACGCCTTTTCGATAGGGTCGGACACATATTCGGCGAGACTGAATTTGTCGAACACCATCGCGACAATGGGTTTGGCGATGTTGGCCGGTTTGTAGCTAATCGCTGTAATATTTCTGTTTTTGTGCTGGAGTTTTCCGAGCTGAAACGTCTTGGTGATCTTTTTGTCAGTGAGTTTCAGGTCTTTTATAGCGGCTTCAGAAGAAGGTGCAGTCCCAACAGTCATACCCGTTATCAGAAGCGCATAGAAAAGAATTCTAAATCGCGACGCTACAATTTGAAGAAAGTTTGACGCGAAAAAATTTCGTCCCGTGCCAACCGCTAAAGTCCCAACCATCCTGCTCCACCCTTTTGATAATGCGGGCGGGTCGTAGCCATTCAACAAATCAAATGATCGATTTGAGAAAAAATTTGTCTATCTTGAAGAGCGCCAACCCGATTCCAATTTCAAACACATCAAGGGCTGAACTACTCAACCCCCAACAAAACCAACCTTTTTTGAAGTTAGGTTTAAAAAACAAGTGTGGTAAGATTATGGTCAGAATGAGTTGGGGATAATCCGAAAATTCTCATGCAGCTCGTATCTACTTCCGCAGAGGTCTTACGCGACCTAAAGGTGCCAATGCCGGTTGCGGCGCAAGACCGGAAATCATTTCTTCTGCAAGCATGCGGCCCGTCGTCGGACCCATCGTAAATCCTTGATGACCGTGACCAAAGTTGAACCACAGGTTTTCGTGGGCGGGCGCCTTGCCGACAACCGGCAGCATATCCGGCATGCAGGGGCGGTTTCCAACCCAGGGGGTGCCCTCCACAACCGGTCCGAGATCGAATAGTTCTTTCACGGCTTCGACGCCTTTATAGAGTTGTCGCGGATCAGGCGGTGCGTTCTGGCGGGCGATTTCAGCACCGGAGCAAACCCGGATTCCTAATTCAGTCGCCGTAACAACGACGGCGTAGGCAACATCCATCATAGGCGCCCGCGGAAAAGAGCGATTTCCACCTTCCGGTGCAGCAAAATGAAGATGATACCCCCGCTTATGGAAAAGCGGGTTTTTATAGCCGAGCAGTGGAAGCATGTCCGAAGCCCACGGTCCAAGTGCGATCACCGCGTGCTCAGCGCTTAGTGGTCCCTCCGAACTCTGAACGGACCAATCCGAGGATGATTTGGAGAGCGTCCGCGCATCCCCTTCAACAATCACCCCGCCCCTCTCGACAAATAGTGCCGCATACGTTTTGACCAGACCGCCGGGGTCTCGAACCGACCAGGTATCGGTCCAATGAATGGATCCGACCAGACCGGGTTTTAATTCCGGTTCTGCTTCATGTAACGCCACCTTGTCTTCGATGCGAACGCCAACGCCGTATTCGCGATGTATGTACTCCGCATGCATTGCCGCTGCATCCAGACTCTCTTGAGACCGATGCGCCCGACGCATACCTGTTCGCCTAATCAGATGCTCGCTTTTGCTCTCTTCAATCAGTTTGGAATGATCCGGTATGGATTGCTCAATCAGTTGTGCATATTCCCTTGAGAGAATCTTGTGGCGCGCGGGGAAAGAATTCCGGAAGTAGCGATAGAGCGGCCCGAAGTTCGAGGGCAGCGCATCAAGATGATAGTGAACGTTATTGTCGGCACCGATGGCGATTTTAAACAGCGTCGCAATATCCAACGGTATTGGATAAGGCTCCACAGCCTCAGCCTGTATGGCGCCTGCATTGCCGTAGCTGGTTTCTGTTCCAGGAGCGGATTTATCTACCAGAATGACATCTTTGCCTTCGGCCTGGAGCGCCAATGCCGTCCCGACACCGACCATCCCGGCACCCAAAATTAAAGCATACGCCATTAGAACAACCTTGGCTTAGCCGCGCCGGCCATTTGCGGTTTCGCGTCAATCATCAATTGAGCCCCTACAGGTCCCCGCGGAGAAAGGCGCGGTGAACACCTCGCGATAATCATAACGACGTATCTAGTCAACAGTGATCGGTTGGAGTTTGGCGAAACTGCAACGTAGATCTCAATGTTTATATTGAAATTTTAATGGTGGGCGCGGCTGGGATTGAACCAGCGACCCCTACGATGTCAACGTAGTGCTCTCCCGCTGAGCTACGCGCCCGTCACCATTTTCGATACCCGGCATGTGATTAGTCTTTGCCGGGCGGGGCGTCTTTTATACTGAATAAGCGCCGGTTTGCAAGAAATGTGGAATTATCGGAAGTGGCCTTCAGGCGGCGAGAATCTTGTCGACCTCACCAACCAAATCCTTGAGATGAAACGGCTTCGAGAGCACCCGGGTGTCGTTACTGGGCTCCGCCCGTTTGGCATGCAATGCAACTGCGGCAAACCCGGTAATAAACAGGACCTTCAGACCGGGAATTTCTTCACCAGCACGACGTGCCAGCTCGATGCCATCGAGCCCCGGCATAACGATGTCCGCCAGCAGTAGATCGAAATCGAGCGTCTTCGCCATAATCTCCGCCATCGCGTCATTGCCATCGGCGCAATCGACAACGGCGTGCCCCGCACGCACCAGCGCCTTGGCAAGAAACTGCCGAAGGGAATCGTCATCTTCTGCGAGCAAAATTTGCGCCATACTCTAAATACCTGGTCACCTAACTCGAATTCCTGAACAGTGTAGAGCTTAGTCGAGCTTTCCTTGCGAAACGTTAATCCGACGCAAGAAATTTCGCTGCGAAAAACACTAAGATCAACGCATATCGGGACGCCGGACTATGGCGTGCCGATATTGAGAATGCAAATTGATGACAGAGCCGCCGCAAACGGGTAAATGACTGCTATGGCGAAGCAAACGAAATCTGATCCCGGGCAAAATGACCCGTTTGAGGTACTTGCGCCGGATCGGCAAATCGCACCCGTCGTCTTTGCCTCGCCGCATAGCGGAACAGATTATCCACCCGATTTTGTCGGCAGTTCACCGCTTGATTTGCCTGCACTTAGGCGGTCGGAGGACTCTTTTGTCGACGAACTATTTGCCGCAGCTCCGCAATACGGCATGCCGCTACTGCGTGCATTGTTTCCGCGCGCTTATATCGATCCCAATCGGGAACCCTTTGAGCTCGATCCCGGCATGTTCGAAGATGACCTTCCGGACTATGCCAACACCCAGTCGAGCCGGGTTCATGCCGGGCTTGGTACCATCGCGCGTCTGGTGAGTTCAGGTCAGGAAATTTATGGTGGCAAGTTACGTTTCAAGGAAGCAGCAGAACGGATCAATGCCAACTACCGCCCCTACCACCGTGAACTGCGTGAACTGCTGGATCAAACCCGTCAAACGTTCGGCTGCTATTTACTGATTGATTGTCATTCAATGCCGTCTGTTGGCGGGCCGCACGACCCCGATGCCGGGCGCCGACGTGCCGATGTCGTTCTCGGCGATTGTTTTGCCAGTGCCTGTAATGAGAAGGTTATCAGCACCGTAGAGAGCATATTTAAAGCACGAGGATATGACGTCTCCCGCAATAAACCATTCGCCGGCGGGTTTACCACACGCCATTACGGTTATCCGCAGCAGGGACGCCACGCATTGCAAATTGAGATCAACCGCGCGCTCTATATGGACGAAGCGAAGATCAAGCAGAATGACGGTATGGACAAAATGACCAGTGATATTACCGGTGTGATTGAGAAGCTGTCGGGCATTGATCGGAACGATCTGTTACCCGAGTAAATTCGCCCTACCGCATCCGTCCTCTTAACATTCCGTTTACTATTCTGGCATGTGAATTGCAGGAATCTTTCCGTATCAAATTTGAATACGGAGCGGATTCAGCGATGCAAGCCGTTGTCAGGTTCTGGTTGGGACATACTGTCAATATTGGTGTCATCATTGGCATTGCCGGTATTTTGTCGGCAAACCCCTTGCACGCCGCCGCACCTGTGGAATTGTGTAAATCCGCCGTCAAGCAGGCCGAACGTGAAAATCGAATGCCCAACATGCTGCTTCACGCTGTCTCGCTGGCAGAATCAGGGCGGTGGCACCGGAAAGAGCGGGCAAGTATTGCCTGGCCGTGGACGGTAACCGCCAAAGGAAAAGGTACATTTTACCGGGATCGAAATACTGCCATCCGCGCAGTAAAAAAACTGCAAAAGGAAGGCATCAACAACATTGATGTCGGCTGCATGCAGATCAATCTCCGACATCACAAATCAGCTTTTAAATCCTTGGAAGACGCATTTTCGCCAGCGGTAAATACCGAGTATGCCGCCAAGTTTTTAAAGAATTTGCGTAGACGCACCGGGTCTTGGGCACACGCTGTCGGCCGGTATCATTCAAGCAACTGGCAGGGGCGCGGCCGTCACTACTGGCGCAAGGTGCGTATATTATGGAAGAAAGAACGAGTGCGGGATTACAAGTTGCGGCGTGCAAAAGACATCGACGCCTACAAAAAACGCAAGCAGCTCGCTGAACGCTATGACCGGTGAATTTTAGAACGTCGCTTTAGCAGACATCGCCAGGCGACCGTCATGATTGAGGGCCCATAGTGTCGCTTCACCAGCCTCGCCCGGTGTGCCTTCAACTGTAAAGTCGTGGGTATCATAGATCGGCGATACAGCCCGCACGGAAAATGATTTCAGTGTTGAGTCGGGATTCTCGCGCCGAAACAAATCGAGCAGCAACGTAAAAGTAAGCGGGCCATGAACCAGGAGGCCGGGATATTTCTCAATCTCGGTTACGTAAGTGCGATCATAGTGAATGCGATGGCTGTTCATCGTCAGCGCCGAATAGCGGAAAAGGAGAACCGGCGACGGCTGGATCGTCCGTTTCCAAACAGCGTCCCCCGGAGCAGGCGGGGGCTCCGGAGCTACGGCATCCGGCTTGGCTTCTTCACGATAGACAACATCCTGAATTTCTGTTGTGGCAATGCCGTCCTCTCCTGAAATTTCGTGCTTTAGCTTAAGAAATACGAGCTGTCCGGTTTTGCCAACCTTCGGCGTTACCGACTCAATCGTCGTCACATTACGAATTGTCTCACCAACGTGAATTGGCTTGTGATAAGTCGCCTGCGTCCCGGCCCACATCCGGCGGGGCAGATCGATTGGTGGCAGAAAATCTCCTCGCTTGGGGTGGCCGTCCTCAGCGGTATCCCGCAGTTTCACAACTTCGCGGATATAAAACAAATGCCAGCCCGGCGGAATGGCATCTCCCTCCTTATAGGCCGGGTCATCGCGATCCAATGTGGCCGTTAGCGCATCCGCTTGATAAGCCGTGACCAGTGCTTCGGTTGAAGATTGTTTGCCGATCCAGGCTTCATATTGATCGCTCATGAAGAGAACTCCTTGCGAATTTTGTCAGTATGTTCGCCAATGCCAGGCACCGGACCAAGATCACGCGCTGTACCATCGATTGTTGCCGGGGGTGCTGCCATCGCTACCGGACCCGTTGGACTTTGCACTTCGACACGCCGCAATGCGGGATGCGAAGAAAGACCGGCAACATCATTAATTTCACCAAACGCGATCTGTGCGTCGCGCAATCGTTTTGTCAGTTCACCGCGTTCTACACCGGTAAAAACACCTATAATAATTTCATCCAGCGCTGGCCTGTTGGCGCAACGTGCCTCATTGCTGCGAAATTTTTTGTCCTCGGGCATATCGGGTCGTTGAAGCACTTCCGATGCCAGCCGTACAAATTCACGCTCGTTCTGAATTGAAATCAATATCTCGCCGCCATCCTGTGTCGGATAGGCGCCATAGGGCGCAATCGACGGATGATTTAGCCCGACCCGTGGAGGAATTTTGTTGCCATAGTCATACGTCAGCAGCGGGACATTCATCCAATCAGCCATCCCTTCGAATAGCGAGGTCCGGATAGCGCTTCCTTCACCTTTTTGATCGCGTTCGATAAGCGCCTCGAGTACCGCCATGTAGCTATACATGCCGCAAGATATATCGCAGGCAGAAACACCAACGCGTCCCGGCCCTTCCGGTCGGCCAGTTACAGAAGACAGGCCCGTTTCGGCTTGAACGAGCAAATCGTAGGCCTTCATATCGGCATAGGGTCCCTCTTCGCCATAACCCGAGATATCGACGGTTATTATACGGGGATATTTGGCGCGCAGCTCATCCGAGCCGAGACCCGCACGCGCTGCGGCACCAGGCGCAAGGTTTTGAATAAACACATCCGATTTGCTCAAAATGTTTTGTAGAAGTTCCGCGTCTGCTTCGTCTTTGATATTGAGGACGAGAGATTCCTTTCCACGATTGAGCCAAACGAAATACGCACTTTCTCCGTGGACAACGCTATCGTAACCACGCGCAAAATCCCCTTCGGATCTCTCAATTTTGATAACGCGTGCCCCGGCGTCGGCGAGACGCGACGAGCAGTAAGGGGCGGCTACCGCCTGCTCAAGCGAAACAACCAGAACACCGTCAAGCGGTTTGCTCATAAGACGGGCCCCTTAATAAGAACGAGGCAGGTCGAGAACGTGTTCTGCCAGAAAACTGAGAATTAAATTCGTTGAAATCGGTGCTATCCGATAAAGTCGTGTTTCCCGGAACTTGCGCTCAATATCAAACTCCTCGGCGAACGCGAAACCGCCGTGGGTTTGCATACACATATCAGCTGCTTTCCAGGACGCTTCGGCCGCCAGATATTTGGCCATGTTAGCCTCTGCACCACATTGTTCGCCCGCCTCATAAAGCTCCGCCGCCCGCTTCACCATAAGATCGGCCGCCTCTGTCTGGGCGTAACTTTCTGCAATTGGAAACTGTATGCCCTGGTTCTGCCCAATTGGTTTTCCAAAAACGTTCCGGTCACGGGCATAGTCTGCAGCCTTTTGAATAAACCAACGCGCATCGCCGATACATTCCGCGCCAATCAAAATTCGCTCGGCGTTCATGCCGCTTAGAATATATCGAAAACCTTTGCCTTCTTCGCCAACGAGGCTGTCTGCCGGAATACGAAGATTGTCAAAAAAGATTTCTGTCGTCGCATGATTAATCATGGTCCGGATCGGTTTGATCTCCAGTCCATTGCCAACCGCTTCGCGCATATCTACAAGAAAAACCGAGAGACCGTCAGTGCGTTTCTCAACCTCCTCGCGCGGCGTCGTGCGCGCCAGCAGAAGCATGAGATCGGAATGTTCTGCCCGGGAAGTCCAAATCTTTTGCCCGTTGACGATATAGGAGTCGTTGCCGTCCTTGACTGCCGTTGTTCTTAGGTTGAGCGTATCGGTTCCGCTGGTCGGCTCGGTTACACCGAAGGCCTGCAACCGCAACTCGCCCGTCGCAATTTTTGGCAGATATTGTTGTTTCTGTTCGTCCGAGCCGTGCCGAAGGACAGAACCCATCGTGTACATCTGCGCATGACAAGCCGCACCGTTGCAGCCTGATTTGTGAATTTCCTCCATGATGGCGGCGGCGGCCGTTATGCCGAGCCCGCTTCCGCCATACTCCTCTGGAATTAAAACGGACAAATATCCGTTGTCCGTAAGCGCTTTTACGAACTCGGTTGGATAGGTGCGCTCGCGATCTGTTTCGCGCCAGTATTCACCGGGAAATTCCGCGCATAGTTTGGCAACGGCATCTCGGATATCGTCGTAGTTTTCAGCCATCAGACACTCGCAATTCCTGTTGCTGCTGTTTGTACATGATCAACGCGTTCCTGCAAGGCTACCAAGAACCTTGACTCTCGCGCCGAGGCGCGGAACCCTCCCTGCGACTAAGGGAGAAAACATCCATGCCGATCATTAATCGCATCGCGGAATTTCACAAAGAGCTGACGGAGTGGCGACGTCATATCCATGCTCACCCCGAAACGGCCTTTGAAGAACACGAAACAGCCGAGTTTGTCGCGGGAAAATTAGAAGAGTTCGGTATTGAAATTGACCGGGGGCTCGCACAGACGGGCGTTGTTGGTACATTGAAGGGGAATCATGGCGATGGCCCAGCCATCGGTTTGCGCGCCGATATGGACGCCCTTGATATTCAGGAAACCTCAACCCACGACTACGCCTCGCAAAATCCCGGGAAAATGCATGCCTGCGGCCATGACGGGCATACAACCATGCTATTGGGAGCGGCAAAATATTTGGCTGAGACAAGAAATTTTGCCGGAACCGTCCATTTCATTTTTCAACCCGCTGAAGAATTCGCTGGCGGTGCACGGGAAATGGTCAATGAAGGTTTGTTTGAAAAATTCCCCTGCGAGACAGTGTGGGGCATGCATAACTTTCCGGGACAGGATGTCGGCACGTTTGCCGTCTGCCCTGGGCCATCAATGGCCGCTGCCGATACCATTGATATTGTCCTCCGCGGTAAGGGGACACACGCAGCATTCCCACATCAGGGTACTGATGTCATGGTCGCAGCCTCTCAACTCGTGACCGCACTTCAGACGGTGTCGAGCCGTACCATGGATCCGATGGAATCCGTCGTGGTTTCAATAACGCAAATTCACGCTGGCGAGACTTACAACATCATACCGGAGGAAATCACCCTCAAAGGAACTGTCCGCTCATTCAAAACGGAGGTTCAGGATGTCGCAGAACATGCCATCCGCCGCCTGACAGATGGTGTCGCAGCAGCCTTTGGAATGACCGGTGAAGTCACATACACCAGAGGATATCCGGCGACCGTCAACAGCATGACCGAAAGTGAATTTGCCACACACGTTGCCGCGGATATCGTCGGTGAAGAAAATGTCCTGACCGATCTACCACCAAAAATGGGCGCTGAGGATTTTTCCTTCATGCTCAATGAAAATCCAGGCTGTTATATATGGGTCGGCAATGGGCCGGGCGAAGGCGGATGCTATCTGCACAATCCACAATACGATTTTAACGACGAGATTTTACCAATCGGTGCAAGCTATTGGGCACGCCTTGCTGAAATGCGATTGGCAAAAGGCGCATAAACATGCTCGACGAAGAGCGGCATAAACGAAAAGGTCTCGCCAAGACATTTCCTGAATCTGAGGACTGGCAGGATCCCGCGGAAGAGCTGACCAATATCAAAATTGATCATCCGCTCTATCATCATGCGCCTAAAATTTCCGTAGCGATCGGAATCCTGGCTGCCATCGCAATCTTTATTTTTCGCGGAGAAGCGCCATGGTGGATGCCAGTTTTCGCTGGCGGAATCGTAGCTGCGGTGATGTTCAGACTGCTACGCCCGCGCTTGCGGCACCCCTCTATTGAAGACGAGATTTAGCCCGGGAAATAACCGTTCTTAAAAGCCCAAAGCCAAGTGTAGGCGATTTTTTCGTTGTACAACTCCATCATGCCGTAATGGCCGTATTTCGGCACAAAGACGACATGCGCGCGCGTTCCAGCTGCTTCATATTTGCGGCCCATGAAGACCTCTCGCTTGTCTTCCTCGTTGTCGCCAGCAACCCAATGACCTTTATCATCGCCACCAACCATCAAGAGAACGTTGATCGACTTTAGCCATTCGGGGTCAGGATCGTCGAGATGATCGAAATACTCATCCCGCGGCAAACCGGTGATCGGCGGGTATTGCTCCAAAAGTTCGGGTACGACCATGTGCTGGTTATCACATAAACCCGTTTTCATTTGAGAGCGAACCGGCTCAGCCCATTTTACAAAACCTTCAGCACCGCCCCACGGACATAGTACCGGATCGCTGACATAGCCTGCTTTGGCAAATGCTTCGGCGGATCTTTTTGACATTTCATCGAAGCCCTTACGCCCATCGCCTTCCGCTCCGGTAGCATCACGCCACTCCTTGCGCCAGCCGTCCGGACCACCGCTGCCCCATCCCAAAATACCAATGACCGAAGCTGTTTTCGTAAAACGATAAAGATGCGCGGCCATCGGTCCGCCGGTCGAATGACCGTGGGCGAGAATTTTGCGGCCCGCCAGGTGTTCGTCCACCAGTTGGGCTGAACCCTGCAAAATTACATTGAACGTGCACTTTAAATTACGATCGTAAATTTCCTCGTCCGAAAGCTTCTCATCCAGCAAATACCAGGGCTGCCGGTCAGCAACGCTTTCCTTCCAAACCCCACCGGGTGGGTAGTGGCCTGGATAGGTCAAGTTGAGAACTTTGAAACCCTGTGAAGCCAATACGCGTGGCAAGCCCGGGCGACCATCGGGGGTCTGGTCTTTGCCATAGGAGCTGCCCGCACCGCCGTGGAACATGACAATAGCAATATCAGGTTCGACTTCCAGCGACGGTGTATAGAGGATGCCCTGAATATCCCAGTCGTAGCCATTTCGGTTAAAGCGGGTGAAGACGTCTTTCTGGGAGAACGCTACCTCATCGTACGGTGCATTTACTTCCAGCCATTCGTCCCAATCGAGCTTGATGAGGAGCTCGTCGCCAGTTAATCCGCTGAGTACTTTTTGGATCGAATCCGGTGCGGCGTCAGTCATCGTTACTCTGCCGCCTGTGAAGCATTTTCCGCCGCCGACAAATGATCGCGCAACATATTCACGAACATTTCCGGTTTCTCAAAGGCAATCTGATGCCCGATGCCTTCGATGATCTGATGGTTGATACCGGGGTACGCGTCGGCGATTTGTTTGACAAATTCCGCCGGGGCTGAGCGATCATCCGTGCCAGCGATAATTAAGCCCGGACAGGCGAGCGGCGTAACGAAATCAAAAATATTGCAGCGGATCAGGGCACCCGCGAGTTTTAGATGACCTGGTACCTTTACCTTCGCGGCAAATGCGATAGCCGCCTCGATAGCGGCCGGATCGGCGTTTGGCGAGAGTGAGTTAGGTGTCTTCTTCTTTGCCACCTCCTCCGGTCCCAGCTCTTCAAAATCTTTAGCGCGCGCTGCGATTGCAGCGTCTTGCTCTTCCTTGGAATCCGCGCCATTTCCGATAACGGCTTCCGCCAATGTCAGGCTGGTCAATCGTTCGGGATGCGCTTTGTGGAAAAGCGCCGAAAGGCAAGTGCCCACCGAATGCCCGACAAGATGGAACCGATCAAGTCCCAGCGCGTCGAAGAAACGTTTGGCAACGATGGTGTAATCCCGGATTGACGGTTCTTCTTCCGGCATCTCAGACGACTCGTTGTAGCCCGGCGCATCCCAGCCGATCACACGATAGCTGTCAGAGAGTCCTTCATAATGCGGGGCCCAGCTATCGGAACGCCCGCCAAGACCGTGTAAAATAACAACCGGTGTGCCACTCCCCGCTTCGCGGTATGAGATTGTCCGGCCATCGCCGATTTCCACGGTTCTGAGCTCAGGAACTGGCATCGCATTCTCCTCCATGACTGGAATTTGAGCGGAGTATGCGCTGCTGATAGGTCACGATCAAGTAACGGAAATAAGTCTAACTGCGATCATCTGACCCCTTGCAATTAAAATGTTATAATATAACATAACATTCTTCTAAGAGGGGTTAGACCAGCCATGCTGAAAGCAAAACCTGCTTCAGTTAGCCAGATTGTACTTTTTGCGGCCATTATCGCCGCGCTTCAGATATTTGCCCTCAGCCACAGTGCCGCCCATGGCGATATCGATCATTCGCATGATGGCGTGCCATGTGTTTTTCAGACATCGAGTGACTCTGGACAGGATGTCCCGGCACGTTTGGGTCCTCGAGCGAACGGCACGGTTTTGCCCGTGCGATTTTTGCGCCAGAACACGCAACAAGTAATTCCAGAAAGCGGAGTTGCCGACGGCATCCGCGATCCTCCCATCATTCGCATTTAATTCAACAAGAATGGGGCGTTTAACAGCCCTGTTGTTTCTCCAGAAAAAAGGAAAAGATCATGACTTCACGTTTCATACGTGCTGTGGCGGCACTTGCCGTCCCGATATCTGTGGCAGCCACACCTGTGTATGCAGCAGACAAACAAGACCTAAATAGGATTCTCGGCGAAATTCAGGCCCTTAAAAAAGCCTACGAAAACCGAATTGCAACATTAGAAAATAAAATAAAAAGCCTTGAACAAAAGAAGGCCGTTACCGGTAAAAAAGCGACTCCGGCGAGCGCAGGAAAATCAATTAAGGACAACTCCTTTAATCCATCTCTCGGTATCGTCCTAAATGGCCGTGCTTCGACGTACTCGGAAAATAGTTCTGAAATTGCCGGATTTGGTATCGGCGAGGAAGGCGAACGCGGCAGAGAGGGTTTGGCAATTGACGAATCCGAAATCAACTTTTCGGCCAATGTCGATGACAAGTTCTACGCAAGCTCGACGGTCGCCATTGTCCGCGAGGAAGGAGAAGACAAGGTCGAACTAGAGGAAGCTTATTTGCAAACACTGCCCGATGCCGGACTGCCGGACGGCCTCCGTATAAAGGCAGGCCGGGCGTTCTGGACTCTCGGCTATCTCAACGAGCATCATGCTCATGCCGACGATTTCGCCGACCGGCCTTTGCCCTATCGCGCGTTCCTCAACAAGGCATTTAATGATGATGGCGTGGAAATTTCCTACGTGGTTCCGGCGGATCTCTTCATCGAGTTTGGCGGCGGTGTCTTCCGGGGCGATGATTTCCCGGCGGGCGATTCCGTCAGTGGACTCGGTGCCTGGTCTGCCTACGGTCGAATTGGTGGCGATATAGGTGACAATCAGTCCTGGCGCTTAGGGGCGTACACGCTGCATACCGACGTTAATGGCCGCTCGACAAATGAAGGCAACGTCAACTTCATCGGTAAATCGAACCTCTATGCTGCTGATCTCCGCTATACCTGGGCACCGACAGGCAATGCCAAAAATAGCGAGCTGATCCTTCAAGCTGAGTATTTCAACAGAAATGAAGAGGGTACCTATAGCGATAGCGAGGCCAGCACTGGCAACGTAAATTTTGATGACAGTTCACAGGGTTGGTACGCGCAGGCGGTGTACAAGTTTGCGCCGTCCTGGCGTATTGGTGCACGGTACTCGCAACTGCTGGCAGCTGATACACCTGCAGGGCTGACGGGAAGCGCGCTCGATTCAGCCGGACATGACCCTTATACCATGTCGGTAATGGGCGATTGGACAAATAGCGAGTTCGGTCGAATCCGTGTCCAATATAATCGTGAAGAGTTGTCGGACGGGCGGGAAGACAACCAATTCATCCTGCAATACATCATGAGCATAGGCGCTCATTCTGCACACGCGTTTTAAGGAGACGTGTATGTTTAGGAAATTATGTATTGTTCCAGCAATATTGGCGGGGTGGGCATTGCCCACCCCGGCAATTGCCGATCTTCGTGTATTTGCCTGCGAACCCGAATGGGCCGCTCTGGCAAAGGAAATTGGCGGCGATAAAGTCTCCGCATATTCCGCAACACATGAAAAACAAGACGCTCATCATGTTCGTGCCCGGCCAAGCCTTATTGCCAAAGTTCGCCGCGCCGACATGGTTTTCTGCTCAGGGGCGGGACTTGAGGTCGGTTGGCTGCCGCTATTGATGCAACGAGGTGCCCGAGCAAACGTTCGACCCGGAAAACCAGGACACTTTATGGCCGCCCAGCACGTGGCCGTCCGTGAGATACCAGCCGTCGTCGATCGCAGCTTGGGTGACGTCCACCCTGAGGGCAATCCGCATGTTCATCTCGACCCCAGAAACCTTATCGTTCTCGCCCGTGAACTCACGAAACGGTTATCGGCGATCGACTCTGAAAACAAACCCACATACGTTCAAAACTTTAGCAACTTTGAGCGTCGTTGGTCTGCAAACATTGAGGGCTGGAACGCCAAAGCGGCAGGCCTGAAGAACATGCCTGTTGTCGTGCATCATAAGTCCTGGAGTTATCTGATCGGTTGGCTGGGTCTGAATGAAGTCGGATCACTTGAAGCCAAACCCGGTATTCCCCCGACCGTATCGCATTTAAGAAACCTCCTGAAAACAGCATCCGCTGCAAAGGCCAAGGCTATTTTGCGAACGCCCTTCGATCAGTCTGACCCCTCGAACTGGTTGGCAGGCAAGACCAATATTCAGGCGCTGGTATTGCCCTTTACAGTTTCCCGGAATGCCAAACCGGGAGCCCTAAAGAACCTTTTTGATGACATTCTTTTACAATTAGAAAAGGCCAATCGTCATCCTTGAGAACCTTGAAATCGTTTTGCCTGCAATGATTGCCGGGCTGATGGTGGGAATTTTACATGTCCCGCTGGGCATCGAAGTCCTTCGCAGAGGCATCATTTTCATCGATCTCGCCATCGCGCAGATCGCCGGTCTGTGTGTCGTGCTGGTTAATCTCTGGGCGCATGAAGCATCCTGGTTTATTACCCAAAGCGCTGCAATGCTCTCAGCCCTCACCGCAGCGTTCTTTTTCAGATGGATTGAAAAGACGGTACCCAAAGAGCAGGAAGCGGTCATCGGTAGCAGCTTTATCGTCGCGGCGGCAGGGGTCCTACTTGCACTCGCCAACCACCCACATGGAGGCGAAGAAGTGCAGCATATCCTTTCCGGCCAAATTCTATTTGTGTCATGGGATCATATCCTTGCGTCATCCCCAATTTATATCGCCGGGCTTATTCTCTGGTTTGTTGTGCCCGCGATCCGTCTCGGCATCTGGTTTTTTGTGTTGTTTGCAATTGTCGTCGCGGCGTCGGTACAACTCGTCGGGGTTTACGTTGTATTTGCCAGCCTGATCCTGCCTGCTCTGGCGGTTAACCGTCCAACACCGAAGACACTGCAGATCGCTATCACGTTCAGTGTACTGTCGATCATTAGTGGCATCGCCCTGTCTGCGTTGTTGGATTTACCATCAGGGCCCGTGATCGTGTTTGCATTTGCCGCGGTTACAGTCATAGCCCGAATAGCGCCGCAACGAAGCGCTTCACATTGACAACAAGCCTTTGTCCGCCATGATGGAGCAAATCAAACGGATTTGACTTCAGGAGACAATAATGGCCGGAAAGGTCGATGAATTTGCTGGTGTAAAACTCCCGCGCTCGCCGGTCTACGGCACCAAAGGCATGGTCGTCTCAGGTCATTCCCTGGCCTCGACATCAGGTCTGCGGATGTTGGAACGCGGTGGTTCCGTTGTCGACGCGATGATTTCAACCTCGGCCGTTTTGTGCACGGTGTTACCGCATGCGACATCGTTCGGTGGCGATGCATTCATCATTCATCACGATGCAAGCGTGGGTAAAACGCAGGGGCTGAATGCAAGCGGTTACGCACCAGCCGGTGCGACACCTGAATATTATAAAGACGGTATGACGGTGCATGGGCCTAACGCAGCATCGGTGCCCGGCATCGTGCGCGGTTGGGAAAGGCTGCATCAGAAACATGGCAAAATGCCGTGGAAGGATTTGTTCGCCGACGCCATTGATCTTGCTGAGAACGGTCATCCGGTTTCACGGGTTCTGACAAGCGCGTTGCGGTTGTTCGACCATGTCGGCAAGGACCCCGGCTGCGCGGCACTATACATGCCGGGTGGTGTGCCGATGAATCCGGGCGACATCGTAAAACAGCCAGCACTGGCCGAAACCATTCGCGACATCGCTGAGAATGGCAGCGATGTCTACTACGAGGGCCGCATCGCCAAATCACTTGGCGAATACTGTCAAGCCAATGGAGGATTGTTGTCGGCAGCGGACTTCGAAGGTTATGAGCCGGAATGGGTCGATACGATAAACACGGATTACCGTGATCTCGACGTCCACGTCATGCCGCCCAATTCCTACGGTGTCCTGATGCTGATGCAGCTCAATGCCATCAAGGAACTTCCGCAGGAGGCCTTCAATGGCCCTGATGAAGAGCGGCTGGCCTACCTCATGGCGGCAGCGAGAGCAGCGTTTGATGAGGGCATTCCCTATATTTGTGACCCCGCCGTTCATCCGCCGCCGATCGATGAATTGTTGGGCGGCCAAATGACCAGCAAGCTTCAGGCAGCGGTGCGCGCCGCAGCCCCCGGCCAACATCAACGGTCGGGCGTTGGGGGCACCAGCTGTATTACACTGGCCGACGGCGATGGCAATGCAATTTCAGTCGTCCAAAGCGTTTTTCATGTTTTCGGCTCCGCATTCCTCGATCCGGGTACAGGGATCCTGCTCAACAACAGGATGACAGGCTTCGTTACAGACCCTGAACATCGCAATGTCGTGGCACCGCACAAAAAACCGAGCCATACGTTAAATCCCGTCATGGCGTTTAAAAACGGTAAGGTAAAGTATCAGCTCACGACACCTGGAGGACCCGCGCAAACTATCTCCAACATTCAGATGCTGACCAATATGGTCGATCGGGGTATGGAGATGTCAGCCGCCATTGAAGCACCGCGCTGGTCTATCGACGGAAAAGCCAACATTCTGATCGATGACGAGTTTCCGGATTCTGTGGAGGACGCCCTTACAGAGCGCGGTTTTGAAATAGGCCGTGCGTCTGGTGCCTCCTATTTTGGATCGTCGAAATGTCTTGAGGTTCTCGATAACGGTGTTCTCGTTGGTGCAGCCGATCATCGGCGCGAGGCCTATGCGGCTGGCCGCTAAAATCGCGATCCTTCAATGCTGATTAGGAACGCCAAAGTAATTACCTGCGACGATTCGTTTTCGCTACATGACGCGATAGCAATTGAAGGCGACAAGATTGCGGCTGTCGGTCCGGCGGAAATACTGGCCGCTGACTACACAGCCAGCCAAACAATCGATGCCGGCGGGCGGGCGATCATTCCGGGCATGATCGATGGCCATTCACATCTTGATCGCGAGGGCCTGAAGTCGATTTTTCCAACTCTGTCAGGCTGCAAGTCGATTGACGACGTACTGGAGCGGATTGAAGCGCTTGCAGCGGCCGCCGAACCAGGGGATTGGATCGTCACGATGCCAATCGGAGAGCCGCCCTACTATTTTGATGTCCCAGACAATCTTGAAGAAAAGCGTTGGCCAACCCGTGAAGAACTTGATCGCGTATCTCCGAACAACCCCGTCTATATCAGACCGATTTGGGGCTACTGGCGGCATATCCAACCTCTAACCTCAATAGCAAACTCACTGGCATTGAAGGAAGCCGGTCTGGAATCCCACCCGGGCGACCTGCCGGACATTCTTGAGTTCGAAACCGATGGCAATGGTGCCCTAAATGGCATCATTCACGAACATACATTTGTCCCTGTGGTGGAGCTTGCCTACCTTCGGACGATGCCACGGTTTGGTCATGACGACAGGGTCCAGGGCATCAAGCGCTCGATGAAGAAATACAACTCCAGCGGGACAACAAGCGTCTACGAAGAACACGGTTGCGCCCAGGAACTGATCGAGGCTTACCGCGCCGTAAATGCGGAAGGAAATGCATCGGTAAGAGCCACTCTGGTCTATAGTCCCTCCTGGCACTTTGCCAACAAAGACGGATATGAAAAGGCGTTCTCCGAATGGTCCGACTGGATCGGAGGATTGCGTGGTGACGGCGATCACTGGCTGGCGGTTGCGGGGATATTCACGGATTTTGGCGTTACCCCGGACAACCTCGTTCGCAACCGTGCAGCCCCCTATACGGGCTGGTCGGGCTTCAATTACGACAGTGGTATCCCGGAAGACGGAATAGTGGACTATTTGGTGTCAGCTGCACGACACAATATACGCGCAAATGCTATCTGGATGGACTTTCTGGAACATTTCGAAGCTGTGGATAAAATCATACCTATAGCTGATAAACGCTGGGTAATGGGCCATTTAGACCGTGCAACGGAATACCAGATTGAAAGCATGGCAAACCTCAAGCTGGCAATGACGTCCCATACCAACCGCTACATATACAAGTACGGTCACATCGTCCGTGATGAGATTGGTGAAGCCCGCGAAAATGAAATTGCACCGCTCAGAAGTGTTATCGAGGCCGGCATTCCGATATCACTGGCAACCGATAATGTTCCGACAACGCTGTGGTATCCGGTGTGGCAAACGGTAACCCGCTACAACATGTTTATCGATGACCAGATAGCACCAGACCAGGCATTAACGCGCGAACAGGCTATTCAGTGCGCTACACGCAATGGTGCTTATCTAACCGGAGAGGAAGACGTTAAGGGAACGCTGGAATCCAGCAAGCTTGCCGACATTGCGATCCTCGATAAAGACCCGTTGAGCTGTCCTGAAAATGACCTCAAAGACATCACGGCCGAGATGACAATTGTCGGCGGAAAAGTCGTACATGATACCGGCAAAATTGAGCAAATATCGTCATGAAATTGGAGCAGCTTGATACGCCTGTACTGGTCGTCGACGAAGATGCCTTTCTTCGCAATATGAAACGTATGCAAGAGATCGCTGCGGGTGCGGGGATAGCCTATCGTCCGCATGCCAAAGCCCATAAGTCGCCGGAGATCACCAAAATGCAGCTTGATGCCGGTGCCGTTGGCGTTTGTTGCGCAAAACTCGGCGAAGCCGAAGTACTCGCGTCACATGACATCAAGGATATTCTCATTACGACGCCGGTCATCGGCATTTCCAAGCTGACCCGGATGATGCAGATCGCAAATAAAGCCAAGATCTCGGTTGTCGCCGATAATCCCGACAATATTGCGGAAATGGCGGCGGTTGCGCAAACCTGTGGCGTGCGGCCGGATGTCGTCCTGGAGGTAGATGTCGGACAGGGACGTTGTGGTCTCCCGCCTGGTGATTCTGTTCTTGAGTTGGCTTACGAAGTGATGAATGCAGACTGGCTCAACTTCAAAGGTCTACAGGGATATCAGGGTGCCATCCAGATGACTGCCTCCTTCGCTGAGCGCGACGCAGCAGCGCGGAAAGCCGTCGGGCTATTGACCGAAACAGCAGACCTGATTCGGAGCGCGGGGTTACCGCTCGACTATTTGACCGGAGGCGGCAGCGGTACATCGGTAATCGATGCCGCTTCGGCAGGCCTTACCGAACTACAGCCGGGCGGTTACCTGTTTATGGATTCCCGCTATCGCGAAATTGAATGGGATGATGGAAATAGCATTCCATTTGAGCAATCTCTGACCTTGATGGCGTCTGTTATTTCCCTGCCGGAACCGGGACGTTGCATTCTCGATATGGGGTTGAAGGCAATCAGCACCGATGGCGGACCGCCGGCTCCGATCGACATGCCGGGAGCGGAGTTTAAATTTGCTGGTGAGGAACACAGCGAACTAACATTCGCAAACGGGAATTGTCCGCTAAAGCTCGGAGACAAGGTGACATTTGTGCCGACCCATTGCGACACAACTGTGAACCTTTATGATCGGTTTGTTGCCTATAGTGGTGATGAGGTCGTCGATGTCTGGAACATCACGGCGCGCGGCAGAGTTCAGTAATTATATCAATGAAAACAATATCTTAGGTAAACCGGGAGACGTTGATGACCAGTCCGGCCGCTGCAATTTTTAACGCGAAGACGATTGCCATCGTCGGTGCCACGGAAAAATCTCATTGGCCGCGCAACATTTTTGCCAACCTAGAAAAGTCGGGCTATAGCGGCAAAGTCTTTCCGGTGAATCCAAAGCGCGATGAAATTTTTGGCGTTCCCTGCTACCCCGACCTCGCATCCCTACCTGAACCCGCCGATCTCGCTCTGATGATCATTCCTGCTCCGGCGGTAGAGGGCGCATTGCGCGTCGGTGCCGAGAACGGATTAAAAGCAGCCGTTATTTACGCATCAGGATTCGGCGATGGCGGGCGTGAAGAGTCCATAAAACGCGGGGCTGCTTTTAAAGAGGCGCTTGGAGAAATCAATGTCCCGGTGTGCGGACCAAACTGCATGGGTCTCGTCGGCGTTCGCGAGAATATTTATTGTTATCCGCATGAGCACGTGAGCGGCCTGGAGCCCGGCCCCGTGGCGCTCATCACGCAATCGGGCGGCACGCTCAGCTATTACGCCAAGGCCGGCCAGGAACGCGGCATCCGCTTTTCATATCTCATTTCTTCGGGCAACGAACTGAGTCTTGATCTCGCCGACTATATGAATTTTGTGATCGACGATCCTGAAACCAAACAGATTTGCCTGTTTGTAGAGGGTATCCGCAAACCTGATGAGTTTATGAAAGCTGCTGGGCGTGCGTTGGAAGCGGGCAAGCCAATGATCGCGATTAAAACCGGCAGATCGCAGAAGTCTCGCGAAGCCGCTCAATCCCATTCTGGCGCGGTCGCGGGTGATTATGCTGCATATGAAGCGGTGTGCGAACGTTACGGAATCATCAACTGCGAAACACTGGAAGAGATGGTTGAGATGACCCTGACCTTTCAGCAGGGCCGACTCCCAAAAGGGCCAAGAATTGCTTTTATGACAACGTCTGGCGGCACGGTGGACCTGTTACATGATTATTGCGAACAGGAAAAGACGGTCGTCGCCGACCTTGCTACAGAAACCGTTGAAGCAATTCGTCCTTTCGTACCTGCCGACTGCCACATCACAAACCCAATCGATACAGGCGCGCCGGTTGGTGTCTCGGGGAAATCGGCACCGGCGGAAATCTGCAAAGCCTTTGCAGCAGATCCCGGCGTCGACATGGTCGCCTGGTGCAATAACATGCCCGGTTCCGCGCGCAGTGCGGGCGCGTTGGGTGAAGTGAAAGAGCTGGTCGAGTTTACCGAAAAGCCGGTCATTTCCTTTGCACGTATGCCACATCAGATTCCAGATGGCGGGCTTGAGTTCCAAGAGGCAGCGAACATGCCCTTTATCCAGGGCACACGTATTGGGGTGCGGGCCATGAATGCGCTTTGGTTCCATGCCGAGCGAGCAGGCAGAAAGACGCCAACGCCACCTGCACCAAATGGCAAGAAAGAGAATTGCAGCGGTGAGGCGTTGGAAGCCGCCTTGGAAGTGAAAGGGCTCTCCTCGCCGAAAACAGCGCGGGCAGCAAATAGTGATGAGGCAGGTAAAGCGGCGTCACAGGTTGGTTTTCCCGCGGCACTCAAAATCATCTCCCCCGAAGCCAGCCACAAAACCGAGGTCGGTGGCGTCGCCTTGAATATCACGGACGAGACCGCAGCCAATGCCGCCGCTGACAGCATGGCCAAAAAACTTCATGCCATCGATGCCAACGCCACAATTGAAGGGTTCCTCGCGCAGGAAATGGTGTCTGGCGTTGAATTACTGATTGGTGCGCGCGAAGACGATCAGTACGGGCCCATTCTGATCGTTGGCGCCGGTGGCGTAATGGTGGAGCTCGTCAAGGACGTCGCCCTCAGGCTCCTTCCAGCGAGTGAGGATGACATCAACAATATGCTCGCAGAGTTAAAAGTGTCGTCGATGCTTGACGGGTTCCGCGGCAGCGGACCCGCGGACAAAGACGCGCTCATCGCAAGCATCAAAGGGCTCAGTGAGTTTTTCCTGGACCATCGGACCTGGCTTTCCGATATCGAAATCAACCCGCTGATGGTTCGCCCCAAAGGGCATGGTGTCTGTGCCGTCGACATTCGAACGGTAAAGAAATAAAAAACGGCCTCTCGATCGAGAGGCCGTTTTCGTTCTTTCAACTCAGATGGAGAGTTATCTCCGGCGAGCTGTTTTCTTACCAGCCTTCTTTTTTGTTGCCTTCTTCTTTGCGGTTTTCTTCGCCGCTTTTTTCTTTGCTGCCTTCTTACCCTTCTTAAGAGCGAATGGCTCAAAGGTTGGTTTATAGCTTTTCTTGTCGAGGAATTGGCTCAGTCCAGTATTATAGGAATCCTGCTCGTCGCCGACCTTGATCGCCTGCCCTTTCGCCGCGAGGTAGTCGTAAGACTGATCGAAATCCATGGTGCGAACCTGCCGAACCGCATGCTTGGTTGCACGGAGCACCGCAGGGCTTTTCGCCATGAGCTTCTGCGCTAGCTCAATCGTTTTATCAACGAGCTCTTCTTTCGGAACCGAGAAATTGACGAAACCGATCTTCTCGGCTTCAACACCGTCGAATGGCTCGCCAAGGCAGCAATAGTAAAGAGCTTTGCGAGGCATAATCGTGTCGGAAACGACCTTGGAGACCAAAGCGCCCGGCAGGATGCCCCAGTTCACTTCAGACAGCGAAAATACGGTGTCGTCTGCGGTAATAGCAAAATCAACCGCACATAGCTGCATAAAGGCACCACCAACGCAGTAACCCTCGATCATCGCTATGGTTGGTTTGTCGTATTTGTAAAGCCGTTCCCAACGCCAGCGGTTCGCTGCTTCAGCTGCCGCCTTGCGGCCCGCAGGGTTGTTTTCATTAGCACGAAAGAATTCCTTCAGGTCCTGACCGGCGCTGAAATATCCGCCCGCACCCGCGATCACAACGACACGCGTGGCCGGATCGGTTTCCAGAACCTTCAGCGTTTCATCCATCTCATAATGGAGTTGCGGGCTCATCGCATTCCGTTTTTCGGGCCTGTTCAGCCAGACCCAAGCAATACCGCCCTTCTTCTCTACTTTTACACACTTCATCTTCTTCGCAGCCATTAACTGTCTCCTAGAGTTCAGATTGAAAGAATAGTTCAGATAAATATTCTAATCGCCATACTCGCGATAAAACGCCCGCGCAATAACCATACGCAGAATTTCGGGAGGTCCTTCGGTAATAACCATCGACCGACTATCCCGCCACAACTTCTCGATTGGAAGGTCAGTCGTCAGCCCCATGCCGCCGTGATACTGCATTGCCAAATCACAAACCCTAAAGGCGTGCTCGTCACCCTTAACCTTGGCCATGTAGGACTCATATCGGATGTCTTCGCCCGCGTCCGCTTTGGCGGCAACATTATGAACGAAGAGGCGCAGCATTTTGGTATCCATCCAGCTATCGACCATACCGAACTGAACGGCTTGGCGTGCGGAAAGTTTCTTTCCAAAGGTTTCGCGCTGGTTGGTGTAGGCGCCTGTTAATTCCATACAGCGTTCGGCGACGCCGATGCCGCGCGCGGCATGCCGTATCCGACCTGCGGTGATCCAGGTCTGGCCAAATTTGAAACCCTCACCCTCAGCACCGACCATGTTTTCAACAGGAACCCGAACATCCTCGAGAGCAATTTCCCACGGCCGGTCATCCATCATCATCTGTTGATAACGAACCAGCTCGACACCTGGTGTATCGACGTCAACCAGGAACGTCGAGATGCCGCCACGTGACCCTTTCGTACGATCGGTGGCCGCCTGAAGTTGCAAGAAATCTGCTTTGTCGGCACCTGTAATATATCGCTTGTAGCCGTTGATGACGTAATGGTCACCATCGCGAACCGCGGTTGTGCGCATTCCACCGGGATCGCCACCAGCATCCGGTTCTGATTGCGCAAAGGTGCAATTTTTTTCGCCCTTTAAAACGGGAAAGAGATATTTTTCTTTTTGTTCATCATTCAGAAAATAAAGGATCGGGCTTACAGCGGGCCCAAAGATATGTCCGCCACGGGTCGGAATGGCAATGGTGCGGCCCATTTCTTCCCACACGACACATCGCGCTAACAGGTTCATGCCCATGCCACCGTACTCTTCAGGCACATCGAACATCCATAAACCGAGTTCTTTGACCTTTTCTTCGAGACTCGCCCGAACATCAGGTTTTAGCTGATGCCCCTCATAGGCCTCGCGCTCAATCGGAATAATCTCGCGATCGACAAATCGTCGCAGAGTCTCTTTGAGCATGCGAAGTTCTTCAGGCAGTTCATATTCCATTGTGTTTCTCCGAGACGCCTTAGCGCCAGACCGGGCGGACATCGACGGCGCGTACACCCTCGCCTTCCGCACCGACAATGATTGGATTTACTTCAAGATCAGCCAGGTGGTTCCGATATTGAGCAAATATATCAGACAAACCACAGATCGCTTTTACAAGTGCGTCAACATCGCGTGGTGCAGCGCCCCGAAACGCCCCGAGGATTGATTTGCCACGCAACTCGTCGAGCATTTCTCTCGCATCGTCCTCAGACACGGGAAGCATGCGGAACGAAACATCGCGCACGGCCTCAACCAAAATACCGCCTAACCCCACGACCATGAAGGGCCCGAACTGCGGGTCCTCCCGAATACCAAGAATAACTTCTGTGCCCGAAACCATCTCTTGTACGAGGTAACCTTCGATTTCCGCATTTGGCTCTGCTGCCTTTAGGCGGGACGCCATATCTTCAGCGGCACCAATAACTGCCGCCTCATCATCAAGGTTGAGTGCTACCCCTCCGACTTCAGTCTTGTGACTTGCCTGCGGTGAAAGGATTTTCAAAACTACAGGAAACCCCAATTTCGCCGCTTGATTTGCCGCTTCGGTTGGTGTCGCACCGAAACCGCTCGCGGGTGGCGTCAAACCTTTTTCAGAAAGCAGCGCATCAAAGGCTTCACCGTCCAAATTGGCCTTGTCGCCGGTAGCGTCCGGCAATGGTGTGACGCCCTTATTCATGGCGTCGCTATATCGCACTAACCCCAGGATTGCCCGTACGGCTTGCGACAAACCCTGTACAAACGGCACTTTGGTCGCTTTCTGAAATTCGAGACCTGCCGGGCTTACATTCTGAGATACACGAACATAGGCGATAACGGGTTTGTCCGTGGCATCAAACACGTTGGAGAAAATAGTGGGATCAGTCGGGTCGTCTGCTGAAGTGGGCAATTGACCCTGCATGGCAACAATGTCGACGCCATCATCTGCTGCCATATGGTTGCAAACGACAGAGAAATCCTGCTGACGGTAGGCGATGCCAGCACCGCAATCGATAGGATTCTGCCCGCTGAGCCCGGGATCAATAATCGGATCAATTAGAGCAACAGTCTCATCCGAAAGACGGCCCATTGACGCCCCTTCATCAGCGGCGTAATCGAGAAATAAACCTTTGCCACCGCCGGAAAAGCCAGCCATGCCTATATTTTTACCCATCGGCCACCGGCGCTGATCGAGCACAAGACAGGTTTCGATCATTTCATCCAGCGAGTAGCAGCGAATTACACCGTACTTGCGGCACACCGCTTGAAGCACTGTGTCATCACTTGCAAGTGCACCTGTGTGACTTTGGGCGGCTTCCTTACCGGCATCGCTACGCCCAACCTTGATCATTACGATGGGTTTTTTGGCCTCGAGTGCCTTGCGCGCCGCCTCCATAAAAGCTTCGGGCCGCCGAATCCCCTCAACCATGCAGGCGATCATCTGCGTATCATCATCTTCAACAAGAAAATTTATATAATCCGCGAGGTCCAGATTAAGTTCGTTGCCGCTGGAAACCGCGTAAGAGAACCCGAGGCCTCGCTCTGCGGCACGCTGCAGCCAAAACATAAATGTCCCGCCAGATTGAAAGACAACGCCGGTTGAACCAAGCGGCATTCCCCGAATTCGTGTTGCAGGGTAAAACAGCATGTTGGTGTGAAACGACATCGCCCCCATGCAATTCGGGCCACAAACGACGAGGCCTGTGTCGTCACAAAGCGTGCGTATTTGATCTGCCCGCCTCGCACCGACATCGTCACCGCCCTCGCCGAAACGCGCGGCATAAATTAAAGCGGATTTTAGTCCGTTTTCTGCGCCGTCTTTGAGAACATCTGGAATGAACTCCGCCGGAATAATCGTCAGAGCAAGGTCAATAGGTTCCGGCAATGAAGCAAAATCCGGATATACCTTTCGGCCCCATAACTCATCACGCCTTGGATTGATGAGATAAACATCGGCGGGAAATTCTGCGAATTCGAGGTTCTGGTAGATTGCGCGCGGCCATCCGCCGCCGCCCGATTCGGACGCCCCGACGATGGCGACCTTCTTAGGCCGAAAAAATGGCTCGGCTGAATGAAACACGGCTCCCCGCTTGTCTGGAAGTTTTCGTTGTGCCGACAGTAAATTACCGATCGCCCGGCAGGTCAACCTGAGGGCTAAGATTCTTTCGTTGGCTATTAAGCTAGCCGCCATTGTCAGAAAGTCACCCTAACTCTCTTAAATTAAAGGCATTTCTTGACAACGGACTCATGATCCCGCATCTTGTTTGGCGCGTTAACCTTGATTGGTTGCGTGGGGAGCGGCGCCGATAAAAATTGACGGCGAGAGTGGGTAGAGTATCCGGGATTGAATTTTCTAAAACGTCACAAATCTATTGCTGTCCAAATCGTCGGCGTAATTGCGATAGCCGTAATGTTCGGCGTTGGCCTAACGACTTATCTCAATAACACACAAGTCACTAAAACCTCTGCCGCAGAAAAATCTCACCAGGAAAAAAAGATCGTATTACCGGCGTCTGCCGTATTCGGACCAGCACCGGTTTTTGAACCGCCGCCATCGCCGCCAGCGATTATCAGGACGGTCAAAGCGGGACCCGGCGATACTTTTATGAAATTACTCGTCAAGGCTGGGACGGATCGAGCGACAGCGCATTCTGCTATTCGCTCGATGCGAAAAACCTTCCATCCGCGGCGATTAAAACGCGGTCAGGAAATCACCGTTACTCTGAAACCGAAAAGTTGGGGCGTAAAAACCGGTCCTTTCATTGGCTTTAGCTTTAACCCCAGCGTCGAAGAAACGATCAAGGTCAGCAGGACTGCGCAAGACCGTTTTTCGGTCGAGAAAATTAAACGTCTTCTGGATCGACAGGACGTCAGAGTTTCAGGATCAATACAGTCGAGCTTATACGTTGCTGCAACTAAAGCCGGGCTTCCCGCATCGACACTGGTCGACCTAATACGTCTCTATAGCTGGGATGTCGATTTTCAGCGTGACATTCAAAAAAATGACAAATTCGATGTGATGGTTGAGCGCCTGCATCAGAAAAATGGTGATTTTGCCCGGTGGGGGAACATTCTTTATGCCGAACTGGTTCTGAGCGGCAAATCGATGCGACTTTTCCGCTATGAATCGAAACGCCATGGCGTTGAATATTTTGACGAACGCGGACGAAGTGCCCAAAAGGCATTGATGAAAACGCCTATTAATGGCGCACGACTATCCTCGAGATATGGAAAACGCCGCCACCCAATTCTGGGCTATACCAAAATGCATCGTGGCATCGATTTTGCTGCACCGCGTGGCACGCCAATTTATGCGGCAGGCAACGGTGTAGTTACCTATGCCGGTCGCAAAGGGGCCTACGGAAAGTACATTCGCATTCGCCACAATGGCCGATATGCAACCGCCTACGCGCATTTGAGGGGCTTCAAGCGGGGCATTCGCCGGGGACGACGCGTCACACAGGGACAGGTTATTGGATATGTCGGATCGACCGGTCGCTCAACTGGACCGCACCTACACTACGAAATCCTGGTAAATGGTCGGCAGATAAACCCTCTCAAGCTTAGGCTCCCTTCCGGTCGCAAATTAAAGGGCCAAGAACTTAGACGGTTTGCGAAAATGCGCGAAAGGCTTGAGGGCAGGCTCGCGGCAAGAAAGAGCCCTTCAAAAACCCGTGTTACCAGCCGTTAGGCCGGTAAGCCCGCAAATATAATGTCCCGCAGACTTCTCATCTTCATTACTATCATCGTTAGCGTCGGGCTTTGGGCTTTCCGCAGTCCTGCAGTTAGTGTGACGAATGCAACCCTTGCATTAGCAACATTATGGGTCTGCTTACTGCCCACCGTTACCTATTTGCAATCTTCAGATCGGTCGCCAATGCCGTTCCTGCAGCTGAGCTGTGGTTATTATGCGGTATTTTTTGCGATCTCCGTTTTCTTTTTTCCGACGCCCCGGCCTTTGCCGATGTATGGCCGGCAAATTGCTGCCCTCAGTATAGAAGCCCAAGTAATCGTATTGCTGGGGATTATGTTGATGATATTGGCTTATTTCTCTGTTGATAAGATTTTGAGCGAGAAACGTATCCACATTCGGCTGCCCAAGTCATACGACCCCACTCGGCTGAGGATATTGTTATGGATGTTGATTGTCGTTTTTCTTGGGTGGTATTTGTTCCCCGAGCTCAGGAAGATTTCCTCCGTAAACCAGTTTATTCAGCCTGCCGGGCCGCTCGCAATCGCGATGATGATCGTTCTATGGCGAAAGAGGTTGCTGTCAAAGTATGAATCGATTTTGAGCCTCGCAATAATATTACCGATTATAATTCTTCTGGGATTTCTTTCCGGACTACTCACTGGCGGCGTCTTACTGTGTGCCTTCCTCGCCGTAATTTTATTCTACACAGGATTTAGAAAATTTTGGGTCGTTGGCCTCGCTCCAGCCTTAATCGTGATTACAATATATCCGGGAGTCGCGGGTTATAGAGCATTCGTCTGGGATAATCAGAGTGAACAATTGGATGTCATACAGCGTGTTAAAGCCTTCAGCTCCGCGACACACGAAGCTTGGACAAGAGAAGAGGACTTCTTTAAGGTAACAGCGCTGGAGCCATTAATTCACAGACTTTCCGGCCACGTTTTAATGACAAAGGTCGTCGATCGAACGCCATATGCTATTCCATACTGGAGTGGGGAGACTTATGGCACCATCCTCACCAATCTTGTCCCCAGAGTAGTCTGGCCCAATAAACCCAAAGAACGCTGGGGACAAGCATTCGCCCACCGTTACGAACTAATTTCGCCGAGAGACACGATAACATCCATCAATATTCCCTGGGTTGTGGAAATGTACGCCAATTTCGGGCGCGCAGGTGTGCTTGTCGGCATGACGATCGTCGGCGCGTTCTTGGCTCTGCTATCGGCGATTTTCAACAGGTCAACCATGACGCCGCTCGAATTCGTTGTCGGCGCGGCTATAATATTTCCCCTAGTCTATCCAGCTTCGAACTTTACACTTATGACGGGGACGATGGCACAATTGACACTAGCCCTATGGCTCTATTTTCGCTTTGGGCTGACCATTGGTGCGCATAAAAACAAATAGATTAGCGGCCAACCTGACACGAGATTTGCCAGCTGACTTCGCCCTTCTTTTGGCGATTGTCATAGCTGATACGTGATTTCTTCAACTCTTTGCGCGCCACATCGTCCAGCGCCTCCTGTACGGATGCGGGCAATTTAGCAAAAGGAATTTCGATGGTCTTTGGCGCTCTCGATTTCGCAGCCCGACGTTTTACAGGCTCATTCTTCTTTGACCATATTGCATCCCAGCCGTCGCGATATTCTGGTGTCTTGGTATTGCTGAAAAACCCGTAATGAACAGCGCCAGCACCACCCACTGATTCCTTACTGGATTTGCCGGCTTCACCAGTAGATTTCGTGGATGAAGACGACTCGCTACTGCTATCACTGGAAGATGAATTTTCGGGCTTTTCACTCATTAAGATAACTCCTGTAGAAATATTGGCGTGCAACTATCGCGCCGGACATTTGTCCGGTGACAACATTGCATCTTAGCTTGTGTTACCGTGTAGATTTGCCGGGTGGCGCCGCCTTCAATTTTCGACCAAGGAACGAAATTGTCTTGCTATACAATAATTCCTTGATGTGATGCCAATGGGAAAACTTGATCAATTGATCGACCTGACCAAATAAGGGCATCGGCAAATCGCGCGCCTGCGCAAGGTCCATGGCAATATCCATATCCTTCTCGTGCCAGGTAAACCGCGTGCCATCCCACTCTTCCAGGGTACCGTTTCTGCCAGGAGCCTGGAGAAGTGTTTCCCGCATTTTTTGCGGGTCAATGCCATAACATTTGGCGAGCAAAATCGCTTCCTGATTGGAAAGGCTGTGGACCCAATGCAACATGTTGTTGACCGTCTTGCCAATTTCGCCGCAGCCCAAAGCTCCAAGATGATGGACGGCCCGCGAATAGCACTCAAGAACGGGCGTAACCTTTTTGACATCGGTCTTGCTGCCACCAACCATCGATGCGAGCGTGCCATCCCGGGCACCGCCCAGACCAAAACAAACCGGCGCGTCGACGACCTTTAATCCACCCTTTTTCGCAATTGATGCTGCTTCAAGAATCATGTCGGGATGGCTGGTCGCCGTGATTACCAGAACACTGCCCTTCTTGGGCTTGCTGTTCGCGAGGTCTGTAACGACCTGGCGAACCTGGTCATCGTAACCAACCATAATTATGATGACGTCACAGACACCGCCTAGATGTTTAAGAGATGAGGATGCCTTGGCACCTTTTTTAACCATCTTGTTTACGGCTGCTTTGCTCAAGTCATAGGCATAGACGTCTTTAAACTTACCGCTTTTCAAGCAATGACCGGCCATGTGGTTACCCATAGCGCCAACGCCAACAAATCCGACATTCATCATTGAATCTCTCCCAGGATAAAGTGTTTTTTGGTGCGCATCTTATAGCGGAGAGATTGCAGCCGAACAATCTTCTGAAGGGCGGGCTCTAAGCTGCGATAGCCCGCTCGCCGTTGAGAGTCAGCCCATCCTGAACGGATGACACACGAACGGTTTCACCGTCCGAAATCGACCCGTCCAACAACAATTTTGCCAGTGGGTTCTGCAAATGATTTTGGATCACGCGTTTCAATGGCCGCGCGCCATATACCGGGTCGTATCCGGCTTCAGCAAGCCAATTGCGAGCCGCGGAATCCAATTCCAGCGTAATATTGCGGTCTGCAAGAATCGACTCAAGACTCTTCAGCTGAATATCAACGATCGTTGTCATATGGCTTCGCGCCAAACGATGGAACAGTAAAATATCGTCCAGCCGGTTGAGGAATTCCGGACGAAAAGCACTGCGAACAATGGATAAAACTTGTTCACGTACATCTTCAGAGTCCTGACCTTCTTCCTGCGCGGCCATAACCTCGCTGCCAAGATTTGAGGTCAGAACAATCAGCGTATTCCGGAAATCGACAGTACGACCCTGACCATCCGTCAGACGACCATCGTCCAGCACCTGCAGCAGGACATTGAAAACATCCGGATGCGCTTTTTCGACCTCATCGAACAGGATGACCTGATAGGGTCGACGGCGTACTGCCTCAGTAAGGGCTCCACCCTCTTCATACCCCACATAGCCTGGTGGTGATCCAATAAGCCTGGCGACCGAATGCTTTTCCATATACTCCGACATATCGACGCGAACCATTGCGCTATCATCATCGAAAAGAAATGCCGCGAGGGCCTTTGTCAGTTCGGTTTTGCCGACACCTGTCGGTCCTAAGAACAGGAAGGAGCCGATAGGACGGTTGGGATCCTGAAGACCGGCGCGTGCCCGACGGGTCGCGTTGCTAATTGCCTCGATCGCTTCTTCCTGACCGACGACACGCAAAGCCAGAACTTCCTCCATAGCGATGAGTTTTTCGCGTTCACCTTCCATCATTTTGTCGACAGGAATGCCCGTCCAGCGCGAAACAATTGCCGCGATGTCGGAGTCTTTCACCTCTTCCCGCAACATCTGTGATTCTTCATCAGCACCGGCGTTCGCCATACGCTGTTCGAGCTCTGGAATGACGCCATACATAAGCTCACCAGCTTTCGCTAAATTGCCGTCACGCTGCGCCCGCTCAAGTTCGCTTCTGGCCTGATCGAGTTCCTCATTTATCTTTTGCGATCCAACAATTTTCTCTTTCTCGGATTTCCAGACAATTGTCAGATCCTTCGCGCGATCCTCTAAGTCAGAGAGTTCACTTTCAAGTTTTGTCAGACGTTCTTTGGATGCAGCATCTTCTTCCTTTTTCAACGCTTCGCGTTCAATCTTCAACTGAATGATTCGACGATCAAGCTCGTCAATCTCTTCCGGTTTCGAATCGACTTCCATACGGAGACGCGATGCTGCTTCGTCAACAAGGTCGATCGCTTTATCAGGCAAGAACCGGTCGGTAATATACCGGTTCGCCAAGGTTGCCGCCGATACAATGGCGCCATCGGTTATCCGAATGCCGTGATGGACTTCATATTTCTCCTTGAGCCCCCGTAAAATTGATACGGTATCTTCAACTGATGGTTCCGCGACAAACACCGTCTGAAAGCGTCGCGCCAATGCGGCATCTTTTTCAATATGTTTGCGGTATTCATCGAGCGTGGTCGCGCCTATACAGTGCAGCTCACCACGCGCCAGTGCAGGTTTCAGCATGTTTGACGCGTCCAATGCGCCCTCCGCACCGCCGGCACCGACGAGCGTGTGCAATTCATCGATGAATAGAATGATATCGCCGTCGCAAGCATTGATTTCCTGGAGCACGGCTTTTAACCGTTCCTCAAATTCGCCAC
The DNA here is from genome assembly GCA_002720855.1 of Rhodospirillaceae bacterium. Lineage (GTDB taxonomy): Bacteria > Pseudomonadota > Alphaproteobacteria > MPNO01 > UBA2964 > UBA2964. The sequence continues at coordinate 239,499 of PBIN01000014.1, read as the reverse complement.
GAAACTTTGACCCGGCAATCAAGGCGCCGAGATCCAGCATCATCAATCGTTTGTTTTGCAACCCGTCGGGCACATCGCCTTTAACAATCCGTTGTGCCAATCCCTCGACAATTGCAGTCTTTCCAACACCAGGCTCACCGATGAGAACCGGGTTATTTTTCGTTCTACGGGCTAAAACCTGAACCGTTCGGCGGACCTCTTCATCTCGACCAATGACCGGATCAAGCTTGCCATCCCGCGCCTGCTCGGTGACGTCGATAGCGTATTTCTCCAGAGCGTCAAAATTATCTTCGGCCGAAGCGCTGTCAGCTGTGCGGCCTTTCCTTCCATCTTCGATTGCTGCATTCAGCGCCTGCGGAGTAACACCCGCCTTTGCCAGGGCATCACCCTCCGGAGTTCCCTTTGCCATTGCAAGTGCCAGGAGCATACGCTCTACCGTTACAAAGCGATCGCCGGCTTTATCAGCAATTTGTTCAGCGCGGTCGAATATTCGGCCAATTTCCGATGACAAACGTACGTCGCTTGCACCACTTCCATCCACCTTGGGAATCTTTTTGAGGCCTTCGTCAACAAATCGTGCTGCCTTGTCGGCATCACCACCTGCGGCGGAAATGAGATTTGCGGCAAGCCCTTCTTTATCCCCCAAGAGGACTTTTAACAGATGGATTGGTTCCAGCCGCTGATGCTGGCTATTACTGGCAAGCGTTACCGCAGATTGAACGAACCCGCGTGAACGATCAGAAAATTTTTCGAACTCCATAACGAGCAACTCCCTTAAGAGACATTGCGTATAAGTGCCCCCGGAATCCGGCGAGCGTTTCGTGAAGGACCCGAAACCGGCGTCCCTATAGTGATATGGTAATTGTCACCAGATCCCACAAGGGATTGCGCCAAAGAGCCGAATTTATGTGCCCACACGCACATCACTTGCCCGCACAGGACTAAACTCTGGCAAAATCTTATAAAGGAAAGGTTGACGGTATTCCGTCTAGCACGTTACGCGGGAGGTGTTTCTTCCGAAGATTCAGGAGCTGCTTCGGACGCCGGTTCCTGAACAATGTCAGTACGTTCAACAACTGCTTCTTCGCTATCCGATGATTCTGCTGTTTTTGAGGCTTCCGCGGGTTCGGCACTATTTGGGGCTTGCGGGTCGGTGCTTACGATCTCCGCCTCTCCATTACCATTAACTGCCGTGGCGGGTTTTTCCTCTTCGTTTGCATGACCATTCGCACCGTTGGTGTTTGCACCATTGGCAGCGGCATGCTGTCCGTTAGCGTTATTCCGGTCGTTCCTATTGTTGCGCTGCTGTTTATCCTGGCGATTGTCTCCGCCGCCATTTGCGCTCAAAACTCGGAAATAATGCTCAGCATGCTGGTAATAATTTTCCGCTTTGACAGGATCACCACCCGTTGTGGCTTCTCTTGCCAGAGCCAAATACTTATCAACGACCTGCTGGACGCTGCCCCGAACTTTCACGTCAGGACCATTACTATCCACATTGTTATTACGCTGAGGCCGGTTGCCGCGGCCAGAGTTACCCCGACCTCGCGAGCGCCGGTTATTGGAACCTGATCTCATTAATTCTTATCCGGTTAATGTTTCACTACCCCCCGAACGGCTTGCGTGCACTACGAATGTTTCCCCAACATTCGCGCCCCATTTCAACAACCGCTATTCCACGGTCGCCGTGGCTCTGCTTTCGCAGCCTTTTCAGGAACATTTGGGCGAGGTGCCTGTGGCCTTCCTCATTCGCCCGAGTTGCACCCTAGAGAGGTTGTCCATGCTTTCCAACCCTTTTTTTCAGGGATGGTTAACACGCACTACCGGCCAAATACACCACACCTTTCGATTCCACCGAGATCCGTATGTCTTTCTCTCAATTGGAGCCCTTCATTTGAGAAAATCTCGACCATGGATGCCAGCTGTCCACGACCACATTCCACAACTGCAAAACCGTTTGGCACTATCAATCGAAAAACTTCAGAGGCTAATTCCCGATATTTTTGGAGACCATCATCTCCAGCGCAGAGTGCGATTTCTGGTTCATATTGACTAACCTCTGGCTCAAGATTCTCAAATTCACTTATTGCGATATAGGGAGGATTGCAGAGGATGAGATCAAAGCGTTCGTTGACCAACTCCCCCCAGGAAGACTTCAAAAAGGAAGCGCGGCTGGAAACAGCGTTCGCCTCAGCATTAATCCGGGCAACCGATAATGCACGCTCAGAAATATCGACGCCAACGCCTGTTGCATAGGGCAGCTCGGTCAACATCGTAATCAGGAGACAACCGCTACCCGTTCCGAGATCCAACACCGAAATCTCCCGGGAACGATTATCAATCAGTTTGAGGGCAGCGTTTATAAGTGTTTCGCTATCCGGACGAGGATCGAGAACATCCGGACCAACCTTAAAGGGCAAACTCCAGAATTCACGTTCACCGATCAAATGCGAAACCGGTTCACGCCTGACACGCCTTTCGATCAATTCTTCAAAAGTGCGTACATCCTCAGGAAGCAATTTTTTATCTGGGTCCGATATGACAGTCGCTGGCTCTATTTGAGCTGTGTGACATAGCAAGAGGCGAGCATCAATTCTTGGGTTATCAACCCCCGCAGCGGCCAATATCGTAACGGCACTCTCTAACGCACTCGAAATCGTCAAACAGGTCACTGATCAGAAAACTCTGCCAATCGCGTTGCCTGATCTTCAGCGGTCAATGCGTCGACAACCTCATCAAGCGCTTCACCTTCAATGACCCGATCCAGCTTATGGAGGGTAAGTCCGATTCGGTGATCGGTTACCCGGCCCTGTGGAAAATTATAGGTCCGTATACGCTCTGAACGATCGCCTGAACCGACCTGATCCTTTCGTGCAGCCGCGCGGTCTGCTGCTACTGCGGCACGTTCTGCCTCATAGATCCTCGACCGGAGAACCTTCATCGCTTTCGCACGATTCTTGTGTTGCGATTTCTCGTCCTGTTGGCTTACGACGATTCCGGTTGGCAGGTGGGTAATGCGTACTGCACTGTCTGTTGTATTGACATGCTGTCCGCCGGCACCCTGTGAGCGATAGGTATCGATGCGAAGATCTTTATCCTCAATTACAACATCCACCTCTTCCGCTTCCGGCAACACAGCAACTGTGGCGGCCGAGGTGTGTATTCGGCCACCGGATTCTGTTTCTGGAATTCGCTGAACTCGGTGAACACCGGACTCAAACTTTAGCCGGGCAAATACGCCCTTACCGGTAATCTCCGCCACTGCTTCTTTAAGCCCTCCAATGCCGGTATCGGACAGTTGCATGGTCTCAAAGCGCCAACCGCGGCGCTCTGAATAGCGCTGATACATCCTGAAGAGATCCGCCGCAAACAATGCCGCTTCCTCCCCGCCGGTCCCAGCCCTAACCTCTAAAATTGCATTCTTTTCATCGGCTGCATCTTTGGGCAACAGTAAGAGTTGCAGCCGTTGTTCTATCTCCGGCAAACGGTCTCGCGCTTCTCTCATCTCTTCTTCTGCGAGGCTGCGCATTTCGGCATCAGATTCCGTGTCGGCTACCATTCCACCGAGATCAGCAATTTCGTTTTGCAGAGACCGCATCTCATCAATGCATTCGACGACAGGCGTCAATTCAGCGTATTCCTTCGAAAGACGTACGAATTCATCGGGCTCGACGCTTTGCTCACCGGACATCAATTGCGTCAGCTCATCTCGGCGGGCAACGATCACATCGAGCTTGTCATCAAAATTCACCTCTCGCTTCCTCCGTCGTCATCATCGGGCTGATCGCTCAATCTAAAAAGCTTCTGGATCGCTATTTCAATTTCTGACAGTTCCGATCCCTCAACTTCAGCAATCTTGCGCAGGGTCTCCGAAGGCGTGTGTAGCAACCTATTAACAAGTAGGCGCGTCGCCGCATCCACATCATTGAGATTCTCAGAAACAACAGAATCGCGAACATCCTCAAAATGTTTCCGCAATGCCGAAACCGCTGATCCTGCTTCTCTTCCGGCTCTCGCTTTCAGGTAGTTTTCGACCTCCTCCTGAATAATGCGAGCGGCCATAATTGCTTCCTCGTCACGACCAGCACGACCTTCAGTCGCAACGTTTTCAAGGTCACCCAGATCATAAACAAAAGCGCTATCAAGTTCGTTGATCTGGGGAGGAATATCGGCGGGCACACCGGTATCGATTAAAAATACCGGCTTTCGTCGCCGCGCAGAAAGAACACTTTCCATCTGTACGCGGGATATAACGTGGCGCCCGGCACCGACTGCGGAAATCACTACATCAGAATCACGAAGACAACTTTCCAAATCGTCAAAAGAGGCATGATGCCCGCCTAACCTTCGAGCCAACATGGTTGCTTGTGCCTCAATGCGAGCGATCGCCGTCAAACGCTCCAAACCTCTGTTACGGAAATGCTCGGCAATGAGCTCACCCATTTCACCGGCACCGATGATCAGGGCATTAATCCCGGATAGCGGCCCGTGGATATTGAGTGCTAAACGCTCAGCCGCCGCAGCGATTGAAACCGGTCTTTCACCGATTGCTGTCTCCGTTCTGACACGTTTCGCCGTTCGATATGCCGCTTCAAACAGTGTGTTGAGCAAGTTATCAACCATGCCTGCGTCACGGGCAATTCTATGGGCATCTTTTACCTGACCAAGAACCTGCGGTTCGCCTACGACCAAACTGTCTAGTGAAGCGGCAATTTCAAAAAAATGCTGGACTGCGTCTCGGCCCTCTAATTGCACACATTCTTCTGACAGTGCTAACACGGAGAACCCGGCACGCGCTGCAAGGGCATCGATTACAATTCCGCTTGCCTCGTCTGCGTCTTCATGGGTTAGAACCATTTCCACCCTGTCACAGGTCGACAGCAAACATCCGTGGGAAATACCGGTATCGCGTACACCATGCAAAAATTCCGGAACGTCTTCGGGTTCGACAAACAAACGTTCCCGGAGGGAAACGCCGCTAGTACGTTGATTGGCCCCGACTACGAGCAGCCGGGAATGGCCCGTGGCTGCAGTCATGACTTGCTAACTAAATTGTTTGAGATGATCTGCAAGTACTTCCAAAGAAACCTCTTGCTGATCACCTGAATCCAGGTTTCGAACTGTCGCTGCGCCGCGCTCAAGTTCATCGGGACCAATTATTACTGACGCAATGGCATTTAGCTTGTTCGCCCGTTTCAGCCTCCTACTCATATTGCCGCGATATCCGAACTCAATAGTGAAACCGCGTGATCGAAGGTCCTGTGCAATTTCCAGGCTTTTATCCTGCAACTCGGGAACCACCGGTATGATTGCGATCGGTCGCACCTCCTCGGGTATGTCCTCGGCAAGCATCGCAAGCCGTTCAATGCCCGCCGCCCAGCCTACACCTGCGGTTGATGTTCCGCCCATTTGTCCGACCAACCCATCATAGCGACCACCGGCAAGTACAGTTCCCTGCGTTCCAAGTTCCCAGGTCGTAAACTCAAATGCTGTATGGCAGTAATAATCGAGCCCTCGAACCAAGCGTGAATTCAAACGATAGGCAATCGATAGCACATCGAGACCCTCGGTTACTGCAGCAAAAAATTCCTTCGACTCTCCGTCAAGACTTTCGGAAAACTCTGGAGCATTGGCGACAATATTCTGATCCTGTTTGTCCTTGGAATCCAGAATTCTTAGAGGATTCCGTTCGAGGCGATCCTGACTGTCCTCAGATAAATCCGAGCGAAAATCATTAAAATACGCAATCAGTTTCTCTCTGTAGCTGTTCCGGCTCTCGGCATTACCCAGGGTATTCAGCTCAAGTGTCGTTTTAGAAAGAAGGCCCAGCTCATTCAGAACCGAGGCACCCAATGCGATAACCTCAACATCACCCAAAGGTTCTGGCACTCCAAGAAGTTCTATTCCGGTTTGGTGAAACTGACGAAAACGGCCTTTTTGAGGTCGTTCATATCGGAACATCGGTCCGCGATAAAAATATTTCAACGGCAGATCTTGCGCCAGGCCACCGGAAATCAGCATCCGGGCAACACCAGCCGTCCCTTCCGGGCGTAAGGTGATCTCGTCGCCACCCTTGTCCTCAAAGGTATACATTTCCTTTGTAACAATGTCCGAGGTATCACCCAACGTGCGCTTAAAAACCTCGGAAAACTCGAATATTGGCGTCGATATCTCCGTGTAGCCATAACGCGCAGCAACGTTTCGTGCCGTCTCTTCAATAAAACGATGCCGTTGACGCTCATCAGGATGGATGTCGCGGGTGCCGCGAACAGGTTGTAAATTCGCCATCGGACGCTAACGCTGGCCTGGTTTTCGAGTAAGCAGCGTTTCTGGATCCATAGGGATGTCGCGACGAACTGCGCCAACAGGTCCAAGGGACGCGATGACCTGGTCATCGACAAGAATGTCAATTCCGCCTGCATTACCGGTGGTAAATTTTATCCCTGATCTACCGGGCACTTCGTAGGTTTCCCCGGTTCGCAAAAGTTTGGAAATTAATCTCTTGCCATCAGCTTCTCTTAACTCAACCCAGGATGTTACGTTCGCGCGCAAAACAATTCTGCTCTTCGCGGCCTCATTGACGGGCATTGCTGCGACCTGCACCGCTTCGGGATTCGAAGCAGGATTTGCCGGTGTCGTAATCTCAGCAGCAACTTGCGTGGATTGTTCGACCGGCGAATTTTGTGGTTCTTGGCGGGGATTTACAGGCGTAGCTGTTTCTTCAAGCTTTTTGAGCTCAGCGCTAGCAGTGGTGGAATCGGTATCAACCGGTTTCGGTTCGGGCGCCGGTTCAACGGCTGGCTTTGTCTCCACTGCCGTAGCAATCACCGAACCGGTATCAGAACCGGAGCGGACGGGCTCGGATGACGCCGTCGTCACAGGTTTTTCTTCTGGCGTCGGAGCTTGTGGTGTTCTTGATACATTTTCAGAGGTTTTATCGTCGGCTCGGCTGCTCAAACCAACGGCGTCCGAAATGCGTTTCGGGAGTGCGGAGACAACTTCTGTGGGACTCTGACCATGCAGTGTTAGATAATACCAACCGCCATAGGCACCAGCAGCCAAAACAGCAGCAACGAGCAAAATGAAACCGGTCGGCAAGCGTGCCTCAGAAACGGGTGAAGGAGGAACCAGTGGAGCCTGGGTCTGGATATCGCCGGTGGCCGACCGATACCGGCGCATTACTTCATCCAATTCAAGTCCGAGATAATCTGCATAAGCGCGGACGAAGCCGGTTGCATAGGTTGGGCCGGGCAAATCGTCAAAACGGCCTTCCTCAATCGCCTTTAAATACACCTGCCGAATTCGCAATGATTCAGCGACATCAGCAAGCTCACGATTATGCGCCTGCCGTATATCGCGCAACGCAGCACCAAACTCCACTGTTGTCGTATCAGTGGGCGCTGATTCAGGTCCCGATGATGTCCCGGACTCTGTCAATGCACTACTCTCATTTACTGCTTGGATACCGCCCATAACAGACGCGGTACGCGCCGTTAGTAACAGAATTCGTCCTTCAAAATCAACGGTTTCTTGCGCTGACTTCTAAATTACCCTGCATCGATAGAAATATTATGATCCTGGGCGTAAGCGATGAGTTTTTGTCGAACGCTGTGATCTGGCAAGTCTATCAGGCTATCAACGTAGGTCTCGAGCGCGGAAGCATCGACAGAACTCAACATCGCGCGCACCGCACCAATACGTACCGGTGCCATCGAAATTGTCCTAAATCCGAGGCCAATCAAGGTCATTGCCTCAACAGGAGTGCCCGCCATTTCGCCACACAGCGAAATTTCGACCTTGGCTTCGCGGGCTGCTAGGACGAGATTTCGCAACAATGACAACAGGCTGGGAGACAAAACATCGTAACGGCGTGCGACTCTCGGATTACCGCGATCCGATGCAAACAGGAACTGAAATAGATCGTTGCTACCAACCGATAAAAAATCGACCCGTTTGAGCAAGGGTTTCAATTGCCACATCAAGCCCGGAACCTCCAACATTACGCCCACACGCAAATTAGAGGGAACGGCTCCTCCGCGGTTTTGCTCTCGCGCTAATTCCTTGTCCAAAATCGATTTTGCAGATTCAAATTCCGCTACTTCAGCAACCATTGGGAACATGATTGAAAGATCGCGGCCGTTGGCCGCGCGTATCAATGCCCTCAATTGCTGCCGAAGCATCGATGGCTGATCGAGCGCGACACGCACCGCCCGCCACCCCATATTGGGGTTTTCTTCCGCTACATCGTGAAAATAGGGAAGTTGTTTATCGCCACCAATATCAAGTGTACGGAACATAACCGGCTTTCCATCGGCGATTTCATAGACGCGGCTGTAAAGTTCGGTTTGTCCTTCTACACCGGGAAATTCGGCACGCACCATAAAAGGAATTTCCGTCCGAAACAGTCCGATCCCGTCCGCACCGGTATCCTTGAGTTGCTGGACATCGATTAACAAACCGGCATTCAGGTTCAGAGATATTCGTTGACCGTCCAAAGTCATTGGATCTTCATCTCGCAAAGCCGCATAAAGCCGTTGGCGCTCTGTCTTTGCCTGAATGGTTTCCGCCACCATTTGCTGAATATCTTCGCCGGGCCGGACAAAAACCTGAGCATTGTCACCATCAACAATGACTGGGTCATGCGGATCAATACGTGTCAAAAGATCCGTAATGCGGCCAACGACTGGAATATCGAGCGCGCGGGCCACGATAGCAACATGCGCGGTTGCAGAACCCTCTTCAAGGAGTAAGGCACGCAGCCGGTGCGGTTCATAATCCAGTAACTCCGCAGGACCCATATTTGCGGCCAGAAGAACAACATCTTCAGGCAAGGCTTCATCACCCGCGGCCGTCAAAGGCGTATCGCTCAAATGCTGGAGCAGCCGCCGAGCCAGATCTTCAAAGTCATGCATGCGTTCCCTTAGATAAGGGTCCGTTGCCATATTCATACGAATACGAATGTCGTCCTGCACCTTTTGGACGGCCGCTTCTGCTGTCAGACCACCAGCGATCGCCTCTCGCAGCCGCCGCAACCAGCCGGCGTCACGGGCTACAAGCCGGTAGGCCTCCAGAACGTCTCTATGCTCTCCACGTTCTGATAATTCTGAGGCCGAAAAGAGATCCTCGATGGCATCCTGCATTTCACCAAGAGCCCGCTGCAATCGCTCTTCTTCTGCGTCGGGATCGTCGGCAAACATAGCGGGAATTTCGACACGTGGCTGATGAAGTACGGCTTCACCAACAGCAATTCCTGAATTGATCCGAATTCCTGTCATTCTCATTGGCAGGATGGCATTACCTTCCGCAGTAATCTGCTCACTGCGACTGACAAGATCACCACCGGCAATGAGTTCCGCCAGGACGACGACGATCATTTCCAGTGCTTCGACTTCTTCGTCCGTGTATTCCCGCTTTGCTTCGTTCTGGATTGCGAGCACACCTCGAACACGTCCACCCCTCAAGATCGGTACACCCAAGAACGAATGATAAATTTCTTCGCCAGTTTCGGGCCGGTAGGCAAATTTCGGATGCGATTGGGCGTCGGCAAGATTTAATACTCGCGCATGCGCTGCGATATCACCAATGAGGCCTTCATCGACACGTAATCGCGTCTTGTGGACAGCGGAGGGGTTTAAGCCCTGGGTCGCGAACAGCTCAAGTACCTCGCCTGCCCGCATGACATAGACCGTACAGACTTCAGCGACCATTTCGGCAGCGATAACTTTTACGAGTTCATCGAGGCGTTCTTGAGCGCTGCCATGTCCTGACATTACTCCCTGAACACGCCGAAGAAGCGGTCGTATCGATGTGCTAACCGTTTGCGCCATTATCCGTCGCAGTCTCGCCGCAAATGTGCGGCACAATAATCAATCAGCGTCTAATCCGTACGCCGTATGCAATGCCCGCAGCGCGAGCTCTGTGTAATCTTCCGATACCAAAACACTGACTTTTATTTCCGAGGTCGAAATCACCTGAATGTTGATGCCTTTGTCGGCCAGGGCGGTAAACATGCGTTGCGCCACACCGGCGTGACTTCGCATACCAACACCGATAACGGAAATCTTTACTACATTGGAATCCGCAACCATGCGTTCGTACCCGAGCGATTTCTGGTTCGATTCCAATATTGCTCGAGCCCTTTCGAAATCCTCCTTTACGACCGTAAAGGTCATATCGGTCGCTTTTCCATCTTCGGATATATTTTGAACAATCATATCCACATTGACGTTTGCTTCGGAAAGCGGTCCAAAAATTGCTGCAGCGACACCCGGCTGATCCGCCACGCGTACAAGCGTAATCTTGGCTTCGTCTTTGCTATAAGCAATGCCACTAACGACTTCCTGTTCCACGATTTCACCCTCATCAACAACCAACGTTCCTTCGGTTTCTGAGAACGATGAACGAACCTGGACCCGTACATTGTGGTTCATCGCCAGTTCAACCGAACGCGTTTGTAAAACTTTGGCGCCGAGCGACGCCATTTCTAGCATTTCTTCGTAGGTAATTCGGTCCAGCTTGCGCGCCTTACCTACAATTCTTGGGTCCGTCGTATAAACCCCGTCAACATCCGTGAATATATCACACCGGTCAGCCTTTAAGGCTGCCGCCAGCGCCACAGCGGAGGTATCCGATCCGCCGCGCCCAAGTGTAGTAATCCGGTTGTCCGAGCCCAAACCTTGAAATCCCGCAACAACCGCGACCTGGCCCGTGGCAAGGCGTTCCTCCAAAGTTTCGATCTCAATATTCGTAATCCGCGCTTTGCCATGAGAATCGTCAGTTCGAAATGGTATTTGCCAGCCCAGCCATGAACGCGCATCGACGCCAATTGTCTGGAGTGACAATGCCAATAGCCCCGCGGTAATTTGTTCTCCCGCAGCAACGACGGCGTCATATTCTCGGGCATCATGCATAGGTGCAGCCTGAACCGTCCAGTCAACAAGCTGGTTTGTTGTTCCCGACATCGCGGAAACGACGACGGCGACCTGGCTCCCTAAATCGACTTCGGCTTTAACCCTTTGGGCTACGGCCTTGATCCGCTCGATATCGGCAACCGAGGTTCCACCAAATTTCTGGACAACCCGTGTCATCTCGAAGTCCACCCGAAAAACGCCAGCATCCGGTTCCAGCCTGTATCGCCGGCCCGGGAAACCCGCAAATTTGTCTTGATCCTGCGTGCAGCGGGCGTTTTCTTACTCTATATCTTTGTTAAGTAGCAAGTAATTCGGGTCCTGACATAAATCAAGGCACGTGAAATTTAGATGAAAACCGCAGAATTTAACGGCGAAAACACGGTTGATCCCGCAGAAATTGAGCGGTTTTCCGCCCTTGCGGATGCTTGGTGGGACCCGGAAGGTGAATTTCGGCCGTTACATCGCTTCAATCCGGTACGGTTGAGTTATATTCGGAAAAGCCTTTGTGCTCATTTTGACCGCGATAGCAGAGATTTACGCACCCTGGAAGGATTGAAAATACTTGATGTCGGCTGCGGCGGTGGTCTGGTCACCGAACCCATAGCGAGAATGGGTGCAACAATGACGGCGATAGACGCTTCAGAAAAAAATATCGGTGTCGCAAGTCTCCATGCGGAAAATGAAGGGCTTGAGATCGACTATCGTGTTGCCGCGGTAGAGTCTCTCTCCGAAAAAAAACATCGATTTGATGTCGTAATGGCGCTCGAAATTATCGAACACGTCGCCGATATCGATTTGTTTGTTTCCTCTTGTACAAAACTCGTAAAACCAGGTGGCCTGGTAATATTCTCAACTCTTAATCGTACGCCGAAAGCATTCGCCCTTGCGATTGTCGGCGCAGAATATGTCCTTCGCTGGGTGCCACGCGGCACACATCAATGGAACAAGTTTGTAAAACCATCCGAGCTGGCCCGAGCGCTAGCTGACAGTGGTGCTAAAATTGATGAAATTACCGGCGTTACGTACAACCCGTTAAAGGACGAATGGCAAATTTCACGAGACGTTTCAGTCAACTATATGCTTTGCGCCAAAATTTCTTAGGGAAGCTATTGTCTGGTTAACTACAGAATTCGAGCAAACTAACTGCTTGACCAGAAGGGTTTAGCTTTTCCGCAGATCGTTTATGTATATCGATTAAAGTACCCGTTTAAACGGGCTCACGCGTCATGGGTCGGCGCCCAGGGAATCCGCTGGACGTCTATTCCTTCTTCCTGCAATTCTTCGGCTTCTTCCGCGCTTGCTTCGCCGTGAATACTGCGTTCCTCAGTTTCCCCGTAATGTATTTTCCGCGCCTCCTCGGGGAACTTGTCGCCAACATAGTCGCTGTTTTTCTCTACGTGATCGCGCATTTCCTTTAGCGCAGACATATATTGGCCCATCTGTTCCTGCGCTTGCGACGACAGGTGAACGGCCTGCTCACCCTTTTTCTTGGTGCCGGAGACCGATGGCGCCATCAGGGCTTTCTCAACACTGGTATCGCCGCATACCGGGCATTCGACCTTTTTCGCTTTGCGCTGTTTGTCGAAGGCGTCAGAACTTGGAAACCACGTTTCAAATTCGTGGTCGTTAGTACATATAAGGTCAAAGACGATCATGGTATCGAAAATACCCTAAAAATATGCGTTTCAGCCAGGTTATATATAGATGATGCGAGTGTTTGTTAAATCAAGCGTTAACGATTATCAAGTGAGAGATGCCCGACCATTCGTCAGATAAACCGCTGGACTGGGTCGTCCGATTTGCGTCGACAATCAAACCAGAAGGCACTGTTCTCGATCTTGCTTGCGGCCATGGGCGACATAGCCAATATCTCGCCGATGAGGGCTTCCGCGTCACAGCATTGGACCGTGATATTTCAGCTGTTTCAGAACATCCCGATATGAAAAATATTGAGGTAATCAAGTTCGATTTGGAAAATGGCAGCAGCTGGCCCTTTGGGGACCTTCAGTTTGATGGAATTGTCGTGACCAATTATCTGCACAGACCATTATTTCCCGAAATTTTGAACTCGCTTTCCGAAAACGGCGTATTGATTTACGAGACGTTTAGTCTGGGCAACGAACAATATGGTCGGCCTTCAAATCCGAATTTTTTGCTCAAGCCAGGAGAGCTTCTGGATATCTGTCTGGGTACACTTCAGATAATAGCATTCGAAGAAGGGCTCATTGAAGTTCCGTCTCCCGCTGTAAAACAACGAATTTGCGCAATCAGGAAAACGCCAGAAGCAGATCCGGTCTCTATTTAGTTGGTTTTGTATATTTTCGATCATGCTGCAATGACGGCAGCGATGAGCGCACTTCTTCAACATAGGCAGGATGGATTTCCGCCAGGACATAACCTGGCTTTTCACCGCCATCGGCGAGAACCCGCCCCCACGGATCGATAATCAAGGAATGGCCATATGTCTTTCGACCACCAGCATGGACGCCGCATTGCGCCGGTGCAAAAACATAGGCACCACATTCAATTGCCCGTGCCCTTAAAAGCACCTCCCAATGGGCTTCCCCGGTGGGTCGGGTAAATGCAGATGGCACAGAAAGCATCATCGCGCCATGTTGCGCCAACTCGCGATAAATTTGCGGGAAACGTAAATCATAACAGATGGTCATACCAAGTTTGCCCCAAGGGGTATCCGCTATAACTGCGGAGCTTCCTGGATTGTAGGTATCTGACTCGCGATAAGACTCACCGTTCTCAAGTTCAACATCGAACATATGGATCTTGTCATAGGATGTCCGGACAACGCCCTTGTCGTCGATTAGATAGCCGCGATTAGCGACCCTTCCGGGGGATATTTTTACAGGTAACGAACCGACCAAAACCCAGCTTTTCAGTTCGTCTGCTAGATCGACAAACCTCTGAAGCGCAGGGTGCCCATCTTCTTCGAATGAATTTTCATGCACCGCATTCCGGCCGAATGCCATCATCGAAACACATTCAGGGAACGTTAAAAATTCTGCTCCATCGGAATGGGCACGGTGCGCAAGTTGAACAGCGTTTTGCAAATTTTCCGCCAGGTCATCGCTGGCGGTTACCTGAATACAGGCCAGCTTGAAGCTGTCACTCACCCGAAGACTGGAGGATGCGATCGAGTTCTCCTGACATTTCCAGTGCCACCAAATCGTCTGAACCACCGATCAGCTCGTCATCAAAGAATATCTGAGGCACGGTACTGCGTCCTTGGGCCCTCTCCGTCATTGCAACCCGAACCGCAGGGTCGCCATCGACATCTATCTCAATGAACTCAGCACCCTTTTTCTTCAAGAGATTCTTGGCGCGGGCGCAGTAAGGGCAAAACACAGAGGAATATATTTCAATCTTTGGCACAAGTTACCTGCTTTAAACGAACTCAAGTCCAGACAGTATATAAGATTAATTGTCGCCGTTGGCGAGGGCCCTAATCGCTCGCAGGTCTGACGACGCGCGCTAAGGTCAATACATCCACACTTGCTGCACCACCAGCCAGCAATGTCTTTGTACAGGCTAAAACTGTTGCGCCTGTCGTCATTACGTCATCAATGAGCAAAACGCGCTTATCCAAAATCTTTTTTGCCATGTCGTTGCGAAGAGCGAAGGCTCCGGCAACATTCCGATGGCGGGCTTTCGCTCCCAGGCCGGATTGAGAGGGCGTTGCACGTGTCCTGACCAGTAAATCGGGAAAAGCCGGCACCAATGTCATTTTGCCGAGCGCTAAGGCCAATATCGCCGATTGATTGTAACGCCGCGAGAGTAGCCGTCGCCTGTGGAGCGGAACAGGAACAATCAAATCTGCCTCGGCAAGAAAGCTTGCGCCAGCCTGTGCCATCATTCCTGCAAATGCTGGTGCAACGTCGGTCCGGTCAGAATGCTTGAAGGCCAAAAGCGCGTTGCGGCTTGTGTCGTCGTAACGAAACACTGCTCTCGCGCGATGATAGAGCGGGGGCTCCCTGTGGCATGCACCACATATCGCGTCGACGCCGTGATCGAATTCGAATGGAAAACCGCAGGCACTGCACAACGGTTCAGAGAGAAATCGAATTTCAGGCCAGCACGAAGCGCAAAAAGCGCCTTCGCTTTCCACGACCTCCCCACACGCAATACAGCGGCGAGGAAGAAGCAAGTCGGAAACGAATTTGACGCTTCGCGACAGGGCCACTGAAACTGGAGACGGTATCGCTTTTCGTATCGCAGCCATCAATTCGGGAAGTGTTTGAAGCGTGCTGTCCCGTCACGCTCAATCTGCTCTACAAGACCGGTTTCCCAACTAAGATATTCCTGCATATGAAATTCGATATTCTCATCGTGATCATAGGCTTTGTATTGAATATCATTATTTTGATCCGCCATATTCTCAAAACCCTGGCTCTCGGGGAGCCCCATCTGGCGCCAGGCGGCTGTACCTCCATCTAGTATGCGGAAGGGTCGATCAGTGAGTTCGGATGCGTCCGAAGCAGCATAGGCTGCGAGTAAGCCATCCGGTGAGGTGAACACCAAGGTACTATCGCCGGGAATTGTGGCGAGAGAGTCGCTCAGCCTCGATCGCACCGCCCACCAGGCACCCGGAATATGGCCTGCCTTATATTCAAGGCTGGTCGCGAAATCGATAACGACCATGGTCCCCGCGCTTATTTCGTCGCTCAGTGCTTCCGGTGACACAGCGGCTATTTCAGCTCTTTCTACTGGAACCATTGGGGCTTGCTGTGATCCGGTTTCCAACTCAGCGCCCTCTAATCCGCCGCTAAGCACGTAGACATTCTGCCAACCCATCTGAATGAGCCATGATGCCGTCATCGTTGCCCGAACACCGTTATCGTCTATTAAAACCAAGCGGCTCCGAAGCGTGCCCGCCCACTTGTCGGTGGCCTGAACCAGCTGTCCACCAGGAGCGGAAAGGGAACCCGGCAAATGACCAGCGGCATATTCATCTGGATTTCGAACGTCGAGAACATACAACGACCTGGACTCAGTTTCGTTTTGCATATTGGCAAGTGTCGCCATGTCGATGGTTTGAACGCCAAATCGGTTGGCGACGCGAGATGCGCATTCCAACGCATCTTTCAAACCGTCATCACTCACCGGCAAAAAGTTGCGGTCACTCCCAGTTTCCAGATCGAACCCCGCCAACGCCCATCCCATCGTGCCATTCCGCAATGCCATTACCTTGTTGGTGATACCCGCGTTAATCAGCGATTGAGCACCGATAATACTGCGTGTGCGTCCTGCACAGTTAACGACAACGGTTTTTTCCGGATCATCAACCAAGTCATGAATCCGGTAGGCCAGTTCGGCGCCGGGACAATCGATACCCGTCGGTATATTCATCCTGCGATATTCCACCCATGGACGACTATCGAGCACGATCATATTCTCGTCGCGATCCATCATTCCTTTTAATTCTTCAGCGGAAACGTTTGGCGTATCGGATTCGATCTCAACAAATTCGCCAAAGGCCTTTGACGGAACATTCACGCCACGGAAGACCACATTGCCAGCGGCCTCCCAAGCAGGGACCCCTCCATCCAGGACCGAAACGTTCGAGTAATCCCACCCTTCAAGTTTAACCGCTGCTTGTTGAGCGAGTCCGTCGCCACCATCGCACAAAACCATTCTTACCGATTTCCGCGGCACCAGTGCCAGGACATCCAACTCGAGCCGACTCATGGGTAAACACACCGCGAAGAGCAAATGGCCGTCGGCGCCAAACACCCCTTCCTCCCGAACATCAAGGAGCGCTAACTCTTCGTCGTCCAAAAGCCAGTTTCGAAGTTCTTGGGAAGAAATTGTTTTGGTCATGATTGTTGAATCTCAGATAGAAATGGAATGTCGGCGCATATTAGGCGTCCATCATGTACCCGACAACCGAACCACCTTTTATGGCGCGTGCTCTGGTGGCATAGTCAGATTATGCCGACAAGCGAGTCCGAAAACAGTGCGATAATTTTTGATCGTAATGCTGTACGCCGACATCAAGCTCGCGCAGCCGCTTCTTTCGCTGAGCATGACTTTCTATTTCGGGAAGTCGCGGAGCGTCTCGCAGATCGTTTACAAGACATCAAACGTTCCTTTGATGTTGGCATCAGTTTGGGCGCGCGCGGAGATCATCTCAGAGAAAGTCTCATGGGCAATGATGCAATTAGCGTGTTGCATGAAATGGGATCGAATACGGGGTCGCCGGGCATCGCGTTTATCGGCGATGAGGAGGCATTGCCCGTCAAACCGAATAGTGCGGACCTTATCGTCAGCAATCTCGCCCTTCACTGGACCAACGATGTACCGGGCACGCTGATCCAATGCCGGCAGGCGCTCAAACCAGATGGCTTGTTTATGGCCGCCATCCTTGGCGGAGAAACGCTTACGGAATTGAGACAGGTTTTAATGGAGGTCGAGGCGGAAATATCGGGAGGCGTTTCACCGAGAATTTCTCCATTTGCAGAACTTTCGGATGCAGCATCGTTACTGCAACGCGCGGGCTTCAATCTGCCGGTCGCGGATAGCGATACAATAACCGTTACCTACTCGAATGTTTTTGCTCTCATGCATGATTTGCGGGGTATGGGGGAAACCAACGCTGTTGTCACGCGTCCAAAATATTTTAGCAAGCGACAGATCTTTCTCCGGGCCGCAGAGCGATATTCCGAACTGTTCGCAGGGAGTGACGGAAAAATTCCGGCGAGTTTTCAGGTCCTATACCTTACAGGCTGGGCCCCCGACGCCTCTCAACAAAAACCATTGCGTCCGGGCACAGCATCCACCCGATTGGCCGATGCTCTTGAAACTGAAGAGCATTCCGCGGGTGAGACCGCCGATCCAGAAAACAGTAATTAGTCGATTAGGCTGCAGCAGGCTCCGCACCGGCGGGCGTAGCCTCCCTTTTTTCGGGAACTGACCAGGCAAGCACCGCCGCGACAAGCGCCAATGCCAATCCGGAAATCCACGTCCAGTCGTATGTCTGGAACATGTCAAAAAGCGCACCGCCTGCCACAGCGCCTAAAGCGCCACCTAGTGAATGGCCTAGAAACAGGATTCCCATATTGAAACCCATTGTGCTGACACCGAGGTGACTGGCGATGAGCCCGGCTGTCGGTGGCACTGTCGCGAAATCAAGTGTGCCGAAAAGGATCGCGAAAAAGAAAAGCAACACATAATTGTCAGTGATGAAAAACAACATGATGAAGGTGAGAGCACGTAAAAAATATACCCCGCCCAAAAGACCGGGTCGGTGGACCCGATCTGTGAGATAGCCGGCAATAACCATACCAACCATATCGAATCCAGCGAGGATACCTGTCGCGGCGGCGCCCGTCGTCAGGGTGAAGCCGCATGACGCTGCATAGGGAATGAGATGGACCTTGACGATCCCTGCAGTGGTAAAGCCGCAAATGAAATATGCGCCTCCTAAGAGCCAGAAAACCGGGCTCCTAATCAGAATTCCAAACTTTGCGACAAACGTTTTTGAACCCTCGCCCGCGTCTGATTTTGCCGTCGAACTATTGCGTTCGCTGGGTAGCAGAAAGAAGGCAAGAATACCCATCGCAACAATGAGAGAGCCGAACAGGACCAATGTAGAACGCCAGCCTGCAATCTCGATGGCCCATGCCATCAACGGAATAAACAGCAGCTGACCACCGCCAACCCCCGACGTCCCAATCGATGTCGCCAGGCCTCGGTTTTCGACAAATTCGCGGGTAATGGTTGCTGTGGCGACGGGCAGACTGACCATGCCGTACCCAACTGCTGACAGCATGCAGTAAATCCCGATAAACACCCAAACTGGAGATAGCAAAACAGAAGAGCTGTCCATAAATGCGCCAAAAACTACGCAGCACCCGCTCAAAATTGTGCCGCCTGAAACCAAATATCGCGCGCCGAATTTATCGAGGAGGTGCCCGGCATAAGGAGCGACACCACCCATAACGATCATAATCAGGGCCGCACCCGTCGTCAGAAACGTCCGGGTCCATTCAAACTCTTTCTCCCATACCGGAATTAGGACCGGTAGCGACATCCGCGCGGCAAATGAAAAACTCACAGTAATGAAAATTACTGCGACGATCATCCATCCACGTGGGTTTGAGCGGATTGCAGACAGAAACATCGGATGATTCTACAGGAGATCACGCAACATAGCGACCAAAGGAACATCAGCTGGCGGCATCGGGAAATCCTTGAGCTTCATAGGGCGGACCCATTTCAGATTTTGGCCTTCTTTGGGTGTAACGGTTCCATCCCAAACGCGGCATACATAGAGTGGCATCAACAGATGAAAATCCTCATAGGTATGTGAAGCGAAAGTAAATGGCGCAAGGCAGTTTTCGCTGACATCAATCCCGAGCTCTTCTTCTAGCTCACGGATCAGCGCCGCTTCAGGCAATTCACCGTCATCGACTTTGCCACCCGGAAACTCCCAAAGCCCTGCCATGGTCTTGCCTTCGGGGCGCTGTGCAATAAGGACACGCCCATCGCCATCAACAAGTGCAACGGCAACAACCAGAACTATCGGGATACTATCAGCCAAGCCGGTTTCCTATGTGCGGTAATCCGCGTTGATGTCGATATAGCCATGGGTCAGGTCGCAAGTCCAAACCGTCGCTTTGCCTCTTCCAATACCGACATCCACGGATATCGCAATTTCTTCGCCCTTCATGTGTTGCGCAACGGGCGTTTCGTCATAGCCAGGCTTTCTCAACCCATCCATCGTGACTTGTATACCGCCAATGCGAATATCCAGCGCATCACGGTCTGCTTTCTCTCCGGCCTTGCCCACGGCCATCACGATCCGGCCCCAATTCGCGTCTTCACCGGCAATCGCTGTTTTAACTAGCGGTGAGTTCGCGATCGCAAGCGCGATTGTCTTTGCAGCAGTGTTCGACGCTGCCCCCGTTACTGTCACCTCGATAAATTTACTGGCACCCTCGCCATCGCGCACAATTTGCTGAGCGAGATCAACCATCAAAGACTCGAGTGCCTGTCTGAAATTCTTGAAGCGCGGATCGCCAACCGATGTCACTTTTTTATGACGGGCCTGCCCCGTCGCACATAATAAAACCGTATCGCTGGTCGACGTATCGCTATCAACGGTAATAACGTTGAACGACTTCTCTGTAGCCGCTCTAAGTGCCTGCTGCAAAACCGGTTGGGCAATCTTTGCATCGGTAAAAACATACCCGAGCATCGTCGCCATATCCGGCGCAATCATGCCTGACCCTTTGGCAAATCCATTAAGCGTGATTTTATCACCATCAATTTCAGCGGATCGCGTCGCCCCTTTGGGGAAGGTATCCGTTGTCATTATGGCATCGGCTGCCGCCCTCCATGATTTTGGAGAGAGTTTCTTTTTCAGTCGCGGTAATGCCTTCGTTAGACGATCAACCGGCAAGGGTTCACCGATAACGCCCGTAGAAGAAACAAATATCTGGTTTTTAGGACAGCCTATGACTTTGGCAGCTGATTTGACTGTGTCCTGCACAGCCAGCTCGCCAACCCGGCCCGTGAATGCATTGGCATTGCCTGAATTAACAACAATCGCACGAACCCTTCCGCCTTTGAGTGCTGAACGGCACCAGTCAACTGGCGCGGCAACAGTCAATGACCGCGTAAATACACCCGCAATGGTCGATCCGGGAACAAGGGTTGCGAGCAAAACGTCGCTACGGCCTTTATAACGTAGCCCGCACGCTCCAGCCGCAAGTGAGACACCAGCAACTTCTGGAAGCCTTGGAAACCGCTTCGGTGCGAGTGGAGATTTCGTATTCATCGTTTAACAATCAAATTTAGGCCAAAATACAGGTAAGTAACCGAAAACACCGCCAATATCTCGATTTTGCTCGATAACACCTTCAAACAGCGTCTTTGCAAGATTACAGTGCATTTCGCTGCTCGAAGCGCTATATCCCTAATCGTTGACAGCGGCGCAGTAGGTACCTATGTGTCTGCCACCCGCTTAATGCTAAATTGCGGAACCTGCAAGGAAATCCGCAAACAAGAGAGGCTAAATGTTCGCTGCATTGGCAGAGAGCGTCTTCGGAAGCGCTAACAGTCGCTATCTGAAACGACTTGAAAAAAAGGTTTTAGAAATCAATAGCCTTGAGCCCGGACTCGAGGCTTTGGACGATGATGAATTGCGCGCGCAAACCGACAAGCTGCGCGCGCGACACGAAGCCGGTGAGTCCCTGGACGACTTGCTGCCCGAAGCGTTTGCAACTGTACGGGAAGCCGCGAAACGGACGCTGGGACAGCGCCACTTCGACGTACAGATGCTGGGGGGCATGGTTCTCCACGAAGGTGCGATCTCTGAAATGAAGACCGGTGAAGGTAAAACGCTGGTCGCGACCTTGCCGGTCTATCTCAATGCCTTATCCGGCCAGGGTGTTCACGTCGTAACCGTGAACGACTATCTCGCCCAACGCGATGCTGAATGGATGGGCCAGGTGTATGAATTCCTGGGCCTCACTGTCGGTTGTATCGTCCATGGACTCGATGATCTCGATCGTCAGCAAGCCTACGCCTCAGATGTTACATATGGCACCAACAATGAGTTTGGTTTCGACTATCTCCGCGACAACATGAAGTTTCGACTGGAAGATATGGTCCAGCGGCGCTTCAATTTTGCCATCGTTGACGAGGTGGACAGTATTCTAATCGATGAAGCACGAACGCCGCTTATTATTTCCGGCCCAACCGAAGACTCGTCGGAAATGTATCGCCGTATCAATGAGCTCATTCCGAACCTATCGGAAGAACATTACGAAAAGGACGAGAAGCAACGAACGGTCGCGCTCACCGAAACCGGTGTAGAAAAAATTGAAGAATTGCTTGCCGGTACGGAATTGATGAAAGGAGCATCGCTCTATGACATCAATAACATCGCTATCGTTCATCACGTCAACCAAGCGTTGAAAGCGCATACAATGTTCCAGATCGATACCGATTACATCGTGAAGGACAATCAGGTCATTATCATTGATGAGTTTACCGGCCGTATGATGGAAGGCCGGCGTTACTCTGAGGGCCTGCACCAGGCGCTTGAGGCGAAGGAGCATGTCGAGGTCCAAAATGAGAACCAGACGCTCGCCTCCATTACCTTCCAGAACTATTTCCGGCTTTATCCCAAGCTTGCTGGCATGACCGGTACGGCGATGACGGAAGCCGGCGAATTCGGTGACATTTATGGCCTCGATGTCGTCGAAATTCCGACGCATAAACCATGCGTGCGCGAAGACCTTGACGATGAGGTCTATCGGACAGCAGCAGAGAAAAACGAAGCAATTATCGCTTTGATCGAAGACTGTATCGCATGCAAACAACCTGCGTTGGTCGGAACAATTTCGATCGAGAAATCTGAGCAACTTGCGGCCATTCTTAAAAAACGGAAGATTGAACACAACGTTCTCAATGCGCGCTACCACGAGCAGGAAGCGTTCATCGTCGCGCAGGCTGGTAAACCTGGCCAGGTAACAATTTCTACAAATATGGCAGGCCGTGGTACGGACATTCAGCTCGGTGGCAATGTCGACATGCAAGTCATCGAGGAATTGTCCAAAATCAAGGATGAGAAAAAGCGCGCAGCCCAAGAGGCCGAAACCCGTGCTAAAATTGAGGCTGAAGTCGAAGCTGCAAAAGAAGTCGTTCTGGAAGCTGGCGGTCTTTATATCATTTGTACGGAGCGCCATGAATCTCGGCGTATCGACAATCAGTTGCGTGGGCGATCCGGGCGTCAGGGTGACCCCGGTGCTTCAAAGTTCTTCCTGTCACTGGAAGATGATTTGATGCGTATTTTCGGATCCGATCGTATCGATACGATGCTGCAGAAACTCGGATTGGAAGAAGGCGAGGCCATCGTTCATCCGTGGATCAATAAGGCCCTTGAGAAAGCGCAGCGTAAAGTCGAAGAACGCAACTTTGAAATCCGAAAAAATCTTTTGCAATTTGACGACGTCATGAATGATCAGCGAAAGGTGATCTATGAACAACGTCGTGAATTGATGGAAACCGACGATGTGTCCGAGACGGTTACCGATATGCGTCACCAGGTTATTGACGATATCGTCGCCACCTGTATTCCCGAAAAGGCCTATGCAGAACAATGGGATACGGACGGATTACACGAAGAAATCCTGAGAATTTTTGGCATGGATTTGCCGGTGGCAGATTGGGCCAAGGAAGAGGGTATCGCCGACGAAGAAATTCGTGAACGCCTGTCAGATGCTGCGAACCGTCGTATGGCAGAGAAAGTGGCCAACTATGGTCCTGAGGTGATGCGCCTCGCTGAAAAGAGTGTCCTTTTGCAGGTGTTGGATCAGATCTGGAAAGAACATCTTCTGGCGCTTGATCATCTTCGCCAGGGTATTGGTCTTCGTGCTTACGCGCAGAAGGACCCGCTTAACGAATACAAGCATGAAGCCTTTGATCTGTTTGATCAGATGCTCGCAATGCTGCGTGAAACCGTTACGCAAGTACTCTGTCACATGGAGATTTCGGATGACTCCCCAGAGAGTCTAATGGATTACGAAATGGGCGATATGGAAGAATCCCGTCGCGACCCCGCTTTTGGCGAAGATGCCGGTATGGCGGCAATGCCTGACGAAATCCATCCAGCAGCGCAGGCGCAATCCATGCTCCAGGGGCAAACAGTATTCGCCGCCAATGCCGATCCGGCAGATGTCCCCGCTGGCTGGCGGCTTCATGAACCTTTGGGCCGGTGGATTGACCCGGAAGAACCAGAAACCTGGGGCAAAGTGCCACGCAACGCGGCATGCCCCTGCGGCTCAGGCAAAAAATTCAAAATCTGCCACGGCCGCGTCGTCTAGCTTTTAGCGAACTCAGAATATTTTAGATGGTCTTTACGACGACAAGGCGTCGTTACCGAGTGTTATAAATCGTTCGCGGCGTTGCGTTCGAAGTGCGGCACCATCCATCCCGTCGATTTCCTTCAGCGCCTCTTCAATTCCGTCGCCCACACGCTTGATTGTGTCGTCGCGATCTCGGTGTGCCGCGCCGAGAGGTTCGGGAATAATCGCATCAATGACGCCAAGCCGCAGCAAATCTTCTGCCGTCAATTTTAGCGCGTCTGCAGCTTCCTCGGCATGGTCCGCACTACGCCACAGAATTGACGCGCACCCCTCGGGTGAAATGACCGAATATACGGAATGTTGCATCATTAAGACGCGGTTAGCGGCAGCAATTGCTATCGCGCCACCGCTGCCACCTTCACCGATTACAACGCTGACCATCGGCACATGCAGATCGAGACAGACTTCGATTGAACGCGCGATTGCTTCTGCCTGACCGCGCTCTTCCGCTCCGATGCCAGGATAGGCACCAGGAGTGTCAACCAGAGTAATGATTGGCAGCGAGAACTGCTCTGCGAGATTCATCAGTCTTTGCGCTTTTCTGTATCCTTCCGGGCGTGCCATACCAAAGTTATGCTTCACGCGCGTTTCGGTATCATTGCCTTTTTCCTGTCCGATGACGACGACGGAGCGCCCACGAAACCGGCCCAGACCGCCGAGAATTGCCGCATCTTCAGCAAATACCCTGTCACCGGCCAACGGGGTGAATTCATCAATCAGCGAAGAAATATAATCGATACAGTGAGGGCGATCGGGATGACGGGCGACCATGACTGTCTGCCATGGCGAGAGCTTTGCATAAATCTGAGTCAGGGACCTGTCTATCCGACCCTGTAGCTTTGAAAGCTCATCAGCAATTTTGATGTCGCCAATATCGGACATATGACGGAGTTCCTCCATCTTGCCTTCGAGTTCGGCGACTGGTTTTTCAAACTCAAGAAAAGTCGTCATTTTTCCCTCTACGCTACAAGCTCAGCCCACAACACCGGCAACTGGTCCATCTGCCAACGGATGATAATTACGGACAAGTGATTTTAACCTCTCATCTAGCACATGTGTATAAATCTGTGTTGTCGAAATGTCGGCATGACCGAGCATTTGTTGAACAGAACGCAAATCCGCGTCATGTGCCAATAGATGACTTGCAAACGCATGCCGCAACACGTGCGGCGACACAGCAGTGGGCGAAAGACCAGAATCGATCGCGAGTTCTTTGAGTAGCCTGGCGAACATTGCACGCGTCAAATGACCATTTTTGGAACTCTTTGACGGGAAAAGCCATGGCGAGTCTTTTCCCTCAGCAGTAAATTCCATGCGAACGGACAGCCAGGCTTCAATCGCTTCCTGCGCCGGCAGGCTTAGGGGTACCATGCGTTCTTTGCCGCCTTTACCACGTACTGTGACGATTGAGCGATCTCTCGCCAGTGCGCCAACCGGGAGTCCCACCAATTCCGATACGCGGAGACCCGTTGCATAAAGAAGTTCCACGAGAGCGACGATGCGCACGCCACGTGGCCCCTGAACTTCCCGTGCCTGATTCAGCAAGGCTTCGACATCCTGTTCGGCTAATACTTTTGGCAACGGCCGGCCGCGCCGAGGGCTTTCAATATTAGCTGTTGGGTCATCTGATCGAATTCCGTCAGCGACCAAGAACGCGAAATACTGGCGCAAGGCGGATAGGCGTCGGGATGCTGTCGTTGGTGCCAGTCCGGTACTACCCATAGACGCCATAAAGGCGCGCACTTCTTCCGTGGTCGCGGCGGATGAATCGCCGTGCGTTTTTGATGTAAATCCACCGAACGCCATTAAATCGCGGCGGTAAGATTCCACGGTTCTTTGTGAGGCGCCGCGTTCCACAGCCAACATCTCCAGGAATGCTTCAGCGAACCGCGGCAAGATATCGGCGCCCGGTTCACTGACGGATGGGTGCGCGCCCTTAGAGACCCGCTTCAATTGCGACCTCCAATGCGAGGGCCTTCGCTTCTTTTTCAAAGCCTATTCGTTTAAGTGCCGCAATCGACAATTCAATCGCAGAAAGATTTGCCGGATCGGCTCCCATTTCACCAAGAGCTACGAGCACCATAGCAATTGTGCCACCTCTGCTGCCGGTTGCCGCCGCCCGATCAAGCGCATTCCGCACGGACACACTCGGCGTCACTGCCTGTATTTGCTTGCTATCATCCAAAATCAGCGCCCAAAGCTCTGAGGGGATTGACGCTCCCATCGTATTCAGCAGACTAAAGAGTGTCCGCGCTTCTCCGACGACAGGTGCACCGGCGTTGGCACGAGCGTTCCACCAGGTCTGTATAGTTTCCGGAAGCGTTTCCGCAATACCTGAATCAGACAATAGTATCTGCAATGGCCAAAGCGTGGCCTTTTGTTCAGGCTTCAGCGCCTGAGTATTGGCGAACTCAAGCCATTTTCGTGCACCTGCAATGTCGCCTGTGGTAATCAGGATTCTCGCAGCATCACCCGCAAACCAATCAATCTGCGTCGAAGGCGTTAACGCTGCAACCATCGGTGCAAAAGCAAGCGCAGTAACGCGCCAATCCCCTTTTTGCCGCGCAGTTTTCAGCGAAATTTCAATAATTTTTGCCCGGGCCACAGCGGCGTCTTGTCGTAAGGCAGCCTGAACCAGCAAGGCCCGTCCGCCTGGACCCCAATTCTCAGAGGCATGATTTACGGCGTTTTTAACGACAGAGGGGTCGAACGCAACAGCACTATAAATCTCGGAAAGTTTTTTCCCGCTGAGGACACCAATCTTCGTCGCCTGCTCGGCTGCCACAAGCCGCAGATCGAGCGTGGCGTTAGGGCTAAGCGCAATTGCGCGCAATGCGGCGGGGGACGCTTTCTCTATTACGTCCTCGGGCAATGCGAGCCCCGCTGATCGCATAAGCGATAAATGCAATGCGGTTGGCCCGGTTAGGCTGTCGACCTGTGGCGGTGATGCGCCGGAGAGTCTTTCCATTGCAGCGAAAAAAGCGGGATGAATTGCATCAGTTCGCTCCGCCAAGACGTCTGACATTAATGCCGCTTCCGCATTTTTTCCGGCCATAGCCAGACAGAAGGCCGCCGCCTGCTGCCAATAGACACCTTTGAATTCTCCACTAAAAGCACGCACTTGTTGACACGCGCCTGCTGTGTCATTTCCAAACAATCGTCCATCAATACCGACACGCACTAAATATTCTTCTGGCGGACCAGACGAAGAAGAGATGAGCGAAAGCGCTGATTTGAGATCACCAGACGCAAATAGAGCGCCAACCCGCAATGGAAAGAGACCGGGCTGCGACTTGGTTCTTTTTGGCGCAACCGCCTGTGTCAGTAATAAGCGTCGCATCAATTGTCGCATGGTCGGCGAACCAACCCGTGCAGGCAACAATGCAATCGCGCGGGTGACAAATGACCTGCTTGAACCCTGCCACATCTCAGTTCCCAGCCCGCCACTTGTTTCATCAATGACGCCTACGGAATCTGAATCGAGATCGGTAAGTGTCTGGATAGCAACCGGGCCATCACTCCCACTTGAAGGCGACACCGGTGTGTAAACTTTTACCGGTTGCTTCAGTGCTGCCGCCCCCGACGATGACCCGCCAGGAACAATCGATCGGCGCGGCCCTAACCGAACTGGTGCCGCGTTTTTGGAATTGGCTGGATTTTCGACCGTCGTCGTTTGTGCAATTTGTTGCGCGGCCTCAACCATCGCGAGGTTGCTCATGCTTACAGCTAGAGCTACCGCCAAACCAATAGGTGAAATAAGCGAATTAGCGCGGAAACCGTTCATCAGGAATAGTCTTTTCAATCTTTGAGGACGGTGCCGGAATGTCCCACATCGCAAGGAACCCTCCCCCGCCTAAAATCAGGACCACCAGAAACACCAATATAATAATGGTCAATCGCATCTTCAACGCCAAGCCTTAGACGGGTTTTTTCAGCGGACAAGTTTATCTTCCTCTCCGTTTATCATGTCGCGGTGAATCGATGCCATATAATTCAACGCGACACGAAGCAGAATCCATCTTATATTTGCATAGTTTAAGGTGGATAACGTCTAAAGGTGGCGAATTTTGGGCAATATGCGGGTCACGTTTCTTTCGCATGACGGGTAAGCATCGCAGGCTTTATATTTGTCGACCGAGCAATGAGCACTAAAGAGCTAGAACAAATACGGAAGACTATCGTCCTTGTGGGGTTGATGGGTGCCGGTAAAACATGCATTGGGCAAAGGCTTGCCAAACGCCTCAGTCTGCCTTTCGTGGACGCTGACGACGAAATCGAAAAAGCTGCCGGTTGCTCAATTTCCGACATCTTTAATTTGTATGGCGAAGCGGCCTTTCGCGATGGTGAAAAGCGGGTTATCGCGCGCCTTCTGAATGACCCCGTCCATGTATTGGCTACAGGGGGTGGTGCGTTTGTTGACAACGAGACGAGGGCTCTGATCAAGGGGACGGCAACTTCAATATGGATTCGCGCCGACATTGATTTGTTGGTAAGCCGAACGAGCCGACGCGACGACAGGCCGCTTCTGAAAAATACTGATCCCCGGGAAAAGTTAGAAAAATTGATCGTTGAACGCTATCCGGCATACGAACAAGCGGATATTACGATTGACAGCGGCCGGGAGTCTCCCGATGTAACCGTAGAGCAGGCGATAACATCTTTGAAAAATATGATTTCATCAGACAACTGTGCTGAAACGACTGCATGATGATGACAAATTCGGAAACTCTTCGGGTCGACCTCAATGATCGAAGCTACGACATTATTGTTGGTGCGAATTTGATCCCCAATGCGGGCGAGCACATTCCACAATTTGTAAAGCGCGATCCAGCAATAATCGTTACGGATGTCAATGTTGCCGAACTCCATCTGGAGAACATTGTCAAATCGCTTCAAGAGGCAAACATAACCAGCAAAACAATTCTGCTTCCGGCAGGCGAAAACACAAAGAGTTATGAGGGTTTTTGTGAACTTCTTAATGACATATTGGATACCGGCATTGAGCGGCGTTCCTGCCTCATTGCGCTCGGCGGCGGTGTCATCGGCGACATTACTGGCTTTGCCGCCAGTGTTCTGTTGAGAGGTATTGATTTCATCCAGATTCCGACAACGCTTCTTGCGCAGGTAGATAGTTCCGTTGGAGGCAAAACGGGTATCAATACGCAGCACGGAAAAAACCTTGTCGGTAGTTTTTATCAACCACGCCTGGTACTTGCCGATACAACGGTGCTCGACACATTACCACGGCGGGAGCTTTTGGCCGGATATTCAGAAATTGTAAAATATGGACTACTTGGTGACCGACCATTTTTCGAATGGCTGGAAGAGAACGGTCACTCCCTCATCGAAGGTGATGAAGAATTACGGCGTAAAGCCATCGTTACGAGTTGCAGCGCCAAGGCTTCGATAGTCGCACAAGATGAGAAAGAAAGCGGCAGCAGGGCTCTGCTTAACCTCGGACACACTTTCGGCCATGCGCTTGAAGCTGAAACGGGTTTCGGCGACAAATTGCTCCACGGCGAAGCGGTTTCCATCGGGATGACGATGGCCTTCGATCTGTCGGCAAGGATGGGCCTGTGTTCCACAGAAGACGCCGCACGTGTCCGAAAACACCTCAATGTTGTCGGCCTTCCAGTCGACCCGACGAATATTGCCGGGCAGTCCTGGAAATGCGATGCGCTGCTCAGCCACATGGCAAAGGACAAAAAAGTCCGCGATGGTAAAATGACCTTCATCCTTCCGCGCGGAATTGGTGACTCCTTTATCACGTCGGATGTCGATCTTGCGTTGGTTGAAGCCATGCTGGATGACGCAATCGCAGCATGAAAACCTGTAATTGAATGAAATTGGCCCTATAATTCACGCAGGTCAGGATAGCCATTAATGGAAACCGAAACACTCGCCACTATTGGCGGCATAGTCGTTCTTCTCATTCTTTCCGGAGTATTTTCGGGATCGGAAACTGCTTTAACCGCCGCTTCGCGCCCACGCATGCATCTCCTGCAAAAACGCGGCAATCGGCGCGCCAGCATCGTTACCAAACTGTTTTCAAACAGAGATAAGCTTCTCGGCGCCATTCTTCTTGGGAACAATCTGGTCAATATTCTTGCGTCAGCGCTGGCCACCAGCATTTTAATCGGAATTTTCGGCGAGACTGGCGTTATTTACGCGACCATTGCGATGACGGTCCTCGTCCTGATCTTTGGCGAGGTCATGCCAAAGACCTATGCCTTCCATAACGCGGATCGCGTAGCGCTGCTTGTGGCACCAATGTTCCGCTACGTCGTGGCAGTCCTCTCTCCAATCACACATACAATTAATGTTTTGATTGTCGCAACCTTCAAACCATTCGGCGTAAACTTTGGCGCCAATGATGAGCGTACTGCTGCACAAGAAACATTGCTCGGTGCAATTGATCTCCATATGGGCAATGAACCTTCCGTACAGCGCGAGCGGATCATGTTGCGCTCGATCCTTGATCTTTCAGACGTCAATGTTGGCGAGGTGATGCATCATCGGCAGGACATCGTCATGATAGATGCCGACCAGCCCGCTAGCTATATCGTAAATCAGGTTGTCAGCAGCCCTTATACCCGAATACCGCTATGGCGCGGTGAGCCTGACAATATTGTTGGCGTGATCCATGCAAAAGT
The DNA here is from genome assembly GCA_002720855.1 of Rhodospirillaceae bacterium. Classification (GTDB taxonomy): domain Bacteria; phylum Pseudomonadota; class Alphaproteobacteria; order MPNO01; family UBA2964; genus UBA2964. The sequence goes on along the minus strand of PBIN01000014.1, from coordinate 209,049 downwards.
GCTGTTGCTTCATGTTCATGCCAATCAGGGGAAGCTCGATTTAATCGATATCGATTCAGTCGCGGCACCGCCCTGGTTTATCCCCGAATCGACGTCACTGCATGATCAACTTCAGGCCTTTCGTCGCCGGCATGAACATTTCGCCCTCGTTGTTGACGAATATGGCTCGTTAATGGGCGTCGTGACACTCGAAGATATTTTGGAAGAGATTGTTGGTGATATTGCTGATGAGCATGACGAGGTTCCCATGGGCGTGCGGCCCCAAAGTGACGGAACGTTTCTTGTCGATGGGCGGGTCACCATTCGGGATTTGAACCGGCGTCTCGACTGGGAACTGCCGGATGACGATGCCGCAACGATCGCCGGTCTGGTGATCCAGATTGGCCGGGTTATTCCCGACGAGGGCCAAATGTTTACTTACGAGGGGTATCGTTTTCAGATCATAAGCCGACGAAAAAACAGGCTGGCGCTCATACACATTACGCCACCGAACCAAACTGAAAAAACAGAGGTCGAGGCCGTCGCGGAATAATTACTGCACGGCCTATCATTCTTAATAAGAAAGGTAATGAAATGCCGCTTTCTCCTGCCGCTGATCGGGAACCCATTCAAACCCGGGCGATCGAGGTCTCCAGCTATCGCCGCACGGACGGCCAATGGGACGTCGAAGGAAATTTAACCGACACGTCAGCCTATGCTTTTGACAACGAATACCGCGGGACCATCGAACCGGGCGTTCCGATCCATGATATGTGGATCCGGCTGACCCTTGATGAGACCGTTACGATTACTGAAGTCGATGCCGTCATGGACGGTACGCCGTACGCTATCTGCCCTGGCATCGCTGCCGCATTTCAGAAACTCGAAGGGGAGAAAATCGGACCAGGCTGGAATAGAAAAATACGTGACTTTTTCGGGGGTGCGAAAGGATGCATCCATATGGTCGATCTCTTACGGCCTATAGGGACAATCGGTTACAAAACAGTGAAACGAGAAGCCGGGCGGAGGAATGCTGTCGAAGATGAGAAATCAAGCGATATGCCGTACCAGGTAAATACCTGTCATGCGATGGCAAGCGACAGCGAAGTGGTCAAAAAGCGTTGGCCGCATCTTTATACAGGGACGCCGTAACATCTTATTACGCCAATTTTCTTGTATGTCGGGAAACGCCTGCCCATACTGATTGCGTGAAAAAACGCGAACAAATTCTGGATGTCTTAAGCGCACCTCGTATAGAGAACGGCGTTCGGCTTTGCGATGCGCCGGAATGTCGAGGGCATGGTGAGTTTCGTGCGCCAAAATCGAGAGACGATCTGAATAGTTACTTTTGGTTCTGCCTTGAACATGTCCGCGCCTATAACGCGCGGTGGAATTTTTATGCAGGCCTTTCACAGGGTGAAATTGAAAAACAGTTGCGTGCTGATACAACCTGGTGGCGGCCAACATGGCCGCTTGGCAGCAGGGCTGGAACAAATGACCCATCGAATGTCGATTACGGGGTCTTTGGTGCCGACAACTGGGATCAGGAGCGAATACGCACCGGGCAACCGGAGGAAGCAGGATGGCGGCCAAGACCAGGGTCGGTAGAAGCCGAGGCACTGGCCATTTTTAACCTTGATGCGCCGGTAACAAAGGAGGACATCAAGGAACGCTACAAAGCCCTGGTCAAAAAGAACCACCCGGACACCCATCGGGGAGACCAAAAAGCGGAAGAGCGCCTGAAAATAATTAACCGCGCCTATTCGGCCCTAATGGCATGCGACGATATATAACGTCGTCCAATAAAATTCACAGATGAGAACTGCCGGCTGGCAGATTTTAGCTGGCGGCGACTGTTGCTTTCTTGATCTTGCGCTTCAATCGTTGCGCTTCTTCGGTGAGCTTGCTGTTGGATGTGGACAGCAAATACGCATCAATACCGCCGTTTTTTTCGATCGTCCGGATTGTCTGGGTGGATAGCTTGAGTTTCACCGAGCAACCAAGTGCCTCAGAGGGCATCGAAGATACCTGGATGTTTGGCAGGAAACGACGTCGTGTCTTGTTGTGCGCGTGACTGACGTTATTGCCGGCAAGGACACCCTTACCTGATATGCTGCATCGGCGTGACATTTTCTTCGTCCAGACAGATAAAACACGATTGCCCAGGCACAAGCGCCGGGGACCGCGCTTTTTAATAATGTCGGGGCGCTACGTCAAGGAGAAAGGGCAGCAAAACTGCCCGTCAATTCCCTATTATTTTGCTATTTAGAGGCCTTGTCAGTTCCGGCCGCCGGTTTCACGCGCGTAGCGAGAACGAACATGACAACCATCACTGCTGCACCCGACAGAAACGGCCAATCCGGCCCATACTCACCGAAAGCAAAGCCCGCCCAGGCCGGTCCGGTAATGCGTGCCATCGCCGAACAGGATTGCGACAACCCCAACAAACTGCCGCGCTCACTTGCGTGAGCATATTTTGAAACAAGACTTGAAAAAGAAGGATTGTTGATACTGACGCCAAATACAATAAAGCCAAAGGCGACACAGAGCCCAAACGTGCCGGTCATAAAGGGAAGAATCAGGGAGCCAATAAAAATCATCACGGCCCCGGTGCAAATCAGGCGGTGTTCGCCAAAGCGACGGGTCAACCTGCCAACGAGCAACCATTGCGTCGCAGCGGCAGTTAACCCCATAAAAGTATAAATCCATCCATTCTGCAGTGGTCCCCAACCAAGCATGCGCTCGGACCAGAGAACGAATGTCGTCTCAATCCCCGAAAAAACAAAGGGTGTCATCATCACAACGACAAAAAGAAGGGCGAGCTGCGGAATGCGAACGGCCTCTAGAAACACGCGGCCCAGTGACCTCTGGCCTTCAGCTGCTTCTTTCTGGATCTCCACCGAAACGGTTTCCCTCACCTGTATGCAGGCGATGCAAAAGGCAAAACCGGAAAGGCTGGCGGCAATTATAAACGGCAATGCGAGATTGGGATTAACCGGATCAGAACCCGCAAACAACCCACCGATTGCCGGTCCGACAATAAAACCAAGCCCGTTTGCCGCTCCGACCTTTGCCATGGCACCGGCGCGGGCTTCTGTAGTTGTGATATCGGCTATGAAAGCCTGAATCACTCCGGAATTGGCAGCCATCGATCCAATAAAGCCCCGCGCCAGGAAAAGCATTAATAGCGAATCCGTAACCGTAAGCGCCAGATAGCCGAGGAACATCCCCGCCAGGGTAATCAGAATGATGGGACGGCGACCGATACGGTCGCTGAGCCGACCCCAGAGTGGCGCGAATACGAATTGGGAAAATGAAAAGACCGTCGCCAGGAGCGTGACCTGCAATGGGCTCGCTCCAAACCTCTCAGCAAAATATGGCAAGAGTGGCAGGATGATGCCAAAGCCTACCGTATCGATAAAAATCGTTAGGAGCAGCGCGTGCACGTTGGGTCTCCGTTAGAGCCGATTTACAGGTGGGCGATTTCGAAAGTCAGTTGAGCCGTCCCACGGATCGGGCGAGTACAAGATACAGCTTGCCGATATCCGCGGACAAGAAGGTGGAGCTTAGAAGATTCTCAGGATCGCTTTCATTGGCTTCGTTGAGCAATCGTCCAAAGTGGTCCAGATAACGTTGCACGTATTTTCGGAAATTGTCGTCGTCCTCAAACTTGCTCTTAATCACGTCGCGGGCATGACGCTCATCGTCCTGCAACATCGATCGTACAAAGATGCCTTTTTCACCCCGGGCAAGACGAGGCCAAAGTTTCTGAGAACCAACCTCATCCAAAAGACGGTTTAAATCTATCGCGGTCGAATTCAGATCTTCGATAATAAAACGCGAGGCGCGCAAAAACATATCGCGTCGGGCATCAAACGTGTTCTGACGAACCAGTTTGGCCTGTTTGTCAGCATTGTCAGCGGCCCGCGCCAGCTCATTGGCCTGTTCTGAGAATACCGCGCCGACCTGAGTGGCCTGATCTGCAGCGCGATCCATAGCACTGCTCATTTCACTGGAGTGGCGCTGCAGTGATTGTCGAACTGTATCAACCTGCCGTGCCGCCTGTTCGGACGCCGAAGCGAGTTCTTGTGTTTCTGTACGGAACATCCGACCAATGGCCTCTACACGCTCTTCTGCAACACTCGCCGATGTTTCGAGTGCGCCTGACTCATCCTTTAGTGCCGCAATCACGTTCGTTACATCTGCCGCCGCCTTCGTGCTGGCCTCAATCATCGCCCGTGCCTGTGCCTGCAAGGCATTACTGACGATTGTCAGACATTCAACCGTTTCCCTCGACGCGTCAGCAAGGTCGGTTGTGCGCGCTCCGATAGTCTGGTTCATCGTATTGGAACGTTCCACGGCGCGTTCAGCCATCCCGGTGAGGCGCTCCAACTCCAGTTCAGTTGACTTCGAAATTTCTTCAGTTCGGCGAACCATTTGCCCTGCAACACGGTCCAAAGCCTCAGCCTGCTCCCCAACCAAGGCACGGATTTTGTCGGAATGGCTCGCCGCCTGTTCTGACGCCACAACGAGTTTTTCAGCCTGATCCACAAATGTCGTGCCGACGACAGTGGTCCTTTGAACAACAGTGTCAACCGCGGAGGAAAGGTCCGCAGTCCGCTTTTCAAGCAACGCGCCAATTTCCTCTCCGCGTTCCGCCGACCGTATCGAAACGTCATCAAGATCGCCCGATTGCTTGGTGAGCGCAGCACCAACGACCTTCACGCGAGCTGCAGCTTGAGCCGCAACCCGTTCCGACGTGGCCGCAAATTCATCTGTTTGTCGCCTGAGTGCTGCTGTGACCTCGTCCGCCTTCGTAACTACCTGCTCTGTTGCACTATTCGATGCCGCGATCATTGCAGCGGACTCAGTCTGCAATGTTTCATCCATCTCACGAACTTTGACCGTAATCTCGCCGGCGACCTGTTCTGACATTGTGGATAGCGCAGTGGCTTCCTGCCGCATGGCTTCACTAACTTCGGTGAGCCGCGCAAAGACACGTTGCGCCGCATCGCTTGTCAGTTCGGCACTCTCTTCGATGTGTGTTCGGAGCAATTTCTGTACTTCCCGGGTGCGTTCCGCCGCTGCATTAGAGGTTTCGTCGGCCACCTGTGAAAAGAGTTGCAACTGTTCGCGCAATATTGCCGCGACATCATCTGCCTTGGTTCTGACGGCTTCAGCAGCCGTCTCAGAGGCAACGCTTAGTGAATCGACATGCTGCCGCAATAGCGCAGAGACTTCTTCTGTTCGCGCCTCAATAAGAACGGAAGTTCGTTCAGCGTCTTCTGCCATTCGATCTGACTGGCGCCTGAATGATCCGCCAATCTCTTCGACCTTATCAAATGCAGCTGCCCCAGATTTTTCGACGATGGCATTCATTTCTGCGGCGTGACCACGCAATTCACTGGTCAATACCTCTAATCTCTCACGCGTCTGTTCAGCTAGGCCGTGCTGTTCTTTTGCCAGAGATGTGGAATGCGATACCATACCGGCTGCAATTTCATCCATCTGCGCCTTCGCCTGCTCGATGGAACGATCTGCCGCTGCGGAAATAGCTTCTCCCTGTCGCACCAGGGCATTTCCGGCATCTGTAATTTTGCGGACCGAAGCCTGGGACAACCGATCGGCTTCGCCCGCAAATTCATCTCCGACGGCATGGATTTCTTCACCTGCCTGCCTGATACGCGCAACGGTTTTTTCTGCTCCGTCGCCGAGGGAAACAGCCTCTTCGCGAAATGCCTCCACCGTATCGTGAACCTGCGTCACAGTTGTACGAGCCCCAGCCATTAGTTGTTCGGTACGTTGCCGAAAATTCTCGGACACATCGTCGACACTGCTAACCGCCTGTTTTAGTCCTGAAACAAGCGTGACAGATTGCTGGCGGAAAGTATCTCCCAACTCCTTTGCACGCTCCAGCGCTTGCGTCGCTGTCTCATTCAACCCATCAGCATGTTCTCTAAGAGTTTCGGAAACCTCGTTTACGCGGGCGATTGCAGAATCAGATTGGTCGCCAAGCTTCTCCGCTTGCCGAGTTAATCGCTCGTCTGTTTCATCAATACCCGCGGTAATTTGTCCAAAATTACTCAGCACACTATCAGTGTGATTATGCACGGAGTCTGCCGCCGCCCGCACACGATCCGCTGCGTCCTCAGCCCCGGGGCCCATCGCTTCAATTTGACCGGCAAATGATTGTCCAGTGGCTTCCAATTTTCCGAGAACAGCGTTGGAAACGGTTTCAAGTTCCTGAATTTGGGTCCCGACCGAGTTTTGTACGACACCGGCCCTTTCAGACAATTTGGCTGCGACGACATCCAGTTGCTCGGTTTGCCGGTGAAGTCCATCGTGGAGATATCGCGCCTGCGATACTGCCCGTTCGGATACAGAGGAGAGCTCCTGAGCCTGCCGGCGCAGGGAATCAGCAATCTCTTGAACACGCTCTTCCGCATCTTCAGCGGGATAGGTCAAACGACCGAGCTCGGACCGTAGTGACTCAGCTGTTTCCCTGAGGACGGCGCCGCGGCCGATATATGCCATTACCAGCCATAAAAAGGCTAGAGGTGTGAATATGCCGGTTATCAAAACGCCGATCTCGTGCGGCAACAAAGTCAGAATATTGGGCCAGCCAATTGAGCTTTGTAGATAAATTGCCGTAAGCGCGAGCCAGATTAAGGTTATCGCGTAAGCAACAAGTGCTGAAGTATTTAAGCGGCCTTTTGATAGAAATCGGAAGTTCATGATATCGAACTTTCCACCCCCGCAATATCATTGAAAGGGCCCGCCTAGGCGCCGCTCGAATACGCAGCGCCCCCTTTCAGAATCAATGGAAAATTATAGCCAAGCCCAATGATTCGTACCAAGAAAAGGGTGGGAGTAAAAATTACCTACCAGCAAAAAGATTGGATTGCGGCATCCGGAAAAACACCCTCCAGAGCACAGATTTCAGCGATCTTTTTTCCGGCAGCCACAGAGTGGTCACCCGCAGCAATGCCGAAGGCGTCTCCGTGAATTCCACCTGTTACCAGAACCGAATACATGTCGAGATTACACGCACCGGTTATATCGGTTTTGAGTGAATCTCCAATCGCTAAAACGCGTTTCGGATCCGGGTCACCCATCTGGTACAGGCAGCTTTCATAAATCGGGCTATGGGGTTTTCCGTAATACAGCACATCGCCGCCCAGCTCTTCATATCGACGCGCAAGGGCACCGGCGCAAATAATGCGTACACCGCCGCGTATCACCTCAAGATCAGGGTTGGCGCAGACCATTTTAACACCGGCCGCCGCTCCATCCTGCAGCAGGGGCTCATAGTCGGCTACCGTCTCCTCATCGCGCCACGGACCGGTATTAACAATCAACCCCGCCTCCGCGACGGAATCAACCTTGCGCAGATCGAGATTGTCAAACAACCCATCATCGCGGTCGGGCCCGATATGGACATAAGTCAGTTTGACGTCATCAAACCAGTCCTCGCGCCGTTCTTCGAGACCGAGCCGCGTAGCTTCGCCAGATGACATGATAATCGGACACAGTTCAGCCGGGACACCCATGCGATTCATACCCCGTCTCACTGCATCAGAGCGGCGCGGCGCATTGGTCAGCATAGCGTAGGGCTTGCCGGTCTCGTGAACTTTTGAAAGACAATCGACAACCCCGGGATAAAGCGTCACGCCGTCATGAATGACCCCCCAGAGATCGATGATAAAGGCGTCATACTCTGCTACGAGTTCAGCAAGGCCAGGTAGGATTGGGATTTCGTCCGCCATGGTGACGGGGTTGTGCCACGGACCGCACCGATTTGGAAGGGGATGTTTTACTCTACCCGCGCGAGCCGTGGTTCGCCGAACAGATAGCCTTGCCCGTAGTCGATTTTAAGATCCAAGAGCTCGAGCAATTCAGGCTCGGTTTCAATTTTCTCGACAATCAGATCCATACCTTGCCTGTTGTACACCCGCTTAACGTCCTCAATGGCGATAGGGCCGGATGGACGTCGAACTTCCTCGAGCAAGATATCAGACTCTAGCTTCACATATTTAAAGCGATGCTTGATCAGATCCTCGCAATCGATGTTGATACTGGAGACCTGATCAACGGAAAACTGGAAGCCTAACGAAGCGAGCTGTTTGAGGTGCTGCTCGATATCATGATCGCGATTGACAACCGTTGCGTAGGGAAATTCAAAGATCAGATTTGGCGCGAGGCGTGCATTATCAGCCATGAATTCAACAAAATCGCTGAAGAAATGCTTATCGGTGAGGCTGTGCGCTGAGATGTTGCAGAAAAAACCAATATCCTGCTTGCTGTTTTGAGTGCGCCGCACCAGCTGCACGCAGCGAAATAACAGCATGTTGTCGATTGCCGGTACCAAGCCTTCGCGTTCCGCAATACCGATATATTGTTCGGGAACAAGGTTATCGCCGTTCTGATCGCGGATACGGGTAAACGCCTCGTAGAATACGCGTTTGCGCTGGGGCAGCTGGACGATTGGTTGCAACACCAAATCCACCCGGTTTTGCTCGAGACCATCGCGAACAATTTCCAGAATGCTGTCATCGTCCAAACCAGGCATGTCCGAGTCTGCCTGTCCGGATGAATCATGAGGTGGGCTGGTTTTCTCTTCAGGTGCCGTCTCAACCACCTCACCGTCACTGGCAACAAGGGATATTTTGTTTGCCTGAACAACGGCTTCCGGCCCATCACTGTTCGGTTGGGCCCGGTCCGGCAAAACAGTTAAAGCCGTGCTGCCTCCCGTTGCCGTAGCGGGAACTGTTTTTGCCGCTGAAAGCTGTTTTACGAGCCCCTGGAAAACTTTGACCTCAGCGATGACAGAGTCGACATTCTTTTTTCCGCTCTCTATAGCAATCCCGCGATTTTCGGCAATCTTTTTGACGGCCCCCTTCAGTATTTCCGATTCGCGTTCCACACGATCGAGAGCAATTTGAAGTTCGGCATTTCGATTTCTCAAATGGCTTAACTCATCCGTAAGATTCGCATGGCTTTCCTGACGGGCAAACACTTCATGCAGAATTGCACAGCCGACAAGAATAATAACGCCGATAATGGCACCTAAATCCGGCCCAAATTCCGGAAACAGATAGGGCAACCCTATCGCCGCTGCTGCCGCCATCAGCGTATAAACTGTCACTAACCCGATATGATAAAAAACTGCCATGAACCGTCTGAATTGCAGAACCGGTCCCCAATTTGGCGGCAACCTCTTGAATTATGGTTAACAAAACCCGACTGCGTTAACGGTGATTGGCACCCACGGCATCGGAGAGTTTGGTATATCCGTCAGCACGCAAGCGCTGAGCCAAGCCGCGCTTGATATCATTGACGAGCCCCGGGCCGCCATAAATCAAGGCTGTATAAAGTTGCAGCAGCGAGGCCCCCGCCCGAATACGTTCATACGCGTCAGCAGCGGTCGATATGCCCCCACAACCGATCAGCGGTATTTGGCCGCCGGTCAGTTCGTATAGCCTGGACACAACACCGGTTGCGCGTTGACGAATGGGCAGACCGCTCAGACCGCCAGCTTCCATCGCTTTCTCGCTTCTCAATGTGGCCGGACGTTCGGCAGTGGTATTACAGGCTATCAAACCATCGATACCCGCATTCAGCGCAACTTCCGCAACATCTGCGAGACCTTGATCGTCCAGTTCGGGGCCAATTTTAACAAGCAAGGGGGGCGTTCGTTCCCGGCAAATTTCTGCCAGCGTGGCTTTCGCACAGCGAACCATCTCTGACAATTTGTCACCTGCTTGCCAGGCACACAATCCGGGTGTGTTCGGACAGGAAACATTGATCGTGATATAGCCGGCCATGTGAGCGAGTTTTTTCAGGCCTTTCTCGATATCGCCTGTCGCATTGGCCGTGCCCGCATTTATTCCGACGTTAATTCCAACTATTCCGTTTGCACCGGGCGGTCGTTTTTCCAGATTTGCGGCAAACGCCTCCATGCCATCACTCGGGAATCCAAGGCGATTAATCAAAGCGAGGTCATCGGGTAGCCGGAATAGATTTGGTTTAGGGTTTCCAGGTTGTGGCAGCGGCGTCACTGTTCCAGCCTCAGCAAAACCGAAGCCAATGTCGATCAATCCGTCAACGACTTCTCCGTTCTTATCAAATCCCGCTGACATACCGACTGGATTGGGAAACTCGATGTCCCACAATTTAATCGCCAGAACTGAATCATCAAAACCGGCGAGCTTCGGAACCAGTCCGAATTTTAGGGCTTTGATTGCCCCTTTATGCGCGAGATTTGGCGGCAACAGCCGGAACAACGCTGTACCGGATTTATGAATATCTAATCCGGGCTGTTCAGGCTTGTGCGCAACTCGTTGAGCCGCTGCGGATATTCCTGCACTCGACATAAAGGGTGTCCCGTTCGTTTGCATAGAACCATAAATCAGGGTCCGATTCGCAGCGAGGATTCAGATAGAAATATCGTCTTGTTATGGATGATGATTGATCGTCTGGCGGGCTATCTATATACCAAACGGGTTACAGACAACGAATATTTTATTTTCAGATTAAGTCATTGATATGAATATCACTTTTGCGACCATTGAGGAAGCAAAACAGAGCATTGTTGATGAGTTCAGCCTGTTTGACGACTGGGTTGATCGATATGAATATATTATCGAGCTTGGCAAAGGGCTCGACGGTCTGCCTGAAGAATGTCAAACGGAGCAGTATCGGGTTAAAGGATGCCAGTCGCAGGTTTGGTTCCGCGCTCAGGACGATGCTGGCAGGATCGTCTATGAGGCCGATAGCGACGCAATGATCGTGCGGGGGTTAATCGCTCTTTTACTACGCGTATATTCCGGCCGACTACCAGATGAAATTCTGAGCACGCCACCGGATTTTTTCGATGCAATCGAACTTGGTTCGCACCTAAGTGGAAATCGGGCCAACGGTCTACGCGCTATGGTAAATCATATCCATTCTTATGCGAGTTCTTTTAAGGACGGTACGTGACAGCAAAGCAAAAATAGGAAAAACTCTCGCCATGTTACGTCACAAAGACATTTGGAACGCTATCGACAAACTTGCCAAGGCCAAGGGTTATTCGGCATCCGGGCTGGCACGGCGGGCGGGTCTCGACCCGACAAGTTTCAACAAGAGCAAGCGCGTCAATCCGCAAGGAAAACCTCGATGGCCAACGACCGAGAGCATCGCGAAAGTTCTCGAAGTTACCGATTTAACACTTTCCGATTTCGTCACATTTGCTGGTGCCGGTGCGGGCGCGGGAAAGGCTAAACGCTATCCGCTCGTTGGGCTGGCGAAAGCGGGTGACGGTGGCTACTTCGACGATTCGGGTTTCCCGACCGGTACGGGTTGGGCAGAAATTGACGGGCCCGATGTCGGCGATGATGGGGCCTACGCATTGGAAATCACCGGTGACAGTATGGCCCCTGTGTTTCGGCCCGGCGATATCGTAATCGTATCTCCGTCCTCACAGGTAAAGCGGGGCGACAGGGTCATCGTCAAAACGACAGAAGACGAGGTCATGGCGAAAGAGCTCATACGACACACGAAGCGGGAAATCGAGTTGAAATCTGTAAATGACGATCATCCCGATCCTATTTTTCGCGTGTCGGAAATCAGATGGATGCACCGGATTGTCTGGGCCAGCCAATAAAAGCCGGGCTTGTGAAAGACCCCGCTAGCGATACAGAGAACCGCACCGACTATTGGAAAAATCGAAGTCCAGGATGGACAGAAGCGGCCACATCAGCAAAACCCAGTGACGATACATTCAATCTCCGACTGATCGAAGAAGCGGACATTGAATCGAATATGAAAGTGTTGGATGTAGCGTCCGGAACGGGCGATCCCGCGATCACCATTGCAGGTAAATTGACCAGTGGGACAGTAACGGCCTGCGATATGACATCCGAGATGTTGGCGGTCGCTGCCGCACGGGCTCAAAAACTATCAATCAACAATTTCCAAATTGCGGCGGGCAATATGATCTCCCTGCCGTTTGCCGATAGTTGCTTTGACGCTGTCACATCAAGAAACGGACTTATGTTCCCGGATGACAAGGTGGGATGTGCCAAAGAGGTTCTTCGGGTTCTGAAACCAAATCGAAAAGCTGTTTGGATGGTTTGGGGCCCGATTGAAAAGAACCCAACCTTCGGTGCGGTAAATACGGGTCTTGAGAAATATTTTGGGGAGGACTTTCCACCCCGCATGATACGGCACAATTTGGGAGATGCGGGGCTTCTTTCAGATGTTATCGAGAAAGCTGGGTTTGCCGGGGCGGAAGAAATTGAATTGAAACAAGAAAGAACGATCAAACAAGGTGATGACTATTTTCGCCGTGCTGTTGCGCGTACAGCGCCGCACCGAATTGAAAACCTCTCGGAAGAAAATTGGGCCGATCTACTCAAGAACGTTGAAGAAAGATGCAGCGATTTTCGTGAGGGCGAGGTTTATAAAATTCCAATAGTCGCGCGGCTTGGAATTGGCACCTCACCCGGCTAGGAAAATTATATGAATACTGAAACCAAAGACCACTGGGCAGAGCGCAGCAAGGCATGGGCAGCGACGGCAGTTCACGGCATTTCGCCTGACGATACCTTTAATCAAATGATTATAAGTGAATGCGGTATTCAAAGCGGTGAAGATGTTCTCGATTTGGCAACCGGAACCGGTAACCCGGCCATAAGTATTGCCCATTCATTGAATAGTGATGGCAATGTCGTTTGCGCTGATCTGACGCCTCGGATGCTGGATGCCGCCCGTCAACGTGCCCAAACTCTCAATCTTGAAAATATGTGTTTCACCGCTGCAGACATGGCCAGCTTGCCGTTTTCTGATGACCGGTTTGATGCTGTCACATGCCGCTTTGGGATTATGTTTCCCGAAGACAAGGTTGCCGTGGCGCGTGAAGCCGGCAGGGTATTGAAACCGGGGGGCCGCGTCGGCTATGTGGTGTGGGGGCCTTATGAAGAAAACCCGCCATTTTATGTACCACGGCGAGCGGTCGCCGGTCATTTAGGGATTGAGGAAGGGCCGGTACCAAGCCGCCACAGCATGAGTGCACCTGGAACATTAAAAGACATTTTGGTGAACGCTGGTTTCGAGAAAGTCGAAGAGCGTGCATTGCGCTACAAAAACCAAGTCGACGATATTGACGATTATGTAACGCGCAATCTCAAACGCAGTTTCGTGAAGGAAACCGAGAACCTCTCGGATACCGAATTCGATTCTCTTAAGCAGGCACTGCTCGCAGCTTGGGAGCCTTATGTTGAGGAAGGTGTTTTACAGGTCCCGAACTACGCCCGTCTGGGAATTGGCTGGAAATCTGCTTAACAACGAAGTTTTTTAATTCAATCGAACATCGCGTCAATGTCAGCCTGATCAAGCGCTTCTGCTTTCACCTGCGGACCGTTGAGCAATTTTTCATCCTCGGTCAGCTCTTTCTTAGATTCTATGTTAATTTTGTCGAGCTCTTCTTTGCCCCAAAGTTCACGGAGCGCGGCGATACGTTCCTCAATATAATGAACGGATTTCGAAAGTTGCGTCACACGTTGACCGGTTAGATCCTGAAATGCACAGGCTTCGAATATTTCGTTGTGGCCATCGATAATTTGCTCAATAGCCTTTGATTGTTCATCGTCTGATGTCGACGCCTGAAGATTCTCGATCGCAACATTGTTTTTCTCGACGGCAGACATGATTTTTTCGCTGGCGTCAGTCGTTGCTTCGAGAATGCCATCCAGCAACTTGTTCATGGCCTTGAAAAGGTCCGGGTCGGATTCCTTCTCAGCGAGATCAAGAGCCGCGATTTCATTCCGGACTTTTTCGACAAAGGCAAACAGCTTATTCAGATTTTCACTGAGATAGGCAGGGTCGAGTTGTTCTTTTCTGTCGCTTAACTTGCTCAACGATTTCGCTCCCATACGTCAAATCGACCAATGTCATTCCGTCGCCATGGTTTTTTTGACGACGAATTCTAATTTGTGGTCGAAACCGAGCGAGACTACGGCAGAAGTATTACCAATGCCTTGCCATATTTACTCGGTTTAAGAGTGTTGAAGACCAGATTTTCGTGGGTAAACGACTGCTCTATCACTATCCCTGCGAAATATCCTCCCCAGCGAGAACGCGTCTGATGAGAGCCAAGGTTTCTTGAACGCCATAGAGAGCGATAAATGACCCCATACGGGGGCCCTGTTCGCGGCCCAAAAGCGTCTCGTAAAGCGCCTTAAACCAGTCACGCAGGTTTTCGAAGCCATGATCCTTGCCAACTTCATAAACCTGGTTCTGTATTTCGCTGGCTTCCGTCCCCTGTTCCATCGCTTCCAATTTGGCCGCGAGATCCTCAAGCGCGGCACGTTCTCTATCGTCAGGTGCGCGGTAGGTTTTCTCCGGCTTCACAAAATCTTGATAGTAATGAATCGAGTGTTCAACCAGCCGATCAAGGATCGGTGCCGACTCAGGCGTCGCTTCTGGCGCATATCGGGAAATAAATCCCCACAGCACGGATTTGTCGTCGGTATTGCACGCGGATGCGAGATTGAGGAGCAAACCAAATGTCACGTGCCCCTCTTCCTCGGGCGGCGTGCCGTTATGAATATGCCAGGCCGGATTTTCCAGACGCTTGTCTTCTTCCTCATCACCAAACTTGCCCAGGAACGTCAGATAATCATCAACATGCCGTGGTATGACATCGAAAAAGAGACGTTTTGCTTTTCGAGGCGAGTTAAACATATAGAGCTGCAGACTTTCCTGAGGCGCATAGCGCAGCCATTCATCGACCGTCAGACCATTGCCCTTGGACTTCGAAATTTTTTCGCCCTTATCATCGAGGAACAGCTCGTACGTAAACCCTTCAGGCGCGCGGCCACCGAGAATTTTGCAGATGCGCGACGATAGCCGAACAGAATCAATCAGATCCTTGCCTGACATCTCATAATCAACATCGAGCGCTGTCCAACGCATCGCCCAGTCGGCCTTCCATTGAAGCTTGCAATGGCCACCGGTTACCGGAACCTCCAACGAAGTGCCGTCGTCTCGCTGGAATGTCACCGTCCCGGCATCGACATCGTGCGCGATTGCAGGAATCTGAAGGACGACACCTGTATCCGGACAGATCGGTAAAAACGGACAGTAGGTTGCCCGCCGTTCCGGTCCAAGCGTTGGCAAAATCACCTGCGTGACCGCGTCCAGATTGGCCAGCAGGTTCAACAGCGTCGCATCGAACCTGCCTTCCCTGTAGCATTCGGTCGCGCTTTGAAACTCATATTCGAAACCGAACGTATCGAGAAAATCGCGTAGCCGCGAATTATTGTGATAACCAAAACTCTCATGGGTGCCGAACGGATCGGGCACAGCAGAAAGCGGCTTGCCGAGATGTTCCGTCAGCATTTCTTTGTTGGGCACGTTCTCCGGAACGCTGCGCAACCCGTCCATATCGTCCGAGAACGCAAACAGGCGCGACGGAATATCGCTCAGCGCGGTAAAGGCCTGACGTACCATCGTCGTCCGCACCACTTCGCCAAAGGTACCGATATGCGGCAAACCGGACGGGCCGTAGCCAGTCTCAAACAGCACGTAGCCTTTTTCCGGCGTCTCGTTGCCGATACGCGACAACAGCTTCCGGGCCTCTTCAAACGGCCAGGCACGAGCGTCTTGCGCTAGTGTGCGAACTGTTTCCATCGTCATTCGGCTCTTACATTTAAACGGCGCGAGAACGTAGGCGCGACGACGCGCGGCGTCAATGATGAAGGTCAATGCCTAACTTGGTATAGCGTCCGAATCCGACCCCTCCTGTATAGTTTCATTATGGATACGCCTTTACCTCTACAGGCAGCGGAACCGGCCAGCGCGCGAAACGTTTTGGTCGCGGGGTTGACCGATGCGATCATTCTGTCGCCCGACGGCGACCCGCGTCACATATCACAGAGGGAAGCCGGTCACGCTCTCAAGTCCATGTCGCCACCCATCATATGTCATAGGCCAACGACTTCGCGCCGTTTGCGGCTCACGCCTTTTGCATCCCTCGATATCCTCGAGCTGTTTGCATTTGCCCGGCCCGCGCAGTTTTGCCTGCCAACGCCCGGCGGTATTGCGGCGGCACTCGATCTTGAAAAACCGGATACCCTTGAAGAGCAGGCAGTCGTATTACGCCAGGCGGTGGACGTCCTGCTCGCCGAGCTTGCCGATTTTGATCCGCGCGATGAACCGGATGCCCTTCCTGTGGCTCAGGCCATGCAGGATGGCAGCTGGGCCTGGGGGCCGATGGTCACACCCTGTCTGCAGCACCTGACCGACCCTGAGGATTTGCCGCGCCCGCGACGCGGACTGGATGTCTGGATGCGGCTTCATAGCTGGGCAGAACAGGCACCTGAACCGCCGCCGGAGAGCTTTGAGGTTACCGATGCCGAAGCCCGAACACGGCTTGCCGAACTGGTGGGTGACAACGCCGAACCTCGCCCGCAACAGGCAGACTATGCCTCCGCCGTCTCCGCCGCCTTTGCTCCACGTG
This sequence comes from Rhodospirillaceae bacterium, assembly GCA_002720855.1. Classification (GTDB taxonomy): domain Bacteria; phylum Pseudomonadota; class Alphaproteobacteria; order MPNO01; family UBA2964; genus UBA2964. The sequence goes on along the minus strand of PBIN01000014.1, from coordinate 192,569 downwards.
CCGAAGTCGATACGCCGAACGTGGTTATCGCAGAAGCAGGAACCGGTGTTGGCAAAACACTCGGCTATATCGCACCGGCCAGCGTCTGGTCTGAAAAAAATGGCGGCGCGGTCTGGATCAGCACCTATACCCGCAATCTGCAGCGCCAGATCGACGATGAGCTTGACCGGCTGCATCCCGACCCTGAGGTCAAGGCACGTCACGTGGTTATCCGCAAAGGCCGCGAGAACTATCTCTGTCTATTGAATATGGAGGAAGCAGTGGGCCGCAGCCCGACCCGACCCGCCAGTGCGGTTGGCCTGGGGTTGCTCGCACGCTGGGCGGCAAGAACCCGCTCGGGCGACATTGTCGGTGGCGACTTTCCGACCTGGCTTACCGATCTTGTGGGCTTCCGCGACACGCTGGCGCTTGCGGACCGGCGGGGCGAATGCATCTACTCGGCCTGCAGCCATTACAGCAAATGCTTCGTCGAACGCACAGTACGACAGGCCCGCCGTGCCGATATCGTCGTCGCCAACCATGCGCTGGTGATGACACAGGCCGCCCTTGGCGGGCTGGATGACGGCAATGTCCCGACACGCATCGTCTTCGATGAAGGCCACCATCTGTTCGATTCCGCCGACAGTGCTTTTTCAGCCGAGCTATCGGGACGGCAGGGTGTCGAACTGCGCCGCTGGCTTCTCGGTGCGGAGAGCGGTGGCCGCAGCCGGGCGCGAGGGCTGCAACGCCGTATTGAGGACTTGATCGCCGCTGACCCCACCACTGGTGAAGCGATGGAAGAGGTCAAAAATGCCGCGCAGTGCCTGCCCCAGGGCGGATGGGCGGCACGTCTGGCAGACGGCGAACGTCCGCGCGGCCCGGCGGAATCGTTTCTCGCGCTGGTCCGCCAACAGGTCTATGCCCGCGCGAAAGATCCCAATTCGCCCTATGATCTTGAGTCCGACACCCACCCGCCGATTGACGAGCTGCATGACGCCGCCGCAATTCTGCAAACCGCACTGGGTGAGCTTTCGCAGCCGATGAAAGCGCTGATTGCGCGGCTTGCTTATCTGCTCGATGCCGAATCCGATAATTTTGACAGCCACACACGCCAGCGTGTTGAGGCGGCCTGCCGGGGGCTGACACGGCGTGCTGAAGGTGAAGTCGATGCCTGGCGATCCATGCTGGCGGCGCTTCGTGATGAGGTGCCGGAAGAATTTGTCGACTGGTTCTCGGTCAGCCGCGATCAGGGGCGCGACAGCGATGCCGCTATGCATCGCCACTGGATCGACCCGACCATGCCGTTTGCGCATCATGTTGCGCGCCCGGCGCACGGCGTGGTGATGACTTCAGCCACCTTGCGCGACAGCACTGGGGATAACGAGACCGATTGGATGTCGGCCGAGACCGTGACAGGCGCCTCTCACCTGCCCGCCCCGGCGATACGCGCCTATGCCCCGTCACCTTTCGATTACCCAGCCCAGACCAAGGTCTTTGTCGTCACCGATGTCAGCCGTACCAATGGCGATCAGGTTGCCGCCGCCTATCGCGAACTGTTTCTCGCGGCCAATGGTGGTGCGCTTGGCTTGTTTACCGCCATCGCACGGCTGCGCACCGTCCATGGCAAAATCGCTGCACCGCTGGAGCAAGCCGGACTGCCATTGCTTGCTCAGCATGTCGATGGCATGGATACCGCCAGCCTGATTGAGATTTTCCGCGAAGAGGAAAACAGCTGCATTCTCGGCACCGATGCGATCCGCGACGGTGTCGATGTTCCGGGCCGCGCTCTACGGCTGGTGGTGTTCGATCGGGTGCCGTGGCCGCGCCCGACCATCCTGCACCGCGCCCGCAAAGGCGCTTTTGGCGGCACTGCCTATGATGACCGCATCACCCGGCTGCGGCTCAAACAGGCTTACGGGCGGCTGGTGCGGCGCGCTGGCGATCACGGCGTGTTTGTCATCCTCGACTCACGCACACCGACACGGCTGCTTACCGCCTTTCCCGAAGGCGTTGAGGTCGAGCGCATCGGGCTCGCAGACGCCATCGCCAACACAAAAGCATTTCTGGAAAGTTCGGCATCGGCCGCCTGATACCCCCTTGACGGAACCGGTTAAGAACCTTATCTGCGCTAAAGCTGATAGAATAGAAAACAAGAAACGAGCGAGAAGGAAGAATAATGGCTGAACATCACGAGGGGCTGATTTACGCGATGGTGCTGTCATCCGCCGCCGATCGCGAAATGACCGATTCCGAGCTGCAATCGATGGGCGCGATGGTGCGCAACCTGCCGGTCTTCGATGGTTTCGATGAAGAAGATTTACCGGGTGCGACACGCGCCTGTGCCGAACTGCTCAATGACGACGACGGGCTGGAACAGGCGCTTGAATTTATTCGCACGAAAGTGCCAGCGCGCCTCTACGAGACGGCTTACGCGATCAGTTGTGATGTTGTCGCCGCCGATGGCGCCGCCAGCCAGGAAGAGCTGCGCCTGTTGGAGATGATACGCCATAGCCTCGATATCGACCGCCTCGTTGCCGCCGGCATCGAACGCGGCGCCCGCGCCCGGCATATGGTGGGGTAAGCGGCCCACACCCCCAACAAAAAAGGCCCCGCACTGCGGGGCCTTAATCGTTTGGCTGTGGTCAGCCGATGAAAGGCGGTTGCCTTACATCATGCCGCCCATTCCGCCCATGCCGCCCATGTCAGGCATTGGAGGCATAGCAGCAGCCTTGTCGTCAGGTGCTTCCGCAACCATCGCTTCGGTTGTGATCAACAGACCCGCAACCGAGCTGGCATCCTGCAGCGCGGTACGAACAACCTTGACCGGATCGATGACACCCGCTTTCACGAGGTCTTCATACTTGCCGGTCTGGGCGTTAAAGCCGAGCGAGGAGCCTTTGGCTTCCAGCAGCTTGCCGGCAACAACCGCACCGGATTCACCGGCGTTCTCGGCGATCTGACGCACAGGCGCCTGGATCGCGTTGCGGATGATGTCGACGCCCACACGCTGGTCGTCATTGGCCGGGTTAACCTTACCCAAAGCCTTGGTCGCGTAGATCAGCGCGGTGCCGCCACCGGGGACGATGCCCTCTTCAACGGCGGCGCGGGTTGCGTTCATCGCATCTTCCACCCGATCACGCTTTTCTTTCACTTCCACTTCGGTTGCACCGCCAACCTTGATGACGGCAACACCGCCAGCGAGCTTGGCAAGGCGTTCCTGCAGCTTCTCACGATCATAGTCGGAGGTGGTTTCCTCGACCTGAGCGCGGATCTGGTTGCAACGGCCCTGGATTTCACCCTTCTTGCCAACGCCTTCGACGATGGTGGTTTCCTCCTTGGTCATGGTGACCTTCTTGGCGGAACCGAGCATGTCCATGGTGACGTTTTCAAGCTTGATGCCGAGATCCTCGGAGACAACCTGACCACCGGTGAGGATGGCGATGTCTTCGAGCATGGCCTTGCGGCGATCGCCGAAGCCAGGTGCCTTCACGGCCGCAACCTTGAGACCACCGCGAAGCTTGTTGACCACGAGTGTCGCGAGGACCTCGCCTTCAACATCTTCCGCGATGATGATCAGCGGACGAGAGGACTGCACAACCGATTCCAGAAGCGGCAGCAGCGGCTGCAGCGTGGAAAGTTTGGCTTCATGGAGAAGGATCAGCGGATCTTCCATATCGCAGATCATTTTCTCCGGGTTGGTGACGAAGTACGGTGAAAGATAACCGCGGTCGAACTGCATACCCTCGACAACGTCGAGTTCTGTCGTCAGACCCTTGGCTTCCTCAACCGTGATGACGCCTTCCTTGCCGACTTTCTGCATGGCTGCAGAAATCATTTCGCCGACCTCTTCGTCGCCATTGGCGGAGATCGTACCGACCTGGGCAATCTCGCCTTCGTCTTTCACTTTCTTCGACCGTGAGCCGAGATCAGCAACAACGGCGTCTACCGCTGCATCGATTCCGCGCTTGAGGTCCATCGGGTTCATGCCCGCGGCAACGGCTTTGCAGCCCTCGCGCACAATGGCCTGAGCCAGAACGGTTGCCGTTGTCGTGCCGTCACCCGCTTCGTCATTGGTCTTGGAAGCGACTTCACGCACCATCTGGGCGCCCATGTTTTCGAATTTGTCGGAAAGCTCGATTTCCTTGGCGACCGTCACACCGTCCTTGGTGATCCGTGGTGCGCCGAAGGCCTTGTCGAGCACGACATTACGGCCCTTGGGGCCGAGCGTTACTTTCACCGCATCGGCGAGAGTATCTACACCAGCCAGCATCTTGTTGCGGGCATCGGTGTCAAATTTTACGTCTTTAGCTGCCATCGGTCCGGTCTCCTTACTCGATGATTCCCATGATGTCGGACTCCTTCATGATCAGGTAGTCCTTGCCGTCCACCTTCACCTCGGTGCCGGACCACTTGCCGTAGAGGACGCGATCGCCCTTTTTAACGTCAAGCGCTTCAAATTTTCCATTCTCACCGCGGACACCTGGTCCGGTTGAGATTACTTTTCCTTCCTGCGGCTTTTCCTGCGCTGTATCAGGCAGGATAACGCCTCCCGCTGTTTTGACCTCGGCATCGAGGGCCTCCACCAAAACGCGGTCATGCAATGGCCGAAATTTCATTTGCACGTTCCTTGTTAGTCGTTGAAATATAGGGGGTTTCTGTAATTTACTAGCACTCTCCCCTCGCGAGTGCCAGACATATAGTCTTCCACCCGGCAAGTGTCAAGAACAGCCATATAGATTTTTCCGAAATATTTGCGGCAATTTGAAACACGCGGTTTTTCTTGCTTTGGCGCGGTTTCGTGGCCTATTGAAGACCGACTGGTTCCTGACAATACCGAGACACATTATTTCGACGCCTGAATCCGAGATTTCCCCGCCTTATGGCCAGCAAATCGCTCCCATCGTGGGGTATTGGCTGTTGGCCTGCTGCGTCATGGTCGCGGCGATGATTTTATTGGGTGGCGCGACACGTCTCACCGAAAGCGGGTTATCGATTGTCAATTGGCGGCCGGTTACGGGTATATTGCCGCCGCTCAACGACGCTGAATGGCAGGCACTGTTTGCGGCTTACAAACAAAGCCCCGAATTCACCAAGGTAAATTTCTGGATGACGGTCAGTGATTTCAAATCGATTTACTGGCTGGAATATCTGCACCGGCTGTGGGGACGGCTCATCGGAATCGTATTTCTACTGCCCTACTTGTGGTTCGTCATGAAGCGCATGATACCGGTAGCGCTCACATGGCGGTTTGGCGTGTTGTTCCTGCTGGGTGGGGCACAGGGGCTGCTCGGCTGGTATATGGTCAAAAGCGGGCTGGTCAATGAGCCTGCGGTAAGCCAATACCGTCTCGCCGCTCATCTCGGCCTCGCGCTTGTCATTTTCGGTTTGCTTTTCTGGTACGCTCTCTCCTGCCTGACAACGCGGCCACAAAAATCCGGAGGCGGATGGACCCGGTCAGGATCGGTTCTTGTTCTCTATTGCGCGGCGTTCACCGTAATTTGGGGCGCCTTCGTTGCCGGCCTGGATGCGGGGCGAGCCTATAACACATTCCCGCTAATGGACGGGCAAGTAGTTCCCCAGGGTTTGTTAGACATGTCGCCGTGGTGGATCAATTTCTTTGAAAATACCGCGACCGTTCAGTTTACCCACCGGGTTCTGGCAATCGGTACAGCTGCGCTGATCATCGTATATTGGTTCACGACAAGACGCCCTGAGACCGGAAATGCGGCACAGCGGGCAATCGGTATCGTTACCCTGCTCGCCCTGTTTCAGGTCGGTCTCGGCATCGCGACACTGCTTTCCGAAGTCGCGTTGGCGCTTGGTATGCTCCACCAGTTTGGCGCGCTGGTCCTTATCACCGCCACGATCTGGCTAAAATATCAGCTGGGTGATTAAGCGTCGGTAGCGGAACCGCCCGTGGCCATCGATGTTCGGCGTCCAAAAATCAACGCTCCCAGAATGTAGCCCGTTGTGCAGATCAGCAAGCCATAAATGTTGACGCCGAGGTCATCGGCATATTTGCCGCTGCCAACATCAATCCAGCTCGGGAATATCTGCATACCGGTAGCGCTTTCCACGGTAATCAATACACCGAATAAAAGCCCCGGCCAGAAAGCCATATGGAAGCTCGCCGGTCCGGCCGACGGCAGGAAGGAAAGCAGGAAGATTGGCGCCAGCCCCATCACCATGGTGCCGCTGATCGTTGTTGCCGCAATGATTGCGGGGCCGATCCCGTCTCCCATATAGATGGTCAAAAGCGGTAAATTGCCAAACAGGGCAATCGTTATCATCGCCCAACGTCCAAGCGAGCGTTCGCCTGCCTCAGGCTCACTACGGCGGTCGGGCCAGTCAATTGCTGCCAGTTTCGCTGTACTGGCAAAAGTTGAATCGAGAGTGGAGCCAGCGCTTGTAAGCATAATGGCGTTGAACACGAGAAGAAGCGGCAAACCAAAGGCCATCGGAACAGCGACGGTGGAGGTGCCTTCCAATCCTTCGGCGCGAGCAAAAAGCCCAACCGCACTGAACATCAATATAAAGATGCCGCTCAGCAAACCAGCGAGTAGGAATCCTTTGACCATGACGCCGGGTTTGGTGAGAAAGCCGCGATCCGTGAGAACCGGGTCGTGGAACGGATAACTCAGCACCTGTACCGCAGCGAGAGCGATAAAGGTAACACCGGCCCAATGCACCGTATCGGGCACTTCGGGCAAGCCACGTTCCATAAGTGGTGGGAAAACTGCGATTAGTATGACGACGAGCAGTACTGCAGCCAACAACATCTGACCGGCGTCGGTCAGAAGCGAACTGCGCAACCCACCCCGCCACGCGTAGAACATCGTAAAGACTGTCACTGCGATGGCAGCGACCCAGTATGCGCCGCTGCCTTCTTCGCCGAAATACATCGCCGCCACCTTGGTGTTAGACCACACCTCGTTAAAGAGACGAATGCCTATGGCGATCAGGAACAGCCGCGCGCAGAGCGCACCATATTTACCAATCAGAAAACTCGCCAGCGAGCCAAAGCCACCCTTTACGCGGATGTAATAAATCGCCACCGCAGCAACCACGAAACTCAGATAATATGTCGCATATCCAATGCTGCCGGTAATACCGAAGGCCTGCCCCAGGTTGGCGGCGTTGGCGATCGACTTTGCAAAGATCCACGATATGGCTGCGCTAAAGACGAGAACCCAGAGTGCCGGTGATGCGCCGCTATCTCCGCTTCCTTTAAAAAACTGGCTTGCCGACACGCCGCGCGGGCTACAAAGCCAAACGATACCGCAGTAAATAATCAACACCGCCCATGGTGCAATAATCAGTAAATTCTCGCTGGACACCCGCTTTTCCCCACGCCGGTTTAAGTTTGATTGGTTATCTATTTATTTGCTTACAGAATTCCAGCGACAGATTCCATTACTGTCTTCACATTCCCGATAGAATCGGTTGATCAATTCGCTTGACGCCCTGTCGTCACAGGAGTAGTAACGCGCTTGTGGTGATTTGAGCCCGACTGGCTTGCGACCACGTTAAATAAACCGCTAAAAGGTCGGAGCCCGTCATAGCCCTGACCCAATCGGTCGGGGTTTTTTATTTGGGCATTCACGCGGCGGCAGCCAGAATGAATGCGCCGTGAGGAGACTGAGATGACGATAGAACAAACGGAAAAAAACTGGCGCCCGCAAACCCAGCTCGTTCGGGGCGGAACAAAGCGCACGCACTTCGACGAAACCGATGAGGCGATCTTTATGACCTCTGGATTCGTATATGAAAGAGCGGAAGATGCGGAAGCAGCATTTAAAAACGAGGTCGAGCGGTTTATCTATTCCCGCTACGGCAATCCGACCAATGAAATGTTTCAGGATAGAATGTGTTTGTTGGAAGGTGCCGAAGCGTGCCGCGCGACAGCAAGTGGAATGGCGGCCGTGTTCGCCGCGTTGGCCTGCCATGTCAGTGCAGGAGATCACGTGGTTGGGTCGCGGGCCCTGTTTGGCTCCTGCCAGTTTGTTCTGACAGAAATTCTGCCGCGCTATGGTGTTGAGACCACGATTGTCGATGGCGCAGATCTCGACCAGTGGGAAAAAGCGCTCAGTAAACCGACCAAAGCGATGTTTTTCGAAACGCCATCGAACCCAGGATTGGAAATAATTGATGTTCAGGCTGTCTGCAGGTTAGCTCACAATGCTGGCGCAATTGTCATCGTCGACAATGTTTTTGCTACTCCGGTATTGCAACACCCCTTGGAGCTGGGCGCCGATATCGTTGTATATTCGACCACGAAACATATCGACGGCCATGGCCGGACCATGGGTGGCGCCATTTTGGGAACAGAAGAATGGGTCAACGAAAAATTGAACCCCTTCTATCGTCACACGGGCCCATCAATGAGCCCGTTCAATGCCTGGGTCCTGCTAAAGGCATTGGAAACTCTGGAGATGCGCGTCGAAAAACACTGCCGCAATGCATCGGAAATTGCTTCCTTCCTGACAGAAGAATCCAAGCCGACGAGAGTCTTATATCCGGGCCTGAAATCGCATCCACAGCACGAGCTCGCCAAGGCGCAAATGTCCGACTTCGGTACGGTTGTTTGTCTCGATCTCGATGGCAACAAGGAAAACGCCTTCCGTTTCATGAATGCCTTGCAGCTTGTGGATATTTCCAACAATCTTGGTGATGCGAAGAGTTTGACGACGCACCCTGCGACGACCACGCACCAGAGAATTTCCGAGGAAGAGCGTGCACAACTAGGCATTACTGACGGTTTTGTACGGCTTTCAATTGGCCTGGAGGATGTGGAAGACCTAAAAGAAGATATTGCCCAGGCGCTGGCAAAGGTGTAAGCGGCGTTTCGTAATCAATCGTAATACGGGTTGAAGTCAGGACATTAGGATATAGAGTGTGCCCGGATTTGAGTTGAACCAGCGGTATAATCAGTCTTACCGCTCGGAGACTGGAGATGTATGAAGCAACGACGCGCAGCATTCGCGTTACCGTAGAACCGGTGTTTTTAGACGATCAGTCGGCGCCCGATGAAGATCATTACGTTTGGGCCTATCAGGTAAAGATCGAAAATGACGGCATGGAACCCGTGCAGTTATTGAACCGGCATTGGCGGATTACGGACGCGCGTGGCCAGTTGCAAGAGGTGAAAGGCGAAGGGGTTGTCGGCGAGCAACCAACCCTTAAGCCAGGAGAAGCCTTTGAGTATACCAGCGGCACGCCACTGGCGACGCCTTCCGGTATAATGTTTGGTTCCTATGAGATGGAAACCAATACCGGTGAAAGGTTTGACATCGATATACCTGCATTTTCGCTCGATAGCCCGTATCAGGCGAGGCAACTCAATTAAATATCGGCCTATGAGCTGGACAACAGGGATTAAACAGGAAGGACCCATATCGTGGCATTTGTAAAAAGCGCTTTGCGCAGTACCCCCGTTGAGGTGGTCAACCGGCCAACACAGGAAGAGGCTGAGGAAGCGGTTCGCACATTATTGCGCTGGGCTGGCGATAACCCTGCTCGCGAGGGACTGCTCGATACGCCAAGCCGTGTGGCAAAAGCGTATGGCGAATGGTTCTCGGGTTATGAAGTCAATCCGGAAGAAATTCTCGCGCGGACATTTGAAGAAGTTGAGGGCTATGACGAGATGGTCGTCCTCCGCAATGTCCGTTTTGAATCGCATTGCGAACATCATTTGGCGCCAATCATCGGGAAAGCGCACGTTGCATATCTGCCCGACCGGCGCGTTGTTGGTATAAGCAAACTGGCACGGCTGGTAGATGCCTATGGCAAACGTCTACAAATTCAGGAAAAGATGACGGCGCAGATTGCTAACACTCTCAATAACGTCCTACAGCCCAAAGGTGTTGGCGTTGTCATTGAAGCCTCGCACGGGTGCATGACGACGCGTGGCATCCACAAATCAGGGCTTACAATGGTCACAAGTCAGATGATTGGTGCTTTTAGGGAACATTCCTCGACGCGCCGTGAGTTTTTGGCGGCCATCGGCAATCCGACATCCGGCGCCGGTCACATAGATTAGTCAAGAACGACACAATCGTGGGGGTACCCCACTATGATCGATTTTAGACCCGCACTTTTCGTCATCGGTATTCTGTTGACCACCATCGCAGTAGCGATGCTGGCACCATTTGCGGTTGACCTCGTCAATGGACATCCTGATTGGCAAATTTTTGCCGGTGCGGGCACGCTTACGCTCTTTGTCGGCGGTGTCCTAGTTCTAACCAATCAAGCACCGATACGAAAACTTTCAATACGTCAGGCCTTTGTTCTGACGGCGGCAAGCTGGCTATCGATCACAATGTTTGCAGCGCTGCCATTTGTCTTTTCGGAGGTGAAGCTCAGTTACACCGATGCCTTTTTCGAAGCGATGTCCGGCATCACGACAACCGGCTCAACCGTTATGACCGGACTGGATCAGGCGCCCAAGGGCATATTGCTGTGGCGTGCGCTACTGCAGTGGCTTGGTGGTATTGGAATTATTGTCATGGCCATCGCGGTTTTGCCCATGCTTCGGGTTGGTGGCATGCAGCTATTCAAAGTTGAGGCATTTGAAACGCAGGAAAAAGCTCTGCCACGTGCCGGTCAGATTGCTGCCTGGATTACAGTCGTCTATATCGGTCTCACAGCGATTTGGTCCATTGGTCTCTGGTTACTGGATATGGATCGCTTCCCGGCAATAATTCACGCCATGACGACGATTGCCACTGGCGGTTATTCCTCCTCCGATCAATCTGTGGGCGCCTGGAATAGTGCTCCCATCGAAATTTTCATTACGATCGGCATGCTGGTTGGCGCCATGCCATTCCTTCTTTATTTGCGCATGATACGTGAAGGGTCATTCGCATTGGTACGGGACCCGCAAGTTCGCTGTTTTATAGCAATTGCGGCGATAGCGTCGGGTGCGGTGATTTGGTGGCTCTGGGCATCCCGCGACATGTCATTCGATAGTGCAGCCGTCACTGGCGCGTTCAATACAGTTTCGATTATGACAGGGACCGGATACACATCCGCGGATTACCAAAGTTGGGGCGCCTTCCCGATCGTTGTCTTATTTATACTGATGTTTGTTGGCGGATGCGCTGGCTCTACGGCGTGCGGGATCAAGATATTCAGATTCCAGGTCCTGTTCGCGACGGTTCATTCACAGTTTCAACGATTGTTGCAACCGCACGGAATCTTCGTGCCCCACTACAATCATCGGCCAATTGATGATGACGTTGTCCAATCCGTGATGAATTTCTTTTTCCTGTTCATCGGAACTTTTGCCGTCATTGCGCTGGCTTTGGGGGCACTCGGGCTGGATTACATGACGGCAATTACCGGAGCAGCAACGGCTATCTGCAATGTTGGACCGGCAATGGGGCCCATTATTGGGCCATCTGGAAACTTTTCTTCTCTTTCCGATGCCGCCAAATGGGTATTATCAGCGGGAATGATTTTGGGACGGCTGGAACTCTTTACTATTCTTATTCTCTTTGTCCCGTCCTTTTGGCGCCGCTAACGCAGCCATTGGCGAAAATGCTCACGAATTTGTCTTTCCAGTGAGCCGTTGAGGTCATTCATCATGGCTTCCGTCATACGGAACCAGACCTGCTCGCGGTCTGCCAGAGAAATATCCTCCGATACTGTTTGTGATCTTGTCGCCTGGGAGGAAACTGTGCCGCGAAGTTTTCCGTTCGCGTCGAATATCTCGATTTTCACAGCAAGCGTTGCGTCATATCGCTCCGATTGATCTTTGGTAAAAGCACCGCGAATTCCCGAGCTGCGTTTGAGCGGTACCTCCACAACACTTGCCTTCGTTACCGTTCCGCGAATTGTATCGGGTCCACCCACCGCGGAAATCCGGTCCCGTATCCAATTGCCCGCGGCGGTAGCCGGCAAAACCGGAAACTCCGATTCGACATGTGGTTTTTGGGTTGAGGACTGATATTTTTGAACGACATCGACCTTGCCGACGGCCAATGAAATCGCCGGCAAATGTGTGTATCTGAGCTCCGGAAATTGTTTGGGTTGAACTGTTGCCTCACAACCCGCCAGTAGTCCGGTCGATACAAAGGTAATGCACAGGATTTTCAAATACTTCATGATACAACCCCGATCTTGAGTTCGTCCGACACCCTGTTAAAGGGCATCCACTTCCTTAAAAATGGTGTCGATGCCATCTGCGTCAAATCTGTAATCGACATTACAAAACTCACACGTCACAACCACATCGTTGCCGACCTTCATAGACTCTACCTCTTCGCGCGGAAAAGATACCAGTACATTGCGGACCCGATCGGCCGAGCAGCGGCATTTCATCGCAAAACTCGAGGGGTCAAAAACCCGCACACCGTCTTCGGAAAACAAACGGAATAATAATTGATGCGGGTGCAAATCCGCCTCAAGCAACTCTTCATTTGTACAACTGCCGAGGAAGATAACCGCGCGCCGCCAGGCATCCTCAAAATCGGCGTCTGTTGCCTCTCCATCGATGAGTTGGAAGCCGGAGAACGCCGATTTTTGCACCATAATACCGCCGCCGCGCCAATTTGGCGCCGAAGCATTTTCGATCTCGGAGACAACGACTTTCACGGCGGCATCAAGTTGAGCCGATTGGCGCAAATATGAATGTGCACATTCGGCAAGCGTCGCGCCTTCTAATTGAACCACACCCTGATACGGATGCGTATCGGGGCCTTGATCAACCGTTAGAGCGAAGTAACCGGTACCTAGAAACTTTGGAACATTTTGTTGCGGCCCAGCCGCACCGTCCTCAAGAACTTTTTCCAATTTTTCAGAGTCGAATTTGGCGTATCCACGCATATCGCCGTCGGTTGTAACGTCGACCAACAACATGCTTACCGGACCGTCGCCTTTTATTTGAATTGATAAAACACCTTCAAACTTCAAGGTGCCCGACATCAGAGCGGCAATGACCTGCAATTCGCCCAACAAATTTGCTACCTCTGACGGGTATTCATGGGCGGTCAGTACTTGATGAAGTGAATCGCCAAGCCGAACTAGCCGACCCTGGGCTGCATGATTTTCAAGCTGGAAAGGTTGAAGGACATTGTCGAGCGCGGTCATCCCGGTCACCCGAGACACCAAACAAGAATACCCTTCTGGGCATGCAAGCGGTTTTCTGCTTCATCCCACACAACAGACTGTTTGCCCTCCAGCACTGCAGAAGTAACCTCTTCGCCCCGGTGCGCAGGAAGGCAATGCATAAAAATAGCGTCGGCCGAAGCTTTCTCCATAATCCCTTGATCCACGCGATAGGGCTCCAATAAACGATGGCGCCGTTCGCCTGGTTGATCACCCATCGACACCCAGGTATCCGTTACGACGCAATCAGCCCCTGATACTGCCTCAGCGGGATCTGTCGTTTCGGTTACTTGCGTTCCCGAGGCTAGAGCCCGATCAATTTCCGACCTTGGAATGGAAAGCTCCTCAGGGCAGGCTAAAATAAGCTCGAAATTAAATTTGGTAGCGGCATGCAACCAGGTGACGGCCATGTTGTTTCCGTCGCCAACCCAGGCAATTTTCCGGCCTGCAATAGACCCTCGATGCTCCTCAAAAGTCATGACATCTGCCATCAATTGGCAAGGGTGCGACCGATCCGTTAGAGCATTGATCACCGGTACAGTTGCGTGGTGTGCCAGCTCTTCCAATTTGTCCGGATGATTGGTCCGCAACATGATCGCGTCGACATAACGACTTAAAACGCGCGCCGTATCAGCAATCGTTTCCCCCCGTCCGATCTGCATATCATCGTGATTTAGGACGATTGTCTTGCCGCCGAGCTGCTTCATGCCAACTTCAAAGGACACTCGCGTTCTTGTTGACGGTTTCTCAAAAATCATCGCCAACGACTTGCCGGCCAGTGGCTCATTTTCGCCTGATCCGTTTTTGAAATTCACGCCGAGCTGGATCATCTGCCGGAGATCAACTGCGTCAATTAAATCAAGATCGAGAAAATGTTTGAGTTCGGTCATGATGACACTGCCTTCCAGGCCTGTCCCATTATCTCCACACATTCCGCAATATGTGTTTCATCAATAATGAGCGGTGGGAGCAAGCGCATTACGTTGTCGCCGGCTGGCACCGTGAGTAATCCCGCATCCCTGCATGCCGCCACAAATTCGCCAGCCGGAGGAATGCATTTCAGGCCAATCATCATGCCAGCACCTCTAACATCTTCAAATGCACCCGGGTTTTCGCTGGAAAACTTGACCATCCTAGCAAATAGCAGTTCGCCCATTTCGCGGACCCCTGCCAAAAAGCCGTCATCCTGCAATACGTCCAGGACTGTGTTGGCGACAGCCATTGCCAGCGGATTACCGCCGAAGGTGCTGCCATGCGTACCGGGCGTTATACCCACCGCGGCTTTTTCGGTTGCCAAACAAGCACCTACCGGGAAACCGCCGCCGAGACCCTTGGCAAGCGACATCACATCTGGCTCAAGACCAAAATTCTGATACGCAAATAGTTGACCGGCCCGACCAATACCCGTTTGAACTTCATCAAAGAACAGCAACAGACCAAACTCGTCACATGCCTCTCGAAGCCCTTTAAGGAATTCCGAATTGGACGGCCGTATACCGCCTTCACCTTGAATTGGCTCAACAATAATGCCAGCCGTTTCGGATGTAATCGCATTGCGAAGCTCGTTGAGATTTCCAAACGGAACCTGGTCAAATCCATCCGGCATCGGACCAAACCCCGCCACGTGCGCGGCATTTTTGGCCGCCGCGATCGTCGAAAGTGTTCTGCCGTGAAAACTGCTGTCGAACGATATAATTCTGTAGCGCTCAGGATGTCCCGTTTCCGCCTGATATTTTCTGACCAGTTTTAATCCGGCCTCAACTGCCTCGGCGCCGGAATTACAAAAGAATGCAGTGTCCGCAAAACTTGCTGAGACGAGCCTGCTGGCCAATTCCTCCTGCTCAGGAATTTTATATAGGTTCGATACATGCCAAAGCTTTGCGCCCTGCTCTGTCAATGCCTGAACAAGCCGAGGGTGGTTATGACCAAGGGCGTTTACGGCAACGCCTGCGGCAAAGTCGAGATAGCGTTTTCCATCTGTTGAAAACAGGTGAGCACCTTCGCCCCGTTCGAAGGCGAGATCGGCCCGGCCGTAGCTTGGCATTACCTCAGATGTCACTGCTCGTCTCCCGCTGCTGTGCGAAGCATGCTAAATCTGCGAAAGGCGCGAGAATTAGGCTTCAGTCTGTGGAATGTCAACGATTGGTGACACGTCCGTCGAAAATTTTATTCGTAAATTCCTGGGGCGGCTAGCTCTTGAGCTTATAACCGGTTGCAACCGCCCAGTAGCACACAAACCACAAAACAACATTTAAGGCGAGCAAGATAGCTGCACCGAGCATTAAAGACGCATCGGCGTGGCCGATGAATCCGTAACGGAAACCATCAATCATATAAAAGAAAGGGTTTGCCAGAGCGACAAATTGCCAAAATTCAGGTAACCGTTCGATCGAATAGAAAGTTCCGGATAAAAAGGAGAGCGGCGTTATGATGAA
Source organism: Rhodospirillaceae bacterium (assembly GCA_002720855.1). Lineage (GTDB taxonomy): Bacteria > Pseudomonadota > Alphaproteobacteria > MPNO01 > UBA2964 > UBA2964. The sequence continues at coordinate 177,048 of PBIN01000014.1, read as the reverse complement.
ATTGCTTATCGAAGCCTGGTGATCAAATTTCTCTGCAATGATTCCCGTGAGTAATCCGATCATCGCCAACAAGGACGAAGCCGCAAAAGCGTGAAACAAGATCAGCCAGATACTGTGAATCTTTAGTGGCACAAAAATCCAAATCGCAAGCCCGACGCAGATTGCAACCAGAACACCGCGCGCCACACCACCCAATACAAAACCGGTAATAAACTCCCCGGGCGACAAGGGGGGCATCAGCATATCGACAATATTGCCCTGGATTTTTGAGATCATTACCGAGCTGACCGTGTTTGCATAGGCATTTTGAATAATCGCCATAATGATCAGTCCGGGTGCCAAAAATTCTACGAAAGGGACGCCACCAATCACCTGAACGGCGCGTCCCAGTGCCAAGGTAAAGATCGCGAGAAACAACAACGTGGTGACAACAGGCGCTGCGAGCGTTTGCAAACCTACCTTAAGAAATCGGTGAATTTCCTTGCTGATATGCGTCCAAACGCCAAGCCAATTGAACGAGCCTATATCGCGAGGGGGAACAATACCCATTTATGTCGTTACCAGGTTAATCGCCATCGGGCGCATCTGAACCACCAGTATCTGGCATTGGTGTCGCAGTTGAACGCCGCCTGGAAGCAGCTTCGTCTTGGTAGTCCTGCCTTTTCCTCTGTTCCAGCTGATAGGCATCATTGTCAATGGTGGCAATCCGCGCTGGCGGCGCATTACCGGACAAATCTTCACCAAAGTAAATCGTGCGATGTGGAAACGGAATTTCGATACCGAGCTCATCGAACCGTTTTTTCATACGACGATTGAATTCCCGTCCAATACTCCATTGTTTGACCGGCACTGTTGTTATACGCGCCTTAATGTTCACCGCGTTGTCACCAAAACTATCAACGCCGAGAATTTCCAACGGTTCTAGAATAAACGGTTTGTATTGATCATCTTGCAATAGCTCTTCACCAAGTTCGCGCAATACATCAATGACATGATCAGTATCTTCGCGGTAGGCAACGCCAACATTGAACACATAGCGCGAGAAGTCCTTAGTCATATTTTCAAGCGTCGTCACTGCACTGAAAGGCACAACATGCACTGTGCCACCGACGTCGCGTAGCTGAATTGTCCGCAAGGTGAGTTTCTCGACGGTTCCCGCATGGGTGCCGACTTTTACGACATCCCCGACAGAAATATGGTCCTCGATCAGTATAAACAAACCGGTAATGATATCCTTCACCAGTGTCTGGGCACCAAAACCTATTGCCAGACCGATCACTCCGGCCCCGGCAAGCAGGGGCCCAATATTAAGTCCAAGCTCCGACAGCGTGACCATCACCACAATGGTAATGAGTACGACTAACATCGCGGTCCGCAGCAAGGGCAACAGTGTTCGCGTTCGCGCGGACACCTCGCCTTCCCCGCGAGACAAAGAACGCTCAACAATTGCACTGGTCATTTCCCAAATCGCAATGGCGATCACCAACAACAATGCAATCGTAATCAGACTGCCAGTAACCCTTTGACCAAACGGTGTCCGTAACCAATCAAAAGCATCCAGGCCCCACGCTTCAAGAATTGTAAATGTCGCAACAACACCAATAACAATCGAAGTCGCTTTTTCAACAATAGGCTGGTACCTGTTGGCCCTTACTTCTAAACCCGGATAACGCTGTTTCACTTCAGGCCGTAGGGAAAATATGCGGTGTGAGGCACGATTTATTGCTGAAAGAATAAGCCTTGCCGCGATAAATATTACGATTGTTAAAATGGTCGACTGTAAAAGTTTGCTGAAACCATCCTCAACAGATAGCGCCCAAACAGCATACATAGCGATGACATAGATCAGGGCAGGTACGTGCCAAATATCCGCCACTCGACCACGAAAGAGCTGTGTTGAGCTGGTTGCTTCTGTTGAACCGCGCAGCCAACCGGCTACCAAAAGGCGATTTTGCAGAATAAAGACGATCAACAATAGAGAAACGAATAGACCCACAATCTTGAGGAATGTTTCTGCTCCCTCATCAGGCAGGCCGAGAAGCTGCGATACCCGGACCAAGGCGTAGCCATATACCGAAACATCCGTTAAACGACGGACCCATATAAATAGGTAATTGGCATCAACATCCCTAATTGGCAACAAACGCAAAGAGCCCGCCACGGGTGCCAAAATCATCCGCGCCACTGCCATGATCAGCCGAACGGCGACATTGGCAACTATAAGAGCAATTATCACGTCCCGTGCGACAATGCCCGGATCGGCAAGCCACAAGACGGCGTAGCTGCCAGCGACGAATCCGATGATGGGTACGACGTCTAAAGCCGTTCTCGCCAGCAATGCTGTGATCTGAACCCACAATCCGTCTATTTCTTTCGTCTCAAGCACACGCCGCGGTCGCGCGAGGAGCATCCTCATACCCCATTCGACTGCAAACCCGACCGCAATGGAGAGAATCACTTTCCATATAATTTCAAACCAGTTGCTTCGGTGGTGCGGATCACTGAATTGTGCTGATACCCACTTAAATATGTTGGGGAGATCCAGTATCGCGCGAGTTCCGGCGACGATCTCGCTGCTAAGCTGTTCCATGCGTTCTGATACGAAGTCTATTGCGCGTGCGCCTATTCCCGATGAAGCGGGTTTTTGATCGCTCCCTTTCGATTTAGCCGCTAGCAACAGTTCCAGCTGACCGATCAGCTTTTTCCTTTCATCGTCATTTTTGAGCGATTTGACGAGAGATCGAAGTTCTGCTTCTTGCGCCGTTAACGCTGATTGGGAAGGTGGTTCGGCAGTCGCCTGAGAAAGCGCCAACCCAGCATGACCCATCGCGAAACCGAATATCGTCAAGAAAACAAAGGGGATAAATTTACGTCTCATCGACAAATCTTAAAGTTACAACCGGGCCGCGCAAGGCGGTGCAGCGCCATAACATATAATACCCTTGAAGGATGCAACACCATCGGTTCATAAGAATCTGTAATTCCGCAGGGCCTGTCAGAACGTTGTTGCCATCTTGCGCTTCCGATATTATCGGAAACAAGAAGCGACACGCGTAATGGAAGATTGAAATGGGTGAGTTCGCCGTAGGGCAGTCTGTGCTGAGAGAGGAAGACCCACGACTCCTTACTGGTGGGGGAGAATTCCTCGACGATGTCAATTTACGGCATCAAGTCTGGGGCTATGTATTGCGCTCTCCCTTTGCAATGGCAGAAATACGCTCAATAGACACTTCGGCAGCAGAGGCAGCGCCGGGCGTATTGCGAGTTCTAACCGGCGAGGACTGGGCAAAAGAAAACTACGGTGGCATGCCCTGTGAAGATGCCGTCAAGAAACAAAAAGACGGGTCGCCGATGTATCACCCAAAGTGGCCGGCCTTGGTCAAAGACCGAACCCGCCTCGTCGGTGACTATGTGGCCTTCGTCGTTGCCGAAACACAGGCCCAGGCCCGCGACGCAAGTGAATTGATCGAGGTTGACTACGAGCCTCTGCCATCAGTGACAGATGTCGAAGGTGCAATTGCGCCGGGAGCGCCCCTCGTTTGGCCGGACTGTCCGAGCAATATTTCTTTTTTTGAGCAGAAAGGTGATGCCGCAGCCGTTGAGGCCGCATTTGACCGAGCTGATCACGTCGTCCAACAGAAAATGGTTGTTAATCGTGTCACCGCTGTCGCGATGGAACCGCGCGGTTGCCTCGGCGATTACGATGAACGGCAGGATCGATACACGCTATATACCGGCCTGCAAAATCCACACCCACTACGCTATCAGCTCGCCCGCGAGATTTTCAACATACCTGAAACCTGCGTCCGCGTTATACCCGGTGATGTTGGTGGCAGTTTCGGTATGCGAGGCGGTACTTACAACGAACTCCCCCTGGTTCTCTGGGCTTCTCGTCTGGTGGGTCGTCCGGTGAAATGGCGTTGTGACCGTTCGGAAGGTTTCATGTCCGACACGCATGGGCGAGACAACATTACTGATATCGCTTTGGCACTGGATAAAGAAGGCCATTTCCTGGGGCTAAAAATCAGAACGCTCGCCAGTATGGGGGCCTATCTTGCGATCAGGGGACCACGCCCGCCAACGAACAACCTCGGAACACTCGCCGGAATTTATCGAACGCCGGCGGTGCACGTGGAGGTCACCGGAATCTTCACGAATAACTGCTCGACCAACCCCTACCGCGGTGCGGGCGCCCCTGAAGCCGCCTACGTTCTAGAAAGGCTAGTGGATTTGGCCGCGCGTAAACTTGATATTGATCCGGCGGAAATCCGCCAGAAGAATTCCGTTACGCCAGATCAAATGCCCTGGACCAACGCGCTTGGCTTTACCTACGACGTGGGTGATTTTCCGGGCAATATGACAAAAGCGTTAAAAGCGTCCGATTATGAAAATTTTGAAGCCCGGCGTTCCGAAGCAGCAACCCGAGGAATGTTGCGCGGGCTGGGGATTTCCAACACAGTAAAAAAGACATCATCACCCAATCTGGAGTCCAGCAGCGTACGCTTCGATCCTTCGGGCACAATAACCTTGATCATGGGAACGATCAGTCACGGCCAAGGTCACGAGACTGTCTTTAAACAAATTGTCTGTGACAAGCTCGGCGTTGACCCATCTATTATCCGTTACGCCCAGGGTGATACCGATTTGGTTACCTATGGTCGCGGCACCTTTAATTCGAGATCTATGTCTATCGGCGGATCTGCCGTAGCGCTTGCCTGCGACAAGACAATCGCAAAGGCGACCACGATTGCTGCACACGTTTTAGAAGCGGCAGAAACCGATATTGAGTTTGCAGAAGGCGTATTTACAGTTGCGGGAACCGATCGCTCGATGACCATTTTGGATGTTGCCGCAGCAGCATTCAGCCCAACGGCTATCCCAGCAGAAATTGAACCGGGTCTCAACGAGATCGGCACATTTACACCACAATACTGGAACTGGCCTACTGGAGTTCAAATCTGCGAACTGGAAATCGATCCCGATACCGGCACTACCGAAATTGTCAATTATATATGCGTCGATGACGTGGGTACTGTTGTTAATCCGCTCCTGTTGAAAGCCCAGATGCATGGCGGGATCATTCAGGGTGTAGGGCAGGCATTGATGGAAGACATCGTCTATGACGAGACCGGGCAGCTTGTGACAGGGTCTTTGATGGACTATTGCGTACCCCGGGCGTCTGGTATGTGTTTTATGGATATTATCAGCGCTCCAATACCCACGCCTTCAAACCTAATAGGTGCAAAGGGGGGTGGAGAGTCCGGACCGACAGGGTCTTTACCTGCAACAATTAACGCTGTCGTCGACGCCCTCAAACCGCTGGGGGTGACGCATATCGATATGCCAGCAACGCCTCATAGAATTTGGCAAACGATTCAAGAAGCCACTGCTACACGCGCCGCCTAAACGTCAACCGAAACAAGGGGAAAACGATGTCCGACCCAACCATCGCCGGAAAAGTCTGCATTGTTACCGGAGGCAGCCGGGGCTTGGGACGCGCCATGACACTTGCACTCACCGCCGCTGGTGCCAAAGTCGTTGCCCCAAGTCATATCGCCGACGATATACCGCTGATCGAAACCGATGTTGCGGGCGTCATCGGCAATAGCGGCGGCGACGTTCATGCGATGGCAGCTGATTTGCGCAGCGCCGACGAATGCCTTGGCATCATCGATGCGACGCTCGAACGATTTGGGCAATTAGACATGGTTGTCAATAATGCGGGACTGGGCATGCGCCCGTTCAGCGAGAACTTCATGACCGATCGTACGAAATTCTGGGAAGCCGATATCGCCCAGGTTCAAATGACATTCGATACCAATACGATGGGTCCATTTCACATGGCGGCAATGGCCGTACCCCATATGCTAAAAAATAAATGGGGCCGCATTGTTAATGTAACAACAAGCATTGGCACGATGCAGCGCAATGGTTTCTTTCCTTATGGCCCGTCCAAGACGGCGCTGGAATCCGCAACAAGAATCTGGGCGGAAGATCTTGAGGGTACGGGAATCACCTCGAATGTTTTGATCCCGGGCCGTGCCGCGGATACGGATATCATGCCAACCGAGTGGCGAGAGTCGGGCACTCACCATTCGGGAAAAGAACCGGCTGATCCCGCAGTGATGGGGCCGCCGGTCCTTTGGCTCGCGTCAAGCGCCTCAGATGGATTCACCGGACAGCGCTTCGAGGCGGACAAATGGGATACCTTGATCGAACCGACAGATGCGGCAAAGGCACAGATGCGCCCCGCCGGTTTTGAATTGCGCGACGCCGAGTAGGCTTTTTTGGGCAGCAGGAGACAAGAGCGCTGACTGGTATCAAAGAGGACATTGTTGCTGAAGTCCCGCGTTTTCGCCGATACGCATTAAGCCTGCTGCGCGACGCAACTGCGGCTGATGATTTGGTCCAGGACAGTCTGGAACGGGCCCTGTCACGCCTTCATTTATTTCAGCCGGGGACTAATTTGCGAGCCTGGTTGTTTACGATCATGCACAACCTGCATATCAACGCCGTCATTAAGGCAAGGAGGACACCATCCTCAGGCAATGCTGACGATGTAGCAGAGAGTCATCGTGGGGCAATTCCTCCTTTACAGGGTGACAGGTTGTTGATTCGTGATTTGGAACGAGCTCTCGAACGTCTCACCCTGGATCAGAAAGCAGTTGTGCTACTGGTTGGCGTTGAAGGTTTTAGCTACGCGGAAACGGCATCGGTGCTGGATGTGCCAGTCGGCACTGTCATGTCGCGCCTCGCGAGAGGACGCAGTCGGTTGAGAGAATTAATGGAAGGTATTGATCAGGATTCAAAGGAATCCGGATCGTGAGCGATATGAAGAAATTTGGTGACGCAGAACTAAACGCATTCCTGGACGGCGAACTCGATGCCGATAGCCAGGAGATTTTGCTTACATGGCTTGCAGAAAATCCGAATGCGGAAAAACGATTACAAGCATTGCGTGAAGACCGAGATCGCCTCAAGGAACTTCATAACGACTTTCTATCGGAATCCGTACCTGAACGTTTCACACAACTGATCGCGCGCGCACCGGTCAAAAATCCGACAAGCAGTTCGTGGATGCGTGCTGCCGCCGCTATCGTTCTGTTAACTGCTGGGGCTGTCGGCGGCTGGGTTGCCAAAGAACGGGTATCCCCTCAACAAATAGCGGCCAACACCGGTTTCGTTAACCAGGCCGTCAGTGCGCACGTCGTCTTCACGAAAGAAAGACGCCACGCTGTCGAAGCGAAGGCGGAAGAAAAACACCTTGTACGATGGCTCTCGAAACGCGTTGGCCGGACTTTAAATCCACCGAACCTGAATGCTGCAGGATATAAACTCGTGGGCGGTCGTTTGGTCGCCGATAATGGCAAACCCGCTGCACAGTTTATGTTTCAGACCACAGATCGAAAGCGCCTAACACTATATGTGCGGAGCGCGGCAAATGAGAAAGAGACCTCTTTTCGAATTGTTGAAGATCGTGGGGTTTCAGCATTTTATTGGATTGAAAAGCCTTACGCCTATGCATTAATCGGCAAAGTAGATCGCCAAAAATTGGTCGCACTCGGCGAAATCGTCCATGGCCATTTACAAGGCCGTTAGGAAGCGCACGAGAAATCGAAGCAATTAATCGGGAAGGGTTAAAAACAAAAAATCCTGGTAAGAGCAAAGGGCGGTTATAGCGAACCGTCCTTTTTCATTCGACAAATCCACAGCCCGCGCTAGCGAAGCCTTCATCGGGTCGATAAAATATACAAACGTATTTTGTTGATCTGGAGATCTTTCGATGGGTGAGTTTGGCGTTGGTCAACCAGTACCGAGGACTGAAGACCCGAGGTTGTTGCAAGGCCGTGGCCAGTATGGTGATGATTTTACGCTAGCGAACCAGTGCTACGGCTATATCCTGCGTTCACCCCATGCCCACGCGAAAATCACGTCTGTCAATTCAGATAACGCGAAAGCCGCGTCAGGTGTTCTACTGGTTCTTACGGGAGAAGATTGGCAGGCAACCGGTTTTGGTCCTTTCCCAGTTTTGGTCCCCCGTCAGAAACGCGACGGATCACCGATGTTTCCCGCCCCAAGGGAAGCGTTGTCTCATGAACGAGTACGGCTAATCGGCGACGAGGTTGCCTTTGTCGTAGCGGAAACATTTGAACAGGCCAAATCCGCAGCCGAACTCATCGAAATTGACTATGAAATCCTGGAAGCGGTTACCGCAACTGCTGATGCCGCAGATTCAGGCGGCGTCGCTGTTTGGGATGAATGCCCGGATAATGAGTGCTTTTTTTTCGAGTTGGGAGACAAGGAAAAGACAAACGCGGCGTTTTCGACCGCCGATCATGTGACCAAGATCGAATATTATATAAATCGCATTTCGGCAAATGCGATGGAGCCACGGGTCTCACTCGGCGAGTATGACCGAAGAAGTGACCGTTACATTCTTTATACCAGCACGCAAAGCGTCCATGGCATTCGCGATCTCGTAGCCTCAATTTTAAAACAGCCGCCATCGAAAATTCGGGTAATCGCTGGTGACGTGGGTGGGGCCTTTGGAATGAAAGGCGATATTTACCACGATCAAATTCTGGTTCTGTGGGCATCGAAACTTTTGGAAAGACCCGTCCGCTGGACCGCGGAAAGATCAGAATCTCTTATGTCCGACACGCACGCCCGGGACAATATCGTCAATGCCGAATTGGCACTTGATAAAGACGGAAATTTTCTCGCCTTCAAAGTCGATACCATTGCCAATTTGGGCGCATATCTCGGTTCGATGACACCGCATTCACCGACCAACAATCTAGGCGGACTTGCGGGCGTTTATACAACGCCAACGATTTATACATCTGTATCCGGCGTCTTTACGAACACCAACTGGACCGGCCCTTATCGCGGCGCCGGTCGTCCCGAAGCGAGCCTCGCCATTGAGAAAGCCATCGATACGGCGGCTAACGAATTGGGAATTGACCGAGTTGAGTTGCGACGCCGGAATCTGATTCCAGATGCCGCCCTGCCCTATCAGACAGGGTTAATTTTCAACTATGATTCGGGAAATTTTCCGAACATTCTCGAAAAAGCGACGAAACTCGCCGATTACGAAAACTTCGATGCACGGCGCGCCGAAGCAGCGTCCCGTGGCAAATACCGTGGGATCGGGGTTGCATTCGGCATTGAACAATCAGCGGCACCGATTGAGGAAACGGCTGAAATTCGATTTGACGGCTCGGGCCACTGCACAATTCTTATGGGCACGCTTGCACAAGGCCAGGGCCATGACGTCACTTTTAAGCAGCTCGTCAACGAATTACTTGGGATCGAACTGGACAATATCACCCTGCTTCAGGGAGACACCGACGTTGTTGCGCATGGGCGGGGAACTTTCGGTTCCCGGTCTGCCGGAAACGGGGGAGCCGCCCTACAAATGGCGAGTGATCGAATAATCGAGCATGGCAAGAAAATAGCTGCCCACATGCTTGAAGCTGCTGAAGCTGACATTGCATTCGATGATGGTCTTTTTTGCGTCGCAGGAACCGACAAATCTGTCCGGATCGAAGAAGTGGCTCAGACAGCCTATGCGCTCATGGTTTTGCCGCCGGATATCGAACCCACGTTAGTGGCGTATGCCGCATTTAAACCAAAGGCACCAACCTTTCCGAACGGCTGCCATTTTTGCGAATTGGAAATAGACCCTGAAACCGGAAAAACTGATTTTATTTCTTATGTAGTTGTCGATGACGTCGGTACAGTAATCAACCCGCTTTTGCTCAAAGGTCAGATCCATGGCGGTATCAGTCAGGGTCTGGGGCAGGCGATTTGTGAAGATCTCAATTATGACCGTGAGAGTGGCCAGCTTCTTACAGCATCCTTTCTGGATTACTGCATGCCGCGCGCAGACGATATGTGTTTCATTGAGGTCGTCTCTGCCGGCGTACCGTCACCAACCAATCCATTGGGAATAAAAGGCGCGGGTGAAGCCGGTTGTGTTGGTGCTCTGCCCTGTGTACAGAGCGCGCTCATTGATGCGCTTAGGCCACTTGGCGTAAAGGACGTCCCAATGCCTGCCACACCTATGAAAATCTGGGAAATAATCGACCAGGCGCAGAAGATTGAGGCGGCCTGATTAAATCTCCAGAGCACAGGTCCGGAAACCGGCTATAACATCGCGCCTGTCACAAGGGTAAAAATTCCGAAAGGTGTTCCAGACGATACGATTGCGTGTCGCCCAGGATCCACCGCGCAATACCGCATGGTTTCCGTCAAACCACGGTTCCGAGTAATCTTTGTAGGGATCTGGGACAAACCCCTCAAACGGTGCAAAAACCGATTGGGTCCATTCCCAGACATTGCCAATCATTTGGCGGCAACCATAAGCGCTATCGCCATCAGGATAAGCTGCGACATCAACAGGTCCACCAAATCGCGCGTCAAGATTTGCCTTGTCAGGGCCTGGGATGTCGTCCCCCCAGGGGAAACGGGTTTCGGGCCCCTTTAATACATCTTCGCCGGATTGCGGTGATCGGGATGCCGCGACCTCCCACTCACCCTCCCATGGCAATCGGCGCGCAGCCCAATTGCACCATGCCTGGGCCTCGTACCAGCAAACATGGATTACAGGCTCATGCGGACGCAGTGGTTCAACGCTATCGAAACGCTTTACCAGCCAATCACCGTCAAGCTTCTGCCAGTAGACAGGGCATTCCGCTTTGGCATATTCGCGCCATTGCCACCCAGCCTTTGTCCATAAATCTTCTCTTTTATAACCGTCGGCTTCGACAAATTCGGCAAACTCGGCATTGGTTACGGGCGCTTTGGAGATTGAAAACGGTTTTACCTCGTAGCCCTGGCCCCATTTCTCGTTGTCCATGAAGAATGGAGCTTTTGGAGTGGCTCCCAACATATGAATGCCGCCGGGTATATCGACATCTCCTGGAAATGGGCCGGCTGACCCAATGTCTTTCGGCACCGGTTCAATAAATTCCGGTGCCGGATATCCCAGAGTCTGGCGCGTATAGGTAAAGGCCTCGTCATGCATATCTTCGTGAAACGCTGTTAATTGCGTAAAATACGAATCCTCGACAGAAGCCATTTCATTCGACCCGAGACGGTCGATTATCAATTCGCGAACTGTCTCGCGATATCTGATCGTTGTTTCGAGATCAGGAAGATCCAGATCCCATCGTGTGGCATGTGCCACCGCCATAGAATCATAGAGTACATCCGAATTTTCCATTACAGACTGCTGGTGATCACGGTCCCGCAAGATAAATTTTTCATGAAACCAGGCGATATGACCGATCTCCCACAGCATTGGATTAACTATCCGCATGCGCGGGCCCAGTAGCTGTTCGCTATCAAGTCCCGAAATGAGGGCCATCGTCCTGGCGTCCGCATCACGAATAATTTGTTCCAGATAGTCGGTCTGAACCTGTTGAACCTTGGGAAAATCCGTCATGTCGATAAATTAATTTTCTGCTCCGCTTTAAAATTAACCTGTTCCCCCCGGCACAGGAAAGTCCTACATAAATCATCGATGCACACTGGATGGACGACACGTCTAAGCTGTGAGATAAACCTCTGAAATCTGAATCATATTTATTCGTCATAGAAAGGATAAAACAGTGGAGTTCGACAACGAATTCGAAGTTCCGGTTCCCGTAGATCAAGCTTGGGACATCCTTATGGATATCGAGCGCATTGCGCCATGTGTCCCCGGCGCAGAACTAACCGAAATAGTCGATGACAAAACCTATAAGGGTAAAATTTCGGTCAAGCTTGGCCCGGTGGCACTAACTTTTAACGGCCAAACGAATTTCGAAGAACTGGACGCCGCCGGTCACAGCGCGAAGCTCAAAGCCCAAGGCACAGATGCCAAGGGACGCGGTGGTGCTCATGCGAACGTCGCCTTTCATATGGAACCCAGTGAAAACGGATCTAAAGTCGTTATTCATACCGACTTGCAGCTTTCGGGGGCTGTCGCCCAATATGGTCGCGGCGTCGGAATGGTTCAGGATTTATCACAGCAAATAATCGGACAATTTGCCGAAAATCTTGAAAAGAACGTGATCGGCTCTGACAACACCGCTCCTGCAGAAGAATCGCAGCCGTCTGACGATAAAGGTGCACCTGCTGAAGCGGACTCGCCAACTCCGGCGGCGGCACCAGTTCAAGTCGGTGGCATGGGACTGCGTGTGATCTGGAACGCGATCAAGCGGCTCTTTGGTATGAAAGAAAAATAAGTCGCCCAAAATTAGTGGAGCGGCCCTGTTTCTTTGGATTGGGAGACGTTGCTCGGAGCCGCCGACGTTGGACCCGCCTGGTGATGGATGATTTTCCATAGATTTCCTTCGCGATGAAATACATTCGTCGCGATGAGGGTGCCACCGGGAAGTTCTTCAAAGCAAATGACACTGGCAACGTCACCATAGATTTGTACTTTCGGCTCCTGGCATCGAATTTCGGGGGATTCCGGATTTTTTAAAATTGCGGCCCAGCTTTTTACAATAGCGTCGCGGTCAAAGACCGGACCCCACCCTGGATGCAAACAGCATACCGGCACTGTATCTGACCATAATTTCTCCATCGCGTCGGGATCTTTGTCCGCGAAGGCGCGATAAAAGGCTTCGTTTGCAAATAAGACCGAATCTATATCTGACATGTCAGGTCTCCCCATATTGCGGCGGCCGTAGAATGAGCATTTTCGAGATAAAGTTTTCGGTCACAAATCGTCCTTTGTTGATACATTTGCCTGCATTGCGGAAACCCGATTTCCAGAAAAGAACCAGATAAGGGCACCGGGCAACGACACTATCAAAGTCAAGAATCCGAATGCGACCGATAGCGCAAGAGCGTTTTCAGGTGTAACGCCAATTGTTCCCAACATCCCAATCATTGCCCCCTCACGTACCCCCCAACCAGCAAAGGAAATTGGCAATAGTGCAGCCAAAACTACAGGCGGGATCAGCACCACAAGATCAACCAGTTGCACGCCAATTGAAAGGCTTTGAGCGAGCGCATACATTACCAAAACAATAACGAGATGATTGACCACTGAGATTCCAAGAACCTGAATACCCGAACGGCGCGGCGCCAGAACGACACGCGAATCTTCAGCCAACCCTGCTAGCAATTCAAAGAGTTTCGAGGGCAAAAAACGCGCACAAATTCCGATAATTCGATCAAGCCACAGAAAAGCGAGCATACCGACAAAGACGGTCACGACGAGAATTCCCAAAATTGTGAGTATCACTGAATCGGCAATAAGTTGGATCGCGAGAGGAAAGGTGATTAGGACAAGGATTGCGAGTCCTACTAGAGCCGTAACACGATCCAGCAAAACACTGCCAAACGCCCGTTTAAACAATCCATCTCGCCTATAAAACATCCAGATTCTTACGGCATCGCCGCCCAAATTTGACGGCAGCACCTGATTGAAAAACACTGATATCCAGACGAGTCCAAAGGTCGATTTAAAAGATATTCTGCTACTAAGGGCACCGATAATTATTCGCCAACGCCAAGACGCAAACATGATCGAAGACGTAAGCAAACCCGCAGCAGCAAAAAAGTAAGCTAAATCGATACGCGCGATACGATCCAATGCATCCCGCAGGTCATAGGTTTGAAACAGCAGGTAGATTAACGCGAGGGATACAGCGCCTTTTGCAATCGCGAAACCAACCTGTCTTGTCGATGACTTTCTCTCCGCGACAGGTTGATCGTTCATGTCGGATATATCCCTTGTGGAAAACCTGAGAAAATTAAATACCGGCAACCGACTCGTCACCTAGTGAATGAAACGAGTGCCGGTGTCCCGAACCAACAAAAGAAATTTGGCGCGCCCGGGAAGATTCGAACTCCCGACCCCTAGATTCGTAGTCTAGTGCTCTATCCAGCTGAGCTACGGGCGCTAATATCGCAAATCGCGATTTTCCGGCCTGAAAGCCCGGAAGAGGCGCGGACGTTACTTAAAATGCAATTAATTGGCAAGCGTTGCCAATATCGTCTTCAGAATTCCTTGCAATTGACCTTGTTAAGCTATAACGCATTGAGTAATATCTGCGCGAATCAATGGGTTGGCAGAAATTATAACAGTCGATTCAACGAGTTTTGTCGAAGATTAATGAATTTCAACTTCACTACGGGTGAGGCCCGCTTCATGGCCCGATTACTTTCCCACGCTACCGTCATATGTTCAGCCGTCGCATTGTCGGCCTGTTCTTTTTCAATGGATTCCCTGTGGCCCTCCTTGACTGGTGACAGCTCAAGTTCCGCCGCCCCAGCTGCAACGCAATCGGCAAAGTCGATTCCAATTGCTCCGTCACAGGGAGAAAAACGAAATCAGCCGCTTGTCGGTGCTGGAGCGCCACCTGCGTTAGGGACGACAAATTTTGTTCCACCCGCAGTTACACCGGGGCAATCAACTGGAACTTTCGTTGGCCAGAAGGTCAATTTGCTGCGCGGTGAGCTACAGCGGATGCGGCAACAAATTCAGCGGCAGAACAGCACATTACAAGCAATCCGTGGCGAAACCGGTAAGCACGCGCTTGCATATCATAGTGCGATTGCTTCGATAAATTCCCGTCTTCAGGTTGGCACCACACCTGGCAATCCTTACATGGTCAATCAATGGAATATCGCACAATCGGGGCTATCCAATATTGATCGCGATGTATCGCAGATGAATTCTTTGGCGAATTCCGTTGCGGGCACCAGCACCATGTCAGCCTATCTGTTGGAAACGACACGTGCAGCCTATGGTCTTAGCGGCGCCGTCGAAGCTGACCACCAACAGCTCGCGATTTTGGAAGACGAGGTCAACCGGACGGTTGTCTTGATTGATCGGTTACTCAACGAATTGAGTGAAGACATTAATCGTCAAACTGCGTATGTCGCGTCGGAACGGAGCAACCTGACAGCGTTATCACTGGCAATCAAAAATGGTGAATCGCTCGGAAACAGTTTAGCGAACCGTGCCTATGCTACGGCTGCTCCGGTCGCCGGAACTACCCCGGGTAACGCTTCTTTGGGAACGGCGGGTCGGCGTCCTCTGGTCGTAATCAGATTTGATCGCCCCAACGTCTCCTATCAGCAGGCCTTATACACAGCTGTTAACCGCGTCCTCCAACGCCGTCCTCAGGCTGGTTTTGATCTGGTGGCTGTTGCTGCAGGGCAAGGAAGCGCCGCGCAGGTTACCGTCGCTTCAAACAAATCCAAACGGAATGCCGAAACGGTCTTGAGATCCCTTTCAGAGATGGGATTGCCGCTTCAAAGAGTAAGGCTTTCGGCAATTACCAGCCGTGACGCAAATTCGAACGAGGTTCATCTCTACGTACGATAAACGCTGCCCGGAGGACATTTTCCGGAAAAGATTCAATTAGGCCGGTCGCTATCGAGACGATAAAGTAGCTTCCGGCTTTTTTGTGTCTGGAGTAGTAGCGATGAACAGTTGGGATCGAAGAGAGATTGTCCGGGCCCTGATGACAGCTCCCGTTGCAGCAGCGGTCCCGCGAATAGCCGCGGCCCAATACAATACCCCGCCCGCTTATGTTCCCCGACCAATACTAGGGCACACAAACCCGCGTGAAGCGCCCTTTACCGCCCTTGGAAACGGCATCAACGATGATACTGCGGCCATTCAAGGAGCGATTGATGCTGCTATCGTAGGGAAACGCCGTGGCGGCGGCGTATTTCTGCCTGCAGGAAAATACAAAGTCACCAAAACGCTGCATATTGAAA
The DNA here is from genome assembly GCA_002720855.1 of Rhodospirillaceae bacterium. Classification (GTDB taxonomy): domain Bacteria; phylum Pseudomonadota; class Alphaproteobacteria; order MPNO01; family UBA2964; genus UBA2964. Next base: position 161,316 of record PBIN01000014.1, on the reverse strand, counting down.
ACGTTTTGGGGCTGAAATTTTCCGGTGTCAGTGTCGGTGCAACGCAGCTGCATTGGGCAGGTCCATCCAATACACCAATGTTCCTGCTGAGAGATGCGCGGGACGTTCTGATGAGCGACTTCCAGATACTCTCGACACCAGCCAAACCGTTATACACCGCCATCCAATCCGAGAACGGGCCAGACATATTCTTTGCGCCATCGCAAAACCACTTTCAGCGCCTCATCGTAAATGGCAAAGAAAAAGGCGGTCTAACAAATGGATTTCGCCTTGCTAAGGGCCCCGGCGGCGACAACAACAATGATTTTCATGAATTTCTTCGCTGTCAGGTTCGAAACTATGACGGTTATGCCTACAGCATTGAACACTCCCAATCCCATACCAATCGTTTCTACTCATGCACCTTCAGTGGCAACCGATTTGGACTGGCAGGTGTCCGAACCAAGCATGGCTCCTTTTCTTGGTACGGCGGCGGTGGCGGCGGGAACGCGGTATCAGATTTCCTACTCGGATCAGTGAATGTCAATATTTCAATCATCAATGGAAATTTCGAGGATTCAAAGCGGTTGCTCGTCACGGCCGGACCGACAGGTGCACGATGGCCTATCTTAATTCAAGGAATTCGTTTCGCCTCAGGCAACATTCCCCCTGACGGAATTATAATCGATGTACAGAACCCCGGACCTCTTATCCTGAAGAACAATCTGTTTGGAACAGATTCTCTGGAGAAAATGCCCCGCGTCCGAATGAATACCACGCAGCGCAGTGCGAAATTTATCAGCCACGGTAATTTGTGGCGCGGCCAGGACGCCAATGATGTGTCCCCTTATATCTTTCAAGGTGCAGGATCAAGATATGTCCGTGCAGACATTTCGGGGGATGCTTTTGTTAGCGCCCGTTACAACAATGACCAAACTAAATTCGCTGACGGGGACACCAAACCTCCTGTTCACTTCTCAAACCTATATCGCACTGAAAATAGTCGGAGAACGGTAATCACTCACCTCCGAAATGGTTGGCCCGGTGCGCGGCTTACCATTGCGATCAATGACAACAATACGATCTTCAATTTTTCGAAGGGAAATTTAAGGGCAGGTTCTGTTCGCCAATGGAAGGCAAAAAAGGGAGGAATAATCGACTGCCTGTTCGATGGCTCATTCTGGCGGTGTCAACCGCCGAGAAATTAGATACAGAATTAATCGACAGGCAAATTGTCGATAAGGCGCGACGCTCCCAGATAGGCAGCACCGAATACCCGTGCGGGATGCCGATAGGTTTTGAGAAGCTCCAGCGTTTCGATATCGCATACAGAAACATAGTCTACCGATGCAAACCCAAGCTCGAGCAACTCTTCACGCGCATTACGACAAATATTTTGGCATTCGTCAGGTTTCGCCTTTATCAACGCCGCAACGTCGGTTAATACGCGATTAAACTCAGGCGCAACACGTCTTTCGTCGGGCGAGAGATATCTGTTCCGCGAGGACATCGCCAAACCATCATCTTCGCGAATTATCGGTGCCCCAACGATCTCCACCGGAATATTCAGGTCACTGACAAGCTGGCGAATTACGAGCAGTTGTTGATAATCCTTTTCGCCAAATACGGCGATGTCCGGCAGGCATTGCAACAACAGTTTGGATACAACTGTCGCCACACCATCAAAATGTCCGGGCCGAAAAGGCCCACACAGGCCAGCGGTCAGACCGGAGACAGAGATAACAGTCGAAAAGCCGTTTGGATATATTTCTTCCTTGCCCGGACAAAAAACCAAATCAGTACCCGCATCGGTAAGATTTCTGACGTCTTTTGCTTCGTCCACCGGATAGGCGTCCAAATCTTCATTTTCACCAAACTGCGTCGGATTGACAAATACGCTCGCAATTACTTTGTCGCAGTTCTTCGCTGCAATCGAAACCAGACTAAGATGACCGGCATGTATCGCGCCCATTGTCGGTACAAGTCCAACCCGTTTGCCTTCCTGTCGCCATCCAGCAACAATCTCCCGAAGATCAGCAACGCTACGAATAATTGAATCAGTCATTAATAGATTGCGAGACTTCGCGCTTTAAAGGCATTTTACGAATTATTGTTTTTGACCCTAAAACAATGCTCATCAGCAGGGAAACGCCGTGCTTTTACATCGCGGCCATAGGCGGCGGCCGCCTTTGCAATCGCAGGGCCTAGATCAGCGTAACGTTTTACAAAACTCGGCGTAAAGTCATTAAACAGACCCACCATATCTTCAGTAACCAACACCTGACCATCACACTCCGCCGATGCGCCGATACCGATCGTGGGCACAGAAATTGCATTTGTAATATCGCGTGCGAGAGGTTCGACGACACCCTCAACAACAATAGAGAAAGCACCTGCATCAGATACCGCTCTGGCGTCTGAAATTATTTTAGTGGCTTCGGCTTCGCCTCTACCCCGAGCCCGGTATCCACCCAGACTGTTCACGCTTTGCGGCATAAGACCAACATGGCCCATGACAGGAATTCCACGCTCAGTCAGAAATGTGATTGTTTCGGCCATCTCAGCGCCGCCTTCCAGTTTTACTGCATCGCAACCGGTCCGTTTCATTACTTTTGCGGCATTGCGAAACGCCTGAGACTGAGACTCGTGGTAACTGCCGAACGGCATATCAACGACAACACAGGCTTTTTCAGATCCGCGTACAACAGCAGCTCCATGCCCAATCATCATTTCAAGAGTCACACCGAGCGTCGACTCCATTCCGTAGAAAACCATCCCAACGGAATCCCCGACGATGAATAAATCGACATACGGATCGAGAATAGACGCCATAGGCGCGCTATAGGCAGTCAACGAAACAATCGGATCGCCACCTTTGCGTTCGCGAATTTTGGGGACTGTGATGCGCCCATTTTTGCGGCCAGCCGCACTCAATTTACGTCTCCAGAATAACGATTTGGGCACCATAAGCTTGTTTGCACCCCTGTCCGGCATGCTTTTACCCGGAAATCCCCCTATGCGAAAGGATTTCCTTGGCGAGTGCATCGCAATGCCTCATAAATAAACTACGAGATAAAAGAAACGGGGTCATGGTTCCAAAAACCCAAATTTCTGTTCGCACAAGCAAGTCATTACCCGCGATCTGCCTATCCGCACTCTTCGCGGCATTTCTTTTGCAAGGCTGTACTCATGTCGGTGCGCCCACTGCGAAACGTCATATGGTTGCAGCCGCAAATCCGCTCGCCGTCAAAGCGGGTTTAGATATTTTACGTCAGGGCGGTAGTGCAGTAGATGCCACGATTGCCGCGCAGATGGTGTTAACACTTGTCGAACCACAGAGTTCAGGAATCGGCGGCGGCGCGTTCTTGCTGCACTACTCGCCAGAGAACAGCAAAACAGGCAAAGTCTCCTCCATAGATGCATATGATGGGCGGGAAACAGCGCCAAAGTCAGCCACTGAGACTCTTTTCATCGATGAGAATGGTAAGAAGATACCCTGGCGACAGCGTATGGCGGGCGGCAAGGGTGTGGGCATTCCCGGCTTGCTGCGCATGCTGGAGTTGGCCCATAAACGCCACGGAAAATTACCCTGGGCGACACTATTTGAGCGGGCCATTAATATAGCGGAATCGGGTTTCGCCGTGTCACCACGCTTGCACGCAATGATCAAACGCGATCGACACCTAAAAAATTTCCCAACCACAAGAACGTTCTTTTTCACCTCCGAAGGCCAACCCCTTCCTGTCGGGACGCAACTTAAAAATCGAGCTCTAGGACAAACCCTCAGTCAGATTGCCAGAAATGGTGCCGATGCTTTTCATAGTGGACCTATTGCACAAGATATCGCAGCGGCGGTTCAAAGCACCCATCATTTGCCGGCCAAAATGACAATGGGGGATATTGCAGGCTATCAAGCAAAAAGACGCGGCGTTATATGCACCCCATACCGCCAGTGGAAAATTTGCGGAATGCCGCCGCCAACATCAGGCGGCATTGCTATCTCGCAAATATTGACGATGTTGGAGCAATTCGATTTATCGCGAATGCCTCCGGGCTCTGAACAAGCGGTTCATTTGATCGCTGAAGCAAGCAAACTCGCTTTTGCCGACCGCAACCACTATCTCGGAGACCCTGATTTCATAAAGGTTCCCGTTGCGGGCCTCCTCGATCACAATTATCTGGCTGCTCGCGCAGCGATGATTTCTGCAGATAAGGCGATGGGCACCGCCATCCCCGGAATTCCCGCACAGACCGCATCGCGTTCTTTCGCACCAGACGACGGAGATAACCGGCCAAATTCGACAAGCCATATCAGCGTCATCGATAGCGCAGGCAATGCCGTATCGATGACGACGACGATTGGCACCGCATTCGGTTCTCGCATTATGGTGCGTGGCTTCATGCTCAATGACGAATTGACTGACTTTGCATCAGTGCCCCGGTTAAACGGCAAACCGAAAGCCAATAGAGCGCAGCCGGGAAAACGACCACGGAGCTCAATGTCGCCGACTATCATCACTGACCGGAAAGGAAAACTCGTGATGGCAGTCGGCTCGCCTGGGGGGTCGAGCATCATTGGCTATGTTGCCAAAGCGATCATTGCCAGCCTGGACTGGGAAATGACGATGCAAGACGCCATTTCACTACCAAATTTTCTAAACAAGAACCGTAAAACCGAGCTCGAGAAGGGGACCGCGTTAGAAAAGATTGCACCAGCCCTTAGAAAATTGGGGCACAAAATCCATATCCGACGTAAGACCAGCGGACTTCATGGCATTCGGGTACGGCCGGGCGGTTATGAGGGGGGTGCGGATCCGCGCCGGGAAGGCCAAGCCATTGGCGACTAAGCACGAGCGTTCAACGAACACCTCATGAAATTTTTATCTGTAAGTTTTAATGCTCTACCTAACACCGCGCGCGGTGCAATCTGGATGGTGCTGGGCGGTGTCTCGCTGATTCTTCTGGCGATTGTCATTAGAGACCTTCAGGACAAGTTCAACGTTCTTCAGATGATATTTCTGAGGAGCGTCATCAGTTTCCTTATCATTCTTCCCTGGGCATTGCGCCAGAAACGGGAAGACATCCAAACCAAACGTCTACCGCTCCATATATTTCGCAACACCATTCACTACCTCGGAAATGTTGGATGGTTTATCGGCGTCACCCTGGTGACATTAGCTGATCTGCAGGCACTACAATTTACAGTCCCACTCTTCACTATCGTTATGGCAGCGATTTTTCTGCGCGAAGGTGTCGGGGCACACCGCTGGATTGCAACAGCACTCGGTTTTGCCGGGGCATTGATTATCATTCGCCCAGGCTTTGTCGAACTAAGTACCGGAACGATTGCCGTTGTCCTGTCTGCGATTTTCTATGCCGCATCGCAAACTTCGACCAAGGCGTTATCCAACACAGACTCGCCCAATGCGATTCTTCTCTATATGTCATTGATATTTATACCGGTTTCGGCAATCCCTGCCTTCTACGTCTGGGTAACGCCGGATTGGTCCGATACAGTTCCCATCATATCGCTGGGCGTTTTCGGTTATTCGGCGCATGCCTTTATAATCCGTGCCTTTGCCGCTGCCGATGCGAGTTTTGTAATGCCCTTCGATTTCCTGCGCCTTCCGATCGCCGCCGCTTGCGGGTTTTTCCTTTATTCAGAATGGCCCGTCGTCTGGGTATGGGTCGGCGGGGCCGTCATATTTGCAGCCACCTACTATATTACCTGGCGGGAGAGTGCCCTCAAAAAAGCAAATGACCTGGTGAACGACTGATCACTGCTAAGCCCGAGGGCGCGTGGTATAGTGCTAAAAAGGGCGAAGGTGGAGGAAGCGATGAATCCCATCCAAATTACCAAGCTTGATCACGTGGTGTTGCGGGTAGCCGATATAGAAAGATCGATTCATTTCTATCGCGATATTCTGGGTTGCCCGGAAAAACGAACCTCAGACAGCCTGTTCCAATATCAAGCCGGTGAATCGATGATCGATCTGGTCCCAATCGATAGCGAAATCGGTCAGCGATCAGGCTATGGACCTCCCGAAACAGGACGGAACGTAGACCATTTTGCGCTTACACTGGGCAAATTTGATGAGGACGCCATTGTGGCCTATCTTGAGGAGCACGGCGTTGCGGTTGAGCGCAGCGGACGACGGTTTGGTGCCCAAGGATATGGTCCTTCGGTATATTTTCAGGACCCCGACGGAAATTTTGTTGAACTCAAAGGCCCTTCGGAAGAATCGTCCTAAAGAAAAAGCGAATACTTTTAGGAGTTTAAAATGTTGAAGATTATCGGACGCGATACCTCATCGAATGTCCAAAAAGTTTTATGGATTTGTAGCGAAATCGGGCTGCCCTTCGAGAGGGAAGATCTCGGTGGCCCATTTGGCGGCAATGATACGCCGGAGTATCGGGCGCTTAATCCGAATGGCAGGGTTCCAACGATTATCGATGACGGATTCGTATTATGGGAATCGAATTCATGTATTCGCTATCTCGCAGCCAAGCATGCGGCGGGTACCCTTTGCCCCGATGACCTTCAGATTCGTGCCAACGCAGAGCGTTGGATGGATTGGCAAATCGCAACAGTTAGCCCGACTTTGGTTCCTGTATTTTGGGGCATGGTCCGGACGGCGCCCGAAGACAGGGATCTCGACGCCATTGAATCCGCCCGTCAGAAATTGACGGCTAACATCGCGATTATGGATAACCATCTCGCAAATTCGACTTATATGGGTGGCGACAATTTCACCGTGGGTGACATTCCCCTCGGTATCACCGCCTATCGTTGGTTCAACATGGAAATCGACCGTGAGCCTTATCACAACGTTCAGCGCTGGTATGATCTATTATGCGAACGCTCCGCTTTTCAGGAGCATGTAATGAACCCGATGGCGTAAACGCATGAAGATCATAGGGCGTAAAAGCTCGTCGAATGTCCAAAAAGTTTTGTGGTGCTGCGCAGAACTTGGCGTCGCATATGAACGGGAAGATGCCGGCCGTGAGTTTGGCGTCGTAAATACCGATGCTTTCCACGAACTGAACCCCAATAGAAGGGTTCCTGTATTGATCGACGGGGATTTCATTTTGTGGGAATCCAATGCAATCGTTCGCATGATTTCTGCAAAACAGGGTTTTGGATCCTTATATCCCGAGAATCTGCAGGAACGTGGCAACGCTGAGCGATGGATGGACTGGCAGCTCTCAACCCTCGGACCAGGATTTACCGGCCTGTTTCATGGCCTAATTCGCGACAAACCAGAAGATCGCAACTGGGACGCAATCAATAAATCCATCGAAACGACACAGTCAAATTTGGAAATATTGGATCACTATCTCGCGAATACGCCCTTTGTGGCTGGGGATAGATTTACGATGGGGGATATCCCCGTTGGGATCTATGCTTATCGCTGGTTAACGCTCGAGGGGATCGACCGCAAACCGTTACCAAATTTGGAACGATGGTACGCCGCTCTGCAGTCGCGCACAGCTTTTAAAGAATTTGTGATGACAGGGTTGGGTTAAGTTAACCGATTAACGGTTATTCGCCCGCAGCGTACTTTTTCTCCGCTTCGTAATAATCGTCGAAGCCGACGACTTCCCGCAAATGGGCGAACTCAGCCAGTGCTTCAGGCGTTTGTCCGAGACTGAGCGCCTGCAGCGCATCTTCCATCGCTGCCATCGCCGCCTTGATCATGGTCAGCGGATATAAAACTACTTTAAAGCCCATTTCCTGAAGAACATTAGGCGGAAGAAGGGGTGTGTCGCCTTGTTCCACGAGGTTCGCCATCTTGTGACCGGGAACCCCATCACAAAACCCGCGCATTTCTTCTTCGCTTTCTGGGGCCTCCAGGAACAATATATCGGCGCCCTCATCGGCAAAGGCTTTTATCCGCCACATTGCTTCCTCAAACCCGTCTGTCGCTCGGGCATCGGTGCGCGCCATAATAAGAATATCAGCACCCTCATCCCGGGCATCGACAGCTGCCTGAACTCGGCCGACAGCCTCCTCGCGATTCACGACCAGTTTGCCGCGGGTATGACCACATCTTTTCGGAGCAACCTGATCTTCGATCATGACGCAGCCGAAACCTGCCTGTGCATAGCCTTGCACCGTTCTTTTTACATTTAGTGCATTGCCATACCCGGTATCGCCATCGCCAATCACCGGGATAGACACGGCGTTGCAAATATTACGGCCTTGCTCAAGCATCTCGCCATACGAAATAAGCCCGGTATCGGGCAACCCGAGACGTGCCGCAGACACCGCGAAGCCGCTCATAAAACTTAGTTCAAATCCTGCGCGCTCAATAAGCCGGGCGGAAAAAGCATCGTAGCAGGCTGGCGTTACCAAAATGTCTGGCTTGGCCAAGAGCGCGCGAAGTTTATCTGCTTTGGATTGCATATCTGAACCCAATCAAAATATTGCCGATTTCGACCTAAGCGTCGTGATCGAAACTGACGCGGATCAGATGAAAAACAAATAAAACGGCGAACAGGAAAAAGAGCAGCCCACCATAATAGGCAACGCCATGGCCGGTATTCGCAGCGACAAACAAGCCGCCCACGGCCATTACCGCTGTGCTAGCGCCCATGATCCAATTACCCAACTGTTTCATCGTAGAACCTCATACAACAAAGCGACGTCACCTTTTGTATACCGTATCGGTGATTAACCGTAACTTACTTAACGTCAGAAGAATTGACCAGTGCCGTTCTTACCCGTGGACAAGAGTCGGTGTTGGCCGCTCACCCTGTCCATGCTCGACCGGCAAGTTGAGACGAAATGTTGTGCCCTCTTCTGAACTGCGTATCAATCCAATATCGCCGCCGTGCCCGCGCATCAGATCGCGCGCAATTGACAAGCCCAGTCCGGACCCGCCAGCCCGTGTCGAACGAGCGAAGGGTTGAAACAGTTCGCTTCGAACACGATCAGGCAGACCTGGGCCGTTATCGGCAACCTCTATGATGACCTGTCCGACTTCTGAATGGGCGCGGACAGTGACACGGGATGCCCCGGCTTCAAATGCATTGCGGGCAAGATTAAGCAGCACCCGGTACATCTGGTCCCGGTCGGCATAAAGTTTCAGTCGTGCATCGACACGGCTATCCAGCACGGCGCTGCCATCGCCGATGGTAGACGCTGCATCCGATAATTCGTCAAGAAGTGGCGCAAGTCCAAACCGCGTTACATCCAGTTCTGTAGCGCCCTCCTGAACGAATCTGAGGGTTTTGGAACAAAGGGTAACAGCACGATCGATGGCACCCATCAACGTCGGCGCAACGCGTTTTACGTTCGGATCTTCAGTGACTTCCAGATGATCAGAAACAAGCTGCGCCGTCGCCAGAATATTACGGAGATCGTGGTTAATCTTTGTCACCGCTGTGCCAAGCGCAGCCAATCGCGTTTTTTGCATCAAGGCAGCGCGCAATCCACGTTGCATCCCAGAGAGTTCCCGTTCAGCAACACCAAGTTCATCGGTGCGGGTACCGGGTTTCACCAATCGTGTTGCGTCTTCCGGCGCGCGACGGAAGGAAACCATGGCCGCCGTCAAAGATCGCATCGGACGGACAAACAACCATTGCAAACTGGCGTAGACCAGAACCGCAGTCATCAAGGAGATAACAATTGAAAGACCGAGAATATTCAATGAGTAATCTATCATCGCATCTCTCAACGGCCTTTCGGCGATAACCGTTTCAACCACAACATTGCGATCCTTGGGCGACTGCCCAATAATTCTGAAGGTTCGGCTGCCGTCACTAAGAAGAATGTCAAAAGCGGCACCGATAAGACCCATAAAACTCCCTTCGTCCATGCGGAATGTCGCATCAATCTGTAGCGGCATGTCGTCAGAAAGCATGAGCGATTTACTTGCTGGCCGTTTGAGCACAATGCCATATGACCTCGCATGATCGAGCAATTCTCTTTGGAGTTTTTTACTAACCAGATTGTCTGATGGGACCTCCAGCGCGAGACTCGCGAGATGCGCTGCAGCTATGCGTTCCTGGAAATAAACTACCCGGTAGCGTCCGATAGATGGCGCATAGATAAACACCTCACTCAGCATCACGAAAAATATCGTGAGCAAGAGCAACCGGGCGGATAAACCCACGCCTTTCTTGGAGTTATGTGAATTTTCTGACGCCATCAGCGTCACTATACAGACTTCAGACGCATTGCGGCAAAGAAGATGACAGTCAATTTATAACGGTCGTTTTCGGCGGATAAAGAAAACGCCGCTCGACAGCTTGCCAAGCGGCGTTATCCGTCAAAAACTGACTAGCTACTATTTCTTGGCAGCGCAGGGATTGCAGCCACGTTTTGCAGCACAGGGATTGCAGCCACGCTTGGCGGCACAAGGATTACAACCGCGCTTTGCGGCACAGGGGTTACAAGCAGCAAGCTGGACGTTGCTGGACTTGCTGACGTCTGCAGCAGCAGCCGGCATAGCGGTTGCAGCAGCGGCAAGAGCAGCCACGCTAAGGACTGTAGCAGTTTTCTTGATAATCATTGGAATCTCCCGTCCAAAAAAATTTATCGGCACCAGACAGAAACGTAACCTGGCGGCGGAGTGCGGCAACCTAAACACAATTGTCTCGGCGGCACATAAATCCCGCGCTATCTACATAGTCATGCCAAATCAAGAGACCAACCACTTAGGGGTTCACCATCTTTCAACTTGTTGTGAGTTTGACGTTAGAGAGAGCAGAATTGATTGATTTATGGAGGGTCTAGCCTAGTGACAACAGGAATCGGACTATCTTTCTGGTGCGTTCGCTAAATAAAGAGGGCGTATAGTACGAACCTGCGGCGCGCTTATTAATTTCTCCAAGCGTAGGATAGGGCAGAATGAGGCCCGCAACATCTTTAATCTTCATTTTTTTCGAGATGGGCAAGCACCAGCTTTGGATTACTTCCCCAGCCTTTTCGCCAACCATGCTTGCACCAACGATGACGCCTTTTGCCGTTGTAATGACCTTAAGTTGTCCCTCCGTTTCCTTTTCCGCACGCGCACGGTCATTGTCTGCAAACTTAGCTTCCAAAACTTTGATGTCGCCAAATTTTTCGCGGGCGGCAGCTTCAGTGAGGCCAACCTGCGCCAATTCGGGTGAGGTATAGGTAACCCATGGAACAGCGGTGTAATCCGTCTTTGCAGGAAGACGAAACAGAATGTTCCGTATGACTATGCCAGCGTGATACCCGGCTACGTGAGTAAACTTGTACCCTTCGGCAGCGTCACCAATTGCAAAGACGCGTTTATTGGTCGTTTGCATCCGCGCATTGATAGGGATACCGGCCTTGCCCGGCTCTATACCCGCCGCTTCGAGATTTAAATCAAAAATATTTGGCGTACGCCCGACCGCCAATAGCAAATGTGACCCTTCAAACTTTAATGCCGCTCCGTCCTGTTCGGCATCGATCTCAATCGCCCCCGCACCGCCAGAGATACTCTTTACCAAGGCACCTTCGTGTATTTCCAGACCTTCATTTTTTAGCCGGTCGATCACCACGGCAGCAAGATCTGGATCGTCATTGCCTAATGCCTTCAGTCCCTCGATAACAGTAACTTTAGCGCCAAGCCTTCTGTGTGCCTGCGCGAGTTCCAGCCCAATGGGTCCGCCGCCGATCACGAGCAGATGTTCCATAGCTTCACCGTGATCAAATATCGTCTCATTGGTAAAGAAAGGTACAGAATCGAGACCAGGTATGGGCGGAATTGCGGGTGCCGATCCGGTTGCAATTATAATTCGTTTCGCAGAAATCTTGTAATCGCCCGCCTCGACGGTCCGTGGATCAATAAACCTTCCATGTTCGCGAATAACACGAACGCCGAGGCTCTCAAATCGCTCTTGAGAATCATGTGGCGCAATCCCCGCAATGACCCCTTTTACGTGGTCGCGGACTTCACTGTGTTCGATTTGAGGCTCTCCTGCATTGACGCCAAATCGCTGGGCTGACCGCACGGCATAGGCCGCATGGCCGGCCGCAATGAGCGCTTTTGAAGGAACACAACCATAATTCAGACAATCCCCTCCCATCTCACCTTTCTCAAGAAGCACGACGTCAGCGCCCATTTGCGCCGCGCCTGCCGCGAAAGAAAGTCCACCGGAACCGGCGCCAATGACGCACACATCGGTTTCGATCTGTTCAGACATGGAATTCTCCATCGAAGGTTTTGGTTATGACGCCGAGCGGCTTTTGTACTTCTTGTAGGCCACTGGCAGGAGCGCAAGAACGCCGAGGCCGACGATTGGTGCCAGGAACCGCGGTTCAAAAATGATGCCGAGGTTAATGTCTTCTCCAGCCTCAAGAAGGGCGCCGAATCCATCACCTACAAAGGCATAGACGAAAGTGCCAGGGATAATTCCAATCGCGGTCCCGATTACGTATACGGAGATCGAGACATTCAGGAATGCGGGAACCAAATTGACGAGCCAGAATGGGAAAGCCGGAATTAGTCTTAGGAACAGAAGATAGCTAAGAGCATCCTCCTTAAAACCCTCTTCCATTTTGGAGATAGCCGTTCCCGCTTTTTCGCGCAACAAATCAGCCAACGCATAGCGTGCCGCCAAAAAGACTCCTGTCGCGCCTAACGTCGCACCGATGACGGTTAAGGTTCCACCGAGCCACGGCCCAAATAAAAACCCGCCGGCGATGGTCATAATTGCGCCACCAGGGACAGAGAATGCGGTTACAACGGCGTAAATGCCCGCATAGATGAGCCATGCCACAACACCTGTGTCAGCCACCCATTTGGTCAACGTCTCGCGGTTCTCCTTGAGCGCCTCTAAAGAAAGATATTGATTCAGGTCAAAAACAAAGAAGGCAATCAATCCCGCTACCAAGACTACAATTGGAATCAGCTTGGAAATCGAAAAACCTTTTTTTTCGCTTGCGGAATCGCCTTGAGTTTGGTCACTTAACCTATTTTCCTCCGAAACGCTATGCACCGAATATAAGCTTTGCGCTTGTCCGGTGAGCCCCACAATTTCTTTGTCCATCAGCATGTACCACAGTCGTTCCCCCCTGATCTAGTCACCGAGAGGGTCTCAACCAATCAACTGGTCCTAAACTAAACGTGAACACGCATTAATTTATGTCGCTCGAGGATTTGACTTAATCGCGCCAAAACCTTATACAGCCTCCTCTTTTAAACAGTCTCCTATCTGTGGAGTTCTATCGTGAAGCGCACATATCAACCGAGCGTTCTCGTTCGCAAACGTCGTCATGGGTTTCGTGCCCGTAAAGCCACCGTTGGCGGTCGCCGGGTCTTAGCCACCCGCCGCGCCCGGGGCCGCAAACGTCTGTCTGCTTAAGCGATGTCAGAGGCGCCTCAGCGCCTGAAACGTCGCCACGACTTTCTTCGCGTTACGCGCGGCGGAACAAAGTGTGCAATGCCGGGACTTGTCCTCCAAGCCTACAGCCATGAACCTCTTGAACAACGCGAAAAAATGGACAATATCCGCATTGGATTTACCGTCAGTCGCAAGGTCGGAAATTCAGTTATCCGCAATCGTGCGAGGAGACGACTTCGCGCTGCGGCAAATGTCGTGATAAAAGATCACGCGGCAGAGGGACATGATTACGTAATTATCGGGCGAGCAGCGACACCGGAACGAAAATTCGAAGCCTTGGTCGGTGATTTGCAAGAAGCGTTGCGAAAGCTTGGAAAATGGCGGAAAAACGATGATGACGATATGCCTGCTCATAGGGAGCACAATTAAAGAATGAAACTGCTTTCCACTCTCGTGCGAAAAACTGTTCGGGCCTTTATACGGATATATCAACTTCTGATATCACCCCTTTTTCCCGCGAGTTGCCGCTACGCTCCGTCTTGTTCTCATTATGCCGCGGATGCGGTGACGCGATTTGGCGTTTTTCGGGGCGGCTGGCTAGCCACTAAGCGTATTGGGCGTTGTCATCCCTGGGGCGGATCGGGCTATGACCCTGTTCCTGAAATTCACGAAAACACTTATACGAAAGCAAAATAAAAATCATGGAACAGCGCAATCTCATAATGGCCGTCGTTGCCTCTGTAACCATCTTGCTTGGTTGGCAGTTTCTTTATGAGGGGCCTCGAATCGAGAAAGAGATGGCGGCCCGAAAGGCAGCGCAACTGGCAGCCGAACAAAACAAACCCGCGGCCGTTCTTGGTCAAAAACCAACAACGGGAACCGGGGCGACTGTTCCGGCACCAACTCAACCAACCGCGGTACCACGCGTGCCAGGAAGTGGTGCACAGGTTCCGACGGCGCCGGTCGTTGGTGTTCCAATAAAACCTGCGGGTCCTACGCGAACCGCTATCCTGAAACGGGAACCGCGAGTGCAAATTCGCTCCGACCGCCTTGTTGGTTCTGTTCAATTAAAGGGTGGACAGATCGATGACCTGATTTTCACCAACTACCGGGAAACACTGGATGCCAACAGTCCCGAGATAACATTGCTATCCCCGACAGGCACCAAGAACCCCTACTATGCCCAATTTGGTTGGGTTTCGAACGAACCGAACATCAAGTTGCCAACACCTGAGACGGTTTGGTCAACAAACCAGACCACCCTTTCGCCAAATCAACCGCTTGAGCTTCGTTGGGACAACGGCCAGGGGTTAAAGTTTACCCGAACAATTTCGCTAGACGAGAACTACATGTTCTCGGTGACGCAATCCGTTGTGAACAGCGGCAACAAGACAATATCGCTCTTCCCCTATGGCCTCATTTCGCGCACCGGCACTCCTGAAACTCTTGGTTTTTTCATTCTGCATGAAGGATTACTAGGTGTTTTTGATGGACAGCTCAAAGAGATCGATTACGACGATATTCAGGATCAAAAAAATATCAGTCAGCGCAGCAACGGCGGTTGGATCGGTATAACCGACAAATATTGGCTGACAGCGCTTATTCCCAATCAAAAAGCCAATGTGCAAACAAATTTCCGCCACAACCTGCAAGCCCGTATGGACAAGTATCAGGTTGATTTTCTCGGGGACGCGCTCGCAATTCCCGCAGGCGGCACTGCATCCGTCAGCAATCGCCTTTTTGCCGGTGCCAAGGAAGTCAAGCTTCTCGATTCATATGAGGAAAATCTTGGCATTTCCAGATTCGATCTCGCGATTGATTTTGGTTGGTTCTATTTTTTGACCAAACCGATTTTTTACGTCCTGCTTTGGTTTGCCAACTATTTAGGCAATTACGGCCTGGCCATTCTCCTGCTAACCGTCATCATCAAGCTCGCCTTCTTCCCTCTTGCAAATAAGTCCTACAGGGCTATGAGCAAGCTCAAACAATTACAACCGAAGATGACCAAAATTCGTGACCGGCATCAAAACGACCGGGCGAAAATGAATGAAGCTATGATGCAGCTCTACAAGAATGAAAAAGTGAATCCGGCTGCCGGCTGTTTCCCGATGCTCATTCAAATTCCGGTTTTCTTCGCCCTCTATAAGGTTTTATTCGTTTCAATTGAAATGCGGCACGCGCCGTTTTATGGCTGGATTCAGGATCTATCCGCCCCCGACCCGACGTCACTTTTCAACTTGTTCGGACTTATACCGTGGAACCCGCCGGAACTAATGTTGATCGGAATATGGCCGATTCTCATGGGTGTAACCATGTATCTGCAGCAAAAACTCAACCCGGCACCAGCTGACCCCATGCAGGCGAAGATCTTTATGTTCCTGCCATTTATCTTCACGATAATGCTCGCGCGTTTCCCCGCTGGGCTTGTGATCTACTGGGCGTGGAACAACATTCTGTCGATTGCTCAGCAATGGGTCATCATGCGGCGCATGGGGGTCAAGGTTAACCCTTGATCCGCCCGGCGTCCCGAATTGGGACAGGGACATGGCACAGGATTCGGACGAAAATCCCGATCACGAGAAAATTGAGTTCGGCAGAAAATTCTTTGCCGGTAGCTGCCAGTTTTTTGCCGGTGCAACATCGCTGGAAAACCTTCCATCGCCTGATCTTCCCGAGATAGCCTTCGCCGGACGTTCCAACGTCGGAAAGTCGAGTCTCATAAACGCGTTAACGGGCCAGACCTCGCTGGCTCGAACGTCACGGACCCCGGGACGCACTCAGCAACTCAACTTTTTTAATTTGGCTGACCGCATGACGTTGGTCGATATGCCAGGGTATGGATATGCACGCGCATCGAAATCGCGTATTCGGGACTGGACTGCGCTTATGCATGATTACCTTAAAGGCCGGGCGACGTTGCATCGTCTATGCCTTTTGATCGACGGGCGTCATGGTCTGAAGGAATCCGATGAAACGCTAATGAATGAGCTGGATGATGCGGCCGTAGTCTATCAAATCGTTTTGACCAAGTCCGACAAAGTATCGAAAGCGGCTTTGGTGACCTTTTCAGAAACTTTTGATGCCCTGCGAAAAAAACATCCCGCGGCTCATCCCGACATCATTGCAACCAGCGCCCGAAAAGGAGTAGGTATCGCCGAACTCAGGGCGTCGCTCGCTGTGCTGGCAGCGCCCCATCAATTCCGATAAGGTGCCGCGCGTTTAAGGGGCATTAGTACAATGGCGACAACGAAGATCAAAAAATCAGGCGGCAAAGGCGCTCAGGATAAGTGGCTTGAGAAGGCCCGGACCCTCTCAGAGGCGCTGCCCTACATGCGCGCCTACGCGGGGAAAACCTTTGTCGTCAAATATGGTGGCCATGCCATGGGCAACCCTGAACTCTCCCAGCTGTTCGCCCGCGATATCGTTTTGCTTAAGCAGGTCGGCATCAATCCGATTGTGGTTCATGGGGGTGGACCGCAGATTGGGGAGATGCTTGAGCGGCTAAAAATAAAAAGCTCCTTTATCGACGGCCTCAGGGTGACCGACGCTGCGACGGTCGAAGTCGTTGAAATGGTATTGTCCGGTAGCATTAACAAACAGGTTGTCGGCGCAATCAACGAAGCAGGGGGCACAGCGATTGGCTTGTCAGGCAAGGATGGCAACCTCATTCGCGCACGTAAGTTAAGACGCAAGAAACGGGATCCGGATTCGAATATCGAAAAGGTCGTTGACCTTGGTTTCGTCGGCGATCCTGTGGCGGTCAATGCGGAAGTCCTGGATGAACTTGCCTCATCCGATATCATTCCGGTAATCGCTCCGTTGGGCGTTGGGCCCAAAGGCGAGACCTTTAATATAAATGCGGATACTGCGGCTGGGGCAATTGCGGCTGCTGTCGGTGCTGAACGTCTTCTCATGCTTACCGACGTCAAAGGTGTTCTCGACAAAAAGGGGAAACTGATCGCCGAGATGTCAGCGTCCCAGGGACGGAGCAATATTCGGAACGGCACAATTAAGGGCGGTATGATCCCCAAGACAGAAACATGTCTGGACGCGGTAAAAGGCGGCGTCGAGGCGGCGGTTATTCTTGATGGCCGTGTCCCTCATGCCCTTATCCTTGAGATATTCACGGAACATGGTGTTGGCACCCTTATTCGGCAAAAACCAAAACGTGCGAAAAAGCGCTAGGGGCAAACGCTGGCGATGTCCGAAACCAAACTGACGGCATCACAGCAGGCCGTAATCTTCGATCTCGACGGTACGTTGGTCGATACGTTGCCGGATCTCCAATTCGCTCTCAACCGGGTGCTCGAAGAGGAGTCCTTGCAGTCACTTGAGCGAGAGGAAACGCGGCTAATGATAGGCGGCGGAGCCCGGAATCTCATTGAGCTCGCCTTTAACAAACGCAATGTTACGGCAGAGAAAGACCGTATCGATGCGGGATTCGAACGCTTTCTCACCTATTACGGTGATGAGCCCACACTGCGCTCGAATACGTTCCCAGGCGTAGAAGATGCCCTTGCGACGCTAAACGAAAGCAACATCGCGATGGGTGTCTGTACCAACAAACCGCAAGCGATGACTGAACAGGTAATTTCGGGGTTTGATATTGCGCATTACTTTGGCGAGGCCGTCATTGGTGGCGATGTCTTGCCGGTTCGGAAACCAGAGGCCGGACATTTGCTGGCCGTTATAGAGAGAACCCAGCGGCGTCCGGAGCATACATTTATGGTCGGTGACAGCGAAACCGATGTTGGCGCCGCGCGCAATGCCGGCATCCCCATTGTTGTTGTCGATTTTGGTTATACGGCCTTACAGCCCGAAGAACTGAAAGCAGACGCGGTTATTTCCCACTTTGACGACCTTCTGCCTGCACTCTCTTCGTTGGGTTTATTAATTTGAAGCGTGCGTCATTCGTAATGCAGGGACTCGGCGGAAGATGTTCGTGCGGCAACAACCGCGGGATATATAGACGCGATCAGACAGGTAACAATACAAATCAAAGAAATAACCCCCGTCGCATAAATCGATATCAGGAAGCGGTAATCAAAAAGCGTAAAATGATCTAGAAAAGAAACGCTCACCGCCCCCAAAATATTGCCGACAACCGCCGCGAGGAGTGCGCCAACAAATCCGACAATTAGCCCCTCAGCAACAAGCATTTTGATGACCTGAAATTTGTCCATACCGATGGTTCTCAGAACGGAAAACTCGCGCTCACGGCCATGAACTTGAATCAACAAAGTATTCGCAACACCAATTGTTGCGAGAATAATCGTCATGACCAGGATGAAATCAAATATCAGGAAATCACGGTCGATCTCCTTCGTCTGTAGATACCCGCTCACCAATCCAAATCTTGTTCTCAGGTAATAGGGGTATAAGGCATCATTACGTATCGGACGATATAGCGGCAAAGACCCGTCCTTAAACTGGGCGACGCCATAAAGGCCTAACGTTCGTTCCAGATTACCTTCGAATAGCGGATTGCCATCGCTAAAGATCGCATAGGACCTAAGGTCGATATATTTCCCGTCTTCTGAATAGAATCCGAGATCGTCCGCGACATCAATCAATTCAAATCGATGCGTCTTTTCTTTTTGAGCGATGATGATCTTATCGCCGATCGTTAGATCGAACCGTGCGGCGAGCGTTTTTGAAAATATGACGGTACCCGGTAAAAGAAGTGGACGACCAACGGCCTCACGCACAGGATTTACATCATCTGACTTTACGAGCCGCATCGGCAAAGCACCGGGTAGCTTTTGAGACAGTCGATAGAACACCAGTTCATTCAACTCAATCAGGTCTTTAAAGGCCTCTGGTTCGGACGGCACCGACGTGCGCTCGTAAAAAATGTACGGGACGAGCGCAACCTGACTCCACCGTGCAATCTCGTCTTTAAGCGAACGGGTAATGTCATGCAATGCGGTAAGCATTGAAAACACCAACACAATTCCAATGACGGCGAAGCCAATCTGCTTTACCGCCAGCCGCATTCTTCTGCCTGTCAACAATGCTTCAAGCGGCAGGATGGGTTTGATTGCACTTTCGAAGATACGAATGGTGCCACGCAGCAAAGGCGTAACCCACCACAGCGTTGCTGCCGCCAATATTGTCACAAAAGCGGCTTCGAAAAGAAAAAAATGGACGACGGACAGCCAGGAGATGAGAAAGGGCCTTCCAAGAACATAAGCCGCAGCGATTGCCGGTGGCAGGAGCCACCAAAGTCCGGTCGGTTTTAGATCTCTACCTTGCGCGTCTTCACTGAGAAAACCCGGCTGCAACACTTGGGCAATTTCCATTCGAAAAATGGAACGCACCGGCCCGGCCACGCCAAGCAACGCAATCATCACGCTGACCCCGGTCATTGCCAGTAATTCGGGCCACGGGATGATTGCACTTCCAACCGGCCTCTGGCCCGTCGTGGATATTCCTTCCGCCAAAAGCATGCGACCCGCTGGCATCGAAAGCAAAAGTCCCACAATAGTTCCTAGAATGCCCAGTATTGCGGCTTCCAATAACAAAGAGATCGCTACGCCGGCGCGACTTTCCCCGAGACACAGAAGTAAACAAAACTCCCGGGCCCGCGCGGCAACTGAAAAACGCATCGTAAAAAATACGATGACGGCGCCCACCAGAAACGTCAGTAAGGAAGAGAGTCGCACGGCAAGGCGCATCGCGACATAGTCCTCTTCGCCTTGTGCCGCCAGCGTCTTTTTATTGTTTGCCAACCTCCCCTGACCTCGCTGGGAGGGCACCAGCCCACTGCTAACCTCTTCGCCGCTGCGTTCAAATTTAATACTTTCGATTCGAGGTGCGATGCTAATGGCCGGAATCCCGAGATATTGCCGCGACAGCACATTGGGTTCGGCCTTGTTTCCTCCTGTGGCTTCTTCGATCGGATTGGCTATTGCCACAGCTCTCGTATTGTTGTCGACAATGAGTACTGCGCAGACGACAGTCATGCCGATTGCAACACCGAGTACGGTCGCGATTGCCACCACGCGATGATGCCGCAGGCTGCGCCATGCAAGAAGTCCGGCTAATCCGAGGGTGGACAACATTCTTCTCTGCCCTAGATGCCCAGATTCAGAAGAGCTTCGTGAATAGCGCGTGCATCATCGGATTTGCCCTCTTGAATACATTCTCCAGCGATCACTCCATCCTTGAGAAAACACACACGATCTGACCAAGCGGCATGTTCAGGGCTATGGGTAACCAGAAGAACCGCGGTCTCTTCCGATTTTGCGACATCGCGCAACGTGTCCATAATTGACCGACCAACAGCCGGATTAACGTTGCCGGTTGGCTCATCCGCCAATATTGCCGCCGGATGATGCGCAAGCGCTCGCGCTATGGATGCCAATTGCATCTCACCGCCGGATAGCTGGTATGGGCGGTGTTCCGAACGCTTAGCAATACCAACTCTTTCCATGAGCGCCTCGACGCGGCTATCCGTTTCAGCGTTCGCATTGCGCGCAATCAAAAAAGGCAATGCAACATTTTCACGGACCGTCAGCGTTGGCACAAGATTGAAGAACTGAAACACCATACCGATATCATGGCGTCGCAAATTTGTTCGCGCTTTTTCGGATGAGTAATCGATACATCTCCGGCGTCAGGCGAATCGATTCCAGAGATACAATTGAGAAGTGTTGTTTTCCCTGAACCGCTTGGTCCCATTATCGAGACGATCTCGCCAGCCGAAACCGATAGGCTGAGCCCCCGCAAAACATCGATGCTTTCTTCACCCAAGCGATAGGACTTGATCAATTGCTCGACCCGCAGGCGCGCAGCACCATCTGGCATGGAAGCCGAGTCATCTCTTTCAGAAATATTTTCAGTGCCAGACAAAGCGAAACCGGAAATTTAACAGCCTAGATTGTTCAAATTAGGCCGTTCACAATCGGTTTGCCAGTCTGGCTATTGTCCGCCGAAAAAATTTATCTGCCAGAGCATATCTTCATCGCTCATCGGAAACTCCCGGCCGGGCCTTGGATGCACGGCCTTTGAGGGTTCAACCCGTGCCAGTCTGAGCTGCAGCTCTACGGCGGAATTCATGGATAACCCAGCTTTCCAGGCAACCGCGGTCATACCCTTTGCACTATTCATTGCAACTGCCTTGCTTACCACAATGACCGGAATCTCCCCCATTAAGGCCAGTGCTTCAGTTACGAAGCCTCTTTCGCCGCGATTGAGTGCCGCAATAATGCTTTCTTCATCTAGCTCACCGGCCTCATAAAGCCGTTTGGCTTTTTCATCAGCGAGTTCACGATCTTCACCTTCTTCTATGTTCTCATCAACATCCTCAGTCTCTTCCTCAATGAGACGTTTTTTCATCGCGTCATTGATGGCCATTGCAGTATCGGAATCAATATCACGCCGCCGTTCCAGATCTCGTAAAAGGTTGGAGGCAACGAACTCAGACAATCGCCTTATTGCCGTTTGCGAAAGTGCCGGACGCCGGGCCAACGGCTTGTGCCAGCTCGGTTTGGATGGCGCGTTTTCGACCAAAACATCTAATGTTTCTTCGCGAATTTGGGCACTTTGGTTGGAAAGGAGCGCCGCGACAGCCTGTTCATCGTCACTGGCAACAACCGCTTCCGACACTGATTCAGACAAGTTACCACGGCTGGATATAGCGGCTAACGCATCACTTTCGGGTGCACCCTGAATTATATCGAGAAGAGTGTCGTCGTCGAGCAACGGCGAAAATTCCAATATTGGTGCAGAAACAAGCATATCCTTATCCCGCGCCAACCGATCTACGACTGAGATCGGGACCACATCAGAGTCCTTTAGTTCCTCTGCCAGTATCTGGCGCACACGGGGAAGCTGATCTCTGGCAAGCGTTTCAAGTACGTCACCAACGATATGCCCAACCCTTTCGCGCGCCGATGGATCGAGTTGTGGCGCGAGTTGGCCTATTCGTTGCGCCAGATTGCAACGAACGTCTTCATCATCGTCTTCAGCCAGCAATGAACCAACATGCACCGGTGCTGCAGTATTCGACGCAACAGCTCGACGAACATTGACGTCACTATCCTCGGCGAGAAAATAGAGAATTTCAGGTTCCACATCGGTTCGCGCCGCCAGAGCCCCCCGTTCGGCAGCCGACTCATTGGCGGCGAGTTCTTTCGCCCGCTCATAATCGATCTTACCGGTTCCCGCCCTAGCGCGCCCCAACAGCCTAGAAAGTAATCCGCTCATCTTTATATCGCCTGTCGATTATGGTTCAAATTCTGGTCAGCAACGGCGTATCCGGCCTTCCCATTGTGCTTGACGTCATACATTGCATTGTCGGCGCGCGTCGTCAGTTCTTCAACGCTCTCTCCCGTAACTGAACTGTGAATGGCGATTCCCAGTGAAATACCAAGTGGTCGTTCTGGGTCGCCAGAATAGGGCTTTAAACATTTCGAAGATTGAAGCATTTCCTGTGCACGCAGAGTGGCTGCACTTTCGTCGGTACGGTCCAGCCAAAGGGCGAACTCATCGCCGCCGAGCCGTGCGATAAGATCGCCAGCCCGGGTCGCTTCGGTTAGCATTTTTGAAACAACAACAAGCGCTTCGTCGCCTTTTTGATACCCCAGAATATCATTCACTGGCTTGAAGTTATCGAGATCAATATAGATGAGAGCGCCCTGTGAGCCTGTTTCGGCTGCACGCTCAACCCGATTTTCAAGCTCTCCGGTAAAAGCACGCCTGTTAAGCAAACCCGTTAGGGGATCTGTGCGCGACAATGTTTCAAGCTCGAGTTGATAGTAAATTTGTTGAAGTGCTATTCCCATATGGACGGAGACATCAACGAGTAAGTCTCTATCCTCTACGGCCCATTCGGCGTCTACCGAATTTCGCCACAGGACGATGGCGCCATTGGTTTCCTGCTGGCAGGACGTAGCGACCGCCAAAAAAGCGAAACCATCGTGATTACCACAAAAAATACGGTTGTCGGTTTGAATTTGTGCCAGCGCAGCGGAGATAGCCAGATTTTCCGGCATTGTATTGCCAAACCACGCAGCTTGATGAAACCCGCCATCCTGGTCTGTTCGCAGAATTTGACACCCTTCAGCATTTATGGATTGTGCGATAATTCGAACAGCCGTATCCAACATTGATGAAGGCTCGACTGTATCGCGGATGGTCTGATTGATGTGTGCAATCAGCTTTTCACGAATTTGTACCCGGGCCAATTCTCTTTCGTTCTCCCGCTCCGCCGTTACGTCACGACATACGCCGCGCGCGCCCTGATATCGACCATCGGCATTCAACAGCGGACGCGCTGACACCAATAGACAGGCGAGCTTTTCATCGGCCCGCCGAAACCAAACATCAACATCAGACACCTGAGAGGTCGCAGAGAAGGGAGACGCTCCAACACTTTGCTGATCAATAAAATCGATCGCCTTCGACCCGACAAGCTGCTCCGCTTCATAGCCAAGCGCGCCCGACGGCGAAACAAAGACGAACATTCCCTTGTCATCTGTTTCCCAGCAGAAATCTCCACAAATCTCTACGAGATCCTTGTAGCGTTGACGCGAGTCGGTGAGCGCACGCCTAAAGGATTTTTCGAAGGCGATGTTTCTACCAAGAACAAAAAACAGATCATCCAGACCCAAAGGCAGAAATTGGAGTTCGTAGGTCTGTCGTTCAACCTGGTCACTGACCGGACTCTTCTGATCGCATGTAACCTCAATATTTTTCACTGATTTGGCCGAATTGACTTCAGCCAGCTCTTTTTTAATCACCGCCCTTTCCCTGAGATCGAGCGCGCCTATCGCTTTGCGCGCCATATCGTTCGCAAAAACCAGGTCGCCGGATAAATCCATAATTGCGACGGGTGCCTCGTATGCATCAAAGTCGTCGCTTGTTTCCGCGATTGTCCTAAAGAAATCGCGCGCCGACCCTGGCCCTCGGGACAATTTTGAAAGGAAAGACGGCATGTTTAAGATGCGAATAGTCCTAAATCGTTTTGGTTCAATGTGTGGACGGAAAACGGCCCTGTAATCGCCATTGTTGCTGAACAGTTACAATTGTCGCGTCGGAAGCTTCCGACGAATTTCCTATGGCAAAACTCGATTTTCCGAATAGATAACCTTGACCAAACCGTACATTGCAGGCCCGCAACATGTCGGCGCAAGACTCGTCCTCAACCATTTCGGCAATGGTTGCGATTCCAAGATCATGACATAGACCGGTGACTGCTTTGAGAAAGGCGCGATTACGATCATTGCGCCCGGCACTCCGCACATATTGTCCGTCGATTTTGACAATATCGACCTCTAGCGCATGCAAGTATCGCAGAGCGGCGGCACCGGCACCAAAGTCGTCCAGGCACACTTTGTGGCCCACCTTCCGTAATCCCTGAATAAAGCGATTTGCCGCGCCCAAATCTTCTATGTTTGCGGACTCGGTGATTTCGAAAAGCAACTTTTGCCGAACAGATTTAGCGCGCTCCAGCTGATCATGCAGAGCGGCTATAAATGCAGTGTTCGCCAATGATTCTCCGGAAACATTTATAGCAACCGAATAGTCGTCACCGCGCTTCTTGCACTCCTGCAACCAGCTAAGTACGCGCGCGCACATTGCCAAATCAAAATCCGCGATAATGCCGGTATTTTCCGCAAAGGTAATAAGCTTATAGGGAGAATCTTCGATTTTCCCGTCAAACCGGGCTAATGCCTCATAGTGATGGAGTGCACCGTCAAAGAGGGAAACTATCGGCTGGAATGCAACATCGAATTTTCCGTTGTCCGTGATGTCACGAAACCTGGAAAGTGTTACGGAATTTTCCCTTGTTAAATCTTCAAGATTGCGGGACAGGCTGCTCATGTCGAATTCTTCGCCTCGCCCGTCACAGAAACGATTCACTGTGTAAAGCATTACTCTGACTGAGTCCGCGTCGCTAAGATCACCTATGTCTGCGTCAACTGTGCCGGTCTTGACGGGAATTCCAACTCCTTGTGGATCGGCTGTTTGAAAAATTTCTTCGATCCTGCCGGTGATTTTCGAAACATCAAAATCATCGTCATGCAATAAACCGAAAGCACCATTATCCAGTTGGCCGGCAGTCTGACCGGCGGTCGAACTGGCCTGCAAGCACGCGCCCATCGAACGCATGAGGTTTTCTGAACTCTCGTGGTCCAACCCGTCCCGAAATTCGTCGAGATCTTCGGTATGGATCATCGTCAGTTTGAGCTGCTCGCCCCGACTATTCGCTTCTTGAATTTGACGGCTGGCGAGCTCCGCAAATGCTTCTTTTTTAAGTAACCCGGTATCGACATCCCGCTCGGCGTTGCCGGAGACATCCAGCGAGGATGTGGAATTATTGAGTCGGAACGCGAAATAATGGTGCCCCGGCATATCAGGCAGATGGTATCCCGTCATGGTCACGGACAGCATTGAACCCGACATACCCGAAAGAAATATCTGAACAGGATCCAACCACGTGCCAGGTGACATATTTGCCAGTAGTTCTTTTACGAGCAATTGGTTGTCAGGATGGACAAATTCCATAAAAGACATCCCAGTAAGTGCCTCGGGATCCTGCCCAACGAGCGATTGTGTGGCGCCTGCAGCGAATGAAATTTCCTGACCCGCGTTAATTTCGACGAGTATGTCGGAGGCGCAAAACGCCAGGGCAACAAAACGGTCGCGGTCGCGACGCAGAGATTCGACGTAGCCCGAAACGCCTCCCTGCTGTAAATCAGTTACCGCCATGAGTTACCTGTGCGCGAATTTTGACGCGAAAATTGAAACGCCATGATAGTAAGGAATGGGACTTAACGAATCGTTGTCCTGAGACAATAAAACGACGACCCTTCAGATCTTGTCCTGCCAAAAAGACATCGCATGAACGACCCGAAACAATTGCCTTTTGATGAGATTGAAACCTGGATTTTTGATCTCGATAACACCCTATACCCCGTAACCAAGCGATTGCTCGCCCATATTGACGAACATATGGGTGGTTTTGTGGCCAAGTATTTGGGAATTACGCGCGAAGAAGCGCATCAAGTCCAAAAATCGTATTTTAGAAAATACGGCCTCACATTGCGCGGCCTGATGATCCATGACGGTCTTGATCCTGCACAGTATTTTGAGGAAATGACGCCGATGGACCTCAATGAGGTCGATCCAAACCCCGCACTGGGCACAGAAATTGCAAATCTTAAAGGGCGCAAGATCATCTATACAAACGCCTCGGCCCATCATGCCAAGCTGGTGCTTGATCGAATGGGATTCGAACCCGATGTTTTTGAGGTAATTTTCGATATCCAGGCAGCAAATTATATTCCAAAACCGGCAATCGAAAGCTATCAGGTTCTATGTGACATTTATTCAATTGACCCGGGGCGGGCTGTGATGATTGACGATATCGTCCGCAATCTTGAGCCTGCAGCAGAACTTGGCATGAAAACAGTTTGGAAAAAATCCAATGCAGACTGGGCTCAAGATATTGAAATTGAAAGTTATATCGACTTGGTAGTTGAAGACCTGCAAAGTTGGGTTGCCTCCGTCCTGGAAACGTCGCAGGCATAGTCTCGCATCTCCTGCCGGAGTTGACAGGAAGGCGGCTGTAACTATGGTGCGGGAGCCCAAAATCAACGACAGCTTTCGAGCGGGAAAAGGTAGAAAAAATGAGCAGCGACCTTCAAGCAACAATTGATCAAGCCTGGGAAGATCGGGACAGCGTCTCGCCCGAAACAACCGGTTCCGTGCGCGATGCTATTGAGGCTTCGCTCGATGGGCTGGATTCTGGCGAGTTTCGCGTCGCTCATAAATCGGACGGTAGCTGGCAGGTTGAACAATGGCTCAAAAAGGCCGTTCTGCTTTCATTCCGTCTCTTCGACAACGTACCGATGCCTGGGGGTCCGACCGACCCGGTACGCGGCGAAGCTCCCTGGTTTGATAAAGTGGCTTCAAAATTTTCCGGCTGGGATGATGCACGCTTTCGGGATGCCGGCTTTCGCGCTGTACCAAACTGTACTGTCCGACGCGGGTCGTATATTGCGCCGGGCGTCGTACTGATGCCGAGCTTCGTCAATATTGGTGCCTACGTCGATTCCGGCACAATGGTTGACACATGGGCAACAGTGGGCTCCTGCGCTCAAATTGGAAAGAATTGTCATATTTCCGGCGGCGCGGGCATTGGAGGTGTTCTCGAGCCCTTGCAGGCAGAGCCGGTTATCATCGGGGACAACTGCTTTGTCGGAGCCCGTTCTGAAGTTGCAGAAGGTGTCATTGTTGAGGATGGTGCGGTGTTGTCCATGGGTGTATTTCTTGGCGCTTCTACCAAGATTATCGATCGGGCCACCGGAGAAATTCATATGGGTACCGTCCCCGCTTATTCAGTCGTCGTCCCCGGTTCAATTGCAGGCAAGGACCTGCCAGACGGCTCGCCAGGGCCGAATCTATACTGTGCGGTGATTGTAAAAAGGGTAGACGAAAAAACTCGATCCCGAACCTCAATAAACGACTTGTTACGCGATTGACTAATACCGTCGATGCTCTCGAACTCGCGCAGGCGCTGATCCGCTGCCCGAGCGTAACGCCAGCCGATGAAGGGGCGTTGGGTGTATTGCAAGCGGCGCTGGAATCTCTTGGCTTCACATGCCACCGCATGACCTTTTCCGAAGAAGGTACACCCGACGTAGAAAACCTCTACGCACGGCTCGGTAGCGACGAACCTAACTTCTGCTATGCCGGACATACTGACGTCGTCCCGGTCGGCAATGAAGCAGGTTGGACTGTTGATCCATTTGGCGGCGAAGTGATCGACGGTGTGCTCTATGGTCGCGGAGCCACTGATATGAAAGGCGGTATCGCCTGTTTTGTCGCCGGCATGTCACGCTTTCTCGAAAAACGGTCCGGTGACTTTAACGGATCGATAAGTTTGCTGATAACCGGTGATGAGGAAGGCCCTTCTATTAACGGTACGCGCAAAGTTTTGGAGTGGATGAAGGAACGCGATGAAACACTGGATGCCTGTATCGTTGGCGAACCGACAAACCCCACCAAGCTCGGCGAAATGGTTAAAATTGGACGCCGTGGGTCCATCTCGGGCTGGTTGACCGTACATGGCATGCAGGGTCACACCGCCTACCCGCACCTGGCGGACAATCCTTTGCCACGACTTGTCGCGATGCTTGATGCGATAACCTCTGAATCACTGGATGAGGGAACAGATCATTTTCAACCCTCGAACCTACAGTTGACGACCGTTGATGTGGGCAACACCGCAACCAACGTTATTCCAGGCGAGGCTAAAGCGGCTTTCAATATTCGCTTCAACGATCTGCATACCAGTGAAACTCTGATTTCCTGGTTGAGAGAAAAATTCGATTCTGTTGGCGGAGATTACGACGTCGATTTCCATATAACCGGAGAGGCATTTTTGACACCACCTGGCAGGCTCAGCGAATTACTTTCTGGCGCGGTTGAAAAGGCAACTGGTCAGAAACCTGACCTAAGTACAACGGGCGGCACATCCGATGCACGATTTATCAAGGATTTTTGTCCCATCGCAGAGTTCGGACTTATAAGCCAGACGATGCATAAAGTGGATGAATGTGCCCATTTGTCTGATATGGAACAGCTCACCGACATATACGAAATGGTACTCGAAGGCTATTTCGAAGAATGATCGACCTTCGCGAGGTCAGCCGTTCGGTTTTTGGCGCCTGGATGCTGGCGCGTTTCAATCCTGACGGCTTATTACTTTTCGAGAATACCGTCAGCGCATTCTGGCGATCATACTGGGCTGCGATTCTGGCGTTACCGGCCTTTATCGCGTTGGTCATGATGTTTGCGCCTGAGATCCCAGTCGCTGTAGGACACCTTTCAGCCATTATTATTCGCACCTCCGGCTACGTTGCCGGCTGGTTCCTGCTTCCTTTCATAATGTTTTACGTCTGCAGGTTAATCGACCGGGAGGAACAATTTTGCCGATATATTGCGGCTTATAATTGGGCGAGGCTGCTTCAAATTCTTCTGTTATTGCTTGTGACCATCTTATCTGCATCGGGAGTTATTCCAAAGAACATTTCCCCATTTGTAACATTCGCAGCCTATGTTTTTGTATTGATATATCAGGGCTTTATTGTCCGAGTCGCCCTCATGATCCCCGGTATTGGCGCATTCGGCATTGTCGTAATGGATCTGGCGACAGGTATTGTCATCGAAATTTGCACAGGCAGATTGTTGGCCGGTCAAAGTATGTTCGGAGGATAGCTAACTTCCGTTAAATACAGCCCTTCCGGTGGCGCAGTTGGCCCTCCTTTTGTCCGATCACAAGCTGCCAGCGCGTCGCCGACATCTTCTGTTGTCCATTTTCCTTCACCCACCAATTTCAACGTTCCAACAAAATTACGGACCTGGTGGTGCAAGAATGACGGAGCAGTCGCCTGAATTTCTATTTCCTCACCGCGCCGGGTTATATCAAGTGACGTAAGGGTTTTAACTGGTGACTTCGCCTGGCAAATGCTGGCCCGGAAAGTAGAAAAATCGTGTTTTCCGATTAGTCTTTGCGCAGCCTGATGCATAGTATCGGCATCGAGAGGGATACCAATGTGCCAGGCGAAGTGCCGCTCGGTCGCTAAGGGCGCACGCCGATTAACAATTCGGTAAAGATAAGATCGTGACTGCGCCGAAAATCGGGCATGAAAATCTTGCGAAACTTGCGAAACTTCCAGGATCGAAATTGGATTGGGTCGCAAATGCGCATTAAGCGCATCGCGTACAGTATCGCTATCGGTATCACGCTCAATATCGACATGGGCAACCTGACCCAGCGCATGAACACCAGCATCGGTACGTCCAGCACCCTGAACCACAACGGTTTCACCGCAGAAGCCTGTTACTGCCTTTTCAATCTCTTCCTGAATGGATGGGCCATTATCCTGTCGTTGCCATCCAACGAAATCCGTCCCGTCATATTCAATTTTCAAATAATAGCGGGTCATTGGCTTTTATTCGCAAGAGGCGAATCCAAAACCGTGCCGGCAGGTAGATCGTAACCCCGCAAAAACGATTCTGTTTCCGTCGCCGCTTTGCCTGGCCGTTGCATTACGCGCGGCCTGATTGCGCCGTCACCACATGCGATCGCAGCGTTGTCATCCAGTACTGTTCCCGGGATGCCATGCCCGTTGTGAATATCCGCAGCCAGAATACGAATTCGTTCCCCCTGATGGTTAAACCAGGTACCGGGCCAGGGATTGAGGGCACGTACGGTTCGCTCAATTTCAACGGCAGGCTTACTCCAGTCGATATGTCCATCACTCCGACCAATTTTTTTTGCATAGACTGCGCCCTCGTCCGGCTGCGCAATAGGTTGAACACTACCTTCGCTCAGTGAAGTTAAAGCACGTGTAATTGTGCTAGCGCCAAGTTCGGCGAGCTGATCATGGAGAATTTGGGCGTTGGTCTGTTGATCTATGGATATCTTCTCCTGCAACAGTATTTCCCCTGTATCGAGGCCTTCATCCATCTGCATGATGGTTACACCGGTTTCAGTATCGCCTGCCATTATGGCGCGCTGGATAGGAGCGGCCCCGCGCCATCGCGGCAAAAGGGACGCATGGATATTTACACAGCCCAAACGGGGTGCAGTGAGTATTGGTTGAGGCAAAATAAGGCCGTACGCCATTACGACGGCAATATCAGCGTCCAGAGCAGCGAATTCTGTGACCGAAGCCTGACTTTTAAAATTTTCAGGAGTCCGAACATCAATTCCGTTTTCGTCTGCAAATGTGTGCACCGCAGAGGCAGTAACGCGATGCCCCCTGCCGGCGGGTCTCGGCGGCTGACTGTAAACGCAGACTACTTCGTGTTCTTCCCCAATGAGTGCTGCGAGCGCTGGCACGGCAATTTCGGGCGTGCCCATAAACACCAGTCTCATTGTGGTCATGGCGCCTACGCCATCGCCTTGGATTTTTTGAGTTTTTTCATCTTTCGCATGATCATATTGCGCTTTAGTGCTGAAATGCGGTCGATGAACAACTTGCCGTCAAGGTGATCAATCTCGTGCTGTATGCAGGTTGAGAGGAGCCCCTCAGCCTCAATTTCCTGGACTTGATTGTCATAATCGATATAGCGGGCCCGCACTCTCGCGGGCCGTTCGACCTCAGCGTATTGGTCAGGAAATGAAAGGCAGCCTTCGTCGTACGTCGCGAGTTCTTCCGATGCCTCAATAATTTCCGGATTGGCCATTTGCATGGGCTCGGGTTCGGCTTCCCGGCGAGACGTGTCGATAACAATCACCCGCTTAAGGATGGAGACCTGGGGTGCGGCAAGGCCGACGCCCGGCGCCGCATACATCGTCTCCAGCATATCGTCCATCAGAGTCCGAATCTCGTCATTGACGGCGTCCACTGGCACGCACAGTTTTTTGAGCATGGGATCTGGCGCTATTATGATTGGGAGAACTGACATTCCGTGATGGGTTATCTATTTTTTTGAAAAAGAGCGAGTTTGGTAGGCCGAACTGTACACTAGGTCAAGAACGGAACAAGAGTTTGAGTACCACATTGATTCGGGCAAACACGTGATATTATAGCGAAACAAACGCATAAAATTCGCGACCGAAACACAACGCCTGTTGGTTATGGATTTGATTTTATTTACTACTGTCATCGTTGCAGCAGTTCTTGCTGCCGCCTTGGTTGTTGTCCTTTTGAAGAACAAATCCGGGCCTGCGGACCAACAATCGGAACTAATCGGACGTCTCACCCAGATGGCGGAATCCAATGCTGCCCAGCAAGCACAATTCTCCGAAAGACTGCAGGCACAGGAACGTGCTTTGAGCAAAACCTTGGAGGAACGACTTGCCGATCTGTCGCGTCGAATTGGTGAAAATCTGCAGCAAAGCTCAACGAAAACCGGTGAGACGATGACCAAGCTGCAAGAACGCCTGGCCGTTATTGATGCTGCACAAAAAAATATTACAGAACTGTCCAGTCAGGTCGTTGGCTTACAAGATGTCCTGTCTAATAAACAGGCTCGCGGCGCTTTCGGTGAAATTCAACTCCAAGATCTAGTGCAAAGCGCTCTACCGCCATCAGCATTTTCGTTTCAGGCGACTTTAGGCAATGGAAAGCGCGCTGATTGCCTGATCAGATTACCCAATCCGCCTGGCTCTATCGTCATCGATGCCAAGTTTCCTCTGGAGAGTTACCGGGCACTGACGGAAGCTACTGGTGAAGTTGCAGAGGTCGCTGCGGGGCGGCAACTGATCATCGACGTAAACAAACATGTAAACGACATCGCGGAACGCTATATCGTGCCCGGCGAAACTGCGGAATCCGCTCTGATGTTCCTGCCGTCGGAAGCGGTATATGCGGAGTTGCACGCGAATTTTGCCAAAGTGGTTGAGCATTCTTATTCCAAAAAGGTTTGGATCGTGTCGCCGACAACTTTGATGGCAACGCTCAATACAGTCCGCGCGATCCTTAAGGACGCGCAAATGCAAGAGCAGGCGAGCGTGATACAGAATGAAGTGATGACAATGCTCGGCGACGTTGCCCGCCTTGATCAGCGGGTCGCAAATTTGGAGAAACACTTTGGCCAGGCAGAAAACGACTTGCGGGAAATTCGCATTTCCGCCGAGAAGGTTTCAAAGCGCGGCGAACGCATTACCGATATCGAACTCGGCGAAGAGGGCCAGGAAACAGATTCTTTAGAGCTAGCATCAACCGAAGGCGGCGCCAGAATTCACCGCATCGGCGAATAACAGGAGAGAAAATCATTCAGGCAATAATTGGGGTTATTTTTCTTCTTTTCTGCGCTTGGTTGGTAAGCGAAAACCGTCGTGAGATCCCGGTAAAAACCGTCGCGACCGGTCTTGCGCTGCAAATTACCCTGGCGATCATTCTTTTAAAGTTGCCCCTCATCCGCGATTCATTTCTCGCGTTAAATGCAATCGTTACTGCCTTGCAATCGGCAACCCAGCAAGGAACATCCTTCTTACTCGGGTACATAGGTGGTGGTAACGCGCCCTTTGAAATCAAACAGGGTAGCAGCACCTTCATTTTAGCGTTCCAGGCTCTGCCGCTGGTGCTTGTAATCAGTGCGATTTCAGCTCTGCTTTATTACTGGCGAATTTTGCCTGCGATCGTTCGAGGTTTTGCCTGGTGTCTCCGAAAAACACTTGGTGTCGGCGGCACTGCCGGCGTCAGCACTGCAGCAAATGTGTTTGTGGGCATGGTTGAAGCGCCGCTGCTGGTTAAACCTTATCTCGCTAAAGCAAGCCGAAGCGATCTATTTGTCATTATGGCGGCTGGCATGGCAACTATCGCCGGTACGGTGATGGTCCTGTACGCAACCTTCCTCAAGGGCGTTATTGCCGATCCAATCGGCCACCTGCTTACAGCGTCTATTTTGAACGCTCCCGCCGCTATCATCATCGCGAGGCTGATGATCCCACCCGCTAGCGATGATGATAATTCGTCTATCAATCTTGAGAACCCCTATCACAATTCGATGGATGCCCTGACGAAGGGAACTCTCGATGGGTTGACTCTTCTGCTCAATATTTGCGCGATGCTGATCGTTGTCGTTGCGCTGGTGGCCTTAGTCAATGCCGGGTTGGGCCTGCTGCCTGATTGGCAGGGCAAGTCGATTTCACTACAGGGAATACTTGGCTACGTTATGGCCCCTGTGGCATGGCTGATTGGTATACCGTGGTCTGAGGCTGGAACCGCAGGCAGCCTTCTCGGCACCAAAATCGTGCTGAATGAGTTTTTGGCATATCTCAACATGGCGCAAATTTCAGAATCCGAGCTCAGTAGCCATAGCAAACTTATTATGACCTACGCGCTCTGTGGCTTCGCGAATTTCCAGAGTTTGGGAATTATGATTGGCGGGCTTGGCGCTATGGCACCGGAACGTCGAACCGAAATCGTTAGCCTTGGTCTACGCTCAATCTTAGCTGGCGTACTTGCAACCTGCCTGACCGCCTCTCTCGTCGGCCTCATTCTCTAGCGCTAAATATCTGTCCACATTCGCAAAAGGTTGGCCCGCGTTTTTACCAGCAATGGTGTGGTTTCTTCGTCGTTAATCGTGTCGATCACCGTCCGTAAATCATGAAGAACAGCGCGTTGTTCCGCGCTTCTGACCGCGCTTTGAATCCAGGTTACCGCCGCGAGTCGCTCGCCGCGTGTGACCGGAGACACGCGATGAAAAACGCCGGTGGGGTAAGTAACTGCGTGGCCGGCAGGTAATTTGACCTCTTGATCGCCAGCGCCACTGTCCAGCATTAGTGCCCCGCCGTCGTAGCTTTCAGGGTCGTTCAAGAAGATCGTGATCGAAATATCGACACGCATATTTCCCATAATTGCCGCATCAACATGATTGCCGTAGGTCATGCCATCGTTGTAGCGGCTCAGCGTGGGAGGAAAAATAACCTTAGGCAGTGCAACGCTTTGAAATAGCTCATTCGCCTTCAAGGCCGCTCCCAATATCTGATGAACTTCTTGTAAACCCGCTGAACCTTCTTTCATTTGGAGATTGTTTTTAATGTCGTGAATTTTTTTACCGGCCGTCGCGGTTCCGCTTTCGAATTCGGCATTTCTGGCAAGTGCGCGTAAACGTGCGGCCTCTTCCGGCGAAAGCAGCTCAGGAATGCAAGTGATCATAGTCGTTGACCCGATAGTTCAAGAATTAAATAACACGGCGTGCCTTGAGTGCCGCCGACAATGTACCATCATCCAGATAATCCAGTTCGCCACCAACCGGCACGCCATGCGCAAGGCGAGAAATTTTGACATCGCAATTCGCGAGCCTTTCAGCCACATAATGAGCGGTCGTTTGTCCGTCAACCGTTGCCGATGTCGCCAAAATAATTTCTGTAACTTTTTCTTCTCCAGCACGTGTAACGAGACCGGCAATTAACAAGTCCTCCGGTCCAATGCCATCGAGGGCTGATAACGTGCCACCAAGTACATGGTATTGACCGTTAAAAGACGCTGTTCTCTCCAACGCCCAAAGATCAGCCACATCTTCAACAACGCAAATGAGAGACGTGTCCCGCCGTGCATCTGCGCAAACCGAACAAGGGTTGGAGACGTCGACATTGCCGCACGTATCGCAATTTTTCATCGCGGCTGCAGCATCGCTGAGGGCTTGCGCCAATGGCAGCATGAGGCTTTCGCGGCGTTTTATCAGGTACAAAACTGCCCGACGCGCGGACCGTGGACCGAGGCCCGGCAACCGCGCAAACAACTGTATAAGCCGATCTATAGCGCCAGCTGCCATCAATAAGCACCCCGACGGTCAACACAAATCATGGAATTTAAATTGGCAGGTTGAGGCCGGGCGGCAAATTGAGACCGCCGGTGATTTTGGACATTTCCTCCGAGACACGGACTTCAAGCTTGGCTTTCGCGTCTGAGAAAGCAGCAATAATTAAATCCTCCACCACCTCAGCATCATTGGAATTAAACAACGAGGGATCGATATGCAGACGTTGCATTTCGCCCTTCCCGTTAAGGGTAACAGTGACCATCCCCCCGCCTGATGCTCCAGAGATTTCCAGCTCGACAAGCTTTTCCTGCATCTCCTGCATTTTGGTTTGCATTTCTTGGGCCTGCTTCATCATCTGGCCTAGATTTTTCATGTTTCAGCCTCTTCGATTTCGCCATCTGCACGGTCTTCGTCAACAGCTTCCGTAAACTCGTCCGGCGTTCGTTCAGTAACAGTTTCAACAGTGGCACCCGGAAACGTTTTTATTGCAGCTTGAACGAGAGGGTGACTGGTCGCCCGGCCGACGCGAGCGGCTTCAGCGGCGTCACGCTGTTCGGCAATTGTAGGATCGCCAACCTCATCAGAAATGCTGACCAGCCACTGCTCCTGCGTCCACTCGCTAAGCAGTCTGCTGACGCGTGTTGCCAGATCAGAGGGAGCTTCGGGTTCCAGACGTATCGCAATGTGACCCACTTCAAACCGTACGAGATGAACGTGGGTAACCAACGTGGCATGCAGGATTGCTTCGCGATGTTCTTCAAACAATCCTACAATCTGCTCAAAATTCTGGATCAAGTTTGCCGCATGGACGGAAGGGTCTTGATCTGCAAGAGACTGCGGCGTTGGCGTGAGTTCTGGTTGTGTACTCGGTTGCGTTACCGGATCATTTGGCCCCATTCCGCCAACCATTCTCGCGCCACCGTTATCTGGAGAAGGTGGCGCTTCCTGAAACAGGCCTGATGTCGGCTCTGATTCAGTAACAGTTTGGGCAGCGGCTGGCTTCGATGGCTCCGCCGGTACGGAATTATTTTTAAGGGTTCGGACCAAGTCCGCCGGGTTGGGTAAATCTGACATATAGGCCAGACGGATCAGCACCATTTCCGCCGCCTGCGCCGAAGAGGGAAGGCTTTGAACCTCTTTCAGGCCTTTGAGCAGTAGTTGCCATGTGCGTCCCAGACTTGGGATAGACAAAGACTCAGAGAGCGAAATTCCCCTTTCGCGGTCCATCTGAGATATGCCCTGGCCTTCGGCTGCAGCAGGTGAGAGCTTAATACGTGTTAGCCAGTGGGTGAGCTGAAGCAAATCCTCTAAGACAATCGCGGGGTCAGCGCCCGCATCATAAAGTTGATTGAATAAATTGAGCGCGTCTTCGACGGAACCGCCCATCGCGGCTTCAAACAAGTCATAAATCAGCCCACCATCCGCCAATCCGAGCATTTCCCGGACAGCTTCCTCAGAAACTTCGCCTCCTGCCGCAATTCCCGCATGCGCGATCGCCTGATCAAGTAACGACAATCCATCCCGTACCGAGCCATCTGCAGCTCGGGCAATCAAGGCCATCGCCCCTTCAGAAACTTTTGCTGCCTCCTGTTCCGCGACTGTATTGAAATGGGCAATCAGTTTTTCCGCATCAACGCGCCTGAGATCAAACCTTTGGCAGCGCGATAAGACCGTCACGGGAACTTTGCGTGTCTCCGTTGTTGCGAAAATGAACTTTACGTGCTCCGGCGGTTCTTCCAGCGTCTTAAGGAGCGCATTGAACGCGCTCGAAGACAACATATGAACCTCATCAATGATGTAGATCTTAAAGCGCGCATCTACGGGGCGGTAGCGCACACCATCTATCAACTCGCGGATATCGTTGACGCCCGTGCGGCTTGCCGCATCCATTTCGATGACATCAACATGACGATCCTCTGTGATCGCCGTGCAATGCGCGCATACACCACAGGATTCCGGCGTCGGATCGCCGTTACCATCTTCGCCTACACAATTGAGAGCTCGCGCGATAATGCGTGCGGTACTTGTTTTTCCGACGCCCCTGACGCCGGTTAGAATAAATGCGTGCGGCAGGCGATCAGCATGAATAGCATTGGTCAGTGTTCGCACCATGGCGTCCTGACCGATCAATTCTGCAAAGGTACGGGGCCGGTATTTCCGGGCGAGAACGCGATACGGCTTGTTTTGCGATGTATCGTCGATTGCCACGTTATTCGTTCCTGTCCTATCAGCCTGTTGTTTCATTCCGCCGTTGGGAATGCATAGGTGGGAGGCTGGACAAACGACCCGAGAAAAACTCGTTACGGCTGCTTCCTTCCGGACCTGACCGGGTTGGCGAGGATCTCGTCCGCCGCCAACCTCCCGGAAATATTATATCAGGATTCATGGTGTGGTCCCAAGACGCTAAACGCCCCAGAGCCAATATTGCGTCGATAGTTTCGCTGTGCGAGGCTAGAATGATGAAATCTCCGAATTTTTTTGGTGAAACAGGCCTCGATCGCATGGCAGAACGCCGTACCGATTCGGCTTGGCTGGACGAGCTTTCGACGCGCGAAGATGCTGTCGTCGTGCCGGTATGGCGAACCCGAAATCTGATCAACAATATTCCGGAAACACCGCGGGCCGTGCGACTGGCGCTAACCCAACTTGAGAGCGTACTAGATGAGAATGCGCATCTGATATTTCTCGGCTACCGGGATGAAGTTCCACATTTCTCCGTCGATCTATCGCACATTGATGAACCACAAGAAATGGCTGGCATTCGGGGAACCGGCGAATTTACAGATATCCGCGATATCAGCCTGGATTTACCGCGAGAAGATGGCGGTCTATTGGCTTATTCCCGCGCCATTGCTCAATGGCACAAAACGCATCAGTTTTGCGGTCGTTGCGGCAGCGCATCGTTGCCGCAGGACGGCGGTCATATGCGAAAATGCAGTAATCCCGATTGCAATGCGCAACATTTTCCCCGTACTGACATGGCGGTGATCATGCTTGTCAGCTCAGGAGATAAAGTTGTCCTCGGCCGCAAAAAAGACTGGCCGGAAGATCGGTATTCTATCCTTGCCGGATTTGTCGAGCCCGGTGAAACGTTGGAGAGTGCTGTCGCAAGAGAGGTCATGGAAGAGGTGGGCATTCCCATCACAAATATCCGTTACCATTCCTCGCAACCCTGGCCGTTCCCTTCAAATTTAATGCTTGGCTTCGTCGCAGAGGCTGAAAGCGAAAAAATTACAATATCGGATGACGAATTGGCGGATGCCCGCTGGTTCAGTCGAGATGAATTAATGGACGAAGCCAAGGCATACGCCGAGAAACCGCATTCGATTTCAATCGCACGACGGCTAATCGCCGAATGGACGCTCGGGTCGGACCCTTAAACATCTTGGTGAGCGATTACTTATTTCTTTTACGGTACGAGTCTGCCGGGTAGGTCCCAAGAATTCTCACCTCGTGGGAGAAGAATTTAAGCTCTTCCAACGCCAACTTAAGACCTGGATCGTCGGGATGCCCGTCAACATCGGCATAGAACTGCGTGGCATTGAAGCTTCCATTCACCATATAGCTTTCCAGCTTTGTTATATTCACGCCGTTTGTCGCGAATCCACCGAGTGATTTGAACAGCGCCGCCGGCACATTACGTACTCGAAATACAAAACTGGTAACAAGGTTCGCCGAACCACGCCGTTGATTTTGCGCACGGCGCGCCAAAATAACGAAACGAGTCGTATTGTGATCAGCATCTTCTATGTTCGCACGCAGCGATTTTAGACCATAGGTTTCACCCGCTAATTTTGAGGCGATAGCGGCTTCGGTTTTGTCTCCCCGCTCCGACAACTCCTTGGCGGCTCCAGCAGTATCTGCATGAACGATCGCATCCAGCTTTAGCTTCTGAATCATTGACCGGCATTGCGCCAACGCATGAACATGGCTGCGAACAATGCGAATCGACTTTAGCGATGCGCCTTTGGGAGCGAGTAGATGGTGATTTACCCGCATGAAATGTTCACCAATGATGAACAGCCCTGAATCGGGCATTAAGCGATGAATATCCGCTACTCTTCCGGCCACAGAGTTTTCGATAGGAGTCATCGCGTATTTCGCACGTCCCTTTTGGACCGCTGCAAACATGTCTTCAAAGGTCTGTGCCGGCTTCGCGTTCATTTTCGGAAAGACCTGCTGGCACGCGAGGTGCGAATAGGCGCCCGGTAGCCCCTGAAACGCCACGGTGTTCGCTGGTTTCGTAGAAATTGCCATTTGTCGACTTGCCTGACTGCGCCTAATTTTCCAATATCTCTCGGGCGCGTTCTAAATCGGCCGGAGTATCGACACCGTCCGGTACTGTGTCAACGAGAGAGACGTCAATCCGCATACCTGCTTCGAGAGCCCGAAGTTGTTCAAGTTTCTCACGTTTTTCCAAATTGCTCTCTGGCAATGAAACGAATTTTTGAAGTGCTGAGCGCCTAAATGCGTAGATACCAATATGATGATAATGCGAACCATCCCCATGCGGCACTGGCGATCTACTAAAATAAAGCGCCCGTCCGGTTGACGACCCTTCGGAAAAGCCAACGACTGCCTTAACGACATTGGGATCATCGCGCTCTGCGTCATCATCGATTAATGTAGCAAGCGTCGCTATGTCGACGTCAGACTCTCCAAGAGGGTCAAGCACGGCGCGAATCATCTGCGGATCTATTGCCGGAAGATCCCCTTGCAGATTGACCACCACATCGAAATCGCAATTCGGATCAAACTGCTGCAGCGCCTGAAAGACCCGATCCGACCCGCTGGGTAAATCAGGATCCGTCAAGACCGCATCGCCTCCAGCACCTGTAACGGCATCCGCGATGTCTTTTTCTCCACAGGCCACAATAACCTGACCCACATCTGCTTCCTTTGCGCGGTCCATAACGTGAACAATCATTGGTTTGCCTGCGATATCAGCGAGAGGTTTGCCTGGGAGCCGCGTCGAGGCGAGACGGGCGGGTATGATAACGATCGGTTTCAAAAATTAATCTTTCGGCGATGTTTCGGAATATTCGATAAAAACCTCTTTACCGTGCCCGGGACGTGTGCGGCAACATGCCACGTCGCCAAGAGGTGCAATATAAACGGAAAATTAGGCATATTTTATTGTACTATTTACCATTTTACGGCCTATTTATGGTTAAAATCGGTCGATGACCCGCTGAGGTTTCTAAATGTCCTCATTCGAACTTAATAAGATTGCCGGCGCTGTATTAACTGTAGCCCTCGTCGCTATGGTTATTGGCATAATTGGCGACGCTTTGGTCAAACCCAAAGAGCACAAAGGGACGACAGTTGTTACAGCGGCTCCAGCTGTTATTAAGAAAGAAGAAAAGAAACTTGATCCGATTGGACCGCTCCTTGCGAGCGCCAACGTAGAAAAAGGCAAAAAATTCTTCAAAAACTGTTCGAATTGTCACACCGTAAATAAAGGCGGCGCACACAAGATCGGCCCTGCACTCTGGGAAATAGTTGACCGCGCTATGGGTGGGGGAAGCGGATATAAGTATTCATCTGGTATGAAGAAGATGACGGCCAAGTGGGGCTATGAGGAACTCAATGGTTTTCTGCATAAACCCAGAAAATACGTTAAGGGGACAAAAATGTCCTATTCAGGAGTTAAAAAAGC
Source organism: Rhodospirillaceae bacterium (assembly GCA_002720855.1). Lineage (GTDB taxonomy): Bacteria > Pseudomonadota > Alphaproteobacteria > MPNO01 > UBA2964 > UBA2964. Next base: position 120,140 of record PBIN01000014.1, on the reverse strand, counting down.
AAAAGATCGAGCGAATCTAATCGCTTATTTACGTTCGTTAAGTGATTCACCAAAGCCCCTGCCTTAGTTAATAAATTTATACCGGAATGTCCGGTAAGCTTCTGTTAACCATTACTTCTATAGGTTTTCCACAGACGAACTGGGGATAACTTTTCATGCTTGATACCGCCCGGCGGTCTAGGAACTTTGCTTCAATAACCGACGCCTCAGAGAGACGTTTGGTCGGTCGCGCGCTGCGAAATTGGGAAAATTTGCGTAGTAAGACACCACTGCCGGACCGCGACCTTTGCCTCGATTCTTTTGAGGAATCTTATAGCGACAGCGTTATTGTCATCGCTATGGGCAAAGAGGAAAAAGAAGATCGGGTAATCCATTGCGGCAGGGAATTTCGTGATGCACTGGCCCGTGACCCGACAGGTTTGCCAGTAAAACAGATTATGCCTTCGATGCTGGAACGTGGTCTCGTTTTCTGGCGAGTCGCCGCCGAAATGAAGAAGCCGATCGCTGACGTAGGTGGATTCACGAACGCTTCAGGTAATGAAATTCTGTATCGCAGCGTGTTTTTACCCGTCACCGTGAATGGCGGTAATGTTACTCACCTTATCGGAGCCTTCAGTTACAAAACCGTTCACTAAAACAATAAATTCGGTATAAACCACCCTAACCTCATGGCTGACAGTTACTGTCATGATTGGTATGGTCCGCTACTCATCACAGCCCGTTTTCGACAGACCTTTGCTATGGCTATTCCCTGCCCTCAGGAATTTTTAGATTTCGCTGTTGAGCTCGCAACTGAAGCCGGGCCTATCATCCGGAAACATTTTCGAACGCCTGTTTCCGTCGATACCAAACCGGATGCGACGCCCGTCAGTATCGCTGACCGCGATGCCGAAAAGGTCATGCGCCAGCTTATTTCTGATCATTATCCCGATCATGGAATTTATGGTGAAGAATTTGGTATCGATAAAATTGATGCGGAATTTGTCTGGGTTCTCGATCCTATAGATGGCACCAAGGCGTATTTGTCTGGCAAACCTGAATTTGGAACTCTTATCGCTCTTCTACAGGATGGGGTACCGATTATAGGTGTTATAGATCAACCAGTTAATGGCGAGCGCTGGCTTGGCGCCAAAGGAAAACCGACAACATTTAATGGCGCCGAAGTGAGTACCCGTGCCTGCACGGATATTGAATTTGCGACATTAAACGCCACATCGCCGGATATGTTTGAGGAATCTGACAATTTGCGATTTAGTGCTTTGTCTCAGCAAACATCCATGACCCTGTATGGTGGAGATTGTTACGCCTACGGCTTGCTCGCGAACGGACACTTAGATTTGATCGTTGAAGCAGATCTTAAACCTTATGATTTCTGCGCCCTTATTCCAGTGATAACGGGTGCAGGAGGAGCGGCAACTGATTGGCAAGGCAAGGAGCTCAATTTGAAATCCGATGGTCGCATTGTTGCGGTAGGTGATGCCACAATTCTGCCCCAAGTAACCAGCATCCTAAGTGAATAGGCGAGGAAAAATGACCCGAACGATCTTCGCAATTATCACAGCCTCATTCCTGTTGCCGGAGGTATCGGCGACACCCGTCGGTGCTGAAGACCTTACACCGCGGCACGCCATGACACTGGGCGATAAACCTAAATATGGTTCGGATTTCAAACACTTAAATTACGTAAATCCCAACGCACCGAAGGGCGGTGAAGTCAGGCTATATTCAATAGGCGGCTTTGACAGCTTTAATCCCTACATCATCAAAGGAGACCCCGCGACTGGAACAAATCTAATGTTCGAGTCGCTGATGAGTTCGCCTGACGATGACAGCCTGAGTGAGTATGGGCTCATAGCGGAATCCGTGGAAGTACCCAACGATCTCTCTTATGTCATCTATAATTTGCGAAAAGAAGCAAAGTTCCATGATGGATCGCCGATCACTGCTGACGATGTTGTTTTCAGCTTTAAGAATTTAAAAACAAAGGGACAGCCGTTTTTTCGCTACTACTACGCCAATGTCACCAAAGCCGAAAAACTGAACCCGCATCGTGTCAAATTCAGCTTCACCGGCCCTCCCAACCGTGAATTACCGCAGATCGTGGGGCAATTGCCGGTCCTCTCCAAAGCCTGGTGGTCAAAGAACGATTTTTCGAAAACGACTTTAAAGCCCCCCTTGGGCAGCGGTCCCTATAAGGTGAAGTCTTTCGAACCTGGCAGGTTTATTGTTTATGAACGCGTAAAAAACTATTGGGGCAAAAATGTCCCTTTGCGTGTCGGCCAATATAATTTCGACACTATCCGTTATGACTACTACCGAGATCAGGCTGTCGCACTCGAAGCCTTTAAAGCGGGGCTCTACGATTTCCGGTTCGAAGCATCGTCCAAGGATTGGGCAACAGGATATAAATTCCCTGCACAAAAACGTGGTGAGGTGAAAACGGCCCTCTTAAATCATTCCCGTCCAGTCGGCATGCAAGCGTTCGTATTCAATACCAGACGTGACCAATTTAAGGACAAGCGCGTTCGTCAAGCGCTCGCATTTGCCTTTGATTTCGAGTGGTCAAACAAACAACTCTTTTATGGCCAATATTCCCGCACAGCGAGTTATTTTGAAAACTCCGACCTGGCGGCAGCAAAGCCGCCGACACCAGAAGAGTTAAAAATTCTGGAGCCCTTGCGTGGCAAGATCCCGGATGAGGTGTTTACAAAAATTTATAAGCCCGCCAAGACTGATGGATCTGGCAACAACCGGCGCAACCTTCGAAAAGCAGTGCGGCTTCTAAAAGCGGCGGGCTGGAAAGTGGTCAACAACCAACTGATCAGCCCGGCAACCGGCAAACCAATGGAAATCGAATTCCTTCTGGTCAGCCCCGCCTTTGAAAGAATTGTCGCCCCGTTTATTCGCAATCTAAAACGCCTAGGGATTAAGGGGCGAATTCGCACCGTCGACCCAGCGCAATATCAGAATCGGGTTCGCGAATTCGATTACGATGTTATCGTTTCAACTTTTGGACAATCTTTGTCACCGGGAAATGAGCAACGAAATTATTGGCACAGCTCTGCTGTGAAGCGGCCGGGAAGCCGCAATCTGATTGGAATCCAGGATCCTGCCATAGACCTTCTGGTCGAAAAAATTGTTGCCGCTAAAGATCGCAAATCGCTCGTTACGAGCTCACGTGCTTTGGATCGTGTATTGCAATGGAATCATTTTGTCGTTCCACAATGGCATATACGTGCTGACCGGATCGCCTGGTGGGATAAATTCGGACAACCGAAAACGCGGCCAAATTTTGGTATTGGCTTTTTTTCCTGGTGGGTGGATGCCAAAAAGGCTGCCCTTATACAGCCGAAACGCAAAAAGACCGGGACTAAATGATCCGGCGCCTATTCGCTTCCCTGACGATTGCAGCGGCGCTCACTTCAGCGACGGAGGTCCACGCCCAGGATAAGCGCCATGGTATCTCTGCTTTTGGAGATCTCAAATATAATTCTGATTTCAAGCACTTTGACTACGTCAATCCAAGTGCACCAAAAGGCGGCACCATCCGTTTGGCCGGCATCGACTCTTTCGACAGCCTGAACCCCTATATCCTGAAAGGCGTTCCGGTGGCGGGCATCGGTCTCATTCATGCGACATTGATGGAACGTGCAAATGATGAGCCAGATGCGCTATACGGGCTCGTTGCCCAAAGCGTGACAATTCCGTCCGATAAGAGTGCTATTACATTTGACCTGAGACCGAATGCCCGTTTCAGCGACGGTTCCCCCATCACCGCTGAAGATGTTGTTTTCACCTTTCAGACTTTGGTCAAAAAGGGACATCCGCAGTACCGATTTATTTTTGCTCAGGTCGCAAGCGCAAAGGCTCTCGCCAAACACCGAGTCGAATTTAAATTCAAGACAAAAAACAATCGCGATTTGCCGCTACAGATCGCGGGTCTCCCGGTACTTTCCAAACGGTATTATGAAAAAACGCCTTTTGACAAAACGACGATGACGGCACCGCCTGGCGCAGGACCTTACCGCGTTGAAAAAGTAGAGCCCGGCCGGTCGATAACATACCGCCGAATTAAGAATCATTGGGCGAACCAGCTGCCGGTCATGCGTGGGCGTTTCAATTTCGAGCGGGTTCGGTTCGACTATTTCCGTGATCGGGACATCGCCTTTCAGGCTTTTTTTTCGGGATCCTATGACTTCCGGGAAGAGTTCACGTCGCGGAGTTGGGCAACCCAATACGACAACAAATTGCCTGTCAAAGATGGTCGCGTCGTCAGAGCAACGCTGCCCGATGCAACACCCTCAGGCGTTCAGGCATTCTTTTTCAATATGCGGCGTGACAAATTCAAGGATCGCCGTGTCAGAGCTGCTCTGGATCTAGCGTTTGACTTTGAATGGACCAATAAGACGTTATTTTACAGTCTCTATGATCGTACCAACAGCATGTTCGCCAATAGTGGACTTGCTGCAGAGAAAGCACCTACGGCTGCAGAACTCAAGCTCCTAGAACCTCTGCGAGACAGAGTGCCGGTGGAAGTCTTTTCAAAAGCCTATCAATCACCAAAGACTGACGGTTCGGGCCGAAACAGATCGAATCTGCGGAAAGCCGCTCGCCTGTTGCGCAAAGCAGGCTGGAACATTGTCGACAATAAGCTGGTAAATAAAACCGGCAAACCGCTGACCATAGAATTTCTGCTTTTCGAAAGCTCGTTCCAGCGCATCATCAACCCCTATGTTCGAAATCTGAAAAGAATTGGTGTCCAAGCCAATATCAGGATTGTCGACGTCGCCAATTTCCAACATCGCATGCAGCAATATGATTTCGACGTTGTGGTCCAGCGTTATGTCCAAACGAACACACCCGGTATCGAACAGGAAACTTATTTCAGTTCAAAGATGGCTGATGTTCCTGGGTCTAGAAATCTGGCTGGAATAAAGAACCCTGCAGTCGATCATTTAATAGGAAAAGTCATCGCCGCGATAAGCCGGAAGGAACTCGTGACCGCAGTTCATGCGCTGGATCGTGTGCTGATGTGGAACCGGTATATGGTCCCGCAATGGTACAAGGGCGTTCACAATATTGCTTACTGGAACAAGTTCGACCGCCCAAAAGTCAAACCGAAATTTGATCTCGGGATGTTAGATACCTGGTGGTACAACGACCAAAAGGCCGCCATGATAAAGGCTGGAAAAGCACCGCCAAAGCCCTGACGGCAGATCAAGAATAGATGCTCGCTTATATCATCCGACGATTATTGCTGATCATCCCGACACTGATCGGGATAATGGTGATTAACTTTGTGGTCATTCAGTTTGCACCGGGTGGACCTATTGAACAAATTGTCGCCCAGCTCACCGGTACCGATGTCGGAGCCACAGCCCGCATAGGCGGGACCGGCGGGACCGAAGCCGGATCAACCGCTACAGCCGCACAGCAGGCATCAGCGGGTTCAGCCGGTTCGACAGACAGCACGTATCGCGGGGCACAGGGACTTGATCCAGAATTCATAAAACAGCTGGAAAAGCAATTTGGATTCGACAAGCCGTTGCACGAACGTTTCCTGTTGATGATGGGCAACTATATTCAGTTTGATTTCGGAACGAGTTACTTCCGCGATGAGACGGTGGTGGACCTTGTTTTATCGAAACTTCCCGTATCGATATCACTGGGCATTTGGACGACCCTTATCGTCTATTTGATTTCCATTCCTCTTGGTATTCGAAAAGCTGTAAATGACGGAACCCCGTTCGATATCTGGACCAGCGGTGTCATCATTGTCGGAAATGCAATACCGGGCTTCCTCTTTGCGGTCATGCTGGTTGTGCTCTTCGCTGGCGGCAGCTATTTCGACTGGTTCCCGCTACGCGGGCTCGTCTCTGAAAACTGGGACGAGCTTAGCTGGCCGATGCGCATCCTCGATTATCTATGGCATATGGTTCTACCGATAACAGCTCTTGTCATTGGCGGATTTGCCGCGCTGACATTTCTCACAAAGAACTCGTTTCTTGACCAGATCAACCAGCAATACGTCCTGACCGCCAAGGCAAAGGGATTAACGGAACAACGAGTCCTCTACGGTCATGTCTTTCGGAATGCGATGTTGATTGTTATTGCCGGATTTCCGAGCGCGTTTGTTGGCATACTGTTTACCGGCGCACTGCTTATCGAAATCATTTTCTCATTAGACGGGTTGGGGCTATTGGGTTTCGAAGCGGTAATCAAGCGCGATTACCCAATCATGTTTGCTTCGCTGTTCTTTTTCACGCTCCTTGGGCTGATAATGAAACTGATAGGCGACCTGACCTATACACTCATTGATCCTCGGATAGACTTTGAGGCGCGCGATGTCTGATTCGGTGACAATAACCGCATCCGAGAGCGCAGAAACCGATGCTGGGAATCGATTTCTCGGTAGAAACATAACGCCTCTAACAGCGCGCCGATTACAAAGTTTCAAGGCCAATCGCAGGGGATACTGGTCTTTCTGGATTTTCCTGGTGTTGTTCGTACTTAGCCTGTTTGCGGAAGTCATCGCAAACGACAAACCTCTCCTCGTTGACTATCAAGGTTCGTATTACTTTCCGGTTTTGAAGATTTATCCCGAGACTGTTTTCGGCGGCGACTTTGAGACCGAAGCTGAATACAGAGAAAAGGACGTACAGGATCTCATCACCCGAAAAGGCGGTAAAATTTATTGGGCGCCAATTCGATACAGCTATGGCACCGTTAATCTGGATCTGAAACAACCGGCGCCATCCCCTCCGTCGCTGGAAAATTTACTCGGCACCGACGACCAGGCACGCGATGTATTGGCGCGGGTCATCTATGGCTTTCGAATTTCGGTCCTTTTTGGTCTGATCCTGACAGTAATTTCGTCGATAGTCGGCATCGCAGCCGGCGCGATACAGGGCTATTTCGGAGGATGGACTGATCTCTTATTTCAGCGATTTATAGAGATATGGTCGGGGCTGCCGCGCTTGTTTCTGCTGATCATTCTGGCCAGCGTGTTCCAACCAAGTTTCTGGATGTTGCTTGGCCTGCTCTTACTCTTTGAGTGGATGGCACTTGAAGGTGTCGTTCGCGCGGAGTTCCTCAGAACCAGAAACTTTGATTATGTCCGCGCGGCGCGTGCCCTTGGAGTTGGCAATATTACCATTATTCGCCGACATGTTTTACCCAATGCAATGACTGCCGCGCTGACCTTTCTGCCTTTCGTGTTGATTGGATCCATCACAGCCCTGACATCACTGGATTTCTTGGGCTTTGGCCTGCCCCCAGGGTCACCATCGCTTGGTGAACTGCTCGCGCAAGGTAAAGCAAATCTGCAAGCACCGTGGCTGGGCGTAACGGCATTTCTGGTTTTGGCAGGAATGTTGAGCCTACTGGTTTTCATCGGAGAAGCTATTCGCGATGCATTCGATCCGAGAAAGACGATGCAGTGATGAACGATCGTTCAGGTAACCCACGCGCACTGCTCAAGGTCGAAGACCTCTCGGTTTCGTTTGGCACCGGAGAACGTGAAGTCAAAGCCGTTCGGAACATTGATTTCGAAATCAACAAAGGTGAGACCGTCGCACTTGTCGGTGAAAGCGGTTCCGGAAAATCGGTCACCGCGCTATCTGCCATTCAACTGCTGCCCTACCCAATGGCGCACCACCCTTCGGGAAGCATCATGTTTAACGGCGAACAGCTCCTTGGCGCCGGTGAGGAAACACTACGACGAATTCGTGGCAATCGCGTTGGCATGATTTTTCAAGAGCCAATGACATCTTTGAATCCGCTTCACACCCTGGAGAAACAGATCGGCGAGGTCCTATTTCTCCACAAGCGGCTGGATCACAGCGCTGCCCGGACCCGTATCCTTGAGCTACTGCGTCAGGTTGGATTGCGAGACGCCGAAAATAGACTCCAAGCCTACCCGCATCAGCTTTCCGGTGGTCAACGCCAGCGGGTCATGATTGCCATGGCATTGGCCAATGACCCCGATTTGTTGATCGCCGATGAACCAACAACCGCGTTGGATGTGACCATCCAGGCACAAATACTGGCTTTGCTGAAGGAATTGCAGCAAGAGCGTGGCATGTCGATGTTACTCATTACCCATGATCTGGGTATTGTGCGAAAGGTTGCTGAACGCGTATGCGTCATGACCAATGGCCGACTTGTTGAACAGGGGCCCACTGCTAAAATATTTGACAACCCACAACACAGCTACACCCAACATTTACTAGCGGCAGAACCCAAGGGAAAACCGGTTGCGGCAGCAGCAGATGCCCCTTCTATAGTCGAAGCCCAGGACCTAAAGGTCTGGTTTCCGATAAAACGCGGCGTTCTTCGACGCGTTGTCGGCCATATCAAGGCTGTTGATGGTGTATCGGTTGACGTCCGTGAAGGGCATACGGTTGGCATTGTTGGTGAAAGCGGATCCGGCAAGACAACGCTCGCTTTGGGACTCCTCCGCATGGAGCGAAGCGAAGGAACAATTGTATTCTTAGGACAGAACATCCAGGGGCAAAGTTGGAAAGACCTGCGCCCTCTGCGCAGTGACATGCAAATTGTTTTTCAGGACCCCTATGGCTCGCTAAGCCCACGCATGTCTGTCGGCCAGATTATCGAAGAAGGTATACTTATCCATCTGCCATCGCTGAATGCGGAAGAACGTCGACAGCTTGTTTCAGAAACACTGGTCGAAGTAGGTCTAGATCCCGAAACACAAGACAGATATCCACACGAATTTTCAGGTGGTCAGCGGCAGAGAATTGCAATTGCTCGAGCGATGGTTCTGAAACCACGGCTGGTTGTCCTCGACGAGCCGACATCCGCATTGGATATGTCTGTTCAGGCACAAATTGTCGATCTTCTTCGCGAACTTCAACAAAATCACAGGCTTGCTTACTTGTTTATCAGCCATGACCTTAAAGTCGTCCGAGCGCTCGCCGATGAAGTTCTGGTCATGCGGAATGGCAAGGTCGTCGAACAGGGAACGGCGGACAATATTTTTGAAAATCCTGCGGAAGACTATACAAAAGCGCTCATTAAAGCGGCTTTCGATATCGAAGCTGTGGAAAACGACTCGGTGTCAACCTAACTCCACGGTACGTTTTGCAGCAACAATTTCGTCTGCAAGTCGCACCACAAATTGTTCACCGGGCTCCGTTCGCTCAATGAATACACTGCGCCGATCTCCTGGGTCTCTCACCCTCTCGATAAATTCAAGATCAGCGAGTCGGTCGAGAGCACGTGTTACCGCCGGTTTGGAAATTCTCAATCCTGATGTCAGCCCACGTACAGTATGGGGGCCGTCTGTTAGGTAGATCGTCAGCACGATTGCCAGTTGACGGGCGGAGAGGTCGGGTTGATCGCCGCGGACACTTCGGGCCAGCGCCTCGAACCACAATGTTAGTGCTTTTTGTTGTTCGAAGGTCCTGGCCAATTCCTACATCCGTTGTGCTAACGCCGTTTCTTTTTGGCAAATCGTTTCTCTATGACGTCGTAGAGCGCCCGCATTCCCATCGCTTCGCCGCCGACGGGACGGCCGGGCCGCGCTACTGCATTCCAGGCCATTATGTCGAAATGCACCCAAGGCGTTTTCTTGGATACAAATTCCTGCAGGTATAATGCGGCAGTGATCGCACCAGCAAAACCACCTTCCGAAACGTTGTTGATATCGGCGACAGTGCTCTTGAGCAGTTTTCGGTACGGTGAGAATAAGGGTAACCGCCATACAGGGTCTTCGCCTATTTCACCGGCTTTATAGAGTTCGTCTGCAAGAGTGTCGTCGTTACAGAACATCGCGGCAATTTGGGTACCAACCGCAACACGGGCAGCGCCGGTTAATGTGGAGAAATCAGCGATCAACGCTGGGTTTTCCCGTTCCGCTTCGGCCAATGCATCGCACATCACCAGCCGCCCCTCGGCATCGGTATTACCGACTTCGACGGTGATTCCCTTTCGCGTACGAATGACATCTGATGGACGATAGGCATTGCCGGAAACAGAATTTTCTACAGCGCCTATCAAAACGCGAAGTCTGACATCGAGTTTTGCGTCCATAATCATATGCGCAAGACCAAGCACATTCGCCGATCCGCCCATATCCTTTTTCATTCTGAGCATGCCGGCAGCGCTTTTGAGATCGAGTCCACCAGTATCAAAACACACGCCTTTCCCAACCAATGTTACTTTTGGTGCATCTCGCCGACCCCAGGTCATATCAATCAGCCGTGGTGCTTTTTCGGCGGCCCGCCCAACGGCGTGAATTGTGGGATAGTTCTTCTTCAAGAGATTGTTTCCGACAATTACGTTTGTGCGGGCACTATGTTTTTTTGCGAGTTTACGTGCCGCGGAAGCCAGTTCTGGTGGGCCCATATCTTGGGGCGGTACGTTGATGAGATCGCGAACTAAGGATGTTGCGTCTGCGGTGCGCTTAACTGCGCCACGATCACAATTCTTGGGCCAAACAAGAGTTGGAATTTTAGCCTCGGTGGGCTTGGTTTTATATTGGTCAAACCGATAACATCCGAGGGCCCATCCAAGTGCCGCTGCGGTTGCTCCAGCCTTATCCATTCGCGCATCGATTTCGTATTTTCCTTCAGGCAATTTCGACGGCAAACTGGCATAAGCCCAGAGCCCCTGATGATCTTCCACGCCAACCAGTACTTGTTGTAACGAACCGTCTTGCCCTGAGACCAAACTTACTGTTCCGGCAGAAGCTTTGAAGCCCGTACTCTTGACCCAACGCCGCATAGCGGCACCCTGAGTTTTGAGCCACGCGGAAAATACGGCTGTTTCGATTGGAATGATGGGGATTGTTGTAGAGTCGCTCTTGGCGACGAAACGATAGCTCATCAGTCTCTCATCGCGTTCGCAATATTGGCAATCATCGCTTCCATATCGACGGCACCATTGACCCGGGAACCGATCGCGATATGCGGACTCATTACAACGTTCTTATAGGGAAGAAACGGATCATCGTTATCACCTGGTTCCTTGTAATGAACATCCATACCGACGCCACCGATCCTGCCGGAGTCTAGACCAGCCAGAAGTGGATCTTTCTGAACAATATCCGCCCGCGCGATATTGACGATAGTAATTCCCGGTTTTGCCTGTTCAAGTTGTTCAGCACCAATCAATCCCTTGGTGGAATCATTGAGTGGCACGTGGATGCTGACAAAATCTGACTGTTGGAACAGTTCGTTGAGTGACACATATCGAGCGTTGAACTGGCTTTCCAGCTCAGCATTGAGCTGATTGCGCTGGGTATAAATGACCTCCATATCGAATGCGTTCGCCCAGTTGGCGACATAGCGCCCGACGGACCCAAGCCCCACAATTCCCAGTGTTGATCCAAACATATTCTTAACGCCGGAAATCCGTGCCCAATTTGAATTCGCAGTGTGCTGCCGATCATACTCTCGCGCCGGCCAGCCCTCGGCCTGAAGCGCCTCGATCGTCAGAAGTTTATTGGTTTCCACCGTTTTCTTTGCCAACGCCATCATCAGTGAAAATGCGTGTTCACCGACAGCAACGTTCACGGTACGGTGGAAAGGTAAAGCAGGAATATTGTGCGCGGCACATGCTGCTTCATCAATATTGCGCATATCGGTTCGAAAGTTCTGTACGAACTTAATATTAGGTGCGGCTGCCAATTCATTCTCTCCCACCAAGAAATCTTCAACGACCACAGCATCTGCCTCAGGCAATGCCGCTTGAAAATCCTCCTGACTATCCGCCAACACGACTTTGGACGGCGCTACCGCGGGATATTTCTCCCTTATTGCTTCACACCATTGTGGAAACTCGGGCATGTCGACCGAATAGTAATCGGCAAAACCGGCGACTCTTTCGGAGTCGCAATCAGGGTCAAGAATGACGCTCAATGCGCGTATAATATGATCGTTCTGAAGGACGAGCGTGGGCATGTTCTTGGAAAACTCCAGTTGGGACGATTGCCACAAATTTTAAGTGGCGGCACTGTATCGCTAGAGACCTGCCCGGACAACCAGCACCGGAGGTCAGCAGTGTCTTACGGAGTTCCGAACAGAATATTTGCCGCGGGCTCAGCCATTCCGCGGCCGCTATGCGCAACGCCCGGAACCTCCCGAATTTGCCAGCGAAACGATAATTTCTTCTGGGCAGCAATTTCCATTGAGCGTTGATAAAAATTGCGGCCTCGCGCCAAACGGTGAGACCCCTGTTGTAACGCCCCCTCCGTTTTCCGAAGTGTTTTGTGGCTTTCGTCATTGTCGTCTGTACCAAGAAGGATCGTCAACTTTTGTCCAAATGCGTCGCGAAGTTTTTTGGTGGCGCTATCTGTTCCTTTTAGCCCATACGGAAATGCTATTCGCTTATCGGGAACTGTGTACCAACCAGCATTTGCCGCAACCGCGGCCGACATCTTCTCGGATGGCGAAAATAAAATCATACGATGAACAAACTGCGATCCGGCCGAGTGTCCGAACAATGCATATTTTTGGCGCTCAAAACCGAGCATAGCGCGCGACTTTTCAAAAACACGGTCAATTACCGGAAAGGCCCAAAGAGACTTTGGCTGTGTCGCTCCGGATTTGTCTTTCAAGTTGCCAAGGTTAAATCGACGCGACCCTCGGAAGTTTTTCCGCGTAAATTCGGGTGCCAACACAAGAACGCCATATTTGTGCGCGGATTTAGCAAAGTAGTTTCTATATCCATAGGCATTTCGGCTGAGCCCATGAAGCGCAATTAGCACCGGACCATCAGGCTTAAACGTGTCCGGACGATAATAATAAACGGTCATAGGAGCTGCGAGTGCATCCCGCCCATCGTTTACCGTTATCGTGCCGCTATCTCCGGGTGGAGATGCGCATCCCGAAAGAACAATCGCAAAAACAGATATGAGTATGGATAACGGGAAGCGTAATTTCATTTTTGGTTCTTCTGAGATTTGAGCGCCGCCTCACGCCGCACGATATAGACAGATGATAAAAATATAACTGCGCCACCTACCCAAACCCAGATATCAGGTATTTCTGAGAAAACAAGCCAGCCAATCAGGGCCGCAAATGGTAAACGCGCAAAGTCAAAGGTAAAGACTACCGAGGCATCATCAGTGGCAAATGCCCGGGTCAAAAATCTTTGGTTGAGAGTCGCAAACAGACCCACGCCAGCCATCAAACCGAGCTGTTCTAGCGTGGGTGTTGTCCAGAACAGTAATGCGGGTATGAGCATCAACGGGGTTGAATAAAGCATGTGATAAAACACAACCTTGTCTGGATGGTCAGTTCGCGTGAAATATTTAAGCATCGAACTGCTGGTCGCATTGGCAAGTGCACCCAAAAGAACCAGTATGGCTCCTATACTTACCTCGTTAACGCCCGGTCGTAGAATGATAAGCGCCCCGCAAAAACCAGCGATCAAAGCCAGTATCCGGCGGCTACGAATTCTTTCTCCAAGAAAAATAATAACCAGGAGCGTGCCGAAAAGCGGCGAGGTAAAATATAGGGCCTGCGAATCAGAAATTGGAATCAACGCCGCACCCGAAAAGTAGGTCAGTAGAAAGCAGGTTCCGACGATAGCCCGAAAAACATACATTTTGTGATTTCCGGTATCCCAGATTGATGGGCCGGTCCTAAGAACAAAAGGTAACATAAGCAGAAAATTGGTGACGCAACGAAAAAACCCTATCTCAAAGGGGTGAATCTCCTTGGCTACCTCACGAATTAGTGTCGTCATAATGGTGAAGCTAAGGGCCGCAGCCATCATCCAGAGACCACCCCGCACCGTCGGCGATTGCCTCGATAAATATTTTTGGACGGACATTATTTAGACAGACACATGACCGCGTAGCAGCTATCGAAAAATTCCTGAAAAATGAAATAGAACAATGTGTCCAACGCGAGAGCGACTACCATTATCGGAATGCAAAAAAAGAGCACAAAATAAAGTGCAGCCCATGCTGTATACCTGCGCCCGGGAATGGAAACGCCGGCCACTGTCTGCGATTTTGGGAAAAACAAAGTCATCTTCGCTAAACTATAGAGATATGAACTGAAACGAAATCGTTAATAGGAAATTGCCGTTGAAGATTATCTGGGACGATTTTGAAAGGCCCGAATGGGATGCGCTCTTCATCAACTCGGAACGATCGGCGCTTGAGCAATCGTGGGTTTTTGGTGAAGCCGCGCGCTCGTATTACCGAACGGCTGTGCGAAGAGCCGCCATTCATTCGGAAAAAAATCCAATCGGCTTAATTCCAATCATTGAGAAACCTTTCTTGGGCCTTGCGAAGGTCATCCGGCTGGTTCGCGGGCCGCTGTGGATCGGAGAAGCCAACACTGAAGATCAACGGATCGCCGCGATGAAGGCTATCTCCAGTACCTTTTCCATGCGAAATCGGGATTTCTTATTTTGGACACCAGAAGTTCCTAATAACGTTGAAAGTGGCAGGCTTATGCGCTCGATAGGCAAACGTCAGATGGTGACGGGACTGAGCACTTCCTGGTTGGACCTTACGTTGTCTGATGACTCTTTACGGAAAAATTTATCCGGGAGCTGGCGCAACGCGCTCCGGGCCGGGGAAAAAGAAAATCTTCAATTCGACATTCGAGACGACAAAAAAGGAATTGAGAGTCACCTGAAAGGATATTCAGTCTTCTGACAGAAGAAAAAATTTATCGGGCCGCCCGGCGAGTTTATTGATGCAATGAAACATCACAGCAAACGAGGCGATCTAATTTCGATATCAGCCGTTGCGAGACGTGATCCTATCGCAAGTATTTTACTTATCCGCCATGGCAGGAGTGCCACCTACTATACGAGTTGGACGACGACCCAGGGCCGCAATCGGAAAGCCCACAATGTACTTCTGTGGAAGGGTATTGAGGAACTTAAGAAACAGAACGTCCGCTGGCTCGATCTGGGTGGACTCAACACTGACTCCGCATCAGGTGTCGCACGATTTAAACTTGGTATGGGAGGCGAGGTGACCACCCTGTCCGGCACATATCTATAAAGAAGATTTGCTACGCGATTTTGACCCGAGCGATCTCTGCGAAAAATGTCGCCGCGGCTTCGAATAGAAAATATGTCGGCCTATCTTCGCTTCCCGGTGCATTTGACTTGCCCAATTAGGACGTACTGTAACCGCGTGATACCAGAGTGCACCTTTGGTCGGGTCAATCGTGACTCCTAACCGAATGAGATGCGCCACAAAAACTGCATCATACCACGCCGTTTCATCTCGTGGGCGATCACTCTTTCCATCACACCACCAGGAAAACTGACAACGATGACGACGTTTTTCGCCACCCTGGCGAATGACTTTGCATACATGTCCGGGAAATCGTTTATCAGCAACACGATTTAGCACAACATGACCAACCGCAATCTTTCCCAACAGAGGTTCGCCACGCGCTTCAAAATAGATATTCATTGCCATGCAATAGAGCTCTGGCGATTTCCTGCTAATTTCTTCTTTTGTTGTGCCCGCCGAAATCGATACCGATAGAATGGCCCATACGACAAAAGAGAAGGATAGAATCCGTCCCATAACACCAACCCATTTGTTAACCGTATTGAATGGTTATTATTTGTCTTGTTGTTAGTGAAGATGGGGCATCGTTTTGGTTAATTTCAAGAAAAGACGTCTAAAATTTTATGAAAAATTAGGCCAAATTTTGACTATTAACCGAAAGAGTTATCCTATTTCAGAGCGTTACAGTTACCGCAAGAAATCGATCACAGCTGAGTGATTGCCTGCCAAAATCGTCATTTAGGTTTGAGCCCAAAATTTATGGTTAACCAACCCGGCTCAGATTTCTACTGAAGTTGCATCATAGGTAAACAACCAGTCATATCGTTCGCGCACTTTGTCAGGCTGCCACTCAGTGTCGACAAAGTTTTGCGCACCTTGCGGGTCGCCCAGCTGTGAATTGTGAAACCGATCCGCGTTGTCATTGGATCCTCGAATCGTTCGCGCCGTTCGCTCTAGCCGTAATTCCTCATATCTCTTGAGACCCGCCTCAATATCGTCACCAAATTTCTCCACACAACGAGCCAGAACCATGCCGTCTTCAATTGCCATTACCGCTCCCTGCGCCAACATCGGCACCATTGCATGGCAGGCGTCACCGAGCAGTGTGATACGGCCTTCCGTCCAACGCTCCATGGGTTCACGTTTCATCAGCGCCCATTTGTAAGGAACGCCTATGTTCTGGATCATGATTTGAATGGTGTCATGCCAGCCCTCGAAATCAGCCAGACATTCCGCTGTCGTCCCGCGCGCCGTCCATGATTCCGCGAACCACGTGTCGGTTTCCTGTATACCGATGAAGTTGAGAAGTGCGCCGTCACGGACAAAGTAGTGAACAACGTGTCCTCCCGGTCCTACCCAGTTTGTTCCCACAGGTCTTATCAACCCGTCAGGTAAATCATTCGCATCAATGACACCGCGCCAGGCGATTAGGCCGGAGAATTCTTTTTGCTCCTCGCCAAACAATGTCTGACGAATATTTGAGTGCGCGCCATCGGCTCCGATCAGAGCATCCCCCGTTGCGTCCTCCTGGCCGTCAATGTGAAGGATGGCCATTTCATCATCCTGACTGCATCCTGTGCATGAGGCGTTGAGATGAATGGCATCTGGTTTTTCTGCCCTGACCGCGTCAACCAGCAAACCGTGAAGGTCTGCACGATGAAACATCAAATAGGGAAACCCATATCTCTCGACTGATTCCGCCCCTAGATCAAAAAGTTTCCATGTCTGACCGGAATTCCACATACGGATTTCTTTGCCATTCGGCTCCCACGCGATCTTTTTCATAGCGTCGCCAAGACCAAGATACGATAGAACGCGGGTACCATTTGCACTCATTTGGAAACCTGCGCCGATCTCCCCAAGCTCAGGCGCTTGTTCATAGACGTCGACGTCAACGCCTGCCTTTAGCATTGCCAAAGCGGCTGTTAGGCCACCAATACCGGCCCCGGCAATTAGAACATGAGGTGACCGTGAAATTTTACAAACCCTCGCAATTTGCGCGGCGGCTGAGATACTCCCAGATCCGCTTGTGACCCAGTGTGGCAGATTTGGCTTTGCCAATAGCGGCGTCGATCTCGCCTTCTGAAAGGAAAGTGACCTCACCCATCTGCATGGCGGTGGATTGTACGCGGGCATTGACCACGGCGTAGATCGCTGTTGTTACCGCCGTATAAAGCGATTCCGTCGCGACGGTCAGGCCATGACCACGCATAAGAACCAAGCGATTGTCACCGAGTGTTTCGGCCAAATCCCGGCCATGGTCCATATTAACTACGAGCATATCGGTGTCGCCAAACCTATCGCGTATATCCCAAACCGGCACTTCCTTACCGATACGAGACGCATTGTGAAAGACCGGTTTAAGGGGAACAGGCGTTATACCAAAGGGCAACAATGCTTCGGCATGGCTGTGCACGCAACCATGCACTTCCGGATGCAACTCAAATACCGCAGCGTGAATAAAGCGTTCCAGATAGCCGGAGGATCCGTCTGGATCGATCATATCGCCGGCAAGATCGAATTCCCGAATATCGTCGCGCTCTACCAGTTCAGGACTGCGCGATCTCGATAATAGAAAGCGCTCCGGGTTGTCGGGGTGTCTCACGCTGACATGGCCGTAACCGTCGACCACCCCCTGATGCGCCAAAATACGGTTAGCAATCACGAGATCACGGGACAATTCTTCCAGTTCAGACACTCGAGACGTTCCTTATCCGCATAGTGGCGCTTCTAATGTTCCGATATCGAAGCCTTCGATACCTGAAATTTGATTTCTATTTGATGAACTTAGCATAGGGCCGATTGTGACCCAATCCGCACCAAGGAACAAAGAATTCCAAAATTTATCAAAATTGATAAGCTGAGGCTCCGTTAACTGAAAAAAAGAAATGGGATTAATGCCCGAAGGCACAGCTAAACTATCGAAGGCAAATTTGGATCAATTCCGTCTGCGTAATTTTGTGGAAGAACTTATCGTCGCCGATGAGCTTGAGATCGTTGACGAGAAAACGGAACTTGCCGACCTCACCGGTTACATGGATGGCAATCCAAAAGCTGTTCTCTTTCGTGACGCGGGACCCGAAGGAGCCGAAATTATTGGCAACGTCGCTGCCAGCCGTTCGCGCCTCGCTTTGGCATTTGGTGTGGCGGAAATTGAGCTCCTGTCTGAACTCCTGAAGCGGCTTGCCGTTAAACAATCCGTTGAAACAGTTTCCAAAGGTGATGCACCTGTTCAAGAGATTGTCTGGACTGGCGATGAAGCCGATTTCACGAAACTGCCTGTACCGTTTCAGCATGGTCGTGACGGCGGCCCCTATCTCTCCGCGACGCTCGATTTTACGATCAATCCTGAGACCGGCCTAACCAATCTTGGTTGCCGCCGCATGATGCTGCGCGGAAGACAGGAAGCAGGCGTCGATCTCAACGCACCCAGCGATCTGCGCGCAATCTATGAAGCAGCCTCCGCGCGGGGTGAACAGCTGCCCGTAAGTTTTATCCTCGGCGCGCATCCCATCGACTATGTCGCCGCAACCATGCGTATTCCAGTCGATGAAACAGAACTGCTCGCATCATTGCGCGGTGCGCCATTGAAACTTGTTAAGAGCATTACCAATGACATTTTGGTGCCGGCCGATGCAGAGATCGTCATCGAAGGTTATCTCGATGAACACGGCTATGTGGAAGACGAAGGACCCTTCGGAGAATTTGCCGGCTATTACGGGATTATGAAGAAGAACCCGGTCTTCCATCTCACAGCGATTACGATGCGCGCTGATGCCTTGTTCCAAACCGCAACAATTAGCGGACCGCATATCGGCCGTACAGACACTGCTGTCCTCAATAGCCTCAAATCGGAGGCTGTCGTCTGGCGGGCCCTGCAAACCGCAATACGAGAACCAGTTGCTGTTAATGCGACGGGTGCCGGTGCTGGAATGTTTAATCTCAGAATTTCGATGCGACCCCGCGTGCCGGGTGAAGCTCAAAATGCTATCGCCGCTGCATTTGGTTGCCTGGCCAATGTAAAAAACGTGTTCGTCGTCAATGATGACATCGATATTTTTGACGACGATCAGATGGAATGGGCGCTGGCGACACGTTTTCAGCCAGATCGTGATTTAGTTGTTCAGAGTGGAATGCGTACCCTACCTCTCGATCCCTCGCTATATGGCGATAAAGTTGGTTCCAAGGCCGGGTTCGATTTGACGATTGCGAATGACAGGAGAAACTCCATCGAGTTTTCCGTCCCCTCGCCGCCCACGCTGGACGGTAAAAAGTTCGACAATATACGCGCCGCACTGGAAGACGGGCCAAAAACTTATGAACAACTCATGGCCGCGATTGGCACTGGAGATGGTCGTGAGGTTGTTATAGCGCTGGATGAAATACGTCGCGAAGGGAAGCTCCGCCGGTTGAAAGAAGGCGAATATTCCCTAAGTGAAAAAGGCTAAGAGATAAACAAGCCACAGGCGACACCGAAACAGATGGGTGACCAGTTCTACGACGATATTCCGGCTTTTTCGGACTTTCAGGACGTTGTTCAGAAAGACCGCTATCGATCCCTACCGGAAGATTGGCTTATTGGCGTTGCAGACGTTGTGGATTCTACAGGTGCGTTACAGGCGGGCAGATACAAAGCCGTAAACACCGTTGGTGCCAGTGTCATTTCGGCAATTATGAATCTTGATCGCGATGCGTCATTTCCCTTTGTTTTCGGGGGCGATGGCGCAGCCTTTGCGGTACCGGAAGGGCGGCGAATTGAAGTCTCCGCTGCGCTCGCAGGCTGCCAACGTTGGGCTGAAGAAGAGATCGATTTACAACTTCGCGCCGCGCTCGTCCCAGTACGTGATGTGATCACCGCTGGCAAAAAAGTCAGTGTTGCAAAATTTCAGGTATCTCCAGGCGTTGCTTACGCGATGTTCTCGGGTGGCGGCATTGCATGGGCAGACGCCGCGATGAAATCGGGCGACTATTCGGTTGATCCGGCACCAGCGGGGACGCGGCCTGACCTCAGTGGATTGTCCTGTCGTTGGCGGCCCATGGAATCACAGAATGGCCAAATATTATCGTTGCTTGTTTTACCCAGGGGCAATGGAAACGAGTCCGCATTTACCGGTCTGGTCGAAGAAATCCTGGCGATCCTTAATCAGGAAACCGAACGGGGCGGGCACCCGGTCGCACCTGACGGGCCAAGTTATTCATGGCCGCCACAGGGATTGGGAATTGAAGTAAGTGCATCACGCGGCAGCAAATCCAAATTCTCGCGTGCGCTTGCCATAATCGGTGAACAGGCTATCCCTTGCGTGTTGGAACTGTTGGGCCGTAGCCTCAAACGGTTCGATCCAAAACGTTACCGGCTAGAGACAACACAGAATACCGATTTTCGAAAATTCGATGACGGCCTGAAATTAACAGTTGATTGCAAAACCGAAACAATTTCCGCAATCGAAAAAAAATTGACTATAGCGCAGCAAGAGGGCATCGCTTTTTTCGGCCTAAATACGCAGGATAGCGCGGTAATGACCTGCATCGTCCCCTCGCCCTTTACGAACGACCACATGCATTTCGTTGACGGCGGAGCTGGTGGATATGCGCTCGCCGCCGTCGAACTCAAAAAGGCAATGGCAGCGGCTGAAGATTGAACCAGATTGCTTAGACGTGATCCTCAAGCCAATCCATGAGCATCGGCATCTGATGAACCCAGCAATCATGGGCGCAATGAACAGTCCCGCCGACTTTGGGATCGTCAAAAACATGGAGTGTTTTATCTTCAGCGCCAATTTCGTCGAAGAGCTTTTTCGCGCCCTCAACATCCATTAGCTTGTCATTGATTCCGTGCGTCATGATGGTCGGCACTTTGATGTTTTGGGCAATACCGGCCATCGTGAATTCCTTGAGCTGTTCCTGCGCAACTTCATCGGAAACACCGCCGAGTAGACGCTGGCACGTCGGACGCAAATGCTCATAGTGCAGATAAAGATCATCGAGAATTGAATAACAACCGCACCAGGCGATGAGCGCTTTAATGCGATCCTCAAATGCCGCAACACGTGGCGCATAATAACCCGCCATCGAGATACCCATCAGCGCCACCCGATCGGGATCGATTTCCGGTCGTGAGAATAAATAGTCAAAGCAGGCTTTACCCGGCACCTCGTAATCCGCTCGCGTCGGAATATTCTTGACGTACATTGATGAGCCGCGTCCGGGGGTGTCGACCAGCAGCATTGCGTAGCCTCGTTCGCAAAGCTCACTGCCGCCAAAGTAGATTTCTTCGGCAAAAGCATCTGCCCCGCCCAGGAATAAAACAGCGGGCCACTTTTCGGTCTTCGGATTGCGCGGGTGACAGAAATAGCCCTCATAGACCTCATCACCGCAGGGAACCTCGATCACTTCGATCTTGGGATCGTTGTACTTGGCCCCCGCCTGAAAACATTCTTGTGATTTTATAAACCTCTGGCGTTTGTCATCGTTTCGCTCAATTGTCAGGAGCACATCCGACATGCGCCAATATTGATTGGCTGCGTAATAATACTTCATCGCTGTGCGCGTATGACCAGCAGCCTCAGCTTTTTTGGCACGGGCTTCTGTATCTTCGGCCTTGTCGATCCAGGCTTGCTCAAATGCATCCTTGTCGCCCGGTTCGATATCTTTCAGAACACGGGAAATTTCGAATACATCACCGCCGCCATATGCCGCTTCGGCTACTGTTCTGAGGGTCTGCGAGCCCATGCCCTCAGTTGGGAAGAAAAAGTCGATCATAACGCCTCCGGTTCTTTACGAATGCGATTGTATTTCTATAGGGGAAGCCGCTTTACGTCGAGATGGCAGGCCCACGATTTTGCGTTATCGCATACCAAAGCGTCGCCCCGACTGCGACGATCAAAAACGGTACGGCACCCAGATTGACGACATCCCAGCCAAAGAAATGTACGAGAGCGCCTGAAGACAGCGATAGAACCGAGACAAATCCGTAAATCAGGAAGTTCATAGCGCCCTGGGTCTTTGCGCGCTCGGAGATCGTATAGGCGTTGGTCATGAGCGACGTAGCGGCCGTAAAAGCAAAGTTCCAACCAACACCTAGAAGCAGCATTGAAAGCCAAAAATGGGCCACTTCAACCCCCGCCAGAGCTACAGCGACACAGAAAAACTGCAGCGCCAGGCCCGAAATGATCATTTTTATTTCACCGAATCGATTGATGAGATGCCCGGTAACGAAGCCGGGCGCAAACATCCCAAAAATATGCCATTCGATGACAAGCGCTGTATCCGCAAACTGATGGTGAGCATGCGCCATGGCTATTGGAGTGGCTGTCATAAGAAAATTCATTACACCCTGCGAAATCATCGCCGCCGTTGCCGCAACGATAAAAACTGGCTGCTTCATAATCTGCAACATAGGACGACGTGGACCCGCCCGCTCTTCCGGCGTCAGGTTGGGAATGTCGAGGAACAACAATACAAAGATCGCCAGAACTGTCGCACCGGTGAGGATCAGATAGGCACCGACAAACGGTGTTGCGGTGACAAGATGCTGTCCGATCTTCGCAGACTCTGGCCCCAAAAACCCTGATACAACGCCACCAGCCAAAACCAGAGATATCGCTTTGCTCTTAAAATCTTCACTGGCGACATCGGCAGCCGCAAACCGGTAAAGTTGCGCAAATCCAGCGAACAGGCCGAACAGAAAGGCGCCAAAAGCGAAAAGCCAAAAATTTGACTGGAGAACTGCATAGGCACTTAGCAAGCCACTAACCACGCCAATCAGCGAACCCACCATAAAACCTATGCGACGCCCGACACGGCGCATTAAAAGCGATGCTGGAATTGTCATCACCGCAGTGCCGACGATAACCAATGACGTGGGCAACGTCGCCAGGCCCTTATGTGTGGCAATACCATAAGCAATTAGCGGCGCCGTGGCGATTATCAGCGACCGTCCCGTCCCAAACAAAACCTGACAGGTCGCTAGGACGAGAACATTCTTCTTTTCTCTATTCATTGAAGCACCGACATTCGCGTTGAGTTCCTCTCAGTGTCTCACCTAAGGCAATGGTTGTCCAAATAACGGACATGGAAGAAACTCTCCTGGGTACTTCAAGAGGAAAAGCCACTTTGACCGAAAAAGTCGACTGCATAGTTATCGGAGCCGGTGTCGTCGGGCTGGCAATCGCACGGGCATTGGCGATGGCGGGCCGTGAGGTGATCATTCTTGAGGCTGAAACCACGTACGGCACACACACCTCCACCCGTAATTCGGGCTGTATCCACGCGGGGATCAACTATACGCCGGGGAGTCTCAAGAGCCAGCTTGCACTGCGCGGACGGGACCTTCTGTATCAATACTGCCCCGACCACGGTGTAAGCCATGAAATGACGGGGAAATTCGTGGTGGCAGTCGACGACGCGGATATCCCAGAGCTGCATGCTCTAAAGGAGAAAGCCAACAAAAACGGCTTGCAGGAAATATATATCGCGGACCACGCTGAAATTCGTGAGAAAGAACCAAATTTGGCGTTTGCCGGCGCTCTCTACTCGCCACTTTCTGGTTTGATCGAGGCGCATGAGTTGATGACAGCCTATCTCGGCGACGCCGAGCAGCACGGCGCGGTGCTGGCTGTAAATGCTCCAGTAAAGTCGGGACGTGTCATAGAGGACGGCATCGAACTTGTTGTTGGCGGTGATCATGAAACCACCATCAGGTGCGCGCTGTGTGTCAATTCGGCGGGACACAGCGCCCAACGTGTCGCCGCAGTGATAATCGGCGTTCCAGACTCGACAATCCCCGAACAATATCTCACGCGCGGCTGTTATTTCGTGATCCATGGACGGCGGCCTTTTAATCGAATGGTCTATCCGCTTCCCAAAGACCATAAAGTTTCAGTACATGTATGCCCTGACCTCTCAGGACTAAATCGATTTGGGCCCGATGTCGAGATCGTGGACAGCGTCGACTACACCTTGAATCCGGATAGGGCTGAGTTTTTCTATAAAGCCGTCAGAAGATTTTTACCCGACCTCAAAGATGGTGAGCTGCAACCGGGCTATACTGGCGTTAGACCAAAACTCAGCCTCGAACAGGCGACAGCGAATGATTTCGTTATCCATGGCAAAAAAGACCATGGCGTCGACGGGCTGATTAATTTATTTGGCATTGAATCACCTGGTCTGACGTCGTCGATGGCAATAGGCGAATATGTCAAAGCACTCGCTGGAATGAACTAGGGACTGTCAGGAAAACCCAAATAAATTTTCGGGATTGTCGACGAGGATTTTTTTGGCAACCGCATCAGAATCTGCCCAGTCGAGCATCTGTTGCAGAAGATCGGCGTCATTGGGCATAGCGCCTTTATAGTTCGGATGAGGCCAATTGCTGCCCCAGATCAAGCGGTCTGGGCGTGCCTCGATCAACGCCTCAATAAACGGATACATATCGTCGTAAGGAGCTCCTGTGACAGATTGTCGATACCAGCTACTCAGCTTCACCCAACAATTTTCTGTATTCCTGGCCAGATTTAAAAGTGATTGAAACCCTTCCGTTTCGATGTTCTGTGATCCGCGGGGCCGCCCCTGATGGTCGATCACAAAATTAACAGGTAGTTTTTTAAGAAGTGGCAACAAGGCCGGGACCTCGTCAATATTCCCGAAATGAAGCAGCATCATCCAATCCAGCGCTTTGGCGCGGGACGCCATCTCGGTAAGATGTTCTGTGCCGTATCCGGCCTTGGAAATTGTCGACAAACGCAATCCACAAATCCCCGAATCCCTGAACGCCTGTAGCTCGGAATCTGATACATCGGGCGGCACCAAAACGATTCCCCGACCATTTGCACCAAGTTTCCTTACAGCATCGACGGTTACGCGATTGTCATTGCCATGTGCGCTGCCCTGGACGATGACGGCGCGGTCAATCCCCAGAACGCTCATCATACTTTCAAACTTTTCGATAGGGCATTCTTCCGGCGTATAACCGCGCCTATCAGAGAGTGCAAATTTTTCGAATGGCCCCATTATATGAACATGACAATCGGTCGTTCCGGGCGGTGGCGGTGTCCGTGGCGTGTGCCAGTTTGGGTCCGGCGGTTGGCAGGGTTTAGTCATAAGCATATTTAAATTGTGATTGATTTGCTTGTCGACCTGTCAAACTCGATGGTACCGTTTTGCCAATATAAAAACTGGAATTAACATAATGTCTGGGGAGACTTTACGATGGCTTCAAAATTGACTCTTGGGGTAGCGGCTATTTCGTTGGTCGCCGTTACCGGCACGACACCGGGCAACGCGGATCCCGTTGCAGATTTCTACAAAGATCAGGTTGGAATTATGGCCGTCGGATTCAGTCCGGGTGGAGGTTATGACCGGTATTCGCGATTGGTTGTGAATCACCTCGGAAAATACATTCCGGGCAAACCCGCATTCGTGCCGCAGTTTATGCCAGGTGGTGGCAGTCTAAAAATGGCCAATTACACCTATAACGTTGCACCAAAGAACGGAACGTTTATCGGGCTGGCATCACCGATGTTGCCAATCTTCCAGCTCATTCGTAGCAAAGGATTCAAGCTGGATGTCAGAAAGCTGAGTTGGCTCGGTCGTCTCGCGACCCAAAAACATGTCATGATGGTCCGCGCTGATACAGGCATTAAATCGCTAGAAGATCTCAAAAAGAAAGAGATCGTCGCAGCGGCGAGTGGCCTCGCCAGCCCGACCTATATGTTCCCTGCATTCTTGAATAGCGCTTTGGGAACAAAATTTAAGATCATTAAGGGATATAAAGGTTCTGCAGGGACACGCCTCGCCCTCGAACGGGGCGAAGCAAATGCCCTATCGTCCGGATGGATATCCTGGAAATCCAATGTGCCGCAGTGGATCGAAAGTAAATTCATCATTCCGGTCGTTGAACTTGGGTTCGATAAGTCACCTGACTTGCCCAAACATGTCCCGCTCATTCTCGATCTTGCAAAAACCAAGGCTGATCGTGAATTTATGGAATTTATGATGGGTCCAACCATCACCGGCAGGGCTATATTTGGTCCGCCCGGCCTGCCAAAAGCTCGATTGGCTGCCCTGCGCGCGGCCTATGACAAAATGGTTAAAGACCCAGACTTCCTGGCGGAAGCTAAGCGGCGCAAAATTGAAGTACATCCGATGGGGGGTGCGGAAATTGCGAAACGCGTCACAAGAACGGCATCGGCCTCCGCGGCGACCGTCAAACGCGCCAAAGAAGCGCTCGGCTTTAAATAACTTGCCATCATTGTTCTGTTAGCACCCCGCCCGCCAGAAGGTTGGGCGGGGTTCTCTAACGGTGAGTAAGGGCGATATTTGTCGAACCAAGAACAACGACAGATATTGAACTAAGGAGACAGCATGTCCTTTGCGACCGTTCGCGGCGTTAAAATCAACTATAAAATTCTCGGAAGCGATGGACCCTGGGTTGCACTGACTCCAGGTGGGCGACGGGAGTATAAGGAAATCGAGACCTTAGCCGAGCGTGTCGCCGCCAAAGGTTATCGCGTCATGCTACACGACAGACGAAATGTCGGAGCGTCGGATATTTGCTTGAGCGCGGAGGAGACTGAGGAAGCGGTTTGGTCGGACGATCTGCATGAGTTGCTGAAACAGAACGACGCGCTACCGGCCTTTGTTGGTGGTTCCTCATCTGGTGCTAGAACATCCATGTTATTTGGATTGCGTCACCCCGAAGCGACGCGGGGTCTCTTGCTGATGAGGGTGACCGGCGGCGCGGTTGCCGCGGGCCGGTTGCCGGAGAATTATTACGATCAGTTTATTGTTGCGGCCCAAGAGGGCGGCATGGCGGCCGTGTGCGAAACCGAGGCCTATGCCGATCGGATTGCGGCAAGAGCGGAACATCGCGATACCCTGATGGCGATGGATGTGAATGAATTTATCGCCACGCTGCAAGCTCTTCGTGACTTATTTGTTGCGGGGGCCGACCAGCCGGTGCTGGGTGTCACAGAGGCAGAACTCAACACAATCAAAGCACACACCATTGTAATTCCGGGCAATGACAATACGCACGCATCCGCCTCGGCAAATGCCGCACACCGTATGATTCCCGGAAGCGAGTTGCATGAACTACCGCTCGAATTTCAGGACATCGATGTTGTTCCGTTCGAGGAATGGGAGCCGGTCAAAGAAGAGATCGCCACTGTCTTTGATGCGTTTATGCGGAAGGTGATTGCGGGCGAGTGAGACACTTTTCTCATTCAGGCCTGCAAATCGCTTTTGCATTGTCACCGGTATGTTTACGGAACCGAAGGTTCACGTTGCTCGCTGGCTGTCTCGGGAGGATCGCCGGTTAGAAACCAGAATGCCGCCGCACTTCCGATTACGCAGCACGCAATGATATAGGCCATCGGCAAAGCGGTGCCGTCGTGGAAATATCCGACAAGAGCTCCCACCAGAGCACCGGTTCCAAACCGTACGAAACCGAGCATTGCTGACGCCGTCCCGGCGAGATCGGGAAAGTACTCCAATGTGCCGGCCGATGCGTTTGCATTCACCATATTGTGCGGCATCATAAATATCACGACAGGGATAACGATTCCGAAGAGCCCAAAAGTTCCAATCGTCGCGCTTACGGCAATTCCAATTCCGCCAATCAGCGCAATCGTCGTCCCAACTGCCAGCATACGACGAACGCCAAAACGAATGACAAGGCGGCTATTGAGATAAGAGCCGGCCATTATAGCAAAAATGTTCAAGGCAAAGAGAAGTCCAAAATCCTCCGGTGCAACGCCAAAGAGATCAATATAGATGAAAGGCGTTCCGGAAAGCTGTGCAAACATCGTCGCAAAGGACAGCCCACCGCAAATCATGTAGCCGACTGCCCGTCGATGACACAGGACCTTGATGTAGTCGTGTAGAATTTTGCTGGCGCTCGATTTCTGGCGTTTTTCCGGCGGATGAGTTTCGGGAAGTTTTAAGACACCGAGTATGAATGCGATCATGCCAAAGGCAAAAAGCGTCCAGAAAATCAGCCGCCAATCTGCAAAGAACTTTAGAAGATAGCCGCCGATAAACGGTGCGATTAACGCTGCCAATGATGGGATCATGAGCATTAGTGAAAGTGCCCTTGCACCTTCAAGCTTGTCGTAAACGTCCCGTATTATGGCACGCGACAGAACAATCCCCGCCGCCCCTCCGATTGCCTGGAAAAAGCGCGCGACGATCAATTCATTGATAGAAGAGGCATACACGCAGAAGACGCTGGCGAGCGTATAGAGCGTTATACCGGCGAGCAGGACCCCACGGCGTCCAAGACGATCCGAAACAGGACCATAAATTAGTTGCCCAGCCCCAAATGCAATTGTAAAGGCGCTAAGTGTGTACTGTACGTTTCCGGGCGATGTTGCGAAATACCGGGCAAGGTCGGGCATAGCCGGTAGATACATATCCATCGACATGGGTCCGAAGGCCGTCAGAATACCAAGGATAATGAGAACGGCAGCACCGGTTGCAGAACTTTTCATGCTAGTCCCTACCAAAGATTAGGCGGGATAGCGAGGTTCTTTGGAAACTTAGATGTGCGGGTTTTATGGGTAGTTTTCATGCCCCATTATGTTGACTCGTGACTCTGCAACCGCCAACAAGAAGAGCGCAATTCGATTTACTAAAGGCCGCCCGGATTTCGGGCTATACGGCGTCCCGGCTGGGTCGTTGCGGATGCCAACCTTGTTTCGCCAATGACTTTAGCCGTGCTCGTTTTGCACGGGCCGAAAGCCACTCACCATAGGCACGCATATACTCGCGCGTTACGCCACGTTTCAACTCGTCGTCCGTCAAAGCCTGGATTTCATCCGATGTAAATCCGTAAGCCTCTGGGTTCAGACGAACACGCTGTGTGTGGTCTTCTTTCTGGTTCTGCATAAATTTACGTCTCCTCCAACCCAGAATTCGTCTTGACCGCTATCGCAGCACGCTTCGCGTTCTAGATCAACAGGTCAACAGCAACCCCTTGCGCAACGCGAGCGCTGCTGTAGAAATGAGGAAACGATTATCAATGGGGCGCGCATAATGGCATCAGACGAAAATCCAGTAGCCGACGATGACGGCATGTTCGAAGGACTTATCCGGGCATCCGGCGTTCCTGTCTCCGAAGAGGAAAAACAAAACCTGCGCAAAGCATACGCTTCCCTGATGGGGCTAGCCGCCAAAACCCGAAAACCAGGTCGAAGCTGGGACGTCCGTATGCTTCCGATTTTCATGCCCAAACCGCCCAAAGGACAAGATTAATGACCCCTGATCGCGGCATACCGACAATTGCCGAAGCGGCAAGACAGATTAAAGCGGGCATTCTTTCGCCAGTCAGCCTGACTGAGACCTGCCTGGACCGTATCGAAAAGTACGATCCAACAATCAACGCTTTTCACACGGTTTTCATCGAAGAAGCCCGGGCCACAGCAAAACAGGCAGAATCCGAAATTGAGGCTGGAAATTATCGCGGCCCTTTACATGGCATTCCAATCGGCATCAAAGACGTCTTTTACATGAAAGGATATAAAACGACGTCGAATTCCCGGGTCATGGCCGAATTTGAAGCTGATGAGGATGCTGCCGTAATTACAAAATTACGGGATGCCGGTGCCATTCTGATTGGCCAACTCAACACTTATGAATTTACCTTCGGCGGCCGGCCAACCTTCGATGCACTCTATCCGCCCGCGCGCAACCCGTGGAACATTGAGCGTTCCACTGGCGGCTCAAGTAGCGGCTCGGGATCCGCGGTGGCAGCGGGTTTCTGCCTCGGCGCTCTTGGCAGCGATGCAGGCGGTTCAATCCGCACGCCATCGGCCTTTTGCGGCATTGCCGGTATGAAAGCAACATATGGTCGCGTCAGCGCCTTTGGTGATCTGCCGCTTTCTTTTTCGTTCGATTGTGTCGGGCCGATGACCTGGACCAGCGAAGACAGCGCGCTAATGTTGCAGGTTCTCGCAGGCTATGACGAGCGTGACCCGGGCAGCGTCGACACGCCGGTGCCGGACTATGTGGGACCATTGAATGATGGCGTTCGGGGCTTAAAAGTCGGCGTCATCAGACAATTTTATACCGACGATTTTGAGGCACCAGACGAGATCGTAGATGCCATCGATGGTATTGGGGAAACCCTAAAGGAATTGGGAGCGACAATTGGCGAAGTAAATGTGTCGCCTCTCGGTGACTGGCATGCTGTTGGTCGTACTATTCTTCCTGCAGAAGCCTTTGCGATACACGAAGAAAATTTACAGAACAGGTGGGAAGAATTCGGCCCGCTGGCTCGTAACCGCATGATGCTCGGCAGCCTCGTGAGAGCGGTCGACTATATTCAGGCACAACGCCGACGCACCGAGCTGCTGGGCGAGATAGAAGCAGCCCTCGCGGAATATGATATTCTCATCACGACAGCGATGCTCACGCCGCAACCGCCGCTCGACGATAAAGCGCCGTTCCCGTTCCTCGATGTTCCTATGATCGCTGTACCCTTTAATTTATCGCTGCATCCAGTGCAGACAGTACGCGCCGGTTTCTTCGATGACGGCATGCCGATTGGTGCCCAAATCGTCGGTCGAAACTGGGACGAGACCACCGTTCTAAAAGTCGCTCATGCATTTGAGAAACAGGCAGGGTTGTTAAATCGCTGCCCAAAACTGGCCTGAATTATTCCACGGCCCAACCTTGATCGCATCATCCGAGAGCGTCAGGATAGCGTCATAAGAATATAACGTTTCAGAGGAAGACACCGTGGGACAATTCGCCATGGGTCAGTCGGTACCACGTACCGAAGACCCCCGTTTGCTACGCGGCGGCGGCCGCTATGTCGACGACATCAAGCTGCTCAATGAATGCCATGCGTATATGCTGCGCTCTCCCTACGCGCATGCCAGGATCATCGATATTGATTGTGACACTGCGCGGGCCATGCCGGGGGTAATCGCAATATTCACGGGCGCCGATTGGGTCGCCGATGGACATGGTCAGCATCCCGCAGGCCATAATCGTATTCGTCGCGATGGATCACCACTTTTTTTGCCGACACGGCATGCAATCAGCCACGGAGAGGTAAAGGTCACCGGTGACATCGTCGCCATGGTCGTTGCCGAATCCGTCAATCAGGGCAAGGACGCCGCCGAAAGTATCGTCGTCGAGTATGAGCCGCTCCCTGTTATTACCGAAGGGACGCAGGCACGCGCCGATGGATCACCCGTCCTTCACAATGGGTGCGACGACAATGAAGGTTACTTTTATACCGCGGGTGACAAAGAGGCTGTAGAGGCAGTCCTTGCTACAGCTCACCACGTCACGAGGCTTCAAACCAAGATCAACCGAATTACCGCCAATACTATGGAACCGCGTTCCTGCATCGGTGAGTATGACCACCGATTCAATCGATATATCCTCTATGGCGGTACTCAGCGACCGCATCTACTCCGAAAGACGTTAGCTCTCGACGTATTCGGAGTACCAGAAACGGCAGTCAAGATGGTGACGCCGGATGTCGGTGGTAGCTTCGGCATGAAAGGCGGGCACGCGCCGGAAAATCACGCCTGCATGTGGGCAGCAAAGAAAATAGGCCGGCCGGTACGTTGGGTTTGCGAGCGCAGCGAAGGGCACGTCACTGACTATCACGATCGTGATCAGCTCACCGATGCTCAATTGGCGCTGAATGAAGACGGCGAATTTCTCGCCATGAAGGTCAGCAGTATATGCAATATCGGCGCTTGGTTGGATCCCGGCGGTACCATCTCTCCTGCAGGTCATCTTGGTGGTTTGGCGGCGACTTATAAGACACCGCTGATCTATGCGGAATCATCTGCTGTTTTCACCAATACCAGCGCCAATGGCCCCTTCCGCGGCTCCGGCCGTCCGGAAGCCTCTTATGTCATGGAACGGTTGATCGACAACGCCGCCCGAGAAATGAATATGGACCGGGCGGAAATCCGGCGGCGCAATATCGTTCCGCCGGAAGACATGCCTTTCAAGACGGGTCTGATCTACACGCTTGATTGCGGTGAATTCGGCGAGAATATGGAAAGCACCCTACAGATGGGTGATTACGAAGGCTTTGAAGCCAGACGGGAAGCCGCCCGCAAGGAAGGCAGGCTGCGCGGTCTCGGCATCGCCAATTTTATTGAACAGACGGCACAGCTCGATGGTGAAACGGTCAGTATCCAATTCGACCAGTCTGGCACGGTCACCGTTGTCCCAGGGTCCGTAGATCACGGCCAGGGCCACGACACGATGTATAAAATCGTGGTTTCGGATGCGCTTGGCATCGATGAAGAAGACATCCGCGTATCCTATGGCGATACTGATTCACTCCCCTATGGCGGCGGCACTTACGCGTCCCGAACCGCCATTCTCGGCAGCTCGGCGGCAGTACGAGCGATAGACAAAATTATTGAAAAAGGCAGGCAAATCGCCGCCCATATTTTGGAAGCGGCTGACGCCGACATCGAGTTCCGGGATGGCGCCTTCCATGTTGTCGGAACAGACAAGCAAGTCAGCATCCAGGAAGTGGCAAAAGCATCCTATCGAAGTGACCTCATGCCAGAGGGAATGGAACGCGGACTTTTCGATATCGATACTTTCGCTCCCGGCACGCCAACATTCCCCAACGGGTGTCATGTTGTGGAAATCGAGATCGAAATGGAAACCGGCATTACAGAGATTTTGAAATACTCGGTAACCGACGATGTCGGAACTGTGATCAATGCGCTGACATTGGAGGGCCAAATTCATGGTGGTATTGGCCAAGGCGTGGGGCAGGCATTCACCGAAGGCATACAATATGACGCGGATGGCCAACTCCTCACCGGCTCATTCCTCGATTATGGGATGCCGCGCGCACACGATATGTGCAGCTTCGATCTCGCCAACAACCCGGTTCCGACCAAACTCAACCCAATCGGCGCCAAAGGTGCGGGTGAAGCTGGAAATGTTGGCGCGCTGGCAGCGATCATGAATGCCGTGGTTGACGCCTTGGCTCCACTGGGGATCGAAAATCTGGATATGCCGGCTACGCCCGAAAAAGTATGGCGAGCCATACAGGAAGCAAACGCCTAGGCGATCATTCGGCTAAAACAGCGGCGGATATCTTCTCGCCAATCATAATGGTCGAGATATTGGTGTTGGCACACGGTACCATCGGCATTAGCGAAGCATCGCATATTCGCAGTCCAGACACGCCATATACCCGGCCAGACGGATCGGTTACTGCACCCGGATCATCCTCTGACCCCATACGGCACGTGCAGGAGGCATGCCAGTGACCTAATACGGTGTCGCGTATCCATTGCTCGATTGTCGATTGATCCGCCATGAGATCTGCAATTGAAGGTCCGTCGGCGATCATATTCTCAATGATCCATTTACGAGCGAAGGATGAAGCGTCCATCAGTTGTCCACCGATCCAGGTCTGAATCCGATTGAAGGTGCTGTAGACACCAACTTTTCGCGCACGCGTGCCGTAACTCACGGGAAAGACTTCGTGGACGGCATTTCGTATTTCCGGTTTTTCGCACAGTTTCGCCATGACACGAACGCCGGAAATCATGCGCTCCATGTCGCGGCGATCAGAACACATATTAAAGTCCACATTTGGCTCACCAAATATGTCGCCCGCTTTAAGCGTCACCTCACCGGTTGAATAAGACTTGTTCACCCAGAGCTGCATGATACCCATGCGGTCCCCAATCGAGTGCCAGGCCGCGCGATTAGTCGGGACGATATACATGTCACCGGCCGGAACACCCTCAAGTCCGGACGACCATCGGACAGCAGCGATCATATGCGTTGGAAGCCCCGGTGTAAGACGCGACTCTTTTTTTAGATATGCGCCAAAATTTACGCCGGGATGTTCCATGAGGTGTTTGCCAACACCTGCTCGGTCTGCGACGACTTCAATTCCCAATTCTGAGAGTTCATCTCCGGGTCCGATACCCGAGCGCATAAGCAGGGGTGGGGTATGGAGCGCGCCGGTACAAGCGACAACTTCCTTTGCCATGACATCAAAAGTTTCGCCACGCCGTTGAACACGCACACCAATGACTTTCGTTCCATCAAACAACAATCTTTCGACATGCGCGCGATCAAGCATGTCGAAATTTGCGCGCGCTCTCACTTCTTTGGTCAAATAAGCCGATGATGCCGATATGCGTTGACCATCGATATTGTTCATCGGAATTGGGAAGTATCCGTCTTCGAAAACCGCGTTTTGATCTTTAAGATTTTTCCAGCCATCTTTTTCAGCAGCCTTTATTGAAGCGGCCGTAAAACCAGGCCATTGGTCTTCGAAAAGCCGCCGCAGACCAATTGGGCCTTCATCGCCGTGAAGCGGGCCTTCAAAGTCATGATCTTTTTCAAGTTTCTTGAAATAGGGCAAAACATCATCCCAGCCCCATCCCTTGGCACCGCGCTCTACCCAGCCGTCAAAATCACTTGGCAAACCGCGGTTAGCGCACATCCCGTTGACCGACGATCCACCGCCAATGATCCGCCCCTGATTGTAGCGCCGCTGTGGGCGCTCATCGGGTGCATTACCCGGACGGGGAAGAAACTGGGCGCTAAGCCCAGGCCACGTGTAACGCGGTGCCCCTTTAGAGGTTGCGACAAAATTGTTGTTGAGCTCTTTAGGCTCATTGCCCGGCGGGAAATCTTCCCCGGCCTCCAGCAATAGAACGTTGTTGGTCGATCTCTCTGTTAAACGGCTCGCGAGAACACTTCCTGCAGAACCACCACCGATAATCACATAATCCAGCTGCTTGCCGTCAAACTCCGACACCGTCAATTCTCCCTGATCTGATTATTCGAGGCAGGATACACCCGAATTCTTGACGTGTAACGGGGCGCCTTGCGTTATTCGGCTGCAGCCTGTTTATAGGGAACGGCGCCCTCTACAACAGGCTTGGTGTCCTGGATTGTAAGACGCCTTAACATGCGCCGTTCATCGCGCGGAAAATCTGTCCGCGCATGAATGGTACAACGATTATCCCATAAGACGAGATCCCCAACCTTCCAGGGATGCTCATAAACAAATTCCGGCTTCTTCTGATGTTCAAATAGCGCCTCAAGAATTTCATCGCTTTCTTCTTTGGGCAAGCCGACAATTTCTTCCGTCATCAACTCGCTCACAAAAAGCGCCGAACGTCCGCTCTCGGGATGTTTACGAAATACGGGGTGTGCATAATGCGGAAAATTATCCCGATCATACTTCTCTTTCATTTTGAGCGTCGTACCGTATTCGTAAACCTGCATGGCCTTCTTTCCATCCAGACGACGCTTAAGATCCTCAGGCAATTCTTCTGCTGCGGTATAGCAGTTTGAAAAAAGTGTATTACCACCCCAACTCGTCAGTTCCATGGCATAAAGCATGGTCGCTTTGGACGGGAATTCGAAATAAGCCGTATCAGCATGAAAGGTCATTTCACCGTCAGGTAATGATCCTATCGGTTTCCCTTTTTCCCGCACGTTCGTTACCAGCATGACATGCTCGCCATATTCATCCAGCTCATTGGGTTTTTTTCCGGGACGATTCCGGCTTCCCAACTCACCAAAATGCTGTGCGAATTCTTTTTGTTGTCCCAGCGATATATCCTGGTCGCGCAACAGAATAATTGCGTGTTCATTGAACGCATCTTCAATCTGTTCAAGGGTATTGGAATCCAGGGGTTCTCGAAGGTCGACGCCTTTTATCTCAACACCAACGGCATCTGATAAGGGTACTATTTCCATGAGCACGGTCCCATCACTGCAAAATCTATAGCGGCTGTATTATACAACTTTATCCGTCGTCTTGAAGACTTGCCGATATCGATCTGTCGCGTTACACGAGAATCATGGCACCCCCTCTTTTAATCCTTCGAGATATCAATCTCACGTTTGGCGGAACGCCTTTGTTCGAAGGCGCTGAATTAACAGTTTCCGCAGGCGAGCGGGTATGCCTGGTCGGTCGCAATGGTTCTGGCAAATCGACACTGCTCAAAATTGCCGCCGAAATCGTAGAGCCCGATCAAGGGGAAATATTTCTGCAACCTGGAACAACCATGCGGTATCTGCCCCAGGAACCGAATTTGTCAGGTTTTCAAACCTCTTTATCCTATGTTGAAGACGGTCTGTCGTCGGGAGACGATCCATATCGCGCTCAATATTTATTGGAACAACTTTCGCTCACGGGACGCGAGGACCCATCGACCCTCTCCGGTGGGGAGATAAGACGATGTGCGATTGCGCGCGCTCTAGCACCCGAACCAGACATCCTGTTCCTCGACGAGCCGACAAACCATCTCGATCTCCCCTCTATCGAATGGCTTGAAGCAGAGTTGCATTCGATGAATTCAGCGCTCGTCCTCATCAGCCATGACCGGCACTTTCTCGAAAAACTGTCCGAAACCACGGTATGGCTATCGCAAGGATCAACCCGTCGATTGAATCAAAATTTCTCTAAATTTGAAAACTGGCGTGACACAACCCTGGAACAAGAAGAAATCGACCGTCATAAGCTGGACCGGAAACTTGCCGCTGAAACTGAATGGCTTCGCAAAGGTGTTACGGCGCGACGAAAGCGCAATCAGGGGCGCTTGCGAGCGCTTTTGGCACTTCGAAAAGAACGGAAAGAACAGCGCGGACCAACCGGCCAGGTGAACTTCACCACAAATGAAGGGAACCGGTCTGGCAAACTTGTTCTGGAGGCAAAATCGATCAGCAAAAGTTTTGGCAATGGTCCAATCGTCAAGGGTTTCTCTACCCGTATCCAACGGGGTGACCGTGTGGGAATTGTTGGGCCCAACGGCGCAGGAAAGACGACATTGCTCAACATACTTACCGGTGTGCTCTCCCCAGATGAGGGCAATGTTCGTTTGGGTGCCAATCTCGAAATAGTCTCACTGGATCAAAAACGGGAAATGCTGGACGCAGAGTCCACGCTGGCAAATGCTCTCACTGGCGGCGGTGAGATCGTCTCCGTGGGCGGCCAGAACAAACATGTCATCGGCTATATGAAAGATTTTTTGTTTAGTCCGGAGCAGGCCAAAACACCGGTCGGTGTGCTGTCCGGAGGAGAACGGGGCCGGCTGATGCTGGCCCGAGCATTGGCACGCCCATCAAACTTATTGATCCTCGACGAGCCAACAAATGATCTTGATCTGGAAACACTCGATTTATTGCAGGAGATGATATCTGACTATCCGGGCACCATTATTCTGGTTAGTCATGACCGTGACTTCCTGGACCGGACTGTCACATCGATTATTTGTGCTGAGGGCAATGGCGAATGGATTGAATATGCGGGCGGCTACCGCGATCTTGTGGCCCAGCGAGGCACGGGTGTTGTCGGGAACGGCACCCTTAAGAAACCGAAAGCTTTGAGAAAAGAGAAAAATAGCACAAAAGAGCCATCGCCATCATCCAAGGGTAAACTTTCATACAAAGATAAGCATGCGTTGGAAACTTTGCCCAAACGCATGGACGAACTTCAGTCGATGATCGACAAACAGGAAGCAATTTTGGCTGATCCCTCTCTTTTCAGCAGTGACCCGCAGACTTTCGAAGAAGCAGCTCAGACACTTAAAAGCGCTCAGGACAATTTGGCCATCGCAGAGGAACAGTGGCTGGAACTGGAGATGCTTCGTGAAAAGATAGAAGGAAGTTAGACTGCCTTATTCCATGGCTGCGGCGCGAATAGCATCAGGTGTAAAGGGCAACCGTCGCAATCTAAGACTAGTTGCGTTGTAAATCGCATTAGCAATCGCTCCTGCCGTCGGGCCGGACACAGCTTCGCCGGCCCCCAAAAATCGTTCTTTCGGACGGTCGATTAAGACCGTTTCGATCTCGGGAATATTGTCAAAGCGCAGAATAGGATAAGTCTCCCAATCGCGGCTGGTTATGCCGGTTCGGTCATAAGTGACCGCTTCATACAATGTCCAGCTGGCTGCCTGCAAAAAACCGCCTTCGTACTGTGCAGTTAGGCCCGCGTGATCGATAATCTGCCCGGCATCGCCTGCCAGCGCCACACGATGAAGTTTTACTTCTGCAAGATCATTGACCTCTAGCTCGACCACAACCGCGGCATAGGCCTGGATGTTCTTGTATTGCGCAAAACCAATCCCGCGGCCGCGGCCATCCGAGACGTCGTCGCCCCACCCGATCGCATCTGCCGCCGCGGCAATAACATCTTTGGCTCTCTCATCATCCAAATTGTCGAGACGAAACTGTACGGAATCGATACCCGCGTCCTCCGCCAATTCATCCATAAAGGATTCAATTGCAAATACGTTTGCAAAGCCACCAAGTGTCCTGAGCGCCGATGTGCGCAGCGGCAAGCCCCTTACCAAATTTTTTACGAGCCGCTTGTTTGCAAAGCTATAGAGTGGATCCAAATTTCGATGAAGGCCTGCATGACGCGACATATTTGGTTGCGGTAGCAAAGGCGCTAGCGCGCCCTCACGATATTGCATAGGCAGCAATCGCGCTGGTCCGGCACCGCCCGGTTCCGGACGAGGTCGCATACCGTAGGTGTCGCTATAGGTTTCTTGCGACCAGGAAATCACTTTGCCCTTGATATCGAGGCTTGCAGTTAAATCCATCGACATGCACGAACCATATGGTTCCCAGGCATGTTCATCTTCGCGTGTCCATTTGAGCAGAATAGGGGTTCCCGGCGTCGCAAGCGCGATCAACGCCGCATCAACCGCGGCATCGTCAGCACCGTTATGGCCATAACACCCCGACCCGGGAACATGAATAATCTTTAGATCATCCATTTCCACATCGAGGGCTTCAGCAAGACTGGCGCGCAGAACATACACCCCCTGACTATGGGTCCAGATCGTTAGCTGCTTGCCTTCCGCCAAAGCTACAGCGGCTGACGGGCCAATTGAGCCGTGCATGAGATACGGTTTCTCATAGCGCGCCGACACCGTCGATGTGGCCTCAGGCAGCGGTGGCGCCAGCGGCATTACCTCGCCTTTCTGCGGAACACCATCGACGACAGGAAGACTTACCCGATCATTTGCAACCAGCCGCTCGAAGACATCCTGAGGTTCAAGTCCGTCGCCGGTATCCCAATCGGAGGATTCAAAAAGACGTTCCGCCGCCTTAACCGCCGAATATTCATCAGTGTGCGTTACCGCGATGAAAGAACCATCGCAGACGATTGTTCCTCCGTTCTCACCAATACGTTCAACTACTGAGTCATCCAATGAGTTCAGTCGAGCTTGATAATGCGGTGGGCGCACGACACGAGCATGTCGCATGCTTGGCATTTTCATATCCTGCACAAAATGCGGTTGGCCGGTTACAACTTCCTTCAAACCGCGCGCGACAATTGTTTGTCCAATAATACTGTACGAGCTGGGATCCTTTACCGGGGCATCTGGGTCGACTTCGATGCGGAAGGACTGATCCGCCATCAGTTCTTCATAGGTTATTGACCGGTTTGTTTCGCGGGAGTGAATTAGGCCATCAGAAATCTCGAGTGTGGCAATGTCCACCGCAAGCGCGTCAGCGGCCAACGACAGTAAATGCCGGCGTGCGGTCGCCGAAGCCGCCCGAACCGCGTTTCCCGCCTCCTCCATCGAGTTGCTGCCTGACGTAATCCCTTCATCGGGATCTATGCCCGTCGCCGTACGGGCGATAACAACGCGGTCTATATCAATATCCAGCTCTTCGGCAGCAACCAGTGCAAGCGCTGTTGAGATCCGCTGACCGATATCGACCTTTCCGGTCCGGATCAAAACCTTCCCATCGGGGCCAATCGAAATCCATTGATCGAGTTCAGGGCTTTTTTTGAGACTTGCGCTTTCAGGCATCTCCCGCGCCCCTCTGCACCAAAACGTCAATTGCCCTCAACACCCTGGCATGCGACCCACAACGACATAGATGATCATTCAGAGCGCTCTGTATTTCTGTGTCATCGGGCCTAGGCGTTTTTTCCAGCAATGCGGTGGTTGCAATCACCAGTCCGGCAGTGCAGTAGCCGCATTGTGCCGCGCCTTCCTCGATAAATGCCTGCTGGACGACACTTGGTTCGCCATCCTGTACCAGTCCTTCTACCGTTGTGATTTCAGCACCTTCGAACTCTGACGCCGCTCGCACGCAGGACAGCACGCGCTCGCCATCAACCAGGATCGCGCAGGCGCCGCACTGTTCAAGACCACAGCCCAACTTTGCGCCAACTAAATCAAGATGATTGCGCAGAACATAAATCAAAGGCGTTGCCGGATCGCATTCGACCTCACAGGTTCTACCATTTACGTTCAACGAAAAAGACGTCATCGGCTTCCCGAATCCTCAATCAGTTTTACGTTTGACGAGAAAACTACCGGGAATTATCGCTGCAAAAAACACCAGCGCGGAGATCAGAAACCCTTCCCTGAAACCCAACATTGTCGCCTGACTGAAAATTGCATTGCCAAGTTGCTGAAGCGCGGCGGGCATTTGCAAGGCTTCGGGCGTTCCGGCCTGTCCGAGATAGGTCTGCAATGTGCGCAAGTATTCCATAGTGGCAGAATTTCCAGAGGTCTGCGTCGCGATATAAGATTCTGCGTAATGAACCGTCCGTAAATCGACAAACGTTGCCAATAGACTAACTCCAAACGCACCGCCGAGCTGACGGGAGAAGCTCATCATGCCGGCACCCTGACTTACCTGCTCAGGTGGTAAAGCCCGCATGGATCCAGTGGTAAGGGGTGGAAAAACGCACCCGAGTCCAACACGGCCAATTATTAGCCACCACACAAAAACCCAGAAGGCGGTATTGGTATCGGCTCCCGCCATAAGAAAGCAGGAGAAAGAAGTCATTGTGAGGCCGATGACGATGGGAATTCTTGGACTAATCCAGTCGCTAATCCGTCCGGTGAGTGGGAATACCAAAGCAAGCAGAAGGCCGGCCGGCATAAGCAAAAAGCCAGCTTTTGTCGGGGTAAATCCCATCACGATCTGGACAAACAGAGGAATGAGGTACCAAAGACCAAAATTACCAGCACCCCAAATAAACGAAAGCACACAGCCGGAAGCAAATCTAAGGTTGGAAAACAGTTTAAGGTTAAGCATCGGCTCGGCGGTAAATGATTCCCAAGCGATAAAGCCGATCAAACTAACCGCGGCGACCGCAAAATAGATAATGATCGTGTCTGACCCCCATCCTTCTCGTGACCCATTAGAGAGACCCGACAACAACGAAAACATGACAATTGAAACGAGGACAAGTCCCGTCCAGTCCATCGTTGGCGGGGTTACGTCTGTCTCGCGCGGCGGCATAAAGATCGCTGCCATGATCGAGCCGATGCCGCAGAAGGGCAGCACCAGCCAGAACACGGCACGCCAGTCAAATGCATCGACGAGAATTCCGCCGAAGGCCGGACCCAATGCAGGCGCAAGAACAATCCCAAATCCAAAAAACCCCATCGCGCGGCCGCGTTGATCAGGCGGAAAAATTTGATAAATCACCTGAAGAGCGAGCGGGTGGATAAATCCGGCCCCTGCTCCCTGCAGAAGACGGGCGAATACCAGCATATCAAAGCTGGTACTAATGATCGCCATCACCGAACCCACGACAAATACCGCCATGGAGACGTAATAGGTATTCCTTTTGCCAATTGCCGCGATCATCCAGGAGTTCAGCAGCATGGCAACCGTCATGGACGCGAGGAAACCCGCGGACAACCACTGGGCCTTGTCCTGGCCGACACCAAATGCCCCCATAATGTTTGGAATAGCGACATTCACAATAGTTGAGGACAAAATCAGTGAGATGTTGCCAAGCATCGCTGTCAGTGTAAGAAGCCAGCGATAACTCGACCCATAGCGGGCCGCAAGAACGTCAGCGGTCGTCGATGCCAACGTTCACCTCAACCATCATACCAGGACGGAGCAGCTCACTTTTTTCATCGAGGTCAACGCGAATACGAATGCGCTGCACTATTTTGGTGAAGTTACCGCTGGGATTGGGTGTCGGTAGCAAGGCAAACTCGCTTGTCGCCGCATTGCCGATTTTCGAAATTTTGCCCTCAAAAATTTTGTTGGGATAGGCGTCTACTCCCACAGTCACCGGGCTACCGATCTTGATATGACGGACGTCTGTTTCCTTGATATTTGCCGAGACCCAGACTTTCTTGGGATCATGAACCATCAAAAGACGTTGCCCGGCAGTAACAAATTCACTGGGATTCACAAATGTCTTATCGA
Organism: Rhodospirillaceae bacterium; assembly: GCA_002720855.1. Lineage (GTDB taxonomy): Bacteria > Pseudomonadota > Alphaproteobacteria > MPNO01 > UBA2964 > UBA2964. The sequence goes on along the minus strand of PBIN01000014.1, from coordinate 77,953 downwards.
CCACACCGTCTACCGGACTGGTGATGATACGGTCCCTCAAGTTCAAGAGCTGCCGTTGACGTTGGGCGGACACCTCTGCCTCACGGTGCGACAGCATCGTTAGTTGCCGATCAAGTACCAATAGTTGTTCCCGGTCCGCGGTGGCCTGAATGAGTGCCGCAGTTGCAGCGGCGACCTGAGCCTGGGCCTGTTCAAAGGCCTGTTCCGATTTCCGGAATTCATTGCGGCGTTCTTCCCAGCGTTGCCGCGAAACAACTTTTCTGTTGAGCAACGTTCGCGCGCGCTCAAAATCCGTTCGGGCAAGGTCGAGATCCGATTTCCGGCCCGCGAGGGCTGCCTTGGCGGCCTGTACCTGTGACCGTCTTACTGACTGGGCGCTCCGGGTTTGACGATCAATCATTTTCTTTTCGGTGATTGCCCGCGCCCGTTCGGCTTCGATCGCGCTCAGGCGGGAATCGAGTTCGCTGAGCTGAAGCTGGGCATCCCGAGCGTCAACGGAAACCAGAGTTTGCCCGGCACTAATTTTATCACCTTCGCCGACATGAAGTTTCGTTACCCAACCAGAAACGCGGCTGCTCACCGAAATGACATCTGCGGTGATCCTTGCGTCATCGATGTATACATTGGCGTAGCGGTCGTAACCCCAATCAGCGAGCAGCAGCAAACCAGCGATCGCCACGAGGCCGAGGAAGCCGTTGCGCATGAACATCCAGAACCGCCGGCGTTGTGACGTGGCGCCTTGATAATCAATCGCTGCCACTTTCTCGGTGGGGCTGCCGTCCAAAACTATGCTCCTTATTTAGCGATCCAATGAAACAACGCAATGTGCGCAGGATTACCTCAAACATAGTATCCCATGCGCGAAGAACGAACACCTACCACAAATATAGCAAAAAATTACGTTCTATCGGGGCAATAGCAGGTAGCACGCGCAAAGCTTGATTGAAAAAGTCTTATTGCGTTTTGCGGGTCAATCTAAGCAACCAAAACATCATCAAAACGGCAATCGAAAGCGGCAAAAAGCCAAAACTGAAAGATGCTGTAATAGCGGGGCCAACCTCCTCAGCCGTTGTAGCGCTCCCCAGCCCCGCAAGGTTTGTCACGAGCCCCGCCGTCGCCGCACCAAACGCCGTTCCAAGAGAACGGACGGACGGCATAGCTGATGACGTGACCCGCTCCTCTCCTTTCGCCGCTGCCGACATCGTGCGGGCGATAATATGGACGTTCTGAACTCCCACGCCAAACCCCAATACAAAAGAGGCGAATACCAGTACAGCCAATAGCGGTTGCGTTGCCGTTACCGTAATGCCTGCCAAGCCCGCCATTATGAGAAGCGGTCCTATCCAGAGCGCAAAAATTTCTTTCTTACCCGACCATCCTGAAACCGCAAATGTACCAACGGTCCAACCGCCGGATATAACCAGACTCACGAGACCCACATAGATGGGATCAACGCCATGCACAACTTGTAGAAGTAGCGGAATCAATAACGGCACTGTGGTGTGAACCATACCGATCAAAAGCATTATCCAGAGCGCAAGACCGACCGGCGAAAAAATGGACATCGCTCCGGTCGGATACAATTTGTTTTCTGACCGCCGATCGAGCATGAATGCCAACCAAATTAAAAATGCCGCGCCGCCGATCATAGGCGCAATAAATCGGACCTCATTGTTTTGACCAGCCAAGGCCACGCAAAATACTCCCGCACTTAATGTGAGAAGGCGTAGCAGCGGGATGTGGGCCTTTTTGTATTTTTCATCTTCGTTGGGCAGCACTTCAGGCAGGTAACGAAGTGCAATCGCCGCAAACACCAGAATTATCGGCACCATGCTCCAGAACGAGCCTCTCCACCAACCGATCTGTGCAAATAGCCCGCCAATAAAAGGTCCGGAAAGTTGGGCGATCATCCAGGTTCCCTGATAGGCGGCGAGAACCTTCTTCCGGATATTTTCAGCGAATAGTCCACTAACCAAAGCCATGCCGCCGCCAACGACGAGTCCACTAGCGACACCTTGAATGCCCCGCGATATGTTGAGGATCAGCATGTCTGGCGAAAGCGCACATCCGATCGTGCCGACCAAAAATGCCAATGCGCTGACACCATAGCCACGCCGCACATCGAGCCATGCCCAGAGCGGGCCGACACAGGCTGCGCCGATGATTGACCCAATTGTGTAAAGCATCGCGGGCCAGGTGTAGTAATCCGCCCCGCCGATATCAGCGACGACGGTCGGCATTACGATGGCAATGACGAGAATTTGCAGGGCGTGCAGGCACACACCCAGGATAACCAGAGTGGTGTAAATGCCCCGCCCATCACGGAATAAATCACCCCACGCCGGTGCCGGGATTTCGGCTTCAGCTGTTTTCGTGCTTTGATCACTCATCAAGAATGAAATCCTGCATCCTCTAACGCATACATGATGCCCGTGTCGGACAAGTTGGGAAAGAGTACGCATTCAACAGGAGATCGCTATGTTCTACGAAACAGCCAAGAACGATCACGGTCTTGAATATAATCCGTTCAAATCACTCGTGGTTCCAAGACCGATCGGCTGGCTTTCTACCTTGAGCCCTGAGGGCGTCGTAAATCTCGCACCCTTTAGCCAATGGACAATGCTTAATTTCGATCCCCCTCACGTGATGATTTCCGCGGGGGCCCATCCTGACAAGAACCGGCTGAAAGACACAGTATGGAATATCGAACAAACCGGTGAATTCGTGTTCAACATGGCAACCTACGATCTCAGAGAAGAGGTCAATATATCGTCGACCTTTGTCGGACCCGAAGTTGATGAGCTTGAAATGGCGGGTCTGACGGCAGCACCCGCCGAGTTGGTCAAACCGCCGCGGGTCGCGGAATCGCCCGTCCATATGGAATGCACCTGGTTCACCACCATGACATTGCCTGCAGACGACCCCGGCCACAATAGCAGCCTGGTTATCGGAAAAGTCGTCGGCATCCACATTGAAGACGAATTTCTGATGGATGACGGTAAGGTGGACATTGTCAAAATCAGGCCTCTCGCCCGGATGGGATATTACGATTACACATCGGTAGAATCGGTCTTCACGATGAAACCGCTGGATAAAGGTGAGATGGCAAAACGGCGGCGGATTGGTCTTGTCGGCGAAGCAGGCGGCAAAGACTAATAAGCTGCTCGATTATTCAACGTCCGGACGCTTGTATTTGAGATTGGGACCGCCCTTTTGTGACTCAAGATAAGATTCAACATCGCTGAGCGGATCCATGGCCCGGCGCAATCTTTGACCAACAAGCTGGTCCAGCTGAACGGCCTGCGACATTGAGAGGTCTCGGCCCATCTGCACAGTGATTTTCGAATGCTCCAATGGGGCCAGATGACGAGAGCCAATATCCCGCGCAATTTCAGTCACTGTATCTTCAAGGTCCGCCAAGGGCATTGATTGGGAAATAACGCCCCACCGATCCGCCTCTTCTCCCGAAATGTTTTTTCCGACAAGCTGCATCAAGGTAACTTTTTTCATAGGGATAGAGCCGTGCATTAAGGTGCTGGTGACGAGTTGACCAAAACTGCCGCGTAAAATTTCCGGCATCCCAAACTGCGCATCGTCGGCAGCGAATACCAAATCATGACAATTCATGATGCCTAAAGCGCCGCCAAGGCAGTAACCGTGAACCTGGGCAATCATAATTCGGGGGAAATCGCGCAGCGCTTCGGCGAGTTGTATTGTCGGTGTGGGACGGTCCCAATCAAGAAGTCCTGCATTACTGACCGAGCGTAAAAAATGGAGATCGAGTCCGGCGCTATAAACCTTGCCGGCGCCCCGAGTTATAACCGCTTTGATATCGCGATCAGCGCGGATCAACTCGAGCGCTTCAAAAAACGCCGCCACCAGCGACTCATTTAGGGCATTCCGTTTTTCCGGGCGGTTGAGCGTTATACGCGCGACGCCTTCACCTTCCAGCCGCTCCAGAAAAAGCTCCGGCCATTCCTGCAATACCGTCCAGTTCCCCGCCATCGCTGCCTCCCTTGACGTTTACTTGTCGTCGATTGGCTTCCCATCCGGCGTGGTCCGTCGGCCAACGAGTTTTTCTCCCGTTTTGAAATACTCACCAGTGACAGCAAACTCCGCCTCTTCCTGATTTTCTTCGGTCCACTGAGTCAACGGGTAGCCGAACCAGGGCTGTTGCAGGTCCAGCTCAGGCAAGCCGAGTGATGCCCAACGCTCCTTTGCCGCGTCCATAAAATCTTCGCGCGGCAGTGACACCGGCAAATATGGGTGTTCGCGAACGGCATTTATGAGCATGGTTGATGTGCCCTGACCATCTGGATAGGCAAACTGCCGTGGATCATCGGATGGCGAAACCGATGGATCGAGACGCGGCACCTTACCCCGAACAATTTCAACATCGCGGTGTGGCTGCATGCTGTATGACAACGCCCAAAGCACTGCATCCATCGAATCCGGATCAACATCTGAGTCCACAGCAATAAACATTTTACCGAGTGACGCATCGAATGCGGCTGCTGCACGTAACGCCTGCCACGGCTGCCCAAGTTCGGGGCGATCCAGCTGAATGACAAACAGCATGTTGCAGCTCGCCATTTCATGGCAGGCCACTTTGGTCACCGACGGAATGTTGCAGGCTGTCTTCAGATGATTGGTATAAATCCCATCGAACGCCGCCTTACGCATGACGGTGCTCTCGCTTGGCGGAAACTCGCTGACGATGCCCTGATAGATCGGCTGTTCGCGGTGGGTAATTGCAGTAACCTCAAACACCTTTTCCATTTTGCGCGGCCCGAGATAGCCACTTGCCTCGCCAAAGGGTGCTTCGGGTTCAAGAATGTCCGTGCGAATAATCCCCTCTAGGACGATCTCAGCGTTTGCTGGAACGACACAATCAAACGTCTCCGCCTGAACGACATCAATTGGTGCTCCGTTGAGCGCGCCAGCAACGCCGAATTCATCAACGCCGTAGGGCACTTTTGCTGCCGCAGCCATCAGGAGCGCGGGCGGTCCGCCTATAAACAGGGCGACTTCGAGATGTTTACCCATGCGTCGCGCCTTTTCCCACTGGATCGCGAGGTGCTGCGTTGAAACATCCGTCGCACAACCAATGCGGTCCGGCGCCTTTATCATGCCGCGATAGATACCCATATTATAGGCGCCGTTTTCGGGATCGCGCGTCACCCAGACGCCGGCAGTAATAAAGGGTGCTGGATCAAAACCCGGAGTCGAGACGAGATGCGGAAATGTATCGGCGCCTTTACCGAGATCAGGTGCTTTTTTGATGACTTGCTTGACCGGTGCGTCATCCGAGCCAACCGGATTGGGGGGCAGATGATTCCCGGGAACGCTGGCCCATTTTTGCCCGATTTCATCCGGCCCGACGCCGAGCGCTGCTCCATAGATTACCCGCGAGCTTCCCAATGATCCCAGAAGAACCGATGCATCAAAATCGACGCCACGCGCATCGGTGACATTCTTGAACCAGAAAGCTTTGCGTTCAGGTTCCGGCAAACCCCGAAACTGCAACCGAACCAGCGGTACCAATTCGGTATCTTTGCTAACCTTTTCCTCGATCACATGGAGTAAATCTCGGCGGGTCAGTTCCTCTATATAGTCACGGACATCCCTATAGGGCATTTTTCGAACCTGTTGATTGACGCGTAAAACGGAGCGCCCGATCTTAATGCGCCGGACGGGACGTGTCACATCCCACAGACGTGGAAATTAGTCAGAAAATGGAAGAGCGAGTTTTCGGAGACGCAGGGAATTCGTAACGACAAAAACGCTGGAGATACTCATCGCGGCTGCCGCAAGCATGGGGTTTAGCAGCCAGCCGAATAGTGGAAAAAAGACGCCCGCCGCTACAGGTATGAGTGCCACGTTGTAGCCATATGCCCACAGAAAATTATAGCGGATCGTTCTTAGCGTTCCGCGTGCCAGGGAGACGGCTTTTGCCACGCCACGCACATCGCCAGACATAAGAACAATGTCACCGGCTTCAACCGCGATATCGGTGCCCGTACCAATCGCTATACCGACATCTGCCGTCGCGAGCGCTGGTGCATCATTGATACCGTCTCCAACAAAAGCGACCTTGCGGCCTTCATTTTGTAGTCTGGATATCTCACCGGCTTTGTCAGCTGGCAATGCTTCGGCGCAAATCCTATCAATACCGAGATCAGCGCCAATAGCATTCGCCGTGCTGCTATTGTCACCGCTCACCATACCGACGGTCATACCAAGTCCTTTTAGAGACTCTATGGTCGTCTTGCTTTCCGGCTTTGCGGTATCGGCTATTCCAAAAACTGCGACAACCTTGCCATCAATGGCCATGAGTACTGGTGTTTTTCCCGCCGACGCTATTGCGTCTATTGCCGCTTTGCTTCCGTCAACGTCAGCACCCTCTTCAGCAATCAACCGCGGCGAACCGATCCACACCTGTTTACCGCCCACCTTCGCCCCAACACCATAGCCGGGACGCGCAACAAATGACGACGCCGTCGGAAAATCAACATTCTGTTCTTTGGCCGCACAAACGATAGCTTTGGAAATCGGGTGCTCGCTTTCAACCTCTACAGCAGCAGCCATCTTAAGAATGGGTGCGGGGTCTTCGACTGCCTTTCCGGAAACCGGATCAACGATATCGATTAACACCGGCTTGCCTTCCGTCAACGTGCCCGTCTTATCGAATAAGACCGTGTCGACAGCAGCCAGCTTTTCCAGTGCTCCGCCATTTCGGATGAGTATCCCGTTGTCAGCGCCATGACCTGTTCCAACCATGATCGCCGTCGGTGTCGCCAAACCCATCGCACAGGGACATGCGATGAGAAGGACTGACACCGCAGTGACAAAAGCAAAACTCAGTGCAGGTTCGTTTCCAAACACCATCCAGACAACAAATGTGATAATCGCGATCAGGATGACGAGCGGAACAAATATCGAAGCGATTTTATCGGCGACCCGCTGGATTTCCGGCTTGTCGTTTTGCGCCTGTTCAACCATTTGAACGATTCGCCGAAGGATAGTGTCTGCGCCAACACCTGTTGCTTTAAATCTGATGGTACCAGCACCATTGATTGTACCCGCAACGACTTCGGTCCCAGGCATTTTCTCGACCGGCATCGATTCACCGGTGATCATCGACTCATCGATCTGGGTTGATCCTTCAAGGATAGAGCCGTCTGCCGAAACCCGCTCTCCAGGACGGACAACCAGAACATCGCCAGAAACAACCTCTGCTACCGGCACTTCGACCTCGGTGCCATCACGTATGACACGGGCAATTTCCGGTTCAAGCCGCATCAGTGACTGGATCGCTTGCGAGGTGCGGCCGCGTGCAAGCGCCTCCAGATACCGTCCAACCAAAATTAGAGTGACAATGACACCCGCGGCCACGAAGTAGGATTGCGTTGTGCCCTTAGGAAACAAGTCTGGCACCACAAGAACCAGTAGTGAATAGAGGTAAGCGGCGCCCGCCCCCAGCATCACCAGGCTGTTCATACCAGGATTGAGATGCCGAAGTTCACTCCACCCCGCGCTCAGAAATCGCCACCCTGCAAAAAAGACAACCGGCGTAACGAGGGCAAACTCCAATATTTTCCATATTTCCTTAGGAAGGAGTCCATACATCGCGTCGGATACTGATGGAACGAGAGGCAATTTGGCGATTAACAGCAATGGAATAGTCAGAAAAACAGCGATCAAAACGTCTTGTCGTAAAATTCCGACTTCTTCTTTCTCATCGTCAGAACTGTCGTCGAGGTCGCGGACGCCATACCCGGCCGCAGTAATCGCCTTTCGAAAATCTGCGTCGTTTGAAAGGTCTTCCAAATATTTTATGGCTGCTCGACCGGTAGCGAGATTGACTGTCGCTTCCTCAACGCCGGGAACATCACCGATAACGGATTCAACTCGCGCAACACAACCAGCGCAGCTCATCCCCTCGACTCGAAAGACGGTTTGTACTGTCATAGCGCTATCATAACGGCTGTTCCGGACTAAACCTCAATGAAATCGGCAGATAAAATTACCAAAGACCGGGAAATCGTCATTGTCGGGTGCGGTTTTGCGGCCGTTGCCCTTGGTATATCGCTTAAAAAAGCGGGTTTTAACAAATTTACAATCCTCGAGCGCGCTCCGGAAATCGGCGGTGTCTGGCGGGAAAATACCTACCCCGGAGCCGCCTGCGATTTACCCTCACGATTATACTCTTTCTCATTCGAGCAGGACTATCCCTGGTCGCTACGCTACGCGCCACAGAATGAGATATTTGAGTATTTAAAACACTGTATCGATAAGTACAGCCTAACACCTCATATTCGTTTGGATACCGAGGTCGCGAAAGCAACCTATGTCGATGATGATTTCACCTGGAAATTAGAGACAAAGAAAAACGAGGAGATCACAGCAGACATATTCGTTTCTGCGGTCGGGCTGTTCAATAATCCGTTTGTTCCCGATATTGCCGGTCGCGATACATTCTCGGGCGCGCAATTTCATTCTTCACGCTGGGATCACAGTATCGATCTTAATGGCAAGATCATCGCATCGATTGGCAGCGGTGCCAGCGCCATCCAATTTGTGCCTGAAATCGCCAAACAAGCTGAAAGAGTTCATGTCTTTCAAAGAACGCCCCAACATATTTTCGCCAAAGGTGATCGCGCCAATGCTCAACAAGACCACGGCACGTCATTGCTTCAAAAATTTAGCCACCGTCGTGAGCGGCTAAAACTATTTGCGCGTTTCGAGAAAAACAGCCGCCGCCGCAGCTCAGAGCGAATGACGAGGAAAAGTGCGGAGGCGTTTGAGAAATACATTTGCGAGCTCGTCGATGACCCCACTCTGCTCGAAAAACTTCTGCCAGATTATCCACCGGGATGTAAACGCGGACTGCGCTCTGATGATTGGTATCCGACGCTGCTTGAACCACATGTCCATGTTGTCGATGCGCCTATCGACAAAATCTCAGAAAAGGGAATTCGAACCACGGACGGACAATTTCATCCGGCAGATGTCATTATCTACGGGACAGGTTTTACGCCGACAAAGTTCCTGACACCGATGCAAATCAAAGGGGCGAATGGCCAAGACCTGAACGGCGCGTGGCATGAGGGTGCCGAAGCCTATCTAGGAGTTTCGGTGAATGATTTCCCAAATTTTTTCATGATGTACGGCCCCAATACCAACCTATCCGGCAGCATCATTTACATGCTGGAAAATCAAGCACGCTATATCACCAATTGCCTGGAGACGCTCGATCGGTCCAAATCACGTGCGATGCACGTCAAGAAAGAAATTCAAAAACAGTTCAATGCTAAAATTATCGAAGAATTCTCTAAGACGGTTATGGTCCACGAGAAATGTCGTAGCTACTACCAAACTGAAACCGGCCGCATCACGACGAATTGGCCGGGATTGATGCTGTCCTATCGCTGGCGTACGCGCCGCGTCCGCAAATCAGATTACATTTTCTTATGAAAAGATTGGAGCCGGCATCTTTAAGCCGGCCCCAAACCCTTAAGATAGCCGGTTTAGATCGGCCAGAACTTCATCTGGATGATCCGCCGGTTTTACCGTCGCGTAAGACGCGGCAACCTTGCCATCAGGTCCTACGAGAACAGATACCCGGCTAGGCCGGGCGGAATCATCGTCCGCTGCACCATAGGCAATGGACATTGATTTTTCGGCATCGGTGAGAAGATCATATGGAAATTCGAACTTCTCCTTGAATGCACGATTATCACCCTCAGGGTCAAAGCTGACGCCCAGAATGACAGCATTTTTCGCCTCGAAGTCTTGGATTCGATCACGGAACCCATTGCCTTCGATGGTTCAGCCAGGCGTATCGGCTTTGGGATACCACCAGAGCAGAACGTATTTGCCTGCATAGGAGGACAAGGACACAGAGGTCCCATCCTGATTGGTAAGCTCGAACGCCGGGGCTTCGCTTCCTACATCAATTACTGACATATCAGCCCTCTCAATATTGTATTTGCCACAAGTGGCGCTTTGATTTTAGCAGGCCAATCTGCACTGTCACCCCGACAGAAAAACAACCCGTCGGCCTATCTTTCTGTGATTTTCCCGGCAAGATAATGAGCGGACTGAAAAGGAGCGCGGTGTGCACGCGGCAAAATTTTTCTGCTGGCATTTTATGGCTTACCCCTATCTGCCGGACGATTTCGACGACAAATATGAATCGGCATGGGTGACCGTTCCCAATTCATTATGGGATAGTGAAAAATCAGCTGATTTGTATCAGGAATATATCGACCAGCTGGTCTATGGCGAAGAACTCGGATTCGATGGGCTGGTTCTGAACGAGCACCACCAGAATGTCTACGGGCTAATGGCATCGCCAAACCTGATCGCGGCTGCGCTGAGTCAGCGAACAGAGCGCGCAAAATTAGTGGTGCTCGGCAGTTTGCTGCCACTTCGCAAAAACCCACTCCGTATAGCGGAAGAGTACGCGATGATCGATATGATGACCCAGGGCCGACTGATCGCAGGGTTTGTGGTCGGCGGCGGATCAGAAGCGTTCAACTACAACATTACGTCGGTTAAAGCGCGGAGCCAGTTCTGGGAAGGGTGCGATCTCATAACCCGCGCCTGGACTGATGACGGGCCCTTTGAGCATGAAGGCGAACATTACCCGCTGCGCTATGTCAATATTTGGCCAAAACCACGACAGCAACCACATCCCGAAGTCTGGATTCCTGGGTCTTTGAGTATCGAGACGATGGAGGAATGCGCCAAGCGCGGCTACAACTATTTCCTTTCTTCGCGCGTGCATGGTTCTGCAACCAAAGCAGCGGTAAGCCGCTTCGCGCAAATTGTTGAGGATCACGGTGGCGCCTATCACCCGTACCGCATGGGCGTCTTGCTGTCTGTCTATGTCGCGGAATCCGATGAGCAGGCTCGTGAAGAGGCCTCCGAAGGCGTTTGGTATTTCCTGCGTAACTGTCTAAAAGGCCATTTGAGGCGCGAAGGCCGGACGCAAACATTTGGACCGGGAATTCCGTCACAAAGCAAACGGTCCTGGGAAAATTATCTGAATAATTCGGAGCCAGGCCGCGACCTTTTGGGTGATGCAAAAGACTGGGATACGCTTGACGCTGGCGGTTCTATTATCGCGGGCAGCCCCGAAACCGTCCGACGACGGTTGATGGAGCTAATCGAACTCGCGGGCGTCGGTAATTTTTTGATACAATTCCATTTCGGGAACATGAAGCCCGAACTCGCCCGCAAGAGCATGCACCTCTTTGCAACTGAAGTTATGCCGACACTACGCCAACAATCGGCCGAACTCTTTGCGCGAGACTTCCCAAACCTTGACGAGCAGTTGGGAGAAAGCGCATGAGCGGGCGCGCTATTGAGGTCGATGGCAATCAGGTTTGGATTATCGAAGAAGGCAATGGCGGTCCGGTTATCTATCTGCATGGCTTCGCCGATGTACCAGGGCTGGCGGGTGATGTACCCCCGCTGCAGATGGAACTCGCAAAAGACTTTCAGATTATCGCTCCCGCTCATCCTGCCTGTTCGAAGTCTGATGAACGGGAAGATCTCGATAACATGGAAGACCTTGTTTTCCATTATCTCGATGTATTTGAGGCGCTGGACCTCGATACTTTTCATCTCGTCGGATCATGTCTCGGCGGCTGGGTTGCTGCCGAGATCGCCTCCCGCTATCCCGAAAGAATTCGATCGCTCAGCCTCATTGGTGCGACTGGATTGTTTGTTAAAGGGCATCCTGTCGCCGATATCTTCTGGGTCGCTCAGCCTGAGGATGGGCTGTATTACAATGACTTAAGAAACATCTTGTTCTCATCAAAAGATTCAGAGATCGGGAACGAATTATTCCCCGATGGTCGCGGAGAGCTCGATCGGGAGCTATTACGATATGGTATGTTCCGCTTTGCTTCGCGTTTTGGTTTTTCTCCCCCTTATCTTCACAATCGAAAACTTCGTTCGAGGTTACGACGCTACAAAGGTCCCGCCCTCGTGATCTGGGGAGAAAACGACCATCTCGTGCCGAGAGAACATGCGACTGCTTATTCTGATGAACTAAACAACGCCCCAATAGAGATAATTTCTGAAAGCGGTCATAGCGTGCAGGTCGAAGCTGTGGCTGATGCCGCCGCATTGATCTTAAAATTTCTTAGCAAAAATTAGTTGAATTAGAGTTTAGGGTCGGGACTTCCGTGGCCCAGCCTGACATTTCCATAAAGCCCGGTCTGTACGTCCCATACGAGACCGATATGTTGAGCGATGGCATGGACATCACGCCAGGCGCGTTGCATTGGATGGGTGGTTTCCAAACCCCGTCCCCCGGTCAACGGTAGCAGCTCATCAACAGCCTCGCAGCAGGATTGCGCGATATGGCCGAGATTAAGTCTGTAATTCGCCCGCTCTTCGAGCGTAAATTCTTCACCGGCATGGCCTTTGGAAACTATGGCAGCGCGGATTTTTTCCATCATGGCATCCGCTGCATCAACGAGGGCGGTCGCCTTGCCGATCCGCGTATGAACGGTAGCGGTTTTGGACAAATCAGCGCCGGTCACAGATTGCCGGCTTGTAAGATCGTCAACCACATCGTCGAGCGCGCCGCGCGCGGCACCCAGCGCCGGTCAGATAATATTGAAAGGAAAAACTGCAAATAACGGCAGGCGATAGAGATAGCTATCATTTGCTTCAGAACCCGCTGTTTCTTCACCGCGCAGCTCCATTACCCGCATCATCCGATAGGGTGGAATTTCCGCACCGGCAACGACAATGTCATTGCTGCCCGTTCCGGCCAGACCGGCGCTGTCCCAGGTTTCCTCAATTAAACACTCATTCAGATCAATCAGAGCAAAAACCGGATCGGGAGGTCCTTCACCGTTTTCCGGTGGCACGATCACCAGCACAATGGCCCAACGACAATGATCTACTCCGCTGGAAAATCGCCAACGACCGGCAATTTGTAACTTATCGCCATTGCGTTCCGCTTTAACGCCGATGGGGAGAAATGAGGTCGACACCGCTACGTCGGGATTTTCGCCCCAGATATCCGCTTGCGCTTCGTCGGGCAGCATTCCGGCCATCCAGCCATGACAGGCGAGTATACCGCCCACCCATGCGCTCGAAGCGCATGCCTTTCCGACCTCGCGCGCGAACATAGTCTGCGCGCCGTAATCAAGCTGTAGCCCACCGTGGCGGGCCGGTTGTAGCGCGCGATAAAACCCCGCCTCACGAAATTCAGCGTCGGTTTCTTTCGGGATACAGCGATCCCTTTCCGCCTGAAGAGCACGCTCCTTTAAAACGGGAATCATCGCCCGTGCGCTTTCGATTAAGGCCGATTCTTCTTCCAGCCTTTTGGAAGCGCCAACCGGTTCAATCTCGGATTGAATATTCAAACCTAAATCCCCAAAAGTTTAACGGCATTTGCATCAAGAATACCGTCCTCTGCCGATTTGGAAAACTTTTTCGCATGATGCCAAATATAGAAAATGCAAATGCGATACCTGTCTTACACTCTGAAATCGGGGCGCACGCTTTTCCGGAAATTCCGATCCCTCTTCAAATGCCATTCGCGGCTCATCGCTTCCGACCTGCTGGAATATTTTTCTGCGTAGAGTAAATTCCAGTGGCGTCCACGGGTTGATTTAGCACCACTTCCATCGTTGTGGGCTGCAAGCCTTTTCTCAAGATCATTGGTCCAACCAACGTAAGTGTGCCAACCCCGCGACGTTTTGCTGCCGAGTATGTAAACAAAATTATCCATTTCTCTTAATGATAGCTGGAAAGGTGCGAATCTTTTCAACTTCCACTAAAATTGATGCGCTTCAATTCCACGATCGGCAGAATCGGCGATAATGAGGAATAACAAGGGGGGAATCTTATGGCCCTAGAAGGCGAAAAATTTATAGATGTCGGAGGCGTGCGTACACGCTATATCGACCGCGGCAGCGGAGAGACCGTTGTACTGTTTCATGGCGGAAATTTTGGCTCGACAGGAAGTGCTGATGCCACAGATGATTGGGGAGAAACGATCAACGACATCGCTAAATGGGGGCGTGTCGTCGCAATCGATAAACTCGGCCAGGGATATACCGACAATCCAAAATCTGACGACGACTATACGATGGCGGCGGTTGTTGAACATGCCCACCAGACTCTAAAAACGCTCGGGATCGATTCAGCTCATTTAGTCGGTCATTCGCGCGGTGGCTATTTGACATGCCGTTTAACAGTCGACTATCCGGAATTAGCGAAATCCTGCGTCATTGTCAGCAGCAACACCTGCGCACCGGGTACCGGCGGAAACGAGAGAGTGTTCGCGAACAAACCCTCGCCGGCACTTACAGCAGAGAGCCAGCGTTGGGTATTAGAACGCTATTCCTATAGTGCGGATTGTGTCACCGACGAATGGGTCGAGGCCCTTGCCGCCATAGCGCAACAGCAAAGTTACGCTGAGGCCGTAGACAAAATGACTCAAGACGGATTTTTATGGACAAAATTCTTACCGGGCCTGCAAACCGATAAGGAAGAGATGTTCCGTACATTGCAGACGCGCGGCATTCAACGGCCGGTGATGCAGGTTTGGGGATATGACGACCCCACTGTATCTCATGCTCAAGCATTTGAGCTTTATCGAATATTGGCCGAGAAAGAACGCTGTGCGAGATGGCAAATTCTAAACCAAGCCGGGCATTTCTGTTTCCGTGAGCAACGCAAACGCTTCGATGAAGTATTGCGAAGCTTTATCGCTAGCGCCTGACGCCGGGAGGAAGACATGGATTTTACTCAAGCCAAATTTGTAGACGTTGACGGCATCAACACACGCTACTTCGATAAAGGAGAAGGCGAGACGGTCGTACTTTTCCATGGCGGAAATTTTGGTTCGCCGCATGGCGCAGACTGTGCAGCCGACTGGAATTTAAATTTCGACGGACTCTCCAAGGAATGTCGGGTCATCGCCGTCGACAAGATCGGCCAGGGCTATACGGACAATCCGGAATCTGATTCTGCCTATACAATGGATCGCGTCGTTAAACATGCTTTGCGGTTTCTCGAAATACTGGATCTCGGAGACTGTCACATCGTTGGTCATTCGCGTGGAGCATTTTTGACGTGTCGTATGACACTGGAGGATCCGTCTCGAATTAAATCCAACATTATGGTCGACACCGCCACCTTAGGACCCGGTCAAGGTCGAAATCACATCGTGTTTGCAGATACGCCTCAGCCCTTTTTGTCACGCGAAAGTCAACGCTGGGTCATGGAACACTATTCTTATAATCCCAAATGTGTCACTGACGATTGGCTCGACGAGCTAATGCGGGTTTCCGCTTTGCCGAAATACATTGAATCCTGCGAAAAAATGGAAGCAGGCGGGCTTTGCAATACTGTATTTTTACCGAGCCACGGCCGGCAAAAATCAGAGACTTTTGACTGGCTCATGGAACGCGGTACCGGAAGGCCGAACCTCCTCATTTGGGGATATAACGATCCAACTGCGACGATCGATCAGGGTTTCGCGCTTTTCGATATAATGATCCACAAAGAACCGCGTACAGATATGCATGTTTTTAACGAATCCGGTCACTTTAGCTATCGGGAACATCCCGAGGCTTTCAACCGGCTGGTTCTGGATTACGTCAGTAACCTGTCTTAAGGGATGTATTTAGCATCCTGAAGCCATAGCGTTGTATCGACCTCGGTACCAAGGCCGCGTTCTTTGGCGCGCTCGTAAAGTCGGTACGCAACTGCGGCAAACTGAACACCTTCTCCTGTAACCGGAAAAAGGATTACCTGGTCGTCACTTGTTCTCGCGGGTTTCAGCCCTGCGACCACTTCGCCGAATATCGGGATATTGTCCCAGTCGACATTTCCCGGTTTTCCCCAATTATCGCTCTGCCCTTCGGGGATCATTTCAGCGCCGCCGATGGCAAATCGATTCCAGTTAGGTCCATCGCGATTGCTGACGATATAATCCGCGCGCTCAAAAGTTTCGTACTCTATTTCGGTTGCATCCTTGATCGCCGTTATCAGCATGCCGGGCTCAATCCATTCAGTCTTTAAAACGGGATCAACGGCATTCGTCGCGGTGCATACAACATCTGCGCCAGAAACGGCTTCCTCCGCACTATCCACCGCCCGGACTTCGATACCGAGTTTTTCGGTATACTCAGCGGCGAAAGCTTCCCGGTTTTCCTTCGTCGGGCTAAAAATTTTGACGAGTTCGAAATCAGCAGCGGCACAATGGCATTCAATGGCCGATGATTGTTGCCAACCCGAACCGATGAGGCCAAGGACCTTTGAATTTTTCTTCGCGAGATACTTCGTGCCAAGTCCCGCCGTTCCGCCAACACGGTACTTTTGCATAAAGCCGTCATGAACGATCGCCAACGGTTCAGCCGTCGAGCTGTCATAGAGCTGAACAAATCCGCAGAACATGCCACTTGGCGGGCCGGGCACCCGCACTTCACGTCGCAAGCCATTGATCTCAGGATAATGGATAAAGTCGGAATCAACCCGGTTGCAGGTCACATTCCATTTGGCAATCGCACCGTTCAACGAGGTGTAGACGTGATGAAGCGGTTCGGTTCCCCCTTCGATATGTGAAGGGTCGCGCGGCGTCATAATACGGAATTTCGGTGCGTTAATTGCGCGCCCATGGCCGAGTTCTTCATGGCCCTGCTCCAAGGCATCCATGATATCTTCAACGTCAAGAATTTCTTCAACGACCGGATTATCTATAAAGAGTGTCACTTTGGCCTCCTAAGCTCTAATACTGCGCCGGTCCGGGTGGCAGTCCGAGCTGAGAACGCCCATAAACTGTCGCGACCGAATCCCAGTTCATGCTGATATGTTTAGACGCTGCATGAATATCCCGCCAGGCGCGTTGCAACCTATTCTCGCTATGCAGCCCTTGCCCGCCTACAGATTCGAATAGCAAGTTAACGGCGTTGACACTTAGTTTCACCGCGAAAGAGATATTCCCTTTATTGCGGATGCGTTGAGCGTGGGTCAATTCCTGACCCGAATTTACGATATCCATGATTTCTTTGGTATCCTGCAAAACAAGTGCTTCGGCGGCATTGATACTCGTAGAGGCTTCAGCAATGCGTAGCTGAATGCTTTGAAAATCGGCTACGCTTTTTGAGACGCCCAACGCGTCACCGCGAATGACACGATCGCGCATCCCTTCTAAATAATCCTCGAGCGCGCCACGCGCCATGCCGAGAATAGCGGCACATAAACAATAGGAAATCGCTGCAAAGAATGGAATTCGGTACAAGCCACTGGTGTTGATTTCCGCTCCAGGCGGTTCTCCCGATTGCGCCTGCTCATGAGTGAGAATGCGATGGGCGGGTAAAAATGCATCCTCAATGACGAGGTCGTGGCTACCGGTGCCAATGAGCCCCAGCACGTCCCAGTTCTTTTTGATCTCATAGTCCGACTTTGGTATCAGTGCGAAACCCACCTGCGTCGGCTCAGCATCTCCCGACGATGCGATGCGAACCCCGAGTAGCATCCACTGGCAAATTTCGACGCCGCTGCAAAAAGACCATTTCCCGGTCAAACGATACCCGTCACCCTCCGCCTGGGCCACACCGGTAGGGGCATAAGACGAGGCGGCTAACGCCAGCGGGTCATCCCCCCACACCTCCTCCTGAGCATCCGGAGCAAACAATCCAATCTGCCACTGGTGCTGCGCCCCGGTGGAATATACCCAGCCGGTTGAACCGCACCCAGAAGCAACTTTAATCGCCGTACGGATAAAATCGTCTATGCTAAATTCTAAACCGCCAAACTTTTTTGGCTGAACGACCCGGAAAAGACCGGCGTTCTTGAGGGACTCCACTGCTTCAGGCAGAACTTTTCCTGCCTCTTCGGTTTCCTGTTGGCGAATGCGCAGCTCTGAAACCAATTCCGAAGCACGCGCAATAAGCGCTTCGGGTGTGGCATCTGTGAAGACCTGACGTGTTTCCATACTCGGCTGAATCGTCATTTTTAAACGTCCTTTAATTTCCGTTCCAGCATAGCGGTCTCAGCGTAGCGCCAACACCCCTGACCCTGTGCACATGAAAACAATTTGGGATAGTCTAGTGACAATAAAATCGTATTTCTGGGAGAGGCGTTTATGAAACTGCTGCACTTTGATGATTTCAAATTGGGTGTTTTAAACGGCGAAAACGTCGTTGATATATCCGACATTGCCAATGAAGTTCCGCATCTCGGACCGCACGACCGTATAAACGGTCTTATTGAGAATTTTGATAGTTTTAAAGATCGCATCGAGGGGGCCGCGAAAGGTGATGGTGTGCCGCTTGCCAGCGTACGAATTCGTCCGCCGCTACCCAAACCAAATAACATTGATTGTATGGCAGTCAACTATATGGAAGACGGAACCCGCGATGCACCGGCGCCGATAAACGCCTTTTATAAATCGTCCAACTGCGTGATCGGTGACGGCGATACAATGGTTTTGCCGGATGTTCCAGCCACCATATTTGAGGGCGAAGCCGAGATAGCTCTTGTGATAGGCAAGCGAGCGCGCAATGTTTCAGAAGCCGACGCCATGGATTATGTGTTTGGCTATACCAATTTCATCGATGGCTCGGCTCGTGGTCTGCCACCAACGGGCAATACATTTTACCAGGCGAAAAGCCGGGAAACATTTGCGCCGCACGGCCCCTATATCGTGACCAAGGACGAAATTAAAGATCCGCAAAACCTACATGTTCAGCTGCGGAATAACGGAGTCGTTATGCAGGACTTCAATACCAACGACATGGCGCACAAGATTCCGGAATGTATCGCCTGGGTCAGTTCGATCCATACGCTCGAGCCCGGAGACATCCTCGCGACCGGCACCAATCACCGCGGCCTCAATCCGTTTATGGACGGTGACAAAATTGAGCTGGAAATTGAGGGCACCGGCTGTCTTACCATTCACGTGCAAGACGACCTTAAGCGCACCTGGGAACGTATTACCCGCTTGGAACATAAGGAGAGCGGCGGCGAGGGTCCGGCGACACCTCAAACCGGTGGTAAATACGCGCCATAAATCTAACGAGATAACTCGATATGGACCTCGGACTAAAGGGAAAGCGGGCCCTTGTAATGGGCTCAAGCTATGGCATGGGTAATGGCGTGGCACGCGGGTTAGCTGCGGAAGGTGCCGATATCGTTTTGACGGCGCGCAGCCAGGATATCCTGAACAAAGAAGCGGGAGACATCGCTGATAATTATAATGTGCGCGTGGAAGCCGTCGTGTGTGACCTCGCCAACGAAAATGACGTCGATCAGCTGATTGATATAGCGCTCGAGCGTTTCGGTGGAATCGATATCCAATTTAATAATTGCGGCGGCCCACCTCGTCTGCTGCCCTCCGAAGTCACTGACGCAACATGGCGTGACTGGTTCGATCTGATCATGATGTCAGCGATCCGTGTAACCAACGGTGCGCTGCCCGGCATGCGAGAGCGCGGCTGGGGTAGGATTCTATCGATGACGTCGTCAAACATTTTTCTGGCTGCGACGGAAAACGTTCTGTCGAGTTCATTGCGGATGTCGTTGGTTGGCTGGTCAAAATCACTGAGCAATGAAGTCGCCAAGGATGGTGTAACCGTGAATTGTTTGGTCCCGGGCAGGATTGAAACTGAGCGTGTTAACCACGGCGACATCGCAAGGGCAAAGCGTGCCGGCGTCACGGCTGCGGATATTAAGGCGAAGATGATTGCTGAAGCGCCGATGGGGCGCGATGGAACGGTACAGGAAATGGCGGATGCCGCTGTGCTTCTTTGCAGCGAACAGGCCCGCTACATTACCGGCTCCGCCATCAAAGTAGATGGGGGACGAATCCCAACGAGCCTTTGAACCTGCATGGTTGAAATTTATGTCGATGCGGATGCCTGCCCGGTCAAGGATGAGATCGAACGTGTTGCAACGCGTCATGGGCTGAAAACATATTTGGTTTGCGACGGCGGTATTCGCCCTTCGCAAAATCCGTTGTTGCAGCTGGTTGTGGTATCGCAAGGAACAGATGCTGCTGACGACTGGATTGCCGAGCACATCGGCAAAGCCGATATTTGCGTCACTAACGACATTCCTCTTGCGGACCGTTGCCTGAAACAAGGTGCTTTTGCTCTGAAACCTAACGGTGAAATCTACACCGATGACAGTATTGGCATGGCGTTGGCGACCCGAGAGATTATGCAAGGTCTGCGCGAAACCGGAGAGGTCACCGGCGGCCCTAGACCATTTAGCAAAGCTGACCGATCAAAATTCCTCGACAGGATGGAGGTGACTGTTCAGGCGGCGAAGAAAATTTAATCCCGCTTTACGGCCCCTAATCCCGGCCGGTAGCTTTTTTCATCGAGAAATTCCGACATCCCCTTTTGGCGCGTTCCTTCTTTGTCGGCTGCCCGTAGCGCGCCTTGCTTGGCGCCAAGATATTCATACGCCATGTTCATATCCATGCCCTGCACCGCTTTAACCGCCTGTTTTGTAAAGGCCAGAACGGCGGGACTTTTTTCCATCAACTCGCGTGCCAATGCCAGAGTTTCCTCGCGCAGTTTATCGGCAGGAACCGCCAAATTTGCGATGCCCATCTCAACTGCCTTTTTGCCGTCGAAGGTGCGGCCGGTCATGGCATAAAACATGGCATCGCGATGCGATGTTAAATCGCGAAATACCTTGCTCACGTTGCCGCCGGGTAAAATGCCCCAGTTGATCTCGGATAGCCCGTAAGTCGCTTCTTCTGCCGTGATTGCAATATCGCAAGCCGCCAAAGGCGTGAAGGCGCCGCCAAAACAAAACCCATTCACCATAGCGATAGTCGGTTTTGACGAAAGCATCAGATATTGTGCCCAATGACGGTGGGCCCATTGCGATTTAAAGCGTGCTTTTGGATTATTGTCGGTCTCGCGAAAATATTCTTTTAGGTCCATTCCGGCGCTCCAACTAACGCCTTCCCCTGTCAGAACAATGACCCGTGCATCTTGATTGGTTTCTAGTTCCGCCAGAACCTCTTCCATTTCATAGTGAAGGGTTGGGCTCATCGCGTTGCGCTTTTCCGGCCGGTTAAAGGACACCCAGGCAATGCCTTCATCATCAATTTCAAATTTTACACAGGTAAATTCTTTAGCTTCCGACATTGCTTCGCTCCCTATAAATAGTCTGGCAACAGTTCTATATTCCTTCTGAACAGCTATGGATATTGTCGGCCTCGTGTCAACGGGGCACCTTTTTATTCTAACCAGCCCTATGGTGTACTTCTTAATAATGAATCCCAAGAAATCAGGAGCCGATGGATGAGCCGCAAGAACACGCGGATGTATGGACCTAACAAATTTAAATTGGGCCTTTTCGGCCAAAACTGTTCGGGCGGTCTGAGTATGCACAAAGCGCCCGAATATTGGGACGCTAGCTGGGATAGTAATCTGGAAGCCGCAAAATTGGCCGATAAGGCAGGTCTGGAATTTATATTGCCGATCGGGCGTTGGCATGGCTATCAGGGTGAAACCGACACGGAAGGAACTACCTTCGAAACCCTCACCTGGGCATCCGGCCTGCTTGCGGCAACTGAACATATCTGTGTTTTTGGCACAGTCCATGTCGGGTTTTTGAGCCCGATATTTGCCGCCAAACAAATGGTAACGGCTGATCATATCGGCAAAGGGAGATTTGGCCTGAACATGGTTTCGGGCTGGAATGCCGGTGAGCACGCAATGTTTGGTGTCGGTCTGCGTCCTCACGAAGAACGATATGAGTACACGGAAGAATGGGTCACCATCCTCAAAAAAGCCTGGGCGGAAGAGGAACCGTTCGATTTTAAAGGCGAGTACTTCGATCTCCAGCGCGTCATCCTGAAACCCAAACCCTGGGGCGGCGACCGTCCAATTTTAGTGAGTGCAGGAAATTCACCTGCAGGAAAGGCATTTGCCGCACGTCACGCTGACTGTCTTTTCACCTCGATCATGGAACTCAAGGATTTTGGACCGAGTGTCAAAGCATTACGTGACTCAGTCGACGACGATGACGTAGGCGTTTATGCCAGCGGTCATATGGTAGCTAGGCCAACCCGAAAGGAAGCAGCGGATTATTACCATTACATCGTTTATGAGATGGGTGACTGGGAAGCAGCGGAGCACGCCGTCGCCATCCGAACCAAGGGCCGCGATACGCCTCTAAAACTGCTCGAAACATTGAAGGAGCGAATGATCAGCGGCGTCGGCACATACCCGGTTGTTGGAAGTTATGATGATGTCGTAGAGCAGTATCGGATCATGAGCGAGGGCGGCGTCGATGGAATTGCCATCGGGCTCATCAACTATATCGACGAGTTTCCAGCACTACGTGACGAAATTTTGCCACGCATGGAACGTCTTGGATTGAGACAACCGGTTAACGGATCTTGAAAACAAGCTTGCCGCGGAAGTGGCGAGACTCACTAAGCTTCTGCGCTTCAACTGCTTCATCCAGCGAAAACAGTTTTACTGCTGGTGCTACAGTCGCACCCTCGCCAATGAGCTCAACGATCCGTTCAAGATGTGGCCGGTCTCGATAAACATCAGGCCGAAGAGAAATGTAATCATCTGACGGCGATTCCAGGCCATTCGAACCTGAGGCGATAAAAGCTGCCCGGCCACCTTTTTTCAGAACGTCAAATGCGCCCTTGGCAACATCACCACCAACCGTATCAAACACGGCATCGCAATCAGATACGACTTCCCGAAAATCCTGTGCGTTATAATTGATAACCTCATCAGCACCGAGATCTTTGACATAATCCACATTGGCCGCGCTGGTGGTACTGACCACATGCGCGCCAAGATGCTTGGCAAGTTGTATCGCAAAACTGGCAACGCCACCTGCGCCACCTTGGATTAGGATTTTCTCACCCGACTGGAGATGCAGAGTATCTTCAATAGACATCACAGCCGTCAGCCCGATCAGCGCCAATGCGGCAATATCGATATGAGAGGACTCCGCCGGTTTAGTGGCGCAGAGCGCCTGTTTCATGGCTATTTTTTCGCAGTAGGTTCCTTCCTGCCCGACATCGCAGACACCGAACACCTCATCACCGATCGCAAAATCAGTGGCACCCTCGCCCAGCGCACATACTGTGCCCGAAAAGTCGCGTCCCAATATGTAAGGAAAGTTTGGCAATTGCCGATAATTTCCGGCGCGAACCTTCCAGTCCGCCCCGTTGACCGATGCGGCATGGATATCGACTACAATTTCACCCGATCCGGCGACGGGATCGGGTTGCTGGCCAATTTTTATGACCTCCGGTCCGCCGTGTTCGTCAAAATACGCAGCTTTCATAATGTGTTCCTTTTACTGGGACATTAGCGAGTTTCTAGGAGAACCTCTCCGAGGACGCTACAAAAGTGTCCGCCATCATCTCTGGAGTGGTCGCCATCCATAACCTGAACAAATGGCGGCGGCGTTCGATCTCGGGAAAATCCTCAAAATCGTAGCGTGCGTGCATCACCGTTCTATTATTGACCACCAATAGATCACCCGCCTTTAAATCAAACTCGTGAGCGATGCCCTTTTGCTCTGCCACGCGCTGTATTTCCTCACGGGCATCGTCTTCAACAAAACTGTACTCGAAATCGCCGTGATCGATGGCGCGCTGTACGACTTGCGAAATATAATAGCCTTCCACCTTATTGCCGCGCCGCGTAAACACGGGAACGCGCTTTGCCGAGATCGCTGCCCCGGCCTTATTACTGTCGTCGGACTGCGACATATAATAATAGCCATCGAACAATGCCTTTAGATAATCCGGCTTTGTTTCGCCAATCATGTTGTGCAACGTGGCGAAGCTGACCAGACGGCTGCGGCCTCCGCTTTTCGCCGGTCTTAAACAGTAGAGTGCAAACACATCCGTTGTATCGGTATGAAAATCCAGTTCACCGCCGCGGTGATTGGTGCGTAATTTCTTTCGTTTGAGGACATGGTCGAAGTCGGGCTTTGGTGCTGCTTTCTGATCGCTGATATCGATAACGTGATTAATCCAGTCACCTTGACGGCTTTGTGGGATGACACGACCAAACTGGGAACAAAGCCCGAGACTTATAAATTTATTCTCTTCTTCACTATAGCGCTCAACCGGAATACCTCTGACAACTGCAAATCCACGGCCATCCTGTAATTCTCCGGCCAACGCTGCGAGCTCTGTGCCTAACGCGGGAAGGGGAAATACGTCAGCCGTGATCTCGTTGATAGGTAGATTTTGGGAAGTAACCCCAGCGAGCGCCGCATCTAATTCATCCAAATGCTGTGGACCAAGCGGCACAATCCATTCGTCACTTCCGACAAAATCGCTTCCCTTCCAGGCGGCCGGTCCATCAACAGATTTAAAGATCGACAACTCTCACCTCGTCACTTGCAGCTGATGCAAATCTCTCCAAAATATCTGCTTGGGCTCAATTCCGCAGTCGCCGATTTCTTTTTTTAATCGTCTGCAAAGATTCCACCGCTATAGCGACTGCTATCATCCTCCAAGCCGTCTCTGGGCAATCATATTAATTTACAGGCTCGTTGGCCACTTCTCCAACCGGTAGGCACTGTCCCAAAACATCCATTCAAACTGAGCGGATCGTTTAAAAGCATTCAACATACCTGACTGCCGTTCTGTAGTTGCCGCTTCGGCAGCGCGATCCGTGATTGTAATCGCCATGTTGACTGCGTCACCAAATTCCGCGTCAGAATAGGTATCAATCCACGCCTGATAGGGATTGCCAGCAACTGCCGTACTTGCAATATGCTTGCCCGCTTCCCAATAAATCCAGAAGCAGGGCAGGATCGCTGCCACTAGCTCTTCGTAACTGCGGTGCGCTGCAACCGCGAGCAGAAAATTGGTATAGCCATAGCATGTCGGCGAAGGTTCGGCGGCACTCGCTTCTTCCTGCGCAATGCCGAACTTTTCAAAGAAACTCTCATGCAATGCGCGCTCAACGACAAGCGCATCCTCAGACGCATGAGCAAAATACTGCATTGCTTCAGCATCCGGCGCTTTAGCCGATGCGAGCGCCAGGGCACGGGAATACTGCTCAAGATAAAGAGCATCTTGCACCATGTAGAACTGGAAACGTTCCTGCGACAGCGTGCCATCGGTGATCTCGCGGTTAAAAGGTAAATCAAGAGTACGCCGATAGAGATCAGCGCTTTCGGCCCAGGCTTTCTCACTGAATGTCATCATCTGTCACTCCCCTATTTACTGTCGCGAAGCACCATGTTTGGCGGCGACATATGTAACACCGTGCAGATCGAGCCGACACCAACAAATAGAATTAGCGTCATGCCGTTTTACCGCTAATACTCGGTACCCTGAAAATATACTCTTTCTCGCAAATATTAGTGTTTAAGGACCGAGCCCGTGTTCGTTGACAAAAGCCAAGAGCTCTTCCTATTCTTTTGCATACAAATGCCGGGTAAAAATCACAGTAATACCGGCGCGGGAGGTGTTTGATGACTAATACCGACGTATCTGGTTACGGGCATAATGCAATCGTGCCTGACGAAGACCCCAGACTCACCCATGTCGGATTCGGAACACCGATGGGCGAGCTTATGCGACGGTATTGGCAACCGGTTTGCATGTCGTCGGAACTGACCGATCTCCCAAAATTTCTCAAAATTCTCGATGAGGAGCTCGTAGCCTATCGCGACAAATCGGGTAAAGTGGGTGTTTTGGGGGCTCATTGCTGCCACCGCGGCACCTCGCTTGAATATGGCCGAATTGAGGAAAACGGCCTTCGCTGCTGTTATCACGGCTGGCTCTATGACGAAGAAGGCAGATGCCTTGATCAACCCGGCGAACCCGAGGAAAGCAACTACAAAGATGAAATACGTCAGCCCTGGTACCCTGCCGAGGAGTATAAGGGTCTCGTCTTCGCTTATATGGGGCCGCTGGAAAAGAAGCCGCTTCTACCGCGCTATGACGTCCTGGAAGTTGAAAACGCGGATTATCTCGCCTATCGGAATTACAGTCGCGGTGAGGTGGCGGAATGCAATTGGCTGCAATTGCAGGAAAATGCAATGGACCCCGTGCATACTAACATCCTGCATGGCTGGAATCCGGGACTGTTTGAGTTCTCCGAGGTCATGGCAGTCGAGCCTACCTACGATTACAAGCATGCCAAAACGCATGTGTCCTATATAAGAACCACCGACCTAGATAGCGGATTTCAGCTAACGCGGACATCGACAATCTACGTCCCCACAGCGCGATCCGTACCGCCAACGGAAGTCACCGGCACCGATCCCGATCGCGAGACAGAACGCGCGCGTATGGTCGGATGGTGGGTCCCGGTGGATAATGAAAACACCATCGGGTTTCACGTCGAGCTTTTAGATCCGGAAAAGAAAATTTTCCAACCGCCCGATGCACCTGTCATTCGCGACTACGAAACCAAACAGCGTGAGCCGGACGACTGGGAAGCACAGGTCAGCCAACGCCCGATCGCAAGGCACGCCTTGGAAAATCTGGCCACGTCAGATCGGGGCGTGGCGTTATTCCGGCGGCGACTTCGCGAGGCGATAAAGGCTATGGAGCGCGGCGAAGACCCGCCGGGCATTGCTCGCGACCCGGAAGAACAAACAATCGTGATTCCCTCGGGCAACGCCGTTATCGAGACCGGGGCGGTGGTCGCAGAATAAAGCGACCGCCCGGCTCGACAATTCAATCGGAATTTATTTATTTGCGTTTGCCTTGTTGGCTTCGAAAACAGGCATGAAATCATAGGTCGCAAAGAACTCAGTTCTGAACGAGCCCCAGGCTGATTTTTCAATCGCAAGATTAACCTCGCGAAGCCGGTGACCCGGAACGCGGAGTGTCACGACCTGTCCAATACCCATCATGACGTACCAGGTCACAACTTCTATGCCCTCAGGGGGAAAGTTCTTCCAGAACTCGTTTTCATCAAGTTTGGCGTTGATTTCGCCGAGCGACATTTCCTGCTGGTGCTTCAAAAAGATTGTCAGAAGAATTTCACCTTCATTTGCCATTTTCATATCCTCTCTGTTGGCGTTGCGTTATTTCTCTCTCGTAAATATCTGCGATTCGTCAGCGGTCAAGAGGCCGCCGGGTGCAGTCCGTGTTTGGTCAGGAACTCGACCATAAAGCGATCAAAAAGCCAGGGTTGTTCAAGCTGGCAGGCATGCCCGGCTCCCGGCAGCGTTTTGAGCTCACAGCCCGGTATACGCTCCTGTAGTGCGAAAGCCCGTTGATGCGAATTGTCTTCGCTGCCGGTCAATATGATCGTCGGACATTTGATCCCGGCATGATGTTCTTCCGACTCTTCTGCCATCATCGCCTTGAACTGATAGATGATGGTCTGAGCGTCCGCCGTATCATTGCGCTCGGCAAACAGGTCCGCGAAGTAATGCGCCATCGGTGTTGTGCGAAAAGACGCGCTAAAATCCTGAAACGTATATTCCCAGCGGTAATCGACGCCTTTCGCTTCGTACTGCTCTATCCGGCCGGGTGCAAAGGGTTTGCCGGGATTGTAGCCAGTGCCCGACAGGATCAGGGCCGACGTCAAATTCGGTCGCTGATGATACATATAGGGGGCAATTGCCGAGCCGACAGAACAGCCTACCACGATAGCTTTTTCACCTTTGCCCACCGCGTCATCGACGGCTTCCCAGCAACCCGCCGCCATGTCGTCCATGGTCAGGTCTTTGTCCGCTGTTGGCGAACGGCCATAGCCCGGAATGTCGATACCGATACAACGATACCAGCTTGAGAAATGCGCCATCTGATACATCCAGCACGACTGGTCCATCGGATTTGGATGCACAAAGGCGATCACCGGCCCTTTTCGGCCCATATTTTCGTAATAAAGCGGGCCGTGAATATTATCAGCCATTTTGTTGCCTCCCTGATCGGCATTTATTGGCAATAGCCTAGGGTTCGTCCGATCAACCGGCAAGGGAGACACCTAAGAAAACCGAAAAGACATACCTCGATTGGACCTAAACGCCGCTTCGCGGTACCGTCCTATCATGTTTGAAAATCAGAAATTCGATTATGTAATCGTCGGCGGCGGCTCTGCGGGGTGTGTCGTCGCGAGCCGCTTGAGCGAACGCTCATCCAACAACGTTCTCCTGCTGGAAGCCGGAGAAGATTTCGTACCGGGCACTGAACCCGCCGAAATCCGTGACACGTTTGCTGGCTCCGCTCATGGTAATCCACGCTTTACCTGGGTGGGCCAAACGGTCGCCTGGGGACCTCGTCCCGGCAATGCCCCTGATGATCGCAAACGCGTTCGTTATGCGCAGGGCCGGGTCATCGGTGGCGGGTCTTCCGTCAATGGCATGATCTCAATTCGCGGCGTGCCGTGGGATTATGACGGCTGGGTCGAACGCGGTGCCAAAGGCTGGGGCTGGGAAGATGTCCTGCCCTATTTCAAGAAGCAGGAAACTGACCTTGACTTTGACGGCCCGCTGCATGGCAAGGACGGCCCGATGGCCGTGCAGAGAATTGCCGCAGAGCGCTGGCCGGGCTTTACCAAAGGCTTTGTTGAGGCGGCTCGCAAAGAAGGTTGGCAAGACCTTAAAGACAAGAACGGGGTTTTTGATGATGGCTATTTCCCCATTGCGGTCGCGCATCACGAAGGCCACCGGACGTCTACTGCAACCGCCTATCTAACATCGGATGTTCGCGCGCGGCCCAATTTCAACATCCTTGGCGACGCACGTGTCGAAAAAGTCTTGTTCGATGGCACTCGGGTCACTGGTGTGCGTGCGCATCACCATGGCGAAGTTTTTGATATTCAGGCAAATGAGGTCGTCGTGAGCTCTGGCGCGCTGCATTCACCGGCTATGCTGTTACGCTCCGGTATCGGACCTGCAGGCGAGCTTCAGGAATACGGCATTGATGTTGTGGCGGACCGTGCCGGTGTGGGAAAACACCTTATGGAGCATCCGGGTGTAAATTTCGGCTGTTATATGAAACCAGAGTCGCGACTATCACCCGAACTGCGTATGCCGATGTATGCCGGGATGCGCTGGTCATCAGGTGTTGAAGGCTGTCCGGCCGGCGACATGTATTTGATTCCGATGAATAAATCCTTCTGGCATGCGGTCGGGGAACGGATTGGGCTTATGATGCTCTGGGTCAACAAGTCGTTCTCTACCGGCGAGGTAAAACTGAACCCCGATGATCCGATGGGGACACCGGATGTCGATTTCAATATGTGTTCCGATGTCCGCGATCTCGAACGGCTCAAGATCGGTGTTCGCATGATGGCCAATCTGTGCGAGATGCCGGAACTGCGCGACACGCTGCATGATGTGTTCCCAATCAGCTATAGCGACCGAGCCAGGCGTTACGCTGTCTATAACGCCGCCAACAAATTCCAGACCTGGGTTGGTGGCCAGGCGATGGACCTTTCCGGACCTTTACGCCGCTGGATCATCCGCAACTTCGTCTCGGACGGACTTTCGATCAGTGATGTCCTTGAAGACGATAGCGTGATGACCGAATGGATTCACAAAACCGTGCTGGGACACTTCCACGCGTCCTGTTCAAACCGTATGGGTGCAGCCGACGATCCAGGTGCCGTGACCGATCCGTCGGCACGCGTCTATGGCGTTGAGGGGCTGCGTGTCGCCGATGCCTCGATCATGCCCGCCGTACCGTGTGCGAACACCAACTTCCCGACCATCATGGTCGGCGAAAAAGTCGCCGGGACGATCCTGGCGGAGGGGTGATGCGACGATGAGCGAAGAACCGAAATCGGGCGGGCCAGTCTCTGACGCGTTTATTGCCGATCTGGCGGCTGCAAGCCGGATTCTTGCCGCGCGCGGTGTGGTTGATGCGTTCGGGCATGTCTCACAGCGCCACCCCGATGCACCGGACCGCTATTTCATGTGCCGTGCCAAAGCCCCCGCGCTCGCCACACCGGAAGACATCATCGAGTACGATCTCGACAGCAACGCGGTGAACGCCGAAGGACGCGGCAGTTTTCTGGAACGCTTTATCCATGGCGAAATTTATAAAGCGCGGCCTGATCTAAATTCCGTCGTGCACAGCCATTCACCGTCGGTCATTCCCTTCGGGCTTGTCGATTGCAAGATTGAGGCAATGTTCCACAACGCAGCTTTTCTCGCTGCGGGCGTGCCGGTGTTCGATATCAGTGAGAAATATGGACCCACCGATATGCTGGTGAGCGATGGCGACAAGGGTGAGACCTTTGCGGAATGTCTGGGCGATAAAGACATTGCCTTGATGCGGGCCCATGGCTCAGTCGCCTGCGGATCATCATTGCAGCTCGCCGTTTTTCGGGCGGTTTTTACCGAAGTGAATTCTCGTATCCAACATTGGACAATGGATCTGGCGGGTAACAAACCGATTGCCTCGCTGGACGAAGAAGAAGGTCGCCTCGCCGATGTTCCGAATAATGGCGCGTGCTTGCGGGCATGGGATTTGTGGCGCCGCGAAGTACGTGCCGAGACAAATTGGTGAGGTGAAGGAAAGGAGGCATGCGATGACCGGTTTCTACCAACAAAAACAGCAGCTGGTTCAATGCATCCGCATGCTGGAGCGATCAGGTATCGTCGACTATAACGGACATGCCAGCATCCGCCAGCCCGACGATCGTATCCTTATTAATATTGGCAACCGGCAGCGCAGCACGCTGACAATCGACGACCTCTGTATTATCGATTTCGACGGCAATCTGCTGGAAGGCGATGGCAATCCGCCGCTGGAATTTCATCTGCATTCAGGAATCTACAAGGCGCGTCCCGATGCACGTGCAATCGTCCATTGCCACCCGAAATGGTCGACAATTCTGTCAACTGCCGGTCAGGAATATCTGCCGGTCTATGCCCAGGGTTCGCTGGTGTATCCGATGCCGATCCTCGATTCACCGGATTCGATCAACAATGTCGAAATGGCGAACGCATTAACCGAGTGTCTGGATGACCGGCCCGCCGCGTTGATGAAGGCGCACGGGGCGGTGACTTTAGGCGAGACGATCATCGATGCCTTCGTTTTGATGAACTATCTCGAAGACAATGCCGAGCGGCAATACAGGGCAGCGCAACTCGGAACTCCCTATTCCTTCACCCAGGAAGAGCTGAATTTGTGCCGCAAAAAATTATGGTCAGCGAGCCTGTTCCGGCGCACATGGGATCACTTCAGCGCAAAGATGGTTGAGGGTACCTAAACGTGGTGCATTCCGAAAAATTTCTATTGGCCGGTGTTATGGGCTGGCCGGTTATGCATTCACGTTCACCCTTGATGCATAATTACTGGTTTGAGCAACAGGGAATGGCGGGCACCTATGTCTTTCTGGAGATTAAGCCGGGCGAATTGGAACCGGCGCTTAAAGCACTGCATCCGTTGGGTTTTTCGGGCTGCAACCTCACGATCCCGCATAAGCTGGATGCGATGACCATTGTCGATGAGGTCGACGACGTCGCCAAAAAGATCGGCGCGATTAGCTGCGTCGTGGTGCGCGAGGACGGTTCGCTGTTCGGCACGAACAACGACTGGCTCGGATTTCTTGGCAATCTAAAACAACAGCAACCCGATTGGCGGGCCAGTGCAGGCCCCTGCACTGTAATTGGCGCCGGTGGCGGCGGACGGGCAATCGTGTACGCGCTGCTGCATGAAGGTGCAGAAGAAGTGCGGTTGGTGAACCGCACGCAGAAAAATGCGCAGATAATCGCTGATGAGTTTGGCGGACCGATTACTGTCTATCCATGGGAGGATCGGCATAGCCTTCTTGAGAGAGCCTCAACCGTGGTCAACGTCACGAACCAGGGCATGGTTGGCGAAGACCCGCTCGACCTAAATCTCGAAAAACTTCCGGTGAACGCGATTGCCGCGGACATTATTTACACACCATTGGAATCAACTTTCATTTTGGCAGCACGGGAGCGCGGCAACCCAACGGTGGGCGGTCTCGGCATGCTCATTCATCAGGGACCCGCGGCCTGGACCAAATGGTTTGGTGTAGAGCCGACGGTCACAGAAGAGCTGCGCGATATGATGGAGAAAAGCATTTTGGGTGACGGATAGCCGTGACATAAGGACCGTCATTCAAATTCCAAGTTTCGACTAGAACGGTCATTACCGTTTTAATTCTGTGCGCGGTCGCGCTGCTCGCGTCGCACATCATGATCCAGATATGGCACCATCAGGTAGAACGTGTTTCGGGAACGATCCGCGATTATTTCGATGTCGATCTTGAGAAGAATTTCGCAACCTGGTTTTCGACATTCATCCTTTTTTACTGTTCAGCGCTACTGTTCCTGATCGCCAAGCGAAAGTCCGAGATCGATGACCAATGGACCAGGGCCTGGTACGGACTGTCGGCTGGGTTCCTTTATATGTCCTGTGACGAAATTGCCGAACTGCACGAAACGGTAAACAGCTTTACGACATTCTCCTGGGTGATCCCCGCTGCAATTGTTTCGCTGATCATGGGCCTCATATATTTGCGGTTCCTGCTTCACCTGCGGCCGTTATTCCGAAATTTATTTCTTCTTTCCGCCGCCATCTTTTTGGGTGGAGCGCTCGGTGTGGAATACGCAACGAATATGTATGAAGAGAACGGGCTCTTAAATACGCTTGCCTACAATCTCTGGACTCCCGTTGAAGAAGGGATGGAGATGGGCGGCGTGATCCTTTTTATATACACATTGCTTCGATATTCAGAAGAAGATCAGGCTGCGATAGGAATATGGGCAATGGTCACAGGGTGCATCTCGTAGATTGCTCTATATTCAATTTCAAAGGCCTCATCTAACGAGATTCCTTCAGTTTCGGCGCGATCTTCGGCCAGATCAGCGGCCACTTTGCGGGCATGTGTTTCGCGTTCTTCTTCGGTCCAGCACCGATAGAGCGGCCATTGCTCGGAATATTCGTTGACCCATTCGCACCCCGTCATTTCCGCAAGCTGCGAATAGACAAGATGATCGCGTGTATCACCCATTAGTGTCGCACCACGGATAAACCCTTCATCGTCCGTTGATACCAGGAAAGCCATACCACTTGCCTCGTCGCGAATTATACAACCCTGATGCGTTAAACTGATTTCTAGCGGAAATGCTCTGCGACTGTTCCACGCATAAAGCTGACTAACGGGTATCTTCCGAGTTGGCAAAAAGTCGGTATACATCATTTTCTCCTACTAAGCGGCCCGCCTCCACTCCGGCTGAACCATCGTTTATCCGATATGTAGAAGATAACCTTCTTATTCGTCATTTTTTGGGGTATAAAAAAACAGGAGTGCGTAGATGGCCTATACCAAACTTCGCGATGTTTTAGAGCTTGCTCTGGAGATGCAGGTCAGTTCGCTCGGCCTGACCATCGAACAACTCATGCAGAGAACCGGCCGCAGCCGTAAAACGGTCGAGCGCATGTTGCAGGGACTGGCAGAACTGGGCTTGGAGGCAGAACCCAGCCGACTCGAAAGTGATCACCATTTGACAAAGCGCTGGCGTTTAAAAGCCGATCTGCCAAACGCGCTTCTGATATTGCAATCTAACGAACGGGCAGCACTCGAACGTCATTTGCAGACGCTTGCAGAAGGTCAGGCGGCACACGCCCTGGCTAAATTGCTGGCAAACCAGAAACCTTTATCCAGTCATCTTGCGCTCGATGAAGAGGAGCTCATCAACCGGACTGCTCACATTGGCCGCACAGGACCGCGTACCCAGGCCAAAGAAACCCATATGGCAATATTTGAACGTGCTATCCAGGGTTTCGAAAAACTGGAAATACGATATCGGTCACTTGGACGCCCCCGCGCCAGCTGGCGGACCGTTGAACCATTGGGGCTATTATTCGGGCGCTTTGGATATCTGGTAGCTGCGCGCGGCGACATCCGCGCGACATACCGGCTTGATTTGATCGAAGACGTAAAACCCACCGGAACGATCTTCGAAGCGCATACCGATTGGAACATGAAAGATTGGGCCGCAGATAGTTTTGGTATCTATCATGGCGATGACATCCTCAACATTCGATTGCGCTTCACTGGCGAAGCGGCGAAACGCGCTGAGAAAGTCCGGTTTCATCGCAGCCAGAAAACGCGTCGCGTTCGTGGCGGCCTTATTGTCGAGCTACACTGTCAGGGACATCGTGAACTGATTCATGAACTCTGCCATCCTGACTGGCTGGGACAGGTGAAGATCGAGTCTCCAGACTCACTGCGCCACGAGTTCGATGACTATCTGGAAACGCTGCGAAGCGTGACAACGTGAATAAGGTTTCAATTCACGCGAGCAGACCTAGAGCGCGGTAGGTATTGCGCCCCGCAATGCCATCAGGTTGGAGGCCTTGAGCCTCCTGCCAGGCTTTAAGAACTGCTTCGGTGTCTTTGCCAAATTTTCCATCTACATGTATTTCAAGCGCTTGCTGCAGTTTTCGAACCCATAGGCCGGAAGAACCTTTGCGGGTGGTCCTGAATTCGACCGAAGGTTTGATTTCAGGTGTTTTTCCTGTTGCCAATGCGAGTGCCGTGGCCCGTACCCCTTCCACACGGCGCGTCCAGCCTTTGCCAAACGTATCGAATGTATCAAGACGACGCAGGAAATTTAGGCGACCATCGCACATCTTTTCGATGACTAAAACAGGGTCGTGTTGTTTAACCAAAGCAAGGTCTTAGGCCCGATCCCTCCATCCTGCTTTGCGCCAATGACGGCCTGTAGCCATTTTGCACTGCGCCCCGGACCAGAATTCACCGCGGCATCAAATACTGCATAATCGACGCCGGACGGGAGTTGATCGCAGCGGCATCTATCCCAATAGCCCGATCGGTAGATTTGACGAAGTTGGTCATCGGATATGTTACGCAAAGCCCTCTTGGATTTCGCTTCGCCGAAATGGCGTCGGAAGGTCGCAAGAGTAACACCTTTCATTGTCGCACCACCTGGGTCCCTGGGATGATCTGCCCAACCGCCTTCATGGATAAGCACATGCTTGAGCGAATTTTCAAAATTTTTCTTCATTGCAGTTCCCTACTCCGAAATCGATCAACTGACCGTCATTGTTTAACATCATCACACAAATACAACCAGTAGTGGGGCATAGGAAAACCTTGAATTTCCATGCCCACGAGATACACCAACGCCAAGGCAAATGAGTTTTTGACGTAATAGCCTCGACGATTATCTGGAAATGCTCGGGGGCGTTACTGCTTCTAAAGCGGCAAATGCGTAAAAGGTTCGACCATTCTCGTATCTAAAACCGCACGATGACTTGCATAGAGCCAGCGCCCATCTATTTTGACAAGTTCGTCTTCGTATCGACCGGCAACATAAAGAGAACTTCGTCCATCTGTGTCCGTCCGCGTGATCGAAAAATGTGAAATCGCGCTGGCATTATTGCCGTTGATCTCCGCTAAAATTGGTGTCACGAGATGAAGCCGCTTTCCGGGGTCACGTACATGCTCGGTCACCTCTGACAGAATCTTTTCAAGTTCTTCGCGGCTTGATTTCCACCATGACATCGCGCTCTGAATTTCCGGGCTGGCAGCGGCAATTTCGTAGAAAGAGTCTGGTGCAAAAAGGGTGAGCCATTCCTCCAGCGCCTCGTCATCGAGCCGCGCTGCCGTCACCCGGATCAGGTCAAATATGGCCTCTTTATCGAGAAGTTGGGCAAGTTCTTTTTCCACAACCAACCGCCCGGTTCAAACGGCATCAAATGGTGCATTGGGTGCCCGGCCGGTAAGCCGACCCCACTCCTGATAATACGCTCGCAGATTCGCATCATCGGTGGGATTTAACTCCTCCTCACGGGCGAGAATGCTGTAGCGCACGACATCGGCGCTCATTGCTGCCCACTGCTCCTCCACCGCGATTATATCCTCACCAAGATTCCGGCCCGCCGGACCCCAGAACATATTATGGTGTCGCAATCGCTCGCTCCGCACCTCCTCCGATACATCTCTCAGACCAAGCCCCCACCATTCAATGCGCGTGCAGCCGGGACTTATCGGCACCATGCGATCGATCCGAATGACGTTCGATCGGATATTGACCATGGTGTCGGGAAAGAGATTGATGACCCGCATCTCATTCTCGCGCAAACCCGGCAGAATACCGGATGATACCCCCGCATAACCACCGGCAGCATAATCGACCTCGGCGACCCCGTCCGACCAATAGCCGCTATGACCGTTTTCACCGAGACGAAGTTTCATCGGGCTCGTCTTGCCCTTCACCCAGGGCTGGGTCTTGCGGTTAATCACATGCAGCATGCTGTGATAACGTTCGCTGTTATTGTCCTGCCATAACTTCCAATTCGTCGCGATATCGGCCTTGTGGAAATGGAACACGTCCAGCGGCTCGCCACCAAGCGGGTCCATTAGAGGGTCCATAATGTCGCCGAGAAATGTCTTGAGATCCGGAGCGTCCTCGTTCAGGCAAATAAACACCAGACCGGCGATGGTTTCGGTCCGAATGGGAATTAGCCCAAGCTTGCTGCGATCGAGATTGACCGCCTTATAACCTGCGGGCTTGGTAATTCCGGTGCAGGCCCCGTCCAGACCATAGGTCCACAAATGATAAAAACACTGAAACTCGGTTGCATTTCCTGCATCTGACCGCACCACCGGCGAGGCCCGATGCCGGCAAATATTGTAGAAGGTGCGAATAACGTCATCTTGCCCGCGTACGATAACAACCGGCTTTCCAGCGGCCAGGGTCGTGCGAAAATCACCAGGCTGTGCCAATTCACTTTCATGACACACAAACAGCCAGACCTTGGCAAAAACATCCGATTGTTCCTGAGAATAAATTTCCTGATCGAAATAAATTCGGTTATCAAGATAATGAGTCTCGGGAAGATCAGGGATCTCGGATCCGGCGCTTACCGCCATTGGCCTACTCCATCTATGGGCCGCGCACTGATGCCGCCGCCCCCAGTTTTTATTTCGGGCAGAATAGCGGAAGACGACAATCGACGGAATGGGGCATATTGAACCGTGTCCTTCCTGAGGAATAACGAGCACTCATGATTTCAAGCGAAATGTTGATTAAAACTGGTGCGGTTTTGTTGATCGGATTCTTAAGCATTCTGTCTTTCGGGGTGTTTGCACAATCGCCCAGCTTCACCAAAGGCCCCGGGGAAATCACCAACAAGGGACTATATCAGTGCAAGAGTAGTTTCGGTTGGTCTCGCGGGCGCGTCAGTGCCGTTGGGAAGATCACCTCAGAGGACGGAAAAGAATGGATTGTACCGGCCGAAACCCATTTCCTGACCGCCAGAAAAGCACCTGATCTGCACAATGTTTGCACGGGCACGACACCCGGCAGTCTCGCCGAGGTTGATCGTTCCCGTATCCCCGTCTTCGATGCGGGTGGCCTGGAAGAGTTCGTCGCCTATATTTTCGCGGACAACTATTTCGAACTGTTTGTAAACGGCAAATTGATAGCGGTTGATCCCGTACCCTTCTCGCCTTTCAACTCTTCGGTTGTTCGTTTCAAAGCAAAACGGCCGGTGACAGTTGCTTTTAAACTGGTCGACTCGGAGGAAAATCTTGGTGTAGGGACCGAGAGCAGTTGGGGCTCGGATCACCATCCCGGCGATGGCGGTCTGGTGGCGCACTTTAAGGATAAATCCGGAAAGACGGTTTTACTGACAGATGACAGTTGGCGGGCGCAAACGTTCTATACGGCCCCACTGAAAGACCGGAGCTGCCTGAAAGTTATCGGCAACAGGCGTGACAGTTCGGCCTGCGATACGGAAGCCGCCGACGACGGCACTCAAATATCCGGCGCACACTGGGCTATTCCAATGAACTGGATGAAGGCGGAATTCGACGACTCAAATTGGCCAAACGCCGTGACGTTCACAAACCAAACCGTGGGCGTAGGCAACAAACGGTCCTATACAAGCTTTACCGATGTATTCGATACCCCAGGCGCCGATGCACTGTTTATCTGGTCGTCCAATCTAATCCTGGACAATCTGGTGTTGTTCAGAAAGGTCCTTGAATGAACAAAATTCTTAAACTACGAACGGATAAAGGAGAGCAAGCGATGATGAAATTTTTAGTATTCTTAGGTGCAGCGGTAGCACTGTGTGCGCCACCCGTAAACGCGGAGCCGCCTCAGCTTAAATCAGCTACACCAGTGATTTATCTCGCTGACAATCTCGATGAAAAGGACAAGCTTGGCTGGTGTATCGATACCAAAGGGCGTGGCTTTGCCGAAACGCTGCAAGCCCATACGTGCAAACCCGCAGGGCGCGGCCAAGACACACAATTTTCATATGATGTGAAAAGCGGGCAAATCCGATCGGTACCGTATAAAGGCAAATGCATGACGCTAAGCGATCCCAAGAATAAGTCCGTGCCTTTTGGCCTGCTGGATTGCGTCTCCGGCAAGGCTTCGCAGAAATTCGTTTATGACGCAGGCAGCAAAGAAATTCGGATTGCCGACGACACCTCTAAATGCGTCGTCGTTGCAGCGGCGAGCCGGTCAGCTGGCCCGTTTATGTCACGCGATATGACGTACGCCGATTGCGCATCAATCGACAGTAAATTTAAACAATGGGTCGTTGTGAAATAGTAACGGCGCAAGACCTAAAGCAAAGAAATCGGCGGCGTCCTCTTAGCCGCCGAGACTAAAATACCAGTTACCGTCTTGGTTTAGACATGCTGGCTGCGCCGCCGCATATAGCCAGGACCCAGCAGTCCCAATCCGAACACGGCCAACGCGTTTGGCTCACCAACTTCCGATATCGTAAGATCGAAGGAGCCGACACCCATGATCGGCTATGGGGATAGGGGGCTATCATCGAATTTAAGCGATGATGTTTTCATTTTCTTTGTCTTTTTTGAGTCTACTAATAAGGAATGACTTCACCATTCCAAGCGAAACATTTACCGGTGTCAGCCTGTCGCAACCTGTTGACCACCGACAACATTGCACTTGCGGACTTTTCAGGCGTGAACAACTTGTCTGGCTTCACGTTACCCTGGAAAGGCCTTGAGAGAGCCGTATCAACCGTCCCTGGATGTAGTCCGACGCAGATGGCTTTTGGGTGTGATCTTGCAAGTTCTATCGAGAGGGTCTTCAGAATCATATTTAGCGCTGCCTTTGAGGCGCGGTAGGCGTACCAACCGCCTAGTCGATTATCCTCAATGCTGCCAACCCGAGCCGAAAGACAAGCAAAGACGGATTTGCTGTCTTTCTTCAAGAGAGGCAAAAAATGTTTCGCCACTAAGGATGGGCCCACGGTATTGACACGCAATACCCTCTCAAGGGCATAAGCATCCAAGCTGCGCCAAGACTTTTCCGGCCGCACATAATCGCTTTCATGTAAAAGCCCTGTGGTGACATAAACCGCGCTTAGTGTCCCTAAGCTCTTTTTCGCAAAATTGGCCGCCTCTATTATAGAGGTTTCATTTTCGAGCTGGAGCTCTGAGTTAAGCCATTCCAGTTTTTTATTAGGGCTGGTTATACGCGAGAAAGCGATGAGTTTGGGCTCGGCGGAGTCATCGGAAAGAACCTGCAGGAATGCATTTCCGATACCCCCAGACGCTCCTATGACAGCAACGTTGCATGGATGCGCAAACGAAGAGAGTACGCTGTCAGAAACTTCGAACATCGGAAGGACGCTCAAAGCTCAAACCTTTTTTTCGTTGATGATTAGCGAGCGCTTTAGAGCTAAACAGACCGTAAAACCTTGTTATCGCTTTCCATCTACTTTTCTGGCCGACGTAAATGTGGCGCCAGTTATCAATACGCCTAAGGCCAAAGCCAGGTGACCAACGACCATTTCGCCCCACCATGCCCAGGACCCAATGGCGACACAAAACACACATGTCCACATCAGCGAAAGAAAAACCATCGCCTGAAAACGCTGCGGTTTCGGGAGAGTCCGCAAGGGGTTTTTGTTCTCATCCATTACGACCGAATATTGATCACGCATTTTATTATCCTTTCTGTACGAGATTTAATTCTCACTATGTTATACGGTAATTGGGCCTGAATGGATCAATCGCTCAGAACGAATTTTGGGTGATGGTGGGTTTGTGAAATTCATAGCCCCAGTAGGCTAATTTCCATTTACCAAGGACTACATTTGGCTGCAGAAGCTGTTCGAATGTCCGCCCTTGGGCGGATCTGAATGAAGTAGCCTATCCCGTTCTCGCTTCTCCAAAAATAAAGGGCCGCAAACGGGCCCTATAGTTTTATGGCGGAGGGAGAGGGATTCGAACCCTCGATACGGTTGCCCGCATACACGCTTTCCAAGCGTGCGCCTTCAGCCACTCGGCCACCCCTCCGGCGGCGCCAACTTAGCATCATAGGCCAATATCTCAAGCATTAGGCGCGGTTCGCGTTTCAATACAAAACTTGCAGCAATGTCAGAGCCTTATTAGGCTCTGGGCGAGCGACGCGTCATAGGAGCGGTCACGTGATTGTTGTTCGGGTCATCGGGTATATTTTTCTCGTTCTGGCGGTTGCCGCCGCGGGATATGAAGCGTGGCAAGCCGTCGCCAATGGCGGATGGAAAATGGTTGCGCTGGGCGAGCTCTGGTTCAAGCTCGACGCACAAAGCCTCAGCGTCAGCCAGGCCGGAATCCAGCGTTACGTCGCTCCATGGCTTTGGGAGCCCGTTATTACAACCATATTGCTGTGGCCGGGTTGGGCCGTGTTTGGTGTACCAGGGTTGCTTCTTGTGTGGACGGGGCGCAGACGGCGCCGCGCGGGCGGCGGACATCGACGCTAATTTAACGTTTACTCGCCGCCAATCCTCAGCGCCTCGATGAAGGCTGACTGGGGAATTTCCACCGATCCGAATTGACGCATCCGCTTCTTTCCCTCTTTCTGCTTTTCCAGCAGTTTGCGTTTACGCGATACGTCCCCGCCATAGCATTTGGCGGTCACATCCTTACGCATGGCACTGATCGTTTCGCGGGCGATGACCTTGCCGCCAATCGCCGCCTGAATTGGAATTTTGAAAAGCTGTCGCGGCACCAGGTCTTTGAGCCGGGTGCAAATACCCCGGCCGCGATATTCGGATTGCGTCCGGTGAACGATCATCGACAACGCGTCGACAGGTTCGGAGTTGACCAGAATTGTGACTTTCACCAACTCACCTTCGCGATAGTCCTCGAGCTGATAGTCAAAGCTGGCATAGCCGCGGGTTACCGATTTCAGCCGGTCATAAAAATCGAACACCACCTCATTGAGCGGCAGACGATATACCGCCATCGCCCGGCTGCCGGCATATGTAAGCTCGATCTGTTCGCCGCGACGTTCCTGGCACAGCGCCAATACGGGACCAAGAAAATCGTCCGGTACCAGGATGGTCGCTTTAATCCACGGTTCTTCAATCCGGTCAATCTGGGTTGGGTCAGGCCAGTCAGCAGGGTTATGTATTTCCTCGACATCGCCATTCTTCAGGTGAACGCGATAAATGACCGACGGCGCGGTGGTAATGAGATCGAGATCGAATTCGCGTTGGAGCCGTTCCTGCACTATTTCGAGATGAAGGAGTCCGAGAAAACCGCAACGGAAGCCAAAGCCAAGGGCGGCAGATGTCTCAGCTTCATAGTGGAAGCTGGAATCGTTTAGCCTCAACTTGGCGAGACTGTCGCGTAAATCCTCAAAATCAGCGGCATCCACAGGAAACAGCCCGCAAAAGACGACTGGCACGGATGGCTGAAAACCAGCCAGCGGTTCGGTGATTGTCGATTTCTCTTCAACAATCGTGTCACCAACCTGCGTCTCGGCAACATGTTTGATCGAGGCAGTAATAAATCCTATTTCGCCGGGATACAGCGCATCAACATTCTGTCGCTTGGGCGAGAACACCCCGACACTGTCAATGTGATGGACCGCATCTGTCGCCATAAATTTTACTTTCATGCCGCGCTTGAGAACACCGTCCTTAATCCGTACCAGGACAATGACGCCGAGATAGGCGTCGTACCAGCTATCGACAAGAAGGGCTTTTAGCGGCGCGTCTTTTTCACCGGAAGGCGCAGGCAGACGCTGCACCAGAGATTCAAGAACGTCTTCGATACCAACGCCGGTTTTTGCGGAAACCTGTATCGCTTCACTGGCGTCCAAACCGATAACGTCTTCGATTTGGGAGCGGATGCGTTCGGGTTCAGCCGCCGGCAGATCGATCTTGTTCAGAACCGGGATGATTTCGTGATCGGCATCCAACGCTAGATAGACATTGGCCAATGTCTGGGCTTCAACGCCTTGACTCGCATCGACAACCAGGAGCGAGCCTTCGCAGGCAGAAAGCGACCGGCTGACTTCATAGGTGAAATCGACATGGCCGGGCGTGTCCATCAGGTTCAGCTGATAGGTTTCGCCATCTTTGGCTTTGTAGTTCAGCCGAACCGTCTGCGCCTTGATTGTGATACCACGCTCGCGCTCGATGTCCATGGTATCGAGCATCTGTTCTTTGAGCTCACGCTCAGACCCCCCGCCACAAACCTGAATAAGCCGGTCTGCCAACGTCGATTTGCCGTGATCGATATGCGCGACAATTGAGAAATTACGGATGTGGGAAAGCTCAGTCATGAGATTGCGCGAAACATAATCAGTCGACCATAGTACCGCAAGCAATAAGAATTTGAGCGTTGAAACGAAACTACCGCCGCAATCAGGAGCGATTTATTCAGACTCTGGTGTTGTTCGTTCCTGCAGAATTACGGCTTGTTCGGCGATTTGGGTTGCCAGACCCTCTGCCGTTATTGTGCCAGATACCGAAATCTCTATACCTCCAATGTGCAGTGCCTGGGCTGCCCAGGTATTGCAGGTTCGGAAAAGATGATATGAGCCGATACCTTTATAGAAAAAACTTTTCCCGTAACGTCCCGTTCCTGAGTTGCGAGCAATGTCCAAATTTTCCCGCTCAATACTCCGGTGAATAAATCGTGACACCTCATCAAATTTCGGCCGCGACAGCTCGATCTTATAGACACCTGAATTAGGAAAGAATTTTTCAACGGGACGGTCAAAACCTGCAATATGGACGATACTTTCTGTCGGTCGAAAGAGCGCATTTAACGCCATCGAGACGGTGACTTCCTTTGCCCGGTAGAAGCGCGCATCTCCCCAGCCAATCTCCAGGAATTTCGCAACCGGAAAGTCTTTACGTTCAGGAAGATAACGCTTATCGATTTTTGACACGGGGACCGCGATGCCGACATGCCAATCGTGGCGAACGACATAGATCGCAACGGAATCAACATCAGCTGAAAGTTCAGGTATTTCTCTCGACTCAAGTTTGTCCCCGCCGAGCAGCGTAAATACCCCCATTAAAATGAATAAGAATTTCACTGGCTTATCTGTGCTTGTGTTTTTAGTGATCGACGCAGATCGAATAACATCTTTCGGGCACTCGGAATCATTTTTGCAACTGCGCGCTGTCCCGCCCGATAGGCCGGGTCTCGCCGTTGTTCACTAAATCCGAAAAAATCGAATAATTAAAGTTCGCCGCCTACTACTTCTGCAACGTAGCGGGTGAAATCAGGACGTTGAATTCCTTACACCAGATAACAACGCTCTTGACCGGTTCTATATCGGTTCCTTTGGGTACCGGATAGACCTGACTGCCTTCAAATGCACGCAATTTCCCAAGATCAATTTTCTTAGCCGCCTTAAAATCAGCGCTATTCATGATCTTTGCTTTGTCTGCGAGATAAATATGGAAGCGGGGACCAGGTCCAACTTTGAAATCAGGTTTTAGATGAATCAGATTGCCACCGGTTTCTCCCTTGAGAACCTCAAGACCGCCTTTCCCGTAATGAACAGGGTCGGCCGGATTGGCATGAATAAATTTGCCTGTCGCGACGACCGTTTTCTCTTCGCGGTTCTCAACTTTTTCCATTGCCGGTGGCGGAGGGAAAATAAACGGATAGATAAAAATGCCGATAGCGAATCCGCCGCCACCG
Source organism: Rhodospirillaceae bacterium (assembly GCA_002720855.1). Lineage (GTDB taxonomy): Bacteria > Pseudomonadota > Alphaproteobacteria > MPNO01 > UBA2964 > UBA2964. The sequence continues at coordinate 34,061 of PBIN01000014.1, read as the reverse complement.
CCGACTATCAGGCCAATAAGAGCCGTGAGGATCGTCTTCTTCATCGCTACCTGCCTCCTTACTATAAGAAAAGATAGGAAGGTCGGGCGCGATTCTCAACTTTTCTTTTAGCCGCGAAGGACACCGCCCGTCTGTTTGGTAACGTTGGCAACGATTTTATCCGCCACGGCGTCTATCTCTTCTTCCGTCATCGTTGCTTCGGTGGGCTGCAGCGTTACGGCAAGCGCCACAGACTTATTCCCTTCCTCTACGCCTTTTCCGCGATAAACGTCGAATAACTCAACATCAACGATAAGAGAGCGTTCTGCCGTCCGAACGGCCCGCAAAACATCGCCCGCGACAATCTCTTCCTTTACGATAAAGGCAAAATCACGCCGCACAGGCTGGAGGGAGGACAAAGTCAGTAATCGTTTTGCTGCACCGCCTTTTGATTTGGCCGGCGGAATTTGATCAATAAAAATTTCGAATCCCGCGATCGGGCCTTCTGCATCTAATGAGGCTATTACCCGCGGGTGAAGTTCACCAAACTGGGCAAGAACGTTGGGTCCAAGCCGTAAACAGCCGGAACGGCCTGGATGGTACCAGTCAGGCGCATCGGTGGTAACTTGCAAATTTTCAACAGGTGCCCCAGCCAAAGAGAGAGCCGCGAGGGCGTCCGCTTTCGCATGAAATGCATCAACCGGCTCCGACTTTTCAGCCCAGTTCCGGCCGCCTGTTGCACCAGCCCGTGCACCTGCGGCAACGGTTGCCTGACCTTCGGGCGTATCATCAGAATATTGAGGGCCTACTTCGAACAGCGCTGGATTTTCCAATCCACGTGCCATATTTCGGGCGATCGCCGTAATGAGATTCGGCAAAGCCGAGGGCCGCATTGTATCGAGATCCGTACTGATTGGATTGGCCAATCGCAAAGAATCGGGAACCTCTCCGAAAATATTCGCTGTTTTTTCATCGAGGAATGAATAGGTAACAGCTTCAACCAGACCGCGCGAAGCAAGGCCACGGCGGATCGTTTCAACACGCTGCTGGGCGGCATCCCGTACTGGTTCGGGTACGATGGCATCGTTGGGCAAAGGTACAGCCGGAATGTTGTCATACCCGTAAATTCGAAGCACTTCTTCGACGAGATCGGCTTCGCCTTCGATATCCGGTCGCCAGGGCGGTACGGCGCAATGCAGTTTCTCGCCATCGGCTTCAGGTTCAAATCCAAGGTGTGATAGAATTCCCTTTTGCTCCCCGGTGGACACGTCAACTCCACCGAGCGATAGGATGCGCGAAGTGCGGAGGGTCTCATTGCGTTGCCAGTCCGGCATCTCGCCGGCAGTCGTCAGTTCAGACGCTTCACCACCACAGATATCAAGGATCAACCGGCTTGCGATCTCCGTGCCCCAATCCAATGAGGTCGGGTCGATACCACGTTCAAAGCGATAGCGGGCATCAGAAATAATGCCTAGCTTGCGGCCGGTTTCGGCAATCCTGATAGGGTCAAACAGAGCGACTTCGAGAAACACGTTGGTCGTCATTTCGCTGCACCCTGATGCCATGCCGCCCATGACGCCGCCAATGCCTTGCGGTCCATTTTCATCGGCAATAACAATCATGCCATCTTCGAGTTCATATTCGCGTTCATCCAGGGCTTCAAGCTTCTCACCGGAATTGGCGAAACGCATCGTGAGATCACCACTGATTTTGTCTGCATCAAAAACATGCAGCGGCCGTCCCAAGTCAAATGTTGACCAGTTGGTGATATCGACCAGCGCCGAGATCGGCCGAAGTCCGATCACGCGCAAACGATCCTGCAGCCATTGCGGGCTTTCGCCATTTTTTACATTTCGGAAAGTTCGGCCAACCACCATCGGACAGGCGTCGCCGGATGCTTCGGAAAAATCGCGTTGCCACTTTACGGGACTTTCGAATTCGCCGGTAACAGCTGAGGCATCCAGTGGTTTAAGCGTTCCAAGTCCTGCGGCTGCCAGGTCCCGCGCGATACCACGCACGCTTGCACAGTCGCCGCGGTTCGGCGTCAGCGCGATATCGATCACGGCATCGTCCAACCCGGCCCAGCTTGCCCAGGTTTCGCCAACCGGCGCATCATCGGGCAACTCGATAATACCATCATGATCATCCGAGAGCCCCATCTCGCGTTCGGAACACAACATACCGTTAGATTCCTCGCCCCGAATTTTTGACGGTTTTAATGTCATGTCGGAACCGGGGATATAACTGCCGCTTGGTGCAAAAACGCCTTTCATTCCAGTCCTGGCATTCGGCGCACCACAGACGACCTGGACGTCACCGGCACCAGCATCGACGACACAAAGCTGCAATCGATCGGCATTCGGATGTTGCCGGGCTTCTTTTACATATCCAATGACAAATGGCGCGAGGGCATCACCGCGATCATCAACACCCTCTACTTCCAATCCGAGCATCGACAGTCGATCTGTAATTTCTTCGAGCGAGGCATCGGTATCGAGATGTTCCTTGAGCCAGGAGAATGTAAACAGCATCGCTTACACCCCCTTTGTCACGGAGGGAATATCGAGAGCCGAGAAGCCGTAATGGCGAAGCCAACGCAGGTCCGACTCATAGAATGTCCGAAGATCGGGGATGCCATATTTGAGCATTGCGGCGCGCTCGATCCCAAGTCCAAAGGCGAAGCCCTGATATTTGGTCGAGTCGATACCGCAGGCCGCCAGAACATTGGGGTGCACCATGCCGCAACCGAGAATTTCCAACCAATCCGCGCCGGCACCGATCTTCAGGCCGCCGCCTTCACGCGAGCAGCCTATATCCATTTCTGCCGAAGGTTCGGTGAAGGGAAAATACGAAGGGCGAAAACGCGCAGGCAAATCATCAACACCAAAAAAGGCGCGGCAGAACTCAATCAAACAACCTTTCAGATGACCCATATGAGTGGTCTCGTCGATCACTAGCCCTTCAATCTGATGAAACATCGGCGAATGCGTTGCGTCATAATCTGCCCGGAAGGTCCGACCGGGTACGACGATACGAATTGGCGGTTTCTGATTCACCATTGTGCGGATTTGCACTGGAGAAGTGTGTGTCCGCAAAACCAGCCGGGAACCGTCTTCTTTCTCGGGCAGATAAAACGTGTCGTGCTCCTGACGCGCCGGATGTTCCGGCGGAATGTTGAGCGCCGTGAAGTTGTTGAAATCGGTTTCGATGTGTGGCCCTTCGGCTATTACAAAGCCCATCTCACAAAAGATTGCGACCATCTCATCGATGGTCTGGCTAATCGGATGAATGCGGCCTTCCTGCTGCGGTCTCACCGGCAACGTTACGTCAATTGCCTCGGCGATCAGACGCTCGTCCAACGCGCCGGCTTCCAGTTGCGTTTTGCGCTCAGTCAGTGCGTCGTTAACAGCGGACTTAACATTGTTGATGGATTGACCGAGTGCCTTGCGGTTTTCTGGCGCGGCTTGGCCAAGGCTTTTCAAGAGGCCAGTGACGGTCCCCTGCTTGCCAAGCGCTGCCACCCGGATGTCCTCCAGCGCCTCGAGATTTGCCGCGCCCTCAATCTCGGCGAGCAAACTATCTCTTAAGGTATCTAGATTTTCCGTTGTCATACGCCAATGCCCATTACACCGCCCACGCCCAGCAGAGCGTCACGGTCACCTGCGCGACGCTATACCGGATTATTTGTGGGTAAACCCCAAGCGACTAATTCCCAGAACCGATGACTTAGTCTGCCAGCGCGGCTTGAGCCTGCTCGCAAATCGTTTTAAATGCCGCCGGTTCCTGAACGGCAAGATCCGCAAGAACCTTACGGTCAAGCTCAATTCCAGCGCGGTTTAAACCATTCATCAAACGCGAATAGGTAAGACCATTTTGGCGGGCACCGGCATTGATCCGCTGAATCCATAGTGACCGAAAATTCCGTTTACGATTACGGCGATCGCGATAGGCATATTGCAGCCCTTTCTCAACCTTTTCTTTCGCAACCCGGAATGCGGTTCGATTGCGTCCCCGATAGCCTTTGGCCTGAGCGAGAACCTTTTTGTGGCGGGCGTGTGCTGCAACGCCGCTTCTTGCGCGTGACATGTCGTTTCTCCGTCAGTGTCGGTTATAGGTAAGGCATATATTGCCGAACGAGCTTGGCGTCCTGAGGCGTCAAGGTCGTTGTACCGCGCGCTTTGCGGCGCATTTTATATGACTTTTCTTCAAGGCAGTGACGCTTGTAGGCGTAGTTACGCTTGATCTTACCGGTGCCGGTTTTGGAGAAGCGCTTTTTGGCGCTCGATTTTGTCTTCATCTTGGGCATTTCCAATATCCTTAATCATTGTTCGGTTTTCATGCAGATCGCCTCGGCATGCCCATTATCTTTTGCCATATTTTGACTGTGATAATCGCCGGACCACCTGTTCTCGCGCAAAACTGCGCAAGGCCGCGGTTTATAACGGCCCTGGCCTCAGATTGCAAGCAGTTAGAAACTGAAAGGGCGCCCCAATATCCGCCCTTTAGTGACAAAGATTTCTCAGATTAGCGTGGTACCAGTACCATCACCATCTGGCGACCTTCCATTTTCGGGTATTGCTCAACTTTCGCATGGTCTTCGAGATCATCCTTAACCCGGTTTAATACATTCATACCAAGGTCCTGATGGGCCATTTCTCGCCCGCGGAACCGCAAGGTAACCTTCACCTTGTCGCCATCGTCAAGGAAGCGATGCATCGCCCGCATTTTGACATCGTAGTCATGCGATTCGATGCCAGGACGCATTTTGATTTCTTTGACATCAATGGTTTTTTGTTTTTTGCGTGCTTCGGCTTTGCGCTTCTGATCCTCGTATTTCAGTTTTCCATAATCGAGAATCTTGCAAACGGGCGGGCTGGCGTTTGAGGCCATCTCGACAAGATCGAGACCCAATTCATCTGCTTTGGCTAATGCTTCGGAAGTTGGAACAACCCCGAGTACTTCTCCGTCGGGGTCTACGAGCCGCACTTCTGGCGCCTCAATTAGTTCGTTAATGCGCCGTTCGTCCTTTTGCGGAACCGGCTGCTGGAATGGTCTTCGTGCGATAAGCGTTTCTCCTTCAGTAATGGGTCCACCAACCCTTTTTTACCGGGTCAACCGGCGGGCGGGGCGGATTCCTCAGCAAGTCTAGCCACCGCTTCGGTCAAGGCAAGGACTTCCTGTTCCTTGCTTCCGAGGCGGCGGATGGCGACGGTGCGTGCTTCTAACTCCTTGGCACCGACAACAAAAAGCGCCGGTACCTTCGCGAGACTATGTTCGCGCACCTTGTAATTAATTTTCTCGTTTCGTTGATCCAGATCGACACGCAATCCGGCAGCGCTAAGTGCATCGGCAACTTCTTCAGCATAGTCATCGGCAGCATTGGTAATTGTCGCGACGGTGACTTGCGTTGGCGCAAGCCACAACGGCATCCGGCCGGCATAATTCTCAATCAGAATACCTATAAAGCGCTCAAAAGAACCTAATATGGCGCGGTGCAACATGACGGGTCGGTGCTTTTGACCGTCTTCTGCAACAAACTCCGCATCGAGCCTGTCAGGAAGAACAAAATCGACCTGCAGAGTCCCGCATTGCCAATCGCGGCCAATCGCGTCCCGCAAAACGAATTCAAGCTTGGGCCCATAGAAGGCGCCTTCGCCGGGGTTAAGTGAATATTCCAGCCCAGCCGCATCAACCGCTTCCTTCAAGGCACTCTCTGCCTTGTCCCAAACGCTATCGTCTCCGGCGCGGACCTCAGGCCGATCTGAAAATTTCACAACGACGTCGGTAAATCCAAAGTCCGCATAAATCGTCTGCAACAGGTCACAAAACTCTTTGGTCTCTGATGTCACCTGATCTTCGGTACAGAAAATATGTGCATCATCCTGGGTAAATGCGCGTACCCGCATAAGACCATGCAATGCACCGGATGGCTCATAGCGATGACAGGAGCCGAACTCCGCCATGCGAAGCGGCAGATCGCGATAGCTCTTGATGCCCTGTCGAAAAATCTGGACATGACCCGGACAATTCATTGGTTTCACAGCGAGCGTTCGTTCATCTTCGGTGTCAGCAGTGAACATATGCTCGCGAAACTTTTCCCAGTGACCGGATTGTTCCCAAAGCGCGCGGTCAAACAGCGTCGGTGTTTTGACCTCTTCATACCCCGCTTCATCCAGGCGCGCCCGCATGTAATTTTCTATCGCACGATAAAGAGTCCATCCTTTGGGATGCCAGAACGCCGAACCAATTGCTTCTTCCTGGAAATGGAACAAATCCATTTCACGACCAAGCCGGCGGTGATCGCGCTTTTCCGCTTCTTCCAACTGGTGGAGATAAACGCGGAGTTCTTTCGGATCACGCCACGCCGTACCGTAAATCCGCTGCAGCATTTCATTCCGTGAATCCCCACGCCAATAGGCACCGGCGAGTTTCAATAGCTTGAATCCCTTGCCGACATGCCCCGTGGACGGCATGTGAGGGCCGCGACAGAGATCGAACCATTCACCTTGGTGGTAAATCGAAATCTCTTCGTCGGCGGGAAGGTCTTCGATAATTTCAGCCTTATACTTCTCTCCCATGCCCACAAAGGTTTCGATGGCTTTCTCGCGTTCCCACACCTCGCGGACAAACGGTTCATCACGGGCGATGATTTCCGTCATACAGGCTTCAATTTTTTCCAAGTCTTCTGGTGTGAAAGGCTCCTCACGCGCAAAATCATAGTAAAAACCATTTTCGATGGGCGGGCCGATCGTCACTTGCGTGCCGGGGTAAAGTTTTTGAACCGCTTCCGCCATAACATGCGCAGCGTCGTGGCGAATAATCTCGAGCGCTATTTCATCTTTGCGGGTGACGATACTTACTGATGAATCGTTTTCTATCAGACGCGCGAGATCACGCACCTCACCATCCACGACGACGGCAACAGCAGCTTTCGCCAACCCAGGGCCTATGTCTGCCGCCAAGTCGGCACCAGAGACCGGTCCGCCAAATTGGCGGATACTACCGTCTGGTAAGGTAAGTGAGACGCCTTCTCCCGACGCGCTCGCGGCGCGTGGAGCCTCTGCGCTCTCGTTCGCAGTGCTCATGAGGGGCTTATCATTTGGCGTTCATTCAGGCGATTACACCCGTTGTTAAAACAAAGCTATGTCTGAAACAGACGCTAGCAAGCAGCCGTTTAACGTAATCTTAACGCCGCGGCAACCGCTTCGACAGAAAGATCGTCCAATTTATCCCGCTGCAATATCTCGACGGAAGCGCCGCGCGGTGCCGTCAGCGCAGGATCTGAGGCAGCAGAGAACAGCACGGTCGTCGGGCACCCTGCCGCTGCAATCATATGAACGGGACCGGTATCGTTTCCCACGGCGCCTGCCGCACCACGCGCCAGGACAGCAATATCCGCAAGATCGGTCTGACCACAAAGATTGAGAATGGCAGAACACCCCGTCTGAATTTCCTCCGCTAATTCGGATTCCCCGCTCGTTCCAAGCAGAACAGGTTGAATGCCTTGATCAGCGATTATTTGAGCCAATTTGGAAAATCGATCCGCAGACCAACGCTTATCGAGCCGGTGCGCTGCACCGCCGGGAATAAAGAGTGCATAGCGCTCCTCCAAACCAAATCTGGCTGTATTCGCCGTAACCCAATCAAGCCTGGCATCAGGGATGTGCGAAATTCCTGCCATCGCCATCTGCTCGTTCTGGCGTTCGATTGAATGCATAAAGTCACGATCCGGATTCGCGTGAGGATGTGAACAACCGCGGGCGATGCCAGACCATTCTGGCCGCAGACTTTTGCCGAACAGCCGAAAATACCAGCCGCTCCGATCAGATGTTTGCAAATCATAAACTCTGGTGAACCCTCCCGCGCGCAATCTGGATTTCAAATTCAGCCATGTCGGGACCTGCCAGAGAGAAGGCCTGGTATCGATCCAAATGTCGTCAAAATAGCCGCAGGGTTTCAAAAAATTTTCATACGCGGCAGTTGTCAGAAGAACTATTTCAGCGTCCGGATGATGTTCGCGAATGGCAGCAAATGGTCCAAGGGCCAAAACAATATCGCCAAGAGCGCCGAGTTTGATGACCAGTATTTTGCGGTGAATGTCAGCCGCCATGGCCAGGATGATCCGATAAAACTTCCTGATAGACCGTCATTGTCCGGTCGGTCATCAGTTCCTTGGTGTAATTTTTTCGGACATTGGCGATGCCGCGACGTGCAATCTGATCTCTGGTTTCATTGTCGATGGATAGTGCTTCGCGCAAAACATTGACCAGCGCACTTGCATCGTTCGGTGGCACCAGCCAGCCATTCTCACCATGGGTTACGGTTTCACGCGCCGCGCCATGATCGGTCGCGATGATCGGGCGGCCCATCGCCTGTGCTTCGACAATGACGCGTCCAAAGGCCTCTGCATCTGTTGACGCAGACACAACGACATCGGCCAGCATGAAGGCGGCCGGCATGTCGCGGCAGTCGCCGGGTAAGTGAACAACTGATTCCAAGCCGAGCCGGACAATATCATCCTGCAGTTCGCGAACATAGGCATCCCGGCCCTGTGCATCCCCGACCATAATACAGCGCAAATTCTTGCGGTCCTCCAAACGGGTCAGGGCCTCCAGCATTACCTTGTGGCCTTTCCATCGGGTCAGTCGGCCGGGCAGCATCACCACCGTCGCGTCGTCGGGCACCCGCCAGCTTTCCGCGAGCTGGATTACCCGTTCCGGGCTCACAGCATTCGGATCGAACAGGTTGATGTCCGCGCCACGCGGTACAACACGCACCTTGTTGGCATCGACGCCATAACGGTCACAAATCTGATCGCCAATAAACTGTGAGATTGCGATGACCAGATCGCCGCGCGCCATCACAGAATTGTAGTACTTTTTGAGCGGGTTCCCCTCGTTATAATTACCGTGGAAAGTCGTTAAAAATTTAACGCCAGTTTTTTGCGCAGCCCCCAAAGCGCTCCAGGCGGGAACACGGCTCCGTGCGTGCAGAATATCAACCTGATGTTCCTTTATCAGCGATACGAGACGATCGATATTTCGATAAACCGTAAATGGGTTTTTGCTGCCGGCGGGAAATTCGATGTGCAAACCGCCTGCCCGCTCAACCTCGTGTGCCATGGGACCACCGCTGGATACGACAATTGCGCGCCAGCCAGATTCAGAAAGCGCCTGTGTCACATCGATCGTCCCACGTTCAACGCCGCCGGTGATCAAGGACGGCAAAACCTGCATGACGACAGGTGCCGACTTGTCGGATGAATTCCCGGTGTTAGATTGCCCGGAAGGTGACTGAATGGCAGATTCCATATTCCTGACTTACCGCCGGACCAGTAGGGCACGCAATGGCTAATACTCCAAAATTCCTTAAACGCAACAATGGCGCTTCAATTGCTTACCACAAATCGGAAGGTACGGGACCCGGTGTTGTCTTTCTAGGCGGCTTTATGTCGGACATGGACGGAACCAAGGCCGTAGCGCTCGAAACCCACTGTCAGCAGCAGGGACGCGCTTATCTTCGATTCGATTACCAGGGGCATGGTCAGTCATCGGGTGAGTTTACAGACGGCACTATCGGAATGTGGGCAGAAGATGCGATCGGGGCGATCAGTGAATTAACCGACGGCCCGCAAATACTTGTCGGTTCATCTATGGGTGGCTGGATTATGTTGCTGGCGGCGCTGGAACGGCCGGAACGGGTCGCAGCGCTGGTTGGCATCGCTGCCGCACCGGATTTTACCGAGCGTTTAATGTGGGAGAATTTTCCACCCGAAGTTCAGGAAACACTTCAGCGTGACAGAATTTATCACCAACCATCGGAATATGCTGACAGCCCTTATCCGATCACGATGGACCTCATTGAAGACGGGCGGCAACACCTGCTGCTTGATAGAACAATTCCGTTGGATTGCCCGGTACATCTGTTTCAGGGAATAGAGGATGACGCCGTCCCGTGGGAACACGCGCTGGCAATTTCAGACAAGCTGCAAACGGAAGACGTGACAATCACCATGATCAAGGACGGTGATCACCGCTTGTCGCGTGATGAAGATTTGCAAAAGATATTTGCCGCGGTGGATCGGTTGGCGGCAGGGCCTGCCAAGTAAAGGTCAACCCCTCTCAGCCAGTATCGCCTTCAACCCCACCCGAAAGTCCGGATATGTCAGCGTTACGCCCAGTTCCGATTTGATCAGAGAATTATCCACCAGGCGGTTATCGGCATAAAAACTACGTGCCATTTCGCTGAGTGATGTACTGGTAAACGGAATAGCGGGTGGCGGCTCCAAACCCAGCGACTCCGCGGCATATTCCATCACGTCCGAACTCATTGCCGGTTCATCGTCACACACATTGTATGTCCCGCCGGGCCTGGGCGCAGCAATCGATGCGAGCAGAACATTCACAATGTCATCGACATGAATGCGCGAAAACAGATGGCCTTCTTTTATGATGCGCCGCGCTTTGCCTGACCGCAGTTGATCGATCGCGCTGCGCCCCGGCCCGTAGATACCTGCAAGCCGAAAAACATGCACCGGCAATTCATGTTCCCTGCCCAACTCAAGCCAGGCTTTCTCTGACTCAATCCGCCTTAGACCGCGCGCCGTCGTCGCCTTTAACGCCGCCATCTCATCGACCAGTGCGCCACCAGTATCGCCGTACACACTGGTTGCTGATAGATAACCGATCCATTGGAGGTTTCCGTTTTCCGCGAGATCGTTGCGATGCCGCAGCAGAACCGGGTCGCCCTGTTCACCCGGCGGCGCCGATAGCAAAATATGTGTCGCGTTCTTAAGGTCTGAAACGTCTTCAAGCGATGATGAACCGTCAAATTCCTGACAGGCAAATCCCGCATCACGCAATACAGCGCATTTCTCGGCGGTCCGTGCCGTGCCGGAAACGGACCAGCCATCAGCCCGCAATTTTTTCGCCAGACGGTGCGCAGTAAATCCGAATCCAAAGCAGAAAAGATGAGACATGATCGTTTCGGGAAACTATATCGATAGATAGAATATCATTTTTACACTGTAACGATTTGTAGCAATGGCAAACAGCACCAAGCGCATGATGGGCCTTTTAATTTTGGCCGGCTTGATCGCGGCCGATGCGAGCTTTGCCCAGCGCAACCAGATCCTCACACCCAAAAGCCAGCAGGCCCGGGAGTATGCCGCCTGCATGGCGCTCGCCAGATCAACGCCAAAGGTGGCGCACGATTCCGCCCTCGCATGGCGACAGAAGGGCGGTGGCGAAGCAGCCATTCACTGCATCGCGGTATCGCTTCTCGGGATGAGTCAATACAGCCAGGCAGCGCGCATGCTCGAGGAACTTGCAGATCAACCGAAACCGGGGCGACCGAAATTGCAGGCCGGACTTTACGGACAGGCAGCAAATGCGTGGACGATTGCCGGGCGGCCGCAGACCGCAGCAAAATTGCTCACCAAAGCGATCAAACTGCAGCCGGACAATCAGGACCTCCTCATTGATCGCAGCATCGCCCATGCAGGGCTCGGTAAATATTGGGAGGCGCTGGATGATCTCAATGCCGTTCTGGACAAAGCACCCGACAATGCTGACGCGCTTATTTTCCGGGCCAGCGCCTGGCGTAAAGTCGGCACGCTGGATCTCGCCGAACAGGATGTCATCGCTGCGCTCGCATTGAAACCGAATGATCCCGACGGTCTTTTGGAACGCGGCCTCATCCGCAAGGCGCAGGGTGAAATCGCCGCCGCCCGCAAGGATTGGCTAAAGGTGCTGGAAATTTCGGTCCAAGGCCCGCTGACCGATGCCGCGCGCCGCAATCTTGAGAGCATCGACGTTAAGAAGCAGCAATGACTCTCATTTTCGACCGCCGGTAGCTTGCCGGTGGCTGGCCGATGTGGCGTTTAAATGTCCGGCCGAATGACGCCTCTGATTGATACCCCGCCTGAGTGGCAACTTCTATAATGGGAAGATCGCTGTCTGCCAGCAACTTGCGGGCAATCTGCATCCGCCAGGATGTCAGATAGTTGAGCGGCGTGTAGGTCGTGAGGTCGCTAAACCGGTTGGCAAAGGACGTTCTCGACATGCCGGCTTTTTGCGCGAGTGTCTCTACAGTCCACGGTGCGGCGGGTTCCTGATGAATGGCTTCGAGCGCCTGCCGGATATTTGGATCGGCAAAACCAGCCAGCCCTTTTTGGGAGCTTCCCTCATGCGCGAGATAGTGCCGTACCGCTTGCGTAAAGATTATCTCGGAAAGTTTGAGCGCGATCAGATCGCTACCTAGTTGATCGCCGCCCGCTTCCGCCCCGATGACTTTGAGCGTGTCATCCAGCCAGCCCGGAGATACCTGTCCATACTCCTTGATATGAATGAAGCGCGGCAATGCATCGACCAGGATGTGGCTCGCCTCGGTCTCGAATGCAAAATGACCGCAGATCAACTGGCTCTCATGCCCTGATCCCGGCTCGCCAACCACCAGCGCGCCCTGTCCTGTGAAGCCGGACTGTTCAACTACCTGATCAACCGTTGGCGCATCGACATCGACAGGGTCAGAGAGGATATGTGTCGCGCCATGCGGGATAATGATGAGATCGCCCTGCTCGAGCAGCCGGGCGTCATCCTCCCCTGCGACGCGGGCATAACACCGTCCGCGATGCACATAGTGAAACCGCGCAATATTCTCAAAGGATGGGACCTCGACCCCCCAGGGCGCTGTAAACGATGTCCGGAAATAGAGCGTTCCGGAGAGTTTCATCAGCCCCAGAATATCGCTGAGCAAATCCATAAGCGTTTCCTCACAATGTCGATTGCCACGCTACCAGTACATATTTCGCATTAAAAGACGTTTGAACGAGCCGTCAAATTATACGAACGAACCGTCATTCATCATTCCATTTTCCATCCTTATTTTAACGATCTGCACAGCGAGGAGATCAACTCAATTCCTTGCCGCGCACTAGAAAGGACACATTTAAAGGAAAAGGATGATGAAAATTCGAACACTAATCGCGACCGTGGGGATCGCTCTGATAACCGTTATGGGCGGGGCACAGGCCAATGATCCGGCCAAGTTAAACGATCTGCAAATCGCACATGTCGCATACACGGCGGATAACATTGACATTCGTTATGCGCATCTTGCGTTGGCGCTTTCGACCAATCCCAAAATTCATGAGTTTGCCCGCACCATGATCCGCGATCATGAAGCGGTAAACACACAGGCGCTGGCTCTTCTAAAGAAACTTAAAGCCGCACCGCAGGATAATTTCCTGAGCAAACAGCTCACCGCAAATTCGCTCAAACTTATCGACAAGATGAGCAAATTGCGCGGAAATGCATTCGACAAATTCTATGCCAGTAACGAACTTGCCTATCACAAGGCGGTTAATGGTCTCGTCGCCAATGCCTTCATTCCCAATATCGAGAATGCAGAGGTGAAAGCGCTCTTCAAGACCGGTCTGAAAATTTTCAAGGCGCATGAGAAACACGCCGAGATGATGGTCAAAGGACTGAAATAGAAATGCGTCCGTTTCAGATGCAACGACGTGAAGTCGTCGGTTGGGCGGCAGCTGCGATCGCAGCTGCCATCCTGCCATTTACCATTCCGGTTTTTGCCGAGACCAACCGTAAACCCGTCACCCATATCGTAGACATCACCGATTTTGTGTTCGTCCCGAAATCATTGGAAGTACGCCCGGGCGACCGCATTACATGGGTCAATAAGGACATCGTGCCCCACACCGCAACGGCGGATGACAAGAGCTGGGACACGGGTGCGCTCAAGCCCAACGAACGCAAGACGATAACAGTGACAAAGAAATTGTTGGGCGGTTATTTCTGCCGCTTTCACCCAAGCATGAAAGCAAAGATCGCAACGCAGAAATAAGCGCTCAACAGCAGCCGTTTTTTCCCGTACAGCAGGCAAGAATATCGGGGTGATTGTCGCAGCAGTCATTCAACAGGAATGAGACGAGACCTCCCAGATTGCCAATGTCCGCGCGGTAAATAATTTTGCGGGATTGGCGCTCCGACGAAATAACCCCGGCCTGTTCCAAAGCCGACAGGTGAAACGAGGCGCGTGAAGACGACGCCTCGACCTGTTTGCCAACCTCGCCCGCCGCGGCACCTTCTTCACCACGTTGAATCAGATAGCGCACGATCCGCAGACGGGTCTCCTGCGACAGCGCCGCAAGCATATCCAAAACGTTCTCTTCATCCATAATCTCAATATCTCTTGAAATGTTGAGATATAATATTATATCGGCCCTACGAAAATCAACCAGCTCAATTTGAGGAAAGCCAATAATGAAAATCGTAAGCTTCAAAATCTGCCCCTTTGTGCAGCGTGTCACCGCGTTACTGGAGGCAAAGAACATCCCCTATGAGATCGAGTTCATTAGCCTGAGCGACAAGCCGCAATGGTTTCTCGACATCTCCCCCAACGGCCAGGTGCCGGTTTTGATCACCGATGAAGGCCGCGCCCTTTTTGAGTCTGATGCCATTGTCGAATATCTGGAGGAAGCCTACCCGCCTTTGCAGGACGGCCTCGCGCCGGAAGACAAGGCGACCAACCGCGCCTGGAGTTACCTGGCCTCCAAGAACTATCTCGTTCAGTGCAGCGCGCAGCGCAGCCCCGATGCCGATGTGCTGAAGGAGAGCAGCGAAAATCTTGGCAAGGCCTTCGACCGAATTGAGAGGCAGCTTGACGACACAAAATTTTTTGCTGGCGACGATATCAACATGGTCGATATTGCCTGGCTGCCGCTACTGCATCGCGCGGATATTATCCAGCGGCGATCCTGCTATGACTTTATTGGTGACCGTCCGAAGCTAAAGGCGTGGCAAAAGAATTTGCTTGCCACCGGTCTGGCGGAAAAATCCGTGCCCGAAGATTTTGAAGAATTGTTTGCCGAGTTTTACCTCTCCGACAAAACCTATCTCGGGCGCGGCGGCACGGTAGAGAATTGCGATTTCAGCGAACGCTGCGCAACGGATGCCTGTTGCTAGAGAAAATTTAGGCGGCGCAATTCCCCGTGATTGACCCCAACGGCGTTCCTTTGTCCGCTGGTCTAACGGCTGATAGCATGGGGCAATGCCCGTCTTTGTCCTGATCGCCTCTTTCGCTGTTGCCCTGGTCTTTAGTCTGATGAGCTTTATGACCGTCGCCGCGGTATTGCCCGAGCTAAAAGCGGCGTGGGCGCTCAACAATACCGAGGCCGGCATGGTTGGGGGCGCGTTTTTTATCGGCTATGTCATCGCCGTCCTCATCCTCACCAGCCTCACTGACCGGATCGATTCAAAGCTGATCTATATCGTCTCGGCGCTGATCGGCGGTACCGCATCGATCCTGCTTGGTTTCACGGCCGACGGTTTCTGGTCGGGCACTCTGTTTCGCATTCTGACGGGTCTCGGGCTTGCGGGTACCTACATGCCGGGCCTTCGCGCACTAACCGATCAATTGCCGGAAGCATCGCGCAATCGCGGCGTGGTCTATTACACCTCGTTCTTTGCGCTGGGTTCGGGGCTGTCGATTTTGGTCGGCGGCGAGATCAAGGAATGGCTCGACTGGCGCTGGGCCTTCATCATTACTGGGGCAGGATTCTATGTTGCCGCCGCGATCATCGCCATCGTGCTGCCCGCCAATCCACCGCAGCAAACCGACAAGCCTGAAACCCATCCGCTGGATTTCCGTCCTGTGCTGCGCAACCGTGTCGCACTCGGTTATGTTGCGGGCATCGTCGGGACGGCGTGGGAGGTCTTCGCCTTGCGCGTCTGGGCGCCGACCTTTTTAATTTTCCTGCTGCCAATCACACCGGATGCCGGATATCTCGTTAAGCCCACGGTCATGGCAACCATCGTCGCGCTCATCGGGATTCCCACCAGTATGGCGCTGGGTGAACTGACGGCGAAATATGACCGGCGCAGGGTCATGATAAGCGCCGGCACGATATCGCTAACGGCCGGTATTTTGATCGCCTACGCCATCGGCAACAGCTACGCGGTTCTGGTGATCCTGCTCTTGATCCTTGGTGCGTTTTCCTATGGCCGCAATGCCTCCACCACCGCCGGGATGATGGCAGCAGCCGAACCCAAACTCAAAGGCATGTATATGGCATTTTATGCATCGGTCGGCTTTAGCGGGGGTATCATCAGCCCGCCGCTTGTCGGCGCGGCGCTTGATCTGGCGGGCGGGCGCCTCGATGCCGCGGGATGGATGGCAGGGTTCCTGACGCTTGCGATCGGCGGTGCGATCACCGCGCTCGGCTTGCTGATCCTGTCGCGGCCGAGAAAATAGTTTCGCCGTTCGCGTTGACCGCATGACAGTATCCGCGCGACGATCCAACCCATGACAGATACAGAGGGCCCGGCGGAAGAAGAAACCGGCTGCTGGGCGGATATTTTTACCGGACGTCTCGGCGTTTACACGCTTGTGCTTGGCCTCGGAATGGGGCTGTTCGCGATCAACCAGTTTGTCGTCGCGACGATCATGCCAACCGTCCTGGAAGATCTTGGCGGGGTAAGGTTTTACAGCTGGGCATTCTCCCTTTTCGCGGTCGGCGCCATCATTGGCGCAGCCAGCGCCCATGCCTTGCGTGATGCGTTTGGCTTGCGTCCCGCCTATGCCGGGGCGGGGCTGATATTGGGTCTGGGTCTTGCCGGTGCCGCGCTGGCACCGGACATGCTGACCTTCGTTGGATGGCGGCTCCTACAGGGCATCGGTGGGGGCGCTTTGGCATCCCAGGGCTATGGGCTGGTCGCGATCGCCTACCCGGTGTATTTGCGGCCGCGGGTCCTCGGAGTCGTTTCCACCATCTGGGGCACAGCGACAATTATGGGGCCAGGATTTGGGGCACTGTTTGCCGAACCACATCTCTGGCCATGGGCGTTTCTGGGTCTCTTGCCGCTTATCGTCATCTTCGTCGCGCTGGTGTTGCTCCGGGTGGAGAGCGACAAGGGACATGGTCAGCTCTCCGCGCTGCCCTATCGCCGCCTCGCACTTTTAACGCTCGCGGTTTTTCTGATTAGCAGCACATCACTAACCGAAGAGCTCTGGATGCGGAGCCTGTTCATCGTCATTGCGATTTTCCTGGCCATCATCACGTTCCGGATGGATGCTGTCTCGGAGCACAATATGTTCCCCAAGGGCGTGACCTCGATGACAACCGAACTTGGCGCAGTCTACTGGATACTGTTTCTCGGCAGCATCGTGTTGGCGATCGTCAACACCTATTCGACCTTTTACCTGCAGGCGTTACACGGCATATCGCCATTGATTGCCGGATATCTGTTCGCGATTCAGTCGATCATGTGGACGACGAGTGCGTTGATCGTCGCCACCCTGCCCCGCAAATATGAATCCGAGTTCCTGTTGATCGGTTTGCTGATTATTTTAGCGGGCGCTGTCGGTGTCTGGCTGACCGTCGATAGCGGCCCCGTATCCATGATTGCCGTCGCCATCGCACTTACCGGTATTGGGCTCGGCTTTATCAACAACCCAACGATACAGCGCATCATCACCATTGTGCGCGAAGATGAAAAGCACATGGCGGGCGCCTCCGTGCAGGCCATCCGCAATATTGGTATTTCATTCGGCGCTGCCGCGTCGGGCATGGTGGCCGCAGCGGCAGGGCTGGCGCACGGCTCGGATCGCGCCGAGATCGCCTTTTCAATGAGCTGGGTCTATGGCGTCAATGCCGGGTTCGCGTTGCTCGCGCTCATCATGACCATTCCGATGTATATGGCGCGGCGGAAAGCACGCGCTGATTAGCGACCGCGGAGCACCTTAAAAAACAATCCAGGAATTGAAGCGCCTGTCCGCTTCAGCCGATGAACCTCGTTAATAAACTACCGCCGGTGAGCAGGATAGTGGAGCAAATGGCAAGGACAGCGAAAGTCGTTGCCATCCCAAAAACGCGGAAACTAAAATTTTCCGCCGTTTGGGATACCCCGAAAGCATGTATTACGCGGCTAACCAATAAAAGACCGCACAGCATGTGAATAATCCAGGCAGGATTTCCGGCAAATTCAACAAAAGCAATCAGGATAATAGAAATAGGGACGTATTCACTGTAGTTGCCATGGGCACGGATTGCTCTTTCCAATCGCGGCTCATCACCACCGCCCAACGCCACTTTGAACTGTCTCCTTAGGGAAATGACACGTAGGGAAAGAAGGATCAGCCCGATCCCCAGCAGCGCCGCGTATAGAGGGACAATGTTAAGGTCCATGAACTTCTACTCCACTTCCTGACCACCCCGGCCATAAAACGTTTGAGGCGCAGAGGGTAAAAAATTCCAAATCGCTAACATGGCTAAACGTCAGCGGGCCTATGTTCCGTACTGATCTCCCCACTTATAAAGGGCCCGAATGATTGGGCCGAGAGCCCTGCCCTTTTCTGTCAACAAATATTCCGCACGTGGTGGATGCATTTCATAAAAGTCCCTCTCGATTATGCCGTTGGCTTCCAGAGATTTAAGCCTGGCAGACAACGTATTGGGCGCTATGCCATCGAGCGATTCGAGAAGCGACTGAAATCTACACCGGCCGTTCTGAAAAAGATCGCGCAGGATGAGGAGCGTCCAGCGATCACCTATCACATTCGCTGATCGTGCTACGGGACAATACAAGTTTTTCTGAGAAACCATGTTTGAAACTTAATCTCTTGAACTTATCATAACAAGTCGCTATATTTTTAATAGTTAATATCGAAAGGGAATGTTATGCGGTCACGATGGCGGTGGCTCCTTATCGGAACGACGATTGTTATTATCGGCGCGGCCAGTGTGTTTAGCGGTAGTGGGAGCGAGGAATCTGGCACGGCGTATAAAGAGTACAATTCGGTCTTCGGGAAACAGAAAGGGCAAAAGGCTCACACGATTCCTCGCGACGGGTACAAACTTAACGCACGGGAATATCACCCAGTAGGAAAACAGCCTGTCGGAGCACCCTATATTCTGATGCACGGTTTCACTGACAGCGTCCACCTGTATGACCGGTTAGCGCCATTGTTGGCAAAAAAAAGCCGGGTTATTACCTTTGATTCTTTAGGTTGGGGCAATTCCGACAAACCCAGTGATCACCGCTATGATGTGGCAAGCATGCGGCGCGATCTTGAAGCGGTAATTACCTATTTCGGAATCAAAAACGCTAAGCTGCTGGTCCATGACTCGTCAGGTCTGCCAGGGATTGATTACGCAATCGACAATCCAAAAAAAACAAGCGAACTGATCCTGCTGAATACCCTTTATGGACCATCAAAAGTTCGCAAGGTGCCAGCCGGAATTCAAACATTTTCAACCCCGGGACTACGGCGAGATTTATTGGTATTTGGGGCAACGATGATCGATTTCCGATGGCAGCAACGCTTTTCGGCTCAGGTAGGCGAATTCTTCTACAATCGACAGGCCCGTGAAAAGTTTTTGCCCATATTCCTACATCAGTCACTACAGATCCGCCCCGCTTTTTTTGGTCTGAACAGAGTTTGGAAGAAAGAAATCCAGGACCGCGGTGCTCGTTTGGAGCCACTTCGAAATTTGAGCGTGCCGGTCAAGATCATTTTCGGCACACAAGACCCGTATCTAAATCCGGCCCTGGCGCGTGAATTCAAAAAATTGATCCCCAACTCGGCCCTACATCTGGTCCGAGAAGCTGGCCATTACGTCCAGCTGGATCGGCCGGAAGAAGTTGCGAGGTTGATGCTGGATAGTCCTGCGCCTTTAAATTCAAAAGCCCACTAGCCCATTTCGGTATCTAGCTCCGAAGGAGACAGGTTGCTGCCTTATCGTCGCGTGACGATTCTAACGTCGGTGGCCTTTCTGATCTGCAGCCCGGCGGAAAGCACGCGCTGATTAGCGACTGCGGGCTGTTACCAAATATCGATTCGCGATAGCTTTGGCATCGCAACGGCAATAAAGACATCAGGGAGCCAAACTACAGATGAAGCGTAAATTCGAGAGTATTCTGAAGACCGTTGGCAATACGCCTGTTGTACGGCTCAACAACATCGCGCCTGAAAATGTCAATCTGTATGTAAAAATCGAGGCGTTCAATCCGCTCGGTTCAGTCAAGGACCGGCTGGCGCTGGGTGTCATTGAAGATGCCGAACGATCTGGTGCACTCAAACCGGGACAGACCATAGTCGAATCGACCAGCGGCAATACCGGCATCGGGCTTGCCATGGTATGCGCCCAAAAAGGCTATCCGCTGGTCATCACCATGACGGAAACCTTCAGCATCGAACGGCGCAAGCTCATGCGGTTTCTCGGCGCCAAGGTCATCCTCACCCCCGCCGCTGAGCGCAGTACTGGTATGATCAACAAGGCCAAAGAACTGTCGGAAAAACACGGCTGGTTCATGACGCGCCAGTTCGAGAACGAAGCCAACCCCGATTTTCATTCGCAGACCACCGCACAGGAAATCATCAGGGATTTCGAAGGCGATGCGCTGGATTACTGGGTGACGGGATATGGCACTGGCGGCACACTCAAAGGTGTTGCCCGCGAACTCGCCAAAAATCGGCCCGATACGAAAATTGTCGTCTGCGAAGCAGTGGAAGCGCCGGTTCTTTCCAGCGGCCTGCCACAGGAAATGGACGGTGATGGTAATCCGGTTGGAGATCACCCCGCCTATAATCCTCACCCAATGCAGGGCTGGGGGCCGAATTTTATTTCACGGCTGACCAACGATACCAAGGAGATGGGCATCATCGATGAAGTGGTAACCATCGTGGAGGAAGACGCCTTGCGGTGCAGCAGAGATCTCGCCACCAAGGAAGGGATATTCGTTGGAATTACCGCAGGGGCCACTCTCGCTGGCGCGTTGAAAATCTGTGCCAAGGCACCGGACGGCGCGACCGTGCTCTGTATGCTGCCCGATACCGGTGAACGCTATCTCAGCACGCCGCTATTTGCGGAAATCGAGGAAGACATGAACAGCGACGAGCTCGACATCGCCTCTTCGACACCGAACCATCTGCTTTAGGAGTCTCCGAAAAACTCGCCGATGACCGGTCTAAACCGGTCCATATCGATCAGGAACGAATCGTGCCCCTGAAGCGAATCCAGAATCTCAAAGGTAACATTGACTCCACCGGCTTCGAGGCCAGTCGCCAGCTCTTTCTGCTGATGCGGCGGGAACAGGAAATCGGTTTCAACGCCGATCACCAACGCGCTTTCCAAGCCGGTTAGCGCTAATGCGGTTTCGATGCTTCCGCCGTGATCGCTGGCATCGAACAAATCCATAGCGCGGGATAGATACAGGTAACAGTTCGCATCGAACGCGTTGATAAAACTCCGCCCGTGCGCTTCGAGATACGACTCGATTTCAAAATCGATGCCGAACGGGCCCGATTTACCGCTGCTGATATCGTCCGTTGCCCGTTCACGACCAAACCGCTGTTCCCATTCCTTGGCGGATCGGTAGGTGATCATCCCCAGCTTGCGGGCCATTAGCATGCCTGTTGCCGGCGGTTCATCTTCCGCATAATGCCCGTCTTTCCAGCCGGCATCCTTGCGGATCAACTCACGCTGGAGGGAGCGTAAGGCGATCGAAAAGGGTGCGCTTCGTGCCGCCGAAGATGTCGAGACCAGCCGCTGTGATTTTCCAGGAAACAACAGCGTATAGGCGAGCGCCGTCATTCCGCCCATGGAATTGCCGACCACAGTGTGCAAAACATCGACGCCAAGGCTTTTGACGACAAGGTGTCCCGCTTTGGCAACGTCTTCGAGACAGAGCACGGGAAAATCCAGACGATATTTTTCGCCGCTTTCAGGGTTAATCGATGCCGGACCAGTTGAACCGAAACAGCTGCCCAGTGAATTGACGCAGATCACGAAAAATCGATTGGTATCGATCGGCTTACTTGGCCCAACCATATCTTCCCACCAGCCGGTAGAATGGTCTGTGGTAGAAGAGGCTGCATGTGCCGATGGCGACAATCCTGTTAGGATCAATACAGCATTGTCACCCGCCTCATTGAGCGTGCCCCAGGTTTCATAAGCGATGGAGGGTTCGGTAATTTCCCCTCTCACCATTTCGAACTGGCCGTCGATTTTTAAATATTGCCGTGCGTCGGCCATCTCAATTCAGTCCACAAATAATTAGAAATCCAGATCGGCGTAATGTTTGGGGGGCGGTTCGCCGGGCAAGTGATCCGCCAAGATTGGCCGCATGGACGGACGCGATTTCATCCGGACATACCATTCCTTGGCCCCTTCATGCTCCTCCCAGGGAACATCACCGAGATAGTCGAGGCACGAAATATGTGCGGCGGCGGCAACGTCAGCAAGCGACATGTCGTTGCCGGCCAGCCAATTCCGTCGTTCGCAGAGCCAGGCGATATATTTTAAGTGATATTCCAGATTTTTCTTGCCCGCGCGAATGGCTGTCGCATCGGGAGCCCCGCGTTTAAGGAAGCGTTTCATTATCTTCTCGCCAACCAGATTCTCGCTGACCTCGACATTGAACTTGCGGTCGAACCAGGACACGAGCCGCCTCACCTCGGCCCGTTCGGCGGGTGTACCCGGCAGCAGGCAGGGATCAGGCGCGATTTCATCAAGATATTCACAAATCGCAGCGGAATCACAAATTGCCTGACCGTCCTCTTCAACGAGGACGGGGACGTCACCCGCCGGATTAAGCGCCAAAAACTCCGGACGGCGATCCCATAAATTTTCGGTCTTTAGCTCCGCCTCAACACCTTTTTCCAAGAGAGCAATTCGGACCTTGCGGCAAAAGGGCGACAACCAGAGATGATACAGAACACGCATGAGAGGATTTTAATCGAACCAGGGGTCTCTGCACAGTGGAACCGTTGCGGTGAAAGGCTATGCGTTTTAGCATCGCTTTCCAAACAAGACATAACCATGACGAACAGGGATAACAATGACAGTTGAACTGACTATGGCGCTGGAGCGCTATGACAGACATGTCCCGTTCTTTATGGATATGGTCGAGAACCCTGATGGCATCATCATAAAATCGCTGGAAGTTGGTATGGCGCCGCCACGGCGCGACGGGATTGATCGCCACCGGCGTTTCTATGAAGACGAAGAGTTCGATATCTGCGAAATGTCAGTTTCGTCTTATCTGACATCGAAGGCCAAGGACCTGCCCTATACTGCCGTTCCGGTCTTTCCCCGGCGCCTGTTCAGCCAGAACCATATGTTTGTCAGCACGGCGGCAAACATATCGACGCCTAAAGATTTGATCGGCAAAAAAGTATGTTGCCGAAGCTTTCAAACAACCATGTCGGTTCTCGCCAAAGGTGATCTTGCCTTTGAGTATGATGTCCCCTGGCGCGAATTGGATTGGCATACCATGAGCCCGGAGCTTGTCGCTTTCCCCGGACAGGAAGAAGCAGACCTCACTATGATTGATGAGCCAAGCGCCCCCGAACGGTTTATCGCCGGCGAGCTTGCAATGATGATCCACCCGCACCCGCCACCGGCAATTCTTGAGGGATTACGCAATGGGTCAGTTCAGCGGATGTGGCCCGATTTGCGAGAGGAATGCGGCCGCTATTTCCAGAAGTATGACTATCCGATTATGCATTTACTGGTTTTTAAGACTGCGCTGGCCGACGCGCACCCGCACCTGCCGCGGGCCTTGATGGAAATGTGGGAAGATGCAAAACATCAGGCTGCAGATTTCTATGAAGACCCCGGCTATTCGGAGATGGCTTTTGCGCGCAATGCCTATGAAGAAGAACAAGAGATATTCGGTACTGACCCTTGGCCAACAGGACTTTCGGCCAACCGCGCCAGTGTCGAACGCTTTATGAAATATCTAACCGATCAAACACTGATCGAAGCACCCTATCCTGTTGAGCAACTATTTCATGAGTCTGTGCTCGACAGCTAAGTAAGAGGAGACCAACCAATGACAGAATATACGGTTCCCGCCTTTAAAACTTTTATCGATGATTTACGCCAGCACTTCTCGAAGGAGTTGCCCGAAACTGAACATTGGGAAGGGGTGCGAGACATCTTGAAGACGCTTTGCGCCGATGAGCAGATGCGCGAAAAGTCAAAAGAATGGCCTGCCAAACGAGGTGTTGAGTTGCAGCTGCATCATGATCCTGATTACGGTTTTTTTGTCGGCGGTCTGATCCGCCAGCCAAAACATCAGGCGAACGTACATGATCACGCCCACACCTGGACGATTTATGGCGTGCTCGATGGTGAAGAACGCACGCATGTATACAAGCGGCTGGATGACGGGAGCGAACCCGGCAAAGCGGAACTTGAATTACTCGCCCAATCGGCCGCACCAACCGGTCATGTCGATATCGTGCCGCCCTGGGTGCCGCATTCCGAATGGGGCATGGGCGACAGATCCGTCGCAATTACGGTGCGAAGTCAGCGGCCAGGTGGCTATGCCCAGAACAGATTCAATCTGGAAACTGGTGAAACGAACAACAATCACCGGGGTCTGGAGTTAATCCCGACGCCGGTTTAGGCAATATAACGCCAGCGCCGAAATTACCGCACCGGCCGAGATTGCCAAAAATGCAGCAGTCCAGCCTCGGGGGTTTTCGATACCGCCCGCTACATCAAGCGCAATTCCGGCAGCGAGAGGGCCAACGATACCACCGGCATAACCGATGGTCGCGTGGACGGCCATTGCAGTTCCACGTAAATGCTCTGGCACTGCGTTTACGAGACCGGCATTTGTAGGGGCGTTGCGACCCGATGTGAGCATCGCAAATACGAAACAGACGCTGACAACGGCCCCATATGTACTATCGCTCAGTAAACCAATAGAAACGCCGGCCAAAACCGAAATAACGGACACAAAAATCAGAACACGGCGGCGATCAAAAGCGATTGCCAATTCGCCGAAAGCCATATTCGCGGCAACGCCTGCAAGCGCAAAAATTGTGGCCCAAACGGTCGCATTCAAAACCTCTGGGCCGAGCGCATTGTGCATCTGGGAAAAAAACAGAAATGCAACGACCCAAACGCGAAAGGCAAAGACCTCCCACGCATATCCGAAATAAGAGATCATATACGACATCGCCGACTGATTTTGCAGAACGGCCCGGAAAGAAGTGACTATGGATATGGTACCGTCTCTAGGAATCCTTGAAGGCAATACCCAGATGATAATTAGCGCGCCAACAAAACAACCAGCGCCGGCTGTTGCAAATGTCCAGCGCCAACCAAACTGTTCAGCAACTTCACCGCCAATCAAGAATGAGAATGCGGTCCCGAGTGCAAACACACCGGTATAATATGTAACACCTCGGCTTTGTGCTGATTTCTGGAGGTTGTCAGTTAATGCCTTCAAACCCGGCATGTAGGTGCCACCGAGTCCGGCCCCTGCAAGAAAACGTAATAGCAGTGCTGCCCAAAACCCATCTGCCGCAACAGCAAAACCTATCGATGATACGCCCGCGAGAAGTGCAGAACCTAGGTAAATACGTTTGGGGTCGATGCGATCGGTGAGCGCTGTCAGAATGGGAACCGCCACGACATATCCGGCAAAATAGATACCGCCGAGCCAACCAGCTTCAGTACTGGTAAGTCCCCACTCGCTAATCAGCGCCGGCAGAACGGCCGCCAATGTCATAAAACCAAGCAGGTTCAGAACGAGAGCGCTACAAAAGAAGGATATCAGCGCTGCCGCACCGAATTGGCGGCGCTTCATTTTTAGGCCGATTGCTCTTCGCTATCGGGCTCCACCAGCACAGGATGTTCGAGCTTGTCCATCATCTCTTTTGGAACGACCTGCCAGAACCGCCGCAATTCACGGTCCCAGTCGACCAGCAGACGTTCTGCAAAACGCGACTGCGTTTCGCGCCAATGTTCGGAAACAAGATCACGTAAAACCTGTTCCCAATGCGGTGACTGCATCCGGTGATAGACGACCGTATCGGGATTGATATTGCTGATCAGGCTGGCGTCTGTGTCGTAAACGAAAGCCATACCGCCTGTCATACCGGCGGCGAAGTTGTCGCCAACCGGACCAAGAATAGCGACAGTACCGCCTGTCATATATTCGCAGCCGTTAGCGCCAGCCCCTTCGACAACAGCATCGGCGCCAGAATTGCGAACAGCAAACCGTTCACCGGTTTGCCCGGCGGCAAATAGCCGCCCAGCCGTCGCACCATAGAGTACGGTATTGCCTATGATCGCGTTTTCGTTTGTTGCGAGAGGGCTCGCGGTAACGGGCCGCACAATAATGGTGCCACCTGAAAGACCTTTACCAACATAGTCGTTGGCATCGCCAAGAACCTGCAACTTGAGCCCTTGGACCGCAAAGGCACCAAGTGATTGGCCGCCTGATCCACGTAGGCGGACAGCAATATGGCCGGGCTGCAATCCATCCATGCCATACCGCCGCGTTATGGCCGATGAAATTCTGGTACCGATCGCGCGCTCGGTATTGCGAATATTATAGGCGAGTTGCATTTTCTCGCCGCCCTCCAATGCCGGTGCAGCATCTTTTATCATCTGGGCATCAAGGGAATCCGGAACTTCATTTCGCAGACCGCGCGTTTCAGAGCGATTTTCACCACCTGGGTCGGCCTGAACCAAAAGCGGATTAAGATCAAGATCATCAAGATGCGGGTTGCCGCGCCTGACCTGCATCAGCAAATCGGTCCGCCCGATTATCTCATTGAGAGTCCGAAACCCGAGAAATGCCAAGATTTCTCGAACCTCTTCGGCTACAAAACTGAACAGGTTCACGACTTTTTCGGGGGTGCCCGTATATTTGTCCCGCAGTGCGTCATCCTGTGTGCAAACGCCAACAGGACAGGTATTCGAGTGGCACTGGCGCACCATAATGCAGCCGACAGCAACAAGTGACGTGGTACCAATGCCAAATTCGTCCGCGCCAAGCAGCGCCGCGATGACGATATCGCGACCGGTTTTCAGACCACCATCGGTTCGCAACAAAACGTTGTCACGCAGGCCGTTAAGCGTGAGCACCTGATGCACTTCTGCGAGCCCCATCTCCCAGGGTAAACCGGCATACTTTATCGAGGTCTGCGGGCTGGCACCTGTGCCACCTGAATGTCCTGATACTAAAATCGCGTCCGCTTTGGCTTTGGCAACCCCTGCGGCAATCGTTCCGATACCAGACTGCGAAACAAGCTTTACGCAGACTTTCGCCTCTGGATTTATCTGCTTCAGATCGTAAATGAGCTGGGATAAATCTTCGATCGAATAGATGTCGTGATGTGGAGGGGGCGAAATTAGGGTAACACCGGGAGTAGAATGCCGAAGCCTTGCGATCATCTCGGAAACTTTGATTCCGGGAAGTTGCCCACCCTCTCCGGGCTTCGCTCCCTGTGCAATCTTGATTTCGATTTCCCGGCAATTGTTAAGGTATTCCGCTGTCACACCGAACCGTCCGGAAGCAACTTGTTTGATTGCAGAAGAGGCATTGTCTCCATTCGGCTTTGGTTTAAATCGAGACGGGTCTTCGCCACCTTCGCCGGAATCCGATTTTGCGCCAATACGATTCATCGCTATTGAAAGCGTTTCATGAGCCTCCGGACTTAATGCGCCCAACGAAATACCAGGTGCAACGAGTCGCTTTCGAAGCTCCGTTATTGATTCGACTTCCTCGAGTTCAACGCTTTCGCCGCTCGGGGTGAAGTCCATCAGATCGCGTAAACTCACCGGCGCCTGCCGCTGAACCGATTCCGAATACTTCTTAAAACTGGCGAAGGAATCCGTATCACAGGCATTCTGAAGCATATGGATCATCTCGCCTTGAAAAGCGTGCGTTTCGCCACTGCGCCGGTATCGATACAGTCCACCAATTGGCAGAGTAATAACGTCTTCCGAATAAGCTCGTCGGTGCAATCGGACTGCATTGTGTTGAATACCCGACAGACCGATGCCGGAAATTCGAGAGGTCATTCCGGGGAAAAATTCCGAAACCAGCGTACGGCTTAGTCCAATTACTTCAAATTTGTGGGCGCCTCGATAGGAAGAAATCAACGAGATGCCCATTTTGGACATAATCTTGAGAAGCCCCTGATTGACGGCTTCGCAATAGCGCTGAACGCATTCGGTCAAAGACAGGTCGCCAAACAAACCGCGGCGATGCCGATCAGCAATTGCTTCCTGCGTGAGATAGGCGTTAACGGTCGTCGCGCCTGCGCCGATCAACACAGCGAAATAGTGCGTATCCAGACATTCCGCAGAACGAACATTAAGTGACGTAAATGTTCGTAGAGATTGGCGAACCAGGTGGCTGTGAACGCCGCTGGTCGCCAGGATCATGGGAATTGGCGCCTTTTCGGCACTAATATTCTTGTCTGACAAAATTACATGGACTGCGCCACCGCGAACCGCATCTTCGGCCTCTGTGCGAATACGATCCATCGCTTCACGCAATGCGTTCTCACCAGCATTCGTATCAAAAGTGCAGTCTATTTCAAATGCGGTTTCACCCATATGAGTCCGCAAGGCTTCGAACTCAGCGTTGGCCAGTACCGGCGAGCTCAACTGAAGCAACCGCGTTTGGCTTTCATCCATATCAAGGATATTTCCGAGATTGCCGAGCCGCGTATTGAGCGTCATCACCCTATATTCGCGGAGACTGTCGATAGGCGGATTGGTTACCTGGCTGAAAGATTGCCGAAAATAGTGATGCAAACCGCGATACTGCTCCGACAATACAGCAATCGGTGTATCATCACCCATCGAGCCTGTGGCTTCTTTGGCGTCCTCGACCATCGGCTGGACCAGAAGCTCCAATTCTTCGAGGGTGTGCCCGGCGCAAAGTTGGCGGCGGCGTAAATCATCGCGATCAAACTCTGCTTTCTCGTCAATATCAGTGCGGATAAGGCTATCCATTTGGGTGATATTGTTGGCCCACTCCGTAAAAGGAGCCTCCGCGGCCAACAATTCTCGCAATTCGGAATCGTGATAGAAGCGACCTTCATCCAACTGCACAGCTATCGTCTGTCCAGGCCCGACGCGCCCTTTCTCCACAATTCGGGATTCATCCATCGCAACCATCCCGGTTTCTGATCCAACGACCAGTAACCCGTCTTCACGAATGGAATACCGAAGAGGCCGCAACCCGTTTCGGTCCAAACCCGCGACCACCCAGGTGCCGTCTGTTGCACAAATCGCAGCCGGGCCATCCCAGGGTTCGATGACGCAGTTGCAGTAGCTGAAGAACGCCGCATGGTGTTCAGGAACGTTGGGCTTTGCAGACCAGGCATCGGGGATGACCATCATTTTGACCATCGGCGCAGTGCGGCCACCACGGGCCAAAAGCTCATATGCGGCGTCTAAAGCCGCTGAATCAGAACTCCCCGCCTGAATAATTGGTTTAATATCTTCAATTGACTCGCCAAATAGTTCTGATTCAAGCCGCGTTTCATGGCTTTTCATCCAATTGACATTTCCGGACAACGTATTGATCTCGCCATTATGAGCGAGCATGCGGAAAGGTTGTGCCAGTTTCCATGTCGGAAAAGTGTTTGTGGAATAACGCTGATGATAGATCGCAAAACGAGATTCAAAACGCTCATCAAGCAAATCGGGATAAAAGTCAGTAACCTGCTCAGCCAGGAACATTCCCTTATAGATTATTGAGCGGCAACTTAACGAACAGATGTAGAAGTCAGAAAGATTCTCATCGAGAGCCTGATTTTCGATCCGCCGACGAATAACGTAAAGATCACGTTCAAAGTCCTCATCGGGCTTCCCCGGTTGCCCGGCAATCATAATCTGTTCGATTTCGGGTCGGGTTGCGTTTGCTTTCTCGCCAATTACCTCGACGTTTAGAGGCACCTGACGCCAACCGTAAATCGAATAACCAAATTGCAGGATTTGTGCTTCGACAATACTGCGGCAGCGCTCCTGTCCGGCGAGATCGGTGCGCGGTAGAAAAATCATGCCAACGGCGATAGGGCCAGGGCCAGGCGTGTGACCGGTCCTGATCGTGTGCTCGTGGAAAAAATCCTGAGGAATTTCTACATGGATACCTGCACCGTCTCCGGTTTTACCATCTGCATCCACGGCGCCTCGATGCCACAGCGCTTTGAGAGCATCGATCCCTGCCTCAACAACCTCGCGCCGGCGTTTGCCATCGATTGATACCACCATCCCAACGCCACAGGCGTCATGTTCATCGGCAGGGTCGTAAAGACCTTCTCGGCTCAGCCGTTCAGCATTTTCCCGCCAGTGCGCAATTTGGCGTTCGCCAGGATTTAAGTGCTTTTGAGTCACGCCGCCGCCTCTTCACTGATTGGACGACGTGCTTTCAAATACCTGTCCATAGCTGCGGCGGCATCCCGGCCATCGCGAATAGCCCAAACCACCAGGGAAGCGCCCCGAACGATATCGCCCGCTGCGAAGACACCATCGAGATTGGTCATTTTGTTACGGAAATTGATTTTGAGCGTACCCCAGCGCGTCACGCCTAATTCGGGCACGCCAAACATTTTCGGTAAATCCTCGGGGTCGAAGCCCAGGGCCTTAATAACGAGATCGCCTTCGACATTAAAGCTGGACCCTTCGATAACCTCAGGTGTTTGACGGCCGGAAGCATCCGCAACACCAAGATGAATTTTGGCGGCGCGAACTGCTGAGACGACCTCATCTCCCAAGAACGCTTCAGGCTGCGCACGCAATGTAAATTGGACGCCTTCTTCCTCGGCATACTGCAATTCGCGGCGGGAACCCGGCATGTTGGCCTTGTCACGACGGTAGAGACAGACGACAGATTCCGCGCCCTGCCGAATAGCGGTCCGGACGCAATCCATAGCCGTGTCGCCGGCGCCAAG
Source organism: Rhodospirillaceae bacterium (assembly GCA_002720855.1). Lineage (GTDB taxonomy): Bacteria > Pseudomonadota > Alphaproteobacteria > MPNO01 > UBA2964 > UBA2964. The sequence goes on along the minus strand of PBIN01000014.1, from coordinate 3,347 downwards.
AACGACAATGCGCTTCTTTGCAGCGTCGAGCGTCCCATCATCAAAAGATGGAACGCTATCGCCCAGCCCCTTTTTGTTTGATGCGATCAAAAAATCGAGCGCTGGAACAATATTTCCAAGCCCAACACCTGGTGCCTGGAGATCGCGAGCTTTGTAGACACCAGTTGCCACCAAAATGGCGTCGTGGCGATCGCGCAATTCCTGGAAGCTAATGTCCTCACCGACATCGACATTATAGTGAATCTGGATGCCGGCCTCTTCAAAGAGCTCGACACGCCGCGTCACAATTGACTTGTCGAGCTTAAAGTTAGGGATGCCGTAGACCAGCAACCCACCAGCGCGGTCATAACGATCATAGATATGGACTTGATAGCCCTTACGTCGCAATACATCCGCAGCGGCGAGAGCAGCAGGGCCTGCGCCGATAATTCCCACTGATTGATCGAGCTCACGGACAGGTTTTGGCGGTTTTACCCAACCATTTTCAAAAGCCGTTTCGGTGATATAGTTTTCGACCGCTCCGATGGTGACGGTTCCATGGCCGGCTTGTTCGATAACGCAATTGCCTTCACATAATCGATCCTGGGGGCATATGCGGCCACAAATCTCCGGAAATGTATTTGTTGCAGAAGAAATCTCGTAAGCTTCCTGAACACGATCTTCCGCCGTGAGCATAAGCCAGTCCGGAATATTATTATGTAAAGGACAATGCACCTGGCAAAATGGAATTCCACATTGCGAACACCGACTGGCCTGTTCTTCGGCCAATTCGGTGCCAAATCGACGGTAAATCTCGCTAAAATCCTTGCTTCTTTCTTCAGAAGGTCGTTTTTCAGGCGTTTTACGCTCTATATCGACAAACCTGAGCATGTTATTGTCCAATTTTCCGCTCAAACAGGGTAAATTTTGCTTTACCCGCCATTATTTTGCCCTCGCAAATGCGATAGGTGCTCTCGATTATTGATCGAATTTCCCCGGGCCCTCTGTACGAGGATCGATTATATAAGCTAATTTTCCGCGGTTGGCGAGTAAAAAATGACTTATAGGTCAATATTTATTACCTTTTTATCTCCGAAGAGATTCGTCAAATTTCCCAAAGATTCAAACGTTTGTGATTTTGCGCTTATTTTAGTACCATAATGGGACTATATCTAAATATTCCCCTGACTCGATGACTCCGTATATTCTGTCGTCCGAAAACACGGGGGCCATAGAAATTGACACTTTTCCAAATTACCGTTCTGGCAGTCATCCAGGGAATTACGGAATTCTTGCCAGTTAGCTCCTCGGGCCACCTCGCCCTGACACCGGTACTGATGGATTGGAAAGATCAGGGACTGACAATCGATGTTGCTGTGCATGTCGGAACACTTGGCGCTGTTCTCGCCTATTTGTGGCGGGAAGTCTGGATGATGTTTTGCGGCATTGGAAAACTGGCAACGGGGAAAGTAGATGAGGGCGCCAAGCTTGCCGGCTTGGTCATTATTGCCAGTATCCCTGTCGTCATCGCTGGTCTAGCCGTGAAAACCTATTTTGGAGAAGGACTCCGTACCCCCGTGATCATTGGCTGGGCTTTTATTGTCGGTGGCGTTTTACTTTATCTCGGTGACCGTTACGGTCTCCGCATCAAGAAGATGGCTCACATAACAGTCGGGAATGCCCTGCTCATCGGAGTTGCCCAGGCCTTTGCGGTTATTCCGGGTGCAAGTCGAGCGGGCACGACAATCACCATGGCGAGACTTTTAGGATTTGAAAGGCGGGATGCGGCTCGTTTCTCGATGCTCCTTTCTATCCCAGCGATTGCCGGAGCGGGATTGCTGCAAGGCATGGAGGTGGTTCAAAGTGGCGACGCCGCCTTTCAGGCCAATATTTTGATTGTGGCGGGGCTGGCCTTTGTTACAGCGCTTCTTGCCATCGTGGTTATGATGGGCTGGCTGCAAAAACAGAGCTTCACGCCCTTCGTCCTCTACCGCGTTGCACTCGGTATCGCTATTTTGTGGATAGCTGCCTAAAAGCCTTGGAAATCATGCGGTCTGAACTTTACGACCATTGTCCTTTGCGCGGCGATATCGGCACAGATAGGTCGGCAACACGGCGCTAAGAGATGTCGGCGTGATGCCCAAATCTTCCACGCCTAAGGACTTTTCCCCAACGACGTTATCCCGCTTTAGCAAACGGACTTGGTCACGGGTCAGAAGGGGTTTTGGCAGAAAAAACGGTATCCGGAGACGCTCAAGAAAATATGCCTTGGCGGAAGCCGCCCAAAACGGTGCCGGAACAAGTAGGCGTTTGCGGCCAATTTCGGCCAGCATTATTTCCATCAAGTTTTGGAAGGTGTGTACCGTTGGGCCGCCCAGTTCGTAGCAGCAACCAGCCGTCGCATCATCTGCCAGGCATGCGGATACGGCGTCGGCGACATCACCCACATATACAGGTTGGAATTTTGTATTTGGGCCAATCACCGGCAAAGCCGGCGACAATCGGGCTAAGGCGGCAAACCGGTTAAAGAAATCATCCTCGGGTCCAAAGACAATCGAGGGCCGGAGAATTGTTGTACCTGGAAATGCCTCTTCAACCGCCTGTTCGCCGAGGGCTTTGCTCCGTGCATATTCGGAATCCGATTCGAGGTCTGCGCCAATTGCCGATATATGGATAAGCCGTTTTGCATCCGCTTTTTGCGCGGCCTCCGCGATAGTACGGGCACCGTCGACATGGAGACTATCGAAGTTTTGCTGACCACGGTTATAGAGGACGCCAACCAGATTGATGACTGCTTTGGCACCTCGAACTGCCGCAGCGACAGAATCCTCATTCCGGATATTGGCCGCGACCGGCACAATTTGACCAACGTCACCCATTGGCTTGCAGCGCATCGCCTCTTCTGGCCGTCGGCATGCAACCCTGACCTGAACCCCCTGCTGTGCAAGGGCGCGAACGACATACAGGCCAATAAAACCTGCTCCGCCAAATACCGTTACGACATTGTGTTTCATTAATTCCTCCGCGGATGAAACCGCAATCGAATCCTCGCTTACTATGTAAGCACTTTGCTGAGGATTATAAAGTGTTAGGACGTGTTAAACCAAAGTCTTATCGCAGAGACCTAACAGAAGGGTTAAATCTGTTGACATTGCACAACCCTTTGGAATACCCACTCCTCGTCGGTGCCCAGGTGGCGGAACTGGTAGACGCGCAGGTTTCAGGTACCTGTGGCCGCAAGGCCGTGGAAGTTCGAGTCTTCTCCTGGGCACCACTCACCTCATGTACATCACTGATATATGAGCAATACCGCCAGTCTACGTATCAGCTGGTCACCGTCAACAGGCACATCCTGTACGTCAGTTTGT
>PBIN01000013.1 GCA_002720855.1 Rhodospirillaceae bacterium | reverse complement strand
TAGAAAAAATAAGCCATTGATAATGAAGCGTTTTTGGCGGTGGTACGGCTGAGTTGGAAACGCTGCGGCAGCGCGTTTCTGATTTGGAGAATTCACGTTATTTCACTGAAAGCGACAACAGATTTCGTCTGCTTGTCCAAACTCTGCCCGACGCTGTCCGAATTACCTGCGATGGCATTCTCGTCTATGCAAACGATGCAGCAGCGAAATTGTTTGGCGCCAGGTCGGTCGAAGAACTGATCGGACGGTGTTCCGAAGATTTTATCCCGGAAAATGAACGAGAGCGGTTGGCGGCACGCCGAAGAATGTTGGTAGCGAACGGCTCGGTTCCTATGGAGGAACAACAACGATTGCGACTGGATGGCAGTGTCGTCGACGTCGAAATCCTGGGCATCGGGATAACCTGGCACGGGAAGCCAGCTGCGCTGAATGTGATACGCGATATCTCATCGAGGGTGGAAGGACGTCGAGCCCTCGTTGAGGCAAAGGAACGCGCCGAATTCGCGGATCGTACCAAGAGTGATTTTCTCGCAAATATGAGCCATGAGATTCGAACGCCCTTAAATGCAATTATGGGTTTCTCGGAAGTCATGGAGAAGGAGATCTTTGGTCCTCTAGGTTCATCGCGATACTGCGAATACGCATCGGATATTCATGCCAGCGGCCAGCACCTCGTTTCTCTTATCAATGATATTCTTGATCTGTCGAAAATTGAGGCCGGGCAAATGAGCTTCAAACGCGGCAAAGTAAATGTCGCCAGGGTAATCGAGGCCAGTACGGCACTGTTAAAACGCCGTGCGGAAACCGGTGAGATTAAGCTTGCGGTTCGTATCGGAAAAAATTTGCCGGCTTTGCGTGGCGATGAACGCCGAATACGTCAGGTATTGTTCAATCTGGTTTCTAACGCCTCGAAATTTACGCCAGATGGCGGAAAGGTAAGCATTTCAGCCAGTGCCAATGCGAAAAACGGATTGCGCATCCGGGTCGTCGATAATGGTTTGGGCATGAAGCAGGAAGACCTGGAAACTGCACTTACGCCATTTGGTCAGGTATCAAGTCCGGGCGCGACGAATATTGGTGGCACGGGTTTAGGTTTGCCTTTGGCAAAATCTCTCGTCGAACATCATGGCGGAAAACTTGACCTCGAAAGCAAGCCTGGATAAGGAACAAGCGTGACCCTGGAATTTCCGCCGATGAGGCTGGTTGCATAACGGTAGCTTGCGGATCGCTGTATTTTCTCCCAAAATCGATTGCAGCGAACAATATGACAAGAAGATAGGGAGATCGTTATGGCGAAGCCTGAAGAGTTTGAAGATCATTGTTGGAAAGATGTAATCCCCGCTGAAGACCTTAAAACCTATTCCCCATATGCTCGTGAAACTTATATCGGGAAAAACCCGGCTTTACTTTGCATCGATCTTTACAACCTTGTTTACAAAGGCGGCCCCGGACTGCCTCATGAGCTGGATGCCGAATTTCCCAATAGTTGTGGTGTCTACGCCCACAATGCTATCGAACCCACCAAACGATTGTTTGAAGCTACACGTGCTGCCGGTGTTCCCGTTTACTACGTCACGGCGCAATTCAATCCACATAGAGTAAATTCGACGAAAAGAGTTCACCTCGAAACGACCGCCGAAGATTGTGAAATTCATGACGCCTTTGCGCCTTTGCCCGAGGATGTTGTTTTTCGTAAAGAACGACCCAGTGCTTTCTTTGGAACACCTTTGATCGCCCACCTCAATCAGCGTCGAATAGATAGCTTGATAGTCTGTGGCGAGAGCACGTCAGGCTGTGTACGCGCGAGTGTATTGGAGGCGCATATGTATGGCCTTCATGTCTCGGTCGTCGAAGAATGTGTGTTTGATCGCGCAGAGATCATTCACAAAGTTAGCTTATTCGATATGCACCACAAATATGCCGACGTTATGAAAGTCGATGAGGTTATCGAACACTTAGGGAATATTCCGACACAAAAAGTCGCCTAGAAGTTTTTTGAATTGTTCTGATTTAGAAAATCGGTATTTGCGATCAGAACATTGATACAATCACGATCCCGGTGAACATTGCTGCTGCCACGGAGCTGCCAACATTTACCTTGTGCCGGATATCTCGCGCACGTTCACCCTTCGCTTTCAGAATTCGTTGAGCGGTTAGCGCTTCATCGATTGCCTTGCGACGGGTCTCACGTTCTTTGAGCTCGCTATCGAGTAGCTCAACCCGCTGTGCGATAACATCACGCAGTTCATCCGGCGGCATTTTCAAGAGTTTTTCGACACCTGACATGGCGTTTTCAATGATGTCTTGAGAAATGGCCTGTGGATCACGATCGCCGGCACCAGGAAAGCCGACAACTTCAGCTGAGTTTGTCGGATTGGGTCGCGAATTCGTATCTGTTTGATTTGTTGCCAGCGCGGTTGTCATGCATATCTCCAAGTATTTTCTATTTTACCTCAAGGAGATATGCACGCACCATGCCAAACAAGAAGTATAATAATTACAAGTGCTTAAAATAATTTATTAGATAAAAAATATAACAATGTGAGGACCGTTTTGCCGGGCATAGTCAAATTTTGCCGGGTCAACGCTACTTTCCATGAAAGGTTGGCGACCGCTTCTCCAGCATACTGGTAACCGCTTCAAGATGATCGTCCGTTGAATGACAAATCGCCTGGATCGAAGCACAATTATCGAGAAAATCCGTGAGATGAGCGCTCAAAGATTGTCTGAACAGCGTCTTTAACATACGCGCGGTAATAGGCGGCCTACCCGCGATCGTTTCAGCAAGCTCCAGTGTGCGCGGCAACAGCTGGTCCGGCTCCACACATTCGAGCGCCAAACCGATCTCAGCTGCCTCGGTTCCTTCAACAATCCTACCCGTAAATGTGAGTTCGGCCGCACGTTGCATTCCAACCCGACGTGGTAAAATCCATGCTCCACCATCGCCGGGGATTATCCCGACATTGATGAACGTTTCGCCAAACTTTGCTTCGGTAGAGCAAATTGTAATATCGCAGTAGAGCGCAAGGTCACACCCGGCACCAATGGCAGGCCCCTGAACGGCAGAAATTGATGGAATATCAAGGCCATAAAGTGCCTTTGGAATTCGTTGAATACCTTCAATGTATCCCCGGCGGACGCCAGCAGTTCCACCACCGAATATCCCTTTCTTATCTTTCATGTCCTTAATGTTTCCGCCAGCTGAAAAGGCACTTCCCTCTGCTGACATCACGAAAACCCGGGCATCGGGATGAACTTGTACCTTCGCCAGTACGTCCAGAATCTCGTCGGTAAAATCCCGTTCGGAATAAGCATTGCGAATGTCATGCCGCGCCAAAATCATATGAGCGACACCATTTTCCAGGGTAAATTTGATGTTCTTGTATTCGTTCTCAGCCATATTTCCTCTCCGGGTTCCGTATCGGCAGATATTGAGCAGCGCGCTCACGTGCAGTCAAGCAAACCGGCATGATTACTTCTGCGACAAGTATGCCTAAGGTTCCGTTAGCATTTGACTGGCGCTATTCTTCCAAAATGAATCCAAACTTTCAGATAGCCGATCATGCGCGGGCCAGCGCAGAAATTCTCACCACAGCTGAAATGTATGCTGCTGATGCAGCAGCGATTGCGCAGGGCACTACCGGTGACGTTTTGATGGAAAACGCCGGAAAGGCGACCGCCGATCAAATAGTGAGGCGATGGCCCAAACAACCGGCAACGATTTTATGCGGCCCAGGAAATAACGGAGGAGATGGATTTGTTATTGCGAGACATCTGTCTGAGAAGGGCTGGCCCGTTCAATTGGCACTGTTCGGAGAACCAAACGCCCTTACAGGAGATGCCGCAAAAATGGCTTCTTTATGGATTGGTGAACCAGAAGATTTTGACACGTCAATTTTACCCAAAAAAGGTATCGTTGTTGATGCGCTCTTCGGCGCTGGTCTTACACGCGACATTGAAGGCAAACCGGCGGAAATTATCGAGGAAATTAATCGCCGAAATCTAACATGCGTCGCCGTCGATATACCGAGCGGCGTTAGTGGTGACACCGGTGAAGTACATGGACTAGCTCCGCAATGTGATCTGACCGTTACCTTCTTTAGACGAAAGCCCGGTCATCTATTGTTTCCTGGTCGTTCACATTGTGGGCATATCGTAACAGTCGACATTGGGATTCCAGACGATGTACTTCATACCATTGCGCCGGCAACGTTAGTGAATAGACCGGCTTTATGGGATCGGTACATTCCGCAACCGACACTCGGGGGTCACAAATATAGCCGCGGCTACGCGCTGATAGTCGGTGGTGTTAAAATGACAGGTGCCGCACGTTTGTCCGCACGTGCGGCTGCTCGAATTGGTGCAGGTATGGTTGGAATTGCGGCTCCTGAGGAAGCCGTATCGATATATGCATCCGATGACCCCAGCTTTTTGATCCATCGTTTTACCAAGGCTGATCAGTTTGCGTCGTTACTGGAAGATAATCGCATTTCAGGCGTTCTTGTTGGTCCTGGCGCGGGTGTAAATACGGATACAGCCGAACTGACACTGCTTGCATTGAAGAGCAGGAAACCAACTGTTCTGGATGCCGATGCGTTGACGGTTTTTGCTGATCGGCAGTCCGTTCTGTTTCGGCAGACAAAAAACTCACCGGTCGTAATGACGCCTCACGAAGCAGAGTTTGCTCGTTTATTTGATTTTCAAGGCGACAAACTTTCACGTTGCCGCGCCGCAGCGGCGAAGAGCGGCGCCGTCGTACTTTTAAAAGGACCGGATACTGTTGTCGCAGCACCTGATGGACGCGCCGTTGTAAATGAAAATGGGCCCGCGATCCTGGCCACCGCCGGATCTGGCGATGTTTTATCTGGTCTGATTACCGGACTATTGTCTCAGAATATGGAACCGTTTTTGGCCGCTGCTGCATCCTGTTGGATACATGGTGCAGCTGCCAACAAGTTTGGACGGGGATTAATCGCAAGTGATTTACCGGAAATGATTCCCCCGGTATTACGTGATCTTTTCGCTACTTCGACAATCGACGAAAATTCCTGAATTAACGGCAAATCTTAAGAATTATGACCTTCTGTGGAAAAACCTATTTAGTTATTTCAAACAACTACTTGCACATAGACTCTTCATAAGCTCTTAACGCTTTCCATGCTAAATTTGGAGGACTTATGTACCAGTCTCGTAAAAGCAACGTTGGTGCAAGCATGGGTTGGCAGAGCGAAGATAAAGGCAGAAGACTTGCTAGCATGTTCTTCAAGCGCGGTCGTGCGCTTGAATATGTGCGTCCAGGCTCGACATTTCAGCGCGTTCACGACGATGAACTTGTTGAAACCGCAGAAGTAGAGTCTGTGGGAACTGACGCCTATGGAATTCCTCACGTTAAATTCAAAGTGAGTTTCTCTCGTCCTAATCGTTTTAGCTATGATGAAGGAAGCAGAATGCTCGCGTTACGTAGTTTTGCTGATCGTTATCGGGAACGCGTTTTAGCGTAATTCAGCACATCATTTAAAGTGTACAAGCCGCGACGCCAAGGTCGCGGCATTTTTGTGGTATTACGTCTGCCTTTTCATCCGTCATAACTATGTTATAAGGCACGCCGCTGCCGGTTCCGTATATTGTGTTTTCGGTTCGTCGCGGGCGTGGTGAAATTGGTAGACACGCCAGATTTAGGTTCTGGTGGCGAAAGCCGTGGGGGTTCAAGTCCCTCCGCCCGCACCATTTGCTATACAACAAGCCCGCGGCACGGTTGTAAAAAGGTCAGACGAAGCTATGTCTGTAGAAAATATGCTAGGAAGTCGATGGAAGTAACAGAAACCAGTGCCGAAGGGCTAAATCGGGAATTTTCCGTAACAGTGCCTGCGGATGATGTAGAATCAAAACTTTCAGCCCGTCTAGGAGAAATAGGTGCGACAGTAACTATTCCCGGATTTCGACCGGGAAAGGTTCCGGCAGCGCTATTGCGAAAACGTTATGGCGACGCTGTTAGAGGGGAAGTCCTTGAGCAGACAATCAACGAAAGCTGGCAGCAAGCTTTAACGGAGAAAGGCTTGCGCCCTGCCTCCGAACCGAAGGTCGAGATCGTGACCTTTGAGGAGGGTGCCGACCTTGAGTACAAGCTCAATGTAGAACTAATGCCGGAAATTGAGCCCATCGATTTTGCAACACTTGAACTAGAACGAAAAGTCGTAAATGTCGCCGACGAGGAAATCGATCAAACCCTGCAGCGCTTGGCAGAGAGCCGCAAAAATTTCGAGGCTATTAGCGGCAAGAGAGCCTCTAAAGAGGGCGACCAGGTCGTTATTGATTTTCAGGGAACAGTCGACGGAGAGGAATTCGCCGGTGGTTCCATGACTGATTTTGAACTCGAACTAGGGGCGGGCGGGTTCCTACCAGGGTTTGAAGAACAGATCACCGGTATGAAGGCGGATGAAAATAAGGTGGTTAAGGTCTCAATGCCCGACGATCATCCAAATGATCAACTCAAAGGAAAAGAGTTGACCTTCGATGTTACGGTAAAGGAGCTTCGCGAAGCGGCGGCAGTTGCTGTAGATGACGAGCTGGCCAAAGCCAATGGCATGGATAACCTGGATGCGCTGAAGGACGCGGTTCGCGAAGAGTTGGGCCGGGAATACGCACAGCTTTCGCGGGCGCATCTGAAGCGGAGTTTGTTGGACAAGCTCTCTGACGCACACAATTTCGATCTTCCGGAAGGAATTCTGTCTGGCGAATTCGATGCGATTTGGCAGCAGGTGATGGACGCCAAAGAACGCGATGCTCTGGATGAAGACGACAAATCGAAAAGCGAGGACGAACTAAAAGAACGGTACCGCGAAATAGCGTCGCGTCGGGTACGGTTGGGTCTCCTGATTTCAGAAGTGGGGCAATCCAATAATATCACGGTGACGCAGGATGATATTAATAAGGCAATGCAGGCGGAAGCCGCGCGATTGCCAGGCCATGAAGCCCGGGTTTTTGAGTATTATCAGAACAACCCCGAGGCGATGCAGGAGCTTCAGGCGCCAATCTTTGAGGACAAGGTTGTTGATTTTATCACCGAGATGGCCTCCGTTAAGGAAGTGGAAACAACAATAGAAGAGCTTTCGCGAGACCCAGATGACAACGCGGAAACGGCAGAGGGTGACAAAAAGAAGAAGAGCGGTTCAAAGGCGAAGTCGAAATCCAAGGCTGCAAAGCGCGCAGGCGCTAAGGCCGCTGACAAAAAGTGAGTATTATGGACGATTTGAATATGAATGAACCGCGAATGAACGCTTTGGTCCCCATGGTCGTTGAACAAACGAACCGCGGAGAGCGCGCCTACGACATCTATTCTCGGCTCCTAAAGGAGCGCATAATTTTTCTGACAGGCCCGGTCGACGATATGGTGTCCAGCCTGATTTGCGCTCAGCTTCTGTATCTGGAATCCGAAAATCCTTCGAAAGACATTTCCTTTTACATAAATTCACCTGGCGGGATAGTGACAGCGGGCTTGGCTATATACGATACGATGAAGTATATCCGGCCCGATATTTCCACGGTTTGTTTTGGTCAGGCAGCGTCGATGGGGTCACTCTTGCTTGCTGCCGGTACAGAAGGAAAAAGATACGGATTGCCGCATTCCCGAATAATGATCCACCAACCGTCAGGGGGCTTTCAAGGGCAAGCGGCGGATATCGACATTCACGCCCGTGAAATTCTGAACTTGAGAGCGCGTTTGAACCAAATATACGTTAATCACACCGGTCAAACGATCGATGTTATTGAGAAGCGTATGGATCGCGATAGCTTCTTGTCGCCGGAGGAAGCCAAAGACTTCGGTTTAATCGATGAAGTCGTAGATTCTCGTGGCGATATTGCCTCAGAGGAATCTGATGACAAATAATGCAGTATTAACTGATTATTGAATTCTGTCTGGTGACCTAGGATGCTTCGAAGTTAATTCACATGGGAATCGAATGCCGCATTAAGAGTTTTGGTAGACGAAACGCTAGGAAATCCCCCAAGTTTTGCGGATGGACGCTTGTGAAATGCTTCGCTAACATGATGTAGTGGTACCGAGTTTGATGGAGTATCGATGACCAAGTCGGGTAATGGAGACGCAAAAAACGTCCTGTATTGTTCGTTTTGCGGCAAAAGTCAGCACGAAGTTCGAAAGCTAATCGCAGGACCAACTGTGTTTATCTGCGATGAATGCGTTGAGCTCTGCATGGATATTATCCGTGAAGAGCATAAGACGACATTGGTTAAATCACGTGACGGCGTTCCGACCCCTGCCGATATTTGTTCGGTTTTGGATGACTATGTGATCGGTCAGGCATATGCCAAACGTGTTCTATCCGTTGCGGTTCACAATCACTACAAACGCCTGTCGCATAGCAGCAAGAACGCTGATGTAGAGCTCGCTAAATCCAATATCATTCTTATCGGACCTACGGGTTGCGGAAAAACGCTGCTCGCCCAGACTTTGGCGCGTATTCTCGATGTTCCGTTTACGATGGCCGATGCAACAACCCTTACCGAAGCGGGGTATGTTGGTGAAGACGTTGAAAACATTATTCTGAAGTTGCTGCAGGCGGCGGATTACAACGTTGAACGGGCTCAGCGCGGGATCGTCTATATCGACGAGGTCGACAAAATTTCACGCAAGTCGGATAACCCATCCATAACTCGGGATGTTTCCGGCGAAGGTGTTCAGCAAGCGTTACTGAAAATTATGGAAGGCACGATTGCCAGCGTCCCGCCCCAAGGTGGACGAAAACATCCGCAGCAGGAATTCCTGCAAGTAGATACGACTAATATCCTGTTTATCTGTGGTGGAGCGTTTGCCGGCCTTGAAAAGATTATAGCTTCCAGGGGCAAAGGGAGCTCGATTGGTATCGGCGCTGATGTCCATGGGCCGGATGAGCGCAAGACGGGTGAAATTTTGCGGGAGATTGAACCTGAAGACCTGTTGAAGTTCGGACTCATTCCTGAATTCGTTGGCCGCTTGCCGGTTATAGCGACGCTTGAAGAACTTGAAGAAGAAGCCCTCGTAGAAATTCTTGTGAAACCGAAGAACGCTTTGGTCAAACAGTATTCGACATTGTTTGAAATGGAAGAGGTTGAACTTACCTTCGCCGACGATGCGTTGCATTCAATTGCCAAGAAGGCGATTGAGCGGAAAACAGGTGCTCGCGGCCTTCGTTCAATTTTGGAAGCGATTTTGCTGGATACAATGTTCGATTTGCCAGGCTTTGAAGGTATCGAAGAAGTCGCAATTAGTGGCGAAGTTGTCGAAGGTAGGGCTAAGCCGCTCTATATTTATTCGGATCGTCGCGACGATATGGAAACCAGCGCTTGAGAATTAGAGAGGTTGATTTCCGTGAACATCAACGCCATCTAACAGTTAGAATTTAATCCTTTGTTAGCCGGTGTGATCACCGGCGTTATTTTAGAGTAAGAGGTATCATGTCGGAGTTGGCCCAAGGTTCAATTTTCCCAGTCTTGCCTTTGCGCGATATTGTGGTGTTTCCCCACATGATTGTGCCGCTTTTTGTTGGGCGGGAAAAATCTGTTCGCGCTCTTGAAGATGTCATGAAAGATGACAAACAGATCCTTCTCGTGACGCAAAAAAATGCCGGTGATGACGACCCCAAACCGGACGATATTTATTCGGTTGGCACGATCGGAACCGTTTTACAGCTATTGAAGCTCCCCGATGGGACCGTCAAGGTTCTCGTCGAAGGTACACAGCGCGCTTCGATTACAGGTTTTTCCGATAACGAGGAGTTTTTCGAAGCAACTGCTGATTTGGTGCCTGATGGCGAAGATGATCCCAAGGAACATGAAGCCTTGGCGCGATCTGTTATCACGCAGTTTGAGCAGTATATTAAGCTCAACAAAAAAATCCCGCCCGAGGTCCTTGTCTCTCTCAATCAAATTGAGGAGGCGAGCAAACTCGCTGATACCGTTGCCTCGCATCTGGCGTTAAAAATTTCAGAGAAGCAGGAGCTTCTTGAGTTACCGACGGTTACCGAGCGTCTTGAAAAGGCCTATTCGTTGATGGAGGGCGAAATCGGCGTTCTTCAGGTTGAGAAGAGAATTCGAAACCGCGTGAAACGTCAGATGGAGAAAACTCAGCGCGAGTACTATTTGAATGAGCAAATGAAAGCCATTCAAAAGGAACTGGGTGAGGGTGAAGATGGCCGTGATGAGGCCAGCGAACTCGAAGAAAAGATTGAAAAAACAAAGCTGTCGAAGGAAGCCAAAGAGAAGGCGACAGCGGAGCTCAAGAAGCTACGCTCCATGAGTCCAATGTCTGCGGAAGCAACGGTCGTTAGAAACTATCTCGACTGGATGCTTGGAATTCCCTGGAAACAGCGAAGCCGGGTCAAAAAGGATATCAAGTTTGCGGAAAATGTCCTGAATAAGGACCATTGCGGGCTTGAGAAAGTCAAAGAGCGGATACTTGAATACCTCGCCGTCCAACAGCGTGTTGGCAAGGTGAAGGGTCCCATTCTGTGCCTGGTCGGCCCACCGGGTGTTGGCAAGACCTCTTTGGGCAAATCGATTGCCTCAGCTACGGGACGAAATTTTGTGAGAATTTCTCTTGGTGGTGTGCGGGACGAAGCCGAGATAAGAGGCCACCGCCGTACTTATATTGGATCCATGCCCGGCAAGATTATTCAAGGCATGAAAAAGGCCAAGAAATCCAATCCGCTATTTCTGTTGGATGAAATAGACAAGCTCGGTTCAGATTGGCGGGGAGATCCCTCGTCGGCGCTGCTTGAGGTTCTTGATCCAGAACAGAATAACACCTTCAACGATCACTATCTTGAAGTGGACTACGACCTTTCGGATGTTCTATTTGTGACGACAGCGAACACGCTCCGGATACCCGCACCGTTGCTTGACCGGATGGAAGTGATCCGGATTTCTGGCTACACGGAGGACGAAAAGGTTGAAATCGCCAAGGAACACTTGATCCCGAAACAGGTCAAATCTCATGGTTTGAAAAAGGGAGAATGGTCGATTTCGGACGAGGCACTTCGTGATCTTATACGGTATTACACCCGCGAAGCAGGTGTCAGAAATCTCGAGCGTGAAATTGCAAATCTGTCCCGCAAAGCGGTTCGTCACGTATTGACCAAGAAGGTCAAGGGCGTTCGTTTAACTCGCCGCAATCTCGAGAAATTCGCCGGTGTTCGTCGCTATCGCTATGGCATGGTGGAAGAGAATGATCTGGTTGGCGTAACAACCGGACTTGCCTGGACTGAGGTGGGTGGTGAGTTGCTGTCCGTTGAAGCGGTGACAATGCCGGGTAAAGGAAATGTCGCGCATACCGGGACGCTGGGTGACGTCATGAAGGAGTCGGTTCAGGCGGCACGCTCGTTTATCCGGTCGCGGTCAGTGGAGTTTGGCATTTCGCCTAAAGTTTTTGAGAAGAACGATATCCACGTCCATGTTCCTGAAGGTGCAACGCCTAAAGACGGACCGTCTGCAGGTGTCGCGATGTGTACGTCCATAGTATCCACGCTGACGGGCGTCGAGGTCCACAAGAATGTGGCAATGACCGGAGAAATCACTCTGCGCGGTCGTGTGTTGCCGATTGGTGGCCTCAAAGAGAAACTTCTCGCGGCTTTGAGGGGTGGGATTCAGACGGTCTTAATCCCCAAGGATAACGAGAAAGATCTCGCTGATATTCCTGACAACGTCAAAAAGGGTCTGGAGATCGTTCCGGTAACGACTGTCGATGAGGTACTGGACCGGGCATTGGTCAGGAAACTGGTCCCCATAGAATGGCCGGATGTAGACCCCGTTACTACGACCGATCAGTCAGATGATGACGTTAGTGGCGTCGTAACGCACTAGACAAATTTCGTTGCGAATCGCCCTGTTCTCGCGGGGTGATTCGCAAAAACCGCAAAAAACCGCCGTTTTCCGCCAAAAATCGGCGGTTTCTGCGATTGACGGGAAAGAAACGGAACGCCTATCCTTAGTTCCTGCCGGCTTAATTAATTATAGCTGAGGCATGGCGGTCTCTAAAAAAGACCATTTTTTCTTACCTTCCATGATGAGAGGGGGCGTACAGTGAACAAGAATGATCTCGTAGCCAATGTGGCTTCCAGCGCAGGACTTTCCAAAGCGGATGCTGCAAAAGCCTGTGATGCAGTTTTTGAATCTATTACATCTTCGCTTAAGGGCGGAAATGAAGTTCGTCTCGTCGGATTTGGTACTTTTGCCGTCACGCGTCGTCGTGCGTCTGAAGGCCGCAATCCGCGGACAGGCGAAAAGATTCAGATACCTGCTTCTAACCAGCCCAAATTTCGGGCCGGTAAGGGCCTCAAGGAAGCCGTTAACTAATCGGTTTAATCTTGAGCTAGAATTAGAACCGGTCGCCTTTTTGGCGGCCGGTTTTATTTTGTCCAAAACGCTTGCCATCCACCAGCCACCCTGTGCTATAGGGGGGCATTGACTGAGTGGGGGCGGTTAGCTCAGCTGGGAGAGCGCCACGTTTACACCGTGGATGTCGGCGGTTCGATCCCGTCACCGCCCACCAGTCATTTCACAAATCACCCTCTGCATTTGATGACTTTAGCCCTAATTCGAGAAGAGCGGGTTTGTCGATCTTGCTATCATTTATTCGCGGAAAATCCGTTACTTCGAAAAAGCGCGTCGGCATCTTGTAACTGGCAAGACCGCTGCGTTGCAAAGCGTCCACAACATTTTCATGGTCGAGTGCAAATCCCTTCCGCATTTGAATGAATGCCCAGGGCACCTGTCCATATTCCCTGTCAGGCCCGGAAACAACGCTACATTCGATAACCTCCGGAAGTCGCGAAATTTCATGCTCTAACTCGGGCGGCAGAATTTTATGGCCGCTGCGATTGATGGTGTCTTTCAGACGGCCTTTGAGCGTGAGTCTTCCATTGTCATCGAGGATTCCAACATCGCCCGTCGCATACCAGCCGTTGGACCATACCTGTGCTGTGGTATCGGGGTCTTTCCAATACCCCGATGATGAAAAAGGCGCCGTTACCTTTAGTTCTCCAATCTCGCCAGGCGGCAATACGTTTCCGTCACCATCTTCGATCTGTAAACGGCAGCCTTTAAGTGGCAGTCCCACCGAGCCATTTAATCGGAGCTCTTTGGATTCATTCACATGGGCATGTCCAAAGCCGGTGCATTCCATGGAGCCTGAAGCAATGACGATGCGACAACCAGATCGATCTTCAAAAGAAATCGCAGTGGACATATCTGTCGCCGCAGTGCCAACGCGCATCAAACGCAACGAACTAAGGTTTCTGGATTCTAACGGTTCCTGAGTTAAGCGGACCAAAATTACCGGCACGGTCGAGCCGACCGTAATGCCGCATCGTTCAACCAGATCGAGCAAAGCAGGCGCCCTATAGGTTTCAGGAAAATAACAGCAGCAAGGCACTGTCCAGGAGATCATCCACATCATTAAACCGGCGGCACCAGCGGTCGGTGCAAAGATACCCACCCTGTCTTCTCCCGTAATCTCCATCCGCTCGCAAAGGACTTGGCTCTGGCATAGTTGTGCGCCTTCTGGCCATTCGCACAATTTAGCGAGGCCACTTGTACCGCTTGAAGCTGTGATCAGTGAAATTTCGTCAAATTTGAACTGTCGCTCTGCCAAATTCTCGAAAGAATTTTGTCTTGGCCGGCCGTCGAGCATGTCTTGCCAGGGGGTCCAACCGCTTTCTTGAGTGCTGCCAATATTGACTCTGAGATGGTCATCAGATGCTTCTTCGATGCATTGACGTGCGTCTGTGTCGATGTGTTCGGCAGAAATAACAGTGATTTCGGGTTCGACACGCCGAACAACATAATCCAACTCTTTGCGGCGCCACTGCAGCGGTACAAAGACTCCGATAATTCCAGCCCTTTTGAAAGCGACTCTCAGCACAATCTCACGACAGTTCGATGGCATCTGTACTAAAGCGGTAGCGTCTCGACTGATTCCCAGCTCGACAAAACAAGCAGCGATATGGCTCGAAATTGTGTCCAGCTCATCCCAGTTCAATTCTTCGGTGGTGTCACGACAGGCGCATTCATTCGGATAATCTCTGGCGTAGGTGGCGTAGCGTTCCACCATCGTCTCACGCGACCAATGGCCCGCCGTCAAATATTCTTCGATGATTTCAGGGGTTACGAGATATGGCTTCATAGGAATTTAGCGGCCTTTATAACGAGGCGCACGTTTTTCCCGATAGGCTGCAAGGCCCTCTTTTTTATCTTCTGTGCCGCAAAGCAAAGCATAAAGTTTCCGTTCGAAATCAATTCCGGATAACAGATCGGACTCTGTGGAATGCAGAACCGCATCGCGCCCGGCTGCGAAGGCCAATGGTGCTCGCGACCCCAGCAATTTGGCGAGTTTTTTAGCGCGCGGAAGTAAATCCTCTTGGCTATGCACCTCCGTCACAAGACCGATATCGCGAGCCTGTCCGGCTGTAACGGGTTCGCCGGTAAGGATCATTTGCATTGCCCAGGCCAATCCGACAAATCTGTATAAACGTTGTGTACCACCGCTGCCTGGTATTTGACCCAGAGCGATTTCGGGTTGTCCAAGTTTGGCATTTTCGCTGGCGATACGGACCGTACAGCCCATTGAAAACTCAAGGCCGGCACCGTAACAGTGGCCATTTATTGCGGCGACCGTCGGTTTTCCAAGACGTTCAACGGCTGTCGGCAACTCTTTTCTCAACGTTGCCGCAGGACCCATCTCTGATTGGAGGGTCCGGTCATCTAGTTCGGGAATATTTGCCCCAGCGCAAAATGCTTTGTCTCCATAGCCTGTGAAAACAATTGCGCGCACATTGTCGTCCTGTTCGGCATCTCGAACGCAGTCAAGAAGGTCCACACGCATCTGGTGTGTCATGGCGTTGAGCTTTTCCGGCCGATTTAGAGTGACAAGGAGAAGCCCCTCTTCTAATTCTGTGATTATGTTTTCGTATGTCATCGCTTTGGAATGTCCTGTCCAGAGTTTTATTGCGAGATACTCTTACAGGATCATATTAATTTTTGTTGCGTACAAGGTATTGTCGGTAACGCCTTGGGATTGATCAACCGGAAGCACTTTAGTGTCATCTCAAAATGGTTCATATTGGGAGGATGTTCGTGAATTTTGGTTCACGATTATGTTTTGCAAATTGGGGCTGAAAAAATGGTATTAGGGTTTCGTGAAGCGATAGATGCGCAGCGGAAGGCAGGTCAGCTTCGCGACATCGATAGACCGGTTGATATACGTTATTTGGGTACGCTGATCGAGGAATCCGAAACAGCTCTTTTATTCAATAATGTTGTTGGCTACGACTTTCCGGTCGTAGCCGGCGTAATGAATGACAGAGAACGCATGGCGCTGGCTTATGGTTGTCCGTTCAACGATATCCAGGCGAAGTTGCGTGAAGGGGTGGCGCGGCCAATTCCACATGAGACTGTGAATACAGGGGCCGTGCGTGAGATCTGTTATCAGTCCGGTGACGATGTGGATTTGTTTTCCCTTCCTGTTCCGCTATTCGCCCAAAAAGATGGCGGCCCAATGATTACTCCCGGCGTGACAATCGCTTCCGATGGTAAAGGCGGTTATAACGCTGGCGTCTATCGCAATTTAATCCGCGAAAAAAACCTCACCGGTATCGATCTCGTAACGCCGAACGATTTACGGCGTATCGCTGAGCAAAATACGCTTGAAGGTAAACCCACACCGATTTCTATCAGTATAGGGACCCACCCGGCCGTTACCTTGGCAACATCGTATAGGCCGCCCTTAGGGGTTGACGAAATTGAAATTGCCGGGGGCATATTGGGGGCACCTGTGCAACTTACGCCTTGCGCAACCGTAGACGTACCATGCGTGGCAGATGCAGAAATTGTTCTGGAGGCCGAGATACTCCCGACGGGTTGGACGAAACCGGAAGGGCGGTTCGGAGAGTTTACCCGTATTATGGGGGCGCTTCATTGGAATCCGCATGTTCGTGTAAAGGCGATTTATACACGTAAGAATCCAATTTACTGGGCTTTGCATATGCCCTGGGAAGTCGCCTGGCTGTGTGCCGTCATTCAGGAGGCATCGCTGCGTCAATCCCTGCATGAAGCCAATATAGATGTGAAGGCGGTCAATATAACGCCTGGGGGTACGTGTTTCTTTCACGCGGTTATTGCTATCAGCGGCAGGGTGGGTGAGGGCAAACAGGCAATTCACGCTGCTTTTGCTGCTGACGACTTTAAGCAGGTCATCGTCGTTGATGAAGATGTAGATGTTTATAATCCGCTCGAGGTTGAGTGGGCAGTTGCTACTCGGGTCCAGGCAGATTCCGATGTCGTTATTGCCTCTGGTATGCGTACCAAGCCACTTGATCCAAGCCTCAACTTGATTACCGGCCGCATGCCAACGACGGCAAAGATGGGAATTGATGCCACGATGGCACCCGATATTCCACGCGCGCGTTTCGAACGTATTTCTTATGCCTTCGCTGAAGAAATCGATACGGAGGCCTATCTAAACGCCGATGATGCTACCGTCGACGCTTCGGATGAGACCGATATTGCGGCGCTAGCGGCCGAAATTCGTTCTGTTGTTGATGATGCACCTACTTACCATTCCGACTTGATCAAGCAGTTTTGGTCGGCGGGAGCCATGAACGTAAACAGAGCAATAGGTCAGCTGCATGAAACCGGCGATCTTTGGCAGGACGAAGAAGGCCGGATCTGTTTAAAAGACTCGCCTTCCGCGGCCGTGCCCCCGGGGTCGAAACTGACAAATCGGATAGATTAATTTCGTGCTTAAGGCTGAAGGACTATTTTCCCGAAATAATCCCGGTCGATAAGTTGTTGGATAGCACCGCCGGTTTCGGATAGCGGACGTACTGCGTGAATCACCGGCTCGATTTCTCCATCAGTGACCATTCGCATGGTCTCGGCCTGGTCAGCTCTTGACCAGGCATTGCAGCCAATAATGCTAATTTCGTATGTCCAGATATAGCGAATATCATTTTCTGTTGCATAACCGGCGCTTGCGCCACAGGTGAGCATGCGACCTTCGGGGTGAATAATCTTGAGACTGTCCACCCAGGTGTCTCCGCCAATATAGTTCACCACGACATTTACGCCGCCGCCTTCACCCATACGGGGTTTGCCATATTTTTCATACACCCAGGTCCGAACATCCTGGTCTTGCGTATTGATCACGTGATCAGCGCCAAGACCTCGAAGTTTATCCAGCTTCCAGTCAGCACTGCTACAAGCGATAACCTCACAGCCCGCAGCATGAGCCATTTGAACACAGGCTACGCCCACACCACCCGCGGCCCCTAAAATCAGAACAGTTTCACCCTTTTTAACCTTGCCGCGCGTAATCATCATACGGAGCGCCGTCCCGTAGGCCACGGGAAGACTGGCCGCTTCTACATCACCAAGGCCGTCGGGTATGGGTATCAGGCAATCCGCAGGGACACGCACCAGTTCGCAACATCCGCCAAGCCGGCTTTCGCCAATCATTCCTTCCCCTTTGATCAAAGGGTATAGGCTGACCCGATCTCCTGGGCGCCAGCTATCCTTATCGACGTTTGCGCCCAATTCGACGACTTCTCCAGCGATATCACCGCCGGGGATCATGGGTAAAGGTGTACGGAGGGCGGTCGTCTTGCCCAATATCATTGGCTCGAAACCGTTGAGCGCTACTGCCTTTACCTTAATGAGGCAATCATCGGGGCCAATTTCAGGATCAGGGAAATCCTCATATTTGATATTTTCGGTCGAGCCATGCTCATGAAAGACCGCGGCTTTCATGCTTCCCTCCATTTGGTTTTGAGAAGTTTAGCAGCTCGTTGGTGATATTACATCCAGGGACTATTCTGTTTCCTTGTTCCACGCGATATTCTAAGCAAAACTTTTACTATTCAACTGAGCACTTCGAGATCGATTTAAGGAATGGAACCCAAAAATTTAGGCGATCTAATTAATCGCTCCGCTGACGCCGATCAGGATGCCTTTATCGATTTGTCCGATACGGCTAATCCACAAAAGGTTACTTATGGAGCCCTGGCGGCGCGAATTGATGCTGTTGCAAGGTCCGTAAGCGGACGGGACCTCGAACGAGGTGACGCCGTCGCTATCCTCGCAGCGAACAGTACAGACTATTTGTGCGCGTATTTCGGCATAATGCGTGCCGGCTTGGTAGCGGTTCCCCTGAGTTACAAATTTCCTACCGAAACCATCCACTATATGTTGGATGATTGTGCCGCAAAGTTAATTTATGTGGATTCTGAACGCTCCATTGATTGTCCCAAGGATATACCGCTCATTCAATTTGGAGATGATGGACCGAACGGCTTTGAAGCATCTTTGGATCCGGGCTCATTTGATTGTGTTGAAACGCATGAAGACGATATCGGGATGATCCTTTACACCTCGGGTTCCACAGGTCGGCCCAAAGGTGTTCCACTTACACATGCCGGTCAGCTTTGGGTGATCAATAATATCGTCGGCGATGGGAGTAAGATTGCCCAGCACCGCTTTCTGGTAGCCGCGCCGCTCTACCACATGAACGGACTGTTGATGTCGAAAATTGCGGTTGCTGCTCATGCGAGCGAAGTACTTATGCCAAGGTTCAATGCAGTTCAGTACATCGAGGCCATAGAGAAATACCACTGTACTTACCTTACATCGGTGCCAACGATGATCGCATTGGTCGCAAAAGAAGTAGATCTTTTGGCGAAAACCGACCTCAGTTCTGTGACGAATGTAATGATGGGGTCCGCACCGTTGAGCCAACCGCTCATCGATCAGGTAAACGGCATATTTCCCCAAACCGACATCTACAATGCCTATGGAACAACAGAAACCGGTGCCGGTACTTTTGGTGCCCATCCGGAGGGATTTGCAAAACCAGAAATCGCGCTTGGCTATCCGGCGCCGGGTGTAGATGCGCGACTGGTTTCGGGGGACGAACAGGACGTTGATGAAGGGGTGCTACAACTCAGAACGCCGGCGCAAATGCCTGGTTACTTAAATCTCCCTGATCGTACATCAAAGGCAGTTTCTTCAGACGGCTGGTACGATACCGGCGACATAATGCGACGGGATGCCAATGGGTTTTATTATTTTGTCGGTCGGGCAGATGATATGTTTGTTTGTGGAGGAGAGAATATCTATCCAGGAGAGGTGGAGAAAATGCTCGAGCGGCACCCGGCTATTCATCAGGCCAGTATCATTCCAGCCGAGGACGCCATTCGTGGTGACAAACCCGTTGCCTTTATCGTTATCGCGCCCGGCGCTTCGATAACGGAGCAAGAGGTCAAAGATTTTGCTCTCGCCAATGGGCCGCCACATCAACATCCACGCAATGTAGAATTTGTTGATGTCTTGCCTTTGGCTGGAACCAACAAAATTGACCGCCAAGCGCTGGTTAAGCGAGCCAGGGTTTATGCAGAGCTATAGGTGCAGCCCACAATACGTTTAAACAAATTCTATGAGGGTGCCGCAGGCCTCTAGCGGCGGTATGCATAATGTGCCACGAGATTCTACGATGTGGGGTACATTATGATTGTTCAAATAATTGGCAGTAGAATCACGGTCGGCAACTTCAATTTTAAGCGCAGCAAGATACGGTGAATTTGCGGCAGGGTCCGGTTCGACATTGGGATAAAGGTCGGAATAGGCGTCCGGCTTGAGAAACTGAATATCACCTTTGCCCCCCGTATCAATTTCTACTCCGTTGTCCGATCTGGAGATCGCTTCTTTACCGAATAGTTTTTCATATGCCGGGACAACCTTTTCAGGTTGCTCATGTATCGCTATTACGCCACTTACTCCGATAGCGCCATTGGCATGATCCAGAAAATCGGGATACCAAACGACGTCGCGCGTGAAATGTTGAATTGCGAACATTGAGATATGTGGACTGAATTCATTAGGAATCATAATGATACGAAAGACGGCTTCTGATGCTTCACCAGGCAGGTCCACCGGCCTGGAAAAATCAATTGCATCAGGCAGTGAAATGCCGCGCTCGGCTAATTTTTCGCGGGCAAAGTCCAAATCGTTACTTGCTAGCGGTACAGCTTCGAGCCCTTCGCGTTGTTCAAGTTTGCTTTGCCAATCGGCATTAAACTCAGTGGGTTTGCGAATACCGAGTACTTCGAAATAGCCATCGCGTAACATAATACAGTGGTTTGCAGTGCCCACATGATCACTATGG
This sequence comes from Rhodospirillaceae bacterium, assembly GCA_002720855.1. Taxonomy (GTDB): domain Bacteria; phylum Pseudomonadota; class Alphaproteobacteria; order MPNO01; family UBA2964; genus UBA2964. The sequence goes on along the minus strand of PBIN01000013.1, from coordinate 104,284 downwards.
TAACCTCGTGGGGTGACGGTGAAACCCAAACGGGCCATTCGGTCCCGCGCAATGTCCAGATCACGTACAATTATGACGCAGTGATCTATGCCTTCGAAAGTGTCAGTCACGATCTTCCACGATTTAGGTCTGCGATTTGAACAACGTAACACATACGCGATTGACTGGTACCGCTTGTTACATTCTTTTATGGTTGCTTCAATCGTTGCAATTTACCGGTTTTCAATATGACTGAGGCTTCAAAAGAAGAAAAACTCCGTGAGTGGCTCGCCACTGGCCCGTTTCAGGAATTTCTAGGGCTTGAGCTGATCTCTTCGGATCTGGAAAAAAAGGAGTTGGTTTTACGTCTGCCCTATAAACCGGAGTTCGAACGACTGCCGGATACCGGTCAAATCCATGGTGGGGTGACCTCGGCGCTCATCGATGTTGCAGGCGATTTCGCCCTTATAATGTCATTAGAACGTCCCATCCCTACGATCAATTTGCGGATCGACTATCTGAGTATGGGGGTAAACACTGACCTGATTGCGACATCGCGTGTTGTACGCGCCGGGCGTAGCATTGGCGTTGTGGACGTAACTGTAACCGATGAGTCCGAAAAAATTATCGCCGTTGGCCGTGGTTGTTATAGCACGCTCGACCGATAGCTTTTTCCGCGTGACATAATTTAAAACTATGGTAGAAAATGGGATTTGTTATTCCTAGAAAAGTCGGAAACGAAATTTTCGGCATTTTAAATAACATAACCTAACCAATAGGTTAGATACGGTGGGGGCGTAGCTCAGCTGGTTAGAGCGCTGGCCTGTCACGCCAGAGGTCGCGGGTTCGAGTCCCGTCGCTCCCGCCACTTTTCCAATTGTTTTCAATGACCTGCAGGCTAGTTGCCAGCGCGAATTTTCGTTTCGTCGAAGATATCACCCATTTCAGAAGCAATACCTTTCTTGTCAATGTCGTCGAGCCACATCTTGTGGATATGAGGCATCTGATTTTCGTATTCGATCTGTGCGCCGCCCTCTTCAACTGACTTATCGACTTTTCCGCTCCATATATCCTTTTTGGCCCATGTCATGGGGTAACGAACCGTCCCGAACTGGAGTGCTAAATATCGCGAAGGTGTCGTACCGGTATTGAAATGCTGGTGAAACATTTGCTCTGGCGGTGTAACCACGACGCCATGATCCCAATCAACCCGGACCAACTCGTCTTCTTCGCCCTCATACCACAGGAGGGAATAGCCCTCGCCATCGATTGTGAAGACATTCGTGCCGCACATATGGCGGTGGGCTTTTTTGTATGTGCCGGGGACAATTTGAGATGTATGGCAGCCAATCGTGCCATCTGAGAGAATCCATCTCAGGCTTGAAGAGCCTTTACCACGTGCCGCCCAGTCTTTGAGCTCAAAGTTCGTAATGTCTGCAACGAAGTTCGTTTCCCACTGGTGACTACCGGGGCGCATTTCGACCATCTGTCCTTCACCGGTGAAGTAGCCATTTGGGCCAAGCCGTTCGGGAAAGGTCTTAGGGTTATCAAAGATAAACTCTTCATTTCTGAACAGATTTATCAGGAATGAAAAATTGTGAACGGTAGCAAATCGAGCGGGTTCCTGACCTGATCCATTAAAATGCTGGTATTTGGAGTTTACAGGAACGGCGAATAGCGAGTTTCGACCCCATTCAAAACTGTGTTTTTGGCCGTCTGGCGTTTCAATAGTCGTCGAGCCACTTCCTTCGATAATATAGACAACCTCTTCATATATGTGCTGCATCTGGTTGGAATGGCTTCCAGGCGGCAATTCGAAGCAGAATATTGAGTTGAAGTCATCGCGCCCCTTAAGGAGGCAAACTGCGCCATGCATGCCATAACGATCCCACGGAGCCACGTCGATTTGCATTAGATTTATGCCAAAATCTTCGTGAACGGGGACCGGTTCGTTCTCGCACCACTCCAGAAAATTGTCGTGAAGAAACACTCGTGTTTTATCATCTGTGGCGCCTTCTGGCATTTTTCGCCTCCGCTAATTTGAATTCATCGATTTGAATGTACGAATGACACTTCGTTCGGTCAAATCAGCTCAAAATATTGATTGAAAATAAGCCGAAAATTGGCGCGTAAATGTTTGAATTTGGAGATAAATGGCCGTATAAGACGGGCGACTTTTTGTTTACGGGGAAAGTGGCTGGCTGAAATCTCTTTAAATCGCAGAATCGACGATTAATGGATCATTAACCATGGTCGTTAACCATACGATTAAGGAAGTTTCGATAATAATAGCTGCGACCCAATTCAGAGGTTGTGTGGCGTCTATTTTGGCGCTGACAAAAGTGGGTAATAAGTCCTATGGACGGTTTGTTACGTGAGTATCTGCCAATCCTTATCTTCCTGGGGATTGCCGTCGGTTTGGCGCTGGTTATTGTAACAGCGTCCTATATCGTAGCCCGCCAAAACCCTGATCCAGAAAAAGAATCACCCTATGAATGCGGTTTTGCGCCATTTAACGATGCGCGACGACAATTTGATGTGCGGTTTTACCTCGTTGCCATCCTTTTCATAATTTTTGACCTGGAAGTAGCGTTTCTCTTTCCGTGGGCGGTCTCGCTTGGGTCAATCGGCATGTTGGGATTTTGGTCAATGATGATTTTCCTCGGCATTCTGACAATCGGCTTCATCTATGAGTGGAAAAAAGGTGCTTTGGAATGGGAGTGATTGACCAAAGCCAGAGTCAGGACGCGATATTTAAGCGCGTTTCAGACGAAATATCCGATAAAGGCTTCGTCGTTGCACAGCTTGATAAGCTGGTGAGTTGGGCGCAATCAGGATCGCTGTGGCCGATGACATTCGGTCTAGCCTGTTGCGCTGTTGAAATGATGCATACGGCTGCAAGCCGTTACGACCTTGACCGTTTTGGTGTCGTTTTCCGCCCAAGCCCACGGCAGTCAGATGTAATGATTGTCGCCGGAACGCTTACCAATAAGATGGCTCCCGCACTTCGCAAAGTTTACGACCAGATGGCCGAACCGCGGTGGGTAATTTCAATGGGGTCCTGCGCAAATGGCGGTGGTTACTACCACTATTCTTATTCAGTGGTCCGCGGGTGCGACCGGATTGTACCGGTTGATGTTTATGTCCCTGGATGCCCGCCAACAGCCGAAGCCCTGCTATATGGCGTTTTGCAGCTCCAAAAGAAAATCCGCCGTACAAGTACAATCGCACGTTAACCAGCAACTGGCCAACATATAATGAATGAAACCCTCCAGGACCTGGGAGAATATTTAAGGGGTGCGATGCCTGACGCCGTTGAGGCAGTTTCGCAAGAACATGACCAACTGGTCCTCATTTGCAAAAGGAATCAAATCGCCGCCTTCCTTACATATTTGCGGGATGATTCAAGCTGCCTGTTCAAGGTTTTGATCGATATTTGCGGCGTCGATTTTCCTGAGAGAGATCAGCGCTTTGAAGTGGTCTATCATCTGCAAAGCCTGCGGCTGAACCAGCGGATCCGTGTAAAGGTAATTTGTGGCGAAAACGATATTGTTCCATCGGTAACGAGTGTCTTCAGCTCGGCAAACTGGTATGAACGCGAAACCTGGGATTTCTACGGAATTATGTTTTCCGATCATCCCGATTTGCGTCGGCTCTTGACAGATTACGGGTTCGACGGTCACCCGCTTCGGAAAGATTTCCCACTCACGGGACACGTCGAAGTTCGTTATGACGAAGAGCAAAAACGGGTCGTTTATGAGCCTGTTAAGTTGACACAGGCATTCCGCAGTTTTGACTTCATGAGCCCCTGGGAAGGTACGGATTATGTACTGCCCGGCGACGAAAAGGCCGAAGACGCTGCCGAGGGTGGCTCCTGATGGCGGTCACAGAAATCAAAAATCTGACGATGAATTTTGGGCCGCAACATCCGGCGGCGCATGGCGTTCTTCGCCTGGTTCTTGAGATGGATGGCGAGATCGTCGAACGGGCCGACCCCCATATTGGATTGCTGCATCGCGGCACAGAGAAATTAATAGAGCACAAAACCTATTTGCAATCCGTACCCTATTTTGATCGCCTCGATTACGTATCTCCTATGTGCCAGGAACACGCCTTTGCGTTGGCCGTCGAGACTTTGCTTGAAATCAAGGCGCCGCTTCGCGGTCAGTATATTCGCGTTCTGTTTTCGGAAATTACGAGAATCTTAAATCACCTGCTGAATATTTCAGCTTTTGCATTGGACGTTGGCGCAATGACGCCGCTGCTTTGGTGGTTTGAAGAACGCGAAGTGTTGATGGAGTTTTATGAACGTGTTTCGGGGGCACGTCTGCATTCTGCTTATTTCCGTCCCGGTGGCGTACATCGGGACATGCCGGCAGGAATGGCAGAGGACATAATGGAATTTGTCGAACGGTTCCCGGCAATGATTGACGACGTTGAGCATTTGCTGACGGAAAACCGGATCTTCAAACAACGAACTGTCGATATCGGTGTTGCGACGCCTGAGCAAGCAATGGATTGGGGCTTTTCGGGGCCGATGCTGCGTGGCTCTGGCGTTGCGTGGGATTTACGTAAGGCAGAACCCTACGACGTCTATGAGAAAATGGATTTCGATATTCCGATCGGCAAAAACGGCGATTGCTATGACCGGTATTTGATTAGGCTCGAGGAAATGCGGCAATCGTTGCGCATTATGAAGCAATGTCTTGAACAGATGCCTGAGGGTCCGGTTCGATCGACAGATCCAAAGATTTCACCGCCGAGACGCGCGGAAATGAAGACATCGATGGAAGCGCTGATCCATCACTTCAAACTTTATACCGAAGGTTATCACGTTGAACCGGGAGAGACCTATAACGCGGTCGAAGCCCCTAAGGGTGAGTTTGGCGTCTATGTGGTCTCAGACGGCACGAACAAACCTTACCGATGCAAAATCAGGGCACCGGGTTTTGCTTTTCTTCAGGCAACGGATTTCCTCGGAAAGGGATACATGCTCGCGGATGTTGTCGCGATTATTGGTTCTATGGATATCGTTTTTGGCGAGATTGATCGATGAGCGATACCAGTAAACAGCCAGAAACCTTTTCGTTCGATGCGGAGTACGCCGCGGCGGCGGAAAAGATTATCGCGCGCTATCCCGAAGGTCGGCAGGCCAGCGCTGTCATGCCTCTTTTGGATCTGGCGCAACGGCAATTTGGCGGCTGGCTGCCGACTGCGGCCATGAACCATGTGGCCGACGTTCTGGATATGCCAGCTATTCGCGTCTATGAGGTCGCGAGCTTTTACACCATGTATAATTTAGAGCCGGTTGGAGAACATTTCGTACAGGTATGCACGACCACGCCCTGTGCGCTTCGCAATTGCGCGGCGGTTCTGAAAGCGTGCCGTGAAGAGCTTGGTATCGATATCGGGGAAACGACGTCGGACAATAAATTCACGTTGCAGGAAGTCGAATGCCTCGGCGCTTGTGTGAATGCTCCGATGATGCAGATCGGCGATGACTATTACGAGGACCTCAACGCGGAGACAACTAAATCCATCCTGCAGGAGTTACGCAATGGTGGAACTCCCGAACCAGGACCGCAAAGTGATCGCAATGGGTCTGAACCTGCTGGCGGTCTGACTTCTTTGAAAACCGGAACAGGGGGCTGAGAGAGTTAGTATGCTCAAAGACTCTGATCGCATTTTTACAAACCTCTATGGCCAGGATGACTGGCGCCTTGAAGGCGCAAGGCGGCGAGGGGACTGGGACGGTACTAAAGAGATTATAGCCAAGGGCCGGGAATGGATCGTTGAGGAAGTTAAGTCTTCGGGGCTTCGCGGACGTGGCGGTGCTGGATTCCCCAGTGGGCTGAAGTGGTCCTTCATGCCCAAAGAACCTACAGGCCGTCCGCATTATCTGGTTGTTAATGCAGACGAGGGTGAGCCGGGTACTTGCAAAGATCGCGACATGATGCGGAACGACCCTCACAAGCTCGTTGAAGGATGTCTTCTCGCAGGTTTCGGAATGGGGGCCAATGCTGCTTACATTTATATCCGCGGGGAGTTTTATCGTGAGGCCGAGAACTTACAGTTCGCTATCGATGAGGCCTACGACGCCGGACTAATTGGAAAAAATGCTTGCGGCTCGGGATATGACTTTGACGTATATGTGCACCGTGGCGCGGGTGCTTATATTTGCGGCGAGGAAATGGCCCTGATTGAGAGTCTTGAGGGCAAAAAGGGTATGCCGCGTCTGAAACCACCGTTTCCGGCGGCGATGGGTCTCTATGGCTGCCCGACAACAGTCAATAATGTCGAGACAATTGCCGTTGCTCCCACAATTCTCCGCCGGGGCGGCGCGTGGTTTTCGTCGATGGGCCGCGAGAATAACACCGGTACCAAAGTGTTTTGCATTTCGGGGCATGTGAATAATCCCTGCAACGTTGAGGAGGAGATGGGTATCCCGCTGAAGGATCTCATCGAAAAACATGCTGGCGGTGTCATTGGCGGCTGGGACAATTTGAAGGCCATTATTCCCGGTGGTTCTTCTGTTCCCATTTTGCCGAAATCGACATGCGATACAGTATTGATGGATTTTGACTCACTTAAAGAAGTTCGCTCGGGTCTCGGAACAGCTGCTGTAATTGTTATGGACCAGTCGACTGATGTGGTCGCCGCGATCGCGCGTCTTTCGAAATTTTATAAGCATGAAAGTTGCGGCCAATGCACACCCTGTCGTGAGGGTACCGGTTGGATGTGGCGGGTCATGGAACGTTTGGTGGTTGGCGACGCAGAAATAGACGAAATCGACACCCTGTTGGATGTGGCAAGTCAGGTTGAAGGCCACACAATTTGCGCTCTTGGAGACGCTGCAGCATGGCCTATTCAAGGGCTCGTACGGCATTTTCGCCACGAGATTGAAGATCGTATCAACCAACGCAAACATAGCGCAGCTGCCTGAGTGGATTAGACGATATGGCAAAACTCACCATAGATGATGTCGAAATCGAAGTGCCTGATGGCATAACGGTCTTGCAGGCCTGCGAAATGGCGGGCGTGGAAATTCCGCGCTTTTGCTATCACGAGCGGCTTTCGGTCGCAGGCAATTGTCGTATGTGTCTGGTTGAGGTAGCTCCGGGTCCACCGAAACCAGCAGCGTCCTGCGCTCTGCCGGTCGGCGATGGCATGACAGTGAAAACCAACTCACCGATGGTCAAAAAGGCGCGCGAGGGCGTCATGGAATTCCTCCTCATCAATCATCCGTTGGATTGTCCAATTTGCGATCAGGGCGGAGAGTGCGATTTGCAGGATCAGGCGATGGCTTACGGTGTTGGCAATTCACGCTACGATGAGAATAAGCGCGCGGTACGCGATAAGGAGCTGGGTCCTTTAGTTAAAACCGAAATGACACGCTGTATCCATTGCACACGGTGTATCCGCTTTGCCACGGAAGTAGCGGGGATTGAAGAACTGGGAGCGACTGGCCGTGGTGAAAGCATGGAGGTTGGCACCTATGTCGAGAAGGCGCTTACTTCCGAACTTTCCGCCAACATAATTGATTTGTGTCCAGTAGGGGCCCTGACATCGAAACCGTATGCCTTTACCGCACGCCCCTGGGAGCTCACCCGTACGGAGACCATCGATGTAATGGACGCCGTTGGCAGCAATATACGGGTCGATTCCCGTGGCTCTGAAATTCTAAGGGTGTTGCCCGTATTGAATGAAGACATCAATGAGGAGTGGATTTCAGACAAGACGCGTTACGCCTGTGACGGTCTCAAGCGCCAAAGGCTGGATACGCCATATGTTCGTCGGGAGGGAGCTCTACAGGCCGCCAGTTGGGATGAAGCGTTCGCGGCGATTGCTGACAATGTCAAAGACAAAGACGGTTCAAAAATTGCGGCAATTGCGGGTGACCTGGTCGATTGCGAAGCGATGATGGCGCTTTCAGATTTAATGGATGGCCTGGGATCACCGCACATAGATTGTCGACAGGATGGTGCCAAGCTCGATGCTGCAGTTCGAGGGTCCTATATTTTCAATACAACGATCGCCGGAATTGAGGAGGCTGATGCCTGTCTGCTCGTCGGTACAAACCCGCGTATCGAAGCCGCTTTAGTCAATGCCCGCATAAGGAAACGCTGGCTTCGTGGCGGATTTACGGTTGGTGCGGTAGGTCCGCGCGCTGATCTTACTTATCCGCATGAATATCTGGGTGCCGGCCCTCAAACGCTCAAAGAGCTGGCAGAAGGGTCGCACGCATTTTGTGACGTCCTGCGTAACGCCGAAAAACCACTTGTCATCGTTGGTCAGGGAGCATTGGCCCGAGCGGACGGTGGAAAAGTCCTATCTGCTGCCCGGAAGATTGCCGATGGTTGTGGTCTGGTTTCTGACGGTTGGAATGGTTTCAATGTTTTGCATACAGCCGCGGGGCGCGTCGGCGGATTGGATATCGGTTTTGTTCCGGGGGTCGACGGGCTGGACGTCGCTGGAATACTTGAAGGCGCGGCAAACGGTGAAATTGAAACAGTTTACCTTTTGGGCGCGGATGAAATTGATACCAGCCATTTAGAGAAAGCGTTTGTTATTTATCAAGGACATCACGGCGATGCCGGCGCACATTGCGCTGATGTGATATTGCCAGGCGCGGCTTACACTGAAAAGAACGCCACTTACGTTAATACCGAAGGCCGCGTGCAACGGGCCTGGCGCGCGGTGTTCCCTCCTGGCGATGCACGGGAAGATTGGACAATTATCCGGGCTTTGTCAGATGTTTTAGGAAAAACGCTACGGTACGACGATTTGGCAGGCGTTCGCCGCCGCATGGCATTACAGAATGCAGTTTTCGAGATCGTCGGGGACCTCCGCGAGAGTGAATGGACAAAATTTGGTGAAATGGGCGTGCCGAACGGCGACGTTTTTGACACGCCGGTTGCCAATTTTTATATGACAGATCCGATTAGCCGGGCATCCGAAACGATGGCTGCATGCACGAAGTCGATGGCAAAGACCACTCAGGAAAAGACCGGTACAGATGGCTGAATTCTGGACCATATATGCGTTACCCACGATAATTATTGTGGCTCAGATCGTCGCTATTTTGGTGCCATTGCTCGTCGCTGTCGCTTATCTGACTTTGGCTGAGCGAAAAGTGATTGCAGCAATGCAGCTTAGAAAAGGTCCGAATGTTGTTGGGCCCTTTGGATTGCTACAGCCCCTCGCGGATGGTTTGAAACTTTTGTTCAAAGAGACGGTCATTCCGTCAGGCTCGAACAAAATAGTTTTTGTCGCTGCTCCGATGATCACTTTTATTCTGAGCCTGATTGCCTGGGCGGTCATACCATTTGATGAAGGTATGGTGTTGGCCGATCTCAATGTTGGGATTCTCTATCTATTCGCAATTTCTTCGTTGGGTGTTTACGGCATTATTATGGCCGGCTGGGCATCCAACTCGATATATCCCTTTCTCGGTGCGCTTCGGTCGGCGGCCCAAATGGTTTCCTACGAAGTTTCTATCGGATTCGTCATTATTACGGTCCTGTTGACCGTTGGATCGCTTAACCTAAGCGACGTCGTGATGTCGCAGGGGCACGGTTTTCATAATTGGCATTTTTTCGGACCTCTTCTGCCGATGTTTGTGATCTTCTTTATTTCGGCTCTGGCTGAAACCAACCGCGCTCCATTTGATCTCCCCGAAGCGGAAGCGGAGTTGGTTTCTGGATATAACGTTGAATATTCGGCAATGACATTTGCGCTGTTTTTCCTCGGTGAATACGCGAACATGATCCTGATGAGTGCGATGACGGTTGTCTTGTTCCTGGGCGGATGGACATCGCCATTCGATATAGAACCCTTTACCTGGATCCCGGGACCCATCTGGTTTGCGGCAAAAATTGGGATGGTGTTGTTTTGCTTCCTTTGGGTTCGAGCGACCTTCCCGCGGTACCGATACGATCAGTTGATGCGCCTGGGGTGGAAAGTTTTTCTGCCATTCTCACTTTTATGGGTCGTAATCACTGCTGGCGTCCTCTTAGCAACAGGGACGTTGCCGAAATGAAAATAAATGTATTGGCATCAACAGGGTTGGGAGTTCGCTTATGAGCATGTGGAAACGCTCGAGCAAGATGCTCCTGCTTAGTGAATTGATTTCGGGCATGGCACTGACATTTCGCTACATGTTTAAGCCAAAGGTGACAGTAAATTATCCCTTCGAAAAAGGTCCGCTTGGCGCCCGTTTTCGTGGGGAACATGCACTGCGCCGGTACCCAAATGGAGAGGAACGCTGCATTGCCTGTAAGCTTTGCGAAGCAGTATGCCCGGCACAGGCAATAACAATCGAAGCAGAACCTCGAGGCGATGGAAGTCGGCGTACAACCCGATATGACATTGATATGACCAAATGCATCTATTGCGGGTTTTGCGAGGAAGCCTGCCCGGTCGATGCAATCGTTGAAGGACCGAATTTCGAATTCGCGACCGAAACCCGAGAAGAGCTTCTTTATAACAAGGATAAATTACTGGCGAATGGAGACCGTTGGGAAACTGAATTATCGGGTCGGTTGAATGCCGACGCACCGTATCGGTAACAGCGTTGAGTTAAGATTTATGTTTGGCGGTACTTACAGAGGGATGGGGCAGCGCGTTTTATGATTATTCAGGCCCTGAGTTTCTATTTGTTTGCGTTTGTTGCGGTAGCTGCTGCCGTGATGGTTATTTCTGCCCGCAATCCAGTTCACTCGGTGCTGTTTCTTATCCTGGCTTTTTTTAATGCAGCCGGTTTGTTCGTTCTCATCGGCGCTGAATTTATCGCGATGATTCTCGTCGTTGTTTATGTCGGTGCCGTCGCGGTGTTGTTTTTGTTCGTCGTGATGATGCTCGATATCAGTTTTGCTGAGCTCCGTCAGGGCTTTCTGCAATATTTACCGATAGGCGGTCTTGTTGGCGTTGTATTATTGGCGGAGTTAATGATGATCGGTGGCACCTGGATTTTTGCGCCCGCCGCTTCAACGGTAAAAGCTAACCCAACTCCCGCCATTGATAAAACAACGAATACCGAGGCAATCGGGAATATTCTCTATACCGATTACATATACCTTTTTCAGGGCGCAGGACTGGTTCTTTTGGTTGCGATGGTCGGAGCGATTGTCCTGACACTTCGTGCACGACCTGGTGTTCGCAAACAGAAGATTTCCGATCAAATCAACCGTCGACCTGAAGATGCTATTGAAGTCAAAAAGGTTCAGTCGGGGAGTGGAATTTGACCATGTTTGAAATTGGTCTTGCACATTATCTCGGCGTCGCGGCGATCCTTTTTACCTTGGGGATTTTTGGAATTTTTCTGAACCGGAAGAATGTCATTATCATTCTGATGTCAGTTGAATTGATTTTGCTTGCCGTCAACATCAATCTGGTTGCCTTTTCTGTACATCTGCAGGATTTGACGGGTCAGATCTTTGCGATGCTGGTCCTTACCGTCGCAGCGGCCGAAGCGGCAATCGGCTTGGCCATCATCGTCGTATACTTCCGGAATCGTGGCACGATTGCCGTTGAAGATATCAATTTGATGAAAGGCTAGCGGCGTGATTTATGTCCTCGCCATATTTCTGCCGTTGGTCGGCGCGACTATAGCCGGCCTGTTTGGGCACTGGCTCAAAGACAAGGGCGCACAGATTGTTACGTGCGGCGGTTTACTTCTGTCGGCGACTTTCTCAGTGATTATTCTCAATGAAGTGGCTCTGAAGGGCGAACCACAGACAATACAGATTTTTAGTTGGATAATTTCAGGTGGGTTCGAGGTCGATTGGTCGCTGCGCTTCGATACGCTGACCGCGGTTATGTTGGTCGTGGTAACGGTAGTTTCCTGTGCCGTGCATTTTTACTCCATCGGATACATGCATCATGATCCGTCTGTACCGCGTTTCTTTGCCTATTTGAGCCTTTTTACGTTTTTCATGTTGATGTTGGTGACGGCCAATAACTTCCTTCAGCTATTCTTCGGTTGGGAAGGTGTTGGTCTTGCCTCGTACCTCCTGATTGGATTCTGGTACGAAAAACCATCGGCAAATGCGGCGGCGATTAAAGCGTTTTTGGTTAATCGAGTCGGGGATTTTGGATTTGCCCTGGGGATTCTCGGCGTATTCCTGATGTACGGAAGTATTGATTTTGACACCGTGTTTAATGCGACCCCTGGTAAAGCGGCAGCGACGATGGAGTTTTTGGGTGGAACCTGGCATGCGCTGACAGTTCTTTGCCTACTCCTGTTTATTGGAGCGATGGGTAAATCGGCCCAACTTGGACTGCATACGTGGCTGCCCGATGCGATGGAAGGACCCACACCTGTTTCCGCTCTCATTCATGCAGCGACGATGGTGACCGCTGGTGTCTTCATGGTTGCGCGGCTTTCGCCGATGTTTGAATACGCGCCCTTCGCTTTAGATGTTGTTTGTGTCGTTGGGGCCTCGACCGCATTCTTTGCGGCGACCGTCGGTCTCGTCCAGAACGACATAAAGCGTGTGATCGCTTACTCTACATGTAGCCAGCTTGGTTACATGTTTTTTGCCTGTGGTGTGTCGGCCTACGCGGCTGGTGTTTTCCACCTGTTTACACATGCATTCTTCAAAGCATTGTTATTCCTTGGTGCCGGCTCGGTAATTCATGCGATGTCTTCGGAGCAGGACATGCGGCACATGGGTGGGATTTGGAGCCATATCAAGTTGACCTACGCTATGATGTGGATCGGTAGCCTTGCATTGGCAGGTCTACCGTTCTTCGCAGGATTTTATTCAAAAGATATGGTCCTTGAAGCCGCATTTGCAGCGGATAGCGGCGTTGGGTTTTACGCATTTTGGATGGGCATTATTGCTGCGGTCATGACCGCATTTTATTCCTGGCGGCTACTATTTATGACCTTCCATGGAGAGCCCCGCGCCGATGAAAAGACGATGGCGCATGTGCACGAATCCCCGAAAGTGATGACGATTCCATTGATCGTACTTTCATTGGGAGCGTTGTTTGCCGGGTACATCGGCTACGATGCCTTCGTCGGTACCGGTATGAATGAGTTCTGGGGCAAAGCGATCTTTGTTTTACCAACCAACACGGCGATTATTGATGCCCATCACGTACCGCTATGGGTAAAACTTTTACCTATTTTTGTTGGGCTCATTGGTATTGGGCTCGCGTACTACATGTACATTATGCGCACCGATATGCCGGCAAAGGTCGCGGCGAAATGTTGGAAACTTTATTTGTTTCTCTACAACAAATGGTATTTCGACGAGCTCTATGACAAGCTTTTTGTGCAGCCTGCCAATTATATCGGCCGCGGTCTTTGGAAAGAGGGTGACGGCACGTTAATCGACGGATTAGGCCCTGACGGTGTCGCTTCGCTTGTTCGTAATCTTGCAGGTCGGGTAAGCCAGCTTCAATCGGGTTACGTGTACCACTATGCGTTTGCGATGTTGATTGGTGTTGCTGGTCTCGTAACCCTTTATCTCTATACGCTCGGGTGATGGGACTATGAGTGATTTTCCTGTCCTGAGCCTCGTAACGTTCCTGCCATTGGTAGGAGCCATTGCGATACTCATCATTCCAAACAGAGATGAAGCGTTAGCTGCACGCAACGCGCGTTGGACCGCGTTGTGGACGTCACTGTTCACCTTCTTTTTGTCCCTGGTTTTGTACACGGGTTTTGACCGGAAATCCGCGGCGTTTCAATTTGTTGAGAAGAGTACTTGGATAGAGAGTTTTGGTATCAACTACCATATGGGTGTCGATGGAATTTCGGTGCTCTTCGTCCTTTTGTCCACCTTATTGACGCCCATTTGTGTCCTGGCAAGCTGGGACGCTATTAAGACACGCGTAAAGGAATACATGATCGCCTTCCTGGTGTTGGAGACACTGATGGTGGGAATGTTCTGCGCGCTGGATTTTGTGCTCTTCTACATATTCTTTGAAGGTGTCCTGATTCCCATGTTCCTAATCATCGGAGTTTGGGGTGGTCAACGTCGTGTCTACGCCGCCTTCAAATTTTTTCTGTATACGTTGACCGGTTCTGTCCTGATGTTGTTGGCAATTCTGGCAATCTATCTGCAGGCGGGAACGACCGACGTACCGACTTTGTTGAAATATACTTTGCCGGCCAATATTCAGACCTGGCTTTGGTTGGCGTTTTTCGCAAGTTTCGCAGTCAAAGTTCCAATGTGGCCCGTTCATACCTGGTTGCCAGACGCCCATGTGGAAGCACCTACAGCAGGCTCCGTAATTTTGGCCGGTGTATTGCTCAAAATGGGCGCCTATGGGTTTCTTCGGTTCTCTGTTCCGATGCTGCCCATTGCGTCAGATTTCTTCACACCGTTGGTCTTTGGGTTAAGCATCGTAGCGGTTATTTACACGTCACTTGTTGCACTCGTGCAACTCGATATGAAAAAGTTGATTGCCTATTCATCTGTCGCCCATATGGGGTTTGTGACGCTCGGTATATTTACGTTTAATCAGCAGGGCGTAACCGGGGCAATTTACCAGATGTTGAGCCACGGCATCGTGTCCGCCGCCTTATTCCTGTGCGTTGGTGTCATATATGACCGGATGCATACCCGCGAAATAGATCGCTATGGTGGGCTTGTCGAACGAATGCCGAAATACGCGTTCTTCTTTATGGTGTTCATGCTGGCAAGTGTTGGTTTGCCTGGGACCAGTGGGTTTGTCGGCGAAATCCTTGTGCTTGTCGGTTTGTTCCAGGTAAGTACCTGGGTGGCGACGCTCGCTGCTACCGGCGTAATTCTTGGCGCAGCGTATATGCTTTGGCTCTATAGGCGGGTGGTCTTCGGTAAATTGACCAAAGACGAGCTGAAATCAATTCTCGATATGAATGGGCGTGAGATAGCGGTGTTTATGCCGCTTCTGATACTGACGATATATATGGGCGTATATCCCGCCCCATTCCTTGAGATCATAGAGGTTTCTGTTGCAAATCTAGTGGATCAGCACAAGACAGCTATGACCGCTATTGAAGCTCTGTCGGTTGCAGGGCAGTGAGTGAGGTATCAATGATATCACTGAATGAATTGATGCCTGCATTACCGGAGATCGTCTTGGCCTGCATGGGCATGATATTGCTGATGCTTGGCGTTTTCCGGGGAGATGGGTCTACACGATCGGTTTCCTGGATTGCTGTTCTGGTTCTGATCGTTGTTGGCGTTGTTCTTTCGTCAGTTCAAAACGGACGCATGACTGCATTCGGTGGTCAGTTTGTCGTCGATGATTTCGCTCATTTTATGAAGTGGCTGATCATCATCGGCTCCTCTTTCGCCATTTTGATGTCGATAAACTTTAATGAGAGAGAGAGCATTGCCCGGTTCGAGTATCCAGTCCTGATACTATTTGCCACCCTCGGCATGTTCATGATGGTTTCCGCCAATGATTTGATATCCCTGTATATCGGGCTGGAGCTGCAAAGCCTGTCATTATATGTCGTCGCCGCATTCAGACGGGACTCTTTGAAATCGTCAGAAGCCGGGTTGAAATACTTTGTTCTTGGCGCGCTATCGTCTGGAATGCTGCTATATGGTTGTTCGTTAGTATACGGTTTTGCGGGAACGACCAGTTTCGAAGGCCTTGCAACCTTGTTTAAGAGCCTTGGCGGGACGGGACCGAGCGTTGGTCTTGTTGTTGGACTCGTATTTTTGATCGCTGGGCTTGCTTTCAAAGTCTCCGCTGTTCCGTTTCATATGTGGACGCCAGACGTATATGAGGGGGCCCCGACACCGGTTACCGCTTTCTTTGCCGTTGCTCCGAAAATAGCAGCCATAGCATTATTTATTCGGGTTCTTGTCGGCCCCTTTGGCGTCTTGATTGCGGATTGGCAACAGGTCATCGTTTTGATTTCGATCGCCTCGATGGTTCTGGGTGCGCTTGCAGCGATATGGCAGGACAATATCAAACGGCTTCTCGCATACAGCTCAATTGGCAACATTGGCTACGCTTTGATCGGTCTTGCGACGGGTACCGAAGCAGGTATTCGCGGCATTCTGGTTTATATGACAATTTATCTCGCGATGAACGTTGGTACATTCTGTTGTGTATTGGCGATGAGGCGAACGGGCAGAATGGTAGAGAATATTGCCGACCTTGCGGGCCTGGCTCGCAATCAACCATTGATGGCTCTTGCTCTTGCGATATTGATGTTCTCCATGGCGGGCATTCCACCATTGGCAGGCTTCTTTGGAAAACTCTATATCTTCCTGGCAGCGATCGAGGCAGGGCTTTACACGCTCGCCATTATTGGTGTCCTGGCAAGTGTCGTTGGCGCTTTTTATTATCTACGAATTATCAAGATTATGTATTTCGACGAGCCTGCGGAGGTGTTTGATCGATCAATGGGGCGCGAGGTAAGGGCCATTCTTGTCGGGACGACACTTTTCGTCACTTTTTTCATCGTCCGTCCGGATATTATCGTAGAGGGAGCAGGGACGGCGGCACGGATGCTCCTTGCGGGGTAACACCCTCAATGACCGAATTTCCAGATTCACCTGAAGGTATCAACCTTCGTTATTACCAGTGTCTGGATAGTACCAATAGCGAGGCATTGCGGCTGATCGCATCGGGGGAGGCCACAAACGGCTTGGTTATTGTCGCCGGTCAGCAAACCACCGGTAGAGGCCGCAGAGATGCAAAATGGGAATCTCCGCCTGGCAATCTTTATATGACCGTCGTTTGGGCGCTGTCTGATCACCACATCGTAGGACAAGTTGCCTACGTCACAGCGTTGGCGATACACGATGCTGTTTCACAGTGGATTGATTCTAAGCACCGGCTGGTTTGCAAATGGCCGAACGATCTTTTGCTGAATGGTAAAAAACTTTCCGGAGTTCTAATTGAGACGCAAAATGACTGGTGCTTGGTAGGGATAGGGTTAAATCTGGAAAAAGTTCCAGAAGAAGTTTCTGAGGTAGCTATTTCTCTGACAGATGTTAGCGCTACGGTCTCCGCATCAAAGAGTGTCTCTGGTGTCGTTTCGGCGTTTGGAGATCGCTTGGAAGAATGGAAGCAACATGGCTTCGATCCTGTTCGAGAAGCTTGGCTTGAGCGTGCACACGGGATAGGGGCCGAAATTACGGCAAGATTTCCAAGCGGAGATATGGAACGGGGCAAATTTCGAGGTATTGACGGAACAGGAGCACTAGTGTTGGAAAGAGATGGGGGTGATACAAGAAAGATCGCCGCCGCTGAGATATTTTTTTCGAATTGACGATAATCAATGCTTCTTGCCATCGATTCAGGAAACACTAACACAGTATTTGCCATTTATGATGGCGAACGCCTGATGGGCGAATGGAGAGCATCGAGCGACGCAAAACGAACATCCGATGAATATGGCGTTTGGCTAACCCAATTGATGGGGCTCGACAAATTGAAGGCCTCAGACATTTCTGCTTCTATCGTTGCTACGGTTGTTCCAGAAACGCTGTTCAGTTTGAAGGCGCTCTGTCGAAAGTACTTCAAGACTGATCCGTTGATTATCGGCGACCCTGACATCGAAATCGGGATCGATGTTCTCGTTAGTCAGCCGGATGAAGTCGGCGCAGATCGACTGGTGAACGCGGCAGCCGCTCACAACAGTTATGGTGGGCCGCTCATTATTATCGATTTTGGCACCGCAACGACATTTGATGTCGTCGATCAAAATGGAAGTTATTGCGGTGGCGTTATAGCGCCGGGAATCAATCTATCTCTTGATGCCCTGCATATGGCCGCTGCCAAGTTGCCGCGTGTTGCAGTTCAAAGACCCGATAGCGTCATTGGTAAGAGAACAGTGCCGGCGATGATGTCCGGTGTGTATTGGGGCTATGTCAGCTTAATTGAGGGGCTGTTGATGCGAATTAAATCGGAGTTTGGTACATCGATGGCTGTCGTGGCAACTGGCGGACTTGCACCTCTATTTGCAGAAGAAATTGACGCCATCGATCATCTCGACAATGACCTCACGCTTCGCGGGCTTTCCGATATTTACCGGCGAAATACGCAGAACAGATAATTTATGAATAATCCAGAGGATCTCGTTTTTCTGCCGCTTGGCGGTTGTGGCGAGATAGGCATGAATTTGAGCTTATACGGCCATGACGGTGCATGGTTGATGGTCGATTGTGGTGTAACCTTTGGCGATGACCTCACTCCGGGGATTGTTGTCATGGTTCCCGATCCCGCATTCCTAGTTGAAATCGCCGATAAACTTGTGGGCGTGATTGTTACGCATGCGCATGAGGACCATATAGGCGGAATTCCATATCTGTGGCGTCAAATGAATTGCCCGGTTTTCGCCACTCCATTTGCTGCGGGCCTACTGCGCCGGAAGCTCTCTGAAACCGGTTTGGAAAATGCTGTGCCGATCAATGAAGTTAAACCGGGTGGAGAAATTTCGCTAGGTCCGTTTGATGTGTCTTTTGTTAATTTGGCCCATTCAGTGCCCGAAACGCAGGCACTAACAATCAAGACTCGATTGGGAAATATTCTTCATGCCAGTGATTGGAAAATTGATCCTGAACCATTGGTTGGCCCCTGCACCGATGAGTCCGTACTTCGCGCTGTAGGCGGTGAGGGTGTTTTGGCGTTGATGTGTGACTCGACCAATGTATTTGTCGAAGGACGATCTGGGTCGGAAGGACCATTGCGCGATACGCTAAAGAAAATCGTTGGAGATTGCGCGGGAAAGGTAGCGGTTGCCTGTTTTGCCTCGAATGTCGCGCGAATGGAATCCTGTATTCGCGTGGCCGAGGATACTGGAAGGCGGGTCGCTCTGATTGGCCGTTCGCTGTGGCGGATCGCGGAAATCTCAAAGGAGTGCGGCTATCTCTCTGATTGCCCAGAATTTGTAGACGCGCGAGACATTGGCTATCTCCCGCGTGAGGAAGTTTTGATGCTTGTTACGGGTAGTCAGGGTGAGTCCAGGGCAGCTCTTTCACGGATTGCAGCGGACGATCATCCGGATGTCACGATGTCAGAAGGGGATACGGTTATTTTTTCCTCGCGCGAAATACCTGGAAACGAACGCGCCATTGGCCGTGTAAAAAATCAGCTGGCTCGGCTGAATGTCAATGTCATCACCGAACATGAAGAATTTGTACATGTATCGGGCCACCCCGCCCGTGCAGAATTGCAAGACATGTACAGTTGGATAGAACCGCCGTTGTTGGTTCCGCTTCATGGTGAATCCCGTCATTTGATCGAACATTGTAAATTTGCTCGCGAGAATGGCATTGAAAAGACCGCCCTGGCAGAGAATGGCGAAATGCTCAGGTTGGCGCCCGGCGAACCTGAAGTGATTGCGCAGGTTCAATCGGGTCGGTATGCCGTTGATGGACGGCGACTGGTGCCGGTCGATGGAGATGTCGTCCGTGCACGCCGGCGCATGACCTTTAGCGGCGTCGCCGTTGTAACTATTGTGCTTGATGAAGACGGGGTGCTTTTGAAGAATCCTATCCTTTCTGCTCCGGGTATTGTTGATGGTGTGGGTGAAGATGTGGACTTGCATCAGGAAGCGATATTGGCGATCACGGATACGGTAGAAGAAATGTCAGAACGCCAGCGGTTTGATGATGACAAGTTGGAGCGTGCTGTTGTTAGGGCGGCCCGGCAAGTATTCCATGCGGAAACGGGTCGTCGGCCCAACGTCGACGTACATGTCGTGAGAATTTGATCAGAATGACCTGGACATCAGCGATTGTTGTTTATGTGATGGCCTGGTGGCTGGTTTTTTTTATGGCGCTACCCATTGGCGTAAAGCCACCTCATGAAGAAGGATCGGAAGCAGAAGTCGGCCACGAAGCAGGAGCCCCGGTAAAGCCTCATCTATTTAAAAAAGTTGTAGCGGCAACAATAATCTCCGGCTTGTTGACTGCCCTTATTTACTGGGTGGTGGTTTCCGATATCGTTTCTTTTCGGAATGGGTAGATCAGTTGTCAGGATATTGTGGTTCAGCGCCCGGACATGACTTTCACGGCCCTTATCATGATCAGGAATACGGATTTCCTGTAACGGACGACAATATTCTTTTTGAACGGCTCGTTCTCGAAATCAATCAAGCTGGGTTATCCTGGCTCACGATCTTAAAGAAACGCGAAGGTTTCAATAAGGCTTTTGAGGGGTTTGAAGTTGAACGGGTCGCGAATTATGGGGAATCCGATAGGGCGCGTTTATTGGGAAACGCAGCAATTATCCGAAATAAACTGAAAGTCAACGCGGCAATCGAAAATGCCAGGCGCATTGTGGGTTTACAAAAAGAATTTGGATCATTCCGTTCTTGGCTGGATCAGCATCATCCACTTGAAAAGCCGGAATGGGTAAAGCTGTTCAAGAAAACGTTCGTATTTACTGGTGGTGAAATTACGGGGGAATTCTTGATGAGCACAGGCTACCTGCCAGGTGCTCACGACGAGAAGTGTCCAGTCTTTAAAAAAATTGCGCGCCTCAATCCACCGTTTTTATCGGTGAAGTGAGACGCGCAAGCTTTGTTAGACGGCTACGAACCAGATCAAGAAGGTCAATGATACGACCCACATGGCGATGCTGATGTCCGCCAAGCGGCCGCAGGCCAACTTAATCGCTACATAAGCAATAAAGCCTAACCCAATGCCCGTGGCGATTGAGAAGGTCAATGGCATCGTCAGTGCGGTTATCACAGCAGGTACGAACTCGGTGACATCGTCCCAGTCAATATCGGCCAAACCGCGTGCCATCATACAGGCGACGAACACGATTGCGGGCGCCGTTGCGAACCCAGGAATTGAATGTGCAAGCGGTGCAAAGAACAATGCCAGCAGGAAGAGCACTGCCGCGGCGACTGCGGTCAGGCCTGTTCTGCCGCCAGCCCGAATACCCGATGCGCTTTCAATATAACTTGTAGTCGAAGAAGTACCGAATGCTGCACCGGCAACTGTCGCGCTACTATCAGCAACAAGGGCTTTGCCGATATTGGGCAAATTGCCGTCTTTATCGAGCATTTTCGCCTGATGGCCCAGCCCGATCAGCGTTCCGGCAGTATCAAACATATCGACGAGCAAGAAACTGAAAACAAGAATTAGCATCGTTGCACCAGCAAGTTTAAAGAACCCTGCTAAATCGAGTGCAAAGAATGTAGGTGAGGGGTCTGGTGGCATACTTACGATACCAGCAGGAGGTTTGGCGAGGCCGAAGATCATGCCAGCGACGGCCACAACTAAAATACCGATGATGATAGCACCCGGTATTTTTTTGTAATCGAGGGCGACAATGACAATAAAGCCTAATACCGCGAGTAGTACGTTGAGGCTGACGAGGTCCCCGACGTGAACGAGCGTTGCAGGATGATCAACAACGAGACCAGCGCCTTTGAGGCCGATGAATCCCAAGAAAAAACCGATGCCTGCAGCAATTGCGAGCTTTTGAGATTTTGGAATGCTGTTAATAATCCATTCGCGAACCGGCAGAACACTCAGGATAAGGAAGAGAATGCCTGAGATCAGTACCGCGGCAAGAGCTATTTCCCAGCTAACTCCCATGCCTTTGACAACGCCGAATGTGAAAAAGGCGTTGAGGCCCATTCCGGGTGCCAATGCGATTGGATAATTGGCATAAAAACCCATTACCAACGACCCAAATGCCGCCGCTAAGCAGGTCGCGACAAAGACAGCATCCTTGTCCATACCTGCCGCCGACAAAATTTGCGGATTGACAAAAATTATGTAGGCCATTGTCAGGAATGTTGTCAGGCCAGCAAAAACTTCAGTCCTGACAGTCGTCTGACTGGCATCTAGTTTAAACAAAGAGTTCAACATGATTACCCCCAATTTACTTTTCCAATGGGCGATTGTCGCACAGAGAGCTGATTCGATTAAGTGTCGCTTAAGGGTACGTTAAGCCTACATCCTTAAGCTGTAGGTATGCGCGGAATTATCACTACAGCGATTTTTTGTTGCGCCAGTTACTATTTCGTTTCGGCCGAAGCCCAGACGGTGTCGGTGTCGAAAGCCGATTGTAGTCTTCTTGTTAAACACATCCCGAGTTCTGACGTTGCTTATCAGCCGGGTATCGATGCCAATGGCAGGAAAGTAGTATCGGCCGATCTCGGTGGCCAACCACAAATAACGGTACCGACGGAATTTAGCATTCCGATTACCGTAGATCTTCAAAAATTGCTGGGGTTGCCTGCAAATCCAAACCAATTCCAAACACAAAATTTCAGTGTTGGAACAGTCACTGTTAAAGAAGGCAAGGTATACTTTAACGGTAAACCGCTCCAAAATGAGCAAGCCGCGAAACTATCGGAATTTTGCCAAAGACGTTGAATATTGTTGGCTGATCATGCCATTGCCTAACCTACCTCCATTCCCTAAAGTCTGATCGCGTCGCCCGCCATTTCAGCGGCTAAGGGCTGCAGTTTGGGTAATTTCATATGCGCTTATCAGAATATTTTCTTCCGACGTTAAAAGAGGACCCGGCGGAAGCGCAGATTGTCTCGCACCGTCTTATGCTGCGTGCCGGGTTGGTACGACAGGCGAGTGCGGGAATTTATTCATGGTTGCCAATGGGATTGCGTGTTCTGCGCAAAGTCGAGCAGATCGTGCGCGAGGAACAAGACCGCGCTGGTGCCCAAGAGCTTTTGATGCCCACAATTCAATCAGCGGAACTTTGGCAGGAAAGTGGACGGTATGACGGGTATGGCAAGGAAATGCTACGCATTATAGATCGCCATGACCGCGAAATGCTTTACGGCCCAACGAACGAAGAACTCATTACCGACATATTTCGTCAAACGATCCGTAGCTACAAAGATTTATCTAAAATTCTGTACCACATTCAGTGGAAATTTCGCGACGAGGTGCGTCCACGATTTGGGGTAATGCGCGGTCGTGAGTTTCTTATGAAAGATGCCTATTCGTTTGATGTCGATTACGAAGGCGCTCGAAATTCATACAACAGAATGTTTGTTTCTTATCTCCGGACTTTTGCAAGGATGGGGCTACAGGCCATACCAATGCAGGCGGATACCGGGCCAATCGGTGGTGATTTGAGCCACGAGTTCATTATTCTCGCGGACACTGGTGAAAGCGAAGTCTTTTGTCATAAGGATTATTTAGAATTCGATGCCCTTTCGGAGGAAACAGATTACCGGTCCGATTTATCGCCGGTAGTCGATAAATGGACGAGCCTTTACGCAGCTACAGATGAAAAACACGATCCAGAAAAAGCGGCAGAGCTCGGAGATAAATTAATCAGCGCGCGCGGTATCGAAGTTGGTCACATTTTTTACTTCGGAACAAAATATTCGAAGGCGATGGGGGCAACGGTAACAGGCGCAGACGGTGAAGAGCTTGTGCCCGAGATGGGGTCGTATGGAATAGGCGTTTCCCGTCTTGTTGGCGCCATAATTGAAGCCTATCACGACGAAGATGGAATCGTATGGCCGGACGATGTCGCACCATTTACCGTCGGTGTCATAAACTTGCGTACGGGAGACCAAGACTGCGATGCGGCTTGCGAATCAACTGTTTCCAAATTGGAAGCTGCGGGGATCGATGTCTTGTACGATGATCGCGACGAACGCGCAGGAGCAAAGTTTGCGACGATGGATCTCATTGGCTTGCCCTGGCAAATCATTATTGGACCTCGTGGTCTCAAGAATGGTTTGGTTGAACTGAAGCGTCGTTCCACAGGTGAACGTGAGGAACTTTCTGCCGAGTCCGCGTTGTCAAAGCTTAT
Source organism: Rhodospirillaceae bacterium (assembly GCA_002720855.1). Classification (GTDB taxonomy): domain Bacteria; phylum Pseudomonadota; class Alphaproteobacteria; order MPNO01; family UBA2964; genus UBA2964. The sequence goes on along the minus strand of PBIN01000013.1, from coordinate 80,590 downwards.
TAGATAACAGGCTCCAAAGATGATCTTTTCCGCTTTTGAAAGAACAGTAGCGCGGCGGTATTTGCGGGCACGTCGTCGCGAAGGGTTTATATCGGTTATTGCTGGGTTTTCTCTAGCGGGCATCGGGCTTGGCGTTGCCACCTTAATTATTGTCATGGCGGTAATGAACGGGTTCCGAGCTGAACTCATGGGACGAATACTTGGATTAAATGGTCACCTTGGTGTATCTGCACCGTTTACTGGAGGGCTTGCTGATTTTGATGCTATCGCGAATAGATTACGAGGCATCGACGGGGTGGTAAGGGTCACACCGATCATCGAAGGGCAAGCAATGGCGACGATCAGTGGGGCGGCAAGTGGTGCACTTGTGCGCGGTATTCGTCCTGTTGATATCCGAAAACACCCGGCATTGAGCAAAAATATTGTGCAGGGTGATTTAAAAAAATTTACGTCAGACCGAGACATCGTTGTTGGTCATAGATTTGCGGAACGTTATGGGTTGAGGGTTGGCAGTATGGTGACCCTCATCGCACCTCGGAGCCGTGTTACCGCATTTGGTTCGGTCCCAAGAGTGAAGAGCTTTCGGGTAAGGGCGGTTTTTGAAATCGGTATGTATGAATATGATAATTCGTTTCTTTTCACGACCCTTAAGGCTGCACGTTCATTTTTTAAAACTGGATCCGGAAAAATTTCGAGTTTGGAGGTTATGTTAACGAGTCCTGATCTCGTAAAAACCGTACGCCGACAGATTTCAGAAAAAGCAAAATCACCAGTGCGTATTGTTGATTGGCAGCGAACGAATGCCAGTTTTTTCAACGCCATTCAGGTGGAAAGAAACGTTATGTTCCTGATCCTGACACTGATTATCGTTGTTGCTGCTTTTAACGTTATTTCTGGTTTGATCATGATGGTTAACGATAAAGGAAGGGACATCGCGATCCTTCGTACCATGGGCGCCACGCGCGGCATGATCATGCGAATTTTTTTACTCTCCGGCATGGCAGTAGGGGTATTCGGGACAGTAGCAGGTTTTGTACTGGGACTCGCATTTTCGCTGAATATCGAGACCATTAGGCAGTGGCTTCAAACCTTGACTGATAGCCAGCTATTTCAGGCAGAAATCTATTTTCTTTCTCAATTGCCGGCGAAAGTTGATCCGGTTGAAGTAGCGGCAGTCACGGGCATGGCGTTAGGTCTATCCTTCTTGGCGACACTCTATCCTTCATGGCGGGCGGGTCGTCTCGATCCAGTTGAAGCGTTGAGATATGAATAAAGTCGCTTCTTTGCAGCTAAACGACGTAAAGAGATCATTCCCACAAGGAAGTGGTAGCCTAGAGGTCCTTAGAGGCGTTTCTTTGACACTTTCACCTGGCGAAATTACAGCGCTTGTCGGCCCATCTGGTACAGGAAAATCGACGTTGCTCCATATCGCCGGGCTTTTGGAGCGCCCTGATAGCGGCCAAGTCATCGTTGAGGGAGCTGATTGCACCGATATGGAAGACAATGAAAGGACAATCTTGCGTCAGTCTTCTTTAGGTTTTGTCTATCAGTTTCATCATTTACTTCCCGAATTTTCTGCAGAAGAAAACGTTGTTCTTCCGCAGATGATTTCGGGAAAGAAGAAGACTGATGCAGAAATCCGTGCAGGTGAATTATTAGGAGAAGTTGGATTGTCGGATCGGCTTTCGCATCGGCCATCGGAGCTGTCCGGTGGTGAGCAACAGCGTGTTGCGATTGCAAGGGCATTGGCTAATCGTCCATCAGTGCTTTTGGCCGATGAGCCAACGGGAAACCTTGATGAAGGGACGGCATCAACAATATTCGAGGTAATGTTGAACGTCGTACGCCTGTCGAATGTTTCAGCTCTGATTGCGACACATAACTCAGAGTTAGCCAAAAGCATGGACCGAATCGTTATGATGCGCGATGGTGTTTTAGTTGATGTTTAGCGACGCCTAATGTTAGCGATTCGTTCTTCCGCATAAAAATTGTGGTATTTCAGATACTTATAAACGAGTTATCCACAACATAATGTAGATTCTTTAGCTGTCAACCACTTTATATAGCATATTTCACGGTTTGTTCTAATGACAGCTTCTCTAGGCTGTGGAATCAATAGCAAATGGACCTGCCGGACTTTATTCATTTACGCGTTCATTCCGCTTATTCTCTTTCAGAAGGCGCGATCAAGATTCCTGATTTGGTCGCGTTATGCAAAGAACACGCAATGCCTGCGGTTGCGCTGACAGATAGCGGGAACCTGTTCGGAGCACTGGAATTCTCAATTGCCGCGTGCAAAGCCGGGCTGCAGCCAATAATTGGATGCCAGATTTTGGTTGATAGACCCGTGGACTGTGGGGAAACGGCACATCTTCGGGCCAATGGTTCGCAGTCTGCTTACGACAATTTGATATTGCTCGCTCAAAACCAGATCGGATATCGAAATTTGGTCAAGTTAGCGAGTCTTTCCTTTTTGGGAACTTTGCCCGAAGAAAAAGCGCATATTCGATTTGATGATCTAAGCGAATATACAGAAGGACTAATAGCGCTCACAGGTGGGTTTAGTGGTGGTTTAGGACGTTTGCTGGCGGATGGTCAGGATAGCGCTGCCAATATACTGGCTGAAAAACTTGAGACATTATTTCCGGGACGTCTTTATGTAGAGTTGATGAGGCATGGGTGGCCAACTGACGACCGTGTCGATGCCGCATTGATAGATCTCGCTTATTCAAGAAATCTGCCTGTCGTTGCGACAAATGACTGTCATTTTTCAGATAGCTCGATGTTTGAGGCCCACGATGCTCTTTTGTGTATTGCTGACGGCGCTCATATCGATCAGGAGGATCGGCGGCGCTTAACGCCTCTACACGGTTTCCGGTCACAATCAGAAATGGTTGAAGCGTTTGCCGATATTCCAGAGGCAATAACGAACACTGTTGTCATTGCGCAGCGTTGCGCTTTCATGCCCGAAGAACATCCTCCGATGCTGCCAGCTTTTCCAACTGTCGGCGGCATGAGTGAAGCGGATCAGTTGGAAGCGGACGCTAAAGATGGATTGAACATTCGTCTGAAAGATTTAGGTATCTCTGACTCTGAGGCGGAACCATACAGAGACCGTTTAAATTTTGAACTCGGCGTCATCAATGACATGGGTTTTCCGGGTTACTTTTTGATCGTTGCGGACTTTATTCAATGGGCAAAAAACCAAGGTATTCCAGTGGGACCAGGTCGAGGCTCCGGTGCAGGCTCGGTCGTAGCATGGGCGCTTACAATTACCGACCTGGATCCGCTACAGTTTGGACTTTTGTTTGAACGGTTTTTGAACCCAGAACGGGTTTCAATGCCTGACTTTGATATCGATTTTTGTCAGGACCGGCGTGATGAGGTGATCCGTTACGTCCAAGAGAAATATGGTGATGAACGGGTTGCACAGATCATAACGTTCGGAAAGTTACAAGCGCGTGCCGTGTTACGAGATGTCGGTCGGGTTCTGGGCATGCCTTACGGCTATGTCGACCGAATTTGCAAGCTCATACCTTTTAATCCAGCTCATCCTCCAACTCTGCAGGAAGCTTTGGACGGTGAACCCGAGCTAAGGCGCTTGCGCGACGAGGACGAACAGGTCGCGCGCCTATTGGATATTGGATTGAAACTCGAGGGTCTTTATCGACATGCATCGACGCATGCAGCAGGTGTCGTGATCGGAGATCAGGCGCTCGATGAATTCGTTCCGCTATATCGTGATCCCCGTTCAGATATGGCAGCGACGCAGTTCTCAATGAAATATGCAGAAGCCGCTGGTCTAGTGAAATTCGATTTTCTCGGGCTCAAGACTTTGACTGTATTGGATCGCGCGGTTGAACTTTTGGAACAGGGCGGCATTTCGTTCGATCTGGCAACCCTACCGCTCAATGACGAGAAGACTTTCGAAATGTTAGGGAAGGGCGACACGGTCGGTGTTTTTCAACTTGAAAGCACTGGAATGCGGGACGTACTTCGTCAGATGAAACCTGACTGTTTTGAAGACATCATTGCGTTGGTCGCATTATATCGTCCGGGGCCCATGGACAATATTCCCCGATACATTGCATGCAAGCATGGGCATGAAGAGCCGGACTATTTGCATCCCGACCTTGAGGGAATTTTGACTGAAACATTTGGAGTCATGATCTACCAGGAACAGGTCATGCAAATCGCTCAAGTGCTTTCAGGTTTTACTTTAGGAAATGCAGATTTATTGCGCCGTGCGATGGGTAAAAAAATCAAATCCGAAATGGAGGCGCAAAGGAACATATTCGTGGAAGGTGCAATCGCGCGTGGGGTCGATGGCGCACAGGCGGCACAAATTTTTGATCAGGTCGATAAGTTTGCTGGATACGGATTTAACAAATCGCACGCAGCGGCCTATGCACTTGTGGCTTATCAGACCGCCTGGCTTAAGGCCAATCATCCGGTGGAATTTCTGGCCGCCTCTATGACATTGGATATGGGAAATACAGATAAGCTGAAGGTTTTTAAGGATGAGCTTCAAAGTCTTGATATAGAACTGCTACCGCCTGAAATAAACGAGTCGGACGCTTATTTTTCGGTCCGGCAGCCAATCCAGGGGGAAGAACGCGGCGCCGTCCGATATGCGTTGGCAGCGATTAAGAATGTCGGCGTTCAGGCTATGGAGACGTTGGTTGGGGAACGAAATACGAATGGTCCCTACGCCGATGTCTTTGAATTCGCTGAACGGGTGGGGATTAAAGTTGTTAACAAAAGGCTGATCGAGAATCTGATACGCGCGGGCGCATTCGAAGCACTCGAAAGCAATCGGCGGAAGCTGCTGGAGGGTGTGGAGACAATTATTAAAACAGCATCTGCTGCGGAGCGGGAGCGTGCAGATCAACAAGAGAGTCTTTTTGGCGGCGATAAAAATTTGTTGGCAACGCAGCGTCAATCCCTTCCCGACATCGAAGATTGGCCGAAAATCGAGAGATTGGGTGAAGAAGCGGACGCCATTGGCTTCTTTCTTTCCGAACACCCTATGGATTCTTATGGAGGTGCGTTGGATCGGCTCAGTGTTGTCCCGCATACATCTTTGACGTCGGCATCTGCTGGAACCAGACCAAAGTTGGCTGGAATCGTTGAATCAAAGCGGGAAAGAACATCAGCCAAGGGAAATAAATTCGCATTTGTAGAATTGTCCAGTCGCGATGGTGGTTTCGAAGTTGTTGTTTTTTCCGAAGTACTAGCAGCAAGTCGCGAACTACTGGAGCAGGGGCAACCGGTATTGCTTACCTGCGATGTTCGCGTTGAAGGCAATGACGTTAAGTTAAATGCTGTGACAATTTCTGATCTTAATGCCGCTGTCGCTAATGCTGGAGCAGGGCTCAAAGTCCATATAAATAGTGAAAATTCTTTTGAAGCCCTGAAACAGGCACTGGACCGCGGAAAGCAAGGACATGGTCAGGTGCGTCTGGTATTAGATATCGATCAAATGCAAACGGTCGAATTAGCTTTGCCCGGAAATTACCTTATATCGCCAGACATTAGATCAATGATTGAATCTGTGCCGGGTGTAACTGAACTTAGGGATATTTAGACGACTATCGGGTTTGAATTGGTGGCTGAATTGAAGCCAATTTTGCTTGAAATTTTACTCGTCTCAGTCTATCAAGCACCCACTTAAAACCGCACGTGGCCTTGCGACAACGCTATCTCACATAAGTGTTGTTGTTCCGGTGTTTGAATTAGACGGAATCTAATCGAACTTGTGCCGCGGACGAACCAACCGGAGAAGAGGATTATTATGGCTTTGCCTACTTTTTCTATGCGCCAATTGCTTGAAGCTGGCGTTCATTTTGGTCATCACACGAGACGTTGGAACCCGAAAATGGCTCCATATATTTATGGAGTTCGAAACGGAATCCATATCTTGGATTTACGCCAGAGCGTCCCGATGCTTCACGGAGCACTACAAGCCGTTCGCGATGTTGTAAGTGGTGGTGGTCGTGTCTTGTTCGTAGGAACCAAACGCCAGGCTAGCGAACAGATAGCCGATGCTGCGAAACGTTGTGGCCAATATTATGTAGATCATCGATGGCTAGGCGGAATGCTCACTAATTGGCGGACAATTACCGCTTCAATTCGTCGACTTCGTGACTACGACGAGCTTTTGGCTCAGGAAGATGTTGGTCTGACGAAGAAAGAGCTTCTTATGCGGACGCGCGACAGAGATAAATTGGAGCGCGCATTAGGCGGCATTAAGGAAATGGGCGGCTTGCCCGATATACTTTTCGTCATCGATACCAATAAAGAAAGCATAGCGATCAAAGAAGCGCAGAAACTGGGAATTCCGGTGATCGCTGTTCTTGACAGTAATTGCAATCCCGACGGCATTACGTATCCAATTCCGGGTAATGATGACGCAATTCGCTCGATCGCCCTTTATTGCGGTTTGATAGCGGATGCCGTTCTTGATGGGTTGCAACAGGAAGCGATCGCTGCCGGATCAGATATTGGGGCAGAAGAAGGTTTGTCGGAAGCGGATGAAGTTCCTGAGGAAAAAGCCGCTGATGCACCCGCTGAAGCTGTTGAAACGACCGAAACGGTTGAAGACAAGTCGGCCGCCAACTAACCCTAAATACAATATATTTTAGAGACTAAGGACATCAACATGGCACAAATTACCGCTTCGCTGGTAAAGGATTTACGCGAAAAAACCGGCGCAGGCATGATGGATTGCAAAAAGGCGCTATCGGAAACGGAAGGTGACTTGGAAGCAGCTGTAGACTGGTTACGAAAATCTGGTCTCGCTGCTGCGGCTAAAAAGGCCAGCAGGGTAGCCGCTGAAGGGTTGGTCGCTGTAAATAACTCAGAACTTGCCGGCGCGGTTGTAGAAATCAACGCCGAAACGGACTTTGTAGCGAGAAACGCTGCTTTTCAGTCTTTTGTATCGACCATCGCTGGTATTGCGCTAAATAACGGAAGTGATATCGAAGCGATTTCGGCCGCCGATTTCGGTGACGGCGTTACCGTTCAGGACACATTGAATAATTTAATAGCGACAATCGGCGAAAACATGAATATACGCCGTGCTGAAGTTCTTTCAGTAAATAGTGGGGTTGTCAGCAGCTACATTCATAATGCGACAGCGCCGGGGCTCGGACGCATCGCTGTTTTGGTTGCTTTAGAGTCTGAGGGCGATAGTGGTGTGCTCGAAGGCATTGGCAAACAACTTGCGATGCATGTCGCAGCAGCTTCTCCACGTTGGATGTCAGTCGATGAAGTTGATGCAGGAGAGCTCGATCGTGAACGAACTATTCTGATGGATCAGGCTAAAGACTCTGGTAAACCGGAAGAAATTATTGCGAAAATGGTCGAGGGCCGCCTTCGGAAATTCTACGAAGAAACCGTTCTCCTGGAGCAGACTTCCGTAATCGACAATGAGTCTAAAATTTCTAAAGTTCTCGAAGCTGCTTCGAAAGAGGCAGGTGCTCCAGTCGAATTGAAGGGTTTTGTAAGATTTGCACTCGGTGAAGGTGTTGAAAAAGAAGAAAGTGATTTTGCGGCTGAGGTAGCCGCCGCTGCGCAGGCGTAATAGGCCGATTATTTACGCGTTTGAGTATTTGTTAATTTGTTGCGAGGCCTTTAATGAACGGTTTGTCTGAGGACATAAAATTTCGTCGGATTCTGTTGAAACTGTCCGGCGAAGCCTTAATGGGCGGACGAGAGTTCGGTCTCGAAACAGAAACCGTCGGAAGGATTGCAGGCGAAGTAAAAAGTGTCCTTGATTTAGGGTGTGAGGTTTGCCTGGTCATTGGTGGCGGAAATATTTTTCGGGGAATCGAGGCGGCCAGTCAGGGACTGGAACGCGGGACCGCTGACTATATGGGAATGTTGGCGACTGTGATTAATGCCCTTGCCATGCAGGGTGCTTTGGAACGTATCGGGGTCCATACCCGCGTTCAGTCAGCAATACCTATGTCTACTGTTTGTGAGCCCTATATCCGGCGCCGAGCTAGCAGGCACATGGAAAAAGGTCGCGTGGTGATTTTCGCCGCCGGTACAGGTAGCCCCTATTTCACAACTGATACGGCTGCGGCTCTTCGAGCGGTTGAAATGGACTGCGATGCACTTTTCAAAGGTACGCAGGTCGATGGAGTGTATTCCGCTGATCCGCACAAAGTATCTGATGCTGTGCGGTACGATAGCCTGAGTTATCATGATGTGTTGACTCAGGATTTACAGGTTATGGATGCTTCTGCCATTTCACTTTCTCGCGAAAACGAAATTCCGATTCTTGTATTTTCCCTTCACAATTCAGGCGAGTTTGCGAATGTCGTAAAAGGGCAAGGCCGTTTTACGATTATAAGAAAGGATGGTTAGTAAATGGCTGATCCCGATCTTGATGATATCAAACGTCGAATGCAGGGAGCAGTTGACGTTTTGATGAGTGAATTTGGTGGTCTTCGGACCGGGCGCGCCTCTGCCGCGCTATTGGAACCTGTGATGGTAGACGCCTATGGTTCGAGCATGCCGATGAACCAGGTAGGGACAGTCAACGTGAGCGATTCTCGGATGATTTCCGTTCAGGTGTGGGACCAAGGGCTTGTTTCTTCTGTTGAAAAAGCAATTCGCGATTCTGATTTAGGACTAAACCCTTCCACGGATGGCAATTTAGTACGGGTGCCTATTCCGCAATTGAGTGAAGAACGGCGTGTAGAACTAACCAAAATTGCTCATAAATATTGCGAGCAGGCGCGGGTGGCGGTCAGAAATATTCGCCGTGACGGTATGGATAAGCTCAAGAAGCAAGAAAAGGACGGAGAAATATCTCAAGACGAGCAGCGTGCTTGGGGAGATGATCTTCAAAAACTTACGGATGACTACATCAAGGAAATAGATGAGGCGTTGGCATCAAAAGAGTCAGAAATAATGCATGTATGATGTCATGAAGTCTGTTTCTTCTTTGCGTGATACGACACCGCCGCCGCCTGTCCATGTAGGCATAATCATGGATGGCAATGGCCGTTGGGCGCAAGCGCGTGGGCTGCCGCGGATAGAAGGCCATCGCCGCGGAATGGAAACCGTTAGAGAAGTCGTAAAAGGCAGTATCGAACTCGGCGTCGAATATCTTACCCTCTATGGATTTTCTATTGAAAACTGGAAACGTCCAGCTGCAGAAATAAGCTCTTTAATGGGCCTTTTACGCCTCTATCTGCGTCAAGAAATTAAAGAGCTTGACGAGCGGAGAGTGCGGATGCGGTTTATCGGTCATCGGTCACTTTTAGCCGATGATATTGTTGCCTTGATTGAGGAAGCGGAAGAACAAACCAAAGAAAACACTACACTTAATCTGGTGGTCGCATTGAGTTACGGCGCACGGCAGGAAATAACGGCGGCGGCACAAAATATTGCTCAACGCATTTTGGATAAAGAAATGGACGTTGACGCTATTGATGAAAACGTTTTCTCAGAATTTCTGGAAACCGGAGGCATGCCTGATCCGGATTTAGTCATCCGTACGAGTGGTGAACAGCGGATTAGCAATTTTTTGCTATGGCAAAGCGCTTATGCGGAGCTCGTATTTACCGATACACTTTGGCCGGACTTTTCACGAGAGGATTTGCGACAAGCCGTCCTCGAATTCCATCGCCGAGAACGGCGGTATGGCGCTACTGGCTAAACTAAAATTTATCGGCATTTAAATGAAATCCCGTGTTCTATCCGCGCTTGTGCTCGTTCCAATAGCCCTTGTTGCGGTCTATGTCGGGGGTCTCGTATTTGCATGTATCGTGACTGTCGTGATGGGTATTATGACCTTAGAATGGTCCCAGCTTTGTAACGGCGGTCAGATCCGGGCGTCAGGGTACATCGGAACTCTTGTTGTTGTTGCGGGGACCTTGATGTCACTTTGGGGTGGGGTGCTTCCATCTGTAATTTTACTTGTTATTGGTGCCGTTATTACTTGGTTAGTCGTTCGACGCGACTTCGATGAGAGGGTGGCGCCTGCTGCGTGGTCGGTCGCTGCCATAATTTTTGTAGGGATCGCTGGCGTCGGCTTTATTTGGTTGCGGGAAATCGATGGTAGTGGTTTTGAACTGTTATTGTGGTTATTGCTGACGGTCTGGGTCACTGACACCTTTGCTTATTTTGTTGGTCGGGCGATCGGTGGTCCTAAGTTGGCTCCAACGATAAGCCCAAATAAAACCTGGTCGGGACTTGTTGGCGGAGCCATTGCGGCCGCGATTTGGAGTGGATTCTGGTCATATATAACAGATATCGGTACCATATTTGATCTCGTAGCGATTGGCGCTGGTACGGCTGTTTTTGCACAGTTGGGAGATTTGAGTGTGTCAGTCGTCAAGCGCAGATTCGGCGCAAAGGATAGCGGTAATTTGATACCCGGACACGGTGGGTTTCTTGATAGAATGGACGGGTTCTTGGGTGCTGTGCCTGTTGTATCTCTGTCAATTGCAGTTGCCAAAGGAGATTTTTCCTTATGGTCCTGAATAATGGCTCTGAGAGTTCGCGACCACGATGTATTACGATATTGGGTTCAACTGGATCCATTGGTTGTAACACTCTGGACCTCATTCAGCGCGACCCCGAGGCCTATCAGGTCGAGGCCCTTACGGCTAATTCAAGAGTGGATGTGTTGGCTAAACAGGCGATTGAAACGAATGCAAAATTCGCTGTGGTTGCTGATGAGAGTAAATTTTTTGATTTGAAGCAGGCATTAAGCGGTACTTCAACCGAAGTTGGTGCAGGTCCCTCAGCGGTTATAGAAGCTGCGGCGCGTTCCGCCGATTGGGTAATGGCGGGTATTGTAGGCGCTGCTGGGTTGCATCCGACATTAACTGCGGTTAGACGCGGGGTGAATGTAGCACTCGCGAATAAAGAATGTCTTGTTTGTGCCGGAGATCTGATGTTAGCCGAAGTCGAGAAGTCTGGAGCTACATTATTGCCGGTTGATTCCGAACATAACGCCATTTTCCAGGTATTTGAATTTGATCAGCGTCCCGCGATCGAGAAGATTATTCTTACGGCATCTGGAGGACCATTCTGGAACACCAGCCTTCGGGATATGCAGAAGGCTACTCCCGCAGAAGCCGTAGCACACCCAAATTGGGACATGGGTGCGAAGATCTCTGTAGATTCAGCAACGATGATGAATAAAGGATTAGAACTCATCGAAGCTCATTACCTATTTTTGATGCCAGAGGATAAAATTGACGTTCTGGTCCATGTGCAGTCGATTATTCATAGCCTTGTTGCCTATGTAGACGGTTCGGTTTTAGCACAACTCGGGTCACCAGATATGCGGACCCCCATCGCGTACGCGTTAGGTTGGCCAAATCGAATTCAGGCACCCTCGCCTAGACTCAATTTGGCCTCTATTGGGAATCTTAGTTTTGAAAGCCCCGATGCAGAGAGATTCCCTGCTATCGAACTTGCCCGGCAGGCTCTTCGCGATGGTGGAGCGGCACCCACTGCGCTTAACGCAGCAAATGAAATCGCTGTTGCCGCTTTTCTTGATAAAAAAATAGGCTTTTTAGATATTGCAAAAACCGTGGAAGCGACTGTTGCCAAATATTCTCGAACGAAGATTTTGGCGCTCGATGATGTGGTCGCTATTGATAAAGAAGCAAGAATTAGAGCTAAAGAATGTCTAACACTTTGTCCAATAGCGATTTAAGGATGGTGTAGATGGAGTTCCTTATCGCGATCTGGAACTACGTAATTCCATTTATCCTCGTTCTTACAGTTCTGGTTTTCGTTCATGAGCTCGGACATTACCTTGCCGCAAGACGGTGTGGTGTAAGAGTTGAAGTTTTTTCAATTGGCTTTGGTCCCGAAATTTTTGGATTTGACGGCAAGGGAGGAACGCGCTGGAAGTTCAGCGCCATTCCATTTGGCGGGTACGTCCGTATGTTTGGCGAGCGGGCACCCGATTCAGATACTGGGGAGCCGCCGTTATCAGATCAAGACATTGAAGTATCCTTTTTCAGGAAATCCCTTGGCCAGCGTGCCTGGATTGTTTTCGCAGGCCCTTTGGCCAATTTTTTATTCGCGATCGTAGTTCTCGCAGGTTTATTTTGTATCGTTGGCCAGCCTTACACTCCGGCGGATGTCGGCAAAGTTGTTCCGGGCAGTGCTGCTGAAGAGGCCGGTCTCAAACCGGGGGATATATTTTTAAAAATCGATTCCACTCGGATCGAGAGATTTGAACAGGTAAGGCGGATTGTTCAACTTTCTCCTGGGCGCCGACTTTCAATGCTTGTGAAGCGGGACGGGCAGGAAGTAAGCCTTGTTGTTATTCCAAAAGCCATCGAAGTTACGCAATTCGGCTCGAAGCAAACAATCGGCAGATTGGGTGTCTCGCGGACCGGCCGTGACATGGTATTTGTTCGCCATGATCCGTTTACTGCTATTTGGGAAGCGACCGTTCGTACCTTTGTGCTTACAGGTAATATTCTCGATGCTTTAGGTCAGATTATCAGCGGAAAAAGGAAAGCCGACGAGCTAGGAGGACCTGTCCGAATTGCCCAGATTTCAGGCGATATGGCTCAAGCCGGTATTGTTATGGTTGTCCAGTTTGCCGCGATTCTCTCGATTAATTTGGGTCTGATCAATTTATTCCCGATTCCTCTTTTGGACGGCGGGCATCTGGTGTTTTATGGTATTGAAGCGTTACGTGGCCGTCCGGTTGGTGAGCGCGCTATGGAATATAGCCTGAATATAGGGTTGGCACTTATATTGTGTCTTACGATATTTGTGACATGGAATGATCTGGTGCAACTGCGTTTCGTCGAATACGTTATTGGATTAGTAACCTAAGGAGTAATTCGGCGCGTGGCTCGTCTGAACCAAAAATTATTTATTTGTGCGTTTCTTTGGTGTGTTTTTGGTGCTTTCAACTACCAGAATAACGCAGCGGCTCAATCCTCTGGTGCGACGGAAATTCGTGTTGAAGGAGCGCAAAGAATCGAGCCCGATACCATTCGTTCTTATGTTCCTATTAGTGCGGGCCAAAGGATTACGACGCGTGCGCTCGACGAGGCGCTTAAGAAGTTATTTGCAACAGGACTTTTTGCGGATGTCATCGTCCGTCGCGAGGGTAGTGCGGTCGTTATTCGGGTTGTTGAAAACCCGATAATCAACCGAATTGCTTTTGAAGGTAATAAACGAATTTCAAATGAGATACTTCGAGACGAAGTCAAGTTGCGTCCGAGGATTGTTTATACAAGGACACGCATTCAAACCGACGTACAAAGACTAATTGACGTATATCGCCGAAATGGCCGATTTGCAGCTAGCGTAGAACCCAAAGTCATTCAATTGCCGCAAAATCGGGTGAATCTGGTTTTTGAAATCAAAGAAGGTCCTGTAACCGAAATACGGCGTATAAGTTTTGTTGGGAATAGGCGCTACTCCGATAGCGACCTTAGATCCGTTGTCAGGACCAAGGAGACAGCCTGGTATAGGTTTTTATCCTCGGATGACACATACGATCCTGATCGGCTGACATTCGACCGGGAGCTACTTCGTCGCTTTTATCTCAGCAAAGGATATGCCGATTTTAGGGTCGTTTCTGCGATTGCAGAACTCGCACCAAATCGAGGAGGTTTCTTTATCACCTTCACGATTGAAGAAGGTGAGCGTTATCGTTTTGGGGAAATCAAGGTTTCTGCAAAATTGCGTGATTTGAGCGCGGAAAAGTTACGTAGCCAAATTCAAGTAAAGAATGGCGATTGGTACAATGCTGACACTGTTGAGAATGTAATTTCGAATTTGACAGATGTTGTTGGTACTCTCGGATACGCATTTGTTGATATTCGTCCCAAGGTAAAACGAACAAAAGAAAAGCGAACAATTGATGTCACTTTCAATGTTCGAGAAGGGCCACGGGTTTTCGTCGAACGAATTGATATTACGGGTAATCTTCGAACAATCGATCCGGTAATTCGTCGTGAGATGACGTTGGTTGAAGGCGATGCTTTTAATGCTTCTAAAATGCGTAGGGCCCGCAAACGCATTAGGAATCTAGGGTTTTTCGAAAAGGTTGAAGTCAAGAACGTAGCCGGTTCTAAACCTGATAAAACAGTTCTTCAAGTCAAAGTGCGTGAAAGGTCAACTGGCGAAATTACCTTTGGAGCGGGCTTTTCATCCGCTGTCGGTATCCTAGGTGATGTCGGTATCCGCGAACGAAATCTACTGGGTAAAGGGCAGGATTTGTTGTTAAAGACAACGATTGCGGCGGAGTCCAGTCAAATCGATCTTCAATTTACAGAACCGTATTTTTTGGATCGGAAACTTGCGGCCGGTATCGATCTCTTTCGAACGACAACGGACCTCAGAGACGAAAGTTCGTTTGAACGTGAGTCGCTGGGCGCCGGCCTACGTTTGGGTTTTGAGTATTCCGAAAAGCTACGACAGCGGCTTCGTTACCGTATCAGTCAGGAAGAGGTCACCAATGTGCAATCAGACGCGTCTTTGGCGATTAGGGAACAAGAAGGCTCGGCTGTAAAATCAGAATTATCTCAAACTTTAACTTATGACAGTCGTGATGACCGATTTCAGCCAACAGAAGGTTTTGTTGCAAGGTTTACATCGGATGTGGCGGGTTTGGGCGGCAGTGTTCGTTTTCTTCGAAACAATGTTAAGGCCACACAATATTTCCCCATCACGGAGCAGTTCATAGCAAGCGTAGGAGCATCCGCGGGTTATATATTGGGGCTCGGAAAAGACGTACGAATTGTCGACAGATTTTTTCTCGGCGGTCCGACGCTTAGGGGGTTTGCCATCGCCGGTGCTGGCCCGAGGGACGAGGCGACAGATGACGCCGTTGGCGGAAAACTAATTTATACCGGCACCGCGCAATTAACTTTTCCGATTGGGTTGCCGAATGAATTTGGTATCAAGGGACGTATGTTTTCGGATATAGGGTCGCTGTCCAATTCGGAATCGACACTCGCAACGATTACTGATGATAAGTCATTGCGTGCGTCAGTAGGACTCGGAATATCCTGGAAGTCGCCATTTGGACCATTGGTAATTGACTTTTCTAAAGCGTTGTTGAAAAAAGATTTCGATAAAACGGAAGTTGTCAGATTTGATTTTGGGGCTAGGTTTTAGGGAAAATATTATGAAATTTCTTAGGTCCCTCTGCCTCATTACTTTTTTTGCGATGTTGGTCAATTTCGCTGGCAGTTTTGAAGCTTTCTCACAAACTTCGGCGATTGGCGTAATCGATGTACAGGAGGTCTTGCGTTCTTCGGATGCGGCACTCTCAATTCGACCGCAGATGGAGAAGTTAAAGCGAGATTACCAAAAGAGGTTTAAAGAATCTGAGGCCGAATTGCTAAAAGCTAAACAGGATCTTGAACGCGAACGTGCAATTCTACCGGAGGGGTATACGGAAAGACGAAAGGCGTTTGAACGCCGGGTCAGCGATACTCAGCGTGAGGTCCAAGCTGTAAACAGAATGTTGGACCGGGCGTTGGCAAATGCCATGCGGCAGGTACATACCACATTGCGTGATATTACCAAAAAACTAGCAGAGGAACGCTCTCTTCAATTCGTTTTTCCGAAGCGTGTACTAATATTTTATGAGAATAAGTACGATATTACCCAGGAAGTATCTGAACGCTTGAACAAGCGGCTACCCGACGTATCGGTTGTATTGCCTAAGCGCAAGCCGGTGCCGACAAAGAAGTAGACCATGCCGGATACCCGGTTTTTTAAATCTGCTGGTCCATTCAAAGTTTCCGCGTTGGCGGAACTTTCCAGTTCGACAATTGCTGATCAACATTTCGTCGACAAAGACATCATCGATGTCGCTCCTATCGAGAGCGCAGGTTCCGATCAGGTGAGTTTTTTGGATAATCCGCTCTATGTAGGAGCATTTTCGAAGAGCAATGCTGGTGTTTGTGTAGTTCATCCAGATAAAGCAAGTCACGCACCAGAGGGTATGGTTTTGCTCTTATCGGAAACCCCCTATTTGTCATACGCAAAGATTGCTAGCGCATTTTATCCAGAGCTGGATAGTATCGATAAAACTGCAGATACCGCGTTTGTGCATCCAACTGCGGTTATTGGAAAGAAATCAACCATTAAGCCTGGTGTGGTCATTGGGGCGCGGGCTGAAATCGGATCGCAGTGCGAGATAGGTGCCAATTGCGTCATTGGGCCCGGCGTCATTCTTGGGGATCAATGCAAAATTGGTCCAGCCGTTTCTATCCAATATGCCCTAATTGGCGATCGCGTTAGAATTTTTGCCGGAGCACGGATTGGTGAGGCCGGTTTCGGATTTGCGTCATCCGAAAGCGGACATTTTACAGTTCCTCAGTTGGGAAGGGTAATCATCGGCGATGAAACCGAAATTGGTGCGAATACAACGATTGATCGGGGCAGTGCAGCAGACACAAAAATAGGCAAAGGTTGCAGGATTGATAATCTGGTTCAAATCGGACACAACGTGATTCTAGGTAACGGATGTATTGTGGTAGCTCAAGTAGGTATTTCGGGTAGTACAGAGCTGGACGATTTTGTAGTCGTTGGCGGGCAAGTTGGTTTTACTGGTCATTTAAAGATTGGAAAGGGAGTCCAAATTGCTGCCCAGTCAGGCGTCATGAATGATTTGCCAGCAGGAGAAAAGTATTCAGGATCACCTGCTGTTCCGATGCGTCAGTGGATGCAGCAAGCGGCGATGTTGCGATCGATTGGCAGAAAGAAGGTAAGGAAGGATGGATAGCGTCGACAATATAGCTGACGTCAATGAAATTGATGTCGAGCGAATTATGGAGCTAATTCCCCATAGATATCCGTTTCTAATGATTGACCGAATGGTGGATATTGTGCCGGGTGAAAGCGCGACAGGTATCAAAAATGTAACAGTTAATGAGCCGTGTTTTCAGGGGCATTTCCCTGAAAGGCCGATTTTTCCTGGAGTGCTAATAATTGAGGCAATGGCCCAGACTTCCGCTGCTTTGGTGGTTAACACGTTAGGCAAGGAGTCCGAAGGAAAGCTCGTTTACTTTATGTCGATTGAAAATGCACGGTTTCGCAAACCGGTTACGCCAGGTGATCAGCTTAAAGTTCACGTGACGCGGCATGCGCAGCGTGGCAACGTTTGGAAATTTAGTTCCCAAGCTAAAGTCGACGGGAACATTGTTGCCGAGGCGAAGTATGCAGCAATGATCATGGATAGTTAGATTATGAACGACATTCATCCGACGGCCGTTATCGAGTCAGGAGCCCAACTAGGTGAAAACGTATCAATTGGAGCCTTTTGCAGCATTGGTCCCAATGTAACGCTTGGGGACGGTTGCCGACTTCTTTCTCATTCGGTCGTTGCTGGAAATACCTCTGTAGGGGCCAACACCCATATATATCCTTTTGCTTCTATTGGTCATCCGCCCCAGGACATGAAATACCAGGGAGAACCTTCTACGCTTGAAATAGGCGCCAATAACATTATCCGAGAACATGTAACTATGAATCCCGGCACTGAAGGCGGAGGTATGGTCACTACAGTGGGCAACAATTGCCTTTTTATGGTCGGTTCCCATGTTGCCCATGATGGGATTGTTGGAAATCACGTCATATTTGCCAATAACGCGACAATCGCCGGCCACGTTGTTATCGAAGACTATGCGGTTCTTGGAGGGTTGTGTGCGGTTCACCAGTTCGTCCGTATTGGATGCCATGCCATGATTGGTGGAATGTCGGGCGTTGAGCAGGACGTAATCCCATACGGATCAGTTCTGGGAAACCGTGCGAGATTAGCAGGGTTAAATATTGTCGGAATTCGCCGCCGTGGATTTTCTCGAGGGGAGATCGCGGATCTCAGAAAAGCATATCGATTGTTGTTTGCAGAGGAGGGATCGATGGCGGAACGGCTAATCGATGTTTCCGAGATGTACAAAGAAAATCAAGCGGTTATGGATATTGTTGATTTTATCCGGGGAGATTCGAGCCGCGCGATATGTCAGCCAAGATCGGAGCATGGCTCCTAAGCTCGGAATCATCGCTGGCGGTGGTGATTTACCGTGGCTTTTGCGGGAGACCTGCAAATTTAAAAATCGCGATTGTGTTTTTCTCGCATTGAACGGGAATGTAGAGGAATCACGTTTACCCACTCCTGACAATTGGATTCGAATTGGCGACTGGGGAAAAAATCTCGATTTGCTGCATGAACTTGGTGTCAAAGATCTGGTTTTGGCGGGCACCGTGAGGCGCCCCGGCTTGAAGGAACTACGGCCAGACAGCAGAGGTGCCGTTTTTTTGACCCGGCTCGGCCGTTTATGGTTTGGCGATAATTCAATCCTCTCCGCTGTCGTAGACGAGTTGGAAACGGAAGGGTTCCGGGTGGTTTCGCCAGAGTCACTACTTGATGGATTTATTTCTAAGGAAGGTGCCTACGGTCAGTTCGTTCCCAGTGCGGAAGAGAAGAAAGATATCAATCGTGGCATTGAGGTTTTAAAGACCATTGGCGAACTGGATATCGGTCAGGCCGTTGTTGTTCAGCAGGAAATTGTTTTAGCGGTAGAAGCGGCAGAGGGTACTGACGAGTTGATCAGAAGAAGCTCGAGTTTGTGTCGGGATGGAGGCGGTGGCGTTTTGGTAAAATTTGCAAAACCCAATCAGGAACGCCGGGTCGATTTGCCTACGATAGGTGTACAAACGATTATGGCGGCACGGGATGCCGGACTGGCGGGGATAGCCGTCGAAGCTGGCGGTGCACTTGTAATTGACGAGGAGACAATTACCAAAATAGCGGATGAAAACAGTATGTTTTTAATTGGTGTTAAGGGCGCTTCATAGTGGAGCCAATGGACTCCCAGGATTCAAAAACAAAACCCATTCGCATTTTTATAATTGCTGGTGAACCGTCGGGTGATCTGCTTGGTGCTCGCCTTATGGCAGCATTGCAAAATAAGTCGGACAAAAATTTCGAGTTTTGCGGTATCGGCGGTGAACGTATGGTTGAGAACGGGTTGCAGAGCGAATTTCCGATTTCCGAATTGTCAGTCATGGGAATCGCTGAAATTTTACCGCAGATTTTCAATCTACGTCGGCGCGTAAAGGAGACAGTCGCGACGTTAACAAATCTGGCTCCAGATATTTTGGTAACAATTGACTCCCCTGGGTTTTGTTTTGCTGTACTGAAACGTTTGAAGAAGACAGACGACTGCATTCGGGTTCATTATGTTGCTCCTACCGTATGGGCTTGGCGGCCCGGTCGAGTCCGAAAATTTGGCCGGGAGTTTGATCACCTTCTAACGCTTTTGCCATTCGAACCACAGTATTTCGAGCCCGTGAATTTACCCTCCACTTTTGTAGGTCACGCTGTATTAGAAAGCCCCGTAAATGCGACTGGTGGACCAAGTTTTAGAACTCGTTTCAATATTAACGACGATATTCCATTGATTTGCGTGTTACCTGGTAGCCGCCGGGGCGAGGTCAGGAGACATATCAGGCCATTTTTTCAGGCCATTGACACACTTAGAAAACGGTTTCCATCAATCCGTGTCGTGATTCCCACTATTGCTTCCCTGAGAATTGAAATTGAAGAATTGGTAAGTGACTGGAACGGTGATGTCGTGATTGTGGAAGGGGAAAGTGATAAATTTGACGCGATGGCTGCTTCAAACGTCGCTTTAGCAGCCTCAGGGACCGTTTCTCTAGAACTCGCCCTTAATAGACTTCCTGCTGTAATTGCCTACCGCGTCAACATCGTGACGTCCTGGATTGTGAAACTACTGATTAAAGTTCGCTATGCGAACATCGTAAATATTTTACTCGATCAAGAAGCGGTGCCTGAATTCATACAGGGTAAGTGTACTCCCGATCGTCTCGCGGCTTCGCTTGAGGAATTGTTAGAAGACCGAAATGCCTATGAGAAACAGCAAGTTGCTGCAGCCAAAGCTATGAAGATGCTCCGTGCTGGCGAAGAATTACCCAGCAATGTTGCAGCTGCGACGATTTTGTCCTTACTAAGTAAAGAGGGTGCTTGATGGCACCCTTTAGACAAAATCAATAGGAGTTAGCTTCTCTCCGAAATTGGAATGTGATCGCGACGGTCGGCTCCCGTATATAGTTGGCGAGGGCGGCCGATTTTCTGGCTGGGGTCTTCGATCATTTCATTCCACTGTGCGATCCAGCCCACAGTGCGTGCGACAGCGAAAAGTACGGTGAACATCGTTGTCGGGATTCCGAGGGCTTGAAAAATAATTCCCGAATAGAAATCCACGTTTGGATAGAGTTTACGGTCAACGAAATATTCGTCTTCCAAGGCGATGCGTTCCAGTTCCATCGCAAGGTCCAAAAGTGGTTCATCGCGAATGTCTAGCTCATCGAGTACAGAATGGCATGTTTCCCGCATAATCTTGGCACGCGGATCAAAATTCTTATAAACGCGATGTCCAAAGCCCATAATACGGAACGGATCATCAGGATCTTTGGCTTTTTTAATATAATTCGGGATGTTTTCCTTGCTACCGATCTCTCGAAGCATATTAAGAACAGCTTCATTTGCGCCGCCATGAGCAGGCCCCCAAAGACTCGCAATACCTGCTGAGATACAGGCAAAGGGATTTGCGCCGCTAGAACCTGTGAGTCGAACAGTCGATGTTGACGCGTTCTGCTCGTGGTCGGCGTGTAGGATAAGGATGCGGTCCATCGCCTTAGCTATGACGGGATTAATTTCGTAGTCCTCACAGGGTGTTGCAAACATCATGTGAAGAAAATTCTCAGCAAAGTCTAAGTCGTTGCGTGGGTATATGAAGGGCTGCCCGAGGGAATATTTGTATGCCCAACCAGCAATAGTAGGCATCTTTGCGACCATCCGGTATGAAGCAACCATACGCTGATGTGGGTCTGATATGTCAGTACTGTCGTGATAAAAAGCCGACAATGCGCCTACAACGCCACACATTATAGCCATTGGATGGGCATCACGACGGAAACCGCGGTAAAAGTTCGTTAGTTGCTCGTGAAGCATCGTGTGAAGGGTGATCGCGCGATCAAATTCAGACTTTTGATCTGAAGTCGGGAGTTCACCATAAAGGAGCAGATAACATACCTCTAGAAAATCACTATTTTCCGCCAGCTGTTCGATTGGATATCCGCGATGCAATAAAATACCATTGTCACCATCAATGTAGGTAATCTTGGATTCACAACTGCCTGTGGCAACAAATCCCGGGTCATAGGTAAAATAACCCGTTTCAGCGTAAAGGCGGCGAATATCAATTACAGGCGGGCCTTCCGTACCGGTTAGAATTGGAAAGGTAGATTCTTTTCCAGAAACGTTATCGGTAACAGTTACATTGCTATTTGATGACGTTGCCGCAGCAGACGTTTTTTTGCTCATACGGTCTTTCCTTTATAGCGCATTACGAAACTACGGACGCTGTCGTTTGGCGCTAAATGGTTAGAAATGGAGGTGGCGCGAAAGTAGCTGATTAATTCGGACATTTCAATGGCTTGGCATCATTTGATCATCACGTCATCGAGACGACCAAGGGATTCCGTTTTGCCTAAAACCGCCGCGACTTCAAAAATTCCGGGAGAAATATTGGTTCCCGTCAAGGCAGCCCGTAATGGCTGGGCAATTTTCCCCAATTTTATATCTTCGGTCTCTACAAATTTACGCACTGTTTGATCAATGGACTCTTCAGACCAGTTTTCCAGATTAGCCAGTGAAGGAAATAGTCGGCCAAGGCGTTTGCACGCTTCTTCATCGAGAGACTTTTGGGCGCGGCTATCAATTTCTAATGGACGATCATAGAAATAAAACAATGATATATCAACGAGTTCGTCAATTGTCTTCGCACGAGGTTTTAATCCCGGCAAAGCGTGCAGTAGCCGCTCGTTCAAAGAGGCGTCAAAAATTACTCCGGTACGCTCCGCGATTTGTCCGCGAATTAGGTCAGCCAATTTCTCATTGGCCGTTTCATGCAAATAGTGAGCATTGACGGAAGAAAGTTTGTCAAAATCGATCCGGGCGGCACCGCGCCCCACGTCGATAATGTCGAACCACTCTATTGCTTGAGATAAAGAAATGATCTCTTCGTCTCCGTGGCTCCATCCCAACCGCAGCAGATAATTTAGCAATGCTCCCGGCAGGTATCCCATTTCGCGATAGGCTTCGATACCAAGCGCTCCATGCCGTTTTGATAGTTTTGCACCGTCTGAACCATGGATAAGCGGAATGTGTGCGTACGCAGGAGGACACCAGCCGATCGCATTAAAAAGCTGGGTTTGCCGGAAGGCATTTGTTAGGTGGTCATCTCCGCGAATAGCATGTGTTACACCCATGTCGTGATCATCGACGACGACAGAGAGCATATAGGTTGGTGTCCCGTCCGCGCGTAACAATATCATGTCATCTAGTTGGGCATTTGAGACCGTCACCGAGCCCTGAACGAGATCGTTGACAACGGTTTCTCCTTCCAAAGGTGCTTTAAAGCGTACGACCGGTTTGACGTTTGACGGCGCATCCTCTGGGTCTTTGTCTCGCCAAGTACCTTCATATAAGCGGGTGCTGCCAGAAGAACGCGCTTTTTCCCGCATTGCTGCTAGTTCATCAGCAGAACAATAACAGTGATATGCCTTCCCAGAATTCAGCAGATCAATCGCGACCTCGGAATGACGATCAAGATTAGCCGATTGAAAGGTTGGCGGTTCGTCGGCATCAAGGCCAAGCCATTCCAGACCGCTGGTAATTGCATCTATTGCTTCTTGAGTAGAGCGCTTTCGGTCAGTGTCTTCAATTCTTAGTAGGTATTTCCCGTTGTTGTGCCGGGCATATAGCCAGTTAAACAAAGCAGTCCGAACACCGCCTATATGCAAAAAGCCGGTCGGTGATGGGGCAAACCTGGTAACAACACTCATTTTCAAACATTCTTATTAAATTTCGGTGCCGCGGAAATAGCATAAATACAAATTCAATGCATTATGCCTTCGAACGGAAGTTCCGTGACAACCTTTAGTAGTAGAAATTGTCACAAGAGATTAGTCTGGTATGCGTTGTTCAACCACGGAACTGTGATGGCGCGACTGTTTAAAATATACAGCACGGGTGCGGGTCGTCAGACCACAGTATTATGGTTGACGACCTTATTCCGGTTTTCGTGGATTTTCGAAGAAAGGCAAAGGTGGATTCTATGGTCTCCCGTGTTTCTGGCATTCGGAATTTCAGCATATTTTCAAATGACTTGGGAGCCGCCCATAGGGCTAGGTCCAGCTCTTTTATTGACGTCGTCGTTGATGGTTTTTGTAAAGCAGTGGAAAAACCGTTTACCGCTCATACTAGTTCTGTTGCCCATTCTCGGCTTTTCATCCGCGCAATTGCGAACATATTTTGTTTCGGCGCCAGTGTTAGAAAATAAAATTGGTCCAGTGTTGGTGTCTGGAAAAGTGGAAAGGCGGGAGCCAAAAAAAACCGGCTATCGCCTAACGTTGACGGATCTTACGGTCGATCGTCTTCCAAAAAGGCAAAACGCCCGAACGTATTCGCGTTACCGTTAGAAAAGGTGCAGATCGCGTTAGAGCCGGTGATAGCATTCAATATAGAGCAGTTCTTTATCCGCCCGCGGCACCCGCATCGCCTGATGCTTATAATTTTGCGCGCAGCGCATATTTCGCAGGGTTAGGAGGTGTCGGGTACGCTTTCGGCAACCCTAAATCTCACCATACCATTCATTCGACGAAAATCGGGACATCCATTGCGATCGTACGCCAAAATTTGACTGATCGAATTCTGATCGCGTTGCCCGGCGAAAATGGTGGAGTCGCCGCAGCGCTAATTACTGGGGAAAGAGGCAAGATTCCCGAAAACGTTTTGGCCGCTATGCGAGAATCGGGTTTGGCCCATCTTCTGGCAATTTCTGGCCTCCATATTGGTTTGGTAGCCGGGTTTTTATTTTTCGTCAGTCGTTTCTTCTTGTCGTTGTCCGAAACTATTTCCTTGCGCTTTCCGATAAAAAAATGGGCCGCCCTGTTCGCTCTGACCGGAAGTTTCTTTTATCTCATGGTTTCTGGGGCGACTCTTCCGACGCAAAGAGCATTTTTAATGCTGGCGTTGGCAATGATTGCCATCGTAATTGACCGTCGAGCAATTTCGATGAACATAGTTGCCTGGGCAGCAATTACGATTTTGATAGTTGCGCCAGAAAGCCTCCTTCATGTCAGCTTTCAAATGTCCTTCGCGGCGGTTGTTGCGTTAGTAGCGACGTATGAGGCGGCAAGCAATAGCGGCAAAATTCGACGGTGGAACATCACAATTGGTAAACGTGCGACTAGTTATGTCGGCGGAGTTATTCTCACCACCTTTATCGCTGGATTAGCGACCGCACCGTTCGCGCTCTTTCATTTCAATCAGGTGGCCCTGTATGGCATTTTGGCAAACGTTCTTGCGGTTCCATTAACAGCATTTCTAATCATGCCGTTTGCAATCGTTGCAGTATGTCTCATGTCGATCGGATTAGAGGCCGTTCCTCTCCAAATTATGGGCTGGGGAATCGAAGCGGTAATATCTATTGCGAGTTTTGTTCAATCTCTTCCGGGTGCGGTTTTTCATTTGCCAGCATTTGATGTGTGGTTAATCGCTGTTATCGCACTTGGTGGTTTGTGGCTAAGCCTTTGGAAGGGAAGGGTCAGATTTTTGGGCTTCATACCGATTTTAATTGCCCTGACCATAATCCCCAACGGCAGTGTACCGGATCTTTTGATATCAGAGACCGGAAAACAGATCGCTATAAAAGATGGTGATGGAAAGTTGGGTTTCGTGAAAGGGGGCAAAGGTATAGTTGCCGAAACATGGTTGAAACGAGCAGGAAATCCACTCGTCGAGTTCGAACAACTGGGGTCAAACATTGGCCGGCTTGTTCTGTGCGATAATTTAGGCTGTAGCGCGAATGTTAGCGGGCTAAAAGTTGCAATCGTTCATCACATGGCCGCTATAGACGAGGATTGTTCAAATTCGGATATTATTTTGGCAACCATTCCAATTTCAAGATCGAAGTGCAGTCGACCGGAAATAGTGATCGATCGTTTTGATCTTTGGCGAGATGGCAACCACGCAATTTGGATAGATGGTCGCGATATTCACTCGGATTCGAATGGCGGAAATCAAGCAAAAAGGCCATGGGCGAGGTATCCGCGTACGCCAAGCGTTTACCCAAGAGTTCCCTAATATTGGCGTAAAATAGCCTTTAATCGGCCTTGAATACGAACTCGGTCGGGACCGAATATACGTGTCTCGTGCAATTCATTGGCGGGCTCGAGGGCGACTGATTGGCCCTTGCGCCGGAGGCGTTTCAATGTGACTTCATTGTCATCGACCAACGCTACAATAATCGTTCCATTGTCAGCATTGTCGCGTCGTTCGATAACCGCAATGTCTCCGTCGTGGATACCGGCGTCGATCATTGAGTCTCCCTGGACCTCTAATGCGTAATGATCGCCGCGTCCCACCATTGAGGCAGGTATTGCCATTGTGGCTGTATCATCGCGGACAGCTTCAATAGGTAGACCAGCGGCAATGCGTCCATAAAGAGGAATTTGCGTCAGCTCTTCGGACGATGACTCTAAAGTTTCTTTTTGAAAACCGCCTTCGATTACATTTGGCTTGAAACCGCTATTAATATTCTCGGGTTGTTTCAGGTTTTGAGGTAGTTGTAGGACTTCCAATGCGCGTGCGCGGTGCGGTAAACGCCGGATAAAACCACGTTCTTCCAACCCTGTAATGAGCCGATGTATGCCTGATTTTGATTTTAATCCCAGAGCATCCTTCATTTCATCGAAGGAAGGGGAGACGCCACGCGTTTTAAGATGCTTATCGATAAATTGTAATAAATCGTGTTGTTTCTTCGTTAACATATGGTCACCCAGGCTGATTTATAGTTTCGCTCAAATTTGGCGAATAAGAACAAAACAAAAACATTCTAAATTTTCTATTTTAGTTCTCATAAGGGGTCAAGGGTGAAACAGCGGTAATTTCGAATCAGATACTGAGTGCACCGCCACCCAAAGGCATGAATTGAATTTGTTCGCCTATCGGGGCTGCCGGCGCAAAAGGTTTGCGCAGGATCAATGCGTCGGCGCGAGCCAAGCCTGAAAATACCGAACTGTCCTGTTTACTGAACGGCGTTGCCTGCAATTCTCCATTCTGCGATCTGGTGATGGCTGCGCGTAAATAATCTTCGCGCTCATCATTCTCGGGCAAGACTTTCGTGAGGCTCGCAGTTTGATAGTGGACTTCATCGCCGTTGATGCCCAACATGGCGTTTATGGCGGGTATTAGAAAAATCGTTGCACATACCAAAGATGAAACAGGGTTACCCGGAAGACCCATCATTCTTGTGTCGCCAATGTTGCCAAACATCAGAGGTTTACCTGGACGCATGGCGATCCGCCAAAAATCTATTTCCAAGCCAATTTTTCCCAGGACCTGCTGCACTAAATCATGATCACCAACTGATGCCCCACCGCAGGTAATCAACATATCTGCGCCTTTGGCGCCTTCGGCCATAACCCGCAATGTCTCCTCGGAGTCCGGTGCAATTCCGAGATCTACGGGAATCCCACCGCGCGCCATGATGAATGCGGCAAGCGCGAGTCCGTTTGAACTTACTATTTGATTCGGGCCCAAAGGATCGCCAGGCATAACGATTTCATCGCCAGTTGCAAGAAGCGCAATTCGTGGTTTGCGGCGCACCGAAAGCCACGGCACGTTCATTCCGGCTGCGAGCCCTACATCTCGCGCGGTGAGAACTTGTCCGGCTTGTAACAGGGTGTCGCCTTCCGAAAAATCAAGCCCGGCGGGGCGGATAAATCGGCCCACAGGTGCATCTCCGTCGATGACATTGACGTCGTCGCCGTCGAGTTCTGTATTCTCCTGAATGACAATTGTATCAGCACCATCGGGTATGGTAGCGCCAGTAAAAATACGAACTGCTTCATTGGTGCCGACGGCACTATCGTACTCTTGGCCGGCCGGAACATGTCCGACGACTTTGAGTTTAGCAGGAATTTTTGCGACGTCTTCTGCGCGAACAGCATAGCCGTCCATTGCAGAGACAGCATTTGGCGGCTGGGTTCTTCTAGAGCTTACATCCTCGGCCAAAACGCGTCCGAGCGCTTCGGACAAAGGAACCTGTTCGGGCGGCATTAACGGCATATTTGCCATTATTTTATTTCGGGCTTCTTCTACCGAAATCATTTTGCCAGCTCTTCCGCTTCAAATTCGCCGGATTTCCCTCCTGATTTGGCGAGGAGCCGGATATCCGTTAGGCGCATCGTCCGGTCAACAGCCTTACACATGTCATAAATTGTAAGTGCGGCGATAGAAACTGCCATCAGCGCTTCCATTTCTACGCCGGTTTGCCCTACCACTTTGCATGTTGCCTTGATGTCAATGGCATTCCGTTTCGGATCTAATGTCATATCAACATCAATCTTTTGCAGGGCCAGGGGATGGCAAAGCGGGATCAATTCGGGCGTCTTTTTTGCTCCTATAATTCCCGCAAGGCGGGCGACGGACAGAACATCGCCTTTTTTTACCCCACCATCTTGAATCAGCTGCATTGTTTGCGCATCCATCAGAACCGTACCGCCTGCGGTTGCAACTCGGTTGGTTATATCTTTGTCCGACACATCAACCATTGCAGCCTTACCGTCAGCATCAATGTGACTTAGACGTACCTCTTTGGTCAAAGCTGTTCCTCCAGCTCAATTGATGGCTTCACGGGATCGGCAAGTAAAATTCTTACCGCTTCGGTGACATCATTTTGGCGCATTAGTGACTCGCCTATTAGAAAACAACGTGCGCCGGCAGTTGCCATATCGGCAAGATCGTCCGAGGTATATAAGCCGCTTTCAGAAACAAGTAATTTCCCGGGAGGTATTTTCTCAGCCAGCTTTTTTGTAGTGATCGTGTCAGTTTTTAGGGATTTAAGATCTCTATTATTTATTCCGATCATTGACGATTTTAACGCTAAAGCTTGGTGAAGTTCTTCATCATTGTGAACTTCGATCAATACATCCATTCCGTGAGAAATTGCGATGTTTTCCAAGGATCTTGCCTCATCCTGAGAAAGCGCAGCCATTATGAGCAAAATGCAGTCTGCGCCCAGAGCCCGCGATTCATGGATTTGATAAGGATCAAGCATGAAATCTTTCCGTAGAATGGGCAGGCTTGATGCGTTCCTTGCCACGACAAGATGCTCATCTTCTCCCTCGAAATAAGGCGTGTCTGTAAGGACGGAAATACAAGTGGCTCCACCTGCTTCATATGCTTTTGCTAGTGTTGCGGGATCAAAATCCGATCGAATTAATCCCTTACTGGGAGATGACCGTTTGATTTCCGAAATCAAACCATAACCCGTTCGGGAGGCCTGTTTCAAAGCGTTAGCAAAGCCACGCGGCGCGCTTGCTTTTAACGCTGCTTCCTGAATTGCATCTTCAGAACATTCTGCTTTACGGGCAGCAACATGTTCGCGTTTTTCAGAGCAAATTCGATCGAGAACATTGTCCATTAGGTTTCCGCGTTATTGCCTTCATTCGTGATCTGAATCATTGTATCAAGTGCTTGCTTTGCCTTGCCGGTGTCAATTGCATTTGCTGCCATTTCCGCACCTTCTTTAAGGTTCTCGACTTTGTCGGCGACAACGAGGGCTGCTGCTGATGTGTAAACGACAATGTTTCGAAATGCCCCTGGTTCACCGCTAAGCATCGCGACCATGGCTTCGGCATTTTCTTCTGCATTACCACCCTTAAGATCGTTTCCATTTGCCAATGGAATTCCGGCGTCTTCGGGGGAAACTTCGAAACTCGATACTTTTCCGTCTTCGAATGCTGAAACATAAGAAGGCCCTGTGGTCGTTAGTTCATCGAGACCATCCGAACCATGTATGACCCATGCTTTTTCTGCTCCCAGCTTTCCGAGGACTTCTGCCAAGGGTTCTACCCACTCCCTGGCAAACACCCCGACCAGGAGCCGATTGACGCCAGCCGGATTTGAGAGCGGGCCCAAGATGTTAAAAACCGTTCGTGTCGCTAGCTCAACGCGGGGGCCAGCAACGTGCCGGGTCGCACTGTGATGCCTCGGTGCCATCATGAAACCGATACCGGCCTCACGGATGGATTTTTCGATGAGAGGCATATCGCAATCAATATTGACGCCAAGTGAGCCTAGAACATCGGCGGCACCTGCACGAGACGATAGCGCGCGGTTTCCATGTTTTGCGATTGGGACTCCGCAACCTGCTACAACGATCGCTGATCCTGTCGAAATATTGAGTGTGCCGCTTGCATCACCACCGGTACCGACAACATCGATGGCGTTTTCAGGAGCCGATATCGTCAGTGCCTTGGAGCGCATGATTTTCGCTGCTGCCGTAATTTCGTCGACAGTTTCCCCCCGCACTCGCAGCGCCATCAAAAAGGCACCAATTTGAGCAGGGGTTGCATCGCCCGACATGATGATATCAAAGGCGTTTTCTGCTTCAGATTCGCGGAGTGATTGTCCTCCAGCTACTTTATTTAAAAGGGGTTTGATCCCTTCAGCGGCGCTATTCATGCCGCGTTCCTCCATTGCCGAGTTAAATTAAGAAAGTTTTCGAGTATAGCATGGCCATGCTGTGTATCGATGCTTTCAGGATGGAATTGTACGCCATACACGGGCCATTTTTTGTGCGCAACGGCCATAACGACATCGTCTTGAGTTGTTGCACACACGGTTAGTGATTCAGGAATACTCTGAGGGTCGACCGTCAGAGAATGATATCGAATAGCCTCGAAGCGATCGGGCAGGCCTGTAAATAGCCCGGTGCCATCGTGATGAATACTGCTTGGTTTACCGTGAACGGGTGTTGCTGCACGAACAATTTTTGCGCCAAATGCTTGAGCAATTGACTGATGACCAAGACAGACACCTAGAATCGGGATTTTGCCATCTGTTTGGCGAATGAGGTCCAGGCAAATTCCGGCTTGGTCAGGATCGCAGGGACCAGGTGAAATGACGATAGAGTCGGCACCGACTGCTACCGCGTCCTCTGGGGATAATGCATCATTACGGTGAACAATGGTTTCTACACCTAGTTCGCCAAAATAGTGAACCAGGTTATACGTAAAGCTGTCGTAATTATCAATTAAGAGCAGCATTTCAATCACTTATCATAGGGTGCCGACAATAATTTGAATTTTATAACAGGTCTCATTTGGCAACGAAAGCGACCTCAATATATCTCGGTTTTTATTTCTTTTGGATTTTATGGGCTCGGTCGCGCTATGAAAGCTCATGATTGACGATTTTAGCTCTACTGATTTTGAAGAAGTTCTTGCTGTAATCAACGATGGTGCGAGTGCATATAAGGGGGTCATTCCAGAAAATTGCTGGCATGAGCCATACATGCCGCCATCCGAATTGAGAGAAGGAATTGAGGCGGGAATTAAATTTCGGGTTTGTCGTTCTGAGGACAACAACATTCTTGGCGTGATGGGTGTTCAACCAGTTCAAGACGTATATTTAATTCGACATGCCTATGTGAAAACGGATGCTTGGCGAAACGGGATCGGGTCGCGACTGATTGAGGATATTAATACTGTCACGGATGCTCCCGTATTAATTGGTACTTGGGCAGCCGCAAAGTGGGCAATTCAATTTTATGAACGGCATGGATTCCACTTGTTGGATGCCGAGGAAACCAGGCTGCTACTTAAGAAATACTGGTCGGTCCCAGATTTACAAATCGAACATTCAGTGGTTTTGGCCGATCAGAACTGGTTGCCCGCATAGCGTTGGGCTTCTTCCGCAGCGCGAATTAACGCTTGCGCTTTGTTGATACATTCCTGTTGTTCAGAATCCGGGTCACTGTCCGCAACGATCCCGGCTCCGGATTGCACATACATCTGTCCGTCTTTGACAATAGCTGTTCTTAAAACGATGCAGGTATCCATAGATCCATTGGCGGAAAAATACCCAACCGTACCGGCGTAAATTCCACGTTTTTCAGCTTCCAATTCGTCTATTATTTCCATGGCACGAATTTTGGGAGCACCTGAAACCGTGCCCGCAGGAAAGCCTCCAGCCAGCGCGTCCATGGCGTCATATTCCTTGCTAATCTGCCCTTCAACATTCGAAACGATATGCATTACATGAGAATAGCGCTCGATGACCATTTTTTCAGTTACTTCTACTGAACCGATTTTTGAAACGCGGCCGACATCATTTCGGCCCAAATCAAGCAGCATCAAATGCTCCGCGCATTCTTTTTCATCGGCTAATAACTCTTCCGCCAATGCTTCATCTTCTGCAATGTTGGTGCCTCTCGGACGCGTTCCTGCCAGAGGGCGGAGCGTTACCTTTTCATCCCTCAGGCGAACAAGTATCTCAGGGCTAGACCCAACGACCGCGAACTCTCCAAAATTCAAGAAAAACAAAAATGGAGACGGATTAGTACGGCGCAATGCCCGATAAAGCGAAAATGGGGGGAGTGAAAAAGGGATACGAAATCGCTGTGATAAGACCACCTGAAATATGTCGCCAGCAAAAATATACTCCTTTGCTCGCTTTACCATCGCCTTGAATTTGTCGTTGGTCGTGTTTGAAATTGGTTTGAGGGGACTTGCGATATTGGCGTCGTTCGCGGGCTGATGGGGGAGCGTTTTATCAAAATCTATTACGACGTCATTGAGCCTTTTCTGCGCATCGGCGTAGGCTTCTTCTGCTGAGCAATGCGTATCAACTCTGACCGGTGTGACGACAGTTACAGTGTCTTTTACGGTGTCGAATATGACCATAATGGTTGGTCTAACAAAAAGGCCATCCGGTGTTCCCAACGTATCAGGACGGGTCGACGGTATTTTTTCCATTAAGCAAACTGTGTCGTATCCAAGATAGCCAACAAGGCCCGCTGCCATAGGGGGGAGATGCTCGGGAAGGTCGATACGGGAGATATCGACAAGCAGACGTAATGACTCCAAAGAACCTTCTGTACATGCTTCGAATGCGCTTGAGTCAGTGTCGGCAGATCGGTTTATTTTGGCATCGTTGCCATTACATTTCCAAATAATGTCCGGTCGCAATCCCAGGATCGAATAGCGACCACGGGCCGAACCGCCTTCCACGGATTCGAGCAAGAAACTGTTGGGCATGTCCGCGGCAATTTTGAGCATCGCCGATACCGGCGTTTCGAGATCGGCGATGAGTGTGGTCCAGGCAACCTGTGCTTTACCTTCAAGATATCTCTCTTCAAAGGATTGGAAGGACGGTTCAACCTGCATCAGTAAGGTCGGCCGGTTACCGCTTGGGCAACAGCTTTGTCGTCTATTATAACCGGATAAGTAGTTCGCAGCGCTGCTAGATACTGCGCCAGCGTATCCGCTGACATCACATTTTTTAGCTGAGTTGTTAGATTGTCGGCCTCTGATTTATTCTTGTCGGGGGCCGCGGGGATAACTTTTTTAATTTGCGCCACAGAATACCCGCTATTGGAGGCTGCAATCACAACGTCTCCTATTTTTGCGTTGAACAATGATCTCAGAAGAGTGTCAGAGACAATCGAACCCGGTGGTTTAATAAATCGAGACACCGGTTTGCTTGTTTTCGCGTCGTAACCGCTTGATTTAGCGGCCGTTGTAAGGTTGGCGCTGGTTTGGGCGGCATTTTGTAGAGTTTCTGCTTTCTTTTTCGCCGCAGATCGAACTTGGCTAGCCTTCCATATACCAACAATTTGATTCTTCACGGCACTCATAGGTTTTGGTACTGCTGCGGTGATAGCGTCTACTTTAAGAACAAAAAATCCCCCTTGGCGTGTTTCTTCGACATTTGTCGTTTCGCCTTTCGGCGTTGAAAATACTTTTTCCAAGAACAAGGGAGATTTCGGCAATTCCTTAATAGGTTTGCCATTTTCATCTTTACCGCTTGAGTCAACCGCAGAAAATCTCAATACCTTTGCAGAAATTATATTGGCGGCCTCTTCGAGAGACGTACCAGCTGCAAGTGCATCATCAAGCTGACCGGTTAATTTAATGATGTTGTCGACAGCCATTTCTCTTGCCAGGTCTTTTTTGATTTCTGCTTGAAGCGAATTGAACGACGGGACTTGCTCAAGTTTGATATTTTTTACGCGGACAACGTGCCATCCGAGAGCGGTTTTTACAGGGTCCGAAACACCATTGGCTGGAAGTTTAAAAGCAGCTTCCCCGACTTTTGCCGGTAGGTCCTGTTTGCGGAGACTGCCGAGGTCGTTTGGCGTTAGCTTGGCTATTTCTTGAGCGGCACCAGCAAATTGGCGTCCCGATTGTGTCTGTTTTGCGAAAGAACTCGCCTTCGCTTCATCCTGAAAAAGAACCTGTTCTAGCTCACGACGCTCCGGCACAGTTCTCGTTTCCCTACGATATTCATATTCCTCCCGAATTCGTGATTCCGCCGGGTTGAGTTCCTTTGCGACCTCGTCAGGATCGAGAAAGATAGCAGTTACCCTTCGAAATTCAGGTGCCATGAACCGTGCTGGATTTTTTTTGTGAAATGCGGTGAGTTCAGCTTGATTGGGTGTAGGAACTTCGGATGCCTTACCGAACGGGATTTCCACAATGTCAGCAACCCGCTGCTCATTGCGATATTTATACACTGTATCTACGAGCGATTTTGGAACAAATGATGATGAACTAAGGGCGTTTGTTACCTGGCGCTGGGTAATTTCCTGCCGCAATAAATCCACGTATCGGGATTCAGGTAGATCTTCTCCCTGAAGGAATCGTCTGAAAGCAAGCCGATCAAATTGGCCACTCGGTGTCTGAAACCGTGGGTCACTGAAAATTGTTTGTCGAATTAGGTCTTCACCCGCGCCGAGTCCAAGGTTTTGTGCTTCTAGGGACAGCAATCTCGAATTGACGAGTTGGTCCATAGTTTGATCTATCAGGCCGAGCCGCGACGCTTGCTGGACATCGAAATTTCCGCCGAGCTGACGCCGCATAATCGATAGAAGCCGGCGGACCTGATTGCTGAGGTCGTTCCTGCTAATTTCCGTTTCACCAACCTTTGCTACCACGTCCCCGATAACGGGTCCGCGAACAACGTCGCCAATTCCCCAAACTGCAAACGAAAGTATTAGAAAAAACGCCAATATTTTGGCGACCCAAGAAGCTGCCTTGGAACGCATCGCTTCAATCATATCAATGCCTTGCCGATTAAAATTTCGTGATTGTCTCGACCACTCACTGTTGACCGCATAATAGGAAGTGGGGACAGGCCCTGCAATATGCAATGCATCCTTGAATTCCAGTCGCTTGGAGCAAAATCATGGATATGATAAACACCGACGATCCACCGAACGATTTGAGGGTTTTGGCGATGCGCCCGTTGATTGCTGGCAATTGGAAGATGAATACTTTACGCGCCGATGCGAGTGCCTTGGCGGCTGGGCTTGTAGAACAAAGAGCGGCAATAGATCCCGGTTGTGACATTCTTATTTGTCCACCCTTTGTGTCTATTCGTTCGGTTGGTGAAATCGTTTTGGGAAGCCCGATCAAATTAGGCGCTCAGGACTGCCATGTCGAAGTTTCTGGTGCGCATACAGGCGATGTCAGCGCAGAAATGCTTGTCGATGCTGGTTGCAACTTTGTAATTGTCGGCCATTCAGAAAGGCGCACCAATCATGGCGAAGGCGACAAATTGGTAGGGGAGAAAGCGAAAGCGGCGTTTATTCAGAGCCTCTCAGCTATAATATGCGTTGGAGAATCCCTGGATGAACGCAACGAAGGAAAAACACTCGCGGTTGTCGAAGAACAGGTCTCTAAATCTGTACCCGCAGAGGCAACGGCTGAAAATACTATCGTCGCCTATGAGCCCGTTTGGGCGATTGGTACCGGATTGACGCCAACTATCGAACAAATTTCTGAAGTCCACGATAACATTCGCTCTCTTCTTAATTCTCGTTTTAAGGATGGAGAGGAATTCAGGTTGCTCTATGGTGGGTCAATGAATCCGGGCAACGCTGGCGAAATTCTTGCCATTAAGAACGTAAATGGCGGTTTGGTTGGCGGTGCTAGTTTGAAGGTAGAAGATTTCTGGTCAATTTGTACAAGCGTTTAATTAGTTGGCAGATTTGTGAATGCCTTAATTATAAATTCCGCTGGTCAAAGTGGTGGTTACCGGACTAAAAGAAGCGCAACTATTGCCTATATTTAACTGGCTTAGTTAATTTAGACTCAAAAAGGGCAGGTCTTTGGAAACTGTTTTACTACTAATACATTTGTTTTTAGCTCTTGCTTTAGTAATCGTTGTATTGCTGCAAAAAAGCGAAGGCGGCGCTTTGGGTATTGGCGGCGGCAATATGGGTGGCTTGGTCTCCGCACGTGGTTCTGGAAATTTACTGACCAAGGCGACGGGAATTATCGCTACATGTTTCATTGCGACCAGTCTTATTCTCGCTATTCTCGCCGGAAATACAGGAAGCGGGCCAGCGCGCTCTATAGTGGATAAACCGCCTGAAAAAACAGCACCGGCCAAGCCCACAGGACCTTCAGTACCGCTCGCAAAATAGCGAAAATTCGAATCAGTCTCTGAGAGGCGGCATTTCTGCCGTGTCTTTGCCATTGGGCGTTCGGAGTAACTGCTGTAGAGTCGGGGTCCATGACGCGGTTTGTGTTTATCACCGGTGGCGTGGTTTCATCCCTCGGAAAGGGGATTTCCTCAGCATCTTTGGGCGCCTTGCTTCAAGCGAGAGGGTTTAAGGTTCGTCTTCGAAAATTGGACCCGTATTTGAATGTAGATCCGGGCACGATGAATCCTATTCAACACGGTGAAGTCTATGTGACGGATGACGGTGCAGAAACCGATCTCGATCTTGGACATTATGAACGGTTTACCGGCGTTCCTGCACGTCAGGGAGACAACGTCACCACAGGCCGAATTTATTCCACGGTATTGGCCCGCGAACGGCATGGCGATTATTTGGGCGCAACCGTACAAGTAATTCCCCACGTCACAGATGCAATCAAAGAATTTATTGAATCTGAAACCAATGATGCTGATTTTATTTTATGTGAAATCGGTGGCACGGTGGGTGACATAGAAAGCTTGCCATTTCTTGAGGCAATCCGCCAAAAGGCGAATGAATTGGGACGAGAGAGATCGATGTTCATTCATTTGACGCTTTTGCCCCATCTTTCCGCTGCAGGAGAGGTTAAGACAAAGCCCACGCAGCATTCAGTCAAAGAACTGCAAAGCGTGGGAATTCAAGCAGATATTTTGCTTTGTCGTTCCGACCGACCTATACCCGCCGACGCAAGAAGAAAGATTGCCTTGTTCTGCAATGTTGCGCCGGAAAGAGTAATTTCAGCTCCCGATGTCGAGACGATTTACGAAGTTCCGCTGGTGTATCACGAGCAGGGTTTTGACGTAGAAGTTTGTAGACATTTTGGAATCGAAGCAAAAGTAGAACCTGATCTCGGTCGCTGGGTCGAAATTGTCGACAGTATCAAACAACCGGAAGGGAAGGTAACAATAGCAGTGGTTGGGAAGTACACCGAGCTACCTGATGCTTATAAGTCGTTGGCGGAGGCCTTAGGTCATGGGGGAATCGCTAACAATGTTGGCGTCGAGATGCGTTGGATTGATTCTGAAATATTTGAAAGAGAGGATGCAGTCCAACATCTGGAAGATGTCGATGGAATATTAGTACCAGGCGGATTCGGCGAGCGGGGCTCAGAAGGAAAAGTTGCGGCGGTCAAATTTGCTAGAGAGCATCAGGTCCCGTATTTCGGAATTTGCTTTGGAATGCAGATGGCTGTTATTGAAGTGTCACGCAACCTTGCGGGAATTGCGGCGGCTGGTTCAACTGAATTTGGTGATGTCGATGATGCTGTTGTTGGCCTTTTGACCGAGTGGAAAAAAGGAGATGCGGTTGAATTGCGCGATGAAAATGATGATTTGGGCGGTACGATGCGATTGGGATCGTATCCCTGTCAGCTGAAAACAGGCAGTCTCGTTCAGGAGATATACGGGACAGATACAATCGAGGAACGGCATCGTCATCGTTACGAGGTGAATATTAATTATGCCGATAAGCTGCAGGCAGCGGGACTGGTATTTTCGGGATTGTCTCCCGATGGTGAATTGCCAGAAATCATAGAATTGGCTGATCATCCCTGGTTTGTCGGTGTTCAGTTTCACCCTGAACTCAAATCAAAGCCTTTTGACCCGCACCCCTTGTTTACATCATTTATCAAGGCCGCGGTGGACCGGTCGCGTCTCGTTTAGTAGAACTGCCAGGGTTCCTTGTCGCTACGGAAAATGCCGCCCATGGGTTTGCCGCATCACATCTCAATTGGAGACATCACTATCGGTAATGATTTGCCGCTAACTATTATTGCTGGTCCTTGTGCACTTGAGGGAAAAAATCATGCGCTTGAAATGTCGCATGCTTTGGTTGAGCTCACCTCAGCATTGGGGATTGGCCTGATATATAAATCATCATTTGATAAGGCGAACCGAACATCGTTAAAGAGTAACCGGGGTATCGGTATGAATGAAGGGTTGCCGATTTTGGCAGAAGTACGCGAAACATATGGTTGTCCAGTCATTACGGACGTCCATCTCCCAGACGAATGCGCACCGGTGGCCGATATCGTTGATGTTCTGCAAATTCCTGCATTTTTATGCCGGCAAACGGATCTGGTGGTTGCCGCGGCTAAGACAGGGAAGCCCTTAAATATTAAGAAGGGCCAGTTTCTCGCCCCGTGGGATATGGAAAATGTCGTGGCGAAGGCTATTGATAGCGGCAATGACAATGTCATGGTCTGCGAAAGAGGAACGAGCTTCGGCTACAATACACTTGTTTCAGATATGCGTTCGCTTCCAACGATGGCTGCTATGGGGCATCCCGTCGTATTTGATGCGACGCATTCGGTTCAACAACCAGGTGGTCAGGGGTCAGTTAGCGGCGGTCAGAGAGAATTCGTTCCAGTTTTGGCGCGTGCCGCTGTTGCAATAGGTGTCGCAGCCGTATTTTTGGAAACTCATAATGATCCTGATAGCGCACCGAGTGATGGTCCCAATATGGTTCCGCTCGATCAAATTGAACCTTTGCTCAAGAACCTGATTGAATACGATCAGATTGCTAAGACAAAACACTGAAATTTAGTTGGAAATTGAAGATCGGAGTATTTGAATGACTGCAATTGTCGCCATTCATGGTCGGGAAATTCTAGACTCCCGCGGCAACCCAACAGTAGAGGTTGATGTACTGCTTGAAACCGGAGCATCTGGACGCGCTGCCGTGCCATCAGGTGCGTCAACTGGTATTCATGAGGCCGTCGAACTTCGGGATGGTGATAAGGAGCGCTTTGGTGGCAAGGGTGTTCAAAAAGCCGTCGATGCCATCAATGGAGAGATATTTGACGCACTTTCGGGGTTAGATGCTGAAGATCAGGTTGAGATTGATTCAACGATGTGGTCTTTGGATGGTGAGGCGAATAAGAGTCGTCTGGGAGCGAATGCCATTCTAGGTGTTAGCCTCGCAACTGCGAAAGCGGCCGCTGCAGAGGCAGGTTTACCACTCTATCGCTATGTGGGCGGCGTTAGCGCCCACATTTTGCCGGTGCCAATGATGAATATTCTGAATGGCGGTGCGCACGCGGACAATCCTATCGATATTCAAGAGTTCATGATCATGCCGGTTTCTGCGAATTCCATGTCAGAGGCGATTCGCTGTGGAGCCGAAATTTTTCAAGCTCTTAAAGGTGAGCTTTCGAAGGCTGATCTCAACACTAACGTGGGCGATGAGGGCGGTTTTGCCCCCAACCTGGGCAGTGCAGAGGAAGCGCTCGAATTTATAATGAAGTCTACGAAAGTCGCTGGTTATGAACCGGGGGAAGATGTCTTTCTGGCACTTGACGCGGCTTCCAGCGAGTTTTTTGAAGATGGGAAATATGAACTTTCTGGCGAAGGCAAATCTCTATCTCCCGAAGAAATGGTAGGCTATTACGCTGATTTGGTATCCAAGTTTCCGATTATTTCCATTGAAGATGGAATGTCAGAGGATGACTGGGATGGTTGGGCGGCACTGACCACGAAAATTGGTAATAAGGTCCAACTCGTGGGAGATGATCTGTTTGTCACAAATACGGAACGACTTTCACGCGGTATCGACGATGGCGTAGCCAATTCGATTCTGATTAAGGTAAATCAAATTGGCACATTAACAGAGACGCTTGCTTCAGTTGAGATGGCCCACAAGGCAGGATTTACAGCGGTAATGTCACACAGGTCCGGAGAAACAGAAGACTCAACCATTGCCGACCTCGCGGTCGCGACGAATTGTGGTCAAATAAAAACAGGGTCACTTTGTCGTTCGGATCGCACGGCAAAGTACAACCAACTCATCCGGATCGAAGAGGATTTGGCTGATCAAGCGGAATATGCCGGGCGTTCAATTTTACAAAATTCGTGAATTCGAAGAGTCAAACTGATTCTTTTTTGCAACACTTTTCTCTAAGTTCAGGTTTTTTCAGACTCTTTTCTTAAAATTATCTTGACGGAACGAATCGGTATGTGATTCGATTCGCTCATGTCAGTTGTATTGGAAATACGTCGGCGTGGGCGACACATTACGGGTTCCATCTTAGGCGCTCTGTTGTTTGCCTATTTTGTGATGCACGCCATCCAGGGGGATCGCGGTCTGCTGGCTTGGTTACAAATCCGTCAGCAAATTGCGGCAGCAGAAGTGCATTTTTCCGTTTCGCAAGGGGAAAGAGAGCGTTGGGAGCAGAGAATCGCGCTTTTGCGTCGCAATGCTATGAACCGGGATATGCTTGATGAGCGTGTTCGATCAGTTACGGGTTTTGTCAAAAAAGACGAAATACTGGTGTATTCGAGGGCAGAAAATAAGATTCGATAGAGCCGCGTAGCTGGTAAGAACGCATGTCTAAACGGCTCGTTTCAAAATTGGCCTGAAAATTTAATTTTTCTTTCAAATCCTACCGTCAAAAGAACATAAACTTTCTCACGCTAATATTGCGTGATCGCAGGTTTTGTATAACCTCAGTATGGTTAATTTTCATATTTGGGGCCTTACCCGTGTCCATTCTTCGAGGTGAAAATTATGGCTAATAAAAGCAAGAGAGCTGCGGCAAAAGCTCCGAAACCCCGAAAGCGGGCGGCTAAATCAAGCAAAACGAACGGAGCGGGCGCAGCAGACTTGCAAAATACATCGGAATCTTTGCTAGCCTTTTATCGTGATATGCTTCTTATTCGAAGATTCGAGGAACGTGCGGGACAACTATATGGAATGGGTTTGATCGGCGGTTTCTGTCATTTGTATATAGGACAGGAAGCTGTTGTCGTAGGCATGCAGGCCGTTATCAAAGAGACTGATGCTGTAATTACCAGTTATCGGGATCACGGGCACATGCTTGCTTGTGGTATGGATCCAAAAGGCGTCATGGCAGAACTGACTGGCAGGAGCGGCGGTTATTCTCGGGGAAAAGGCGGCTCCATGCATATGTTTAGTACCGAAAAAAATTTTTTCGGTGGTCACGGTATCGTGGGAGCGCAGGTTTCGATCGGTACGGGACTTGCATTTGCGCAGCGCTACAATGGTGAAGGAGCCATTACACTCGCCTATTTTGGAGATGGCGCCGCAAACCAGGGACAGGTTCATGAATCCTTTAATATGGCCGCCCTCTGGAACCTTCCCGTCGTATACGTGATCGAAAACAACAAATACGGAATGGGTACTTCTGTTCAAAGAGCTTCAGCGGCTGAGGATCTATCTCAACTTGGTGCTGGAAGAGGGATCTTTGGTGTTCAGGTCGACGGCATGGATGTTGAAGCGGTCAAAGAGGCAGGGTCTATGGCGGCGGAAAAATGTCGGGCCGGCGATGGACCTGTCATATTGGAAATGATGACATATCGCTATCGTGGTCATTCGATGTCCGATCCCGCGAATTACAGGTCCAAGGAAGAAGTTGCAAAAGTCAGGGACGAGCAGGATCCGATAACCAATCTTAAAAGTTTGATTTTAAAACGAAAAATCATTGACGAAGATCAATTTAAGGAAATTGATAAAGAAATTCGAGACGTCGTCTCAGAAGCGGCTGATTTCGCCCAGAATAGTCCAGAACCAGATCCATCGGAGCTCTATACCGACGTTCTGGTCGAGGCATAAGAAGAAAGACCGCGAAACATGCCAACGAACATTTTGATGCCCGCACTCTCTCCGACAATGACGGAAGGCAACCTTGCAAAGTGGCACAAACAGGAAGGCGATGCGGTTGAACCGGGCGATATACTCGCCGAGATCGAGACCGATAAAGCGACGATGGAAGTCGAAGCTGTTGATGAAGGCGTTTTGGGAAAAATACTGATCCCGGATGGGTCCGAGGGAGTCCAGGTCAATCAGGTAATCGGGATCATCGTCGCGGAAGGCGAGGATGTGTCCGTGGAAACCCAACCATTGGCAGAGCCGCATTCTCCTGCAGCATCCGAAGACCCTCCGCCGCCTGCACAGACCCAAACCACCGAACCTCCTCCTAAACCATCCGCCTTACCCGTTGAGGTCGACTATGACGGCGAAACCGTTCGTTCGACAGTTCGCGAAGCGTTGCGCGATGCAATGGCCGAAGAATTGAGGAATGATGATCGTGTGTTTCTAATGGGTGAGGAGGTTGCCCAATACGAAGGAGCTTATAAGGTCAGCCAAGGGCTCTTGGATGAGTTTGGCGACAAACGCGTTATTGATACTCCTATCACTGAACACGGTTTTACCGGTGTCGGCGTTGGCGCTGCGTTCTTGGGTCTCCGCCCGATCGTAGAGTTTATGACATTTAATTTCGCCATGCAGGCAATGGATCAACTGATCAACTCTGCAGCAAAGACGAATTATATGTCGGGTGGACAAATGGGATGTCCTATCGTTTTTCGAGGCCCGAACGGGTCGGCCGCTAGAGTTGGGGCGCAGCACTCGCAGTGCTTTGCAAGTTGGTATGCCCATATCCCTGGCCTTAAAGTGGTTTCTCCATGGAGCGCTGCGGATTCGAAGGGTTTGCTGAAGTCTTCTATACGCGATCCCAACCCCATTATTTTTCTGGAAAATGAACTTTTGTACGGTGGCAGCTTTGACGTCCCAACTGACCCGAACTGGCTGGTTCCGATAGGCAAAGCCAAAGTTGTACGCGAAGGCAGTGATGTCACGATTACGGCGTTTTCGATAATGGTAGGCAAAGCACTTGAAGCTGCCGATGCATTGGCGTCGGAGGGTATCGAAGCAGAAGTTATTGATCTGCGAACGCTTAGACCATTGGATACACAGACCATTGTAGAGTCGGTTCAAAAGACAAATCGAGTCGTATCGGTAGAAGAGGGGTGGCCGTTTGCGGGAATTGGAGCGGAAATCTCGGCAACTATTATGGAGCAGGCTTTTGATTGGCTGGATGCTCCTGTTGGTCGGGTTACTGCGGAAGACGTTCCTCTTCCATATGCGGCAAACCTGGAAGCGCTCGCACTGCCTCAGGTTGACGACATTGTTGCGGCGGCAAAAGCCGTTAGTTATCGCAACTGAATTCCGGGATTAGCGCATGCCGATAAATATCCTCATGCCAGCATTATCTCCGACTATGACGGAGGGAAACCTCGCCAAGTGGCACAAGGGAGAGGGTGATAGTGTTCAACCTGGTGACGTTCTAGCGGAAATCGAAACTGATAAAGCGACCATGGAAGTCGAAGCTGTCGATTCCGGAACACTCGGCAAAATTCTAGTTCCAGACGGCAGTGAGAATGTTGCGGTCAATAATGTCATTGGTGTTTTGCTGGAAGACGGTGAGAACGTCGATGATATCGATATTTCGGCCACAGTCTCTGCAACGCCGGCATCGGAGGTAAAGGAAGATGCAGTTCCGGTAATTTCTAATAATTCGAGCGACAGTCCGACAGCGACGCCGTTGGCCAGACGACTGGCGGAGCAAGCAGGATTAGATTTGTCGACGATTACCGGCACTGGCGCACGGGGAAAAATCACGCGAGCGGATGTTGAAGCTTTAACCGATGGTAAAGCGGCCGACAATGTTGCAACGGGTGCTGAACGAATCTTTGCAAGCCCACTTGCTAAACGACTGGCGGCGGAAGCAGGCCTCGATCTTTCGGCGATTGCAGGTACAGGCCCGCAAGGCCGTATAGTTAAAGCGGATATTGAAAAGGCAAAGACATTGTTACCAGCGGCCAATGTTGTAGGTGGTTTGGGAATGTCTTCTGGTGGGAAATTTGAAGACGTGCCCATGAGTTCTATGCGGAAAGTGATTGCGGAACGCATGGCCCATTCCAAATCCAATGTTCCTCATTTCTACTTAAGTGTGGATTGCGAAATCGATGAACTACTTAAAGTCCGTTCGTCTCTCAACGAACGGCTTGAAGACGGTAAGCTCTCCGTGAACGACTTTGTCATTCGAGCCTGCGCATTGGCTCTAATTGAAGTGCCGGAGGCAAATGCGGGATGGCTGGGTGACGGAATGATGAGGCTTTATAGGTCTGCGGATATTTCGGTCGCTGTGGCGTTGGACGAAGGTTTGATCACACCGATAATCCCCGATGCCGAAAGCAAGGGGTTGGCAGAAATTTCATCTGCCATGAAAGATCTGGCTCTTCGTGCCCGTGACGGAAAACTATCTCCCGAAGAATATCAGGGCGGTTCGTTTACAATTTCCAATTTGGGAATGTTCGGTATCAAACAGTTCGATGCCGTCATTAATGAGCCGCAAGGGTGTATTTTGGCGGTCGGCGCCGGTGAGCCGCGGCCGGTGGTCAAGAATGGGGAAATTGTCCCTGCAACCGTTATGACATGTACGCTGTCGTGCGATCACCGTGTTGTTGATGGCGCGACGGGCGCTAAACTTTTGAGTGCTATCAAGCGTCTAATTGAATATCCGCCGGCAATGTTGCTTTAACTATATGGCGCGACACTCATTAACCCATTTCAGGATGTCTAGTTGGACCAGGCAACCTAACGGATTTTGACAGAGCAGTAAGGCGTATGGCCGACACAAGTTTCGATATTTTTGTTATTGGCGGGGGACCAGGTGGCTATGTCGCTGCCATCCGGGCGAGCCAACTCGGTATGAAAGTAGCGCTGGCCGAACGCGAACACTTGGGT
Source organism: Rhodospirillaceae bacterium (assembly GCA_002720855.1). Taxonomy (GTDB): domain Bacteria; phylum Pseudomonadota; class Alphaproteobacteria; order MPNO01; family UBA2964; genus UBA2964. The sequence goes on along the minus strand of PBIN01000013.1, from coordinate 36,443 downwards.
GGCATTTGTCTAAACTGGGGATGTATCCCAACAAAAGCACTCTTACGGACATCAGAGGTGCACCATATTTTGCACAATCTCGATGAATTCGGAATGAGCGCAAAGGATATCTCTTTTGATATCAAAAAAATCGTAAAGCGTTCTAGGAATGTCGCGAAGCAGCTCAATCAAGGCGTGGCGCATTTATTAAAGAAGAACAAAGTTACTGTTTTTGACGGAACTGGATCGGTGACTGGGTCGGGGTCAGTATCGATCATCGATCAGGACGGTAAGCAGACCGACATCAGTGCAAACAATATTATTCTGGCAACCGGTGCCCGAGCACGGACGCTGCCAGGACTTGAACCCGACGGAAAACGGATCTGGACATATCGAGAAGCAATGGTTCCAGAAACTCTGCCAAAATCCTTGTTGGTGGTTGGCTCTGGCGCCATCGGTATGGAATTCGCAAGTTTTTACAAAGATTTGGGCTCTGCAGTAACCATTGTTGAGGTAATGGATCGTATTTTGCCAGTTGAAGATGCCGAAATCTCAAATCTCGCTCAGAAGTCGTTTGAAGCGCAGGGGATGACTATTCACACTGGTGCAAAGGTTCATCGTCTTAAATCTGGTGCCAAGGGCGTCACCGCGGAATTGGAAATTTCAGGCAAAGCGGAAAAAGAAACCTATGACCGGGCAATTCTAGCAGTAGGGATTGTTGGAAATGTTAAGAATATTGGTCTCGAGGGTACATCTGTCGTCGTAGACAATAGCCATGTCACTGTAAACGAGTGGCTGGAAACTGATGAGAAAGGCATTTTTGCCATCGGTGATTTGGTTGGTCCGCCGTGGTTGGCTCATAAAGCAAGCCATGAGGGTGTGGTTTGCGTCGAGCATATTGCTGGATTGGACACGCATCCGTTGGATACATCAAACATTCCCGGTTGCACGTATTGTCGACCTCAAATAGCCAGTGTTGGACTGACCGAATCAGCGGCCATCGAGAAGGGCTATGATGTTAAAGTCGGCCGGTTTCCGTTTTTGGCAAACGGGAAGGCCATTGCTCTTGGCGACCCCGAAGGACTTGTTAAAACAGTTTTTAATGAAAAAACGGGTGAGTTGTTGGGCGCGCATATGATTGGTCCAGAAGTCACCGAGATGATTCAGGGCTATACAGTCGCGCGAACTGCTGAAGCGACCGAAGCGGAGTTAATGCATACAGTATTTCCTCACCCAACATTGTCCGAAGCCATGCACGAAGCCGTACTAGACTCTTTCGGTCGCGTGATCCATTTCTGAATAGGGTATTTAAAGATCAAAATATGGCTACTTCACTAAAACCTCTTCGACCCCGCCATCCTGAGAAGGTCAATAATCCCGATAGTCCTTCTCCAAAGAAACCAGATTGGATTAGGGTAAAAGCACCAAATTCTGAAGAATTCTTCAGAACCCAGCTTTTGATGCGCAGTCTCTCGTTAAACACGGTTTGCGAGGAGGCAGCATGCCCAAATATTGGAGAATGCTGGTCGCAACGTCATGCGACAATGATGATTTTGGGTAGCGTATGCACAAGAGCCTGTGCGTTTTGCAATGTCGCGACGGGACGCCCCAATAAGGTAGATCCAGATGAACCCGACAATGTGGCGGAGGCGGTTGCTACATTAGGATTGCGGCATATCGTTATTACATCTGTTGACCGGGATGACCTCGACGATGGTGGTGCAGCCCATTTCGCAAAAGTTATTGAGAAAATTCGGGATCAAGCGCCACAAACAACAATCGAAATTTTGACACCTGATTTTTTGCGTAAGGAAGGAGCCTTGGAGGTCGTTGTTGAAGCCCGTCCAGATGTGTTCAACCACAATCTGGAAACGGTGCCGCGATTGTATCCATCTGTAAGACCTGGCGCCCGATATTTTCACTCTCTACAGCTATTGAGCCGCGTCAAAGAAATTGATGACTCCATTTTTACAAAATCGGGAGTAATGGTGGGTCTTGGTGAATCTCTGGAGGAAGTCGTTCAGGTAATGGATGATATGCGATCTGCGGATATCGACTTTCTGACAATTGGCCAATATCTCCAACCAACACTAAAGCATCATCCCATCGATAGGTTTGTTACCCCGTCCGAATTCGATCATTTGAAAAAGTATGCGGCGACAAAAGGATTCCTGGTGGTATCTGCAACGCCTTTGACTCGTTCTTCCTATCATGCCGACGAGGATTTCAAGAAGTTAGTTGAAGAAAGGCAAAAACGGGTTCGATAGACCCGTGAACGCGAATGCCTGAACATTCTGAGCGCCGATTGCTTCCTTATTCGGCTGAACAGCTATTCAATCTCGTTTCTGACGTGGAACGATATCCAGAATTTCTGCCATGGTGCGTTGGCGCACGGATATCACAACGGGAAGAAAACACCTTTCATGCCGATCTTATGGTTGGATTTAAACTGGTTCGTGAAGTGTATACCTCCAAGGTCGTTTTGGAGCGCCATTCTTTTATTAATGTGGAATATCAAAAGGGTCCCTTTAAGCATTTGATAAACTATTGGAAATTTAATGAACAAGAAAACGGATGTGAGCTCGAGTTCTTTATCGATTTTGAATTTAGATCTCGAATGCTGAAGGGAATTATCGGACCGTTTTTTGGGGAAGCGATCAATAGAATGGTTGGCGCTTTTGAAGAACGTGCCAGTGTTATTTATGGCGATAAATCCTAAGAGGTTGTGGCCGCCTCTATCAAATTAAACGCCTGTAAGACAGTAGATTCCCGAACGGCGTTTCGATCTCCTTCAAAAACCTCGTGATAGCTAGTAGTCGTTTTTCCTATGCGGGCGCACGCGAAGTGCACGAGCCCGACAGGTTTCGTTTCCGTGCCACCTCCAGGGCCCGCTATCCCCGTCACCGACACGGTTACATCCGCATTAGAGCGTGAAAGACCACCTTCTGCCATCGCACGTGCAACTTCCGGACTAACTGCACCATGGGCCTCTATCAGTTCCATTGGAACGCCGACCAATTCATTCTTGGCTTCGTTGCTGTAAGTTGTGAAACCTCTATCAACGACATCGGAAGAGCCCGAGATGGACGTCAGCGCACCAGAAATCAGGCCGCCCGTACAGGATTCCACGGTTGCGAGTTTTAGATTGGCAGTTTTACACAGACTAATAATTTCGGCGGCACGAGACAAAGTTTGTGCATCAAGCATCGTTTATCAACCAAACAGAACCATGAGACCATAAAGGCTTGCCGCAGCGTAGAGCGCGGCGAATAGGTCATCAAGCATGATGCCAAGTCCACCTTTGACTGATCGATCCGCCCACGAGACTGGCCAGGGCTTAATAATGTCGGCGAGACGAAACAAAATGAATGCGGTCAAAAAGTAGCGCCAATTTAGAGGCGCGATGGCCAGAACCAATAGTTGGCCAACAACTTCATCGATAACAATTGCACCAGGGTCTGTATCATTAGTCCGTCGGACATATACCTCGCTTGCAAGACACCCCAAAACGAACAAAGAAGCAGCGATTAAAAGTAAAAAATATATATTCCAATGAGTTAGGACAACCCAGGCAACGGGTAGGGCGACGAGTGATCCCCATGTTCCTGGCGCAATTGGTAAAAGCCCAATGCCAAAGAATGTTGAAACCAAGCAAACTGGATGGGCGAATGACATTCCGCGTGGTAACGAGCGTACTGGCATGAAATGGTTCGGTTCAGGACGGCAGGGAAATTGAAGCGCTCGCCTGGGCAGCAATGCCTTCTGATCTACCTGTAAAGCCAAGCCGCTCCGTCGTTGTTGCCTTTATGCTCACCGACGACAATGGAATTTCCAAAATTTCTGAAATTTTTTGGCGCATAGTATCCCGATGGGGCCCAACTTTAGGCAGCTCACAGATAATCGTCACATCTACGTTGACAATTTCGCCATCTAAGTTTGCTACAAGGTCCGCCGCATGACGAAGGAATTGCGTAGATTCCGCATTTTTCCATTTTTCGTCTGTCGGTGGGAAATGGCTGCCAATATCCCCATCGGCAATTGCGCCCAAAAGCGCGTCTGTGAGAGCGTGCATAGGAACATCGGCATCTGAATGGCCGTCCAATCCCTGATCATGGGGAACATTTATACCGCAAAGCATGACATGATCACCTTGCCCGAACCGATGGACGTCAAAACCGGTGCCAATTCGTGTAGTAGATCGCTTTATTCCCAACATCATTCTTGCCTGCTGCATGTCTTCCTGCGTTGTTATTTTCAAATTTGTTTCATTCCCTTGTATAATTTTGACAGAAATCCCCGCATTTTCAGCGACCATTGAATCATCCGTGAGATCCAGTCCAATCGCCGATTTGTGTGCAGATAAGATAGCGTCAAATTCAAAAGCTTGTGGTGTTTGAGCCCGCCATAATGTGCGGCGGTCCAATGTTTTCGATACAGTTTTCTTATCTTCGCGTGTTTGTTTAATCGTATCGAAAACCGGCAATGCCGGAATTACGGCTTTGTGATCTTTCAGGGTTTCGATGATTTGGGAAATCATCTCTGGATCAGGGAAGGGGCGTGCTCCATCGTGAATCAAAATTTTACTTGGGTTTATATCGGTTAGGCTTTCAAGCCCCAGACGAACGGACTCCTGCCTCGTATTGCCACCGTCAACGGGCTCTAGAATTGGTAGATCGGAAAAAATTTCATCATACAGCGCCTGATCTTGCGGCCTTCTAACAATTCGAATGCCATCGATGATGTCATTGACCAAAAATCTCTCCACAGCATGTCTGATGACGGGGCGGTCTCCGAGACTCATATATTGTTTCGGAATTTCCTCGCCATATCGGCTGCCGCTGCCTCCGGATAAAATTAGGGCGATACAGCCTGTCATAAACGCCTCGTTCGATTGTGTTGTTTCTAGAAAATGGAAACTGTTTCGAAACAGGGTACCGTTGGAGGCATTTTATGCCAAGGTACCGAGAATCTTGCGAACAAATCTGCACGGGATTAAATCAGCCTGATATAATCGAATGATGGATACCATGTCCTATTTATCAATTTCGGCGCTACTCGGTCTGTTACCGTCGGTCGTCTATGCATATCGCGCACCACATGGGACCAAAACCTTGTTTTGGATATTCATGGTTGTTGCGATTTCAGGAACTGGTGTTCTTACTGCGTCCGCGTTTTCTGAAGGATGGCGCACAGGATTTGCACCAACGCTATGGGCTACAATCACAGCAACATTATTAATCTATCTTCCGGTTGCGCTTTGTTTTCGCGAAGGTAATAAACTCGCCGCCGGGTTGTTGCCCTATCTCATTGTTTTGGCAGTTCTCGCCACCATTTGGCAAAACCAGCCAGAAAAACCATTTTTGACCGACGCTCCGTCAATTTGGGTAATTTTACATATCGCTTTTTCTGTAACCACATATGCCGTGTTGACGCTTGCCGCAATTGCAGGTTTTGCCGCGTTTATTCAAGAACGCAGCCTCAAAACAAAGCAGCAGACATTTCTGAATACCGCATTTCCGACATTGTCGGCTTCTGAAGAAATGGAGGCACGATTATTGCAGTATTGTGCAGTTGTTTTGGGAGTCGGTTTGTTAACTGGTATAGCAGTTCAATTCCTTCAAACTGGTAGTGTATTTGAGATTTCCCACAAAGTTCTCTTGTCGGTTATTACGTTCATCATTGTTCTTGCCCTGTTGATTGCTCGAAAAGTAAGCGGGCTACGAGGACAAAAAGCTGCCAGGTTGGCGCTATTGGCCTATTTGATGCTCACACTTGCCTATCCGGGCGTAAAGTTTGTAACTGACGTTCTCGTTGTTTAGCTGGTAATCTAAACGTTGCGAATTTGGTTGCGGGATTTCGCCGGTTCGCAGTAGTTTTCGCCCAATATTTAGGCAACATAGCCAAGGTGCTTATCAAGTGACCATAAAAATCGATTCTTTAGAGCTGGACGCACCCGTAATTTTGGCGCCGATGTCTGGCGTATCAGACCTCCCATTCCGTCGACTCGTAAAAAGTTTGGGGGCTGGTCTGGTTGTGTCGGAGATGATCGCCAGTCAGGCGATGATACGCCAAAACAAGAAAACCATGAAAATGGCGACAAATTGCGCGGAAGAATTTCCGATGTCGGTGCAACTTGCCGGCTGTGAACCCGATGTTATGGCGGAAGCGGCAAAGTTAAATGAAGACCGTGGAGCAGCGGTCATTGACATTAATATGGGGTGCCCCGTTAAGAAGGTTGTGAATGGCCACGCTGGATCTGCCCTGATGCGTGAGGAAACAAAAGCAGCAAAGATACTTGAAGCAGTTGTAAAGGCTGTAAAATTACCGGTTACCCTCAAGATGAGAACGGGCTGGGATGACGACAGCAGAAATGCGCCCACTCTCGCACGTGTAGCTGAAGACATCGGTATCAAAATGATCACCGTCCACGGTAGAACAAGATGTCAATTTTACAACGGTTCCGCCGACTGGTCGTTCATATCAAAGGTTAAAGAGGCTGTTTCGCTCCCTGTGGTCGCCAACGGCGACGTTACATGCATGGAGGACGTTCAAGCAATATTGGCGAAATCGGGAGCGGACGGTGTAATGATCGGCCGAGGTACTTATGGAAAACCATGGTTTTTGTCGCAGGTAATTGAGTTTTTAAAAACAGGAAAACGGGTACCTGACCCAACTCTAGTCGAACAATATGAGATCGTTCGCGACCATTATTTGGAAATGCTTCACCACTATGGAAGCTATACCGGTATGCGTATGGCAAGGAAACATGTCAGTTGGTATACAAAGGGATTACCAAAATCGGCGGAATTTCGGGCAACAATTAATAAAATTCCTGAAGCCGATGATGCTTTGCGCGCCATCGATGATTACTACGATTTAGTTCTATCGCGAGAAAAGGCCGCGTAGCAGGATGGCGACAACACTTCAGTTAGTCGACAAAAACGCCGAGCTTGAAGAGATTAATATTTTGGGCGCTCTGGCGTTTCCAATTTTGGTCGTCAACTCTGAAAACCAAATAAGTTATGTAAATGCGGCGACGGAACAATTTCTGGAGCAGGGAAAATCCTTGTTGACTGGATTCCCACTCGATCAGGTGTTTTCAAAACACAGCCCCATCCTTTCTTTGGCGGAACAGGTTCGCGCGAATTCGATTAGTGTATTTGAACACGATATCGATTTGTCGAGTGCCCGAGGTGGTACCCGACGGATAAGCGTACAGGCATCGCCTATGTTGGATAGGCCTGGCTCCGTGGTTTTATCATTCCATTCGCATGGTGCTGCGCGCAGCATGGAACGCCAACTTGTACACCGTGGAGCTGCAAGATCGGTAACTGCAATGGCCTCGATGTTAGCTCACGAAGTCAAAAATCCGCTTTCGGGAATTCGGGGTGCTGCACAGCTGCTTGAAAGCGCGGTTAACATCGAAGATCAGTCTCTGGCACAGTTGATAAAAGATGAGGCCGACCGGATTTGTAAACTGGTCGATCGAATAGGCGTATTTGGTGATGAAGGTCCACCAGATCGAGAAGAGGTCAATATTCACGAAGTTTTGGATCGTGTTCATCAACTAACTTCTGCAGAATTTTCAGAAAACGTAGCAATTTTAACTGATTACGATCCGTCCTTACCGGCAATTTTGGCCAACAAGGATCAGCTGATTCAAGTTTTCTTGAATCTTGTAAAAAACGCCGTTGAGGCGATGCCCAACCAAAAAGGGGAAATTCGGTTAACAACAGGTTTCCGGCGTGGCGTCCGCCTTACAATTCCAAGCAGTCCTGAGAGGGTGCATCTGCCAATAATGATTTCTGTCACTGACAACGGTAACGGAATTCCGGACGACATTACGCAAAACATATTTGATCCATTTGTGACCACGAAATCAGGCGGTACCGGTCTTGGCCTCGCCCTAGTCGCGAAATTGGTACATGACCATGGCGGCGTTGTTGAGTTTGAGACCGATAATGAGGGCACTTCATTCAAACTTTATTTTCCGATGCTGGGCGCTTCTGGCGGCGGGCCTAACTAACAATGACCGAACAATCGACAATTTTGGTCGCGGACGACGATCGCTCCATAAGGGTGGTCTTGGAACAAGCGCTTTCCCGTTTAGGTCATGACGTGCGAACGACAGATAGCGGCAAGGTTCTTTGGGAATTGGTCGAAGCGGGGGAGGGCGATCTTGTCATAACCGATGTTGTTATGCCGGATGTAAACGGCCTGGATCTTGTCCCTCGGATCAGGAGTCTCAGACCGGACCTAAAAGTCATTGTTATGAGTGCGCAGAACACCTTGCTTACTGCTATCAAGGCGGCAGAGCGCGGCGCATTCGAGTACCTTCCCAAGCCGTTTGATCTCGACGAACTTGCGTCGATTGTCGAGAGAGCGAATGCCGCGGCCAAAGAAACTATCGCCGAGACGTCGTCAGAGTCCAAGGCAGTCGACGAGAAACTACGACTGATTGGACGGTCACCTGCTATGCAGGAGATTTATCGAACTGTTGCCCGTTTGATGACATCGGACCTCACCGTAATGATCATGGGGGAGTCTGGAACGGGAAAGGAATTGGTCGCCCGCGCTCTTCATGAATACGGGAAAAGAAAACAAGGACCGTTTGTTGCATTGAACATGGCGGCGATACCAAGGGAATTGGTCGAGAGCGAATTGTTTGGCCATGAAAAGGGCGCGTTTACCGGGGCGACGTCGGCTGGAGTTGGGCGATTTAAACAAGCGCAAAATGGTACGTTATTTCTCGATGAAATTGGTGATATGCCACTTGATGCTCAGACACGATTGTTACGCGTCCTTCAAGAGGGTGAGTTTACAACGGTGGGTGGGCGCGTAGCAGTAAAAGCTGACGTTCGAATAATTGCGGCAACACATAGAGACCTTCATGGACTCATAGAAAAGGGCCAATTTCGTGAAGACTTATTCTATCGGCTAAATGTCGTTCCGATACGCTTGCCGCCGCTTCGTGAACGCAAAGAAGATATTGCTGATTTGGTGCGTCACTTCTTGGAAATCAGTGAATCCGAGGGGCTTGGTGTTAGATCACTAGATACAGAAGCGATGGAAGGGCTCCACAATTACGACTGGCCCGGAAATGTAAGGGAGTTAGAAAACTTAATTAGGCGTGTCGCAGCGCTTTATACCGACGACATTATTACGAGCAATATTATTAGAACAGAACTGGACCAAGGAAATTCGAACGGACAAGACCCGGCTTTCGAGGACGACAATCTGAGTACTGCAGTAGAACGACATCTGTCTCGATATTTCGATTCACATCGGGGTAGTTTGCCTTCTCCAGGACTTTATGAACGCGTTTTAAAGGAAATGGAGAAACCGCTGATTTCTCTTTCTCTTACAGCGACCAAAGGCAATCAGATTAAAACAGCAAAAATGTTGGGCATAAATCGAAACACCCTTCGCAAAAAAATTAAAGAGCTTGATATCGATGTCGTGCGGGGAACACGTTAAAGTGACTCAATTGCGACGAGTAATTGCAGCAACGGAGAATATTTATGTCCGTTGAAAGTGCTGGAATTCGGGTCAAACCAACCAACCGCTTTTATCAGTGGGCACAAAGAGTCTCGCTCGGTAGAAAACTGGTGATCGCGTTGATGATTGCCGCATTCGGGATGGCAGTTCTGACATTCGCTGTACTGAGCGGATGGGCACCCTTCGGCACGAGCGTGAAAAGTGTCAGACGTGTTCTGATATTGCTCAATATTGATCTTGTGCTTTTTCTCATTCTTGGAGCAATTGTTGCTCGGAGATTGGTTCAGCTTTGGATGGAAAGGCGAAGAGGTGCCGTTGGTTCGCGTCTCCATACACGTCTCGTTGTCTTGTTTAGTTTGGTGGCTGTAACACCAACAATTATTGTATCGGTATCGTCGGCGGTAATTTTTAGTTTTGGTATCCAAACTTGGTTTAGTGACCGCGTACGAACTGCTCTATCAGAATCCAATGCGGTGGCGCAGGCCTATTTGAAAGAGCACCAACAGACCATTCGTGGCGATATTCTTGCGATGGCACGCGATGCAGCTAGATTGGCGCCAGTCGCCGCTAATGACGGGAAAAGATTTCAAAGGTTTATATCCGCACAGGGTGCTATTCGTGCGCTCAGCGAAGCTGTCGTATTCGATTCGAGCGGAAGAACGTTGGCTCGGTGGAATGAAATTGGGTTCTCTTTATTTGATGAACCTGTACCGATATGGGCGTTGGATCGTGCGCGTCGTGGCGAAACGGTAATTCTCAAAGCTGAAGCCGAGGATCGGGTACGTGCACTAATTAAATTAGAGCCCTATGTAGATCTATTTTTGTATGTGACGCGATTTATTGATCATCGCGTCCTTGGACATATTGAGCGGACGCGATCAGCGGTCAGCGAGTATGAAGAACTAGAAGGTCAGCGGTCGAGTATCGAAATTACCTTTGCAATGGTTTTCATATTTGTCGCGCTCTTGTTGTTGTTGTCCGCTATTTGGGTGGGTTTAACATTTGCAACACGCCTGGCACGCCCAATCAGCGAACTTGTCAATGCCGCGGAACAAGTGAGGGAAGGCGATCTGTCGGCACGTGTAAATGAAGGGGCTGGCGCGGACGAAGTAGGGACCTTGAGCCGTGCTTTTAATCGGATGGCAGAGCAATTGAATGTTCAAAGGGATCATTTGGTGGAGGCGAATCGGCAATTAGATGACCGTAGGCATTTTATGGAGACGGTTCTCGCAGGTGTCTCTTCCGGAGTCATTGGACTCGATGGAAATGGTAAAATTAAGGTCGTTAACAGCGCTGCGGCAGACCTATCGTCGACAAAAGCAGAAGAGGCTATTGGCCGCCGGTTAGACGAAATGGTCCCCGAAAGTGCAGATTTATTGACAGAGGCACTTTCTTATCGGTCCCAGCCTGTAAATGGCCAGATTGAACTTCGCAATGGAAACAAAAGACAAACAGTTCTTGTAAGGATTTCTCCGCAAGAAGGAGCTGATACCGAACAAGATTACGTTGTGACATTTGACGACATAACTGAACTGCTTTCGGCACAGCGTAAGGCTGCGTGGTCAGATGTCGCCCGTAGAATTGCTCATGAAATTAAAAATCCTCTGACGCCAATCCAATTAGCGGCTGAAAGGTTACGTCGGAAATATCAGCAAGAAATCGCATCAGATCCGGAAACATTTGTGAATTGTACCGATACTATTATACGTCAGGTCGGTGACATAGGTCGTTTGGTCGATGAATTCTCGGCCTTTGCAAGAATGCCGTCACCGGTAATGAAAGAAGAAAATATTTCCGCTATTTGTCGAGATTCGGTCGTTTTGTTTGAAAATGCGCACCGGGAGATTTCCTTTCGCTGCAATTTCGGCGCCGAACCCGTTTTGGTATCCTGCGATGCTCGCCAAATTGGCCAAGCATTGACAAATCTTTTGCAGAATGCGGTTGATGCAATAGAAGGAAATGCCCGTTCAACTGAAGAGTCGAAATTTGTGGAACTGGCGATTGATGCGTACTCTGAAAAAATCGTTGTGACAGTTCGAGATAATGGTAAAGGACTGCCAACCGATGATCAGCGAGACAGGTTGACCGAGCCGTATGTTACCACCCGTGATAAGGGCACGGGATTGGGATTAGCGATCGTTCGAAAAATTATGGAAGACCATGGTGGCGAATTGAAATTGGAGGACCACCCGGACGGCGGTGCCAAAGTCAGTCTGGTTTTTTTATTGACGACTGATAAAAATCTGGCTGCACCCGAAATCAGTAAACTGTCAATTGACGAGGATGACAATGGCCTCTGATATTCTAGTCGTAGATGATGAGTCGGATATCCGTCACCTTATTGCCGAAATCTTGCGTGACGAAGGATTCAGATGCCGGGAAGCCGATAGCAGTGAAACTGCGTTGGACGCTTTCGAAAGCCGTATTCCAGACCTGATAATTTTGGATATTTGGTTGCAGGGGAGCGGAATGGATGGCCTGGCTTTGCTGGAAGAGATAAAATCGAAATCGCCAGATCTGCCGGTGATCATGATAAGCGGCCACGCGGACATAGAAACTGCCGTAAACGCCATCAAAATAGGTGCTTACGACTTTATTGAAAAACCATTTAAAGCGGATCGCCTGCTGTTGATGGCGGAGAGAGCGATCGATGCCGCTCAATTGCGACGAGAGAATGAAGAACTGCGTCGGCGTGTTGGAAACGACGTCCCCCTGATTGGTGTGTCGAATGCAATTGGACAGCTTAAGAGTTCAATAGAGCGGGTAGCACCAACGGAAAGCCGTGTAATTATCTCCGGGCCACCCGGTGCCGGAAAAGAAGTTGTAGCGAGATTGTTGCACGGAGCATCGACGAGAAGTAAAGGGCCATTAGTAATTCTCAACTGTGCCACAATGACACCCGAGCGAATGGAATTGGAATTATTTGGCTCTGAAAGTGAACAAGATGGGTCAGTCGTACAGGGCACTTTTGAGCAGGCCAATGGCGGGACACTGTTATTAGATGAAGTTGCCGATATGCCTTTCGAAACCCAAGGAAAAATTGTCAGAGTTTTGCAGGAACAGTTGTTTCATCGTGTTGGCGGCTCTAACGCAATCGAAGTTGATGTTCGGGTGATTGCCAGTACCAATCGTGACCTTCAGGAGGAGATGTCTAACGGCAAATTCAGGGAAGACCTGTATTACAGGTTATGCGTTGTGCCCATAGGTGTTCCTGCTCTGAAAACTAGGCCGGAAGATATTTCAGTTCTCATTGAATATTTTATGGATGTTGCTTCGAGTACGACGGGATTACCGAATAGAGATATTGCCGATGACGCTTTGGCATGTTTGCAGAGTTATGATTGGCCGGGAAATGTTCGTCAATTGCGGAATGTCGTTGACTGGATCTTGATTATGGCCGGTGGAAATAATAATGAACCTGTCACAGCAGAAGCATTGCCGCCTGAAATCGGTGCTGAAACGCCCGCTTCAATGCGTTGGGAGGAAGGTAGTGAGGTCATGGCGTTATCTCTTCGGGAAGCGCGTGAATTATTTGAAAGACAATATCTAAAAGCACAAGTTTCGCGATTCGGAGGGAATGTCTCGAAAACAGCGGAATTTGTCGGGATGGAACGCTCTGCATTACATAGAAAATTGAAATCACTAGGCGTTTCAGGCGATGAACGGGTAGAAGAGGTTGGGGTTAGTTAGCCCTCCCATACGGAAACGGCAAATCTATGAAAATCATTGTAAGTGGGGCGGGTCAGGTTGGATTCCACATCGCGCGTCAATTGTCCGCTGAAGAAAACGACGTCGTTGTAATAGACCAGTCCCCAGATCTTGTCCGGCGCGTCGGAGATGCGCTCGACGTCCAGGCGTTTGTCGGTTTTGGATCTCATCCTGACGTGCTGGAGAGAGCAGGGGCCGCAGACGCCGATATGTTTATTGCGGTTACCTATGCAGACGAGGTCAACATGGTGGCCTGCCAGGTAGCCCATTCTCTTTTCAACGTTCCGATGAAGATCGCGCGAATCAGGGCACAAAGTTACCGCGACCCGATATGGGCGGACCTTTTTAGCCGGGATCACATGCCTATCGATGTGATTATTTCGCCTGAAATGGAAGTTGCAAAAGCGATATCTCGTAGGCTGCAGGTTCCGGGCGCATTTGAAACGATTTCTTTGGTCGACGGCATGGTTCGTTTAATGGGTGTTCGATGCAATGCTGATTGTCCGGTAATCAATACACCACTTCGCCAGCTGACAGGTCTTTTTCCGGATCTCAATATTGTCGTCGTAGCAATTTCCCGAGATGGCGAAGGTATTGTGCCGTCAGCAGATGATCAGCTCCTCGAGGGGGATGAGGTTTATTTTGTTGCAGATGCCGACCATGTCGCTCGGGCCATGACGGTGTTTGGGCATGAGGAAGATGTGGCGCGCCGCGTTATTATTGCGGGAGGCGGTCATATTGGAGCGTTTTTGGGTGAGATCATTGAAACCGAACACAGCGGTGTGACGGCAAGAATAATTGAGGCGAACGCAGATCGTGCTCACCAAATTGCTGATATGCTTGAAGGCACTGTGGTGATCAATGGCGATGTAATAGATCCAGAAATTCTGGACGAGGCCGGCGTTGACGATAGTGAAGCGATCATTGCCGTAACCAATGACGATGAAACAAATATTTTAGCTTCGCTGTTGTCCAAACGGTTTGGCACCGAACGCGCGATTTCGCTTGTGAACAATACAACATACTCGCCGCTGATAACGTCGTTGGGCATTGATGTGGTCGTTAGCCCGCGCGCGATTACCGTATCGACAATTTTACAGCACGTCAGACGTGGTCGCATAAAGGCGGTCCATTCTTTGGTTGATGGATTCGGTGAATTGATAGAAGCGGAAATTCTGGAGACTTCTGGGCTTACCGGAAAGAAAATCAATGAGGCCGATTTGCCTGATGGAGTGCTGTTTGGAGCGATCGTCAGAGGCGAAGAGGTGATCATTCCGCGAGCAGACACGATCTTAAGAGTAAATGATCGGGTAGTTTTGTTTGCGCAAACACAATCTATTAAGGCGATCGAAAACTTGTTCGCGGTTCGTTTGGAGTTCTTCTAAAACCCGAAATGTCAGAATTTTCGTATGTTAACGGACTTTACGTCCGATCTTCCGATGCTTCTGTAAATGTTGAGGATCGAGGTTATCAGTTTGCCGATGGCGTGTATGAAGTAATCTCTGTCTATCAGGCTCATTTGGTTGATCGCGATTTGCACTTCGACAGACTCAACCGATCTCTTACGGAGCTTGACATCCCGTGGCCTTGCGAAAGAAGGGTTTTAGGGGTCATTTTGGCGAAACTCTTAAAACGAAATGGCCTAAATAACGGAAGCGTTTACATCCAGATAACGCGGGGAGTCGCGTCAAGAAAACATGCATTCCCGACAGAGCAAACGCGTTCGTCTTTGGTAATAACCTGTAACAGAAAGGGCATTCCTTCCTCACAAGATTTAGAAAATGGTGTTAGCGTTGTCACGGTGAAAGAAAATCGTTGGGGACGTCGGGATATAAAATCTGTTTCGTTGTTGCCAAATGTAATGGCAAAGCAATATGCCGTTGAGAATGGTGCTTTTGAATCATGGTTTGTCGACGATCAATTAACGATAACCGAAGGATCCTCGACCAATGCGTGGATTGTGCTCAAAGGAGGGGAGCTGGTAACGCGGCCAACCGGAACAGACATACTCAGTGGTATTACCCGTTTGAAATTAATTGAATTGGCACAGGCGAAGAATTTTCATGTAACAGAACGCCCGTTCACTGTTAAAGAAGCGCTCGAAGCGGAGGAGGCGTTTCTTACGAGTACGACATCATTTGTAATGCCTGTCGTCGAAATCGATGGAAAACGTATTGGTTCGGGTATTCCGGGGCCTGTGTCCGAGGCGCTCTTGCAGCGATATCGCGAACACATTATTCATTCGGCCGAAGCTTGATGCGTGTGGATTTAACCAGACCCAAGGCTGTCATTTTTGATTGGGATAATACTCTGGTTGATACATGGCCGGTTATTCACGATTCTATGAATACAACCCTGGATGCGATGGGCCATCCTTTATGGACGATTGAAGAAACGAAAGTCCGGGTAAGAAGGTCGTTGCGCGAAGCATTTCCAGATTTGTTTGGTGATCAATGGGAGCGGGCTCGCGGAATTTTCTACAAAAGATTTAGGCAAATCCATTTGAAGAGGCTTGAGGTAATAAAAGGCGCGGAAGATTTGTTAAAAACTTTGCGTGAAAAAGATATTTATTTGGGCGTGGTTAGCAATAAATCGGGGGAAAACCTCCGCCGTGAGGCGGATCATCTCGGTTGGAATCATTATTTTGGTCAAATTATTGGCGCAACGGATGCCGAAAAAGACAAACCTGCTGTCGAGCCGGTCCAAATGGCTCTGAATGGTAGCGGTATCAATCCGGGGAGACAGGTTTGGTTCGTTGGCGACACCAAAATCGATATGGAGTGCGCCTATAATTCTGGATGTTTGTCCATATTGATTAGTAAAAGCGTTCCAAAATTGCATGAATTTGCGGAATTTATGCCGGAATTACATTTTTCCAGTTGCGAATTGCTCACTGCTCTTGCCTCTGACATTTAGCCATCCATATTCTATAGTATCCGCCGTCATGCTGTTTTGGGTTAGGCTAGGAGTTGCAGCGAACAAATTGCCGTGCGGTTTGAATGTAAAAAACAAGACCGAAAGAAAAAAATGATGACTGATAAAAAAGAAAATCTGCAGGACGTTTTTTTAAATAATGTCCGAAAAAACAAGTCTCCTGTAACGGTATTCCTCGTAAATGGTGTCAAACTTCAGGGTATCATCACCTGGTTCGATAATTTTTGCGTTCTACTACGCCGTGATGGCCATTCCCAACTTGTTTATAAGCATGCCATATCGACAGTAATGCCGGTTTCTCCCGTAAAACTTTGGGACGACGAAGATGCTGAGGTAGGCGGTCCTATCGACGCAGACGACTGATTTCGTAAAACTCGTGGGCGATCTGCCAGAGAGACAGCGGGCGATTGTCCTTCATCCTCATCGAAAATCGGCGCATGGTGCTCGGCGAAACATAGAATCCTGCCTGGAAGAGGCGGTAGGGCTTACGCATGCAATTGATTTGAATGTCCTGCACGCAGATTCAATCGCACTCAAACGACTACGGCCTGCGACTTTGTTTGGAGAGGGAACAGTTGATCATTACAAGCCGTTAATTGAAGAAGACCATATTGCGATTGTGGTGATCGATTATGCAGTGACACCTATTCAGCAGCGTAACCTGGAGAATGCCTGGTCATGTAAGATAGTTGACCGTACTGGTCTGATTTTGGAAATTTTCGGCGCGCGTGCGAAGACCAGAGAGGGCAGGCTACAGGTGGAACTTGCCCACCTTTCTTATCAACGCAGCCGTTTGGTTAGAAGCTGGACACATTTGGAACGTCAGCGAGGCGGGTTTGGCTTTCTTGGTGGACCGGGCGAAACACAAATCGAAGCGGATAGACGACAAATTGATGATCGGATTACCCGTATCAAAAGGGAACTGACCCGCGTTGCACGGACACGCGGATTACATCGTCAGGCCCGAAAACGCGTGCCCTATCCGATCGTTGCTTTGGTCGGATACACAAACGCTGGAAAATCTACTCTTTTCAATCGGTTGACAGGCGCTGGCGTCATGGCCGCTGACCAGCTATTTGCTACGCTGGATCCGACGATGAGAGACGTCGTTCTGCCTTCGGGAAGAAAAATTATTATATCCGATACTGTAGGTTTCGTATCAGAGTTGCCTACCTCCTTAATTGCTGCTTTTCGGGCAACCTTGGAAGAAGTTCTTGAAGCAGATTTAATTCTACACGTAAGGGATATTTCTCACCCTGATAGCGAGTCTCAAAAGGACGATGTTCTGGAGGTGCTTGAAGAATTGGGTGTTGATTCCGTCCGCACACAGAAAATGTTAGAAGCACGAAATAAGATCGATCTTTTGGATGTCGAGGATAAAGATATCGAAATTGAACGAAACAAGCGTTACGCGAATGAGGTTGTGCTTTCAGCGGCGACGGGTGACGGTTGCAATGACTTACTTTCACTCATAGACAAACTGTTAAATTCTGACCGATCAGTTATAGAAATTTCGATACCATATTCCGAGGGCGAAGCGATCGCCTGGTTATATGATCGAGGCGAGGTAATTGAACGCCGCGATGAAGAGTCCAATGCTTATCTCAAAGTAGGGTTAGACTCCGTGGATATCTCAAGATTTGAACACCGTTTTGCTTCCGGTTCTATTTTGATCAGTCAATGCTGACCATAAACATTGAAAAGGTCACCTCAATAATTATTGAAGCTGCAGAGCTCGAAATTCTTCCGCGGTTTCGTAAGTTGGGAATGGACGAGAGGTGGCAAAAGGACGTTGGCGGTTTGGTTACCGTTGCTGACATTGAGAGCGAAAAATTTCTCTCACGGTCTCTCGGCGATTTGCTGCCTGGTTCGCGGATTTTAGGTGAAGAGGCGGCAGCGACCCAAAATGAACCCTATAAATGTTTAGCGGAAGAGGATCCCATATGGATTGTAGATCCTTTGGATGGAACGAATAACTTCGCGAGTGGAAAAAATGATTTTGCGGTTATTGTTGCTCTTTCTATTGGAAGCAAAGTCCGTGCCGGCTGGATTTACGCACCCGCACACAGCTTGTTGGCGGTTGCGGAAGAAGGCAGTGGCAGCTGGGAAAATAAATCACGCCTAAACGTTTCTTCGGTTAAGAATATCAATGACTTTAGAGGCTCTTTGGGAAAAAGATTCCGCGATTTTTCAGGAATCGAGGATAGGTTTGCCAGGTTGAGTAACGCGCGGTGTTGCGGAATGGAATATCTTGATCTCGCGCGTGGACAACTCGATTTCGCACATTTCCGTCGTTTGAAGCCTTGGGATCATGCCGCTGGTGATCTAATTGTGCGTGAAGCGGGGGGCATTGCAAAATGTATAGATGGCACGGAGTATTATCCCGGTAGTTCGCCTGATCGAGGCCTACTTTTGGCGTGCAACCAATTTTGTTGGAATAGTGTTCAAGAAATAATCGAGCCTGTTTTCGCCACATTACCAAACTAGGAAATATCGATGTCAGCAAAGAAGAAAACCGCATTTATCGGATTAGGCGTTATGGGATTTCCGATGGCAGGGCATTTATCCAACAACGGATTTGATGTCACGGTCTACAATCGAACGTCGATAAAAGCCGAGCAATGGACAGATAAATATACGGGAAAAAAAGCAAATTCCCCATCTGAAGCAGCCGAAGACGTTGATTATATGTTTTGTTGCGTTGGGAATGACAACGATCTACGAGAGGTGGCTTATGGACCAAACGGTTTTTTCGCGGGGATAAAGCCAGGTTCGGTAATAGTAGATCACACAACAACTTCGGCGGAAGTTGCACGAGAACTTTATGCTGAAGCAAAATCGCAAAACTGCCATTTTTTAGATGCACCTGTTTCGGGCGGTCAGGCGGGCGCGGAGCAGGGAACACTGACGATTATGGTTGGTGGGGATCAGGTGGTATTTGATCGGACCAATTCAGTAATGGAAACTTACGGCCAGGCCGTAACATGGATGGGAGACAGTGGTGCCGGCCAACTATCGAAGATGGTAAATCAGATTTGTATTGCCGGCTTGGTTCAGGCTCTTGCGGAGGGATTGAATTTTTCGCAACGCGCAGGTCTTGACGGCGAAAAATTATTAAACGTCATATCAAAGGGAGCGGCCCAATCCTGGCAAATGGAAAATCGCGGTCTAACAATGCTGCGAAACGAATTTAATTTTGGCTTCGCGGTTGATTGGATGCGTAAGGACTTGGGCATTTGTATGGACGAAGCAAAAAGAAATGGCGCGGAATTGCCAATAACAAAGGTTATCGACGAGTTTTATGCCAAAGTGCAGGAGAAGGGTGGTAATCGACTAGATACCTCCAGTTTGATGACGTTGTTGGCCCAAAATTAGGAATTCTGTTCTCCTTTTTTGACCGTTTCCCATAGCTCTTCGAGTTCTGTAAGAGAACACTTGTTGATGGGTTGATCGGTTTTTCTAAGGATACCCTCCATTTCCTTAAACCGCCTTTCAAATTTGGTGTTACCAGCAATCAACGCCTGTTCAGCATCGATACCGGCGTGCCGCGCGAGGTTCACACAGGCAAACAAAAGGTCGCCAATCTCTTCTTTAATGTGTTCAGCGTTTTTAGGCGTATTCAAAGCCTCTTCGACCTCTTTTAATTCTTCTTCGATTTTTTCCATTACCGGATCAAGCTCTTTCCAGTCGAACCCCACTCTTGCCGCACGTTTTTGAAGTTTCTGCGCACGGAGAAGAGCGGGAAGGGCCATGGCGACATCATCGAGAACGCCAGATGTTGTTGATTTTCCCGAGCGTTCAATGGCTTTTTGATCCTCCCATGCTATGGATTGACGCTGAGACGTTTGAATGTCGTTTTTATCGCCAAACACGTGGGGGTGCCTCCGGATCATTTTTTCCGAAATCGACTCCACGATGTCGTCGAAATCGAAATTTCCATCTTCCTTTGACATCTGTGCATAAAAAACGACCTGGAAGAGGAGATCGCCCAGTTCATCTTTTAGGGCGTCTTGATCCTGGCGTTGAATTGCGTCGGCGACCTCATAGGCTTCTTCAATCGTGTAAGGGGCAATTGTTTCAAAGGTCTGTTCGATATCCCAAGGGCAGCCAGTTTTTTGGTTTCGGAGGTCCGCCATGATTTTGAGAAGATTTTCGATGGGGGATTGGTAGTTGGTCATATTTAATTTGCTACAGATGAAATTAAGAAAGTCGCATAATGTATATTATGACTATTTATTATTCTCTTTTTTTATCAATAGGTTATTTACACTTCCAGTATCAAACCGTCATAGGCTGGTTCTACCCCGTCGGGCAGCCGCCGCTTCAAGGTGTCGTAGTCCGATTGAAAATTCATATGCGTCAAAAATGCTTGTTTTGCCCCCACCTGTGCAACCCATGCCAATGTCGTATCGACATTGGCGTGAGTCGGATGTTCACCACCATCACGTAAGCTGTCTACTATCCATGTATCGATTCCCCTCAACGCCTCAAGGGCTTCGTTCGTAAATCGAACGACGTCCGTTGAGTACGCGAAGTTCTCTACGCGGAATCCTAATGTTGAACAAATGCCATGATCCTGTTCGATTGGTTCAAAATTAAATGGACCAACGTTAAACGGTTCCTGTGAAATCTCATTAGGACTTAAAATAGGTCTATATAGGTCTTCGGGGTCCTGGATGCCCTCAAACAAGTATCCAAACCGCATCTTAAGCCGGTCCAATACATGTTTTTCCGCATATACATCGATATTCCGACCCATATGTCTCTGAATTCCCCTTAAATCGTCGATACCCATAACATGGTCCGCATGTTCATGCGTATACAGTACCGCATCAATTTGACGACAACCGGCGTCGATAAGCTGTTCTCTCAAATCTGGTGAAGTATCGATCAAAACAACAAATCCGTCTTTTTCGATCAAAATCGAAGGTCTGCGTCGTCGATTTTTGGGGTTTTCAGGATCGCAAACACCCCAGTCGCCGGTGACGGTTGGAACGCCACTGGAAGGTCCGCAACCCAGAACCGTAATTTTCATTCTTGGACGTCTTGGTTTAATGCCGCTTTAGAAAACAACCGAAAGAAATTCTCTGTTGAGAGTTTAGAAAAGGTATCGATATCCAAACCTTTGATTTCAGAGGCCTTTTCGGCTGTGTGAACGACGAATGATGGTTCATTTCTTTTCCCTCGATTGGGAACAGGTGCAAGATAGGGTGAATCAGTTTCAACCAGCAGGCGGTCGGCAGGCATATCTCTGATGATTTCCCGTAAATCTTCGGCATTTTTGAAAGTTAAAATACCCGATAACGAAAGATAGAATCCAAGCTCGATAGCGGTTTCAGCAAGCATTCGGCCACTAGAAAAACAATGAAGAACGCATGGGAAAGAACCGTTTTCCATTTCTTCTTT
Source organism: Rhodospirillaceae bacterium (assembly GCA_002720855.1). GTDB lineage: Bacteria > Pseudomonadota > Alphaproteobacteria > MPNO01 > UBA2964 > UBA2964. Next base: position 14,918 of record PBIN01000013.1, on the reverse strand, counting down.
AAGTATGGAGGCCATATCGTCATCGGCGTCTCTCGTATGGACTATGAGTGGCAACTGGGTTTGACGAGCAGCTGCAATGTGGGTTCGAAAGCTGGCCTTCTGGTCGTTCCGCGGAGACTGGTCATAGTAATAATCCAAGCCCGTCTCCCCTATTCCAATGACTTTTGGATGTTCGGTCGCCTCCAACAGGTTATCGAGCGTAATTGGGGATTCCTCCGCCACCTGATGCGGATGGATACCTACCGAGCAATAAATTCTCGGGTCAATGTTTGCGATCGAAACGATCTCGGGGAATTTACTGAAATGAGTACAGATTGTTACCAGCGCCCCGACGCCGCTATCGAAAGCACGTTGGATGGTTTGGGGGCGGTCGTTATCGAAACTATCGAAATCGAGATGGCAGTGACTGTCTACCAGCATGAAGCCCAATACCTTTTACCCATGATTATCCAAGGCAACTCGGTTTAAATCGCACTCATAGCTAAAAAAAGGGCCGCAAAAAGCTATTGCGACCCTTCTTTTTGGCCTTCAGGTCGTTCAGCTAGTGCCTCCAAATATAATCTTACGAACGCGTTTAATCACATCCGGAGATGATGCTTTGAGGGCGTTATTGACGATCGATTGAATTTTCTCGCCAGAGCTTGGAATTAACCGCAACCGGCGTTTTTTAAGCTCGGCTTCAAATGCGGGATCGGCATTCATGTCATCGTATGCCTTACGCAGAGCTTTGATCACGTGCTTGGGAACGCCAGGTGGCATCGTAATGCCCCGACCGATTGGGCCCATGGACGCGATAAAAGCGACGAGGGGCTTGTCTTTTTCTTTCACAAGATCAGCCAACATCGGGACATCTGGTAAAGCCGGGTCTTTTTCAACACCATTTTGTAGGATGGCTCGGGCAAAAGGCTTGGCTCCCCCAAACCAGTGCGGGACTTTGGAATCCCATGTGAGCCAGTTGAAACTCGACATTTGTGCTTCGCCTTGTTCGATCGCTAGAATCGAACGGGAAGAACCTTTGTAACCTGTAACAAAACGGCCTTTTAGACCTAACAGACCCATAGCAAGTTTTGGGTTCATATATCCTGAATTAAATCTCCCGCTATTGGCGCCAACAGCCTCGATACGCTTCATATCATTGAGGGTTTTAATACCTGTATCCGAACGAACGACGAGCACTGAGTTTGTCTGATTGGAAGACCCAAGCCATTGAAACTTATTGGCTTCATACTTCATTTTATCAGGACGGATCAGCTGGTTAACAACCGCAGCATCAAGCGGAACGATGCCAAACGTTCCGTCTTTGGGCGCAACGTTATAGGTGTAATTCATCGCTTTTGCGCCACCAGCGCCGGGACGATGCTGGACAATTACATTTGGTTTGCCGGGAATGTGTTTGCCGATGTGGCGCGCAAACGTCGACCCATATTTGTCATATGTACCGCCGGGGCCATATGGGATCGCAATTGTAATAGTTCGGTTTTTATAAAGTTTTTCAACGCTCTGAGCGAATGACGGTATTGAAATTAGACTTACCGCCAATGAAATCGCCAATACAGATTTTGGTCTGGCAAGCATCATTTGGCCTCCTGTTTCAGGGATAGTTTAATAAAGGGCTCTTAATCGAAGTGTTCAACTTCAGAAGGTTATCGAGAACTATCGATAGTTCGCAAGGTCGTTTTTCGAAGTTTCTTTCTTTTCGCCTAAATCTGCGGCCAAAGCCTGTGAAAAAATTTAGTCAGAAAATCTCGGAAAGATACCTTCGGGCGCGGGCAACGACGTTCCGGGTTGCAGTGCATTTTGGTCAAAAGGAGTACTATTTTCCTCAGTTTTCAACGAAACAAATTCCCGCGCCTTTTCCGAAACCGAAAGCTGATCAAGCATTTTGGCGCAGGATTGCGGCATGAATGGTTGAAGTAGAATAGCGAAATGTCTGATTACCTCGATCAAGATATAAAGTACGCTTGCCATTGCTTCTGGGTCCGTCTTGCGAAGGGCCCAGGGCGCAGATTCATCAACCGTTCGATTGGCATCACGAACCACACGCCAAATTTCTTCCAAAGCGTCATGAAATGCTTGCCGGTCAATGTGTTGACGAACCTTGGGCAATAAAGCGTGAACTTCCTGAAGCGTCCCATAAACCGGCAGATCTTCCAATCCGGACTCCGCGCATGCAGGGACCTTGGCGTCGCAGTTTTTATTCACCATTGAAAGCACGCGCTGACAGAGATTTCCAAGGTCGTTCGCAAGGTCGCCGTTAATTCGGGAAATCATAGCTCGATGGGAAAAGTCACCATCGTTTCCAAAGGGGACTTCCCGCAAAAGGAAGTAACGAACCTGGTCCAATCCGTAGGTATCAACTATTTCGTTTGGTTCTATGATATTGCCCACCGATTTGGAGATTTTTTGTCCTTCATTTGTCCACCAGCCATGGGCAAAAACGCGGTGATGAACATCGATTTCGGCACCCATAAGGAAAGCCGGCCAATAGACTGCATGGAACCGCAATATGTCTTTGCCCACCATGTGAAGATTGGCTGGCCAATATTTTGAAAACTCTTGCGAATTCTCGTCAGGATACCCGACTGCCGTAATGTAATTGGTAAGCGCATCCAGCCATACATACATGATGTGTTCCGGGTCGTCGGGAACAGGGACACCCCACTTAAAACTCGTTCTTGAAATTGACAGATCATGAAGGCCGCCTTTTACAAAGCTAATGACTTCGTTGCGGCGTGATTCCGGAGCGATAAAATCTGGATTCTCTTCGTAAAACTTTAAAAGCGGTTCTTGCCATTTCGAAAGATCAAAAAAGTAACTCGGTTCTTCAACCCATTCGACCTCTGCGCCTGAAGGCGCAATTTTTGTTCCACCCTCCCCGTCGGTTAATTCACTCTCATCGTAGAAGGCTTCATCGCGAACGGCGTACCAGCCGGCGTAAGTACCGAGGTAAATGTGTCCATTTTCCTTTAATTTCGTCCAAATTGCTTGTGAAGCCTTGGTGTGACGCTCCTCAGTGGTTCGGATAAAGTCATCATGCGAGTAATTCATCGCATCCGCTAAATCGCGGAAATTCTGGGAAACTTTGTCTGTGAATGATTGAGGATCTATACCCGCCGCTGCTGCTGACTTCTCGACCTTTTGTCCATGTTCGTCGGTTCCCGTCAAAAAATGGACGTCGAAGCCATCCAGCCGTTTGAAACGAGCTAAAACATCGCACGCCAATGTCGTATAGGCGTGACCAATATGGGGCACGTCATTGACGTAATAAATAGGTGATGTGAGGTAATAACATTTATCGGCGGGCATGCCGTTCACCAAGTGATTTTACCAACGCTCAATTGGTTGAGGCGCCTTTCAGCGCATGAAACATGTTGAGCAAAATTTGTTTTCGGTCGAGATTTAACCGGTCAGTTTGATCGGCTAACACGTTGACCTTCTCCCATACCTCCAACAAGCGATCAACCCCCGCAGCGCCAAGCAAACGCGCGGCACAGCCCTGCTCTTCAGGTACGATATTGGGAATTGGCGTACCGCGTGCTCCTAACCGTGCGAGCCGACTGACCCACCATGCAAGAAGTTCCGCCACGATACGAAATTTGTCTTCGGCGCCGCGGCGCGCGAGTTTGTCTCCAAATTTATGTAACTCAGCTGTTTCTGTATTGGGCAGGCTTGCGATCAGGGATACCAATTCCTTGTAAAGTTCAAGGCCGCCGTCTTCAGCGAGACTTAATGCGCGCCCAGGGCTTCCGTCCGAAAGTTTGCAAAGTACCTCTAGATCGCTTTCTGAAAGTTCAGAGTTATAGGTCCTGGCCATCTGCAAGACATCTGCCTCACTCAATGGCGTAAGAGGCATTTGGCAACAGCGCGACCTGATCGTTGGAAGTAGTCGGCCGGGAGCATGGCTTACGAGCAACAATAGTGCCCTGTCAGGAGGCTCCTCCAGGATCTTGAGCAGAGCGTTGGCTGAATTAGTGTTGAGCTCGTTGACACTATCTATAATGACGACGCGCCAACCACCTTCTGAGGCGGTCAATCTAAGGAAATCTCCTGCCGCCCTCACCTCTTCGACCGCAATGGTAGATCTAAGGCGATTTGTATCAGGGTTTATTGTGCGCTCGAGGGTCATCAGATCGGCATGCCCACCAGATGAAATCCGACGAAATACGGGCGATTCAGGATCTAGCGAGAGACTGACGTCGATTGACTCTCCAAATAAACCCGGCGATGCCGCTTGATCGCCGCCGTTTGACAACACAAATCGCGCAATTCGGAAAGCTAATGTCGCTTTGCCGATACCTCTTGGCCCCGTCAGTAACCAGCCATGCGGAATCCGTTCCGAATTCCAAATCGACATAAATTTTTCTTCGGCGTGATCATGTCCGATTAGATTTGGATTTGATCTTGGATGATATTTGTCTTCTGCGTCACTCACTCTGTTTAACTTTACGCTCTTCTTGGATTAAACCTTTGATCTATCAATACAATTATGTCTTTAGAAATTTTGTCTACAGGCTGATTTCCGTCAATTACCACGCACCGTTCGGCCTCTTGATCTGCGATCTGCAAGAACCCTTCTCGGAGGCGTTGATGAAACTCGATACCCATAGATTCATAGCGCATCCCGCCACTTTTTCTGGCTCTTGCCCTCTCTAATCCTATTTCCACAGGTAAATCGAGTATTATTGTGAGATTTGGTTTGATATCTCCGACGGCGATTTCGTAAAGGTTAGAAATAACGTCGTGATCGATATCTTGGGCGTATCCCTGATACGCCGTCGTTGAGTCTGCGAACCGATCGCATAGGACCCATTTCCCTTCCGCGATCGCCGGTCGGATGAGTCGCGAAACATGTTCGTGACGCGCAGCAAAATGTAAAAGTGTTTCGGTAAGAGGAGACCACCTGTCGCCGTCGCCATGTATCAATAATTCACGAACAATCTCCGCAGAAGGCACTCCGCCTGGCTCTCTTGTTCGAAGAAGATCTATGCCCAATTCCGTTAGATAGTTTTCAAGAAGGGCGAGTTGGGTCGACTTCCCAGCTCCTTCTCCACCTTCAACCGTAATGAATACGCCTTGGCTCATTTAATCAGTAAAGAAAATGCTTGGACATTTCATGACCCGCCGAAGAGTAAATATTTTAAAGCAGCGTTTAGTCGGCCCATCACGCCGAGACGCTCGATATCTTCATTCGCTAAAAGGGGAATATTGCGATCAGCCGCCCCCGGAATGGAAACGGTAATCAAACCCACCTTATCTCCCTTTTTTATGGGAGCAGGAATTGGATTGTTGTAGGCCAGTTGAACCTTTAATCCATGACGGGCTTTTCGTGACATTGTCAGAGTTAGCGCCTCGTTGATTACAAGAGGTAGACTTCCAGTTTGGCCAAGCCACACATCAGCCTTTTCGATGACCTCCCCTTTTTTAAAAAGAGCATAAGATGCTGTTTCCCGGAAAGCCCAATCCAATAGCCGTGCAGATTCCGAAGACCGTGCCCTTTTGCTGCTGAGCCCGTTCACAACCAGTAGCAACCGACGGCCATTGCGTTCAGCAGATGCCGCAAGCCCATATCCGGACGCTTCCGTATGGCCTGTCTTCAGTCCGTCCGCACCAAAACCTCTATATAACAAAGGGTTACGGTTGCCCTGCCGAATGCCGCCATATCTAAAATTCTTTTCGGCGAATAATTTATAATATTGAGGAAAATCGCGTATGAGTTTGGCGGAGAGCCGCGCGATGTCTCTTGCGGACATATAATGCCCTTCTGCCGGCCAACCGGTTGCATTCTTAAATGCGCTGTTTGTAAGACCAATTTCTATGGCCTTTTCGTTCATTGATTTTGCGAACGCTTCTTCGGAACCAGCAAGGCCCTCGGCGATAACGATACAGGCATCGTTCCCGGACTGGATAATTATACCGCGCAGGAGATCTTCCACCGATACACGGGTATTCACCATGACAAACATTTTAGACCCGCCCTTACGCCATGCTTTGCGGCTTACGAGAAATTTGTCTTCCAAGCTTAGGCGGCCGGTCTTTAAACGTTCAAAAACCATATAGACCGTCATTAGTTTGCTCATCGAAGCAGGCGGCATCGGAACATCTGACGCTTTATCAAGGAGAATAGTGTCCGTCGTCATGTCATAGAGGACCGCATGGCGGGCGGTTGTCTCGATTACCTGAGCCGACGTTCCGGTCGCGAAAAGAATGAGTAAAAATAGTGGAAGTACTAAACGACCTTGAGACATGAACACCTTTATTCCCTTTGCCATCCAGAGGTAATTATTCGTCCATAAAGTACCAGAAATGGGACGAAAGGATGACCGTTATCTTATTCTACGACAAGGCGTGCTTTGGGGTATCCGCTGGCTATTACGAGTTCGAGTAACCTGTCTCCCTCACCTACAGTTTTCGCAGGCCCCACCTGGACCCGGTAGTATCGATGTTTGCCGACAACTGCTTCCACAACACGCGTGGGACCGACAGGATCAAGGAGTTTTTGCATTTTGGTAGCTAGGTCCCGGTAAAGGAAGGCGCCGGCTTGCACATAGATTTGTTTTCCACCTTGCACAGGGCCTTGTTTGACAATGGCCAGTGGCCGCGTCCCTTTAAGGTCGATTGCCTTTATTTTGGGTTTGGCGGGCGGCTTAGACACTATCTTTGTATCACTGCCGGGAAGACTGGCAATTACAACTTTTTGAGGCGGAGGAGCTGGCAGGTTTGCGGTAGCTTTTCCTTGTGCGATTGCAGCTATCCTTCGACTTTCGTCTGCGTCAATTTCAACTCTCACCAGTGCGGTACCCGAGCGTTCAAATCCTAACAATTGTGCAGCACGGCGCGATAAATCGATAATCCGTCCTTTTGCGAAGGGTCCGCGATCATTGACTTTCATTTTTAGGGAACGACCGTTTTTCAGGTTGGTCACGCGTACGATACTGGGCATCGGAAGTGTTCGGTGCGCTGCCGAAACCGCGTTCATGTCAAAAATTTCACCGTTGGCGGTCTTTTTGCCGTGAAATTGCGGGCCATACCAAGAGGCTATGCCTTTTTCAACGTACCCGTAATTTACCGCCGGGTAATACCACGTACCCTTGATTTTATAGGGTTTGCCAATTTTGTAAGAGCCTTTGCTTTTTTCCAGACCTGAGGTTGTGAACTTTTTTGCGGTGTGCATTGCAAGTTCAGTTTGGGCACATGCGCTTAGAAGAAAGACTAGGGAAACCGCTCCGGTTAATTTTCTTACCAACAAAGATCACCTCTTCCCGATGCGGTCGGACAAAACCCCAACCGTGATGCCGTAAAGATGCGCACAATTATAAGACATAATTGCGGCATAGTTCTTATAGGTTAAAAATGCCCGGCCTTCGGTGCCGTCGGGGAGGACCAGAACCGCGGAGAGATTACGTGTTGGCAGATCGGCCCCGCTAATGCGACGCACCCCCTCTGATTGCCAGGCGGCAAGATTTTTCAGCGCAGAGGTTCTGGCACGGCAGCCACGCGTCACGCGTCTTGTCGGCGTTCCGAGATTTTCCGCATATCCAACCGGAAGCGCGACCTCCCTTCCCCATGTCATGTCTGATCGCCAGCCATGTTTGGCCAGATAATTGGCAATTGACGCCAAGACATCGGGAACACTCTTCCATATGTCCCGACGACCATCGCCGTCAAAATCCTGGGCATAAGCCAAATAGCTGGATGGCATGAACTGCGGTTGTCCCATCGCGCCTGCCCATGAGCCAAAGAGGCTATCCTGATCGATATAGCCCTTGTCTAGCATTCTGAGGACCGCAAATAGCTGCGCACGGAAGTACTTTGATCTTCGGCGATCATAAGCCAGTGTTGCTACCGATGGGATCAACGGAACATTCGCTTTAACAAGACCAAACCGGGTTTCAATTCCCCAAATGGCAAGGATCACCCGTGGAGCAACGCCATATTTTTTTGTAACGGCTCTGAGAATATTGCTGTGGCGTTTCGCCATGTTCTTGCCGCGTTTTACATTCTCCGTCGTTACCACACGATTCAAATAGCGTTTGAGCGTAAGCTTGAATTCCGACTGGTTACGATCACGCCTCAGAACCCGTTTGATCGGTTTAACGTCTTTGAGTGCGCTGTCGATAATTGATTGTTTAATTCCACGTTTTGCCGCTTCCACTCTTACCGCCTGCAGCCAGGATTCAAAATCTGGTTTTTTTTGAGCGTGTGCAATCGATGAAAATAAGGACGCGGCTACCGTAAATGGTATCGCTAAATATAAAATTCGCTTCGGAAGTCTCAACCCGCATGTGGCGGACATCATGCGTGCCTTTCCACAAACAACCCCCTGCCTTGTGCCATAGCGGTGCGAATCGAGCAAACGAGACCTATGAATTTATCAATTTTTGTGCGGACCAGGAAAAAACTCGTTCGTTCGACCAAGTATTCGATAAATGAAGAGGCCCAGCCACTCTCGTGTTCCAGAATGCAAAGATTTTAGCCCGTTTATGAGATTGAAATGAAGCCCCTCATCCTTGAAACCCTTCGTGAAGTAATCCACTGGATAGGGAAGCAATTCCCAATCTAGATTTCTAAATACCCCAATCGCACGGGGCATATGGCGTGCGGAGGTGATGAGTATCCATCGCTGAGAAGGTTTTGGTTTAATAAGACGGTGCGTAAAAACCCCATTTTCAAAAGTATTCCGGGATTGGTCTTCATAAATCATTCTGGATTCGGGAATGCCCATAAGCGTAAAAAAGCGTTTTACTGTTTCTGCCTCTTTATGGGTTTGATCAAGTCGACCGGATCCCCCCGTAAATACCAGTTTTGCTTCGGGAAATTCCTTTGCGAGGGCTACAAAGCTTGTCATGCGTTCGGCACCATTGTTTAAAACGATTTGTTGGCGGCGTTGTGTCAAATATTGATCTACGCTGCCGCCGAGAACGATAATGCCGTCAACAGGAGTATCGATGGACTTAACAACAGGAAATCGGTCTTCGAGTGTGGCAACCATGATATTGCCTACAGGCAATATCGATATGAACATTAAAAATAGTATTGTTATGGTGAGCAGCCATTTGCCAGCGCGTGGCCTAATCCAAAGCAGCAATGCACCAACAATTAGGATCAGTAAGACAAGGACCCCGGGGTTCGTGAGCGTCAAGAAAATTTTTGACAGGATGAACATTGCTAATTCATAGGATGCACAATCGTCGACGGCAACTCTGGAAATCTGAGATAATCAAGTGAAGAGTTTTGGCTATATCCCGGAAGACATCTATTCGATTGGATCGGCCCGTGAGCGATGACCAACGCACTTTAAGCGGCCGCAAGATCGAGGGTGGCTTTGAATGGGGTGCGTTGAGGACGCTCTCACAATATTTGTGGCCTGCCGGCGAGTTTGAAACCAAGGCACGCGTGTTATTGGCGCTTGCCTTGCTGGCATTGGCAAAAGTCGCGAACGTATACACGCCGATCCTTTTTAAGGACGCGGTCGATATCCTGTCCGGTAAAGAAGCGGCTATTTTAGTCGTCCCCGTGGCCCTGCTGGTTGGCTACGGCGTTGTTCGTGTTCTGTCGATCGCATTCGCGGAACTTCGCGATGCAGTTTTTGCTAAGGTTGGCCAACGTGCAATTCGAAACGTCGGTCTAAAGACTTTCCGTCACCTTCACAAACTTTCCCTCCGGTTCCATTTGGATCGCCAAACAGGCGGTTTGTCCCGTGCGATAGAGCGCGGAACGAAGGGGATCGATTTTTTACTAAACTTTATGCTGTTCAATATTCTTCCCACCCTCCTGGAAATATTGATGGTTTGCGGGGTTTTGTGGGGCTTATTTAATTTTTGGTATGCCCTTGTCACCTTTGTGACTGTGAGCGGATATATCGCATTTACATTTATTGTGACGGAATGGCGCATTAAATTTCGGCGCCAGATGAACGAGACCGATAGTCAGGCCAATACACGTGCTATCGATAGTTTGCTGAATTACGAAACCGTAAAATACTTTGGTAATGAGGAACATGAGGCACAGCGGTTTGATCGGTCACTGGCCCGATACGAAAAAGCTGCAGTTTTAAGCAAGAGTTCTCTTTCTTTTCTCAATATCGGTCAGGCTTTCATCATTGGTGGCGGTCTTGTCATTATGATGCTGATGGCAGGCGATGGCGTTGTGTCAAGAGAACTGACAATCGGCGAATTTACGCTGGTTCACATATACCTGATGCAACTTTTTCAGCCCCTCAACTTTTTGGGGTATGTCTATCGCGAAATAAAGCAGTCGCTGATCGATATGGAAGCGATGTTCAACCTTCTTCATGTCGACATCGAAATCTCAGATAGTCCGGGTTCGAAGTCGCTTAAACAAGGCCCGGGCGCAGTAACATTTGAGAATGTTTCCTTCGGCTATGATCCCAGACGCCAAATTCTAAAAGAAGTGGATTTCAATGTGGCCCCTGGAGAAACGTTGGCAATCGTCGGTGCAAGTGGTGCCGGGAAATCCACCGTTTCGAGACTCCTGTTCAGATTTTATGACGCAAATGAAGGGCTCATTAAAATTGATGGGCAGGATATACGGACGGTAACACAGGATAGCGTGCGGGCTTCTATTGCGATCGTACCGCAAGATACAGTCCTGTTTAACGACACAATCCTTTACAACATTGGATATGGACGGCCTTCTGCTTCAGACGATGAAATAGAAGCGGCTGCGAAAACGGCGTCATTGCACGAATTTATCATGCGTATGCCGGACGGCTATCAGACTATCGTTGGTGAACGTGGTTTGAAATTGTCTGGAGGCGAGAAGCAGCGCGTTGCGATCGCTCGGGCTATACTGAAACAACCGAAAATTTTGATTTTTGATGAGGCGACGTCCGCGTTGGACACCAGAACCGAAAGAGAAATTCAAACTGCACTTAAGGAGGTTTCTGCAGATCACACGACGTTGGTTATCGCCCACCGTTTGTCGACCATCGTCGATGCGGATGAAATTATCGTATTAGATCAAGGCGAAATAATTGAGCGTGGCAAACACGAGAACTTGCTCGCAGAAAACGGAACTTATTCGGTGATGTGGCAACGTCAGCAAGAGGCAGAAAGCGAAGACGAGAACGTTGCGGTTGACGTGTAGATCAAAAAAGAATTCTCGCCCTGATTAAACACCAATCATGTCGCACATTTTCTGAAAAAGTGGATGGTCCGCCTCGCCAAAACACATGCTTCCTGTGAAATGATGTCGGTCCATTAATTCGATAAATTCACCGGAATGCCCCGCGGCCTGCCACGCTTTTAGGAATTCTTCAGGTTGCCGGTGAAATTCCGCGGTATCATGTTCCGCGCAACCAATAAGAAGAGGAACATCGCATTCAGCGGGAATATGAAGAATTGAACTGTTTTCACGCCACTCCGCTTCGGAAAGGTTCAGGTAATTGTTTCGATAGCTAAGGTAGACAGCTTCGAGATCGTACATGCCACTAATCGCCGTGGCACCTTTGATAAGGTTCTGTGGCAGGTCATATGCCTTTTGCCAGTCAGTGACCAAGACCATGCCGCACATATGGCCGCCAGATGAATGCCCCGCGATATAAATCTGATCACGATTCCAACCGTATTTCTCAGCATTATTGTATACCCAGGCAACCGCATCACGGTTTTGCCGGACCTGATTGCTCAGGCTGCCTTGAGGAACTTTTGTAAACTCTGTGGCAACCCATGAGACGCCACGAGGCACAAACTCTGCCGCTGGAAAGCTGTAGCCGTTTTTGCTTCCCCGTGTCCAAGCACCACCATGAAAAAATACGACCACGGGACCGCCTTCTTTTCCTTCAGCTTGAAAGATATCAACGACCTCGTCTTCATGATTGCCATAGGGAACATCGATGAGACCTTTGACGATAGCGCGCGCCGCTTGACTGGCGTCGCCTCTCTCCTTTTGAAAAATACCGGTGTCGGGGAAACGCTGGCTGTGATCGTATTGCCAGTCGAGTTCTTCCTGAGTGTAATTCAGAAACACTTTTTCGGTTGCAATGTCTTGCGGCACAGCGTTTTTCCTCCCTAAACAAATAATACTCGTGAGTGTGCCGTGTGCCCACTTGATAGGCAAGCACACCTCAGGCTGGCTATAAAATCCGCTGTGCGGTAATTCTTGCTAAAATTTATAACCCGGAGATTGCCATGACACTTGAACAGAAAAAATGCGTTCCATGTGAAGGCGGTTTGGATCCGTTGTCGAAATCAGAAGCTACGGAATTTATGAGTCAGGTGCCTGGTTGGGCTCTATCTGACAACGGAGATAAAATACATCGCAGATTTGATTTTGATGACTTCGTATCCTCTCTTGAATTCATCAATAAATTGGGCGACGTGGCAGAAGCGGAAGGCCACCATCCGGATATTAGTTTTGGTTGGGGCTACGCTGAAATTACCTTCTTTACTCATGCAATCAGTGGTCTGCATGAAAATGATTTCATTATGGCCGCTAAGACAAATCAACTGATTTAAACGCCTTGATCGTTCAGAACCTTTATCGGTATATCTTCGAGGAAGACCGCTGCGGCAGGCAGTAACTACGGAATTTTACGGGAGAATGTCCAGATGCGAATTGTCGTTAATGGGATGCAGGCATTCGGCAAAGCAGTTGTCGATAAACTTGTCGAACGAGGCGAAGAAGTCATCGGTGTATATGGCGCAGATGACAAACCAGACAAGCGCCGAGACCCAATAAATGAAGCGGCGGAGGCCCACGGGATACCTTTATTTCAGCTTGAAAGTTTTAAAACAGATGAAGCGCTCGACCACATAAAGAGTTTAAACGCTGATCTTTGTGTGATGGCCTACGTTATCAAGTTTGTTCCTTCGACATTTCTGAATGTTCCGACACTTGGCAGCATCCAGTATCATCCGTCATTGCTACCCAAACATCGTGGACCGAGCTCTATAAACTGGCCAATAATTCAAGGCAGTGAACGGACTGGCTTAACAATTTTTTGGCCTGATGACGGTCTGGATACAGGTCCGGTATTGCTTCAGAAGGAGGTCGATATCGGGCCCGATGACACGTTGGGTTCGATTTATTTCGAGAAACTGTTTCCGTTGGGTGTTGATGCCATGATGGAGGCCGTCGACCTCGTCCGTGATGGCAAAGCCCCAAAAATTGTTCAAGATGAGAGCCAGTCGACGTATGAGAGCTGGTGCAAAAAGGAAGACGTCGAAATCAACTGGAACAAATCAGTGCAGGAAATTTACAACATGATCAGGGGAGCGAACCCGCAGCCCGGAGCATGGTCGACGCATAACGGCGAACCCGTACAGATTTTTGATTGTAGAATAAAGACCGATGTCGATGGTTCGCCCGGTGACGTGGTCGAGGTGTCGGAGGACAGTTTCACGATTGCTGCCAATGGAGGCGGTATTGTCGTACAGCGCGTACGAAGCGGGAAAGACAAGTTGGCTGCCAATGAATATGCGGAACAAGCGGGTATCCAGTCTGGCGCTAAATTCGGATAAGAGAGGAATCTAATAATATGCTGACAAAGTATCCTGGCGCTGGAAATGTATCTTTCGCGTTCCCTACTCCGCTCTATCAACGTGTTATGCCCGGTTATGAAACAGTAAATCCGGAATTGACGCGGATCATTCTTGAGCATGAAAAAGAATCCGTAAGTCTGGGGCGTAGTAATGTTGGCGGGTGGCATTCCGGCGACGATCTGCTGGAATGGCCCTACCCCGAAATCGACGCTCTAAAAGGATGGATCGGTGAGGCCGTTGGGGAAATTACCAATATGGAAATGGAAGGACGTCTTTCGCAAGATCATGACGTCAACATGGATGGTGGTGCCTGGGTCAATTTGTGTCGAAACGGAGACTACAACACAATTCATAATCACCCCGCCTGCTCCTGGTCCGGTGTTTACTATGTAAGTTTAGGAAATCGAGATCCATCTGCACCCGAGCAGACAGGACAGATAGAATTCCTCGACCCAAGAATGGGGGCGACAGCCGTCGGACTAAACGGACCCGACTCGCTGCCCAAGATGAGAATTGAACCCGTTGCGGGAATGATGCTCGTGTTTCCAAGCTGGCTTTACCATTGCGTAAATCCCTTCATAGGCACAGGAGAACGCATTTCGATCTCGTTCAATGTATCGCTGAGATTTGAAGGGTAATTTCTTGGACGAAATAAAAAGCACCCAACGGGTGCTCGGGAAATCGCTGAATTCAGCGGAGAAACCGGGCCGACACGTTGGGGGAGTCGGAGGGGCCTGTGGCGGCCCGGTTCTCTTGAAACTGCCTGCGTAACACTACGCCGCAGGAACATCCCTATATATGCAAGGGGCGTGCCAACTTAAAAAATAAAGTTCATAAAAATAATAAGGTGTTGGAAAATAACGATAAAAAAATATTTTTTATTTAGCGTTTTTAATTTTGTAACCTTGGATAAAGGTTTTTGGTTAAAATTTCTCGCAAATTGAACCAGATATCTTGAAACGATGTCGCGACTGTGAGAATGACTGACATTGATGTTTGATTTTCGTATGGTTTCAAATGTCGGGAGAGGTGGCAGAGTGGTTGAATGCACTGGTCTTGAAAACCAGCATACGAGCAATCGTATCGGGAGTTCGAATCTCCCTCCCTCCGCCATTTACAAATAAAAACAATGACTTATATGATAGGTTTTTTTTCTAAAGTGCCAACTATGGTGCAGAAAATCCATATAATGATAGTTTAGAATAAAGGATGCTCATTCGAGAACTTTAGTGCTTATCAGGTTAGTGGGTGAAACTTTTGTCAAACAATTCGATGGTACAGAATGTCTAATTTTTGATTTCAGCATCCAACACTATATCCAACAATCTTACTATTTGCATAAAAAACCAGGACTTAAAGGATACACTGTAGTTTTGGAAACCAGCATACGTGTAAACGTATCGGGGGTTCGAATCC
>PBIN01000012.1 GCA_002720855.1 Rhodospirillaceae bacterium | reverse complement strand
GATTTGAACTAGGTTCGGCTAAGTATTGCTAAGTCAATTATACGCGCCAACACCTACCAATAGATTTTTGCCGACGCCAATTATAAAGCTGGATTTTGGTGCATCTTTTTTGTGACTGGATGCGGCCAGACATAGTCTACCCACCCAACACCTTTTGATTTTGCAACTTCGATGAATTCCTGAACAAACTTCTTACCGTTTTGATCTTTTATCTTAGATAGGTTTTTGCCGATTAATTTCTTATCGGCCCCGTGGCTCAATACAACACCAGAGAGATTTAAGACAAAGACATATAGTGCTTTGTTCTGAAACTCGCCGCCTTTTTGTTCAAATACGGTGAACGCGGATTTTTTACCTTTTGTCTTTATAAGCTCAGACGCTTTGATGGCCATAGCTTTGGCGGCATTTCGACCGTCTTCCATCGCCTCAGTGGGTGCCGAGTGCGATGCAATTATCAAGACCGTTAAGATACATAAATAGTTGAATGATTTGCCCATGGCGTTTTCCAGATAGGGGTAAGAAAGAAATAACGAATTCGGCACGCTAGAATGCTAAATTCCTGAAACCCAAGCAAGCATTGCCCTTCCCAAATTAATTGCGAAAAAATCGAAAGGGCCCGTACAAACAATGCACAGGCCCTTATTAAATGGCTCCCCGGGCCGGACTCGAACCAGCGACAAGGCGGTTAACAGCCGCCTGCTCTACCAACTGAGCTACCGGGGATCAGATCCGCAATTGGCGAACCGAAATTCGGTCCGTGCTATATAGCAAAGGCCTAAGCCTAACGCCAACCCCTTAACGCCCAATGACGATAAGTGACAGGTTTTGATGTCAGGTGTACCTTCGCAACTGTAGCAATTGAGGGAAATGTGATGGCAGTTGGATATAAACAGCTTATTGAAGAGGCGCGAACAGAAATTGAAAATCTTTCAGCTGATGACGCGCTTAATGAAATCGGAAATGACGATACGGTGTTTGTCGATATCAGGGATGTTCGCGAGCTTGAAAGGGAGGGCATGATCCCCGATGCATTCCATGCGCCGCGCGGAATGCTCGAATTCTGGTTTGATCCGGAAAGCCCTTATCACAAGGACATCTTCTCATCTGGAAAACGGCTCATATTTTATTGCGCATCCGGTTGGCGATCGGCTTTATCGACACAAACCGCGCAAAAGATGGGACTACAAAATGTCTGCCATTTGGATGGTGGATTCTCGGCCTGGAAAGATGCGGGTGGGGAAACTGCGGAGAAAAAAAGGAAATGAGCACCGACCGTTTGACTTGTGAGAAGGGCGATGATTAGGTTCGCCAATAAACAAACTCGATTGGGAGATTGATAGTGGAAGACAATTTAGCGGCATCCCAGCGATCCGCGACCCATGCAACTAAAACCGGCTATTCAGCGGAAGTGTCTCAGGAGATTGCTGACGTTTGTGCCGATGCAGGCATTTCATTGGTGGCTACTCTGCCTGATGATTGGATAGCCTCAACAATAGCAACATTCGAACAGGATGATCGTTTCAATCATGTGCCGGTCAATCGAGAGGAGTCTGCGCTGGGCCTTTGTTCAGGCGCTTTTCTAAGTGGTACTGGTTCCGCAGCGCTCATGGGTGCATCTGGTTTGATGACATTGGTCTACGCCATAACCAAGATCAACTACACCTATGAAATTCCCATTTTCATTATGATCACACAGCGGGGAACGTTTGATGACGGGGCCAAATTCCATGTGTCAAATGGTCTCTATCTTGAGGACGTTATCAACTCCATCGATATGCCTTACACCATAGTTGAGAGCCGTGATCAGATTCCAATGATTGGTGAGGCCTACCATCATTCGCGGAAGATCAGCCGAGCGACAGTTGCAGTCCTGCCCAAGAAACTTTTGCAGGGGAAAATTTAAAATGAAATACGATGAAGCCGTGGCCTATATTGCCAGCCGCTGGACCGATGAACTGGTCATCACTTCAGCAGGCACTTCTTCAGAAATTTGGTACGCAGAAACCGGTGACACCGAAAGGGTATTTTATCTGGAAGCCTCTATGAGTCTTTCGTCCGTTTTTGCCTGTGGTCTTGCGGAGGGTGTGCCCGATAAACCTGTGTGGGTATTTAGCGGGGACGGCGCTTTTTGTATGAATCCGGGGATGCTGCAGGTGGAACGCCAAATGAATCTGCCGAACCTCACGCATTTTATGGTTTCAAATCGGGTATATGGATCGACATCCAATGTTCCGCTGCCCGGTCGAATTGACAATGACTATCCGGCAATTGCCCGAGGATTTGGAATTGAGCGGGTATATTCCTTTGGTTCAATGAATGAATTGACGGCGACTTTCGATGAGGCGGTCATGGAAGAAGGGCATACCTTTATTCATCTTGAAGTAGATCCGATGGATTATCGAGGTGCTTCGCCCCCCATGGACGGTCCCGAGGTCAAATTCCGGTTCGGTCGTTATGTCGAAAAGGCGACAGGAAAACAGGTCTTTTCAGCACCACTGGATAACGGGTAAGCCCAGCGAATTTCGATGCCCGTCAGGTTTGACGATATCGGGAATCGGCTAAAGGCCTTTCGTCTGGGCTCGGGAATGAGTGCTGATGAAATAGCATCCCAGATCGGTATTTCTCGGGCGGCTCTATACCGATATGAGAAGGGTGAAGTTGCCAAAATTGAAACGCTTGATCGTATGGCAACGTTGCTTGGCGTTTCTGTGCCAACACTCCTCGGAGTGGGCGTTGAATACATGTCCTCAGCCGTTGCGTTTTTTGAAAGAATTCGGCAAGTCGAAGAGACAGCTGAACACATTATCGTTTCTTCTGGTCCAGTCTCTTATCTACTGACCTCTAGTGACTTCGACAAGCGGCTCGAAACGATTTTGAAGGAGAGCATTCCGAAAGAAAATAATGGCAATCAGGCAGGCCTGGAGTCGGTTTCAGAGATTATGAATATTTTGAAACAACGCAAGGAAGCCTATCGCCGCCGTCAGCCCAGTATTGTAAGTGTAATTGCAGCTGACGAACTCCGTCGTTTTCTCCGAAATGGTTTGGTTGGAAAACTGGACGTACCCGCCAGAACCCGAAAAAAGAGACGGGAAACGGCTCTGGAAGAGATGGAAAGAGTAGCGGCATTCATGGAAGACGAGCCGATTGGCGTCCAAATTGGCATTGTCGAAGATACTCTTCCCAGAACCAGTTTCCAGATTTTCAGACAACCCGACCGTCTGGTTCTTGCGGTTAGCCCCTATCGTCTCGGTGAGAATCCCAACATTCGTGTTGGCGTAGCCATGATGACCTCAGCGCCGGAGGCAATTGAGCTCCACGAACAAACTGCGGAGAATCTTTGGAAACGCGCTCTCAAGGGCCGGGATGCGGCGGAATTCACCCGCAAGGCGATAAAACGGTACGCCGTTTAAGCATCATTTTACGACGTTTCTTTCGATGATTGAAAAATTCGTAGGAATCTTATATAGTTAGCGTATAACGGTCCGAGAGATCGTCATCGGCAACTCATTTTAATAGGCACTATTTCGGTTGAAAGCTGCCGCTTTGAAAGCGGCGTTGTTTTGATTCCAGTGATCATTCGGATACCGAAAAGAAGAGGTTTAGATGAATTCACGTATTCATCAATTTCCAAAAGTTCAGGATTTCGGGTCAAAAACCCGTCACAAATTCGCAACGAAGATTTTTGAAGATTTACGAGAATTGAGCGTTGATGGTCCGGGCGTTAGCCGGGCGACCTATGGTTCAGGCGAAACAGCGGCAATGCAATATTGTGCGGATCTTGCCGAAGCGGAAGGATTGACCGTCTCCTATGACGAGGTGGCCAATCTGGTCATCGAACTTCCAGGCAAGGCGCCAAACGAGCCCCATATAATATGTGGATCGCATTTGGATTCTGTACCACAGGGTGGAAATTTTGACGGAGCCGCCGGTGTCATCGCGGGATTGATTTCGGTTATTCGGATGAAGCGGGAAGGGGTCGTGCCTCCTCGAACGGTGCGTGTTATGGCGCTTCGTGGCGAGGAAAGCGCATGGTTCGGGCAATGTTACTTAGGGTCCGGCGCATTATTTGGCGAGCTGACGGAAACTGATCTCAACCGGCCCCATCGGACAACCGGAAAATCGTTGGAAAGTTATATGGCGGATGTCGGAGCAAAGACGGACGCTATTCGTGCCGGAGACAAGTTTCTTCAGGCGTCAGACGTTGCCGGCTATATCGAACTGCACATCGAACAAGGCCCTGTAATGGTGGCGCGAGATATGCCAGTTGCGGTTGTCACCGGGTTGCGGGGCAATATTCGTCATCAAAATATCGTTTGTCGCGGCGAAGCGGGGCATGCAGGTGCGGTTCCACGCTGGTTGCGGCATGATGCTGTCCTGGCAACAGCTGATTTACTTCACCGATTTGATTCCCACTGGGCCGCATTGCAAGAGCGTGGACTAGACCTGGTATTAACAACCGGCATGCTCTCTACAAATTCAGACGACCATGCGATGTCTCGTATCCCTGGCGAGTGCAGCTTTTGCCTGGAAATACGTAGTCAAAGTATTGATACGCTAGAGGCATTCTATCAATTAATCCGTACGGAAGCCGATAATGTTGGCCGGGAACGCGGTGTTACATTCGATTTCGATGAACGAAGCCTGGCGGATCCGGCAGTGATGGATGATCGCTGGATCAAGCATTTATTGGATTGTTGCAAAAAGAATAACCTGGAGGCGGAACCTATTCCGAGCGGTGCGGGTCACGATGCAGCGGTGTTTGCAAATGCTGGAATTCCTTCTGCTATGATATTTATTCGCAATGAAAATGGTTCGCATAACCCAAATGAATCGATGGAGATCGACGATTTCATGTATGGTATAGATGTACTCTATACATCATTGCTCGATCCTCCATTGTGACCGCTACTGAAAACAAAATAACAATTAAGCGTCCTGACGATTGGCATCTGCATTTGCGAGATGGCGCGACCCTGTCTGCGGTGCTTCCATACACCGCCGCGTTATATGGGCGGGCAATTGTTATGCCCAATCTGACGCCACCTGTAACAAATGTTGCTGAAGCCGCTGCTTACCGCGACCGGATTTTAGATGCTTTACCGGATGGGTGGTCCTTTAAACCGCTGATGACGTGTTATCTCACCGATAATACGGATCCCGACGATGTGGAGAGAGGGTATAGAGAAGACGTATTCACCGCGGTCAAATTGTACCCGGCCCGGGCGACAACTAACTCTGAATTTGGCGTGACTGCCTGGGAAAACATACGAGATGTACTCGCCCGAATGGAAAAAATAGGCATGCCATTGCTCATTCATGGCGAGGAAGCAGATCCAGAAATTGATATTTTTGATCGAGAAGCTGCTTTTATTGACAACGTATTGAATGACTGGATGATCCGTGATTATCCTGAATTAAAGATTGTCCTTGAGCATATTACGACCAAGGAAGGTGCGGAATTCGTTGCTGATGCGAAAGGTAATATTGGGGCGACTGTTACGCCGCATCACCTCGTCCTCAATCGAAACGACCTATTAGCCGGAGGAATACGGCCGCATCTGTATTGTTTGCCGATTGTAAAACGTGACAAACATCGCGTCGCTTTGCGGGTGGCTGTTACCTCTGGGGATAACTCATTTTTTCTTGGGACTGATTCGGCACCGCATCCTATTAGTGCAAAGGAAACCGACTGCGGTTGTGCTGGAATTTTCAACGCTCCAAACGCGATTGAAGTCTATGCAAATGTATTTGAAGAGATGGATGCGCTGGATAAACTGGAAGCTTTTGCTTCTCTCAATGGTCCCGGATTTTATGGCTTAGAGCCCAATCGGGATACCATTACATTGGAACGAAAGTCATGCATGGTTATGGGGGAAATCGACATTCCCGAAAGCGATGATTCCATCCGCCCATTTCTGTCGGGTGAACACCTAAATTGGTCCGTCACAAAAACCTGACAGATTTGTGCGGGGTCTACCAACCCGATATAAATGTCTTCAATATTCAAAATACCGCGTGCTCTGCACGCTTCGAGATGAGGAGAGATTTATATGGCTGTGGGTGGAGCCTTTCCCGATAAACAATTGATTGCTGAACTAACTGCAAAGATGCTTCTGGAGGTCGAAGCAGTTCGGTTTAATTCTGAAAAACCTTTCATATTTACATCTGGTTGGGCCAGCCCAGTCTATATCGATTGCCGTCGTTTGATTTCTTACCCTCGGCTCCGGCAAACAATTATTGATTTTGGGGCATCGGTTATTTTACGAGATGCGGGGTTTGAACTTTTCGATACAGTCGCCGGTGGCGAAACGGCCGGCATACCGTTTGCAGCTTGGATGGCAGATAGGCTTATGTTGCCAATGCAATATGTTCGCAAGCAGCCGAAAGGGTTTGGGCGCGATGCCCAAATTGAGGGCCACCTGAAAGAAGGTGAACGCGTTTTGCTGGTCGAAGACCTTACGACCGATGGACGTAGCAAGGCTAATTTCTGCAAAGCATTGCGAGAGGCCGGGGCGATTGTTGAGCATGTGTTTGTTGTCTTCCATTACGATATTTTTGCGGAAAGCAAAGATGTAATGAACGAGATGGGGGTTACGCTACACGCCTTGGCAACATGGTGGGACGTTCTCAAGGTTGCCCAGGAAGGGGGACATTTTGAACTCAGTACGATGACTGAGGTTGAAAAATTTTTAAACGACCCCGCAAAATGGTCGGTTGAACACGGTGGGGTTGGCTCGGCTCCATCCTGATTTTTTATTAAAAACTGGATTGTCGTATCTTGGTTGAGCAAACTTTTCTGTGTGATTTATAGTTAATGGTTTCTTATCGAGTTGCATGCCGGCATATAAGCTGCAGGTTTTATAACTTGGCATGTGATTGGGGAATGGAGGCCCGGGCCGGAATCGAACCGGCGTGCAAGGATTTGCAATCCTCTGGATAGCCACTCTCCCACCGAGCCATGATGAACAACTGAGTGTTTTTGATTTTGTAGCGCTTAATTAGGCCTTCAGGTACTGCCTGGTCAAGCAGCGACGGGGTTGAAACTATAAATTCGTGTCTTTCAGCATATCTATTTTGCTTAACGCTGTGACATGATATTCGAAGGTCGGTGGAATGCCCGATGAAATCGTGGTGAGACCGAAATAGAGGTACAGATGGTTGATTTCACGCAAGCGCGGCAAAATATGGTGGATTGCCAGCTCCGTACTAATAAAATTGTCGATGATGGATTAATCGATGCATTTCTGAATGTTCCCAGAGAACTATTCGTTGACCCCGATCATTTGGCGGTTGCTTACACTGACATAGATGTTCCGGTGGGGAATGAACGCAAGATGGTTGAACCGATGGTTCTGGCCAATTTGATTCAGGCGGTATCGGCGCAGCCGCATGAGGTTGCCTTGGATGTCGGGTGCGGAACCGGATATTCGAGCGCGATATTGGCACACCTTGTTACAACGGTCGTTGCGCTGGAAACCGATAAAGAACTGGCGACAAAGGCAAATAATAATTTCACCAACTTGGCTGTGGATAACGCAGTTGTTGTTGAGGGAGAGCTAAATCAAGGATATGCAACTCAGGGCCCCTATGACATCATCTGTATTGCTGGCTCTGTACCAGCTGTGCCGAAAACGCTAACTGACCAGCTTGCTGAAGGCGGCAGATTGTGCGCGGTAGTGGATGATGGTACAGGGCAGGGGAAAGCGGTTCTGGTTTTGAACAGAAATGACGAGATTTCCCAACGTGTCTTGTTTGATATCTCTGTTTTTGCGATGCCAGGATTTGAAGTAGAAAAAGGTTTCGAATTTTAATTTCAAGGTTCAACAGGAGTTAAATTAGATGTGTCGTCGGGGTTTGCTTGCGTTCTCAGTTATTTGCGGCATTTCCCATAGCCTATCAGCATCGGCGGAAACACTGAAAGAAGCCCTTGCTAAGGCCTATTTGGGCAATCCCAATTTAGAGGCAGCGCGCGCGGAATTAAGATCCGTTGACGAGGGCGTCCCTGAAGCACTAAGTGGCTGGCGACCGACCTTGACCCTTGATTATGACATTGGAAAGTCCAGGAACTTCGTACCCAATACCACGAGCTCTTTTGGTGAATCACAAAACAGAACTCCCAAGACGGCCTCTGTGTCCGTGGAACAAAATGTATTCAATGGATGGCGAACGGAGTCAGGTATCGAAAGCGCAGAGCAAGCAGTTCTAAGCCAACGTGCTCAATTGTTGTCGACTGAGCAGCGTATCATGCTTGATACCGGTACCTCATACATGGATGTCATTCGCGACGAAGCTGTTCTCAAACTTAACCAGAGTAATGAACGCGTTTTGCGCCGTCAGTTGGAGGCAACGCGGGACCGGTTTGAAGTAGGTGAAGTTACACGGACTGATGTTGCTCAGGCGGAGTCTCGTTTGTCACGCGCTATCGCCGATAGGATTCAGGCGGAAGGGGCATTGACCATTTCGCGAGCGGCCTACCGCAGCGTTGTCGGTGATTTTCCAGGTACATTAGGTAGTGCCAGCCCGCTGGGCGGATTACCGGCAAACAAGACAGAGGCAATGTCTTTTGCAAAAGCCGGAAATCCGGATGTAAAAGTGGCGCAGCATAATGAGAGATCGGCAAAAACCGCGATCAAATCTGCGGAAGGGGCATTGTATCCTTCGGTAGATATCGAAGGTGAACTAACAAGGCGCGATCAACTGTCATCTCCCGATAGCCGCACAGAAGAAGCATCTATCACCGCAAGTTTTTCTGTCCCACTCTATCAAGCAGGGGGTGTTAGTGCCCGTATTCGTGCCGCAAAGCAGAGCTGGAGTCAGGCGAGGAAAGATCTTGATGCGGCAATTCGTACGGCGGTCCAGGAAGCGGCACAGTCATGGGAACGGTATGCAACGGCACGAGCACAGCTTGACGCCTTTACAGCCGAGGTCAGAGCGGCCGAAATTGCATTGGAAGGTGTAAAACAGGAGGCGCAGGTCGGATCTCGTACGGTGCTTGATGTTTTGGACGCTGAGCAAGAACTCCTGGACGCACGTGTAAGTCTCGTAAGGGCGCGCCGGGATGTAACAGTGGCCAGCCTTGAAGTTCGTCGGGCGGTTGGAACATTGGTAGCTTCCAAGTTGGATTTGGGCGTAAAACTTTATGATCCGAGCATAAATTATAAGAATGCGCGCGATCGCTGGTTCGGAACGTCTATCGGAACAAAATAAAGCGCTATCAGTATCTTGCGAACTGCGTTATCTTTTTCTTTACACTTTTTAACCATATTTTCCTGTCTGCGCCTCAAAGCGTAGGAAAAATATCATGAGCGAAGAAGCGAAATCACAGCAAGAACCGTCGATGGAGGAGATTTTAGCCTCCATTCGCCGCATAATTTCTGAGGACGAAAACGATGAATCAAAACCAGCCGATGGTTCGTCTGAAGAAACACACGCAGAAAACGACGATGTTCTGGAACTGACAGAGGTCGTTGAAGAGGAAGCTCCGGTGGAAGAAGAGGCCTCAGAACCTGTTGAAGAAGTCGCCGAAGAGGTGACGAGCGAGGAACCGCAGTCACAAGACGATATTGATTCATTGTTTGAAGAGGCGGAATCAACAGAGGATGAAATTGAACTGGTTGATGAAGACGATGACCAGTCAGACGAAGGTGTTCCGGAAGAGGTATCAATCGATCCACCTGAATCAGACACCTCAGCTGAAGTGTCTGCACCAGCGGGAGGTCTACTGGATGACGAACCGGCGACAGCAACCACAAGCTCTTTGTCAAATCTTGTTGCCGCAGTTGATGCAGACAATAGCGGTACACCCCTTGGGGATGGCAACCGAACTATCGAAGACCTCGTTAAAGAGGTTATGCGTCCGATGATTAAGGAATGGCTCGATGACAATCTGCCGGCACTGGTTGACCGTGTCGTGCGTCGTGAAATCGAACGTCTGTCTCGTACGGCCGAAGGCGACGAATAATTAATTACCGACCTTATTCTCTTGAGGGTTGACGCCCGCTTTCCTGACATATTTAAACCGCGTTAGTCTGTTCACCATCTCAGGGCAGCATTTAACTTTTGTAGGTATGGAAATTGCCGCTCCAAAAGAACTATCAACCTAGCGCCGTTGAAGCGAAACATTATGCACGTTGGGAAGAGGATGCGAGCTTTGCCTGCGGCCTAACCAAATCCAATGTTCCGCCTGCAGATTCTGATCCATACACAATAGTAATTCCGCCTCCCAATGTGACGGGAAGCCTTCACATGGGCCATGCGCTAAACAATACGCTGCAGGATATTTTAATACGGTATAGCCGCATGTCCGGTCGGGACGCACTTTGGCAACCGGGAATGGATCATGCTGGTATTGCAACACAGATGGTCGTGGAGCGGCAGCTTGCGGAGAAAAATATAGAGTTAGATCGCGGACGTGGTGAAGCGGCTGAAAACAAGGAACTAATCAATCGATCCGATTTCATTGACAAAGTATGGGAATGGAAAGCTGAATCAGGTGGAACCATTGTTCAACAGCTCCGCAGGCTGGGTGCCTCGTGCGATTGGTCGCGTGAGCGCTTTACGATGGATGACGGGTTATCAAAAGCCGTTCGCCATGTCTTCGTCACTTTATACAATGAAGGCCTAATCTATCGCGATAAAAGACTGGTCAACTGGGACCCTAAGTTTCATACGGCGATTTCTGACCTGGAAGTAGAACAACGTGAAACAAACGGCTCTCTTTGGTACTTCAAATATCCAATTGAAGGTGTGGAGAACCAGTTTATCACCGTGGCAACAACGCGGCCGGAAACGATGCTGGGTGATACAGCCGTTGCTGTACATCCCGATGACGAAAGATATAAAGACCTTGTCGGCAGGAATGTGATTTTGCCACTGGCCGATCGTCCGATACCGATTATCGCCGATGAATATAGTGATCCCGAGAAAGGCAGCGGTGCCGTAAAAATCACGCCAGCGCACGATTTCAACGATTTTGAAGTCGGAAAGAGACATGGCCTGGCCATGATCAATGTTTTTGATGTCTCCGCAAATATGAACGATGAGGTTCCACAGGAATTTCGTGGTCTGGATCGTTTCTCTGCCCGGGACAAAGTTGTTGCAGCGCTGGAAACTCAGGGTCTTCTCGAGAAGATCGAAGAGAACCCGATGACGGTTCCATATGGCGATCGCTCTGGTGTTGTTATCGAGCCGCGCTTGACAGACCAGTGGTATGTCGATGCCGAAACCATGGCAAAACCGGCGATCGAAGCAATTGAAAGCGGAGCAACCAGATTTGTACCGAAGCATTGGGAAAACACCTATTTCGAATGGATGCGAAATATTCAGCCTTGGTGTATTTCGCGTCAGATCTGGTGGGGCCATCAAATTCCGGCGTGGTACGGGCCGGATAACGAAGTATTTGTAGCGGAAACTGCAGACGCCGCAGCCAAACTTGCTGAGGAGCATTACGGCAAATCAGTCGAACTTACCCAGGAAGATGATGTCCTTGATACCTGGTTCTCATCGGCATTATGGCCGTTTTCAACGTTGGGATGGCCGGAAGAAACTCCGGAAGTTTCACGTTATTACCCGACGAATGTTTTGGTCACGGGTTTCGATATTATCTTCTTCTGGGTAGCCCGCATGATGATGATGGGGCTTCATTTTATGAAGGAAGTTCCCTTTGACACGGTCTACATCCATGCCCTTGTTCGGGACGAAAAGGGTCAAAAAATGTCCAAAAGTAAGGGCAATGTACTCGATCCTCTCGAACTCATAGATGAGTACGGTGCCGATACTTTGCGATTTACCTTAACGGCCATGGCCGCGCAGGGCAGGGACATCCGATTGTCCACTGGGCGTATCGAAGGATATCGGAATTTCATAACCAAACTTTGGAATGCCGCACGTTATGCGGAAATGAACGGATGCATTAGCGATCCAGATTTCGATCCTACAAGCTGCACGCAAACAGTTAACCAGTGGATCGTTGGAAGTTTGGCTGAAACGGAACAATCAGTTTCTCGTGCGTTCGAAGAGTACCGGTTTAACGATGCTGCTAACGCGATTTATCAATTTACATGGCACAGTTTCTGCGACTGGTATTTGGAATTCACAAAACCAATTCTTGCTGGCGATGATGCAGCAGCAATGGCCGAAACACGGGCAACCACCGGCTGGATTCTGGATCAAATTCTACTGCTGCTTCATCCGATGGCACCCTTTGTAACAGAAGAATTGTGGGGAGAACTTGCTCCTGAGGGCGGCAGAGATAGCAATATCATCACAGCGGATTGGCCCAAGATTCCGTCTGCAGTAGTTAGTTCCGATGCGAGTGAGGAGATGGATTGGGTGGTCCGTCTTATTTCGGAAATTCGTACTGTTCGGGCGGAGATGAATGTCCCGGCCGGGGCAAAAACTGATCTGTTGATCAAAGATTACGGAGCGATCACTTCATCAAGACTGGAACAACATGCTGAATTGATTCAGCGTATGGCTCGAATTGAAAAGATCGAATTGATATCTGAAGACACTCCGAAGGGCGCAGTTCAGGCGATTGTTGATGAAGCGACATACTTCCTTCCAGTTGGCGACGTCATTGATATTGCCCTGGAGACAGAACGACTCGAAAAAGAAATTTCCAAGGTCGAAAAAGAAATAGCCGGTCTTCAGAAGAAACTTTCGAATGAGAAGTTTACGTCGCGCGCGCCTGCCGAAGTCGTCGAAGAAAATCGTGAACGGCTTGCAGACTACGAACGCACTAGAGACAAACTTGCCCAGGCACTAGAGCGGCTTAAATCACTTTAAAAGCCGCCGATCATCACCCAAAGGATAAGTGCAGGAGAAATTATTGCACACATCCATCGCCAAACAGGAGCCCATTTGGGCGGTGATACATCTGGCCGGTTTAGATTATCGGCGGCCGTGGGCCAAAATACCCAGCCAATAAATAAGGCCATACCAATCGCGCCAGCCGGCAATAGAAGTTTTGTGGCGAAGAAATCCATTAGGTCGAAGATCGTCATTCCAAACAGTGTAACATCTGCCCAGGGGCCGAACGAAAGAGCTGCTGGAATTCCTGCCAAAAACAAAATAATTCCCGTAGCAATGGTGCCTTTATGGCGGGAGAAATCATGTTCATCTGATAAATGCGCAACGACAACCTCGAGTATAGAGATTGCCGAGGTTAAAGCGGCTACAGACAGTATTACAAAGAACAAGATCGCAAAAATCGTACCACCTGATATTTCGGCAAATATCTTTGGCAGTGTGACAAAGGTGAGGACCGGCCCCGCCGAGGGGTTTTGACCCATTGCAAACACAGCGGGAAGAATAATTAATCCTGCGAGGATGGCGAATAAACTATCCAGCCCGATGACGCAGGCCGCATCGCCGGGCAAGGACCTTTCACGGGCGATATAGGAGCCGTAGGTGATCATAACACCCATCCCGACACTGATCGAAAAGAAGGCTTGTGACAGCGCCGCCTGGATCGTTGCCATGGTGACCTTGGAAAAATCGGGTTGAAGAAAAAACGCGAGGCCTTTTTCTGCACCGGAAAGGGTGATGGAGCGGATAATCAAAACGATCATGATTACAACCAATCCAGGCAGGAGAATTCTGCACCAGCGTTCGATGCCGCTATTAACACCGGCAATAACAATGCCAACGGTCGCGCTCATGAATAATGCGTGAAACAAAATGGGGAGCCAGCCGTGAGAAATAAAATTTCCGAAACTACCGGCCTCTGCCGTTGTGGTTAGGATTGATTTCCAAACAAACCCAAAAGTCCAACCACCGACAACGCTATAGAATGGAAGAATTACAACCGCCGCCAAAACTCCAATGAAACCTACTATCGGCCAGGCCCCACCACGAAGCGTTCTAAATGCGGCTATCGGACTACGTTTTGACGCGCGTCCAATGGTTTGTTCTGCAAGAAAGACGCTAAAGCCAAGGGTAAAAACGATCCCGAGATAAATTGCAATAAATGCACCGCCACCATTTTCTCCAGCAACATATGGAAACCGCCAAATATTTCCGAGACCAACTGCTGAACCGGCAGCTGCGATTATAAAGCCACTTCGTGATCGCCAATTTTCCCGAGTTTGTGCCATTTTACCCTCTCGAATCTCCTGGTCCTATGCAGTCATGCTGGGAGAAGCTATTTTGCCCTTCAATTCGGAATAAAATCAAAGGGAGTCAAACGATGCATATCCGTATCGGAACAAGTGAAATTGGCGGTACCTTTCATCGTCAGGGCGAGGCGGTAGCTGATTTATTACGTACGAAGCATACCGTCGAAACCGAACCGGTAGCGGGCTCAAGCGTTGGAAGTGCATTAGGATTGCATTCAGGTGATCTGCAATTCGGATTTTCCGCATCGAATTGGATCGGACGGGCACTCAGGGGAGAAGATCCCTTTAAAGAACCTATCGGCATCCGAATGGCAGCGCCGGCAAATGTTGGCCCCATGTTTTTTGTCGTGAGAGCGGATTCTGACCTTCACACAATTGACGACATGAAAGGCAGGAAGGTAGCTGTTAATTTCGCTGATAGCGGCATGTATCAACACACCCGGACTATTTTTGGCATTCTCGGAATTTCATTTGATGAATTCGAGCCCGTCCATATCGGATTTGAAGAAGGCTCTGCAAAGTTGAAATCAGGTGAGATTGATGCGCAATGGCAATGCCCGATCCCTAATCCGATCATGACCGAGCTTGCTGACAGCACGAATGTTCGTGTGCTCGAATATGCACCGGGGCAATTGGAAAAAATCCTCGATGAGGCAACATTTTACCGGCGCGCAGTAATGCCGGTAGAGGCTTTTAGGGGTATTGCGCAGGAAACAGCGCAAGTTGGCGTTTTAAACGTTATTGCCACCCATGAAAGGGTTGAGGATGCTCTTGTTCATGAATTCGTATCGTCAATGGTAAATAACGCCAGGGAACTAGGACAAAAACTCGAACTCTATCGCGGTCTCGCAGACCTGTTTGGTGAGCTGAAAACTGAAGGTCAATCCGTGTTTGAACCCGGTGGCGTTGCCTTACACCCTGGCGCGATCCAGGCATATCGTGATGCGGGCTTGTTAAAATAGGACCCGGTAAATAAGTAGCTAGGCAGAGCGTTAACAGAAGACTATGTTGCGCGCCAAGTTATAGAGGTAGACAACGAGGATTCAGATGCCTGACGGATCACGCATCGCTAAGAAGCGTAAACCGGCCCGTAAGAGGACGGTCAGGAAGTTTAACAAGGCAAAATTGCCCAGCCGTCATGTGACGGAAGGCCCAGAGCGCGCGCCACACCGCAGCTATCTGTATGCAATGGGGCTAACGGAAAAGGAAATTCACCAGCCGTTGGTCGGTGTTGCAACGTGCTGGAATGAAGCTGCGCCATGTAACATTTCTTTATCCCGTCAGGCCCAGGCGGCAAAGCGAGGTGTTGCAGAAAATGGCGGAACACCTCGTGAATTTACCACTATTACCGTTACCGATGGCATCGCCATGGGGCATGCCGGAATGAAATCATCTCTGGTATCCCGCGAGGTCATAGCCGATTCAGTAGAATTGACGATGCGCGGCCATTGTTACGATGCGCTAGTTGGTTTGGCAGGCTGCGATAAATCCCTGCCAGGCATGATGATGGCCATGCTGCGCATGAATGTTCCAAGTGTATTTATATATGGTGGAACCATTCTTCCGGGTCGATTTCAGGGTCGGGATGTCACGGTCGTTGACGTGTTCGAGGGCGTTGGCATGCATGCGGCAGGCAATATGTCCGATGCCGACCTAGAAGAACTCGAAAGTGTTGCTTGCCCTTGTGCTGGATCATGTGGCGGGCAGTTTACCGCAAATACAATGGCTTGTGTTTCAGAAGCTATCGGGCTCGCTCTGCCGGGCTCGGCTGGGGCGCCTGCGTCTTTTAAATCGCGGGATAGAGTTGTTCGAGAAACCGGCGCTGCCGTCATGAATTGCTTGTCGAAGAACATTCGGCCGCGCGATGTAGTTACAAAGGATTCTCTGGATAACGCCGCGAAGGTTGTTGCTGCGACAGGCGGATCGACAAATGCCGCTCTGCATTTACCGGCAATGGCCCACGAAGCGGGCATTAAATACACGCTTGATGATGTTGCAATGATCTTCAAGAAGACCCCTTATATCGCAGATCTGATGCCCGGCGGTAAGTATACGGCTACCGATATGTATCGTATCGGTGGCGCGCCAGTTGTTATCAAGGAATTGCTTGATGCGGGCATCCTGAAAGGGGATTGCCTGACTGTTACAGGCAAGACTCTGGCACAAAATCATCGCAGTATAAAATTTCCGAAAAAACAGGATGTTGTTTATCGCGTAAAAGACGCCATCACGCCGACGGGTGGTGTGGTTGGGTTGAAAGGCAATTTGGCTCCCGATGGTGCGATCGTAAAGGTTGCCGGAATGCAGAACCTGACCTTTAAGGGACCTGCACGCGTCTTCAACTGTGAAGAAGATGCCTTTGAAGCCGTCGTAAACGGTAAGATCAACGAAGGTGATGTAATTATTATCCGTTATGAGGGGCCGAAAGGCGGTCCTGGAATGCGGGAAATGCTTTCAACGACCGCCGCGCTCTATGGACAGGGAATGGGTGAGAAGGTCGCCCTAATCACTGACGGACGGTTTTCCGGTGGAACCCGAGGTTTTTGTATTGGCCATGTTGGACCGGAGGCTGCTGTCGGCGGGCCGATCGGTCTCCTAAAGGATGGCGATATCATTAGCATCGACGCCAATAAGGGCAAAATGGACGTTGCCTTGAGTAAAGCTGAACTTGCGAGACGCAAAAAGGCCTGGAGGCCGAAAAAACATGATTTTCAGTCGGGGGCTCTTTGGCGTTATGCCCAAACGGTTGGACCTGCATCAGGTGGCGCTGTAGTACATCCGGGTGGAAAGGCGGAATCGCATTGTTATGCCGATATTTAGGACAACAGCAGGCTATTGTTAACTATTAATGTTAACCAACAACTATTTGAAATATTTAAATAATTGTTGCAAATGAAGTCTGTGATTCATAACCTGTTGAAATATCAAGGCAGATTTCCCGGGAAAACCTAAAGCAATTATAAACAACCCGCGGAAACCGTTAAAACGAAGGCAAACCTGTTAACCAGTATTGCCGGTTCGGAGATGGGATGATGACGACAGATGGGGTTTCACCGGGTATTTCCCGTTTTCTCGATGGATTAAGCGAAGCCGAACGCGAGGACCTAAAAGGTGTATTACGTGATTCAAACACCTATTTGGCTGAAGATATGGATGATGTCATCGCGATCTTAAATCAGATCCGGGATTAGCGGCGTCCAAAACGTTATTAAATTACTCCCGCGTAGGGGATTTCAACCGTTTTCGAATGCCGTTTTTAGTCGAAAACGGTTTCTATGTAATGATCCGAATTAACGACCGCTTCAATCACCGTAGGCCCTTCTGCCTGAAGGGCGTTTTCTACCGCAGTCTTTAGGTCTTGTGGGGTTTTGACACCAATTGCCGGTACCCCAAAGTAATGTTCTGGTGGGTCGCGATATTCCTCTGTTTGCAATTCAGTTCCGTAAACACCGTATTGGCGCCGCAACTGCTTTACCCGGATAAGCCCCAACCAACGGTCGTCTAAAACAATTACCGGTAGGCAAATACCCATTCTTTTTGCCGTTGCGAGCTCGCCGCAGGTCATTTGAAAACAACCATCGCCGATCAAACAAATCACCGGTTTATCCGGAAACGCGAGTTTCGCTGCGATTGCGCCGGGTAGTCCAAACCCCATTGAGGACCAGCCATTTGTGATCAAAAACTGTTTGGGATCTGAAGAATTCCATTGGCTTGCTATTTGATGGGTGTGGGCACCGACGTCAAAGCTCAGAATTCCCTCTCTTGGCAGTGCTTCGCGAACTGAGTCGATTGCCTCAAAAGCATGAAAACCAGGGCTCGCCGGACGAAGCAACGAATTAAACTCTTTACGATGTTGTTCCAATTCCTTGTCTGTCCATTGATTGGACAATATTTCGTGGTTCGCAATCTGCTCGAGTGATGTCGTTAGATCTCCGATTACTTCATGTTTCAAGGAAACACTCTCGGCAACATCGGCACCTTCGATATCGATCTGTAATAAGGGTTTCTCACCAATCCACGCTTCAAACTCGACCTCAATCGTGTCATAGCCAATGCCCACGATGAGATCCGCCGATTGAAGAAACTGACGTTGATGCTGACGACATCCGCGTTCGATACATCCTATAGCAAGGGGATGGTCATCATCTATAAGGCCTTTAGCCATGGTCGTTGTCGCGAAGGGGATCTTATGTTTATCGACCAAGTGCAGAAGTACCTCGTGATCTGCAATTCGCATTGCGGATGACCCCAATATCGCAATTGGACGCTTGGCCTCCGACAATATTGATATTGCTTTATCGATGGCGTCATCAGTTGCGGGGGATAAGGCACCGCCAAACACCACTTCCGGAATTTCTTCTTCTGCGGAGGCAAGGGCAACATCTTCTGGTAAATCGAGATGAACCGGACCGTGTGGTTCCGACGTCGCAATTTCAATTGCTTCCACCAAAGTTTGCGCCACATTTCCATTTCGCACGGGCAACGTCGCTTTGGTTATGGGCGCAAAGAGCGCGTGGTGATCAATATACATCTGGATACGACGCCCGAGTTGATCCGTGTTGAGATTGCAGGTGATTGCGATCATTGGCGATCGGTCGAGCCAGGCATTGCCAACACCGGTGGCAAGATTTGTCGCACCGGGTCCTAACGTCGCTATACAAAACCCTGGGATACCTGTTAACCGCCCAGTTACATCGGCAGCAAATCCTGCGGATCCTTCATGTGCTGTTAGGACAAATTCAATTCCGCCCGTACGCATTGCTTCCATAACGGGCAGGACGTTTCCACTTGGAATCCCAAATCCGTGATTTACACCCGCCTTTTTAAGTATGGCGACGATTAATTCGGCGTTGTTCATTTTTGATTTCGAAACCACTTAACGACATAAGATAAAAGCCAGCAAATAGCCGTGCCCAATATAATAAATACAAGAACGCTTGCGATTAGTTGTATGGGATCATCGACGCCATGTTGTGTATAGGCAATCGACGCCCATATTAATCCAAACAACGTAGCGCCCATCAAGTATCGTTGCATTAGCGATTGGCCTCCTCATCTGCGATATCGCACCACACGGGCGTATGGTCAGACGGTTTTTCTTTTCCCCGCGGCGTTTTGTCGATGCCCGCTTCGACCAACCTATCAGAAGCTTGCGGTGACAGAAGGAGGTGATCAATCCGCAATCCAAAATCTTTTTGCCACGCACCGCCTGTGTAATCCCAGTAGCTATAGAGCCCCGGTTCAGGATTAAGAGATCTAAAGGCCTCGGTAAGACCTAAATTTAATAGAGTTCGAAATCTATTACGAGATTCAGGCCGACATAGTGCATCGTCCTGCCAGCCAGTGGGATTATAAACATCGGCATCCGTAGGGCAGACATTGTAATCGCCGCCGAGCACAAAGGCTTCTTCGTGTCCCAGAAGTTCTTCAGTGTACGAAATCAGTCGGTCCATCCAGGCGATTTTATAATCAAATT
The DNA here is from genome assembly GCA_002720855.1 of Rhodospirillaceae bacterium. Taxonomy (GTDB): domain Bacteria; phylum Pseudomonadota; class Alphaproteobacteria; order MPNO01; family UBA2964; genus UBA2964. The sequence continues at coordinate 92,481 of PBIN01000012.1, read as the reverse complement.
TTTCGCCAGGTGCCGGATTGCCGTTTGGCAAGTAAATGGATGAAACTCTGACCCCGCGGGTAAAGGCTTCGATGTATCGGGCCTGCTCGTCCGAGGGATCACCTGGCAAACCACATCGAACATCTTCGATTGGTGATTTCGATAAAATGGCGACCCCGTTGTAGGTTTTTTGGCCATGTACCGCGATATTATAGCCGAGTTCCTCAATTTCCATTGCCGGAAACGCTTCATCAACGACTTTGATTTCCTGTAAAAGAACAACATCGGGTCCAAATTCGGCAAGCCACTCTAGGACTCTTGGCAACCGTGCCCGAATAGAGTTTACGTTCCAGGTCGCTATTTTAGCCATTTTTTATCCCGGTTGTTTTGAATCGCGTTTCGATACGCGAATGCATATTCTTCTATCGCATTATTCGGGATTCAGCCAATTGAGAAAGAGACACCGCAGCCACAGGTCGATGCCGCATTAGGATTCCGCATCGTAAAAAATGAGCCCACCAGTTCTTCGGCAAAATGTAACTCGCTTCCGACGATATAGTCCCATGACATTTCATCAATAAGAACGGCAACGCCATCGCGTTCAATCACGCGATCGTCGCCATTTTCGTCATCATCAAAAGAGAACGCGTATTGAAATCCTGAACAACCGCCACCGGAAACGGCGATACGGAACCGCATATTCTTAAATTCGCCATCTGAAGTGAGATTTCGAATTTGTTTTACGGCGCTATCGCTTATTGAAACGGTTTGTTCGAGTGAGTCTGTCATTTTCAGGATAATATCCGATTTCGGTCCGATATTAACGTCTTTTTTTTATAAAACGGTAATTAAGGACAGGATTGGCGGTGGTCAACAGCTTGTTTGAAAGATTTATATTGCGCACAAATGTTGAATTGCCACTCATTAACGAGGCTTGTAGGTTCCGGCCATGGCAGCTGACGGATCAATCGAAACAACAATGATCACTGTTAATTATGCAAGTGATCCGCTTTCAAGCCGTGGGCGTCTGTTCGATGAGCCAGAAAGCAATACTCGGTCTGTATTTCAGCGGGATAGAGATCGCATTGTCCATTCAAGCGCCTTTAGAAGGCTTAAATACAAAACCCAGGTCTTTGTTTATCACGAAGGCGATCACTATCGGACCCGACTGACCCATAGCCTTGAGGTTGCACAAATCGCGCGGTCTCTGGCCCGGGTGCTGCATGCGAATGAGGATATGGCGGAAGCGCTCGCTCTAGCGCATGACCTAGGTCATCCACCCTTTGGTCATGCTGGCGAAGACGCACTTCAAAAGGTAATGCGACCCTTTGGCGGTTTTGACCATAATGGCCAGGCAATTCGGATTGTTACGCAGTTGGAAGCACGCTATGCGAGCTTCGATGGGCTAAATTTAACTTGGGAAACGTTGGAAGGGCTCGCCAAGCATAATGGGCCCTTAATCGCATCTCCTGATGAAAAACACAGATTGCCATGGGCTTTGGCTGAATATGATTCACAGCAAGATCTCGAATGGCATAGCCATCCGGGTATCGAAGCCCAAATAGCAGCGTTAGCCGACGATATAGCCTACAATACCCATGATGTTGATGACGGATTGCGTGCGGGTTTATTCACGGTCGACGATTTAACCGAACAAGCGCTCGTCGGGCCAGTTATCAAAGACGTCTATGATAAACACCCCGATCTTGAACAAGGACGATTGATCCATGAAACCACGCGGCGGATGATTGATCGTATGGTTGACGATTTGCTCCTGGAGACGAGACGACGGCTGGAGCGTTATCAGCCGCAATCCGCTGAAGACGTTCGCGCAATGGATTGTCCGGTCGTTGCATTATCCGAGGAAATGATGGCAACCAATCGTTCTCTAAAACAATTTCTGTTCGAGAGAATGTATCGTCATCCCCGCGTTAACCGCATGACAAATAAAGCGAGTAGGGTGGTTCAGGATTTGTTTAATCTTTTCCAAACCGAGACCGGGCTCATGCCAAGGGACTGGCAAACTAAAATGAAAAACCTAGATGAAACGGGCAAAGCAAGAATGGCTGCGGATTACATTGCCGGCATGACGGATCGTTTCGCATTGGAAGAACACAAACGGCAATTTGATCTATACGAATAACAATGAATTACTTCCAAACAATATCGAATACTCTTCGGTCCGAGATCGAGAGTCTTATTGCCGAGGGTAGTCTCGCTGAGGGATTGGATCTTAGTCGGGTTGGCGTTGAGCAAACCAAGGATCCGGCACATGGCGATCTCGCATCCAATGTCGCAATGGTGCTTGCTAAAGCAGCCAAAACCAACCCGAGAGAATTGGGACAACTGCTGGCTGATCGTTTGGCAGCACGTCAGGAGTTTGAATCGGTCGAGGTTGCAGGACCCGGTTTCATAAATATGCGGTTAGTACCTGGTTTCTGGACCGGACTGCTCCCTGATGTTCTTCGGGCGGGCACCAGTTACGGTGATTGCGACCTCGGTAAGGGCGAAACGATTAACGTCGAATATGTATCGGCCAATCCGACCGGACCGATGCATATTGGCCATGCACGCGGCGCGGTTATTGGTGATGCCTTGGCTACTTTGCTCGCAAAGGCAGGTCATAAAGTTACACGCGAATATTACATCAACGATGCTGGCGCTCAGGTCGATGTCCTGGCCAGGTCTGCCTATTTGCGATACCGGGAGGCTCTGGGCGAAGACATTGGCGAAATACCTGATGGTCTTTACCCGGGGAATTATTTGAAGAAAACCGGAGTGGATCTCGCAAATCGCGACGGGAAAAAATGGCTTGATACCTCAGAAGAAGATTGGTTGCCGGTATTTCGGGAATTTGCAATTGATTCGATGATGGATCTGATCCGTGACGACCTTGCTGCGCTCGGGGTATCGCATGATGTTTTTTCATCGGAGCGGAGCCTCGTTGGGTCAGGGGTAAATGACGAAGTCGTTTCCGAACTTGAAAGTCGCGACCTCGTCTACATGGGGACGCTGGAACCACCAAAGGGAAAGCGACCCGATGATTGGGAGGAGCGTCCACAGCTTTTGTTTCGATCAACAAATTTTGACGATGATGTTGATCGGCCTCTTAAAAAAGGGGATGGGGACTGGACGTACTTTGCTTCTGACATCGGCTATCACCGGGATAAATTTCGGCGTGGATTTGCAAACATGATTGATGTTTGGGGAGCCGATCACAAGGGTTACGTCAAACGTATGCAGTCTGCTGTAAAGGCTATTACGGAGGATAGTGGTGAATTGGATGTCCGACTTTGTAATTTGGTTAATCTGCTTGAAGACGGAAAACCTGCAAAAATGTCAAAGAGGGCGGGGTCATTTGTAACCTTGAGAGAGGTCGTTGACGAGGTGGGTAAAGAAGCGGTCCGCTTTATGATGCTTACCCGTAATAGTGATGTTTCACTGGATTTCGATCTCAAAAAAGTTACAGAACAAAGTAAGGACAATCCGGTATTTTACGTTCAGTATGCGCATGCAAGAATTTGCTCGGTACTTCGGAATGCGGCAGAAGAGTTTCCAAATCTCTCGCTTGACGATTCGAGCCTTACAGGTGCTGATGTCGCCGATCTGCAGGATCCTGGTGAGCTTGCAATGATCAAGGAATTGGCGAGTTGGCCACAGGTAGTGGAAAATGCGGCAACGGCACATGAGCCGCATCGTATAGCGTTTTATTTGTCAGATTTAGCTTCTTCCTTTCATGCATTTTGGAACCGGGGAAATGCAGAGGAGGCATTGCGGTTTATCGTGCCGGGCGATGCACCGAAGACGTTGGGACGTTTAGCCCTTGCGCGTTCGGTGGCCATAGTTATCGCGTCTGGATTAGCCGTAATGGGAGTCGAACCAGTGGAGGAGATGCGATAATGGCTGATTTGGTAGGCGAGGACCGAACACCAACGACAGGAAGCGTAAAAACCCCGAGATGGGGACGAAAAATTTTAACAGGAATGATTGCGATGGCCGCCATGGGTGGTTTCGCGATGATTGTTGTTTTTAGTTATAACAAGGGTCAAGAAAAAGCAGCTCAGGCGGGAACTCCGATTATTGTCGCTGCAAAAGGGCCAACGAAAATTAAACCGGAAGACCCCGGCGGAATGCCAATTAGAGATCAAGACAAAGGTGTTTACGATCGTCTGGATCCGACAGCCACAAAGGAAAAGGTCGAGAACTTGTTGCCGGCACCAGAGCCGGTAATGGCTAAGCCGGAACCAGAACCTCTGAAAAAGTTAACCGAGACAGAGGTTAAAAAAGTTGCAGAATTAGCACCTGCTTCTGGGCAAATATTAACTGATGCACCACCTCCACCACCGCCAATTATCGCTGAACCGGCAAAACCGGTCGCAAAACCTCAGATTACGGAAGAACCTGCCAAATCGGCAGAAGTGGCGCGCGACGCGATCAAAGAACCCATTGTGGTAGCGAAAACAGAGCCTGAACAGATCATCAAGAAACCTGCAATAATGCCAAAGAAAACGGCAATAAATAAAAACGGGTATCGAATCCAGATAGCATCGCTGAGGTCCAAACAGGCAGCGAATGCCGCCTGGCGCAAACTCCAGAAAAAACATCCTGCACTATTTAGTAAGTTGAGCCCAAAAATCGTTCAGGCAAAGATAAATGGAAAGGGCACGTATTATCGGCTGCAGGCGGGGATCCTGAATGGTCCATCCGAGGCGAAAGCACTGTGTTCTAAGGCTAAAAAAAGAAGGATAGGGTGCCTAATTGTCAAACCCCGGTGACGACGCTCCAGCCGCTGTAATATTCGGATGCATTGACACCGTTCTAACCGAAGCTGAGGCTGATCTTTTTTCTGAATGCAATCCCTTTGGCCTAATTCTTTTTGAACATAACTGCGTGGATCCTTCTCAATTGAAGGATCTCATTGCCCAGTTTCGGCAAACGGTAGGCAGGGACGACGCCCCAATTCTGATCGATCAGGAGGGTGGACGTGTAACCCGAATGAAGCCTCCACACTGGCGGCATCCACCACCGGCTCGCGTTTTCGCAGAGTTAGCCGAATCCGATATGGAGAGCGCAAGTCGAGCTGCTTACCTCAATGCGAGACTGATTGGTCAGGAATTGGCGGAAGTGGGGATAAGTGTCGATTGCCTGCCGGTCCTCGACATTCCTGTGGTTGGAGCTCACGAGGTTATCGGCGATAGAGCGCTTGGTCGTGATCCCGAAACAATTGGGCAGCTAGGAAAGGCCATGTCAGAGGGGATCATGGCTGAAGGCGTGCTGCCAATTATCAAACATATCCCCGGCCATGGCCGTGCCAAGTCAGACAGTCACAAAGAACTACCGATTGTTGACACAACCCGTGTGGTCCTAGAAAGCACCGATTTCAGACCCTTTGTCAGCCTTGCGAATATGCCTTGGGCTATGACAGCGCATGTTGTCTATACCGCAATCGATGACATACACGCTGCAACGATATCGCCCGAAATCATTGAGAACATCATCCGCAAGGAGATAGGATTCGAAGGTCTGCTCCTCTCTGATGATATCGGCATGGAGGCTTTATCGGGTACTAAGGGGGAACGGGCTCAGGCAATTTTAACTGCGGGCTGTGATCTTGCTCTTGAATGCTCTGGTAAAATCGATGACATGACAGAAGTCGCGTCCATTATTCCGCAAATGTCTAATTCAGCTCTCAAAAGAGCTAATGAGGCCGAGAAGCTAAGAGTTGCCAGCCTAGCAAATGATGGATTGTCTTCCGAAACAGCTCTTAAAGAACTTGAGGATTTAATGCGTGAACACCGGATTGATGGTGGATGAGCGCAGCGATTTACCAAGCATCAGTCTGGATTTTGCCGGTACTGATCGCAATTACATTCCATGAAGCGGCACATGGCTATGTCGCCTGGCGGCTTGGCGACAATACGGCGAAAGATCTCGGTCGCGTCACCTTTTCACCTATTCGGCACGTCGACCCACTTGGATCGATTGTAGTCCCAGGCATTTTACTGTTATCGCCAGCTCAGTTTTTGTTTGGGTGGGCCAAACCGGTTCCGGTAAATTTTATGAATTTGGGCCATCCACGGCGGGATATGGTTTTGGTCGCCGCTGCCGGGCCGGGCGTCAATCTACTTTTAGCGGTGGTATCTGCAATTCTATTGCACCTGGTTCCGGTCTTTCCTGGAGAAACGGCTAAATGGATTTCGCAAAATTTAGGAAATTCAATTCTAATCAATTTGGTATTGGCGGTTTTCAATATGCTTCCACTGCCGCCTCTTGATGGAGGAAGAGTTGCTGTAGGGCTTCTTCCGGCTCCCTTAGCAATACAACTGGCACGACTGGAGCGAGTCGGGCTTTTAATAGTAATCTTAGCGCTGTTTGTGGTTCCGATCGTCGGTCGGGAATTTGGGTATAAATGGGACCTTTTAACGTTATTGATTGGAGGGCCTGTTGATACGCTATTCAGATTCGTTATGACGATCACGGGCCATTGATAGATTGGATATTATGACGGAAGCATTTGACGATTTTGAGGTGGACGACCGGCCCGCGGGACCGGGAGGTGCTCTCGTCGTTGATTTGGAGGGTTATGAAGGCCCAATCGATATGTTGCTGGTTCTAGCACGACAGCAGAAGGTCGATCTTCTCAACATTTCGATTCTGGAACTCGCAGAACAATATCTTGCATTCATTGAAGAGGCCCGCCGGTTACGACTGGAAATTGCGGCTGATTATCTCGTAATGGCAGCGTGGCTTGCCTATCTGAAATCGCGCCTTTTGCTCCCCGCCGATGAAGAAGACGAAGAGCCTACGGGTCCCGAAATGGCAGAAGCCCTCGCTTTTCAACTGCGGCGTCTCGAGGCTATGCAGCAGGCGGGGTCAAAAGTGATGGAGTTGCCCCGTCTCGGAAGGGATGTCTTTCCCCGTGGGGCACCTGAAGGCGTAAAGGTAATTCGCACGCCGGTCTACGATCTCTCGCTTTATGAGTTACTCAGAGCCTATGGAGATCATCAAAGCAAGGGTAAAGCCGGGCCATTGGAAATCGCCCCGACCGAAATCTACTCTGTGGATGATGCTCTGGAACGACTAGGACGCGTTCTCGGAAAAATACCGGATTGGACGACTTTGGAAGGCTTTCTTCCTGAGTCGATTAAAGACAACGTTATTTATAGATCGGCGATCTCCTCGACATTCGTAGCAAGCCTCGAGTTAGCGAAGTCCGGAGAACTTGAACTTCGTCAAAGTGGGACATTTGGACCTATTTATGTCCGTTCCCGTGCAGAAACAGGATGAGTATGATGGATGGTTCGATTCAAACTTCGAATACCGTTGAACGCCAGGAAGGCAGTATGACTGATAACACCAGAGAGCTTAGAATTTTAGAAGCTGTGTTGTTCGCTGTCTCCGAACCAATGACCGAGGCGGCATTGGCCCAAAGGTTACCAGAAGGGGCGGACATTGCTGAACTTCTTAGTGAGTTAGCCCGACAATATGAGGGTCGAGGAATTGTTCTTCAGCCGGTTGCTGGACGTTGGGCCTTCAGAACTGCGGCTGATCTTGCCGGAACTTTGGAAATTGAAGTTAAAGTTACGCGCAAACTGTCCCGTGCCGCTGTCGAGACATTGGCTATTATTGGATATCACCAACCGATTACGCGTGGAGAAATTGAGGAAATCCGGGGTGTTGCATTGAGTAGAGGGACATTGGATCTCTTACTGGAAATAGGCTGGATCAGGCCCGTCGGGAAACGTAAAACACCCGGTCGACCAGTAACCTGGGGGACCACGCAGGAATTTCTGGATCACTTCAGTCTCAACAAACTTTCGGATTTACCAGGTATTGGTGAATTGAAAGCAGCCGGTTTACTGGATCCACGTCCTGCAAGGACAATATTTGGCGAAGTTGCTGTGAAATTGGAAGAATCGAACGCGTCAAACGCAGTCGATGAAAAGGAAGCAGAACCGCCTGAACCGCTCAATGCCGATGAAGAAATGATATCTGCTCGTCAACAAGACGCTTGATCACGGGATTGAATTGGCTACAAGTAGCAATTAGGAGTTTTTCAGAGTTCAGATTCTGGCTTCGGTTTGATTGTTAGAGCAGATAGAGCTGTGATAAACCTTGATATGTCTAGGTAATGGCCTGCGGGCCCACTGGCGAGGATTTCGGTATGGGAACATTCAGCATTTGGCACTGGCTTGTCGTCCTTGTTGTCGTACTGGTTTTGTTTGGCGGCGGCGGCAAGCTCACCCGATTAATGGGCGATGCGGCTCGCGGCATTAATGCTTTTAAAAAGGGACTCAAGGATACGGGTTCTGATGAGAAGGCCGATGAGCCAAAAACTATTGATGTAGAAGCCAAAGAACCCTCGGCGAATACCTCGAGTAAAGACGAAACGGCCAAGGGCTGATTTTCTGATTTCTTCCAGTATTTTGAAGGTGCATAAGCGCCATGTTTGATATTGGCGGCTGGGAATTCTTAATCATAATTGTTGTGGCGATTGTTGTGATCGGGCCCAAGGACTTGCCTGGCGCGATAAGATCTGTAACGGGGTGGATTAGGAAGGCACGTGAGCTCGCGAGGGAGTTTCAAAGCGGTATCGACGACCTTGCCCAGGAAGTCGATCTGGAAAAAATAACAGATGAGGTAAAGGAAGGCGTAGGGCTAGGGGATCCTGGCGACGTTGGAAACACAATTCACGATCAAATCTCGAATACTCTTGATCCCAGTGGCGAGGTTGCTGACGCCTTCGATGAAGCCAATAAAATTCTCGATAATGATTTCCCTGAGAGTAAAGATGAGTTGGATAGCTCCAGCGATTTAACGGATTCACGCGACGGAGTAACAGAACCTACCGTCACCAAAAACAAAAACCCCGCAAACCAAGAAGATCAAAAAGAAGGTTAGGATGGCGGAAGAAGACACTGACGACTCAAAGATGCCATTGCTCGACCATTTGATCGAGCTCAGAAGCCGGTTGATATGGGGCCTAGTAGGATTCATCGTTTGTTTTTTTGTCGCGTTCTATTTTGCCGAGCATATTTTCGCCTTTCTGGTACGACCTTTGGCGGAACAGATGGAAAGCCGTACCGGCGCTCGAATGATCTTCACAGCGCTGCATGAGGCATTTTTTACATACGTAAAAGTGGCTTTTTTTACCTCTGCCTTTGTTTCGTTCCCTCTCATCGCTTCACAAACTTGGCTATTTGTCGCTCCGGGCCTCTACAAGAATGAAAAAAGAGCCTTTTTTCCATTTCTTGTTGCAACACCGGTCTTATTTTTTATGGGTGGCGCTCTCGTCTATTATTTTATTTTCCCATTTGCCTGGGAATTCTTTCTGAATTTTCAGACGCCGGGGGGCGAAGGTCTGCTGCCTATACAGGTTGAGCCAAAGGTTAACGAATACCTGTCGCTCGTGATGCAGTTAATTTTTGCTTTTGGGCTTGGCTTCGAATTACCTGTCTTCCTCATGCTGCTGGCGAAGGCTGGTATTGTCTCTGCCGATGGTTTGGCCGACAAGCGGAGGTACGCCATTGTCGGCGTTTTCGTTTTTGCGGCGATCTTAACGCCGCCGGACGTGATTAGTCAGATTGGCTTAGCAATTCCAATTATTCTTTTGTATGAGGTTTCTATATTTGGTGCCCGAATTATTGAACGGCGGCGTGAAGAACGCGCCGCGATGGACGAGGAATGGGACGCCGCCAACGATGACGAAGATGATTGAAAGAACCGTACGATTCTAGACGTGTTAACTTTCAAGCCCTATAACCGCCAGCCATAACGTACGGTTGGAGTAGACCATGCATGACATTCGCTGGATTCGTGAAAACCCCGACGATTTTGACAAAGCGTTGGCGAAGCGGGGATCGTCTGCAATTTCGGCTGAGATTATTGCAAAAGATGCTGACCGGCGTTCGTTACAGACGGAACTTCAAGAAATACAAACACGACGCAACGAGGCATCCAAGCAAATCGGAATTGCAAAGAGCAAAGGCGAAGGTGCAGACTCCCTGATTAACGAAGTCAGCGAGCTAAAAGATCGTATGCAAACGTTGGAAGAACGCGAAAAAACAGTAAGTGCGGATCTAAACGATCTCCTTACGGGACTTCCGAACATTCCAGCTGACGACACGCCCCAAGGCGAAAGCGAAGAGGATAATGTAGAAATTCGGAAGGTGGGACAGCCTCCAAGCTTCAGTTTTGAGCCAAAAGATCATGTAGAGCTTGGTGAAAACCTTTCCGGTATGAGTTTTGAACGCGCTGGCAAATTGTCCGGTGCACGGTTTGTTGTCCTAAGTGGTGCATTAGCAAGATTGGAACGGTCTCTCGCAGCTTTTATGCTTGATGTACAAACCCGTGAACATGGTTATACCGAGGTGGCGCCCCCCGTACTGGTTAAGGATGACGCACTGTTTGGCACCGGGCAGTTGCCAAAATTTTCCGAAGATCTTTTCAAAACAACCGATGATCTCTGGCTTATTCCTACAGCGGAAGTTCCTCTAACCAATCTGGTAGCCGACGAAATTTTATCAGAGGCCGATCTTCCCGTTAGAGTTACGGCGTTAACCCCTTGTTTCCGGTCGGAAGCGGGCGCAGCGGGCAAGGATACACGGGGAATGTTGCGCCAGCACCAATTCAATAAGGTGGAGTTGGTGAGTATATGTCATCCCGAAAACTCCGTGGACGAGCACGAACGTATGACCGGTGCTGCAGAGGAAATTCTTAAACGTTTGGGTCTTGCATACCGGGTTGTTGTTCTTTGCACAGGCGATATAGGGTTTTCGGCGCGCAAAACCTATGACCTGGAAGTTTGGCTACCGGGACAAAACACGTACCGGGAAATTTCTTCCTGCTCGAATTGCGGCGCTTTTCAGGCGCGTCGGATGAAGGCACGCTTCCGTCCGGAAGGTGAAAAAGGCACGCAATTTGTTCATACGCTGAATGGTTCCGGACTGGCCGTTGGAAGGTGCCTGATCGCAGTAATTGAAAACTATCAGAACGAAGACGGCTCGATTACCGTGCCAGAAGTTCTACGCCCATACATGGATGGGCTCGAACGTATTTCCGCTGAATAAATCAGTATGCTGGAAGCACGCAAGATCCGGCTGGTGATGGAGCTTCGTCAGCAGGGAATTACTGATCAGGCCGTGTTGTCCGCTATCGAGAAGGTTCCACGAGAAGCATTTGTACCGGAGTCTTTTCACGATCAGGCATATGAAAATACAGCATTGCCTATCGGCCATGGGCAGACGATTAGCCAACCATCAGTAGTAGGGTTTATGACCCAAGCGCTTGAGATTGGTCCCCGAATGAAAATTCTTGAGGTCGGCACGGGCTGCGGCTATCAGGCCGCCGTTTTGGCTGGACTTTGTCGCCGGGTCTACTCGATAGAAAGATTTCGGGAGCTTTTACGAGAAGCAGAAAAACGACTATTGGACCTCCGGGTCAACAACGTAACGACAAAATGGGGAGATGGCGCTAGCGGATGGCCGGAACAAGCGCCTTTCGATCGAATGATTTTGACAGCAGCAGCCACCGAAGTCCCGCAAGAACTCCTGGATCAAATGTCGGAAAACGGCATTATTATCGCGCCTGTGGGCGAAACTTCACGCGAACAAACTCTAATTAGAATGCGCCATATGCCTGACAACACGTGGGAAAAAGAAGAATTATGGCCGGTACGATTTGTACCGATGCTCGACGGTAAAGTTGGAGATAACTCTGAGCAATAAGGACAGCAATTTATTGACCACGACTCAGCGCATTCTTAACGTGGCGCCATGAATTCATATAGCGAAGCAAAACGGTACCCCCGTATCCTGTTTGTTTTACTGGCAGTTGCTGTGTCTGCTTGTGCGCGGACAGACTATAGTCCCACCATTCGAGACCAAAACCCGGCGGAAACGGATAGATCTAAACGCACTCAATCCAGCGGTCAGAATGCAGGTCCCGGTGAAATCATAATTCGGCGGGGTGACACTCTCTATGGAATAGCCCGCCGTCACGGTATTCCTATCCGAAAACTCATTGAAGCAAACGGACTTAAACCGCCTTACATAATTTATCCGGGCCGAACGTTAAAAACGCCGATTTCGCGGTTTCACATCGCTAAATCGGGAGAGACGACCTACGGAATTGCCAGGTTATATGGCGTCGATATGGGTACTCTCGTGCGGATTAATAACATCCAACCGCCATATCGATTGAAAAGGGGACAAAAACTTCTGCTACCTGATCGTGGAGGAAGGACATCTACTTCACGACATGCGTCTCGGGTTCAACAAAAGAACAAAAAACCCGGTATAAGACGGGTTTCAGGCCCCAAGAGGCTGCCAGGTGATCAACGGTCAAGCCGAACCGCCAGCCAAAATCACAAATGGAGCCGCCCGGATCCCCGACCTCTGAAAACACCACCAAGACGCAGCGGACGCAAGTTTCTTTGGCCTGTAAAAGGTCGGGTAATTGTAGGGTTTGGCCCTCGTAAAGGAGGCTTCCACAACGACGGCATCAATATTTCAGCTCGGGCGGGAACACCAATCCGCGCCGCTGAAAATGGTGTCGTGGCGTATGTCGGAAACCAACTACAAGGATTTGGCAATTTGGTTCTGATCAAACATTCTGGTGGTTGGATGTCAGCATATGCGCATGGATCCAGTGTTTTGGTTCGCAGAGGATCTGTGGTGCGGAGAGGCCAAACCATTGCAAGGGTAGGGCGCACAGGTAATGTCAGCCGGCCTCAACTCCATTTTGAATTGAGACGAGGTGACAAAGCGGTTGATCCAAGGCGCTACCTGGTCCGCTTTGCTTATCGACTTCTTCCTAGAAAATACGCTTTTCGAGTCGTCCCGCAAGATCTTGAATAAACTGCCACGCGACACGTCCGGAACGGGCTCCACGTGTTGCTGACCATTCGATGGCCTCCGCCCGAAGCTGTGCCTGCTCAATTTCAAGGCCGAACTCTTCCACGTATCCTTCGATAATCTCGAAATAGGTATCCTGGTCACAATTATGAAACCCAAGCCAAAGACCAAATCGGTCCGAGAGTGAAACCTTTTCCTCCACGGCTTCAGCCGGATTGATGGCTGTTGAGCGTTCATTTTCGATCATATCTCTGGGCATCAGATGTCGTCTGTTCGAGGTTGCATAAAACACGACATTTTCCGGTCTTCCCTCGATGCCTCCTTCAAGGAGTGCCTTGAGTGATTTGTAGGTGTCGTCCTGACCATCAAAGGAAAGGTCATCGCAAAAGAGAATGAAACGAAAATCGCCGTTTTCCCGTAATATTGGGAGAAGTTGCGAAAGTGACGAAATATCTTCGCGATGTATTTCAATAAGTATCAGATTTTCTTCGGTTCCATTTACAGCACAATGAGCCGCTTTTACCAATGAACTCTTGCCTGTTCCCCGCGCACCCCAAAGAAGGGCGTTATTTGCCGGAAAACCTTTCGCAAAACGCGTCGTATTTTCAACGAGAGTGTCCCTGGCCTGATCAATCCCTTTAAGAAGGACAATCGGTACGCGATTAACCTGCTGAACAGGGGTCAATTGTTGCTGATCGGCATTCCAGACAAAGGCGCTTGCAATTGAAAAATCGGGCGAAGCGGATGTATCTGGATGAAGCTTCTCCAATACCTCTGCAATCCGTTGGAGAAGAGGAGTTAACTCTGAATCGGGCATGCCGTCAGTCTTATGTAGTGTACAAAAGCGCGCGGGACCCTATCATACGCGGGTAAAGGGTCAATCCTGTTATATTTCAATTATTTCAGGACACCTATTCAACGCATTTGCAACCTGTAACGAGGGCTGTATAGTCCGGCAGCTTTCGATCCGAATAAAAAGGAGAACCGGATGTTTATTTCACCAGCCTACGCGCAGGCTTCGGGAGGCGGATTAGGCGGCATGGAATCATTGTTACCGCTCGTCCTAATTTTTGTCGTTTTTTACTTTTTGCTCATTCGCCCGCAACAGAAAAAACAAAAACAGCATCGCGAAATGCTGGAAGCCCTTCGTAGAGGTGATCGTGTCGTTACCGCCGGCGGTATAATCGGTGTCATCACGAAAGCCGCAGAAACGGAACTAACCGTTGAGATTGCAGAAGAGGTGAAAGTAAAAGTACTCCGCGGAATGATTAGCGACGTCATGGCCAAGACGGAGGCAAGAGAAGCAGCAAATGACGATGATGAGGATGAAAAAGACGGGAAATAACCCAAACACATCCTATATAGACTAATCATCGTTAAAGTAGGTCGACCGATATGGTCCAAATAAGTAAGTGGAAAGTTATTTTTGTGCTCGCGATTTGCGGGCTCGGCATTCTTTTGGCATCGCCAAATGCTTTCAAGGAAACCAGCATTCCATCCTGGCTTCCCAGTAAGCAAATGAATCTGGGTCTGGATTTGAAGGGTGGTGCCCATCTCCTCCTAGAGGCCAAGGTCGACGAAGCTTTGAAGGAAGGGCTGACTAATTTGCAAGGTGGCGTTCGAATTGCGCTTCGTCGAAACCCTTCAATTGGTTATGTCAACCTCAGTACAATACGAAATGGTGTTTCCGTAACTGTACGCGATGAAAAAGATGTCCAAGAAACGAGAAGGCGTCTTCAAGAAGTAAGTAATCAAATGTTACTCGATCGTGACGGCAATCGCTTTACTTTACGGTTTACTGATGAACAATTGCGCGATCGCCGGACCAATATCCTGGAACAGGCGATTACAATTATCGGTATACGGGTAAATGAACTCGGTGTAACCGAGCCGACAATTCAACGACAGGGCGCTGATCGCATTCTTGTACAGGTTCCAGGTGTCGACCCCGAAGAATTGAAAACAATCATCGGCAAAACCGCAAAGATGAATTTTCACTTGCTGGATCCGGAGGTCAGGACCTTCGATCCGAACCGGCGCGTTCGACCCGGCGTGATGCTTCTTCCAAGTGATGATGAAACAGAAATAGATGCTGGGGGTAACCGAGTTTACTATCTGGTTAAAAAACGAATATCGGTTAGTGGAGAGCATCTCGTTGACGCTCAGCCGACGGTCGAGCAGGGAAGGCCGGTGGTCAGTTTTCGCTTCGATCCAGTTGGTGCACGCCGATTTGGAAACGTTACCAGAAGAAATGTCGAAAAGCCCTTTGCCGTTGTTCTAGATAACAAGGTCATTAGTGCACCGGTTATCCGGGAAGCTATTCTTGGCGGTAACGGCATAATCAGCGGCAATTTCACCACGGAATCGGCCAATAGCCTTGCATTATTACTCCGAAGTGGCGCGCTTCCAGTTCCATTAACGTTTATCGAAGAACGATCGGTAGGACCGACGTTAGGTTCTGACAATATTAAGGCTGGTAAGATCGCAAGCATATTTGGTCTTATCGCTGTCGCGGTCTTTATGGTTCTTGCCTATGGCGGATTTGGCGCAATGGCAGTTGTTGCCCTTGCTCTGAACCTAATTCTTATTGCGGCAGCGCTATCACTGCTGCAGGCAACATTGACCCTCCCAGGAATTGCCGGGATTGTTCTAACGATTGGCATGGCGGTTGACGCGAACGTTCTGGTTTTTGAACGAATACGAGAAGAGCAACGTGCGGGTCGAACGCCGATCTCTGCGATTGATGCTGGTTATTCCCGCGCGCTAACAACGATTATCGATGCGAATTTAACCACCTTTATCGCTGCTCTCTTGCTCTATTTGTTTGGGTCAGGGCCCGTCAAAGGTTTTGCGGTAACGTTGGCTATTGGTCTCTGTACCTCAATGTTCTCTGCTTTGATGGTAACTAGATTAATGGTTATCACCTGGCTCAGACAACGACGCCCTCAGCGGTTGCCAATTTAGGTCAGGGGAGTAACCAAGAATGAAGCTCATAAACTTCGTCCCTACAGGTACCAAGATCAGGTTCCTGGCTATCCGAAAAGTGGCCATTCTTGCATCGTTATTTCTTTGTATCGGTTCGGGGGTCTTGTTTTTAACAAAAGGGCTTAATTACGGCATCGATTTCAGGGGCGGCATTCTCCTCGAAGTTCGAACGGCTGATACGGCAAACCTGGCAAATATTAGATCCAAACTTAATACTTTGGGTCTTGGAGAGGTAGAACTTCAAAGGTTTGGCAATGATACAGATGTTCTTATTCGAATTGAGGCTCAACCAGGTGGAGAAAAAGGCCAAAATGCTGCGGTAAGCAAAGTCAAAAACACACTGGATTCGAGTGTTAAATATCGAAGAACGGAATTTGTCGGACCGAAAGTATCTGGCGAACTGATCGAAGCCGGAGTTACCGCGGTTATTTTAGCGCTCATTGCGATGCTCATGTATATCTGGTTTCGATTTGAATGGCAGTTTGGCGTCGGTGCTGTGGCGGCACTCGGTCACGATGTCATCATGACAATTGGCGTGTTTTCTCTCTTGGGATTGGAATTCAACCTTTCTACGGTTGCCGCAATTCTGACGATAGCGGGGTACTCCATCAACGATACGGTTGTGGTCTATGACCGGGTTCGAGAAAATTTAAGAAAGTACAAAGTGCGTCCCCTCGAGGACGTTCTTAATATGAGCCTCAATGACACTTTGTCGCGGACATTGCTCACTAGTGTTACCACTCTTATTGCCCTGCTGATCCTTTATTTTTATGGCGGTGAAGTCATTAAAGGCTTCAGTTTTGCAATGATTTGGGGCGTTCTGGTTGGAACCTATTCCTCTATCTATGTCGCCACGCCTTTGCTGGTCCATATGAATTTAAGGGCCTCTGCCGTAGCTTTGCCCGATAAAGACGACAACGCAGCTGAAATGCCTTAGGCGCCGTGAATGGCCGACATCACACCGCCGGTTTCATCGGAGAGCCAGGTCATTCAGGGTTACGGTGATGGCGGGTTTCGTATCGCAGGACACGACTTTGATGGCTCCGTAATTGTAACGGCCCAGGAAACGAGCGCCTGGTCCGCGAGATCTGTCGAAGACATCGATCCCAAACAGCTCATTTCTACACTTAGTCGCGCCGCTGAACTCAATATTCTTTTGCTGGGTACAGGCAAATCAATTGAACCGTTGGAACCCGGATTGCGCATCATGTTACGGGAACAGGGCATAGGTTTGGACGTAATGGATACCGGTGCAGCTTGCCGAACTTTCAATGTTTTGCTGGCTGAGGGACGCTCAGTCGCCGCCGCTTTAATTGGCACATAAAAAAACGAGGGGCGTGAAGCCCCCCGTCAATACGAAGACTGAATTTCTTGTTAGAAAATATTCTGTGCCGACACCATGCAGTAAAGCATTGGAATGGAGAGCATGGTGTTGGTTCTTGAAAACAACATCGCGGTTCTGCCAGCAGCCGCCTTAGCAGAATCCTCCGCTTCAACGATGCCGAGTGCGATTTTCTGGTTTGGCCAAATTACAAACCAAACGTTGAACCACATTATTGCTCCAAGCCACATACCGATACCGATGGCCGACGCTTTTGCGGTACCGGATGACATCAGGCCGATCGTAATAGCATCCAGCAGATAGCCGTTAAGCCATGCTACGATAAGCCCGGTAACGATGGTCGACATTGCCGCCCAGCGGAACCAGAACAAAGCTTCCGGTGCTATAACCTTTGTTACCGCTGGTTTTTGATCATCTGGAATATTTGGCATATTCGGAATCTGCACGAAGTTGAAATAGTACAGAATACCAATCCACATTATGCCGGAGAGAACATGCAGCCACCGGAAGAAATATGCCCACCAAGCCTGATCATTAGAAAACCCGCCCTCATGCCACTGCATCATGACGAGCACGAATACAATCGCCAGAACAATTCCGGCAATAATTGTATTATTCAGATTTGTTAGAATTTTTGTCATTTCTTACACCTCTTATTTCTTAGAGAACGCGTATTCAATAGACACGTTTTATTATTAGAGCGCTTTTTTTATATCATTCTACGAGAATCGTAGAAACCCGTTGCCGGAACCAACAAAATGACAGGCTAAAACCAACCAAATATCAGTAGGTAATGAAATTTAGGATTCTTCGGTCGCCTTGGAGGTTCGGCGGATTGCCAGGCGAGCAGCACGTCGACCAGATTGTATGCTTCCCTCAATGGTTGCCGGCAAGCCCGTATTCGTCCAGTCTCCTGCGATAAACAGATTATTCAGAGATGTTTTGGGTCCTGGTCTGGAGGCCAGCACGGATGGCGTTTGGGCTATTGTTGCACGCCGCTCTTTAATTACGCGCCAGGGCGGCAGGCGTCCCATATTTCGTCCGAGAATTTTGGTGACTTCTGACCATAAATGGTTCGCCAATTCCCAGTTCGGTTTATCGACATGATCAGAGGCCGCGCTAATCGTGATGGATAAAACATTTCCCCGGGAAAATATCCACTGAGAGTCAGTTCCAATTAGGCCCAAAAACGATTGTCCTCCCGGTAATTTCACCGGCTCGTTAACACGGAAATGCACATTTACGATCGGCAGCGTTTCGCTTGGGGGATCGCTATCGGGCCATAATTCAGCGCAATTATCCGGAGGTACGGCCAAAACGAGAGCATCGTCGTTTTCTATACGCAATAATCCTTCGGGAAATCTCATCGCCAGCGCCATATCATCCTGCCAGCGAATACCCCGAAGACGCGCCTGATAGCGGATCTCAACGTTCTTTTCTTTCAGATACTCCAAAGCCGGTGTTACTAACGCCGGAGAAAGACCGTTTTCGAATATCATCGGACGACATGCCGCTTCTCCCTTAAGAAAACTGAGTTTAATAACCTTCCAAAGAAGAGAGGCCGATGCTTCATCGGCGTCAGTATTCAAAACGGCGCGACATATTGGTTGCCAGAGATTTTCGTACAACGGGTCTTCGCGGCCGATTACCTCACCGACACTTTGGTTCGCCTTAGCGCGCGATAGCCGAAATGCTCTGGCATAATCGATAGGATTAGTGCCGGGGACCCGTCGTCCTGGTGTTAAAAGCCAGAGAGGAAAATATGGCGAGCCGGGTTTTATCTGCCACTGGGTGTTTGTCGCTGGTTCCAGAAACGGGAAGGTTGCCGGTGCGACTTCTGAAACAAGATCTCTTGATCCAATTTCTTCCAGATAATTTTTGGTAGCATCGTTTGCTCCGAGCAACATATGACTGCCGTTATCGATCAGACAGCCCAGTCCTTCATCGAGAAAGGAACGACACCGTCCACCGGCCCTCGGTGATGCCTCATAAATGGCTACAGCCAATCCCGCTTTCGCACATTGCACGGCACAGGATAGGCCCGCCATACCAGCCCCTATGATATTAACGGTTCCCACTAACTATTCACCAATCCGCGCCAAATCCCCTTCAGCGCACAAAGAACGTTTTCCAATTTTGTTAATTCAACGCGTTCAGCAACAGGATCATGTGCCCTCAGCTTTTTTGATAGTTTTTCTGCTATTGCGACAATCACCGAAGTTTCCAATCGTAAACCCCGGTGGTTAATTAGGCTCGGTCCATGCCTTGCATGTACTATCAACTCATCAGTCCGATCCAGAACAGCATCCAGTACCGAACGGAGTTCCTTGCTCGAATGGCTCGCATTGAGCGCTGTAACGTCAATCTGTTGTGCTTTAAGCATGTCTTCCGGGATGTACACCCTGTCAATTTCTAAATAATCGTTCTTACAATCTTGTAAATGGTTAAGAATTTGAAGAGCGATACAAAGCGCATCAGTTGCTTTTTTGGGTTCCTCACCGCAGCCATGTAAATCGACAAGGTACCGTCCAACAGGTGCGGCAGAAAACAGGCAGTAATTTAGAAGCTCAGACCAGTTTCTGTAACGTTGCTTGGTTACATCCATCATAAAGGCCTGCAACAGGTGTCGGGCATGCTCGACCGTAATGTCTGTTTCCTCCGCACTATGCCGATGCCTCAAAGCATGAAGGGTAATATCATCGCTCTCACCGATACCTTGCAGTGCCTCATCCATCCGTTTTAACAGCGCGGCTTTTTGCTCAGGTACAATCTCCGCAGAATCGGCAATATCGTCAGCGGCTCGAACACACAGGTAAAAATCATGTACGTGGGTTCTCAATCGGGCCGGTATAAGCCAGCTTGCGACCGGAAAATTCTCGTCATTCCTGGTTTTAGTAGGCGGATTTAGCGATTGTGTTGAATTCACTGTCAAAAGATCCGTTCGAGACCGGGTAAAACTAGGGTAAAAGAAAGATCATATAATAGCTTCATAAACCAGACATTAGCCCCTTGGACGAGTCGTTCGCAGCCCCTGATAGCATTTCCAATCTTGCAACAGCGCAAGACTATTGCGTGTTTCAAGTTAGAAAGTTCGACTTTGATCGTTATTTAACGGTCATTGCCGCACCTAAAGAGATCCGAATGGCCTTATTTTCTTTGTTCGCCTTCAATTTGGAAGTCGCAAAGACAAGAGAAGTGGTTTCGGAACCTATGCTGGGCAGAATTAGGCTGCAATGGTGGCGCGAAGCCATTGAAGGTATCTATCAAGGAAATCCACGGCAGCACGAAGTTATTAGTGCTCTTCAGGAAACGCTAAATCACCACTCGCTCAGCCGTTATTTGTTTGATGAGATGATCGACGGAAGAGAATTTGATCTTGAGGAACGCGAGCCAAAGGACATCGATGAACTCATTTCCTATGCGGATACCACGTCAGGAAAACTGTTCTCGCTCGTAGGGGAGGTCACTGGTTCAAATCCCGATTTCGCCAAACTTCTCGGCACATCCAGGGCATTGATCGGGCTTATGAGATCAATTTCCTTCCATAAAATACAGGGACGCAGCTATTTGCCGGGAATTCCTGTAACAGATCACCATTCGCAACATGCTTTTAGCGCCTACCAAAATGTTTTGGCAAAAGCAGCGGAAATTTTACCAGATCGATCTGACATGAATGATCCGGTCTTGAACATCACCCGCTGGATGGCTCAATACGATCTGAATCGATTGTTGAAAAAAACATCTGAAGACTTTGAAAAACCCGCAAAATTTAATGCTTGGCGCCGGTATCGAATTATATGCGCGTGTTTGACAGGACGTTAGCCCTTCTACAATGAGATCCAATCTTCAAAATCTTCCAAAGCCCGTTTGGAATAAGCCAGTTTACGTGCCTTTTTGTGGATCCGATCCTCAAGTGGTGGAAATAACCCAAAATTCACATTCATCGGTTGGAAGGTTTGTTCGAATGCGCCTCCGGTAATGTGATCAAGGAGTGATCCCATTGCCGTCGTGTTTGACGGTGGTATGGGTTGAAGTTCCTGAAGATCGGCGACCGCAAATCTCCCAGCCATTAAACCAACCGCCGCACTTTCTACGTAGCCTTCGCATCCGGTGATTTGTCCCGCAAAACGGATATGAGGTGCCGCTTTGAGCCGAAGGAAGGGATCCAATACTCTCGGAGAATTCAAGAAAGTATTTCTGTGCAGCCCGCCAAGCCTTGCAAAGGTGGCGTTTTCCAGCCCCGGAATGGTTCGAAAAATACGGGTTTGCTCACCGTGTTTAAGTTTCGTCTGAAAGCCAACAATATTAAACAGGGTCGCCAGCTTGTTATCCTGGCGTAACTGGACGACTGCGAAAGGTTTCTCTGTGGGTTGATGCGGGTTTGTTAAACCAACTGGTTTCATAGGACCGTAGCAAAGCGTGCGCCGCCCACGCGCTGCCATCACTTCAATTGGCAAACACCCTTCGAAATAAGGCGTATTCTCTTCCCAATCCTTAAATTCGGTCTTCTCTCCATCAATAAGAGCATCAAAAAACGCGTCATATTGTTCGCCGGTTAAAGGACAATTTATGTAATCTGAACCTTCGCCCTTGTCATAGCGCGACTGGAACCATGCCTTATCCATATCGATTGACTCTCTATGAACAATCGGTGCTATTGCATCAAAGAACGCCAGAGATTCTTCGCCTGTGAGCTTTTGGATAGATTCTGCGAGCGCTGGTGAGGTTAGCGGTCCCGTCGCGATGATTGTCGAGCCCCATTCCTTGGGCGGTAAACCGGCGATTTCTTCTCGCACAATGGTAATTAACGGATGTTGATCGAGCGTTTGATGGACATATTCAGAGAAGGCATCGCGATCAACTGCGAGAGCACCCCCTGCAGGCACTTTATGTAAATCCGCCGCCTCCAGAATGAGTGAGTTGGCGAGGCGCATTTCCTGATGAAGAACACCGATGGCACTACGCTCGGCATCATCTGACCGGAAGGAATTCGAACAAACGAGTTCCGCAAAATTATCGGTATGGTGGGCGTCGGTCGTTTGAACCGGACGCATTTCATGCAGGATGACCGGAATTTCTCTATTAACAATCTGCCAGGCCGCTTCTGATCCGGCGAGACCGCCGCCAACGATATGGATAGGAGTAGCCATCGCTTCAGCCATTCAAAAGCAATCAGGCGCTTTTTTTAAGTTTGCGTTTGCCAAGGTAAGGAGCGAGATGTTCCCCGGTATAACTCCCTTTTGTATGCGCAACATCTTCGGGAGTGCCGCAGGCAACGATTTTCCCGCCTTTATCTCCACCTTCCGGCCCTAAATCGATGATCCAGTCTGCCGTCTTTATGACTTCGAGATTATGTTCAATAACAACGACCGTATTGCCTTGCTCAACAAGAGCATGCAAAACCTCTAGCAATTTCCGAACATCCTCGAAATGAAGCCCAGTCGTCGGTTCATCAAGAAAATAAAGGGTTTTGCCGGTTGAGCGCCGCGCAAGTTCTTTCGACAACTTCACACGCTGTGCTTCGCCGCCAGACAATGTTGTCGCTTGCTGACCAATATGAATGTAACCCAGCCCGACGCGTTGCAGCATTTCCAGCTTTTCGCGGATCGAGGGAACTGCCTTAAAAAACGCGCAACCCTCATCAACTGTCAGATTAAGAACATCCGCGATCGATTTGTTTCTGAATTCGATTTCGAGTGTCTCGCGATTGTAACGGCTGCCTTTACAAACATCGCACTCAACATAAACATCGGGCAGAAAATGCATCTCAATCTTGATGACGCCGTCACCCTGACAGGCTTCGCAACGGCCGCCTTTTACATTGAATGAGAAACGACCGGGTTTATAACCGCGAGCGCGCGCTTCCGGTAACCCGGAAAACCATTCACGGATTGGCGTAAAGGTTCCGGTATAGGTCGCCGGGTTTGATCTGGGCGTCCGTCCGATGGGCGATTGATCAATTTCTACAACTTTGTCGATGAACTCCAACCCCTCAATCTCTTCATACGATCCAGGGACGGCGCGTGCATTGTGCAATCGTCGGGAAATAGCCCGATAGAGAGTATCGATAATGAGGGTGGATTTTCCACTGCCGGAAACACCGGTAATTGTGGTCAGAGTTCCCAGCGGGATTGAGACATCAACGCCTTGAAGATTGTTTGCGGTGGCGCCTTTAATCGCAATTGCCTGTTCAGATTTACCCGGACGACGCTGGATCGGTACCTCCACGCATTTTACGCCTGTTAAATACTGCGCCGTTATACTGTTTTTTGCCTTCATAACCTTGGCGGGCGGGCCGTGTGCAACAACCTTGCCGCCATGAATTCCTGCCCCGGGCCCTAAATCCACTAAAAAGTCGGCGGACCGAATGGCGTCTTCATCGTGTTCGACCACGAGGACGGTGTTTCCAAGGTCCCGCAATCGCCTAAGTGTTTCCAAAAGACGTGCATTGTCGCGTTGATGGAGGCCGATTGACGGCTCATCCAAAACATAGAGAACACCTGTAAGTCCTGAGCCGATCTGCGAAGCAAGGCGAATACGCTGACTTTCGCCGCCAGATAGAGTGCCCGAGGACCTCGAAAGGGTAAGATACTCCAGGCCAACATCGACGAGAAAACTCAGCCGTTCATTAATTTCCTTTAGAATACGGCTCGCAATTTCATTTTGTTTTTCTGAAAGCTTTGCCGGTAAAGCTTCAAACCAGTTCCGCGCTGCCAGAATGGAAAATTCTGTTAACTCGCTAATATGAAGGCCATTGAGCTTTACCGCTAACGCTTCCGGACGTAGACGCATTCCACCACAGGATTCGCACGCGGTGTTACTCTGAAAACGTCCTAAATCATCTCGAACCCACGAGCTCTCGGTTTCGCGAAATCTCCTTTCCATATTGGGAATAACGCCTTCGAAGGGCCGATCCAAAGTGTATTCTCGGTCCTCATCGCTGTAGGTCATTTTTATGTTGGTTTTACCAGATCCCCAGAGTATCCCTTCCTTGGCCTTCTTTTTCAGATCCTTAAACGGCGTATTCACAGAGATTTTGTAGTGTCGCGCAAGTGAATCAAGAGTTTGAGAATAGTACGGCGATTTCGAATTCGCCCAAGGTGCAATTGCATCCTCCTTCAGACTCTTGGTTTCATCCGGTACGACCAGATTCGGATCAAAGAACATAGAGGTGCCTAAACCGTCGCATGAAGGACAAGCCCCGGCCGGCGCATTAAAAGAAAATAATCGGGGTTCAATTTCGTCGATTGTAAAACCCGATACCGGACATGCGAATTTTGCAGAGAATATATTCTGTTCTCCGTTGTCGGCATTTTCCGTGATGGCGATACCATCGGCCAGCTCCAGCGCTGTTTCCAATGAATCTGCGAGGCGATTACCTAGATCGGGTCTGACGACCAGGCGATCAACGACGACCTCAATATCATGGCGAAAATTCTTCTTGAGAGCGGGAGCATCCTCAATTTGGTAGTGCTCACCGTCAATTTTGACCCGTTGAAAGCCCTTTTTTTGTAGATCAGCCAGTTCCTTGCGGTACTCGCCCTTGCGGCCACGAACGATGGGCGCCAGTAAATAAAGTCGCGTGCCTTCCTCCATCTCAAGCACACGGTCAACCATCTGGGAAACGGTTTGACTTTCGATTGGCAATCCGGTGGCAGGAGAGTAGGGGATGCCCGCACGAGCAAAAAGAAGGCGAAGGTAATCGTATATTTCGGTAACAGTCCCGACAGTAGAGCGCGGATTCCGCGACGTGGTTTTTTGTTCGATTGAGATCGCCGGCGACAATCCTTCAATTGAATCGACATCCGGTTTTTGCATCATTTCCAGAAATTGCCTGGCATATGCAGAGAGGCTCTCCACGTATCTTCTTTGCCCTTCCGCATAGATAGTATCGAAGGCGAGCGACGACTTGCCGGACCCGGAAACACCGGTCATGACCACCAAAGAATCCCTTGGCAGGGCAATATCAATATTGTTCAGATTATGTTCGCGAGCGCCGCGAACAATAATTTTACCAGCCATGTTCAATCGAAACTGCGGAAAGGATGTTTATACTTCACTAGTTATAGGGTAGGGCGATGTTTGCATCAAACAGTGTCGACCACCGAATCATAAATTTCCGTATCATACGAAAAGTTGAACGAAATAAACAAAGCAACATTCAAATTCGATTAACTTACGCCATGATTTTGGACAAGTTTTCATCCATGAAGCTCTCTGTTAAATCCATATTTTTGGTCGCTGCGCTTGCTCTATCAATCGGATCTGCTGCGCCTGCTTATGCCGTCGATGAGATCAGCATTGGGCCCAAAGTTGGTGCATCATTGCCGCATTCTTTAAAAGTCAAAGATCAGAACAGCCAATATCGGGATTTTAAAGCGCTTGCCAGAAAGCGGGGATTGATCGTGATGTTTTCACGATCACTGGATTGGTGACCACACTGCCAGCGCCAGGCGGTCGCCTGGAACGATAAATACAGCGAATTCAAGAAACTGGGATATCACATTGTCCTTGTGACCAACGATGATGCAGACGTTCACAAGTCTTTCGCCGCAGATGAAAAAATCGGTTACACGCTTCTTTCGGACCCCAAAGCGGAAATTATCGGTGCTTTTGGATTAATTAAACCGGGCGTTTTGAAGTCCAGTTCTTGGTATGGCGTTGCTGTACCAGCAATATTTGTAGCGGACACGAACGGCGTCATTTCCCATCGTTTTTCCACTCACAATTATCGTGACAGGCCGGATGTCGATAGAGTGCTTGCCGCTTTATCGTCGAAATAAGCTAGTTCGATAATTCGGGAAGTTTGAAAAGCCGCGCGGCATTCCGCCAAAGAATATTTTCACGCTCTTCTTCGGTACAATTTGCATCTTCCAGTACCTTTAGACGCATCGTGTAAAGGGGAGCGGGCTCTCTTACGCAACTCCATGTCGCGGACCAATCTGACCCAAACATAATTCTTTCCGAGCCTAGGAGATCAATGGCTTGACGAAGATGCTCTGCGTTAGTGCCTACAACATCGAAGTAAACATTCTCGTTTCGCATACCAACGGCCATACAGGGCTCAAAATAGGTGACTAAACTTCGGCCCATCTTCGTAAGAATGACTGGCACGTCGGGATAGCGGGCGGCAACTTCATCCGCCCAGATCGGATTGCCGTAAAACAAGCCACCGGGAAATTGCGACCAGGCCGTTGGAAATTGAACCGGCACATTGTAGTGGTCAACGGCATCCATCATCGGAACCAAATCTTTTGCGATTTTTTCGGGATCAACTTCTGCCGTCAAAGCGCGGATAAAGATTTCACCGAGCCCAATCATGCCAAGATCTTCGATGCAGTGACGTACTTCTTCCGCAGCACCCTCTCTTACCGGTGCGGGATCTTCGAGATATTCGTAGGCAGCCTCCTGGTCATGACCAATTCGCATCAACCCATAGAGCCGGTCTGGATGACGGGCGACTGATTCCGCAACCTGATCATTGGTGACCGAACCGGGACGGGCCTGTACGAACGCCCGATCAATACCGAACTCATCCATATCAGCGATCAGTTGATCGGAGTTATCAACGGGCTCTTCGTTGAGAGTACGGTCGTACAAATCCGGAAACCGCGTTCGAAAACTCACCAAATCCTGCGTTGTCTTGATCCTGTCGCGTGCGTCTGCGAGGGCGGGATAACTCCAAACATGGATATGTGTATCGATAATCATGGTCTGCACCTCTGTCAGATTACAATTCCGCCATTAGGGCTTAAGACCTGCCCGGTAACATATTTGCTTTCTTCCGATGCGAAATAGGCCACAGCATGAGAAATGTCGTTCGGTTCGCCCTCATGTCCAAGTGGAATTGTCTTGTTTCTTTCAGCGCGGATCGCCTCTTTTCCAGGGGTATTGGTCATTGGCGTCGGAATAAATCCAGGAGCAACGGCATTTACGAGGATATTCCACGGAGCAAGTTCCTTGGCCCAGGCCTTGGTCAACCCAATTAGTGCCGCTTTGGCGCTGCAATAATGAGAACCGGCACCAGTCCCTGCCATACCGAAAATCGACGCTGTATTGATGATCCGGCCCCAGTTTTTCTCTTTCATTCCGCCGAGCACGGCTTTTGTAGCGACATAGGCGCCTTTAACATTTACGTCGAACATCTCAGCAAGAATTTCATCATCTATCTCTTCGATAGAGCGTTGACGGCTGCTTATGCCAGCATTGTTGACCAGAACATCGACATTCCCGAGATCACGCATCGCATCGTTGATCTGGTTTGTGAATTCATCAGTAGCCCGAACGTCACAGACGATTGCGTACGACTTTGCGCTGTTTCCTGAAACAAGAGACATCGTTTCTTTTACGCCATCAGAGTTTATGTCCTGAACAATGACGTTCGCACCTCTGTCTGCGAGGAGCACTGCATGATTTTGCCCGAGACCTGAACCTGCTCCTGTAATAAGTACAACCTTGCCTTCCATCGACGACATATTTGAGCTCCCAGATTATTATCGGCATTTTCGTAATGCCATTCGACAACTATCATGACGCAAAATTCACTGGGAGACGAGAGATGCGCGTAGCAATTTTGGACGATTATCAGAATATCGCACTAAACAGCACGGATTGGTCGACAGTTACAGAGCGAGCGGAGATCACTGTATATTCTGATCACATTCACGAAGAGCAGAATGTGGCTAAAAGGCTCCAGGGTTTCGACATCATATGCGCAATGCGGGAACGAACGCCGTTTACACGTACACTCATTGAGCAACTACCCAACCTAAAACTCATCGTATCAAGCGGCATGCGCAATCGTGGGATCGACATTGATGCTGCAAAAGATCATGACGTCATTGTCTGCGGAACGCCGAGCGTTGGAAAACCAACAGCTGAACTTGCCTGGGGATTAATTCTTGGCCTTGCGCGCAAAATTCCAGCTGAAGATCACAACGTCAAATCCGGTGGTTGGCAGCAGACAGTTGGTGAAGGCCTCATTGGCAAAACATTGGGCATTGCCGGACTTGGTAATCTTGGTAGCCGCATGGCACAGATCGGCAATGCATTCGAAATGAATGTCATTGCGTGGAGCGAAAACCTTACACGAGAGCGATGTGACGAATTTGGTGTAACCCTCGTTTCCAAAGATGAACTTATGGCGCAGTCCGATTTTTTGACAATCCACTTACTGCTGAGCGATCGAACGAGAGGATTGTTTGGCGCTGACGATCTGGCGCGAATGAAACCCTCAGCATATATAATCAATACTGCTCGGGGGCCGATTATCGATGAAGATGCACTTGTGGACGCCCTAAAAGGTAACGTTATTGGCGGGGCGGGGATAGATGTTTTTAGCGTTGAACCCTTGCCTTCGGACCATCCATTTAGAACACTCGACAATACAGTAATTACACCGCATCTCGGCTACGTAGAGGAAAAGAACTACGGGGCCTATTTCAACGGATATGTCGAAGCAATAACGGCATATTTAGATGGGAATCCTAGGAATTTTCTCAACGGATATTGAGAAAACATAATCCAAATTATGGCTAATGCTTATTAACCGTGTTTGGAAACCCGACTTTAAAAGGTTTTTGCGACAATCCCGATGTGGTCGGTGGTGTCGTTTGATTTTAGGCTGTTCCGCTTCCCCCCCTTGATGGCCAGGCGCCATCGGCCACCCTTATTTCCTGTCGAGCTTAATTCGGATACCCTTACTTTCTGGGTTAAACCAGGGGTAAAGCATGACGGAACATGAACCAATTACAATTGAGACCGGGTTAGAAAACCTTGCACGCGGCTATCGTATTGTAGCCGCGAACGGACATCTTGAAGCCACGCTGGGTCATTTATCCTGGCGCGATCCCGAAGGCCGTGGGTTATGGATGAAGTGTCAGGAGATAGGTCTCGATGAAGTAGAGGCGGGGGATCTCCATTTGATCGACTGGGATGGCAATGTTCTCGACGGTAGCAATGGCCATCGACACTCTGAATGGCCTATTCACGCAGCGGTTTTTCATGCGCGCGCCGACGTCCATTGTATAGGCCACACCCATCCAATGCACTGTGTCCTGTTCTCAGCAACCAATGAAAAACTCGTCGGTATTGGCCACAATGGCTCTTATTTTGGTGGCAAGGTTCAGGTGTTTGAGAAGACACTCGCCCTCGTTCGAACTATGGAAGATGCCTCGGTTATGGCGGAAGCGCTTGGGGATGCGTGGGCTGTTTTACTCCGCAACCATGGTGTTACCTTCTGCGGTACTTCGATAGAACATTGTGTGATCATGGGTATCGCGATCGAACAGGCATGCAAGGAACAGCTGGTGATGAATAGTTCGGGGTTGGATTGGCAGTGGAAAGTCAATAACGGCTTAAAGGATGAAGCCATTCTGTATCCCCGGATCGTCACCAATCTTTGGCGGTATCACAATCGGAAACTCGACAGGGCAGAAGGTAGAAGCTAACCGATAGTCAGTTTCTATTTTTTGGCGGAGCCGCAGCCTCAAGAATACCTGCCCTTTCAAGAACCCGCCTGAAACTATGCGGTACAAAGGGATGCATGCCGAGAGCAATCATTTCTGATTGATCCAAAGCGACGAGGGCTTTTCGTTCCTCGTCAGACAATCCCTCTATCGACGCGGCGTAGCCAGCCGGATCTGCAAGATATTTCTCCCGCTCGTCCTTATCCCCGGCTAGCCGGTGCAATGTTTCTGAAAGCACAACTCTGTCAGGGTGAATCGATGGATAATGTGGCTCAAACTGTTCTGCTTCCGGCTCTGACGTCCAGGCGACTGTACCGTAGTTGTGATGCCAGGTAGGCTCGAAGTTAGTCGTGTCGGGCGCCCTTTCGCCGATCATACCTGCGGCTACCCCCCAACACCGAAGCTCAATATTGCCCGTGTCATCCAGTTTCTTTTCGTTGAGTGCCAACAAATATCTAAGTTCGCCCCGCGTCATCATTTCCATGAAGTGTTCGTCGAATTCGTTGTCGGGCCCGGGATCCATATATCTTTCTGTACCGGGGTAGTGCGATAAGCCACCGCTACAGACCACAACCGCCCTTAAGCCAAGGGCACGAACACCGTCACCCAAAACACGACCGAATTGATAACAGCGCTCCATCGACGGTTGGGGAGGCACATAAGCGTTTACGAATATTGGGAGGATTGGGATGTTATTAATCCCCGTAAAATCAAGGGGAATACCAAACGCATAGTCAATTTTGGCGGTGCTGGTAAATGCAGGATCAATGTTGTTTCGTTGTGCATGTCGCAGGAGATCAAGCGCCGCCTTACTTGCCACGGGATATTTGTAGTCCCGGCCAGCAAAGCTTCCCTCGGCAACGCCGCCAATATGCATTGTGAAACTGGCCGTACAATGAAGCAGAAACTGATGTGCATGATCATTTGCGATGACGATGCAGATGTCCGGCTGCATCGCTTTTAGTTTTTCTCCTATACCGGTCAGGAGCTCCTTTACCCGTTGAACTACGTCGGGGTCTTCAGAATCCGGCAATGTCCAAAGTTGCGGCGCATGCGTCGTACAAACGCCGCCGATTACACCGGTTTCCTTCATTTCAGTCGTCCCCTTTTCCTCACGGAATTCTACTCTGGCGCAACTCTAAATGTGGTGCAAGATATCCACTGATTTCTGCAATGTGGAGGTGTCGCCCTTTGCCGATTCCTTTATGATAAACCTTCAAGTTGCAAGAAAGCGAGGATGTCATGGCTGGAAGCGTCAATAAGGTAATCTTAGTTGGAAATCTTGGGCGCGACCCTGAAACCCGTACAATGCAGGATGGTAACCCTGTCGTTAATTTGTCGGTGGCCACCTCGGAGAGTTGGCGTGATCGAAACTCCGGTGAAAGGCGCGAGCGTACCGAGTGGCATCGGGTGGTTATATTCAATGAACGTCTCGCAGACGTCGCCCAGAAATATCTCCGCAAAGGATCAAAAGTGTACCTTGAGGGTCAACTGCAAACACGCAAATGGACCGATCAATCTGGGCAGGAAAAGTATACAACCGAAGTTGTTTTGCAGCGTTTTCGCGGTGAACTCACCATGCTCGATGGCCGGAATGACTCTGCGGGTGACGGTGATTTTGGTGGTGGCGGCGCTATGTCAGATCCTGCAGCATCGACAGAAGCGGTGGGTAGCAGCGGCGGCGATCTGGACGACGAAATACCGTTTTAGAAGGCCCATTATCGCGGTTTGACACGCCTCTGCTAGTATTCTTTTTTGCCGCCAGAAAATAATACTAAGTTATTGTTTTATAATAAATAAATAGGCGCCCTTCTTTAGGCGTTTCGGTTGTCCGATTCTGTCCATTCTGATAGTCTTAATCACTTGGTTGATTACCTGTTTCGTATGGTAATCGGTCGTTGTAAATAACTGTCCGGCACATAAAATTTGACCTCCGAAACACTACCTCCAGAGTTTGACATTACCCCGATAGCAATCGAGGACGAGATGAAATCCTCGTATCTCGATTATGCGATGAGCGTAATTGTCAGCCGTGCCTTGCCCGATGTCCGCGACGGGTTAAAGCCCGTTCATCGTCGCATTTTATACGCGATGAAAGAGGAGGGGTATGACTGGAATAGAGCCTATCGGAAGTCAGCGCGGGTCGTTGGCGATGTTATGGGTAAATATCATCCCCATGGCGATACAGCGATATATGACGCAATGGTTCGCATGGCCCAGGCGTTTTCGATGCGGCTTATGCTCATCGACGGACAGGGAAACTTCGGGTCAATGGATGGCGACCGGGCCGCTGCCATGCGGTACACCGAAGTCAGACTTCATCGGTCATCTGAAGAGTTACTGGAAGATATTGACCGCGACACCGTCGATTTTCAGGCAAACTACGACGAGACGGTTCAGGAACCGACAGTTCTTCCGGCACGTTTTCCCAATCTACTGGTTAATGGTGCTGGCGGCATCGCCGTTGGGATGGCGACCAACATTCCGACACACAATTTGGGTGAGGTAATCGATGGTTGCTGTGCGTTACTGGACAATCCCGATATATCGATCAATGAACTGATTGAAATAATCCCGGGCCCCGATTTCCCGACGGGGGGCCTGATCATGGGTCGGAACGGGATCAATCAGGCATATCATACCGGCCGTGGGTCAGTGGTAATTCGTGGTCGTACCCACGTTGAAGAAATCCGCAAGGATAGGGAAGCCATTATTGTTACCGAAATTCCCTATCAGGTGAACAAGGCACGGATGATCGAACGAATTGCTGAGATGGTCCGTGACAAGCGGATTGAAGGCATTTCCGACATTCGGGACGAATCCGACAGAGACGGGGTCCGTGTTGTGATTGAGGTCAAGCGCGACCATATGGCGGAAGTCGTCCTAAATCAGCTGTTCCGATATACGCCACTGCAGACCAGTTTCGGTATTAACATGCTGGCGTTGAACGGCGGCCGTCCCCAGCAGATGACAGTTCGCGATGTACTTGTTGCGTTTATTG
This sequence comes from Rhodospirillaceae bacterium, assembly GCA_002720855.1. Classification (GTDB taxonomy): domain Bacteria; phylum Pseudomonadota; class Alphaproteobacteria; order MPNO01; family UBA2964; genus UBA2964. Next base: position 59,853 of record PBIN01000012.1, on the reverse strand, counting down.
CCTTTCGCGAAGAAGTCATTACACGCAGGACCATTTATGAACTGGGCAAAGCAAGAGATCGTGCGCATGTCCTCGTAGGTCTTGCAATCGCGGTCGCTAATATTGACAAGGTGATTGAACTCATTCGGTCTGCACCCGATCCGGTTACCGCTCGGGAAGGGCTGATGAAAGACCCATGGCCGGCAGGTGATGTTGCATCACTCATTGAACTTATCGATGAGCCTGGACGTGGTGTCGTCGACGGAAAATACCAGCTCTCGGAAACCCAGGCCCGTGCCATTCTCGATTTAAGACTGCAACGTTTGACCGGCCTGGAGCGTGGAAAAATAGCGGAAGAGCTGGAAGAACTTGCCGCGCAAATCACGGAATACCTAGATGTTCTGGCCTCCCGCGAAAAAGTCCGCGCAATGCTGAAGGAGGAATTGCTGGAAGTTCGGGAAAAGTTTGCCGATGACCGTCGAACCACCATCGATGATTCCGAGTTTGAAGCGGATATTGAAGACCTAATCCAACGCGAGGATATGGTCGTCACTGTCACCCATGGCGGCTATATCAAACGCGTTCCTGTTTCCACATACCGTGCCCAGCGCCGTGGCGGCAAAGGCCGTGCCGGCATGTCTACACGGGACGAGGATTTCGTATCAAACGTCTATGTGGTGAATACGCACACGCCGGTATTGTTCTTCTCCTCCAGAGGAATGGTCTACAAGCTCAAGGTTTACAAAGTCCCGCTAGGAACCCCCCAGGCCCGTGGCAAAGCACTTGTCAATTTGCTTCCTCTAGATGAGGGGGAGACCATCACGACTTTAATGCCATTGCCGGAAGATGAGTCCGCCTGTGAAGAATTGGATGTCATGTTCGCGACTGCAAGTGGTTCCGTACGACGCAACAGACTTAGCGATTTCGTCAATGTTATGGCGAATGGCAAGATTGCGATGAAGCTCGCTGAAGGCGATCACCTTGTTGATGTTTCGGTCTGTGATGAGGGTCAGGATGTGTTGCTTTCGACGGCGAAAGGAAAATGTATTCGTTTCCCGACAACAGATGTACGGCTGTTTGCCGGTCGTTCCTCAAGCGGTGTTCGCGGAATCCGGTTAGCGCCAGGCGATAATGTTATGTCAATGTCGACGCTGAATCATGCGTCATTCTCAATTGAAGAACGCGATGCATATTTACGCAGAAGCCGTGCGCAACGTATGGAAAATGATGAAGCCGCGGAAGCTAATGGTAACGGCAATGGCGAGAACTCGGAGGCTATTTCCCTTTCCGATGAGCGTTATGCGGAAATGGCGGCCATGGATCAGTTTATCCTGACACTCGCTGCAAATGGCTATGGCAAACGTACATCTTCCTATGAATATACGGTGCGGAAACGCGGCGGGCAGGGAATCGCAAACATAAATCTTGATTCTGGCAAAGATAACTCTGTCGTCGCTTCCTTCCCGGTTGTCACCGGTGACCAGCTGGTGCTTGTAACAGACAACGGTCAAATGATCCGGACAGGAATAGACGAAATCAGAATTGCCGGGCGCGCGACCCGTGGCGTAATCGTCTTCAGGGTAGCTGAAGACGAACACGTAGTTTCCGTTAGCCGACTCTCCGAGGAGGAAGACGACGAAGAAGAAAGCGGCGACACCGACGCCGATCAGGGAACGGAAGTTTCCGAAGAAGCCGGTGGTGAGGCAGAAGAAGAAAATCTAGAGCAGTCCGACACCCAAGGGCAGGAATCCGAACAAGACGATGACTGATCAGCTGATTGGTATTTATCCTGGAACATTTGATCCCATAACCAATGGGCACACTGATGTCATTCAACGCGCGGCAAGAATGCTTGATAAACTGGTTGTTGGTGTCGCAATAAATGCAGGAAAAGGCCCGCTTTTCTCGCTTGAAGAACGGCTCGAGATGGTTCGTGTTGAGGCGGATGAGATGGGCGATGTCGGCAATCGAATAGAAGTTTGCGGTTTCAACAACCTCTTGGTTGATTTTGCTAAAGAAAATAACGCGAGTGTAATCATTCGCGGGCTCCGTGCGGTTTCAGATTTTGATTACGAATTTCAAATGGCCAGTATGAACGCGAAGCTGGCGCCGGACGTTGAGACAGTGTGTTTAATGGCATCAGACCGTCATCAATTCATCGCGTCACGTCTTGTAAAAGAAATTGCGATTCTTGGCGGTGACGTTGCCCAATTTGTATCGCCACGTGTTCGCGAACTTTTGGAAGCAAAAGTTAAGGATAGATAAGGTTTTTAGCAGCTTTCTATTGACCATCTGCGGTGGCCCACATATTGTGCGCCGCCGTCATTTCTTGTGACGATTTTGTACGGGCGCCCGTAGCTCAGCCCGGTAGAGCAGTTGACTTTTAATCAATTGGTCGCAGGTTCAAATCCTGCCGGGCGCACCATTCAATCCTAATTTCTGAGAATGAGCTGAGATGAATTGGGGAAATGATTATTCTTCTGGGGCATCCTTGTGAAAGGCGATGACATTGGGAACATCGCCCGGTAGTTCGAGATCTTCCCATTTGGCGGCAACACTTTCGTATATTTCCTTGCGCAACACAGTTCTTTTAGGAAAGTGTTCCATATGCTTGTGGTTCTTGCAGGCATTAATCAACGCTTTTGAGCCATAGGGCCGTAATTTCGGATCCCCCTGACTTGGATCGAGCGGCGTACTCCACGTGTTTCGAAGTATATCGATGTCATCACTAGGATTGCTGCGGCTGCCTAACGCCCATAAAACCTCATCAATACTCGTAGGGTCTACATCTTCGTCAACAGCAACGATCCACTTCGTAAAGAAAGCACCGCCCGGAACCTGAGCAGCGAGAGACAACACCTGTGAGGCATGACCGGCATAACGTTGCTCCATGCTGATCACAGTGAGACCGTAACCACCCGCGGAAGCAGGGTGTGCATAAATGCCGGCGATTCCAGGAACACCCAGTTTATCAAGATCATCCCAAATCTTTGCAGATCGAATAATGGCGAAGAATCCACTCTGTTCGCAGGATGGGTAATCAGCCATCAAGGCATTTGTTAGAATGGGATTATCCCGAAAATGAATATCGGTAACCTTTACGAGCGGTGCCTGCCGTACCGGCGCACCGTAATATCCCGTAAACTCACCGAAAGGACCTTCAGCGCGGGTCGCTTGAGGTTCGATAACACCTTCGATAACCAGATCGGCATTGGCCGGGATAAGCAGATCACTGTTCTTTGCCTTAACGACAGGGACCGCCTGGCCTTTGAGGCCGCCAATATACTCATATTCCGAAATATTTTTCGGGAAACCCTGCGATCCCACCAACATGAATAGCGGATCAACGCCCCACGCTGCCGCAACCGGGACAGACTTGCCCTGTTCCCACGATCTTTCGATATGAAGCCGTGCATCTTTGCCAGGCGACAGATGCAGTCCGACCTCGGTTTTGCTGTGTTGCATCATCCGGTAGGTACCAACGTTGAGGTAACCGTTTTCGGGATCGCGAGTAATGACGCAGTCACCGGTTCCCCCGTATCGTCCACCATCCATGGGCCAATGTGTTGGAATGGGAAGCAAATCGAGATCAACATCAGCGCCAGATAACGTATTTGCGTAAATCGGCGCGTCATCCGCACTTATTTCTTCCGGCGGAATACGATTGGCCATTTTGCCTTTTACTTTGGTTATGAGCTCAATCGTCTGTGTATCCGCGGGTTCTTCGAGTGTAATGGCAATGCGTTTAATACTCGGCCCAACAAGGTTCCAAAGGAGTTTTGCCCCGATAGGGTTGTTGTCATCGAAGCCATTGGGGTTTTCAAAAAGAACCGTGGGTGAGGGGTGTTGTTTTCCTAAAAGGTACGCAATCGCACCCATTTCTTCGTCACGATCGACCGGTTTTGTAACCCTTACCAATTCCCCAAGTTTGTCGACATCTTCGATCCACTCACGAAGATCCTGGATCGGCTGATTTCTATTCGCCATGTTTAAGTTTCATCCTTGTCAAATCGACGCAATACAATCGTTGCGACGAAGATTATTCTAAATAGTAAATTAGTCCGCAGACCCGGTTAAGGTCCATAGATCGTCGCGTCAACCACATAAATACCAGTAAATCAACAGGATGCTCCCATGGATTATTGTCTACTGAATCAATGTTTAAATCCAATATTAGACAATCAGCTTTAAGACCTTGAAAATTAACGGTATCGGGAACAGCGTATGTTGGCACCGTTAAAATTGACATCGAAACAGCCAGAATGATCATAAGATACGACTTCATTATTCAATCATTTTATCTTGGAAATTCGGCCGTTAAGCGGATTTTAAATTACTACCCTGATTAAAACGATGATGAATCCAAAGTCTATCGATGTTGCGGGGATCAAAACCAGATATTTCGAGGCCGGATCCCGTCAACATCTTGTTTTGTTTCACGGTGGCAATATGGGGTCGGGCAACCTCGCGGAATGCGCGGAGGATTGGGACCGTAACTTCGAAGGACTTGCTAGACATTGCCATGTAATTGCGGTCGATAAACTAGGTCAAGGTTATACAAACAACCCATTGTTAAATAAAGATTTTACGATGGCAGCAACTGTCAGACATGCCTACGAGTTCATCAAGGCGTTGGGCCTTGATCAGGTTCACATAGCCGGCCATTCCCGCGGTGGCTATCTCGTCTGCCGATTGGCTTTGGATCACCCTGAATTGATTGCATCCTGTACAATCATTGACACCAATACATTGGCGCCGGGGTCGCCGAGAAGTGCGCAGGTCCTAGGCAACCCGCCAATTCCAAGGCTAAGTCGTGAAAGTCAACGCTGGATCATTGAGCATTATTCCTACAATCCAGATCACATAACAGAAACCTGGTTAGACACAATGTCCGAAATCGCCTCATTACCAAAAAGCATCGAGGCAAATCAGAAAATGGTTGCGCAGGGATTAGGTAAAAATCAGTTTATGCCTAGCCTTACGATCGACAAATCACGAACTTTTGCCGAGCTCAGAGATATAGGATTGAAGTGTCCTGCACTAGTAATGTGGGGCCGAAACGATCCGACGGCTATTCTCGATCAGGGTGAAATTATTTTTGATCTCATTGCATCAAAACAACGACACTCTTCAATGTGTGTTCTTAATCAAGCCGGCCATTTTTGTTTTCGGGAACAACCCGATGCTTTCAACGCAAGGTTGATTAATTTCATCAATTCGACCGGTGAATAAATAAGCCACCCGACAGGTGGCTTTGAATGGCTGAGGCTTGCGCCTTAGCAGGTGAGGGGGCCGAAAATCACGGCCCCCATCGACCAATTACTTAACGACTAGATTTTCAGCTGAAGATTTTCCGTTTTGGCCAGGGACCAATTCGTACTCAACTTCCTGTCCTTCATTCAAGGTAGACAATCCAGCACGTTCAACAGCAGAAATATGCACAAACGCATCGCGGCTGCCATCGCTCGGTTCAATAAATCCGTAACCCTTGGTTGGATTAAACCATTTTACTTTTCCACTCGGCATCTTGTAGTCCTTTCAAACGTCTTTTATGTGCGGCAACCAATTGCTACCACACGGTCTCGGTTCCACAATTTCTCAGTGTAGCTCAGCTAGCGGGCCTTCAGGCAATCCAGGGGTTACGCCAGGATCATGTGTTACCTTGCCGTAGTTTCTCAGCATTTTCGTAGCGAATGCAATAAAATTCGCGGAAACAGGTGATAATTTTTTTATGATACATCCTGAAAATAGAGAGAAATCCGGAGTAAAACAGAATTCATGCCCATTTTTTCTCTTTAAAATCCGCTTGTTACGGGTTTTCTGTAAAATATTTTTGTGCTTCTGTTTTCACCCGTTCGTACTGGCCGTTTTCCTGCAATAACGGTTCGTCATCCGCATATTCTCCTAAACCCTGTGCCCGCCGGTCTTCGCCCCATTTCCGAACATAGTCGCGAATATCTTGTTTGGTCAGAATAAATTTCAGCAGAGCGTTTTGAATCTCGAGAGGCGGCTCACCATCATCTTCGCTTGATATACTCCTGCAAACCGCCCGTAAATATTTTACGGCATCCAGAATCAGGGCCGCTTCTTCCTGACTCCAATTTTTGTCCGGCGTGAAATTATTAGCCTGCAGCGCTTTGATCTGATTGAACGTTATAGAAGCAGGCGTCCCCACGCGGGGCATTTCGGCCTGCTCATCCGCTGGCTTTTTAATAATCGCAGCGCTTGGATCTTCTTTACTCGACCGCCGTTGGTGAATTCTGTAGAGAATCCAGGCACCCCAACCGAAGCCAAAGGCGATTATTGCGGTTTCCAGGTCCATTTACACCATCCAAGATACTGTCAGCACACGGTAGCAGAATGCATTGGAGATAGTCCTCACGCAAGTCGCAGCTTTTACGAATGATTAGGTCCTGGGTTCCCAGCAATTGTCGGGTGGAATCGCCCGGAGCGTGAAGTTCCTGGCACCGCGCATGCCATCAAAATGCAAAATGGGGCCAATTCGCTTCACGTGATATTGTGAGGTGCCGCCAGTTGGCCAAAATACTTTGAGATATCGGCTACCTTTACGCATTTCCCAAGCGCCGAACGTCCGCTTCTGTTTTTCAACTTTATTTTCGTCATACTGGACCATCGAACCATTGCCGACAAAGTGAACTTTGAGATCGACACTATCTCCCTTGTCAGCATCCCCCCAACACCCCAGAATCATCATGTTTCGTTTCTCTTCAGCCGCTTTGGGCGCATGGGTCAAAAATATGCCGGCGAAAAAAAGAGAACATAGCCAAACGGACGTCTTAAAAAGTATGTGTCTGAATCTAAATTCGAGCATATTCGCGAACCATCATAATAAGGCTCGGTTAGGGCCCAACCCCGTTTTTTTAGTGAGTGACCCGAAAATCGTGGCTCACCATCTGGAAGTCGGAATTTAACCAGTTATTACCGTACAAAATGCTCGTTAACGGAGGGTTTATGGCACACTGGCCTAGAAACGATACCCGTACCGTATCCCGACTGTTTCCAGTCCCTCATTGGCGTCACAGATATTGGCATTGGAAATATGATCCAAAAATGCAGAAACGCTATGTTTTTCGGCGAAAATATAGCCTAAATCCAGTGATTCTCTGAATAGAACGCGACAACCCAGCTCTTTTCGATCAACCCTGTTGGTTGTCTTTTTTCCATCATGAACGGATCCACCGAGACTGAAATCAAAAAACCAATTCCGCCAAAAACGCCATTCCCAAGTCAAACCCAAATAAGCCTGACTGGTATCACCCGAGGAATTGACAGAAAGCCCCACATGCGGACGCGGTGCCCAAATCCACTTTAGCCACGACGGTGATGTAAACAGGACCTCGAAATTGCCATCAACCCCGTCTTCTTCGTTACTGGAAAACGGTCCTATATCATGCGCCAAGGCGCCAATCCGCACCTCTGATATAAGACCTTTAGATTCTTTTTTAGGCAGGGCTGATAATCTATGTGATCCGTCCGCCGATACTGCCGGTTTAAGGCGGTTGTTCTGGCCCGCCACCCTTGTCGTAGAACGGGAAGGCGGTTGATAAGCCGGAACGCGCGCGGGCACCCTAATGTTTTGTACCGGAACGGGGGCTAGGGGCGAACCGGAGAAGTAGGGGTTACTCGGCTGATTGACGAACGGATGTGGTTGGTTAAGCAAAATATTGATGTCATAGCTTCGCGTCCCGGCAATGCCCGGAACATTCATTAGGCAAACAAAAGCGAGAGCAAAAATAACTGTCGAATTTCTTATGATACCAATATTCATGTCATCCAATTTATATAAATAAAACAACCCTGTTATGATCTACACTCTGCCATCAAATGTCTATCATTTAGGTAACTAAAACATCCTTTCATCGTAAGAAATATTGGCCTTTCACAACAGAAGCGATATTGTTGGATATGGTCGAAAAACCTGTTGATCGTGAATCCCAGGGGGATGATGGAAAGGAGCGCAGGACGGAATATATCGTCCTTGCCGTTTTATTTTTCGCCGCCTTGATGGCTTTCCCCGCATTTCGGGATGTTCAGCTATTGAATGAATTCGTTATTTCAATCTGTTCGGGGTTAGGCCTGACTTAGGCCGTCCCCCCAACAGATTTCATTCTAAAAATTAACGACACTTCGGATGGATTCCCCTTCATGCATAAGATGAAAGGCGTCGTTAATATCGTCCAACGGCATCGTATGTGTAATTAGATCGTCAATATTGATCTTGCCATCCATATACCAATCAACAATCTGCGGAACCTGTGTACGGCTTTTCGCTCCACCAAAAGCGGTTCCTTTCCAAACACGTCCGGTAACGAGTTGAAACGGTCGGGTCGAAATTTCCTGCCCAGCACCTGCGACGCCGATAATTACGCTCACACCCCAACCGCGATGGGAGCATTCCAATGCTTGACGCATCGTGTTGACGTTGCCGATACACTCAAAGCTGTAATCCGCACCACCATCCGTCAAATCAACCAGGTAAGCGATCAAATCGTCTTCGACTTCATTTGGATTAACAAAATGAGTCATCCCAAATTTTTCAGCCAATGACTTCTTTTTGTCGTTGATATCGACGCCAATGATCTTGTTGGCTCCAGCAAGCCTTGCTCCCTGGATAACGTTCAAGCCAATCCCACCAAGACCGAATACAACAACATTCGCACCGGGCTCGACTTGCGCAGTATTTATCACGGCACCGATACCGGTCGTGACACCACAACCAATGTAGCAAACCTTTTCAAACGGCGCGTCTTCGCGAATTTTGGCAGCCGCGATTTCAGGCATCACGGTAAAATTGGAGAATGTGGACGTTCCCATATAGTGGAAGAGCGGGTCGCCATTTATGGAAAAGCGGCTTGACCCGTCCGGCATAATACCCTGGCCCTGCGTATCGCGAATAGCGGTGCAAAGGTTGGTTTTTCCGGAAAGACAGGATTTGCACTGTCGACATTCAGGAATATAAAGCGGAATAACATGATCGCCTTTTTTGAGCGATGTTACGTTCTTTCCGACGTCCACCACCACACCGGCGCCTTCGTGCCCAAGAATAGCCGGGAACAGCCCCTCCGGATCATCGCCCGACAGGGTAAAAGCATCTGTATGGCAAATGCCCGTTGATTTGATTTCAACGAGGACTTCGCCTTCTTTTGGGCCGTCGAGTTGAACAGTCTCAACCGTTAGCGGTTTTCCAGCCGCATGTGCCACAGCTGCCCGCGCATCCATTTTATTTCCTCCTAAAGCTGATCGTTTCTGCTGGCGCTATGTTTTCAAGCCTGCAACGAGTACGCAAGAGGAAGATTGAAGATGAAATAGATTTTAGGGTTAGCGGGCAGCGACGGTTTTTATGATATCTTCAGCCAATCCCTTGTTTGCCTCTACTGGGTAAAGGCCTGCACGAATAGCCATCCCTAGATGCTTGAGCACCTCCAGGTCACGATCTGTCGGATTGGTCTCCTGTGAATGCATTTCGGAAACGACGCTAACGCAGGCTCGGCATAACTCTGCAATATGGTGTAGGCCGTTCTCAGTCGCCCGGCGATCCATTTCCGTAACTAACGACGTTAAGCGCTCTATCTGTGGCTGAATTCTGGCCGTCCCATTGGGTTCGTGAGCAAGTTCGGTAATGGAATCTGCCAAACTCGCAATTATCTCCGCTTGCCGGTCGATTTTTCGGGTATTTACAGCCCCAACAGCTGAAAGAAGTTCTTTTTCAAATCGTTGAGGATTCCAAACACCCAATGCTTTTTCTTTTAGAGAGTTGGGTACATCGACAACCGGAAAATCCTTGCCAGGCCGCAACATTTTTCGACGATCCGGACCAACGTAATCCGCTGTAACGACAAAGGGCAGTCGATGATGCACCAATGAAGAAATTCGGCTCAGAATTTGCTGCGGCGACAGCGGTGCCGTTATCAGATGATCCACACCGCAATTTATCATCCGGATAATGTCTTGGGCCTGTGCTTCCCACGAGATTCCAATAACGCAAACAAATGGGTTTTTACCGACGTCATTGTGTCGAACTCGAGATACCAGATCTACGATTTCACCATCGCCAATTCCCATATCGCAGATGAGGATGTCGGGACCCATGGAATATTCCATTGAGTCGGAAATGGCATCCAATGTGCCGGTATGATCAATGTTATCGAGCCCGGCATGAGAAAGGGCGACCTTCAGCGTGCTGCGAATATGCGTTCGCGGGTCAGCGAGCATTAGCTGTACGTCGTTATATTTTATCTCGGACGCCATATCGTATCAGTCAACTCATCAGTCTATCGACTGATTAAATTGCCTTTGAAATCTTTAGATTTGATAAACGATAAAGAAGGGTTAAAGCGCGCCGTACAGTAGGGTACAGGCGATAATTGCACCTATGATTCCAGCAAGATCAGCCGTAAGTGCCGCAGCCAACGCATGCCGTACACGTTTTATCTGTACGGCACCAAAGTAAACGGCCAAAACATAAAACGTCGTTTCTGTCGAACCCTGAAGCGTACTAACGAGATATCCTGTGTAGCTATCAGGGCCTACAGAGGGGTCCTGTATAATCGAAGCCAGAATTCCGTATGCGCCCGAACCAGAGAGAGGGCGCAGCAATGCCATTGGGAGAGCTTCCCCGGGAAGACCAAAGGCTGAGGTTACCGGACCCACCCAACTTACAAACAAATCGAGAGCGCCACTTGATCTCAACATTCCGACAGCAACGAGAATTGCAACCAGATAGGGGATGATGCGAACCGCCACCTGAAAACCGTCCCGTGCGCCCTCTACAAATGACTCGTAGATCGGTACTCCTCGAACCAAACCAAAGGTGAGCAATCCGATCATGAGACCCGGAATTATCCAGGGTGCAATGATCTTCCCGTAAATTACCGTTATTGGGACAAAAGCAGCGATGGAACACAGAGCAAGTGCTGACACCCACCACGGATATCCGCTGTCACTAATATCACCTTCCAAGCCTTCTCCGCCTTCGGTTAACTCATCCGATACGTCTTCAGTTGGCGGTGGAGGCTCTGAAAACCGGCGATAGAATTTGACGGCGATAAAGGCAACTGTCGTTGAAAGAATGGTGGCAAATAACGTTGTCGGCAGGATTCCGGCTGGATCGGCGGAGCCAGTTGCAGCACGCAGCGCGATTACCCCAGTAGGCAGTAAGGTCACGCTAGATGTGTTGATGGCCAAAAACAGCACCATGGCATCGGTTGCCGTTCCCTTGTGAGGGTTGATTTTATCGAGTTCCTGCATAGCTCGAATACCAAACGGTGTTGCCGCGTTACCCAAACCAAGTGCATTGGCCGAAATATTCATAATCATCGCACCCATTGCCGGATGTTCCGCAGGGACGTCCGGGAATGCGCGGACCATCAAGGGGCGAACCAATTTAGCGATAATGGCCAATAGACCTCCTGCCTCAGCTACTTTCATAAGTCCCAGAAAGAGCGCCATTACGCCAATCAAACCAAGCGCCAAAGTTACGGAACTTGCAGCGGCGTCAATCATCCCAACCCCAAGCTGTTGCATTGGGGAAACGGCTTTGTCGTTCACAGGCACCCAGAATATCTGGCGCCATGCGGTGACACTAAAGGCAATCGCAACAAGACCGAAAAAGACGATATTCATTGTCAGCCCTTCGCCAAGCTTTGCTTCTGAACCAGCCTTGCGGTCGTGAAAATGATCAGAGCGGCGATGGTCATAAGAATTCCCGAACTCGTAAAGACCCAGTCTGGTCGTCCAAGATCGACGAACCAGCCATAAATAGCCGGTGTAATAGCAGCTCCCGTATCGAGACCACCGTAGACAAACCCGAACACCCGGCCACTGGCGCCTTTTGGTGTCGAAGCACGAACCACCATGTCGCGATTGGGTAGTGCAAAGCCAAAAAAGATGCCTGCGATAAAAAACTGAATTGTTAGAATAGGACCTTCGAACTGTAAAACTGGTACAAGGAACACAAAGATTCCTGCCGTGATAATGCAAGTTAACGCCAACAAATCCTGCCTCTGGAACTTATCAGCAGCGTACCCCCCAACGAATATTCCTATAGGCGCCCCAAACAAAAAACCGGACAATGCTCCAGCCGCGGTTACAAGATCAAAGTCGCGGCCGGCAACAAGGGCTGTCGGTGTAAAATTCTGCATTCCGATGAGACCCATTGCCAATACTGTAAAAAATATAAAAAAAGCGATCACCGAAGGCTTTAGAAGAACCGAAATTGATGTTGCGCTTTCCCTTGGGCCTGAATCTTTTGCCTCCTCCTTGGGGAATAAATCCGACTGGCTTCCTTCGAACAAACGTGCGCCGCCTATAACCAATATCAATGTCAACGCGACACCTGTAAGGCCGACCAAAGCTGCCGCATCGCGCCAACCCATATTAGCAGCCAGAAGCGCCATCACTGCGGGACCCAGAGCGAAACCAAAATGTCCACCATTTGTATGAAAACTAAAGGCGCGCCCCATCAAACGGGGACTTACAAAGTTGTTCATCAAACTATAGTCAGCGGGATGAAATACGCTATTTCCCATTCCGGCCAAAAAGGTCAGCACGAGGAATACCTGATAGTTGGGAGCGAGCGAATAACAGGTCACTGAAAGAGAAAGAATGCCGAGACCGATGAGCAAAACCGGACGCGCACCAAAGCGATCAACCAAAAATCCCGCAGGTGTTTGAAAAAGTGCTGAGGCAATAAAAAATACCGTTACAAGAAATCCAAGTTCTACATTTGTGAGGCCCATTTCCGCTTTGATAAGGGGAAATACAGGCGCGAGTGTTAATTGATAAAAATGACTGAATAGATGAACGAGGCTGACAATTGATATCAGTCGGACATCCTTACTCGTTGAACTCGCGAGACTTGTCATACGGCAATAGGCTTCTTCGCCGCCATGACCTTAGCCAGTAAAACGCTTGCAACGCCGACCATCATGAAGGCACCAACCAAAACGAATACGAGCTGGGATTGACCACCGCCCAGCAAAAACCCAAATACTGCGACCGCAACGGCGGATCCAACATCCATACCTGAATAGGTAAACCCAAATATCTTTCCGGCCGCACCGGATGGGGCTACAGAGCGTACGACCATATCCCTTGACGGCTGAGCCAGTCCGTATGCAAAGCCGTAAACCACGAATATTGTCACTAATAGTGCAAGATCATCCGGTTTAAACGCCGGTACAGTCCATAAAAGGAAAACGCCGATAGTAACGATTGCTGCGGTTGCAACGTCATGACGTTTTATTCGGTCAGCTATGACGCCACCCAATAATATTCCGCAAAGCGAGCCGGTAAGCTGAAGTGAAATAGTATAGCTTGCTTTGTCACGACTGAGGTCGAGGAACGATGTAAGGGCATCTGGACCAAGAGTCATCAAGCCGACCGAGCCCATAGCCATGAAACAAAAGAAGAGGAACGAAAAGATTGTTGCGGGCTGAAAAAGAACATCAATTCCTTCGCGAACTGTCCCCGCACTTACACCCTTATCCAGTCCACTGTCGCGAAGGTCCACCCGCTGCGTCCACATCAAACCCGCAACGACAACACCGATAATACCAATAATCAGCATCGTCTCACGCCAACCAAAAGCTGTTCCCATAGCATACATCAAAAAAGGCGTGATCGCGTAACCAACCAAGCCCCCAAATCCGTGCACGCCATATGCTTTACCGACATTTCCTTCCGAAATACTGCCATTCAGAATGCTGTAGTCCGCGGGGTGGAACACGCTATTTCCGAGGCCAGCCAGGAATGAAAGCACCATCATTGCTAAGTAGGAATGCACAAATGCGAACGCCGCGATCGAAAGAGCCATCAAAAAGAACCCAATAAATAAAATCGGGCGTGCGCCGTATTTGTCGACCATGAAACCCGCAATAATTTGTCCGATTGCAGACACAACGAAAAATACCGAGGTCAGAATTGCGAGTTTAGCGATGCTATGTCCTTCGCTGACTGTCATCAAAAAGAACAGGTTGGGTAATGCCAGCTGGTAAACATGGCTCAGGCAATGGCCTGTAGATATTAAGCTTATGACCTTTAAATCGCTGGCAGGAGCAGTGGCAACGGTCGACATTGGATACTCTGTGACAAATTAAAATAGGCAGGTTGAGTACCGTATCATGGGTTGGGAGTCGCGATCACCTCCAAAACCTCGTTAGCCTGTTGACTTGTCCAAATGGGTGCGGCAAGTCTGACGAACTGTAAATCAAGCAATAGTTTGGTCTTAAACAAAAAGGTTACGAACGTGAAAGTTGGCATCGCTGGTTTCGGCGCAATTGGGAAAGTCGTGGGTGAAGCGCTGGACCAGGGCATTCCTGGTTTGGAACTGACCGGTATCTGCGTAAGAGATGCCGCAAGAGGTGAGGCAAGAATGGCCGGGTTCTCAAACCCGGTTCCTGTGATGTCACCAAATGAACTCGCGGAAACCTGTGAAATCATAGTCGAATGCGTTCCAAAGGAGGCGTTTAACGAAATAGCGGTCCCTGCGCTAAATGCGGGCCGCCAATTTGTAACCGTTAGCGCAGCAGGAATTTTGGCTAATCCGGAAACAGTGGAACTCGCTGAAAATGGTGATGGGCGGATTATTTTAGCTACCGGCGCACTTCTTGGATTGGATGCCGTTCGCGCAGCTGCCGAAAGCAATATCGAAGAAGTCGTCATGATTACGCGCAAACCGCCTAATGCTCTGATTGGTGCGCCCCACCTCGTTGACAATGATATTTCTGTCGAAGGGCTTAACGAACCAAAGAAGGTATTCGATGGAACCGCTCGTGAGGGCGCTGTTGGATTTCCTGCCAACGTCAATGTTGCAGCAGCTCTTGGACTCGCCGGAATAGGCCCAGATAGAACGAAACTTGAAATATGGGCCGATCCAAATCTGGAAAGGAATACCCACGCGATAAAGGTTGTTTCAGATAGCGCGTCATTCGAAATGAGCATTGAGAACGTTCAATCGGAAGAAAAGCCGGGGACCGGCAAAATCACCGCTCTTAGCGTCATCGCGTGCCTCCGCGGACTTGTTTCTCCGCTAAAGGTCGGCACGTGAATTAAGGAGACAGCTTATGAAATACGAGGCCATAAAATGGGAAGTTCGTGAAAACCCAGAACGTCCCGGTGAGAAATGCATCGGTGTGATCACACTGAACCGGCCCGAAGCCCTGAACGCGGTCGACGTTCAGATGCGCGTCGAACTCGATATCCTTTGTGATGAAATAGCCGCAAACGGCCATATCAAAGCCGTTATTATTACCGGTGAAGGTAGAGGTTTCTCAGCAGGTGGCGACCTAAAAACAGAAGCAGACCCCTTGGGTGCTGGCGAAGAAGATTTCGATTTTGGTAATTTTGGTGCCTACAAAGAGCTCGCCAGCTATTTCTTCAACGATCTTCGTCATGAGGTCCTGCAACGCGCTTTCAGAAAGTTTGAGGATTTGCCCTGTGTCGTTATTGCGGCAATCAATGGACCGGCCGTGGGTATCGGACTCGAAATCTGCACCCTTTGCGATATCCGCTATGCCTCCGACAAGGCCAAACTTGGTGAAGTCGCTGTTCCGGCAGGTTTCCTGCCTGAATCCGGTGGTGCACGCAATTTGCCCAAGCTGGTCGGAATAGGGCGCGCCATGGAAATGATCATGACCGGCGATATCATCATGGCGGATGAGGCAGAGCGTATCGGGCTGGTTGACCGTGTGTTTCCCCATGAAGAACTCATGGAGGGGGCGATCAAACTTGCGACGAAGATCGCCAACAATCCTTATCATTCCGTTCGCAAAGCCAAAGATTTGGTCAAGTACTATTGGAACCAAAACCGGACTGATGAAGGATGGCAACGCGAGTTGAATGCGATCAAGGAGATTACACGAACCAAGGATTGCCAGGAAGGTATCAGAGCGTTTCTTGAAAAACGTGATCCCGAATTTCGTGGACCATATTATGAAAACTGGCCATTCCCAGATGGTAAAAAGAAATAACGGTGACTGACGAGATCGAGACCTGGCCGGGTTATAGGGAAATACCTGATCGGCTTAACATCACCGGGGAAACCCTTGATAAGCAATTAGCTTCAGGAAACGGGGATAATGTCGCCTTTGTTTATGATGGTGGCTCAATTTCCTATCAAAACCTCAACAATAAGGTATGTGGTCTGTCTCAGGGTCTTAAATCACTTGGCATAGGCATCGGTGATCATGTCTTGATCCGTTTACCAAACTGTCCTGAATTTGTCGTCAGTTTTCTTGCTCTCGTTAAAATCGGCGCAATCCCGGTTCTGCAAAACTCACTACTGGGCGCGTCAGAGGTCGCTTATGTCCGACAACACAGCGATGCGGTTGCAGCGATCACTTTGAATGAAATCGCCCAACCCTTGCGTGCCCTCAAGGTAGAATTGCAAAAAGGCATCATAGTCGCACGCGGATCGAGTGATGGGGATCATAGATTTGAAGAGCTTCTGGAAGGCGATGTAGGCACTACACCCGAAACTGAGGACACAAGTTCAAATGACCCCGCTTTTATGGTCTATACCTCAGGAACTACAGGAAACCCTAAAGGTATCGTGCATGCTCATAGGTGGATTGTCGCGCAGGGTGACACCAACAGACTGCGCATAATCCCGCAGGAAAACGATGTTGCGATGGCAACCGGAGAATGGAGTTTTATTAGCGCGCTTGGTCACAACGTTCTTTATCCGCTGCGGAACGGCGTTACAGGCGCGATCCTGGAAGGCCGCATGCATCCGGAACGTGTCTTAAAGGCCGTGGAAAATCTCGGCGTTACCGTTCTTTATTCGGTGGCAACTGTGTACCGCCGAATACTCGCGATTGAAGGGGTCGAAAATCAGTACGATCTTTCTTCACTGCGTGGATGCAATGCGACGGGTGAGGCACTGGAGGCAGCGACTTACAATGAATGGTTTGATCGTATTGGCTGCCCCATATGGGAACATTACGGCATTTCGGAAATGCAACTGGTATTCGGGCAATGTCCACATTGGCCGATAAAACCGGGTTCCGTTGGTAAACCACTCCCTGGCACGCGTGTCGAAATTCTCGATGACGACTACGAACCCGTACCGACCGGGGAGGTCGGGCATATGTTGATTGATGCTAATAACCCTGGATTTTTCCTTGGCTATCACAAGGATCAAGCCAAAACCGATGAAGTAGTGCATGACGGCTGGTACCACACCGGTGATTTGGCATACGCCGATGAAGACGGATTTATCTGGATTGCAGGACGCAATGACGATTGTTTCAAAAGCCGTGGAATTTTTATTTCACCGATCGAGATTGAAAATGCACTGCGGCAAATCGACGGTATCGCCGAAGCCTGCGTCGTTCCATTTCCGGACAAGGAGATTGGAAACAAAATTCGGGCCGTTATCGTCAGAAAGACCTCCGAGAATGTCGTAGCCGATTACGCCGATGAAATCCGTGCTGCACTTAAGCAACGTATCGCACCGTATAAGGTGCCTCAGCTTGTTGAATTCGTCGATGAATTACCGAAGAGTCCGGTTGGCAAAGTTCTTCGCCGCGCCTTAATCGACAACTAACTAATTAAACAGGATTTTCAACTGATCAGGTAGGCCTTGATCGGACGAAGTGACGCGTTTCCATCTCAAGGACCTCTTCGTCATTTTGATTGGTGGTTACAAATGTCAGCGAAACCAGGTTTCGACCATTTTCATCGCGGGCGGGAGAGGCTTCTTTCACCGTTGCTGCAACTTTTAAAACATCACCGGGGCGCACGGGCTTCTTCCAACGTAGTTTGTTAAATCCTGGTGATCCCATTGCACAATCATCAAAGATTCCTGCGCGAATAAATAACCCAAAACTTATCGAGCAAGTGTGGAACCCTGCCGCAACCAATTCGCCAAACATGTAGTCTTTCGCGGCTTCCGGGTCCGTATGATAGGGAAGGGGAGCAAAATCTTTTCCGAATTCGATAATATCTTCACTCGTAATTTCCCGGCTGTCGGTCTCAAAAACCCTTCCCACCTCAAAATCTTCAAAATAAATATCGCTGTATTTCATTATTCGTCCGTCTGCCATCTATATCGGCAGGTCCTTAGCGTTCACAACTACCCTGGCGGTGATATCCTCCGAACGGCCACGTACGTCAAGCTGATGTGTCGGGAATGACGTAAGATCAATGCCCGCGTTATCGGCAACACTCTGAGACAGTACGAGCTGGGCCTTATACTCTTTTGTCATGGATTCTATCCGGCTTGCAGTATTCACTGCATCACCTATAGCCGTAAGACTCGTTGTTTTGCCGTATCCCATCTCGCCAATTATTGCCGGACCAGCGTGCAGTCCGATCCCAATTCGTAATGGCTCCGCGAGTTCTGCGGCCAGCGTTTGGTTCAGTTCGTCGAGACGCTCCGCCATCAATTTGGCGGCAGTCATGGCCTGGCGTGCCGCAGTTGCGATGGGTACATCAACACCGAACAACGCCATCACACCGTCACCGATAAATTTATCCAGATGACCACCGGCGTCACCAACTGCGCCGCCCATATTTGTGAAATACCGATTAAGAACAAAAACGACATCATACGGGAGTTTTTGTTCCGAGAACTTTGTAAAATCCCGTAAATCGGCAAACAGAATGACGATCTCTTTTTCCTGCCCTGAGTGATAATCAGGCCTGTGATGACCCTCCTGTGCGGTTGCATTGGGCGGCAGCAACGGCATCACCGTCACATCTGAAGTTGGTCTGGTTTGGCAAGCGAGTCGCACAAGGGGAGGGGCACTAATTCTGTCGAGAACCTTTTGTTCATCTGGGGTTATTTCAGGCAACGTCGCCTCGCCTTCAACAACACGGACCCGACACGTAGAGCAACGCCCCCGTCCACCACACACTGAAGCGTGTGGAATATTGTTGGCTTTGCTCGCCTCCAAAACCGTCGTTCCCGGCGTAACAATGACCGATTTACCGTCAGGATAAGTTACATGCACGATTCCCTTTCGACGTACCCATAAGCTTCGAATGCCTCGCGCAACAAATACAAAAAGGAACGCACCGATGACAAAGACACGTTCCAACTTTGCGATGACTTCAGTTTTCGCAACGATTTCCTGAGACGGGAAATTGATGGCCTCGCGTGCGGCATCACGCCATTCCTTATTCTCAAAAAGAACAAGAACTTCGCGGCCACCATGGATATAGCCGAGAATTGAAAGGACGGGGATTAAAAGTGCGCAGCTGAAAAGGAATTGCGAGCATTTCGCAAACCAGGGTTTAAGCCGCAGCCAATAATACAGTCCGAGACACCCGTGAACCCAGGCCGCGATGACCGCTGTGATTTGGATATATGTCGATACCGGATCAAACTTGAAATGGTACAGAAGAACATACGCGTAATTGTCGTTTGTGCCCGCCATTTCATGCACACCGCGCGTGCCAACAAAATGCAACGCTAGTAGCAACGGAATTGAGATACCGAGAGCTAGCTGTAGAGCTTCACCAATGGAAAACTTCAGATTTTGCCGAACATAGACCGCCCAGAGTGCCAGTACAAAATGGATCAATATCGAACCAGCAGCTGCAATCGTTCCAACTGGGTTTCGCCAAAGCGCTAAAAACCATTCTCGACCGGCTTCCATCGCATCGTAAGAAATTAAACCGAGAGCATGATTGAGGAGGTGGGTCGTAACGTAAAAAACAGGATTAATCCCGTCACGAGCCTTAGGCGTCGTACCATCCTATTTTCCTCCCGTTGCGCTATCGTGACTCTACGCGCTAGCGACCGCCCAATCTCGTGCCTGCGGTATAGGCATCATAAGCTTCTTTCAAATCTTTGTACTCTTCACATAACGTGCCACAAATTATTTGCAGGCGGTCAAGATGATATTTCGCCAGTTCTGGATTCTTTAACGCCAGATACGCTTCACCAATATATTCATGGGCACCTCTGTGATCGGGTTTTAGTTTTAGAGCTTGTTTATAGTAGCCAAGAGCCGATTTGAACCTTCCCGTTTTTCGATAACTATACCCTAACATATGGAAAACACCTGCCTTTTGCGCCCTGTCTTCAATATCCACGTTGAGGGATTCCTTCAACAAGCTGATAGCACCTGAAAACTTTCTTTGATCAATTAAGTGAACCGCTTTTTTGTAACTTTGAAGTGCGTCTTCCGCAGATTCGTATCCTGCAGCGTAAGCAACAACGATCTGGAAGCTTGCGACATGGCATGAAACCAGCAGCATCAGCAGAAATTTGCGCATCGATGATTCTCCAAAGTCGAACGGGTTTTTGATGCCCTAATATACCAACAGATGAGCGATGGCATTTATTCGTTCGATGCTGCAGACATATTTTGGAGTGCTACCTCTTCAACCCGAATTCGGTGCCAGAGCAACATACTGTTGGCAATTGTGAAAACTATGGCAATCTCCCAACGACCGAATACCAATGGCAGCAAAAATATTTCGCCAGCAACAATGAGATAATTTGGATGACAACACCAACGATAAAGTCCTGATCGAATAGGGGCCTCTCCCGGTAATTCGATCACGCGTGTCGTCCACCTGCTTCCCAATGTGGCAAGGACCCACACTCGCAAAATCTGGAGACCGCCAAATAATCCTAGAAGCCACCAATTCGCTGGCTGCGCCGGCGGTATAAAATACGCAAGGGCTGCAAGCCAACAAAGATGAAGCAATACGATCAGGGGATAATGTCCCGCCCCATGTTCAATTCCTCCGCGCGCAAGCAGCAACGCTGTGTTTCGCTTCGCCAAAAGGAGTTCAGCCAGACGCTGTAGGATTAAGAACAAAAGAACCCAGTAGAGAACCGTCATGCAATTAAAGTCATAAATGCAGCGGTAAACCCTGGTCCCAGTGACGAAAGCAAGAAGCGTCCTCTTTCGTTTTCGCGCAATACATTCTTTAGAACAAATAGGACTGTGACCGCGGACATATTACCGTAGTCTCTCAGTACCTCTCTTGAACTCGTAAGCGCCCCTGACTGAAGTTCAAATGCTTCCTCCAGAGCGTTCAAAACCTTTGTTCCGCCAGGGTGACAAACAAACTGGTCGATTTCAGAAAGAGATAAATTGGTATCCGCCAAATAAGACTTAAGGACTTTACGAAATTCAGTTCGCGTGAGTGTCGGGATGTCTCGAGAAAATATTACACCCAATCCATCTTCTTCGACGCTCCAACCCATAACATCCAAAGAATTCGGCCAGGTAAATTCGCCACCGTTCTCAAATGTTGCACCGTTGCCGTCGGAATTAATGACCGCGGCGGCCGCACCATCGCCAAATAAAGCTGTAGCTATAACATTGGCTTTACTTCCATCGCAGCGCCTGAAGGTCAGTCCGCACAATTCCACGGCAACAAACAGGATCGTTTTATTGGGAGACGCGACGGCCTGCTGAAATGACCTCGTCAAACCGATCACCCCTCCGGCACACCCAAGACCGAACACTGGCAATCTTTCACAATTCCGCCGAAACCCAACACGTTCCATCAATTGCGCTTCCAGGCTCGGGGTTACAATTCCTGTCGTCGAAACAGACACGATCATATCTATTTCACTGGGCTCAATATGCGCTTGTTCCATCGCCGTCACCGAAGCTTCTTCGATCAAATCGACAGCGTTCTTGACATAGAGGCGGTTTTTTTCTTCCCAACCATGATCCTCTGCATACCAATCCGGTGGTACGCAGGAATAACGTCTCTCAATTCCAGAATTTTTATATACCGGCATCAGCCGCTCCAGAGCCTCGCTGTCAACTCCCGGTAAAAAGGTCGATGCGCGACGGATAACATCTTCCTGCGTAAGCTCATATTCTGGAACGGCTGTAGTGAGACTAAGCAGGCTAGGGGAGGTCTCTGTCACATCCGTCATACACAAATTCCTTAGTGGATCCCTGAACCAATTTACAGATGGCGTTGCCGCCGAATTAGCGTTAAACCTTGCCTCATTCCTGCGCATTGAAATCGGCCAACCCGCATTGGGTTCGGAAAGCAAGTAAATCGATGGACCATCAAGATAAAAACACCTCAGAAGACGAAGTTATTCAAATCAAATCCCCTCGAATAAGCATTGTTCGTCATTTAAGAGGATATTTCTTCGCCGGTGTTCTGATTACCGCGCCACTCGGAATAACCTTCTATCTCGCCTGGCTTTTTATCAACTGGGTAGATGACACAATCACCCCATTGTTACCGCCGGCTTACAACCCAGAAACCTACCTGCCCTTCAGTGTGCCCGGGTTGGGACTGCTAATTGTTTGTATCGTTATGACTCTGATTGGCGCGTTGACGGCTGGTATTCTGGGAAGATTCTGGGTCAGAACGAGCGAACGAATACTGTCGAGAATGCCAGTAATTCGTAGTGTTTACAGTGCATTAAAGCAAATTTTTGAAACCGTTCTTTCAAAACAATCTGATGCGTTCCGTGAAGTCGTCTTGTTTGAATACCCGCGTCGCGGATCCTGGGCGCTGGGATTTATCACGGGAAAAACTGAAGGGGAGATTCAGAGCTCAACAGAAGACGAAATCGTCAATGTTTTCTTGCCGACGACGCCGAACCCGACCTCGGGGTATTTGCTATTCCTGCCGCGCCGTGAACTGGTCATTCTTTCAATGACCGTGGAGGAAGGCATAAAAATGGTAATTTCAGGAGGTATCGTCACTCCGCCCGACCGTAGACCTCCTTCGGAACGTAAAGTCGTGGTCTCTGCTTCCAACGGAGATCAGAAAACAATTCAGGCAGCTGACGAATAAATCAACCCGACCTAAGCGTCTGTATCACAGCGTCTTTTTCGAACAGATACAGCAACACGCGAAGCGCTTTTCCCCTGTCACTGGTCAGGTCGGGATCCTTTTCAAGAATTAGACGTGCGTCATCCCGTGCCGCCATCATCAGATCTTGATGCTTTGCGATATCAGCAATTCTGAATTGAGGTAAACCGCTCTGCCGGGTACCAAGCATTTCACCCGCGCCGCGGAGTTTTAGGTCTTCTTCGGCAATTCGGAATCCATCATCTGTTTCCCGCAGAATATTCAAACGAGCCTGCGCTGTTTCTGTAAGTGGCGGCGCATATAGTAGTAAACAGGATGAGGTTTGGTTTCCGCGTCCGACGCGTCCGCGAAGTTGATGGAGCTGAGATAGGCCAAACCGTTCGGCATGTTCGATTACCATGATACTTGCCTCAGGAATATCGACGCCGACCTCAATTACCGTAGTTGAAACCAAGATATCGAGCTCACCTTTGGCAAAAGATGCCATAACGGCATCTTTCTCATTCCCCTTCATCTTTCCGTGGACAAGACCGACCCGTCCCGGGAAACGTTTGTTGAGAAATGCGTGCCGATCCGTTGCGGCCTCCAGATCGATCAATTCAGATTCGTCGACCAAGGGACACACCCAAAACACGCGGGCACCATCTTTAATAGCGGCATGCAGGCGCGTAACAACATCCTCAATACGCGAGGTGGGCAACGCTCGTGTTTTGACAGGGAGGCGCCCAGTTGGCTTATCAATGAGTCTAGATGTATCTAGATCGCTATATGCGCAAAGCATGAGCGTTCTCGGAATTGGAGTTGCGGTCATTACCAACATATCCGCAGCCGCTCCCTTATCTGCCAGCATCAATCGTTGATGAACACCGAACCTGTGCTGCTCGTCTATCACGGCGAGAATTAAATCTTTAAAACGAACATCTTCCTGGAATAATGCGTGCGTCCCGATCACGATAGAGGTCTCGCCGGAGGCCAGCCTCTCCAGTATTTGACCGCGCTGTGTTCCTTTATTGCGTCCCGTGAGGACATCAACATTGACATCAACTATCTTAGCGAGCTCATCAATGGTTTTAAGATGCTGTTGCGCCAAGATTTCCGTTGGCGCCATGAGGGCAGCCTGTCCACCGGATTCCACAGCGCGTAACATCGCCAGGAACGCAACAACGGTCTTCCCACTTCCAACATCGCCCTGCAAAAGACGCAACATACGAAAGGGCTCCGCCATATCGTGCAGGATTTCGTCAATTGAAGACTTTTGAGATTTCGTAAGCGCGAAAGGAAGGGCTGTCGTGGCTCGCGAAACCAGCCCCGTATCCTTGTTAAACCTACGGCCTGACTTGCGTCGCTGCGTTGCCCGCACAATCGATAATGCCAATTGATCTGCCAACAATTCGTCATAGGCCAGACGTCTTATTGCAGGCGCCTCGGCATATAAATCATCCTCTGTGGTGGGAGAGTGCGCCCTTTGTAATGCCAACTGCCAATCAGGCATGTCTTGCTGGGATAGCCACGCCGGATCCTGCCATTCGGGCAAAGGCGGAACCAAGCTTACGGATTCGCGTATGGCGTTGATCAATGGTTTGGAGGTCAACCCAGCCGTCAATGGATACACCGGTTCGACAGCCTGAAGCTCATCCAATTCTTCAAGCGTTCCAATACGATCGGGATGGCTCATCTGAACATTGCCCTGAAAATGTTCAACTTTGCCGCTTACAATACGCGTTTCACCCTCTGGCAGGATTTTCAGCAAATAGTCGCTGCGGGCATGGAAAAACACGAGCTCAAGAACGCCGCTGTCATCGGAGCAAATCACTTTGTATGGAAGTCTTTTTATACGAGGTGCCTGGTGTTCGACCACTTTGACGGTAATTGTTGCGATTGCTCCGGCTGGCGCATCATTGATTTTGGGCGTGAAACGACGATCTACAATTCCGCTGGGAATATGCCAACAAAGATCGACGATATTTGGTCCCGCCAGCTTTTCGATCATTGTTGCCAATCGCGGGCCAATCCCTTTTAAGGACCTTATGGGCGCAAACAGCGGAAATAATACCTCTGGTCTCATTGCTTAAGACGATCCAATTTTTGCGCTGCTGACAAGGGCACAGCTTCGTTCTATATCCTATGCTCCCGCGAAGGAGTTGCAATGTCCGATCCACTCGAAATCCGCCGCCGACGGTTGCTGTATCAAAGCAAAAGGCGCGGTACAAAAGAGGCGGATATGGTTATTGGCCAATTCGCAATGGAAAATCTTCAAAAAATGACGTCGGAAGAACTTGACCAGTTCGAAGCTTTGCTTCAGGAAAACGATCCAGACATCATGACTTGGGTTTCGGGTACAGAGGACCCTCCTTTAAAGCACCAAAACATGATTTTTGAACGAATTTGTGACTTTAAGAATATTCTTCTAAATCATTGAAAATAAATAAGTCTCTTTTTAACCAAACTGGCCGTATTCAGATAAGCGGTGCCCCAGAAGGCGTCGATGCTTTAGCGGTTGCTGAACTGGCAACAGTAGCGCCTGGACGTGCCGTGTTGCATGTTGCAAGTGACGACAAAAGGTTATCGTCACTTTCTGAAACGATTTCGGCCTTCTCACCCCAAATCCCGCTGCTTGAGTTTCTAGCATGGGATTGTTTGCCTTACGACCGAGTTTCGCCAAATTCCGATGTCACCGGTCGCCGTTTACACGCGCTCAACAGGTTGGCGAACCGGATCGACAATGATGTTTCTACACCTCTTATCGTCGTCACGACGGTAAATGCGGTATTACAGAAAGTTCCATCGCGAAAAACGTTTAAAAATGCCGTCTTTCGCGTCGAAAAGGGAAAGCGGGTCGATGTCGACGGACTTTCAAAGTTTCTCTCAGACAATGGTTATGTCAGAACGGGAACAGTTAGAGAAGCTGGAGAAGTTGCCTACCGTGGCGGCATAATCGATGTTTTTCCTCCCAGTCTTCCGATGCCGGTGCGATTGGACCTTTTTGGTGACGACGTTGAAGACATCAGACGCTTTGACCCTTTAGATCAAAGAAGTCTGGATATAATCGACACACTCACTCTAGAACCAGTGCGGGAATTTATGTTGGACCAAACGTCCATTTCCCGCTTTCGCGAGGGATATAGACAGAGGTTCGGGAGTATCGCGGACGACCCGCTCTATGATGCTGTAACAGAAGGTCGGATTGTCGCAGGAATTGAGCATTGGCTTCCTATTTTAAATGAAGAATTGGAAACGATTTTTGATTACCTGCCCAACTGTATCGTCACCTTTGATTATCAATCCGAGGAAGCAATAAATGCCCGTCACGAAGCCATTCAAGACTTCTATGACGCACGCCTAAGTTTTCTCGAAGTCGCTAACAAAAGTACGAAAAACATCGAGAAAACACCGATTTACCGGCCCTTGCCTCCCGAGGAGCTTTATCTCACTCCCAAGTTCTGGCTGGATGTCATAAACAACCTTTCCACTGGATGGATGTCGCCGTTCAAGTCACCGACAGATCTAACGGACAGCAATAGCAACGAAATTATCGAGTTTGCCGGAAACCGGGGACCTGATTTTTCTTCCGCCCGCGCAGCGTTAACGAGTGAGAAAAAGCAGGAATCAGAAAGCCCCGGTTTATTTGGCAGCGTCAACAAGACCATTCGCGAAGAATTTGGCAAAAATCGTCGCGTGGCACTAACAGCCTACAGCCCTGGATCACGGGATAGGTTGGTGACGCTTCTCAAAGAGCATGGAGGAACTGAATTCCATTCGTTGGCCAGCTGGAATGATCTCGCAAAATTGCCTCCGGATACCATCGGCCTTTTCGTTGTCGGTATCGAACACGGTTTCAAATTTGAAAACGCAACCATAATCAGCGAGCAGGATATTCTCGGCGAGCGTATGGTTCGAACTCAACGCCGGCGCCGCGCCGAGGCCTTTCTCACCGATACGTCAGAAATAACTGCGGGAGATTATGTCGTTCACGTTGAGCACGGAATAGGGCGGTATGAAGGGTTGGAAACCATCAATGCTGGCGGAGCGCCGCATGACTGCCTTCGTCTGAGTTATTCCAGCGATGACAGACTGTTTGTCCCCGTTGAGAATATTGAAGTCCTTTCGCGATATGGGTCCGCAGACTCAGCGGCAATTCTTGACAAACTTGGGGGCGCTGGGTGGCAGTCCAGAAAAGCCAGAGTCAAAAATCGTCTCGAAAATATGGCTGAGGCACTTATCAAGGTGGCAGCCGAACGAGAACTCCGTCCGGGACGAAAATTGGCGCCTCAGGACAGAATATATCAGGAATTCTGCGCCCGTTTTCCATATTCAGAGACAAGCGATCAACTTGGCGCAATTAACGATACGATCACAGATTTAGGGGGATCCAAGCCGATGGATCGCCTTGTGTGTGGCGATGTGGGCTTTGGAAAAACCGAAATAGCGTTGCGTGCCGCATTTTCGGCGGTAATGGCTGGAGGCCAGGTGGCTGTTGTCGCCCCAACGACGCTTCTCTGCCGGCAACATTTCGCGACCTTTAGTGAACGTTTCCAGGGTTATCCCGTGCGTATCGGACAGCTTTCCAGAATGGTATCGGCTGCAGATGTCAAAGAAACAAAAGAGGGACTAACTAACGGCACGATCGATATCGTTATAGGCACGCACGCATTGCTCGGAAAATCTATTAATTTTAATGATTTAGCGCTGCTTATCGTGGATGAAGAACAGCATTTTGGCGTTGCGCACAAAGAACGCTTAAAGCAGCTTCGTGCCGATGTTCATGTGTTAACTCTTACCGCGACGCCCATTCCGAGAACCCTGCAACTTGCACTTTCCGGTGTTAAGGAAATGTCGATCATTGCGACCCCGCCAGTAGACCGTCTTGCTGTACGAACCTTTGTTTTGCCTTTCGATCCGCTGATTGTGCGAGAAGCCATCATGCGTGAACGCTTCAGAGGCGGTCAAATATTTTACGTTTGTCCACGTATCTCCGATATTGAAGAGCTGGAAAAGCAACTTCGCGAATTGGTGCCTGATTTAAAGATCGCAGTGGCACATGGTCAGATGGGTTCCAATGCGCTCGAAGATATAATGACCAGTTTCTATGAAGGTCGGACGGAACTTTTATTGTCTACTCAGATTGTTGAATCCGGCCTCGATATTCCAACCGCCAACACCTTGTTTGTCCATCGGGCCGATCGCTTCGGGTTGGCCCAGCTTTATCAACTTCGTGGCAGAATAGGGCGCTCCAAGCAGCGTGCGTATTGCTATCTAACAATACCCGCCGATTCCGCAATGACGGAGGCGGCATCGAAACGTCTTGAGGTCATGCAATCCCTGGATTCACTTGGTGCGGGGTTCAAACTAGCCAGTCATGACCTTGATATCCGCGGGGCCGGGAATCTTCTTGGCGATGAGCAATCCGGTCATATTCGCGAAGTAGGGGTCGAGCTTTACCAGCACATGCTAGAGGAGGCTGTGGCCAACGCCCGCGGTGGGAACGTTGAAAGTGACGATAGCGACTGGAGCCCGCAGATTAACATCGGTACACCGGTCCTAATCCCCGAGAATTATGTAACCGACCTTAATGCCCGGCTTGGTTTATATCGACGGTTGGCAAATATTGTCGAAACCAAGGAAATTGAGGGGTTTGCCGCCGAGCTTATTGATCGTTTCGGGCCACTTCCAAAGGAAGTCGAAAATCTGCTTCAAATCATAATTATCAAACAGCTATGCCGCAAAGCAGGGATATCCAGGCTCGATGCGGGCCCAAAGGGCCTCATAATTGGTTTTCACAATGACAACTTTTCTAACCCGGCCGCTCTAATTGAACTCATTCAAGAAGAACCAGGACGATTGTCATTAAAGCCGGATCATCGGCTTGTTTTACGTCGTGATTGGGAAAAAGAGGCAACGAGGCTCCGAGGAAGCAGAAACTTTGTCGCCAGACTTGCTAATATTGCTGCTTAACCACTGGAATTTTCTGGTTTGCGCCAAACAGTAGCAAACCAGGGCTGTTGTTCCCGCGGTAATCCTTTTGGACGGTAATATTGTGCAATTAAAGAAAAACCGGCCTGTTTTCCAAGGTCCAGCCAGTCATTTTCAGAGTAATACACGCCATATCGACCATTTGCGTATGATTCTTCTCCATTTCCGCGTGGATTAGAGCAAAACAGTGCTCCGCCCGAACGTATTGCGCAAAATAGTTGCTCTAATACAGTATGTATTACCAAATTGGGTACATGAAAGAGCGATGCATTTGCGAATATTCCGTCAAAATCTTCATTTGGTAAATCCAACGCGGCAAAATCCTGAACCCAAACATCGCATTCGGCGAAATGTCTCGCCATCGATGCAAATCGCTCCGACCCATCAAGCCCAACCGGGTCGTGACCAAGTTTCTTGAAATAGGCAAGATCGCGTCCCGGGCCACACCCAAAATCCAAGATCCTTAAATTTTTATCTTTTGGCAAAGCATCCAAAAAGGAAGCATAATTTTGTGTTACATCGTGATCTCGCGTTCCGCTCCAGAAGCGATCAGCATTATTATCGTAATATTCGATGGTTGAGCGCGTAAACTTCATAAATATTTGTTTTGTATATAGGTATTGTGGTTTGGTAGTACCGGCCATACCGGATTGCTAAAGGCCTATAAGATTTTAAAATTACAAAATCGGATCAAAAACCGATCGCTTAACCTGACATTAACCATAATTCGGAATGCTGCAAATGTTGCAACGGGAATGGGGTAATGAAACCGTTTTTCAAATTCCTCAGACGTGGAATTCTGGTGCTAGGAACAGCGGTTTGTCTTTCGGGCTGCACATCCTTTTCATCATACTTTGCAAAGGAAGGTGATTTGAACGCTGGTGACAGTGCTGCAAAACAGGAAATACTTGGCGAAATCCAATTGAAAGTTGCGGCCACCGCCATGGAATATGGCGACTACGCCACGGCCAGAGATTTATATCAAGATGCTATTCTTAACAGGACAATCCGCGAAACGGCACTGTTAGGGCTAGGCAGATCCTATGTTGCGCTAGGAAAATTGAGCAAGGCGAAAGCCGCATTTCAAAAAATTCAGTCATCGAACCCCAATTATAAAGCAGCGCGAGATCAATTGGCGTTATTGATTGAAGAGAAACCAAAACAAACATCAGAAGCCGTAGAGACCAAACTTCTTTCGAAGATCAATTCACCGGGCACTAGACACCGACAGGTTAACAAGAAATCATCCAAACCGGGCAAAAAGGTTTCGCGATCAAAAAAAAACCCGAAAGAAGATTCATCATAAAAAACAAATAGATAAGATTAAATTGGTGAAATCCAATGTCGATCGCCGGTCGGACGTTCAGGCAGATGACAAACCTTCCAGGCCAAAAAATTCTCAACGTTCCATTCAATCAACCAAAATCGCCGCCGATGAGAACCGCTACAAGGTCCAAATCGCGGCATATCGATATGAAGAAAATGCTACTAAGGGATTGTATTTATATAACAATATGTTTTTAGAGCAGCCTTTAAAATTCGAATTGCTGGCACGCGTCAAAGAATCCGGCGCCAAAAAACAAATTAATTACCGCCTCCGAACACAACAGATGCTCAAAAAACAGCAGGCAGGCGAGTTTTGCGCCCTCATTCGATCCAGAGGGGCAGATTGCATTGTTATAAGGCATAACAGACGTATGTGGCGCAGTTCTGCCTAGATCCTCTATTCCGCCGCAGACTGAGAGGTGGTGGTCATTCTTTCCTGATGAACCAGGTCAAAAACCTGGTGGAAAATCTCGGGCGATTGCGCTCCAGAGACAGCATACTTCCCATCAATCACGAAACACGGAACACCGTTGATGCCTTCGCGCCGGATCGCTTCATCTTGTTCAAGAATATAGGTTTTATCCATATCAGATTGAATATAGGAAATAAACTCATCGCCATTCAAACCCGCAGAAACGGCGATATCATGTAATACGTGTATATCGCCGATATTCCGGGCCTCTACAAAGTAGGCAACGAAAAGCATGTCAACGATGTCTGTAGGATCAGTCATTCGACTTGTCGAAAATTGAATAAGTCGATGTGAATCAACGGTATTAGGCGTAAACTCGATATCGTCGAACCGAAACTCAATTCCAACT
Organism: Rhodospirillaceae bacterium; assembly: GCA_002720855.1. GTDB lineage: Bacteria > Pseudomonadota > Alphaproteobacteria > MPNO01 > UBA2964 > UBA2964. The sequence continues at coordinate 28,984 of PBIN01000012.1, read as the reverse complement.
TCTGTCCCGGCTATTCGTAAACGATCATAACTTCTTTCAGCCCTTTCCAGACTTCCAAATTTGGCGGCAAGGTAGCTTTTTCGGTCGATACCCTCGACTGGCATCGTGGGATTAAGTTGGTAGGGGCGCCATTTGAGTAGGGGATTCTGTCGTGGCCGGCTTCTCAGCGCCTGCTGAAACCGCCGCTTACCAACGAAACACCAGGGACAAATCGTGTCGGAAACGATGTCTACCAGCATTCGTTAGCCCCATGAAACCAGATCAAATCAGGAAGTCTCAAGATAGTGTACGCTAAATAGGTCATTTTCGTCACACCAGACTTTCGGCTGCCCAAATCCAGCCTCAAGACAAATATCAGAAAACTGTTCTACCGAATATTTATAGGAGTTTTCGGTATGAATGTGCTCATCAGCAGCAAATTCTAATATTTTATCGCCTATCGTTACGGCCTGCTCTCTTGCACTGACCAAATGCATCTCTATCCGACCTTCAGCCGAATTATAAAACGCCTTATGGCGAAAAGCGCTCATATCGAAGTTTGCACCAAGCTCATGATTGGCGCGAACAAGAAGATTTAAGTTGAATTCAGCAGTAACGCCTTTTGCGTCATCATAGGCGGCATTCAATACCGCTTCGTCCTTCTTTAAATCGATACCGATCAACAATCCTCCGCCGGACTTCCCAAGGAAATCTGCGACCTGAGACAGAAAATCCACTGCTTCGACTTCATTGAAATTTCCCAGTGACGACCCAGGAAAAAAGACAATCGGTCGGTGATCTGCGGAGGAGAGGGCCGGTAAATCCATGGCTTCAGAATAATCGGCGCAAACAGCCCGTACAGATAGATCTGGATATGCCTGAGCCAATTCCGCGCATGAAGCCAGCAAATGTTCCCGCGAAATATCGATGGCTGTGTAACCCGCGGGGTCATTCATAGAATCGAGCAAAATACGAACTTTAGTGCTCGAACCACTGCCAAATTCAATGAGATTACATCCTGATCCAAAAATCGCCGAAATTTCAGAGGAATAGGTTCGCAATAGGGCAGTTTCGGTACGAGTGACGTAATATTCCTCTAACGCACAAATCTGTTCGAAGAGTTGTGACCCCCGTGCATCATAAAAGAACTTGCAGGGAAGGAACTTTTTTTCCGCGGATAACCCACGAATTACCGCTTCGCCAAAATTCTCTATTTCTGGCTCAAGATCAATGAATTCGTCCAAAATATCAGTAGGTTGGGGACCCATATTTGTCGCACGAGGAGAATTACAGAATTGGACGGACGAAACCCCAGTTGGTCTCAATTGCCCGCTCAATAACCCTAACCTGCACTAATACCTGCCGCAACTGGAGGCGGCCCAACTCAATTCAGTGATCGCCGTACCGGAGGTAATTCGACCAGGTATTTTCCAAATTTCGTAACACTTGTGATGCGCCGGCAATTTCAGACATTTCGCCAACATCCTCTGCAAGCGATTTAGCATGAGCGGCTTCAGCAATCTCAATCTGGGTACAGAGATCTTCTCCCTGATCGGTCAGTTTCAACCGCATGGACCGTCGGTCATGTGGCGACCGCTCCTGAATAACGAAACCACACTTCACAAGCTGTTTTATGTTGTAGGAAGCATTGGAACCAAAATAGTAGCCACGTTCGACCAGATCTCGAACGCTGATTGATTGTCCCTTAATTTTGGTCATCATCAACGCCTGTGCCGCGCTGATACCCTCAACACCTATACGATCAAGCTCAAATCGAAGCATATCCAAGTGACGGCGGTGCAGCCGTTCAATCATCCGAGTGATCTGAAGATAAATCTCGGTAATATCCTTTTCGGAGCCAGTGTCTGAATCCGCTTGCTGCTTCGGCATGGCTGTAGCCATGACAGACCTCTCTTTCTAACAATTATTCAATAAGTTATGGAAAAGCCCTTAACTTCCGATTAAAGCAACTTCAGCCCACGAAAAATCTAAGATCATTTGGAAATTCTGAGTTCAGACAAATGATTGGCAACTTCCTGAAATACCTGCTGCAGTGCCGTGCCGTCTGGCGCGTAATGGTAATATGGGGAATCCGGGCCCGTCGCGACGCTTTTAAGCAAAGTCTGCATAGCGCTTCCACTATTGGCGAACTGAATAGTGTAGATCACAACACCTGATGCTTTGATATTCGTTGCGAGCTCCGTCAATCGATTATCCATATCCGATTGAGCGGCGCTACCGACGCCGAAAACACCTTTGTAACCATCCCCGGAACCACCATAATTTTCACCGTCGGTAAGCAGCACAATAGCCTGTTGTCGATCACCCGGCGGATTGGGGTCAGCTTCAGTAAACGGGGCACCAGGTGTCAGAACCCGCCAAGCCCAACCCAGTCCTTGCGGAATATTGGTTGTTCCGGTTGGGCTTTGGAGCTCATTGATCGCGTCCAATACTTCCTGTTTTACATTGCGGAGAGCGGTAATGCCGTGCGATAGGCAGGGGCGACACTCACTTCCACCAACAGCGCTTGAGCAAGTCCCACCCGAAAGGCCAAATAGTGTAAACAAAAACAGGATGATAAAGAGTCCTGCTCCCAAGCTAACGAGAAAAACCGGATCAGAGGTCATGGGATCTAAACTGCGGCAAGAAGTGTTTTATCGAGACCAAAATATTCGGCCTTTTCAGCAAAATTTGGACGAAGGCCGGATGATTTGAAATTACCAATTAGCTGTCCGGCATTGTCTTCACCCTCAAACACATAATTAAAAAGCTCTTGCGTAATCAGGACATCGCCTTCCATTCCAGTCACCTCAGTAATACTGGTGATGCGTCGCATGCCATCGCGCATCCGACTCACTTGAACGATGAGATCAATAGCTGCGGCGATCTGCGTGCGAACAGCCTTGCTTGGAAGATTAATTCCCGCCATTCCAACCATATTTTCGAGGCGTGTCAGCGCCTCTCGTGGCTGGTTTGCGTGAACCGTGCACATTGAGCCGTCATGCCCGGTATTCATAGCCTGCAGCATGTCGACCGCTTCATAACCGCGGACCTCACCGAGAATGATCCGATCGGGTCGCATGCGGAGTGAGTTCTTGACGAGATCACGCATTGTAATCTCGCCATCGCCCTCGAGATTGGCAGGCCGGGTTTCAAGACGCACGACATGGGGTTGTTGCAGTTGAAGCTCAGCGGCATTTTCAATTGTCACAATGCGTTCACCAGGATCAATCAATTGCGACATCGCATTGAGGAGGGTGGTCTTACCGGAGCCAGTTCCTCCTGATATCAAAATGTTGAGCCGCGACCGCGCGGCCACCTAAAGAACTGTCGCCATGTCATTTGAGATATTTTTTTGTGACGCCATGACATCGAGGGTGATGCCCTTCTTGGAGAACTTTCGGATGGAAATTGATGCACCATCGATAGCTAGGGGAGGAATGATGATGTTGACCCGGCTGCCATCCTCCAAACGTGCGTCGACCAACGGTGAGGTTTCATCCACCCGTCTTCCGATTTTGCTCACAATGCGCGTGGCAATATTCATCACGTGCTGATTGTCACGAAACTTTATGTCGGCCAGAACAAGCTTGCCTTTTCTCTCCACGTATACCTGGTCCGGCCCGTTCACCATTATGTCGGTAACGCTCTCGTCATCGAGCAAAGGCTCTAGAGGACCCAGGCCAAGCATGTCGTTTATCAGCATGGTCACGAGGTCACGCTGTTCCGCAAGATTGAGACGAATTCGTTCCTCAAACAAAATTTCACCGACGATCTCAGTCACCTGGCGTGCCAGATCACCACGAGACATCTGTGTCGCCGTAGCGACGTCTATTCGTTCAAGAAGAACCGGTTGTACGCGGCTTTTCGCATCTTCAATCGGGTTGTTCACGAGGGAGGTTTCAGAAAAAGAGTCGTCCACAATTGTCTCTATCGCGAGGAGATCAACCTCTTCAGGATCATTTTTCTCTAAACTTTCCGCCGTAATTATTTCATGCTCAATGTTATCGAAAGAGTGCTTGTGTTCGGCGTTTGAAGCAAATTCAGCGTCACCTAATTGTGGCGTACAACTAACCTCTGATTGAGCCAAAATTTGATTTACTATCTTGGTTACTAGGCTTCTTTGCTCGAGCCGGTTCAAAGTTATCCCGTTCGCAACCAGCTTTTCGCCACAAATTGACCGAACCCTCGCCGCAAGGTCTCCGCGGGCCAACCGTCGGATAGTTTCGCTTTCAAAGGATCCAATAACGTCGGCCAATAGGTTTTCAATGGCGTCCGTTTCTTCGCGGTGAAAACGATGCAAATCGTCGAGGAATTTACGAGCCTCTCTTTACCAATCGTCGCCATAAAGAAGAATTTTTGTGAAACGTTTCCGAACGACCGCTTAGTTCTATAGCCAGGCCACCAATTGCTTTCGATAACTCTGATTTGGGCGCTGAGGCTGTAACAGCGCATCCTGATTTCGCCGCCTCTGATAGATTTTTGAGATCACGGGGCAATGTGTGATTGACCTTCAATTGGAGGCCTTTCTCAAATTCTTTTCTCGTAAGTTCGGTCGCTTCACGACTGCCGGCCGACCTGGCAATGACCGTTACCGGCCGTCCCGAATTTGATGCGTCGCTCAAGGTTTTGAGCCGAAGAACGTCGCGAACTGCTGCCAAATTCATGTCAGAAATAATGGCGAGATGATCAGCTGAAGCGAGGAGGGCAGGGTTAGCGGCCAAACTGAGAATCCATGGAAATGGGCATCTGCTGATAAGCCGTAGGCTGGCATTAGCAGAGCGATCGCAACTGGAATCTGATTTGGTATTTTAAATGTCTTTAGGTCCGCCCGTCCCGCCAGCATTAGGAGGATTACGAACAGTGCAAGACAGCTTTGGTGCAGGATTGTTGAGATAACTTCCATCGGATCGCTTTCGAGATTGTTCGATCCAGAATGGACAAGTATCGAGGATCGAAAATTGAGGGTTCGGGGACAGCAATCATGCCATCCCCGTGCCCACCAAGGGCCTACCGCTTCCCCCGAAACTCGGTAGGCCGAAATGCCCTACGGAGCAGGTGCAGGCGGTGCGACTGCGTTGTTCAGGGTCGTGGAAACGACCGTAAACATATTTTGCAGTGACGTGCCCATATTGGTCAGGGCAACCACGCCGGCAACGGAAACGAGTGCCGCGATCAATCCATATTCGATTGCCGTGGCTCCTGATTCATCCTTAGTAAGCTCTTTAATGATGGTGAACATTTTCATCCCCATATTTCATTCAACAGACATTGGGGAATTTAATTTCAAAAAGTTAAATATAAGTTAAAGAACAAGTATTTATATATTATTCGTTTGTATATAATAATGTTATAAATCATTGTTATTTATTTTATATTTTTTTATTACTTTATTATCTGTTTATAGACAAAATATGCATATTTTTCTCTAAAACTTTACGAAACGAAATTACCGCACAAATCATTTGGTGAGTTCGCAAACATTGCACCAGTCGTCCTTTGACGTAGAATAGATTCACAAGACATAGAGTAGTGAAGGAAGTGGCCGATGGCCGAAAGCGGAACAGATACGCCATCAGAAAACGATAGTTCTCCTGCGGAAGTTGGCCCGGGTCATAACAGACCGGCAGCAGAATGGGCGCGCTGGACCAAGAAAAGGACATTTGTCCGCGCCCTGGAAGGGACTTATGGCGAACTCCTCGAAAAGACACACACCCTTCCGCGGGTCTACTCAACGCTCGACAAAAAATGGCACGGCGGGCCGCAGAGTTATGGAAAAGAGGTTATCAACCCGGCAGACGTAGAAGTTTGCCAGTCAATTGAGACGCACCTGAAAGCGTTTGCGCCGCTCGGCACCAATGTCAATCATGGTCATATGAATAGCGCCGCTTTCTATGTCTTGAAGGGCAGGGGGTACGACCATCATGACGGCGTGAAATATGATTATGAAGCCGGAGACATGTTGATGGTGCCCAATGGCGTCGTCCATCAACATTTCAATTCAGATGAAAACGAGGAGATGATCGTTCTCATTATGAAAGCGAAACCGCTTTTTCTATTCATGCATATGTTGTTTCAGAAAACGGTCAAGATGCCGCCTAAAGAAGCAACGAAAAAACAGCTCGAATACGAACCGCCGACGGATATTTAATTTATTCCGCCGCCGCAGCCTGACGATCTCTGGATCTAACCGAAGAGAAACAAAACACGGCGCCGGCGACGAATATTGCACTTAGCCAAAAGACCCAGCGTGGTTCGTTTAAATCCATTATCCAACCAAAAACCGGCTGAACCGCCGCGGCTGCAATCATCATCCCCATTGTAAGAAATCCTGCAACTTTTCCCATCGATCCGGCCGGTGTTACAGCGCGAATCAGAAGATCGCGGCTGGGTAATAAAATACCCTGAAGGGCACCAGAAATGAAAATCAGCGAGAAAATTAAATATATGTGTAGATCGTACGCTCCGACGAAGATCAAAATAATGGCAGCACTCACAAGCGTCCCGATAGCGGTTGCAACGCGCGGACCGAACCTATCAGCAACAAAACCACCGATAAGCACACCAGCGAAACTGCCAGCCATGAATCCGGTAAGGACCGTATTTCCAACAACCTTGGTAATACCGTAAAGCTCGTAAAGAGCAACAACGATAAAAGATCGAATACCCGTAAAGCCAATCGTCAACATGATGAAAAACGCAAAACACATCATGATAGGGAATGAAAACAAGAGTCCTATTCCCTCTTTAGTATTTTCTGAGGTCTTCGATTTTTGTTTTGCCAGCTTGGACTGTTTCCCAACTTCTTCTGTCATAGTTCCAGAACAAGCCCAGAGCAAAATACCGAACAGGAACCCAACCATCCCAACGATCATAAAGGCGGTTCGCCAATCCCAAAGCTCATTGAGTCCTATCATAACGCCGGGAACCAATACCCAACCTAGATTTCCACTTGCCAAATGGAGGCTGAAAGCGCGCCCTAAACGTTTCTTATCGATAGATCCGGATAGGATTGCATAATCCGCAGGATGAAAGACCGTATTGGCAATCCCGGTAATCGAATACAGTATTGTTAGTTGCCAAAGCGTGGTTGTCAGACCGATTCCCGCAACTGAAAGCCCCTGGATAATTAACCCCACGACGAGAAGTTTGCGGGCACCGAAGCGATCCACCCAAAAACCCACAGGTGTTTGGGCAAGGCCAGCCGCCAAAGCATATGCGGCCATAGGAATCGCCAGCTGCACGTAGGTGACCTGAAACTCCTCTTTTAAGAGCAGATAGAGGGGTGGTAATACGAAAAAAAAGAAATGACTCAACATATGGCCGAAGCTGATGAGCCCAATGACTTTGAATTCCCGCCCAGTAAAGTCGGGTAGACGAAACATTACCTACTCCTGGATGCAAAAGCATCGCGACAATAGTGCGCCAGTGTGTAGAATCAAAGAGCTATGTTTTCAGGGTCTTGACCCGAATATGGGTCTGCGAGAAAATCATATATAATCCGAAAAATTTCTGTATAACCTCAGACTATTAAATGGAAATGCGATGTTTGACGGTACGCCTGACGAAATTTCGAAACTGATAGAGCCCGGTCGCGTTCATCGGCGGGTCTATACAGATGAAGATATATTCGAACTAGAAATGGAGCGAATATTCAATCGCGCCTGGATGTTTGCCGGCCATACAAGCCAGATTCCTAACATTGGGGATTATATAACCACCGATATCGGCCGCCAGCCCATTATCTTTATTCGACACAAGGACGGCTCACCGCAGGTCTTACTTAACCGCTGCGCCCATCGTGGTCCCAAGTTATGCAACGACCCTTGCGGTAACGCGCGAGCACTGACCTGCCTCTATCATGGCTGGTCTTACGATACAGACGGTAGCCTGATCGATGTCGCAATGCCTGAAGGATCGGCGCCACATTTCGACAAAAAAGATTTTGGCCTCGCGAAGGCAGCCCGCATGGGCGAATATCGCGGCTTCATTTTCGTTAGTTTTGCGGAAAAAGGCGCGAGCTTCGACGAGTTTCTTGGTCCAATGAAAGCCAACATAGACGATCTCGTCGATCGCGCACCTGAGGGCGCAATATCACTTGATGCTGGAATTCATCGTTATTTTTTCCGTGGCAATTGGAAACTGCAGGTCGAAAACGTATTGGATTCCTACCACGTGCCGTTTTCTCATGCTTCGACCGTTAATAAAAAAGGCGAACAGTTCTCACGGCGGGAAGGGGATAAAGAGGGTGCCCAGGTAATCGACGAAAAGAAGGGTAAGAAAGAAAGCACTTCGGATGTCTGGAAGGGACGCCGTTCCTACGTCGTCGACTTTGGCCATGGTTGGACAAGCAATACAGAACTCAAAGAGGGAGAACGTTCCAGCCCCGCATACGACGCCTACAAAGAAGCGCTTGCAGCAAAGGTCGGCCATGAACGTATGGAAGAAATTCTGGCACCTGAATTTCATAATTCCCTGCTGTATCCGAACTGCTCGATTATGGGTTTGAATATGCATGTGCGCGTCATTCGCCCGGTAACAACCGATCTTACCGAAGTCACCGTATACCCTGTGAAACTTGTCGGCGCGCCGGACGAAATGAACGCAGCAAATATTCGGTTGCTCAACGTAACCCATTCAGCGGCCTCTTTTGTGCAAACGGACGATTTAGAAGCTTTCCGGCGGACGCAGGTAGGATTGCAAAGCGTACAATCAGACTGGATCGATCTCTCTAGAGGCATGGGCGAAGAGCAAGCCGATTCGCATTACAACGCCACGAGTGAGTCCGCCATGCATGAAATGGCTATTCGTGCGCAATATCAGGCTTGGCTCTACTACATGTGTGAGGCCGCCTAATGGATGCACTGGGATTGCCGTCGGCGCCAGCAGCAGGCGGCATAGCTGGTGTTGACCGTGAACCGTTTGAATTATTTCTAATTCATGAAGGCCGTTTGCTCGACGAACGCGAGTTTGAAGCGTGGATGGAGCTGTTTACCGAAGATGGGCTTTACTGGGTTCCATCAACTTCAGGTGAACCAGACCCTTATAATCAGGCCTCGTTGTTTTTTGATGACCGGCAACTCATGAAAACCCGCATCGAAAGGTTACGGCATCCACGCATCCATATTCAGACACCGCCATCGCGGACCAACCATATGGTCAGTAATGTCGTTGTTGAGGAGGCGGATGAAAAAGCGGGAACCTACCTCGTTAGTTCTTCGATGATGATGGGGGAATTTCGGCTTGATGTGCAGCGCATTTTTATAGGTCGGCAATTCCATCGACTTGTGCGCGAAGGGGACAGCTTTCGTATCGCGTTAAAACGGGTCAATTTGATCAATTGCGATACTGCCTTTGAAGCTATGGCTGTACCGATCTAGCTGGTTTTTTTTGGCGCTCGCTCAATATGAAGACGCGCCATAAATGATAAGAATGGGTGCACACCCATTTTCACCATTTCGTCGTCATTTAATCTCAGAAGCGCTGATTTCTCTTTTTTTGTAAGGTCCAATGCCTTCACATAGGCTTTTCTATCGGCGATATATTGATCGCGTTCCGCCGTATCGTTCGCCAACCGGTGGAGTATTACCGTTAAATCCAATCTTTCAGGCGCTATAGCAGGGTAGTGGGGTTCGAACGGCTTTTCGTTGCTTCGCGGCTGCTTCCACCATGCCAGTGTTGCATAGTTGTGATGCCATGAAGGATCAAGCGATACGAGATCAGGCTTTCGTTCGCCTAACATGCCAGCTGCGACACCCCAACACCGCAACTCAATGTTACCAGTATCATCCATACGCTTTTCATCGAGCGACAGAAGATACCGTAAATTGCCTGTTTCCAGTTCGCTGAGAACCTTCTTGTCAAACTCCAGATCGGGTTCCGCATAACGGTCCGTCCCAGGGAAATGGGACATTCCTCCGCTACAAATAACGACGGCCCTTAACCCCTGAGCGATCAGGGCACGATTAATGGCTTCTCCAAGCGCATAGCAGCGTTCCATACGGGGTTGAGGCGGGACATAGGCATTTACGAATAGAGGTAGAATGGGTCCATCTATTTCGAGGAAGGACAGCGGAATACCAATGGAATATTCCATCTCTGCTGTCGATGTATAGGAAACATCAAAACCTTCTTTGTAGAGGTAACGGATGACCTCAGTAGACTCTTCATTTGCGACCTGATGTTCGAACTTCCGTCCGGCAAATGTTCCGCGGGCAAAATTGCCGCGATGGAGAGCAAAAGGCGGGACACAATGCAGAACAAACTGATTGGCATGATCATTCGAAATCGTCACATAGACATCCGGATTTAACGCTTTTAGGCGCTTCCCATTCGCCTTCGCTAATTGTTTCACACGATTAACAGTCTTCTTGTCTTCAGAATCCGGAAGGGTAAAAAACTGAGGCGCATGTGCCATGCATACACCTCCAATAATCCCAGTTTGTTTGGTCTTTGCCATCCTTTGTGTGTCCTATATCAAACGGTCAAATAGGCTTGGCGAACGTCTTCGTCATCAGCTAATTCGTTCATTGTACCTTCGTACCGAATTCGGCCTTTTTCTATGATATAGGCCCGATCGCTGACCAAGTTGGCAAAATGGAGGTTTTGTTCCGAAAGTAACACCGTCAAACCTTCAGACTTAAGCTCCCGTATCGTATTTGCCATTTGTTCAACGATTACCGGGGCAAGCCCTTCGGAGGGCTCGTCCAACAAAATTGTGGTCGGGTTCCCCATCAAAGAGCGAGCAATTGTAAGCATTTGCTGCTCGCCACCGCTCATCTGTCCGCCAAGTCGGTCCCGCATTTCCGCTAGATTTGGAAAGAGCTCAAAGAGCCTTTCAGGAGTCCATGACGGCGCATCGTCACGCTGTTGCTGCCGGCCAACCTCCAGATTTTCGAGGACCGTCAAATCGGTAAAAATACGCCGGTCTTCCGGTACGTAGGACAGCCCCAAACGGCTTATTTGAAAAGACGAGCGGCCACTGATTTCAGAATTAGAAAACCGGATTTCGCCAGATGCAATTTTTACGATACCCATGATGCATTTCATGGTCGTGGATTTTCCGGCGCCATTCCGCCCCATTAGCGCTACGACCTCACCGGATCGAATTTCCATGGCGACATCCGCGAGGATATGCGCACGGCCGTAATAGCTGTTAAGCCCATCAACCGTTAAAATAGGAACATCTGTATCGAATGGCATCAAAGCGTACCGATCAATGATTGTGATCAGCATGATTGAACCGATGCAGACCAGCGATGTCAATTGAGGCGCAATCAGGAAGTATATTTATTGCCTAACATGGACACCGTGACAGACAACCGCTATATCCCGCCCATGGAAAATTTCACGCATGACTCTCTTCCGGCCCGGGTCGTTTTTGGTGCTGGCACTATTGCCAAACTTGGCGAAGAAATTGATCGTCTTGGATCTAAAAAAGCATTGTTTTGCTGTACACCTGGCCGAAAAGATGACGTCACAAAGCTCATCGCTCCGCTGGACAATATCAGCGCGGGATTGTGTCCAATTGCTAAACAATACGTTCCGCTTCCGATGGTCGAAGAAGGGCGCCTTGTTGCGAAAGAGAAGGGCGCCGATTGTGTGGTCTCTTATGGTGGTGGGACATCAGTTGGACTGGCAAAAGCGATAGCACTGGATCTGGAGATTCCAGTTATTTCGGCAATTACGACATTTTCAGGATCAGAAACGACGAACTTACAGGCAATCTTTACTGACGGTGTTCGCATTGGTTACAAATCTGACTGGATGCTTCCGCGAACGATCATATACGACCCGGAAACGGCGATGGGTGTGCCGTTGAAAATTATGATTCCGAGCGGAATTAATGCGATTGCCCATGGAGTTGAAGCTTTTTATGCGCAAGGAGCTTCACCCGTAAATGACTTGATCGCAGGAGAGGGAATCAGTTCGCTGGCATCTGCTCTGAAGAGAATGTCCTCGGGTCATGACGACGTGGAAGCGCGGGGCGACGGACTTTACGGGGCATGGCTCTGTGGTACAGCACTCGGATCGGCTGGCGTTGCGCTTCACCACAAATTTGCGCACGTGCTTGGATCGACATTCGGACTCGAGCATTCAATGGCGCATACAGTCGCGCTCCCCCATAGCGTTGCCTATACTTTGGCGGGGGCACCCAAAGCCATGCAAGGCATTGCACAAGCGCTGGGAGATAGCAGCAAAGATGCGGCAACAGCCCTATATGAACTCAATGTTGCGATTGGAGCACCGACTTCACTCAAGGACATCGGCATGCCCGAAGAAGGGATTGAAAAGGCCGCAAAAATGATTTCGGATGACCCTTATCCCAACCCAGTTGCAATTGAATACGATCCGATTAAGGCGATGATTGAAGATGCCTGGCATGGTCGGGCCCCAACCATTGGCTAGTTACGCGGCAAAGGTAGAGCCACTTCCCAGATAGATTTCCTGTACCTGGGCATCGTTGCGCACGTCATCAGGTGCTCCCTTGGCAATGAGCTGGCCGCGATTTAACACTATGACTTCATCAGCATGACCGAATACGACATCCATATCATGTTCAGTAAACAGAACGCTGATGTTGCGCTCGCGAACAATCTCGGCCGTAAGTTCCATCAGCTCAATACGTTCTCTGGGTGCCATGCCCGCTGTCGGTTCATCCATCAATAGCAATCTGGGTTCATTGCCCAAGGCAACGGCCAGTTCAACACGTTTGAGATCACCATAGGCCAGAATGGAGCAGGCGCGTCCGGACTGTTCCACCATACCGACGCGCTCCAACAGCGCCATTGCCTCATCAACATAGAGATTGCTGACCACGGCCCTGATCGCCATATTTTTTTGGTTATGCGACAGCAGCGCCATTTGGACATTTTCAAGTACCGTCATCGAACCGAAGGTCGCCGTAATTTGAAAAGTCCTGCCAACACCCAACCGCCATATCTGGCGAGGCGTTAAACCGACCAACTGCTGTCCTTCAAGCGTAACGCTGCCTTCGTCCGGCTTTAGCTGACCGTTCAGAAGGTTAAAACAGGTGGTTTTCCCCGCGCCGTTTGGCCCGATCATTGCAAGGAGATGGCCCGCCTCAACTTCAAAAGACACATCGTCAACGGCTTTCACGCCACCAAAGGATTTTTTCAATCCATTTGCGATCAAAACTGTGCTCATCCTCGTTCCTCCGGTGGCCGGAATTTATCCCGAACGAAGCCGACAATTCCTTGCGGGAAGAGGATCACAAGCGCCAAAATTATTGCACCAAGAATTGAACGCCAGAACCAAACTTCATTTGAAGATAACCAGTCGGTAAGCGCCGTAAATGCTGCCGCACCTACAATTGGCCCCGTCAGGGTTTTAACGCCACCCAGCAGCACCATCATCAATCCGTCGATTGACTGAGGAATGGCGACTTGGTCAGGGAACACACTCCCTTTGGAAAAGACATAGATCGATCCTGCTAATCCTGCAAAGGCACCAGCAAATATAAAGGCTAGCCATTGCTGACGTTGAACATTGATTCCGATGGCATCGGCACGTAATGGTGAATCTCTTCCAGCCCGAGTTATGTACCCAAATGGCGTAAACAGCGTACGCCGCAAAATATAAACACAAACCAGGGAAAGGATCAGTGCGAAGTAGTAATACGCCGTTTTTGATGAAAGCCACGCAGAAGGCCAAATATTCAGAATACCGTCATCCCCGTACGTGAAATCATTCCACTGAAACACAACAGACCATGTGATCTGCGCAAACGCCAAGGTTAGCATGGCGAAGTACACGCCGGACAAACGCACGCTGAACCAGCCAAAAACAAGAGCACCAATTGCCGCAATTATCGGTGCGGCAATGAGGGCAAATTCCATCGGCGTGCCGAGATAATGGACAAGTAGGGCGGTTCCATACGCTCCTAACCCGTAATAAGCCGCATGGCCAAATGAAACCAGGCCGCCGGGTCCCATGATGAAATGCAGGCTGACCGCAAAAAGCACAAAAATAAATATGTCGATCAGAATGACGAGAATAAAATCGCTACTAAAAAGCGGCACCAGTAGTAGTAAAAGGATCGTTGCGGTGAAAAGACAGCGAACAGCCTTATCGGCTCTTTGCAAAGGGGGTTCTGGGGCTTCGCCGGGGGCACGGGAAACCGCCTCGGGTCGTCCAAGTAAACCCCATGGTCTGACAAGGAGAACGATCGCCATCACAGCGAACATCAGGACGAGGGTCATTTGTGGAAAGACCAGAATTCCAAAGGCGTTTAATTCACCGATAATCACCGCAGCGAGAAACGCACCCAGAATGCTGCCCATACCACCGATGACCACGATGACAAAGGCTTCAGCAATCACATTGAGATCCATAAGAAGATCTGCACCGCCTTTGGGTATTTGCGCAGCACCGCCAAGGCCGGCAAGAAATGCACCCAGGAAAAACACACTGGTGAATAAAAACGCCTGATTGACGCCGAGCGCCCCAACCATTTCACGGTCTTGCGTAGCAGCCCTTACCAGTGTTCCCCAGCGTGTACGGTGAAAAATGAGCCAAATAATACCCAATACAAGCGGCCCAAGAACAATCATGGCGATGTCATATTCCGGCAGCGAGTGACCGAATATCTCAATGGCGCCATCCAAGCCAGGGGCGCGGGGGCCAACCAAATCGGTCTCACCCCAAATGAACCGGGTTATATCGGAGATGATAAGAATGACACCAAACGTCGCTATCAGCTGAAAGAGTTCTGGTGCTTGATATATGCGCCGCAATAACCCTGTCTCAATGACGATACCAACCAGACCGACAACCGTCGCCGCAGCTAAAACCGCAAGCCAGAATCCTAGCGGCCCTGGCGTCAAGGTCGTCACTAACCAGTAAGAAATATAGGCGCCGAGCATATATAGAGAGCCGTGCGCAAAATTTAGAATGCGCGTAACTCCGAAAATAATCGACATTCCGGCCGCAATTAGGAACAGCGATGACGCGCTGGCCAGACCGGTCAAAAATTGAATGAAATAAAAACCCAACTCCGCCCCCAGCGGCGTCAGAAAAAGGGAAGGGAATAGCTAAGCTGAGCTATCCCCAATTCACAACTACTTACCTGGCCGACGCTTCATAACCTCAGCGTCAGATGGCAGATAGTTCTTTCCGTCGAGGAACTTCCAATCAACCATCATGCCTTTGCCGTCCTTGAGCTTGGTTTTTCCAACCCAGGCACCCATCGTCGACTGGTGATCAATTTTACGGAAATGAACCTTTCCACTTGGTGTATCCAGGTTCAGCCCTTCCATGGCATTGACCATTTTCTCTGTATCCGTCGATCCTGCCTTTTTGATGACGGCCGCAACACTCAACATCGCGTTGTAACCGACGATTGAGCCTATTCGAGGATAGTCATTCCATTTTTTCTGATAGGCAGCGACAAATGCCTTGTGAGCTGGGTCGGTGATGGCGTACCAGGGATAGCCTGTAACGATCCAGCCTTCCGGCGCTTCGCCTTTCAACGGATCAAGATACTCTGGTTCGCCAGTAAGTAGGCCTAAGATAGTCCGTCCTTTGAAAAGCCCACGCAATTTGCCTTCACGAACGAACTTCGCGAGGTCAGGACCAAAAGTCACATTGTAAACACCATCTGGTTTAGCACGTAGAAGCGCTTGCACTTCGGCACCAGCATCAATCTTGAAGAGTGCGGGCCATTGTTCGGTGACAAACGTCACGTCGGGGCGTTTGGCCTTAAGAACTTCCTTAAAGGCCTTAACCGCATCTTTGCCATAGGCGTAGTTAGGCGCGATTGTCGCCCAGCGCTTGGCGGGAAGCTTCGCAACTTCCTCTGCCAACATTGCAGCTTGCATGTAGGTGCTTGGGCGAAGGCGGAAGGTATAGCGATTGCCTTTCGCCCAAACCAACGCATCCGAAAGAGGTTCCGCAGCGAGATACAATTTCTTCTTTTGCCCAGCATAAGCCGTGAGCGCCAATCCGATATGGGAAAAGAGCGAACCAGAAATTAAGGCCACGCCTTCGCGCGTAAAGAGTTCTTCTGCCTTTTTAACCGCATCTCCCGGTTTACCGTTATCATCCCGAGAAATCAGCTCCAGCTTTTTGCCAAGAACACCACCTTTTGCATTGATCTCTTCGATCGCAAGCTGCGCGCCTTTCTTGTAGGGCACAGTATGTCCCGGAAGTCTTGTGTAACTGTTGATGTCGCCAATCTTGATTGTGCCGGCAGCAAAAACAGAACCCGTTGCAGTCATTGCAACAGCGGTCGAAATGCCCGCCGCTAAACTAATGATCTTCCTCATCGTCCCCTCCATCCAAAATTATTATCAGGTGAGCCAAAGCGTGCGGCGGGCGCAAGCCAGAGTCAAGGAGGTTGTGTCCAAGGCTTTCTACGCCGTTTATCAAAACCTCTTGGTGGGAGACTCGTTCGATCCCGATACATCGCTGCTCCGCCAATTAGTCGAGTGGCGGAAATAGCAAAAGCCCGCCCTCAATGATCAGATTTCATCAGGATCGTTTCTGAAAGGCCTGTATCATATTCCATACCATCGGAAGTCAGGGCGATTCCCATGGGAAAAAACGAGCGTGCCAGGCCTTTGCGTTCCAGGCCTTCCAGACTCCCTGGTTTTTTAATCCGGTTGCATTCTTGGCCATCACAACCGCATCGCCGCAATGAAAATGATTACCGTGCGGGTTAGGCAGATTACTGATCATAACCTCGCCTGTTTCCTCGTTCTTGCTTGAGGTTTCAGGAAAACGACCCAATTGCTGTAGAATTGTCAGTGTCTTTAATTGCAGTGAATTTAGTTTGAGCGGGTTGTTTTTTGGCGGCATTACAAGATTCTTGAGTTTTTAATTGTCGTAACATTGAAGCGGAAACGGTGATATTTGTCCAAGTTTTAGAACGCAGCCGAATATATGTTATCTAAGGGCTGAGTTGAAATCGTGAGTACTGACATGGCAGAACCTATTTATCACATGTGCCGCGCCGAAGAATGGGAAACTGCACAGAAAACCGGGGAGTACACTGGTTCGTCGCAAGACCGAGCAGACGGGTTTATTCATTTCTCCACACGCCCTCAAATCGTCGAAAGTGCAAAAAAGCATCGTGCTGGACAAACCGGACTAATTCTTTTGACGGTCGATCCAACCCAACTAGGTGAATCTCTTAAATGGGAGGAATCTCGCGGCGGCGCCTTGTTTCCTCACCTATACGGAAATCTTCCTGTAGAAGCGGTTCAACGTTTCGATGCGCTTCCGCTTGGTGAAGACGGCGAACATATCTTTCCTGCGCATATTACTGAAACATGACCTCTGGCGTCGTTACGCGGTTCGCGCCAAGTCCAACTGGATATCTGCATATCGGCCACGCCTTTTCGGCGCTATTTGCGTACCACAAAGCGAAGATAACCGAGGGCCGGTTTATACTTCGCATTGAAGATATTGACCGAACCCGCTGCAAACCGGAATTCGAAGACGCCATTCTGGAAGATCTCAGCTGGCTCGGAATTGAGTGGGAAGAACCTGTGAGGCGGCAGTCGGCGCATCTGGACGATTATGACAAAGCACTAGATAAATTAACCGAATTAGAGCTGATTTACCCTTGCTTTTGCACCCGTGGTGACATCAAAGCTGAAATTGAACGGGCAGGGGGGGCGCCACACGGTCCAGAGGGCCCAGTTTATCCCGGCACCTGCAGACACCTTTCCACCTCAGAGCGCGAGAAGAAAACTCTGGAAGGGGAACCATTCGCGCTCAGGATAGACTCAGCCAAAGCAACAGACCTCACCGGTACGTTAAATTGGTTCGATCAACAAAGCGGTCAACACGCTGTCGAGCTATCAGCATTTGGCGACGTTGTCCTCGCGAGAAAAGATATTCGAACAAGTTATCATCTCGCGGTTACGGTCGACGACGGGTTGCAAGGAGTTACTTTAATCACTCGCGGAAAAGACCTGGCGGATTCCACCAATATCCATCGGGTGCTGCAGTCGGTACTCGGATACGAAATGCCCACATATCATCACCATAGAATTCTCACCGATAATACAGGCAAACGCTTTGCAAAGCGTGATCACTCGATCACGTTGAGAGCACTACGGAAGAATGGGCATTCACCAGAAGATATCCGCCGAATGGTAGGATTAGATTAGAGTTTGCCCGTTTGGATCATTTTGCAGACCTCTGTATGGTCCAGCAGAATGGAATCCGGTACTCCAGATTCGTATAGTTCGACCATCTTGTCGGCATCAAAGGTTGGATCTCCCATTGCGGAGAATTCCTCTGACCACTGATAGTGGCGTTTATATTCTTTGGTTTCGGCCGGCGTGAAATTATCCAACATTGTCTCGACCTGATTGCCATCAGGATCGCGATAATAGAATGATGTGGAATTTCCGTGATTAACTGTCCAAACGGGATCGTAGCCCCATTCCTTCATTCGCTTGTATACGAAAATCAGTTCACCAAGGCTTGAATAACAGTATGCCTGATGCGACACCCCAATAAAGTTGTCGGGCTTCTTTTGGGCACCAGGGCGTTTAATGATAACCACGCGATGGTCATGATCATCATAGGTAATAAAAGTCAGGCCATTTGGGTTAACTCGTACAATTTCCGCATTAAACAGACGTTGATAAAACTCGACCATGTCGTCGTAATTCTCATCTGAAAAGATGTGCAGATGATGCAACTTTGTCGGAGACGGCATTTCCGTGACGGTTCCCGGCGGGTCAGTACGGATCGGAGCTACTTTATCTGGTCGAAAATCGGTGGGATTTATTGAGTCCATTGGATTTTCCCCCCGAACTCTAGTTGGCTACCTCAAAGTCTGCTCTTGATAACGGGTTTTGTCCAACGGATTTGGCTAGGGATGCTGCCGCTTTTTATATAGACGCCGTAATTTCCGAACATAGTTCTGCGTTTCTTTATAGGGGGGAATGCCCTTATATCGCTGAACAGCTCCTTCGCCCGCGTTATAGGCCGCGAACGCCCAGGTTACGTTCCCTTTAAAGCGATCCAGCAACCATCGCAAATAGGCCATTCCCCCTTTGATGTTGTCTCTTGGGTTAAATGGATCACGGACACCAAATCGACTGGCTGTTGCGGGAATCAGCTGCATGAGGCCCTGCGCATTGGCGCTGGATATTGCGTTGGGCTGGAAGGCTGATTCAACTGCGATTACCGCCATAACCAAATCCGGGTCCAGCCGGTATTTAGGAGCAAATTCGCGAACAATCGCTTTGATCTCTTTTGGCGCTCGTTTTATTGCTTGCCGTCCTCCGCCACGGCCCCAGCCGTTCGGGCAACGGGGCGCCAATCGTCTGCCGCGATGGCCGTAGAGCAACAGCATCCGTTTCGATTCCTTATGCCCGAGGGCAATAGCCCTTCTAAACCATGCGGCCGCCATTTTGTTGTTGCGTTTAACCCCGTGTCCAGCTGCGTATAAAAGGCCAATTGCATGTGCCGAAGCGCCATGACCATCGGTATCGGCCCTACAGTAAAGCAGCATAGCCCGCTGATAGTTCCGCGCGTTTTGTCCCAGGGGATGATGATAACGCAGAGCCATGCGATAGGCAGCGGTAGCATCAAGATACGCTTGTGCAGGCACTGACAGCGTCAACCCCAAGGCAAGGAGCGTTAAGAAACGTGCAACAGGCGTATGCTGTCTTACGAGGGCATATTCAATTGTCGTGCAACACATCCGATAGATTGATCGAAAAAGAAGTGAGGCCGCGCTGAACAAAGCTAACTCGTCAAAAAGTGGCTGCTATCGCTAGAGACTTATTTCCTGACTTTATGGCGTAAGCAAGGCGACTTCTGGTCATCCGCTATTGCGCGATTGAATTCGTGGCGGAGAGGGAGTCCGCCTTTATTACATATAACTCGTTGAAATATATCATTTATTTCTAAATACCGGATTTCCATCCCACATTCCGTCCCACATTAATTTGTCGTTAGCCTCAGGGTCGGGTCCCTTTTGACTTAAGCCAAATAATGTCGAAGTGCTAACCCCAATCGGGCGTTTACAAGTGGTCTCGCCATCGCCGGGAACGGCGCTGAAAGGCATGGTCCCGTGCATACGATGCTTGGCCTAGCGCATCACCGATCACGGACCACCGCCTAGGGGCCCGTCCAGACTCTCGGTAATTGATTACATCGCAAATAAAGCGATCAGCCTCTGATCACGGACCGGGGTTCTGGGGCTGGGGGCTTGGGCCGGGTGCTTGACAAAGAACCACCGCGCCAGACCTCTAAGTATGGTCGAAATTATTAGTAAGGCGGAGTATGGTGCCGGATCGCTGACCCGAGGTTCGCGTATTTCACTCGTGGGGGGGTAGGACCCACAATGTCTCAAGCTTTAGGGGGGGGCTTCAATCCATTCAGTCAAAATCAAAGAAGCGTGTACGAACTGCTGGAGGTTACGTTCAATGTTGCAGAGTTTCCGTTCACTACCGCCGAGAGTTACTCCCCGAGCATATAGCCCGAGTTTTATAGGTTGATGCCTCTCGTCGGCTATTTCGATCGTCCGTTGGGAGAATTTTTATCTTCTCCTACGACTTCCATTGTCGGAGAATTAACCACTGCTGGCACCGGTGTTGATGCTGCCCAATTGGGTGCCTGGCACGAACAAATCGTCTTTTTAAAGTCCGCGTTGGCAGGACTGCAAAGACCAGCCCACATTTACTTCGAGTTTTTTATTCCCCGCATGGGTAAACGGGCAGATGTTGTATTGCTCATAGAAAATACCATTGTCGTGCTGGAGTTTAAGGTCCACTCCGAAGTATTTGATACCGCGGCAAGAGATCAGGCTCACGATTACGCTCTCGATTTAAAGAACTTCCATCATGGAAGTCATTTGCTTCCAATCATCCCAGTATTGATTGCTACATCAGCCCCACAACAAGATAAGCAAGTCGCCGAGTTCGCCGCGGATAAGGTCTCGTCGCCATTGCGAGTGTCCTCTTCCGCGGAACTGGCTGGGCTTTTAAGGAACAATCAAAATATCCCGTACGCACCGAAACCATTGGCACTCACCGCATCTGCATGGGCGGAATCTGGGTACAAACCCACCCCTACGATTGTCGAAGCAGCGCAGGCGCTTTACCGACAGCACTCGGTCGGGGAAATTACTCGTTCCGATGCGGGCGCCCAAAACCTTTTCGAAACAAACAAAGCTATAGACGAAGTCATCGACGACGCTAAAGCGCAAAGCTTCAAGGCAATCTGCTTCATCACCGGTGTGCCTGGGGCCGGCAAAACCCTCGCGGGTTTGAATATTGCAACAGAGCGTGCCGATGCCCACGCGGATGAACACGCCACATTTTTATCAGGTAATGGTCCGTTGGTTGACGTCTTGCGAGAAGCCCTCGCACGGGACAAGGCGCAGCGAGAGAACGTATCTAAAAAAAGTGCACATCAGGCAGTTCAGGCTTTCGTCCAAAATATACACCATTTTCGGAACACGGAGATTGGCAGAGAGAAGCCCCCTGTTGAGAGAGTAGTTATCTTCGATGAAGCCCAACGCGCATGGGATAATGAGCAGGCTACCAAGTTCATGCAGAAACGCGGGTTTACTGAATTCAATACGTCGGAGCCTGAGTTTTTAATTAGTGTAATGGACCGGCATGACGACTGGTCTGTCATTGTCTGTCTGATCGGCGGCGGACAAGAAATTAATACTGGTGAAGCGGGGCTGTCGGAATGGCTGCGTGCCCTCGCAGAGAGTTTTCCGAACTGGCGAATTTACGGATCAAACCGTTTAGACGACCCTGACTACATCTGGGACGACGAAGCTAAATCAAATTTCGCGCGAATAAGAATGAAACAAGACGAAAGTCTGCATCTGAAGGTATCAGTTCGTTCTTTTCGAGCGGAATCCCTCTCTGCTTTTGTTGGGCACGTAGTCGAGAATCGTCCTGATCAGGCACGAGCGACACTCGAACAAATCCGAGAGAATTATCCAATCGCCCTCACCCGATCCTTACCCTCGTCGCGACAATGGCTTCGAGATCATGCACGTGGCAGTGAGCGATACGGTTTGGTCGCCTCTTCAGGTGCTTATCGTTTGCGTCCCGATGGTTTGAATGTGAAAGCCAAAATCGACGCCCCGATTTGGTTCCTAAACGATAAGCTAGATATTCGATCTTCGTTTTACATGGAAGAAGTCGCTACTGAATTCGACGTACAGGGGCTCGAATTAGATTGGATCGGCGTTTGCTGGGATGCTGACCTGAGATATTCCAACGGTCAGTTTGAGTATTATCGTTTTAAAGGAACGCGTTGGCAAAGCGTACGCAAAGATCAGGCAAAGCTTTATCTGAAGAATGCTTATCGCGTTCTGATGACCCGTGCCCGGCAGGGTGTGGTTATTTATATCCCTCAGGGAAACGATAAAGACCATACTCGCCTTTCAAAATACTACGACGAAACTTTTGGCTACCTACAAATGTGTGGCATTCCCGTATTGCAGGGCTGACCGATGGGCGTTATTCGAGCAAATCATATTCAGTCAGCGGCGCACTGAGGCTAGCCTACCTGAATGCAAGAGAAGATCGTGCCTGAGAGGCGCACCTCAAACCCTGAACCAAGTTACCCCCCTCAAACGATCCGCGGTATAATGTTCTGACGCCCAACCTCATGCAGGGGGCCTGAGGATGTTAACCTTAGTTAACCGTAAAAAACTCATCGACGCGGGCTGTGGCACGCGGCTCGGGGCCAGTTGGCCGGGCCAACGGTGCCATGCGAAAACCCGCAAAGGCACTCCTTGTCAGAACCCCGTCGTCACCGGACGCAACAGGTGCCGGATGCATGGGGGCAAGTCCACCGGCCCACGGACCGCGGAGGGCAAAGCGCGGGTCGCAGCAGCGCACACGAAACACGGACGACGGTCCAAGGCACATGTTGAGAAGGTTCGGTATATCAACGCTGAGATCAGGCGGATAACTTATGAGCTTAAGCGGGATGGGTTTATTCCGTAGACGTTCCTGTATGCGCGGACTGCTCGGTGATCCTGCATGGGGTTTAGGAAGGCACTTTTTGGCTACTATTTTTCCTTTATTGGAGAACCCCACGCATGTTCCTCTATGTGGCGAGACTAACAAGCCCCACCCGTGGAATTTATTATTTCTGAATTTTCCCATGTACTGCGTCCCATTGAGAAAAGTGTAAATCCCAATGCAGTCATGCCACACAGTCCCACCATACGCTCCGGGACAACGCTGGATACCGGAGCTATGTGCTTCTGATATATGCATCAGAACAAAAAGCGCCGCGAGTATGGGCCAAACTTTAAATTTTGCGATCACTGGGACCACATCCAATAGATCATTGCGATCACGAAAATACCGGCCAAAATATCCATGTTTAAGATCCAGAGGGGTTATACGGAGAGCACATAAACTTTGCCGAAACAGCGTGGATGCGTCGGGAGCAAGAGCGCCAGTCCACGGACCGCGCAAGGGTAAGACGCGGTCCGTGGCAGCGCGCACAAAGCACGGACGATGGTCCAGGGCTCCATGCAGCATAGGTCAGGGCTCAACTCATAATTACCTATGAATTAAAGCGGGATAGGCTATTTTCCTGACGAACATCGCTTCGCTTATTTGCCCATCCCAGTTCCCTGACCTTGGGCAATAAGTCGTCTAAATCCTCTGTGGACCGCTATAAAAATATCGGCATCCCATTCGGCCCCTAGTCTCATTTCCTTGGCTTTCTGGTTAAAACCCTCAACCGTGATGCCGCTTTCCATTGCTTCAAAAGTTCTCCAGCGGGGCCCGGACGGTTTTGCCTTAGGCAAAGCATCCTGAATTGACAGCGTTCCTTTTTCTAACACCCCATTGGGGTCAAAATAATAGCCGGCTTGAGTAAAATTTCTGTAGTCGTTAGGCCGAGGAAATTTGGGCTTTAGGAGATCAAAGTCCTGTTGACTGCGTACTATCTTCATAATTTTATTCTCCTGGATAAACGTTTCATTAGAACCAATGCCCCCTGGCATTCTGTTGGTTCCGACTTAGCTGGCCGATATGGTGCGGCAGTACTCCGACACGCTTTCTTCCCAAATTTGTCTGTTCGTAAACGGGGCGCGGCCCGGATGTTGTGGCCAGGACACGAATGTCAGCATGCCACCATCCGGTCGCGTAAAATCCCACTCCCGGTATGCGAGGCTTGTTTTCTGATAACCGTGGAATGGTCGCACACGGTCCGGCTTGGTAAAATCAACCGGGCTCGTCCCGAGATTTGATAAAGCTGTTTGCACATCGGACTTTCTGAGAGCGGATGTTAGCCCTAGACCGACTACATATCGGGGCCTCAAGCCGCCGGAAATTGCCCTTACAACCCAATCGGCCAGCTCTCGCTGCACAGTAACGTCACTGGCCCTGCCAGATGCACCGGTGCTCAGGTTCATGTGCCCCGACAAGGAGAAAGCCTGCGTTTCCCGAAAATTGGGGTCAATGGCTTTGAGGAAACGACCGCACAAATATCGTACCTTGTCCCAATACCCTCGGGAGTCTGCATAATACCAGCGCGGATGAGGCACCCCTCCTGCAGGCAACTCATAAGCCGGGCGCGTGTTATAGTCACTATCGCCCGACGCGGGCGACACACCTGGCGACATTCCAAGAATGACCACGTATGGATTCACAACGGTAGGCATGCCGTATGGCCACGCTTTGATCGGGCACTCCTGGGCTAAGCTGTCCTGCAGATTGCGAATATCCATTGTCTCCAGGGACCTGACAGCTTTTAGGCGTTCGGCTGGTATGTCCGCCCATATAAAATCATATTGATTCAGGGAACATTTTGTTCCCGATATTTCCCAGTGCCTAATGTGTTTGTTAGAATTCACCATTTTCGCCTCCAATCTGGGGGTGTATTGACAAAGGTGATGTAATATAGTACGTTAAAATCTTGGTCCCATAGTGTTAACAGGACGGGAAATTTTGTCAAGAGGAAATTTATGGCAATCACAATCTCTGAAGACGAATTGCTGAACATGGAACCGGAATTGCTAGCCCGGTTACAAAAATATCTGAGAGAACAGCGCGGGATGTCGGGACCCGGCGGTTCAAAATCCGCAAGCAGCGGTGAGGCCCGAAAATCCGATAGTTGGCAGGTACCGGGCGTATTCAACGGGGATCTCATTCTTTCTAACTACAGTGACCCCTCCATGGGGCATGTAGGCGTGCTCGTCGAACAAGGTGGACGAGCCTACTTTGCTCGGAGGTGGCGGTTAACTGACCCGGTAAAAGACGTCGTTACGTTGGCAGTCAAATACGGTTTGGATCGTCTGTGGCGTAGTGGGCACCCAAGAGACGAATACCTTTTACCAAGAGGCGCCAAATCTGAGCTGGGGTCCCCTCATATCGGATTTTCCGGAACGAACGATAAACGATGGTTATTCGTCCTAGGCCAGGAAGCGGGACCTCCGGACATTAATCTTATCACGATTCAAAGAACCGATAATGAACGCCACATCAGAGATATATTCGGAGACGAACACAAAGTTCGTGACCTAAAAGATTTGGAGAAAGGAAAATGGATGCAGGAAATGCGCGGGGGGAGGAACCTGTTCATTCACCCGGACGACCTTGAGATGGTCTTAACGGAGATTAAGAAACGTAAGCCCTGACACTTTTCCTGGTGCAAAGCTGTCTGTCCCGGTCCAAGCATAACCAAACAAGGAAATTAGCTAGCTTGTCCTCTGCCCCCCTGAATCGAGGGCCAAGAACCATGACCCGTGGTGCACGGCCCGTGGTTCAAGGCAGACTGGCCTTGGGGCGGGGGCCACGGTAGGCGGGACACGGGCCCCGGAACATCATTCAGGTTGGCTTAGTGCCTTCGGCCTCGGATCGAGGAGCGTGATCCGTGGTGCGGGGTCTATATAGCGCGGAACACGGTCCTCGGATCGCGTCCCAGCTGCCCTAGGTGTCCCAGCAAATCCCCATATTGGGTTCTCACGCCGACGCACTACTGCGTGGGTGGAAAGCAGGGGTGGGTGATTGGCTTTTTTCCTAGGACTGCTAGGACACCTAGGACGCGCCCCAGAAACCCAAGGTTTCCTCAGCCCCAGCAAAGTGCGGCGTCCTAGAACAGGGGGCACTCAGTGATCCGCCTCGTCCCAATGGTGAGAAGACATTGTGAGGCGATCAAAATTGCGGCGACAAACGTCCAACTCGCCTAACCTATAAACATATTTGCGGCTTTTCTTATTAGATGGGCGAGCTCTTTCAAGCTCCGGGACTAGTGCTTTGAGCTCTTTACCGAACGCACTCGGAGCCTTCGGGCGCTTGATCCCCTGGTTTTGGCAGAAAGTTATGTAATCCTCGTGGAGCGTATCTGTCGGAATTTCTGTATCCCATTTGGTCCGCTCAGAGGTTATGTGACCGTCAACCAAACGTTCATACCACCAAGATTGAAGCGGAGATGCGGTGTATGCCTTTTGGTCCATGAGTGCGTTGGTTTTTGGTGGCGAGCCGACATCCGTAGCTGAGAGGTCGTAATCAAGTAGATACTGAAGAAGAGCTTCTCGCCCCCCGCTGTTCATTTGAGCGACAATGCTGCCGAAATACGCTCTGTCTTGCATCCGCGCCTCGCTGACATCGAGTATGAAAAACCGCCGCTCCTCGTTACCCGCGGGCACGACCCACTCGTTGTTGGAAGATACAATCAATCGGATGTGATTGCGGAACGGCACCACGTCCTGGCCTTTCATCTCTATTTGAATGGTGTCTTCGGTGATTAGGGCCTTCAAAACACCCTCAGCCTTTTTATCGCCTGCCCAAAAAGCCTCGTCGGCGTGGACCAATAGTTTGTCTTTGAGGTGAGAGTTGAAGTTACCGGTCAGGTGCCCGGCTTGAGTAACTTGAATGAAATGTCGCCCAAAAAGGGCACCGAACTGACTACAGAGAACACCCTTCCCTGTCCCCTGGCGC
The DNA here is from genome assembly GCA_002720855.1 of Rhodospirillaceae bacterium. GTDB lineage: Bacteria > Pseudomonadota > Alphaproteobacteria > MPNO01 > UBA2964 > UBA2964. The sequence goes on along the minus strand of PBIN01000012.1, from coordinate 2,087 downwards.
CCCCGCAATACCACTGATATTCCCGGCCGCCGGGACCGGTTTTGTACGCAGTCTGCCATCCAAGCCAAAAGGTAATCGCTCAGATCTTCATCACACCTACATATGTTATTTCGCACGTGATCAAGAAATAGAGAGCAATCCCCGTGACGCGGCTCTACTGCGAAGCCCCTGTCGAGATTGAGATAACCCGGCGTGTCTTTGCCCGGTGCAAACACAACTCCGTCAAATTGGCGCCGACCCGGATTTGCTAGCCAAGCCCGACCTTCAGTGGTTTGACTCTTACCGTGACCCACCCGCCGATTGGCATACCTGCGGATCAGATCTGCTTCCGAGGAAAAAGTTACCGTGTCGTACCCCCAACTGGGGTCAAACTCTTCGTTCGCGATCACACATTTGCCACCGACCATGACCACGGCGTGCTTTTGATTCATCCGCGTGAGCAGCTCTTGTTCCTCTTTGCGGGGATCAGTCGCTTCAAATTTTAAAACCGAGGCAACAACCTGGCTCAATTCATTGGCAGGCAGGGGGCCATCAGCGAAGTTTGGGTGATCCTCAACCGTCGCTGTGAGATTGAGAGCCTCGATCTCAGCGCGAATAGCCTCACCATCTGCACCTTCCGCCCGAAGGGCACAGCCCTTGGAAAAAAGAAAGCCGTTTCGCCCCTCGCGGGATTTGAGGGACCGGTCGGGCTCCTCGGAGATCGCGGTTATGTGCCTAATGTTTAGCGCGCTATGATCGGCGCGACTCCGTTCGGCCAATTGAATGAACTCTGATAGGGACAAGCGTCCCCCACGATAGATGCAATACCGCTCGGTACTATCGGCTTCGAAGTAGGGAAGGTTAATCCAGTTCCCAGGTCGGGGGTTTCCAGCCTGCGTATCAAGCTCTCTTTCCGTTTGCTTCGGAAAAATCTCCACCCCAGGGTGACCGAGTGCTGCGGACCAATTCCTAAGCGCATCAACCACTTCTTTTGCTAAACAGCGCTTGTGCAGAAAGAGGTAACAGTGCGCTCCGCCTGACTTGCTTCTGCAAACAATTAGGGGCAGGCCAAGATCTTCCACCTTCTTTTCTAGGAAGGCGTGATCAATATCATTCACATCAATATCTATCGCGGCCCACTTAACACTCTCCCCGTCATCAAGAAGCGGGATAGAACCTAGCCCCGTTGATCTGCCCGCCAAATGCTCTTCCCAAGCCTGAACGGTCGCGCCGCGACGTATCGTTCGGGCATTGCCTTGTATCTTGCCGGTCTGGGCATCAACCCCCGTGATTTCGAATATGCCATGCGCCTGTGAATATGAGGGGAACAGGGCTTGAAACTGCGCTAATTGGTCCTGTTGTTCGCTGAGACCGCTCATTGGCCTACCTCCGCCGCGAGCTGATCCAGGAGGCCTTGAATATCTTCCCACCGCCAGGCGGTGGTATTAGGCCCCAGTTTTACGGGTTTCGGAAATCGGCCTGCCGCTACACCGGCCCACCAAGATGAGGCCGAGATCGGAATGATCGGGTCCAGAGGGGGGGATGCGTTGCTGTTACCGATGATTTGCTGAAGACGCAGAAAGCGTGACGTGTTTTGGGTTGGGCTCATGCCAAGTTCCTTGGGTTTAGTTGGACATGGCCCTCCATGATTGCTGCCTGAAAGTCGGAGCGGGAGGTTTCAAAAAATTAAGGCGTATCGCCGGTTTTGTGCCCGTTTGTCAGCGTCATGGCCTCATTTCCTTCAGGGAGTTACCCCCTTTTCTCCCACCTTCGCGCACTTTTCTGCCTATGTCGGTGTCAGGCTTTTCGCGTTCCCTTTGTGCTTCCGATTCAGCCAGCGCCACCCGCAGCCACTCGTTCTCCTGCCGGGACGCTTCAAGTTCCTGTTTGTAGTCTTCAGGGGAACCCAAGCCTATCGCTCTACCGACTTCTCCCGCCGCTGCCACTCCGCCAGCCTCTACGGTCTCACCGTGGTGCATGCGGCTGATGTCAGGGTTTTCCGTCCCGTATCTCCTGTTCGCCCATGCCGCTATCTGACCAAATTCAAAATGTCCCGCGGGAGTAGTCGCAAGGAATCCTCGTTTGACGGCGTACCGAACATGATTGTC
>PBIN01000011.1 GCA_002720855.1 Rhodospirillaceae bacterium | reverse complement strand
ATTGGCGAAGCGAGTGGGCAATTTTGTTGAAAGTCACCCGCGTCTCGCGGAGTCCGAATTTGGCAACATCGTGAAAAATTTAGTTCAAGAAATTGTTTCTCTGGAGGAGAACGCTATCCCTGATACTGAGAAAGATCCGAATATCGGGGAATATCTAGTTGATCCTGAACCGCAAGCTGATGACGACAGAGAAAATAGGGACCTGGCATTCGCCTAGTCTGGTTTATGGCAATGCGAGAGTAACCGGGTGCGAAAACTGCACCCGGTTTTTTGTGGCTTCGGGTTGCCGGGGTCATGTTCTAAGCGCATGATGTTTGTAAGAAATCCAATAAATCTTCCGGGGAGAAGAGGGCAAACACATGCAACCTGTAAGAATGTTCTGTTGGCATTTTATGGCGTATCCGCATTTACCGGCGGATTTTGACGAGAATAACGAAAGCGGCTGGGTAACGGTTCCTAACAAATTGTGGGATGGCGAAAAATCCCGTGGACTTTATCAGGAATATTTAGGCCAACTTGCCTATGCCGATGAGCTGGGTTTCGACGGCATGGTCTTAAACGAACATCACCAAAATATTTACGGCCTGATGCCGTCGCCCAACATCCTTGCCTCGGCACTTACACAGATAACTAAGAACGGCAAAATAGTTGTCTTAGGAAATCTGCCGCCGCTTTACCTCAATCCACTTCGCGTGGCGGAGGAGTATGCGATGATCGACAATATGTCGAATGGCCGCCTGATCGCCGGCTTCGCTGTGGGCGGCGGACCTGAGGCCTTCAATTACAACGTTCCGTCGCCACAGGGTCGACGGCGGCTTTGGGAAGCGATCGATCTTATTGTAAAAAGCTGGACCGACGATGGGCCCTTTTCACATGAGGGTCCGTGCTATCCGATGCGATACGTCAATATTTGGCCAAAGCCACTGCAACAACCACATCCGGAGGTATGGGTCCCTGGATCGCGTAGTGTCGAATCCATGGGAGAGGTAGCAAAGCGCGGGTACTGCTATTTTCTTTCTTCTCGCTCGCACGGTGGTGGCACCAGAATGGCCGCCAAGGAATTTGCCGGTGTTATGGAAGAGCACGGCAAGACCTACACGCCCTTTAAGATGGGTGTGCTGCTATCTGTCTATGTTTCTGAAACTGACGAACAGGCGCGTGCGGAATCTCAGGAGGGCGTTTTCTACTTTCTGCGGAATTGTTTGAAGGGACATCTGAGGAAGGAAGGTCGCTCCATGACATTCGGTCCAGGCGTACCTTCGCAATCATTGCGTTCCTGGGAAGCGTTTCTGGATTCTTCAAGAGCCGCAGCGGGCGGTGATCTTCTTGGAGATGCCAAAGATTGGGATGATCTTGAAAGCAAGAATTCGATCATGGTTGGCAGCCCTGAGACCGTTCGCAAAAAACTTTGGGAATTTGTTGAAGATGCCAAGGTTGGAAATCTCCTTATTCAATTTCAGTTCGGAAATATGAAAGACGAATTGGCACGAAAGTCTATGAAGCTGTTTGCCGAAGAAGTCATGCCAGCGATGCGTCGGGATTCTGCGGAATTGTTTGCCAAGGATTTCCCAATGCTTGAGGAGATGGAGGCCGCGCAATGAGTCTACGCGATCTCGATGTACAAGGTCGTTCAGTACAGGTTTATGAAGGTGGTTCGGGAGCACCTGTATTGTATCTACATGGTGTCGCGGATATGCACGGTTTGTCAGCGAAAAGCTATGCCTTTCATGATGCCCTAGCGGAAAAATTTCGGGTAATAGCGCCTGCGCATCCCGGTTGTGTCGGTTCTGATGAAGATAACTCTCTCGAGAGCATCGATGATCTCTTATTTCATACGTTAGAGGTTATGGATGCTCTTGAAATCGAAAAGATAGATGTCATTGGCAACTGCGTAGGCGGCTGGCTTGCTGCAGAGCTTGCCGTTCGAAATCCCGAACGGGTTGGCAATCTGGTTTTGATTGGTGCATCGGGTCTGTTTGTATCGGGCGAACCAATCGGCGACCTGTTCATGGCGGTTCAACCGTTAAATGGAAAGATCGATGACGTGCGCGATATGGTGTTTGCAGACGGCAACAGCGATCTGGCGCAGGAATGGATACCGGACCAAGTCGTGGACAAAGAGCAGGGTATGCTGCGATATAAAGTCTTTCGCTGCATCGCGCGATTTGGATTTAAACCACCGTATTTTTATGACCAGAAGCTCGTTGATCGTTTGTATCGGTTCAGAGGCAATGCTCTGATCGTCTGGGGCGGTAACGATAAATTCGTACCTGTTAGTCATGCCTCCGCCTATGAAGATGGGCTCGCCAACGCGTCAGTTGAGATTATTGATGGCTGTGGCCATGCGGTTCAGTTGGAAAACCCATCCGCAGTTGCAGAAAAAATCACTAAATTTCTGGAATAAAACAGGCACAATTTTGTTTGGGAGGGGCTTATGGCCTTGCTTATCGATTCACGTGATCTCGCAGGTTTAATTTCAGTCGAGGATGCGATTGAGGCCGTTCGTAAAGGATTCAATGATCAGGGACTGGCCCCGTCATTTAGTGCGCCGAAAACCCGTATTCAATATGAGGACCGACGAATAACGGTACATCCCGGCGGTTGTCCCAACCTGGAAGTCTCGGGAATGTTTATCCATGCCGAACGCTTCACTTTCAATGACAACGCCCAACAATATAATGGCGCAGGCCGGCGGGTTTATGTCGTTTATAACAGTGAAACCGCAGAACTACGGGCTGTTATCATCGGTTCCTTGCCGCTTTATCCGTTCGATACATTCGAAGAAACTTTTGGCACCGAAACATCACTGACAAGTGCGGTCGGCACCAATTTGATGGCAAGAGAGGATTGTAAAGTCCTCGGTCTTTATGGAACAGGCCTTCAGGCACGACGGCACCTGGTTGCCATGTCGACGATCAGACCGATTGAGGTAGCCCGCATTTATAGCCGATCAGCTGAAAATCGCGATAAATTCGTCTCTGAAATGCAGGAATATTGCGATTTTGAAATACGGGCTGTTCAGGAACCACAGGAAGTAGCGGAGGGTGCAGATCTGATTTGCTGCGCGACGAATACGAACGTGCCAGCACTCTACGGCGCCTGGCTCGAACCGGGACAGCACGTGACGTCGATTGTGAACTCGACCAAAGGTGTTAAAGAACAGGCTGGGTTATCAAAGCCTCGCCGTGAAATTGATGACGATGTCGTCGAACGGTCCGATGTAATTCTTGTGAATATTCGAGAGCAATCGATTGTCGAAGAACATGGTGACCTTTGTGAACCAATCGAAAAAGGAATTACGAGTTGGGAGGCTCTGATCGAAATCGGAGAGATTTTAACCGGAAAAGCAAGCGGGCGCGCCAATAACAACCAAATAACGCTTTTCAAACAGAATTCTGATCAGGGTGTTGGTTTTATGGGTTTGGCCGGTTTGGCTTGTGATATCGCTGAAGCCGAGGGCATCGGGCTTGAGATCTGATTACACAAGAACGTGAATCATCTTAAATCGGAGCTGCATCGTCACTAAATTCCGCCTATGAGAATTTTAAAAAACCTTTGGGTTTGCCTTTTGATCTCGTTGATGCCGTCGGTTTTGCTGGCGGCCGATAAATCTGTTCGATTGGATCAAAATCTAAAACACATTATTGCTGAACTTCCGAATATTACTGGTAAGGCTCTACTCAGGACGGGTCTGAAAAACCAAGTCGTCTTAATCTCGTTTTTTGCCAGTTGGTGTCCTCCTTGCCGTAAGGAGTTCAAACACCTCAACTCCTTCGCGAAAACATATCAAGGCAAGCCGTTGAAAATCCTGGCCATCAATTACTTCGAAGATTTAGGCGGCTTTAAAGATGACGGTGAGCGACTGGAACGGTTCCTATTCCAACACAAGCCGAGATTTCATGTGGTCAAAGGAAATGATGAGATAGGCAAAAAGTTCGAGAACGTTCAGCGTATTCCGACCGTTTTTATTTTCGATAAGTCAGGCAAAAAAGTTTTTCATTTTATACATCGATATAAATTGAAAAAAATGAACCCGACGAAAAGCGAGCTCCAAGAGGTTCTTTCCAAACTGCTTGAAGCGCCTAGCCGATGAAGCCGCCGAGGGCACCAAGCGTTATATTGCCCAATCCAATCCAAAGGTTTGTCGTAACAATAATTCTAATCTGATTAAGATTTTTGCCAGCTTCAGGTACGTCACCGGCCGCTAGCGCCTTTTTAAATCGGGCATAGGGCGCGAACCACAAGTGAAGAAACAGTGCAATCATCACCCAGCCAAGGCCATGCATAATGTGATAGGGAACCGGTAAATCCTTGAAACCTGAATACGCTTCGAAAACCATAAAATAACCGGTTGCTGGAAGCACAACGATTGAGATCCAGACCCAGGGAAAGAATTTTTTAAACGCCCGTCCCCAAAGAGCCACGCGTTCCGGAGGTTCCATAGGGCCCGCAGCAAGCCGCAAGACGTAAACGGCAAAGAACATACCGCCAACCCAGAGCACCGCGAAAAGAAGATGGAATGTTTGTGCTGCGGCCATGACACGTTCTCCGAATGCCTAAAGCTCGATACCCGGCATTATTACCGGGCTTGATCGCGGTAATACGGTACTCTACGGTCCGCGATTGTTCTAATACGAAATACGCTAACCCTGAATCAACGGAATCAAAAGAAGAACCGATGAAGTTTACCGGAACAGATAATTACGTCACGACAGATGACCTCAATATGGCGGTTAATGCCGCAATTACTCTCGAAAGGCCTCTCTTGGTAAAAGGGGAGCCCGGTACCGGTAAGACCCTTCTGGCGATTGAAGTCGCACAATCGCTTGGGATGCCGCTGTTCGAATGGCACATAAAGTCGACGACAAAAGCGCGTCACGGCCTTTATGAATACGATGCAGTGTCGCGTTTGAGGGACTCGCAACTGGGCGAGGAGGGTGTTGGAGAGATCAGGAATTACATCGATAAAGGGCCGCTCTGGCACGCATTTGAATGCGAAGAGCAGGCGGTGGTTTTGATCGATGAGATTGATAAAGCGGACATTGAGTTCCCGAATGATTTGCTGCAGGAACTCGATCGTATGGAATTTTCTGTTTATGAAACGCAGGAAACCATCAAGGCGAAACAGCGTCCCCTGATGATCATCACGTCGAACAATGAAAAAGAATTACCGGACGCTTTCTTGAGACGTTGTTTCTTTCATTACATTCAGTTTCCTGAAAACGATACGATGGAGAAAATCGTAAAAGTCCATTTTCCTGATATCAAAAATAAACTTTTGAAAGAGGCGTTGGACGTTTTTTACTCACTTCGGGACGTAAACGGGATTAAGAAAAAACCATCTACATCGGAGTTGCTCGATTGGATCAAACTTCTTCTGGTGGAAGACATAGATGAGGATGCCATCAAAGCTAATGCGAGCAAGGCGATCCCACAACTCTATGGCGCGTTGTTGAAAAACGAGCAGGACGTACAAATGTTTGAGCGCCTGGCATTCCTGTCACGGCGCCAAGGCTAGTTCGGAATTATCTCATGTTCGTCGAATTTTTCTACGAGCTGCGAGACATGAAGATACCCGTGACGATTCGGGAATATCTCATGCTGCTCGAAGCCCTGGATAAGAATGTTTGCGACGCAAATGTTGACGACTTTTATTTCCTGTCTCGTGCTGCGTTGGTTAAGGATGAACGTAACTTTGACCGCTTTGATCAAGCATTCGGTACCTTTTTTCGAGGTCTGGAGCGCAGGAGTGCCGAATTCTTTGATGATGCGATCCCGGATTCATGGTTGCGTGCGGTAACCCAACGCATGTTCAGCGAAGAAGAGTTGAAAAAGCTAGAAAAGCTCGGATTTGAGGAATTGATGGAAGAGCTCCAGAAACGTCTAGAGGAGCAGGATAAACCGCATTCTGGCGGCAATAAGTGGATTGGAACGGGCGGAACATCGCCATTTGGTCATTCGGGCCGAAATCCGGCCGGCATCCGCATCGGTGGAGAAGGAGGCGGAGGAAGCGCGACAAAGGTATGGAAGAAACGCGAATTCCGGAATCTTACCGGGGAAGTGGAAATCGGAACCCGGAACATCAAAATTGCTTTAAGACGTTTGCGTAAATTTGCCCGTGAAGGCGCGGCGGATGAGTTCGATCTCGACGAAACAATATCGTCGACGGCACGTAATGCGGGGTTACTTGACGTCAAGATGCGGCCGGAGCGACGGAACCGCGTAAAGGTCCTAATGTTTATAGACGTGGGCGGGACAATGGATCCTCATGTGAAAGTTTGTGAGGAACTGTTTTCGGCGGCGAAAACTGAATTTAAGCATCTTGAGTACTATTACTTTCACAATTTCCTGTATGAACGCGTTTGGCGCGACAATCGACGTGGCAGAAGTGAGTTCGTTCCGACCTGGGATGTGCTGAATACTTATCCTTCGGATTACAAAGTAATCTTTGTCGGTGATGCGACCATGAGTCCTTATGAAGTTACCGAAATAGGCGGGTCGGTTGAGCACTGGAATGATGAATCTGGTGCAGTGTGGTTTCAGAGAATGATCGAACAGTTCCCGGATATGGTTTGGTTGAATCCTGAATCTCAAGAGAGATGGCCGCAAACAATGTCGACACAACTTATATACAAGTTGATCGGTGGCAGAATGTTCCCAACCACCTTGAATGGTCTTGATCAGGCCATGGACACTTTGCGAAAACGTAACGCGACGAATTTGCAATCCATCAGAGTTCATTAGGAGGCAAGGTTTGCCAATTATCCATAATGGCGATGTTGAAGAACGCCATCTGCATGATAACGCAACATATCGCACTATCGTTGGAGATGCTGAAGGTTCAACGCCTGTTCGGTTAGGGCTTCAGACATCACCGCCGGGCTTTAACACGGGCGTTCATTGGCATCCCTACATGGAAATCGTAATTGTACTGGAAGGCGAGGGCGAGGCGTGGATCGAAGGGGAAGGGGAAGTCGGTTCCATTGGCCCTGGGACGACGATGGTGTTCCCCCCTCAGGTCAAACACTGGTTTAGTGTAACTGGATCGCGATCAATGAAAACTTATGGCATTCACGCATCACCGGACCGGATCGTGCAACGCAGTGACTAACGTTACTTACCGTATCAATAAATGTTAGCGATTAACGGTCTTCCACTCTTTGAGGAGTAGGCGGCTTAAAGTGAGTTGGCCTTGTGACATTTTATTCGAGAGAGAACGTACATATCGCTTGCCCGCCGGAAACGTTTCCGCTGATAGCGTGAACCAAAAATGGGCCTTTACCATATTGGGTGGTACGTCTTTGCCCTGGCTATTTATCAGGCCAAGCATGAACTGGGCCTTACTGTTGCCCTGTTCAGCAGCGCCTCTCCAAACTGTGGAAACATCGGACTCTTTGCTTGAAACCGGCGTCAAAAGAGGCAACAAGGAGTGGTTTCCTATCGCCTGAAATTTATCACCATTTTCGGCGAACGCAGGGGCTTTAGCATCGAAGCCCAGGAATATTAGGGCGATGATAGAGCTTACAACAAAGTTTTTTACGATATTCATCGGATTTGGCTTTCGGGGTTTTAGTTGGTTCGCTTGCTTGCTTTCCATTCGGCGATGAGTGCATCGCTAAGAGCTATTTTGGTCTTTGACAGTCTCTTTTCGAGATACCGCATTTGGCGGATGCTTGGTGGATGTCTTTCCGACGAAATTTTGAACCAAACATACGCTTTCATAAGATCCAATGTCGTTCCCAATCCGCGACTATGCATCATGCCCAGCATAAATTGAGCCTTGCTGTCGCCGCGCTCAGCAGCTGTACGCCAGGTTCTGACAGCAGCAGATTCGGTACCCGAGACAGGGGTTAATAAAGAGCTTGCTGATGAACGAGCCTGCACGGGTGCGGAGATTCCGAAACACAAAATCCCGAATGTAAGAACGGCGGCTGTGATAACTGCTTTTGAAATACTCATGAAACTAACTGGCTCAAATTCTGTTGCGATTAAGTTACTTGTTGCAAGAACTGTGCCAAAAATAATACACAGTAAAATCAGTATCTTAATGAAATGCATTCGATTGCATGAACCGAATTTGTTACAAAAGTCTCAATCTGTTTCTCGTTTTATGACGATAATATTTCGGTCGAAAGGACACGATTTTCACTAAAGCTACCGCTGTATTTTTCGGTTTATAACGACGATGTCTGAAGCCACGGGGGTCTTCAGAGACAATTTCTCGTTATATGAAAAAAGGAAGCACGGGCCTCCTGAGAATTCAGATCAGGCTGCAGTTAGTTTTTGTGGATGAGGATGCCCACATTTTTTGCAGCTCCCGCCAGCGATAGTCCCATAATATTCCTCAAAAACGGGCGGCAGGTCTTCAACAATGCTGTCGACACGAACCTCACGCCGCCAAACTTTCGTTGCGCAGTTCTCGCAATACCATTCGAAAGCATCCAGAACACCGTGAGGACGTATCCTTTCCACGACCATGCCGATACTTTCAGGGTCTGGTCGTTGCGGGGAATGGGGCATGTGGGGCGGTATCAACATTATACTGCCTTCATTGATTGGCTTGTCGCGCAGTTCACCATCTTCGAAAACCTTAAGGATCATGTCGCCCTTTAGCTGATAAAAAAATTCCTCAAAGGGGTCATCGTGATAATCGGTTCGGATATTGGGACCGCCGACAATCTGAACGATAAAGTCGTCTTCCGCAAAAATTGTCTGGTTTAGGACCGGCGGACGCAGCAAATGCCGGTTTTTATCGACCCATTGCATCAAGTTGAAGGAAGCAACACCGGACATCTGACTCTCCATTTTTCTTTTAAATGTTAAATCGAGTAAAAAAAGTCGTCTGGTAGATGATCGAGTACGCTATCGAGTGTCCGACCCTCCGCTATCATTTCACCGCTGCGTTGGCTGAAAATCGCGTATCTGGCGTCCATATGTCTCTCAACCCGATAGGCGGAATATGGCGTTCGACCTCGGGCGCCGGAGTAAATGAAAAATTGGTCTAAACCAGGTTGTGTCGTTCTTTCATGTCGGAACCATCTGTAAAGCAGGCGCTGTTTTTCGCCGAGCGCCTTTATTTTTTCGACGTCTTCCTTTGAAAACGCCGAAAGATCGAGTTCGATCAAGTTATCCGGGACATTTGGTTCGGGCGTTGTCATGTTGACTACGGCGCCGCTGTTAACCCTGCAGCCTCGATACCGGCGATGACACATGTCTCGTCGTTAGGGCCGGTATCACCACTTGCTCCCACTGCGCCAATGATGTCTCCATCCTGATTTTGTACCAAAACGCCGCCCGGACTGGTGAGCATTTTTCCGCCGCTAAGATCGGAAAGGGCGCTAAAAAATGCGGGTGCCTGAGCCGCTCGTTCTCCAATTGCGCGCGATGAAAAGCCCATGCCCAGTGCACCCCACGCCTTTCCCGAGGCAATATCACCTCTAAGCAGAGATGATTTGTCCTCGCGTTTAAAAGCCACGAGATGTCCACCAGCATCGAGGACAGCAAATGTAAGTGGTTTAAGGTCCATTTCGCGTCCCTTCGCCAGGGCTGCGTCTATAATGGTCGATGCTTGTTCGAGCGTGATATTGGACATTTTCGTTTCCTAAAATTGCCGGTGATTGTGCGTCCTGTGTCTAAGTGGGACAATCTTGCCAGAAATAGAACGGACTCGGAATAGCGGGACTGGAGGGAGTCATATTTCAGATGGCTGAATTTAAGCTTTTGAATTTTGCGGGTGTCGCGGGTGAAGCGCGGCCGGGAATTTTGGTTGGAAATGACCAGGTTATTGATTTGGAGCAGGCAACATCCGGGGCCGACTGGGCGAGAACGACTATAGATATTCTCAATAACTGGGAGGTAGCTCGCGGCGAACTTCATGACCTTGCGGAGAACCCCACGGATACGCGTCCTTTGGCGGATATCAATCTGATGGCTCCGCTTTTATATCCTCCTGCAATTTATTGTGCGGGAGCGAATTACAAAAAACATGCGATGGAAATGTCGCCGGACAAAAAAACCTATCCGGATAAATCTGTCACTGAACCCTATTTTTTTCTCAAGAACGGCCCGCATTGTGTGATCGGGCCGGAAGAGGAAATACGGCTTCCAGCGCTTTCCAATATGGTGGATTGGGAGGCAGAATTCACAGTGGTCATCGGCAAACCGGGCAAACACATTTCTGTTGAAAAAGCCTTTGAACATGTTGCTGGTTATACAATCCTCAACGATTTGTCTGCACGCGATCTCGGTAAACGAGAAGACTGGCCGAGATTTGGCGTTGACTGGTTTGGACACAAGAATTTTGAAACGTCAGCACCAATGGGGCCGTGGATTGTGCCCGCGGATCAGATAGAAGACCCGTACGAATGTCGTATGAAACTCTGGGTCAATGAGGATGAGATGCAAAATGAGGTAATTGCGGACCTCATATTCGATATAGCAGAACAGATCGAATGGGTCAGCCGCCGGTTTACGCTTTTACCCGGGGACGTATTTTCAACTGGTACGCCGTCTGGTGTCGGGCGACCACGCGGCATATTTCTAAAGCCTGGAGATATCGTCCGCATAAATGTTGACGGTATCGGTGAACTTAAAAACCCCGTTGTTCAGGGTGATTGAATATCGTTTATCCTATTTAAAACAGGGTACTAACGGAGTTTTCTGAAGTTAAATTGTCGGGCTTTTCTTCGTGATTTTCTTCAGCTCCACTTTTGCGATGGTTGCTTCAAAACAATACGGGGATGGCGTGTCAGCACTCTCCTTAAGGAACTTTTTAGCCCGTTCTTTTTGACCTTTAAACAACGCGGTCACACCAACAAAATATTTTGCCTGGCACATTCTTCTTTTCTCAATAGCGCTATACCGATGCCGAGCTTCGGTGATGAATTCCGCTTCGGTTAATTCGCCGAGTAAAAATTGGAATATGGGTCTTGGCCAGCCTTTAGTTTTGACTGATGTATTGTAGAACTCACGAAGTTTTTTCTGACCATCAATACCGGTTTTGAATTCGGCCACATATAGCCATAGCGCTGCGTATTGATGCTTTGCCTTTTTTAGCGCTTTTTTCAAATCACCGACGGCATCCGCATAATGTCCCTGCTGCATCAGGGCAATACCACGGTCTTTGAGCGCTGCGACGTCAAACACAGTTTTTGGTAGCTTATTAAACATATGTATCGCTTCAGGATACTGTCTCATCCACATCAACTGAACTCCGGCAGCCCAATTGACGATCCAGCCACCGGGATCGATACGTCGTATCTTTTTCTGATCTTCAAGAGCGAGTTCAAATTTTTGATGATAAACGTATTGAAGACTGCGATTTAAATATAAGGTCTCCGGCTTTGTATTTAAATCAATGGCCTTCTGGAAATCCTTTAGGCCGGCATCTAAATCACCTTTTTCAATGAAGGCATATGCTCTTCGTTTGAAAAGCGTACTTCTTTCCGGACTAAGCTCAATCGCTTTTGAATAATCGGCGATGGCCTCATCTAAATTGTCGGCACGATAGTGCGTCTGGGCTCTACTATAATAACCGTTATATGTGTCTGGTTTTAATTCGATTGCTTTATCGGCGAAACGGATCGCCGCATCATATTTTTCTTTTTTTCGATTTATAATGCCCAGATGGAGATAGGCGTTGGCTTTGTTGTTTTCAGTTAGGACGCCCAAATCCAATGCAGTTTGGATGTCAGTCTCGGCAGCATCCCAATCTTTGTTTTTTACCCGAAGAAGAGCGTATCCACGCATCAAATGGGTTCTGGCTCGGACACCTATTGTAAGGTCGGCTTTGTCGAGGCAACGGTCATAATTTTCTCGTGCCTCTTCATATTGGTGTTTGCTATGCATCAGCAGACCAAAGGAGCAACTTCTATCGCCACGAGTCGTCTGACAACCCGCGGTCGTTACGATCAAAATGAGGCAAAGAGAAATTATTCGCATAATCTGCTTAAGTGTCTGTTGGTGGCCAAAAATCCTATACGAATAAGAGAAATTTGATCAAGTCAATGTTGCAATATTTGTGCGGACTACAACTATTTCATTGCTTCATGATAAATCGCTATGCGGCGCTCTAAGAAGACCGATCATTTCACCCGAACGGGAAAAAATCGGTGGTTCAAGTAGATTAAGCAAACGTCCTATAGCCCGATCAGTCAAAACCTCGAGCTTCATGAGCAGTCGCATCATTACTGCTTCGGCGGCACGGCGGGCACCGTCGTCTATTTTTATCGCTATCCCTAGACCTAACTCGGTCAATGTCGCGCAATAGACCCCTTCGGCGCCCGTCTTTACAAGAGCAGCCTGACCAAGCGTATCAATTACTCTGGTACAAAATCTATTTTTTCCGGCAATGAGATAGGGCTCATTTGCCATTGCAGTACGAATTCGGGCGCAGGCGTTCTGTCTATCTTCCGGTTGATCGTGCGGATCTCCCAATCGCGCCATGGCAAGAGCAAGATTTCCCAAAGGGACTGCCAACGTTGGAATGCCACAGCCATCCATTCCTTTTGGGGCGTCAAACAGGTCCATCCCGACCATTTGCTCTACTATACCGATCACGCGCTGCTGAACGGGGTGATCCATGCGGTTATAGCCGAGGGTGGGATGCCCTAAATGTTTGGCGATTGTCAGGAAGCCGGTATGTTTGCCAGAGCAATTATCGTGAAGTGTGCTTGGTTCTTCTCCCGATCGGGACAATTTCACTTTGGCTTCATCGGTCCAGGGTAAGGAAGGCCCGCAAACCAAATCGTCCGCCGTACAACCAATCCGTTGCAACCAGTTCTCGACAATTTCAGTATGTGTTTGTTCACCATTGTGACTGGAGCAGGCGAGAGCTACGTTGGCATGCCCCAGACCAAAGGCTTTTGCCGCTCCAGTTTCGATGAGCGCCAGAGCCTGAATCGGCTTAATCCCGGACCGGGGAAACACGGGTGTTTCGGTATCACCTACAGCCATAACAACACGACCATGGGCGTCGACAACTGCGAATGAGCCACGATGCACGCTTTCAACAGCGTCGCCGCGGACGGCTTCAATTAGTACCGGGTTTGAAGACGACTGTTCATCCAGCGCATGCTGATGATCCGCCATCAGACTGACTAGCGTTTTACGCCAAGCTTTTTATGGACCGTTTTCAAGAAAGCTATAGCCTCGCGATTGAAACGCGCAGAGTGCTCAATATGTGGACAATGGGCGGCTTTGTCATAGACAGAAACCTTTGAGCCCTTAATCCGTTTAGCGAGTTTGCGGGCATAACCTGGTTCGCGGAGTTGATCCTGTTTTCCGGCAATGAGAAGCGTGGGAATAGCAACATTCTCATAAGGCGTGTTGTCAGGGTTCCCGAATTGTCCGCCTGCGCTTTTTATGGTCGGACGTTTAAAACGTACCGCCGCAGCGCATTCCCAAGAACCGGGCATCGTTGCAATTTTTTGACGTTTGCGAATGTAGGCAGCGTTATCGACCCACTTTTTCTTGTTGTAAAATAGACCGTCCAATAGAGAGCGCATTGCCTTCGGAGAACCGTCATAGTCTAGCAACTGTTGCCGGGCATCGGTCGCGGGGGCAAATCCGCCGCCGGATGCAAGAACCATTGAGCGCATGGGAAAGATCATGGGCGGGTTCGAGGCAATCCGGGCGAGATTACTTCCGCCCATTGAATTTCCAACAAAATCCGCTTCTTGAATATCCATGATCTCAAAAAAGCGTATGAGATGTTTGAAGAAACGGTCACGTCCGCCACCGAAATCAAAGACCTTGTCGGTGCGTCCAAAGCCTAATCCGTCTGGCGCTATACACCTGAAATGCTTCGAAAAGGCAGGTAAATTGAATTCCCAGGAAAGCTCGGAACAACCTCCAAACTCGCCTGAATGCATAAATACCACTGTCGGGCCTTCGCCAGCTTCAAGATAGTGAGTCTTTATTCCGTCGACATTGATATAACGGCTTTTGACGCCTTTAATTGCCATAACAGGTTCTCCCTATGGATTTATGCCGCGCGTTTACGTGTTTTCTTGGGGCTTCTTACTTCAACGCCTGTTTTTGCACGCGCCGCCTCTAGTGCATCGGTTCTACCTTTGAATTTAGCAGCTGGAACCGGACGTCCACGATCCTTGAGCATGCCGACCTTGGAGCTAACAGTGCCCATGTCTTTGAGCTGAGGAACGACTTCTTTCGCAAAAAGAGTCATGCTCTTTGCAACATTTTTGTAAGGCATGTCGCCTGAATGTAGCATCGCTATCAGGTTTCCGAACCCACCTATTTGTTTGTACATTTTCTTGAGTTGGGCAACGACTTGATCGGGCGTGCCGTAAACAGCAACGCCGTTTTCACGGAAATAATCCATACCCTTTGTGCGAATGGCGTCAGTCCGTCCGCCACTAAATTTACCCGACAGGAAATTCGCATATAGCTGGGATTCAACATAACCAGGAGGTGCCCGGAACTGCGGTTCGGCTTTGTTATTCGTTACATACCAGAAGACCTGTTTAATGAATTTCAGGGCTTCTTCTTCCGTTTCCCCAACCGCGACCAGTGGCATAAAGGCAAAAAGATCATCTGCCGGTTTGGGGAGACCTTTCTTCTTCAAATTGGCACGCACTGCCGTGAACATCTTTTTCATACTTTCAGTCGGCGTTAGGAACATCGTAAAGGTGAACCCGTTTTCAACTGAACGTGTCGCATGATTTACGTCAGAACCGCCTGTCATCCATATAGGCATATGTGGTTCCTGATACGGGCGTGGCCAGACATTCACCTGGCGTTTATGAACCCACCGTCCCTCATAGTTGAAGGGACCATCATGAGTGGTCCAAGCTTTTTGCATTAACGCAATAGATTCCCATAGGCGGGGGCTGGTTTCAGTTGGATTACAATTCGAACCAAAAAGTTCGTAGGGCACACCACGAACAAACCCGCACTCAAGCCGTCCATGCGAAATATTGTCGATCATCGCCATTTCTTCAGCATTTCGGACGGGGTCACGCAGGTTGGCGGCTGGGTTTCCGAGTATGCATAGGCGGGCCTTCTTGGTTTGTCTCGCGAGAATAGCTACGGAAAGAGGTGCAGCGGAATTCAGGCATGTTGCGGTCTGATGATGCTCGTTGATCATGCAGTTAATGCCGAGTTCATCTGCCAACACGTGCTGGTCTAAACACATATTGTACCAATCAGACCCAATCGTCGGATCATATACGCCACTCGGCAAGCTCACCCGCATTGAGGTGAATTCATCATCCGGTGGCAGATAAGGCCATGCGAATTCCGTAAAGTGATAAAATTCCATTTCGTAAATTCCTTTAGATGCGGGTTAGAACTTTTAGCGAAGAAACGCTTTCACATGCTTCATGAATTCCTGTGGCTGTTCGACATGCGGAAAGTGACCGGCTTTCGAAATCGTTACGAGCTTCGAACCTTTGATTTTTTTCGCAAATCCACGTGCATATGAAGTTTTAACAATTCCATCATTTGCACCCCAGATGAGTAGGGTCTTGATCTTAATCCGATTCAACCGATACCGAAGGCTAGGATTATGGAAATAAGGATCCCAGCAGAGTCTGGCTGTCGCTTCACGAGCGTGCGCTTCATCGAGAGCCTCATCGTCTGACATATCAGTAAGGACCCTTGGATCCTTTTTAACATCATGAAATTTGAACTTCTTCACTTTGGCGAAGGTATTGTAATAGATGTCCTGAATATCGCGATCATACGCACCGCGATTTTTGATCCCAACTGAATCGACCAGGATTAATTTCTTTAGACGTGCGTCGTTTTTCGTTGCGATTTCGCAGGCAAGCCAGCCGCCGACAGAAAACCCTATGACTGTGACATCTTGCAAATTCATCTCGTCTAAGAGATCAAGATAAAGATAGGACATGTCTTCAATTGATCGAATTGAGTCGGGTAATGTTGAACCATCATAGCCCGGCATCATTGGCATAATGACGCGATGTTTTTGGGCCAACTCCTCAACAAAAGCAGCGCTCCGTTCGTATCGGTCTTCACTATGAAGAAGAAGGATAGGTTTTCCACTTCCCTTCGTTTCGACGATTACTTTGGCTTCTTGGAGGTTATAGGTTTTTCTTGTCGTTCGCGCTTTGGGACTACGTCTCACTGCACTTTTTTTGGCTGGCATCTTATGTTCCGAATTTGTACGGCTTTTCATAAGCCGAAAAAGATTTATTTTGCCGGTCTATAATACTTATTGTTGTTCGCTTGGCGAGAGGAAAATTGTCTCATTTTTACGGGGTTTGCCGCGATCAGATTCTGCTGTCAAAGTAGAGCGGGTATGGGGGCAGGAAAATAAATAATATGTATTTTGGGCAGTCATTATTGCGTCGTGAGGACACCCGTTTCCTAAAAGGCAAGGGAAACTTCACAGACGACATGACGCTTCCCCATATGACTTTCGCCGTTTTTGTTCGTAGCACCCACGCGCACGCGACGATTAAAAATATCGATACCTCCATAGCCAAGAATATGAAGGGTGTTGTTGCTGTACTCACTGCTGAAGATTGGTCGGCGGACGAAATGGGTGAACTCGTTTGTGTTCATCCGATGCCTTTCAGCGACGGGCGCCCGATGAACGAGAAACTACGTCCGGTTTTTGCAGATGAAAAAGTTTGTCATGTTGGCGATGTTATTGCCTGCGTTATTGGGGAAACCAAAAACCAGGCGTTGGACGCCGCGGAAGCTGTCGCCGTTACCTACGACCCTCTGCCATCTGTAACAGAAATCGGAAAATGCCTGGATGAAAATGCGCCAGTAATTCATCCGGAAATAGGCAGCAATGTTGTTTTTCAGATAGAGCGTGGCGAACATGAAGCGGCGGAGGACGCATTTGAGACTGCGCACCACGTTACGGAGATGGCTCTGGTTAGTAACCGTGTTGCAGGAGCGCCGATAGAACCCCGGGTATTTCTCGCCGATTATGAAGAAGCCACCGGGCATTATACCGTCTGGTGTACCAGTCAAATTCCTCATTATTTTCGTCGTTGGCTGGCAAAATTCGTTCTATTTGAATCGGAGCATAAAATCCGTGTCATTTCGCCGGATGTCGGCGGAGGATTTGGGTTAAAGATTCACCTTACCGAGGGAGCGGCAATCACCTGGGCATCTAGGAAAATAGGGCGTCCAGTCAAATGGACGTCTACGCGCCAGGAAGCGTTTTTGTCAGACTCACAAGCCAGAGATCATCATACCAAGGCGCGAATGGCATTTGATGAAGATGGTAAAATCATTGGTATGGAGGTTGATACAATTGCCGCACTCGGCGGTTATCTAAGCCAGTTTGCACCGAGCATTCCGGGCAATTCCTATCCACAGACAATAACTGGCTTGTATAGAACGCCGGCGCTGAAAATGCGTGTTCGTGGTGCCTATACCAATACGGTTCCAATTGACGCCTATCGCGGATCAGGGCGACCTGAAGCGACATTCGTGAATGAACGATTGCTTGAAAATGGCGCCCGCGAAATGGGAATGGATGTGGTCGAAATCCGTCATAAGAATCTAATTCCTTTTGAAGGTTTTCCCTATCAAACCCAAGTGGGTCGAATTTATGACAGCGGCGATCCACCGGCGTTGTTCAAGAAGCTTCTCGACCTCGCAGATTACCCGAAATTGCGGGATGAACAAAAACGTTTGCGCGATGAAGGTGTCCTTATGGGCATTGGAATAGCTTGCTTTCTGGATAAGTCAGGCACCGGATCTAGCCGGAATCTTGCGACAAAGGGTGGGCTTCATGGTGGCTATGAAAGCGCCAGCGTCCGAATGCACAGCGATGGTAAGGTTACTGTTTTTTCGGGAAGCCATTCGCATGGGCAGGGACACGATACCGCTTTCTGTCAAATTGCTGCGGATGTCCTGGGCTTGCCGATCGACGATATTGAGTTGGTTCAAGGTGATACCGATAGAGTTCCCTTTGGAAACGGTACCTGGGGATCCAGGTCAGCATCCGTTGGCGGGCCAGCGATCGTTTTTGCTGCCGAAAAAGTCCGGGACAAAGCAAAAAGATTGTCGGCACACGTTCTTGAATGCGCGGAAGAAGATGTCGATTTTTCCGAGGGAGTCTTCAGCGTTCGGGGAACAGATAGAAGTATTACGTTTGCCGAGGTTGCTGATATTTCCTATCACGCCTCAAATTTGCCTCCAGATGGCTCTGTTTCTCCTGGTTTAGAGGAAACAGTTTTCTATGAACCTTCCGATACAAACGACCCTCAGGCAATGCATCTCGTGGTCGTCATAGTCGATGAGGGAACCGGTAAAGTGACAGTGCGGGATTATTTTACGTCGGATGATTGTGGCCGGATTATCAACCCCATGATTGTGGAGGGACAGGTCCACGGTGGTCTCGCGCAGGGAATTGGCCAGGCAATGATGGAACATGTCATTTATGACGATGATGGAGGAGGCCAGTTACTTGCGGGGTCGTTTATGGATTACGCGATGCCGCGCGCGAGTGATATGCCACAAAATCTGTATCTGACTTTTCTTGAAGACATTCCCTGTCCCAGCAATCTTCTGGGCGTTAAAGGGGGAAGTGAAACCGGTACAATTGGACCGCCAGCAGCTATTGGGAATGCTGTCGTTGATGCCTTATGGCATCTTGGCGTTCGTCATGTAGAACTGCCTTTGAACTCGCAAAATGTCTGGCGCGCTATAACGATGGCCAGGAACGAAATATAGGAGGAACCATGTCAAACAACCGGAAAACGGCGCTTAATCCTGATACCGTTGCGGTGCCTCTAAAACCTTACTACTCGAATGCAGTTCGAAGCGAAGCAGGGCCTTTACTTTGGATTTCGGGTCAAGTTGCACTCGACGCGAAGGGTCAACTGATGGGTAAAGACGATTTACGCGCTCAGGCGGTACAGGTTCTGGAGAATATAAAAGCAATTCTTGAAGATAGTAATGCTACGATGGAGGACATCGTCAAAGTAACTGTCTATGTGACCGATATTCGTGCTTTCAACGATATTGCGGATATCCGCGAAAAGTATTTTCCGGTATTCGGACCCGCAAGTGTTATTTGTGAAGTGTCGGCATTGGCGTGGCCAGAATTCTTGATCGAAATTGAAGCTGTCGCTGTTGTCCCTTGACTGAAATAAAGCGCCCGCTTGCCGTAGCGGATTTGATTGGTATCGCGGATGAAGCGATCGCCGCTGAAAATCTCATGTTGGCTGAGGCCTGCGCTCAGGAAATTCTCTCGTTAGAGCCAAATAATTCCTTCGGTGCGGCCGTGATGTCCTATATTGCCCGGCTTATCGGACGTGAAGTTGACGCGATGCGTTGGCAGATAATTGCTGACAATAAGGTTTTGGATGAGCTTGCGAAGCCACGAACGACAAAAATTCTAGAACTTCTAAATGGCATGGCGTCGCCCCGTCATGAAGATAGTTTTTTGCTTCTCCGTGCTTGGGGAATGGGGCTCTGGTCTGACATGTTTCACCTTCTCGGAGGGCTATTGTTGGCCGAAATTACCGGCCGGCATCCCATTGTTGTTTGGGGAGCCAATTCGTTGTTTTGTCCTGGTGGAACAGAAAACGCCTTTCCCTTGTATTTCCGCGGCATTGGCAACGAGCACGTACCATTCCTTCCAACGCTTCCAGATGAAGAGATTTTTCCGGCCAAATGGCGGGGTCAGAACTTACTCGGAAAGGATCTGGAAAGGCGCAAACCGCCACATAAAGGGGGAGAGGGGAAGCTTGGCGCGTTATGGCTGCTCAATAGGCCGGAACGTCTTGTTATTAGTGATTTCTTTTTTGGGGTCTTCGATCTTTTGCCATGGATTCCCGTAGACCATGAGTTTCATGGTGATGATCTCGATGGAATTGTCCGAAAACTAACAGATCGGTATCTGGCACCGAGTTGGCGTATCAGGGATATGATTAACGAACAGCTTGTAAGACTTGAAGGAAATGAAACACTGGCGGTTCATATCCGTGGTTCAGATAAGATCGTTGAAATTAGCCAATTAGCAGAGGTAAATCGGCATTACGATCAGGTAATTACGCAAGCCGTCGACAAAAACTACGCGGTTTGGCTCATGACCGATAGCGAAGAGATTTCTCAAGATTTAAAACAAAGACATGGCCCGGCAGTACATTGCTTGGATGCCATGCGTACGGCATCTCAAGTCGGCGTGCATGTTGGAGCCGATATGGAAGATCGCCAACGTCTGGGTGAAGAAGTCGTCACAGACGTTCTTGTCGGGATAACCTGCGACCGCTTTGTTGGTAATGGCGCGTCAAATCCGTCTTGCTTTGTTGATTTCCTGATGGACGGTGACGAAACTCGGAAACACCTGTTCCTGCCGAACCAGAACCGCAAGCGGTTTTTGAGTTTGTATCGCGACTAAACTAGGCGGCGACCTTGTCTCCGATCTGGATCGCGTGCTTGTAAATATCGTCATACATTAGCTGTTGAATTTCAAGCATTTGACGAACTGTCTTAAGAACAAGCTTTCGATCATCGTCTGTCTTGGCGTATTCATCGAGCAGCTTAACACCAACGTCGGAATGTTCCTCATCGGCACTATCATGAATTACCCAATAGGCAACGGCTTCATCGGAAAGTCCGAATTGTTCCTGAAGTTTTCGAGCGATTTTTATATAGAGGCCGGGAATAGCCGCTTCGCCTGCCAACATATGCGCCGCGACCCCTTCAAGAAACGTCTTGCTGCAGATATGGGTAAAATACGCCTGAAACGCGACGACGCCCGCGCAATAGGGGGGGTCGTACATTTCATCGGGTTCCATTCCCATACCTTTGGCGTAATTTAGGTATAGCCGGTGATGGGACACGCCGTCCGACATAAGCTGGCCGGTCGCTTCCTCGTAGGCGACTTCTGCGATCATTTCCCGCCAGGCAGGATCGGGACAAATTCGATAAAGATTCCCATGATAATTGTGGTTGTGTAGGGGAATACCACCGTGCTGTTTGCAAACATATTGGGATTGTTCGTAATTCCAGGTCCCCTCGACCATGGCGACCCATAACGGATGGCCGTACATGGGGATTTCTTTGTGAATTTCATCAATACCGTCGATGACATCCTCTGTGGTGAGTGCCATTTATATCCTCCCTGATTTAATTTTTAAGGAGTATGAGATACCGAAATCCGCTTGTCTACCGCATAGGTTGACCTCGGCGCCTTTCGGGTCAATTGTTTGATACAATTAAGAAATCAGCGGCCCTTAAAGGGATTATAATGGATAAGTATGCTTCAGGCGGGTGTTTGTGTGGCGACGTCCGGTACATATGTTTTTCGAAACCGATCATGTCGGGTCTTTGTCACTGTCGAGATTGTCAAAAGAACACTGGGTCGGCACACGCTCCAATATTGATTTTTGCCAAAGACAAAGTTGAGGTGTCAGGCGATAGTGCGAAGACGTTTGAGCACGAGGGTGATAGCGGAAAAACCGTAAAGCGAAGTTTTTGTATGAATTGTGGGTCATCGTTTATGGCTGAATACGAGGTCACGCCTAATTTCAGGGTAATCATGGGCGGAACTCTTGATGACCCGTCGCTAATAAAACCCGAGTGGAACATTTACACATCGAGCAAGCAGCCCTGGATCGAATTATCGCCTCATATGAAGAGTTTTGAAGGCGGATTTAAAAAGGAATAGGGGCTGTTCAATGCCATTTAGCGACAATAAAGGCGTAAAAGTATATTACGAAGTTGTAGGCGAAGGGCCACCATTCGTCATGCTTCACGCCAACCCCTGCGACCATCGTATGTGGATGTATCAAATTTCACATTTTTCCCGTTATTTTCGAGTAATTGCGCCCGATATGCGTGGTTATGGACGGACTGACAAGGTGGAAGACCGATATTCCTTTGACGATCTCGTTGCCGACGTGATCAGTGTTTGTGAGCAGGAAGGCGTCAAAAATGGGGTTCTGGCAGGCGCAAGTATGGGCTCCAAAATCGCGTTTAAACTCGGCGTTGATTATCCGGAATTATTTCAGGCTCAAGTGCATGTTGGTGGCAATTCCTTTCGTGGTACCAGTTATGACGGAAGAATAGTTGGTTACGAAAACGAAGAATTGCCACCGTATCGGGCCAATCATCTGAAAGAGTTGTTTGCACCGGGGTTTTCTGAAACCGAGCATGGTCGGTATCTCAGCAGGGTTATTTTAGAGGATTCGAATAATTTATCGGGAAAGGCGATCGGAAGTTTGTTCCACACATTTGACGATATTGACCTGGCGAGCCAGGTTTCGGCGCTTGATCTCCCCGTTTTGATCGTGAACGGGGCACATGATAATTCATTGACTGGAGGAAAAAAGACAGCAGGAATTATACCGGGCGCTCAGCATGAAACGATTCCGAATACCGGTCATCTTTGTATTTTAGAGGACCCGAAAACGTTTGATCAGTTAACCGAACATTTCCTTCGCAAGCACAATTTGTTTCCAGAAATAACGTAGAACTTTCAGTAGCTTGATTCTATTTTTGATTGAATTCGGCGTGAATATCATCCGTCGCAATTTGTTCCGTGATTTCGAAAACACGTTGAAAAACGTCGGGATTTTTTACAAACTGAACAAAATAAGGCCAAAACATTCGCGAAAAATTCTCTAAGGCATTGTTTTTAAACAAGAAGTAAAAATTGGCATAAGAATTGCATATATATGGGCATGTTTAACCGAAGCAACATTGTTACGAAATCGATCATGGGTCTGGCTACGGCCGCCATCATGGCGTTTATCGGGAATGCTTCGGCGACTTCCATCAGCTGGCAGACGAATACCATGCTGGGCTCGTGCGAAGCGGGTTACACTTGTGACAGTTCATCCCGGACCTTCCTCGGTGATGATGGCACAACGCTCGTTACGGCAACGGCTTGGGCCTACAACACGAGTTCAGGACAGATTGCTTCGGGTGATATTGGATTTTATTCAAATGGCCTCGGAGTTACGAATTCTCCCGGCGACGGAAGTCATACAGTAGACAACCAGGGTTGGGTTGATTTTGTTGCGTTTAAATTCAGCGAAGCCGTTGATATGGAATCAGTAACGCTTAGCACCTACAGCGATACTGATATTACCGTTTGGATCGGCGACACAGTCGGAACACCGGATTTCTCCGGCGATTCATTCGCTGACCTTGATGCAGCATTTGGACCGAGCTTTAACAATTACGGTGGTAACTCTAATCGGACAGCAACGTTTGGTGCGAACGGCGAAGCCGGTAATCTGATGATTGTCGCGGCCATCTCCAACGGTAACGATGGTTACTACGATAACTTCAAAATTAAAGCTCTTGCAGCAGCTGGCATCGATACAGACCCTGATGATGTTCCAGCTCCGGCATCGCTTCTGGTATTTGGACCAGCCGTATTTGGCTTGGGTGTCTATCGCCGCCAGATCCGTAAAGCGGATAAAGCCAAAAAAGATCAGCAGACCGAAGAAATTTCTGACGACGAAGTTAGCGCGTAATTCGCTAACAACTCCTCCTTCATTCCGCTACTAAAGGTACCCATAGGCCTTAGGGCTTGTGTTTCCTGACATATACAATTGTTATCGTTCGTTTAGAAATACCGATTGAAACTCTGTATTTGAAGGGATGGATAATGACTGTACTTGTTACCGGCGCCGGCCTGATCGCGACACACGCAGCTATATCACTGATTGATCGAGGTGAAGACGTCGTCTTATATGACCTTGCGCCGGATCCAAGTTATATCGATCTGGTCCTCGAGGGGCGCAAATACGCCCTCGTTAAAGGTGATATTCTCGATTTAGCCAATCTGATGGCTGTTGCAAAGAAGTACAAGATTACCGGTATCGTACACACCGCAGCATTTCTCCCGAGGCAGGCGGCTGCAAATCCATCATTGGCGACCCAGGTCAATGTTGTTGGAGCGGTAAACCTTTTCGAACTTCATCGACTTCTCAAGCTCAAGCGGACTGTCTTCGTGAGTACAGTGGGTATCTACGATCAGGATATAATAGATGGCCGTCCGTGGACTGAAGACCACCGCTGGGGGCCTCACAGCTATTATGGATGTACTAAGCTGTCAGCGGAGATGATGGGCCTACACTACGCCAAAGATTACGGTGTCGACCTGGTTTCGGTGCGCTTCTCACCTATTTTTGGGATCGGTCAATACTATGGCTCTGGCGGAGCGGTTTTCGTCCGTGATCTTGTTGAGCCGGCGGCTCTCACCGGAAAAGCGGTTGTCCGTGATCCATTTCCAAATACATACCAGTATTTATATGCTCCAGATGCCGGGGAGGCCGTTGCCCTTGCTTACAAACTCAAACGAAATCCCAAGTCACGCGTATTCCACATTAGCGAAGGACGGCTAAGAACGGCGGAAGAAATGCTCAAAATTGCCAAAAGCGCTCTTCCCAATGCCGATATTTCCATTACGGAAAAAGCGTGGAAGGCATCCAAAAACAACAATGTATTTTCCGAGCCCTTCAGCCTCCGGACCGCGAAACGAGTACTCGGATTCAAGCCAGCCTGGACGATGAAAAAAGCTATCCAGCATTATGCAGAGAAGGCGAGGGAAAGGGGGTAGTTCAATAACGAACTTTTCCATAAACCAGATCTGATTTGAACTAGGTTCGGCTAAGTATTGCTAAGTCAATTATACGCGCCAACACCTACCAATAGATTTTTGCCGACGCCAATTATAAAGCTGGATTTTGGTGCATCTTTTTT
>PBIN01000010.1 GCA_002720855.1 Rhodospirillaceae bacterium | reverse complement strand
TATTCGCCCCGCGAAATGATTGCCCGGATCAACGCATTGCTGCGCCGCAGCGAAATGCAGAGCGCTGTATCGCAAAAAGAATATGCCGGTGTTTCAATTGATTTGGATGCCCATAAAGTTACACGCGACGGTAAGCTGATCCAGCTAAGTCCAACCTGTTTCAAGTTGCTGGCAACCCTTATGGAGCGGCCCGGCTACGTCTATTCGCGGGATCGCCTTCTCGGTCGCGTATGGGGGGCGATGTGTTCGTTGAACCGCGTACAGTCGACGTTCACATACGGCGTCTCCGTAAAGCGTTGAACGTTCCCGGCCGGGTAGATCTTATCCGGACTGTTCGTGGCGCCGGTTACGCGATAGACGAACAACAAAGTCAGTAATCACTGCGGCCAACTTAGCCAAAACATGTTTTTGCTCCCTTGCCGTGATTGAGGCCAGCGGTTCACCCCTGCCTGAACGGGCAAGCGCGAACCAGTTTCATCGGATGACGGATTTCATTGAGAGGACGGGGCAAGCCCAGTACCTGTCCAACGCTGGAAAAGCTAAAAGCAGAAGAAAATTCTCTTCGTTAGTCACCAAGAATCTGCTCCTACGTCTTTTTTTACCCAAGAACGACTCGATGCTTGCTTTGCCGCACCGAGTCGTGGAAAAAACTTTAGAATATATCAAGTTCTGCAACATCGTCCTTAAGCGACGACCCATAGTTTGAGACATGCCTAAACGGACAGACATCGAAAGTATCCTGATCATCGGCGCGGGACCGATTGTTATCGGCCAGGCCTGTGAATTCGATTACTCCGGAACCCAGGCTTGCGAAGCCCTCAAGGCGGAGGGTTATCGAATAATTCTCGTCAATTCGAACCCCGCGACGATCATGACGGACCCCGATCTGGCGCATGCAACCTATATTGAGCCGATCACTCCTGAATTCGTTGCACGCGTTATCGAAGCAGAGCGACCCGATGCGCTGTTGCCGACAATGGGCGGACAAACCGGTCTCAATACGGCGCTCGCGCTCGCGCAAGACGGCACGCTTAAAAAGTTTGACGTCGAGTTAATTGGCGCCAGCATGGATGCCATTGATAAAGCGGAAGATCGGGAACGCTTTAAGGTCGCTATGGAAGGAATCGGGCTCGAATGTGCACGGGGGGCAATCGCCACGACGATGGAGGAAGCCTGGGCGGCGTTCGAACTCACGGGCCTGCCGGCGATCATCCGGCCATCCTTCACGCTGGGCGGCACCGGCGGGGGTATCGCTTATAACAGGGAGCAGTTCCGGGACATAGTTCGCAGCGGATTTGATGCCTCACCCTCACACTCTGTTTTAATAGAAGAATCTGTTCTGGGCTGGAAAGAGTATGAGATGGAGGTCGTCCGCGACCATGCCGACAACTGCATCATCATTTGCTCTATCGAAAACGTTGATCCGATGGGCATCCATACAGGTGATTCAATTACCGTCGCGCCAGCGCTGACCCTGACGGACAAAGAATATCAGATCATGCGTAACGCATCGATTGCGGTATTGCGCGAAATCGGTGTCGATACCGGCGGTTCGAACGTGCAATTCGCGGTTAACCCTGAAAACGGCCGCATGGTCATTATTGAAATGAATCCACGGGTATCACGATCATCTGCATTGGCATCAAAAGCGACTGGCTTTCCAATTGCAAAAGTCGCAGCACGCCTGGCGGTGGGCTACACGCTTGATGAATTGATCAACGACATCACCGGTGTGACGCCAGCTTCGTTCGAACCAACGATCGACTACGTCGTTACGAAAGTTCCGCGATTTACGTTTGAAAAATTTCCTGATGCTGAAGCCTTGCTAACGACTTCGATGAAGTCTGTCGGAGAGGCGATGGCTGTTGGCCGAAATTTCACAGAGTCACTGCAAAAAGCATTGCGGTCCATGGAAATCGGTCTGAATGGGCTCAACGAGATTGAGATTTCCCGAGCTGAGGAATCCGAACCATTGGACGATGATGCCGTGCGGGCCGCCCTTGCGGTGCCATCACCTGATCGTCTTCTCGTAATCGCGCAGGCATTCCGTCATGGACTTGAGCTGAACGATATAGCGCGCGCCTGTCATTACGACCCATGGTTCCTCGAACAGATTCAAGACATCATTGCAGCGGAGACTTCAGTTAAATCGTCCGGATTGCCGGAGTCGCCCGAGGCAATGTTACGGCTCAAATCAATGGGGTTTGCGGATGCAAGACTTGCGGAGCTTACCGGCTTAAAGGAGACAGATGTCGCGAAAGCACGTCAGAAGCTCAAAATCGCGCCGGTATTTAAGCGCATCGATACCTGCGCCGCGGAAATACCTTCAACGACACCGTACATGTACTCGGCATACGAAGGGGACGGCTTAAATCCGCCAGAATGCGAAGCTGACCCGAGCGACCGCCAGAAGGTGATCATACTTGGCGGCGGCCCCAACCGGATTGGTCAGGGAATCGAATTCGATTATTGCTGCGTGCACGCCGTATATGCGCTGCGCGAGGCTGGCTTCGAAGCAATAATGATCAACTGTAACCCCGAAACAGTTTCGACCGACTACGACACTTCGGATCGGCTGTATTTCGAACCGCTCACAGCAGAAGATGTCATTGAAATCGTGCGCCGCGAACAATCCAATGGAAATGTTCTTGGTGTAATTTTGCAGTTCGGCGGGCAAACGCCTTTGAAGCTTGCTGCGGCGATTGAAGCCGCGGACATCCCTGTTCTCGGCACCAGTCCGGATGCCATTGATCTCGCGGAAGATCGCGAGAGATTCCAGAAACTCCTTCACGATTTAGCGCTTCGGCAAGCTGAAAATGGCATGGCGAGCAGTGAGGCCGAAGCACAGGAAATAATCGAACGCATAGGCTTTCCTGTGGTTATGCGGCCGTCCTACGTACTCGGCGGGCGGGGAATGGAAATTGTCTTCGGCGAAAGCGCCCTTCAACGGTACCTCAAAGAGGCCGACTGGGTTTCCAAAGACAATCCAATTTTACTCGATTCCTATTTGCGGGAAGCAATCGAAATCGATGTAGATGCTCTTGCTGATCGAGAAGGAAATGTTCATGTCGCGGGCATCATGGAACACATCGAGGAGGCAGGCATCCATTCCGGCGATTCCGCCTGCTCGCTACCGCCGCATTCGCTGCCACCAGAAACCATCGCGGAAATAGAACGGCAAACTATTGCACTTGCGAGAAGCCTAAATGTCATCGGATTGATGAATGTGCAATACGCGGTGAAGAATGACGATATCTATATTTTGGAGGTCAATCCGCGTGCCAGTCGTACGGTCCCCTTTGTTGCCAAAGCAACAGGTGTTCCAATTGCAAAGGCCGCGGCGCGTATTATGGCCGGCGAAACACTCGCGGACGTACTGAAATCCTATCCTGTTTTAGGTGATGGCAATCATGTTGCGGTTAAAGAAGCTGTGTTTCCATTTACACGCTTTAGCGGGATCGACACGTTGCTGGGACCGGAGATGAAATCTACGGGCGAGGTCATGGGCATGGACGTCGATTTCGCACGTGCCTTTGCAAAATCCCAACTTGGCGCCGGTCAATCGATACCAACAGCGGGTACTGCTTTTCTTTCCGTAAAGGACGCCGACAAACCGGCGATGGTTGCAGTCGCACGGGAGCTTGTAGAGATGGGATTCGATTTGCTGGCAACAGAAGGAACGGCAAAGGCCCTTCATGACGCCAATCTGGAAGCCGAGACCATCAATAAGGTGATGCACGGCCAGCCACATATCGTCGATGCGATGAAGGACGGAAGAGTTGATATCGTCTTTAATACTGCTGCAGGTGCAGCAGAAATTTCCGATAGTCGAAGTCTTCGTGAAACTGCCGTAATGAACCGTATTCCCTACTACACAACGGTTGCTGGCGCGCGGGCCACTGTTGCAGCGATTGCAGCGTTGCGCACCGGAACGCTTGAAGTAGCGCCGCTACAGTCCTATCTTGGTAACTCGTTCTGATAAGAACTGACGAAACACCGTCCACGGCGTTGATTGTGGGCTTGGTGATCTTGTGCGTTTTTTTGTAAACCAAGAGGGGTGAACCATGGACAAGGTTCCCATGACATTGGACGGATATACCCGGCTGGAAGAGGAGCTAAAACGCCTCAAAACGGTTGAGCGGCCCGAAATTATTAAAGCCATCGCGACCGCTCGCGAACACGGTGATCTCTCGGAGAACGCAGAATATCATGCCGCGAAAGAACGTCAGTCCTTTAACGAAGGACGCGTTAGCGAGATCGAAAACAAGATCGCGAATGCGGAGGTTATCGATGTTTCCAAACTGTCTGGGAAAATTGTGAAATTCGGCGCCAAAGTAAAGCTGGCCGACGAAGATACTGACGAAGAATCGTCCTATCAGATTGTTGGCGAACATGAGGCGGACATCAAAGAAGGCCGACTATCGATCACGTCACCCCTAGCGCGCGCCCTGATCGGTAAAACTGTAGGAGATTCCATCGAGGTCGTAACACCCGGTGGCAGCAAAGGTTACGAAATAATCGGTGTGCGATTTAAATAGAGACCGTCTCTTTTGAAGCAGAACTGCCGTCAATATCAATTGGCACGCCGGGCCTGTGGGTAGCGGACCTGATGGCGAGTGCAGATTTAACCACACTCACGTTCGGCGCTGGCGTTAAACGACTGGTCAAAAATTTCTGATAGCTATCCCAGTCTGTGGCAACGATTTTAATCAGAAAATCAGTTTCACCGGCCAGCATGTGGCATTCGCGAACCTCTGGCCAACTCTTCACTAACTCTTCGAAAGCGACCAAATCAGTCTCTGCCTGGCTATGTAGGCCAACATGCGCGAATACGGTTACGCCGAAGCCGAGCGCTGCAGGGTTGACGTCCGCGTGATATCCTCGAATACAGTCGGTTTGTTCGAGCGTGCGTACACGCCTTAAACAGGGCGGCGGAGATATGCCTACGCGTTTTGCGAGTTCGACATTGGTCATACGACCGTTATCTTGAAGATCTCGCAGAATTTTGAGATCGATCCGATCGAGCTTAACCTGCACCATCGCGCGCCTCTTCTGTATGGTTTTGTTGTGAAATTATATTATAAGTATGAGAAATAATATTTCAATGGACCGAAATTTTCGATCCACCGTCGAAGGCCGATAGATACCTTGCTTGAAAGCTCTTTACATTGTTGGGTTCTTACAGATGGCAAAGTCGGCATGGAAAGTCAGTGCGTAGGACTAGCCGAAAAACTTGGGCTTAATCCGGAATTAAAGCGAATTGCCCCGCGCTTTCCATGGTCAATATTACCGCCTCAATTTTGGATAGCACCGCTCTCCGCTGCAGGAGATGCTGGCGATCAACTCGCGCCGCCCTGGCCAGACATTCTTATCGCGACAGGACGGCAAACGGTGGCCCCGGCGCTTGGCATAAAAAAGGCCAACGCGGCGACATTTGCAATACAACTTCAGAATCCCACATTTGGACGCAACCGCTTCGACCTCGTGATTGTTCCAAAACATGATCAGATCGCCGGCGAAAACGTTGTGCAAACTTCGGGAGCCCTGCATGGCGTAACGCAGGACCGACTTAAGGAAGCTCATTCGGAATATGCGCAACAATATGGCTCACTCCCCCGGCCGGTAATAGGCGTGCTTATCGGCGGTACCAACAAAACGTTTCATTTTACAGAAAACGATGCGGAGCGACTTTCCGCTATGTTGTGCAAAATGGCGGAGGAATCAGGTGGCAGTCTCGCGATCACGCCGTCCCGCCGATCTGGAGACGAGAATATTCAAATCATCAAGAACAACCTTTCTGGACAAAATTTCGATCTTTGGAATGGTTCGGGCAACAACCCTTATTTCGGTATACTGGCTCATGCGGACGCGTTCGTCGTCACCGGTGATTCCGTCAACATGGTATCTGAGGCTATCGCAACTGAGAAACCCGTATATGTTTACCAACTCACGGGTGGATCAGCGAAATTTTCCCGCTTCCATGATGAAATGGAATCTGCTGGTAAAACCCGTCCCTTTACCGGGCAGGTTGAAATTTGGGAATCTACAGGCACGAACGATATGACTATTGCGGCAAAAGCTGTCAAACAGGCGTGGGATTCCCATAAGAATTGAAATTTATTGGCCGCACCATTAAGACAGTCATAGTCTAATGCGTTTTAGTTCAGGAACATCTGATGTCGGCTATCAATTTCGACAAATTCAACGCTACGCCGCTCGAGAATGACCCATACAATTTTCTGATTGTCCCCGCTTTTATAAAGCCGGATGCCGTGACAGAGATTGACCGGGACTACCCGCGAATCAACAAAGCAGGCAGTTTTCCGCTGGAAGAACTGGAGTACGGACCGGCCTTTGAAAAATTCATTTCCGAGCTGGAAGGACCGATGGTGCGCGAGGCATTTGAGGAAAAATTTGGAATGAGCCTTGATGGGCGTCCGACGATGGTTACGGCGCGCGGGCACTGCCAGGCTAAAGACGGTAAAATTCATAATGACAGCGAGAGTAAACTCATCACAGTGCTCATCTATATGAATACCGAATGGTCTCAAGAAGGTGGTCGGCTAAGGGTTTTGCGTTCCGACAGCTCGCTTGACAATTTCGCCGCTGAAGTACCCCCTGAAGCCGGGACACTACTGGCGTTTCGCCGCGATGACCATTCCTTTCACGGGCACGAAACCTGTGTGGGAGAACGCCGCGTTATCCAGCTCAATTGGGTCCGCGACGAAGGCGTCGTTCGGCGCGAGAAAAGACGCCATCGATTCTCCGCCTGGGTTAAATCTGTCTTTCCGGCGGCCTGAGCGTCAGAAAGCCGCTTAAATGCCATTAACAATCGAAACATTCAGCAACGTCAAAGGCGGAAACTCCTTTTACAAGGCTATTTGTCACCCTATCGCCGCACGCAAAGCTCACAGCTTTTTAGATATGCTATCCAGCTCAGGACCCGTTGCGATTTATGACCCGCAAGGTTTCTACTCTGGATTTGAAGAATTTTATGATGTTTCGGAAATTAACTTCGTTGGATCCTATGTTCAGGACACCGCCCGCATCGGAAACCTGGTCGCAGGACTGACGGCGCAACCGGTGACGGACCTACCGGATTGTGCTGCGCCGACATTGCTGATTGCCTCCTTCGACTCTTCAAAATTGCAGGATCACATCGCTCATCTGATCCCTGAAAGGTGTCGTGTCGTTAGCTTTGACGAATTTCGGCTGGAAGATGCGCTGCTGACCAACAAACGCTCATATTTGGACAGCCGGAATTTTGCGACAAATTTTGCGTTTTTGCGTGATGACTTGGGTGCGCGTACGCGAATTTCCACTGCAAATTACTGGTCGGGTTACGGCGCTGAAAGTGTTGCGCTCCATTTAATATTGTTTAGCGATGATGGCGGTGTTTTGGCTGAATGGGATGAAACCCTCGCCGAAGGCGCGTCAGCGGTCACGATCGATAGTCGGGAAATACGCCAGCGTTTTGATCTGGACAACTTTACCGGCCAACTCTTTATCCATGCCATAGGTGTTGTTGGCCATGACATTGTAAAGTACGCGCTTGATACATGGGACGACGAGGGAGCAGAACTTTCCAGTACCCATGATGCCAATGCGTGGCCTTCAGATCTTTATGCCGGACTGCCTGCACCAAAGTCTGACGAAGAAGTCGTTTTATGGATCCAAAACTCTCACCCCTCGCCCATCCCAGCAGGAGAAATTGGGCTCAATCTAATGGGCAAGGATGAGGTTGTTTACCTCGATGAACCAATTCCAGGATTTGGAACCTATAGGCTCGCCGTAAACGAGTTTCTGTCAGAAGCGGAATGGCCACAACAAATAGAAGTTCAGGCCGGTAAGCATTTTGTTCGACCTCGTTACGAAATCACTTCTTCAAACAACGCCCGTCGGATTGCCCACGTCAATGTAGAACGGGTTGATTTGAAACCTGACCCCGGGATACCGGAACTCGGAAACCTTATGGGCAAAGGATATATCTTGCCTGGCCCAATTTTGCCGTCAAAAACCTGGCAGAGTGTTGTACTGCCGACGCCAATGGCGACCTGCCAAAATGATTTACCTATCGCCGCTCTGGCAATAGATGCCAGCGGACAGGAAATTGCCCGCCACAATTTTGGTAGGCTCCCCCGTGACCACGAGACGTCGCTTGATATAGAACAAATGCTCAATGGCCACGGCGCCCTGCCCCATGGCTCCGGACATATTGAGCTGATTTATGATTTCGCAGATGGCGGTGACGCCGATGGATGGCTGCACGGTATATTTCGATATGAGAACCGGGAAACAGGCCACGTTGCCGAAACAAGCTTCGGCGCCCATATATTCAATACGATTTTAACCTATAAAGACGAGCCTCAATCCTATAACGGCCCGCCACCCGGCCTTAGTACAAGACTATTCCTCCGGCTAGGCGAAGACCCGTTAGATACCCTTTGCCATTTGATTTATCCGGCTTCTACACCCTGGCATCCCGTCTCGGAAACCAAACTGACCCTGTTTGGTCATGATGGGTCGGAAATTGCGGCAGAGAAAATCGCTATCCCCTGTGGCGGATCCGCTCATCTGCGTTACCACGACATTTTCAGTGCAGATGACCGTAGAAAAGCCAGCGTCGGAGCCTATATTGTTATCAGAGATACCACCTGTCGCTTGTTCGGATATCATGGGTTAGTTGCCGAAAATGGCGCATTTAGTTTGGATCATATGTTTGGTTTTTAGTGCTGGTTAAAAAATGTCAGAAGAATTTCATACACCTGTTTTAATTATTGGCTCGGGCCCCGCAGGATATACTGCAGCGGTTTACACCGCCCGGGCGAGCCTCAAGCCCCATCTGGTGACCGGTATGGAAACCGGTGGTCAAATGACGATCACAACGGATGTGGAAAACTATCCGGGCTTTGCCGAAGTAATCCAAGGCCCTTGGCTGATGGAACAGATGCAAGGTCAGGCCCTCGCGGTGGGCACTGAAATGCATACCGACCTGATCGTCGACATTGATTTCTCCAAGAGACCTTTCAGATGCGTCGCTGATTCTGGAGATGTCTATTATTCAGACACCGTAATCGTTGCCACGGGCGCCCAGGCGCGTTGGTTGGGATTGCCGACGGAAGAGAAATTTATGGGATTTGGCGTGTCGGCCTGCGCGACTTGTGACGGGTTCTTTTATCGTGGCAAAGAGGTTGCCGTGGTTGGCGGCGGGAATACAGCGGTCGAAGAAGCTCTTTACCTGACAAATCACGCAACCAAGGTAACCCTGATCCACCGTCGCGATGAATTGCGTGCCGAAAAAATCCTTCAGGAACGGCTGTTTGCCCACGAGAAAATTGAAATTTTATGGGATACCACTGTCGATGAAGTTGTCGGCACGGAAGACCCGCTGGGTGTCACTGGATTAAAACTCAAGAATACAAAAACCGGGGATTTAACCGATCTCACGGTGGATGGATTATTCATCGCAATTGGCCATGACCCAGCAACGAAGCTATTCGCCGGCCACCTCGACATGGATGACGAAGGTTATATTTTAACGGCCCCCGACAGCACCGCGACCAGTGTCCCAGGCGTGTTTGCTGCAGGCGACGTCCAGGATAAAATATATCGCCAAGCTGTAACCGCCGCCGGTACGGGCTGCATGGCAGCGCTTGAAGCCGAACAATTTGTCGCCGAAAATGAAAGTGCCGCCGGAGTGGCAGCCGAATAAAGACATCTTTAGCTCCGATTTGAAGACGGGGCGAACGAAAGAATGATGTGCGATGGATTGGGACAAGCTGCGGATATTTCACACTGTCTCAGAGGCCGGAAGTTTTACCCATGCCGGAGAACGTCTTAACCTGACTCAATCTTCAGTCAGCCGCCAAATTAGTGCCTTGGAGGAAGATCTGGGCGTCCCGTTATTTCACAGGCATGCGCGCGGTCTAAAACTCACCGAGCAAGGCGAAACTCTGTATCGCACGGCGCAGGAAATCGCCAGCAAACTGACAACCGCGGAGTCACTTGTTACAGAATCCATGGAGCGACCACGTGGCCCGCTACGTGTGACCACCACAGTCGCATTTGGCTCGATGTGGCTCACAGAGCGCCTAAAAGATTTTCTCGAAATGTATCCGGAAATTGAGGTTGCTCTCATCTTACGTGAAGACGAACTCAATCTTAGTATGCGTCAGGCTGACATTGCGATCCGCCTAGCACCCCCTCAGCAACCTGATCTGATCCAACGTCACCTGTTTGATTTGCATCACGGTGCCTTTGCCGCACCCGCATATCTTGAACAATATGGCATGCCGCATTCTCTCAACGATTTAGAGGATCACAGGCTGATTGCCTATGACGAAACGTATCATCCGCCATTTACCAATATTAATTGGCTGCTCGATGCGGGGCTTGATAGCGGTTTTCAACGCAAACCGGTTCTGCGGGTAAATAACCTTTATGCAATGTACCGGGCGGCGGCCAACGCGATGGGTATTGCCTCTATGCCGGATTATATGGTTGGCCTCACGAGCGGTTTGGTTCCGGTATTGCCGAACCTCAAGGGCCCGGTACACAAGGCGTTTTTCGTATACCCCGAAGAAATGCGCCATTCCCGCCGTGTCGCGGTTTTCCGTGACTTTTTATTGCGACGTATCGCCGAAGACCATCGATAAACATCTGTTTTATATGTGACTTTCTATTAGGTATGCAATTAATGCATGGCTGGGTTGCTGAATTGAATGTAGTCGATGCTCACAATTGACCCTATTTACACGTTGAATGCTGAAGGAAAGCTTCTGAATTTCTTCAGCGCATGATTTCCGGGTGCAACATTCGGAAATGGGTCTTCGGATCCAACGTCTTCTAGACGTGAAGCCTCCCTGTTATCTTGCCGGGCCTTCGGGCCCGGCCTTTTTTTGTCTTTCTCGTAAATTGGAACCTCACGAGAACATGGACGAATCCGTCCAAACGGCGTAAATATTGATTTCCTGTTCGAAGAAAGTGCGGCAAGGAAAGTCGTTATGAAGGTTACGCCAGTTTCAGAGATCGTCGGCGCTGAAATTACAGACGTAAATCTCGCTGACCCCATAAGCGAAGACGCCAAGTCGGCTCTGCGCAAGGCATTATTGGACCATCTGGTGTTGGTGATCAGGGACCAAACGCTGACGCCGGAGCAGCAGGTCACTTTTTCAGAAATCTGGGGTGAGTTGGAGACACCGTCTAATATCGAATATACGACAGAGGAGACACACAAAGTCATGATCCTGTCGAACGAGATTCGGCCCGACGGCACGGCAGTTGGCGTCGTCGATGGAGGCGATTTCTGGCACTCGGACTCTTCTCATATTGAAATACCCTCAGCGATTACCATCCTGCAATCGGTCAGGAACCCTGAGCGCGGTGGTGATACGGAATTCTGCAACATGTACGCCGCGTACGAGGGTTTATCGGACGATATAAAAGAAAAAATCGACGGGCTCTATGGCATCCATCACGTCAGCAAGGTGGGAAACAAACGTGTCACAATCTCCCCCGACCGGCCGGGTGCAAAAGATTTCTACAAGGCACAAGCAAAAGCGCGTCCCAAAGTAATTCAGCCATTAGTTTTGGAACATCCTGAAACCGGACAGAAAGCTCTGTATTGCTCGCCTCGATTTACCGTTGGAATCCATGGAATGAGCGAAGAGGAATCGGACCCAATTCTTGATGCTATTTTTGCTCCGATAACGGATCGCAAACGTCCGAACCACTATCGACATAAATATCGCGAGAATGACCTGGTGATGTGGGACAATCGGTGCATCTGCCATAGGGCAGTCGGCGGTTATGGCCTACCCGATATACGGCGGATGCATCGCACGGTCGTCGGTGGAGATCGGCCATACGCTGATCAGCATATAGCGGCGTAATCGCCCATTCGTCTAAAAGAAAATATTCTCGCCATTAATGTCTTTGTAGAGACCGGCCACCTGATCGCCATATCCGTTATAGAGTAGTGTCTTAACCCGCTTCCCTTTGCCGCCGAGGACGCGTTCGGTAGCCTGGCTCCAGCGTGCATGCGGTACATCGGGATTCACATTTGCCCAGAACCCGTATTCCTTGCCCTGGACTTTTTCCCAGAAACTCACTGGCCGCTTGTCGGTAAAGCTAAAGCGGACAATCGATTTGATTGACTTGAAGCCGTATTTCCACGGTACGACAAGGCGCAATGGAGCGCCCATTTGCTTAACCATGGGCTTGCCGTAGGCTCCGGTGCCGATCAGTGTCAGCTCGTTGGTTGCCTCTTCAAGGGATAAACCTTCACGATAGGGCCACGGATACCAGAACTGCTTCTGCCCTTTGGCCATAGCGGCATCATGAAACGTTTCCATCATGACGAACTTTGCACCCTTCAAGGGTCGAGCGAATTTGACAAGGTCTGCCATCGGGAAGCCCGTCCACGGCAAAGCCATCGACCAGGCCTCGACGCAACGGAACCGGTAAAGCCGTTCTTCCAGCTGCATCTTCGATATCAGCGTATCGATATCGACGGTTATCTTTTTTTCGACCATACCGTCAAACGTCACGGTCCATGGCCGCGTTTTTAGCGCCTGCGCGTCCTTGGAGATATATTTATGCGAGCCAAACTCGTAAAAATTGTTATAGGTTGTGGCATCTTTTTCGGCACTCAACGGACGATCTAGCCGGTAACGCAGGTTCCTCGCTGCCGGATAAAACTTTGCGCTTGGGTCAGCAGTTGCCGCCGCCGCAGTGTTTGGCAGGGCTGCCCCCGCGGCAACGATAGGGGCCAGACCCATTGCTTTCACGAGGCGGCGCCTGTCTTGAAATACGGATTCTGACGTCGCGGCGGATTCGGGCAGTTCCCAATTGGGTTTAGATTTAAGCAGCATCGCAAAGGCTCCTTCTGTGCGGCTGGGGGCGACTATATGTACCGCCCCCATTTATTACCGCTTAATATGAAGGATAGCGCGAACCATGCAATAGGCCTCACCAATCCGTGAACGATGCGCTTCTATCGTTACTTCGCCAATGTGCTCCGCAACATCCAGGCCGTCTTGTCGTGGATGGTGATCCGTTGAACCATGAGATCGATGCTGACCTCGTCTTCTGCTGCCTCTGCTGCTTCCAACGCTGCTTTTGAAGATGTCGCAACTGCTTCGTGCGCGCTGAGCAGATCAGCGACCATTTCCTCTGCTGAAAGATCATTCCCACTTTCCGGGATACTGGTTAATTCTCCAAAAGCGGCATAACCGGCCGGCGCCTTAGCACCCAGGGCGCGGATTCGTTCAGCAATTTGGTCTACGGCGTCTGCAAGCTCTGTATATTGCTCTTCAAACATCGCATGCAGTGCGGGAAAATTCGGTCCTTCGACATTCCAGTGATGACCATGCGTCTTAATATAGAGCGTATAGCTATCCGCCAGAACGCGGGACAACCCTTCGACAACCGCCATATTACTGTTAGCACCCATAATAACCTCCATTCCTTAATTTTCAATGGTGTATATATGGTAATCAGTAACTTATATTCCAGTTTATAATCATTTTAATAAAGGAAATTGGCATATTCTTCCGACACGAAACATGTTTCCAGTTTTCCGGAGTCAGGAGGCTTCGGCCATCTCAGACCGGTGAGATTCCACAACCATATCCGCTTCCCGGCCAGTCAGTTCCTGAAGATGATCAAATTCAGCCCTGAAAGTTGCGACACCCTGAGTCGCTGTCCGTAGCTCAATAATCAAGTCATGGATTTCTGCCTGAGGCATGAGGACAGAGACTGTATCCCAGCCTGTCCAACCGTCTTTTGCATCAAATCCGAGAATTTGACCACGCCGACCACTGACGAGCCCGTGTACCTTATTGGTAAAATCTGATGGGACATCAACTTCGACTTTTAGGATTGGCTCCAGCAAGACAGGTGCGCATTTTGGCAACCCGTCCTTCATCGCTTCTCGCGCAGCTAACTTAAATGACATTTCATTGCTGTCCACAGCATGAAACTGGCCGTCAGTTAACGTCACCGAAACGTCTACAACCGGAAATCCCAAAGCGCCTTCATCCATAAACTCGCGTGCACCCGCTTCGACAGCAGGGATAAACTGTTTTGGAACGTTGCCGCCCACAACGGTATCCGCGAAGGCAAACCCTTCGCCACGCGGCAACGGCTTGATGTCGACATGCACGTCACCAAACATGCCATGACCACCCGTTTGACGTTTAAACCGCGCATGCTGCGATACTGATTTTTTGATCGTCTCCTTGTAAGGCACCTTGGGTTTTTCGGTCTTGGCGGAGACGCCGAATTTACTCTCCATTTTCTCGATAGCAATTTTGAGATGAATTTCACCCTGCCCGTTAATTAGCAATTGATGAACATCTGTATCCTGTTTGAAGGATAGTGCCGGGTCCTCTTCGTGCAGACGCTGCAATGCCCCGGAAAGCTTCACCTCATCTGCGCGATTTTCTGCTGTTATCGCGAACGAATAAACAGGAGACAGCGCATCCGGCCACGGATCCGTTCCTCCCAGGGCTTCGCCGGACGGCGTCAACATATCGCCCGTGGAAACCTCATCCATCCGGCCAAAAGCGACCACATCGCCTAGACCAGCCTTATTCTCTTTCTTTTGTTGATTGCCGGTGAGTTTGAGCACACTGCCAATGCGCTTACCCCCCATGCTGTCACCTTCAGCAACTTCGCCACGCCAAACACGGCTGATCGACAGTTTGCCTGCCTGTGCCGCATGCAACGTCTTGAACACCTGTGCAACAGCATCACCACTGCGTTCTATGCCCATTCGCTCCGCGGTTTCATCAGGACTGGGGGTCTCATGCCTTAGCGCCTTGAGAAGCCGCCGAACACCATGGTCATGTTCGGCTGCACCAAGAAAGACCGGTACAATATGTCCTTCTCGGAGATCTTTCGTCATCTGCTGATAAACTTCATCGGTTGCGGGGACGGCATCTTCGAGAAGCTTTTCTAGAAGATCGTCGTCAAAATCGGCGATGGCTTCCAGCATTACCTGGCGCGCCAGTTGCTCATCGTCAGCGAGCGAATCCGGTATAGAAATCAGATCCGATGCTTCTCCGGGTTTATATTGGTACGCGCGTTCACTTACCAAATCGACATAACCCGTATTCTGTTCCCCTTCTTCAATTGGAACCTGCCGCAAGACAAGTGGTCGATCTGAATTTGCCTGAAGAGCGTCAAGCACCAACTGAACCGGCTGAGTCGCCGTATCCATTTTGTTGATATAGACCATGTGAGGCACACTGTGTGCTTGCAGGAAGCGAAACAGCGGCGCTAATGCCACAGCGCGCTCTGCAACGGGTTCGCACACAATAACGGCGACATCGGCCGCAAGGATGGCATTATAGGCCTCTTGCGCCAGCTCAACGGACCCCGGGCAATCGACAAAGGCCCAGTCGTCACCGAGAAATTCCGTCTGCCCCACAGAAATTTCTGTGCTGCGCTGCCCCGAACGGGCCTCAGGCGCGGAATCGCCGACCGAGCTTCCGTCTTTTACCGAACCCTTACGCGGTATCGCGCCGGTGGCGAACAAAAGCGATTCGAGAAGAGTTGTTTTTCCGCTTTGATATGGCCCTACCAGGGCCGCGCATCGAGTGCCGGTTGCTAGTGCTCCTGCCATGTCCATCTCCCCCAGGGCGTCGCCCGTGTAAAGCGGTCCGGCTGAAACATCGGTCATTGGCCTCGATCAGAGGCTTGGAACGCCGGATCGCGGTTATCGACTTATTATGGGGATATGTTTTCAGCCCCGCGCATGGGATGCAAGAGCGAATCCAAAAGAATCGAACGATGCTTGTTATTAAATACGATCTCAGGAAAGCGAGGCGCAAAACCGTTGAATACGTTCACAGGCGTCTTTTAGGAGCTCATCAGAGGTCGCATACGAAATTCGAAAATAAGGCTCCAGCCCAAATGCCGCGCCCTGAACAACAGCCACTCCTTCTGCTTCAAGCAGCTCTGTAACGAAATCCGTATCATTCTCGATCACCTTGCCGCCTGGCGTTTTCTTGCCGATGACACCTGAACAGCTCGGATAAACATAAAACGCACCTTCGGGTGTCCGGCAGGTAACGCCGTTAGCCTGGTTAAGCATCGAGACCACGAGGTCGCGACGCCCCTTAAAGGCCTCAATCCAACCAGGGAGAAAGTCCATGGGACCATCGAGCGCCGCCGCCGCCGCCGCCTGGCTTATTGAGCAGGTATGCGTCGTGCTTTGCGACTGTACGTTATTCATTGCCTTGACCAGTTCAACAGGTCCTGCACCATACCCAACGCGCCAGCCGGTCATGGAGAATACCTTGGAGTGGCCGTTGAGAATCAACGTACGTTCAATGAGTGCCGGTTCAACCTGCGGCGGACTATAAAATTTGAAATCGTCGTAGATCACGTGCTCATAAATATCGTCTGTCAGCACCCATACATGCGGATGCTTCATGAGAATATCTGTGAGCGCTTTCAGCTCATCGAAACTATAGGCCGCCCCGGTGGGGTTGCTTGGTGAGTTGAGCATGACCCATTTGGTTTTTGGTGTAATTGCCGCATCAAGCTGTTCGCCAGTGATCTTGAATCCGTTATCTTCGCGGCCTTCAACAAACACCGGCGTGCCTTCCGCGAGTGCCACCATATCGGGATAGGATACCCAGTATGGAGCCGGGATAATCACCTCGTCACCTTCATCCAGGGAGGCCATAAAGGCGTTGAAAATAACCTGCTTGCCGCCACACCCGACGGTGATTTGATCCGGCGTATAATCGAGAGCGTTTTCCCGTTTGAACTTCGCGCAAATAGCCTGGCGCAGGGCCATGCTGCCGGGCACTGGCGTATATTTCGTGTCGCCCGCACGAAGCGCCTCAATCGCGGCATCCTTGATATGTTCCGGAGTATCGAAATCGGGTTCACCGGCACCGAGACCAATAATATCCCGGCCCGCGGCCTTGAGCTCGCCGACTTTTCCGGTCAACGCATTTGTGGCAGACGGCTTTATTCGTGATAAACGCGAAGCAACAATAGACATTCCACATTCCTGTTTGGGCGCTAAAAACCGGCGGCACAGTACTGCCGCCTCACGGCGACATCAACCGAAACCCTGTGCCTTTCACACTTTATCTGTGGACTGTTTTGGACCGGCACGGTGCCTGCCCAAAAAGGCCGTGCAATGGTCCAGCTTCAGCCATGTGATTGCCCGATTTGCCAGCGAGATATAGCGCCATCGCAACATCGACAGGGCAGGAAACCATGACTCCATCAATCAACCGCATCTTCCTATACGCCACCCTCGCCTTATTCACAGCAATGCAGACCGCCTTTTCTGCCCCGCAACCGGTAAAAACCAGCAATGCTCCCGGCACGATTACGCTGGACAACGTCCATAGCGGGTCATTGGTCTATGCGACCAAGTTCCCGGGCCAGCACATCCCGGCACCGCTGCTCGGCACTGAGGTTGATATTCGTATCAGCGGCCCGGTCGCCCGGGTCATCGTCAAACAAAGTTTTA
This sequence comes from Rhodospirillaceae bacterium, assembly GCA_002720855.1. Taxonomy (GTDB): domain Bacteria; phylum Pseudomonadota; class Alphaproteobacteria; order MPNO01; family UBA2964; genus UBA2964. The sequence continues at coordinate 54,198 of PBIN01000010.1, read as the reverse complement.
TCAATCCGAGCGATGCCTGGCTGGAAGCGCGTTACGTCTTTCCGTTGCCTGAAAACGCAGCGGTCAATCATATGGTCGTCGCGACTGGCGACAAAAAGATTGTTTCGGAGATTAAGGAAAAGCAAAAAGCCCGCAAAATTTTCAGCCAGGCAAAACGCGCTGGAAAACGCGCAGCACTCATCGAGCAACACCGGCCGAATGTCTTCAGCACCAGGGTCGCCAATATCGGCCCCAAGGCGACAATCGCTATCGAAATAACCTATTTGCAGAATTTGCGTTTCGATCAGGACCGCTATCATCTGCGCTTCCCGATGGTCGTTGCGCCGCGCTATGTACCTCCCGCAAAGGCCCACATTGTCAAAGCACCTTTTAAACCGAATGAAAGCAACGCTAAAAAAGATACTTGGCTGAACACACCGATCCATGACCCAAAGCGCGGTAAGACCAATCCAGTTGCGTTGACGGTAGAACTTGATGCGGGCGTACCGCTCGCCGATCTCAAGAGCCTGCACCACGATATCAAAAGCGATGACTGGCAGGACGGCAAAGCCACGGTCAAACTGGCTGAAAAGGCCGTCCCTGCTGATAAAGATTTTGAACTGATATGGACACCGAAGCGCGGCTCTCTCCCATCTGCCGCGCTGTTCACGGAAACCGTTGCGGGCGAGAAGTTTTATCTTGCCATGGTCACACCGCCACGTCCGGATACACGAAATGTACCGCCACGGGACATCGTCTTTGTTTTGGACAAGTCGGGATCGATGGCCGGTAAATCGATCGTTCAGGCCCGTAAGGCACTAACATTTGCGCTCGATCGGCTGCGGCCCAACGACCGCTTCAATATCATCCGGTTCGATACTGTTGCCGTCTCGCTTTTCGCCTCGGTGAGACCTGCCAATCAGTTTTCCCTGGCAAAAGCCAGGAAATTTGTCGCCAATACAGAAGCCGACGGCGGTACAGAAATACGCCAGGCGCTACTGCGTTCCCTGATCGGTAACACCAAACCAGACCGGCTTCGCCAAATAATTTTTATTACGGATGGCGCAGTCAGCAATGAGGAACAGCTGTTTATCGAGATTTCGCGCCATATTCGCGAAGCACGCCTGTTTACCGTCGGTATCGGCAGCGCGCCCAACAGCCACTTTATGCGCCGGGCTGCAGAGATCGGTCGTGGCAGCTTCACCTATATCGGCGATATCAATAACGTCGAAGACAAAATGCGCCGCCTGCTGCTCAAAATAGAACGCCCGGCGATGCTTGATCTTGCCGCCGACTGGGCAGGGATTAGCGACGGCGTCCGGCTGACGCCTTACCCCAAACGCCTGCCTGATCTGCATGACGGCGAACCAGTGGTGTTGGCAATTCGCGCGACTGGGTCATTGCCCAAAGATACCGCCAAACTGACATTATCCGGCCGCAGGGGACGTGCACCCTGGTCGCAAACAATCTCCCTCGATCAGGCGCGTCCCGCGGCTGGAATTTCCACAATCTGGGCCCGCCAAAGGATTACTGCGTTAACCGGTTCCTTGCGCCGTGGCGCTGACCCAGCCAGTGTCCGGCAGGCCATAATCGCGACCGCTCTACGTCATAAGCTGGTCAGCAAATTTACCAGTCTGGTTGCGGTCGAAAAAACCGTAGCCCGCCCCATCGACGAGCCGGTGTTTAAGCGCAAAATCCCGCTGAACCTGCCCGAGGGCTGGAGAACACAAAGATCTCAAAAACAATTGCGCGTACCGGGTCCGAAAAAAGCCAACCAGGCAAAACCACCCATGCAAGGAAACTTCGCGTCGATGCTGAAAAGTTTGCCAGAGCACCAGGCGTCGCAGCAAATGAGCCTGACCTCTGCCCAACCTGTACAGCTGCCCACAGGCGCCACATCAGGTCCATTGCAAATTCTGATCGGTATGTTGGGTTTAGTCGTTGCCTCAATGCTTCTGCTATTCAGGAGGCAGGTATGAGACGGTCAAAATTACTGGTAGCGGGCGCACTGCTATTCGGTGCGCTTGGGGCCTGGCAGCTGATCGACGGCGGCTGGATATACGCCAAGGCCGCTCTTGCCAAAGGTATGATCGCCGATGCCTGGGCTGAAACCATCTCAACCGGCGTTAAGATCAAGCCGTGGCCATGGGCCGACACCTGGCCGGTCGCCAAGCTGCACTTTCCGACACATAAACGTGACATCACAGTGCTTGCGGGAGCACAGGGTGCGACGCTTGCCTTCGGGCCGGGCCATCTCGATGGCACCTCGCCGCCGGGCACGCCGGGTAATAGTGTTATCGCGGGGCATCGCGATACCAGCTTTACCCTTCTGGGCGATCTTAAACCCGGCGATCCAATCGATTTACAGAATGACGAGGGCTTCTGGTTTAGCTATCGCGTTGCCGGCAGCACAATCGTTGACTCACGCGAGCAATGGTTTCCGCCCGAAACGGGGACCGGTGACTCCATGCTTACGCTGGTGACTTGCTGGCCGCTGGACTCAATCGTTCCCGGCGGCCCAATGCGCTATCTGGTGTTTGCTGAGGAGAGCGGCGGCAATCATCGATAGGCTAATACTCTACAGCGTCGGTCAGGCGGTCGATTTGTAAGTGGGCCTGAAGCACCCAGGCATTCTTCATATGCCGTGTTCAAAATCGGATATTTTAGGCTAGGCTGGAAATCGGGCTAATGAGCAGCATATAAAGAGCTATGAACACCGTTCTTGCCGACCGTCCTGCCGTAGGCGCCGCCGCTGATTTCGAACTTGTATCTGATTTCGAGCCAGCGGGCGACCAACCGGAAGCCATTGCCGAAATAATAGAAGGCGTTAACGGCGAGGAACGCGACCAGGTGCTGCTCGGCGTCACGGGTTCGGGCAAGACCTTTACTATGGCTAAGGCCATCCAGACACTCGGACGCCCTACTCTTATTCTGGCCCCCAATAAAACACTCGCCGCCCAACTCTATGGCGAGATGAAAACCTTCTTCCCAAACAATGCGGTCGAATATTTCGTCTCCTATTACGATTACTACCAGCCGGAAGCCTATGTACCGCGCACCGACACCTATATCGAGAAGGATGCGTCGGTAAACGAGCAGATCGACCGGATGCGCCACGCTGCAACGCGCGCCCTGCTGGAACGGCGCGATGTGGTGATTGTCGCGTCGGTTTCCTGCATTTACGGTATCGGCTCGGTCGAAACCTATTCTGAAATGACAATCCGGCTCAAAGTCGGCGATATGGCGGAGCGTAGCGGGTTATTACGGCGCTTTGTCGAATTGCAATATCGGCGCAATGACCAGAACTTCACACGCGGCGCGTTTCGAGTGCGCGGCGATCTGGTAGAGATCTTCCCGGCGCATTATGAGGATCGTGGCTGGCGGCTGTCGCTGTTTGGCGACGAAATCGAATCGATCCATGAGTTCGATCCATTGACCGGCGAGAAAACCGGCGAGCTGGAGCAGATTACCATTTACCCCAACAGCCATTACGTAACGCCCAAACCGACCCTGCATCAAGCGGTCAAAGGTATAAAAGCTGAGCTTAAGAAGCGGCTGGCTGAGCTGCAAAAGGACAACAAGCTTTTGGAAGCACAACGCGTCGAGCAGCGCACGGTGTTCGATCTGGAAATGATCGAGGCAACCGGACACTGCGCCGGGATTGAGAACTATTCGCGCTATCTAACGGGCCGTGCACCGGGTGAACCGCCGCCGACATTGTTTGAATATCTGCCGGAAGATTCTTTGCTGGTGGTTGATGAGAGCCATGTCACCGTGCCGCAACTCGGCGGCATGTTTAAGGGCGACTTCAATCGTAAAACCACCCTGTCGGAATTCGGGTTCCGGCTACCCTCCTGCGTCGATAACCGCCCGCTGAAGTTCGAGGAATGGGAAGGTATGCGGCCGCAGACTGTCTTTGTTTCCGCCACGCCGGGCCCATGGGAGCTGGAACGCACCGGCGGCGCCTTTATCGAGCAAGTTATCCGGCCCACCGGGCTGATTGATCCGGTCTGTATCATTCGCCCGGTCGAAAATCAGGTGGACGACGTAATGGCGGAATGCCGCGAATGTGCTCTCAAAGGCCAGCGCGTGCTTGTCACAACACTGACCAAGCGCATGTCGGAGGATTTGACCGAATATATGCAGGAAGCTGGCATTCGCGTGCGCTATCTCCATTCCGATATCGATACGCTGGAGCGCATCGAAATTATTCGCGATTTACGACTTGGTGCCTTCGATGTGCTTGTTGGCATCAACCTGCTGCGCGAGGGGCTGGATATTCCTGAATGCGCGCTGGTGGCAATCCTCGATGCCGATAAGGAAGGATTTTTGCGGTCCCGCACCTCTCTTGTGCAAACCATTGGACGTGCTGCCCGCAATGTCGATGGGCGGGTGATCCTCTATGCCGATGATATGACCGGCTCGCTTACCTACGCCATTGACGAAACCAACAGGCGACGCGAAAAGCAACAAGCCTTCAATGCTGCAAACGGGATCACGCCGGAATCTGTCCGCAAGGATATCGGCGACATTCTTGAATCCGTCTATGAAGGCGATCATTTCACTGTCGATACCGGCGACGAGGAAACCACCCATCTTGTCGGCAATAATCTTGCCAAGCATATCGAGCACCTTAGAGAACGCATGCATAAAGCAGCGGGCGATCTCGAATTTGAGGAAGCGGCACGACTCCGCGATGAAATTAACCGGCTAGAGGCCGTAGAACTTGGTATCGGCGACCCGGAGCCCGTTGGCCCAAAACGTCTTGCCGCCCGCATACGTGCTGCCGACGCCAAAAGCCGTGGCAAGTACCGCAATAAGGCGCAACGCAAGCAGGACGCCAAAAGACGGCTGCGGAAGTAGGACGTCGGATTTGGGTAAACCCTCATGAATCTTATGTTGACCATTGGCGGTCTGGCGCTGCTGCTCTTTGGCGGTGAGGCACTGGTTAGAGGTGCTGTTGGGCTGGCGCGGCGGGCAGGAATTTCTCCCTTTATCGTCGGGTTAACGATCATCGGGTTTGGGACCTCAGCACCGGAGGTCGTCGTCAGCGTCGATGCCGCGCTTTCCGGATCACCCGGTATTGCTGTCGGTAATGTCATTGGCAGTAATCTCGCGAACATTCTTTTGATTATCGGCGCCGCCGCCATCGTAATCCCGCTATCTGTCCATCCTGAAGCGCTCAGGCGCGATGGCGTCATGATGGCCGCGGCCACAATCTTGTTTATCGGTGTTGCGCTTACCGGAATAGCGTTTTGGTATCACGGCGCTATCGCTATCGCCGTCCTTTTTGGCTATTTGGCCTTCTCGATATGGTCTGATTCCAAGAATACCGACGCCACTGCCCAGCGACACAGCGATGAAGGCGAGCAGCTTCAGGCAGGACTTCCCGACAAAGTGTGGGCGATGCTGCTGGCGCTAGCCATCGGTCTGGTAGCCCTTGTCGCGGGGTCCCGCATGACTGTCATCGGTGCATCAACAATTGCCCGGGAAGCTGGCATAAGCGAAGAAGTAATCGGCATCACGCTGGTGGCTTTTGGAACATCGCTTCCCGAACTCGCCACCGCACTGGTCGCGGCGGCCCGCAAACAAACTGATGTCTGTATCGGCAATGTTATCGGCAGCAACATTTTTAACCTGTTGGGTATAACCGGAGCGGCGGCAATTGCTGCACCCCTACCCTTCTCATCCGCTGTCGTCAGTTTTGATATTTGGGTCCTTTTTGTCATTACCGCCCTTTTTATGTGGTTCATGCTGACAGGTAGGCGTATTCAACGTTGGGAAGGCATCGTGTTACTGATCCTATATGCCGCGTACATTTCGCTGCATTTCTTACCCGCCGGAATTTTGCCGGGGGCTTGAAGCCACGTGAGCAATCTCGCATTGTGCCACTATGTCTGACGCATCCTCCAGAAATGTCCTCGTAACCGGCGGTGCCCGGCGAATTGGCGCTGCGATCGCACGTGATTTGGCCTCAGAAGGCTGGAATGTCGCGGTACATTATCAACAATCTGCTGAAGAGGCAGAAAACCTCGTCACCGAAATTCAGGCGGCTGGCGGTAATGCTGTCGCACTCCAGGCCGAACTGTCGCAGGAAGCGCAGACCAATTCACTAGTGGAAGCAGCGACCGAAGAAATCGGAGCAATCACCTGCTTGATCAACAACGCTTCCGTATTTGAACCGGACACGATTGATACCGTGTCTTCCGATAGCTGGGATCACCATCTCAAAGTTAATCTTCAGGCCCCTCTTTTTCTAAGCCAACGGTTTTCCGAACTTCTTCCCAACAACGAAACGGGAAATATCATAAATTTGTTGGATCAAAGGGTCTGGAACCTTACGCCCTATTTTATTTCTTACACCATCAGCAAATCTGCACTTTGGACTATGACACAAAGCCTCGCCCTGGCGCTTGCGCCTCGTATCCGAGTCAATGGGATCGGCCCCGGCCCTGCATTGCCCAGCCCGCGTCAATCATCCGACCAATTTGCAGAGCAGTGTGCTGCCACACCTCTTGGCAAAGGCACCTCACCGGAAGAAATCAGCCGTACGGTAAAGTTTATTCTTTCGTCTCGGTCCATGACTGGCCAAATGATAGCATTAGATGGCGGACAGCATCTTGGTTGGGCCCAACCAGACGACGAAACAGGGCCAATCGAGTAATGGAAGTATTTATTAAATGATACAAAGTAAAACCGACCAGACGATCAAAGGAATATCGAGATGAGTTCACAAGGCGCAGTTCGCCCATTGCTTCACCACGGGCATCCTGGTGTCCGTCACGTATTTATCAGGGATCTGGTCATTCCCGCGCTTATCGGAATCCATACTCATGAGAAAGACGGAAAACAGCGCGTACGTATAAATCTCGACATGGAAGTTCCGGAAGCTGAAAACCCGGTGCAGGACCGCTTGTCAGAAGTCGTGTGCTATGAAGAAATCGTCGATGGAATTCGAACCATCGTCGATTCAGGGCATATAAACCTGGTTGAAACCCTCGCCGAAAAGATTGCTGCGCGAATACTTGCTGATCAAAGAATAGAACGCGTAAGGGTTCGTGTCGAAAAGTTAGATATATTTGAAGATGCCGCTAGTGTTGGTGTAGAAATCGAGCGTTCGCGACATAGTTAACTTAGTGCTCTAAAATAATCGAAGCGGGCAATTAAGGCAGCATTTGTACACAAAGCCATTATTCACGCATCAACTACCGAAACTTGTGTGTTGCCGTTGAATTTTCACAATATGTTTACTTAATAGTAATCTTTCGTTAACGCTTAAATTAGGAAATCCTATATTAATCAATAGCTTATGTATTTGCCCAATAATTGGGCAAATTGCGATAAACTCAATGATCGCAAGAGGGTGAGCAAAAGGTGATTAGTTTATCTACAGACTTATCCACAGCAGTCGTGGACAACATCCGCTATCCGGATTGGCAACAGGATACTATTCTTATCTTGCGCATCCAGCAGCTGTAAAATTGTCTTCGGGGCCACTAAATTGAGCTAATGACAGACAAAACGGAGACCTCTGTAATACTTGCACCGTCGCTAAAACGCGGCGCCGGTATTATTGCGGAAGTCGTCAAAACGCTTACGGGCAGTCCCGGCGTTTATCGAATGCTCGATGAGGACGGTAACCCTCTCTATGTCGGTAAGGCCAAGAACCTGAAAAAGCGTGTCGTCACCTATTCGCGACCCGACCGGCTTCCCGTAAGGCTGCAGCGGATGATCGCGGCAACAAGATCTATGGAGATTGTCGAAACCCACACCGAAGTGGAAGCACTGCTTCTTGAAAGCAATCTGATCAAGAAATTGAAACCGCGATACAACGTGATGCTGCGGGATGATAAATCGTTTCCCTATATCCTGCTCACAAGCGGTACCGATTGGGCCCAGCTTATAAAACACCGAGGCGGACGGTCGCGTGATGGAGAATATTTCGGCCCGTTTGCTTCAGCCGGTGCCGTCAATCGGACTCTGGCTGCGCTTCAAAGAGCATTTCCGTTGCGAAATTGTTCGGACAACATTTTTGCAGGCCGGACTCGCCCATGCCTGCAATATCAAATCAAACGCTGTACTGCCCCCTGTGTCGACCGAATCAGTCATGAGGACTATGGCACAATCGTGGACGAAGCCCGTGATTTTCTCACTGGGGACAGCCGCAATCTCCAAAAAGCATTGCTTGAACGCATGGAAACCGCGTCTGACGCCATGGAGTATGAAACCGCCGCAATATTTCGCGACAGAATTAAGGCGCTGACGCAAATCCAAGCGCATCAGGACATCAATGTACAAAGCGTTGGCGATGCGGATATCGTCGCTGCACATGCAGGCAGCGGCATAGTCTGTATTCAGGTGTTTTTCTTTCGCAATGGCCAAAACTTCGGCAACCGTACCTATTTTCCGACGCGGGCCACCGGATTACCGATTTCCGAAATACTCGCATCTTTTCTGGGTCAGTTTTATTCGGATAAAACCCCCCCGCCGACTGTTCTCGTCAGTGAAACACCACCCGATCGTACTTTAATTGCGGATGCATTGTCGGTGCGAGCGGGTCGTAAAGTTACGCTCAGTAAACCCGCAAGAGGTTCAAAGCGAACCCTCGTCGATCACGCACTGGCCAACGCTCGTGAAGCGCTCGCACGACGGCTGGCTGAAAGCAGCACCCAAAGGCGACTTCTGGAAGGGCTTGCAGACATCCTCAAACTGGATTCGCCGCCACAACGCATTGAGGTATACGACAATAGCCATATTTCAGGTTCGAAACCGGTCGGCGGCATGATCGTTGCCGGTCCGGACGGGTTGATAAAAAACGCCTATCGCAAATTCAATATCAAGGATCAAAGCCTGGAGCCGGGCGACGACTACGGAATGATGCAGGAAGTCCTGACCAGAAGATTTCAAAGAGCGCAGCGCGAAGACCCAGACAGGCAATCGGGCAATTGGCCGGATCTTGTATTAATCGATGGCGGGCAAGGCCATTTAAGTGCGGTATGTGATGTTATGGAGGAACTCGCGGTTGACGATATACCGGTGGTCGCGATCGCAAAGGGACCGGATCGGGACGCCGGGCGGGAACGGTTTTTTATGGTCGACCGCCCTTCGTTCATGCTCAAGCCGAATGACCCCGTTTTATATTTTTTGCAGCGGCTACGTGATGAGGCCCATCGATTCGCGATCGGGAGTCATCGTGTGCGCCGAAAAAAGGCAATTGGAGAGTCACCACTCGATGAGATCGTGGGAGTTGGTGCCAACCGCAAACGGGCATTACTGCATCATTTCGGATCGGCTCGAAGTGTCGGAGATGCCGGGGTCGCCGATCTCGAAGCCGTAAAGGGAATTAGTGGCCCTCTGGCAAAAAAAATTTATGACCATTTCCACTCAGATGGTTAAGATGGGTTCGGTACAATTTGGTATGAATGCCGTGCTGGGGGCACGGTGGGGGATTGTCGGGTCAGGCAAATGCTGACGAATATTCCAATGTTGTTGACTTTGTTCCGGATAGCCGCGATTCCGGGAATTGTCGCCCTACTCTATATGGATACCGATTTCGGTAGATACCTTGCCTGTACTCTTTTTGGTGTCGCTGCGATTACTGACTTTTTTGATGGATATTTGGCGCGCGCGTGGAGTCAGCAATCGAAAATGGGGCAGTTTCTAGACCCCGTAGCCGATAAGTTACTTGTCGCTGCTGCTCTATTGATGATGACAGGCTTCGGCCAAATTACCGGCCTTGTCATTCTCCCCGCGATTGTCATTTTGTGCCGGGAAATTATGGTATCGGGATTACGGGAGTTTCTCGCGGAAATTCGTGTCGGTGTTCCGGTCAGCACACTGGCGAAGTGGAAGACCACTCTGCAGATGTTTGCCATCGGATTTCTTATTGTTGGGGACGCAGGGCCTGAATTTCTACCCACGAGATTGATTGGTGAATCTGGCCTGTGGATTGCCGCCGTCTTGACCCTTATCACCGGGTATGACTATTTGCACGCTGGCCTTCGCCATATGGAAACAAAAGATGACTCGGGGGACGAGGTTCACCACAAAGGTTAGGACCTAAAACGACCCTGGAGATCGACTATATGAAAACATTCGGGTTCGCAGGTTGGAGCGGCAGCGGCAAGACACGTTTGATCGTTCGCCTATTACCAGAGCTAACGGGGCGGGGTTACAGCGTTTCGACGATTAAGCACGCGCATCACAATTTTGATATCGACAAACCTGGCAAAGACTCTTTTGAACATCGGCAGGCTGGTGCCGCGGAGGTGATGATTGCCTCAGAAAAGCGCTGGGCGCTCATGCATGAACATCGTGGGGCGCCAGAACCGGATGCCACTGCCCTGCTCGCGGAAATGACGCCGGTTGATCTTGTGTTGGTTGAGGGTTTTAAGGCGCATGCCCATCCGAAGCTGGAAGTGTATCGCGCTGATATCGACAAACCCCTTTTGCATCCCGAAGATTCGTACATTGTCGCTATTGCGAGCGATAAAGATATCGAAACTGAATTGCCGTGTTTCAATATCGAGAACGTTCCAGCGATTGCAGATTTTATCGAAAACCATTGTGGTTTAAGCCGGCCCGCTATGCCCGGAGTGGCCTGATCATGGCGCAGCTCAGTGACGATTGTTTCGCATTTGGTGGCGAACTTATGACCACACAGACTGCCCTGTCAGAATTGCGGAACCGCCTGTCCTGCGTATCCGATCAAGAGAATGCGCCGTTGGCGGCAGCTACAGGGCGCATCTTGGCCGAAGACGTCGTCGCAGACCAGAATGTTCCAGGGCACGACAATGCAGCCGTTGACGGCTACGCGGTGTACTTTGACGATCTATCGGAAGATTCAGAAACACGGCTGCCGGTAAAGGGGCGTATTGCCGCCGGGCACCCTCTCGAATGCGCCGCAGATCAAGGAAATGCATATCGTATCTTTACGGGAGCCCCGATGCCCGAAGGACCAGATACCGTTTTGATGCAGGAAGATTGCGAATTGGACGGGGACACCGTTTCTATTCCACCAGGAATAAAACGCGGCGCAAACCGCCGTTTCGCTGGGGAAGACATCGAGAATGGTGACAAAATACTAAGCGCTGGACAACGACTTCGACCGCAAGAAATCGGGCTGGCGGCTGCTATCGGACGAACCAGCCTGGCGGTCTATCAACCACTACGCGTCGCTCTATTTTCTACTGGCGATGAAGTTCGGGACATTGGCGAGACTCTTACACCGGGGGCCATTTACGACTCCAATCGGTATTCCATATCTGCCCTACTCGGCCAGTTGGGCTGTATAGTCGACGATCTGGGGATCCTTCCCGATGAGCAAGACGTTATTCGGGATGCGCTCGCAGCCGCAAAATCAGATCACGATGTAATTATTACCTCCGCCGGCGTCTCAACAGGAGAGGAAGATCATATTCGTCAGGCCATAGAAAGCCTCGGTGGCATACATTTTTGGCGACTTGCCATTAGACCGGGCCGACCGATTGCACTTGGTCAGATCGATTCTGTTCCCTTTATCGGCCTACCGGGCAATCCTGTCGCCAGCATGGTGACGTTCATGCGGTTTGCCCGTCCGGCATTGTTACTCCTGAATGGCGCGACGGATATTGATCCTAAATTTTTTCGAGTACCGGCGGCATTTTCCTATAAAAAGAAACAAGGTCGCCGAGAATGGGTTCGAGCAATGCTTTCGGTTGCCGGCGATGGTCAATTGCAGGCGGAAAAGTTTTCGCGGAGCGGTGCAGGTATACTTACTTCCATGGTTGCATCAGATGGGCTGGTGGAACTTAGTGAAGATTTGACCGGCGTTGAAATCGGCAACATGGTTGATTTTCTGCCCTTTAATGAGGTGCGCTAATGCAATTGCTTTATTTCGGATGGGTAAAAACCCGTATCGGCAAGGGTCGCGAGTCGCTCGACCCTCCAGCCGAAATCGCCGATGTTCGTACCCTGGTGGAATGGCTCAAGCAGCGCGGTGACGGTTATCAAAGTGCACTGGAAGACCTCACCGCTATCCGGGTTGCAGTGAATCAGGAGATGACCGATTTGGATGCGCCCATTACGGTTGGCGATGAGGTTGCGTTATTTCCGCCGATGACCGGAGGTTAAAACCCTTGATCAAAGTCCAGGAAGAGGATTTCGATATCGGCACTGAGCTCGCCGCAATGACCGATGGAAATCATGCTGTTGGCGGACAGGGTTGTTTCGTCGGATTGGTTCGCGATATGGCCAACGCCGAGCAAATAAGCGCGATGACGCTCGAACATTATCCCGGCATGACGGAAAAACAGCTAGCTTCCATTGAACAGGAAGCGCGAAGCCGTTGGCCTCTTCAGGATGTCCTTATCATTCACCGATACGGCCGGCTTGAGCCAGGTGACCGAATTGTTCTTGTTGCAACGACATCAGCCCATCGCGACGCGGCGCTGGAGAGCTGCCACTTCCTGATCGACTGGCTGAAAACCAAAGCACCCTTTTGGAAACTGGAAACTTCGGAGACTGGCGAAAATTGGGTCGCTGCCCGCGATTCAGATGACGATGCCGCCGATCGATGGGGCAGCGACGCAACCTAGGTCTATAAAAGATCTGTGGATATTTATGCCGCCGTACTGTTCTCGTCAGCAGGCTCGCGAACGAGCCGGTCATAATCCTCTAAAAGAGTTTTGGTGACCGAACCGACCGTAAATTTCATATCGTCGATTTGACCCACGGGTGTGACCTCCGCTGCCGTACCGGTGACAAAAATCTCGTCGGCTTTCGATAATTCATCCGGCATGATCGCGCGTTCGATAATTTCGATGCCACGACGACGCGCAAGCTCCATTACAGAACGCCGCGTAATCCCGTCAAGGAAACAATCAGGTGTTGGCGTATGGATAACACCATCAATGACTAGAAAAACATTTGCGCCTGTTGTCTCAGCCAGCTGGCCACGCCAGTCCAGCATCAAGGCATCGTCAAAGCCATCGGCTTCAGCGGCGTGCTTTGACAACGTGCAAATCATATAGAGCCCTGCCGCTTTTGAATGGACAGGGGCACATTCCGGTGACGGCCGTTTATAAGGTGCCCATTTCAACTTGATGCCCTGCATCCGGGCTTCGGGCGAGAAATAGGAGGGCCATTCCCAAACGGCAATCGCTAAATGAATCTTCGTTTCCTGCGCGGAAACTCCCATCATTTCGCTGCCTCGCCAGGCAACCGGGCGCACATAGGCATCCGCATACCCCTGCGCCGCTATTGTGTCTAATGTCGCCTGTTCGATTTCTTCCAGAGAATATGGAATCTCAAATCCCAACGTGTCAGCGGATTTGATCAGCCGTTCGGTGTGTTCACGCAGTTTGAAAACACGGCCGTTGTAAACACGTTCGCCTTCGAAAACACAGCTTCCATAATGGAGACCATGACTCAGAACATGCAATTTGACATCACGCCAATCGTGCAATGCACCATTGAACCAAATCTGTCCATCTTGATCGTCGAAGTTCAGCATCCCGGCACAACCTAGATAATTATTGCTGAAAAAAAGCGCGGAGCACTTCAAATTCAGGTTGCTCTCCGTATCATTCGCGGTCATATATGTCAACATGACTGACTTAAAATCAGGTGTGAATCCGCTATTCCTGCGTGACGAGGAATTGCGACAAGGCATGGAACTCGTTTTCTATGCCTATCGGGATTTTACCGCAGAACCCGATGCCATTCTGGCGGAGTATGGTTTTGGACGTGCTCACCATCGGGTTATTTATTTTGTCGGTCGGAATCCTGGTATTACAGTCTCAGAACTCCTCGAAATTTTACGAATAACAAAACAAAGTCTCTCACGAGTGCTGAGTCAGCTGGTGCGCGAGGAGTTTATAGTTCAACGGCCCGGAACAAGAGATCGCAGGCAACGACTTCTTGAACTAACGGAAAAAGGCATTTCATTGGAGAAACAGCTGTCACAAAACCAACGGGAAAGAATTGCCCGCGCCTATCGCGACGCCGGAGCTGAAGCGGTTGAAGGTTATCGCAAAGTTATTCTCGGTATGATCAACGAAAAAGACCGCGAAAAATATATCAAGCGCGGCAACCACCCATCCCCGGCAAAGAACCGCTAAAATTAACGCTTTTTCTTAGGACCGTTGAACCGTGTGCAGATGGTTTACCGGGCCATGCCCTCGTCCGAGGCCTGGGGCTGTCTGGATAGCTGTATGTAGAAAGGCCTCCGCGCGCTCCACCGCGTGCTCGATTTCCTCACCCTTGGCGATACCTGCCGCAATCGATGATGCAAGGGTACAACCCGTGCCGTGTGTGTGAACGGTGTCGATACGGGGGTTTTCGTAAACCCGTATTCCGCTCTCCGTAATAAGCATATCGCGGACCACCGCACCGTCCATATGACCACCTTTCAAGAGAACTGCATCGGGGCCGAGATCAAAGAGCGAGCGGCTCAACGCCTCCATATCGTCTTCACCCTGCAAGGTTCTGCCAACCAACGCCTCTGCTTCGGGAACGTTTGGCGTCAGCAGGGTGGCACAAGGTAAAAGCTTGTCTCGCAACGTCGTAACAGCTTCATCCTGAAGCAATGGTGCGCCGCCCTTGGCAACCATCACCGGGTCAACGACAAGCGGTGTCTCGGGAGCATCCCTCTTTAATGCCGCAACAACGGTCTCTATCACCGGTGCGTCATGGAGCATGCCTGTTTTGACGCAATCGGCGCCAATATCATTCATGACTACATTAATCTGCTGATCGATAAACTCCACAGGCACGGGCATAACCCCGTGAACGCCCTCTGTATTCTGGGCCGTTAACGCGGTTATTGCTGTGCTGGCGAAGGCACCAAGCGCACTAACCGATTTGATATCGGCCTGAATTCCTGCCCCGCCACCTGAATCCGAACCAGCAACAATTAAAACGCGGCCAACCATTACTGTGCCGCTTGCTCAACTGCGACGCAGATATCATTGACCACATCGGCGATAAGTTTCTCGTCGTCACCTTCAGCCATAACTCTGACCAAGGGCTCGGTACCGGACTTGCGAATAAGTAATCGACCCGATTTTCCGAGTCTCTTCTCACCTTCTTTAATCGCCGCCTTTACGGAATCTTCCTCAAGTGGCGGCACACCACTAAATCTCACATTCCGCAATAGTTGCGGCAAAGGATCGAAAATGCGGCATACTTCACTCGCTTTTTTCCCGGATTCTACCAACACTGCCAGAACTTCGAGAGCAGCGATTAACCCGTCGCCGGTCGTATTGTAATCGTTGAGAATGATGTGACCGGACTGTTCACCGCCAACATTGTAACCATGCTCGATCATATGCTCTACGACATACCGGTCACCGACCTGCGTTCGAACTAGCTCCAGTCCAATGCCATTCAGATAATTCTCTAACCCAAGGTTTGACATTACTGTTCCGACGATACCGCCACCAAGAAGCCGGCCGCCACTGTTCCAGGATTCAGCAACCAGCGCCATGATTTGATCGCCATCAATGATTTCGCCGTTTTCGTCAGCGATCATGACCCGGTCCGCGTCACCATCAAGCGCGATTCCCAGATGGGCGCCCTGCATTACGACAGTTTCGCGCATTAGGTCCGTGCTCGTGCTTCCACAATCTTTGTTAATGTTGAAACCATCCGGGGATACGCCAAGCCGAACAACATCAGCGCCCAATTCCCACAATGCGGATGGCGCGGCCTTGTAAGCCGCCCCATTTGCGCAATCGACGACAATCTTTAAACCGTCAAGCCGCAGCCCTTTTGGAAAAGTATTTTTTGCAAATTCGATATACCGGCCTTCAGCGTCTTCCAGACGTTTTGCGCGACCCAACTTGTCAGAGGGAGCCAATTCGTCAGTATTATTTTCCTCAACCAGGGCCTCTATCTGTGCTTCCGTAGCGTCGGAAAGTTTATAACCGTCCGGACCAAACAACTTTATGCCGTTGTCCTCGAATGAGTTATGGGACGCGGAAATCATGACACCGAGATCGGCACGTAAACTGCGGGTTAGCATGGCAACTGCCGGCGTTGGCATTGGGCCGACCATGATGACATCCATCCCCATGCCAATAAATCCCGCCGCCAAGGCTGGCTCTAACATATAGCCTGAAAGCCGAGTATCTTTTCCGATAACTACGGTATGACGATGATCACCGCGGGTAAAAATTTTACCGGCTGCCATGCCCACTTTGAGAGCAACTTCCGCCGTCATCGGATCAATATTTGCTGTACCGCGGATACCGTCAGTACCAAAGAGTTTTCGCGCCATTACTTCTCTTTTCCGCCCAATCGAGGGATTTCACGATATTTACGCGCAGCATGACGAGCTGTAAAGCAACTGGCAACAACACCAAAACACCTCACTTCGCGTTTTCCTGACATTGATGCCAAATCGTCAGCGCCTGCTTGATCTCCGCGACATCGTGGACACGGTGGATCTGGACGTTCTGAGTGATGGCATAGAGGGTAGCTGCAACCGTACCCGGCAAGCGGTCGTTGGTATCCTCAACGTTTGCAACACGTCCGATAAAGCTTTTTCGAGACACACCCAAAGCAACAGGTACGCCAAAGCCATGCAGCATTGAGATCGATTGTAGCAGTTCGAAATTGTGACGATCTAATTTGCCAAACCCAATTCCGGGGTCGATTGCCAATCGGTCGCGTGACAGCCCGCGCTGCTCACAGACCTCCACGCGGCCTTCGAGAAACCTGGCGACTTCATACGGTGCATTATCATAATACGGTTCCTGCTGCATAGTCTGAGGCTGTCCCTTCATATGCATCAATATTGCGGAAGCGTTGGCGTCTCTTACGATTTCAATCGCACCTTCGGACTGTAGCGCTGTCACGTCGTTAACGATCTTTGCCCCCGCCACCAAACCTGCCTTCATCACTTCAGGGCGGCGGGTGTCGACGGACAGCTCAATATCTACTGCTGCAAAATGTTCGATGACGGGCACGACACGGGCGATCTCTTCTTCTACAGAGACCGGGTCGGCGCCTGGTCGCGTTGACTCACCGCCTATGTCCAAAATTTTAGCGCCGGCGTTGATCAACGCCACACCCTGAGCTATTGCACCTTGTGCTTTGTCATAACGACCACCGTCGTGAAAACTGTCGGGCGTAACATTAATAACGCCAATGAGCAGCGGTTCCGAGAGCGGTAAACCAGCGAATTCCGCGTTCGGTTTAGTGGCCGATTTGAGAAGATCGGAAATTCTGCGCGCCAAATCCCCACCAATGTCATCGGCCCAATCCGTAATGTCGGTAACATTTGCGTCGATAATTTCTAAACTGTCGGATACCGGTAAATAAAGTTCCGCGCGCGAAATAGAGCCAGACCCGCCATATTTTGGGCGTAACTGTATTTCCGCCAAACGTTTGGGGTCATAAGCGAAACCCCGGGGGAAACCGGGGCTTCTATTGATGTTCATGATAGAAGTCGCAAAGGCTATGACCCGGGCTGCGGCTCCGGCTCGAGGTCGGGTTCGCCATCATCCTTTTTCTTCGTACTGCCCGAAGTGGGGACAGAAGAACGGCCCTTGCGGTCAGCGGGTGGCTCATCAGGATCAGGCCGGATAATCGTTTCACCACGAAGCAGCGCCGCTATTTCATCACCAGAAAGCGTTTCATACTCTAGCAGAGCCTGGGCAAGTGTTTCGAGTTCGTCGCCATGATCGGTCAAGATCCGCTCAGCCGTTTCCATACCGGCATCTACGAGCTTACGAACCTCCTCATCGATCACCTTGGCAGTAGCATCCGAAACATTTTTCTTTTGCGCGACTGAGTGTCCGAGGAAGACCTCTTCCTCATTCTCGCTGTAGCGCAATGGTCCCAGCTTCTCACTAAATCCAAACTCGGTAACCATGGCCCGGGCCATACCGGTAGCTTGTTTAATATCGTTGGAAGCACCGGTCGTAACGTTCTCGTCGCCAAATATAAGCTTCTCGGCAATTCGTCCGCCAAAAGCCATTGCGATTTTGGATTCGAGCTCAATTTTAGACATCGACAAGGCATCGCGCTCGGGCAGAGACATCGTTACGCCAAGAGCTCTACCGCGCGGAATAATTGTCACTTTGTGCAACGGATCATGCTTTGGAACATGTAATGCGACAATTGCGTGTCCAGCCTCGTGATAGGCGGTTAGTTTTTTCTCGTCCTCGGACATGACCATCGATCGACGTTCCGCACCCATCATGACCTTATCTTTGGCATCCTCGAACTCTGCCATGGTCACGAGACGTTTGTTCCGCCGTGCAGCCATCAAGGCGGCTTCATTGACGAGATTTGCAAGATCAGCCCCTGAAAAACCCGGCGTACCTCGTGCGATCACGCGTGCATCAACATCCGGCGCCAATGGCACCTTCCGCATATGAACTTTGAGAATCTTTTCGCGTCCCAGGATATCCGGGTTGGGAACGACAACCTGACGGTCGAAACGGCCAGGGCGTAACAGCGCAGGATCAAGGACATCGGGCCGGTTTGTTGCGGCAATCAAAATCACGCCTTCATTGGTTTCAAAACCATCCATCTCAACAAGGAGCTGGTTCAGTGTCTGTTCGCGTTCATCATTACCACCGCCCAGGCCTGCGCCACGATGACGGCCCACAGCGTCAATTTCGTCGATAAAGATAATGCAAGGCGCGTTTTTCTTTCCCTGCTCAAACATGTCCCTTACGCGAGAGGCACCGACGCCGACAAACATTTCGACAAAGTCCGAGCCCGAAATCGTAAAGAACGGAACGTTGGCTTCCCCGGCAATCGCACGCGCCAATAATGTTTTACCTGTACCTGGAGGGCCCACTAACAGGACACCTTTCGGAATCTTACCGCCGAGGCGCTGGAACTTCTGGGGGTCACGCAAAAACTCGACGACCTCCTCTAGCTCCGTTTTTGATTCATCTATCCCCGCAACATCTTCAAACGTGACGCGGCCTGCCTGTTCTGTAAGCATGCGAGCCCGGGATTTGCCAAAGCCCATCGCTTTCCCGCCGCCGCCCTGCATTTGCCGCATAAAAAAAATCCAGACCCCGATCAGCAGCAGCATGGGGAACCACGATATTAAAATCCCAAGTAGTGATGGCGAGCCATCGTCGGAAGGCATTGCCTTTATAACCACGCCGCGCTTTGTCAGCCGTTCCACCAAATTGGGATCGTTAGGGGCGTAGGTTTCAAACCCGCGTCCATCGGTATAAAAGCCATTTATATTGTTGCCTTTGATGGTTACTTCACGAACCTGGCCATTATTAACTTCTGCAAGAAAATCAGAGAATGGGATTCCGACCTGTCCAGTTCGGCCACCGGGCTGCTGGAAAAGGTTAAATAACGCAACCAGTAACAGGCCGACGATCAGCCAAAGGGCAATATTTTTACCGAAATTATTCACGCCTAGAATCCTCTGTCCGCTGCACCGCAATCTCGCGATTGCGGCATAGATACCAATGATTTTGCCTCAGTAAAGTACATAGTGAACGCCATCCGTTAAACAACCGGAAAAATGGCGTTCGTAACCGGTCGATTTGGCAAGAATTCAACTTGTACGCGGACTACGCTAGCAGGATTTCGCGTTGTCCGTCCATAGCCTAGATGAGGAACACATACCAACCCTTGATGGTCCCAAATGGAGGGCAATGAGCTGCGAACTGCTGAATTTAGGTTTGGAAACTGAAAACACTCGCTATTTTTCGCCATTTTCCGGGAAAAATTGCCTTGCAAGGCTCGGATAAAAAACTTGCGTCGCCCTATTCCTTTGAAATTATTGATGCGCAAGCGGAACCGACCATCCCAATCCGTCCAATTGCCGTTAAAGACAGATTTTTCTTCACAGCGCCTGGCTTCACGAGCAACAAAAATGTCTCCTTTTTTACGAAAAATTCGACAGCCAGCGAGAGTACGGGGCTTTGCAAGACCGCTTTTACGGATGTCATACAATAGGTTTTCGAGCGATTTGCGACGTGCCGGATAAAAGTTTCCGCCGATAGTGCCTAAAAGCCTTTCCAGAATCCGTCGTGAAACTTCCGCGTCATTGAGCAAAATCTCCAAGCGCACTCTTGCGTAACCTAAGACGTTAAGTTCAACGTTTTCTGCTACGGCTGCTGCTGTGTGCCGCTCCATCGATTGTCTTACCTGCGCCTGTTTTCGAGCTGATTCCGCCAAGGCATCTGCAGAAATTTGCTCGTTTTCCAGTGCCGGTAGCAAGTTTCTCAGTCTAACGCGTGCAAAAGCGGGATCGCTGTTAGAAGGGTCCTCCACCCATTCGACATTATTCTTTACGGCGACGGCCCGAAGCCGCTCACGGGAAACATGAAGGCAGGGACGCAGGAGACGAATATCTGCCGTTTCGCGAATTCCCGCCATACCGGCCAAGCCATCGGAACCCGTGTGACGGCCCAATCGATGGAGCAATGTTTCTGCCTGGTCTTCTTGATGATGACCGAGCAGCAAATGCAGGATGCCTTTCCGGCGACACCAACGCGTCATCAAATCATAGCGTGCCTGGCGGGCTGCATTTTGAATACCGGTGGTTGGATTATGATTTTGCCAGCGCAGAATTGCGCCGGATAGACCCAGTTTTCTGGCCCTGTTCTGAGCCATTCGGGCTTCTGCGGCGGATTCAGGCCGCAAACCATGATCGATGGTCAACGCATAAATCATACCACCACGGCGGTTAACCCACCGCGATGCAAGTATCGCCAAAGCCGTGCTATCTGCACCACCCGAATAGGCGACCGCAATGACCGGGTTGGATTCGAACGGCCCAACCCGTTCCATCAATGTGGAAAATTCAGCTTCGCTGATCGGTATTTCTTTTTCACTGGACATAAATGCCGGAAATAGAGAGCGCAGACTTAGCGTCTACACTTCGAACGTTTCCGTTCGCGCGCAAGGCGGCGTTTTACGGATTCCTCTATGCTTCGAAAATTTCTTTTCAGCCTCGTGTATGTCGTACAGGCTTCGCGGTTTTTTCCAAGTCTGGCGAGAGACATACCAAGGTTAAGAAGCGTGGCTGGTGCTTTCTTGCTTTTGGGATAGCGCTGAAATCCCTCCGCAAAGGCAATGGCAGCCTGTTGGAAATCACTTCGTACGAAATAGGTTCGACCGAGCCAGTAGTGAGCGTTGGGTGCCAATCGATGCTTTCGGTTCTTGTCGATAAACGCTGTGAGCACACGTTCGGCAGCAACAAAATCCCGCTGTTTAACAATTAAAGAATGCGCCCGGTCATATTGTTGTTCGGGCGTTTCTGTCTTGGCGAGTGGTACAGCCGCCGTCTGACCGCTCGCCTTTGGTGGCAGAGTCGCCGTGGTACCAAATGGTTTCACTCCTTTTTCAGCACCCGCAACAGGAGTGCTATCCCTTGGCTCAGGCGCCGGAGCTGGCGGCGCGACATTGGTGCCCGGTGGCGGTGTATCATTGGCACTTGCCGGTTTTCCGCCTTCCAGTGTCTTTAAACGGAACTCCAAATCAGTCGACATTTTGTCCAGACGGCCCTGGAGTTGAGAAATCCTGTGATTAAGTTCCTCATTTGTCCCCGTCAAACGACGAATTTCTGCTTCAAGCTGCGCAATCCGGTTTGACAGTCGTGCCATCGCTGTATTGGAGGTAATCGCAGGAGAAGAAGCTGCAACACCGGCGGAGCCAGGCTTTTTTCCACGGTATACATGGCGCTGCAATGTCGTCAGTTCATTCTGCATTCGCTGCAAACGATTGATGAGATCTTGAGTTTGCTGGGCGTGCGCCGATCCGATAACCGTCGCGAACAAAATGACAGCGACCGTGAGTAACAGCCCATTACGAAAATTAAAACTCAGCAACGAGATATTCATGGACAATTCCGCAGTAGAAGCCTCGTCAAACGACTGAAGCCTCTCCTCCTCCGCGGACCTCTGTTAATTTACTGTTGTTACACTGCGGCGGTTTTTCAACCATGCCGCTTCAACAGATCGGGCGTCGACTGGACGTTCCTTCCCATAGCTGATCGTTCTGATCCGATTTTGGTCAAGACCCAAAGCGACAAGATAATCCCGAACAGCGGTTGCGCGGCGTTCCCCTAGGGCGAGATTGTATTCGCGAGTACCTCTCTCGTCAGCGTGCCCGGCGATTGTCACCGTCACGCCTTGATTGCTTCTAAGCCATTGGGCCTGTTTTTCCAGCGTCGCTCTCGCCTCAGACGATAGTGCGACGCTATCCAATCCGAAGAACACGCGATCACCAATATTTGTAACAAGATCTTCCTGGCTACCAGCAGGAACACCCCCCGGCGCCAAGCTCGAAACCTGTGGCTGACTAGCACCACTGCTTCCAGAAGTTGAGCCGGTACCTGACGCACTGCCGCTGCCTTGCGCAGAACCGGCGTTATCAGATGTAGTTTCGCACGCACCGAGCGCAAGCCCAGCCATTATTGTAACAAGGAATTTCCAACGCATTTCTGACGTCCTTCTCATGACTTCATCTCTTCAAAAAACATAAGCCTACTCTTTAATCGAATAAAGACTTCTTCGCCCATATTCTTAGGCCTTCTTCCAAAAATTTCCGCTCCATATTATCGTTTAGGCGGCGACCATGCAGGGTCTGATGCCGCTGTTGGCGTCTTAATCTCGCGCTCATTGTAACCCGTCAAATCAACAGAAAAGAGTTTTGGTTTGCTTCCGCCGGCACCGGCGCGCGGTTGACGGAAAAACATAAGGACCCGCCCATTGGGAGACCAGGTCGGCCCTTCAACTAGGAACCCCTTAGTCAAAAGACGTTCGCCGCTGCCATTGGGGCGCATCACGCCAATATGAAACTCACCCTGTGTAATTTTTGTGAAAGCAATAAGATCGCCGCGCGGCGACCACACCGGCGTAGCATATCTTCCGTTTCCAAAACTGATCCTCTTGGGGCTACCGCCATCCGAATTCATCACATAAATCTGTTGGCGACCGCCGCGATCCGAATTGAACACGACCCGTCGACCGTCCGGAGAGAATGATGGCGAAGTATCAATTGAGGGATGACTCGTTAAACGGCTAACCCGACGGGTCGGCAGGTCCATTACAAAAATATCGGAATTGCCATCCTGGGCCATGGACATGATCACGCTTTTTCCGTTTGGCGAAAACCGAGGCGCGAATGTCATTCCGGGAAAATCGCCCAACGCCTCGCGCTGTCCGGTATCGATATTGAAAATGTATACGCGTGGTTTCCCCGCGCGATATTCGAGATAGGTGATTTCCTGTGCTGTCGGTGAAAAGCGTGGCGTAAGAACCAGGTCGCTGCCGCTCGTCAGGTAACGATGGTTCGCGCCGTCCTGATCCATGATAGCCAATCGTTTCACACGCTTTTCCGGCGGTCCTGACTCAGCAACATAGACCACACGGGTGTCAAAATATCCTTGTTCGCCCGTAATTCGTTTATAGATCGCATCGGCGATGATATGGGCCACCCGGCGCCAGTTCTGCGGTTCGGTGTCGGTTCGCAAACCGACGAGCTGTTGCCCCGCAAACACGTCCCAAAGCCGGAACTCAACGCGCAATTGCCCGTTGGATCTGATTTGCGTCCTGCCAACAACCAATGCCTGGGCATTAATCTGTCGCCAGTCAGGAAATTTGGGCCTTATTCGGAGAGAACTCCTGCCCTGAATAAACGCTCTGGAATCGATGAGCCGGAACAGACCTGATCTTGCCAAATCTGCCGAAACGACCTGGGCAATGTCACGCCCAAGCGTCTGCGCCTGCGATCCCGTACCAAAAAATTCTGGCAGTGCAATCGGTAGCGGTTCAATTTTACCACTAGTAATATCGACCTTGAGCTCAGCACGCGCGGGCGTTATTCCGACGACAAGCCCGATGACCAACAATCCGGATAACAATCGCGAAACCCTGGTCCAGGAAAGCATTTTGATCTTCCTCATTTTATTTTCTCATCATCCTATGCTCCCTACGGGCCGAGAGCTTCGCTCGGATCAAAGTTAAATGTGATGTCCTTCCAAATATCATATTGACCATAAGGTAATTGCAAAGGACTGCAACGTGGATTCAAAAGTGCGCGAACAGCGCTTTCTGCAACGACGCGAAATGATTGATCGCTCCGAAAACGCGCCGTATCGACTACGCGTGGCCTGCCCAGCAACGATCCATCCCGGTTTAGACGTATCCGAACGCTTATTTTCATTTTTTGAGCGTCCTTCGCACCACCGGGAATATTCCAGCAAGGGACAATTTGTTGCCGGACTTTCTGCGATAATTCGTTCTCGGCTTGACGGCGTGCATAGGCAGATTGAACAGGTGTCGGCCGCGGCTTCGCGATCTCGGGGGCTTTCTTGACGACCTTCGGCACAGGCTTTTTTTTGCGCTTCGTCAGATCCTTGAGCAATTTCCTGAATTCGTCGGGTGGCCGTGGTTTTCGCTTTGGTTTTGGTGCAACCCGGGCTACGCGTTTGGGTTTGGGCTTTTTGACCACTTTTGGTTTGGGCTTCGGCTTTGGCTTGGGCTTCGCTTTTGGAAGCGGTGGCGCGGGTTCGGGCAGAGGTTCTGGTGTTGCCAAGGGCGGAGGAGGAGGAACCGGCGCGGCAGGTGCTGGCGGCGGCGGCTCCACTGGTTCGGGCTCCGAGTTTGCAACAGGTACCGCTTTCTCGGGTAATTCTTCCGGAACAACGATATCGACTGCCATAGGAGGGCTGGTTTCCACTTTTGGCGGGTCGAACAATATGGGCAAACCGAAATAGGCAACGCCAATCACGAGGACGTGCAGAATAGCCGAAATGATTACTGCACGTCTCATTCCTCACCGCGCGCCCTGACCGGCTTTCTTACTTGGTGCCTGCGTAATTAGAGCAACACGATTAAACCCAGCCCTGTTCAGAGCCCCCATGACCGACATCACCCGCCCATAGGCAATCGCCTGGTCGCCGCGCAGAAAAATGCGTGCGTCCTTGCGGTTCTCTGTAATGGCCGTCAACCGTGGCACGAGCTGATCCAAATTGATTTCCGTGTCTTGCAGAAAGAGCCCACCGTTACTGTTTACGCTGACCACGAGCGGCTCATCCTGTCCTACAATTCTGTTGGCAGCAGTTTCGGGCAAATCGACAGGTACACCGACTGTCAGGAGTGGCGCAGTTACCATAAACACAATTAAGAGCACCAACATGACATCGACGAGCGGCGTCACATTGATATCGCTCATCGGCGCGCGACGATAGCTGCTACCCAACTGGCTAGACTTATTGCCCTGTCCTGATCCGACATCCATCGCCATGGTCAGTCAGTCTCCTCGAACTGGCGCGAGAGAATTGCGCTAAATTCACTACCAAATGCTTCCAGGCGCGCGGCATAGCGTCCCAAATCCGTCGAAATTTTATTATAGGCAACCACTGCCGGAATGGCGGCAACGAGACCAAGAGCCGTTGCAAATAAAGCTTCTGCAATCCCAGGGGCGACAACTGCCAGCGATGTGTCTTTGGACTGAGCGATAGCCTGGAAGCTGTTCATGATGCCCCATACCGTGCCAAACAATCCGATAAATGGTGCGGTCGAACCGACCGTTGCCAGAAACGCCATATGGCGCTCGAGTCCTTCGATCTCACGACCCATCGTCACATGCATGACGCGTTCAATGCGTTGCGCCAGGCTCGCTTTCTGTGAGGTTTCCGACAATCCTCTCGAGGCGGAGCGCCGCCATTCCCTCATGGCGGCAATAAATACCGATGACATCGGCTCTTTCGGCCGATTGTCTATCCGGTCATATAAATCTTCCAGAGACCCACCGGACCAGAACGCCTCCTCAAACTCCTCGGCCTGCACCGCCAGACGGCGCATGCGGATCAGTTTTTCGAAAATTATGGCCCAGCACCAAAATGACGCGAGAACCAAAAGAATCATCACGAGTTTCACGACGATATCTGCCTGGAGAAACAATCCCCAGACAGAAAGATCGTGAGCCACCGACCCTGCAATGGCGGCGGATGCTACGGCTGTTTGTTCCATGTCCCGATTCCGTCCTTACTGTTCCGTGTTATTAATATCCAAAAGTGGCAAAAGTGCGTCACGCAATTGATTGGGTAAACGCTTGGGTTTTCCGCCTTCGCCAACACAGGCAAGACGAATTTTTAACTGAACCAGATTTTCTTCGCCCCGCATTATCCTTTGCTCCAGCCAAAGGCTTGCTGCTTCGATATCGACATTGCCAGTAACAACCTCGAGAGCGTCATCCAGGTGGGCCGGACGCAAATAATCCGCCTCACACCGACGAACCGCAAATACCAAGTCATCATTTGTCATCATATCCGAGTGAGAATACCCGATACAGCGCAGCATCTCGGTTCGGGCGCGCTCAGCAAATCTGAGGTAGTTCGCATAATAGACAATGCCACCGCTATCCGTATCCTCGAAATAGACCCTGACCGGAAAGACGTGAACGCCGTTTTTGACCAAACCTGTCTCAGGAATTGTCATCTCCTTCGGGTTCTGCTTCACCTTCTTCAGCTGCCAACAATTCGAGCTGGCTGATCAACTCTTTCTCGGGTGTTAACCCGATATGCTCAAAACCTCGGGCCGTCACCACCCGGCCACGGGGTGTCCGTTGAACCAGACCCTGCTGGATAAGAAATGGCTCGATTACCTCTTCGATCGCATCTCTTTGTTCAGACAACGCTGCCGCGAGCGTTTCAACCCCGACGGGGCCACCGCCGTAATTCTCGCAGATGCTGTGAAGATATCGCCGATCCATCGCATCCAATCCCAACACATCGACCTCCAAACGATTGAGCGCGGTATCTGCGATTGTTGCATCCACAGGACCATCTTCGCCAACCGCTGCGAAATCACGAACACGTCGCAATAAACGGCCAGCGACGCGAGGTGTCCCGCGCGCCCGGCGCGCAATCTCACCTGCGCCCTCGTCTGTTAACGGCAGGTTCAGCAGGTTTGCGGCACGGCGCACAATGCTTTCCAGCTCATCAGCGCTATAAAAATTCAACCGCAATGGAATACCGAAGCGTTCCCGCAATGGCGTCGTGATAAGACCGGAACGCGTTGTCGCCCCGATAAGCGTAAAGGGCTGCAAATCGATCCGGACCGAACGGGCCGCCGGCCCTTCGCCGATCACGAGATCCAACTTGTAATCCTCGATTGCAGGATAAAGAATTTCTTCCACGGCTGGCGAAAGACGATGAATCTCGTCAATAAACAATACGTCATTCTTTTCCAGGTTTGTCAGAATTGCCGCTAGGTCTCCTGCCTTGGCGATGACGGGGCCTGACGTCATTCTAAAGCCAACACCAAGCTCGCGGGCAACGATCTGAGCAAGCGTCGTCTTGCCGAGCCCAGGAGGGCCATAAAACAACACGTGATCCAGTGCGTCCCCGCGTGATTTTGCAGCGTTTATAAACACGCTGAGATTTTCGCGTAACTGGGGTTGGCCGACGAAATCTCCTAAATTTTGCGGCCGCAAAGAAACTTCTACAGATTCTTCCTGGCCAGATTCAGAGGCTATGACCCTCTCCTCCGTCATGCGCTAAGCTCCTGCAAGCCCGCCTTAACCAGCACTTCGACACTGGTGTCCTCTCCCAGGGCTTGGGCTGCCTGTGATACCGCTCCAAAAGCGGCGCTTCGGCCATAACCC
Organism: Rhodospirillaceae bacterium; assembly: GCA_002720855.1. Classification (GTDB taxonomy): domain Bacteria; phylum Pseudomonadota; class Alphaproteobacteria; order MPNO01; family UBA2964; genus UBA2964. The sequence goes on along the minus strand of PBIN01000010.1, from coordinate 26,634 downwards.
AAATTGACCAGCGCCGACACAGCGTCCGAAACGGCGCCCGCCCCGTCCACAGCACTGGTTCCGCCGAAATCCACATGGCGAACGACACTAAGTTCAGAAGCCTTCTCACGCAGTTCGGCCAAAAGTCGAACGGCGAGACGCGGACCTACCCCCGGTGCGCGTGTCAGCGCTGCTTTGTCTTCCGCCATCATCGCATTCGCGAGTTCATCTGGTGCCAACGTGCTCAGTATCGCCAGGGCAACTTTCGCGCCAACGCCTTGTACGGTCGTGAGCAAACGAAACCAGTCGCGTTCGGCATCATCCGCAAATCCGTAAAGGTGAATATGATCTTCACGGACGTGCGTCTCAATGGACAGGGAAACCGGTTCCCCCGTCCGGCCAAACGCGCGAAGCGTTCGGGCAGAACAAAAGACCAAATAGCCAACGCCAGCCACATCAACGACCGCATTGTCGTCGCCAATTGAGTCCAAAACGCCGGTCAATTTGGCAATCATTTCACAACACCCTATTCCGCCGGACTAGCGGCATGAACAACCTCTACACCTTCATCCCATCGAGCACGGCTCCGTCGGTGATGTGCATGGCACACCGCAACCGCGAGTGCATCTGCAGCATCGGCACTTTCCAACGACGCGCCGGGCAAAATTGTACGGACCATCATTTTGACCTGATCCTTGCCAGCATGCCCAGCACCAACCAGTGACTTCTTAATGACATTTGCTGGATATTCGCTCACGGGTATTTCAGCCATCGCCGGAGCTAGCAACACCACGCCGCGGGCCTGGCCCAGTTTTAATGTCGATGATGGATTGCGATTGACGAATGTTTCTTCGACGGCTGCTTCTTCTGGTCGATATGTCTCGATCACCGAGCCTAATACCCGATACAGTGTCGCCAGCCGGTCGGCCAAATCGAGTTTTGCAGGGACATGAATTGTACCGTCGGCGACATGCCCAAGGTTGTTCCCTTCAACATCGATGATGCCCCATCCGGTTGCCCGAAGGCCTGGGTCCAGCCCAATAAGCTTCATCCAATTCCTTTCGTCGCCTGCCCTAGTTGGCGACAGTAGCCATTACCGCATCGTCCACTTCATAATTCGCGGAAACCGACCGTACGTCGTCATTGTCATCGAGTGCTTCGAGCAACTTGAACAAAGTCTGCACGTGGTCTTCGCCGACAGGAACAGTCACCTGCGGTTTCCACTGTAATTCAACGAGTTGTGGTGAATCGAACTTGGCCTCCAGCGCTTCGCGAACCGCGTGCAGATCGTCCGGCTCACAAACGACATCGTGGCTGGCTTCGGTTGACTCGACATCACTCGCCCCTGCTTCAAGCGCCGCTTCAAACATCTCGTCCGCGCTCGTCGCTTCGGGCGGATAACTAATTGCACCGATGCGATCAAACTGGAAACTGACACTGTTGGTCTCGCCAAGTGAACCGCCATGCTTTGTAAAAGCGGCTCGCACTTCGCTGGCTGTTCTGTTTCGGTTGTCGGTCAGCGTCTCAACGATAATCGCCACGCCGCCCGGCCCATAACCTTCATAGCGTATCTCTTCAAAAGCTTCGCCGTCGCCCTCACCCGAGCCGCGTTTTATTGCCCGTTCGATATTATCCTTGGGCATGTTCACTGCTTTGGCTGCTGCGACAGCTGTTTTCAGCGCGGGATTCATATCGACATCCGGCAGCCCGCTGCGCGCCGCGACCTGAATTTCGCGTATATGTTTCGAGAAAACCTTGGCACGCTTTTTATCCTGCGCACCTTTCCGGTACATAATATTTTTAAATTGGGAATGCCCGGCCATAACCGTCCTGTTCCGATCTTCAAGAAGATAGCAATACTATATATAGCGGTTTAATGCAGTTAGACCCCATTTTCTAGTCATTAAATCGTCGAATTGGCGGATTTGGCACCATTTTTACCAATTTGAGAGCCAATAGAGTGACTATCGAGGTTCTTGATTGTTTTTACTGACAAACGGGGGTGTTGGCGAAAGACGGCCTCCTTCGCGAAAAGGCGTAATATTTGTCGTCAGACCGGTGTCATCGTCGGTATCGATAATGACCCCACACAGGGTTGCCTCTCCTTGCGCCGCTTCCAGCCGTGGCGCCGGTACCTTCTTGCGAAAACGCGCAATAGAAGTCTCTTTCTTCATGCCGATTACGGAATCGTAATCGCCGCACATCCCAAGATCAGTAATGTATCCGCTGCCGCCGGGGAGTATTTGGTGATCCGCAGTAGGGATATGGGAATGCGTCCCGACGACTGCCGAGACCCGACCATCCAGCATATGACCGATTGCCACTTTCTCGCTCGTCGCTTCGCCATGGAAATCAACGATGATCGCGGCATATTCCTCGCCCATTTTTTTGTTAAGCAGTGCGCGTTCGATACCGGTAAAGGGATCATCCAGCGATGGCATAAACAAAAGCCCCATAAAGTGAATCACCAGAACACGCCGCCCTTCGCTATCCTCATAGGTACCCATTCCGGTACCGGGTGTGCCTTCGGGATAGTTGTGCGGCCGCAGAAGGCGTTTCTCCTTGTCAAAATACGGGATGATGTCCTTCTGGTCCCAGACATGATTGCCGGTTGTCACAACGTCCGCACCAGCGGCAATAAACTGATCGCAGATTTTCGGTGTAATTCCAAAACCTCCAGCGGCATTTTCACCGTTCACGATCGCAAAATCGACCGCGAGATCCCGCCGGAGAAAGGGTAGCGCTTCGCATACCTTGCGGCGGCCACTACGCCCGACAACGTCACCGAATATCAGAATTCTCATTGATCCATGTGCTCCAATACAATCGGCTAGTTGTTACCGAACCGATAGACCGCATCTTCGGTGATAAGCCAGTCAAGCCTGGCATCACGTTCGTCATGGGGTACGGCAGAAACCCGTTGAGCCTCATAGGCGATGCCAACGGCAACCACAGGACCGCTTCTACCCTGGCGGCGTTCTTGAATAGTCCGGTCATAGTAACCCGCGCCATATCCCAATCGGTTGCCTTCGTTATCTATGGCGAGCAAAGGCACGAAAATAATTTCCGGTATCAGAGAAGGCTTATCGCCCGTCGGTTGAGCCACACCAAACGTAGTCTCTTCCAAAACATCTCCCGGCTGCCACCGGCGAAACGCTAGGGCTTTCTCTCTCCCCTGCATTATGGGCAATGCGCAACGCACACCCCTCCCATGAAGTCCATTCATCAATTTGCGGGGGTCGAGCTCATCGCGTATCGGCCAATAGGCGGAAGCGATTGCGCCATCATTGATCACCAAGCCCCTGCTTTGCGCCTGAGCCAGCTGTTCACAGATTTCAACCGCTACCGTGCGGCCTGAACTTTTATGAACCGAACTGCGTATTGGCCGCATTTTCTGCGCCAAAGACCGCTTAGCCTCGTCTATCCGGGATAGCGCCAAAGAGAACGTCTACTTTCTAAAACTAGAGCTTCACATCTATAGGTGATGCCGCGATAGCCGTTCGACGAAGTCATCCTCTAAGGCCCGCGTAAGCAGGTGGGCGCCGTATGCCGAAACCAGGGCTCCGGTAGGGACAGCTCCCTAGAGAAATACATTGGCCCAAGGGATGTATTGTCTCTCGCACTACGCAGCATCTATTTGAATTTAGGCTGGCTCCAGCGTCGCTGCAATCTGTTCTATGCGCTGTGCCAATGCATCCGTTGCCTGTGCCAAGGCATGTTCGGCCTCTTCAGCACCGTTTCCCTCGGCCTCATTGACCTTAGAATAGATTTCAGAAAGCTCGTCTGAAATAAGAAGACTCGCCATGACCAGCAGACGGGCATCGCCAATTTGACCAACCGAAGCGACGAGATCCTGAACCCGCTGATCGACAAAGGCCGCGAGTTGCAGGAGATGATCTTCCTGCCCGTCATCACAGGCTATCCGATACGATTTTCCGTTGATGGCAACGTCAACCTGCGCCATTGCTTTCACCCAGTATGGCCTGCAGCCGTTCGATAGCTGTGTCCAGGCGTTCTGACACCGCCTGAGTATTATTTTCAAGTGTCGCGCATTTTTGCCGCAAGGCTGTTAATTCACCCTCAACCTGCGCCGCCGTTGAATTTCCGCCGACACGCTGCGAGGCGTCCTCTAATCGTGCTAGGGCCTTTTCCAGCCGTTCCTGCGCTTGTTCAAGCTGTCCCATCGATGTAGCTCGTCCGCTCTTATCGAGAAAATATGGTTTTCGAGAATAAAATGGCGACTCGCCAAGCGTCAACCGCGGTCGTCAGCGCCTCGCGAACGTGGCAGACTAACACCATGATTAAACGGGTCACGATCCACGGCATTGATCACGCGCGCGCTGCCTGCGAAGTTGCGATGTCGATTAACCGTCAGGATGGTTTCACGCTTGAGCTTTGGAGCGCGCGCCATGGGGCCGGATCCCTCGGGCCGGCCTGGTTTGACAACATCGTGCGAATTATCCGAAGCGAATACCCTGACCTTAACATTGTCGGCGTGCTGGATTGTGGCGATGCCGCAGGAAATGCGTTGGCGGCTTTAAGACAGGGCGTCGGGTGTATTTATGTTTCTCTAAAACCAACAGTAACGGAAAAGATCAAGGCGATTGCGGGACAGTCAAATGGTGACGTAAGAACACGACGCCCCAAGATGCCTGACCTGATGGAATACGAAAATCCTGGCGAAATGTTGCAGGCGCATTTTTCATGAATTGCGCTTGAGTCGTTCCCTAGGACGACAGATTCCAGTATAAGAATGTCAAAGAGTTAAAGTTCAAAATGAGGATAAAATGACCAAGGTTACACAGCGCGTTAAGAAGATTCTTGCTGGATATGAGTCGGACAACCCCGGCACAAAGGGAAACCTTGCCCGTATTTTGATGCACGGGAAGCTTGGCGGAAGCGGCAAGCTGGTTATCTTGCCCGTCGACCAGGGCTTCGAGCATGGTCCCGCGCGCAGCTTCGCCCCTAACCCTGCCGGGTACGATCCTCACTATCACTACCAGCTCGCGGTTGATGCCGGTCTTTCAGCCTATGCAGCGCCATTGGGCATGCTTGAGGCCGGTGCCGATAGCTTTGCCGGAGCGGTTCCGACAATTTTGAAATGCAACAGCGCAAACTCGCTTTCTTCGAATAAGGATCAGGCGGTGACGGCCTCGGTAGACGATGCCTTGCGGCTCGGCTGCGCGGCCATTGGATTTACCATCTATCCCGGCTCCGAGGATCAGTACGCACTCATTGAGGAAATTCGCGAGTTGGCCGAAGAGGCGAAATCCTGCGGTCTCGCAGTGGTCGTATGGTCTTATCCTCGCGGCGGCATGGTGTCGAAAGAAGGCGAAACCGCGATGGATGTTTGTGCCTATGCCGCCCATATGGCGGCATTGATCGGCGCCCACATCATCAAGGTCAAACCGCCAACCGACGCCATGTTCCTTGAAGCGGCTGAAAAAGTTTACACCGCCCAGAAAATTGACGTATCGACATTGACGGCGCGGATCAGCCATGTCGTTCAAAGCTGCTTTAACGGCAAACGCATCGTGGTTTTCTCGGGCGGTGAAGCGAAGGACCTCGAAGGTATCTTTAACGAGGCCCGGTCTATTCGTGATGGCGGCGGCAATGGCTCGATCATCGGCCGGAACACCTTCCAGCGGCCGCGCGAAGATGCGCTTGCGATGCTCGACTCCATCATCAAGATCTATCAGGGCAAGTTATAAGCCGAATGGCCGGTGACGACGACCGGCTTCGCTGCCGGCTCTATTTAATAACGCCCCCCGACATTGGCGGCGACGCCTTAACGCCATTTGCGGACTCTTTGGCGAACGCACTCGATGGCGGCGATGTCGCCTGTTTGCAGTTACGGCTGAAAGACGTCGATGACGATGTCATTCTCGAAGCGGCTGGTCGCTTGCGGCCAATCTGTCACGAAAAAGACGTCGCCTTTATCATGAATGACCGGGCGGACCTTGCGGCTAAAGCAGATTGCGACGGCGTGCATGTCGGCCAGACCGACACGCCCTATGCAGAAGCGCGGGAACTACTCGGCGACGACGCTATCATCGGAGTCACCTGCCATGCTTCTACGCATCTTGCGATGGAAGCGGGTGACGCCGGTGCAGACTATGTTGCCTTCGGTGCTTTTTTTGACAGTACAACCAAACACCGGAAGCATTTCGCCGAACCGGCGCTCCTGACGCAATGGCAGGAGACCATGCTGGTGCCGTGCGTCGCGATAGGCGGTATTACAATCAAGAATTGCAGCTCGATTGTTGAAGCCGGGGCTGATTTTGTCGCAGTAGCCGCTGGCGTCTGGACACATCCAGATGGTCCGGGCGCTGCCGTCAAAGCCTATAATGAGATTTTTGATGAAGTTGCTGGCGACCGGTAGGGCTGGCAAAATCACCCAATCAGCGCTTCACCCTTAATCGTCACACGGCGCAGTCTGCGTGTCTGTTCGTGTGGCCAGTCGGTGCGGGCGTGCAGGCAGGAGAGGTTGTCCCAGATCATGATGTCGCCCGGTGTCCAGACATGTTCGTACACATTATCGGGCGCTTCGGTAATGTCAGCGACCGCATCGATCAGCTCGCGGCTTTCCTCGTCGCTATAGCCTTCGACCCGGACGGACATAAGCCGGCTCATATAAACCGCCTTGCGGCCGGTATCGGGATTGGTGACAAAGGCCGGCTGCCAATAATGCAACAGATCATCCAGCCGCTGATCGAGACTGCCGCGTTCCGTCTTCGTATAGTCGTACATCTGCAGCACCTTGCTGCCTTCGAGTTTGTCTTTGAGATCTGCGGGCAATCGATCATAGGTGTTGTAGAGGCTGGCATATTTTGTGTGACCGCCCTCGCTTGGAAGCTGCTCCGCGTAGAGGAAGGACGCACGGTGCGGCTTTTCGACATAGCACTTGTCGGTGTGAAACCACATCTCACCATCGCCAAGCGAGCCAACGGGCCGCCCCTCGGTATCTTTCTCATTGGTAACGAGCTGCATGGGATTTTCAGCATCGGGGCGGTAGGCCCGTTTTTCGACGGGCGGCTTTACGCGAGCCGCAACTTCGCCATAGACGCGCGCATATTCGAACTGGGCATCGTAATCGAGCTCCTGACCACGGACCAACAGGATACTGTTTTCTGCCCATGCGGTACGCAGTGCCTGACCCGTTGCATCGTCTATCGGTTTGGATAAATCGAGGCCGCGCACCTCGACACCGATGGCATCGGATAGCGGAACAATATCGAGCTCCACACCTCTTCGTAACTGTGTAGCCATCTACACCTCCATCAAGAAAGCGGTCCGCCATATACCGTGCAACGGCGCAGCGTGCGGCGTTCGTCTTAGGGCCAATCGGTCCGCGCATGCACGCATGACTGATTATCCCACACCAGTATATCCCCTGGTTGCCAAATATGCTCGTAAACATTTTGGGGTGATTCAATAACATTCCGGAGATATTCGAGTGTCTTTCGGCGTTCGTCATATTCCATGCCTTCGATCTGGAATATCTGGAAGCAATTCCCAAATCCGGTATAGAAACCTATCCTGGCTACAAATATGTGATATGGAAAAAGAACAAATATCCCGACGGCAATTATCCTAAATACGACTTCGGCGGAGTCATTGTTCCAGTGAAGGATTGGGCCTACGTCCATGAGTAAAAAGCCAGTGAGGCATTTCATTTCTGCCGTCTTATTGGCCCTTGCCGCTATTGTCGCGGGGCTCGGAGTTTGGGCATTTTGGATAGAGCCTGCGAGCCTGCGAATACAAGAATATGAGACGAAACTGAAAAATTGGCCGACTGCCTGTGACGGACTTTCCGTCGCCATCGTTGCCGATATTCACGCAGGAGCACCCCATATCGGACTGGATAAAGTCAAAAAGGTGGTGGAAATAACGAATGCCGAAAAACCCGATTTGATCCTCCTTCTGGGCGACTACGTTATTCACGGTGTACTCGGCGGTAAATTCATCGGACCCGAAAAAACCGCGCCCATATTATCTAAATTGCGAGCGCCGCTTGGAGTGTTTGCGATTTTGGGAAATCACGACTGGTGGCTCGATGCCAACCGCGTCGCAAAAGCAATTTCGATCAACCCGATCACGCTTTTGGAGGATGCCAACGTCGAAATTGGACTGAACGATTGTAAATTTCATCTTGTCGGTATCAGCGATTTCCGTGAAGGGCCTCACGATATTCGTAAGGCAATGCACGGCGTTCCGCGAAGATCGCCTGTTATAATTCTTACCCACGATCCAGACATATTTCCGCATCTTCCCAAACAGGCAAGCCTGGCGATTGCCGGCCATACACATGGTGGCCAGGTCAATTTGCCGTGGTTTGGTCGCCTGAAAGTTCCTTCACAATATGGGGCACGATTTGCAGCGGGGATGATCGTGGAAGGGACTCAAAAATATTTTGTTAGTCCCGGCATTGGAACCAGTATTCTGCCGGTAAGATTCAGAGTACCGCCGGAAGTATCCCTTCTGAAATTCAGATCACAGTAGAGATGAGCTTGGCAATAACCGCCTATGGGCGGCTTTTACAGTCGCCACGGAACGGAGTGCATGACAGCCTGATCGTACATTTCGACTCTCTATTGCTACAAAAGTTCGAGCGTCATCCAATTTTTGGATAAGAATCCGAAAAAATGTGGGTTAAGCTGGTTTTAGTTGAACGAAACCCCACTTTAGACTCTAGTTTGTTCGCATCACGACACATTTAGAACATGAAAAAGCTCTACAAGGTTTTTCTCCCCTTTTTGATCATAGCGGTAGCGGTCGCAGGGTTTATCCATTTGCGATCCACCGGGCCCAAGGCAACACCCAAACCGGTCTCTGAGAAGGTCTGGCCTGTTTCTGTTGTCGAAGCCCAATTAACGAACGTGCAACCTCCAATAACTGAATTCGGAACCGTGGTCGCAGGAAGTGTCGTTGAACTTCGGCCCTTGGTTGACGGCAGGATCGTTAAACTCGGCAAGAATTTCGTGGAGGGAGCGACGGTCAGAAAGGGTGAGACCTTGGCGGTGATCGATCCGTTCGACTATGAGGTCGATGTTACCGACAAAAAAGCAGCAATTGCCGAAGCCCAAGCCCGCCTAAAGGAAACGCGCTCGGATTTACGGGCCCAGCGTCAAATGCTTCAGATCGCAAAATCCCAGCTGAAGCTCCGCAAGACCGACCTTGAACGAAAGAAAATGTTAAGTGCGCGTGGTTCTTTGTCTCGAAAGTCTCGGGACGACGCGTCGATTGCCTATAACGATGCAAAGCAATCGGTCCAGAACCAGACTCAGCTGAGTGAACGGCTTGATGCCAAATTGGATCAGTTAACAGCGGCGCTGGCGCGCAGTCGCGCGGCGCTCGCCCAAGCCGAACGCGATCTAAGTGAAACAATGCTCATCGCACCTGAAGATGGTTACCTGGCCAGCACCGTTGCTGCAGTGGGGCAACGGGTGGGCAGCAGTGACCGCCTCGCCCGTCTTATCGTAAATGAGCGGCTGGAGGTGTCTTTCCAACTTAGCCGCCGCGATTTCGGACGCCTTGCCCAAACAGCGAAACCGGAATCGGGGCCGCTTCTTGTCGGCCGGAAAATCAAAATAGAGTGGCGTGTTGGACAACAGGTCTTTCATTTTGACGCGACCATCGCACGACTCGGTGCGGAGATTGACGCTGCTACTGGTGGTATTGGCGTTTATGCACGTTTGGACGCGCCAAATCTCGATACCCCATTGCGGCCAGGTGCCTTTGTTGTAGTTAAGGTGCCAGGCAATACCTACAAAGATGTATTCCGTTTGCCCGAAAGTGCGCTCGGCACCAACAGCACGATATATCTAATCGAAAAGGGCAGATTGATTGCTCAACGCGTCGATCTAATTCGGCGGGTGGCTAAGGATGTCCTTATCCGTACCAAAATTCCAAACGGCACCAAGATTGTAACCACTCAGTTTCCTGAAATTGGGCAGGGACTGCGGGTGGAGGCGCGCTGATCGTGCCTGCCGACGAGCTGGAGGACAATGACCCTAGCCGGATGACCGGTGTAATTGCCCGGTTTGCCCGTCACCGAAATGCAGCCAATCTTCTACTGGCTCTTATGGTGATTGCGGGGGTCTATGGCCTCTTAAAACTGAACGCACAGTTTTTACCAGATTTCGGCATAGACATCGTTGCGGTTAGCGTGGAATGGCCAGGTGCTACGGCCGATGACGTGGATAGCAACATCGTTCAGGCCGTCGAACCCGAAGTCCGCTTTATCGATGGCGTCAAACGCGTCAAATCATCTGCCTATGAAGGTCTCGCGAGCATCAGGGTTGAATTCGAGGCCGGCAGCGACATGCAGGCGGCTTTATCTGACGTGGAAGCCGCCATCTCGCGAATAAGGACGTTTCCAGAAGAATCGAAGACACCCGAGATCAGACGTATCATCCGCTATGAGACTATTATGCGGGCGGTTCTTTCAGGACCCTTACCCGAAGCTTCGCTAAAGGCCTATGCCAAAAAAATGCGCGACGGACTTCTTGAACGCGGCATCGACAAGGTGGATCTCGTCGGCACGCTTGATGAAGAAATCTCGGTCGAAGTTCCGTCATCGACCCTGCGTAGGCTCGATCTAACGCTGGCGGAGATCGCAACAAAAATTGGAAACACCTCACAGGATTTACCATCTGGAGACGTGGGCCGCGGTCAACGCCAGATTCGAAGCCTCGGCCTGTTAAAGACCGCCCGTGACCTCGAAGGCGTGGAAATAAAAGCGCTTAAAGATGGCAGAAAAATCTATTTACGGGATGTCGCCGAAGTACGGGAAGAGTTTGACGCAGATGGTGTCACGGTGCGCAGGGGCTCCCAACCGGCAGTCGAACTCCATGTCCGGAGAGCCGTCAGTGCCGATGCGCTAGAGAAGGCCTCAATTGCACGAGCCTATTTTGATCAAGTTGAAGCGACGCTTCCCTCAAATTTGAAAATAGAAAAATATGAAATCGCCACGGACCTGCTCCAGGACCGTATCGATCTGCTCATCCGAAACGGCGCGAGTGGATTGGTTATCGTCATTCTGGTGCTCATGGTGTTTCTCAAGGCACGTGTCGCTTTTTGGGTAATGGTCGGCATCCCCGCATCTCTAATGGCGACCTTCGGCGTCATGCTGGCGACCGGACAGACCATCAATATGGTGAGCCTGTTTGGCCTGATCATGACGATCGGCATCATCGTCGATGATGCAATTGTTGTGGGAGAACATGCCGATTCCCGACACCAGCTGGGGCTATCGCCGCTAGCGGCATCGGTTAGTGGCGCGCAGCGTATGGCCGTTCCGGTTATGTCGGCGGCCCTGACAACCATTAGCGCATTCCTGCCTTTATTGGTGATATCCAACATCATTGGCCAGATTATCGCTGCGATCCCGTTTGTCGTCGTGGCCGTTTTGATCGCCAGCCTTATCGAGTGTTTCTTTGTTTTGCCCGGACATTTACGGGGTGCTTTTGGCAAATCCCAGACTGAGTCCAATAGCCTTGCGGCACGCTATCGCAAAGCTTTCGACTCCGGGTTTGCATCGTTTCGCGATGGTTTCTTCCATCGGTTGGTGGAAATGGTCGTTCATTGGCGATACGCAACGCTGGCGACCGCGATCGCACTATTCTTGCTGGCTGTTGGTCTTGTTGCCGGTGGACGGGTTGGGTTCAACTTCTTCCCATCCCCTGAGTCAGACATCATTTTTGCCAATGTAGAAATGGTGCCTGGAACACCGCGGGCGAAAACCGAGGAAATGCTGGGCGAGATGAACCGCGCCCTCAACGCTGTTGCCAGTAAATTGGAAGGCGAAACGAACGATCTTGTCCGAATATCCGTTGCGAAGATTGGAAAAGCGGTAGGCCTCGGTCCGGCAGCATCTGGCGGTGCCGCAACAGATAACACAGGTGGCATGACTGTCGAACTCAGGACGTCAGACAAACGAGAGGTCCGTACCCAAACCTTAATCGATGCCTGGCGGGCCGAAATCAGTCCTATTGCCGGAACGGATAATTTTACAATTCGCGAAGCAGTTGGAGGTCCTCCAGGCCGCGATATAGATATCAGGCTTGTTGGGACAGATATCTCAGCGCTCAAAAAGGCCGCGAACGAAGTTCAACTGTTGCTTAAACGGTATCCCGGCACGAGCGCTATTGAAGATGATCTACCCTATGGAACGCTTGAGACTATTCTAGAAGTGTCTCAACACGGACGGGCACTTGGATTTGACACCTCAAGCGTCGGACGGCAGGTACGGAATTCAATTGAAGGCGCAATTGCCAAGAGATTCCCAAGAGGTGACGAAGAAGTAACCGTTCGCGTCAAATTACCAGACGAAGAACTCGATACCGATATTCTTGACCGCCTTTACCTTCGCAGCCCGATAGGAGCAGAGGTTTCACTTTCTGAGGTTATTTCGCGCAGACCCAACCAAAGCTTCGCTCGAATAAGCCGGGAAGACGGCAACCGCCAGGTTGCTATAACGGCCAAACTCAATACCGCTGTCCTCACCACTGCTAAAGCGGAGGCCGCTCTCAAGCGCGACGGTTTATCGCAAATAGCCCAAAAACACGGAGTCACAGCGTTTTTTAAAGGAAAGTCTGAAGAGCGAGCGGAAACGTTTGGCGATATGCGAATTGGTGTGATGATCGGACTGGCCGGCATCTACATTGTTCTGGCTTGGGTCTTTGCCAGCTACACCCGCCCAATCGTGGTAATGGCCATTATTCCGATGGGATTTGTCGGGGCCGCCGTTGGCCATTGGCTGCTGGGCTATAATCTGACCATCCTCAGCCTCGTAGCGTTGATCGGTCTCTCGGGGATCGTTGTCAATAATGCGATAATTCTGGTGACGACCATTGAATTGCGGGCCAAAACCGAGCCGCTTTTCGACGCAATCATTGGCGGCGCCCGCGACAGATTGCGCGCTATCATTTTAACATCGGCAACGACTATCGGTGGATTGACGCCGTTATTGTTCGAAACCAGCCTACAGGCGCAATTTTTGATCCCGATGGCTGTAACCATCGTGTTTGGCCTGGCCTTCGCAGCAGCTCTTGTGTTGTTTGTGGTACCTGCCCTGATGGCGATGCAAGATGATATAAGACGTTTGTTCGGCCGGCCATCACGCTACGCCACGGCGGAGTTATAGAAACTCCAATCTCAGCAATTCACCCCTTATAGGCCGCTTTCGCTTTTGCGACGATATGAGGTGGCGCTTTATAGAGCTTCTGCACGAGCCGCTGGACATCGTCACCTAAAGTCGGCGAGACCGGCAAACTTGCTTTGCGAACATCGGCGCGAAAATCGATATCCTTCATTGTGCGTTCGAATGCAATGCGAAGCGCAATAACCTGTTTGCGCGGGACACGCGGCGGAGCGATATAAGGACGCCCGAATTCCTGCGACGCAACCAACAGCTCCATTGCGGCTTTCTCGTCGGGAGTGCGAACGAAGTCCCAAACCATGGGCACTCCGAGCTTATTAAGAGCAGGATCACCGACAGGCGCAAACTGAACCAGAATGTTGATCTTTTTCTGCTTTAACAGGTGCGCTCGCTCGGTTTTAAAAGTCGACCAGGCCAGTCCGCAAATTCCATGAACTTCGCTGTGCTCCAAACCCTGAGCAGCCTGGCTAACACTTGTGTAGTTCTGGACCAGTTGGAATTTCGCACCGGTCAATTTCATCAACGCCATCGTTGTATCGCGAGAAGCCCCGCCCAATCGGCTGGCCCCCATAACCATGCGGCGTTTCAAAGTCTGGGAAAATGATGTTGCTGGAGCATCCTTGCGCGCAATGCAGACAAAAACAGAACTTGCTGCGCTGCCGAGATATTTAAATTTCCTTGGATCGTAGTTTAACTCCTCGGCATTTCCCACCAGCGGCTCCATGATCACGCCTGGGCGAATGGCGGCGATTGTAAGTCCATCCTTTTTGGCATTGTTATACATCCAGGTAGCGGCTTTACGGCTGCTCGCTCCAGGCATGCTCTTGAAGGACATTGACGGATTACCCGGTATGTATTTGACCATATGACGGCCGATAAACCGTGCATAACGCATATATGAGCTATCGGGTGCGGCGCCAACGACAAACTGTATCGTTTGACCTGTGAAGTGTTTTTCAACATCAGGCACCTGGGCGAATGCTGGAAAAGCGGCAGCAAAACACAGACCTGCAGCGAGTGTTGCGTATGCAAGTTCGCTGATGGATCGAGGTTTTAAAAATTTTTTTCGGTCAAAAGGCAACATTGCTTCCAGTCCCAGTTGAGACTGGATTCTGCCGCCAAAATAGTTAACAGGCCGTCACCACAGGAGCCCAAAGAACGTCTTCAATTTTTTCCGACCCGGCGCAGAACATGGCAAGCCTGTCAAAACCAAGCGCGATACCAGCGGCGTCGGGCATACCGCTTGCGAGGGCGACGAGAAAATCTTCATCAATTGGATAGCTCGTACCGGAAATTTCTTTTTTACGCGCGATATCCACCTCGAACCGCCGCCGCTGCTCGACGGCATCCGTTAACTCGCCAAACCCGTTAGCCAACTCAACGCCACAGACAAATACTTCGAACCGTTCAGCGACACGGTGATCATCAGGGTTTTGTCTCGCCAAAGCTGCCAACGAAAGCGGCCAGTCGAACAAGACCGTTGGTGCGCCGATACCGAGATTTGGTTCGATTTTTTCCAGAAAGATCCGGAAAAATAGTTCGTCCCATCGATCATCATGGCTAACGCGAATGCCCGCGCGCGAAGCTTCTTTTTCTAGCAAGACGTCGTCAGGTTGAAGGGGGTTTGATGCCGTTGCCAGAATATCAATATCGCAATAGCGCTCAAACGCCTCTGCGACGCTAAGATACTGCCACTTGGCCATTGGATCACACTTTCGGCCCCGCCATTCGAATTTCGACTTGCCCAAACTATTTTGTGCCATACCGACGACGTGTTTGACGAGTTCTTCGCAGTCATCAGCAGTCGCCCGCCAACTTGCCTCTGACCGATACCATTCGAGCATAGTGAATTCGGGATGATGCGTCCTGGATCGTTCGCCGTTGCGCCATACACGTGCCAGTTGGAATATTCTTTCCATGCCGCCGCACAGCAACTTCTTCATGGCGAACTCGGGTGAGGTATGGAGATAAAGCGTGCGCTGCTGCTTTTCCTCAAAGGGTTCAAATAATTCCGTTGGAAAGGCTGAGAGATGTGGCTCCATACCCGGTGAAACCTGAAGTGCAGCGGTCTCCACTTCAATAAAGTCGCGCTTACTGAAGAAATCGCGCAGAGCAACACTAACATCATTTCGTATTGCCAGGGCCGGTAAGCGCTTCTCCAAGTTTTCCTGCCGCCACCATTGATCGGTTACTGAAAGTTTAGGGGATTGCTTACCGCTTAGCGGAGTGTCATTCATGGCATGCGTCCAAATCACAGGCCACCGGGCCGCAATCCCGGAGGCAAATTTACGGAGACCTCACCATGAAGGCGGTCAGAAACCTTGTCCATAGTGTGCAATCCAAGCACGTGTCTTCACCAGAGACTCTCGTTGAAAGGGGTCTCATACCGCCAGACCATTTTGAAGCGGTGACCGAAGCCTGCAAAACACTGCCAGTCCGCCTAACGTCTCATATCGCAGCGCAAATAGATTCGCAAAACCTAACCAGCCCACTCGCCAAGCAGTTCGTTCCTTCGCCAAACGAAACATTTGTTGAAGATGATGAGATCGCCGATCCGATAGGCGATGTCACTCACAGCCCGGTCGCCGGAATTGTTCATCGATATCCCGACCGGGTCCTGTTGACCCCCGTGCTCAGCTGCCCCGTTTATTGCCGATTTTGCTTTCGACGCGAATTTGTTGGCGACGGGTTGCTCAACAACGATGACCTGGAAAGCGCCATAGATTACATCCGCAACCATCCGGAGATCTGGGAAGTTATTCTATCGGGCGGAGATCCGCTGATTTTGTCCCAAAGAAGACTTGGAGAAATTATTGATGCCTTGGATGCGATTGACCATGTCGCCGTCATAAGGGTGCATACACGGGTGCCCGTTGTTGATCCTCACCGCGTTACCAGGACCCTTACGGACGCTCTAAAACGAAAAACACCGGTTTTTATTGTCTTGCATTGCAACCATGCTGACGAACTTGTCCCGGAGGCCAGAGATGCCATCGCGCAATTTGTTGACAACGGATTTCCAGTACTAAGCCAATCCGTCCTGCTGAAAGATGTCAACGACAACTCCGACACGCTCGCAACGCTTATGAAAACTCTCGTTCAATGCCGCGTGAAACCGTACTATTTGCATCATGGCGATAAAGCCCAGGGCACCAGCCATTTTCGGACTGCCCTCGCTGTTGGGCGGAAGCTGATTTCGCAATTACGGGGGCAGTTATCCGGCCTATGCCAACCAACCTATATGCTTGATATTCCCGGCGGACACGGCAAAATCCCAGCTGCAGAGGATTATCTGAAATTGGAGAATGACGGCAGTTGGACAGTCGTTGACTGGAAAGGGAACACCCACCAATACTTGGACTAACTGCGTCAATAGAGTGCGTTGAAACGCGGCGGTCAACCTGCTAGTTTCCGCCGCCCCAATAACCCGTGTGAGACAAGGATCGGAATAAAATGAAGGTGCTGGCCAACACACTCAGACCCGGACACGCCATCGAGCATGAAGGCAAAAAATATGTTGTGGTCAAGTACGAGCTCATCCTCCCCGGCAAAGGGAACGCCTTTATCGCCGTTGACATGCGGGATGCCATTACCGGTGTAAAAACCAACGAGCGGTTCAGGACCCAGGAAACCGTCGAAAAATTAATGACCTCTGAGAAGACCTGCACGATGCTTTTTGCGGAAGGCGATCAAGTCAATCTAATGGATTCAGAAACCTATGATCAATTTGCGGTTTCAATTGAAATGGCAGGTGATGCAGGCGTTTTCCTCACCGAAGGGATGGAAGTGACTGTAGATACGGTCGACGATATGCCGGTTGGCGTCCGGTTGCCACAGCAGGTGACGCTGGAGATTACGGAAGCGGATGCTGTCGTTAAGGGACAAACCGCTTCGTCGTCCTACAAGCCTGCTGTCCTCGAAAACGGCGTTAAAACTATGGTGCCGCCTCATATTGGCGCGGGTACGCGGGTCGTAATCAATACGGCCGATGCGACATATGTTGAACGGGCAAAAGACTGAATTCCGGGCAATCATCCACTCATAGCGTCTCAAAAGGCTCTTACAAATGTGGCCACCAATTATCAATGTTATGGACGCTGCTGCTCGCAAGGCTGCCCGTAGTCTCGTTCATGATTTTGGCGAAGTCGAACATCTTCAGGTCTCAAAGAAAGGCCCGGCGGATTTTGTCTCCGAAGCGGACAGACGCGCGGAACAGATACTACAGTTTGAACTTTCAAAGGCGCGGCCTGAATTCTCGTTGCTGCTTGAAGAACAAGGGGCGGTTGGCTCTGAAGAAGCGATTGACCGGTGGATTGTAGACCCTCTTGATGGCACGACGAATTTTCTGCACGGCATTCCCCATTTCGCTATTTCCATTGCGCATGAACAAAACGGTGAACTCGAAGCAGGTATGATTTACGACCCTCTCCGGGATGAAACCTTTTGGGCCGTTCGTGGTGGTGGGTGTTTCTTGAATAATACGCGGCTTCGCGTTTCCGCCAGAAGCAACCTCGATGTCGCCGTACTGGCAACTGGAATCCCCTTTGGTGGTCGCCCGGGCAAAGAAGAAATGCTGGCCGCACTTGTACCGGTAATGGAGAAAACAGCAGGGTTACGTCGATTTGGCGCCGCATCCCTTGATCTCGCTTACGTCGCTGCAGGCAGATATGATGCATTTTGGGAAATCGGTCTTTCTCCATGGGATGTTGCCGCTGGAATTATTTTGGTCCGCGAGGCGGGCGGTCTGGTGAGTGAACTCGATGGTCGGAACGACCCCCTTAATGGCGGCACAATTCTGGCTGCGAATAATGCGTTGTTTGATCCCGTTGGCAACATGCTGCGGGACGCGATGCGGAATTAATATCCTACAATCCCTGCTGGAGGTGAGTCGGGCTAAGTTGTTGTAGCCGGAACCCCGCTGCGCTAGATTGGGAAATGGATTTAACCATATTGGTTAGTTTGATTAATGTGGAAAGAATAACGGAACCTGCCTGTCAGTTTACCGTTGAACGTGGAGTGCCATGAAAGCGTTTTACCTGACCAAATTACCACTCGTTGTTACACTATCGGTCGTTGTCCCGATTACCACCATACATGCTCAGCAAATTTTAGGCGGCAGCGGCCAATCGAGCGTCGTGGTTGATTACAGCATCATCGATTCTTTGGGGCGGGCACCGAACATTCCGCAGGTACTTCTCGGTGTCCCGGGAGCGTCTGCTGTACCGGCAAACACATATTCCGCACCTGCCCCGAGATTTCCGATAATTTCCTCCGGCAAGTCATCGTCAAAAACCGGTGGAATTGTATTGCGGCCACCCAAGGCCGCTAAACGGCGGGTTACCAAGAGAACCAGAAAAACCCGTAAAGCGATCAAGAGACCATTGCGTACAGCGCGTCGTAGTCCGGCATCGGTAGGTCGGAAAATCCGTCCTCTAACGCCACCGAAGGTGTTAGCGCCACCAAAGGCCGTAACTGCACCGCCGCCGCCTAAGTTTGCTGCACCCGCGCGCCCGGTACCGGTCGCGCCTGCCGTACCTGCCGCACCAAAGGTTAAACCGCCTCCTAAACAGCAGGTTAGTACCGTTGCATTATCGCCACCAGCACCTTTAAAAATTGTGCCGCAGAATTCTGTTCCGGCAGCGCCTAAAATTGCCAAACCGAAATCTCAACCTAAAACACGTGTCGCGGCTCTGCCTCCGCCAGACCAGGTATTGAGAGCTGGGTCCACGACCAGAATTGGATTTAGTGCCGGCTCCGCGAAGTTAAACAGCGATGCATCCGCACGTCTCAAAGGCGTTTCGGATTCCCTGAAGAAGAACGGCACCCTTCGCATCCAGCTTCTGGCCTATGCCGGTTCGAAAGACGGCTCCGCCAGTCAGGCCCGGCGTCTTTCGCTGTCACGCGCCCTTGCGGCTCGCTCTTACCTGATAGACGCGGGGATTCGAAGCACGCGTATCGATGTTCGCGCTCTCGGAAACAAATCTGGCAATGGTCCAACCGACCGCATCGATATCATCGTCACAACACGTTGATCAGCTACAATCGAGAGTCTGACCCTATAACGTCGGAATTGCCAACAGCAGCAGGAAACCTTGGATGAACGGTCCCCGGCGTTATTTAATTAGAATGATGCTGTTCGTGGTCGCTGTCGCGCTGGCGGTAGCAGCCCTTTATGCACCGCTGGTTGACGCCTTCATGGCAAACCCGGCACTCAATGGTCTCATACTTGGCGTGCTCCTCCTTGGCATCATCTACATTTTCCGCCAAGTGGGCCTGTTGATGAGGGAGGTTTCATGGCTTGAAAGTTTTCGAAACGATCAGCAAGGCCTTTCCGATCAAACGCCGCCACGGCTTTTAGCCCCGATGGCCGCAATGCTGGGAGAACGAGGCGGGCAGTTTAGTCTTTCCGCCCTGTCGTTGCGGTCTCTGTTGGATGGCATTTCTTCTCGTCTGGAAGAGTCACGCGATTTATCGCGTTATATGATCGGTCTGCTGATTTTCCTTGGTCTCCTCGGAACTTTTTGGGGGCTGCTGCAGACGATTGGCGCTGTCGGTGATGTAATTGGCAGCCTGTCGGTGGGTGGCGGTGACCTCGCCAAGGTCTTTACGAAACTAAAAGCCGGCTTAAAGGCACCGTTGGCAGGTATGGGAACGGCATTTAGCTCATCACTGTTGGGCTTGGCTGGATCCCTAATTTTGGGATTTTTGGAGCTTCAAGCAGGGCAGGCGCAGAATCGTTTTTATAATGATTTGGAAGAGTGGCTTGCAGGCCAAACCCGGCTTTCGTCCGGGAGCCTGGCAATTGGAGAAGGCGATCAGAGCGTACCGGCATATGTTCAGGCGCTTCTGGAACAGACGGCGGATAGTCTGGAAAGTCTGCAACGCACATTGGAACGCGGGGAGGAAAGCCGGATTTCTGCAAACAACGGCATCGTTTCTCTCACAGAGAAACTCGATACGCTTACAGATCAAATGCGTACAGAACAGTCACTCATGATGAAGTTGGCCGAAACGCAGCTCGAAATTAAACCGTTGCTGGCCAAACTGGCTGAGGAATCCATTGCGGGTGGAGCAGACGAGGCAATGGATAAATCAATTCGAAGTATTGATACCCAGTTGGCGCGGCTAATCGAGGAAATGGGCACCGGGCGCAACGAGCTTGTATCAGAACTGAGAAGTGAAATAAGAGTTCTGTCACGTACGATGGCTGCTATTGCTGAGCGGGCAAACCAATGACGAAGCGTTCTCGCTAGAAAATGGCAACGCGATCCTATAGGCGCGGAAGCACCTCCAATATCTGGCCCGGGTTCGTCGATGCAATTTCAACACTCCTTATCATTGTCATTTTTCTGCTCATGGTCTTCACGATCGCGCAGTTTTTCCTTTCGGAAATTCTCACAGGCCGAAATGATGCGCTAGACAGGCTCAATCGTCAGATTGCGGAACTCGGCGAGGTCCTGGCACTCGAGAAAAAATCAAACGAAGGTTTGCGACAGGAAATTGCGTCCCTATCCACCCAACTGCAAAGCTCACTTGCCACTCGTGATGATCTCGTTCAAAGACTTGCTGCAATGACCGGCGAGAGAGATCGGCTCACGGATGCGCTCGCAACAAAATCCCAGGAGCTGGAAGTCGACCGCGAGAAAATCAGAGTTCAGCTAGCGACACTGCAAAGTCTCAAAATAGATATCGAGGCCCTCAAGAAAGTACGCGCGACCCTCGAAGAAAAAGTCGGTTCTTTAGCCGCGTCGCTCCAGAAAAATAGAAACGAATTAACTGTTGCCCGTGATCGCAGCAAGGAACTCGAAGCGCGGCTCGCTACCGCGCAGGAAAGGACGGCTCTCGCTCAAAAAGAAATTGAGAAAAAGGATTTGAGATTGCGCGAGATGCAGACGGCAGCAGTGAAATCGGCCAAGTCCCTTGAAGATGAAAAATCATTATCGGAAAAGGCTCGGGCGCGCGTCGCGCTTCTTAATCAGCAAATTGCAGCGTTGCGGCAACAAATCGCAAGAATATCGAGTGCATTGGAAGCCTCGGAAGCCAAGGCGCGGTCCCAAAATGTCCAGATCGTCAATCTGGGTAAAAGACTCAATGAAGCATTGGCAAGCAAAGTTCAGGAGCTGGCACGGTTCCGGTCTGAGTTTTTCGGAAAGTTACGCGATGCCCTGGGCAACACGAAGGGCGTACGGATTGAGGGTGATCGTTTCGTATTTCAGTCTGAAGTTTTATTCCCATCGAGTTCGGCCAATCTATTTGGCCCAGGCGAACGACAAATAAGTCAGCTAGCCGGGACACTGAAGGATATTGCCTCCCGTATTCCAAAGGACGTCGATTGGATATTACGTGTTGATGGACACACCGATAACAGGCCAATCAAAACAGCGCGTTTTCCATCAAACTGGGAACTTTCGTCGGCACGCGCTATCGCGGTTGTAAAAAAATTAATCGCGCAGGGGATACCACCTCATCGTTTAGCGGCGACAGGTTTTGGCCAATTCCGGCCACTTGATAAGCGGTCCAATGCAGCAGCCCTTAGCAGAAATCGCCGGATAGAATTCAAGCTTACAGGTCGCTAAAAAAAAAGACCCCGCCGAAGCGGGGCCTTTCTTATTGTTGTTGCTCAAGTTTCAGCTTTTGCAATCAATTTTCTTGGCTTCTGAACCAGGCGAGGGATAAATAAAGGTGCAGGTCATGCCTACTTTAATGGCTTTCCGCTTCACCTTCTTACCATCCACGGTCACTTTCGTACGTGACCCCGAAACCTTGGCTTTTACTTCCTTGCCTTTGTAAGAAATCCAAACACGACGGTTACCGCGCTTGGTCTGGGTAACCTTACCGGTATGGCTGACCATCTTGAAGACGACTTTGCCCTTCTTACCCTTGTAAATAAGCGCTTCTTTCAGATTTTTGATAACCGTTGCATCCGCCTTGGTAACACGGGCAATCAAACCCTGAACGTCCTGACCGGTAACAGGATTCAGTTCGCGGCCCAATTTCAGAATCGAATTAACAAATTTCTGATCCTTGACCATTTTATTGAAAGCAACACGCAATGCTTTCACCCGATCCTGCGGTACGCCTGGCGGCGCAACGAACGGACGACCCATTTCAAGGCGCGCGTCGTTGAGTTCCATGACAGCCTTATCCTTGTCGTTCCGAGCCAAATCCTTGGCAAGCGGCACGTGGGGAATTTTTGCATGCTTACGTGTGGAAGCCTGCACGAGGATGTTCACGAATTCCTTTCCTGGCTTAAACCAACGCTTCTGCGCTGATGTCAACGAGGAATAGGAACCGCACATACCGTCGAGCTCTTTCCGTTCCACGGCGAGGGCGGTCTCTGTCGACCCAGGATAGCCAGATACAACTTTGAACTTGAATCCGAGCATATTGTTCAGGAAGGTCGGTACAGTTTCACTATCAGAAGCAATACCGGATCCACCCATGATGGTCTGATGTTTACGTAAATCTTCAAAGGTTTTTGCTTTCGCGCCCTTTCGAACGACACAAATCGTTACTTCGTTGTTAAGGCTGCCAATCCAGTTGAACTTGTTGGGATCGAAAGCAGCGCCAGGGCGACCCATAATAGCATGGAACGGAGCGGTCCGCTGTACGTGACCAAAATAGGTTCCATCCTTCGGTGCACGAACGTAGAGGAAGTTCGCAGCGCGCAAACCGCCGGCACCTGGCATATTCTGAACCACGGCACTAGGAGCTCCGGGTAAAAAGCGGACAATATGTTCCGCGAGAACACGACTATAGGCGTCATACCCGCCACCGGCGCTGGAAGCGACGATGACTTTGAGAGTTTTACCCTTATAAAAATCGGCGACCGCATCGGCCTGAGCAGCCGTTACACTGACACCGACACTGGCTGCCGCGATCCCGGCAGCCGAAAGTATCTTCTTAATAGAATTCATCAAATGGTCTCCCCATTATTCCTTCTTCAAAAACCGCCAAAAGACTATCACGCGGCGGCTCTCTTTCAAGTCGAAAACACGGCAGAGTGTCAGACGATGATTTGCGTTTAAGTATCGAAAAAGGGTTGGAAAATGAAAATCGACGGTAGCTGCCACTGCGGCGCGATCACTTACGAAGCCACGGTAGATCCCGATACGGCGGGTATTTGCCATTGTACGGACTGTCAAAATTTCTCTGGTGGCGCATTTCGAATTGGTGTTGTCGCAAAGGAAGAAAGTTTTTCTTTATTGTCAGGGTCCCCTAAGACCTACATAAAAACTGCAGAAAGCGGGAACCAACGTGCGCAGGTATTTTGCTCCGACTGCGGCACACATATTTATGCTACTTCCGTCGGCGAAGGCACGAAAGAATTTCGTATCAGAACCCCAACAACAAACCAGTGCAGTCAACTAACACCAAAATATCAGGGTTGGTTCAGATCCGCTCAGAGTTGGGTTACGGCGATCACCGCAATACCGGGTCGGGAAAAACAATAAACTCTATTATGAGTCATTTGTGTCTCGTGTGAGATCTTCGCGATCGAACTGTAGTGCAGCCAGACGTGCGTATAGACCACCTTCACCGATCAATTCTTCATGCGTACCGGTTGCAACTATTCGGCCTTTATCCATAACAACAATGCGATCCGCTTTGAGGACGGTCGCGAGACGATGGGCAATAACAATCGTCGTTCGATCAGACATCGCCTGAACGAGAGCCTGTTGCACAAAACTTTCGCTTTCCGCGTCCAGCGCACTGGTAGCTTCATCAAGGAGAAGCAATGGCGCGTTCCGGAGAATAGCGCGGGCGATTGCAATACGCTGCCGTTGACCGCCTGACAACCGTACGCCTTTTTCTCCGAGAAATGAGTCAAAACCATCAGGTAGAGAATCCAGAAACTCGGTCGCCATTGCAGCGTCAGCAGCCGCGCGAATTTCGTCCTGCGCAGCATCCGGTCGCCCATATCCGATATTGTCCCATGCGTTTGCGGCAAAAATCACGGCATCTTGCGGGACGATGGCCATGCGGCCTCGTAGCGCATGCAAATCAATGTCACGCAGGTCAAGCCCCTCCAATTTTACGATGCCGTCCGTCGGATCGTAGAACCTCATCAGAAGCTGAAATACCGTTGATTTCCCAGCGCCGGACGGGCCGACAAGCGCCACTGTCTCTCCTGGATTAACGTTGAGCGTAAAGTCAGCCAACGACGGCGTTTCCGGCCGCGAAGGATAGTGAAAGGTCACATTGTCGAAATTCACCTCACCGGTTGCCATTTCCAACAACGGTTGGGGGGTATCCGGAGATCGAAGCGTTGGTATTGTACCTAATAGTTCAATCAACCTTTCGCTCGCACCGGCAGCTCGTTGCAAGTCACCAATGACCTCGCTAATCGCTCCGACTGACCCGGCAACAACGATGGCGTAGAATACAAACGCCGAAAGTTCGCCGGCAGAAATCCGTCCCGAAATTACATCCTGACCACCCAGCCATAAGATGACACCAATCGAACCAAATACGAGCAACATCACGGTCGCCGTCAAAAAGGCTCTCGCTCGAATTCTCCCCATTGCGGTGTTCAAAGTCTCTGACACTCGGTCCGCGAATGCGGCCTGATCAACTCTTTCGTGACCAAATGCCTGCACAATTCGCACCGCATTGAGCGTTTCTTCTATAAATGCTCCTACGTCAGCGACCCTGTCCTGGCTTGCACGAGAATATCGGCGGACACGACGGCCAAAAATAATTATTGGCGCTACGACCAGCGGCACCACCAGAAAAACAAATCCCGTCAGCCGTGGACTAGTGACGACAAGCATCGCCGATCCACCCAGAAACAACAGGAAATTACGTAAAGCGACAGAGACCTGCGAGCCTACGACGGATTGTAACAAGGTTGTATCCGTGGTGAGCCGGGATAGGACCTCGCCAACGCGTGTTTCTTCAAAAAACTTTGAATCGAGGCCCAGGACATGATCAAAGACATCGCGGCGAATATCGGCAACAACTCTTTCGCCAATCCATGACACAAGAAAAAATCGGGCGTATGTCGCTGCAGTCAGGATTACTATAATAATCAACAACCCAACTAAGGCATTATCGAGAAGTTCTTCATTACTGCCGCTAAAACCCTGATCTACCAGCGCGCGCAGTCCGACGCCCATCACAAGAACAGCTGCTGCGGCAACGGTTAAGGCAACCAGGGCACCTGCGATGGCGGGTTTATAGGGTTTCAGATAGGGGACAATACCGCGCAAGGCACTGATTGCCGCAAGCGGTCGCTCGCCACCTTCTGATAAATTCTCAGAATTTCTTGGCCGTCGTGCCATTGTTTCGCCAATTCCCCCTATCCGACATCGATTTCCATCTAACAAGCATTCCGGCGGCGCTTCGTCAACGCGCAAGGGTTTCAGCATACCCAGCTATCTCGGGGCTTGCCCTAGGGCCGGTTTCTGATATATAACGCGCCCCCGTTGCGGAGGAAGAGATGAAAGCTGATATCCATCCCGATTATCACGAAATTACCGTCGTCATGACCGACGGTACCAGCTATAAAACGCGTTCGACCTGGGGCAGCCCTGGCGATACCTTAAAGCTGGATATCGATCCCAACAGCCATCCTGCATGGACAGGTGGTGCGCAACGGATCAACACGCAGGACGGCCAGGTAGCAAAATTCAACAAGAAGTTCGAAAGCTTCGGCCTGAAATAATAAGCTCCTGCGAGCCCAATCAAAATTTAATCCTGGTCTGTCGACAATTGTCGAACCATGGCGCAAATCCTGCGTGATCGGTCGATCAAACTACGGGCGGTAATCGGCAGCCGCGCTAATCCCTCTGCATCTTCTAATTCGTCTGTTTCGCCGGCATTTTTGACGAGGTTTCCGGCGGGTTCGGCGTCAGCATCTTCCTGGCTGAGCTCGCCTGCTTCAATCGCCTTCTGCATCATTAGCCACGCCATTGCATCCGTTAAATCGCGAGTCATACTGGACAGCTCTCGAGTTAACCTGAGTTGATCCGGCGCTTCCAGCTTCTCCGCCTCTTGTTCCATGGGGCCCGAAATATAATCGCGGATGGATACCAGCAATTCGTATGTATCCTGATACGTTTTTTCGACGAAGGGATTTAATGGCGCTGTATCTGACATCGAAGCGTTCAAAGTGTTATTCAGCTCGTTGCTTAATGCGAAATCAAAAGAAATGCACCTGAAAAGAAAAAAGAGCCGCCACGAGGGCGGCTCTAGTTCAACAGGGAGGCGTCAAAAGGATGGGATGAGGATCCATTGACGTGACGGAAGGGAGACCAACCGTCAAATACAAACATAGGTTGTTATAGTTAATGAAAGGTTAACAAATATTACTTGTTTAGAACTCGATTGAGCATCGAAAGAAACATTTCTTAATTACGTAGACAAAAAAGAACCGCCACAAAGCCGGTTCTAGTTTCAACAGGGAGGCGTCAAAAGGATGGGATGAGGATCCAATGACGTGATGCATAGGAGAACCTATTCATCACTGTGAACTTTATAAGCCTTAGGTT
>PBIN01000009.1 GCA_002720855.1 Rhodospirillaceae bacterium | reverse complement strand
GTAGTTCTCATACCGTGGTGTTATTTCACCAGTTGAGAATATTCTGTCTATTTCTGGTGTTTCTGGAGTTGTTATTTCACCAGTTGAAACTACTCCACCGTAACGGACTTCGCCAAATTTCTTGGCTGATCGACATCGGTGCCTTTGAGAACCGCAGTGTGATAGGCGAGCAGTTGCACCGGAATTGTATAGAGAATAGGCGCAACAAAGGCGTCTACTGATGGCAGTTCGATGGTTGCCGCTGCAATATCACCTAGTTTGGTAACACCCGGTCTGTCAGACAGAAAGATTACCCGCCCACCCCGCGCAATGACTTCCTGCATATTGCTCGCGGTTTTCTCGAACAGATCGTCGGTTGGTGCAATGACGATCACCGGAACATTGTCGTCGATCAGGGCAATCGGGCCATGTTTCATCTCTCCGGCAGCGTATCCCTCGGCATGGATGTAGCTTATTTCTTTGAGTTTCAAGGCTCCTTCCAGGGCCACCGGAAATCCGGTTCCTCGTCCAAGGTAAAGAACGTCGCGTGCTTCAGCGACTTCTTCCGCGAGCGCTGCGAGCGCTTCATCATGTACCAACACATCATTTGCCCGGGACGGAACTTCCGTCAGAGCCTGACAGAAGGCCGAAGAGGCTTTGGCATCGATTGTTCCGCGATCATTGGCGGCGGCGATGGCCAGACAGGCGAGTACTGTTAGCTGAGTGGTAAAAGCCTTGGTTGAAGCGACGCCGATCTCTGGCCCGGCATGTGTCAACAGAATGGCGTCCGCCTCCCGCGCCATCGAGCTTTCCGCTACATTGACAACAGCCAGCGTATGTTGATTTTGTGATTTGGCATAGCGCAACGCCGCAAGCGTGTCGGCGGTCTCTCCAGACTGTGAAATAAAGATCGCCAATCCATCTTTCGGCATATCTACCGCCCGATAGCGGAATTCGGATGCTATATCGCACTCAACAGGAATTCTCGCGATTTGTTCGAACCAGTATTTGGCGACCAGACCGGCGTGAAACGACGTACCGCAGGCGATCACGGTAATTTTGGAAACGGTCGCAAGATCAAAAGGCAAATCCGGGAGTGTTACGTGCTGATCCCACGGATTAAGCAACGTATGAAGTGTGTCGCCAATGACAGCGGGTTGCTCGTAAATCTCCTTGAGCATGAAATGGGCAAAATTGCCCTTGCCTATCATGGCTCCCGAAGCGGCGGTCTGACGCACTGGCCGGTCGACAACGGAACCGGACTCGTCATGGACAATCGCACCTTCCGGTGAGATTTCCGCCCAGTCCCCTTCTTCTAGATAACAAATTTGTTGTGTGAGCGGTGCAAGCGCTAACGCATCGGATCCCAAATACATTTCACCGTCGCCGTAGCCAATGGCGAGCGGACTACCGCGCCGTGCTCCTATCATTAAATTTTCGTCACCGGCGAAAAGTATCGCCAATGCAAATGCGCCCTCCAACCTGACCAAGGCTTCTGCAACGGCCTCCTGTGGCGTTTTCCCTGCCTTGAGAAAACTACTCACTAAATGCACCACCGCTTCAGTATCGGTATCGGTCTCGAACTGGTGGCCCTTTTCTGTCAGTTCCTGACGTAATTCCTGGAAGTTCTCGATAATACCATTGTGAACCAGGACAACTTTGTCATCGGCATGCGGGTGCGCATTGGTTTCGCTGGGACCGCCATGGGTCGCCCAGCGCGTGTGGCCAATCCCGATCCGGCCACCCAAGGGTTCCTTTTCGATCCGTGCTTCAAGATTGACGATTTTGCCTTCCGCACGACGGCGATCAATGTTGCCCTCAACCAACGTCGCAAGTCCCGCAGAGTCGTAACCGCGATACTCCAGCCGCTTCAGCCCGTCGATTAGAAGCGGTGCGACGTCATTCTGGCCAATAATTCCGATGATCCCACACATGAATGTTAACCCGCCTCTTTTTGCTCTTTTTCTTTCTCGGCCTTTTTACGGATCCGGTATTTTAGCGCCCATTCGGTTCGTTCCTCCTGCGGTGCGCGTGTGATCGCCAGGGCATCGTCCGCGACGTCCTTGGCAATAACGGAACCAGCGCCGGTAATGGCACCGGCGCCGACTTTCACCGGGGCAACAAGCGCAGTATTTGAACCAATAAAAGCGCCCGGGCCTATTTCAGTGCGCGACTTAAAGAAACCGTCGTAATTACAAGTGATCGTCCCTGCACCGATATTGGCACCCTTGCCAACCCAGCTATCGCCGATATAGCTCAGGTGGTTTGCCTTGGCACCCTCATCGAGGCGCGCTTCTTTGACTTCAACGAAGTTCCCAATATGAACATCGGCACCGATATCCGCACCAGGCCGCAGGCGGGCAAAGGGACCGATTATCGCGTCGCGATCAACAGTTGCTCCCTCGATATGGCTGAATGCCCGGATTTCGACGTTATCGCCAATCTCCACTCCCGGGCCAAAGACCACATTGGGACCAATCGTGACGTCCTTGCCAAGCCTGGTGTCGTGGCTGAACCAGACAGCATCGGGATCCTGCAAAGTGGCACCGTCTTCCATCGCTTGAAGGCGCAAGCGATACTGGAATGCCGCCTCGGCCTCGGCCAACCCGGTGCGGGAATTTACGCCCATCACTTCATCGGGATCATCAGTTTCCACAGTGACGCACCCCCAACCCTTTTTGCGCGCAATAGCGACGATGTCTGTTAGATAATATTCCCCTTTGGCATTGTCGTTGCCGACCTCATCCAGCAAGGCGAAAAGCCGTGCACCATCAACGGCCATAATTCCCGCGTTGCAAAGCCCGATTTCGCGTTCGGCGTCAGTTGCATCGCGATATTCGACAATCTTTTCCAATCCGCCGTTGCTTTCATTTACCAATCGGCCATATTCGCCAGGGTCTTCAGGTGTGAACCCCAGAACAGCGACCGCCGGGTTGTTCTTACCGCGTCGCGCTTCAACCATCGCCCGCATCGTTTCTTCGGTTAAGAGAGGTGTATCGCCAAATAGGATCAGGATATCTCCGTCGAATCCCGACAATGCTTCACGAGCTGCCAATACAGCATGTCCCGTGCCAAGCGGCGGGTCTTGGGTCGCAGTCGGACAAGGGGCGACATATTCGGCAACCGTTGACATATCCGGCGATGTAACAACGACAGTTCGATCAGTGCCAAAACTCGTCAATCGATCCAGCAAATGGCCAATCATGGGCTGCCCCGCCACCTTGTGCAAAACCTTGGGCACAGCTGACTTCATGCGTGTCCCCAATCCGGCAGCCAGGATCACTGCAGCTACATTAGTCTGTGTCATTCCTTTCGGGGCTCCTAAGGGCACCGCAACATCGCGGAGAGGATTATACGGATTTGGTTCAAAACACCACAATTATAGCGAAACGCGAAGGTGCAGCCGTTATTGTCCAAACAAACCCTTCAACTGTTTAACCGCATCTGGAATGGGTAATGCCGGCTTGCTATCACCGGAGTCCTTCTTATTTCCATCTGCCCCCTTTGATATCCCCGGAATCAGGTTCTTCATAGATTCCAGCGCCTTCGCAGGCTGTTTAGCCAGACCGCCAATCGCACCGGCTAGATCAGGCTTATAACTGATGTCGCTCCAGGGGCCGGACACAATCACCGGCACCGAAATACCGGGCGAGCTGGAGGTACCGCCCTGCCCTTTGGTGGACGCCACTAGTTTTGGCTCGATACGGTAATTCACTGTTTTGTTCGGCATATTGACCGTACCCTTGCCCGACAAACGAAGTAATGGAGACTTCAAAGAAAGATCACTATTGGTCAGGATGCCGCGGCGGATCACATAGGTACCGCCCATTTCCGCAAAATCGGTTTTCTGGGTTTTCTTCGCATCCGGGTCGAGGAAGGCTGACGCCACGTTCCGGATCATGGCCGCCAGATTGATACCGCGGATTGCACCATTAAGAAATTTTACATTTCCCGAGCCATTTAGTGCGGAGATCATCTGTCGCTGCGAGCCGCCCTGAGTCGTTACAGCCAATGTTGCATTGGCGGTACCTTCAACCCGATCAAAGTCCATCGCATCCACCATAAAGGGATGCGCCTTAAAATTTGTAAGGTCGAAAGTCAGCGCAACACGCGGGGTTCTTCCAGCACCATTGGCGGTCAACTTGGCTTTACCATTGCCGTCATAAAGCGCCATCTTGGTTAGGTCAGTAACGAGAACGCCGTTCCGCAGTGATACGCTCACGTTGGACTGGCCGACCTTTATTTTTCTGACCAAAATTCCCGAAACACTGAGATCCAGCTTCGCGTTCGCGGCCTTTAGTCCGCTAAGGTCGATTGGGTCATCGCTCCATTCTGAGCCAGCAGGTTTGCTACCCGACGCCCCTGCAGCAGCACCCGAAGTGTTTGCCGGCCCGGCGGCAGAATATCCGCCCGAAGACGATGAACCCTTTGTTCCGGGCTTAGCTTCGGGGGGCAGATAAGGATTTAGATCGAGTATACCAAGAGCGAGCTTGCCGGTGACGTCCGGCTTGGAACCGCTTCCATCATATGTGAAATCACCGGTACCCTTGATTTTGTCGATAGACAGACTCGCTTTGCGAAATGAATGTTTGTCGCCGTCAACATCGACCTGACCCGTAATCTTAAGAGGACCAAACGTATCGCCGGGCTGCTTTATCGGTGAACCTGCCCATGCTGCGAGCTTCCGGATTGACGGCACATCAAGATCAAGCGCGCCGCCTGCCTTGATTTTTGTTGTACGGGCCGCAGTGCCCTTGAAGCTCAGTTTTACCGGCGTCGCCGAGATTTCGGTTTCGATGTTCGTCTTTTTACCATTCAGGAAACCATTTGGATTGGAAAGTCCCAGCAGGAGCTCTATCTTTTCCTTGTTCCAGGTTATGGCACCCTCGGCCTTCATTGGATCATTGAGCGAAGGCAATGAGATTTTCAGATTGATATCATTGAGCCGGTGAGTCTCGCCGGTCTTAGCATCTGAATAGGAAACCCGGCCGCTAACCAGCCGGACATCACCCAGCTTCAAACCACTCAACCCAAGGTCTGAACCAGCTTCTTTCTTTGCTGCTTGCCTTTTTGCGGCGGAACTTTTTTTCTGATGTTTCGCTGAGGTTTTTGCAACTTTGCCAAAAACCCAATTCGGTTTGCCGGACTTATCCACTTCCAAATTAATTTCCGGCTTTTCGAGGACAAACGCATCGATCTGTACCTCGCCACTTATCAGGGGGAACAGCGCTACCTGAATGTTGAGATTATCGACCGAAACCATATTTCTCGCTTTACCGCCGGGGGCGTTGGCGAGGCTTACCTTTCCAGCCACGAATTCAACACGTGGCAGGATCGACAGTTTAAAATCGCCGTCAATTTTTGCTTCGCGGCCCGTCGCTTCCTTAACCTGACTAAGGAGTTCGGCTTTTATGGTATCGGCTGGGATTATGAACGGTGCCGCAACAACGGCAACAATCAGCAGCACAACTATTGCGCCAATTCCAATTGCAATCTTCTTCATAAATCTGTTCCTCTGTTTACGTAACGCGGCTGCGCCATCCCCATTTCCCTGGTCCAGAGGCGAACTAGATATAATGTTGTAATTTATACGTCAAAATTGTGGCGAGCCGCCACTACATTTCCACCCTAAGGCAACGTCGTAAGTTGCGTATGCGATCCATTGTGACGTTGCTCCGCCGCAATCAAATGGGCAACCAAGCCACCGAAAGCCGTGTCCATCTCCAATCGCACCGGAATCATGAGCGCGTTTGGGAATGGACGTGCGATCCATACCCGCGCCGTCCCGTCAGAGGCCCAGCGATAGCGTGATTTTTTTGTCCGAAAACCGGCTATTTTTTCAAGCCTAAGCGAACATCTAAGAGCGGGTCCGGCATAGGGCGAGTAATGCGTCCGACGAAGATTGACCTTCGCCTGTTTTTCGAAAACCAGATTATACCTGCGACGACCGTCAAATACCGGCTCGGAACGCTTGCAACTGTCATTGGCACCCACTTCCGTAAGGTAGGACAGAATGGCACCGGCTAAATCGCGGGTACCCAACCGTTTTTCCAGCGGCACTGGCTTGCGATCATCGGTTTTAGGTGGCGGCGTCACCTCCGCACTTGGAAAACCCTTTTCAGGAAATGTAAGGCGCACACGACGTTTCTTGCCCCGCCATACGCTATTGTGACCCGCTTTCCGTGGAACGATTTCGCCTTGTTTAAACTGACCATTTGAAAAGGCCTTCATTGACCACTTAAACAGCCAATCGATCAGCCCTTCTCCCTTTAAACCGAGATTGATGTCGTATCGATTAGCGCCGAGCGTCGTATCGAGTTTGATATCTATCGTACGGAAACCACCGACATAGATGGCATAATCAAGTTTCAGCACCCGCTCATTGGAGGCGGCAAGTGCCGAAGAACTGACGACCGTGAAAAACAATAAAGCCGTTACAATGAAACGCATGACAAACAAAAAGCCCCGTTCCGCCTACATTGACAATGGAGATAGGTCATCACGGTTTCCAATGCAATGCCTCGATGAAACTACCGCATTCGCCGTTAAACAATAACGAGATCACCTTCATTGAAGCCCCCCGCTTGCACAGGCCCCAAAGTGTCGAGAAGAGAAGACAGATCGGGTTTCTAGTAAGCAAATAATTACGTCCTGGAAATCTATGTTGCCTGTATCGCGCCACCCCCTATAAATTCCCCGATTAATATTCCTTTTGATCGATCGATCACGGCCGCTAAGAAGAATCACAATGTCACTTTTCAAATCAGATGCGGCCAAAGGTATCTGCATCATGACCCTG
This sequence comes from Rhodospirillaceae bacterium, assembly GCA_002720855.1. Lineage (GTDB taxonomy): Bacteria > Pseudomonadota > Alphaproteobacteria > MPNO01 > UBA2964 > UBA2964. The sequence continues at coordinate 218,134 of PBIN01000009.1, read as the reverse complement.
GGTGCGGGCGTTCTGACAATGAACGACGCAACGACCAAATATTTGGCGGAGAGCTATCCTATGGGTCAGGTCCTGGGGATTAGACAGTTCGCTGCTTTGCTCATGATCGTGGCCTATGTCTGGTGGACGGATACATGGAAGGACCTGCGGATCAATAACCGGACAGGACAGGCATGGCGCGCCGCGATCCATGTCGGGAGTGCCATTCTGATCATCTGGGCTTTGACACTGCTGCCCATCGCGACGGTGACGGCAATTGTGTTCTCCTCGCCGATCGTTGTGTTGTTATTTTCGATGCGGGTTGTTGGCGAAAGCGTGTCCTGGTGGCGATGGATAGCGGTCGTTGTTGGTTTCGCCGGTGTTCTTGTGATTGTCCGGCCGGGCGGCATTGCGTTCGAGTGGGCATTGCTCGTCGCGGTAGCAGCGGCGTTTGTCAGCGGGTTTCGGGATCTTTTGACGCGCTGCCTATCGCGTACCGATACGTCGATTTCGATGCTGTTCTGGGCATCCGTGCTGTTGATTGTTCTGTCGCTACTGACGATTCCCTTCGGCTGGAAGCCGCTCACGCTCACCGCGTCGTTTTGGTTCATATTTAACGGGTTGCTGAACGCTGGGGCGCATTTTCTGATGATCGAAGCGCTCAGGCTAGGCGATGCCGCCCTGGTTTCGCCATTTCGCTACACCGCGATTCTCTGGGCAACGCTTACCGGATTTCTCGTCTGGCATGAATTTCCAGACACACCAACCATGCTTGGTGCGGCGATGCTGATTGTCAGCGGCGTAATGATTATTCGGCGGCAGTAAAAGAAATGCCGATGCAATCAGCTTGGATCGCTCAATACAAAGGACTCACGCTTCAGAATTTCCGTGTACCAGGCAGCGAGCGCCGGAAAGGTCTCGCGCCAATTCGGCATGACATCACGGAATTCCATATAGCCGAGCGCACAGGCAACCGCGATCTCTCCCATTAAGGGCCGGTCGTTAAAATCCCCGGCCTGTTTGTCCAATGTGGCCAACGCGTTCTCGGCCTTGCCTTTTTGCCGATCGACCACCGCTTGCGATCGCTCACCATCCGGTCTCTGGTCTTCCTGCGACGCCGCAATCACCGCCTCGCCAAGCCCATCTCCCAAGGCTTCCAGGGTAAGAACCGCCCAGCGTTCATCGCCCTCATCCGGAATTAATTTGCGGTCGTTGCTCAAAGAGTCGACATAGGCGCAAATCACGGGGGAATCGAGCAAAGGAGCGCCGGAGTCGAGAACCGCGGAAGGAACCTTAACCAGCGGGTTTATACCCGGCACGATCTCGGCCCGTTCTTCGCGGGTAATCGCCTGCCATTCCACCTGATCGCTAACGCCTTTCTCATGCGCGGCAACGCGCACTTTGCGGGCGTAAGGTGAATTTGTCGTGTAGTAACATTTCATTTTTTCATCCTCGAAATTTGGCGGAAACTATTACAGAGAACGGTGATGCGAACAACGCGGCACAAAAGGTTTTCGAGATCTAAGACCGCGCCTCATGAATCGCCTGCCAAACTTTATTGGGTGTCGCGGGCATATCCAGTGTTGTAATACCGAGCGGCGACAGCGCATCGACAACAGCATTCATGATGGCTGCCAGCGCACCAACATTGCCGGCCTCGCCCGCGCCTTTCGCCCCAATGGGATTGAGCTTTGTCGGCACCGGGTTGTTCGACAGATCGAAGCTGCACATATCGTCGGCGCGCGGCATGCCGTAATCGAGAAAAGACCCCGTCACCAGCTGACCATCGTCGTCATAGACAATCTGCTCGCTAAAGGCCTGACCGATACCCTGACCAATTCCGCCATGAACTTGCCCGTCGAGGGTAAGCTCGTTGATCACCGTCCCGACATCGTCGGTGACTGAGTATTTTACGACCTCGGTCACACCGGTTTCCGGATCGATCTCAACTTCAACAACATGACACCCGTTTGGAAATGTCGGTGTACCCGGCTCGAATGTATCGGTTGCAAATAGGCCACGTTCCATGCCTTCCGGCATCAGGTCGCTGCGATAGGAAGCGCGCGCCACCTCTTGAATGTCAACCTGCCGGTCCGTGCCAACGACCTGAAACGCACCATTGGAGAACTCGATATCGGCTTCAGCGGCTTCCAGAAAATGTGCTGCAATTAATGTTCCTTTCTCCAGGATTTTATCGGCTGCCCGCGCAGTTGCCGATCCGCCGAGAATGGCGGTTCGTGAAGCATATGACCCACCGCCAAATGGCATTTCATCCGTATTGCCCGTTGAGACACGGATATCATCAGTGTCGATACCCAACAAATCGGAGACCAATATCTTGTACATCGTGTCATGGCCCTGCCCCTGATCTGCGGAACCGGCCATCAACGTTACAGTGCCCGACTGATCGAACTGTATGGTGACGGTTTCGCCAAACATCTGCGCTGTCTGCTCGATGAAATTGGCAATGCCGAGACCACGTAGCTTGCCACACTTGCTCGCCGCCTCGCGGCGCGCCTCGAAGCCGTCATAATCGGCGGCATCAAGCGTGATTTCCATGTTGCCGCCAAAATCTCCACAATCGAATGTATAGATCAGCCCGGTCTTAAACGGCATATCCTCTGAGAGAACCATATTGCGCCGTCTGATTTCCGCCCGGTCTATATCCATCTCCTTGGCTGCCATGTCGATCAGCCGCTCGATAACATAAGCGGCTTCCGGACGGCCCGACCCTCTGAACGGTCCATTGGGGCTGGTATTGGTAAAGACCGCAGAAGATTGCGCATAGATCAATGGCGTCTTGTAGGTCGCCGCCAAACCGCCAAGATGGCTGACCGGCGAAATCGTGCCAAACGGATCAAGCCAGGCGCCGATGCTGCACACATTGTCGACCTTCACCGCAAGAAACTCGCCGTCCTCCGCAAGTGCGAGCTCGGCTTCGGTATATTGATCACGGTCGTGATAATCAGTCATGTGGCCTTCACTGCGCTCGCCGATCCAGCGGACAGGGCGACCGACTTTCCTCGCTGCCCAGAGACAGGCATGGTTCTCCGGTGCGTGCGATTGCTTCATGCCGAAACTGCCGCCAACATCAGGCGAGACGATACTCACCGCCGTTTCCGGCACGCCCAAAATATCATTGGCCAAAGTCTTGCGGATCATGTGCGGCAACTGCGCGCCGCTATAGAGAGTGTAGCGACCAAATCTTTGATCGTAGTCACCGATACAGCAGCGCGGCTCCATTGTATTGGCGGTAATGCGATTTATCTTGGATGTAAATTTTGTGACGTGATGGGCGGACGCTATCGCTGCCTCTACAGCCTCCTTGTCGCCCGCTTCATAGTAATAACTCTCATTGGTGGGGCAACCTTCGTGCAGGACGACAGCACCTTCAACGCGCGCGTCTCTGCCGTCGACGATGACCGGCAGCGGTTCGTATTCGACCTCAATCTGTTCAGCGGCATCCTTGCCTTGATCGACTGATTCCGCGATGACCATGGCAACGATATCGCCAGTGACTTTGACGACGTTGGGTTCGATAGCGTGTCGCGTCGGGCAAAATTGCGGCTCGCCATTGCGCTGCGCCCGCGGAATTATGAAAGAATGCTGGCCATGCCCGTCGGCCAACCAGTCGGCCCCGGTAAATATGGCAATTACCCCCGGCATTGCTCCCGCCGCATCGAAATCGATGCTTACGATACGCGCATGCGCATAAGGTGAGCGCAGCATGTAGGCGTGGCACTCGTTGAGTAATCTGATGTCATCGACATACTGCCCGCCCCCGGTCAGCAGTCTGGGGTCTTCGGTGCGCGGCACCGACTGCCCCATCGCGAATTGTCCCACAACACCTCCCGAATTTCTTATATTGAGGGATTGTCTCGCCGCAGACGCAATTGATCAACCGTCAGAGCAATTTGCAGATCATTTTAGCCAGAAATGGTCCTGTCACGATGACGACAAACAGCCGCACTGTCTGCAGCGCCAGAATGAAGGAGACATCTGCGCTGCTTGCAACAGCAATAATGGCAACAGCTTCCAGGGCACCCGGTACAGTCGCAAGAAAAGCGGTCAACGGATCTGTATCAACCAACCACACAAGTAGCATCGCCGAAATACCGCATAGAGCGATAAGCGCCAGCGTTCCGACGAGCATGATTGGCAGCGCACGTAGGGCATACATTACGGTTTCTTGCGTGAAACGCAGACCGACCCACAAACCGATAAGGGCGAAGGCGCCTATCAGCAGCCACGGCGGCAGAACAATTGTCAGAAAACCAAACCCCTGAAGCAGTCCGGCAAAAATCAACGGCACAAATACAGCGCCCGACGGCACCTTCAACAGGCGGGCACCGACCGCGCCCGCAGCAATAACGCCAAGCGTTTTCAGAAAGTCCGGCAAGGTTTCAGCTAAAGATTGAACGGCTCCCGATCCGTGTTCCGCTGCCGTCACATCGAAAATAAAACGCGATACCAGCGTTGCCACAATCATCACCATCGTGACGCGCAGAAACTGCATGAAAGCGACGAGTCTGGGATCGGCCCCAAACGATTCAGCCATCGCAATCATACCGGTTGCTGCTCCAGGGGAGCAGCCCCAGGCCGCGGTGGTTCCCGGCAAAAGCCCCGTCCGCGCAATCAGCCAACCGGCAAAGGTGCTGAATGCCACTGTCGTCGCCACAACCAGTAAGATCGCGGCCCATTCATTCGAGATTGCCCCGAGAACGGCGGGGTCGAGCGAGCTTGCGACGAGCACGCCGACAACGGCTTGTGATCCAACCAGATAAACCCGCGGCACATGTAATTTGGCGCCACGCACGGAAAAAACCATGCCCACAAGCATCGGGCCCACCAGAAAAGCTGCTGGAAACCCTGCAAGGTGCAACAAATACCCAAAGACCGCCGATGCGGCGATTACTGCAAACCAGAGTCGGAGGGATTTAGGGATTTCCAATGCGCGTCTCAGGGTAAGTTTTTATTCAGCAAACATTATCGGTATGCCGTACCGGGTATCGATTTGCAAATTGACCCGAAACAATTTGGTGTCTGAAACCCAATTAAAACGCCCAAAACCATAGAATGGGAACATGGCAAACGACTGGCAAAGGTCACTTCCCTTAATTTCTGAGCAATAGACACGCGATTTTCCTCCGCCTAAACTTCCCGCAAGAAAAGACTTGGCGGGGACATCATGGCAGAAGAACGGGTTCAAAGACGGCTTGCCGCCATTCTTGCCGCCGATGTTGTCGGTTATTCCCGGTTAATGGGCAATGACGAGGTTGGCACCCTCGCGCAATTACAGAAAATTAGAATGGAAGTCTTTGATCCAAAGATAACCCAGCACGATGGGCGTGTGGTCAAACTCATGGGTGACGGTCAGCTTGTAGAGTTTGCCAGCGCCGTGGACGCGGTGACCTGCGCAATCGATATCCAAAAGGAAATGGCGGAACAAAATTCGTCTATTCCCGATGATCAGAAAGTCCAGTTCAGAATTGGCATAAATGTCGGCGACATTATCGTCGATGGCGACGATATTTATGGCGACGGTGTCAATGTGGCCGCCCGTGTTGAAGGACTGGCTGACCCTGGTGGTATCTATATTCCGCGCACCGCCCATGACCAGGTCCATGACAAGATTCCGATCCGGATAGAAGACAGAGGCGAGCAAAACGTAAAAAACATTGCCAATCCCGTTCGCGTATACAGCGTCGTCATGGATGGCGACGCGGAAATCCAGACCAGTGATGATGCCGATACAGAAACGCGGGTGGAATCTTCTGAGACAACAAGCAACTCAATTGCTGTTCTTGCCTTCAACAATATGAGCGACGATGCGGATCAGGAATATTTTTCTGACGGCATTAGCGAAGATATTATCACCGACCTTTCGAAACTGGCGAACCTGCATGTCATCGCCCGAAACTCGTCCTTTGTTTACAAGGGCGGCGCCGTCTCGATTCCCGATGTCGCGAAAGAATTAGGTGTTCGGTACGTCCTTGAGGGCAGCGTCCGGAAAGCCGGAAACCGGGTGAGAGTCACCGCACAACTTATCGATTCCACTTCCGGCGGTCACGTTTGGGCTGATCGATATGATCGCGACCTTTCAGATATATTTGCCGTGCAGGATGAGCTGACGCAGGAAATCGTCTCGGCACTCAAACTTACCCTGACACCGGATGACCAGGAACGTTTGGCGCACAAACGCGAAATCGATATCGACGCCTACAACTTTTACCTACGGGGACGAGAACAAACCCGCCTCCATACCAAAAGTGGAAATATCGAGGGCCGAAAGCTTCTGGATCGCGCGATTGAGCTTGCGCCCGACTATGCCGCTGCCCATGCCTCAATCGCATTTTCGCATGTAATGGATTACGCAAATGGCTGGTCTGAAGAACCGGAAAGCGCACTAAAATCAGGCCTCGAACTCGCGCAACGTTCAGCGGATATGGACGACAAGGAACCATTGGCACATTTTGCTCTCGGTGTCGGTTACATGTGGAGTAAGCAGCTCGACAGATCGATGGCGGAGTCGTCTCGCTGTCTGGAACTGGAGCCCAATTCGGCCGACGGCTATCTGGCCCTTGCACATGCGCTCATTTTTAATGGCGAACCCGAAGCGGCGATAGACCGTATCGAAACCTATATTGACCTCGATCCGCTATTCCCCGATCTGATGCTTCATTTTCTCGCCGAGGCTCGGATCTCGCTCAAACAATTCGAAAAAGCCGTCGAGGTCCTCCGACAAAGGCTTGATCGCAATCCCAACTCTGAATCAGCAATTGCCTTGCTGGCATCATGTTATGGAAATTTGGGAAAATTAGATGAAGGCAAAGAGGCCCTTGCCTCGTTGCTGAAGATCGACCCTGGATTTTCGTTGGATCGCAAGAAACAGGTTTTGCCGTTCCGAAATATTTCTGATTTTGGAATTCGAGCCGATGGGCTCCGGGCACTTGGGTTTAGCGAGCCTTCAACTGATAGCTGAGTTTTACCTCGCCACCCTCTTCCGCTGACCGATACACCGCCGCGCAAGCTTCGAATGTCGCCCGGCCCCACTCGCCGGTATGAACCGGCGCGACACCGTCAAGTATAGCGGCCGCAAGTTCGTCTATCACCTCGCCGCGTGGCACTGAAGGTGGGTCAAGCGGGTGCTCAATCACCTCGTCATCGGCATAGACCCGAACGCTTTGCGGTAGAGGCCTGATATCGGCATCACGGCAACTCAAGACAAACAAGCCGAAATGTTCATGCGACAATCCTTTTGGTGGTTCCGCCGGGAATGGGGCTGCGGATGCTCCGCCGTAGCCGCGATCCGCTTTGAATTTTCCTTCTTCTTCCATACTGCCGAGCTCAGCGATAACCCGCCGCGCCGCGCCATAATTTGCCGGGTCTTTCTGACCACCGGTTTCGCCACGCCAGTCGCAGAACTCATCTGAGTCAAAATGGCCATAGCCCGAGAATGTCAAATTGGCGACAACGCCGCTGGCGAACTTCAGCATCGCGCTATACGCACCTTCCGTCGGCCGTTGAGGATCATAGTTGCCGGTTGTCGCATAGACGGTTTCGATCACCCCACCGGCAAGGAACCGGGCGATATCCAGCTGATGTGCCGCCTGGCTGTACACCACACCGCCACCTTGAGTGCTATCAAGTTCATCGGGACGGCGTGGCCTGTATATAAAGTCCGTATAGTTTAGCCCGGCGATCATTTGCAGCGGTCCATATTCACCGCTCTCAATTATTTGCCTCGCTTTGACGATGGGCGCGTCATAGCTATGGCTGTGACCAACCAACAGATGCACACCATTGTCAGCAGCGGCATCAATCATCCGCGTGCAGTCCTCTACGGTCAGCGCCATTGGTTTCTCGACCAAAATGTGTTTGCCTGCCTGTGCCGCCGCGACGGTATGATCGGCATGGAAGTGATGCGGCGTTGCGATATAGATCGCGTGGGCATCACTCTCAGCGCACATCGCTTCGACGCTTTCAAAGGAGATGCCGTCAAAATCTTTCTCAAATTGATCACGCGCCGATTGCCGAGTATCGGCAGCGGCCACGACTTCAAGACGCGGATGAAACGCGATCATCGGCAGCATGACGGTGAAACCCCGCCCAAGCCCGGCAATTCCAAGTTTCAGCTTGCTTTCCGCCATCTTGTCGGTCTTTCGCTTTCGAGGGTTGAGACAAAGCTAATTGGCGATTTACAATAACATCAAGTATACAAACACATAACGGACCGAATAATCGATTTAGGCCGCCATCATGACGTCATTAAGCAACGAACATTTACGTACACTCGTCCAGCCGGACCGTGTCCATCGTGACTTTTATATTGACCCAGATGTATTCGATCTCGAGATGGATCGTATTTTCGGCAAAATCTGGCTGTTCGTTGGTCATACCAGCCAGGTACCTAATCCAGGCGACTATATAACGACGACCGTCGCACGCCAGCCGGTGATAATGAGTCGCCATCGGGACGGCGAAGTCCATGTCATGTTTAATCGTTGTACCCATCGCGGCGCACAGGTTTGCCTGGAACAGTTTGGCAATACCAAACGGTTCGAATGTCCGTATCACGCGTGGGTGTTCCACACAGACGGCCGATTTGCAGGCGCGCCCTACCCCAAAGGGTATGAAGACGGGTTTTTGAAAAAAGAGAAACTCGATCTTGTGAAGCTTCCGCGTACTGAAATCTATCGCGGATTTGTCTTTTCCAGCCTGAGTACCGACGGACCAGAAGTCGATGAATTTCTCGGTCCGATGAAAGATCATATCGATGCTTTCTGTGACCGCGCTCCGGATGGTGAGGTCGAGGCCTGTGCCGGGATGTTCCGTTATCGATATGCCGGGAACTGGAAACTCCAGATGGAAAACCAGACCGACGTTTATCACATCATGTTCACCCATGTGTCGACGACCGACGACGATGGCAAACAGTTTCGCCGCGAAGGCGCCGAGGAAGATGAGGCAGGTAAGGTAAAGGTCCTGGCCGACAACCAGTCTCTGAGTGAGCAGTGGGAAGAGCTTCCACTCGGCGGCCATCGGCATGGTCACGTTTTCATGGGACGTTTCGCGATGGACAAGGCCAATCAAGGGCCGGTTTATGACCGCTACAAGGCGGCGATGGAAGAGTCCTATGGCGATCAGGCGGAAGAGAACATGACCGTCAGAACGCATAACAGCATTTTCTATCCACACTGGTCGATCCAGCATCTAACGCAGCATATTCGGGTCATGAACCCGATTTCCGTCGACTGCACGGAGAATGTCATCATTCCGCTGAAACTCAAGGGTGCCCCCGAGGAGATGTGGCAAGCGTCACTACGCAGTAACAATAACAGTCACTCACCATCGGGCATGGTGATGTCGGATGACATGGAAGTCTGGGTCCGCTGTCACGAAGGCCTCAAAACGCAAAGCACCGACTGGGTTGTCCTGGCACGCGGCATGGATGAAAAGTACAGCGGTGACAATCAGGGATCATATGACTCGAAGGGTACTTCGGAATCGGGTGCCCGCAACCAGCAACTCGCCTGGGTCGATTTAATGTGCGGCGAGAGCTAACAAGAGATAATCCTACGTGCTTTCGGAAATCGAACAATTTCTGTACCGGGAAGCCCGGCTACTCGATGAACGCCGCTGGGAGGATTGGATAAACCTGTTTGCCGATGATGGTTATTATTGGGTGCCAGCCTACCCCGATCAGGAGGATCCTTATAAAAACGTTTCTATCTTTTTTGACGATAAGGAACTCATGACAACCCGCCTTAACAGGCTCAATCATCCTGATATCCATGCCCAAAAGCCAGCAAGCCGAACGCTGCATGTGGTCTCAAATATTGAAATCAGCAATGAGCACGACGTAGAGGGTGAAATCCTCGTATATTCGACCTTACAGATGATGGAATTCCGACTCGACAAACAAACCAGCTATGGCGGCCGGGCTCAGCATTTATTACGTGAAAAAGACGGCGGTTTTGAACTTGCCTGGAAACGGGTCGATTTGATTAATTGCGACGGTGTTTTCGAGCCGTTGGCAATACCGTTTTAAAAAGCTTCCCGCTTTTTAGTGAATTGTCGTCGAAAGCGTGAGCGCCGTCATGCCTTGTGCGGATTCACTGTGCCGTGTTTCGAGTGCCGCAAAGAACGTCAGCGTAGCATTGACCCACGCATCAATACCCGGTGGATTTACGAATGCCCGGGCAGCTTCCCGAATTTCAAATAGCGTATCGGTTTGAGCGATCTGAAAAAACTCTATCAGTTTTTGTTCGTCCTCTGTGAGCGCAGACTGACAGAGACAGTTGAAACGCAATGACCGAATTCCGTAATCACAAACTGTTTGAACAACCGTATCAATCGACTCGAAAGCAAGTCGCGCTGCCGCTGTAGGAAGGGTTTTGTGAAATTGTCTGTGAACGCGCTCGGAATAATCAGGTCCTTTGAGAACAGCGCGGAGACTCCACAACGCTATTTGATTTTCAAAACTAAGGTGTAATACCTGATCACATTTGTCTTGCGGTGGCGCCGTTTCCGAGAATCCGATTTTTTCTAAAAATGTTCGTTTCATTCCCGTAAACCGCCTAAATAAGCCATTTTGTATTGCGAATGATTATTATTATCAGTAATAATTTCTTTTGCAAATAAGAATCATTCTTAACAAGTGGGAAAATTAATGGGTGCGGGCAAGGATCGGAACGAAACCGCTGTTATTCAGGAAGCAACGGATTTCGTTGAAAATACTGTCGAATTTGTTGAGCAGGATCTGTCGCTGGATTTGCGGCGTTATATGCCCAACGCACTCCTCAATGTGGCGGTGATACGCCTTTTGACAAAAGAAGGTCGGGACAGAACCGTCAATATTCTTGACAGTCTTTCTTATGCCGTTGCAACCGGAGCGGACGCCGATATCGATGGCCCTTTACAGATTGCGCGCAAACAGGGGAGCGTAATCAAGTTTCCTAATCGCCCGCCGCAATAGGCCCGCCTGGATCTACGCCACCGACCTCGATTCGACGCCGAAGAAAATCAATATGCAGCCGCAGCGTATACGCACTGGCAGCAAAGGCAGCGGGGACGGAAACCTCTTCAACGGCATGTTCAATACGATCCAGTTCAACGGTGGCATCAGCTCGGGAGATCGTCTGGCTTCTCACTCTATCATCCAGTTTCTGGACATCCTTGTACCAACGATTGACTTTGGTCCTCATGCGCCAGCTATAAGCGGGCGGCAGAACCTTGAAAAGCGGGTACAGCAAGGTGAGTTATGGCAGGATCATCACCTTGAGGCGGTCGATTAGATTGGCCGCCCAAAAAGGCAAAAAACGTTGCAGAAATGGCGGGCCCTTGTCGTAGAAGCGTTGCGCAGCATCATTTAGCGGATAGGTGATGTAACGACCCGAAGGAAATTCGTCTGGTTCTTCCAGGAGCCCGCCCGGGCGATGTACATCTTTCATTGTCAGGAGCAGAAGATCGATGAGTGCCGGATGTAGCTCGGGCGATGCCACAACAGTTGCGGTGGGCGCCAAAAGCGTAACGTCCTTCTCTGGCAGGTTTGCTACAAGATCGACGGCGCCTTTCGGTAAAACGAGCTTTGAGAGAAATCGATTGAGCCGAATATACGCATCGGCCCTATCGAAATTCATTAGGGTGATGCCCGGTGTCGCCAGCAATCCCCGGACAGTGTTCGACGTCGCTGACGTTACAAAAATAGCCGCGTCAATTTCTCCTGCCTTCAATGCCTGCGCCGACTTTAACCCACCAATTTCGATTAATGTTGCCTGCTCCGCGGTGACACCGTTCTCTCGCAAAAGACGGAGCGCAATAGCACGCGTACCGCTACCCTTGGCACCAACTGCGATTCGGCGGCCGGCGAGCGAGGTTAAAAATTCAATGGGCTTGTCGCCGCGTACGAAAACCCACAGGGGTTCGTAATACACACTGCCGAGCGATCGAAGTTCTGGATATTCTTGTGGACTCCCGATCCCCCCTTGCAGGAAGGCAACCGGCACATCCGAATTTGTGGCTGTGAGGCTATTAAGGTTTTCTGCCGACCCCGCACTGTTTTTTAGGACCAGCTCAATTCCTTCACTTTTAAACCGTTCTGCATATTTTTGCGCGAAAGCTTGATACGCACCCGAGGAAGACCCCGTTGCCATGAGAATACGATCGGGCGGTGCGGGGCCAACGAACTGGCCTGCAAAAATGAAACCTGCAACAACCAAAGCCAATGCAGGGCCAACAATTGCGATTTGGCTCCACAGATTCTTGAGCCAACGACGCGGTATCTTTTTTGGTTTCGTTTGATCTGCCATCGCGCGCGTGTTTGCACTCTTCGTGTCAATATTTAGTTCGGTAATCGTAACAGGAAGAATATTCTTGACCAATACGCTGGGGAACCGATCCGTGCTGGCCAAATATTAACAAAATATTAACCAGTGAAATCCCACTCTAGGGTAACCCCAATTTTCTTGGGGAACAGGTATTGAGGTGTGCAATCTTGGGTGCTGTGAACAATTAATCTCGCTTCCCCGCTTAATACGGGGAATAGGTTTCTGAAACAGGTCCTTCGGTTTAGCACTTTTCTTGCCCTAAATTGCATTTGAACCAAACGCTGGTCGTGAAGCCAGCATTCTGAAATCCGGAACACTCATGACCAGTTTTTTAATAGTGTGTGTTGTTGTCGTTTTGGGTATATGCGGAACGTTAATCTGGAACCTGTCGCTTCGCCGGAAACTTCGTCAGCAGGAAACAACGCTGCGCCAAAGTGAGGACAGATTTCGAACGATTTTCGAATTATGCCCCGAAGCGATCATCATATACGTCGATCGTCTGCTTGTATTCGCAAACGATGCCTTTCTGAAACAGGTAGGCGCTAAATCCCTTGAGGAGATTTTGGGAAAACCATCAGACGACTTCATACATCCCGACAGTCAAAAATTGATGGTCGGTTTTCGTGAGAACCTTCGAGCGGGCCACCGTCAGGACGATCTGTATGAGGTAAAGCGCGTCCGCCTGGATGGCAGCATATACTTTGGAGAGATCGCCGCTGCACCGCTATATTGGAAAGGAGAGAAAGCCATTCAGGTGGTATGTCGCGACATAACCGATCGCAAAAAAGCAGAACAAGAACTCGTTAGCGCAAAAGAAGAAGCGGAACTTGCCAATCGCGCAAAAACAGAATTCCTTGCGAATATGAGCCATGAGCTTAGAACGCCGCTAAATGCCATAATTGGATTTTCCGAGATTATAAACGGAGAGACGCTTGGTCCCGTCGGCACTTCTAATTACCGAGAGTATGCTGGCGATATCATGCTGTCGGGAAAACATCTCCTCGCCCTCATCAACGACGTCCTTGATATTTCAAAACTTGAGGCAGGCCACGTCGAATTTTCCGAAGAATATTTAGATTTTAAGGAGATAGTTACAAGCTGCATTACGTTTATCAAGGAACGTGCCGAGGCTACAGACGTAAACCTTTCCAACGACTTTTCAGACCAATCACTGCCGCTAGTTTATGCTGATCAGAGACGGCTAAAACAAATTTTGATCAATCTCCTTTCCAATGCCGTTAAATTCACCGACCCAGGAGGGACAATAACGGTCAAAGCCCGCTTCGACACCGAGACCGGATTCGTTGTCCAGGTACGTGACAATGGTATTGGAATTGCTGCAGATGACATTCCCAAAGCGCTGGCCCGCTTTCAACAGGTAGATAGCACCTATGGCAAACAGCGCGAAGGGACCGGGCTCGGGCTCCCGCTAACAAAATCATTGGTCGAGCTGCACAACGGAACCCTTGACCTTCAGAGTGAACTCGGTGTCGGAACAACGGTTACGATAAAGTTGCCCGCTACTCGCGCTTCAAATGAAGCTTCTCTTGCCGTCGCCGGGGAATAGCAAAGTGAAAACCTTCAGGAAATGGAGAGCTTGCCAGGCGTGATAGATTGCACATCGTAACCGGCCAAAACCTCCCGGACCTTTGGAGATAACAGCGCCGGGTCTAGATGCGTCAGTCTTCTAATGGCCCCTAATCTGACGATATCCCCATCGCGATCGAAGGACTTTATAGAGACCTCCACCGGAATAACTATTCCATCACTTCGGCGATGAATGCGTTGAATTATCCCAGTTCGCCTAAGGCGCAAAGTTTCATTCAACTCCTCATGAAACTCGGGAACCATGACGTCGTGTAAAGATTTTCCGATTAATTCCTGTTTTGGATATCCATAAAACAATGGCGCTGCGTCGTTGCAATCGGCGATGATATTATTTTCAGAAACCAGAACTGCGTCGAAAGTCGCTTCCACCAGGCTGCGATACACCCACTCGAACTCGCTTTTCGACACGGAATCTGCGTTCTCCGACCTGCGATCCCGTTTGCTAGAGAGCCAGTTAACGATATCTTCTTCGATAAACCGCCATTGATTGCCTACCTTTGCACCTGGAAGACCTTCTTTTTCAACGAGTGAATAGAGCGTATCAGACTTAATTTTTAGAAGATCGGCAGCTTCGGCCGTTGTAAGAATTTTCATATAAGTAATAACACCAACTAATCATGGTAAATATTTAGACATAATGTGACCGTTTTCGTAAACGTTCTGTTAACCACGTAAAATGTCCAACAAAGGCGTTATTTATCTCACGCCTTTCATGTCATAAGAACGTGACGGTTCCGATACAAACCATTGATTCCTCTTTATGTCCCGAAAGGTAGCGACAGCAATCTAGTCGCAATTTGACCGCATTCCTGCTGGGAATTTTTGCGCCGACCAGCTTGGATATTGGCCCAAAATGAGTATGCTTGCGCGTGAATAACCTAACGTCCGCTTAGAGACATTTCAGGGAGACAGAGATGGCTACGATAGATGCTGATGCCCACGTACTCGAAACTCCACTTACCTGGGAACACATGGATCCCGACCATAAAAAATACACACCGATGGTCGTTACCCAGTCCACGGGAGAGGAACTGCGCGGATCCAGTGGCAACGTTCAAAAAGAGTTTTGGGTCGTCGACGGCCGTATCCACAACAAACAATTCAATGTCGGTCTTGATACAGCAGCCGAGTCTCGCGAAATGCGAGATGTTCAGGCGCGCATTGACCACATGCATGAACTAGAAGTCGACGTTCAGGTTCTTTATCCGACGCTATTTCTACGGCCGCTAACAACAAATGCGGAAATCGATTATGCGCTGTGCAAGGGCTATAACCGCTGGCTCGCCGAAATTAATAAAGCCGCTCCGGAAGAGTTACGCTGGGTGGTTTGCCCGCCACTTTACGCAATGGATAAGGTCCGCGAAGAGCTTAAGTTCGGCAAGGATAACGGCGCTTGCGGTATTTTTGTTCGCGCCATGGAAACCGACCGTTTACCATCAGATCCCTACTTCTACCCGCTATATGAAATGTCGGCGGAGTTTGATTTGCCGATTTGCCTGCATTCGGGCATTGCGAGTTTCGCCATTCACGAAGCTTACCGCTCCGATCCGGGGTTTAATCGTTTCAAACTTTCCGGCGTAGGCAGTTTTCACGATCTTCTCTTTAATGACATTCCAGGCAAATTCCCGAAAGTGCGGTGGGGGTTTGTGGAACTGAGCGCGCAATGGGTGCCCTACGCGCTAAATGATTTGGAACTAAGAATAAATCGTCACGGTCGCGAGCTTTCAGAGGACCCACTTGGCGACAACAATATGTTTATCGCGTGCCAGGTGACCGACGACCTCGATTATATTCTGGACACAGTAGGCGATGATAATATCGTCGTCGGTACGGATTATGGACACAGCGATACTTCAACAGAAATTGAGGCACTACGGAAGCTGCGGAGCGATGGAAAGGTTCCTGAGAAGTCCGCGGATAAGATTTTGGACGACAATGCGAAACGGCTTTACGGATTAAACTAATCGTGAACCGTTTTGCCTTGATCTTGCCAGATTTCACTTAGACGATTTCGGCTGGAAAAGTTAGGCGTAGTCTGCTTATCTTGGCCCCATGCATTAACAAACGTTTGCAGAAGTTATTAGTTTCACAGGAGGTATATATGAAAAAACTATTGATGGGAGCCATTTCAGCAACAGCTGTGATGGCGATGGGTGCAAGCGTTAGCGCCCAGGACCTTAATAAGCTTTATAAAGACCGGACTGTTACTATCCTCGTCGGCTATGGCGCAGGTGGTACTTATGGCCGTACATCACTCTTGCTTGGCGCACATTTGAGCAAGGTTATTCCTGGTAATCCGAACATCGTTGTTCAACATATGCCGGGCGCTGGCGGACTTAAAGCAACTTCCTACGCCTATAACGTCATGCCGAAACGCGGCAAAAACTTCTTGATGCCTCCGGAGATGATTGTCGCCTCAAAGCTACTGCGGCCCAAAAAAGTCAAATATGATGTCAAAAAGTTCACTTGGCTTGGTCGGGTTTTCGGACAGAATAGTACATTGGCCGTTCGTGCTGATAGCGGAGTCAAGACTTTCAGTGATCTGAAAGGTAAAGAGGTCATCGTCGGGTCAAGCGGAAAGGGTTCACCGACATTCCTGATTCCCGCAATGTTGAATGCGTTGACCGGTAGTAAACTGAAGATCGTTACCGGTTACCGTGGTTCCCGTAAGATGCAGCTGGCGATGGAACAGGGCGAAGTGCAAGGCCTCGCTCTTGGCTGGACCGCTTGGGACTCCGCCAAAGGAGATTGGTTCAAGGGCAAGAAACAATTTGCTTATGCTCTCGTTCAGAGTGGTTACGCACCGCAAAAGGGTATCGAAAACATTCCTATGGTAAAGTCATTGCTTAAGAACGACGAGGACAAAGCTGTCGCACGAATGTTGGCTTCAGCGTCGGTTATCGGGCGTGGTCTCGTATTGCCGCCGGGCGCTCCTAAAGGCCTCGTAGCCCCGCTTCGCGCGTCGTTTGCCAAGATCACCAAAGACAAGGCTTTCATCAAGGATGCCTATAAGCGTGGCCTCCAAGTCAATCCTATTTCCGGGAAGGACATTCAGAAAGTTGTTAATGATCTGATGAATATTCCTACGCCCATCGTTAAACGGGCCCGTGGAATTATCTTTGGTAAGAAGAGCTAATCTCGCCAAACAAAAATAGAAAGGGCCGGGAATTTCCCGGCCCTTTTTTTATTCAACTCTTTCTTCAGCCGTCATAGCCGTAATCACGCTTTGCCCCCTCGGGCGTAATATAACCTTCGGCGATGTCTCGCTTGATCGCTTCAGGGTCACGTTTTTTTGGATCGCCAAAGCCGGCACCGCCGGCCTTTTCCATATAAAACCCCTCGCCAGCCGTCATTTCATACTTGCCGGCGGCTTCGAGTTCAATTTCCGAGCCATTGTGATTAATTTTTATAAACTTGCTCGCCTGGCCATCCTGTCCGCCACCGACGCCGCTGGCAGGAAATTTGGCGCGTTCGTAGCGCCGCACGACTATGGCGTCCTGCAACAATTCATAGCGTCGGCGGAACACAACGCCACCACGGAACTCCCCTGCCCCCGCAGAATCTGGAATCACCGACATTTCGGTAACACGACAGGGGTATTCCGATTCAAGAATTTCGATTGGTGTGATATGCAGATTCGACAGATGCGTCGCCGTCATCGAACAGCCGTCGTGACCATAACCGCCGCCATATGCAGAGCCCATAATTTCATACTGCATCGTGGAGTGTCCTGGTCGTCCACCTCCCTGCCATGAAATGAGAAGTGAACCAGAGGAACCTGAACCGGCAATAGCGCGCGTCGGGGTAAATTTGGACATCGCATCGAGAATGACATCGACGAGACGCAGGTTTGCCTTCTGATAGGACGACACCGGTGCCGGAGGGCTCGCATTGGTTACGGTATTGGGTGCGAACCGCAACTCGACGACATCACCCATGCCGCCATTGTAATGCAGCTCATGGGGCCCTAGAGCGCCAACAAGGCAATAGAAAGTGCAAGCTTCGACCATAGCAGGGCGCAAATTGACCGGACCTTTCGCCTGCGGTCCGCTGTTCGAATAATCGAAAATGGCATTGTCGCCGTCTATGGTGATAGTGACTGCAAACTTGACCGGTGTATCCCGATCGACACCATCGTCATCCATATAGCCTTCGGCAGATGACGTACCGTCGGGCAATGCGGCGATTGCTTTCTTCAATTCTTCGGCCGCGCCATCAAGTATAGCGTTGAACGCACCGATAACGGTATCCGCACCAAACCGTTCAGCGTTTTCCTTCATCCGTTCGACACCCATTTTGGTCGCGGCGACCTGAGCATGAATATCGCCACGCACCAAATCGGGGTGACGGCTATTACCGAGGATTACGCGTTCGATGTCTGGATCGGGCACACCGGCGCGATGAAACTTGATCGGTGGCAACAAAAGACCCTCATGATAAAGCTCAGTCGAATTGGCAGAGGTGCTGCCTGGATTGGTACCTCCGATATCGGCTTTATGGGCAATTGAGGCCGAGAATCCGACGAGTTTGCTATCTGCGAAAATCGGCGCGACAAACCCCATATCAGAGACATGCGGCATGCCCGCTTCATAGGGATGGTTGGATACAAAAACGTCGCCGTCTTCAATCTCTTCTAAATCATAGTTTTTAAAAAGATTTTCGACAAAAGTTCTGTAGGCAATGCCGTGAAAGAACATCGGCGGCGGGATGATGAGACGTCCTCTTGGATCCAGAATGACGCAGCTGAAATCCCGAGATTCACGAATAATCGTTGAATAACCTGAGCGGTAGAAATGATAGTGCATTTCATCGACGAGGCTTGAAACCTTGTTCCGGAGAATTTGTACGGTTACCGGATCCATCTTACTTCTCCCTACTCAGGATGAGGTTGCCAAAACCATCTATCCGCCCAACCCAGCTTTGCGGGACAACGATGGTCGAATCAAACTGTTCGACGATTGCCGGGCCATCAATGCGGGCACCGATGGGTAACCCGTCTCGCTCGAATAGTGTCGTCTCTGTTGCTTCCTCAGCATCAAAGAAAACCATCCGTGTCCCCTTTACGGCGTCTGCCGGTGCATCGATTTCTTTCACCTCATCCGCGGGTACGGGTTCGTATTTTGGAACCGCGACACGCAGCCGAACACGATAGCTGACAATTTCAACAGGGCGGTCCTTCGCCGCATGACCATGAATTTGAGCATGACGGTCATCAAACCGATCTCGCGCTGATGCCATATCGTCACTCGCAAGTCCGCCTTCACCGCCGAGACCATCCAAAGACACCCGCAATTCATAGCCCTGGCCCGTGTACCGGACGTCAAGCTCACGTTCAAACCGTGCACCTTCGGGTTCAATGCCTTCTTCTTTCAATTCTGAAATTCCGCGCGCTTCTAACTCCTGAAAGACTTCTTCAGCATGTTCCGGTGTCACCAGTTCCATGGGACGCAGTTCTGACCGAACGTAATCGTGAACGATGTCTGTACAAAGAAGCCCTAGCGCTGAAAAAGCCCCCGGTCGTGGAGGCACAAAAATACGGGTAATACCTAACTCTTCAGCAACGGACGCCGCATGGACTGCCCCGGCGCCACCAAACGGCAACAAGCAGAAATCCTGTGGATCGACGCCCCGTTTTGCCCCAAACACCTTGACTTCATCGGCCATTCGGAGATCGACGATCCGCCGAATTCCGGCCGCCGCCTGACGCACTGTCATTCCGAGAGGTTTGGCGATCTTCGTTTCAAGCGCTTTTTCCGAAGCCTCTATATCCAGGTTTTGTGAGCCACCCAGGAAATAGCCGGGATTCAGATATCCCAGCGCGATATCAGCATCCGTGACCGCAGGGTCTTCTCCACCTTTGCCGTAACAGGCCGGACCGGGATCCGCGCCTGCACTTTGTGGCCCAACACAGAGGAATCCACCACGGTCTATCCAGGCGATCGACCCTCCCCCGGCGGAAATCGTCGTCAAATCGAGGGCCGGAACGCCCATTGGTCTCCGGGCAACGACAACTTCCGTGACCTCCAATGGTTCACCGCCTTCGATAAAAGCGATATCGGCTGATGTGCCTCCCATATCGAGCGTAACAATGCCCTTCATGGCATCATCGCCGGAGAGATAGGCACCCGCCTGGGCACCCGCTGCCGGACCCGAAAACAAGGTGTATACGGTTTTTCCGCCCTGCACTGCAGCGGTAAACGGCATCACGCCGCCGTTCGACTGCATGAGGAAACGTTGCTGAGTGGTTACACCACCATCATTGAGACCCTTGTTCAGGTCACCGATGTAATTGACGAGAACCGGACCGAGATAGGCATTCAATAAAGTCGTCGACAGGCGTGGCCATTCACGGATACGGGGCAAAACTTCCGAAGAGAGAGATACATGTGCCTCCGGAAATTCTTCGAGGATAAGATCGCGAGTTCTCTCTTCATGCGCCGAATTCGCATAAGAAAACAGATAACAAACCGCAATCGACGTTGCGCCAGATGCCATTAATGAGCGGGCATGTTCCTGCACGGCGCTTTCATCCAAAGGCGTGAGTTCAGTACCTTCCCAATCGACACGCCCTGGTATCTCGCGCGTCATACTCTGCGGTGCAAGATGAACCGGTTTGTCATAGAAATAGTCAAATGGATTGCCGTCCCGACCCTGACTTTGAATTTCCTGAACAGCCCGATACCCATCAGTAATCATGAGGCCGACTTTTGCACCACGCATTTCAAGCAACGCATTGGTCGTAATTGTTGTCCCGTGGGAAAAGAATTCAATTTCTTCCGGAGGTGTACCCTTCGCCACAAAATTGTTCACACCGTTCAAGACGCCGATCGCCGGATTGTGCGGTGTGCTTGAGACCTTTTCGACAGCAATTTCTCCCGACTCGACATCGAGCAAGACCAAATCTGTATGGGTACCGCCGACATCAACGCCGAGGCGAAAGCGGGCATTTCCACTCATATTTTGCCGAACTCCCTGAGAATTACTTTTCTAAATATAAAGGCGTTTGTAGCGCAACGGCTGTATCCGGTCACCCCCGGAAAACGTCTACTTTTTAACGTGCGACGCGAGAAAAATACCTATGACAATCAGCGCTATTCCGGCAAAATGGTATCCCTTTAGCGTTTCGCCCAGGAGCAAGATTGCCAGTACAACCGTAAAGGCGGGAATGAGGTGGAGAAATTGCCCGGCGCGAATTGGGCCGAGTGTTTTGATGCCGTGGTTCCATCCGACCATCGATATGGCACCGGAAAAAATTCCAAGATAGATAATCGTCCCGATTGTAAGCGCGTTAAATTGCGTCGCCTGGAAGAAAGCGCTTTCAATCAGATAGGGTATGAACAGCATCGGAATACCGAACCCGAGCAACATGGTGACGATGACGATTGGATCCAAGTCACGCGGCAATTTTCTCAGCAGCACCGCGTAAAGTCCCCACGAGATATAGGCGCAAAACACGATAATATCTCCGAGATTAAAATCGAGCGCCAAGAGCCGTTCCAAAGACCCTGCGGCGATCAATACTAATACGCCACCAAGCGACAGTACGGCACCAACGGCCTGCTTGCCGGTAAATTGATCTCTGAACAGGAGCCACGCGAGAAAGACTATGATAATGGGCTCAACTGAGTTGATCACCGCCGCATTGATCGCGATGGTGAATTGAAGCGACAAAAACAGTAGCGAATTTCCACCAAACCAAAGCAGCAGCGACAACAGAGCAAGCGTCTTCCAATGTTCCTTGATAATCCCCATCTGGCTGCGAATTTTTGGATAGGTAATGGGTAGTAAAATCAAAAATGCACAAACAAGCCGCCAGAACGAAAGTCCCATCGGCGGGGCATCATCGCGAAGATATCGCACCAGGATTGTCGTCGTTGCCCAACAAAACATCGCAAATGAAACTGCGAGATAAGGATTTAAGAGGACGCGTTTCCAGACCGATTCGTTATCCGGCACGGTTTCCGATTGCTGAGGCTTATTTTCTGATGGCAACAAAGGCGGTCTCATTCAGGAAGTCAAAACACAATGCCGCTTACTACTTGTAGATCTGTTCAGCCCAAATAGAAACGGCGGTGCATTGCACCGCCGTAACTCGTGTTATCATTTCCCGATCAGGCGGCGCTGCGTTTTCTCTGCAGATATGACGCCGTAATGTGTTCAGCGCAGTACGGACGCCCCGGCTGAGCCGTCTTTCCACAAATAAAGAGACCGTGGCGCCCCGGATCTTCGGTCTGCCAACGGCACATCCATGACTTTACGTCCGGGCCAAGAGCAACCGGCGGTTCCTCCTGAATGACAGGTTCCGGTGGTGGTGGCGGCTCTGGAACGGGCGCACCACGCTGTAAATTCAGCCGATGCGCCTTGCCAATTACGGCGTTGCGCGTAACACCCCCTAGTTTTGCGGCTATCTGCCTGGCCGATAGGCCTTCGGCCCACAGGCGGGTTAGAACCTCAACGCGTTCCGGTGTCCATTGCATTTTTGCCGTCCTTCTATTGCTATATATCGTGTCCCCATGACAGCAAGGCTACTATATATAGTCGTATTGCCGTTGCAAACTGATTTTTGGCTCAATTCCAAGGTTTCTGTGGAAAACTGGCGTTTTTTGGACTGTTTCGGGACGGTTTTTCGATTTTTCACAATATTTCATGCGCGCAACGGTTCGATGCATCGTTTGTCATCATTCCGCGCATTGTTTACATGGGTCCCGACCCGATAAAATGCCATTGGTTCGACCGGGTAAGGTTTCAACAATTTTTGACATTTCGAAGTGTCATTCGCAGGGTCGAGCCAGGCAGCATATTCCTCAGATGGCAAAATTACGGGCATCCTGTGATGGATTGGCCTCAGTTTGTCATTGGCATCCGTGGTTATGATGGTGACGGTTTCAACTATGTCACCTTCTTCATATCCGTAACCGTCCTGTCTTGCTTTCCAGCTCTCCCATAGGGCCGCGAAGGCAAAGACATCTCCGCCTTTCATTCCAATTCTGAACGGTTGCTTCTTACCGTCTTCCATACGCCACTCGTAAAATCCATCCGCCGGAACAAGGCAACGACGCTTTTCAAATGCTTCTTTAAAACTGGGCTTTTCTGTTAGCGTTTCTGCGCGTGCATTTATCATGCGGGCAGCTGACGTTCCGTCCTTCGACCAGGAAGGAATAAGGCCCCACCTCTTCATATCAAGTGTGCGCGCACCGCTGTCCGCCAGTCGGATTGTTATAATCGGCTGCGTTGGCGCAACATTAAATCGCGGCTCGAGATTGGGGATATTCTCGTAGTCGAATATGGCCCGCATTGCCTCGGGCGCCGTCGTAATAGAAAACCTGCCGCACATACAGCGAGAGTAACGATATCGAAGATTCGTAAGAAGCTTCGGTCTGCGGGTTGTAGCGTGGCATCACGGGGACTATCCTCGCGCCAACTACTCAACTGGGAGAGCAAAATGCCAAATAGAGATTTAAGTGGAAAAGTCGTGATGGTCACAGGTGCGGGAAGCGGATTGGGCCGCGCCATGGCTTTAGCGTTGGCAGAATCCGGTGCCACGGTCGCGGGCGTTGATGTCAATGTAGACGGCATGAACGAAACCGGCGATATGGCTAGTGGCAGCTTTACGCCTATCAAAACAGATATCACGAGTGTCGATGAGGTAGATACGGCTATTTCCACGGCATTAAATGATCTTGGTGGTCTTCATGTTCTTATCAATTGCGCTGGACTCGGAATGCCGACATTGCGCGTTGATTATTGGGACAACCGACTCTTTTTCTGGGAAGCAGATCCCGATAAATGGCAACGCCTTATGGACGTTAACGTCCGCGGTGCTTTCCTGATGGGGCGTGCCGCAGCTCCTCACCTCGTTGAACAAAAATGGGGCCGGATCGTTAATGTTACAACCAGCATGAACACGATGATTCGTGGAGGGAATATGCCCTATGGCCAATCTAAAGCGTCGCTTGAAGCCGCAAGCAATGCCTGGGCAGACGACCTCCAAGACACGGGCGTAACCTGCAATGTGTTGGTACCAGGCGGTGCCGCTGACACGCCGATGGTGCCAAATGAATCTCCATATGCGCGGGAAAATCTTGTGCAACCTGTTGTTATGGGTCCGCCAGCTTGTTGGCTTGCTTCAGAGGATTCCGATGGAATTAATTCCATGCGCTTCCTTGCCCGTAATTGGGATCCGGACGCTTCTGATGAAGACAACATAAAGTCCGCTGGCGCGCCAGCCGCCTGGCCAGAGCTTGCCGACGCTGCCTCTGTGGGCCAGCCGGTAACCAGCCATGGAAAAGATATTCCCCGGTAGATTTCGCTTGCGAATTAAGTACCTGGCTGAAACGCGTTTCGTTAAAAAGCCGTCATCAAAATCGGTGGCGGCTTTCGCACAAGAAAAATAGTGACCTGCGAGCTAAACATCTGAAATGACCTTGTCTGATCGTGCCGAAATTTTGTCCGAAATTATTGACCTTGCTGATTTGGCAGGTGCGGAAATAATGAAAATTTATCGTGGCGATATGCAAATTCGCCAAAAAGCCGATGAATCACCGGTTACAGCAGCTGATGAGGCCGCAGAAAAGATTATCCTTTCTGGCTTGCGAAAATTGACCCCCAACATTCCGGTCGTCGCAGAAGAAGAAGCCGCTGCCGGTAAAATAGTTGACGTTGGTTCAAAACCATTTTGGCTGGTTGATCCACTCGATGGAACAAAGGAGTTTATCGCCCATCGCGATGAATTCACTGTCAATATCGCTCTTATTGAGAACTCATGCCCAACAATGGGTGTCTTGCTCGCTCCCGCTCAGGGCGTATCCTATGCGGCTGACGGTCCGGGGACAGCGAAGAAGCGTATCGGTGATAACGCGCCACAATCGATTACCGTGCGTCCTATTCCAACCACAGGGGTTATTGCAACCGCCAGCCGTTCGCATGGCGATAAAACACAAATGCAGAAGCTTCTAACTGACTATGATATTGCTGATGTCGTTGTTTCGGGCAGTTCCATAAAGTTCTGTATAGTCGCGTGCGGCGAAGCAGATATTTATCCGCGCTATGGCCCCACCAGTGAATGGGATATTGCTGCAGGTCACGCGATTTTGACGGCAGCGGGTGGCAGCGTTTGCACACTTGATGGCAGTGAAATGCAATATGGGAAACCAAGGTTTCGTAACTCCGAATTTATCGCCTATGGCGGCAGAGGGGAGTGAAGCGTACGGTGGTAGACCCCAATGGCGATCCATTGGCAAGCGCGCAATTGGAAAAGGCGGTCGAAGCTATTCGGGCTGGGAAACTGGTCGCCTTCCCTACAGAAACAGTCTATGGGCTTGGCGCCGACGCAACCAATGCGGATGCGGTAGCTTCTATTTTTGCCGCCAAAGGGCGCCCGGCATTTAACCCGCTAATTATACACGTCGCTTCAATGGAGAAGGCGGTACAGCTGGTCGAATTTAATGACCATGCAAAATTACTCGCCGAAACAAATTGGCCTGGCCCGTTGACCATCGTTTTGCCTCGCAAAGATGATTGTCCGGTAGCGCTCCTTGCGGGCGCTGGATTGGAGACGTTGGCAATACGTGTTCCAGAAAACAGCTACGCCCGGAAATTTCTATCACGAGTGGATGTTCCAATTGCCGCACCGAGTGCAAATAAATCCGGTTCCGTTAGCCCAACGACAGCGGACCATGTCCGTGAATCACTGGGCGATGTCGTAGACCTGATCCTGGATGATGGTCCCTGTCAGATCGGATTGGAGTCGACAATTATAGACCTGACAGACGACGTGCCGGTGTTACTGCGTTCTGGTGGTGTAACGATAGAAATGCTTGAACGCCAGATCGGTTCGATTCAGGCGGCGGTCGACGACAATTCAGCGCCCAAAGCACCCGGCATGTTATCTCGCCACTACGCTACCTCGATCCCACTCAGAATGAACGCTACGGAGCTTGAAGAGGGAGAAGCGCTATTGGCGTTTGGCGGCCGCACGCTAGGCCCCGCCCCTGCGGTTTGCAATCTCAGCCGCGCGGGCGACCTGAACGAAGCCGCCGCCAACCTGTTCGATATGATGCGCAAACTGGACCGACCAGACCTCAAGGGAATTGCCGTTATGGAGATTCCCAAAACCGGTCTGGGTCGGGCCATAAATGACCGGTTGCGACGCGCCAGTCGCTAGCGCCCGCTTGCCCACTTCGTAATGTTCCGCTAAAGCTGGACACAGGATTTTCAAACAAGAGGATAAGCCGTGGACGGGAGCACTCACCCCGTATCATCGGAGGTGTTAGACCGCATCGCAGATATTGTAGGCGACAAAGGTTTGATCCGGGATCAGGCCGATATCGCGCCCTACGTGATCGATCAACGAAAGGCCTATGAGGGCGCGACGCCAATGGTCGTCCGTCCAGCCTCTACGGAAGAGGTCGCAAAAGTCGTTTCACTCTGCGCAGAAAGCGAAACGCCGATTGTGCCGCAAGGTGGCAATACGGGCTTATGCGGTGGCGCCACCCCCAGTGAAGCCGGTGATCAGCTGCTGCTTAGCCTTACAAGAATGAATAAAGTTCGCGACATCGACCCTCTAAACTACACTTTAACGGCTGAAGCCGGCGTTATTCTGACAGAGATTCAAAAAGCGGCCGACGATCATGACCGGCTGTTCCCGCTAAGTCTTGGCGCCGAAGGGACAGCACGAATTGGCGGCAATCTTGCGACCAACGCCGGAGGTACCGGTGTGCTGCGCTACGGCAATGCCCGTGAACTCGTTGTCGGTATCGAAGTTGTATTGCCTGACGGCCAGATTTGGGATGGGCTCTCTGCCCTGCGCAAAGACAATACGGGCTATGACCTGAAACAGCTATTTATCGGCTCGGAGGGCACGCTCGGCATTATCACGGCGGCTGTTCTCAAGCTGTTTCCCAAACCGCGCGATGTCCAAACTGGATTTGCGGCCGTGCGCGACGTAAATGCCGCGATCGAGATTTTGGCAAGGGCACGCGCCGCCAGCGATGATCGTGTCACGGCTTTCGAGTGGATGGCACGCAAAGGCCTGGACCTGGTGTTTAAGAATATTCCGGGCGCCCGCGACCCCCTTTCACAACCCTATGAAGAGTATTTGCTCATTGAGCTGACCTCCGGTCATGAAGATGCCGGCCTCCGCGAAACACTCGAGGAAATCCTTGGCGATGCGATGGAACGAGGCGAGGTATTTGATGCCACCCTTGCAGACAGTCGTCAGCAGGCAGCGGATTTATGGAAACTGCGCGAAACAATTCCTGAAGCACAAGCGATTGAGGGTGCAGGCGTCAAACATGACATTTCCGTCCCGGTATCCAGTATGCCGGCGTTCCTAGAACGGGCGAACGTGGAAGTCGCGAAAGCTGTTAAGGGTGTGCAGATTTGTGCGTTCGGCCACATCGGGGACGGCAATGCCCACTACAATCTCAATCAGCCTGACAATATTTCAGGCGAGGAATTTCTAAAACACAAGGATGAGCTCAACCGGATTGTCCATGACATCGCAACTGATTTGCGTGGCAGCATTAGCGCGGAACATGGGATCGGCCGTCTGAAGCGCGAAGAGTTGATCCATTACAAATCACCGATAGCGCTCGATGTTATGCGTAGTATTAAGGCTGCAATTGATCCCAAGCAGATCATGAATCCGGGCAAAGTCCTGTAGGTCGTTAATGTCGGAATACCGGCTGCCGCAAGATGAAATTTTATTTGTTCTCAGTGAACTTATCGGACTTGAGGCCGTCGCTGAACTGGCTGGCCTTACCCACACGACCTTAGAAGATGTCACCTCGATACTGGATCAGGCCGGGCGTTTTGCCTCAGAGACACTCGCGCCCCTTAATCGCGTCGGCGACCTCGAAGGCGCAACGCTTGCGAATGGTGAGGTGCGTACGGCAACGGGATTTCGCGAGGCCTACGGGGAATTTTGCTCGGCTGGCTGGTGTGCCAGTGCAGCTGAGACGACCTATGGCGGACAAGGCCTTCCCAGGCTAATCAACACAGCACTCTATGATGTTTGGAATGCCGCGAATATATCATTCAGCCTGTGCAATACCTTAACTGATAGCGCGATACAGCTTCTTCAGCTGCATGGTACGGAATTCCAAAGGAAACAGTTTCTTCCCAAACTTGTAAGCGGTGAATGGACTGGTGCGATGGCAATGACGGAGCCGCAGGCTGGTTCCGATGTCGGTGCGCTTTCCTGCAGGGCCGAGCCCAAGGATGATGCCTACCGTCTTAAGGGTCAAAAGATCTTCATCAGTTGGGGTGATCACGATCTTACCAGCAACATTATATACCTCGTTCTGGCGCGCCTGCCCGACGCACCAGAGGGCTCGCATGGAATCTCGCTGTTTGTTGTCCCCAAATTCATCCCCGATGAATCTGGTGAGCCAGGCACCCGAAACGACGTGCGTTGCATCGCTTTGGAGAAAAAACTCGGTATTCACGCCAGCCCAACCTGCGTAATGGAGTTCGGCGAAAAAGACGGTGCCATCGGTTGGTTGGTCGGCGAACCAAATCGCGGGCTGGCGGCTATGTTCACAATGATGAATACAGCGCGGCTTGCTGTTGGTCATGAAGGGCTTGGCATCGCTGAGCGTGCCTATCAGCAAGCAAACTCATACGCAAAGGAACGTCTCCAGGGAAAAAACTGCGATGGAGATGGAATACCGATAATCGCTTACCCCGACGTCCGCCGCATGCTGCTTTCAATGAAGGCAAGATCCGAAGCCATGCGGGCACTTTGTTATGATGCCGCACTTTCGGCGGACTTATCGGCGCATCATCCAGATCAAGCCGTCCGTGTGCTGCATGATGACCGTGTTGCGTTGTTAACGCCCATTGTCAAAGCGTGGTGCACCGACGGCGCGGTTGATGTCACTACGACCAACATCCAAATTCACGGTGGCGCAGGATATATAGAAGAGACCGGTGCGGCGCAGCTTCTCCGGGATGCACGTGTTACACCGATTTATGAAGGGACCAACGGCATTCAGGCGCTTGATCTCGTCCGTCGAAAACTGGGTGGCGATAAGGGTCTCGCAATGAAGTCGCTGATTGAAGAAATGCGTCAGTTCGATGCGGCGCTTTCAGCAACTGAAGACGGTGCGATTGTGGCCATTCGCGGCCGCTTCGCTGAGGCGGGTTCTGCCCTTGCCAGAACGACACATACGTTGCTCGGCGCGCTTGAAGATGACCCCGAAACAGCGGACGCAGCGGCTGTTCCATATCTGGACCTCGCCGGCACCGTACTCGGTGGGTATTATATGGCGCGTTCCGCCCTCATTGCGGAGAACCGTATTTCGGCGGGCGACGAAAACGCGGCATTTTATCGATCAAAGCTCGCTACTGCCTTGTTTTATGCCGAAAGTATATTGCCCAGATCGGCGGGGTTGGCGCTCGCAGCGACAAGCGGCGCGGCAACAGTTTCCCATATGCAACCGGAAGCCTTTTAACACCCTCCGGCAACGAGCGCTTTCGTTGTATATTTCGAGTGTTTTGGCCCTTGTTTTCGACGTTGGAATCGATAAATAAATGCGCGGTTAGCTCGATTGAAGGACAGAGGCGGATGGATCAAAACCCACCCAGTGCAGAAAAATCTACAACGCTCGTGGACCCAACCCTATCGGAGCCGCGATCGAAAGATTACTTCAAGGAGCGCGATGGTGAAGTTTTCGCTGGTGCTCACATTTTGGTCGATCTGTGGGGCGCTGACCGTCTGGATGACATTGATTATATCGAAGAGGGCCTTCGGAAAGCCATTGACGCTTGCGATGCAACGCTTTTGCACATTCATCTACATCGTTTCTCGACGGGTGGCGGTATTTCAGGCGTCGCAGTCCTCGCTGAATCGCACATAAGTGTTCACACTTGGCCGGAGCGGGGTTTCGCTGCATTCGATATCTTTATGTGTGGCGCCTGCGTTCCTGAATTGGCGCTTCCCGTTTTACAGAAACACTTCAAACCGAAAAGAATGACAAATGACCTTGTAAAACGAGGTCTCATCGGGTGAGTGAACGCTGGTTTTCTGAGACATTGTATGCCGATTTTCAGCAATCGCTTCTGATCGAAGAAGTTCTGTTCGAAGGCCGCACAAATTTCCAGGATGTCTTAATTTTCCAAAACCCGCGCTTCGGTAAGGTTTTAACGCTGGATGGTGTTATTCAAACCACAGAGCGCGATGAATTTTGTTATCACGAGATGATGGTGCATGTGCCAATGATCGCGCATGGCGACGTCAAAAAACTTCTTATCATCGGCGGTGGCGACGGCGGCATTCTACGAGAAGCGCTTAAGCACCCCAATGTGCAGCCAACGATGATCGAACTCGACCGGACTGTCGTGGATATATGTCGTGAGCATTTGCCAAGTCTCAGCGACGGCGCCTTTGAGAATGACCGTGCCGATGTCCAATTCATGGATGGAATCAAATTCGTAAAAGAAACCGCCGAAAAATTCGACGTTATAATCGTCGATTCAACAGACCCTATTGGTCCCGGCGAAGTCTTGTTCACGGACGATTTCTACAGCGATTGCGCAAATTGTCTTACCGAACGCGGTATCTTGGTTACCCAGAGCGGCGTCACCTATATGCAGAGCGACGAAGCGCGCGGTACTTATGAGCGAATGAGAAAATTATTTGAGGACTCAGCGCTCTATATTACTCAGGTGCCAACATATAGCGCCGGATTTATGACGTTTGGGTGGGGATGTCATAGCGTTGAACCACGTCAAACGTCTCTGGAAGACATAGAGAAACGACTGACGACACTCGATCTGAACCTAAGATATTATTCAGCGGCAACCCATGTGGCGAGTTTTGCGCTACCTAATTACATAGAAGCGCTGAAGAATTAGAACCTCTATCCCCAGAGTTCCATGCTCGCGATTTGGGCGCCTTCCGCCATCGCCGCAAATTTCGCCCAGACAATCGTCGGATGAACTTCGGGCTCGGCCAAAGCCTGTGTGCCGAAGCCACAGTCGCCACCAGCCATCACGTTCTCCTTGCCGACAACTGATGCATACCGCATAAGCCTTTCAGCAACGAGTTCCGGATGTTCGACAAGCAAGGAGGAATGCGTAATCACACCGGGAATAATCGTTTTGCCTTCCGCAAGGTTGATATCGTCCCACAGTTTCCATTCATGTTCATGACGCGGGTTAGCCGCCTCAAATGAAACAGCATCCGCATTGATTTTCAGGATAATATCGATGAAATCCTTCATTTCCATATCATGAACCCGCGGGCCCATATTGATGCCGTAACAGGTATGATATCGCACGCGATCTGAAGGAATGCCCTTTAAGGCATGGTTGATGCCTTCGACCTGTTGCTCAGCCCAAGCCCTACATTCTTCGACCGATTTGTCAGGGTTTTTGACGTAGTAATTGATCAGGCGCGGGTCATCGATCTGCAACAAAAATCCTGCATCAACGATCGCCTTGTACTCGACATTCATCGCATCGGCGATGGCGAATAGAAATGCCTCATCGTCCTCGTAGTGATCGTTCAGGACATTACCGGCAATATCGCAGGGGGAAATCGCAGGGACGAATGCTTCTTCAGCCTTATTGGCCTCAACCGCTTTGGTCAGGTTGGCAAGATCGCGTTCGAGAAGTTCATTCCCTTTGTAGGTCAGGGGTTCAGTGCACGCCATTTGCGCATTGCTCGGCGTCGGCTCACCCGTGGCATCTTGCGTGATAGGTTCATAAAATTCAGGAAACTCCTGAGACTCGCGTGAATGCGCCCAAGGCGAAGGTCGTTTGCCACCGGTAGGGGTTAGCCCACCGAGACGTTCATGCGCATAGACGGCAAAACCGCGTTTCGAAAACTCACCGTCATCGACGACATCGATTCCGAGTTCAAGTTGTTTTGCGACAATGTTGTTTACGGCATCACTAAGTTTCTGAGCATGTTCCGCAGGGGGCACGGGATCGCCTGAATCTTCGGCGATCATGACGTCAATCAACTCCTGGGGACGTGGCAAGCTACCAACATGTGTAACCAAAATTCTATCAGTGCTCCGTCTCATTGCGCGGGGTCTCCTTCAAAATTTATAGCGCCAATTTAGGGGCATTCGATAAATTGGAAAAGACAAGGTCACCAATTTTTTAGTGGCGCTCCAAGCACCAGAACCCAGTATTGCTTGTAAACGACCTTACCTGGATCAGGGCTAATTCTTGCATAACCGATGCCTGCATGCTTATGGCCATCCGTAAGCATATTCTTGCGATGACCGGGGCTATCGATCCAAACCCCAACGGCTTCAATCCCATCCGCCATTCCGGCCGCAATGTTCTCTGCAACAAGTCGCCAGGGATATCCCGCATCCGAAACGCGTTGGCCTATGCGGGACCCGTTTGCACCGACATGGCTGAAAAAGTCATCTTTTGCCATAGATCTCGCATGACGATCCGCTGCCTGCATCAATCTTTTATCGATGGTGAGGGTTGATAACCCATTTGCGGACCGAAATTTGTTGATTGTGGCAAGAACCGGACCAACAGAGACATGATCATCGGCGGAAACCGGTTCGATAGCGGCGGGCGTACAGGCCACACCAAGAACGAAAAAGGCGATTGAAAATAGCCTAGGCAGTGCCATCCGCCTCCGCAGCTTCAGCGGCTCGCTGTTTAAGAACCTTGAGATCAATTTTGTTGGTACCAGCAAGTGGCAGTTCCTCAACCAAATAAACCCGTCGCGGATGAGCATAGGCGGGTGCGTTGGCAAGTGCATGCTGTTTTACTTCATCTTCCGTCAAGTCACTCCCTGCGCGGGGCACGACAAAAGCATGAGGTACGTGCGCCTTGAGCGCATTCGGTGCTGGGACAACAACGGCTTGCATTACATCATCATGGCGTTCGAGCATGGTTTCAACGTCACCCGGGTAGATGTTTTCACCGCCAGTGACGAACATATCGTCGGCACGTCCGACAAAATAAAACCATCCGTCATCGTCCCGCCGCAAAATATCGCCGGTATCCAGCCAGCCATCTTCCAGCACCCGCGCGGTTTCGTCGGGCAGATTGTGGTATCCGATCATCACCCCGGGATTACGTGTGTGCAGAACCCCTTCATTCTCGTCCGGCCCATCCACCAATTTAATCTCACAATCGGGCAGCGGATATCCAACACTTGATCTCGGTTTCGGCAGCCCGTCCGCGTGCTGCCAGGACAAGAGAACCGGTCCGCCTTCGGTTATTCCATAGTTCAAATTAATCGTGGCCTTGGGGAAGACCTCCTGCAAATTATCGAGAAGAACCTCCGAGGCAGGTGCGGAGCCCATACTGAGCGTTCTGACAGAGCTTAATTCGGTCTGCTCCAGCAGCTCTTCCTGTTGAAGCAAAAGGGCATACATTGTCGGAACACCCGTCATCATGGTCAGGCCGTAATCGCCAATGCAGCGGATATAATCGTTCACATCAAATCGGGCCATGAGAACCACGCTGCCGCCAGCCCCCAAGGCTGATTTAATCGCAAGCAGAGCATTCTTGTGATACAGCGGCGCAGAAATGATGCTGCGGTCATTTTCGGTGATGGAGCGGCTGTCAATAAGTTGCCCGATCATCCAGCGCTGACCCACATGATGCAACAAAACGCCCTTGGGTCTTCCGGTCGATCCCGACGTATAAGGCTGCTCCGCGATATCCGTAGGACCAGGGACAAAAGATTCAAAGACCCCCGCATCGACAAAATCACGGTACTCATCATCGTCAAAGTTAATCGTTCGGGTGCCGGGATCGCAAAGGGGAGAAAGGTCCTCCTCGCAAAATACGATATTTGCGCCAGCATCTTTGACAATGTAGCGCACCTGATCGGCCGGTAATTTTGCATTGATCATTACCGGAACGCAGCCGGCACGCATCGCGCCAAACAGAACCTCTAAAAACTCGACGCGATTTAGAGATAGAATCCCGACCCTGTCACCGGGATTAAACCCCGCACGAACCAGCCCACGCGCCAAACCATCAACTGCATCATTCAGAGCGCGATGCGATATTTCCTTTGGCGCATCCGGAAAACGAAGATCGATTACGGCCGTCGACTCGCTGTCGCTATAGGCCGCAAAAACGTCTCCCAAATTTCCAGTGTCGGGACGCATTTTAGATGGTCTTCAAGGCGTAATTATAATTTTTCCGATGACTTCACGATCCTCGAGCAGCTTTACACCCTTCGCTGTATCTTCCAAAGGCAATACGGTGTCGATGATGGGTTTAAGCTTGTCTTCGGCAATCATCTTCATCAGGGTTTCGAGATCTTCGGGCAGCCAGCTGTTTGAACCGAGAATTTTGAGTTCAAATGTCCAGACGTACCGCAAATCAGTCTTTGGATCGAAACCGGCTGTCGCACCACAGGTAAGAATTTTTCCGCCGCGGCGCGTAACCTTAAACGACGGCACCCAGGTATCACCGCCGGTAAAGTTGATCACAACATCGACACCACCCTCGAATTTGCGGCGGTGAGGCTTTTCAAACTTCGACCAGATCGCTTTGACGAAATCCTCTTCCTTGTAATTGATAACGTGATCGGCGCCCCACTCTGTCAGTGCCTTAAGCTTGTCCTCGGTACTGCCACAGGCGACAACCTCACAGCCCATAGCCTTTGCCAGCAGCACACAGCATGAACCGACACCACCGCTCGCCCCCAAAATAAGCACGCGTTCACCGCCCTGAAGTCCGCCATTGGCGATCATCATGCGATGTGCGGTGCCGTAGGCGACGGGAAGTGCTGCCGCCTGCTCGTAGGAACATCCCTCGGGGATGGTGATGAGCCGCGTCGCGTCAACAAGACAGTACTCAGCCGTACCACCGGGCAGCATTTCCCCCATTAGGCCCTTTGTTGGGTCTGTGGGATCAAGGGGATTAACGAGCACCCGATCACCGGCGCTCCAATTTTCCACACCGCTGCCGACTTCAGTAATTTCTCCCGCAACATCGAGGCCGATGATCATCGGCATTGGAATCTTGATCCCCGGCATGCCGCGGCAGGTGAACACATCGTGGTAATTGAGCGACGTTGCTTTTACCCGGATGACAACTTGTCCTTCTCCGGCTTTCGGATCGTCATAATTTTCTTCCAAAACAAGGTTTTCAATTCCGCCTTGTTCGTGAAGGCATACAGCGCGCATTTATCTCTCCTGTTGAACTTCTTTAGGGGTGGTAACGACCCTTATGTCCTGAAGGCGATGTGCCTGATCGTACAGGCTACGTCAAGACCGGGCAGTATAGATTTTTTCGACATTTGCCCCGAGTTTCGAGGAATTGCCACCATAAACGTGAATAGAAACAGCCGGAGTCTTTCCGGGATTGTGCATGCAGTGAATATTTGATGCATTGACCGGCAAGTGGGCGACCGATCCTTCAACATGGTGTGTACGGTTGATCGCTATTGCATCACAGCAATCCGCTGATACATCGGCTGCTTCATAGACCGTCTCCTGAATTTCCCCCTCAAAAATACCAAAGGTACACCACGTCAAATGATCGTGGATAGGCGAGTGAATTCCAGCGGGCCAGACAACGGCAAGGACGGAAAACTCATCATGGGGACAAAGAAAAACTTCATGTTTTTCGTAGTTTTCGCCGCTAAGGGTTTTTTGTTCCGGTTTCAGAAGATCAGGAACCGAAAGGAGCGTCGGCATGTAACCGGCAATACGCTCTGGTACTTCAGTCAATGGATGATCTGCCAGAAGCCTGCCTACCGTTTTACAAAAAGCAGGAATTACGGCATCCGGGCCCACCGCCGCTGCCTTCCTATGATCTTCAAGATCGACCAGATCAAGCATCGAAAACTCCTGCAGAACTACATTAGTTATGTAATTCTAAATTTTGGTAAACGACATTTTAGGCGGGATACAATTTTAATCAATGATCAAAGTTCGAAATTTAATTCCGATTTATGGGACAATCTCGAAAAAGGTTTCTTGAACAATATCAAATCAGCTTTCGAACTTGTCTTTCTAGCTCAAAGACATGCGGGTCATCTGCTCCAAGTTCACGCAGTGCTTCTGCCAATCGCAGCACGTATTCGTCATTCGGACCGCTAGGGCCAGTAGATGCGACGACTTGAGCAGCGATTCTTTCCTCAGTTTCGGGACCAAGGTAGTTGGGGTTGTCCGGAGTACCAATGTAGGCAAGCCCCGTCACATTTGGGTGATCGTCAGTTGGGAAGATCATCTCCACGTTTTTAACGCTGTAACCGCCTTTTTCACGGTAATCGAGTTCGACCATAATTGGTTCAACATCCGCCGCCGCGATTCTATAGGCCATCCCCCAACAGATCCCTTTTTCATCAGCTTCAAGCGTGACTACACGGCCAGGCGCTCCGGGGACACCCCGATGATCGGTTGACCCTTGCCAAAATCGCCTCACCCAGCCCTCAATTGTAGCCGGTCGCCGCTCCGCGAATTTAAAATCGGGGCGCCAGACGAGAGATCCATATCCAAAAACCCAAACGTCTTCACTCATACATTCTTTCTAACGCAACCATCGCAAAACGAAAATCTCCAACCCAAGACGGCACAAAATTGGCGTGCTACGCTTTTTGCAGTGATCAGGGAGAGACACGATGGCCAACAAACCAAAAATTGCACATTTATCTGGGTCAAACGCAACGATCAGCAATAGTCCGCCGCTGGTCACGAGCAACAAAGCGCGGCAGAAATACGATCTACCCCTGCGAACTAATTTTGACGGCAGCGCGCAGAGGTTCGATGTTTTGCGACCGCAACGGTTGGCAGCCCCTGCGATCGTTTATGTTGAACAATTTAGTGCACACCCCCTGGAAGCTGATGCTGCGGAGCTATATGGCCCGCCCGACGGCTATTTGGATACTCACGGTGAATTTAACGAAGTGCAGCAAAACGACGATGATACACCTGTGTACAAAGTTGAACTTGTGCCAGAGGACGGGCTTTATCCCCTGCCCTATATGGCACGACAGGCAGATGGTAGCGCCTGGGAGGATGACTGCGCTTTCACGAATGCGCCGGCGGAGAAAAGTCGGCAGCCTTATTACCCTGACGGCTCACGCATGTTCGAGGAAATTGACCGGCTCAGCATCGCAGAGAATGGTACGGGTAACCTTGTATCCGCACGCGCCGACATGGAGTTTTTCAGGATACTACCGTCGAGCGGCTACACGAAGGGACTGCCTGCCGATCAACGAACAGATGTTGGGTCCGGCGATATTGCGCCCGAAACTCTAGGTCAAGACTATTTCGTTTACCGGCCACGACATCTTTCGGTCTCACCACCTCGCCCCGCATTGGCGCGAATTGCCAATGAGGCGCAGAAGATTCTGGATACCGGCGAGTATCTCGGAGCAATTTGGACTCAAGGGAGTCCGCGCGTAGAAGAGACTCTTTATTGGCTCAACATCATTCTCGATACCACCTTGCCAGTTTGCGGCAATGCGGCACAGCGACCTCATGGTGAAATCAGCAATGATGGGCCTAAAAATCTCGTAGATTCCGTTGAGTATATTACCTCCCGGGTTTGGGAGGACGCCGACGGCCGAAACAAGGCTGGTACGGTCGTCATACAGGAGCAGCAAGTATTTGCCTCCCGAGAGGTACAGAAAGGAGACGCGCGTCCTGGTGGCTATGTTGCAACCGGCGGCCATGGCGGATTGCTTGGCGCGGTCCGTGGCCACGATTTGCCGCCGATCCTCACCTATTTGCCCGGAGCCAAACACACCTGGCAATCAGCGGTAAACCGAACCCAAATTCCGGAGACCGTGGATGGTATTACACAGGAAGGGACGCAGATCATTACTACCGAAGTGCGCGTGAAGGATGGCGATGGGAACCTGGTGGAAAGCGCTGTACCGCACGTCTCTATCGTAAAAGATGGGAACTACACCGCAGAGTCGTTTGACAGCGGACCGGAGCGCGAAATTGATACGCTGGCGCAAATTGAGGATAATTTGGCGAATAATCCGCTGGCAGGCTTTGTCATAGAGGGCCAGTCACCTTATGGCTCAATGACCAATAAACCCCGCGAGGGCCTGCTCGCCCGTGCCATTCGCTGCGGAATGCCGGTCGTTCGTGTCGGACGCGGAAATAACGAAGGATTCTCATCTGGAGGCGGTGGCTTTATTGGCGGCAGCAACCTGACATCGACAAAGGCGCGGCTATTACTCATCGCATGCCTGATGCGGTTTGGTGCAATCCCGCCGGCGAGGGATCCCGACAACCCAACTGAGGAAGAGGCTAAGGCTATCGATGCCAAGGTCGCTGACTATCAGAAAGTCTTCGATACGCATTGAGGCGACAATCATGATCTCTACAAAAAATCGCGATTATCGGGACCATTATTTTCCCGGAACAGAGGAGCTAGCCGAGGATGAGGTAAGAGTGATAGCGCTTGGCACAGGCATGCCCTTGGTCCGCCGAAGCCAGGCGTCGGCATCGTTCTTGGTACAACTTGGTAACGGTGAAAATTTTGTTTTCGATATCGGCTCGCAAGCGGCTGCCAATCTTGCCTCGCTTGAAATTCCCTATAATCAGCTTACGAAAGTCTTTCTTGGACATTTGCATGTTGATCATGTCGGCGATCTCGCCGAGCTTTGGATCGGTGGGTGGCTTGGCGCTAGAACTGAGCCACTAGAGGTGTGGGGACCTTCAGGTGAAGCACCGGAATATGGGACCGCCGCCTTCATTGAAAATCTCAAAAAAACTCTGGCTTGGGATTACCGGACGCGTACAGGCAGCGTACCCGAAAGGGGTGGCGATCTGATTGCGCATGAGTTTGATTTTTCCGAACCAGCTGTGATCTATGAAGAGAACGGCGTCAAAATCACCTCTTTCCCCGCAGTTCATATATCCGATGGCCCGGTTAGCTTCCGGCTCGAATGGAATGGTAGAACCATTGTCTATTCATCCGACACCAATCCCAACAAGTGGTTCCTAGAATATGCCCGCAATGCCGACCTGGTAATTCACGAATCTTTCATGACGGCGGACACTCTGGTTCGACGCCGCGGCTTCAAACCTGAAATCGCAGAGATGGTTGCCACCAAATATCACACATCCCCGGCGCAGGCTGGGAAGGTCTTCAGTGTCGTCAAACCCCGGCTCGCCATCGCCTACCACTTTTTTAATGACCTCGACACGAAATACGAGGTGCTGCAGGAAATCAGGTCGATATATGACGGCCCGTTAACTCTGGCGGAAGATCTGGTGGTTTGGAATGTGACCCCTGATGACATTTTGGTTCGCGAATCCGCTGTCGCTAACAATGTCTGGCCAGCCCAAACTAAGGAGGACGCTGCGATTTTCCCGACTTTAAAACGCGGCCCGCAGGTCCTACCATCGCAGTGGCTTCAGGACGGTCTGCTGGAATTCGATGCAGACATGAACATTACCAACTATTCAGAAAGCGACGACTAATCTCCGGGCGGCCACACTTCTTCCTTATCGAAGATGATGATTGAAGCTCCAGCTGCATCCTGGGAATTTACCAGTAAGGCGTG
Source organism: Rhodospirillaceae bacterium (assembly GCA_002720855.1). Taxonomy (GTDB): domain Bacteria; phylum Pseudomonadota; class Alphaproteobacteria; order MPNO01; family UBA2964; genus UBA2964. Next base: position 178,744 of record PBIN01000009.1, on the reverse strand, counting down.
ATCACTAAGCTTCGTGATCGAAATAGCAGCGTCTGATAAAAAATGTTGGGTTTTGCCAAGATCTTCTGATTGCAGGCAGACGATTGCCATAAACGGTGTCGTCGGGACTTCTATGGCAAATATGCGTCCCTTGATCTCTTCGGGCGTCATAAAACCCAGTCTCCCACGATCAAGCTGCAGAGAGCGATAACCACCAGCACCCTCAACCGGTACGCCGACAAACCGGCTAAAGCGTTCAGATGCTTCCTCAACGTCATCAACACATAAAATCACACCACCCAATGCCACCACGGCATTTTCGCGGGCAATCAAATGATCCTGCCACACCAGATCCGGCGTTTCTTGACGCAGCATTTGAATGCGGCCTTCCGCCATTACGCCGGGCGGAACACGCAGTACCGTAAAGGCGACCTCGGCTTCACTACCGTCGCCTAGCGTCAGCGGCCGGCGCAGATGCACCGGATCGAGCGGTGTAAAACCACCGTCGTGGAGCCTTTTATGTGCTCCTTCACTGTCATCAACGGTAAAAGCGATTAGATGCAAACCATGATAGCGATCCAGCGCGTCATTGAGTTGTTGCGCCAGAGGGGTGTCGACACCGGGAACAGCCGCGAGAAACTCAAGATAACCACGCTGTAGCATCGCGCAGCGGTTACCGGTCCCCGCCGGTATAGGCGCTCCGCCATCTGGATCAGCATTGTGCTGCGCAACAAAGGGCGTCAGAACAAATCCCAGCTTTTCCATGGTGTCCGAAAGCGCATCCATATCGGGTACAAACCATCCGACATGGTCAAGAAATACGGCTGAACCGCCCGGGGTTTGGGGCGCATCGGCGGGTACGTTCGTCATATCAATCTTTCTTTGCGGCGATACACTCGACTTCGACCAGAAATTGGGGCCTTGCTAGTCCAGAAACCAGCAAGAATGTTGAGGCGGGTTTGTTTGTTCCCCAGACGCTGGCTCGAACTTTTTGGTATCCGTCACGATCCTCGCGTCGTGTCAGAAATGACTTCATAAAGACGACGTCTTCAAGGCCAAAACCCGATTCCGCGAGAACTTTTTGCATATTACCAAAGGCAAGCTCCGCCTGCGCCTCTATGCCATCCGGGATTGAACCATCGAGCGCAATACCCGTCTGTCCGGCGACAAACAGATATCGACAACCTGGTTCTGCTTCTACGGATTGATGATAATTTAGCGGCGTCGTTACGCTATCCGGATTTGTAAATTTGTGAGCCATATCGATCTCCCCGGCGAATGCCTGATCGTTGATGATGGCTCATGATACCAGCCCAAATGCCCACGTCACGAGAGACAAGTAAAGAAAGTCGGTCAGGTGTCCCCCAACTCGCAAAATGCTATTACTATTTGTAATCGATGTGAATTATCTGGGGGCGAAATTAGTATGTTGGGCATTACATTTCTCGGAAACCGCGAACTGGAATTGCGGGAGTTTGCCGACCCTACGCCTAGCCCGCGTGACGTTGTTCTTGAAATCAAGGCGTCCGGTATGTGCGGCACCGATTTACATGCATATCGTCGTGAATTTAAAGGAACCGAGCATTTTATTGCAGGTCACGAACCATGTGGCGTCGTCGTGGCACTCGGCGAACATGTTACCGAGAGCGAAGCAAAGGTCGGCGACCGGGTCATGGTTCATCACTATGACGGCTGTGGCAATTGCCGGCACTGTAAATCGGGCTGGTCACAACTTTGCGATGAAGGCCCCACGGTTTATGGCTCTGGCCAAGGCCATGGCGCACATGCACGCTATATGGCCGCTGCGGCTCATACGCTGGTTCCGTTGCCGGAGGATCTAAGCTTTATGACCGGCGCTGCCATTTCCTGCGGCACGGGGACGGCGTATGGCGCGCTTAAAAGAGTAGGCCTTGAAGGTGACGAGACGCTCGCTGTTTATGGCCAGGGTCCTGTCGGACTATCAACAACCCAATTCGGCGCGGAGATGGGCGCGCATGTTATCGCTATTGAGACATCTCCCGAACGCCGAGAGCTTGCCCTTGAGAAAGGGGCGCACGCTGTTATTGACCCAACAGATGTTGATCCAGTCGAGGCCATCAAAGAGCTGACGCACGGTGAGGGCGCCCACAAAGTTGTTGAAACGGCGGGCGTCTCGCAGGCACGTACAGCGGCGGTCAAAGGTACCCGTAAATGGGGCACTTGCTGTTTCATTGCGGGTGGGGGCGAACTTACCTTCATGGTTGGGCCAGACCTTGTTTTCCGTCAGGTGACATTGGTGGGCCATTGGACATTTTCCAAGAACGGACAGGCCGATTGTGCGCGATTTGTCTCGGATCGCAAGATCGACGTCGATAGCGTCTTCACCCATCAGTTCAAGCTCGAACAGGCGGATGAGGCCTATAAATTGCTGGATCAGCAAAAGACAGGCAAGGGCGTTTTCCTGCCGAGCTAAGCGTTCAATTTCACAAAAAAAAACCACCACCAATCGCCCGTAAGGCAACTGGTGGTGGCTTATTAAACTGCTTTAATCGAACGCGCGGTTATCGACGATTTGTTCGTAACTGGCGTCTGGCACTGTCATATTCCAGCTCACCGTCCAGTTATAGGTATCGTCCCAACGTTCCCGCGTATAAGGCTGCGGCGGCGCATGGAGCAACCGCTCATGGCGGAAATCTTTCTCGTCCAGCCGTCCACCGGTTTCATTGATGAAATAGTGGATATAAGGCGTCGGATCATTGGCTAAAACCTCGCACGCCCGCGCCTGCGCCCGAAACATTGCCGCAAGGGTCGGCCCGTCGAGGTCATCACCTGCCGCTTCCGCGCGGGTTGAATGAGATTCCATCAGGATACGAAGCCCTTCTTTTTCTGCGACGCTAATCCAAGGTTCCATCAAGCTGACGCCAGCGACCTCACCCTTCTTGAGGGCATCGATCCGTTTAGGCATCGAGCCTGCATTAGTGACCTTTACATGCTCCTTCGCAATAAAGCCTTCGATCATCTTCAGGGTAACGAAGTGCGATCCGTTATTCGGCGTGACCGCGATCGGCTTGCCCTTCAGCATTTCAGGCTCGTAAATATCGGAGTCGGGATTAACGGCAATGGCGAATTTGGACATGGACGCACCGAGAGAAACAATTTTGCGCGACCGCAATCCGTTTGCCTCGGCTTCTACAGCCCGTTTGACGATCCCCCACTCGCACATGCGGAACTGATCTATGCCCCCATCGTTATAGACAGAGTCGAGTGGGCGCTCGAAAACAGAGTCAAATTGAACCGTATGCGAAGTTGTGACCTGTGCCATGCCGGGCGTCGTCACAAACTCGATGTCGAGTCCTTCGTCTTTAAAAAACCCTTCGTCGCGAGCCACCAACACGGGCAAATCGTGCACAGCATTCATGACCGCTAACTTTACGGGGGTCTCATTCGTCATTCCAAATCTCCCTATTAATCGCTAGATGACTTTCCATCCATAAATCTGACGGACAGAATCCGCATAGAGCCATATCCTGTCAATGGAAAAGGACTTTTTCCGGACCAAAAGCAGCGCTTATTTACAAATTCATGTGCGACTTAACTTTAGCATTCGATGCCCGGCAAAAATCGCTATCGCGGCACCAATCGCACATCCGCTGATCAACATATCAGGGTGAATAATGATCAAGGCAATTGCGATACGCAAAATGGATTCGAGCACGTGCATTTTCGTCTTGTCGAAACCCGATGCGGCACTTGAAAGCATGTAAACAATGGCCGCGAGCTTTATCAGTACGAAGAGGAAAGCAACAGTATCCCAGGCCGCACCCCCTTCAGGGACAATCAGCATTATCGGGTTATAGGCAAACAAGAAGGGGATCGCGAAGATAACCAAGCCAATTCGGGTCGCTTGCACGGCTGTCGCCATCGCGACGGCTGCAGTTTCATGCGCTACGATGATGGGCTCCGGCATTGGCAACCCCGCGGTCGCCCCGCGTGCATACGCTTCGATGATTGAAGCAAAATCAGTCCCACCGTTGGAAAAGACGTAGTCAATTCCGCAAAATTTCATGCGCATGAGCAGCGCTTCTGCTGCCGTTTTCGGTATAGGCAATGACATGATGTTTTACTGCGTCGGAACCCTGTTGGTCTTAAAATTTATTTTTGTTGTAGACAACCTACCGATAACATTTTGAAACGATAAATATCGTGTTAGTCTCGTTATCGATAACAAATTGTGATCAATTAAGAAGCGGATATGGAACTGCGCCAGCTCAGATATTTTGTGGAAATTGCTGCCGCTGGCAGTTTAAGAGAGGCGTCAAACCGTCTTCACGTTGCCCAGCCAGCCCTAACGCGTCATCTCCGGTCATTGGAAGGGGAACTTGGCGTCGAACTATGTGCTAGGCATGCGAGAGGCATTCGCCTAACGCCCGCCGGCACGCGATTCCTCGACCATGCGACAGCAATCATTCGCCAATTAAACGAAATCCGATCGCTGGTATCGGAAGATGTCGAAAGCCCGTCTGGTATTGCCACGATTGGTGCACCGGGTTCATTGGGAAGACACCTTTTCGGCGGTGTAGCAAATTCGATTGAGAAAAACTTTTCAAGAATAGCCCTTAGGGTGGTCGAGGGTGGCGCCTATACATTATTGGCAGCGCTTGATTCTCGACGCGTCGATATCGCAGTAATGGTAGATCCTGACTCACGTACAGGATTCACTTTAGAACCTCTTGTCACTGAACCGGTTTATCTTGTCGGCGGTCGTTCGGATGAACGTTTCTCTGCAGAAAACATTGAGATTTCAGAACTGCAACCATTTCCGCTGGCAACATTTGGCCGGGCAAGTGGGCCACAAAAAATATTTGATCATGCCGCCGCAAAAGCCGGTGTCTCCCTCAATATTGCCTACGAATTGGAAAGCCTCGATGTAATTAAAGACTTCGTAAGACGGGGCCTCGCCTATGCGCTTTTGCCGCATTCCTCGATTTTTGAAGAATTAAAGAATCACAAATTTAATGTCACGCGGTTGAATGGCATTGGTATTACACGGACCTTGATCATGCGGGAGGACCTAGCGGGCGATCCGGTCGCGGAGGTCGTAAGCGAGATCATCCGCAAGGAGATTAACTCCCTGATTTCCTCTGGTGTCTTTGGGCAAGAATCCGCGTAGATCAAAATCCATTGGTGGGCTAAAGAAATGGGCCGCCGCCCTTGCGGACGGCGGCCCGGCTAATTGCTCCGGTGCCTACTCTAAGAAACTACGCTAAGCAATCAGCTGTTCCATACCTCGTCCCAGTCTCCTCGCGTTGCCGCTTTGGAATACTCGGTCGCACGGTTTTCGAAGAAATTCGCATGCTCAACCCCGTTGAGGATTTCATCCAGCCAGGGGAGCGGGTTGCTTTCGATACGGAAGATCGGCTGCAGGCCGAGCTGCGACAAACGCCGGTCAGCGATATAACGGATGTAATCCTTCACCTCACCCGCCGTCAGCCCTTCAACCGGTCCCAACTCAAACGCCAAATTGATAAAGGCATCTTCGTGATCCACGACTGTATTGCAGGCTTTGTAGATTTCGCGCTGTAAATCAGCTGTCCAGATTTCAGGGTTTTCCGACACAAAGGTCCGGAAAAGCTTGATCATGGATTCAGTATGCAGGCTCTCATCCCGCACCGACCAGGAAACGATCTGGCCCATCCCCTTCATCTTGTTGTGACGCGGGAAGTTGAGCAGGATCGCAAATGACGCAAAGAGCTGAAGCCCTTCAGTAAAGGCCGCGAACACTGCGAGCGTCTTGGCGATATCCACCTTACTATTGCAGTTGAAGCCCTGCATATAGTCGTACTTGTCCTTCATTTCCTTGTAGCGGAGGAAAGCCTGATACTCGGTCTCGGGCATGCCGATAGTATCGAGCAGATAGGAATAGGCTGCGATATGAACGGTCTCAATATTCGAGAACGCCGCCAGCATCATCTGCACTTCGGTCGGTTTAAAGACCTGCGAGTAATGCTTCATATAGCAGTTATTGACCTCGATATCGGCCTGCGTGAAGAAGCGGAAAATCTGTGTCAGGGTATGACGTTCCACGGGATTTAGCTTGTTGTGCCAATCCTTGACGTCATCGGCCAACGGCACCTCTTCGGGAATCCAATGAACACGCTGCTGCGTCAGCCAAGCGTCGTAACACCACGGATAGCGAAACGGCTTATAGACGATCTTTTCTTCCAACAGCCCTGACATTTTCTATTCTTCCCTTCCCGCAAATTCCCAAAATATTGGGGCCCCGATGGCCCCAAAGTTCCTATTATCTGTTCCTTACTGACAAGAGAGGCATTCCTCGTAATCATTGTCGTTTTCCGAACCGCCTTCGCTTGAAGCAGCAGCAGCCAGCGGGATCTCAATCGCATCCGGCGACGGCACCGGCATAATGCCGTCCTCCGCAATCTCGGTGACTTCCTGCTTCTGCGATACTGCTTCGGCACGCTGGATCGATTTGGACCGGCAGTAATAGAGGCTTTTGACGCCTTTCTTCCAGGCCTGCCAATGGATTTGATGCAGCACTTTCTTTTCGACATCGGCCGGCAGGAATACGTTTATTGATTGCGACTGACAGATGAATTCGGAACGATCGCCCGCAAGATCGATAATCCAGCGCTGATCAAGCTCAAACGCCGTCTTGAACACGTCTTTTTCATCGTCTGTCAGGAAATCGAGATGCTGAACCGAGCCTTCATGCGTCGTGATAGATGACCAGATTTCGTCGGTATCCTTGCCTTTTTCGGCCAGCAGCTCCTTGAGATACTTGTTTTTGACGCTAAACGAGCCGGACAGCGTTTTGTGCGTAAAGGAATTCGCAGCAATCGGCTCGATACCAGGCGATGAACCGCCACAAATGATCGAAATTGATGCCGTCGGGGCGACCGCCATTTTGCTCGAGAACCGTTCCATGATGCCGTAATCGGCGGCATCCGGGCAGGCACCACGTTCATGTGCCAACTCAACTGACGCCACATCAGCCTGTTCGCGGATGTGTTTGAACATTTTCTTGTTCCACACTTTCGCCATAACCGATTCCAACGGAATATTCTGCTGCTGGTAGAAAGAGTGCAGACCCATCACGCCAAGACCAACCGAACGCTCGCGCATTGCCGAATAGCGGGCGCGGTCCATCTCATCGGGCGCATTATCGATGAAATCCTGCAGAACATTGTCGAGGAACCGCATGACATCAGGAATAAATTGCGGTTCTTCGTTCCACTCCATCCAGGTTTCAAGATTGAGCGAGCACAAGCAGCATACGGCGGTACGTTCCTTGCCATCCTTATCGGTGCCCGTCGGCAGCGTAATCTCACTGCACAGGTTGGACATTTTGACTTCAAGATTAGCAAGTTTGTGATGTTCCGGGATCGCCTTGTTTACATGGTCGATATAGATGAAATAGGGCTCGCCGGTCTCGACGCGCGCCGTCAGCAGGCGAATCCATAATGAGCGGGCGGAAACAGTCCGTACCACGTGACGGTCTTTCGGGCTGCGAAGCGGCATTTCGCCATCTTCCTCAACCAAACGCATAAACTCGTCGGTAAGTAGAATCCCGTGATGCAAGTTGAGCGCTTTCCGGTTGGGATCGCCACCGGTCGGACGCCGTAATTCGATAAATTCTTCAATTTCGGGATGGTCAATTGGCAGATAGATTGCCGCAGACCCACGCCGCAACGAGCCTTGACTGATCGCCAGCGTCAGCGAATCCATAACGCGAATGAATGGAATAATGCCCGAGGTTTTGCCATTGGCGCCAACTTTCTCGCCGATGGAACGCAGATTGCCCCAATAGCTACCAATGCCGCCGCCCTTTGCCGCGAGCCAGACATTCTCGTTCCATAGATTCACAATGCCGCTCAGGCTGTCATTTGCCTCATTCAGAAAGCACGAGATTGGCAATCCGCGCTTGGTACCGCCATTCGAAAGAACCGGCGTGGAGGGCATGAACCATAGGTTACTGATGTAATCGTAAAGCCGCTGAGCGTGCTCCGAATCGTCCGCGTAATGCGCCGCGACACGTGCAAAGAGATCCTGATAACTTTCATCCGGCATTAAATATCGATCTGACAGGGTCTCTTTACCGAATTCGGTCAACTTTTCATCACGGCTGTGATCGACCATGACGCGGATACCACGTTCGGTCTGAAAGACTTCAGGTGTAATGTCTCCGTTTACGATATCTAGCACCCCAAAACTCCCTTTACGCTACACAACGACATAATCCCGGAGATCCCCCACTTTATGAATCGTCCGGGACAACCAAATCCCCGGATCCGCGTAATGTCAGGAGTTTTCAGAGGAGTCGAAACCCCGGCACCTGCTTGGCCTTTTCAGGCCCAATTTGGAGCAGGCGTGAAGCTGAACTTCCCTTCCCCCAACATGACGGAACGGAGTGAAGTTTGCCGAAGCTGAATCGTCCCGTCAACAAGAATTAGTGTTTTGACCCCTACAACATACCATATTTTGTGCATAATTAGGTGGATGCAACGGGGTGAAACTATTTATAGCCTGTGGAAAACTGCCGATTTCGCTGTGGAAAAGCTGTGGAAAAAAAATTTCACATAGATGAAATTTTTTGTCGGGATCGATGAATTTCAAAAAGAAACCGGCCGCGTAAAATTACGACCGGTTTCATCTACCTTAATATAAACAGCTATTTGCGGCCGCCGATTGCGCCTTCCAGACGAGAGAACACATTGAACGCATTTTCCGAGAAAATCTGCGCTCTTTCGGCGTCTGTAATATCGGCCGCATCGATGTAACGTTTGGTGTCATCGTAGTTATATCCGGTTTCGGGATCGACACCGCGCACTGCACCGACCATTTCTGAAGCGAACAAAATATTTTTCGTGGGAATCACTTTGAGCATGCAATCGATTCCCGCCTGGTGATAAACGCAAGTGTCGAAAAACACATTGTTGAGCAAAAGTTCATCCAATGGCGGACGGCCCATATCTTGTGCAAGACCCCGGAAGCGGCCCCAATGATACGGCACGGCACCACCACCGTGGGGAATAATGAATTTCAGTGTCGGGAATTCCTTAAACAGGTCTGACATGAGCAACTGCATAAACACTGTCGTGTCACCGCAGAGATAGTGGGATCCGGTATGATGGAAGTTCGGATTGCACGATCCGCTGACATGCAACATCGCGGGGACGTCAAGCTCGACCATTTTCTCGTAAATTGGATACCACCATTTGTCTGTGATCGGTGGATCAGTCCACATAGCTCCAGAAGGGTCTGGATTCAGGTTCAACCCAATAAAACCCATCTCATTGACACAGCGTTCCAGCTCGGCAATGCAGTTTCTGGGCTCAATGCCGGGATATTGCGGCAACTGGCATACCGGTACGAAGTTATCCGGATAAAGGTCGCAGGCCCGGCGCACCATATTGTTACAAATCGTCGCCCAGTATTCGCTGGTTTTCGCAGTACCGAGATGATGGCCCATCCCAACAGCACGGGGCGAAAAGATTGTTAAATCGGAACCACGGTCCTGTTGCAATTTGATTTGAGCTGGCTCAAGCCGTTCGCGCATTTCATCGTCGCTGCATTCAAAACTCGCTTCGGACGGCACAAAGTTGGGATCATTGTCGACACCCGCTAACTGTTCTTTGCGGTAATCGGTCAGCGCTTCCGGCTCGGTTGTATAGTGGCCGTGGCAATCGATAATCATTTGAAGTTACTCCCTAAATTAATCAATAAGACGGCGCGGGTTCGGTGGATTTATCACCACCGCCATCCGCACGTCCCGAAAGTTCCAGACCTTTGTCCAACCCAGGCGTCGAGCGGACCGGTGCAGCCATCAGGAAGGTGTAACCCTCTTCCAAAATGCGCTCCACATTTCCGGCGTTCACATGCGGGTGCCCGACAGCGACGCTATTTTCCTTACAATTCGCAACGATCTCCGCCATTGCTTCGAGAACGACTGGATGCTCGTATTGGCGGGGATAGCCGAGTTCCTGACTTAAGTCTCCCTCGCCGATCAAAACGGCACCGACGCCCGGCACGTCCTTGAGAATATCGGGCAATGCCGCCATCCCCTTGGTATCTTCGATCATCAAAATGACAAGAATTTCGCCTTCTGGTGCCAGAGGCCAGACATCGGCACGCTGATAATATTCCTGCTGACTGATACCCCAATATCGCACAGCGCCAGTTGGTCCATCCCCACGAATACCCGCAGGCTCATAAAGCGGTGCGTCGCTCATCCGTGGATACCGACAGGCCGCCACCGCGTTATAAGCTTCTTCAACCGAGCTGATATGCGGCCAGACCACGCCGTAAACGCCAAGGTCCAGTGCTTGCTTGGCCTGCCATTGCGCCATCTCGTTGCCGTTGGGCGGCACCCGAACCATTGGGGTCACCGTCGGTGCGAGAGAAGCTGATTTTGCGATCTGTCCGCGATTGAGCATGTACTGCAAGCAATCGCGCAGCACCGGTCCGTCCCACGGATTGTGCTCCATTTCGAACACGATGCCGTCATAGCCCGTGTTGGTGCTGTATGCGAGCGCTGACGTCACATCGGGTGTCGAAAAAGCGGTAAAGGCTGGCTTCCCAGCAGCGAGTGCGCCAATCACGCCATTGAGTCTCGGTATGTCTGCCATTTTACTTCCTGTAGGAATTCCCTGGAGATTTCGTTTTGGTGGCCGCAGTGTACTGATCGAACGCCGCAGGCACAATCCGACAAGCGGCCTTGCGCCGCAAAAGAATTCCGGTTTAGCTGACCTAAACATTTATGAGAACGTAACGGCCAAAATCGTATAGCGAACAGGTCTCGTAACATTTTGGAAATTTAAGACATGATCGATCTTTATTGTTGGAAGTCTGCGAACGGCCGTCGGCCAATCATCATTTTAGAAGAAACCGGCACACCCTATAATTTGATCGCGGTTGACCCGCACAGCGGCAAAAACAAAGAACCGGAATATTTAAAAATCAGCCCGGGCGGCAAAGTGCCCTGCCTGATTGACCCAGACGGACCCGGTGGCGAGCCGATTCATCTAATGGAGTCCGCAGCTATCCTGGAATATATCGGCGGAAAAACTGGCCAGTTTATCGGCGAAACCGAAGAAGAAAGATGGCAGGTAAAACAATGGCTTATCTATCTCGCCACAAATGTTTCGGTCAGTTTTTCGAACCTTAATCATGCACGCGATCTGGAAGGACAGTGTCGTACTCTTCTGGAAGCCATAAATCATCACCTCGCAGAAAACGAATATTTTGCGGGGAACTATTCTGTTGCTGACATGATGGCGATCGGAAGATTTGCGGCATTCGCTTTCGATTTCATTGATCTCAATGAGTACCCCAATCTCGTTCGATGGGTGGACGCCCTTACCCAGCGGCCGGCCGTCCAAAAATCAATGGAAATTCCTATCGGTTAGGGCTGCTCTATTTTTGTAGATTCCCCTACGCATTATGCGGGAATCAGCGTAGAGTTTCTTCGTGGTCCGAGTTTCTTAGGGCTCATAAAGATAGAAACCGTTATTGAGAGGGAGACAGATGACTAAGAAGACTGACAAGGGCGCTGCAAAAAACGTTACGCGCCGGACAATTGTTAAAGGCGGTACTGGTCTTGGCGTTATGCTGGCGACGGGCGTTGCCCCCGCCATCGTAAGCGAAGTCGGTGCGTCGAAAATGCGCAAAGTTCAATTCATGCTGCCCTGGCTTTTCGTTGGCGGACATACGTTCCTGTTTGCTGCTGCGGCAGATTATTGGAAAAAACGCGGTCTCGACGTTTCCATTCAACGCGGATACGGATCGGGCGCGGCGATCAAAGCAATTTCCTCGAAGACTGTTAATTTTGCGGAAGCCAGCTATGGCGTTGCGGTTAACGGCGTTTCTAAAGGCCTCGATGTCGTCGCCATTGGTGCGAAACTGCAAAAGAGTCCTATTGCGATCTCCTGCCGCAAGGATAGCGGGATCAAAACTCCCAAAGACCTTGAAGGCGCTACATTGGTTGGTGCCGCTGCTTCAGGCGACACACTCATGATGCCTGGCTTTGCACGGGCCGCAGGGGTCGATATTGGCAAGATCAAACGCAATCTTGTGCATCCGAGTAAGCTCATCAGCTCAGTTCTCAATAAGCAGGCCGACTGCACCGGCACCTACTATGTCAGTAACGCAGCGTCGCTCGCCAGCAAGACACCTGCTGTTCATTTCATGTATGCCGATTATGGATTGCAAACGCTTGACCTCGGACTGATCACGCGTTCCGACATGATCAAGAACGAGCCAGCCCTGGTTCAGGCGATCGTTGACGGCGCCATGGAAGGTCTGAAACTGCAATTACTCGATCCTGGCAAGTCTTTGGATTACATGATTGCGGCACGGCCTGAATTGAAAACCAAGTCGCGCGAACTGCTATTGATCCATTCGGGCAACACCAACTTCCTGTCGATTGGCCCAGCTGTAGAAAAGAACGGTCTTGGCTGGATGGACGAAAAGGATCAGACGCGGACCCGCGACGTGGTCATCAAGTACATGAATGCCAAGAAGGTCCCGGCGATCGACAAGCTATTTACCAATAAATTTGCTGGTAACATCAAGCTGTCTAAAGCCGAATGGGCGAAAGCCAAGAAGCTCTCGGCCAACAACGATCCGGCTAAATCGTAAGCGTTTCATTTGTCTCAGACACCCGTTTCCCCAAATTGGGGAAACGGGTCGTTTGCGTAATTAGTTTTGATTGGTAACCTCCTAAAATGACTGAAGCCAACGCCCATGTTCGGGTCGAAAATCTCCGCAAGACATACCAAACGCGTCGCGACGAAATTGAGGCTATTCGCGAAGTCCAGATGGAAGTCGCGGAAGGTGAATTTATTTCCATCCTTGGACCCAGCGGATGCGGCAAAAGCACCTTGTTGATGATTGTCGGCGGGTTGTTACCGATAACGTCGGGTACCGTGTCGGTGGGTGGCGAGGCGGTCTCCAAGCCGCGCCGCGATACAGGCGTCGTTTTCCAGGCACCTGTTCTAATGCCGTGGCGGACGATCCTGAAGAATGTCCTGTTCCCCATCGAGAGTCTCGGGTTGAAGACCGACGATTATATTGAGAGAGCGAACGAACTCCTCGAAATGACAGGTTTGTCAGGGTTTGCAGATAATGTACCGAGCGAACTCTCTGGCGGGATGCAACAACGTGTCGCAATTTGCCGAGCGCTTATTCATAATCCGAACCTTCTCCTTATGGATGAGCCGTTCAGCGCTCTTGATGCAATGACTCGTGATTTAATGAATCAGGAGCTTTTGCGGATCTGGGAAGAATATAAAAAGACTGTGTTGTTTGTAACGCACAGTATTCGCGAGGCCGTGTTCCTGTCAGACCGTGTCTTCGTGATGTCACCCCGCCCTGCGGTGATCAGCGAAATCGTAACGATCGACCTGCCGCGACCACGCGAACTCTCTATCGAGGAAACGCCTGAATTCAACGAATATGTCGCGCATTTGCGCGGCTTGATCGAACACTAGACGCCGGAAGTTAGAGCCATGGCCAACAACAATTCGGACAGCAAATTATTTTCAATGGCGGGGCAGATCGCAGGCCCAACTGCGATAGCGCTCTTAATGCTCGTCATTTGGCATGTTTGGGTGGTTTCGTTCAACGTACCCGAAGCAATTTTGCCGACGCCGGTAAAAATTATTCAAACAATTTTCAAACATTGGGAATTGCTTGCCATTCATACCTGGCCCACGACCAGCGAATGCCTGCTGGGGTTTGCGCTTGCGGTAATCGTTGGAATGGGTCTAGGCGTTTTACTGGCTTTTTTCCCGGTCTTTCACAATAGCGTTTATCCGCTGGTCGTTGCGTTTCAGGTCGTGCCCAAGGTTGCGCTCGCACCACTGTTCATTGTCTGGTTCGGCTTGGGCACACTGTCTCGGGTGCTCCTGGCCTTCGTCATCGCCTTTTTCCCGATGGTTGTGAACACATATGCTGGCATTCTTAGCACCGACCCGCTTATGGTCCGCATGGCTCATTCCTTTAGCGCCAATCGTTGGACAGTTTTCTGTAAGATCGAGTTTCCCAACGCCCTGCCCTATATCTTCAGTGGATTAAAGATCGGCATCACCTTTGCTGTCATCGGAATTATCGTTGCAGAGTTTGTCACTGCGCAAAGAGGGTTGGGCTATCTCATCGTTTTTGCCGAAGGCAATATCGACACACCGCTCCTAATGGCGGCATTAACCGTCCTCAGCATCGTTGGTGTTGTCCTGTATGCCGCCGTTGTCGCAATGGAAAAGCTCGTCGTTACCTGGGACGTCGGTCAGGACCTCAAGAGCTAGTCTGGAAAACCGTATAGCCTTGCCGGGTTGTCAACGAGAATACGATTGCGTGTGGCCTCATCCGGGGCGTGAAGCGCCAGCAGATTCATTAAATCGCCGTCATTGGGCATGAGCCCCTCAATATTGGGATGCGGCCAATCCGTACCCCATAAAACACGATCCGGCGCTGCTTCAATGCAGGCCTGCGCAAACGGCACGGCATCTTCAAAAGGTGCACCACCCGACGAAATTCGTTCCGCACCGCAAATCTTTACCCAGAAATCTTCCTTGTCACGCAGGAGGCCAAGCAGAAGCTGAAAGGCCTCTTGTTCGACGCCGTCTTTGGTCTTTACACGCCCCATATGGTCTATCACTACCGGCAATGGAAGATCTGCCAATGTGTCAGCATTTTCAACAATATCCGGTGCTTCCATATAGATCACAACATGCCAGCCCAAGGGTGCCACGCGCTCCGTTATGCGGCGAACCAATGAAAAGTCCGGCGCGTTACCTATATGGCGTGCGAACGAGAATCGTATGCCCCGCATCCCGCCATCATCAAGCTGCTTAAAATCATCATCGGAAAAGCTGTCATCAACGATAGCAACGCCGCGATAGCGGCCTTCGGACCGCGCTATAGCATCCAGTGCCGCCGTGTTGTCGGTTCCATGGCAGGTTGCTTGTACAATCACGGCGCGCTCGATACCCAGTGTCTTTTGCAATATCTGCATAGCTTCAAACGGGGAATCAGGCGGTGTATAGGTTCGGCCCTCAGCAAACGGAAATTTCGCTTCCGGCCCAAAGACATGGCAATGCGCATCGCAGGCTTTTGGTGGTGCGATAAAGTTTGGTGTTTTGGTTTGGGGGTCAGGACCCTGACAATATCTCATAGCCAAAATCTATCGGCGTGCAGGGATACTGGCAACCGACCAACTAGCTGCCTTGTTTCTTAACGAATTCCGCAAAAGCCGCTAGGGTTTCGGGACTGCAGCAATGCTCCATCCCCTCTGCGTCGGCCCACGCCGTCGCTTCATCCACACCGACGGCTCTCAGGAGAGCTACAACAATATGGTGTCGGGCCCTGGATGCCTCGGCCATTTTACGGCCTTCATCAGTCAAAAATATTGACCGATAAGGTTCCGCATTGACGAGATCCATCATTTTTAACCGTGCGATCATTTTGTTGACCGTCGCGCCCGTAACGCCCAAACGTTTGCCAATATCGACGGCACGAGCTTCACCATGCTCATCAATCAAATCAGCGATAAGCTCGACGTAGTCCTCGATTATCTCGGACTCCCGTGCCTCGCGGGCACGTTTAAAATGGCTCGCCTGTTTGTCTGGTGTCATGTGCGCAGAAACTGCGCCACCCCCTTTTGGGTCCGAACTCATATCTTCCTCTGTGTTGTCGTTATTTTTCATAAAAATAACATAAGTTATTGTTTAGAGTCTTGACAATGTTTTAGTATTTTCTAGTATTTTTAGCCAAGGCTAAACTTTTGGAAAGAACCGTTCACTTTGGCTCTAAGAGCGGCTGCAAAACTGAGGAAAACCTCCAATGACATCGCTTAGCATTGTTGCGCGGCGTAGCCTCGAAGGCACAGCAAGGTGGGCCAACGCTTTTGGTCCAATCCGGCTTGCCGTGCTATTCGGACTCGCGTTGCTCGCCGCGCTTTCAACTGATGCAGCAAAGATCATGGCGCAAAGCCTGTCGGATGCGTTTCTGCAGGTAACTGTCTTTGTTGCCGCAACCCTGGCGATCTTTTACTCGCTTGAAGCCTGGTACAAAATTGACGTCACATCTCTCCTGGCGAAACACCATGTCTGGCAGGTTCCCATCGCCGCTGGTTTGGGTGCGCTGCCTGGTTGCGGCGGCGCCATTATGGTCATCACACAATATATTCGCGGGGGGATTAGCTTTGGTTCCGTAGTTTCCGTTCTGACGGCAACAATGGGCGATGCGGCCTTTCTACTGTTGGCCCAGGCACCTGGAGAAGGGCTTTCGATTTTCGCAATTGGTTTCGTTGTCGGCGTCCTATCGGGATACGCCGTTGATGCAATCCATGGAACTGATTTTCTTCGCTACAAGGGCGATGGTTCGGAACCCACCTGCAGCCCCTGTATACGGCGCGTTGACTCACGGGCATGGCGGTATCTCTGGACCCTATTTCTGGTGCCCGGCCTATTTTTTGGCGGATTTGTTGCATTTCAGGCCGACACTGAAGCGATCTTTGGGACATTCATGGGCACTGAAACAGTTGTTTGGGTAGGGCTTATTGGCGCCGTTGTTTCGTTAATGCTGTGGGGCATGGTCTCACCTATCCGCCCTGAGTCAATTTCCGAAGACAATGCAAATCTGAGCTGGGCGTCTGCGGGGACAGGACGTCTGGGCGACGCACCTGCGCGCGTCGTCGGCGACACTTGCTTTGTCACCGTCTGGGTCGCCTTCGCCTATTTGATTTATGAGCTTGGCGTGCACTTCACCGGTGTCGACCTGCAGGTATTGTTCAAAACCTGGGCGCCTCTCGTCCCCTTGATTGCCATTTTAGTTGGATTTATTCCGGGCTGCGGCCCTCAAGTCGTTGTCGCCGCGATGTATCTCAATGGCCTTGTACCCTTCTCTGCAGAAATAGGGAACGCGATCAGTAATGACGGTGACGCCCTGTTCCCGGCAATCGCAATGGCGCCCAAAGCCGCCCTAATAGCGACGCTTTATAGCGGGATACCGGCCATCATTGTGGCCTATGGGTATTATTGGCTGTTCGAATAGTTAGACTTTTACCGGGATATTGCCCAGCGCTGCCCGTAACTTTTCGTCCGCCCAAAGCGCATTCGCTAGGTGCGTATCATCGGTATCGCGCTTACCAACCAGCTGAAAACAGACCGGCAATCCATCGGGGCCTTCAAATAGAGGGAAGTTTACTGACGGCGTATACATCTGTGTCCAGAGCCGTGCGAAGGTTGCTGTGCGGACTTCAGTGAGACCGACGGGTGCTTCGCCGGGCAGGCTTGGCGACAGGATCAGGTCGTAATCATCAAATACTGAATCCATTTCAGCGCGCGCATTGTCCATCGCCTTGCCGGCATTAAGATAGTCGTCCTCGCCAATCGTTTTTACCCACTCCATGCGTTCGGTATTGTGATCGTTGAAGCTGTCATAATTGTCGCGAATTTCCTCTTCGAGCATAACCGCTGCTTCCCACGCATTGATGACCGCGGCATCGGGTATGATATCGGTGAAAACCTGTGGCAGATTGAAGTCACTTACAGACGCACCGGCTTCGGACAGAATCTCAGCGACCTGTTCGACGGCCGCCTGCATCGGCGGCTCGGCATCTTCCCAATTCGGTGCCCGCAGAAACGCGATGCGCGGATTTGCAGCGGCGACACCGGGTGCAGTGCCGGTTTGAACCTGACGCATCAGCACAAGGTCTGCGATTGACCGTGCAAACAGGCCTATCGTATCGATCGATTTTTTGCAGTGACGGAACCGTCCGCGATCAATGCCATCGAGGCTCGCCTTGTAGCCATAAACACCACAGTTGGCAGCCGGACCAATTACCGAGCCACCGGTTTGAGTGCCGTTTGCCAAAGGGATCATGAAATCCGCAACAGCCGCCGCGGAACCACTGGACGAAACTCCAGGTGTCCGCGTCGGATCATGCGGGTTAAGCGTATGGCGCGGCTTTGGACAGGCAAATTCTGTTGTTACCGTCTTGCCCATGATTACCACGCCAGCGGCGCGTAGCTGCTCCACACAAACGGAGTCGATACCGAATTCCTTACCCTGATAAGGCTCGAATCCATGGGCCGTCGGCATGTCCTTGGTATCGAAGATGTCTTTTATTCCGACCGGTACGCCGTGCAATGGTCCTCGGCGGGGTTCGTTATCCAGCGCCTTTGCCTGAGATAGAGCATAGTCCGGATCGATATAATCCCAAGCTTGTACTGCGCCCTCGCGAGCGGCAATGCGATCCAGACAATCGCGGGTCAGCGCTTCAGAGGTGATTTCGCCTGCCTCTAGCTTCGCCGAGGCTTCAGATGCCGTCAGCCCGTTTAAGGCCACCGGTCCTTTTGTTGTAAGATCGACCATATTTTCCCTCGATCAGTTTGCAGCCTAGTTCCTCAGCCGGAAGCGCTGAATTTTGCCCGTCGCGGTCTTGGGCAGCTCTTCGACAAAATTAAACCAGCGCGGATATTTGTACCGTGCAAGACCGTCCTTGCAATGCTCCAGCAATTCAGCGGCTAGCTCATCGCCGCCGGTCGCCCCTTCGGCAACGATAATGAAAGCTTCCGGTTTGATCAGCTCGTCATCGTCCGCCCGTGCCACGACTGCTGCCTCCAATACCGCCGGATGCTCGATGAGCTTGGCTTCAATTTCAAACGGTGAACACCAAATGCCGCCAACTTTCATCATGTCATCATTGCGGCCGCAATAAACGAAATAGCCGTCCTCGTCCTGATAATAGGTATCGCCTGTATTGATCCACTCGTCCTGCATAGTGGCAGCCGTTTTTTCAGGATTGTTCCAGTAATATTTAGCAATCGACCCACCTTTGATCCACAAGGCACCGCTCTCTCCCTGCGGCAGAATTTCATTCTCCTCACCAACGATTTTCGCTTCATAGCCAGGCACCAAGCGTCCGCTCGCACCTGGTTTCACGTCATCTTCCGAATTGGAAATAAAGATGTGAAGAATTTCTGTCGAACCGATCCCGTCAAGGATCGAGTCGCCGGTTTTATCCTTCCATCGCCTTAGAATGTCGCCCGGCAACGCTTCGCCCGCTGAAACGCACGCGCGAACGGAAGAAAGGTCGGGCATGTTGGATTCCATTGCTTGCAGCTGAGCCGCATAGAGCGTCGGCACGCCGTAATAAATTGTAGCTTTGTTTTGCTCGATCACTTCAAACGTCATGGCTGGGCTCGGCGGCAAGCCGGAGAGTACAGCGGTCGCGCCGACCCAGAGCGGAAACGTCATGGCATTGCCGAGCCCATACGCAAAGAACAGCTTGGCCGCCGAAAAACAAACATCATCCTCACGAATGCCGAGAACTCCCACCGCATAATGAATACAAGTGACAGGGATATCCTTATGGGCATGAACTGTGCCTTTTGGCCGCCCCGTCGAACCTGAAGAATAAAGCCAGAAGCAATCATCTTCCGCAGTCGCGGGTGCAGCATCTAGCGCCGTGTCGGCATCCGCCATCAGGGCCGAAATCGACTCTTCGCCCTCCGTCAGCATCACATGGTCAGGTTTGCGTTCGGCGCCCGCCAGCGCGGTTTCAACTTCTGCTGCAAATTCAACGCTATAAATTACCGCCGCACATTCGGAATCCTCGATCATGAACTGGTAGTCATTTGAGCGAAGCAACGTATTGAGCGGCACCGGCACAAAGCCCGCCTTGATAGCGCCCCAGAAAATATAAAAGAACTCAGGGCAATCCTTCACCATCATCAACACTCGATCGCTGCCGGACAGCCCAAGGCCCGCCAATGCATTACCACACCGATTGACGTTCTCCGCCAAAGCGGCATAGCTCACCGTGCCAAAATCACCCTGAATTGCGATGTTATTCTCACGCCCTTCCTCTAGATGCCTGTCGATAAACGGCACCGCGACATTAAAACTCTTGGAAAAGGAGATGTTTGCCGGTATTTGGCTGTCATCGACGGTGATTTGATTATTTGCCATTTTTACTGTCCTTATTGAGTGGCAGAATTCTACAGCGCTGTGAGAAGAGACAAAAGAGAGAAGCATGAGCGACGCGAAACCCATCATAATTGCCGGTGGCGGTATCGGCGGATTGGCTGCCGCCAGAATGCTCGCGATAAAAGGTCGCCGCAGTATCGTTTTGGAACAGGCGCCTGAATTTGGGGAAATAGGTGCAGGGATCCAGTTGGGACCCAATACGCATCGCATGTTTGACAGGTTGCAGGTTACCAAAGCGATGCACGAGATCGCTCATTTCCCTGAGCATATTATCATGATGGATAGTCTTACCGGCGAAGAGGTCTTGCGCATGGAGCTTGGTCGCCGGCTGGAATCACATTTCGGTAAACCATACGCCGTTATTCATCGCGCTGATCTTCACAAGGTACTTTACGATGCCTGCGCGAGCATGGAGGAGATCGACCTCCGCACCAGTTCGGGTGTTACCGGCTATACGGATAATGGCGATAGCGTCTCTGTTGAAACTGAAAGCGGTGACACGGTTGAGGGCTCCTCGCTTATCGGTGCTGACGGGCTTTGGTCGAAAATTCGAGAGAGCATAATCGGCGATGGCGACCCCATCGTCTCCGGCCACATTGCCTATCGCGCAGTACTGCCAATCGATGAGGTACCCCCGGAACTCGAAAACTGGATGGAGGATGTTGTGCTATGGGCCGGGCCTCGCAACCACCTTGTCCACTACAAGCTGCGGCGCGGCGAGCTGTTCAACATCGTCGCCGTCTTTCATAGCCAGAAATATGTCGAAGGATGGGACGAATATGGCGACTCCAAAGAGCTCTTTGAGCATTTCAAGGATGTCAGGCCCGAAGTGCAGGCTCTCCTGAACAAGATCGATGTCTGGAAAATGTGGGTGCTGTGCGACCGGATACCAGTGAAGGAATGGACTAAGGGCCGGGTTACCCTGATCGGCGATGCAGCACACCCGATGCTGCAATATCTCGCAGCAGGTGCGGGAATGGCGATGGAGGATGCGGTCTGCCTGGTCGACTTACTCGAGGAATATGACGGCGACATCGAAAGGACCTTCGCCGATTATCCCGGCAAGCGTTACATGCGCACCGGCCGCGTGCAGCTCACCGCTCGTTTCTATGGCGACATATATCACGCCGAAGGCGTCACCCGTGAGCTCCGCAACCTGCTACTGGGTGGTAAGAAGGAAGGCAATCCATACGCCGGTGTTGAATGGCTTTATGGCAAAAACACCGGCCTGCCCGGTGGAGCGTAACAAAAACCCCCGCTCGATGGCGGGGGTTATGATGAAAAACTCATTTCAGATCAACCAAACCGGACGTATTCGTAATCGAAGGGATGACCATCGATGCCGCGGCTTGGCGGTGCGACCCAGCTGGCGATCTTGCCGGGCTCAATGCAGGCACTTTGCAACGAGATAACGAACTCACGGTCGGCCTGTGAGGGCAGCCATTTATCCTCATTCTTCTTCCATTCTTCCTTGCTGATGACCTCGCCTTCCGGTGTGATATTCCCTTCGGAAAAGGTGCCTATCGAACGGTGAAAACCACGATGAGGCAGCTTCAGCTCGAAATCGACCTTATGGCGCCTCATAACTTTATTCCAGCGCGAGACGCCAAGCTGACAATCGGTGACGTAGTCGTCCCGAAGCCGTTCATTTACAGCCAGCAGCGCGTTGTATTCGATTTCCTTGATAGCGCCATCTTCAAACATTGTGAGATGTGCAACATCATCTTTGAGCACATGGTCGTCCTCAATCTTTGACTCTTCGAAACGGCCCTTAAGCCCAGCCGTATAGTAGTTCGCGGCGTTGGTTGAGACCTCCTGCCCGAACAGATCAAGGGACACGCTGTAATGAAAATTCAAATACTTCTGCAATGTCTGCAAATCGATGGCACCCGCCGCCCGGACCTTTTCCGGATCGTCGGTCTTTAACTCAGCCATGACTTCGCAGGTTCGTGTCACGACCCGCATAATACCGGTTGTACCGATAAACATGTGATGCGCTTCCTCGGTCAGCATAAACTGACAGGTCCGAGCAAGCGGATCGAAGCCGGATTCAGCAAGCGATGACAATTGATACTTGCCATCGCGATCGGTGAAGAAGGTGAACATGAAGTAAGACAACCAATCGGGTGTTTCCTCATTGAAAGCGCCGAGAATGCGCGGCTTGTCGACATCGCCGGAATGCCGTTCAAGCATCATCTCTGCCTCTTCGCGGCCATCGCGTCCAAAATAAGCGTGGAGCAGATAGACCATTGCCCAGAGATGACGCCCCTCTTCGCAATTGACCTGGAACAGATTTCGAAGGTCGTACAGCGACGGTGCTGTCAGACCAAGCAAACGCTGCTGCTCAACAGATGCGGGTTCAGTATCGCCTTGCGTCACGATGAGCCGGCGCAGCGATGAGCGATACTCGCCCGGCACTTCGTCCCATACTGGTTGGCCCTTGTGTTCACCAAACGGAATGGTGCGCCCTTCAACGGGCGGAGCAACAAAAATACCCCAGCGATAGTCAGGCATTTTGACATAACCGAAATGCGCCCAGCCTTGGGCTTCGACGCTTACAGCCGTTCGCAGATACACATCGTAATTGAGCGTTCCTTCGGGACCGAGCTCTTTCCACCAGTTGATAAAGCTCGGTTGCCAGGATTCCAGAGCACGTTGAAGACGGCGATCCTCAGCAAGGTCCACATTATTGGGAATTCTCGCATTTAGGTCGATCGACATGGTTAAACCCTCTTCTTGTCGAATTCGCTACGTTGCCCGGTACCATAAAGCTTCAACGCGCCCTCCGGTCCGGCTGCATTTGGTCGCTGGAAGATCCAGTTTTGCCAGGCGCTTAACCGCCCGAAAATCTTGGTTTCCATCGTTTCCGGTCCTGCGAAGCGGAGATTTGCTTCGAGCCCGGTTAATCCATCTGGGGAGAAACTAGCACGTTCTTCGATCGCGAGTCGCACTTCATCTTCCCAATCGATATCGTCAGGGGCAAATGTCACCAGACCGGCATCATCCGCATCAAGGGCTTCAAGGTCCTCACCCTTTAGTTCTTTTGCAGCGTCAACCTTATCCGGTTCGCCAAACAGGCGGGTTTCGAGACGCGTTAAGCCGTTTGACATCGGGTACGGTCCAAAGTTCATGCCAGTAAGCCGAATGGTTGGCGCTGGTAAATTGCTGCCTTCCATTTGCCCATCTAGCATGTAGGACCGGTCGGCCACCAAGACAAATTCCAGCAGCGTCCCGGAGAAACAGCTGCCGGGTTCAACGAGCGCGATCAGGCTGCGTGCCGAGACGTCGACGCGTTTGAGTGTGCGTTTGAGATAGAGTGTCGTTTCGCGAACCAGCCAGTCATCCTGATTGGCTTCGAGAAGATTGTCATACGCTTCAACCAGCGCATTGTCGCCTTCGCTCTGAAACACCCAGGTGCCTATCTGATTCTCATTTACGCGAAGATGCACTATGGCGGCATCCAGCTCGCGTGCCAAAGCCAGTGGCCAGAAATCAACGCCTTGCGCCGCAACGCCAGCCGCATCGGCAGGCGGAGCGTCCTTTGGCCCATTGACGATAAAGGTCACCAGGTTCTGACCGCGATCGAACTCCAGAGATAGATGGTCGTAAGAAATTTTATCGCCTTCGTCCTTGACGTTCAGCGGCGTGAACTCGACACCCTTGGCATCTTTTGGACGGTCCGATTGAGCAGCAAACTCCGCTGCACGCTCAGCTACCGCGTCATGGAATTTGGAGCGCGGGACGATCTCATCGATCAGATTCCAGTCAACGGCACGCTTGCCGCGCATGCCTTCGGTCGTCGTGCAAAATACATCCGAGCGATCATGGCGAACCTTGCGTTTATCCACGAGGCGGGTGAGCCCGCCCGTGCCCGGCAACACGGCCAGCAACGGCAATTCGGGCAATGACACTGTGGAAGCCCCATCATCGATCAGCATGATGTAATCCGTCGCCAACGCCAGCTCATAACCGCCACCCGCCGCCGTGCCGTTAATGGCGCATATATATTTCTGTTGCGAATGTTCGGTGGCGTCTTCGATCCCATTGCGGGTCTCATTGGTAAATTTACAAAAATTCACCTTGTGATCATGTGTAGACATACCAAGCATGCGAATGTTCGCCCCGGCGCAGAATACGGCCGGATGATCGGAACACAGGATAACGCAACCGACCTCCGGGTGCTCAAACCGCAAACGTTGAATCGCATCATAGAGTTCAATATCAACACCGAGGTCATAGGAATTCAATTTCAATTCGTAGCCCGGTTTGAGGGTCGCGTTTTCATCGACGGCCATCGCGAGCCGCGCGACATTTCCGTCAATCGTCAAATTCCAGTGTTTGTATTGATCAGGACTGGTAGCAAAATTGACCCGTGGTTCACCGTCGCCATCGGCGGAGACATCGGATTTTACGGCAGCGTCATCTGGCGCCATTGTGAATTTCCCTCGTTACACCTTTCAAATATTGGCGAAGCGTAAACCGAGTCGCCCCTATTTGTCTTCAAAAGGCCAATATCGCCCTACTTCAGAAATCAACACTATAGCGATAAAGCGCAGTTTTCCTAGGCGTAAAAAAACTTCGATTGCTAATTGTTGACTAGTCACGTATATATTAAACAACAGGGTCGATCCCGTCAATGACGGTATCGTTTGAGTGCTATATTGAGCAGCCAAACGATCAGGTCAAGACGGCAAAATATAAAGCGACGGAATAAGAGATGGCTTCCATCACTTCATCGGCAGGGGACGTAGGAACAGGCAGAGGCAAGCCTGAAACAAGCCTGCGCGACTGGATCACTGCGAATGCCGAAAAGCACCCCGACAAAATCTTTATTCATAGCGTCGATCAAAACAAATCCATTACATTTAGCCAGTTCAAAACTGTTTGCGACCGAATGGCCACCTACCTGCAGTCAAAAGAAATTGGTGCCAATGACCGGGTCGCAATGCTCTCGAATAATTCCATTGAGCATCTTTGCGTCTATATCGGTGGCATGGCCTACGGTGCAACGGTTTGCACCATCCATGTTGAGATGAACGCTGTCTATTTTGAACAGATACTCAATGCACTTGAGCCAAAACTCACGCTTTACGAAGACTCAGAAGATAGAATCAACTCTGAGGTTTTGAGCGGCAAAACACCGGGCGACTGGCTCAATCTTGGCAGCTGGGAGGCTGACGGCAACTCTAAAGGTCTTTACGCCGAAATCGAGAAACATCCCGCCGACCGCGTTGAGCCGGTTAGCCATTGGGAAGACGACGCCTCAATCTATTACACGTCGGGAACGGCTTCAGCACCGAAGGGCTGCATCGTCAGCTTTCGGGAGCTGATCGAAAATACACCACCGACCGCAGAGGGGCTTGGACTGACCGAAGATGACCGCATCCTCGAGTTCCGAGCCTTTAACTGGATTTCTGCGCAAGTTCTGAGCGGACTGAGTCCACTTTCAAAGGGCGCGACTATTCTACTGGCGCGCAAATTTTCCCAGAGCCGTTACTTCGATTGGGTTAAAGAACACAAAGCCACGATCGGTGTCTGCAACCCGACCGGACTTGCGATGTTCCTCAACCGGCCCATTGATATTCATCATAACGAAATTCCGCATTTGCGTTTCATGACATCTTCTTCGGCACCGCTTATGCCCGAGACCTGGAAACAGTTTGAGGAAAAATACGGTGTGCCTGTCGCACAAGGCTATGGCTGCAGTGAAATCGGCTGGATTGCGGTTTCTAATGAACATACCCGCAAATTCGGAACAGTTGGAAAGCCTTTGGCCTATCACAATCTCACCATCGTCAATACGGACGGCGCCGAAGTGCCGTTAGGTGAGATGGGCGAGATTGAACTCGGCGGCTTCGCGACCAACGATTACCGCTATCTCGACGAACATGGCGAAGAAAAGATCCACGCAAAAGACAGGCTGCGCACCGGTGATCTCGGCGTGATGGATGAAGATGGCTGCGTCCGCGTCACCGGGCGGGCCAAAGATTTAATTATCCGTGGCGGCGTCAATATTTCACCGGCTGAAGTTGATAACATCCTTTTGCAGCTTCCCAATCTCGCAGAAGCCGCAACGATTGGTGTTCCGGATAAGATCTATGGCGAGGAAGTCGTCTGTTACGTTGCGCCCAAGCCGGGTCAGTCCATCACGTCGGAGGAAGTGCTCAGCCACTGTGAAGGCAAGCTTCCAGGTTTTCGGATGCCGAAACAAATCATCGTGCGGGATGAGCTACCAAAAACCGAACGCGGCAAGATGAACAGGTTATTGCTGCAGGACCAGTGGCAGGACGAATTCGGGGTGAAGGCCTAGCGGTTCAGGAAGTTTGTTCTTTTTCCGCCAGAAAGTGGGCTGACCCCAACGCCACGAGCGCCAATACAGCACCCAAACCCGACCAGAAAACATCATGAACGATAAGTCCAAGCCCGCCTGCGGCAACTAAAATGCGCGCCCATCCGGGCAAGGGGCTTCTAAAATACCCTTCAATCCCTGATGCAATAAAGATCATTCCAGCTGCCGCTGTGATCGTGGCCGTCAAAACGGCAATCCAGCTGCCGAACATCAACAGTTCTGTCGAATATATAAAGGCGAACGGTACGATGAAGGCAGCGATGGCGAACTTCACGGCCAATGCCGCAATCAATAACGGGTTGTCTTCAGCGATTGACGCCGCGGCATAGGCGGCAACAGCAACCGGCGGCGTAATCGCTGACATCACTGCGTAATATAAAAGGAACATGTGCGCTGCCATGATCGGCACGCCAATATCGGTAAACAGTGTCCCCAACAGCAATGCCGCAAGAAAATAGGCGCTGACCACCGGCATCCCAAGTCCGAGGACAATCGTGAATGCCGCGCCGAGCAATAACGTCGGAAACAGAATTTTATCGGTAATGCCGTAAATAATATGCGCGAACTTTCCAACCAATCCGGTCATGGTGATGCCGGCGGTTACTAGCCCTGCCGCTGCGCAGGCACCAGTCACCGTCACCATACGGATAGAGGTTTCGGCAGCCGTTTTGTAAAAGGTCACCAACCCCACCCGGGTTTCCGCTTTTACCGCTGCGGTCGCAACCAGCGTTACCGTGCCAAAGAGTGCGACGGTGGTTGGTGTGTAACCGATCAGCAATGCTGTCGTCAGCACGGCAAGGGGCACCATGAAAAGCACCCCGTTTTTGAGCGTCTGCAACATAGGTGGTATCAGCGAGGCGTCCAATCCGACGAGCCCCAGCTTTACCGACCGGAAATGGACCTGCGCATAAACCGACACATAGTAGAGCAAGGCCGGTATCGCTGCCGAAATCGCAATATCGCGATACTCGATGCCGGTATATTCCGCCATCATGAAGGCGGCGGAGCCCATCACCGGTGGTAGCAAGCTGCCACCTGTTGAGGCCGATACTTCTACAGAACCGGCGAGAGCGCCGTTGTATCCCATCCGCTTCATCATCGGGATGGTAATGGAACCGGTGGTTACGACATCGGAGGTCGGGCTGCCCGAAACCATGCCATAGAGGCCCGAGGACACGACCGCAATTTTGGCAACACCGCCAGCGCGCTTGCCGCTAATGGCGGCGGCCAGATCAAAGAAAAACTCACCCCCCTTGGCGACATGAAGAACAGCGCCAAACAAGACGAACAGGAAGGCGTAACTCGCAGCCACCCGGATCGGCAGGCCAAGGATGCCATCGAGGCCAAACACCATGATGTCGAGGAAATGGTTGTAGTCGATATAGCCGTGATTCAGGACGCCTTCGAAGTGATGACCAAAGAAATTATAGGCCACAAAAACCAGCACAACGGCAGTAAGCCCGAAGCCGGTCGTCCGGCGCGTCGCCTCCAGTGTTAAAAAAAACAGCGCGCTGGAAAAGAGCATATCCGGCGTCGTCAGCTCATCCATCAGCTGAATGCGGTTAACAACCCGTTCCGCATGGATTGATGCGTAGACCAGCGTTGCCACAGCAATCGCAGACATTACCCAATCCAGAATTGCCGGTTTATGCGGGTCAGATCGGGGCGAGCCGCCAACCATAATAAAGACAAGCGCCAGCATGGCGCACAGGAAGGTCGCTGAGAGCCGCCACGGATCGATAAAAATGATGGCGCAATAAATCACAAAGCCGGCAATCGCCGCGCCCCATGCCGTTACCGCATGACCTAGCCAGCCCTGCGGTTTCCGCCTGACACCGATGGAAAACCAGGTGTCGAACCTGAAAAGAAAAAAACGCGACATTACAAAGCACTCAGAACGGGGACGCGTCTAAACGCATCCCCGCCCTGAAAGCACGTTCTTACATAAGACCTGCTTCTTTGTAGTACTTGATCGCGCCAGGATGGTACTGGGCTTTACTACCGACCAGGAACTTAGGTGTCAGCTTACCCAAGAAGCGATGGGCACTGGCAAACGCCTTAAGGTTGGTGTGAACCGCCTTGGCGATGTCGTAGGCCGTTTGATTGTCCATATCCTTATGGGCGACAATATTGCCTTCCATCGACGGTACATAAAGCGCCTTAGGCTGGGACTTGTAGGTTCCGGCCGGCACCGTATCGATCGCCATATTAAGTTTCTTGGCGACCCGTTCGGTAACCGATTTGTCGTTTACCGTAAGCAGCTTCATCGGCACGGCCGCTTCCATCTGGCGCAGTCGGCGATGCTTCAGCGGCCATGTCATCATATGTCCGTCAAGCTTACGGTCGGCCATAAGGCCAGTGGTATCACCGGAAGCCGCATAAACGACCTTGCCGCCCCACTTTTCGATATCTTTCAGCGTCACGCCAATCTCATTCAGCATGGCTTCGGCAATAACCGATACCAAAAGTCCGCGACGATTGATCGAAATACGGATTGGCGGTTTTTTCTTCGCGATGTCAGAAAAATCCTCAATCCCATATTTTTTGGCTGCGTCCACCGTCAGCATCGGGTGGAAATAAAGCCAGGCATGTGCCCGCGCGATAACCCGAACCGATTTGATCTTCTTGCGGAACGGTTTGATGGCGTTCTCCGCGAGATGCATTTCGCCCGTCGCGGCAAGCGCCAGAGCCACTTTCTTACGATCAATAAGCGCAATATTGGCGATCCCGCCACCAGATGTCTGATATGTCACCGAAGACCCGGGGTAGGTTGCCGCCATTGCTTTATCCAACGCCAAACCAAGGATTGACCACACGCCCTTCGGGCTCGCACCCGAAATGGTCAACGTGTACTTCTTCTGAGCATACGCCCCGTTTGCCACGATCATCGCGAGCGCACAGGTCACCATGAACAGCTTTCTCATGAATACCTCCCAATGTTTATCCTGTTACCTCGCAAGCTCTTATCGGCAGCGAAGAACCGGCAAACTCTACTGGAGAAAACAGGGGACCACAATGGAAGGAAGGTGGTTTTCGGTGATTTGTGTGCGTCCCCTGCCCCGTGGTAAATTCTCCCTATGCAGGGAGGAAAACCGGCGGACTACAAGTCCGTGCGATCGCTGCTTGCCGAACAGGCCGCCAAATTTGGCGACAAGCCCTATATGGTGTCCATCGATCAGGACGAAAAAATCCTGAGCTTTGCTGCGCTGTACCGGCTGGCCAATCGCATGGCGCATTTTTTTGCCGATCGTGGCCTAAAAGCCAACGACCGGGTGTTTATGCTGTCGGAAAATTCGGTCGAGTTTATCGCCGTATTTCTCGGCGTTCAGCGCTGCGGTGCCACGATTGCCACCGCCAATGTCGAGATGAATCGCGCGCATCTCCCCCGATTTTCCTTTTTACAATACATCTAAATGCTTCAGCAGCTATAGGTTTGGTTCATAGCGAAATCTAATCAATTTAAGCTGCACTGCTTTGGCGTTCCTCGTCCATCAGGCGGTTGAGAAGATTGCGGGCCTGTATCGATGGATGATCCATGGCGACATCGATCTCAGGGGCATTGGGGAATTGCGTGCGCCGTACCTGTTGCGCTTCACAGATCGCCACGTCCTCCTGAAACACCTTGCGAATGACGCCAAGCTTGTCGTGGGTTTCAGGGTCGTCGAGTCCGAAATCGCGCGCATTGGACCAGAAGTGATGGGTGGTTGTCGCGGTTTCTGGCGTAATTGCATGCGCGTTATGAACCGTGATTCCAAACTCGCGATTGCCCTCAAATGCACCGGTGCCCGCCTGGGCGGCACCAACATCGAACATGATTGTCGCCGGTGGCGTATATATCCAGCGGTTCCAGCTATCTCCCTTGCCGTCGATGTTAGCGGCCTTTGCCCAAAGCGGCGGCGGGTCATCGTTGGGAAATAGACGCTCGCATTTTATGGCGCGGGGCTCGCGAGTGACTTTGGGCTTCACGCGCAGTTTCGCGGCATTGCCCAAGGTACCAGGATGAACGTAGGGCGAATGGGTCTGGTCCAGCTGAATATCGATGTAGGCCTGATAGTTGCAATGGACATAAAAGTAATCGTCGATGCTCGCCCAGTCGGGACTATCCACGAAAAAATAATCCGGTATCAGGTTTTCATCCGCCAGTGCGGGATCGCCCATCCATATCCAGATCCAGCGATTTTTCATTACGATCGGATAAGAGCGAACACAGGCGCCCGGGGGCATTATTTCCTGTGTCGGAATAGCGGTGCACTGGCCGGTTCTATCGAACCGCAAGCCGTGATAACCGCACTCAACCTCGTTGCCCTGCAATCGGCCGACCGACAGGGGCGCGCTGCGATGACAGCAGCGATCTTCAAGTGCGCCAACCTCGCCATTCTCACCACGGAAAAACACAATGGGTTCTTCGCAGATCGTGCGCGCCAGCAGCCCATCATCAAGATGATGGTCCCAGCCGGCGACATACCAGGCATTTTTTAAATACATGACAGGCTCTCTCTTTACCTCCGGTTCGGCCCGCTTTCCGTCCCTTTATCTCAGATGTACTGACATCTATTGAGCCAGAGCGTGCGCTTTATGGAAATAATCCTAGTACACCAAGAGGGTTTTCCAAACAAAAAGAGCGGCCCGATGAGCCGCTCTGATTGTGAATATGTCGCCGTGTCCTACCGGCCAGTGCGGGCCAGGGAGTGAACCCAGCCTTTATTGGTCATGTAGGACTTGGCGTGATCAATCTGTTCCTGAGAGAAGAACTTGTCTGGGAACACCGTATCAACCGGATAGACCGGACGCAGGAAGTCGCTCTCATACCCATAAGGCACAGTAGCATCGATCCCCATTCCGCCTTCGAACTGGGTGTTGGACGCCGTCCATTCCCGGTCACCAGCCGTCATACGTTCAGCTGGCATAAAGGTCTGGCCACGGCCACCCGGGATCGGATTAAGAATATCCGTCTGAGGATTAACACGTGTCGTCAGGTTCCAGATCACATCGTCCATATCGTAGATGTCAGTGTCTTCGGACATCGCGATGACCAGACGAGAGCCCTGTGAACAGCTGAGGATCGCTGACAGGAAGTTGCGCTGCCAGCCTTCATCGATCTGGCTGCGCTTCTTGACCTGGATGATCGCGCCACCCCAGTCCGTCATTGGATAGGGGATGTTGCAATCCTGAATAATGCCTGGCTGCATGCGCTCGCAAAGCTCATACATCGCCGCTTCACGCACCGTCGTGTCAATATTCTGAC
Organism: Rhodospirillaceae bacterium; assembly: GCA_002720855.1. Lineage (GTDB taxonomy): Bacteria > Pseudomonadota > Alphaproteobacteria > MPNO01 > UBA2964 > UBA2964. The sequence continues at coordinate 147,182 of PBIN01000009.1, read as the reverse complement.
AATCCATTGTGTGAACACCGAGCGGGAACACAATCGGTTTGGATTCACGAGCCCGCGTTGTCACAGCGGTAACATGGAAGGTCGGAGCCTTGTAGGCCTTACCCATATATCCAGCCCATTCGGGATGGAAATGGAAACGACCCTGAACACCCGCCTCTTCGGACTCTGCCGTTTCGTAGCGGCGGTCACGCGGATGGAGATAACCTTCCAGCGTGATCTCGGCATCGGCAAGAGCATAGGCACCGGGGACGGTTTTTGCTTCAACCATCCGAACCGGCTCACCGATCAGGCGGCCAGCAACACCTAGCTCGTCACAACCAGTTGGCAGGATGACATAATCAAACCCAGCACCGGCCAGAAGGTTCGGGCCATAGGGAATGCCGAAGTTCATAGTCAATGGAATTGGCTCGTCATCGCGATAATGTTTGGCCATTACCTGCCAACCATGGGAACCAGGCGAAATCTGGAAGGTTCCGACATTGCCCCAGCGGAAATTCATCCGGTTATAGGCCATGTCCGTGCCGCCTTCGAAATACTCACCCGCGAAGAGGCGCTGGCCAGACCCGACGGTCAATTCGGACTCATAAGTGGTATGGCGGATTGGCACCATATGCTCATTGACTTCAGCCGGGTTCATAATGACTTCTTCGTGGCTCGGTGCGTCTTTCGAGTCCACGATCACCGGCGGCAACGGATTGCGGATCGCGTTGGCAATGGCCAGCGTCATTTCCTGCATATTCTCGACACCGAACAACTTGCACATAATCCCGTGATCAGAAAACAGGTTGGTGATCGCCCGGTGATTGGGTTTGCCTTTGACATTATTGAAGAGAAGCGGGCAAGCGCCATCGAGATGCTTCTGCACACCGGTGATCTCAAGATCTGGATCAACCTCGGTATCGGTTTCAATGATGTCGCCTTCCTGCTTCAGGAAGTCGATGGTGCCACGCAAATCGCGAAGGTGATCTGTCACCGGCGTTGGTTTGAGTTGTTCTCTGGCAGTCGCCATTTTTATCTCCTAATCCGTCCTTTTAACGTCAAATCCCGGAATTTATTTTTAAAATTGTATCGCGGCGCAAAGATTGGCGCGCGATAAGGAGCTGGTTTTACGTGGCTTATCGGGCAAATGCAAGCCTGCATTTAGTGCTATTCTCCCGGCAAACCCCAATAAAACATGGAAAAATTACACTGTTGATTGTTAAATACTTAGATTACTTAGTATTTTTTATACACTTTCCATGAATGGAAAAATTCCAACCAGTTGACCGATGGTGATTTCCCCTCCAAAACTTATGCTTCAATTGGCGTATACGGGAATACCACATGGCAGACCAGCAACTTCCTCAGCCCGTTCAAGATTTTGTCGATCAGATTCGTACCTATTGTGCGGAGGGAAAAACCGATGAGGATTTGTGGCCGACCGTAGCTATTCACCTCAAAGAGTTGTTGGAGGATCCGGATTTGGTTGCGCAATCCAAAACCTGGCCTGACACAAAAAAAGGGGATGGCCCGCCATCAAACTTGCTTTTTTATGAAGATCCAGATTATGGATTTGTCCTGAATGCCTTGGTCAAAGGGCCAAACTCGGTAACAAATGTACATGATCACGGCCCCAGCTGGACGCTTTATGGCGTACTGGATGGCGGCGAACATATTCAAAGGTTTAGCCGGGCCGATGATAACCCAACCGAAGAAGGACCCGCCGAACTGAAGTTCAATGGCGAATTCGATGTTGTGCCTGGCTATATCGATGTCGTGCCGCCGTGGGAAATTCATCAGGAAGCGAATGGCGATCACCGGACCATAGGATTCATCGTCCGCAGCCAACGTTCGGGTACTTTCAAACAATATCGTTATGATCCGGAAGATGGCGGCATTTCCGCCTATAACGGCCCGACCCAAATTCCCTATAGCCTGTAAGGCTTCCAGACTTCGACGATATGGCTGATATCCGCGAAACGCTGAAGAAAGGTTTGGCATTTCATCAAAACGGTCAACTCGATGATGCACAGTCATGTTATCGCAAAGCACTCAAACAAGATCGCAACAATGTCGACGCCATACACCTGCTCGGCGTAGCACTTCTTGACTCTGGCAAGCCCGAAGACGCCATTCCTCTAATTGAAAAGGCCGCCGGACTGAGTCCTGATCGCGGCAGTATCCTGATCAATTTAGGAAATGCGTACAGTGCGGCAGACAGGTTGGCCGATGCTGCGCGTTCCTATGAACGTGCAATTAAATGCGACCCAAAAGATCTCGATGCCGCACAGCGCCTAAGCGATGTCTACGGACTCCTGGGACAACATGAAAAGGCGGTAGAAGCCTGCCGCAAGGCTGTCTCGATCGACCCCTCGAATGGGGGAAACGTGATTGCACTTGGTGTAGCGTTGAAAAATGCCGGCCAACTGGCTGAAGCCGAGGCTCTATATAAAGACCTCCTCGCAGCCGCACCTGACTATGCCGAGGCGAAGGCAAATCTGGCGGTCGTCCTGCAAAAACAGAAACGGACAAACGAGGCGCTTGACAGTTATCGCGATGCGATTTCGCAACGTCCTGAATTTTTTCGGCAGGCAATGTTAAATCTCTCCAGCACGGGCAAAGGCAAACTTTGGCTCAATCTGGGGAAAGCGCGAGAAATTCTTACGCAAAAGAACGATTCCTGAAGCCGTCAAACATTGTGATCACCATAGCGGGACGGCAACTAAAGATGAAATTTTAACAATATTGGATTCGACGGCCTATCTGATCAGTGCTAGCATTTTTTTATGGACGGCGAGATAACGACACCATCCATTAATTTAACGCGTTAAACACAATAGCTGAACTCAGCTTTGGGAGGATATGAATGTTGAGGAATTCTCTAAAATTGGCCGCTTCGGCGACCGCGTTGGCCGCTTTCGCGGTAGCAGGTTCGCCCGCAATTGCGGCTGACTATTTTGCTGGTAAAACGATGACCTTTCAGGTGCCATCAGGTTCTGGCGGGACATATCACGTTTACACCCAGCTCGTGCAACGGAACCTTGGGAAGTACATCCCGGGCAAGCCAAAAACCGTTATCCAGAATAAACCTGGTGGCGGCGGCGCAAAATCTGCTGCTTATATGGCAAACGTTGCGCCTAAGGATGGCAGTGTCGTTGCTATGATCGCGCCGGGCACAATTACGACACCGCTCGTTCGTAAGGTAAAATTCGACGCGACCAAGTTTCAATGGCTCGGTGCCCCGGCAGCCCGTGCAGCCGCTATCTGGGTTTGGAACGGCTACGGCATCAGCACGTTGAAAGACGTACAGCAAAAAGAAATTACGATCGCGACCACCGGCTTTTCTTCTGCCGGTTCGGTTTTTCCGCGTTTGGCAAATGCCGTTTTGGGTACCAAGCTTAAAATGATTTACGGATATAAAGGCGGTGGCGCACTTAACGTCGCTGTTGAACGTAAAGAAACCCAGGGACGCTGGAACTTTTATTCAGGGTTTACTGGCGTTCGTCCCGGTTGGATCAAAAACAAGAAGATCCTGCCGTTGGTCGGCACCGGTCCCCGTCATCCTGCGTTGAAGGGTATTCCACATTTTACGGACCTTCTTAAACCGGGAACGACCGAAAGAGCATTGTATGATCTTTTGGGCATGAACCTGGAAGTTGGACAGGCCTTCTATGTACCGCAGGGTACACCAAAGAAGGTTGTCGGCATTTTGAAGACCGCCTTTGAAGCAATGATTGCTGATCCGGCCTTCAAGAAAGAAATTGTAAAGCGCCGGGTTGAGTACTCGCCGGTCTCCGCAGAGGAAATCGTCAAGAAGATCGACTCAGCGTTTAAGGCGGTTACGCCTGACGTTCTTAAAGCGCTCAAGGGCATCTACACCAAGAAGAAGTCCTAAGGCTTTAAAGATTTCAAGAATTACGGCCCCTCAATTGAGGGGCCGTTTTTTTATTCTGGTGGCACGTTTTCTTCGTCTTCTTCTTCGACGTTGGGATTTCCCGCAAGCCTAATCCAAAAACCCCCTCCAGGGTCCGATATTGGACGACATTGTAAAACGGTTCCGGCTTTCATCGCCTCCACAAGCAACCGGCCCACAGGTTGAAAATGCGTCTCACCGCTTGTCGGGGTTGCCTTATCAATCCTGATGATGACTGAACGCGGAGGCCGGAACCTGCTGCGTTCCAACATTTGCTCAACGCTTCCGATTGAATGCGGCAAATCGAGGCCACACAAATCGAGCTCATACTCAGCACTATCCTTCATTCCGGTCAGACGACGGATATCTTCGTCCTTTAAGTACGGCACTAACTGCGGTCCTGCCTGATGTGAGATTTGTAGAAACCGCGCTCATCCTTAATCCGATCTTTTAGTCCTTTGGCATCGGAATATTCCTCCACGCTCATTGCCCCGACCTCGATTTCTGCCCTGCCCCGCTCGATCGGCAAACATTGTGCAACTGGCGTCCCCGCCGGCAGCACGCCTTCAAATTCTTTATCCACCCAAATCATTGGAAAATGAACTGGCAATGCATCAAAACTATCGGTGTCGACGATGCCCGAAAGCGTTCTGAATGGCAGATCCCAACGATTCAGCGGATGCGTGAAAAGTGTGGCATAACCAGGCTCGGTATGTATCGACCAGAAATTATGGGCTTTGACGACAACCTCGTCCTCATCGACAAATGGAACTCCTGGCGCCTGGGTCGGAAAATGAAACCCGAGGGGGCTCTCCTCATGTGGCCAATCCCAACTAAACTCGCCATCTTTGACGGTGATATCCGCCTGCAATGGGATAACAAATCCTGTCGTCAATGCATCCATAAATGGCATGCAATGTTTAATGGTCAGATCGACACCGCCACCCTCAACGGGATTATTCATGGGCATCGCCTTGTACCAATCAGGCGCTGTTCGACGAGCCGGCTGAGGCTTCGGTAATTCATCGATAAGCTCTGGCGGACAGGTAAATCGTATCTTCATAAGGACAATATCGCTGGCAAAACGCCGTTTAGGCAAGTGATGCAGTTGCGGTGGTACCGACCATACAATAGCGTAAGACAAAGAAAAATTCTGGGGAGATTAATCATGCCGCGCATCACACCTAAATCGCGTGAAGAATTGTCGGACCTCGAAGACGTGTTTGAGCGGGCCGAAAAAGCACTGGGATTTGTTCCGAACAGCTTTTTCATAATGGGCCGCCGCCCCGAAATGCTCAGGGCATTTTCATTACTGTCGAGAGAAGTCGTCGGCGTTCCGGGTCGCGTATCGCAGGAGCTGAAGTGGTTAATCGCGCATATCGCCAGTCGCTCAGCAGGGTGTCAGTATTGCATGGCGCATACAGCCGGTTCGGCCAACAAAGCTAAGAACGAAATGGAAGCAAAGATCGACGCTGTATTCGAATACGAGCGTAGCGATCTGTTTAGCGATGCCGAGAAAGCAGCTCTGGTGGTTGCTCAGGCAGCAGGCACGACACCAAATATGGTCTCCGACGAAGATATGGAGAATTTAAAGAAGCATTTTGATGAAGATCAAATCGTCGAAATTGTCGGCGTCATTTGTATGTTCGGATGGCTCAACCGGTTTAATGACACTATGGCAACTGACCTTGAACAGGAACCGCTGGAGTTTGCCACAGAACATCTCGCCGCTTCGGGCTGGCATATCGGCAAACATGCCGGATAACAATTTTTGAAATTTGGACTATTTGCTCCACTTGGTATCAGGTCGAGGCAGCTCCTTCCCGTCAAGATAGATCGCATCAACATTCTCATTAAAAAAACAGATCAGATCTTTGATGCGCGGGCATTCGGGCAATGTGTCTTGATAGCTCCACGCTATGTCTTCAAATTGCCTACCGTCGATCGTTGCCGAATAGTAACTGGCTGACCCTTTGTAGGGGCACACTGATTGCGTTTCGGTTTGGGTTAGAAGCTCCATCCGAACGTCATTCTGCGGAATATAAAATCTCTGCGGATGGTTGGTCTCAAATGCAAAGATAGCGTCTGTTGTCTCCGCGACAACTGCACCACCGAGCATGACCTTTACTGGGCGATGTGAAGGCACAGTATCGAGGCGTTTTTTGGGATCGCGGGCATGACCGAAAATTTGTTCATCTTCCTCCCACCATTCATCCATTCTATCCCAGTAGAAAGCGACGTAATCCTTGATGATCCGCGTTTCGTCATACGGATCACGGTATGACCACATGACGTTCTCTTCGATGCGATCTCCAAGGGTTAAAGTCCAATAGGATGCATCTCCCTTGTATCCGCAGTTGGAAGTGTGATCGGTCGAAGAAAATAATTCCATCCGGACATCATCCATCGGAAAATAAAGGACCGGAACGTGTCCCCCTTCGCGCATCAACATTACATTCGTAGAATCGACGATTATCTCGCCGTTTACTTTTACGCGAATGCGCCGTGGACTTGGTTCGAACTCCAGTAATTTATCGGGGTTATTAGCGAACCCCGGCGCTTTTCCCGGGCTGACATTTGGAGTATCCATTAATTTCTCCCCTAGCTTGTTTGCAAAATCATGCGTGTGAATCCAATGGCGGACAACCTTCCTTCGACGGGATGAGATAAAGCGGCCATACTGACTGTTATGATACGTTACAGAAAAGAATCGATGACCTTCACGACGCGAATCTTCGATGCTTCGTGCAGGTTCACTTACCGATTTGGTTTCGCGATAATCATCTTACTGCGAAAGTTGGGGATGCCAACCAAGCTCGGGACCGCCGTTGTTATATGGTACGAAGGGAAAGTACTTACGGTGCAACATTCTTATATTCGCAATCTGGGCCTGCCGGGCGGCGGCATTAATCCTGGCGAAACACCGCCTGAAGCCGCCGTAAGGGAGCTCAAAGAGGAACTTGGACTGGACCTCGCAGTGAATGAACTTGTTCCCTGCGGACAGATCCGGAAAACTTATATCTTTGAAACCACTTTCACGACGCAACCCGAAATCCAAGTAGATAATCGTGAAATTATTGAAGCATTTTTTATAGATCCTGACGATCTCATTGAAAGGGTTCCGCGTTACGCAAATTTTTTGGAAAAGCCACGGTAATAGCGTGCAAGCTGGCTTGTTATAACGCAATTGAGATAAAATAAAACCGCTGTCAGTCAGGAGTAGTTTTTATGAAATTTGGTGTTGGCCAATCCGTACCAAGATCAGAGGATCCTAGGTTTCTCACTGGTCGTGGCACCTATATTGACGACATCGTTCTGCCGCGAATGGCGTATGCGGCTATCGTATACGCGCAAGTTCCACATGCAGATTTAAAGACCATTAACACCGGTGAAGCGGAGGCGGCGCCGGGGGTGATCGCTGTTCTCACAGGTGCCAATGCTTTTGAGGATGGCATCGGCGGCATACCACCGAACTATTTGCCCCAGATGATGGGTCTGTCGGACGGTTACCGAACGGAACAACCGGTCATCGTCCATGACAGGATAAGGTTTGTCGGCGAACGTATTGCTGTCGTTGTTGCCGAATCCGATACCCAGGCGCGCGATGCGGCAGCGCTTGTTACAGCGGAATTTGAATTACTGGATTTTGTTACAACAGCTGCCGACGCGATTTCTGGCGACGCCAAGCTTGTACATGACGGTGCCCAGAACAATATCGCGACAGATATCCATTACGGTGACACCGGGTCCTGCGACGCTGCCTTCGAACAAGCCGCACATACTGTCGATGTTTGCGTCCGCAACAATCGTCTGGCCTGTGTCTCAATCGAACCCCGAGGATGTATCGGCGACTATAACGAAGCCGATGATCGTTACGTGCTGTACAACAGCTGTCAGGGTCCGCATATGACGCGGACTTCGCTTGCCCAAAATGTTCTCAAAGTCCCGGAATCGAGATTGCGTGTTATTTCTCGCGATGTTGGTGGTGGTTTCGGAATGAAAGGGGCGACGTACCCTGAAGACGCGCTCGTTCTTTGGGCATCAAAGCGTGTCGGTCGCCCCGTAAAATGGATCAGCGACCGATCTGAAGCGATGCTGGCGGACAATCAGGGGCGTGATCAGGTGTTAGAAGGGTCCCTGGCGCTCGATAAAGATGGGAAATTTCTGGCGCTTCGATGGCGCGCGATGCAGAACGCCGGCGCCTATATCCCCGGTTCGGGCTATATTCCTTTAGTGTTCTCGCTTCGGATTGCGCCGTCAATCTATGAAATTCCGATTATCGATATTGCAAGCAAACACGTTTTCACCAACACGACGCCAACATCCGCCTATCGTGGCGCAGGCCGACCCGAAGGTATTTATGCCTTTGAGCAATTAATCGACAAAGCCTCGCGTGTCATGGGCATCGACCGAGTGGATTTGCGTCGCCGCAACATGCTTCAACCGGATGCGTTACCTCACACATCGCACACAAACTTTATTTATGATTCCGGCGATTTTTCCGGCCTGCTCAATAAATGCACCGCACTTGCGGACTGGAATGGCTTTGCCAAACGCCGGGAATCCAGTGAGGAGGACGGACGGAAACGCGGTATTGGTATCTCTTATTACGTAGACGATTGCGGCAATTTCAATGAGCGCGCTGACATTCGTTTCGATGCCAGTGGTTCATGCACGATTTTTGCCGGCACCTTCAGCCATGGTCAGGGTCATGCGACCGTCTATGCTCAGATGGTATCGGAGTGGCTCGGTATTCCATTCGAGTCCATCCAACTCGAACAGGGGGATACCGCGAGTGTTGCCGCCGGACGGGGCACAGTCGCTTCCAGGAGCATGGTTCTCGGTGGCAGTGCGATGCGTCACGCGGCAGATGATGTGATCGAAAACGGGAAAAAATTCGCGGCCCACCTGATGGAGGCTGACCCGAGCGATATTGAATTCGCTGAAGGCGTTTTCACGATCGTGGGCACTGATCGCTCTATGTCAATTATTGAGGTTGCAAAAGCTTCCTTTCGGCCGGCGGGAATTCCTCAGGAACTCGGTGTCGGGCTTGATGGCACCGGCGCTTATGCTGCAATTCAGCCTAGCTTTCCAAACGGGTGCCATATCTGTGAGGTCGAAATTGATACCGAGACAGGTACCGTCGATCTCGTAAAATATACTGTCGTTGACGATATTGGCGTCGTCATTAACCCGATGCTTGCCGATGGCCAAATCCATGGCGGTATCGCCCAAGGCGTTGGGCAAGCTCTTACGGAAGATGTTATTTTTGATAAGGAGTCCGGGCAACTGATGACTGGTTCACTGATGGACTATGCGATGCCCTTTGCCGACACCTTGCCCTCCTTTGAAATGGAGTTTCATGAAGTCCCTTGTAAATCCAATCCTATCGGCGTCAAAGGCGCCGGCGAAGGTGGCACAGTGGGCGCAACCCCGGCCGTTATAAGCGCTATTCTGGATGCTTTGGCGCCGCTTGGCGTCAAAGACATTGAAATGCCCGCCACCTCTCAGCGCGTCTGGAAAGCAATCGAAAGTGCGCAGGCCCCCTAGCGTTTTTTAAATTCGTCCGGTACAAACGCGCATCGTTTTTATCTATTTCTGCGGAGAATATAATGGCTGACATAAAGCTGACCATGGCGATGAATCATTACGATCATGTTCAGGACATGGCGACTGGAAGGGTAAAGGTTGAGGGAGTCGATCTGACCGTCATCAATCATGGCCCCGAAGAAATATTTCACCGCTTTCTATTTGGCCAGGAATGGGAAATCTCAGAAATTTCGATGGGCATGAGTACCTCTTGGGTATCTCGCGGCAACGCCCCTTTTGTACTCATTCCCGTTTTTCCATCGCGCGTATTCCGCCATTCCTCAATCTATATGCTCAGTGACGGGCCAATCAAAACAGCCGCTGATTTAAAAGGAAAACGCATCGGTATACCGGAATGGGGTCAAACCGCCGGCATCTATACCCGTGGCTGGATGGAGCACACCGCGGGCGTCCCGTTAAGCAGCGCCACCTGGTTCCAGTCGGGCATCAACGACCCTGGCCGCCAGGAAGCGTCCCAACTCAACTTGCCGGATGACATTGACCTGACAATCGTTACAGATCGCTCGCTCATGCAGATGATGTTCGACGGTGATTTGGATTGTGCGTTCTCAGCTCGCCCGCCAAAAGAATTTTTGGCCGGCGATGAGCGTGTCGCACAGCTGTACCCCAATTACCGGGAAGAAGAAGAAAATTATTTCAACGAAACCGGTATCTTCCCGATCATGCATACAGTAGCGATACGGCAAGATGTTTTTGACAAGAACCCGTGGGTTGCGCAAAACCTTATAACGGCTTTCGAAGAAGCAAAGGCCCGCAGCTTTGAAAGGATAGCCAATTTCACTGTGTCACAGTTTCCAATAGCCTGGTCTTATTACGACGGGTTGGAAAGCAATCGGAAAATGTTCGGTGAAGAACATTGGCCATACGGAATTGAGGCAAACCGGACGACTCTGGAGGCCTTTCTACAGTTTGGTTACGAACAGGGCACGCTCCACAAAAAGCTGTCGATCGATGACCTGTTCCCTGAAGAAGTACGGCATCACTTCAAGCTTTAGGCAAAGCATTCGTCAAGCACGGGTTACGCCCGTGCCTTACCCTGCCCCGGCATTTTGCCCTTCAGACGCATAACGTAGGATATCACTTCGGCAACGGCCTTATAGTGATCTGCCGGAATTTCATCGCCAATTTCCACAGTTGCATGCAAGGCCCGGGCGAGTGGCGGGTTTTGCATCACCGGAACGTCATTTTCTTCAGCCACTTCGCGAATTCTTTGTGCGATATGGTCTGCGCCTTTTGCCAATACGACGGGTGCCGACATGGTCTCTATTTCATACTTAAGCGCAACGGCGAAATGAGTAGGGTTGGTGACCACCACGGATGCCTCGGGCACCGCCTGCATCATTCGAGATTGCGCCCTCTCTCGACGAATTTGACGCAGACGCGCCCGAATTTGCGGATCACCTTCTGTTTGCTTGAGTTCGTCTTTTACATCCTGACGCGACATTCGCATCTGCTTGGTGTGCTGAACTCGTTGTACGAGAAAATCGAGCACGGCGATGATCGAAATAATCGCCAACACACCGATCATCAGACGAATAACCAGGTCATGCATCTTGCCCATCGATGCCGGTATCGCCATGAGCGGCATCTGTTCAAGTCCGGTGAATTCATCCCACAGAACCGCGATAGCCACGCACGTCACGATGGCGAGTTTGAAAACACCTTTTGCAAACTCAAGAAAAGATTTTACGGAGAAGAGACGCTTTACACCGCTCTTGAGGGAAATTTTCTCAAGCTTGGGTTTGATTGACTCCGGGGCAAAAATAAAGCCGTTTTGGACCAAACCCGCGCCGAGGGCAGCGAATAGCAAAACAATCATCGCCGGCGCCAATGCCCAAACCGCTTCCAAAATCGTATCCGCCAGGAGGTTTTTAAAACCACCCGGGCCGATTGGTATTGCTTCGGGTCGCTCAACGAATTTCAGGAATGCCTGGCTGAGGTCGGTCATCATACCTGGCAACAACAGGGCTATGACTGTCGTACTCGCCAGAATCATAAACCAGTGATTGACCTCACGCGAGGTCGCGACCTGTCCCTTTTGACGCGCATCATCCAGACGCTTTTGCGTTGGGTCTTCGGTTTTTTGTGATTTATCTTGTGACTCTTCTGACATCGCTCAGCCGCCTAAAAGAAGCCCCTGGAATTTCCCCTGGAAGGAACCAAGGAACCACATCATGCCGGCGGAGAGCGATACCGCCATAACCATGAAGGCAAGGAAGATTTGTATCGGAATGGCGATAAAGAAGACCTGAACCTGGGGCATGAGTCGTGCCAGCAAACCGAGACCAAGATAAAACAACATACCCATAACAATGAGCGGCGAAGCGATCTGCATCGCCAACAGGAAACTATCGGCCAGGGTTCGGATCGCAGTATTGGCAAAGTCACCGATCGGCAAAGGCGCGCCGGGCTGGAAAACCTGATAGGAATCCGCGACAGCCATCAACATCATGTGATGCAGGTCGGTTACAAATATCAAAAAAACGCCGAGTATGTTCAAGAAGGTGCCGATCAGAGAACCTTGTGAGGCATTGACGGGGTCAAATTGTTGCGCGTTTGCAAGACTGCTTTGAAACCCCATGATGGTTCCTGCGATATGAAGTGCAGCGACCATCATTCGAGTGAGACCGCCCAGAAAGAGACCGATTACGATCTCGCGACCCAACATTGTAAGTGTCTCTATAGGGGTATCAGGAACCGCAGGTATGTATGGTGTCACGATCGGCGTGATCACCACTGTGACCGCCAGTGCCAACACCAGACGGACACGGGCGCTGACAAACACCTCGCCAAAGCCTGGCAACAACATCAAAACAGAGCCAATTCTGGCGAAGACGAATGCCAGGGCAAATACGTGCGCGGTGACCAGGTTTTGTAACACCAGCAGCTAACCCAGAGAGACTATCCGATCGAACAGTCCCTTCGTAAATGTTGTCAAAGACGTCAACATAAAGGGCAGGAAAACGAGCAAAGAAACAAAAATAACGAGGATTTTTGGCACGAACGCCAACGTCATTTCCTGTATCTGCGTCAATGCCTGGAAAAGAGAAATACCCAGCCCGACAATCAATGCAATCAGCATGACCGGCGCGCCGATCTTGAGCATGACAATCAAACCGTCCCGCGAAATTTCAATAATATCTACAGCGTTCATGTTGGTTTTATGCTTCCCCGCCAAAAAACCTGAATGAGACAACCTTTAAATCGGCATGCTAATGATGTCTTGATATGCCTGAACCACCCGATCCCTTATCGATAGCGCCGTCTGCAAAGTCACCTCAGCATTCGTGACCGCGGTGACGACCTCGCGGAGATCCGCCTGACCGGCAACCGCTTTCGCACTCATCATTTCACTGTGTTTACCGGTCTCAATAGCACCTTTCATCGCGTCGCCAAGCATATCGGAGAAGTTCTTCGTAGGATCGCCCGCGCGAGGCTCCATTCCCGAAACGCCACCAACCTTTCCTGATTTGGCGTAAGCTGACGCCGCCGCGCCGATATTTGCCACCATGGATCTCTCCTATGCTAGTGCGTTCCAACTACCGGCCGAGCAGACCGATGGTTCGTTGGATCATTGATTTTGAAACCTGAATAATTCGCAGGTTTGCCTCGTAGGATCGCTGCGCCTCACGCATATCCATCATCTCGATAAGCGCGTTGACGTTTGGCATTTTCAAATAGCCATCTTTATCCGCTGCCGGATGGCCAGGGTCGTATTGTTTGCGGAATTCCGCCTTGTCGACATCGTAATTACGGATCTTCACAAGGTGTGTGCCAAGTTCGCGATCAAGAACGTTATGAAAATTGACGATCTTGCGCTGATAGGGGATTCCGCCTTTCTGGCTCGCCATGGAATCCGCATTCGCGATGTTCTCCGCGATGATCTTCAATCGCGCTCCCTGCACCTTCATGCCGGCCGCAGAAATCTTGATCGATTTCACTAAATCCATGAGATGTTCTCCAAATTACCGATCGCGGCCTATCGCCTGCTTAAGCATTTGAACATGCTTGCGGTACAGGTTGGTCGCCAACGTATGGGCACCCTGCGTTTCCGAAACTTTCATTAGCTGCTCTTCAAGGACAACCGCATTTCCTGCCAATGCCGATTCATAGTTATCCTTCACAACTTCCTGACGATATGCCGACTTATTCTCGCGTGGCGCAATGTGGGCACCGCTGGTTTGCGCCATCGAAATTGACGTCCTCGGCGTCTCCAACATTCTTTGGAAGCTCTGCTTGCTCAGATCTTTGGGTTTATAATTGGGCGTATCCGCATTGGCGATATTGTGCGCCAGAACAGATTGCCTTTGTGTGAGCCAGCCCAAACGGCGCTGCATCAATGAAAATATCGGTGATTTACTGAGGTCCATTGTGTCCCTACGCCTAAACAATACGAAAATTCCGGTTACACGGTACTGCCGACAAATCGCCACAATTTGGTCAAATCGATTTGCTCAATTTTAGATATTTTCGATTATCACGACCCGTTGTAAATAAATTGTAAACACACTTTGCATTATCTAGGAGCGTCGGGTCGGGCGCAGACAGCGTCGCAAGCGGCACAGTTAGTGGCGAGGCCAATATGCTTTATTTAACACGCAAGGTTGGAGAATCCGTCGTAATCAACGACAACATCGAAGTAACGGTTGTCGAGGTTCGCGGGCGGTCAATCAAACTCGGATTCGAATTTCCACCAGAGATTTCCGTTCTTAGACGCGAGCTATACGACAAAATTCAGGCCGAGAATCAAGCGGCGGCGACGTCGACCGCGGATCTCCTAAGCGCACAAAGCAAAAGCGACAACTGAAGCCATTCTTTCAGCCTTTTTTAACCATGATTTGCGACCGTCTTTGGGCACTATATTAGGGCGATAAAGACGAAATGACTGGCATTGCAGAATTAAATGCTGAGCTTGAGCAAGCCTCCGGCGTGATCAATGCCTTTCGGGACCATGCGGCTCAGGGAAACGGACTCGATCTATCGGATCTCGACGCAAAAATTAAGGCGCTCTGTGAGACGATTGTTGAATTACCACCGTCCGAACGCCAAGCTTTCAAGGCAAAATTGATCTCCCTTACCGATGATCTTGATCGGCTCGTAGAGACGTTGACTAAACAACATCGGGAAATCGCTGAGGACATACAATCCGTCACCTCTCGTCAACGCGCTGCATCCGCATACGGATCGGCGGGAACAACAACGTCGGCACGAAAGAAATAGCCGGATGAGAGTTGGTGAAATCCTATTAGGTTTCAAAGCAGAGTAGGAGGCGGGATGGAAGTCACGACCTATTTCCGGTTTCTTCTGGCACTAATATTTGTTCTCGGCCTAATCGGCCTTTTAGCCTGGGCAGCTCGGCGCTATGGCGTTTTGCGAGGAACAGTTCGACCCGCACCCGGAGCCCGACGTTTGGAAGTTGTTGAGATCGCACCGATCGATTCCAAACGAAGGCTGTTGCTCCTCCGTCGCGACACAATGGAACATCTGATCCTTATGAGCCCGACGAATGAGCTGGTCATTGAAACGGGTATCGAGCCGCCAGTTAACGCTGGCCAGAACCCTCCAAACCTTTTGGAGGAAGCGCAACAATGACCGTGCGCAGCCTCTCACTAGTCTTAGGCTACGCATTGACCGCTAGTGTCATGCTTGCAACCGGTCCGGTATGGGCACAAAGCATGTCGTTGGACCTTGGCGACGGTCCATCCGCGACCGGACGTATTGTTCAAATCATTGCCCTGATCACTGTCCTGTCGCTTGCGCCGTCAATCCTCGTAATGGTGACGTCTTTCACCCGTATCGTCGTTGTGCTGTCCTTTTTGCGGAATGCCCTCGGCGTTCAACAAACGCCGCCAAATGCCGTTCTTATTAGTCTTGCCCTCTTCCTAACGGCGTTCGTCATGGCACCGACGCTTGAACAGTCATACAAAGCCGGCATTGCTCCCTTACTCGCAAACGAAATCAATGAAGAGGAAGCGTTCAGCCGCAGTGTGAAACCGGTCCACGGTTTTATGATGAGCCACGTCCGGGAACAGGATTTGAAACTGTTTATGGACATTTCCAAGGCACCGCCGACGGAAACAGCTGAAAAAACGCCACTCAGGTCGCTAATACGGGCCTTTATGATCAGCGAGTTGCGACGTGCCTTTGAAATTGGATTTCTAATATTTGTACCATTTCTTGTCATCGATATGGTGGTCGCGTCCGTCCTAATGTCCATGGGTATGATGATGCTGCCGCCTATTATGATTTCGCTGCCGTTCAAATTAATTTTCTTTGTGTTGGTCGATGGCTGGTATCTCGTCGCGGGATCGTTGATCCGCAGCTACGGTGGCGGATAGCGACGACTCCCGATCCGGCGGCCCTTGGGCCTAACCCCCATGTTTGTTATCGTCCTCCCGCAAAATCGGGGAGTGACTCATGCTGATCATAAATAATGAAATCGTCGCCGACGTCCTGGAAATGGCGGACTGTATTCGCGTTCAGGAAGAAGCATTCAAAAAGATCCCGGCTGGCGGTGCCATACATCGACCACGGATCGATATGTATATGCCGGCAGAGCGTGAAGATGGATATTTCCGTTGGGGCACCATGGAAGGTGCAAATGATGGCTTCTTCGCGATTCGAATGAAGTCGGACGTCATGTACTGGCCCGAAGACGAGAGTGGAAACTGGACGGAAGAAAAATATTGTCGCGAACCGGGAACGTATTGTGGGCTGGTCTTACTCGTTAACACCAATAACGGTGAACCGCTGGCATTCATCAATGACGGCCACATACAGCATATGCGCGTTGGCGGCGGTGCGGGTATCGGCGTTAAATATCTGTCACGCGAGGACTCCCATATTGTCGGCATGCTCGGTTCGGGCGGTATGGCCAGAACCTTTCTCGAGGCTTTCGCTTGCGTCCGCGACATCCAGCAATGCAAAATTTACAGCCCGACAGCAGCACATCGCGAAGAATACGCCGAGGAAATGACCCAGAAATTAGGAATTGAGGTCATCGCCGTCGACAATCCAAAAGAAGCCGTCGCCGCATGCGATATCCTTTCCACCTGCACAGATTCCATGGTGCCGGTCTATGATCCCGATTGGATAGAACCAGGCATGCATGTCACCAATTTGGGTCGTCGGGAAATAAGCGACGCCGTAATTGAAAAGTTCGACGTCGTGATCCGGCAGGGTACAGCCGGTTTGCAGATGAAACAGACCGAACGATTTCAGGCGGAACGCGGCTTGAGCCCGGCTGCCTTTATTGGCGGCAGCACCGAGGAAATGAAACGCATTCCAGAGAAAAACCCAAATCCTGGCTTTGGTGGGGATGACCCTGAATTTAATGACCGCGGCAAAGGCGGCGACAAACCGGATTTTGCAGCACTTGTTGCTGACCCTAGCTTGGGTCGGATTAATTCCGATCAGGTAACCTTTTACCGGAATGTAGGTAATCAGGGCCTACAGTTCTCGTCTGTCGGAGGCCATGTATACAAGACCTGCCTTGAGCGCAATCTAGGAATGGAAATTCCAACCGATTGGTTTCTGCAGGACATTCGCGACTAAGCGCCCTGCCAAACAGAGCTTAGTTTGCCGCGGCGGTTTGCTGTACAGCAGGTGGAGTGTTTGTTCCTCGAGCCGATTTTAGAAAATCGCGAAATGTCTCAAGTTCTGCCGCTAAAGACCAAAAGACCGAGAGCGCCAAACTCTTTGTGGCGACACGGCGCACGTGCCTTTTTTAAAGATCAACGGGCTTCACAAATTGGCGACCTCTTAACCGTAACGATTTCGATTTCAGACAGTGCAAAGATCAACAACAAAACGTCCAGAAGCAGGACAAATAACGAGGACGCCTCGGCCAATGCACTCCTCGGATATGAAACCAGTTTGAGCCGCGTCCTACCGGAAACCGTCAATGCCGGCAATTTGCTCGATATAGACAGCACTTCGAAAAATGAGGGCGAGGGCTCGATCAATCGTGACGAAACCATTGATCTGAAGCTCGCAGCAATCGTGACGCAAAAGCTACCGAATGGAAACTTTGTTATTCTTGGACGTCAGGAAGTTCGGGTAAATTTTGAAGTGCGACAATTGCAGATCGCTGGCGTGGTACGACCCGAAGATATTGCCGCGGATAATACAATTTCATATGAGAAAATCGCCGAAGCGCGCATTTCTTATGGCGGAAAGGGTCATATTTCCGATGTTCAACAGCCGCGATATGGCAACCAGGTTCTGGATGTAATCTTTCCGTTCTAGAAAACCAGGCTCAACACGTATATTGGTAGCGACAAGAACCCTTAGGTCTATTCGTCGCGATAGATGCGTTCCATACGCTCGTGGCGCTCCTGAGCTTCGAGGCTGAGAGTTGCGATCGGGCGGGCCTCAAGGCGTCTCAGGCCTATGGGTTCGCCTGTTTCCTCGCAATAGCCGTATTCGCCCTCTTCGATCCGGTTTAGGGCCTCGTCGATCTTCTGAACCAATTTCCGTTCGCGATCCCGCGTTCGCAGCTCTACAGCTCGGTCGGTTTCAGCCGAAGCCCTATCCGCTATATCGGGTGCCTGCAAAGAATCTTCCTGAAGATTCTGGAGAGTCTGGCTGGTCTCACGGAGAAGCTCACCTCGCCAACGCAATAAACGTTGCCGGAAATATTCACGCTGCTTGGCGTTCATAAAAGGCTCTTTATCAGAAGGCCTGTAATTCTTGGATAGTTTAGGTGGCATATCACCTCCAAACGCTCAGAATTCGGCGCGGAGTATATGAACCGTTACCGCGGACTTCAAGTACCATAAATAATTTAACCAATTTAATGTAAGCTATTGTAATAACGTATTTTTTTATGCAATTCGCCCAAGTTTGGCCAATTCGACGGACGCACGCAGCTCTATCTCGGACAGGATTTCCTGCAAATTTGGATCACTTAAATTTCCCTGGTGCGCTTTTACCATGGCCAGAATCCGGTTTAATTTGTCTTCCGGGTAGGCACCTATTAATAAGCCATGACGGAGCTCATCAAGCTCTTCCAGCAAATCTTCTCCATGTTTGATGGCGCGTTGGCGCTCATGCAACGGATCATTGACTTCTTGAACGCTCAGCAATGACGTCAGCGATGCTACCTCTCCGGCATGCGAGGTCGCTACTACCGGAGTATCGTTGGAAATTTGCTTGGAAAAGCTGCTCGAGGTTTGAGCCGCCCGGTCACGCTGCCGTGCGGGAATCACATTTATCGGGCCGGTATTTCCTATTTTCATATCGAGCAGCTGATCGTACCAGATAGCGAAAAATGGGGGTGCGGCGGTTAAAAACCCCTTAACCACGCAATATCAAATTCTGTGCAACAAAACGGCAATCTTTGCCGGTTCAAAGGGATATCTTTGCCCTTGATCCAAATTCCTTTGCGTCGCTAATCACCTAAATGACTGATTTATTTACCTTTCTCCAAGATGAAACTTGGCACAGTTCTCGCATGGGGGATTCTGGATAATTACGACGTGATCAATAATGTTAAGTGCAGTTTTAAAATATAAGAGAACAAAATTAGGCCTTCGGCGGGCCAAATTATCACAAGTTGCGTTGAGTAGCCTGCTTGCCGCAATGCTGATGAGCGTAACCTTTCAGGCACCTGCTTCGGCTTCATCGCGGATTAAGGACATAATCGATTTCGAAGGGATTCGCGACAATTTGCTTGTCGGCTACGGGCTAGTGGTCGGACTAAATGGCAGCGGCGATGACCTTACGAATTCAGCATTCACAAAACAAAGTCTTGTTGGGATGCTCGAACGTCTAGGTGTTAATACGCGTGACGTTACCTTGAAAACCAAAAACGTTGCTGCCGTCATGGTGACCGCCACCCTCCCCTCTTTTTCTCGGCAGGGCACCCGTATCGATGTCTCTGTTTCCGCTCTTGGCGACGCATCCAGCCTTCTGGGTGGGACATTGCTGGTAACACCGATGGTTGGTGCCGATGGTGAAGTTTACGCGGTGGCCCAGGGGCAAACGGCAATCGGCGGATTCTCCGCTTCGGGCAAAGCGGCATCGGTTACCAAAAACATTCCGACCAGTGGCCGGATCGCAAACGGCGCAATTGTCGAACGTGAAATTAAATTCGATATGCGTAATTTAACAAAAGCTCGTTTGTCGCTTCGCAATCCCGATTTAACGACAGCGCGGCGCGTGGCTTCCGCAATCAACCGTTTCCTTAAACGACCTGCAGCGGAAACCACCGACCCCGGTACAATTATGCTGAAGGTTCCCAAAAAATATCCTGGTGGCGTTATCGCGCTTTTAACAGATATCGAGCAGATCCGCGTTGCACCGGATCAACTGGCGCGCGTCGTTGTAGACGAACAAAACGGCATCATCGTCATTGGCGAAAATGTCCGAATAAGCACTCTCGCTATCGCGCAGGGAAATTTGACCATCAAGGTTACAGAAACCCCTCAGGTTTCCCAGCCAAATGCATTTGCCAACACCGGTACAACGCAAAATGTAGACCGTACGGGGATCGACATCTCGGAAGAAAAAAGCAGCCTCGCGATGTTGCCAACCGGAGTAAGCCTCCAAGAACTCGTCAATGGTTTGAATACTTTGGGTGTCGGCCCACGCGATATGATCAGCATTCTGCAAACGATTAAGGCGTCTGGTGCCCTCCAGGCGGAAATTCAGGTCCTCTAATGATCAATGAATCTCTCGTCACGGCGCTTTCAGCCCAAAGCGCAGCAGCAACTTCCAAACCGCGCCTGCCGGTCAATGGTTCGGCAGAGGAAATTCGTAAGGCAGCGGAGGATTTCGAAGCTGTATTCCTCAGCCAAATGCTGGAAAGCATGTTCGAAGGCGTACCAACAGACGGGCTATTTGGCGGCGGCTACGGGGAAGATGTCTTCCGTCCGATGATGCTTCAGGAGTACGGAAAGATTTTGTCCAAAACCGGGGGTATCGGCATCGCCGACGCGGTGAGCCGCGAACTATTAAGTTTACAGGAGACTTCAAAATGAGTGTGCAAATCAACAAGCAGGTTGAAGCGCTAATTCGGGTTACAAGCCGATTGATCGGTGTCCTGGATAGCGAGGTCGATATGTTACGGGCCATGCAGGTCGACGAAATTGAAAATCTCCAGGCGGAGAAAAAGGATCTAACCGTTCTGTATGAAGAAACGGTCCGCTCGCTGGCTGCCCAACCTGAGGCGCTTGAAGCTGTTGAACCGGCACTTCGCACCGAACTTTCTGAG
Organism: Rhodospirillaceae bacterium; assembly: GCA_002720855.1. Taxonomy (GTDB): domain Bacteria; phylum Pseudomonadota; class Alphaproteobacteria; order MPNO01; family UBA2964; genus UBA2964. Next base: position 126,465 of record PBIN01000009.1, on the reverse strand, counting down.
CTCGCCGGACGTTTCGACACCGCCCTCGCAGAAAATGCCCGAGCTCTGAATGCCGTACGAGATTCGCATGATCGACTGCTAAAGGCGATCGTGGATGCGGTATCGGAAAACCGCGCCAAAGAAAAGGGATATACGCGGGACGGCAAGCTTGGCGATTTGCAAAAGGGCCGGAATTCGCCCTCATTGTCTTTGTCGGTCGACCGTCAGCTCTAAAAATTCATTTCGTTAGTAATCGCGCGGACCAATGTCACTCAATATCGCCCTTCTCAATGCCATTAGCGGATTGCAGGTCAATTCGCGGGCACTTGATGTAACCGCGCAGAACGTCTCGAACGTCAATACCGAAGGGTATTCACGCAAAACCATCCATCAACAGGCGGTCATTGTCGCCGGACAGGGTGCCGGTGTCGAAATTGCGGCGATCACGCGGACAGTCAACGAATTTATGATCAAGGAATTGAGAACTTCCCAGACCGAGTTGGGAGATGCTCAGATTCGAAGCGATTTCTATGCCCGGATGCAGGATCTGTTCGGCTCATTGGGATCCGATACGTCGCCAGCGATTGGCCGGCGCTGAAGGTCAGAAGCGACATAACACTTTCATCGATCCCACCAATCTCGTCGCTGAGGAGTTCCAATCCATTGCTGATCGCCGCAGTTGGACTGATCAGATCATGACACAGCCGGGAACACAGCAGCTCCGATACGCGTTGCGGAATATTGGCAACCATCTCCGTTTATCCCTCTAATCGTTGCACCGTGTCCGTTCCAACCGCCGAAAATCGTGTGGCAAGATGTCACTAATAAGATACTCTGACCAAGTCCATTTCCTAAACCCGTTCAAGGAAACCAAAATGAACGAAGAGTTTGTCCCTGGCGCCCTCGTCCGTCATCCGAACCGGGACGACTGGGGTTTAGGTCAGGTCCAATCGGCGATCGGAAACAGAATTACTGTCAATTTTGAACACCAGGGTAAACAGTTAATTAACAGCGACGTAATCTCTTTGATTCTGGTCGATATCGATGGGAGTTAATAATTCTGATTTGTGGCGATTTCAAAAAAAATAGTATAGCTCTCTGTGATTACCTGCCGATACCATCCGGCATTCAATATCGACATGGCGATAAGTAAGACTTTTAGAAATGGCCAAAAGTAAATCCGTGAGAAGACATTCGCACCCCGGCCGGGGTGGACGCGGTGCATCTCATCCAAAAGGTCGGCAACTGGATGCTGATGCGCTGGATGATATCCAAGCTCTACTAGGCGATTCACCCCGGACAAACGACATGCTTATTGAGCATTTGCATCTTGTTCAGGACAAGTTCGGATGTCTATCCGCTGACCATCTGGTCGCACTCGCTGATGAAATGAAAATGGCGTTGTCCGAAGTGTACGAAGTTGCCACCTTTTATGCCCACTTCGACGTCGTCACTGACGAAACACAAAAACCGCCACCGGTGACTATCCGGGTTTGTGACAGTGTCACCTGCGAATTGCTTGGCTCCGAACAACTGATCACCGAGCTTGCGAACACGGCAGGATCAAACGTCCGCGTTTTGCGGGCTCCCTGTATGGGCGCTTGTGACAAGGCTCCTGCCGTTGCTATTGGCCATGCTCAAATCGCCCCGGCGACTGCCGGAAGGGCGCTGAAAGCCGCGGAAAATGGGACGCATTCGGAGCTGCCTGATTATGTCGATTTTGATCGGTATGAAAATGACGGTGGTTACGCGTTGTTACGTGAGTGTCTTGAGGACAAACGCACTCCTGAGGAACTCGTCGACATACTAAATGAGTCTGGCCTACGGGGCTTGGGTGGCGCTGGGTTTCCGTCCGGACGTAAATGGACATTTGTGCGGGCTGAGGCTGGCCCCCGCTTTATGGCAGTGAACGCCGATGAGGGAGAGCCTGGAACATTTAAGGACCGTTGGTTTCTTGAACGCGACCCTCATCGTTTTTTGGAGGGAATGCTCATCGGCGCGTGGGCCGTAGAAGCAGAAAAGATCTACATATATCTCCGCGATGAGTACCCCGAAATTCGCGAAATTCTTCTACGCGAGCTGCCGAAATGTGAAGCCGCTGGTCTTGCCGAACCGGGACGTATTCAATTGCGGCGCGGCGCAGGCGCCTATATCTGCGGCGAGGAATCCGCAATGCTGGAGTCTATTGAAGGCAAACGCGGCCTTCCCCGACACAAACCACCGTTTCCTGCGCAGGTTGGTCTCTTCGGGCGTCCAACACTTATTCACAATGTTGAAACACTCTATTGGATACGCGATATCGTTCAAAAAGGTGCGAGCTGGTTTACAGACAAAGGACGGAATGGCTCGAAGGGACTCCGGACCTTTTCGGTTTCTGGTCGCGTTAAAGAACCGGGCGTAAAGATTGCGGAAGCCGGCATCACGGTTCGCGAACTCATCGAGGAATATTGCGGCGGCATGGAGGAAGGCCATAGCTTCAAGGGTTATTTGCCAGGAGGGGCATCGGGCGGAATCTTGCCAGCCAGCATGGATAGTGAGCCACTGGATTTTGGTACCCTCGAACAATATGGCTGTCTGATTGGCTCCGCGGCCGTCATCATATTATCGGAAGAGGATTCCACCGGAGATGTCGCCCTGAACCTGCTCAAGTTTTTTGAAGATGAAAGCTGTGGCCAATGCACCCCGTGCCGAAACGGATGCGAGAAAGCTGTTCAACTTTTGGAACAGCCAAAATGGGACAAACCACTTTTAGAGGATTTGGCAACGACGATGGCTGATGCGTCTATCTGCGGCCTCGGCCAAGCGGCGACAAACGGTCTGAATTCCGTTTTCAAATATTTTCCGGACGACGTGAAATAGGGCAATGCTTCGGAGCAAAGGATGACCGAACTGATCAACGGTCCCGACTGGCATCCGAAACGGCCGCAGACCACGCCACCGCCCCTAAGCTGCGATACTCATGCTCACCTCTACGGGCCGTTTGAGCGGTTTCCAATCGACCCGGCCAAAAGTAACGGGCCCGATACGAGTTATGAACAATACAAAGAAATGCTCGACGTTCTGGGAATCGAACGTGCAGTTCTTGTGCAAGCGCGTGACTATGGTGGGATCGACCCGGTTACCGTTGACGCTATTTTGAAATCAGCTGGCCGAGTTCGTGGCGTTGCGGCAATGTCACGCGAGGCGCTGAAAAAGAATCTCAACTTTCTGATTGATAACAATTTTTGTGGTGTTCGACTGTCTAGCTTTTCGCCAGGCGCTGTCCGGTTGGACGAACTTGAAACCATTGCGCCACTAATCAAAGAAATTGGATGGGTTGTTCTTATTCATCTGACCGATGTGGAGGAACTCGTTGATCTCGCGCCAAGGGTGAGAAGTTTATCCGCCAATATTCTCTTCGATCATCTTGGCCGCGTGCGTACGAGGGATGGGATGGAGAGTCCCGGATTTCAGGCGTTGCTCGCCCTCCTTCGAGAAACCGATCATTGCTGGGCAAAGATTTGCAGCTGGTATCGCCTCTCGTCAGCGGGGGCACCATATGAAGACATGACGCCGTTTGCCCAATCGCTCATCGAAACCCGGCCCGACAGGCTGGTTTGGGGCACAAACTGGCCGCACCCGAATTCAGCTGTCCCCATTCCCAACGACGGTGACCTGTTGGATCAGTTCATGGATTGGGCCGGAAATCCCCAAACACAGCGTCAAGTTCTGGTAGACAACCCGGCGTATCTTTTCGGCTTTAATGATACAGCTATTAAAGGAGCTTGGTTTTGATGCCAGGCCAGTTTTTATCGCCATTGCGAATGCGACCTGGAATATCCTGAGACCAGATCTGTTGAACTGATTTGGAGTAATTCAGGTAGAGTTTGCCATTTTCAATCGACCACGCTTCTGGATCGATCGATGCCGTATACCCCTCACTCACCGCATAGGCACAAAATCCACCATATTGGGGCGCATATTTTTCTGGAGAGGTTTTAAACTTATTTAGGTTATCCGCGTTGGCAAAACGCCAGGTTGCTCCTTGCCACTTATAGGAAAACTTCTTCGATCCCTCGACCGGCTTACTCTCAGTAAAATAGGCAACGGGGTCCGTTCCGTCGATCGCAACGCCTGTCCAGCTCGATTTATTGAAGTAGCTTGCAGAATTTGCAGCCATTGAGGGCAACAAAAGAACGAAAGCAAATACTGCCGCTGCGGATTTAAAAAATTTTGTCATGTTCTGCTCCTTTGTCGAGGCTCTACGTGTATAGGCGTTCGCCTTCCATACCCTTGTACAGATCGGCGACGTAATCGCCGTATCCATTGAATAGTTGGGTTGCGACGCGACCTCTTTTTCCTAAAACCCGCTCAGTTGCCTGGCTCCAGCACCGATGCGACACTTTCGGATTTACGTTCGCCCAAAACCCATATTCCTGTCCCTGCACTTTTTCCCAAAACGTCACGGGGCGGTGCTCCGTGAAGGTAAACCGGGCAATCGATTTGACGGACTTAAAGCCGTATTTCCAAGGAACAGCCAGTCTGAGCGGTGCACCGTTTTGTTTCGGTATCGGTTTTCCATAAAGACCCGTCGCAATGAAGGCTAATTCGTTGGTTGCTTCAGCGATCGTTAGCCCCTCACGATAAGGCCAAGGATACCAGCCCTGCCGCTGGCCAGGCGCTTTCTTCGGATTTAAAAACGTTTCCATCTGCAGATATTTCGCCGAACCAAGCGGCTTGGCGAAATCCACCAGCGCTTTAAGTGCGAACCCTGACCAGGGTACGGCCATCGACCAGGCTTCAACGCATCGAAAACGATAGAGCCGTTCCTCCAACGGCATCTTTTTTAATAGGTCGTCGATGGCAATGGTAATGGGTTTTTCGACCAACCCATCTATTTCAACCAACCAGGGTCGAAGCGGCAATGCTTGTGCGGCGCGCCATATCTTCTTCTGAGACCCGAACTCATAGAAGTTGTTATATGTCGTCGCCAAATTCTCAGCTGTCGTGGGCCGATCCAATACGTAACGCGTATTCCGCTTAACAGGATAGAGCGGTGCGCTTGGATCATTCTCGTAGACGATGGGCGTATTGTCTTCACAGGCAGCCAACAGAGGTGCTGTACCGACGATTAAGCCGCCCATGCCCATCGACTTCAAAAGTGACCGACGGCTGCGATAAACACTTTCAGAGGTGACTTCGAATTCCTTGATTTCCCAGTCGCGATTTTGGCGGATCGACATGCAGAATAACCCTGTGTTTCTAGTTAATAAAAAGATGGCATTGGTGGGTAAATTCACCAATAACGTTTTCGCGAGCAACCCCAGATGCCTAGGCGCGAACGGTGTTTGGAGTAATTTTTAGACCAAAACACTTCAATTGACCGTTCTTGCCGGGGACTCTAGGTTGTTCGAACTTCGAGCCTTAGGCAGTTTTTATGGCGGATAAAATACAGTTTACACTGGACGGCCAAACGGTCAGCGCGGACCCTGATGAATCCATCTGGCAGGTCGCGGCGCGGGTTGGTACTGAGATTCCGCATCTATGCTATGCGCCGGAACCAGGATATCGCCCCGATGGAAACTGCCGTGCCTGCATGGTGGAAATCGAAGGCGAGCGCGTCCTGGCCGCTTCCTGCATCCGCAAACCAACCGAGGGGATGACGGTTTCCACAGCAAGCAACCGAGCCAAAAATGCCCGCAAGATGGTGTTTGAACTCTTACTTGCTGATCAACCGGACCGGACCAGCCATCACGACGACGATTCAAGATTTTGGCGTTGGGCGGATAAAGTAGGTATAGAGGACAGCCGCTTTCCCACGAAAGAAACACCCAGTGCGGATCCAAGCCATCCCGCAATGGCGGTCAATCTCGATGCCTGTATCAATTGCACACTCTGCGTCCGGGCCTGCCGCGAAGTACAGGTCAATGACGTAATCGGTATGGCGCAACGCGGTTCCGAAGCGAAAATCGTATTCGATCTAGATGATCCGATGGGAGACAGCACCTGTGTCGCCTGTGGAGAATGTGTCCAGGCTTGCCCAACCGGCGCTTTATTGCCGAAATCTGTGACGTCAGACGAGGTGGCTGGCCGAATTCAGGCAGATCGCACGGTGGACTCCGTTTGCCCCTATTGCGGTGTGGGCTGCCAGCTTACCTATCACCTCAAAGACGATAAGCTTTTGTACGTCACCGGACGCGAGGGGCCAGCAAATGAAAATCGCTTGTGCGTCAAAGGAAGGTTTGGATTTGATTACGCTCATCACCCCCATCGACTGACAGAGCCGTTAATTAGACGCGACGATGCGCCAAAAAATCCTGAGGAAGATATTGATCCCGCCAACCCTTACACGCATTTCCGCAAAGCCACATGGGAAGAAGCTTTGGAAAGAGCAGCGGGAGGTCTCCGGACCATTCGGGACCAAAATGGTGGAGGCGCTCTCGCGGGATTTGGATCGGCAAAAGGGTCCAACGAAGAAGCATATCTTTTTCAAAAGCTTGTTAGGACCGGCTTTGGCACCAACAATGTTGATCACTGTACTCGACTTTGCCATGCATCGTCCGTCGCCGCCTTGATGGAATGTATCGGTTCCGGAGCCGTCACTGCTCCCTTTACTGCTGTGCGTGATGCCGAGGTAATAATCGTCATTGGTGCCAACCCGACCGAAAATCACCCCGTCGCAGCAACTTTCTTCAAACAGGCAGTTAAAGAGGGCAAAACCCTTATTGTAATGGACCCTCGTGGACAGGCATTAAAGCGCCACGCGACGCATATGCTCCAGTTCAAACCCGGTGGCGATGTTTCGATGCTCAATGCGATCATGCACGTGATCGTCGAGGAAGGGTTGTACGACGAGCAATACATCCAGGCACATACAGAGGGTTTCGAGCAGCTCAAAAAACATCTTGCCGATTTCCCGCCGGAAAAAATGTCTGAGGTCTGTGGGATTGATGCGGAGACGCTTCGCACTGTCGCTCGCACCTACGCCAAATCAAATGCTTCGATCATTTTCTGGGGAATGGGCGTTTCGCAACATATTCATGGCACTGACAATGCGCGTTGTTTAATCGATTTGTCCCTTATGACCGGACAGGTTGGCCGGAAAGGCACAGGTCTTCACCCGCTTCGCGGACAAAACAATGTTCAGGGCGCGTCCGATGCGGGTCTCGTCCCGATGTTCTTCCCCGACTATCAACTGGTCACGAAAGAAGACGTTCGAAAGCAGTTTGAGGATTTCTGGGATACAGAGCTCGATCCAAACCGCGGACTAACCGTCGTTGAGATTATGGATGAAGTCCATAATGGAAAAATTCGCGGAATGTATGTAATGGGTGAGAACCCTGCCATGTCCGACCCTGACGCGCAGCACGCGCGGGAGGCACTTTCCAAGCTCGAAACGCTGGTCGTGCAGGATATCTTCCTTACCGAGACAGCATATCATGCCGATGTTGTTTTGCCCGCCTCTGCCTGGCCGGAAAAAGATGGCACAGTTACAAACACCAATCGCCAGGTTCAGATGGGCCGGCGAGCATTACCTTTGAACGGGGAAACTCGTCAGGATTGGTGGATAATTCAGGAAATGGCGCGCGGCCTTGGCCTTGATTGGAGTTATACGCACCCGAGCGACGTTTTTGCCGAGATGTCGCAAATTATGCCATCAATGAAAAACATCACCTGGGACAGGGTTGAGCGGGAAAACTCTGTCACCTACCCATGTGATTCCCTAGATGAGCCTGGAAACGAGATTGTTTTTGGCGACAAATTTCCTACGGAATCTGGCAACGGGAAAATGGTGGCTGCAGACATCGTGCCGCCTGCTGAACTCCCAGATGATGATTATCCAATGATACTGACCACGGGCCGCCAGCTTGAACACTGGCACACAGGGTCGATCACGCGTCGTGCTTCAGTACTGGACAAGTTGGAGCCAGAAGCAATTGCTTGCCTAAATTTCCGGGACATTCGCGATCTCGGAGTTCGGCCAGGTGACATGGTAAGGGTGGCCACCCGACGCGGCATGTTGGAACTGAAGGCTCGTGCAGACCGAGCCGTTCCTCAAGGGGTAATCTTTATTCCGTTCTGTTATGCGGAAGCGCCGGCCAATTTCCTGACCAATCCGCAGCTCGACCCATTTGGCAAAATTCCTGAATTCAAGTTCTGTGCGGCGCGGGTTGAAACCACCACAACGGCAACCGTCGCCGCCGCAGAGTAAAACTCCCTAGCTTTTATGCGTCGGTTTAAGCAAATCTGCGAAATCAGATATTTCCCGCTGTACCGCCTTGCCCGCCTTTTGCTCCATAGAGCGGTATCTTTGAAGAGCCTCAAACCCTGAGGCCGTTACCTGCGCGCCGCCGCCGCCTGAACCACCGGCATTCGTAGCAACCAAAGGCGATTTGAAATCGCTGTTCATGGCCTCAATCAGTTTCCAGGCACGCCGGTAGGACATTCCCATTTCCCGTGCAGCCCCGGATATGGATCCCGTGCGATCAACAGCTTCCAACAAAGCAACTTTGCCGGGGCCCAGCGCAATCGCAGCCCCAAGTAAAATTCTGAGTGTCGGCGTCTCTTCGCGTGCTTTTGTCATAGGTCGATCAAACTACCAGGCTATAGCACCAGTCAAGACAGCCTCGATAAATTCGCTTCTGCGGCGTCAAGATCTTCGCTGCGATTAACATTGAAAAAGGGATCTACCGGTTCGGTACTCCATTCCACACGAACCAATTTATAACGCGCAGTCCAGACATCGACCTTACGAACTTCTTCATCAGCAAGAGCCTTTCGAAGGTCTGCCGCCAGCGAGACAGGCCACAGGCCGAAAACAGGCTGATCGCGTTGACCGGAAACAGCGACACCCAAATCACCTTTCTCTTCTTTTACCGCTTCCAACAGGCGTGACACGAGATCGCTCGGAGCAAAAGGCGCATCGCAAGCAAAGCTTGCAATCCATTTGCAGTCGGGCCTGTTTGCCAAGGTCCATTCGAGCCCGGTCAAAATTCCCGCGAGAGGGCCGGCAAACCCTTCAAAGACATCTGCAACTACAGGCAGCTGATAATCCTCAAATCTTGCCGGGTTGCCATTGGCATTTAGGACCAGGCCTTCTACCTGTGGTTTCGCACAGCTAATTACGCGCGATAACAATGTTTGACCAGCAAGATCGCGCAAACATTTGTCACCACCACCCATTCGGCGTGACTGTCCACCTGCCAACAACAGGCCACAGACGCCATTCTCAATCGGCATTTTCAAAGGACTCCTGCCGCGCTGGAATTAGAATGGGTTCCATGCCGATCGTTCTCTCGATTAAATTTACGCCCTGATCATCAATTTCAGCGAAGTCACTAACAATGGAAATATCGTGATCGAACTCTCCGGGGTTAATGTTTTGAATGTTCTCGGGACGATCATACATGACTTTTTCTGCGCGGGACTTAAGCATTGCCTCGATTAAGGTTAGATAGTCCTGATCAAACCCGTCCTGGGCCATTGCAAAATAAAATCGCGTTCTTTGCGCTTCGGCGATCGCCAAACTTCCGGCGTGAGCGACGTCGTTGAGGATTTGAAAGCGGCTTTCCGCTCCAGGACCACCCGTTACCTCCCCACTTTCGTCACGAAGCGGGTGTTGTAATGCCAATAGTCCAGAAATGTGCTGATCGAATCTTGTTACGAGATGAAGTGACTGGCCGATATAGGCTATACTGCGCTCATCCTCATACAGTTTAATCCTTAGATAAACTCCAGCCTGATTGATCTTCTCGATTTGAACCGGGTCAGTTGGAAATTGTCCGGGACCAACAGGGCCACGCCAGTACAGTATCAAATCCATCGATCACCGACTCATACCAGGCGTTCCTAAGAAGCCGCTTTACGCTGTAGATGAGGTGGTTCTTCGACAACTTTTGTTGGGTCGGCATCGAATACGATGCGATTTTCCCCCGAAAGAGCTAAAAAACGTTTCCCGCGTGCACGACCGACAAGAGTTAGGTTTGCCTGACGCGCCAAAGCGACACCCCATGCGGTAAACCCGGATCGTGAAATCAGAATAGGTATCTCCATCTGCACGGTTTTAATGACCATTTCGCTCGTGAGGCGTCCGGTTGTGTAAAATAATTTATGCTCAGGACCGATGCCGTTGAGAAACATGTAACCGGCAATTTTATCGACCGCATTATGCCGACCTACATCTTCCATATAAATCAACGGAGTGTCTTCTGCACAAAGAACGCAGCCATGAATAGCGCCTGCATGGAGGTAAAGGCTGGGCGTGACATTGATTTTCTTTGTCAGTTCATACAACCAAGATGTTCTCAACTCGGCGTCCGGATCGAGGACAATATCTTCAAACTTTTCCATAACATCGCCAAACACTGTACCGATGGCGCACCCGGATGTCCGGGTCTTTTTCTTCATTTTTTGCTCGTAATCGGTTTCGCGTTCGGTCCGGACGACAACAGTATCAATTTCGGGGTCGTAATCGATTGAGGTAACGTTATCGTCCTGCTGCAACATATTCTGGTTAAGGAGAAATCCGATAGCCAGACAGTCTGGGTAATCCCCAATCGTCATCATTGTGACGATTTCCTGATCGTTGAGAAACAGAGTAAGAGGACGTTCTACGGTTACGCTCGTATCGACCGTATTGCCATCATGATCAACACCACGCACCTGCTCGGTGAGCTTGGTGTCATCGGGATTGGGCGAAATCAGAAAATCTTTCATGAATTATATATGTACTGTCGTTAGGCAGTGAGCAACAGAAATGCTAGCAATGAACTGCGGTGTAAGGTATTTAGCTACAGTCAATTCGATCATGTAATTCGTAACTGGGGTTGGTCGAATGGTGAGGGTTGCGGCATAGAAAGTTGGCCGCACTCATTTCCAGAGGTAGTACGCGTGGACGGGCAATCGAAGGGGCGCCCTGGCGAAATATAAGATAAAAAATGGAGGCAACAGTCTCGCCAGAAGACAAACATACGCTATACAGCATTGCTGATAGCCGGGGTTCTGAAGAGGATTTGCAGTCCTCAAAAAACACCGAGGAAATTTCTGCGGTCGATTCCGAAAACCACAGCCCATCTCGCCTCGACGGGAATTTTATTCCTGCTGCCCTGATAAAACGACTCCCAGCTATTTATCATGCCAGTCGTGAGGGGTATTTTGTTTTTCGTAATGATGAGTTCAACGAAATAGCGCAAGTAACTTTTCCTGAATTTCGCAGCTAGGAAAGAAGAGAACAATCGCGTCCCTTGGTTCCTTTTGAACTGCGTGAGATTTTCGACCGCCTCAATGCAGGTGAGGATCTCGTCAAACTTCGTCAGAGTGCCGTCATCGATGGTGCAACGCGACATTTTCGATCCACACATTTTCGCATTGTCGAAAGCGGAGACGCGGTTGGATATGGCGGCATATACACCGACGTGACCCTAGAGGCAGAGGCCGTAATGCAATCCGCGCGAACCGAAGCGCGATTCCAGGACGTTATTCGATCCGCCTCCGACTGGGTTTGGGAGACCAATCATCATCTTAACCTGACCTATGTTTCGAACCGCATTGCTGAGGTTCTGGAGACACCGCCAGAGCAACTTATTGGCCGTCATCTCTTTTCGATAGGTGAGTTTGAAGAAAGCCCCGAAAACGGGGCGGCAAGACCGGACCTTGCCGCAGCTCTTATGCCGTTCCGTGGACGAATCTTTTTGATGGCCGACAAGCGGAAAAGAATGCACAGGATCTCCATGACAGGGGTCCCGGTGTTTGACGAGCGTTCGGGAAGTTTCAGAGGTTATCGCGGAACGGGTACGGATGTTACGCGTCAATATGAAATAGAATTGCGTGCCCGAAAAACGCAAGAGGTCCTGGAAGCGAGTCTCAAAGAATTGCGCGAAAGAAATTTGGAGCTTGATCGCGCGCTTCAGGAAGCACGTTCTGCAGCCCGCGCAAAAACGGAGTTCCTGGGCAAGATGAGCCATGAACTCCGGACACCCTTGAACGCTATTATTGGATTTTCGGAAATGTCTATTCAGCAGGCATTTGGTTCTTTGAATGCGCGTTATCTGAGTTATTTTCGCGACATTCACGGTGCGGCCTACCACCTGCTTAATATCATCAACGACATCCTTGATGCGGTGAATATAGACTCATCGAAAATCAGTATTGCGCCACGGGCGTTCCGGTTGTCAGAGATCGTTGCGCAGGCAAAATCAATAATTGCCGTGCGCGGCGAGCAGCATGAAATTGATCTTAGCGCCGTTGAAGTCTCGAGCGAGTGGGCAGTCCTGGCTGACCCCGGCAGAACACGGCAAATTCTGGTTAATCTGCTGAACAATGCGATCAAATTTACAAATCCTGGTGGATCGGTTGGTGTCGATGTTCAAGCGCAAAACCCGGATTGCGTGGCATTTACGGTTTGGGACACGGGGATCGGTATCCCTGACGATCAACATCACCAGATATTTGAAATTTTTCACCAAGTTGACTCGGACATATTAAGTGCACCAACAGATGGAACTGGCTTGGGACTTACAATCTCTCGACAGCTTGCACAGCTCATGGGCGGAGAGATTTCTGTAGATAGCGCACCTAATCGCGGGTCACGCTTTACGGTAAGTCTACCGAGAGCAAATAACCGGGATATCGACGAAGACGAAATCGGCGTCATCTCATAAGAATCGCGCGCCAGTATTTAGACCCCTTTTTCTTTTGGCTTAGGAGCGCTATATTCAGCGGTATATAGCGCTATCGTGTTCTTTACCGATAGGGTGAAGGAAAATTTTATGGATGGACCCCTAATAGATCCGCATGGAAGAGCGGTGACCTACTTGCGCGTATCGGTCACGGACCGATGCGATTTCCGCTGTCTTTACTGCATGGCGGAAGATATGACGTTCCTTCCCAAAAAAGATGTCCTGTCCCTTGAGGAACTAGAGGTTATTTGTTCGACGTTCGTGGAACGTGGCGTTACCAAACTCAGGATGACGGGCGGCGAACCGCTTGTCCGCCGGGATGTAATGTGGCTATTCCGCCAGTTGTCGAGACATCTTGTCACCGGTGCTCTAGACGAACTCACCCTGACAACCAATGGCAGTCAACTTGAGCGGTTTTCTGATGAGCTGGCGGATATCGGTATCCGCCGGATCAACGTATCTCTTGATACGCTCGAAGAAGACAAATTTACAGAAATCACACGTTGGGGCCGTCTTGAAAAAGTAAAAGCGGGCCTAAACGCCGCAAAACGTGCCGGAATTGCGATTAAAATCAACACCGTTGCGCTGCGTGGTTTCAACGACGATGAATTCAACAATTTAGTACAATGGTGCGGGGATGAAGGGTTCGATCTCACATTCATTGAGGTCATGCCGATGGGAGAAATTGGCGAAGAGGCCCGTCTCGGTCAGTACATGCCTCTTTCCATGGTCCGTGCAAAATTGAATGAGAGCTGGTCCCTCAGGGATATCGATTATTCCACGGGCGGCCCGGCGAGATATGTCGAGGTCAAGGAAACCGGCGGACGGGTCGGCTTCATAACGCCGATGACCCATAATTTCTGCGAAAGCTGTAATAGAGTTCGTCTTACCTGTACCGGAATTCTGTATATGTGTTTAGGTCAGGAGGACACGGCTGATCTTAGAACTGCCGTGAGGGCCAAGGATAATGGCACCGCCCTGATGAACACCATCGACGACGCAATCGGCCGTAAACCGAAAGGCCACGACTTCATCATTGACCGCCGACGGAGAGATCCCTCGGTTCCCCGTCATATGAGCGTTACCGGCGGCTAACTGTCGGTAAAGATGGTTACCAATCCAAACTCGCTCACTGCTCGTGATTCAGCGGCTTTGTTACATCCCTACACCAATGCGCTGGCCAACGAGAAAGACGGCTCGCTCGTTATAACAAGCGGTCGAGGAGTGATCGTTACTGATGATTCAGGACGGGAATATATTGAGGGAATGTCGGGACTGTGGTGCACCGCGCTGGGATTCGGCAATGAACGACTGGCAGATGCTGCGGCGCGCCAAATTCGTGAGCTTTCCTTTTATCATGGCTTCAATCAAAAGAGTCATACACCGCAGATCAAGTTAGCGGAACGATTGCTCGCATTATCGCCAGTGCCGATGTCCAAGGTGTTTTTTGCAAACTCTGGATCAGAAGCAAATGACACGGCCTTCAAGTTCGTTTGGTATCGCAACAACGCGATGGGAAAACCCGAGAAAAAGAAAATTATCAGCCGTGAAAAGGGATATCACGGTGTCACAATCGCCGCTGGGAGCGCCACAGGAACTCCGGTCAATCATCAGGCTTTCGACTTACCCATTGACCGTTTTTTGCATACAACATGCCCTCATTTCGTCAGAGACGCCAAACCTGGTGAAACTGAAGATCAGTATGCCGAGCGATGTGCTCAGGACCTTGACACCTTAATTGAACAGGAAGGCCCTGAAACGGTCGCCGCGTTTATCGCGGAACCTGTGATGGGGGCCGGCGGAGTCCTAATTCCGCCAGCCGGGTATTTCGAAAGAATTCAGCGCGTTCTCAAAAAACACGACGTCTTGATGATCGCTGATGAAGTTATTTGCGGTTTCGGGCGAACCGGTAATATGTGGGGAAGCGAAACCTTCGATATCAAACCGGATATTATTACCTGCGCGAAGGCGCTGTCGTCCGGATATATACCGATATCCGCTGTCATCATGAATGAGGCCGTATACGAACCGATTGCTGAACAAAGTAGCGAGATTGGCTCACTAGGGCACGGATTTACCTATTCCGGTCATCCTGTAGCGGCTGCGGTCGCGCTTGAAACGTTGGATATATACGAGGAAATGAACCTCGTGCAGTGCGTTCGTGGGAAGTCCCCGCATCTGCAGAACGGACTTCGGGCCTTTCGCGATCACCCGTTGGTCGGCGAAGCTGGCGGTGTGGGGTTGCTGGGGGTCATTGAACTTGTTTCGGACAAAAAGACCGGCGAGGCTTTTCCATCCGCCTTAAAAGTAGGTCCGTACTTGCTGGATCGGACGCTCGACCACGGTCTGATTGTTCGCGCGCTGGGAGATCGGATCGCCTTTTCGCCTCCCTTGGTCATTAACCAAACTGAAATTGAGGAGATGTTGAGGCGATTTGCCGCAGCACTGGAAGACACGGAAAATTGGTTAAAAAAGGCCTCGTAACCCCTATTTTTCCTAGCTTAAAGGAAACATTAACCATTCCCATAACAACAATGTGAGAGATCAGAATCTTAACTTTTCGGGGGAGTAGAGGCCTTGTATTATCTATATGGTCAGTCGGGCGACTGTATTGGGAAAAATGGTATGGATTACGAAGGTTTCTTCGGCAACGCCATCGATAAGCTCAAGGCAGAAGGACGGTATCGCATTTTCGCAGAACTGGAGCGTCACGTAGGCGACTTTCCCCATGCAACCCGACATACTGGCGACGAAACCAACGAAATTACAGTTTGGTGCAGTAACGACTACCTAGGGATGGGCCAACATCCTGATGTTTTGGCTGCTATGAAAGATACCGTCGACCAAGTTGGAGCGGGGTCAGGCGGAACGCGCAATATTTCCGGAACCACGCACCAACACGTCGTACTCGAACGCGAAATCGCCGAATTGCACCGGAAAGAGGCCGCATTACTGTTTACGTCCGGCTACGTCGCCAATGATGCCGCACTTGCCACTCTTGCCGGAAACATGCCTGGCTGCGTCCTGCTTTCTGATGAATTTAACCATGCCTCGATGATCGCGGGTGTACGACATAGTGGCGCTGAAAAACGTATCTTTAAACATAACGACGTTGAGGACCTGGAACGCCTGCTGTTAGAAATTGAACCCGGACGGCCAAAGATCATCGTCTTTGAATCCGTTTATTCGATGGATGGCGATATCTCGCCTATTTCCGAAATTTGCGATCTTGCCGATAAATACGGTGCAATGACGTACATCGATGAAGTTCACGCCGTTGGAATGTATGGGCCGCGTGGGGGCGGCGTCGCTGAGCGCGATGGACAGATGGGAAGAATAGACGTCATCCAGGGGACTCTGGCAAAAGCCTTCGGTGTTATTGGTGGATATATCGCTGCCTCTCAAAAGCTCGTCGATTTTGTCAGGTCCAATGCCAGCGGGTTTATTTTCACGACATCATTGCCACCCGCTGTAGCAGCAGCCGCTGCAGCAAGCGTGCGACACGTGCGAGATCATGGCCAAGAGAAACGCGATCTTCATCAGGAGCGCGCAGCGACTTTAAAGCGAATGCTAGCGGATGCTGGTCTTCCGGTAATGCCCTCAGTTTCTCATATTGTGCCGATCATGATTGGAGACCCTATCCTGTGCAAACAGGTTACCGATGATCTTGTTGAGCGATACGGAATATATGTTCAGCCGATAAACTACCCGACTGTACCAAAGGGAACAGAACGGCTACGTCTGACACCTTCCCCCATCCACAGCGATGACGATATGGATAGGCTGGTTCATGCACTTAGGGAGATTTGGGGACGATTGGAACTCAAATGGGCCGCTTAGTAATTTAATATTTTTCGCAGAATGGCGCGCCACATGGCGCGCTTTTTTCTTGAGGCCTGATTGCCGTATATTCGGCGCATGAATGAAACGACCGATTCGCCACCGCCAATACTGCCTGATTTATTGGAAAAAGGCCTCCTGGTCGTCTTTTGTGGTAGCGCCGCCGGAACCGTCTCTGCGAAAAAGCAGGCGTACTACGCTGGTCCAGGCAACAAGTTTTGGCCTGCTCTTTTCGAGACCGGCCTTACGCCCCGCCTTTTCGCGCCGGAGGAGTATTCCTTACTCCCCGCACTTGGAATTGGCTTTACCGATATGGCGAAACACGTTTATGGAAGCGATGCGTCATTACCGAAGGACGCAGACGACCCGCATCGTGTTTTGGATGAAATCTCCAAATTTAAACCAAAGGCGCTTGCATTCGTTGGAAAACGGTCGGCGCAAGTATTTTTCAAAACACATTTTAGCAAAAAAAATATGCCCTACGGTCTGCAGTCCGAGACCATTGGTAAAACCCGTATTTTCGTGTTGCCTTCGCCATCGGGTTTGGCGATCAGATATTGGGATATTGCACCGTGGCAGTCGCTTGCAGCTTTCGCCCGCGAACGCGCTATTCAATAAGAAAGTCTGCTTCCACCTCGATAGCTACGTTGAAGGGCATCGAGGAAACGCCAGCGACGGTTCTTGCGTGCGCGCCGACCTCCTGCCCAAACACATCCACCATTAGCTCAGAGGCACCATTGACCACAGCCGCCACCTCGGCGAGATCAGAAGTTACGTTGACGTATCCCTTGAGCTTGGCAAGCTTCACGACCCGATCAAGATCACCGTCCAGCGCTTTTTTGGCGTGAGCGATTACGTTCAATGCCGATAGACGAGCTGCCTCATAACCTTGCTCTATACTAAATTCGCGACCGACTTTGCCAATGTAGGGCATATCACCATTCCATTGTGGAACCTGCCCTGAAATATACAAAAAGGGGCCTGCAATGTTCGAACCCTTGATTTTTGCGACCTTCGGCTCCAGCGCCTCCGGCAACTCAATTCCCAATTCCTTTAGTCGTGCTTCAACTCTTCCAGACATTCAGGCCTATCTCTTTCTTTTAAAACCAGCGATCAAATTGCCCAGTCACAGGACAATTCTCAGCGATGAACCAACATCACAAATTCTGCTACGATACGTTACAATATATTTCAGGAGTTGGTTTCTTGAATGCTCCCGTTAAAAGATCCGTTGTTGTTTCCGGACATCAAACAAGCGTTTCTCTCGAAGAGCCTTTTTGGCAGGCACTGTCAGATCTCGCAACAGCGCAAAAACGATCTCTCAACAGTCTTATTACCGAAATTGACCGTGGGCGGGAGGGCAACCTTTCGTCCGCGCTTCGCGTCTATGTCTTGCGAAGTTTGCAAGAACCAATGAGCTAGAACACCTTATCGGCTTTTTAAAAGTTGATCCAAGACACCCGGGATGATGTCTTCCAGTCGCGGTTTCTTGGGTTGTTCCTGTTTTTGCAATGGTGGTTTTTGCTGTTGCGAAGTTCCTGGCTGGCTGCCGGGTTGTGGCGAACGGGAACCTGGGAAGACTTTACGAATGAGTGATCCTATTCCGCGCTGAAGCAAATATGACTGCAGGTCTTTGAAATCGAAAAATCGTCTCGGATTATCAACTTCACCGACGGCACGCATTTTGAAAGCCGGCGCATTGGGATGCTCCGTCAATCGGAACTGACTACGAAAATCCATGTGCCAATTCGGCAAATTGGTAAATCCCTGGGCGCGCCCCTCTGCGGCCTCCGCCTTCAGTAAAACATCATTGGTTCGGACATTGCCCTTATCAATTTTAAATGTCGCATCTAACGCCGAAAAACGGGACTGGCCTCCCGACATAGCGGACCCAAACAACGTCAAAAGGTCGATAACGCCGTGAATATTCTTGAGACGGTCGCTAATTGCTTTTAGATCGAAACCTGTGACAAAACCATCGCGCGAGGAAAGTTTTCCGCTGCCCTTTAAGGCACGAACCATCGCAAGCTGACTGATACCAGCAGTACTGACATTTACGTCGATGTCGGTAATCCCGCCCTTAATATCAAAAGTGCCGGTTTGGAACAGGGCCTTGCCGACATTTGCCTTTGAGACACGTACGCGACCGCTAAGTTTGGGGGTTTGACGCCCGTTGAACTGCCCGTTCAATAAAAAAGAACCATCGAACATTTTTCCGGCTACTTCCTTAATCGCCAGCAATTTATTTGTAAGGGTCGCCTTAATCACTGGATCATCAACCCGAAACTGACGAAACAGAAGGTTTTTGGCGTTGATAGCTACATCGACATCGACGAGACCAAGCGGCTCAGTATCAATGCGTTTTGTCGAATACGGAGAGGGTTTGGTCGTGGATCGTTGCTTGGCGCGTGAGGTGTTTTTGCGCGAACCGGGGGCCACGCGCCGCGACGATCGGTTGCGCGACGATTGGGCGCTCTTACGGGCCTTCGGAGGCAGGAATGGATTAAGGTTGATTTGTCCGGCAGTAAATTCTGCAGTCAGCTTAGGCCGAGCACTTCCGGTATTGAGTTTACCATTGCCTTTAAGTTTCAAATCACCGGCATTTACCAATAGGTTTTTCAAACCATAGTTCTGCTTTCCGCCACTCAGTGCCGCACTCAACGTAAATCGCCCGATTGAACCGCCCGCAGGTCGATAGTCCGGCACAAAATGTCGAACCAACTGCCGTACCGAGGGGTGTGAGGCGGCGACATTGAGAGCAAACACTGGTGCCACAAGTATCTGACTTGCGGTGCCATTGGCGGACAGACTGCCGCCAGCAGCTTTCAAACGAAGGTCCGCAGCAATTTTCTTTAAGCCGCCCTTCGCCCGCAAATCCATTCGAAATGGCCCGAGGTTTTGAGCTACGGCACCGCCGCCTAATTTGCGTAGAAACTGCGAAAAATTTTTGTGCTGGGAGCTGAGGGTCAAATTCAACTCGGGATTACGCTGCACACCTGACACTGTTCCCTTGAGTGATGTCGTTGCGCCGACAGCATTCATCGACAAATCCAACTTTACTTTATCAGCGCTCGCATCTGCTTTTCCTCGCAATCGCAGAGCGCCCAATTTCTTCGCAGCTGGTGATGGCGTTACACCAAGTAACCGCAGCGATCCACCGATATCACTTGCATCAGCTGAAATCGTTCCCTTGAACGTTGGAAATCCGGCAAGGTTTCCCAGTTCTCCCTTGATGGTGGCACGCATCCCCCCGACATCGCGGACAAAGGCGTTCTTAATTTTTAGCGAACCGCCCGACAGGGTTCCTTCAAACCGCAAATCGCGAACGGGAGTTTTGTTAACCGTCAAACGTCCAACACGCATGTTCAAATTTGCATCGAAACCGGTCAGCACTGCCAGAGGCTTCGGTAATTCCTGACGCGTATTGCCTGAATTTTTAGCGGTGCCTTTTCTCCGTACCCTCTGTGACTTTGTCGATTTCCGAGTTGTCTGCTTTCCGGCACGTTTTTGTGCTACCTCAGAAGTTCGATAAGCATCGATATCAAATTTATCGATACTTACACTTGCACCAAATGCCAGCCTTTTTCGGAGCGCCAATGTGACCGCACCATCAATCTGCGTTGCGTCAAGCCGCGCTTTGACACTTGAAACCTGGACCGATTGATCATCGCCGCGGAGTGCGGTCGACATAGAAAATTTTCGAAGGCGATCAGGCGGCACACTCGTAGCATCTATACCCAACCACGTAAGAAATGAACGCAAATTATCGGATTTTACATCCAGATTCGCTCGGTAGCTGGGACGGCCCTGAAAGGCGCCAAGCACGCCAGTCAAGTTTGTTTCGCCGCCACCGGGAAGCAATATTCTGGCTCGTGTTAGTTGTAGTGTGTTTTTCGCGAGAAGGGCTGAAAGCTCTACGCCGCGTATATTTCGCTTGTGATAGGTTATGGCATCGACTGTTAAATCAAACGAACCATCCAGATCAGGCAGCGTAAAACCGGACTGGTCACGCTTCGCTTTACGCGACTTTCCTTTGTTATTCGATTTTTGCTTCGATTGAGAATTTCTCGATTTCGGCCTTCCTGAAGCAACACCCTTTGCGGCTGATTCCGAATTCGCTTTTGACTTTGCGGCGAGCAAAGAATCGAGATCCACCCTCGTAACAGCAAGTTTCCCCGATAATTTTGGCTTTTTTCCTAACGTGATATCGAATTTCCCAGCGCCCCTCGTACCACCTGCCTCGATATCAATAGCTGAAAGAGATACGGCCTTTTCTGTTCCCTTCACATTCGCCCTTAACAAATAGGGCTGTTTTAAATTTCCGAGTGCTGAAGCGTCACCGACAAACGCTTTCAAAGTTTTAAAGAGATCTTTACCGCTCAAGTTGACCTTACCCGTAAAACGCGGCGGCGCACCAACAGCGACAAGACTTCCGCTGATCTGCGCCTTAGCACCGGCATTGGGCAAGGTAATAATCACGGAGACCGGGGCAGCAGTAGTCGGTCTGAGTTCACCGATTGCCGTCTCAATTGCGGCTTTTACGCCACGATGCAGCGCTTCTCCTCTCAGGTTAAACGGACCATTTAGAGAACGCGCTCCGAGTTGTAACGAAACATTCGTCAGGCGTTCTTCAGTCCCCGCAACGCCATCCCGCCAGACAACTGTGCCATTCTGTAAAAGCAAATTGTCGAGTTGAACATCTGGGGTGGATCCGCCCACCCGATTTGGAGCGCCGTGAACAGAAGTTTTTCGATTTTCTTTCTTTGACTGTGAAAAATCCCAGTTCACACGTTTATCGGGCAGACGCTCCAATAAGATGGTTGGATTGATCAAATTAATGGATGCTACTTCAATTTGTCCTTGCAGAAGCGGTAACGCGCGAACCCTAATATCGAGTGCGGCGAGCTTCACCATATCCCTGGATGACCCGCCTTTAATGTTTGCAAACCGGACGTTCTTTACTGATAGACGCGGTTCGGGAAGGATGGTCAGACTAATATCGTCTGCAATGACAAGGTTGCGTCCGGTGACCTGCTTCACCTGAGATTGAATCTCGCCTTTGTACCGATTCCAGTCGATGAAACCTGGCACCACAATAGCAGCCCCAATTATGAGGACTACGAATACACCTATGCCGATTAAAATTTTACGCATAGTCAAATTACTCAAAGAACCGGTTATTGTGACTTAATCAGTTCCGCAGTAGATCGCAAGCGTGATCGCCTCGGATTGAAACGGTTATATCGTACGATAATGCACTGTTTTTGGGCCGAATTTATCGTACTAAATGAGAATCTTGCCTGGATTCATGATGTTTAAAGGATCCAAAGTCTGTTTCAACAAACGCATCGTGTCGAGTGCGCCGCCGAACTCCTGCTCAAGACATCGCCGTTTGCCGATCCCCACGCCATGTTCTCCAGTGCAGGTTCCATCCATTGCAATAGCCCGCGATACCATGCGGTCGTTAATGTGCTGCGCCTCAGAAAATGCAGCCGTATCGTTCGGGTCGAGTATAAAGATAACGTGAAAGTTTCCTTCACCGACATGCCCCACCATTGTCGCCAGTAGCGACGACGCTTCGATATCCTTTCTGGTTTCAGCGATGCATTCGGCCAAACCCGAAATCGGCACACATACATCTGTCGACCAGGCTCGCGCACCCGGCTTCATCGCTAAAGCAGCATAAAGCGCGTCATGACGTGCCTGCCAAAGTTGATTGCGATCTTCCGTTTTTTCCGCCCATTTGAATTCGCTGCCATCATATTCTGCCGCTATCTCCTGTACGGTCGTGGCGTGTTCGCGCACGGCCGATTGCGAACCATGGAATTCGAAAAATAATGTGGGAGCAGCCTGATAAGAGAGATCAGAATACTCAATACAGGCTTTCATTTGAGCTGCATCCAACAATTCCATTCGGGCAACCGGTATTCCGGACTGCATCGTCACAATGCAACACTGAATCGCAGCATCAACAGAGGGAAACGCACATACCGCCGCCGATATCGCCTCGGGCACACCATACAACCGCACTGTGAGCTCCGTAATCACGCCCAAGGTCCCCTCAGCACCGACTAATATGCGCGTAAGATCGTAGCCTGCTGCCGACTTTTTGGCGCGGCTTCCAGTCTTTATGATTTTTCCGTCCGCCAGAACGACCGTTACATTTAAGACATTCTCCCGCATCGTCCCATACCTAACGGCATTGGTACCTGACGCCCGCGTTGACGCCATCCCGCCGAGCGTTGCATCCGCGCCGGGATCAATCGGAAAAAATAGACCTGTGTCCCGAAGATGCTGGTTGAGTTGTTTTCGTGTGACGCCTGCTTCGACTGTCACATCGAGATCATCGGCATTTATCTGAACAATCCGATTCATGCCCGATAAATCTATGCAAACACCGCCATTTATTGCCCCGACACCGCCCTCAAGAGAGGTTCCGGCACCAAATGGAATTACAGGTGTCCGATGGGACGCACACAGGCGTACGATGTCGGCCACCTCGTCACTTGTTTCAGGAAATACGACGAGATCAGGCGGCGCTGGCTCATGGTGAGATTCATCCGTCCCGTGATGCATCCGTACCACCTCGGATGTCGAAACGCGTTCACCAAGTACCTTTTTTACGTCCGCGAGAAGTGTATCCGACACCATCTAACTGTCTGCAAGTTGGTACTTGCATCTTTCGCCATTACTCTCAATCCGGCCCATGGTGGGGCTGGCAAAATGCGCTGGCAATAGCAGCGTATCTGTGTCGGCATGTTTATGAACAAATTTGGTTCGACTAGCGCGAGACATATCAGCATCGACACAAAATCTGCTATTCCATTCGGGATAAGCTATTTGAATTGGGTGATGTAAAACATCTCCCGACATGATCACATGCTGCCCGTTGGCATTGAGATCGATACAAACATGTCCGGGAGAATGCCCGTACGTCGGATCAAGCGTGAATTGATCATCAATGGCAAAGTCCGTATCGACGAGCTCCACCTGACCGGCAGCCATGACAGGAAGAACGGAGTCCAAGAAACAACCGTCCTGCGAACCCTGCCCGCCTGCTTCATAGCCAACCTTCTCCCAGTACGCGTATTCGCCTTTATGGAATACGTACTTGGCATTGGGAAATGTCGGCACCCATTCGCCATTTTCAAGTTTGGTGTTCCACCCCACATGATCGGCATGCAAATGCGTGCACATTACGTAGTCGACTTCTTCCGGTTGAACGCCGGCTGCTCTCAACTGATCCAGCCAAGAGGAATTCAGGTGATGCCAGGAAGGCGAAGACGGCCTCTCTTTGTTGGCGCCTACGCACGCATCAACCAGCACGGTGTGATGCGGCGTCCGAACGACATAACTTTGTATGGCCCGAAGATAAGTTTCCGCCGCAACATCCCAAAAGTGCGGCAAAAGCCATTCCATCTCGCCTTTGAAACCCTCTATCGTAGCATCGGGAAAGAACATGTTTGGCGCATAGCCCGGACCCTCGACTTCAATCAGTCGATCGATATGGATATCGCCGAAACTTGCCTGCCGCATCTCACATTCTCGTAAATCGGACTAGTCAAACATCGCGATACAATCGATCTCGACATTGATTCCTTTTCGATGCGGTCTTCCGCCGATACAGGTCCGCGTAACTTTCTCGCCTTGCATATACTCGGTAAACGCGATGTTGAATTTCTGAAAGTCGGTTTCGTCACGCAAACAAACCCTCATATTGACGACGTTTGCGAACGTCGCCCCCGCAGCTTCCAGAACACCTTCTATGTTCTTTAACGTTTGTCGCGTCTGTTCCTGAATATCATCAGAAACAACCTCACGCGTTTCAGGATCAAGCGCGCCCTGTCCCGAAAGAAACAACATATTCCCCCAACGTATTCCTTGCGCCAAAGGCGATGGCGTAGACTTGTCTGTAAAGCCGGTGGTGGGAGTGGATGCAGATGTGATGATTTGTTTTGGCATTTTACTATTCCTCAAACGGATTGGGCATGACATGGGCACACGAATTACAGGTACGTCGTTCTTCTGACTCGAAGAAATTTCGATAGGCCGCTGATACTGGATCAGATTTATAATCACTGACCACGAACTGTTCTTCGTGGAGAAAATCATCACATTCGGGGCAGAACCACTGGAAGCGGTCTATTTCCCCCTCCCGCCGCTTGCGTTCGATTACCAGCAAAAAGGCATCAGGTGGAAACCGCGGCGAATGCGGAATGCCCGCCGCTGTATAAATACAACAACCCTCTTTGAGAACGGAAATTTCCTCTGTGCCATCGGGCATCCGGTAATGAAGGTTCATTTCACCCTTGATCATAAACATCACTTCATCTGCAGGGTCGATATGAAACTCGCTTCGATACTCCCTGCCACGCGCAACGAATGCCAACGAATCCGGTTGTTGCCAAAGAACGCGGACCCGATCACCGGTTTTTGCAAGGTCATCAGCGATCGCGTGTAAGTCCCCTATAGGCATTGGAAGCATTCAACTTCTCCCTGTGGTTTCTGAATTATTATATCCGCGTCGACTCAGAAGTGATATCGGCAACAAACATATGTCCCGGCGCATGGGTAATTGCGATTGGTGGTTTGGCATTGAGAATGGCCTCCTGCGGGGTGACACCGCAGGCCCAGAAAACCGGCACCTGCCCTTCAGCCATTGTCACCGGCTGCCCGAACTCCGGTTTCAACAGATCGGATATACCCAATGCCTCTGGGTCACCAATGTGAATTGGCGCGCCGTGCGCCATTGGATAGTGTTTTGTTATTTCCGCAGCACGTTCTGCCTCTTCAGGCGTAAAGGGTCGCATCGATACCACCATCATTCCTTCAAACCGTCCTGCTGAATTACAGGGCACCGTTGTCCGGTACATCGGTACAAATCCTGTCTCTGCAATGTGCGGTAACAACAGCTTCGCTTCCAACAATGCTGCTTCAGCAACGAAGGAACAACCCAGTAGAAACGTGACGAAGTCGTCTCGCCAGATTTCTCGAACATCCGTTGGATCTTCGACCGCAACGCCGTCACGAAACACCCGGTAGCGCGGCAAATCGGTTCGTACGTCCGCCTGAGGTGCGATGTATTCTGATTGGAAATTGCCGACCGACAACACCTCAAGTATAGGACATGGCTGCGGATTCTTTTCGCAAAATGCCTGAAACTCATCGGCATAATCCGATGGCAGAATCACCATATTCGCTTGCACGAAACCTGGGGCATGGCCCGATGTCGGCCCATCAAAAGAACCGTCGCGACAACCAGCGCGTAACATTGCTGGAGAAAGGGCTTCAAAATCAGACATTGGAACTATGCCATACCTTAATGAAAGCCCTTCCGGAACCGTTTCGTATAAAATTTAGTTTTTTAGAAGTTAACTATTTAATCACCACTACCCGTAAAAATTGCCAAACCCGTTCCAATTACGACAGTGGTTACAATGTTTCGTGCGGCGCACACTGCCCAAAACAAAACGTCAGCTAGTCTTTCGACCGCAGCGCTACTACGCCCACGTCTAGCCGGCACCAACATCAACGAACAGTCTTTCCTCGCGACAGATTATTTGAACCACTTTAGTGAATTGGTCTTGCTCCTTAATCTGATTCCGGAAAGGCCTGATTGTTTGGATGATGCGCGGGCGTGGACCCCAAAAACCTATGAGGAATACTTTGCGGAGGGCCAATTTGCATATAGCACACTGGCGATGAAAGCCTACGCGATAGCCCCATCCGAATTCAAAATTCCCTTTGAGACCACCGTCGAACGGCTGAACAGTCAAATCCCCGAATATCTTGATCGAATAGAGACAGCCGTAAAAAGTGGTAATCGGGAACTTGTCACCCATGAATCTGCGAACGCGTCTCAAACCCTCCAACGTTTGATGGATGTCGTTAGTGCATTGGCCAATGGCGAGAGACCATCGATGGACGATAACGCCATCGACGATTTACTAGAGCTCTAGCCGGTCAAATTTTCGACATCATTCCGTTGTTTATTGTTGTTGAGCAACAGCAATGATAACGTCGATTCATATGAAATGGGTTCGAATAAGTGTAAGCCTAATATTGATTTTGCTAACCGGCCCGGTTGCCGTGGCAATCGGAGGCGAGGGCGTGACTAGGGATTGGCGAACAGCTACACGTCAGAGTAGTGGGATCGCTCCAAAACCTGGTGCCCATCCGGACGCAGTTGTACAGGTTTACGCCGCCCGTGCTTTTTCATGGCGTGGTGCCTTCGCAGTCCACACATGGATTTTCATAAAGCCGAAAAATGCAAAAGAATACACGGTCTACGAGGTTATGGGCTGGTATGCGTTTGGTGGTGGCAGCGCTCTTCAAATCCATAATGACGAGCCGGACCGGTACTGGTTTGGTGCCGAGCCTGAATTATTGTCGGATTTACGTGGGGAAAAGGCGACGAGTGCAATTCAAAATATTAGGGCGGCCGTAAAGGCATACCCTTACGCCGATACCTATACGACATGGCCTGGCCCCAACAGCAATACATTCACCGCCTTTGTAACCAGAAATGTACCTGAGCTGGCTGTGGATTTACCACCAACGGCAATCGGCAAAGATTATCTGCCAGGCGGTTCCTTTTTCGGCAAAGCGCCAAGTGGAGGTGGTGCTCAGTTCTCAATATTAGGGGCTCTTGGCGTATTGGTGTCTGCTGACGAAGGTATCGAGTTTAATATTCTTGGCCTGTCGTTCGGGATTGACCCCGGAGACCTTGCGATTAGATTGCCCGGAGTTGGTAAACTCGGATTGCGATAGTCATACAGAATGGCGATTTGGGGGAAAATACTGGGCGGTACTGCAGGCCTGATGATGGGAGGCCCTCTCGGCGCCCTGCTCGGAGGCTTGGCAGGACACGCCTATGACCGTCTAAAAGGCGAACCGGGTGATGAGAATGAACCTAGCCTGGCAAAGCAAACGACTTTTGCCATTGGCGTGATTGTTCTTTCAGCAAAAATGGCCAAAGCAGATGGCACCGTTACGCGGGACGAGGTCGACGCTTTTAAACAAATCTTCCATATCCCACCTGACGAAATCAAAAATGTCGGACGCGTTTTTGATCAGGCACGAAAAGATTCACGTGGCTTTGAACCTTATGCGAAACAAATAGCGAGACTGTTTCGCGAAAACCCAGCTGTCCTAGAGGAACTTTTGGGAGGGTTATTCCATATTGCAACTGCCGACGGTGTTTCCCACCCCGATGAAATCGATTTCTTAAAAAAATGCTCAGACATTTTTGGCTTCGATGAGGCGACATTCCAAAGAATGCGTGTCGCCCATATGGGGGCTGCGATGGACGACCCTTATACGATCCTTGGTGTAAACAGAGACATGAGCGACAAAGAAATTCAGAAGGCCTGGCGTGATCTGGTCAGGGAACATCACCCTGACACGCTTGTCGCCCAGGGGATGCCCGAAGATTTTATTGAAGTGGCAACGGAAAAGATTGCGACGATCAATGCTGCCTATGACGAAATTGCAAAACAACGCGGCATGACGTGATCCACCGGCCAGCTATCATTAATCGATGAAACCAATCGATTTAATTTTGGTCTTGGTCGTTATGACGATCTGGGGCGGTAATTTTATTGCCATGAGGACCGGTGCGCTTGAAATTCCTCCCTATTATTTACTGGGGCTCCGTTTAGCGGTCGCATCGCTTGCATTGGTTTGGTTTGTTAAATCCCCTAAGGGGATGGTGATCCCCTTACTTTCTATCGGGTTCACCTTATGCATTTTGCATTTTGGTTTGGCCCTCGTCGGCCTCCAATTTATTGAAGCGGGAACGGGCGCCTTGGCGATGCAAGCATCAGTTCCCTTCGCCGCATTGCTTGCCTGGTTCGTTTTCAAAGAGACTTTTGGATGGCGCCGAATTCTCGGGGTCATTATTGCCTTCATCGGCCTTACCGTAATATCCGGCATACCCCAGCTCGAAGGCTATTTAGATATGTTTTTGGTGATGATCATCTCCGCCTTGTGTTTCTCAATAGCCAGCATTCAAATCAGGCGTCTCGGCACGGTGAACTTTATGTCCGTAAATGCCTGGATATGTATCTTCAGTACACCGATGGCTTTTTTGATTTCCTGGATATTTGAAAGCGGTCAGTGGGATGCGTTTATGAGGGCGGAAACAACGACACTTATGGGTATCCTTTATATGGGGCTGATGGCCAGTGCTGTAGGTCAGGGAATTTGGTATCGCCTTTTACCGCGTTACCCAACCAATCAGGTCGTCCCTTTTACGTTGCTGGTCCCCATTCTCGGAATTGTATTTGGGATTATAATTCTCGATGAAACGTTGAATTGGGAGCTCGCACTGGGTGCAGCTACTACTATTGCTGGCGTAGCCGTTATCGTTCTCCGCGGCCCCAAATCTGTTGCACCGGAAACGGCTCCAGCGAAAGAGCAAAACGATAGCCAATGAAACTGTTAGATCATCCATCTCC
This sequence comes from Rhodospirillaceae bacterium, assembly GCA_002720855.1. Classification (GTDB taxonomy): domain Bacteria; phylum Pseudomonadota; class Alphaproteobacteria; order MPNO01; family UBA2964; genus UBA2964. The sequence goes on along the minus strand of PBIN01000009.1, from coordinate 97,532 downwards.
CAATTTTGGTGATCGCGCGCCCGGCAGCGAGGTGGACAAACTTATCCTGCATTATACCGGTATGCAGAGCCTGGAAATATCATTGGAAAGAATGTGCGACAGTGCGGCCGAAGTCAGCGCACATTATCTCATCGATGAAGACGGTACGATTTACAAAATGGTGGATGAAGAAAAACGTGCCTGGCATGCGGGCGCCAGTTATTGGCGCGGCGAAACCGATATCAACGGACAATCCATCGGTATAGAGCTCCAGAACCCAGGCCATGAATGGGGTTATCGGGATTTTTCCGAGGCGCAGATCGCTTCTCTCATCGAACTGTCATCGGAAATTCTGATCCGTCACAACATCCCGGCCAAGAACGTCCTGGGACATTCGGATATCGCCCCTGATCGGAAACAAGACCCCGGCGTCCTTTTTCCTTGGCAACAGCTGGCGATCAAAAATATTGGTTTCTGGCCAACGCAAAGCTCAGGGGAATGTGAATCAGACATCACGGAGAAAATCGTACGCGAGAACCTAACGCTGATCGGATATGACCCTAACGCATCTTTATCCGGCACTGTTTCGGCATTTCAGCGGCATTTCAGGCCGTCTTTGATCGATGGGACGCCTGACAAAGAAACCGCGTCCCTAATTGCAGGCTACGCGAAGATTCCTTGACCAGCTGACGCTCGGAGGTCACATTTTGTCTGCCAGACGGTCGGATGGCTGCTCTTCGCATCGGGGAAACCCGCGAAGGGAGGAAAGTCCGGGCTCCACGGAGACACGGTGCCGGGTAACGCCCGGCGGGGGCGACCCCAGGGAAAGTGCCACAGAAAGCAAACCGCCAGTTCGTCTTAGGGCGATGCGGGTAAGGGTGAAAGGGTGCGGTAAGAGCGCACCGCGCCGCCGGTAACGGTGGTGGCAGGGCAAACCACACCGGGAGCAAGACCGAATAGGGGCAACATTTGGATTTCGGTCCAAAGGCATGTTTCCGTGTCGTTGCCCGGGTGGGTCGCGTGAGGCGTTCGGCAACGAACGTCCCAGATGAATAGCCATCTACCGCGCATGCGGGGACAGAACCCGGCTTACAGACCGTCTGGCATTGCATTACGCCTCACGACCGGCTTCACGGAAATACCCAAAAACCATCGAGAAATCGCCTCATTGGAGAGAGAAAATCCTCTAATCGCGTTTTTTACTTCGCAATTTGTCTAACCAGGCTTGTTCAAATTCGCTCAAACAGCGCGATTTTTCGCAGAAATAAGTCACAATTTGGCAGCAGTTCCCATTGACATACCATGAAATCCCATGATAACCCATTAATTCCCATATTTGAAACAATGGGAAGAACTGGGTTTGGACGCCTCTTCAGGGGTAGAGGCGCCACAGGTTTTGGAACGGGGGTTTAAGGTGACGTCTTTCTTGTCCACCTTTGTGAACAAGGTTGACCGCAAGGGCCGAGTATCGGTCCCCGCGCCGTTTCGTGCCGCCCTATCGGATGCTGCCTATCAGGGCATCATTGCCTATCCCTCTCTTAAAGACCCCGCCATCGACGCCTTTGGTCGCGCCATGCTCGAGGATCTCAACCAGCGGCGCCTCGACAAAACCATGTCGGATGGTGAGTTTGAACAGGCACTCCTCGGAAGCGACAACATGATCGACACGATCATGGCGATGGCACATGAAATGCCTTTTGACGGCGAAGGAAGAATTATGCTGCCAACGGCACTGGCGGAATCCGCAAACATTACGGATCGCGCCGCCTTCGTCGGTCGAGGCACCCGTTTCCAGATTTGGGCGCCGGATACATTCGAACAACATCAGCAAGACTCTGTTGCAGCACTCCGAGCGCGATTGCGCGAGACGGGAGATGGCACCTGATGGGTGGTTCACACCGCCCCGTCCTCCTGCAAGCGGTGATCGCCGCTATAAACCCACGCGCACAAGCAATTTATGTAGACGGCACTTTTGGCGGAGGTGGCTATAGCCGCGCACTCCTTGAATCCGCTGATTGTAGCGTTTGGGGTATCGACCGCGACCCAGAGGCCTGTGATCGCGGTGCTGTTCTTGCCGAAGAATTCGATGGCCGATTGTCGATGATTCATGGTCAGTTTGGTGAAATCGAAAACCTCCTTGCTTCCCACAATATCGACTGCGTCGACGGAATATTGCTCGATCTTGGAGTCTCATCTTTTCAAATAGATGAACCCGGTCGCGGATTTTCATTCCAGAATGACGGCCCGCTTGACATGCGCATGTCGATGGAAGGCCCAACCGTTGCCGACATTGTAAACCAAACGGAACAAGGTGAGCTTGCCGATATCATTTTTAGATATGGCGAGGAGCGACATTCGCGCCGGATTGCGAAGGCAATTGTTTCCGCACGTGCGAAAGCGCCTATTTCCGGAACTATTGAACTCGCTGATATTGTTCGCGGTTGCTATCCGACTCCAAAACCTGGAAGAAAAGCGATTGATCCGGCGACAAGAACGTTTCAGGCGCTTCGCATTTACATCAACGATGAGCTTGGCGAACTGCAGCGCGGCTTAAACGCGGCAGAGTCGCTTCTCAACGCGGGTGGTCGTCTGGCGGTCGTGAGTTTCCATTCCTTGGAGGATCGTATCGTTAAGACATTTATGCGTGATCGCTCCGGTTCTGGTGCGAGCGTGTCTCGTCACACACCCCAAAACGATACGGATAAAAACCCGCCAACATTCATAGAGTTAAATCGTCGCGCCGTACGACCCGACGATAGTGAAACTGTGGCAAACCCCCGCGCGCGCTCCGCGAGGCTACGCACTGCAGAAAGAACTGACGCAGCACCCTGGAATTTTGGACGAACCGATTCCGGAGGAACAGCATGATCAAACGCGCCACGATGATCTGGATGTTGTTGGCCATCGCAGCCGGTATTGGGCTCTTCGTCCTGAAATATGAAGTCAAATCGATGGAAGGCGAACTTGCCACCATCCACCAAAAGACATTAGACAACCTTGAAGCTGTTCATGTTTTGAAGGCTGAGTGGAGCTACCTCAACCAACCGGCACGCTTGGAAGATTTGGGCCGACGGTTGCTCGACCTCGAGCCTGTCAAAGCCAACCAGACAATTGAAATTGATGACATTCCGTTTCGTCCCGTCCATGAGAGCGGCGCGACAAGTTATCCCCCGGCGGCCGATCAGGTCCCCCCCCTGTTCGCCAAAACTCGGCGTAAACAATGATCGGCCGCCAACCCTTCTTCCCCAAAAAACGGCGGCGTGAACCGCCGGTTCCACCACGTGTGGAAGCCGGACGCAGCAGACTGTTGATCACCGGTGCGCTGTTTTCAGCGGCATTCCTCGTGGTAAGCGCTCGACTGGTCGGCGTAACGATGTTTGTTGAAAAGAGCCAGCCCCAGTATTCACGCTCAGTCAGCAAACCCGCTTTCGTGACCGGGCGTGCAAACATTGTCGACCGAAATGGCAATCTGTTGGCGACGAGCCTCAAAACGGCATCGCTCTATGCTAATCCGCGCGTAATGTTAGACGCGCGGGAGGCTGTCAATAAGCTGGCCAATGTCTTGCCGGAGTTGGACCGCCGGGCGTTACACGCCAAGCTCACGCAAGACCGCAGTTTTATTTGGGTCCGCCGCCATTTAACACCGCGGCAAAAATATGAGGTCAACAGGCTGGGAATCCCCGGTCTCGACTTTCGCGATGAAGAACGCCGCGTTTATCCGTCGGCAGCACTCGTCTCGCATATTCTTGGTCACACGGACATCGACAATCACGGTCTCGCGGGTATCGAAAGACATTTCGATCGGAAATTACAAAGCGACAAAAGCCCCCTTAACCTTTCAATCGACATCCGGGTGCAACACGCCATGCGCCAGGAACTTGCGACCGCTGTGCGCGAATTTCATGGAATTGGCGCCGCAGGTATCGTCATGGATGTCAGGAATGGGGAAGTCATCAGCATGGTGTCGCTGCCGGATTTTGACCCTAACCTGCCGGCCGACATCCAATCGGACACACGCTTCAATCGTGCCACTCTTGGCGTCTACGAGATGGGTTCGACTTTCAAGATCTTTAATACCGCGATGGCGCTAGATTCCGGGATCGTGACGATCCGCGACGGTTACGACGCTACCAAGCCAATCAAAGTGTCTCGTTTCATAATTCGGGATTTCCATGCGAAGCGTCGCTGGCTCTCCGTCCCGGAAATCTTCATGTATTCATCAAACATTGGATCGGTAAAAATGGCCTTGGAGGTCGGCGTTACGCGGCAGCGCGCCTTCCTGCAAAAGATTGGCATCCTCCATCCCTCGCCCGTCGAGATCTCCGAGATCGGTGCTCCGCTTATTCCGGGCCGGTGGCGTGAAATAAACGCCATGACGATTTCATTCGGGCATGGTTTGTCGGTCAGCCCAATGCAGCTGGTAGCAGGTGTTGGCGCCATGGTGAATGGCGGGATCTATCACGCCCCGACTTTCCTGAAGAAACCATCTGGATCGAAGAACAAAGGCCGTCGTGTCATTTCGGCGAAAACGTCAGACCGCATTAGACGGTTGCTCAGGCTGGTGGTCGCAAAGGGAACCGGAAGCAAAGCGGCCGCAGAAGGGTTTCTGGTTGGTGGCAAGACCGGTACGGCGGAGAAAGTAGTTGGCCGTCGATATAAGAAAAAGGCGCTTATGTCTTCTTTCGTTGGCGCCTTCCCGATGAACGCACCGCGTTACATCGTCTTCGCGATGATCGATGAACCGACCGGTACAGAAAAGACATTTGGATATGCAACTGGGGGCTGGGTAGCCGCCCCCGTTGTTGGGAAAGTCATTTCCCGCATAGGTCCCATTCTCGGCGTTAAAACCGTTGATGAAAGCGCTCCGGCGATCGAACGCGAGATGGCGATTGACATTATCACGAAGCAGAAGGGGAAACGTCGCCTTGCGTCTTTCTGAACTCGCAGGAGCTGACATGAGAGCTCACCCCATCGCCAGCGATCCCGATATTGCAGGACTTACGGCGGATTCGCGTGCGGTCAAACCTGGCTATCTCTTTGCTGCTTTGCCAGGGTCGCAAGTTGATGGCAGGGATTTTATTGCCGACGCGCTGACTAGAGGGGCCGCGGCGATTCTTGCGCCGTCTGGTACAGGATTGCCGCCTCAAGCGGATGAAATCCCGATGCTGGACGTCGACAATCCGCGGCGCAGCCTCGCTTTGTTCGCCGGACGGTTTTTCAACAAACAACCTCGTGTCGCGGCGGCGGTGACAGGCACAAACGGGAAAACATCTGTCGCCTGGTTTACGCATCATATCTGGAAACGCCTCGGCCACCGTTCTGCCGCGGTCGGCACGCTCGGAATCACAACAGTTTCCACCGACAGTGCCGCCGGTGCTGGATTGACGACGGCTGATCCTGTCACCTTGCACCGAGAACTTAGGGCCATGGCCGAAGACGGCGTAGATCATGTTGTTCTCGAGGCGTCGAGCCACGGTCTGGAGCAATTCCGGCTGGACGGTGTTCAACTCACCGCAGGCGCTTTCACCAACCTCTCACGCGATCATCTCGATCATCATGGCAGCATGGATGTGTATCGGGCTGCGAAGTTGCGGCTGTTTGACAGCGTGTTGCCGGACGATGCAACAGCGGTCCTAAACGCGGACTCAGACGAGTTTCCTTTATTCTCTTCAATAGCGCACGCGCGTGGCCTCCAGGTAATTGGCTATGGCCGTACCGCCGATGAAATTCGCATAGAACAGATTGAGGCTACACCGCACGGTCAGCGTTTGAGCCTAAATGTTCTAAACAAGGCCTATGAAGTCGAACTGAATTTGCCCGGCATATTTCAAGCGCGTAACGCACTTTGCGCACTTGGCCTTGCAATTGCCTGTGGCGACGACATTGACGCGGTTATTGCGCTCTTACCCGAACTTCAAAGCCCACCTGGGCGGCTTGAATTGGTTGCTCATGCCGAAAACGGCGCACCAATTTATGTCGATTATGCCCATACACCCGATGCACTGGCATCGCTCCTTGCGGCTTTGCGACCCCATACTAGTAATGAGTTATTGGTCGTTTTCGGATGCGGTGGCGACCGTGATAAAGGCAAACGCCCACAAATGGGTGCTGTTGCACGCGACCTCGCCGATCAGGTTTACGTAACTGACGACAATCCACGTGGCGAAGAACCTGCATCCATTCGACAGGAGATTTTGGCAAATTGCCCGGATGCAATTGAAATCGGGGACCGTGCAGAGGCCATCAAGCAGGCTATAGCCAATCTGGCGAAAGACGATGTTCTCGTCATCGCAGGGAAAGGCCACGAAACCGGTCAGATCGTCGGCGATCAGGTTTTACCTTTTGAAGACGCAGAGGTAGCGCGCGCAGTGGCCGATGCCATGGAGGGTCGAAGCCAGTGACCCAGGAATTGTGGACCCGCGATGCAGTTTGTGCCGCTACCGGCGGGCGTAGCGATATTGATTGGTCCGCTAGAGGCGTTTCCATTGACAGCAGGACCATTGAAGCGGGCGATCTTTTCATTGCGCTCAAGGGTCCACGCGTAGACGGACATGATCATGTTGTCCAAGCCCTAAATAGCGGTGCGTCTGCAGCACTCATCAGCAACCGGCCCGCCGGACTTCCTGAAGACGCGCCTGTCGTTGAAGTGCAAGACACTATGGATGCGCTCAATGCGCTGGGTACAGAGGCACGTAACAGAAGCTCAGCCAAAATCATTGCGGTTACAGGCAGCGTTGGGAAAACCGGAACCAAAGATGCAATCCGTAATGCATTGACTTTACAAGGAAAAACAAGCGCGAGCGCACACAGCTATAATAACCATTGGGGTGTACCCTTATCCCTCGCGCGTATGCCGGAAGATGCGGATTACGGGGTTTTTGAAATCGGTATGAACCATGCCGGCGAGATCACACCCCTTTCAGAAATGGTTCGACCACACGTAGCAATCATTACAACGGTTGAACCGGCTCATATCGAATTTTTCGACTCCATTGAGGGTATTGCCGACGCCAAAGCCGAGATTTTCGCCGGCATGAACGGTGGAACAGCAATTCTAAATCGCGACAATCGGCTTTTCGTTAGACTCGCTAAAAGCGCAAAGAAACCGAATGTTGATCGAACACTTTCATTCGGTGAAAACTCTGAAGCGGATGCACGCCTTATCACCTGTGTTGCTGATTGCTCCGGCAATAATGTGGAAGCTGTGATCTGCGGCCGCAGATTTGGATACCGCCTTGGTCTGCCGGGCCGACATCTTGTTCAGAACAGCCTCGCTGTTTTGGCCGCAATTAGTGCAGTTGATGCCGACATTGCAGCCGCAGCCAAGACGCTAAGCGAACTATCACCAATCGCTGGCCGCGGAGAACGGCGCATCATTGAGCTGAGCGATAGCACCTTCACCATAATCGATGAAAGTTACAATGCTAATCCGGCCTCCATGCGTGCAGCCATGGACACGCTCGCCGCAACCCGGCCTGGGCCTTGTGCAAAACGTATCGCGGTTCTCGGAGACATGCGTGAACTTGGGACCAGATCGGCTGAGTATCATCTCGCATTGGCAGACGTCATCGCTGAGCACGGGATAGACAAGGTATACGCCTGTGGCGAACACATGGCCGCCATGTTTGATGCTCTGCCAGCTGAACTAAAAGGTGGTTATAGAGAATCCGCCGAAGACCTTGGACCGGTGGTCAGCAACAAAGTTCGCGCGGGGGACGTCATTACGGTTAAAGGGTCGCTCGCGAGCGGCATGAAAACCGTCGTCGATCAACTGAGCGCCCTGAATAACGAACCTGCAAATAAATCCAGACCAGCACTCAATGGGGCCGCGTAGTCATGTTGTATAATTTTCTTTTTCCGCTGGCAGAAGACTTCGGTCTTTTCAATCTTTTCCGGTATCTGACCTTCAGAACAGGCGGCGCTGTTCTTACGGCCCTGATTATAAGTTTCCTTCTGGGTGGTCCATTGATCCGCTGGCTAAAGAGCCAACAGGGCGAGGGCCAACCAATTCGTGAGGATGGACCTGAAACCCACCCCCTGACCAAAAAGGGTACGCCCACAATGGGCGGACTGCTCATCTTGATTGCGGTTTGCACTGCAACACTACTTTGGGCAGATCTTCAAAACCGCTATGTCTGGGCGGTTCTCATTGTAACGCTTGGTTTCGGCATTATTGGATTTGCCGATGACTATTTGAAGCTCTCCAAACGTTCCTCTGACGGTTTACCAGGAAAAATCAAACTCATTGCCGAGATCGCCATCGCGGCCGCTGTCGCCTGGTGGATTTCAGAGATCGCTCTGGATCCATTATCGACCGGTCTTGCGGTACCGTTTTTCAAGAATCTCCTGATCGACCTCGGTTGGTTCTTTATTCCGTTTGCCGCTCTGGTGATGGTCGGAGCTTCCAATGCAGTAAATCTGACAGATGGTCTTGATGGCCTGGCCATTGTACCGGCGATGATCGTTGCCAGCTGCCTGGCGTTGATCACCTATATCGTCGGCAACCAGGTGTTTTCAGCCTATTTGCAGGTACACAACGTTCCAGGCGCTGGCGAACTTACTGTGTTCTGCGGCGCACTTGTTGGCGCTAGCCTGGGTTTTCTCTGGTTCAACGCACCGCCTGCGATGGTCTTTATGGGTGACACCGGGTCACTCTCAGTCGGTGGCGCAATCGGCACAGTAAGTGTCATTAGCAAGCATGAGCTTGTGCTTGCCATAATTGGTGGCCTGTTTGTTCTGGAAACTGTTTCAGTCATTGTCCAGGTCGCTTCCTTTAAAATGACTGGCCGCCGCGTATTCCGCATGGCGCCGCTTCACCATCATTTTGAAAAAAAGGGCTGGAAGGAGCCGACCATTGTCATCCGGTTTTGGATTATCGCAATGATCCTCGCCTTGATCGGCCTCTCCACACTTAAACTGCGATGAGGAGCGTGTGATCGAGATAGAAACCCGTCGCGACCAAACAATCGCTCTTTTCGGCTTGGGGGCTTCAGGCCTTGCAGCTGCACGTGCCTTGTCTGCAGGCGGCGCCAACGTCCTTGCGTGGGACGATAATAGCGACCAACGCGAAAAAGCAAATCTCGACGGCATCCAAACACAGGACCTCTACGCGCTGGACTTTTCTGAGGTCGACGCTCTGGTTTTGGCCCCTGGTATCCCGTTGACTCACAATCCGCATGCCGTTGTCGAAAAAGCGCAAGCAAATAATCGTCAAATCATTGGTGATATAGAGCTTCTAGTCGAGGCCTGCCCGACAACTCGATTTGTTGGCATAACCGGCACAAACGGCAAGAGCACGACGACTGCGCTCGTCGGCCACATACTTGAGTCCGCCGGTCTTAACTCTCAGATTGGCGGAAATCTTGGACCCCCTGCCCTGGGTTTCGAGCGACCAGCCGATGATGAAATCATGGTGCTCGAACTATCCTCTTTTCAACTCGACCTGACACAACAGGCGACATTTGATATCGCAGTCTTCCTTAATATTAGTCCCGATCATATCGACCGGCACGGCGATATGGATGGCTATATCAAGGCAAAGCGCCACATCTTCCGAAATCGAAAGAACGCAACTGCTGACCAGATTGCTGTCATCGGAGTCGACGATGAGAACGGCGAAAATCTTTATGGCGAAATTTCCGCTCTCGCTGGCTGGACCGCTATTCCGATCTCATTGTCGAAACAATGTGCCAATGGATTCTATGCAAGCGGCTCAGTGATTTATGGCCCTACCGGAAACGAAATTTGTGACCTGTCGGAAGCTGGCAGTCTTCCAGGTCAACATAATCGTCAGAATGCTGCTGCTGCCGCAGCGGTATGCCATTCGCTAAACATTAGCGAAGACATTATCGCGAGCTCAATCCTGAGTTATCCCGGCCTGCCCCATCGAATTGAAAATGTCGATACGATCAACGGCGTCACATTTGTAAATGACAGCAAGGCTACCAACGGCGAAGCCGCTGCACGCGCACTTGCGTGTTACGACGAAATTTTCTGGATCGCCGGGGGTCGTGCAAAAGAAGATGGTTTGTCAGCCATTACCCCCTTCCTAAAGAACATAAAAGGCGCTTTTTTGATCGGAGAAGCTGCGTCTGAGTTCGAAGAAGAGCTAGCTGGCCAAATACCTGTAACCCAATGCGGTGATTTGGAAAATGCTGTTGGGAAAGCCTTTAAAACGGCCGCTTCAACAAGCCGCAACGGCGGGATCGTACTGCTTTCCCCGGCCTGTGCTTCGTTCGACCAATGGCGAAGTTTCGAGGCCCGTGGTGACGCATTCAAACAATTCGTGGCCAATCTTGCGGAGCCGGCGCGATGACGGCTTTCACCAGAACAGATACCTCATTACTGGGACGTTGGTGGTGGACGATCGATCATTGGACGCTTGCAGCGGTGGCCTTACTCATTGGGTTTGGAATCATAATGACGATGGCCGCGAGTCCGCCTGTCGCTGATCGGCTTGGCTTTGATTCGTTTTACTTTGTGCAACGTCAGCTGATCTATTTACCAATCGCTATCGCCGCCCTTATTGGCGTCTCGTTGATGTCACCCCGGGGAATTCGCCGCTTTGCAGTTGGCCTTTTTGTACTGAGCCTGTTGCTCCTTATTGCGACATTCTTTTTTGGCACTGAAATCAAGGGTGCGCGGCGCTGGATCAACATTTCTGGTCTTTCGCTACAGCCATCGGAATTTATCAAACCCGCCTTCGCTGTGGTTACAGCATGGCTATTTGCCATACGCGGTGAGAATGGCAAAGAAACCGGTAAGGTTGCGGCCATTGTCTTGTATGGGCTGGTCGCAAGCCTGCTCCTATTGCAACCCGACTTCGGTATGACGGTTGTCGTCTCAGCAGTTTGGTTCACTCAGTTCTTTTTAGCCGGCTTACCCCTAATTTGGGTCGCTGGCTTTATCGCTCTCGGAATTGGTGGCGGCGTTGCGGCGTATTTCTTACTTCCTCATGTGGCCAGTCGTGTTGACCGGTTCATCGACCCCTCTTCTGGCGACAGCTACCAGGTTATGCGCTCGATGGAAGCGTTTATGAATGGTGGCGTCCTGGGCAGAGGACCTGGCGAAGGATCCGTCAAATCAGTACTGCCGGATGCCCATACGGACTTCGTCTTTGCTGTCGCTGCAGAAGAGTTTGGATTGATTGCGTGCCTGATAATGGTCGGGCTCTTCGCATTCGTCGTTCTCCGCGGTTTCTCGCGCGTCATCAAGGAAACCAACTTTTTCATTCTTCTCGCTGTAACGGGATTGCTCGTCCAGTTTGGGCTTCAAGCCCTCGTCAATATGGCGTCAACACTCCATCTGATGCCGACCAAAGGTATGACGCTGCCGTTTATCAGCTACGGCGGCTCTTCACTCGTTTCGATTGCGCTCTGTATCGGCATGGTCCTGTCGCTGACACGCCGCCGAATTGGTCAGGAGGCTGGTCTATGAGTGCGATTACACGATCACGCCCGATAGTCCTCGCCGCTGGTGGTACTGGCGGTCATGTATATCCGGCGCTGGCCCTGGCGGACGTTCTCGGCAAGCGGGGTTGGCCAATTGCCTTCGTAACAGATGAACGCGGCACAGCATTCGGCGACAAACAGCAAGGAACAGAGGTTCACCATATCAAGGCGGCGAGCCTTGGTGGCGGCGCCTGCAGCAAACTCAAGGGGCTCACGCAATTAGGCGTTGGTTTGCTGCAGGCGCGCGCCCTCCTGAAACGGGTCCAACCCGCTGTTGCTGTTGGATTTGGCGGTTATCCATCCGTGCCTTCGATGTGTGCAGCAACACAAATCGGAATACCGACCGTCATTCATGAACAAAACGCGGTGCTCGGACGCGCCAATCGTTTGCTGGCATCTCGCGTGGGGACCATCGCCACCTCGTTTAACCGTGTCGCAGGCATCCAACCGCAAGCGGCTTATAAAACTGTTATGACAGGCAACCCGGTTCGCCATCAAATTTCTGCAATTGGCGAGCAACCATATCCTGCGCCTGCGCCAAATGACGCGTTCAATCTTCTTGTCTTTGGCGGCAGCCAGGGCGCCCGAGTCCTGAGCGACGTCGTTCCTGCGGCGTTGGCCAAACTGACCGAAGAACAACGCTCACGGCTTCACGTCACACAACAATGCCGTCCGGAAGATCTGGAAAGCGTGGAATCTGTTTATGCCCGAGCGAATATCACGACCGTCCTCAAAACTTATTTCGACGATATGCCGGACCGGCTTTCGGAAACGCACCTGGTCGTCGGCCGCGCAGGCGCTTCAACAATTGCTGAACTCATGGCGGCGCGCCGCCCTGCCATACTCGTCCCCTATCTTCACGCAATGGATGACCACCAAACCGCCAATGCGGCCGCGATAGCTGATACTGGCGCCAGCTGGAGCATCCCGGAGCCGAGTTTTACGGTTGAATTGATTGCAGCCAAATTCACAGATTTTATGAATTCGCCGGAAAAACTTGCAGAGGCTGCAGCGAATACAGATGACCACCGCCGGCCGGACGCCGCAGACCAACTAGCAGACGCTGTAGAGGCTGCTGCCAACCCAGTTGCTGAACAAGGGGCGGCCGCATGAGAACATTGCCCCTCTCCATTGGTAAAATTCACTTCTGTGGTATCGGCGGAATCGGCATGAGCGGCATTGCCGAAGTCCTGCATAATCTTGGCTATTCCGTCCAGGGCAGCGATATCGCGAAAAACGCCAACGTCAACCGGCTGACCGAGATGGGCATTCCTGTCTCAATCGGCCAAAGCGACGATAACCTTGGCGAAGCGACGGTAATTGTCGTTTCCTCTGCGATCAAACCGGATAACCCCGAGCTTGTCGCTGCGCGTCAAAGACACATCCCCGTCGTGCGCCGCGCTGAAATGCTTGCCGAGTTAATGCGCCTGAAATGGGCAATTGCGGTTGGCGGCACACATGGAAAAACCACTACGACATCGCTCATTGCAGCTATGCTCGATACTGCTGGCACAGACCCTACGGTCATCAATGGCGGGATTATCAACGCCTACGGTACAAACGCTCGTTTGGGCGAGGGTGAATGGGTCGTCGTCGAAGCGGATGAATCAGACGGTACATTTATCAAACTGCCAGCAACAATCGCCGTCGTAACGAACATAGATCCTGAACATCTCGACTTTTACGGCTCGTTTGACGAAGTCCGCCGGGCCTTCGTTTCCTTCGTCGCCAATATTCCTTTTTACGGCCTAGCCGTTTTATGTATCGATCATCCTGAGGTTCAGGCACTTATTCCCCAGGTCTCCGATCGAAAAATTATTACGTACGGATTTAACGCACAGGCGGATATTCGTGCTGAGAATCTTTCGACAAGCGAAAGTCACGCGGAATTCGATATCGTTTTCTCCGGTCGTTCGGCGATGTCGGGAACTCGTCTGGAACGCGTTTCCCTACCCATGGTCGGTAAACATAACGTTCAGAACGCATTGGCAGCTGTGGCGATAGCCCAGGAAATGGACACGCCAGCGGAAACCATCCGTCAAGGGCTGGCAGCCTTCTCAGGCGTAAAGAGGCGGTTCACTGTTACAGGAAAAAGTAACGGGATCACGATCGTTGACGATTACGGACATCACCCCGTGGAAATTGAAGCTGTATTGGCGGCCGCACGCGCAAGCGCACGTGGTCGTGTAATCGCCGTCGTCCAACCGCACCGCTATTCTCGGCTCAAAGATCTATTTGAAGATTTTTGCACCTGTTTCAACGATGCGGATACGGTGGTGGTCGCTGATGTCTATCCGGCAGGTGAACAACCCCTCAAAGGCATAGATCGCGACGCATTGATCGACGGGCTGAGAGCGCATGGTCATCGCGACGTCGTGCCACTCCAGGACGCCGATGCGCTGCCAGGTCTTATCAAGGAAATCGGCACAGACGGTGACATGGTTATCTGTCTCGGTGCTGGCAACATTACAGCTTGGGCGAACGAATTACCGAGTGCGCTCGACACAATATTTGGTGACGACGCCATGGTACGCGAGGTCGGAAGATGATGGCCGCCCAAAAACTCGCGCACTTGATCGATCGATTGCCACCGGCGCGCGGCACTATAACCGCCGACGCACCTATCGCACGCCTCACCTGGTTCCGTGTTGGCGGAAATGCTGAATGTTTGTTCGAACCTGCGGACCAAACTGATCTGCAAGAGTTCTTAAATGGATTGCCGAGTGACATCGACGTTACCGTCTTTGGCGGAGCCTCCAATCTGATCGTTCGCGACGGCGGAATTCCCGGCGTAACGATAAGGCTGGGTCGCGCCTTCTCCGACATATCCAACGATGGCGACATAGTTACCGCATCAGCAGGCGCCATGGATATCACTGTTGCCCGCAGTGCCAGAGACTGGGGTATTGGCGGGCTCGAATTCCTGAGTGGTGTCCCTGGCTCAATTGGCGGCGCTATCAGAATGAATGCCGGTGCTTATGGATCAGAAATCCAAGATATCTTACTGGATGCTACTGCGATTGACCGATCTGGTGGAATTCACGCTGTAACGTCAAACGACCTCGGTTACTCTTATCGCCATTCCACCGCACCCGACGATTGGATTTTCTTGTCGGCCACTCTTCAAGGCCGGCTGGAAGACACTCAGGTGATCAATGACCGGATGAACGACATCTCGACGGCGCGAGAAAACTCACAGCCAATCAGAGAGCGTACCGGTGGTAGTACTTTCAAAAACCCAGCAGAACACAAAGCCTGGGAACTGATCGATGCTTCGGGCTGCCGTGGTCTGCAACGCGGTGGTGCTCAGGTTTCGAATACCCACTGCAACTTCCTTATCAATACCGGATCGGCGACGGCAGCTGATCTTGAGGGTTTGGGCGAAGAAGTGCGTCAGCGTGTCCTTGATGAGACGGGCGTCGATCTCGAGTGGGAAATTAAACGTATTGGCGCTTTGCCGTCGGCTGGGGGTCAATCGTGAGTAAACAGGTGACAGTACTACTGGGCGGTATATCCTCTGAAAGGGAGGTTTCCCTGATATCAGGCAATGCGGTCGCTGAAGCGTTGCGTGATAAAGGATACGAGGTCCTCACAGTAGATGTCAGCACCGATTTGGCAGCTGTGATATCGGCATTGTCCCCTGCCCCCGACGTAATATTCAACGCGCTACATGGTCGTTTTGGCGAAGATGGCTGTATACAGGGCGCACTCGAGCTACTTGCGATCCCATATACCCATTCCGGTGTTCTCGCGTCTGCCCTCGCGATGGACAAACCCATGGCTAAGCGTCTTTTTGAGAACGCGGGCATACCCTGCGCGGAGCACGTTATTGCGAGTCAGGATGAAATCCTTTCAGGCGATGTTCTGGAACGGCCCTATGTGGTGAAACCGCTGAATGAAGGGTCAAGCGTGGGTGTCCAGATCGTCAGCGATGGGACAAATGGGCCGACCCTGACAAAAGAACAATGGGTATTCGGTGACAAGGCCATGGTCGAAAAATATGTTCCTGGCCGGGAAATTACGGTTGCCGTCATGGGAGACCGGGCTCTTGGCGTAACAGAGCTGAGAACAAATGACGGTTTTTACGACTACGAAGCAAAATACACCGAAGGCCGGACTACCCATATCGTCCCTGCCCCGATCCCAGACTCAGTCTATGACGCTGCCATGGCACATGCCGTCAAAGCACATGAACTCTTGGGTTGCCGTGGCGTTACCCGCGCAGATTTGCGCTACGATGACACCAAGTCCGATCCGGGCGATCTCACAATGCTTGAGATCAACACCCAGCCCGGAATGACACCCCTCTCATTAGTACCCGAACAAGCCGCGCACGCGGGGATTGAGTTTGGTGAACTGGTTTCCTGGATGGTGGAGAACGCCGCATGCGGAAGTTAATGGAACTCATGCACCGTGCTCGCTACCCCGACATGAATACGGGGAAGCGGAAGCGATCCACTACCACTCGGAAGAAGCCTGCACCGCGTTGGGTCAGGCCTACAGCGAAAGCCGGCGGTGTACTGGCCACTATTGCTATCGTAATAGGTGGCCCGACCTTCCTCTGGCAGAGCGGCACTATTTCCCGCGGCCTGGACATGGTGTGGGAAAGCGCAATCTCTCATACTGCAAAGCAGGGTTTAAGAGTGGACAGCGTGCTGCTCCGTGGCCGTCAGCATGAATCGCATAGCAGAATTATGCGGACCGTAAGTATAAATCGCGGCGATCCCACTTTGGGTGTCAATTTGTCGTCGCTTCGGCGGCGCCTGATCAAACTTCCCTGGATTCGCGACGCGGTCGTCAAACGGCAATGGCCTGGCACGATCGATATTCAGATCTCTGAACGAAAACCGTTGGTTTTGTGGCAACGCAAAAAGCGCCTCTACCTCGTGGATACCACCGGCACAGTAATTAGAACGAAATCCCTGAGCCGTTTTCATCACTTGTTGACCGTAGTCGGTAATGGCGCGCCCAAGGCTGCTCCGACCCTCCTCGCAATGATCGCCGGTGAACCATCACTGGCGGACAAAGTGACAGCCGCTACCTTGGTCGGTAAACGGCGTTGGAATCTGCAGCTCAAAGGCGGAATTAACGTTCGCCTTCCCGAAAAGGACCCGCATAACGCCTGGCGCCGGCTCGCCAGACTACACGCCAAGCATAAGCTTTTGGCGCGCGACATCAGAATGATCGATATGCGCCTGCCAAACAGACTTCTAATACGACCCGGCGTTCTCGGTACACAGACAACGCGGGTTAAGGGCCAAAGGACGTAGCAAATGAGTGTTGAGCGCACATCAACCAAGAAAGGGGCGATCCGTGAATAAAACAAGGACCGGTTT
This sequence comes from Rhodospirillaceae bacterium, assembly GCA_002720855.1. Classification (GTDB taxonomy): domain Bacteria; phylum Pseudomonadota; class Alphaproteobacteria; order MPNO01; family UBA2964; genus UBA2964. The sequence goes on along the minus strand of PBIN01000009.1, from coordinate 80,767 downwards.
GATCGCTGCTCTTGATATCGGCAGCTCCAAGGTTTGCTGTCTACTTGCCCATTCGCTGAATGATGGTGGTGTCCGCGTCGTTGGCATCGGACACCATGCGTCGAAGGGTGTTCGCGGGGGTGCTGTTATAGATATGGACGCGGCGCAGAACGCAACACTCACTGCGGTTAGCGCTGCAGAGGAGCTGGCCGGAGAGCGAATTCGCGACGTAATTGTCAATGTCTCCGGCGGCAACCTTTCTTCTGAAACCTACAATGTGGAACTGGCAATCGCCGGCCGGGAAATTACCGAAACCGATATGCGTCGTGCTCTTGCTCAGGGCAACAGTATTCAGCACGGCGCCGATCAAGAAATTCTCCATTGTCTGCCCGTCGGTTACTCCATCGATTCGACACGCGGTATCCGAGATCCCCGCGGCATGTTTGCCGAGATGTTGGGAGTCGACATCAACGTCATATCGGCACGTACAGCGACACTTCGAAATCTTGCAAACTGTCTCGGCCGGTGTCACCTCGACATCGAAATCGCCGTTGCGGCTCCCTATGCATCGGGCCTGGCCTGCCTTGTGGAAGACGAGATAGACCTTGGTGTCACCATCGTCGATATGGGTGGCGGCACGACGACTATTGCCGTCTTTTATGACGGCGAAGTTATACATGCCGATTCAATTCCTGTGGGCGGCCAACATGTAACAAACGATATCGCCCGCGGACTTTCAACGTCCTTGTCGCACGCAGAACGGATGAAGACGCTTTACGGCAGTGCCATTCCGTCTCCTTCGGACGAGCGGGAACTGATTGATGTTCCTTTAATTGGCGAAGAAAACGTAAACCAGCCCAATCACGTGCCGCGATCCTTGCTGAACGGCATTATCCGACCGCGAATGGAAGAAACCTTCGAACTCGTAAGGAGCCGCCTTGAAGTCGCTGGCATGGACCGGATTGCGGGACGCAGACTGGTTCTGACCGGCGGTGCCAGCCAATTGCAAGGCGTTCGGGAATTGGCAACGCTGGTTCTGGAGAAACAGGTTCGCATGGGTCGCCCGATGCGCATTGGCGGACTGGCAGAAGCGACCAGCGGCCCTGCATTTTCGACCTGCGCGGGGCTCGTCCGGTTTGCCGCCGAAAGACACGCAGACGTTAGAGATCAGCTGGATGCCATCCCAGCCGGAATGGGTGGACGTCTCACCCGTTTCAGCCACTGGATCAGAGAGAATTTTTGATGATTTTACGTAACCCTATCTATCCACCACCTACCACCAATCGCCGCAGCGTAGCCGCGGCAATTCCTTGTAACAGCCCAATGTATGTATGGAGGCTCGTATGACTATTAACTTCACAACTCCCGAAGCGGACGATCACTTAAAACCCCGCATTACCGTCGTCGGATGTGGCGGTGCAGGCGGAAACGCCGTCAACAATATGATTAGCAAGCAGCTGGAAGGCGTAGAATTCGTTGTTGCAAACACGGACGCCCAGGCGCTTGCACAATCCTTAGCAGACCGCCGGGTCCAGCTTGGCCGGGCCATTACGCATGGTCTCGGCGCTGGATCGCGTCCGGATATGGGCCGTGCCGCGGCAGAAGAAGCTATGGAAGATATCGGACAAATTCTGAACGGTTCACACATGGTCTTTATCGCAGCCGGTATGGGCGGTGGAACCGGAACCGGTGCCGCTCCAGTCATAGCCCGTCTCGCCCGCGAACAAGGGATGCTTACGGTCGGCGTCGTGACAAAACCGTTCCAGTTTGAAGGGTCAAACCGCATGCGGATCGCCGATGCTGGCATCGAAGAAATGCAGCAATTCGTCGATACGCTCATTGTTATCCCGAACCAGAACCTGTTCCGGATTGCCAATGAAAAAACGACATTTGCCGATGCATTTGCGATGGCGGATGACGTCCTGCATTCGGGCGTACGCGGCGTTACTGACCTTATGGTCGTTCCCGGCCTTATCAATCTGGATTTCGCTGACATTCGCAGCGTGATGTCCGAAATGGGTAAAGCCATGATGGGTACCGGCGAAGCCGATGGCGAAGAACGCGCCCGGTTGGCTGCTGAAGCCGCGATCTCCAACCCGTTGCTGGATGACGTATCGATGAAGGGCGCACGTGGTGTCCTTATTAACATCACCGGCGGACCCGATATGACGCTCTTTGAGGTCGATGAAGCGGCGAACAGGATCGGTGAAGAGGTCGATGCCGATGCCAACATCATATTTGGTTCTGCATTGGATGATTCCCTTGAGGGACGGATTCGGGTCTCTGTTGTCGCGACTGGTATCGATATCGACGCAGCCGCGCACCCGCGTCCGGTTCTAAAGGTCTATAGCGACCCAGTGGCTTCCAAGCCAGCTGCGTCTAGTGAACCGGAGCCAATTCCCATGGCAACTACAACCATGGACATTCCGACCAACGCCCCAGCGGCAACGGCAATGACAGCCGGAAATACAGCAACCGCCTTGAAACTTCCGGATCCGATGCCTGAAATTGAAACGAGCCCTGTGCAAAAGGGCGAAGTCGAGCCGGAAAAGGTTTCTCCTCAGACAGACATTGTTGCGTTGGTTGAAGAAACTTCGGAAGAAAATACCGCGAAAGATGTTTCTTCAAAGGCAATCGAATCAAATAACGATCCCGCCGCTACCGATGTTGCGGATGAAACTTTCATTCCACCGCAACCCGCTGAGCCGGCAAAGGCATCACCGGCCAAAACCATCGCAGCTGCTGATCCGTTCAGAGAAGCGGAGTTACTGAATGCGTCGCCAGCGCCAGAGAAGAAGCGTAGCCCGAGCATTTTCCAGAGAATGACCGGTACCAGCTGGCCAAAAAAGGATGAACCCGAGGCAAAGAAGGAGCCAACCGCTGGAACGATGCCGCCTTTGCAATCTGCAAAACCGGCAGAAACAAGTCCAAAAATGGAGGCAAAACCGGCTGAACCTGTTGCGGAGGTATCAGAAGCGCCGGTAGAAGCGGTGGCTCCATCGACGAAGCCAGCGCCAGAACCCGAAGCTGAAGCTGAACAACCGGCAGTCGAAACGGCTTCTTTGGAAACGCCGTCGGTGGAAGCGCCGGAAGCCAAAACGGAGGAGATCACGCCAGAACCTCCCAAGGTTCCAACACCGGCTCCGGTAACAGAACCTGCGGCGACTGCAAGTCCCGACAATGAATCCCAGCCAAAGTTACGGGGTGTAGAACCGCAGGAGCGTTTACCAAACTCGCAAAGCGAAGAAGATTTGCTTGAGATTCCGGCATTTCTTCGACGTCAGGCGAACTGATTGGAGGGATTTTCCGTAACATTCTGTAACAATTGTTGATTTGAGGGCTCCGGGGGAAGTTGGTAAACAACCTCCGGAGCCTTTTTCAGGCTCGTATTTAGGCAAATGCGCCGGGCTTTAACGATGGATGTTAGGGTTAACTTCATCTGGATTGCTTAGCGCGTAAAAGGAAATAACGAGTGCCGGACGCAATTGAATCGAGTGAAGCCATGTCTGCCGCCTCCGGCAATTCCAAGGTAGTACTCCAAAAGACATTAAAAGCCTCTATTGGCTGCACAGGTATTGGGTTGCACTCAGGGAAGAAAGTTGCAATGTCGCTTAATCCTGCGGCGCCGGATACGGGCATTGTTTTCCATCGATCTGATTTAGAGGGCACTGATCGTATTATCCCCGCACGGTGGGATCATGTCGTTGATACCCGTATGGCAACGACAATTGGCAACGAGTCAGGTGCCTGCGTTTCTACCGTTGAACATCTTATGGCTGCTCTTGCCGGTTGCGGTATCGATAACGCAATTATTGAAATAGACGGCGCGGAAGTACCTGTTATGGATGGCAGCTCCGCACCCTTTATATTCCTTGTGGAGTGTGCCGGTATGGTTGAACAGGCCTCTCCTCGTAAAGCAATTAAAATTGAACAGCCTATTGAAGTTGGGGATGCCGAAAAATTCGTGTCGGCAACGCCAGATGAGACTTTTTCGGTCGCTTTTGAAATTGATTTCGAAGACGCCGCTGTTGCCCGGCAACATCTGAGCATGCGTCTGGTCAACGGTACGTTTAAAACAGAAATCGCCAGGGCACGGACATTTGGATTCGTTCATGAAGTAGATGCCCTTCGCAAAGCCGGATTGGCGCTCGGCGGTTCTCTTGATAACGCCGTCGTAATTAGTGGTGATACGATCCTCAATGGCGACGGCCTGCGCTATGAAGACGAGTTCGTACGCCATAAGATTTTGGATTGTGTGGGAGACCTTTATCTCGCTGGGGCGCCAATTATCGGACAGATTGATGCTCTACGGTCGGGTCACGCCCTCAATAATCAATTTCTGATTTCGCTTTTTGCCAATGAGGATGCCTGGTCATATGTTGAAATGTCGAACGCTGCGGTTCCCGGCGTTTCACATAGCTGGGATCAGGAATCAGAGCTGGCTATCGCTTAAAAACCGGCTGGCGGCCAGGTTTTCAGGAAATTTAACTACCAGACTTTCCGATGTGGCGAACATCGGGTGCTCCATGATATAAAATCGTTGAATCGGTTTGACCGGTGGCTGTCTAAAAACCGCGCAACAGGGATGAATATGCGCAGACTAAAAAGCTTAAGCTGTGTTTTGCTCGCTCTGATCGTCACTGCCTGTAGCAGTAGCAAGGAAACTCCGTATGTCGAGCGCCCAGTAAACGCCCTCTACAACCGTGCTGTGAACGCGTTAGAAGCGGAATCCTATCTCGACGCCGCGCGTTTTTTTGAGGAAGTAGAGCGCCAACACCCATATTCCGTTTGGGCGACAAAAGCCCAGCTGATGGCGGCATATTCCAATTATGAGGCTAATAAATATGACGATGCGATTATCGGCCTTGATCGCTTTATTCAGCTGCATCCTGGTAATCGCGATACGCCATATGCCTATTATCTGAAAGCGTTGAGCTATTACGAGCAAATTACTGATGTCTCACGCGATCAGTTGGGAACTGAAAGGGCTCTTAAAGCCCTTCGTGAGGTAATACGCCGCTTTCCACAATCAAAATATGCGCGAGACGCCCGGCTTAAAATCGACCTAACCCGTGACCATTTGGCGGGAAAAGAAATGTCGATTGGTCGGTTTTATCTGCGTAAACAGGAATATATCGCCGCGATCAACCGGTTTCGCCGCGTCATAGACCACTATCAGACAACAACCCACACGCCGGAAGCACTTCATCGTGTTGCGGAAGCCTATCAGGCAATCGGTATGACAGCAGAGGCAAAAAAAGCTGCTTCGGTACTCGGCCACAATTATCCGGGTAGTGAATGGTATACCGACAGCTATGCGCTGATGACTGGTAAGGACGTCCGCGAGAATAAAGACAAAAAAGGCTTCTTCGCTCGTGCTTGGGACTGGGTATTCTAAAATCGGATGCTTGCCTCCCTCACGATCCGCGACATCGTCCTGATCGATAAAGTCGATATCCTCTTTGAAAATGGCTTAACGGCATTAACCGGTGAGACCGGTGCCGGTAAATCCATTCTTCTCGATTCACTAGGACTGGCGCTTGGCATGCGCGCCAACTCCAGCCTGGTACGAATGAATGGCAGTGGCGAAGGTCAACTATCGCGGTCCTCAGTTTCCGCGTCATTCGATGTCGCGGAAGACCACGAAGTTTATCGGATTCTACGTGATCACGACATTGATGTATCCGAAATCCCCGAACCGCTAATTTTGCGCCGAACGTTGGATAGCGAAGGACGCGGCCGCGCCTTCATCAATGATCAACCGGTTAGTGTATCTCTCCTGCGCCAAGTTGGGGAGAAGCTCGTCGAAATTGAAGGTCAATTTGCCAGTCACGGTTTAATGGACCAATCAACGCACCGGGACTCTCTAGATGGGTTTGCTGGACTGAAACCACTCAATGCAGAGGTTTCGGACCTTTTTCACAATTGGCGGGAGGCCGAAAGCGCATTGGCCGACGCCATTGCCGCAATAGAAAAGAACCGGACGGATGAAGAGTATCTAAGGCATGCGCTGTCGGAACTTATGGAGTTGAACCCACAACCCGGTGAAGAAACTGAACTCGCTGAAGCGCGCGCTTTGCTAATGAATGGCGAACGCCTCGTCGCTGCTATGGCAGCAGCAGAGAAATCCCTGACAAACGGGGACGGCGTTGAAGATCGTTTAGCCGCTGCGCAACGCGTTCTTGCACATGAGGTAGAGGCGGCCGCTGGTCGTCTAGACACCGTTATGGACGCGATTTCCACCGCTTCCGATGCTGTAGCCGATGCGGAAGCATTGCTCCGTCGGGTAATGGTGGATGCTGAGCCTGACCCGGCAAGACTGGAAGCTTGCGAAGAACGCCTGTTTGCAATTCGTGCCATGGCCAGAAAACACAATATTCCGGTGGAAAAACTGCCCGAATTGCGGATGACTTTTGAAGAAAAGCTTGAGCAGATAGATGATGCGGATGAATTCGTGCAGAAGTTGCAGGCACAGCGTGACGCGGCATTTAATGCATATTGCGAGAAAGCCAGGAAGTTAAGCGAAGAAAGAAGAAAGGCCGCGACGGCATTGGATGAGGCTGTCGCCGCTGAATTGCCTCCCTTGAAACTGGAAAAAGCAACCTTCACGACACAGATAGCAGCGCTCGATGAGAAAGACTGGAATCAATCTGGGATGGACCGCATTCATTTCGAAGTCTCAACGAATCCAGGTTCACCATCTGGGCCTTTAGCCCGTATTGCATCGGGGGGTGAACTCGCACGTTTCCTGCTAGCACTTAAGGTCGTGCTGTATCAGGCAAATGCGACACCGACCCTCATTTTTGATGAAGTAGACTCCGGGATCGGCGGCGCCGTCGCCGCTGCGGTCGGGGAGCGGCTAGCCCGTCTCTCCGAAACCGTCCAAGTGCTTACGATTACCCATTCGCCGCAGGTTGCTTCCTGCGCAATGCAACATCTGCAGATCACTAAATCTGAAGACAGTGGCCTTGCAACAACAAACGTCGCCGCCTTGTCGGATACGGATCGACAGGAAGAGATAGCGAGAATGTTGGCCGGCGCACAGATAACAGACGAAGCACGGGCAGCAGCAGCAAGCCTGATGCAACGGGAAACGGCTTAGCCAGACCAAGATCCAGTGAGCAAGGAATGAGTGACGATATAACGGTGATCGCCGTAGATGAGCTAAATGAGGAACAAGCCACACAAGAGCTTAAACGGCTTGCCCAGGAAATCTCCGCACATGACCAACGTTATTATCAAAACGATGCGCCAACCGTATCGGATGCTGAATACGACGATTTGCGACGTCGCAACCTGGAAATCGAAGCACGTTTTCCAAACCTTATCAGGGAGGACAGCCCGTCAAACAAAGTGGGCGCCGCTGTCGCATCCGGTTTCGCAAAAGTTCAACACGCCGTACCCATGCTGTCGTTGGGTAATGCTTTTGATGATGCCGATGTTCATGAGTTTTTTGCGCGCATTCGTCGCTTCCTCGGCCTCGACGAAAAAGAGCAAATTGAAGTTGTCGCGGAGCCCAAAATTGATGGTTTATCGATTTCTCTTCGCTACGAACGTGGTGAATTCATCCTAGCGGCGACCCGGGGAGATGGACAGGAAGGCGAAAATGTGACCGCGAACATCGCCACCATGGGCGAAGTTCCCAAATCCGTCCTTGTAGAGATGCCTGAAATCGTCGAGGTGCGCGGCGAGGTGTATCTAAGTCATACAGCATTTCACGATATCAACTTACAACGCGAAAAAGACGACGAACCGACTTTCGCGAATCCTCGCAACGCTGCCGCTGGATCTCTGAGGCAACTCGATAGTACGATTACGGCGCAGCGACCATTGCAGATTTTCGCTTATGCCTGGGGAGAACTCAGTGACGCCATTGCAGAAACGCAATGGGATTTCCTACAAGCTCTAAAATTATGGGGATTCCCGGTGAACCCCCATGCTCGCATCTGTGAAAGTGCTGAGGAAGCAATCGCCTACCATCAGGAAATTTCCGGGATGCGGACTGACCTCGACTACGACATCGATGGAATTGTTTACAAGGTCAATCGGTTGGATTGGCAACAACGGTTGGGATTTGTAAGCCGCGCTCCTAGGTGGGCCATAGCGCACAAGTTTCCGGCGGAAAAAGCGCAAACAGTCCTCGAGGAGATCACTATCCAGGTTGGTCGTACCGGAGCGCTGACGCCGGTCGCCAATCTTTTACCGATCACGGTTGGTGGTGTCGTTGTCAGCCGTGCGACACTGCATAATGCCGACGAGATCGAGCGCAAGGATATTCGTGAGGGAGATACCGTTGTTATCCAGCGTGCCGGAGATGTCATTCCACAGGTTGTCGAAGTCCTCACCGAAAAACGACCTACTGAAAGCAAACCATATGAATTCCCCGAGCGATGTCCTGAATGCGGAAGCCTTGCTGTTAGAGAAGCCGGAGAAGCGGTCATTCGATGCACTGGAGGGCTGATTTGCCCGGCTCAAAATCTTGAACGGCTAAAACATTTTGTAAGCCGTCAAGCCTTCGACATCGATGGTTTAGGTGGAAAGCATATTGATGCCTTTCAGGCGGAAGGATTGATCAAATCACCGGGAGACATCTTCCGCCTGCATGAGAAACACGAGCTTTTACGGCAGCGTGAGGGTTGGGGCGATAAATCCGTGGACAATCTCATTTCTTCAATTGAAGAGCGACGAACGATTGCATTGGAGAGATTTATCTATGCTCTCGGCATTCGACAGGTCGGTCAGGCCACGGGCAGACAACTTGCCCTCCACTATGGCTCCCTTGACGAATGGATGTCGGCCATGAAACAGGCGACATCGGAACGTCAGAACCAACCAGAGGAAACCAAAAAACCCGAACTGGTTGGCGATGCCTTCAACGGTCTTTGCGACATCGATGGTATTGGAATCAGTATGGCCGACGATATTGTGCAGTTCATTGGCGAGCCGCAAAACGTCGCCATCATCGAGGATTTGGCAGCTTCCCTAAATGTGGAAGATGCAGCGCAACCCGATACCAGCGCCTCAGAGATAGCCGGTAAAACCGTTGTGTTTACCGGCACACTGGAAACGATTAGCCGCGCCGAGGCAAAAGCAACAGCAGAGGCATTGGGTGCCAAGGTTACAGGATCGGTGTCCAAGACAACCGATTATGTTGTTGTCGGAGCGGACCCAGGTTCAAAGGCAACCAAAGCCAAGGATCTTGGCGTGACGGTTCTTAGTGAGGAAGACTGGCGCGCATTAATCGCTAATTAGTCCTAGTCAGAAATCTCAATCCCAACCAGGTCGCAGGCACTGCGAAAACAATCCATATTACGCAAAGTCCCGCGATAAGTTCGACCGATATTCCAACGTCAATCATCTGACCGAATAGGACCGGCGAAATCGCCGTGCCAAACACGGAAATACCTGAAACAAAGCCCCTAATAGCCCCCAAATTCCGGACACCATAGGCCTCAGCCCAAAACGCGCTGGTAACCGACCGGTGGAGGCCACTTGTCGCCCCCGACAATACAAACCAGACCAGGACGGCCAGCGGATGATCGGATAGTACGAGCGCCATAATACCCACGCCCATAGGTATCAGATACCAGGTAATTAGCCGTCTCGCCGAGTAACGATCAATGATCGGGCCCGACGCTATGCCAAAAATTACGCTAAATAGTGCAAACGCGGAAAAACAGGCCGCGAACCACGTAAGATCCCAGCTCTTGGTCTCGATCATATGTATTTGATGAAACAGTAACCCCGTCATTAACATTCCCGGCGCAATCACGCTGCACATCACAAAATAAAATGTTGGGTGTCGAAGAACTTCGTTCAACTGCCATTGGCGCGTTGATTCTGCACCGCCGTCCGCCTCACCGCTATTTTCCGCTTCTTGGGAGTCTAGGCGCTTCATAAGACGGTCGTGCCGCTCCTGATGACCTCGGAGGAGGAACAGTACCGCCGGCACCATAACGGCCAGTAATATGATGGCATACCATGCCCACGCGCCACGCCAACCCGAATAGGCAATCATGACAATGACAAGCGAGGGCAGAAAGGCCTGGCCAAAAGCATGACCCAAACTGGCAATGCTGAGAGCTTTGCCACGCCCTTTATCATAATACCGGGCCATTGCAGTCTGCGACGTGTGACCCATCAGCCCTTGGCCGCAGAACCTCAATCCGAAGAAGGCGACAAATAGAACGATAATACCTCTGCCGCTTGCCATGATGGCGCATGCCGCTGCAAGCGCCAATACAACAAAGAAGCTGTATAAGCGAAGATCGACGCGGTCGATAATCCGCCCGGCCCAGAGCAGGCAGGTTGCACTCGCGAGCGTCGCTAGGGAAAAAATCAGACCAAGATGACCGTGGCTTAGACCATATTCATTGCGGATATCAGCACCGAACAAGGCAACAAAATAGGTCTGACCGAAGCTGGACAAGAAAGCCAGAAGGAAGCCAAATGACAGGAACCCGGCATTCTGGCCAATGAAGGAAAAATAACTACGCATCAAATCTAACGGTCAGACATCTCAGATGTTAAGAGGTTTGGTCACTTCCTCGAGCCAGGTCGCTGTCTTCTGATCAACCAGCGGTCCAATCGTCTCCCGGACGCGTACGTGATAGGAATCAAGCCACTCGATTTCTTTTTCTGTCAAAATTGAGGTTTCCACCAAAGTTCGGTCAATGGGTGCGAGCGTGAGCGCTTCAAATTTGAGCATGTCCCTGCTGTCCGCATCTGTTTTCGCGACCGAAGATGCTCTAACGACTTCAAGATTTTCAATTCGAATACCATAGGCGCTTTCTTGATAGTAGCCAGGTTCATTGGAAACGATCATACCAGGCTGCAAGGGTACATCCGCGGAACGCTTTGCGATCCTATGAGGCCCCTCATGAACGCCAAGATATGCACCAACGCCATGGCCAGTCCCGTGATCGAAATCCAATCCAACATCCCAAAGAGGTTGTCGAGCTAATGAATCAAGCTGTCCGCCACTTGTACCGGCCGGAAAGCAGGCATTGGCGATTGCCGCGTGGCCCTTGAGAACGCGTGTAAAGCGATCCCGCATTTCTTCACTTGGGCTCCCAATCGCAACCGTCCGCGTAACGTCAGTCGTACCATCGAGATACTGACCGCCTGAATCAACGAGATACAAGGAACCAGGCGTCAACTTCCGGTTCGAAGCGGGCGTTACCCTATAATGAACAATTGCGCCATTCGGACCGGCACCGGATATCGTATCAAAAGACAACCCTCTGAAGTTTTCTCCCTCCGTTCTCAAGCTGTAGAGCTTATCGACTGCCGACAATTCATCGACGTCGCCGGTAGGGCCCGCCACGGACAACCAGGCCAGGAATCTGCACAAAGCTGCACCATCACGGATATGCGCATTGCGGACACCTTGGAGCTCTACCGAATTTTTACACGCCTTCGGCAAAACGCAGGGATCGTCCTTCGAGACAATTACGGCACCGGCGGACTCAAGTTGATTTACAATCGAAACAGGAGCGACGGAGGTCGGAACCACTACGGACGCACCAGCTGCACCGAGCGTGGCGAAAGCAACGCCTAGCTGGTCCAACGGCCGCACAGAAATCTTTTTGCCAAAAGATTGTTTGACCATCGGCGTTAATTTTCGCTGATCCATAAATAGCTCAATGGTGCCCGTGCTATTCAAAATGGCATATCCAAGGGCCACCGGAGTATTCGGTAGGTCTCCTCCACGAATATTGAGAAGCCAGGCGATCGAGTCAGGTGCAGATAAAATGGCTGCCGTGGCGCCTTCTTTCCTAATTGCTGCCGCTGCTTCATCAATTTTTTCTGTTGCCGAGCGCCCGGCAATTTCCACGGGATGCGGGTACACCGGTGCGAGTGGTGCTGGTGGTTGGTCGGTCCAAATTTCATCAATCAGGTTGTCTGACACCTGAACAAATTGGACCCCCATCGCGCTACATTTGTTTTCCAGCTGTGCCAGGCCCGCTTTGGTGTGTAGCCAGGGGTCATAGCCAATCCGCATATCTGCTTTGGCATTTTTAGATAACCACGCGCCGGGCGGATCTCTCGATATATCGCAATATTCATAAATATCAGGATCGGCTTGCTCGCGAACCTGCAGCGTATAGCGTCCATCAACAAACAAAGCCGCTTTGCTTTGCAAAACGACCGCCAGACCGGCCGACCCCGTGAAATCAGTAAACCAAGCCAACCGTTGCGCGCGCTTGGAAGGAAACTCTGATTGGTGTTCATCAGAAAGCGGCACCAAGAACCCATCGAGTTCAAGCTTTGAGATTTGTGCACGAAGTGCTTCGATCCGATCAGAAGGTGATAATGGCGGCTGAGAATTCCCAACTGAATAGTTTGTCTTATAACTATTCAGAAGGTCTCGAAGTTCGTCACTCGGGTTTTCGGCAACGAGCGTCGTCCAACCGGTTGAATCAAACGGTTCCGGGGCCGCAAGGACTCCCTCAACCAAATCGCCGAGCTCATCCAGTGTGATGGACGAACCGTGTTCGGCCAGCAACGTCTGCAGTTTGTCTTGAAGATCTTTCTCGATATTTGCCATGCGCCTTCAAGTATTCAGGAATTTTCGTGAAAAACCAGCTTTCCCTTGCCTAATCACGGGGCATGATTTTTTTGTGAAACTGATGGTTGCCCACTCGTCTACAAAATCCTGTTCGATCACGATCAAACCAGCACGTTCGTAGGCATCAATAACCTCCGTCGTCTGGTCCTTGAGAATGCCAGATAAAATTAACCTGCCGTTATTCGATAGCTGTTTTGCGGTTTCAGCCGCAGAACTTATAAGAGGTCCTGCCAGGATATTTGCGACAATCAAATCAAATGGCGCAGCGTCCAATATTCGTGGCGCTTCATAGAAATCGCTTTGGATTACAGCGACAACCTTTTCGCATCCGTTGATGCTGATATTTTCAGATGCTGTTTCTATAGCCGTGCTGTCTATGTCACACGCAAATACCGATGCATCGGGCCAAAGCCTGCTCAATCCGATCGCCAGAATGGCCGAACCACATCCGACATCGATCGCTTTTCTTACCACGTATCCGGAGGCGGCTAGCGATTCCAGGTTGCGCAGGCAGCCCTCGGTTGTCTGATGTTCCCCGGTGCCAAATGCCAGACCGGCCTCAAGCGTTATCGCAATTTTATCTGACGGAAGCGGGTCTTTGTAATGCGCTGGATAAATAAAGAAATTACCGATTGTCACGGGCGGTGTTCGCTGCTGATATAAAGACACCCAATCCGTCGCCGCCACCGTTTCAATGTCGACTTTCGGAGCATCAATTCCGGCAGCCGCTGCAGAAATACGCACCCGTGAATCCACCTCGTCGAATTCTGGCTCAACAGAACAAAATCCAACAATGCGCCGTCCTTTAGAGCTAGCGTCTTGATCCATGCTTATACCGTCTACCAACGGCGATAATGCAGTTTCGAAAATCGACAGATGCGCTTTATCCGCAATGTAAAAGATTATTTGCCAGCTATCGGACAGTTCGGTGTTCATGAATTCAAGCGGGCTCTACAAAACTGTCCATTACCTTCTTGGTTCCCGCTTTTTCAAATTCGATTTCAAGTTTATTCCCGTCAATCGATACTATTTTACCATAGCCAAATTTCTGATGGAAAACGCGCATCCCGCGTTCTACGCCACCCGGCTGCGGAAGGCTTTCGACAACTTTCGCCTGACCATCTATCACGCCATCGGATTTGCCGTGAGACCGCGATGCCTGCATGCGTTGAAATCCTGGCCCTCTACCAGTAGATACCCACTCGGCCGCGGCATCATCTTCAAATCCCGTGGTAGCGGGAAAGGTCCCGTAAAGACCATCATCCGTTACTGACTCGGTATGTTCTTGCGGAAGTTCTTCGACAAATCTGGATGGGATTGAGGCCTGCCATTGATTATAGATACGCCGGTTTGCGGCAAAACTTACATGTGCATTGAGACGGGCACGCGTTAACCCGACATAGGCGAGCCGCCTTTCCTCCTCAAGAGCCGGTGCGCCGCCTTCATCCAGCGTACGCTGATTTGGGAAAACGCCCTCCTCCCAACCTGGAAGAAACACTGTGTTGAACTCCAAACCCTTCGCGGCATGCAGCGTCATTAGACTTGCCATTTCACCAGCATCTGACTGACCTGCTTCCATTACAAGGCTTACATGCTCAAGGAAACCAGCAAGGTTTTCAAACTCTTCCAATGCTGTAATGAGTTCCCTTAAATTCTCCAATCGGCCCGGCGCCTCTGGCGATTTGTCCCTTTGCCACATTTCAGTATAACCCGATTCATCGAGGACAGTTTCGACCAGCTCGATATGGTCAGTGGTTTCTGCAAGTGACGACCACCGGTCAAAATTAGCCAGCAATCCAGAAATGGCACGTCGTGCCTGTGGCCGTAATTCATCGGTTCCCGCAATACGATGCGCCGCCTCCAAAAGTGAAATTGACTGGGCCCGCGACAAATGATGGATGGTCTGCATGGTCGCCGCGCCAATCCCGCGGCGTGGGACATTGACAATACGTTCGAATGCCAGGTCATCCTCTGGCTGGTTGATCACCCGCATGTAAGCGATCGCGTCGCGGATCTCCTGACGCTCATAGAATCTTGGACCACCGATTACCCGATAGGGAATTCCAACAGTGATGAAACGCTCTTCGAATTCCCTCATTTGAAAGCTTGCTCGAACCAAAACCGCGATCTGCTCCAATGAGTGATTCTTGGCCTGTAGGGCTTCGACTTCGTCAGCCACCGTTCGGGCTTCTGCTTCTCCGTCCCAAACGCCCCTTACGGTAACCTTGTCACCGGCTTCACGCTCTGTCCAAAGCGTCTTGCCGAGCCGACCGGAATTGTTGGCGATCAATCCTGAAGCCGCCGCAAGTATCTCTGGTGTGGATCGATAATTCTGTTCGAGACGAAATACCTCTGCACCGGGAAAATCTTCTTCGAATTTAAGAATGTTGCCTATTTCAGCACCACGCCAACTATAGATCGACTGATCGTCGTCACCGACGCAGCATAAATTCCGATGCGTTTGCGCCAACAACCGAAGCCACAAATATTGGGCAACATTTGTGTCCTGATACTCATCTACAAGAATGTATTTAAATCGGTGCTGATACTCTGACAGCACCCTGTCATCGCTCGTAAATATGGTCAGGTTGTGAAGCAACAAATCGCCAAAATCGCATGCATTTAGCGTAATAAGACGCTCCTGATATTCTTTATATAAATCCAAGGCCTTGCCGCCCGCGAACTCGCCGACCTCTGATGCCGAGACTTTATCAGGAACAAGACCACGGTCCTTCCACCGCTGAATGATCGCGAGTAGGGCTCGGGCGGGCCATTTGCTATGATCGATGTCGTTCGCCTCGAGAAGTTGCTTAAGCAAACGCAGCTGGTCATCACTGTCGAGAATCGTGAAGTTAGATTTCAACCCGACCTGTTCAGCATGGCGTCTTAAAATGCGCACCGCAACTGAGTGAAACGTTCCAATCCACAAATCTTCAGCAACCTGCCCCACTAATCCAGCAACACGTTCGCGCATCTCGCGCGCTGCTTTGTTGGTAAAGGTCACCGCCAGTATTTGTCCCGGGAACGCCTTTCGCAGGACAAGTATGTGGGCGAGCCGTGTCGTCAGAACCCGTGTTTTTCCGGTGCCAGCACCGGCCAGAACGAGAACCGGGCCGTCGACGGCCTCGACAGCGCCCTGCTGAACTGGATTCAGCGTCTTTAGATAGGGCGGTTGACCACCTTGGCGAGCAACTGGCTCTTCTGAGGTTGTTTCGGCTATTTCGGACATTTGAGTCGGCAGTATACCAGTCTCTAATGAGTCAGCGCGAATGCCGATTTGTGCAAAAATGGCTGATTTTTTCTTCCTCCGTCGTGAAAAAGTGATTACGTCGATACAAACGGCGATTGCCGCCCGATTGGTTTGCGCTATATCGTTTCTAAGAACCAAATAGAAAGGGTATCGACATGCCCCAGCCAGATCTCAAAGTTATCGGCTCATTTGCGTTTCTCAAGAGGAGATTAGCCGCAATTTCGGTTCCAGTCGTCTTCAGCCTCCTAATGGCCGTACCCTCGAGTTTATCGGCGCAATCAAATTTTACCGTCGATAGCGTGCTGGGCGCCGTGGTTCAGGTCATTTCGAAAATACCGGCGGAAGCACGAACCGCGCGCTCCCTGGGTACTGAACGCGATGGCAGCGGTGTCATCATTGATTCGGACGGCCTGGTTCTAACCATCGGCTATGCCATGTTGGAAGCAGAGAGCATCGAAATCGTTCTGTCGGGTGGCAAAAAAGTATCTGCACGCCCCATCGCCTATGATCATGCATCCGGATTCGGCTTGTTACGCGCCAACAAAAAGCTCGGGATAAAACCAGTAGAATTAGGAAATTCGGGCGATTTGAGGGAAAAAGATCCGATCCTTGTCGTCAGCCACGGTGGTAGGCAGGCAGCGATGCCAGGCATCGTCGTATCGCGGCGACCTTTTGCTGGCTCATGGGAATACCTGCTGGAACGTGCAATCTACACGGCACCACCACACCCCGCATTCGGTGGCGCTGGTCTGTTTTCATCGACCGGAAAACTTGTCGGAATCGGATCACTGATCGTCGCTGACGCAGCGAGCCCGGGCTACGCAACTCCTGGAAACATGTTTGTGCCTATCGATCAACTCAAGCCGATTTTGGGTGATTTGCTCGAGAAAGGGCGCAGCGCCGTACCGCGACGACCCTGGCTTGGTTTATATGCTGAAGAGATTAAGGGCAGACTTTTTGTAAACCGGATCGCACCGGGCGGACCTGCCAGTGGCGCAGGCATTAAACAGGGTGATTTGGTCATTGGTGTGAACGGTAAACCGGTGACCAGTCTTGTAGATTTTTATCGGAGTATATGGAAACTCGGGAATGCGGGCGTTGATGTACCGCTTGATATCTTACAGGGAGCCAAGATCAGAAAATTTTCGGTCAAATCCAGCGACCGGTACAAATGGCTCAAGTTGGATCAAAGCTACTGAAATTTACAATGCGCCATGCTCCTCTTCGCGGGCACGCACGATAGCGTTGTTGTAGGCGAGCATTACCTCTACCTCATGAACAACGCCGATCATCTGCATCGAATCCGTATCCTCAACAACGGCGACATGCTCTTCGTGAACGTCCTCCATGAGCTTGATTGCAACCTCAAGATCAGTTTCACGCATTAATACTGGGGGGTTTGAGCGCGTAACGTCCGCAGCATTGACGATCCCGTCCAACGCCGGGTCGTATGCCCCCTCTGCGATATCCGACAGACCGATGGTACCGATCAACGCACCGTCATTGTCCAACACAAAAAGCTGTGCATGGGGCGCGAGGTGCAGTTTTTCACGCAACTCTGCCATCGGGGTATCTTGGCTAACACAGGTATATTCAGGCGACATAACATCGCCGATATGGATTTCGGCAAGAAACCCCGTCTCTCGCCCACGATCGAGATTTACACCTCTCGCTTTTAGCTGCCAGGCAAAAAAGGAACCACCAAACGCCTGTTGAGTAATGACCGAAGCGATCACAACAGCGACCATAACAGCAATTATAAAGGAGTAGTTGTTTGCCCCCGTCAGTTCAAACACGATCATAATAGTCGAGAGTGGCGCACCGAGTACGGCACCCGCAACGGCGCCCATTCCAACGAGCGTATAGGCACTATGTCCCGAAGACAGATGTGGAAACGCTTCCGTTGCAATTATGCCAAACGCACCGCCCAGCATAGCGCCTAAAAATAGGGAGGGGCTGAACACACCGCCGGCAAATCCCGACCCCAGACTAATTGCCACGGCCGCCGTTTTTACCGCCAAAAGGGCAAGTAGCAATTCCAGAGAAAATTGCTCTTTCATTGCCGCATCTGTTGCGCCGTACCCGACGCCGAGCACCTGTGGAAATGCCAATGCGATTGCACCTATCAGCGCTCCCCCAATTGCCGGGTGTACCCATCTCGGCAGTGGCATCTTCGCTGATAAATCTTGGGCAAATATGATGCTCTTCATCAGAATAATGGCGACAAGTGCGCTAACGACACCAAGCAAAGCGAATGCGGGAAACTCGAGATAGGAAACGATCGAATTAGTGGGTGCAATGAAGGCGGAAAAATCGCCAAAGTGGCCTCTGGAAATAATCGTACCCGTCACAGAAGCGAGAGCAATTGGCGCCATCGCGGAAAGCGCGTAGTGCCCAATAATAATTTCATGGGCAAATATCAGACCTGCGATCGGCGCATTAAAGGAGGCAGAGATCGCCGCTGCCGCGCCGCAACCCAGGAGATTAATCGTTATAGTTCTGCTTAAACCTAGTCGGCGCGACACCCATGACGCCATACCGGCACCCAAATGGACAACCGGCCCTTCTCGACCGACTGACCCGCCAACCCCAATTGACGCAGCACTAACAACGGCAGCACCCATCGTGGAGCGAATATCCATTCTGCCGGAATGCAGGGTAACCCCCGCCATGACATCAGCCACACCGCGCGGGCGCCCGCCCGGCATAAAATAATGAATAAAGAGGCCGATAAAGAGCCCACCAATCGTCGGCACTGCAACAATTTGCCAGGACGGCAAGGTTTGCACGTGCGTATAGAGGGTTTCCGCAAAGGTCCCGAAGGCGACACCTTGTATCAGCCTGTATAGATAGCCGAATCCAATTGCACCATAGGCGGCGATCGCTCCGGTTAAGATCGCAAGAATAAGAAGGATGAGTTGATCGCTCCGCAAAAAGCGGCGCATCGTTTCTAAAATACGTCCTCGTGACTCACCACGATTGGACAACAAGCTCACTACAAACTCCGGCGTCTGGTTTTCCTAGTCTACGCAAGTGCTAAGCTAGCCTGCGAAAAGATAACCGAAAAGCGCAAACTTTCCGTTATTAGATTTAATCGCAAAAATTCAAACCTTATTTTGGGGCAGGCGTCTTGATTATACGTCCCAGATTCTCGATTTCTGGCAACACGCTGTGAGCGGTAAGAAGATCTGACAATGTGTCTAGTTTTTCCGTTGGAAACGGCGACACCCGTCGTGTCGACAAATCAACGTGTAAAGATAAGAACTCGCACGTCGCTGCGAGGTATCCTTCTCCGACATGAAACATTTCGTGGTAATGATGTATGCGCTTATCATCATACCCAACTAACCGGGTTTCGCAGCGAACCTCATCACCCTCCACGACTTCTTTGTTGTAGGTGATATGGTGCTCAACGGCGAACGTGCTTCCTGTAGTCGTTTCGCGATAATTCCGCCCTAAACCAACGTAACTAAAAAATTCGTCAACGGCGTGGTCGAACACGAGCGTATAATACGCCACGTTCATATGACGATTATAGTCAGTCCATTCGGATCGAATGGTTTCCTGCCAAAGTCCCAAGGGCGCTGCATGTGTCATGTCGGTCTCATGCGTGTCTACGCCAGGCTCTTACGGCACTGAACGAGGATGTCCAATACTTTGAACGGGTCCTCTATACGCGGAAATGTCGGCACGCCTTTTGGCTCCAGAAAAGATTTTGCCGCCGCATTGCTGTTCTCATCACCCGAAAATGAAATATAAATCGGTTTCTCGGGAAACCGGCGTTTGAGATCCAATATGAAGTCCAGTTTCATTTCGCCAAGTTCGTCGGCCAGAATCAATATCGCGACTACAGCGTCGACATTAGGATCTTTCAACAAAGCGGTCATCGCCTCGCGCCAGGCAAATTCCATTCCATTTACCGTCGCGGAAGGAAATACATCAACCGGATTGGAGATATTTATAAAAGGCGGGCTGATATCTTCCAGCCGCTTCTGTGTCGCTGCAGCTATCTTGGAAAAAACAAGGTCGGTGCGCTGATGGCAAATATCGGAAATGTGAACAATAAAGGCGCCGGACGGCGAGACAAATCCGACGCGGTTACCCGCTGGAATTGGCATCATCGCGGCGGCCTTCGCAGCGGTAAAGAGATAAGTGAACTCATCAATCCGAACAACGCCGGCCTGCTTTAGCGCTCCATCAAGAACGTTATCGTCAGAACCTAACGATGCTGTATGGGACATCGCGGCCTTTGCACCACCCTCCGTCGCACCGCCCTTAAGCATCACCACCGGCTTCGTCCTGGTCACCTTGCGAGCGATTTTCAGGAATGTTTGCGGACGATGCAGGCTTTCGAGATAGATAAAGATGCTCTTTGTCTTTGGATCATCCGCCAGAAACTCCAGAACGTCGGCTTCGTCGATATCGACCGCATTGCCTAAACCGATACATCGCGCAACACCGTAGTGTTCACCGGACATGATCGAACGCATCATGGCGCCGGTGAAATTACCAGTCTGGGCGATATAGGAAATTGGCCCATTGGGTATTTTGCCCAATGGAAAAAAACTCGACGTAAATCTATCCGGCGTCGAAATGTGGCCGGCCGTGTTTGGGCCAAGCACCCGTACACCGGTCTTTCGAATTACCTCTTTCAGCTCAGCCTGCAAGTCCTCGCCAGCATGATCCACTTCGGCAAAACCACCCGCTGCCAAAACCACGGAACTAATGCCACGCTCCGCGCATTCTTGAATTGCCGCCGGTGTTTGGGCGGCCGGTAACATAACAATGCCCATTTGAATGCCGCTGGGGAGTTCTTCAATAGTTTTTGATACAGGAAATCCACAAATCTTCCCGCCACGAGGGTTCACGGGGAGAATTCGTCCCTTGAAGCCATTCGCAATTAGATTTTCGATGACAGTCCGGCCCGGCTTCCCCGGCGTCGATGATGCGCCGACAACGGCAACAGAACGTGGTTCAAAGAACGAATCTAGACTGGATCGGGGCACGAATGACCTGCACAAAGATTTCGCTGCCGAGCATAGCGAATCCCATTCAGTCAAGATAGGCTGAAGCAATATTCGGTATCTGATTAGAGGTAAGTAAATGTCTTACGAAGTCGTCACGCTTGATGTGCAGGGTAGCCCAATGGACTGCCTGGTATTCAAACCGGACGGGAATGGCCCGTTCCCGGGTGTTATTGCGGCACAACATATTCCCAATGCGCATGACGGGCTGGAGGCTGACCCCTTCACGATCGATATCGGCGATAAATTTGCCGCGAAAGGCTATGCCTGCGTTATTCCGTTTATATTTCATTGGTGGCCTGCCGGGACCGACCTCGCCGTCAAGCGCGATGAATGGGACGACGCAAAAACCGTTGCCGATCTCGACGCAGCATGTGACCTGCTTAAGGGAATTGGTGGGGTTGACCCCGCCCGCATCGCAATCATGGGGCATTGTTGGGGCGGCCGCATGTCTTGGTTGGGTGCGTGCCACAATCCACAATACAAGGTGCTCGGTACACTTTATGGCGGCCGGATTAAGGTAGGTATGGGTGCAGGAAATCCGCCGCCAATCGACCTCGTTGGCAATATGAAATGTGACGTCATCGGCATTTTCGGCAAAGAGGACCAAAATCCGTCGCAGGACGACGTAAGGGATTTGGACACAGCGCTGACATCGGCAGGTATCGAACACGAGTTTCACAGCTACGACGGTGCTGGACATGGTTTTCAGGATTTCGTTTCGGAAGACCGTTACCACGCAGATGCGACCGAAGATTCATGGGCGAAGCTATTCACTTATTTCGATGCGAGATTGCAATAACCCACCGCTTGACGTCCAAGGGTCCTCCGCCATAATAAATCCACTTGTTCCCAGGGGAGCCTCGTTAGGAGGCTGAGATCCCGCCGGCAGCGCTATTTGAGCTCTGAAACGCGGAGACCCTTCGAACCTGATCCGGGTTATACCGGCGTAGGGAAAGGGAAAATTCCAAAAGTTGTCCCCCCTTAGCCATTCTAACCCGGTTGTTGTCTGTCATATCTGGTTGAGGACGGAATTTCGTGACCGAGGCACAAATCATCGAAACTTTGCTCGACTTTATCGCCGCCGATACGACCGACGATGATGATTTCAATAATCTCGCCATGCAAATCTTTGAGTATCAGTTTGAAAACAACACACCCTATCAAAGATTCTGCCGTCAGCGGGAGAAGACACCCCGCACCGTGCGGACATGGAAGAAAATTCCGGCCGTACCAATCAATGGTTACAAGGATTTGATCCTAAGCTGCTGTGATCCGGAATCTGCTGAACGAACCTTTATGACCAGCGGCACGACAAAAGGCGGCGTTAGAGGCAAATGCCATCATCCAACGCTGTCTGTATATAACGCTTCAATGATTGCGGCATTTCGGCAGCGCTTTATGCAGGGCGATGACAGATTGCGTATGGGTATTTTGTTTCCTACACCAGAGACAATGCCGAATTCCTCCCTCGCCCACTATCTTTGGCTCGCGCTGAATGAGTTTGGTGCCGAAGGCAGTCGCTACCTGTTTACCGATGATGGCGTCGATTTAGCGCAATTGATCGATGAATTGGAACGTTCCCAAAAGACGGGGGAACCCTATGCACTTCTGGGTGCCAGTTTCAGCTATGTTCACGTACTCGATGAATTGGACAAGTTAGGAATATCATTTCATTTGCCCGAAGGTAGCCGAATTTTGGATACCGGTGGTTTTAAAGGTCAATCCCGGGAACTTGAGCTCAATGACTTCTACGAGATGCTCTCAAACCGCTTTGGCGTACCACGCAGCAAATGCATTAATATGTATGGCATGACGGAACTCAGTACACAGTTCTACGATTGGGGAAATGGCGAATGCCCTTCCGTAAAGTCGGGCCCTCGCTGGATCAGGAGCCAGGTGGTTAACCCATTGACCGGAGAGGAACTTCCAACTGGGGAGAAAGGTGTACTCATTCATTGTGATCTCGCCCATTTCAACTGCGTGTCATCTATCCTGACCGAAGATGCGGGCGTTGAAGTAGAAAACGGGTTTTCGTTGTTGGGGCGCGCCGAAGGCGCTGAAGCCAAAGGCTGTTCGATGGCGGTCGACGAATTCCTCAGAGCGGCTCAAGGATAATCCTATGTCCCTTACTGCTGGTTTCCTGCCCGGACTTAATGAGGAAGACATCGATTGGCAGACCCTATCGTTTGGTCGGGATAAGGAAAATGTCGACGTATTGGTGCCGATTCTCTCGGACGACCAGATGAAACAGCTCGCAGCCCAAGTTCGAAATGCAAGCCAAGAACATCTAAAGACACTTCCGGTTTCAAACATTATTTCGATCATCGATACGGCAATTGCCAGATTTCTCGATCGGCAGGACCCAATTCGTCAGACCGCTGAAAAATACCTGCCCGTAATCACCGGATATGATGCGGAAATGATACGGCTCGGTCTGACGGGGTATCTCAAAACATTTCGTCAGGCAGAACTTCACCGATTTCTGGCCGAGGATTTCGTCAATCCAAAGATTTTGGATGAGTTCCAGCCGCTGCCAAAAGGCGGATATGGCAGAGCATATGGCCCCAACGTGCTAGCACATATTTGGGCCGGCAATGTACCGGGCCTTCCCCTCTGGAGTCTGATTTCGGGCCTATTGGTCAAGGCCGGAAATGTCGGAAAGGTATCAAGCGCCGAGCCGCTCATGGCGAGCCTGTTTGCCAAAGCGATTTCTGAAATCGATCCCAATTTGGGCGAGTGTCTTGCAGTCGTCTGGTGGAAGGGGGGGGATACGGCACGTGAGCAACGGATCCTTGAAGAGGCAGATACAGTCGTGGCTTACGGAAACAACGATACGCTCAAGCAGATTCGCGACCGGACACCTTTGACGACACGCTGCCTGACATTCAGCCACAAAGTCAGTTTTGGCATGATCTCCAAAGCGGCACTTGAACCAAGCAAAGCATGGGATGTCGCTCATCAAGCGGCTTATGACATCGTCCGCTATGACCAGCAGGGCTGTTATTCGCCACACTTGTTTTTTGTCGAGCGTGGCGGTGCGGTATCACCTCAGGAATTTTCTCAATATGTCGCGAGTGAACTTGAGAATTTTGAAAATAAGTTTCCGCGACGTACCTTGACGATCGAAGAGGCCAGCGGCGTTGCCGCCTGGCGGCAATCAGAGGAAATGAAATCTTTTGCTGAAGATAACAATTGCGTTATTGGCGATGAGGGTGGCGCGTGGAGCGTGTCCTATTCTGAAGGAGAGGAGAAACTGGCGCCCTCAGGATTAAACCGCACCGCCAAAGTTATCGCGGTAAGTAGTTTGGACGATGTTCCGGCTCGAATAGCGCCATTCAGAAGTTTTTTGCAAACAGTGGGAATTGCCGCTGCGCCAAACGAGTTGCGTCGGTTGGCGGATTTGCTCAGCGCCGTTGGCGTAACGCGCATCAGCGCTCTCGAACATATGACATCTCCAGAGGCTGGCTGGCATCACGACGGGCGATTTAACCTTCTCGATCTCATTACAATGACAGAGGTTGAACGCTCAGCGGAAATTGCTTCAGAGACCTTCGCAAATTATGTTGACTGACAGAGACAAATCGAACGCTGAGAAACCCGCAATTGGACGCCTTATTTTTGCCACTGATGTCGTTACCATGGATACGCATTCAGTTCTGCCCGGCGCGCTGGCAATATCCACTATTGAACGTCATAGCGCCTTAGAAGGAAAAGCGTGAGAGAAAGACGATGGATTTTGACGGAAAAATCGTCCTGATTACCGGCTCCAGTCGCGGAATTGGTGCTGCAATTGCAAAATCATTTGCCGGTGAAGGAGCGACCGTTGTCATTAACTATATCCAAAATGCTGATGCCGCCGCCGATGTCGTTGCGGCCTGTGAGGAAGCGGGAGGCCGCGCGACCTCAATCCAGGCCGATGTCACCTCTGCAGAACAAATCCAGTCACTCGTCGATCAAACATTAACCGATTTCGCCAAAATCGACGTCGTCGTCAATAACGCTTTCAAGCCCTTTACGTTCGACCCTGACAATCGAAAACAATTTTGGGATCTGGATTGGAACGATTATCAGGGCCAACTCGATGGTGCATTATTTTCCACCTATACCATGTGTCAGACCGTTCTCCCCGCTCTCAGAAAACGAACGCAAGGCAGCATCATCAATATGGCAAGCGATCTCGTTGCCAGACCAACGATACCCTATCACGACTATACAACGGCGAAATCGGCGCTAATCGGATTTAGCCGGAATCTCGCAATGGAATTAGGTCCTCTCGGAATACGCGTTAATTGCGTGGCGCCGGGGCTTGTATACCCCACTGACGCCAGCCGCAAGACCAAGGAACGGCTAAAGGAAACAATCATCGCTCAGACACCAATGCGGCGGATTGCCTCTCCCGAAGATGTAACCGGACCGGTATTATTTTTGGCGTCAGATTGGAGTCGTTTTATGACGGGTCAAACGCTGTATGTTGACGGCGGTTTGGTAATGAAGTGAGCAACGGGATGTTTGGCGCAATCCGGAATATGACTATCTCAATCCTAATAGTCGGTGCTTTTGGCGCGACCTCACCGGCTTCCGCGTTTTGCATCGTCAATGAATGGAAGCAAACCATCCACGTCAGACTCAAGACCTATAATCCGCTCGGTCATTTTCATCGTATGATCAAAGCTGGCGACGAACCGTGTTGCGAATGGTTTGACAGAAATTGCAATCCAACCGCTACTCGTACCGGTCGGCTCATATTTGACATCCGCAGCAGAGCCAAGAAACCAAAAGAATTTTATTGCGCAACAGGCTTACAGAAACGTGTTGCCGGTGTCGGCGGCGGAAAAATTACGGTTCGGGAAAGCATTGGCAAACTTGGCGGGCTTGAATGTGAAAGCCGCGACTTTCTTTCGCGTCCCGTGGACAGGACATTGCCACCAAATAATTACGGTGTCCCTATTTTCAAAGTACCCGACCAAGTGGCTCCCCCGACGAATTCCGGTCCCGAAGAAGCACCGGCAGCGCCGGCGGCGCAATAGTCTTCAACGACTATAACCAAGGTTTGGTGCAAGCCAGCGCTCCGCGTCGGCAACGTCCATGTTTTTGCGCTGAGCGTAATCTTCAACCTGATCCTGGTTGATTTTACCAACACCAAAATAGTGGGAATCGGGATTCCAAAAATACCACCCCGAAACCGCGGCGGCGGGATGCATGGCAAATGATTGTGTCAGTGTTATCCCTAAACGATTTACATCCAAAAGCGAAAACAAGGTTCCTTTCTCAGTGTGGTCGGGACAGGCAGGGTAACCTGGGGCGGGCCGAATACCTTGATAGCGTTCCTGGATCAGGTCTTCGTTTTCAATCGACTCATCTTTCGCATAGCCCCAATATTCTTTGCGGACACGCTCATGCAATCGTTCGGCAAACGCCTCCGCTAGGCGATCAGCGAGCGCCTTGATCATGATCGCACTATAATCGTCGTTTTCGGCTTCATAAGCGTCGGCAATTGCATCTGCCCCAAAAATTCCAACAGAGAAACCTCCGAACCAGTCTGCCACGCCGGTTTCTTTCGGTGCGACAAAGTCTGCAAGTGCGTAATGCGGACGCCCTTTGGATTTTTTGCCCTGTTGACGAAGCGTATGAACGGTGGCGAGAACTTTGGCCCGCTTTACATCATCGTAAAGCACAATGTCATCGCCATCGGCATTGGCTGGCCAAAAACCAATCATGCCTCGAGCAGTCAATAATCCCTCCGATACGACTTTATCAAGCATTTGGCGACCATCGGCAAACAAGCTGCGAGCGGCTTCCCCGACAACGTCATCCTCGAGAATACGTGGATAGGCGCCGCGCAACTCCCAGGCATGAAAAAATGGAGACCAGTCGATCCTCGGCACAAGCTCTTCGAGTGGAAATTCATCAAAATCCCGCGTTCCCAGAACGCGTGGCCGCGGCGGTAATACATTCGACCAGTCTATTGCAAATCTGTTGGAGCGTGCTTCTTCAAGTGAGACTCCGCGGATACCGTCATCCGCTCCTTCATAACGCGCCCGAACTTTTTCATAATCTGCGCGAACCTCTTCGACAAAGGGCTCACGACCTTCATCCGAGGTCAGTGCGGAAATCACACCAACACTGCGCGAAGCATCGAGTACATGCACGACCGGCGAATGATAAGCCGGTTCGATCTTAACGGCGGTGTGAACTTTAGATGTCGTCGCGCCACCAATGAGAAGTGGAATTTCAAGGCTCTGACGTTCCATTTCAGATGCAACGTGGACCATTTCATCCAAAGACGGTGTGATTAATCCTGACAGACCAATTACGTCGGCATTTTCCTCGATTGCGGTGTCTAGAATTTTTTGCGCTGGAACCATGACGCCCAAGTCGACAACTTCATAATTATTGCACTGCATTACAACACCAACGATGTTTTTGCCGATGTCATGAACATCGCCTTTCACCGTCGCCATAATGATCTTGCCCTTTGTTTCCTGGGCTTGCCCGGACTTCTCCTTTTCCTCCTCAATAAAAGGAATGAGATGTCCAACGGCCTGTTTCATCACACGGGCACTTTTAACGACCTGCGGCAAAAACATTTTTCCCGCACCAAAAAGATCGCCAACGACATTCATTCCATCCATTAGCGGCCCTTCGATGACCTGAATGGGTCGATCGAACTGTTGCCGGGCCTCTTCAGTGTCATCAATGATATATGCGTTGATGCCGTTCACGAGAGAGTGGCTAAGCCGCTCCGCAACGGGTGCCTCGCGCCAGGATAAATCTTCTTCTTTCTTTTCCCCGCCGCCTTTGAACTGATCCGCCACCTCGAGAAGGCGCTCGGTAGAATCCTCACGTCGATTAAGGATGACATCCTCAACACGTTCCCGGAGATCATCGGGGATATCTGCATAGACGGTCAGTTGGCCAGCATTGACGATGCCCATCGTCATGCCCGCCTCAATGGCGTGATACAGAAACACGGAATGCATCGCGCGGCGTACCGGCTCATTTCCCCGGAACGAAAACGAGATATTACTGAGCCCACCGGACACCTGAACATGTGGTAGTCTCTCCCGAATTTTTCGTACCGCTTCAATGAAATCGACAGCGTAATTATTGTGTTCCTCGATACCAGTCGCGACAGCAAATATGTTCGGGTCAAAGATTATATCTTCGGGTGGAAAGCCGAGTTGATTGACCAAAATGTCATATGCCCGGGCACAAATTTCCAGTTTCCGCTCCTGAGTATCCGCTTGCCCTGTTTCATCGAAGGCCATAACGATCACCGCTGCACCATAGCGGCGCACAAGTCGGGCCTGTTCTACAAAAGATTCTTCGCCTTCTTTCAGACTTATGGAGTTAACGATCGGTTTGCCCTGGACGCATTTTAGCCCAGCCTCAATTACTGACCATTTTGAGGAATCAATCATGACAGGCACCCGGCTGATGTCGGGTTCCGCTGCTATCAAATTAAGGAAAGTGATCATAACTGCTTCAGAGTCGAGCAACCCTTCGTCCATATTGACGTCAACAATCTGAGCACCGTTTTCAACCTGTTGAAGAGCCACCTCCGTTGCCGTCTGATAATCGTTTTCCTTGATAAGTTTGGCGAAACGCGCCGAACCCGTAACATTCGTTCGCTCGCCCACATTCACAAACAATGAGTCTGGCGCAATGTTTTGCGGTTCTAGGCCAGATAGGCGAAGCTGCCGGTCCAGATCTGGAATCGGCCGTGGCTCGGCCTTAGCGACTGCTCCTGCAATTGCCTTGATATGATCTGGTGTCGTTCCGCAACAACCGCCAACTAAATTTAAAAAACCTGCCTGGGCAAACTCGCCAAGCGTCTCCGCCATCATTTCCGGCGTTTCATCGTAACCACCAAACGCATTTGGCAATCCGGCATTTGGGTGGCAGGAAACATTCGTATCGGCGATACGCGACAACTCTTCGATATAGGGCCGGAGATCCTTAGGCCCTAAAGCACAATTCAGGCCAATCGAAATCGGCATGGCATGACGTATAGAGTTCCAGAAGGCTTCCGTAGTTTGTCCAGTAAGTGTTCGCCCACTCTGATCGGTGATGGTGCCTGAAATCATCACCGGTACTTCAAAGTCAAACTCGTCGAGAACGCTATCGATGGCAAACAGAGCCGCTTTACAATTCAGAGTATCGAAAACCGTTTCAACCAGAATCATGTCAGCGCCACCGGAAATTAATCCCAGTGTTGCTTCGGAATACGTTTCAACCAACTCATCGAAAGTTACATTCCGAAACCCTGGATCATTAACATCCGGAGAGATAGACGCTGTTCTGTTGGTTGGTCCAAGAACACCCGCGACAAATCGTGGACGGGTTTCATCTACTGCCGTCACTGCATCTGCTGCCTCGCGCGCCAGTCGGGCGCCATCACGGTTCAGATCGTAAACCGCTTCCTCCATCATGTAGTCTGCCTGAGCAATGCGTGTGGAAGAAAACGTGTTGGTTTCCAATATATCCACACCGGCGTGAAGGTAGGCGGTGTGCAAATCCCGAATAAGGTCAGGCTGCGTCAGAATTAGAAGATCGTTATTGCCTTTCACAGGGCAAGGATGGTCGGCAAACTGCGTGCCGCGAAATCCCGCCTCATCCAGCTCTTGGTCCTGAATCATCGTCCCCATCGCGCCATCGATAATAACGATCCGGTTCTCAAGCTGTTGCTTCAGACGCTGGATACGATCGGCACGCACCTGACCGTCCAACGCACCGGGAACGGCATCACGTTGGTCTTCGTTCTCCTTCAATAAAGCGATTGGTGGGGAGTTCATTCGACAGAATCCTCGCCATCACCGGTAATATTTTCGGGTCGCAAGCCGAGAATATGGGCGATCGCGTAAGTTAGGTCAGCGCGATTAAGTGTGTAGAAATGAAACTCGGTAATTCCGTGCACATGCAGTTGGCGACATTGTTCTGCCGCTGCGGTCGCCGCAACCAACTTCCGTGTTTCTGGATCATCGTCGAGCCCTTCAAATAACTCAGCCATCCAGGCGGGCACGGAAGTTCCCGACATATCACTGAATTTTACGACTTGCGA
The DNA here is from genome assembly GCA_002720855.1 of Rhodospirillaceae bacterium. GTDB lineage: Bacteria > Pseudomonadota > Alphaproteobacteria > MPNO01 > UBA2964 > UBA2964. Next base: position 50,879 of record PBIN01000009.1, on the reverse strand, counting down.
AAAATTTTGTACCGGCAATATTCCTGGCACAATTGGTGCTTCTATTCCGGCGTTTCGAACGCGGTCCATAAACCTTAAAAAGGGCTCCGCACCAAAGAAGTATTGCGTAATCGCACGATCCGCCCCCGCATCGATCTTGCGCTTTAGGTTTTCGATATCAGAGTCGATGGTTGAGGCTTGAGGATGTCCCTCCGGATACGCAGCAACGCTGATATCAAAATCCGCAATCCGCTTGAGACCTTCAACCAGATCAACAGCGTAATCGTAACCACCCGGATGAGGCTGGTAAGCTGTCTCTCCGTCCGGCGGATCACCCCGGAGAGCAACTATGTTGCGTACACCGGCCTGCCAGTAATCCTGCGCGACCGCGTCGACCTCTTCCTTCGTCGCATTTACGCATGTCAGGTGCGCCGCTGGGGTAAGGCTGGTTTCTTTTAGAATACGGACGACCGTTGCATGTGTTCGTTCGCGTGTGGAACCACCGGCGCCATAGGTAACGGAAACGAAGCGAGGTTGCAGAGGTTCGAGCCTTTGAATTGACGACCACAATGTTTCCGCCATTTTCTCCGTTTTGGGCGGAAAGAACTCAAATGAAATCTTTAAATCGCGTGGTGCGCCAGCTGGAAATGGCAGCTCTTGAGAGAATTTCTTTTCATTATTTGACATGATCAAACCGCGCGCTTTCTAATGGAGCAACAAATTCTTGATTGAATATTCCTGGTTGTTTGGCCGACCAGATTGTAACGGTGAGCGGGCTGCCTTCGAGTTTACGCGCGGAGCCTGCGACAAGACCAACCTTGTCAAACAAGTCGAATATTTCAGAATCCTCGAACCCCAATCGCAGGTGGGCGTGTTCATCTCTCAATGCCTCTAACTTGTGCGGTGAAAAATCCGCGACGACCAATGTACCATCCGGTCGTAATACTCTTGCAGCTTCGGAAATTACCCTGGCAGGATCTTCAGAATAATGAAGAACCTGATGGACAATGACACCATCAAATGAATCGTCTTCCATCGACAATCGATACATATCACCCAACCGAACGTGGCAATGGCGGATTTCCATTCTCTCTAGGTTGGCGCGCGCCACCGATAACATGTCGCGCGACATATCGATGCCGATACCGCGATCAACACGATCCGCAAATAGTTGCAGCATTCGTCCTGTACCGGTGCCGATATCAAGAAAATCCTCAAAGTGGTCGGGGAAACATTTAGAGAGCGCGAATTCTACATCGCTCTCTTCTACATGTAGCGAACGCAGACTGTCCCATTCTTCAGCATTGGCGCGAAAATATGCCTCCGCAGCGTTCGCGCGGCGGCTTCTGATTTCCTCCAATCGTTCCCTATCATGAGAGATTTGTTGATCGTCATCAGGCAAAAGACCGATTAACTGACGGGCTATTCGACCCTCCTCACCAGTATCATCCGCCAAGCGATAGAAAATCCAACTTCCTTCTCGATATCTGTCGAGCAGACCTGCATCACACAGTAATTTTAGATGCCGCGAAACCCGAGGCTGGCTTTGCCCCAGAATACTTGTCAAATCACTCACGTTCATGTCGCTGGCAGCACACAACGAGAGCAGGCGCAGCCGAGTCGGCTCAGCCGCCGCGCGCAAACAGCCTAAAACCTTTTCCATGGCAAAACCCAAGCTGTGAAGATCAAAAATACCATCTACTAAATTGTATTGACTAGTGGAATATTAAAATATAAAGATATTCTTATATGTCAATATTTTTTTCTGTTCAATGATTTAAGGTAATTGGTAATTTAGCGAGATTGCAGACAATGTTGGGGGAGCGACGTTGACGAAATCTTTACCGGGGTCAGTGTGTAAAATTGTTCGAACCGTTGACATATAGCATGGGTACCGCGATACAATTTCTAAAGATCATGCGCGATATCCTATATTTTAACATTTGCGTGAGATGACTCCGATGCGACCAATTCTGATCCCAAATCCCGTTTTTATTCTTGTGGCCCTCGTTGCTATGAGCGTCGCAATTATGCAACCAGCTCGTGCAGCTGACGCCCCGGACGATTTTATTCGAACGGTCGGCGACAATGCGATCAAATCCCTGACCAATAAGGAAATTTCACAGCAGGAACGGGAGGACCGGTTTCGTAAAATCCTGAACGATACTTTTGAGATAAAGCTAATTGCGAGATTCACGTTAGGACGGTTTTGGCGTCGTGCGAGCGAAGAGCAGCAAAAAGAGTACACCGGTCTTTTTGAAGATTTTATCGTCAAGGCATATGCTGCCCGTTTTGCCGACTACAAGGGCGAAGATTTTGTTGTTGGAAAGGTCAGAAGCATCAATGATCGCGACAATCTGGTTCAGTCGGAAGTTGTATTAACAGATGGTCGGGAAATCCCTGTTCACTGGCGGGTGCGCAACGGCAAAAAGTTGAAGATCGTCGACGTTTTAGTTGAAGGCGTCAGCATGGCCATAACCCAACGTGACGAATTTTCTGCCATAATCAGTCAGAATGGCGGCAAGGTTGACGGGCTCCTCGCAGCATTACGAAAGAAGACCGGAAAATAAATTTTCGTATCGAGATTTTAATCCCGGGTTAGCGGTTTATATTTGATCCGGTGGGGTTGGATTGCTGCATCACCGAGTCGGCGCTTGCGGTCGACTTCATAATCCTCATAATTCCCCTCAAACCATTCCACATGGCTCTCACCTTCGAAGGCTAAAATGTGCGTTGCAATACGATCAAGAAACCATCGATCATGGCTGATCACCACGGCGCAGCCCGCGAACTCAAGCAACGCCTCCTCCAGAGCACGTAAAGTATCGACGTCGAGATCATTTGTCGGCTCGTCGAGCAGAATGACATTTGCGCCGGACTTCAGCATTTTGGCTAAATGGACTCTGTTCCGCTCCCCGCCTGAAAGTTGACCGACCTTTTTCTGCTGATCCGGTCCTCGAAAATTAAAGGCACCGACATAGGCCCGGCTTTGGACTTTCCTTTTACCGAGATCAACCTCCGCTTCACCCTCGGAAATCTCTTCCCATACCGTACTATCCGCATTCAGTGAATCCCGTGACTGGTCGACATAACCCAGCTTGACGCTATCCCCGATACGCAACTCGCCGCCGTCGGGAGTCTCCGCACCCGTAATCATTCGAAATAAAGTGGTCTTTCCAGCACCATTTGCGCCAATAACGCCAACAATACCTCCCGGCGGTAGTTTGAAATCCAATCCGTCAATCAGGAGCCGATCTCCATACCCCTTTGAAACATCATTCGATTCAATCACGAGATCGCCGAGCCGCTCGCCCGCCGGGATGACAATCTGGGCTCCGGAGGAAGACGTTCCGCCTGATTGCGCCAAAAGCTCTTCATAGGAAGCTAGACGGGCCTTACTTTTTGCCTGCCGTGCCCGCGGGCTCGAACGAACCCATTCCAGTTCTTTTGCCAATGTTTTTTGGCGAGCGTTCTCCTCACGTTCCTCTTGAGCCAAACGCGCTGCTTTCTGTTCGAGCCAGGACGAATAGTTTCCTTCGAACGGCAATGCCCGCCCGCGATCCAATTCGAGAATCCAACCCGCTACATTGTCCAGAAAATAACGATCATGGGTCACCGCAACGACTGTTCCCTCATAATCGTCCAGGAATCTCTCCAACCAAGCTACGGACTCCGCATCCAGATGGTTCGTCGGCTCATCCAAGAGAAGCATGTCAGGTTTCTGGAGTAACAAACGGCACAGCGCCACACGACGGCGTTCACCCCCAGAAAGTTTGGAAACATCCGAGTCGCCGGGGGGGCACCGCAATGCATCCATCGCAATTTCTACTGTACGTTCAAGTTCCCAGCCATCAACAGCATCGATTTTCTCCTGCAGTTCCGCCTGTTCCCCTATCAGCGCATTCATCTCATCGTCTTCGAGCGGCTCGGAAAATTTATTGCTGATTTCTTCGAAGCGCTGCAGCAAATCGTGCGTCTCCTGCATACCCTCCAATACGTTCCCGAAGACATCTTTCTCGGCATCAAGTTCAGGTTCCTGTGGAAGATATCCGACCGTCGTGCCCTCTGCGGCCCAGGCTTCACCGGCATATTCCTTATCAAGCCCCGCCATTATCTTCAAAACGGTCGATTTTCCGGCGCCATTGACGCCAAGAACGCCGATTTTGGCTCCGGGCAAAAAGGCAAGCGTTACGTTTTTTACAATTTCGCGACCGCCAGGATAAATCTTGGATAAATCCTGCATGACATAGATGTATTTATTTGACGCCATTTACGCGCTCCTGAGTATCAGGGAATTTGCGCGGTTCTATCCAAATCGGATAGTTCTGGCAATGGGCATAAATCCCACAGCTATAAAACAATTGAACCAGCTATGAGTTCATCACGCTAGCGCAACAAACCATGAACTAAATAGACGGTCGCGCCATCGGCACCTATCTTCATTCTACATTGAATATCTCCGTTCAGGTGGAGGCGTCGTGGTCTCCCTGCCCTTTCTTTTTAATATTGTCCTGACTCCGCCACTCGCTAGACGATCAAACATCGCTATGCCAAAGTCGTTGAATGCCGACAGACATTTCTTTTGCGATCGATCGTTATGACAGACACTTTCCATTTTTTGATGGAACCCTGGATTTGCCTGACTCTCTTCATCTGACGGTCTTTCAGGCCGGCGAGACATCGGCCCAACGTGACGGCGCGCATCGGCACAAGAGAATGTTGCAGGACGGCGAGTTTGACGCGGCAGAAGTCTCTTTTTCCTCATTCATCATGGCCAAAGCGCGCGGTCTACCGTTTTCCGCTATCCCCGCCTTTCCGAGGCGTTTGTTCAGTCAAACTCAAATGTATGTAAAATCGGATTCAGACATTACAGAACCCTCGGCGTTGGCAGGCAAACGAATTGGGCTGCAAAGCTTTCAAACCACATTGGCCGTTCTGGCGAAGGGCGACCTCCATTACGAATACGGTGTCGATCTAAAATCGGTTACCTGGGTCACGCGCGCAAACGAAACCGTGTCCTTTGAACCTAAACCCGGTTGGGATATTGAATACATCGACGCCGATGCGGATCTCGGCATCATGCTGGCCAATGGTGAAATCGACGCGCTATTCTTTTCACGTGCCCCGACAACACTCGAAACAGGTTCTGTCCGGCGCCTTTTTTCCGATCCCAAAGCCGCGTGTGGTGATTTCTATGGTCGCAACGGATTTTTCCCGATTATGCACATTATTGCGATCAAGGATGAGGTGATCGCGGCAAACAGCGATCTTCCGCGACAACTTTTGGACCTATACCATCAGGCAAAGACTATCGCTGAAACCTATATGGATGACCCAGGCTGGTCACAATTGCCCTGGGCACGGATCATGCGGGAAGAGCAGTCGAAAATTATCGGTACCGACATCTGGCCCGTAGGCTTTTCGGAGAACCGCAAGAACATAGAGCGCTTTATCGGCTATTCGCATAATCAGGAACTAATCGATCGGCGTCTTGAACCGGAAGAACTGTTTCATGAAAGCGTCCTCGATAGCTAGCGGGTTTAACAATGTGTAGATGGTTAGCTTATAGCGGCCCACCGATATTCCTCGATACGGTGCTCTTCCGTCCTGAGAATTCATTGATCCGCCAATCGCTCAAAGCACGCGAAAGCCGTTCCGTAACCAATGGAGACGGCTTCGGTGTCGGATGGTATCGCCATCATGACAAGCCGGGTTTGTTTCGGGACATCCATCCCGCCTGGAATGACGAAAACCTCCGCAGCATAAGCGAGCAGATTCAGGCCCGAACATTTCTGGCACATGTCCGTGCGTCGACCGGTGCACCAACCGCTCGATCAAATTGCCACCCCTTTCGATTTGGCAAATACCTTTTTATGCATAATGGACAAATCGGTGAGTTTGATAAGGTACGGCGAGACTTAATAATCGCGGTGCGTCCCGATCTATTTACCAACATTAGAGGCGCAACAGACAGTGAGCTGATATTTCATCTACTACTGGGCAATGGATTGGAAGAAGACATCCCCGCTGCATTTGCCCGGACGATACAAACGGTCGAAAGAGCGAGACAGGAGAATGGCGTGACAAAACCATTCCTGCTAACAGCTGCTTTGTGCGATGGCGAGACAATTTATGCTGTGCGCTACGCAACGAATGATCAGCCGGCGAGTCTTTATTTCGGAACCAATCTCCCGCTTTCAGAAATCTCAGGCAACACCCAATCAGAGCAGGAACACGCTATCCTCGTCCTGTCGGAACCGTTAGACGACATCCGTGAGAATTGGACCGAAGTGCCTGAGAATAGCATTGTCATCGCGGCTGAAAACCGCGCCGACGTCCTGCCGTTCTCTCCCTCGGACGAATAGACTCAGATTACGCCACGATCACGATAGGCGGCGATCGTCGCATCGTCATAGCCGGCAGAACGAAGAACATCGTCCGTATGCTCGCCACATTCTGGTGTAGCGCTCCGAATGGCCGGATCTGACTGGCTAAGTTGAAAGGGCTGCCCAACCACAGTCATATTACCGCGCCTCGGATGTTCATAACTTCGCGCTATCCCCAGATGTTTAACCTGCGGGTCGGCAAAGGTCTCATCAACCTTATATATCGGACCGCATGGCACGCCTTTTTCGTTTAAAAGCTCCACCCACTCCGAACTGGTTTTGTTGATGGTATATTTTTCCAGATCTTCATTGAGTTGGTCTCGGTGCCCGAGGCGATCCGCAGCAGTTTTATAATCAGGGTTGTCGAATAATGGTTGAGCTCCCAGACCATCACAAAGACGCGTCCACATTTCTTGGCCGCCGGCCGCAATGTTGATATGTCCGTCCTTTGTCGCAAAGACACCTGTAGGTGTTGATTTAGGGTGATTGTTACCCGCCTGTGGTGGCACATCATCCTCAATCAAATAACGAGCCATCTGAAAATCCATCAACGCAATCTGAGATTCGAGAAGCGACGTATGCACCCATTGCCCTTCACCAGTTTCCTCTCGCTGCAGGAGTGCAATGAGAATGGCCGTCGCGCAATTCATGCCACACGTAAGATCGGCTATCGCGGTCCCCGCACGGACCGGCCCTTGCCCTGGAAGGCCGGTTACAGACATAAATCCACCCATACCCTGTGCAATCTGATCGACACCAGGGCGCCCCGAATACGGCCCGGTTTGACCAAACCCCGAGATACTACCGAGAATAATCCGCGGATTAATTGCCTTAAGAGAATCGTAATCGATACCAAGTCGGTTTTTGACATCCGGCCGGTAGTTTTCAACGACGACATCTGCATCTTCCACCAGCTTGTAAAAGATGGATTTTCCATCCTCTTCCTTGAGGTTGAGGGTCATGGAACGTTTGTTGCGGTGCAAATTCTGGAAGTCAGCCGACTCTCTGCTGCCTGTATAACCGTCGTCCTGGCCTGGCTTTGGCGGCTGTTCAATCTTGATAACATCCGCTCCCCAGTCCGCCATGACCTTTACGCAGGTAGGGCCTGAGCGCACACGGGTTAGGTCCAATACTTTAAAACGCGCCAAAGGCAACGAACTGTCGGCCATCATAATCTCCTATCGGGGCAAACACGAATTGATTTATATGAGAAAGATACATTACAAGTCTTATACTCTAAAGCATGGCTACGTATTGACTAGCCTGATCTATCGCTTTCTGCGAAACAGTGATAAGCCGCCCCAATGAACGAAACGCTTGCTCGCGACCGGTTAATTTTCCCGATTCTTGCGTCGATTACCTTCGTTTCGCCAATGGCGAACCATATGTTCATTCCGGCATTGTCTCATGTAAAACAAGAATTCGGAGTCGGCGACGACCTCGCGTTCATGACGCTTTCTTTCGCCATTATAAGTATGGCAATCACGTCCGTTCTATATGGCGGTCTGTCAGATCAGTGGGGCCGAAAAAGGGTCCTGTTGGGTGGGCTTGCTCTCTACACTATAGGTGCTGAGCTCGTCTGGTTTGCGCCGACGATCGAGCTGGTAATCGCCGGCAGAATTCTGCAGGGCGCTGGTGCCGGGTGTGGGATCGTTCTGGCACGGGCTATCGCGCGAGACGTCTACGGGATGGGAAGAATCTCGTCTGTGATTGCCAACCTGACTGCTGCATACGTGCTGGGCCCATTGTTGTCCCCCACAATAGGTGCCTATTTCATCGCCTGGCAGGGTTGGCGTTTTCTTTTCATATTCATAACTGCTGTTGGATTGACGCTTATCGCAATTGTCTATTTTCGACTTCCTGAAACAAATCCTCAATCAGGAAGGCACGTACCGTTTTCATCCATTGTGAAAGGGACATTGCGAAACTACGGCCAACTTCTCCGGGTACCGCGCTTTACAGCCTACGCATTGTTGCCGGGATTTCTCTCCGGAGTATTTTTCGCTAACGCGGCTGCATCTTCAGTGCTGGCACAAGAAACTCTGAACATGCCAACGGAGATATTTGGACTTTGGTTTCTTTTGATGCCCGTTGCTTTCATGATTGGAAATCTAATTTCCGGCCAAATCGGCAACCGAATGTCTATCGGATTTATGACAATCGCTGGCTCTAGTCTAAGCCTGCTGGTTGTCGTGTTGCAGTGGTTCTGGCATGCAACTATGGGGCTTTCGATACTGGTGATGATAATCCCCGGCGCCATACAAGGTATTGCACAAGGTATGTGCATGCCCTACGCGCAAACGGGTGCCCTGCGCGTCAATCCATCACTGGCAGGCGCTGCAGCCGGCGCCGTAGTGTTCGCCCAGCTATTTTTTGCTGGCATGGCCGAACTGGCGGTTGGCCTTCGATTAGATGGAACGCTTATTCCTGTAACGTATGTAATGTTTGTTTTTGCCATAGCGGGAGTATTGACTGCGATTTTTGCTGAAATCTCGCTACGGCGATCCGTAGGACGCCACTAGTCGAGTTTCTAAGTTTCGCGAGGTCACTGAGCTCTGTTGTTTTAGTGATAAAAGCTCACTATCCTGTGAAATGTGCTGACAAAATAGATCGGGATTTAGCGATCCTGAGAGACAGGTGTGAGAAGTTCGGATGTCCGCCACAAATACAGCCGAGTTTGCGCTGCTACCCAACAACACGACATCAACAACGGACGCCAATTGGTTGGCACAAGCGCAGTCAGCGCCACCGTCCTTTCTGAACATTTATCCAGATGTCATCTCGAAAGACCTTTGTTCCGAAATAATCCAGCGATTCAACAGTGACCAACGCGTAACGCCCAGTAACACGCAAGGAAATGATAAACCGAGTGACAGGACTGGAAAAATGCTGGGGATCGGTGTTCTCCCCGAATGGAAAGACATCGTAGATCAACTTGAGCCTGCAATTGCTGAGCGTATCCAACATTACAGCGAGATGTTTCTTTCTTTTAAACGTGTCCTTATGACAGAGAAATGTGTCTTAACGCCTCTTCAGCTTGAAAGAATTGATCCCGGTCAGGGGTTTGACTGGCATGCAGATGCGAGCCTCCCCCAGACGAACAATAGAGTACTCGCTACTTTGCTTTATTTGGCAGACATACCGTCGGGCGGACAAACGCAGTTCGCCTATCAAATGTCAGAAGTACAACCGCAAGCAGGAGCGCTTTTGTTATTTCCACCCTACTGGACACACCTGCATCGGGGCGTCACACCCGAGCTCGGGACGAAGTACAATATTACCAATTTTGTTGTTCAAAAGTCCTAAGGCGGGAAAAGTGCGCAACCGAATTTTACCCAGTTAACGGCACATCCAAAGGTGTGTTCAATTCCACGCCTTCAAGCTCAATACCGCTAATCGCTTTCATATATTCGGGCATCAGCGGCCGCCCGGCATCGTCACGTATCCATAGTCGAAGCAAATGACGCCGTCTCTCGGGCTCTGGCCAGTCTTCATATCCACGTCGTGAATGAAGAATGACATGATTGTGCAGTACCTGGATGTCTCCCGGCCTGAACTCCATATCGAAGGACAGTTTCTCTACCGTAGCCTTGAAGTAATCGAGAGCCTCATGCTGCTTCTCCGTATAGTCGGGAACCCCCTCCAAACCCTGCGATTTATAGATCTGGGTACTAACTCCCCGGATACAAATATGTCCGTCATCAAAGCTAAAAACCGGCATCAGGTAAAACGGTCCGAGCCCAGGTGGAATTTCGCCAACCCGCGACCAGTAAAAATTCTCACACAATTCCGCAACGAGATCAGGTCGCTCGGATAGCATTTTGTTGTAGAGCGAAACCGAACTCGCAATGCGGCTTTCGCCGCCCGACTTCGATGTCTGCAAGCAAAGCAATGCGACATAATCGCAACGATCGGCATGGAAACCCATCTGCGCGTTCGACAGATAACCGCGCGTATTCTTGTCGGTGTAATCGCCGCCGACGTCTTTGACATGTCCGAGCAGATGTCCCTGCCCATTTTGAGAAACTGCCCGTCCCAAATGCGCACCGATGCCCCAAAAGGCTATCGCGGACTGCTCACGCGTCATATCCGCCACCGGCAACCCTCTGATCAGGACAAAGCCACGACCTTGTTGAAATTCGTTACGGATTTCAGCCAAATTTTTCGCAAGACCGCTAAGTTTAAAATCGCTTTTGCGGATATTTTTGATTTCGAGACCATTGCGCTGAACAGCACTGACCGCGTCGCCGATCTGGTCGCAATCAGCGCCCGACAATTCGTAAATCCAGTCTTCGTTGCTGGCAAGCTCCTCAGGGAGCCAACCGGCGGGGTCCACTACCGGCTCCATTGCAACGGCAGGTATACGATCACGATTAGCGCGCGGGGCGAAAGACATTGGACAGCCTCCTCAGGTTTGTCTAACAACATTGGGCAAAGGCTGCAATTCTTCATTTTCGATCAAAAAGCCGAAAAAATACCGGTTACTAAACATCAACCTGGAGGCTTCCTCCGAGCGGTTGAAATTCGGGTCAGCCACACAGAAGCAAGGAAAATCACAGTCCCGCCTACCCAGGTCCAAATATCGGGAACCTCGGAGAAGAACAGAAACCCGAACAGGGCAGCCCAGATTAGTCGGGTAAAGTTAAAGGGCAGAACCACCGTAGCATCTGCCAATGCCATCGAGCGGTTAAACGCTCTTTGAATAACCGTTCCCAGATAGCCGAGCGCCACCATCCAGAGAACTTCCTGCCATGTCGGATTCACCCACACGATTATGGCTGGGATCAGTCCTAACACCGTGTGCGAAACAAACAGCCAGGCGGCAACTGTATCGGAGGAGTCGTACTTCAAAAGCCCCTTAATCAGCATGGCAACCACAGAACCGGCAATTACAGAGGCAAGAGCCAACAGCAAACCCGGATTAAATGCTTCCATTCCGGGGCGAATCACGATTAGTGCGCCACAAAATCCGGTCACGGTCGCCAGCCATTGTACAGGGCTGGTTTTCTCACGGAAAAACATGACCGCCAGGACGGAGGCGATGATTGGCATCAGAAAGGTGATAGCCGAAACGTCGGCGACCGGTGCAACGGCAAGCGCACCGAATAGAAACCAGACATTAGCCGCAGAACAGAGCCCGCGAATAGCATGCATACCGATATGACTGGTCCGCATTGCATTGAGGCCGACGCGCATCAGCCATGGCAGCATAAACACGAGAGCAAATACGTTGCGCCCAAGGGCCACTTCAAACACCGGCAATCGTGCCGTTAAATGGTGCGCAATACCGATGGAGGCTGCATACGCAAACGCGCTAACACTCATCCACCAGGCCGCCTGGATCACGATGGGTAAAGCATTGAACCATCGCGAAATAAAACTCAGAAACCGCATCGGGCCGTTATAGGAGGTTTATCCCCGCGGCGAAATGGCGGGTTATTGTTGCTTCATTCCATTTTCGAGTGCGGCTAATCCTTTTTCGCCAAGTCGATCCCGCATCTGCGCTCTATAGAGCGATTGCGGCGTTACAGGTCCATGGTTCCACCATTCCCAATGCGCCCCGTTTGGCTGGAATGTTTCCGTAGCGGCCTGCTGGTTTCTATTGGCGTTTCCAGTCATCGCCGGGGATCGAACACCTATCGCATAGTTCTGAGCCAGAGGTGGTTTTTCAACGGCTACACCTGACCCGGCGACACAATTCCACAGAACACTATTGGCCGCCGCCCATCCATGCCCGCTACCGAAATTCGAACGGTTCCAGAGCGCCATCACAAGTCTATCCGTACCCGGTTTCTCGATGCGAACATTGTCATACAGGATACCGGTGCTATAGCGATGATGAGGCTCCGTTACCGACAAGGTGCCCACTGACCGCGACTCAAGAAAAACAATGCCCGAACTCCATTGCCGTCCGGTAACAAAATCATGCCGGCCATTCTCCGCAAAGAGACGCCAGCCCAGATGTAATTGGCCCTGCAAATGGAATGGGTAGCGGCGACGCCCCCGCACCTCGGATTCGGGTTCCAAATAGCGGCTGCGGGCCACGCTTATATTCCGAGTGAATCTGCCTGTTTTGATCAATGCGTGAGCATATTTGCGGCTGGTTACGTCACGTACCCAACCATCATAGACACCCTGCATCTCTATCATCGTCCATGGGTGTGCCTCGCTGTCGAAGAAAGACGCACCATGCGACACCGCTTCCAGCTGCTCGACACCCACATTTCGCAAAACAGATGAGAGATCGAGTTCTTGAATGTAAGAGGGGCCATATTCCTTACTCAACGAATGAAATAGCGGAGCATCAAGCGTTACAACGTTGCCACTGATAGAAGAGATAAACCGGTAATACGGAATGTCATACTTCCCTGGCCGCCATTGCTTGATACGCCGCCCGTCATCGCGTTCTGGAATTGCATCCATCCCTAACGCTGATATCCATTTTGCGGTACTGCGGCGAACAACGACGATCGCATCGTCAACTTTCAGACCCGAAGCCGATTTTAGGGTTATTTTTCGGGCACCAAGCGGCACGTAGCCATCAACGATTTTCCGACGTGTTCCCTTCACCGCTACTTTTTTGTGTGACCATTTGCCAAACTTTTTGTTTGGCGAAAATAAGAATAAGGATGTTTTTTCACCCTTCTTGCCATCGGCGGTATGGTGATCGATGACCGTTCCGGCCTCTCCTCTTAGAACAACGCCCGATTTCTCAATGTAAAGCGTGCCTGTGACCTTGTAGCGACCGACTTTTAGTAAAACCGCACCACGGAACCCGTTTTTATCTGGCGACAACGCAGAAACCTGATCAATGGCAGCTTGGATTGTTTCGCGATCTTCGCCTCCCGACGGACGAACCATCACCTTTTCCAAAATAGTGGGAATTGGAATGCCGCCACCGCGAAATCCGGCATGTGAAAAATCCGGCAACCGCGTACCATCGGACTCTTTATTGTATACGAGTTTCTCATCCGCACCCGGAAAAACAAGACGGCTATGGCGGGGGGCGTCTATTACAGTCTCGGGTGATTTCCCAGCAGCATTTGCACTTCCCGGAATACAGAGAAAAAGAGCGAGTAGTAAGAACAGGGTTTTTTTGATGCCAAATTGCATTTTGGTAAGTCCTGGTTTTTACCACTCACCTGTATTTGGCATTGACGCCCAGGGCTCCGCTGGCGGCAATGCCTCGCCGCGTTGAAGCAGTTCTATCGAAATTCCGTCCGGTGAGCGAATAAATGCCATATGGCCATCGCGCGGCGGACGGCTAATCGTTACGCCACCATCCTGCAATCGTTGACAGGCCTTATAAATATCATCCACCCGATAGGCGAGGTGACCAAAATTCCGACCGCCGTCATATTCCTCTGAATCCCAGTTATACGTTAATTCAACAGTGGGTTTGCGTGTTTCCATGGCCGCTTCCGCATCGTCGGGGGCAGCCAAAAATATGAGCGTAAAACGCCCTTTCTCACTGTCTTTACGGCTGACCTCCACCAGGCCTAACAAGTTGCAATAAAAATTGAGCGATGCGTCGATATCGCGAACGCGGACCATGGTGTGCAGATATTCCATTCACTGTTCCTCCTGTACTGGGACTAATTTACGCTCTTTGCCTTACGACGCAGTATCTTTTTCCTGTTCCAAGACAGCCATGCGCATCGCATCCCGACGTGCAAACACGAACAAGGCGACCACTGCGGTCACAGCCGCCCCTACCAAAATCGGCCATCTGAAACCCCAAAAACCTGAAAGGCCACCAATCAGCAAAGCACCGACTGCTGGACCGGATCGGTTGAGCAAACCCCATAGGGACATAACACGGCCCCGCAAATCGCCGCGCACATTTCCCTGCACGGTCATTTGACCCGAAATATTGACACCAACTTGCGCCGTACTGAGCAACACCGCGCAGATTGCGGCAAACCAGAAATTCGAGGTCGAGATGAATATTGTCAGCATAACCAACGAACCAAATACAGAGATCAGATAAGCATTCAGGATCGCTACCGGCTTTCGAAGATTGCCTATAATGAGCGCAGCAATAACCGCTCCCAGCCCGGCAGCAGATGTCAATATTGGGACGCCTTCTTCTGGATCGAAACCAAATACCGCCTCGGAAAGCCCGGGCAGCAATTCCAAATAGGCCCGTAAGAGCAGAGAGGCAAAAATCATATTGAGAAACAGATATTTTATGACCGGATGATTTGAAGCAAATCGCAAGCCTTCAGCCAGGTGAGTCTTCATACTTCTTCCGGATGATGCCCGGTTATCAGGGTTAACAATTTTCACGAAAAATAACGCCGCAGAAAATATGAAATTGAATATTGCGTTCAGCGCAAAAACCGCCGCAACGCCCCACACGGTTATAATTGGCAACACTATTGCTGGGCCTAACGTACGCGCGAGATTGAAAAAGATGGAATGGGTAGCAATCGCTGCGGAAAGATCTTCGCGCGGTACCAGATTTGGAGAAAGTGACATCCGCACCGGCGTCCAAAATCCCGCACAAACGCCGTGAAGTATCGCAATCCCGGTTAAAACCCATATATCAACCAAGCCCGCATATGTCATAATGGCGAGTAACGCCGTAACTGCCATGAGTCCGGCTTGCACTATGCGCGCCATGACGAGACGATCATGTCGATCTGCCAGTGCCCCTGCAATCGGCGATAAGATGATTCCAGGTGTCGCTTCAGCGACCACAATAACACCCAACCAGAATCCTGATTTTTCCAGTTGCCAGGCAAAAACGCCTAAGCCAATCCGATAGAACCATACACCGGCGCCAGCCAACCAACCCGCAGCTTCGACAATTGCAAAATTACGATGCCGGAACGCCCTGAAGGTGCTTTTTGTCATAATGGTGTCGATTAGGGACGCAAACATCGGCTGGCTTTTCCTGTTGGCTTGCCACTGCTGTATTGTAGAGTATCGCGGCTCGTTTTCATGAGATAGAGGCATAGCTGCCAGGAACAAAGGCGTGGGAGGCTAAACTGAATAAAGCGATTTTTTTCGACCGGGACGGCACCCTAAATATTGACAGTGGATACGTTCACGAATGGGCTGAATTCGTTTGGATTCCCGGAGCCAAAGAGACCATTAAGCTCGCCAACGACTCAGGCTACAAGGTGTTCGTCGTTACCAATCAATCCGGAATTGGCCGCGGCCTATACGATGAAAAGTCCGTTGAGACGCTGCACGGTAAAATGAATTCAGATATCAAAACTATCGGCGCCCATATCGATGCCTTTGAATTCTGCCCGCATCATCCGAGAGAAGCCCAGCCCGAATTTTTGAGAGAATGCGAATGCCGCAAGCCCGCTCCCGGCATGCTTTTAAAGTTGATCGAGAAATGGCACATCGACCCTGATGCGAGCCTGATGATTGGAGACAGAAAGTCTGATATCGCTGCAGCGGATGCGGCGAACGTTCGGGGGTATTTGTTCACCGAAAATAATCTATATGATTTCGTGGCACCGCTGCTGGGGAATTAGCTGAAATATTTGAAGCTCGCGCTCGCACCGATATATAACCCCATTAGAACAAGGGCCCCCAAAAATACGCGCCGAAATGTCTCCTCCGACAAACGCTTCCGAATGCGCTGACCGAAATACATTCCCAAGACCGCAGGCACGAGTCCCACGCTCGACACCATGCCAAGTTCAACGGTCAATAATGCGTTGGATTGAAGCGCAACCGCGACACCGAGGGTCGACAAGGCAAACAAAATACCCATCGCCTGGATGAGCTCATCGCGTTTGAGACCCAGCGCTTGTAGATACAATACACCTGGGAAGGAAAAAGAACCTGTCATCCCGGTGAACACGCCATTTACGAAGCCGAGACTTGGCCCTATCCACCCTTCTCTCCTGGCTTCGATGGTAATCCCATAGTTTGCCAGGCCTGAAGCGCCATAAAGCACCAGAAGAATACCCAGGAGCGCCGATAAAATGGCGAGGTCGACGATCACCAATGCATGCCCGCCAATCCACACCGCGCCGAACGCGAGAACATAGAACAACCAAAGCCGTGTCAGTATCCCTTTGCCATAGCCGCCTACCGTGGCTTGCCAAATATTAGTGACCAATGACGGTACGAGCATGAGCGCCATGGCAGACGTCAAATCAAGCAATATTGTCAGGAGGCCGAGGCTAACTGCCGGCAAACCCATTCCAACCACGCCTTTTACGATGCCGGCCAGAAGGAAAGTGAAAGCAATCGCGGTCAGGGTAAATGGATCAAACAATTCAGAGAATCTTTAGGCAGCGCTGGCAAAACCAGCCTGCACTTCTTTTTCATAGGCGAGAAGTTTCTGCACACTCGGGCGTGTTTCCATCCGGTCAAAATGTGCCTGACAATTGGGAAATTGTGACAGGTCGAGTTCAAACTGGCCTGCGCGTCGGAAACACCAATAAAAATTAGTATCGGGTGCGGTAAACCGATCAAAGAAATATTCTTTACCGTTGAGAAGGTTTTCCGCGATCCCAAAGCATTCGAATACGTGCTCGGTGGCGTGACTACGAATATTTTCTTCAGTCCCCGCAATATCGCAGACTTTGGGCGGTCCGTTGATAATCCTTAGATAAGGATGAATTCCAGAAGAACACCAGGAAATTAGGGATACTGCTTGCAACTCATCCAAAGGGTCTGCTGGCAATAGGTTGGCATCAGGAAATGTCCGCGCGATCCATTGCTGAATAGCGACGTTTTCGGTCAACTTCTGGCCATCCACTACGAGGAGCGGCACCTTATGTTTTGGGTTAATCGCCACATACTTTGCGGACATGTGTTGTTTCGTCCGAAAATTGAGCGGCAGAACTTCGAACTCAGCGCCCGCTTCGGTCAGGGTAATGTATGGCGCTAAAGCACAGGTGATGGGCGCATAGTAGAGTTGGATATTCATGTCTGTCTCCAGCATCAATTCGTTGAACAGACTATAGACTGAATACGGTGGAGTACTAGCGGCGTCTTATTTCGGGATAAATATGAAGTTTTTGACGTAGCTACCCGAGGCACCACGTTCGGCGTTTATCTGATGTTCCTCCAGAGATAATTGACTGATATTGCGCAACACCCCATCGATCAAGGCAAAGCCGTCATAATCGAGACGATTCATCATATCGAAAACATCGCTGACGCCTTCACCTGCGTGGGAGAACTCGTTTTCTACAAAAAGATTGGGCCTGTCACGTGCAAGAGTCTCCTGCGCCCCTTCGAGCACTGACTTTTCATGACCTTCAACATCAATTTTGATGAAACCAATATCTTTGTATTCGAGATCATCAATTCGACTGCCTGGCACTTTGACGATGTGACCTTCTCCCTCATCATATTCGATGCTGGCGCCGTTACTTGACCAACCCTTGCGACCCTTAGGGACGATCAATTCCGCATCACCGGTCTTATCTGACAACGCCATGTGAAGAACGGTGACATTTTTATCCGCAACACTTTTTAGAATACGTAACGGGATAGGGTTGGGTTCAAACGCATAGACGTGCGGCGAATAACGCGACAAAAAATAGGTGAATAGGCCAAGATTGGCGCCAACATCCAGACAGATTCGATTTGGGTCGACAATAAATTTAAGAAGCCCCATCTCAGGGTCGATTTTCCGCATATATTTGTGTGACCGATGCCGGTAATAGCCGCGAAATGGAATCCAACGAAACTTAATATCGAGCCGAATATCGTTTACGAAATCGCGAAAATTCTCTCTGGGTAACGATGTCATTTCCATCCACTATCTCAACAAACTGAGCGAGAATAGCTGTACCATGGATCGCACTCATATGGCACCGATCAGTTGACTTATAAAAACACTGTCCCACATGGTTGATGCGGCACTCCGGAAGGTCTATCAACGGTCCGCAAGATGTTGAGTTCGTTTTACACTTAGGAGAGATTTAATGGCCCAGGCCGAAGCAAGACACATTTTGGTTGATACCGAAGAGCTCTGTAATGAGCTCAAAACAAAAATTGCTGAAGGCGCTGACTTTGCCGATCTGGCAAAAGAGCATTCTTCATGCCCGTCAGGCGCAAGTGGCGGTGATCTTGGCTCGTTTGGTCCCGGCCAAATGGTCCCCGAGTTTGACAAGGTTGTATTCAGTGCACCGGTCAACGAAGTCCAAGGACCTGTACAAACCCAGTTCGGATATCACCTGCTGGAAGTAACCAGCCGTACCGACTGATCTGCTGGCAAGATTTGATTGTGGGGTCGGCTTAGAGGTCGTACCCCGCCATCAGATCATCGACGATCTCGGCTAATTCATCCCATCCGGCGAGCTGATAGCTGTATAGGTCCATTACAAACCCCGGACCGGCATAAAACTTTTCGTATAGCATATGCCGCCCGGCGAATTCTGTTCCCAAAACATCCCAAGCCAGACGAAACAGTTTCATCCGATCCTTGGCGCTTTGATCGGGTAACGACCAGTAAGTTTCAAATTTCTCATATAAATCCGGATCGGCCATCACTGAAGAATCCGCCGGCATCTGGATTGGGCCGCCACCCATCAGCTCGCGAACAACGTCGCAAATCGGAGAGTGGTTCTTGGTACACCAATGGAGCGCTGCATACATAAACCGGCGATTTACAGTCACAAAGCCACCTGGCATCTCTTCACAATCTTGAATTTGTCCCTTTATCATTCCTTCCAACGCGCCAAGCTGAGCGGCCAGATTCCCCAACGTGCTTTGTACAGCCGGAATAGCTCCGGCCTTGTTTGACTGTGTCAGTTTGTGCGCCAAAGCGACTATCAAACGCAGTTTTTCGGCAAAACGAATATTTGCCTGGTGGTTGGCGAGTGAATGGCCCGGTGTTCTGAAATAAATTTCGCGGGTCATCGCCACATTATCGTGTAGAAAAACGCGATCCCAGGGCACTTTCACGTTCTCGAACAGGATCGCTGCATCGGTCTCGTCAAAACGCGCCGAAAGCGGCATATCGAATTCCGTATTTGCCGTCGCTTCATACGGTTTACGCGACCAGATTGAAACGCCATCCAGATTAAGCGGAACCGCCGCTGTAATCGTCTCCGCCTCCTGTCCCGGCGGCACCGGTTGAAGATTGCCAACCCAGGTCTCGTGACAATAGATAGAGCCCGTGCCAATCATTTTGAGACCATTAAGCGTCACACCCTCTTCGTCCTGATCCACCACTCTGAGTGTTGGTGATACGATCCCTGCTTCATCCATTTGATCGCCAGCGCGCCGCGACCCTTGAGGGTTTGTCACCGCATGTGACATAAATAAATCGTTCCGCCGGGCCTTGTGGTAGTAGGCGTCTAGGCTATCGCCTGCACCTTCACGCAACTCGTTGAATATCTCTGGCTGAGTAGCAAGCCCGGTGAGATAGCATGGGAAATTGTCGGGCGAACGTCCCATGAAGCCATGTGTCCAGGAGGCAATCCGACGATGGGTCTCATAGCGTTTTTCAAGATCTTCCCGTGACTTTGGTTTCAAAAAATAGGTAGAGAATTCCTCTCCATTTTCTTCGCTGACCATGACATCGCGATTTTCCGCCGCCGCCTTGCGATCATATATGTCGGCAATTGTCCTCGCGCCCTTTTCGAAAGCCGGATGAGCCGTGACATCTTCGACTAATTCCTTGCCAATATAAACTCGGCGGCCATCACGAATACTCTCAAGATACTCTTTACCGGTTAACATGCTCGTCGCCTCACGCTGCTTTCAATGGTTACCCGCACCGACGCATCGTTCGCGCCGCCATTTTTGAATAGAGCCAGATTGGGTGCAGGATCGCTAGGTCTTCAACGTTATATCAGGACAATTCGCCAACGTAATACACTTTATCATGTCGTTAATTTCCCAGACCCCCCTGCCCAACATTTGCGCTGATAGTCCGCACACGGCTATTGTGCCGCAAACCGAACACGGGAGACACCTATGTTGCAGGGACCGACAGAAAAACTTGCTGAATTTGCCGCATCATTAGACGTCAGCGACCTTCCATCCGACGTCAAATCGTCAACTGTCGCACTACTGACCGACGCGCTTGCTTGCGCGCTGGCAGGACATCAGGGGGAAGAGACAGGCCAGTTACATGCGATGGCGTCCGCGCTGGGTCAGTCCAAAGAAAGCAGCATAATTGGCGGCAACCACATGTCGCTCGCGGGTGCAACGATGATGAACGGGTACCTCGTTACAGCGGTGACGATGTGCGATGTTCATAGGGCCACCCTGACCCACATCACCCCCGAGGTCGTGCCACCTGCACTCGCCATTGCCGAGCGCGATGATCTTTCAGGTGCAGCCCTGCTTGCGGCGCTGGCGGCAGGTTTCGAGGTGACGACTCGCGTGGGCATCGGGCTGGATTATCCAAAATTCAGAGGTAAAGGCTGGCATGGGCCCGGTGTCATTGGCCCCTTTGGATCAGCCGCAGCAGTTGGCAGTCTGCGTGGCTTTGATCCGGACACGATGGCACGTGCATTCGGCTTGGCCGGAAGCCAGTCAGCAGGGACCTTCGCAGCATGGGGAACACCAACGGTGAAGTTTCACCAGTGCCGCGCCGCTTTATCGGGGCTGATGGCTGCCCTCCTCGCAGAACAGGACTTCGTCGCAACCAAGGAGTTTCTGACCACCGAGGATGGTGGTCTTTACAACACCTATGCAGAAGGTGGTATGCCAGAAGCTGTGTCTGGCGATCTTGGCGACAGGTGGGAACTGCAGCGCATCGCCCTCCGTCTATGGCCATCGGCGACGGCACTGCAGGAGGTCATCACGTCACTATTCAACGTTGTGCAGGAACATGACGTCGCCTTTGACGATGTCGCCAAGGTGCGGCTGCGGCTTAGCCAAACACCTTATAAAATGCATGGCGGGTTTTCGACCTACGAAGCCAAATTCGAAGCACTCCTTTCTGCGCATTATGTAGCTGGAATTTACCTCAAGGACCGTAAGGTCACGCTCGACCAGTTTGAACCGGAATATTACGACGATCCGGTACTGCGAGACTTTGCCGCCAACAAGGTAGAGATCATTGCCGACGACGAGCTTGGCAATGGTCAAGCGATAGCCGAAGTAGATACCAAAGACGGCAACACTATTAGTGCTCGATGCGATTATCCGCTAGGCGCGCCTGAAAACCCGTTATCCCCTGAGCAACTTGAAGAGAAATTACGTATTTGTGCTGGCTATTGTCTGGCAGACAGCAAGATCGATACCTTGGTAACTGCGATCAATGACATCGAAAGTATCAGCTCGGTCCGCGACTTGATGACAATGATGCGAAGCGCCTAACTACCCTGAAAAGAACTGGTTGGGCGGCCGCGGCAGACCCATATTCTCACGAAGCGTCTTGCCCTCATATTCCTTGCGGTACAAACCACGGTCCTGAAGGATAGGAACCAAACGGTCGACAAAATCATCGATTCCTTCTGGTACGTAAGGAAACTGAATGGTGAAACCGTCGCTACCGCGGGTCATGAGCCATTCCTCCATTTGATCGGCCACTTCTTCAGGTGTACCCAAAAGGCACAGGCTGGAATGCCCCCCTAACCGCTGCGCAAGCTGCCTGACTGTAAGATTGTCCTCCTGCGCGGCGCGAATAGCCCGTTCCCGGCTGCTTTGGCCTGCCTCGGTTTCGGGAATATCATCGGGCAGCGGTGCATCCTGATCAAATTTCGAGGCATCCACACCCAAAGCAATCGAGAGAGAAGCGATTGCACTTTCGTAGTGTACCAAACTATCGAGCTTGAGCCGCTTTTGCCGGGCCTCTTCTTTGGAGTCTGCAAGAATGACCATGCAAGCCGGTAAAATTTTCATATGTTCGGGATTGCGGCCAACCTTTTCCATACGGCTCTTTACATCCGCATAAAACGCTTGACCCGCAGCGAGATCGCTTTGTGCTGTAAACACCGCCTCGGCGGTCTCCGCCGCGAGCTGACGGCCAGGATTTGATGCACCTGCCTGCACGATCACCGGATATCCCTGAATGGGACGGCCAATATTCAAGGGACCCCGAACTTTCAGGTATTTTCCGTCGTGATTAAGGACATGCATTTTTTCAGGATCAAAAAAAACACCACTTTCCTGATCGCGAATAAAGGCATCGTCGGCCCAGCTATCCCAGAGCCCCGTCACCACGTCATAGAATTCGCGCGCACGGCTATAGCGCTCATCATGTTCCATCTGGTCGTCACGACCAAAATTCATTGAGGCATTCGGGTTGGATGTGGTCACAACATTCCAACCTGCTCGCCCATCGCTGATATGGTCTAAAGATGCGAAGCGCCTGGCGACATGAAAAGGCTCGTCATAGGTCGTCGAGCCAGTCGCCACGAGGCCAATATGTTCGGTTACCATCGCAAGTGCCGGTAACAACGTCATCGGTTCAAAAGACGTTGGAGTCGAAGAACGTTTCAATGCATCCATCGGCATATTTAAAACGGCCAAATGATCCGCCATAAAAAACGCATCGAATTTTCCGCGCTCAAGCTTCTTCGTGAAGTCGACAATGTGTTTGAAATTAAAGTTGGCGTCGGCATAGGCGCCCGGGTAGCGCCACGCACCGGTATGAATTGTCACGGGCCGCATAAAGGCGCCGAAATGGAGTTTTCGATCCTCGCTCATTGCGCTCTTTTCACTCCAGAATAGTGATCCAAATGAACGCTAACGCTGGTTCAAACAAATGAATGCAGAAAGGTAGTGTTAGACTGGGCCCAAGACTAGGGGGAAACTGAACAAATATCGTTGATTGCGGCATCAAGCCAACGAACTTTTGCCCCTCGAGACAGGCTCTGCGACATGTGTCCGTCGATGGTATCGACGCATTTCGATCAAGAACGTGACACCGTTTTGTTGAACCTTAATTCCTAGGCGACACTCTCTATTTCGCCGCCCATAAATGCCGCATCTTCAATTCCGATCGTCGTCGTAAAGGTTATTTCAACGCCGGTGATAGCCGTAAAGTCAGCGCCGCTACCGGTATTCGCCACAAATGAGGAATACAGCAAATCCAGCGTTCCTGGTGCACCGAGTCCTGCGCTATTTATTATCGATGAGTTTGCAACGCCAGAAAACACCTCAACCTGAATACCGACCATGAAAGCATCGGCCTGGGTGACGAGGAATTGAATTGTATCATCACCGCCAGCAGTAAAATCAGTCGACGCAAAACCGCCGGTTCCAACGCCATCATAAATGAGTGTCGTGGTAGCGTTATTCGTGCCGTGAGAAAGCTCCAGTTGACCAGCTGTTGGTACATTGATATCGACGTCCGTATCCGTACCAGTTAAATTAAAGATCGTAACAGTCCGTTAGGTACCGATAATACTGGTACCGGCACCCGTAACCGTGCTCGTCTCTAATACACCCGCAGTCGTGGGCGATACGTTCTGCGTCACACTGAAATCATCAATGATCAGCGCATTTGCGTTCCCGCTCGCCAACAGCGCTACTGCTGCAACTGCACCTAAAAATTTATTTTTCATCACTTTAATCCTAAAGTCATGTGAACTCCCCCATCACCATGCAAAACCTGTGCCAACTACCTAGTTTTGTTGTTTTTCAACAAGTTATGCATTTACCAAATTCGGGAAAGCCCCCTTATTGTAAAATATTCCGACATCCAAAGGACTAATTTGTGACTCGGGACGTTCTCCCCCACGGCCCAAACAACTAACTACGACAATTGGTGTCCAGAGCCAACGAATCTGTGGCTTTCATTGCCCGTCACAAACGGAATCGAAATGGGCACCGGCTGGTACCCGCCGATGCCCCGATAATTACTAAGGTGTTGTGTTTAAACGGACATACGCTCTTTACCAGGGGCCGAGCGCAAGGCATCGGCTAGAGCAACCGCGTATTTCTCTTCAGGCTCAAGAACAGCGGCAACTGAGCGCACATGGTGGTGTTCCGGGTCAACGCCAGGTGGCGTTTTGCCCTTCTTTTCCAGGTCTGTCGCGGCTCTCCGCAACAAATTCCGGGCCATAATGATGCCGTTGTCGGTCGAAACCAGATTTTCACGGGTACGATCACAGATTGGCCCCATCGATTCCTGCAAGCTGGCGTCCTGCATCGCGATTCCCTTGATGCCGGAGTAGTAAATGCCCTTTTTCTGGGCTTCCCGGTCCATCAGATAGTCGTTGTCGCGGTTTTGCAACGGAATGAACGTGCCGGGAACATATTCATTATGAATACCGTGGCCATCCACAAGATTCTGACGTTCCCGGTCACTCAAAGCCCGCGTCGGGTGGTAGTCGTAACTCCACGCCCAACAGTTTTCATCATCGATGGGCACCCAGAAATGGCCGTGCTGCGGGTGATCCCCGCGCGGCGGTATCATCGTAAAGGTCGGCACGACAAACTGGGTAATGCGCCAGTAATACCGGCCTTCCTCGGCATTGCGGCGCGCGCCGATAAAAAGCCCGCCTTCTGACGGCTCAACCTCGAATATCGGCTTGAAATCATTAAGATTATACTCGTTCCCCTTGGAACCCTTGAACAGCGGGTCGGTGGTCAACCCTTTGCCGTGCAAAAACGATACATGGCTGGAATCAATGCCGCCCTCCATGGCCTGAAGCCAATTGGAGTATTGCAGCCGTTTTGAGGTAAAGGTCTGCTCGGGCATAACCGTGCAAAACTCCCATTCGGGCTCGGGCGGCCGGTTTTCCGGGTCCCCCATATGGGTCCAGAGGATGTCCCCAACCTTAATCAGCGGATATCCCTGCAACTTGATTGACTGGCAATAACCGCTTTCCTCGGGTTCCGAAGGGACCTCGATGCACTGGCCGGTATGATTGTATTTCCAGCCATGGTAGGGGCAGCGAATACCATGCTCTTCAACCCGGCCGAACCATAGCGACACGCGCCTATGGGCGCAGAATTCTTCAATTAATCCATAGTTTCCGTCGGTATCGCGGAACGCAATCATCGGCTCTCCAAGGAGCTTTACGCGAACCGGCGGACAATCATTTTCAGGAAGTTCCGAGGCAAGCAACGCCGGCAGCCAATATTGACGAAAAAGCTCGCCCATCGGCGTGCCCCTATCGGTCTGCGTCAGAAGTTCATTCACTTCCTTACGAAGCATTGCGGTCTCCTTGTACTCAAATAACGCCGCTAGTTCCGCCCCGTTGGACCCGCGCAGGAACTTATGGCGATACACTTACTTCATAATAACACAATGTGTTAGATGGCGCGGAAAGTAAAGGATGTGCGCTTTAACGTCAATTCAATGACACGTCATTGGCAAACCACGATAGAACCGGCGGAAACCCTGTGTTATACAGCCTAAAGGACATTCGAAAGACCGAAAAATGCCTTTTATTGAAGCTGATGGAATCGACACCCGGTATGAGGTGATGGGTGATGGCCCACCTATTTTAATGTATTCGCCGGGCGGATTTGATGCCCGCGTCGAACAGTGGACGGATCTGGGCGTGTATAAGCGCATCAAACTCCTCGATCATCTGCCGAAACATTACAAATGTATCGTGTTCGACAGGCGGGAAAACGGGCAATCAGGCGGTCGTGTCGAGCGAATCACCTGGGACCATTTTGTCCGGCAAGGTGCCGGCCTTTTAGATGCGCTCGAAATTGAAAAAGCCCATATTATGGGTGGTTGCATGGGTTGTTCGCCAGTTTCCGCATTCGGCGTCGCTATTCCCCAACGCACGTTATCGATGATCCATTATTGGCCGGTTGGCGGCGCTAATTATCGCATCAGCAGCCATCAGCGTTTTGCCCGGCATGTTGCGTTTGTCGATGAAAACGGGCTGCAGGCGGTGGTCGACCTCGTCAAAAGTCATGACAAAAACTTTTCCGGAGATCCACGCGGCGGTCCCTGGGGTCAACCGATCAGAAATTCGGATGATTTTGCAAAGACTTACGCTGAATTAGACAAGGCACAATATCTCCTGACTGTTACCGCGATGTATCGCGGGCTGTTTGATCGCGATACTGCACCAGGCGCAGAGCCCGAAGACCTTATGAATCTTGATATTCCAACTCTGATCGTTCCCGGAAATGACAGTTTTCATGCAACATCCGCTGCACGTTATTTGCAGGAATGCATTAACGGCTCAGAATACTGGGATATAGCTGTCGACGAACAGACAGAAGAGAACGCACCTCAGCGGGTTTTGAAGTTTCTGGACGGGTTAACGTCTTAAAAACATTTATTTTTCAGGAATAAGATTCCCAGGCGCATTAATGCCACTTGCGCCCCACCGATCGGGGTGTCCGCGCTCATATTGTCGAGGATAGGCAATTGGCGCTCCCAACTGATGCGCCGCATGCCAAACCCATTTGGGGTCATAGATAACCGGTCTCGCCAGCGCGATCATATCGGCCTTCTGATCCTGCAATATGGTTTCGGCAAATTCAGCGTCATTGATCTGACCGACCGCAATAACCGGCATTTTCACGGCTGATTTTACGCTTTCAGCAAAACCAACCTGATAACCCGGCCCGACGGTAATCTTTTGCGCCGGGCTTAACCCCCCGCTCGAGACATGAATGTAATCGCAGCCCCGCTGATCAAGGATACGGCCAAGTTCAACCGTTTCCTCTACTGACCAACCGCCTTCCACCCAATCTGTCGCGGACACCCGAATGCCGATTGGCAATTCATCCGGCCATACCGCTCGTACGGCGTCAAAAACATCAACTGCGAAGCGCATGCGATTGCGCGAACTCCCACCATATTCATCGTTTCGGCGGTTGGTCAGGGGCGACAA
This sequence comes from Rhodospirillaceae bacterium, assembly GCA_002720855.1. Taxonomy (GTDB): domain Bacteria; phylum Pseudomonadota; class Alphaproteobacteria; order MPNO01; family UBA2964; genus UBA2964. Next base: position 23,815 of record PBIN01000009.1, on the reverse strand, counting down.
AAATTGATGGATCAGGTAGCCATGCGCACCATGAAGCTCGATGACTTTGGCACCAGCGCGCTCTGCTCGGCGCGCGGAATCGACAAAAAGCTGGATGACATCCGACACGGCCTCTGCAGACAGGGGCTTTGGTGCAGGCCATTCCTCGTTGAGCGGCACAGCCGAGGGTGCTGACGCCTCGTAACCTCCCTCCGATATCGGCAGAGGACCACCACCCTTAAACGGTTCCCGGGCGGAAGCCTTGCGGCCCGCATGACACAGCTGAACGCCAAAAAAACCATCGCTATGGGAATCGAAAAACTGCGCGATGCGTCCGATGGCGGTTTCCTGTTCGTCTGAATAAAGAGACAGACAACTCCGGGCATTACGGGCATTCGGTGCCACATAGCAGGATTCCGTCAGGCTAAGTGCCGCACCCGAAACTGCATATTGACCCAAATGCATCAAATGCCAGTCTCCACCGACGCCTTCCTCGGCGGAGAACTGTGTCATTGGTGCTACAACGATACGGTTTGGCAGCTTGAGACCCCGCAACTCAATGGGTTCGAACAGCTTCGCCGCCATAAATTTCTCCAAAGTTTCTAGAGTACGAAAAGTACCCAACAAAGCTGACAGTGTCGCGCTTGGGGCTCAATTGCAAGGGTCGCCACCTTGACAATAAGGGGAGCTGATCCCTAGGCTCTAGACCAAATTTCCAATTGGAATGGCTTCACAATGAAGAACGACGTTTTGGATCGGGAGAGCCTGACACTTACCGTTTCCGAAGGTTCGGGATACGGGCGAAACGCTATTGTACCCGAAGAAAACGTGAGATTGACCCATGTTGAGGCAGGAACGCCGATGGGCGAACTCCTGCGGCGTTACTGGCACCCGATCTGCATGTCGTCGGAGCTGTCCGATCTGCCCAAGTATCTCAAAATTCTTAATGAGGAACTTGTTGCCTATAGGGACAAATCCGGAAAAGTTGGCGTGCTAGGTGCTCATTGCTGTCACCGGGGCACTTCCTTGGAATATGGCAGGATCGAGGAGAATGGCCTTCGCTGCTGCTATCATGGCTGGCTGTATAATGAAGAGGGCAAATGTCTGGATCAGCCCGGCGAACCTGACGCCAGTGACTACAAAGACGAGGTTCGCCAACCATGGTACCCGGCTGAGGAATATCGGGGCCTGGTCTTTATATATATGGGGCCATTGGACAAAAAACCGCTACTACCGCGATACGACATTCTTGAAGACGATGACGCTGAGTATCTTGCTTACCGCAATTACAGCCGCGGTGCCGTCGCAGCGTGCAACTGGCTTCAACTTCATGAAAATGCGGCCGATCCGGTTCACATCTTCGCTTTGCACGGCATGAACGAAAGCCTGTTCGATTTTGCGGATGTCATGGGTATTAAACCGAAGTTCGACTTCGTTCGCTCAGACCGGCATGTCTCTTATATCCGGACCACAGATACCGAGAGTGGCAACCGGCTCATTCGTACGTCCACAATTTTTGTGCCGACAGGCAAATGTATCCCGCCACCCGAAGTCGCCGGCACCGATCCCGAAAAGGAAACAGAGCGGGCGCGCATGGTGGGCTGGTGGACGCCGGTCGATAACGAACGCACCATTGGCTATCACATCGAACGCATCGACCCCGGAAAACGTATTTTTCAGCCGCCCGATGGCGAGATCATCCGCGACTATGAAGAAACCCAGCGCGTCCCTGATGACTGGGAAGCACAGGTCAGTCAGCGACCCATTGCCCGGCACGCGCTCGAGCATTTGGCATCCTCTGACCGGGGTGTTGTTATGTTTAGACGGATCCTGAACGAGGCCATTAATGCGATGGAACGTGGCGAAGATCCGCCAGGCACCATTCGAGACCCCGCTGATCAGATCGTTGTGGTGCCGTCGGGCAATGAAGTCATTGCCGCGCACGACCTGGAAAAAATTCAATAGGGAATAATATGACAACCCGCCTTGCTGGTAAAAAATGCGTAATCACCGGTGGTGGCGGCGGAATTGGCAGCGCTGCGGGTAAACTGTTTTGTGATGAAGGTGCCGAGGTCGTCCTGTTGGACTTGGATGAAGACGCCCTCGCAGAAGCGGCTACCAACATCATCAGCGACAGTCCAAATGCCAACGTGACAACAATCGCAGCCAGCATCGTACTGGAAGATGACGCGACGAAGGCGATGCAGGAAGCGGCAGATCGTATGGGTGGTCTCGACGTGCTCGTCAATAACGCCGGAATACGGAAGTTCACTCACCTGACAGAAGCAACGCCAGAGTCCTGGCAAGACATTATCTCCGTTAATCTATTGGGCACCGCCAACTGTGCAAAAGCCGCCATGCCTTTTTTGCGAGAGTCGGATAAGGGCGCCATCGTAAATGTCTCATCCGTTTATGGCGTGATCGGGCGCAAAAATATGGGGCAATACGATGCCACTAAAGCCGCAATCAACTCGATGACCCGCACTTTGGCTCATGAAGAGGCCGAACATGGTGTCCGCGTTAATTGCGTTTGCCCGGGCGGCACACTTACGCCTTTTCATAAAGCTCGTTTTGCAGCGGATGGTATGGATCAGGCTGATATCGATGCAATTCAAGCCGACGCGACACTCATGAAGCGCTGGGCGGAGGTCGAGGAAATTGCCTATCCGATCCTGTGGCTTGCCTCTGACGAAGCCTCATTCATCACGGGTACCATTCTCATGGCGGATGGCGGCAAATCAGCCAAGTAATTCGTTGAGTTACTTCTGGTTGCTGACCCTACTTGTTTGCGAGCAGGGGTACCCGCCGCCAGGAAGCGCCAACAAAACTTTTTGATAGCTTGTTGAGCTTTTGCGCTAATTGTTTTTCCAAGCGTTTCGGAACCATCAATCCCGCGGGACCTTGCATCAGCTCAACGCTGGTTTTTTCAATCCCGTCAATTCCAGCGGCCTTTTCAGGAAGGCTTGCGGAAATCGAATTTCCTTTCCAGTGAATTCCTGCGATCTTTTTTTTTAGGATAAGTTGCTTCTTGCCTGCGCCGAGAACCACGTTGTTTTCGATACGGGTGCTGATGGGATGGAAGTGATCATGATCTCTCCATCGCTTGCTAATATAGCCGACGTAAATCCCACCCTTATTGTTAAGTAGTATATTGGACGCAATCAGATTCCCATTGACCTGATTATACCCACCCTTGCCGTCGGTGTTTTTTGTCCCCGTCATAACGGTAAGCGCAGACCTCGCACCTGAGCCAAGCAGACCAGCGAAATAGTTGCCAACAATTTTATTTTGTTTTCCGGTAATACGAACGCCACCACTTTTCTTGACCCCGTCTCCCAAGAACACATTTCCTTCGACCAAATTATTATGGCCATTGCGCAATGTGAGCATCCCACGATTTCCCTTAAATACATTGCCGCGAAAAACGTTGTTGCTCGTTTTGTTTGATATGATTTCGATCTCGCCGTTACAGCCCTCAAACAAATTGTTTTCAACAGAAACAAATGCGGCGCGTTCTGCGTCACCGCCGGTACCGAGCTGGATTGTTTCGTAACCATTCCCCTTCGCTTTGGGGCGATCCGAAAAGTGATTGTGATGAATGTGGTGTCGGTGCGGTTTGAGCTCAGGCCGATGCAGGTTTAAAATCGGTTTTCGATTGGTCTTGCCCGAAAAGGAACAATGATCAACTTCGTGGTGCGACCCCTCGAGCCGGACCCACCTGTACTCGGTATACTCGTCTCCGGGGTTGTAGTTTTCGATCGCGCAATTGGTCAGTCGAATATGAGAACCCGGCCCAATCGTCACAACGCTTGGCGGGCCGTCGACTGTTTCTTTTAGATAATCAACTGCGCCGCTACTCAGCCCGCCGTCCTTAAAGACAATACCGTCAACTACGATGTGTTTGCCTTTTGCCCAAAGCGTGGTCTCACCAGAAAATGTTACTTTTCCCGGTGTCTCTGCGCGAATGACTATGGGCGTATCGGCCGAGCCTTCACCGCTTATAATGATTTCCTGATTTTTCCAGACACCATTTGCCAGTATCAAGACATCTCCTGGCGAAGCGTTCTCCATGGCGCTCGAAATTTCACTTGCAGAGGACACCCTAAACTCTTTGGCCATTGGCGTAGAAACAGACCAAACCAACGCTATCGACAAGATTAAAAGTTTTCGCATTCTTAGATATTCCGCCTCAGCAGCAATCTCCCTCTCCCGTGTCCTCAAGTGACGGCAGAAGCCACCTGACAGGCACATCGCGTTCGGAGACGTCAGAGACTTTGGAAAAGACCTTTAACCGGTATCTGGTCTCGTTCTTCCAAAATAATATATTTGTCTCGAAGGGCGGAAACCCCGGTTTGATGCCAGGGTCTTCGGAAACCAGAACAATCTCAGTATCGTCGACATCAAATCGCGCGCGCAGGATCGCTTCAACGCGGGAAATCTGATCCAAATTGTTGGTCGCCGGTGCAAGCCGTCTAAACATTAATTGACACCTGATAACATCGCGCGGGGCCGAGCAATTGTCCGATTAATGCGGGCGTCGTCGGGAAAAAATTCGTCCTACCTTGCTTGCACCCTGCCGCTTTGATAGTTCTTAGTCAACGTCATACAAGGGAGAGTTTAGCGTGGCAGAAAAAGTGAACGCAGCGGTCAGAGTTGCCCCACAGACAACGGAATTCCGTGAATATGATATGCCGGATATTCCGCCGGAAGCCGCGCTGATGAAGGTGGAGGTAGCAGGTATTTGCGGCACCGACGTCAAATTCTACTCCAAACCTCCTTTCGAAGGCCCGGTTATCATGGGTCACGAAAATATCGGCTATATCGCCAAGGCCGGTAAGATTTTTCAGGAGCGCCGCGGTCTTAAGGAAGGCGATATGGTCTTCGCCGAGCATTATGTGGGCTGTATGGACTGCGAATGGTGTCACAAAGGCGAGTATCGCCTTTGCATGTTTACCGATTGGCGCCGCTTCCCCGAGGGATTGCGTTTCGGTTACACGTTGGCGGAAAGAGCGCCACATCTTTTCGGTGGATTTGCCGAATATATGTATCTCCCCTGGAACTCAGTACTACACAAAGTACCGGACGGGCTGTCGGCTGAACACGCGGGTGTCGTCACACCAATGGCAAACGGCATTCAATGGGCCTTGTTCGATTGCGGCGTGGGATACGACAGCCGAGTACTGATACAGGGACCGGGACAACAGGGCCTGTGCAACACCATCGCTTCAAAGACTGCCGGTGCGTCGCTGATCATCGTCACCGGGACAAGCAAAGACACCAAACGTCTGCAGGTCGCAAAGACTCTCGGCGCTGATGTTGTGATCAATGTTGAGGAAGAAGACCCGCTCGAAAAAATCATGGAAGTTACGGGCGGCGAAGGTGTTGATGTCTCACTAGATTGCACCGCCGGCGCTGGAACAATTCCCGTTCTACTTGGTATCGAAGCAATGAAACGCAAAGGTGGTACCTTGCAAATTCAGGGAGAAGATGTGCCGGATTTCCCCAACTTCCCATTAGGCAAAATCGGCAACAAATACATCACTGTTAAAGCGGCGCGCGGCCATAACTTCGAAAGCTGCGAATTGGCTCTAAAACAGCTCAATACTGATCGCTATGACATTGGGTTGATCACAACACACAAATACAGTCTTAAAGACACCCATGATGCCATTAACGCCGTAGGCGGTAGCGGAGAGGTCATTCACGTATCGCTCATGCCCTGGAACTAAGGCCGCAAAGGGATCGTTCGTGACAGCGGAATCTGGCGACACTGATACACGGATTCCTGTCACGGTGCTGACGGGTTTTCTGGGTGCCGGAAAAACGACGCTGTTAAATCGACTTCTTGCCGAAAATACGGAAAAAAAATTAGCGGTTTTCGTCAATGAATTTGGCGACATCGGAATCGATGGCGATCTCATTGAGACGGGCGATGAAGAACTCATCGAACTCAATAGCGGTTGCATCTGCTGTGTCGTTCGGGGCGATCTTATCCGCACTATGCGGTCGCTGCTTTCCGCAAAATCCGATTTGGACGGCATCATTATTGAAACGACGGGTCTCGCGAACCCGAGCCCGGTGATCCAGACTATGGTGATTGATCAGGTCATTGGGACCCAGTGCCGCCTGGACTCTGTTCTTTGCGTCGTCGATGCCGTGCACATCCTTGATCAACTAAAAGATGGTCAGGACGCAGCCGACCAGATCGCCTTTAGCGACCATATCGTTCTTAACAAGGTTGACGATGCGGCGGTCCCTGTTGAAAAAATTGAAATGCAATTGAAGCATCTAAATCCGTTTGCACCCGTCACGCGAACTAACCGGTCCAACGTTTCAGCTGGTGAAGTGTTTGATCGGTGCAGTTTCGATCTCGACCGTGTTGAATCACAGCTACCGAGCATTGACGACGATGATGATGAACATAGTCACGATCACAATCATAGCCACATAGATGCGAGTGGTATTGCCAGCGTGTCGCTGAGCACCGATGCACAATTTGACGCCGAACGGTTGGAAGTATGGCTGCAAGAACTTCTTTCAAGGCGAGGGGCTGACATCTTGCGGATCAAGGGTGTGCTTGCAATTGACGGAGAAAACCAAAAGCTGGTGATACAAGCTGTCAACATGATGCTGGAAGGCGATTACGCCGGTCCATGGGGTTCCGATCCACGGCAGTCGCGGCTGGTCTTTATTGGACGAAATTTGGATGCCGAAGCACTGAATCACGGCCTGCTAAACTGCCGTCCTACTGTCGCCGTTTGAAGTCAAAAAAGGGGTGCCAAACTGTAGATTTCCGGCTATCACCAGCGCATATTGATCGGAAGTTGATTGGTTAAGTTGAGGAAGTAATGTCAGAAGCGTCTACTTTAACCCTTTGCAAAAAGTCAGATGTAGAAGAAGACGAGGGATATAAGGTCGATACAGAGGGTCTGTCGCTTGCCGTATTTCACGTCGAGGGTGAATTTTTTGTCATGGACGACCTCTGCTCTCATGGCCCCGGATCGCTGTCGCAAGGCTACCTCGACGGATATAATATCGAATGCGATTTTCATGCCGGTTGCTTTGATATTCGAACTGGGGAGGTCACGGCACCACCCTGCATGATCCCTATGAAAACCTATAAAGTCGTCGATCACCCGGAGGACGTGATTATCGAGTGGCCGGAGTCTTAGGATTCCGGAGGCGACTGAGAACACAGAACTGGAAAGCGCAAAATGACAAGAATTCCACCACAAGCACGTGAAGATATGGATGACGAACAAGGCGCGATTTATGACCGTATTCTCGGAGACAATGGTCGCGTCGGCGTTGGCCCAGCGATTGGCTACGCCTATTCCGGGCCGGTATGGGATCTACACAACGTCTCAAGCGCGTTTTTGCTCGATTGTTCACTCACGAAAGCACAGATCCGGATTATCTCCTTGATGACGGTAAAATACTGGAACGCGTCTTACCCCTGGAGCGCGCAGGCGAAAATGGGTTTGGGAGCGGGGCTCTCAAAGGATGTTGTCGAAGCAATAAATGAAGGGTCCGAGCCAGATTTTGATGATGACGATGATGCTGCTGTTTATGCGGTGACCAAAGAACTATTGGCGACCGGCAATCTCTCAGACGAAGGGTTTAAGGCCGCCGAAGTAGCATTGGGGCACAAGCGTATGGTCACCGTGGTCCACACTATCGGACATTTTTGCACCACCGGTATGATGGCAAATATGGTTGGCTGCGTCCCCGCAGACGACGCGGTATCATTTTTGAAACCTTAGTTGAGATTTTTCGGTATTTGCACGTTTTCGCGCGTTGTTCCTTTTGAGAATAGCTTTGGCCTTTGCATAGGCTTTATTCGCGCGTTTTAGATCGCCCGTCGCTTTCGCATAATCGCCTTCCGTGAAATTTACAGAGAAAAAATTCGGCGCAAATTTTTTAAAAGTCGCAAAAATACTTTCAATTTCTGACGATTTGTCGAGTTCGGCATTCCCAAGTATCAAGAACCGCAATCTGGTTAGTAATACAGCGGGATTGTGGTTTCCCGCTGACAGCCCCACGTCGTAGTACCAAGCATGATGCGACGAAGGTATACTGGATTTCTTTGGGTATTTTATGAACCAGTCGACATACGCAGCAAAAAGGTCCCGACGGTACCTGACCGAAACCGGAAACTGGTCATAAGCGCGTCTGGCATAAAATAGCGTCCTTCCGGGCAACCGTTCTCTTACCAACTGATAAATTGCGAAATCGCGAGATGCCAGAACCTGTTTTGCGCTGCCAAAAACGGTTAACGCCAAACAAAAGATAGCCGCTATCCCTGTTGAATATACTGAGAGCTGCGAAAGATGAATTTTAAACAAGGCTGGCGAAATTTGTCCACCAGCACCTCGGGCTAAAATGCCCAAAATCAATGCACCCATCCCCGCTGTAGCCGGATTTCGGAGCGGAAAGTTCATCAGGGCAATCACCAAAAATAAAATGGCTGCCGACACACCTGCCGCACGTAGAGCTGAGTGCTCGGTGGATGCCATTGAAATACAAACGATCTGAAACACCACACCCAAAAATATTGCGAGACCAACAACACCTGTTTCGACCAGAATCTGCAAAAATTCATTATGGGCTGCGTCAGCGAACAGGAATGGCGAAACCAGGATGGTATTTAATGCTGGAAACAAAATTTCCTGGTAAGGAAAAATGGTGAGGTGAAATTGCTGAAATCTTGGGTAATGAAAATCAAATCCGCCCAGACCCGTTCCAAGTAACGGGTATTCCAGCCAAAGAGCGAAGGAATTTATATAAAGTTCTAGCCTGGCCTGTATGGGTGGAAACACCAATATCTCTTCTCGGAAAAGCCAGCCCATCGCACTGGCCCCAGCCACAAAAACTATGAGTAAAAGGATTGTATTTCGTGGGCCGAAGCGCCGTGAAAAAATTAGAATCAGCCAACAGGCACCGAGAATTGACAATCCAACGGCAGCAACCCGCGACCCGCTGTAGAGCATAAGAAAAACGCCCGCCAATACACAAAGAATTGGGCCCAACCAACGATCAAACGCCTCGCGAATCTGAAACCACCCAAAAACAAATGGCAGACACAAAAGAATAGTCTCTGAAAGGTAGTTCTCGTTACCAAATCCTCCATGGATTTCAGGGAGAACTACACCAAGTGCAAGCAAAACAATGGTCGCACATAGGCTTAGAACACAAATCCGAAATAAGAGTTGTGGCCCGTTGCACTGTCTTGCGTAAATCATCAGTACAGAAAATGCGCCCAATCCGGCGCACTGTATCGATCCGCCGGCGGGATCAGGTGACCAAATCAAACTAAGTGCTGCAAAGAAATTTAGGATTAGCAACGATATCGAAAATTTATCGATTTCTATGGTTCGAGTTCTTATCAAACCTGCAGCCGCATAAACTAAAATTATGGCGGCACCAAGAAACAAGAAAGCCCATTTCAGGCTGCTAAATGAACCGGACCCCAGTCCAAAGGAAAGTAATACGCCTAACCCCAATCCAACGAAAAGTGCAGTATGAATTCTCTCGAGAATTTGAGAATGCGACGCGGTCATTCGATTTAATTACTAAAATCTCATTGGTGACGGCCTACTCGAAACACATCGACTTCAGTCATTAAAATTTTCACGCAATGTCGGTCCGCTATATTTTGTTTTGGACAATCCGCGACGCTGAAGCTCAGGCACAACGTGATCGACGAATTCCCGCATATTGTCTGAAGCATGGAACCCGCGCGCCAAAATAAAGCCACCATTGGCGCCCGTCTCATAATGGATCATTTCCAACTTATCGACGATCTCTTCCGGCGTACCCTCGGCAACCATGACGCGTTGAGTCATGTAGTCGCGCCCAAACTCACGGACCGTCATCTTTGGGTCAGTCGTTTTTAACAACTCATCGAAGGTCCCGAGATTGCCTTTTTGTTCACGTACCTGGTCGGCAAAATCCGAAAGCGTCATATTGAGTTCCGCAGTGGAGAAGTCGACGCCGAACCATTGAGACATTTCAATCAACCCCCCTTCAGGCGGTATTGAATCCAAGAAAGCCTGTTCCTTGGCCCGCGCCTCGGATTGTGATTCCGCTACCTGTACCCGAACCGACCATAAGATACCGAGATCACGTGGTGTCCGGCCTAGATTTACCAGCTTCTCGTCTATGGCTGCGCGATGCTGTTTCATACTTTCCACAGTACGCCGTGTGCTGAACTGCAAATCAGCATATTTAGCCGCAAGGTCCATCCCTGGGCCAGAAGAACCGGCTTGAATAATCACCGGTCTCTGCTGCGGCGATGGCAGCGCCGGCAAAGGACCGCGAACGTTGAAATAGTCTCCCTTGAAATCAAGACGGTGTACTTTTTCCGGATTGAGAAACTCCCCGCTTTCACGGTCCAAAATGACGGCATCAGGTTCCACGCTGTCCCACAGAGCGCAGGCAACCTGTAGAAATTCCTGGGCTCGTCGATAGCGTTCGTCATGATCCATCATGACCTCGAACCCCCAGTTCATCGCCTCCCACCTATAGGCTGAGGTCACAGCATTCCAGGCGATCCGCCCCTTGGTGACATGGTCAAGGGAATTAAACGTTCGGGCACAATGGAACGGGTGATGATAGGTCGTTGACATGGTTAGCGCATAACCGATGTTTTTGGTAAGCCGCGCCAAAATAGGAACCATTGGGGTCATGTCATGGCGCGGCCATTTTACGCCGTGGCTGACAACCGCATTATGGTTTCCTCCAAAATCCTCAGAAGTCCCGCCGGTATCGCCGAAAAACAACAGATCGAATTTTCCGTGCTCTGCAACCTTGGCAAGGTCTTCATAAAATTCAGAACTGCTGTAATAGGGATACCCCACCCATGAACCTGGCATGCGCCACAGGAAATCCGTATGCAGGAATGAAATATCTGCCGCCAGATGAATTGTTTCGCGTTCTGACATTAAGCCTTCCCCACTACTGTCTGGATCGTGCTGCGGCAATCAGGTCCCAAACATAACCCGGTGAGAGTGGTAGCTGATTGGGTTGAACGCCGAAGGATGAAAGCGCAGAGGCAATTGCGTTTGCCATCAACCCACCCATGGGTAGAATTCCGCCTTCTCCTCCGCCCTTTGTTCCAAGCGGACTAACCGGCGATGGTTTCTCCTCCAGCATAATTGCGCGAATATTGGGAAAGTTCATGGATTGCGGTGCGAGATAATCTGCCAAAGTCCCCGTAACGACCTGTGCCTGTTCGTCATAGATCATATGTTCGAGAAAGGCACCGCCAAGCCCCTGCACCATCGCACCAATTGCTTGACCTTGAAGGGTCAATGGATTGACGATTTTGCCAACGTCCTCAACCATCAACAGGTCAATCAGCGCCACTTCACCGGTACTGGGATCTACAGTAACATGCGCAGCCGCAGTCCCATACGCGTAGGTATGAGTGTGATTGTGGAAAGTCTCTTCGACCTCGGGGACTAACCCAGCCAATTCGCCCAGCCCACAAGAATTGCCGTCACTGTTCGACACCTCGCCGTCGACCAGATTTATCCCGGCAACAGCGCAGCCAAACCTGTCAGCTGCGGCTTCGCAAATGTGGGTATGGAGCTTCTCGGCCGCCAATAAGATCGCCGAGCCGCCCATGACCGTAGATCGCGAGTGGTAGGATCCGAACCCGTCCGATACAAAAGGCGTTGAACCGTGTAGCAGATTGATCTGGTCGATAGGGAGTTCCAGCGCATCTGCGGCGATTTGCGTTAGAACCGTAAGCACCCCCTGCCCGACAGCCGTTGAACCGACATAGACATTAACGGATCCGTCATGCTGCAGGACCATCTTGGCGTTCTCGCTGGGACCGGCTGCGCCTCCTTCGATAAAACAGCCAACCGCCAGCCCATGATAGACGCCGTCAATCATTTGACCGCGAAGCTTCTCTTTCTCTGCCCACCCAAACGCACCGAGGCAACGGTCCAGTACCATGTGATAATCGCCACTATCAAACTGCTCCTTGCGTTCAACGGGTTGGATCGTTGCAATTGCGTAGGGCATATCCTGTTCGGCAACCAAATTGCGACGGCGAAACTCGACGGGATCAATCCCTAACTCACCAGCAACCAGATCAAAAAATCGCTCGCGAAAGAAATCCGTTTCAAATCGACCTGGCCCACGATACGTGCCGATGGGCGCCTTATTCGTTAGCATCACGTGTGACTGGATATCGACCGTCGGCACCCGGTAGGGCCCTGACATAAATTGCGCGACGTTGCGTGGGCTGATTGTTCCGTTAGTACGATAATAGGCCCCAGCATCGACCCAAACTTCTCCACGCAAACCTAAGATCGTTCCATCATTGTTGCAGGCAATTTCAATCTCGCAATCCATTTCGCGCGCATGCCCAGTGGTCAAAAGATGATCGCGGCGATCTTCAATCCACTTAACAGGCCGACCGACAAACCTCGCAGCAAACGGTATAAGAAAGTCCTCAGCGAAAAATTCGCCACGCGCCCCAAACCCACCGCCTACGTCGCTCTCGATGAGATCGATCGACTCGATAGGTATATCCATCATTGCCGCAAGAATTTTGCGGTTAGGGAATGGCACTTTAGCAGCACCTTCAACGATCATACGCTCTTCTTTGGCATCCCATTCCGCCAGAATCCCGCGCGGCTCCATTGGGAGCGCCAAATGCCGTTGCGTTGCAAATCGTTCGCGCCGAACAAAATCAGCCTCCTCGAAAACGTTGCCAACCTCACCTTTACTCGCCCGATAGGTTATCGCTTTGTTGCTACCCCAGTCATCGAACAGCAGCGAATTTTTAGCGACGGCATCGTGACGGTTTGCAACCGCTTCAATAGGGTCGATTTCAACGAAAATCTGTGAAAGCGCGTCCTCTCCTATCGCCGGGTTATTCGCTAGAACGACTGCCAGGGCCTCCCCAACATAACGGACCTTTTCTTGTGCGATAACGGGTTGGCCGAGCGGTTCGAGCTCCTCCATTGGCATCAACCGCAATGGCACAAGGGGAATTTCAGCACCCATATCTGCAGCGGTAATTATGGTATGGACGCCCGGCAAATTTTCCGCCTGAGAGGTATCGATGGATTTGATCAAGCCATGCCCGATTGGGCTCCGCAAAATCACGGCGTGGAGAAGATTGTCGCGGCGAATATCATCGACAAACCGCCCGCGTCCAGGCAATAGGCGTAAATCTTCAAGACGCTTGATTGGGCTGCCGACATAGGCATTGCGTCCCACATTGTTTCTGGTTGTGGCGTTGTTATTGCCGTCCATTATTGGCGCCCTTCATCAAGGCAACCATGGTGAAGGATTTTACGTCGCTAGAGAAGGGGCAATGCGAAAAGCGTCGGCCTAATTATCTGCAACATCAGCCGCTCATCAACGAATTATCCTACCTACACAAGAACTACCTTTATATCTGTTACTTAGGTCCAATTGGCAGTGATCGCATTATTGAGATCCGTCAGATCCTGGCCGGAGAATGTGTCACTCAATTCTGTGTCGCCGACCGCAGGTACTGAGAAGGACGCCATCGCATTGACCAGATTCTGAACATCTGCCGCTACTAGGTCTGAGCCATCCGATACTTCGAAATCGAGCCTGTTATCGGTTCCAACATACCAGTCCTTAATTTGGACAAAGTCATTGGTGCCAATAATTCGAGCCCGAAGATCGTTGCCGATCTGCTGGAACCAAAGCTGGTCTTCATCGACGCCAACCGCGAACGATACCTTATCGTTCGAAGACGACTCGCCCGTGTTATAGATATTGTCGCCGCCGTCGCCCCTATCGAAGCTGTAGGTGTCGTCACCTGCGTTGCCGTAGAGATTATCGTCTCCTAACCCGCCAGTGAGGGTGTCATTATCGTTGCCACCGTGCAGGTAGTCGTTACCGTCATCACCATAAAGCGTGTCGACACCATTTGATCCATGAATCGTATCGTTACCAGCTCCACCGTAAACGGTGTCATCGCCAGATTCCGCCCAGAATAGGTTGGCACCACTGTTGCCATACAAGGTATCGCCATAAAGCGTACCGCGCAGATTTTCGATATTGGTATAGGTGTCACCCAAAGCATCGTTGGTTCCGGCGACCCCACCGGAAATATCAGCCGTTACCCCAACCGTTGAGTCAATATAACTTGCCCAGCCTGTTCCGGCGTCACCATTGATCGCATCGGCACCAGCGCCGCCGATCAGAGTATCGTCGCCGTTGCCACCGTTTAGTGAGTCGTCACCATCGTTGCCGCGCAGAGTATCATTATCGTCATTGCCGTAGAGTGTATCAATTCCATCCCCACCTGAGAGCGAATCGTTACCGTCATCGCCTTCAATAGTGTCGTTACCGGCGCCACCATCAACGATATCGTCACCATCGCCAGACACAGAATGCCCGTATCGGGACCCTGTTCCGATGCCGCACCCTCAGGTGCGAGTTCCTCCGTCTCGTCGCCGCGAGGCATTTGCCGAGTCTCCCTTAGCCCGGCGATCTCGCCTACCGGACTCGTTTTGTTGGCGTCAGCCTATATAGAATTGTACAGGGTTGTAAATCTCGAAGAGGTTAACACTCGCGGATTTACTATTTATGGGCGCAGCGGTTGGTGGTGATTTCAGGATAATCGAATATCCATTTCGATAAGAAGGCGCTCGATATATCTGTTTCCTTCGGGGGTATTTTTTGACGCGTTGGGTTGGACGGCGGTTTGTTCCTGATGCCATCCCGGGGATTTTTTGACGCGTTGGGTTGGCGGGCGGCAACGCGTAAACAGAAAAATGGTGGGCCCGGCAGGACTCGAACCTGCAACCAGACCGTTATGAGCGGCCTGCTCTAACCAGTTGAGCTACAGGCCCCACCGTTCCGCGAAAGCGCGGACCCTGTTTTCGCGCACCCGCCTATTCGGGTCAAGCCGACGCTTGCGCCCAACTAGAATTGCTGTCCGCCCATAAATTGCCCTGAAATTGTCACACCGGCACCCGATGCGGCTGCGATAGGAAAGTCTCAACCAATCAAAGGATTTCCCATGGCCTCTCCTGCCAACCGGCCCGCAACCAAAACACCGCAAAGAACCGAAGGGATGATTTCCAAAATCCTCAATATGCTCTTGGGGCTTGGGCCCTATCCGCGCACGCCAAACCCGCTCCTCACATCAGGTTTTGAGCCGGGCACGCTTTATCGCCATGTCACCGAACGCAACATGACCGAGCTCGCCAGTGTGCTTGACGTCAAGGCGGATGAGTTTGGCATCCGACATGTGCGGTTTCTGCTCGCCTATCAATATCAGCATCGGGTAATCCAGGCCGGCGAGCGCACCTTGGCGATGAGTGTGTTTACCAAGCGCTTCACTCCTACCAGATAGCCTTCGCTAGACCGTCTCACTCTTGGCAGGAACCACCCTCTCCCGCTACGCTATTGGCACAAGGGAGAAACCGGATGACCGATCAAGAAATAGACCTGAGCAGCACCGATCTGTTCGATATTCAGCGCAGCATGCGCGCCATGCGGCGGCTCAAGCCCGACCCGGTGCCGGATGCGCTGATCACCAAAATACTCGAGGCAGGGATTTGCGCGCCCAATGGTGGCAACACACAAAAATGGCGCTTTCTCGTGATCAAGGATGCCGAGGTCAAAAAGGCGGTTCAGCATTATTACAAGCGCGCCTATGACGAGGTGCAAAAGCCGCGCCACGATGCGCATGCGCCCAAGGAGCCAGGCCCGGCGCTCGACCAGCATCACCGCAACGAGAAGGCGATTGAATATCTCACCGATCATTTTCACGAAGCGCCGGTATGGATCGTCGCCTGCGCAGAGGATGCCCATTCGGACGCCGCCGCGACCGGCGCTTCGGTATACCCGGCGGTGCAGAACATGCTGCTCGCCGCCCGCGCACTCGGGCTCGGCGCGACGCTCACCGCACGGCATCTCGTCTTCCGCGAAGAGGTCGAGAAGCTCTTGGGCCTGCCGGAGAATTTTGGCTCGTTTGCCATCCTCCCTATCGGCTATCCGATGGGCAAATTCGGCCCGACGCGACGTATTCCGGTAAGCGAGATTGCGTTCCTCGATAATTTCGACACACCTTGGCCCACCTAGGAGGCGGCGCCGGTCCTAAAGTTAGAACTGAGCCCTTCATGCGTGATCTTCTGCATCTTCATAAAGGCACCGTGCCGCTGGAACGCGCGTTCTGGACCTGGGCGGTCATGGTCGGGCTGCTGATCAACCTCGCAACAACGCTTGGTTTTCTGATCCTGGCGACGCAGGATTTGCTGATCGCCGCCGCCGTCGTCGGCTATGGCGTCTCGCTGCCCTATAACCTGCTGGTCACCATCGGCGTCATCCGCGCCGCGGCGAAGCTGGAAACCATTCCGAATCCCGAAACCCCCGTCGGCAAAGCGCGGGTCTATGTCGCGGTCACGGTATTAGGGGCGTTGGTATTGAGTTTTACATAACGCCGATTCTTCCACAGCAATTATATCGGGTAGTTGGGTTTTCAGTGTCGTTGACAAATAGCACGGCATGAAATGGTAAGACCCAGCTGAACGGACTGCAACGTTCTGATAGTATTCTCCTGGGAATCCAAACGGTTAGCAAACGCTGGTACGCAACAATCGGCGCGGCTGACTGGATCGTTTAAGTATCCAGGAAGCTGCGGAGCAGGCGTGAACGCGAGGGATGTTTGAGCTTGCGCAGCGCCTTGGCTTCGATCTGGCGGATACGTTCGCGGGTGACCGAGAATTGCTGACCGACCTCTTCGAGCGTGTGGTCGGTGTTCATACCGATACCAAACCGCATGCGGAGCACGCGTTCCTCACGCGGGGTGAGGCTGGCGAGCACGCGGGTCGTGGTCTCGCGCAGATTGCCCTGGATCGCGGCATCGAGTGGCTGCACCGCGTTTTTGTCCTCAATAAAGTCGCCAAGATGGCTGTCTTCCTCATCGCCGATCGGGGTCTCAAGGCTGATCGGCTCCTTGGCGATCTTGAGCACCTTGCGGACTTTCTCCAGAGGCATACCGAGCCGGCCGGAAAGTTCTTCGGGTGTCGGTTCGCGGCCAATCTCATGCAGGATCTGGCGGCTGGTGCGCACCAGCTTGTTGATGGTTTCGATCATATGCACCGGAATACGGATGGTGCGCGCCTGATCGGCGATCGAGCGGGTGATCGCCTGGCGGATCCACCAGGTGGCATAGGTCGAGAATTTATAGCCGCGGCGGTATTCAAACTTATCGACCGCTTTCATCAGCCCGATATTGCCTTCCTGAATCAGATCGAGGAATTGCAGGCCACGGTTGGTGTATTTCTTGGCGATCGAGATCACGAGACGCAGATTGGCCTCGACCATCTCTTTCTTGGCGCGAGCGGCGTCGCGTTCGCCGCGCTGCACCTGCAGCACCAGCGCACGAAGTTCTTCCGGCGGCAAGCCGATATGGTCGATGACCTCGCCAACCTCGGCGCGCATCGTCTTGACCTCTTCCTTATGGCGGTCAACGAAGCGCTTCCAGCCGGTTTCCTTCTTGCGGGCCACCGCAGCGAGCCAGCGATTGTCGAGCTCGCGTCCGAAATAGGATTCAAGATAGTTGGCGCGCTTGACCTTGGCCTTGAGCGCAAGACGCAGCATCTGGCCCTCAATATTCACCATGCGGCGATTGTGGTCATAGAGCTCATCAACCAGCACCTCGATCGAGGTGTTGTTGAATTTTACGGTCTGCAGCAGATCGACCAGCTCTTCATCGAGCTTTTCGAGACGGCGCTCAGACGGACGCTTGAATTCGGGGCCGCCGCGAATGGCCGCGATCTTTTTGACACGCAGCCGGTCGGCTTTTTTATAGGTCGATGCGATATTAGCGAAGGTCTTGAACACCTGCGGCTTGAGCGCCTCTTCCATCATGCTCAGCGACAGGTTGTTCTCCTCGGACGCATCATCATCATCGTCCTCGGCTTCATCGGACTCGGTTTCGGCCTCTTCTTCCTCGTCTTCTGCATCTTCGCCTGCTTCAGCTTTCTGTGCCTGGGCAAGCTTGATGGCAGACATATCGACCTTCTCATTCGATGCGTTATAGGTCGCATCGAGATCGATGATATCGCGCAGCAGCACCAGCTCATCCTTGAGCGCGCCATACCAGCGGGCAATGGCGCGCTGGGTCAGCGGGCTGGAGCACAGGCCGAGGATCATCTTGTCACGGCCGGCCTCAATACGTTTGGCAATCTCAATCTCGCCTTCGCGCGACAGCAGCTCAACCGAGCCCATCTCGCGGAGATACATACGCACCGGATCATCGGTACGGCCAAGATCTTCGTCGCCGGCCTTTTTGGTCGTGGTAGTGGTTGCCGGTGCCGCCTCGTTATCATTCTGTGCGGTGGTTTCACCGTCTTCTGAATCTTCGTCTTCGACGACATTAATACCGAGCTCATTGAGCCTCGACATGGTGTCTTCGATCTGTTCCGAGGAGACCTCTTCCGGCGGCAAAGCCGAGTTGAGGTCGTCATATGTTACAAAGCCTTTTTCCTTGCCCTTCTGGACAAGCTTCTTTACCGCCGCGCCGGTTGCATCAATCAATGGCGCATCGGCACCTTCCGTTGTTGCTTCGGCTGGTTCAGCTGGTTTCGCTTTGGTTTTCGTCGCCATGAGGGTCACGCGCTCCACATAATTCCGGCCTGGCCAAGGCTACTCTGTATTTAGCCGTCCTGTACTGTTTGCGACGGCTGGCCAATTTTTGTTGTCTTATCGTCTCTCAATCCGCTCTCAAGAGGCCGGACCATTTATCTAAAGTTCGTCGCTGGTAGGAATCCAAGGAATCGCCGCGCCGAATATGGTCAACAGTCTCTTAAAAATTTATTTCCAAATCCTTACCAGACGCACCCGAACCATTGTCGCTCTTATCATTTGAATCGGTTTTTTGGTCCGTGTTCTGCGCCATGTTTTGAGTCTGGTTCGTTGCACCGCCACCTGTTACCGAGTCCGGATATGTTTTATCCCGGTTAATCTGGTTCTGGTGGTGCGCCGTTACCATACACTCCTGTAGCCTCGACCAGTTCTCCTCCGTCGGGTTTTCAGCATAGGTCCGCTCTGCCTCTGCCAAATCTGCCCGCCGGCCTTCTTCCCTAAGACCCTCAACCATTTCAGCCAGTCCCAGCCGAACGGCAACGGTCTCCGCTTCTGCCCGTGCAAACCCCGCATGGATATACACTTCCGGGGCCAGAATCGACTGCAACTGCGCAGCGAATCCTTTCTCCTGAAGGTGGTTACGCACCCCATCGGAGTCAAGGTCAGGCGTTAAGCCGTAGAGCAATAGAATTTCTTGCCGTAACTTGTCAAGGTCAGCATCGAAAAAATCAAGCGTGCCAACAGTTTCGGCAAACTCGTCCATGAGTGTCCAATGGTTAATGAGGGCGGCCAAAATTCCCTGCTCACGACGTTTGTTCAGAGCCTCCGGTGCGACCAATGGCGGTGATGGCATTGCAGGCGTGGAATCGAAGCGATTTGAGCCGAATTTTCCATCTCGCCGCCTGAACTCGCTTTTTCGTCTGTTTTGATTGCTGAATTTCGCCTGACGAGACTGATATTTCAGATCGCGGACCCGGCCGCGGAAGGCGTCGAGATACTGATACTGCACCTTATCATCGGCAATCGCCCGGGCGCGCTGTTCAAGACGGTATTCCAGTCCCGCAAATCTCTCCGGCGTATCGAGCATCTGACCGGCGGTTTCCATATCCCAGATAACCCGATCCAGCGGGCGGGCGTCGTTAAGCAGCGCTTCCATGGCGGCGACACCCTGCTTCTCAATTAGAGTATCCGGATCTTCACCCGCCGGCAGTGTCACGAAGCGCAGCGAATATCCGGGCTTGAGCATTGGCAGGGCGCGTTCAGCGGCCCGATTGGCCGCGCGGATACCAGCATTATCACCATCGAAACAGAGGATGGGTTCCGGCGTCATGCGCCATAAGAGCGCAATCTGGCTCTCTGTCAGCGCTGTGCCAAGCGGTGCCACCGACGCTTTGATTCCGGCCTGAACCAGCGCAATGACATCCATATACCCTTCCGCGACGACGACGCGGTTTTCATCACGCGAGGCAGACCAGGCATTTGCGAGCCCGTATAGCACCTGTCCTTTGTGGAAAAGCGGCGTGTCAGGCGAGTTGAGATATTTTGGCTGGTTATCCCCCAAGGTGCGGGCACCAAAGGCGATCACCCGCCCGCGCCTGTCGGTAATAGGAAAAGTCACCCGGCCGCGGAACCTGTCATAGGACGATTGATCGCGCCGCGCAGGGTCATCCGGTTTGATCAGGAGACCACCATCGATCAGCTGTGTTTCGGTGATTGTCTGGCCAAGTAATGCCGTCTTGATCCCGCACCTGTTATCGGGGGCGAACCCCAGCCGGAAATTGGCAATCGTTGCTTCATCGAGGCCACGCTCCTTTAGATAGTTAAGACCGGATTGACCGGCGGGACTCCGAAGGCTTTTCTCGAAATAGGCACACGCTTCTTCCATGACTTGCAAAAGACTCGCCTGACGTTGGGCGGTCTGGCGTTCTTCGGGTGACATTTCCGGCACTGCGACGCCTGCCTCATCCGCCAACCGCTGCACAGCTTCCGGAAAAGACAGATTTTCCGTGCGCATTACAAATCCGATGATGTCGCCATGCGCGCCACACCCGAAACAATGGAAAAAACCTTTCTCATCGCTGACCGTGAAGCTGGGGGTTTTCTCGGAATGGAACGGGCACAGACCGGTATGTTCCCGACCTTTGCGAATTAATTTAACGCGCCTGCCAATCAGGTCAGAGAGACCAACCCGGCTACGTAATTCATCGAGAAAATGTGGCGGAAAAGCCATCCAGCGCGGTTCCCTGCAGTCCGTAAAGCGCGAACTCTATTCCACGCCTCATATGGCTTGCCGTCAAGCGCCCCCGAGTCTTTGTTTTAGAATGCCGCTTGCTTTACCAAAGTCCATTGAACCGGCATGGTTCTCCCGCAGATGGGCCATCATACGCCCCATATCTTTGAGACTCTCCGCCCCAAGTTCCTCTATGGCCGCATTTACGATTGCTGCAATTTCCTCTTCTGACAGTTGCTCCGGCAAGAACTCCTGAATGATTACGATTTCATCGGCCTCCTGTTTCGCCAGTTCAGGCCGACCGCCCTGCTCATACATTTTAATGCTTTCCTGGCGCTGCTTCACCATGGTCTGCAACACTTTCATAATCTCATCATCAGAGATTCCATCGGAATCGCCGCCAGTACGGGATGCAATATCGCGATCTTTAATCGCGGCGAGAATGAGCCGGATGGTCGAAACACATTCGGATTTCTTGGCTTTCATCGCAGACTTTAGAGCGCTGCTGATTTCTTCGCGAAGCATATGAATGATATTTGTGGTGATCGGAAGGCGGAACCCTACAGGAATCGCTTCGGGGAAGCAACATTCTGTTATTTTATAAGTTATTGATAACAAATGATAATTTTGATCAATCTCTCATTGACCAACCGCCCGGCATCCCGTATCTAAGCTCAAAGCATTTTTTAAGGGGAAATTTCCCCCAAAATTTGAGACCAAGAATGTCGGCTGATTTGCCACGCCAACCAGATAATGCCACCGGCGCGCTTGTGTTTGCCGATGGCAGCGTATTTTGGGGGCATGGGATCGGTGCAACGGGGTCGGCGATCGGGGAGGTTTGCTTCAACACCTCCATGACGGGGTATCAGGAAATTCTGACAGACCCCTCCTACGCCGGACAGATCATTACCTTTACCTTTCCGCATATCGGCAATGTCGGCACCAACGAAGAGGATGTCGAAACAGTGACGCCCGCCGCCCAGGGACTCATTCTCCGACGGGATATCACCAGCCCGTCCAACTGGCGCGCAACCAAACCCCTCGATGCCTGGCTGAAATCGCACAACATGGTCGGGCTTACCGCGCTGGACACAAGACAGTTGACCCGCCGGATTAGAGATGGCGGTGCGCCAACCGGCACAATTTGCCATGCGCCTGACGGAAAGTTTGATCTGACCTCCCTTAAATCGGAAGCCAGCGCATGGTCGGGACTTAATGGAATGGATCTCGCCGCCGAGGTGTCATGCACCCAGCCATATGACTGGTCTCAATCGCGCTGGTCGCTGGCGGAAGGATATAAAGAGCAGGACGCTCCAAAACATCATGTTGTCGCTATCGATTATGGCGCCAAACACAATATATTAAGGTGTCTTGCTTCGGCAGGCTGCAAGGTATCGGTTGTTCCGGCTGATTGTAGCGCAGATGACATTCTGGAGCGAAAGCCAGACGGAATATTTCTCTCCAATGGCCCAGGTGATCCCGCAGCAACCGGTCAGTATGCCGTTCCCATTATTCAAAACCTGCTGGACGCTGAAAAACCAATATTCGGGATTTGTCTCGGGCATCAGCTCTTGTCGCTGGCCCTGGGCGCGGAAACCGAGAAAATGTATCTCGGCCATCGCGGTGCTAATCATCCCGTGAAGGATTTGAAATCGGGCAAGGTTGAAATTACCAGTCAAAATCATGGCTTCGTTGTAATGCGGGACAGCCTGCCGGAGGGCATCAGAGAAACCCACAGCTCATTGTTTGACGGCTCTCTGGAAGGCATTCGGGTCGACGGAAAACCGATATTTTCAGTCCAATACCATCCGGAGGCCTCACCCGGACCACAGGACAGTCACTATCTGTTCGAAGAGTTTGTCGGGATGATCGAAGGCGCCGCCTAGGCGGCGGATATATTTTCATCAATTGAGCACAAAGCTATTCCGGAATTCGTGCATTTTCGAACACTGATGATACAGTCCGTCCGTTATGGCTATCGATGATTTGGATCACGCTGTTGATGAGCAAACCATGAACTTGCTGGCGCTGCGCCAGCCTATGGCGATGGATCTTCGCAACGTTGTTGCTGCGATCAAAATATCGTCTGACCTTGAAAGAATTGCCGATTACGCGACCAATATGGCGCGCCGAACCGTACCCCTAATTGAAGAAAGGACAATAATTCGACCGATCCACTCTATCCCGAGAATGGGAACCGCCGTCATCGCAATGCTTAAAAATGTCGTCGACGCCTATATTGAAGGCGACGCGAATAAGGCTGTTGCGGTTTGGCGCGCGGATAAAGAGGTGGACGAGATGTATGTCAGCCTGTTCCGCGAACTCCTGACATATATGATGGAAGATGCAAGCCGCATCACTCCTTGCACGCATGTTCTTTTTATCGCCAAGAATATTGAACGTATGGGTGATCATGTCACCAATGTCTGCGAGACAGTGTATTATCTGGTCACCGGCGAACCGTTGCGCGAAGACCGCCCGCGCAAAACGCGAACTGATCGGCTGCTGACCGACGACATAGAGGCCAAGGAATGAATGCGCTAAGATATACTCGCGTAACATTGGAACCATGATGTCGCCATTAATTCTCATCGTCGAAGATGAAGAGCCGCTGGCCGAGATGCTGAGCTATAATTTGGACAGAGGTGGTTTCCGTACGGTCGTAGCGGTGACCGGCGAAGAAGCGTTAGCGCGGGTCGATGTAGAATTACCCGATCTCGCTGTCGTCGATTGGATGTTGCCCGAACGCTCTGGCATCGAAGTGTGCCGGGCCCTCCGCAGCCGCGATGACACGAAAAAAATACCGATTATTATGCTCACAGCACGCGGTGAAGAAAGCGACCGCGTTCTTGGCCTCGAAGCCGGCGCAGACGATTATGTCGTCAAGCCCTATTCGCCCCGCGAAATGATTGCCCGGATCAACGCATTGCTGCGCCGCAGCGAAATGCAGAGCGCTGTATCGCAAAAAGAATATGCCGGTGTTTCAATTGATTTGGATGCCCATAAAGT
>PBIN01000008.1 GCA_002720855.1 Rhodospirillaceae bacterium | reverse complement strand
TTTAAAAGTGTTTCCAGTCGCTGTCGTTCGTTTGAAATAGCGACGCGATCTTCAATATCCATTAGGCGGACGTCACAAGTATTTTCTCCTTCTGCATTTTCGAATGTTGAACCGACACATCGCGTCCAAATTGGCCCACGATCATTATTCAAAATCTGCAAATCCAGATCGAAATGTCCCGAAGACATACGTGCATCTTGGATATGGGTGGAAAGCGAGTCGCGATGGATTTCGTTGACCAGTGTCAAGACATCGAATTCGGGATCAAGAAGAACATCATTCGTAATGCCAAACAGGTCGGGTGCTGAGGCATTTGCAAATATGCAGCTAAGCACACCATTGGGATTCAGCCGAATGCGCAAGATGGCACCGCCCAGATTGTCTATCATCCGTCTGGGCCATTGATCTTCGTCGGAGGAGCTTTCGACTACTGATAATGAAATAAGCATCTTCTCTTCAGGGGTTATTGCAACTTTCGCGGTAACGGTTTGGCCATGCGAACTACTGATTCGAATACCAGCCACATTATTTTCTGGTGCTCCCAAAAGTTCGCCTAGACCAATGATGCCTTCCCAACCATTTAGGATTGACCGTTGGGCGAACTCGGCGAAGGTTTCTCCCGATTGAACCGCCTTTGCGGGCAAGCCGAAGAGTTTAAAGAATTCCTTATTGACGGCCTCTATGCGTCGATCACAGTCGATGAGCACGGCGGCACAACAAAGATTTTCAATGTAGTGGGTCGGATGGGCTGCTGAGGCGGCTTCCTCGCGTGTTTCGCCCACAGCCGTCGATAGCTTTTGACGGAACATTCCACGACGGACCGGAATGCGCCGCGTTCTCACGTTGAATTTTGACATAGCCATAGGCAGTAGCTACCCCGGAACCGTGTGTTTCCGATTGTGAGTAACGGGTTCGATAAACGTGCTCAAACGCGTTTAAGGCGTCTGTTACGGTACATGGAGGATGTAAATGGTTGGTAAAAACGTCCGAAGGTGATTAAGACGAGAAACTTACCAGAGCCTCAAATGGGACGTCGATATGGGCCCGGCCTTTTAAAAAATCCAGCTCGATAATGCACGCCGCTCCCCGCACATCTGTATCAAGGCGGCGCAGCAGGTTTATTCCAGCCGCCATAGTGCCGCCTGTTGCCAGTAAATCGTCTACGACTACAATTTTTTGTCCAGGTGCGGCGGCATCTGCCTGAATCTCAATCGTATCTGTGCCGTACTCCAAAGAGTAGGTATAGGCGATCGTTTCGCCGGGCAGTTTTTCTTTTTTTCGGATCATTGCAAAGCCGCAGCCAAGTTTATAGGCAACAGGCGCGGCGACGAGAAAACCGCGCGATTCAATACCGAACAACATGTCCGGTTCAAATTTGCTGATACGCTCTGCCATCTGATCGACCGCAGCTTTCCACGCTTCTTTGTGATGGAGAAGGGTCGAAATATCATAAAAAAGGATGCCCGGTTTGGGAAAATCAGGAATCGTCCGAATGTGGTTCTTAATGTCCATTTTCTACTCAAATCGTATCTTCAAATTCGGGCGCTATCCTATCGATGCCTCGATATCCGCGCAAATGCATACAAAAACATAAAGAAAATCTCTTTTTAGGTAATTGACTCCTCGGCGGTGTGGCGGGCATGGTTATACCATTGATTTATTGCAACGGATTTCGATCAACCCAGAATGTTCGGTTGGTGAATAGTTTGCAGTGCAAAGGCTGGTAATCCTCCGGTATCCGGGGCGATATCGGGTGATACGAGCTTGAAACCATTTGTTTATAGGGAGGGGTAACCCATGAAACGTATTTTATTTTCGGCAATGGCAGGAGTTCTTGCGTTTGGTTTGGCGGCAACCGTCGAAGCAGCCAGCAAGAAGCGCTTTATTTCGATCGGAACCGGTGGACCAACTGGTGTGTATTTTCAGGTTGGTAACGCGGTATGCCGGCTTGTTCATAAAGAAGCTGCAGAGGGTCGTAAAAAGGGCCGCAAGCACGGTATTCGTTGCTCAGCACCTTCGACCGGTGGATCGAACTACAACATCGGCCAAATTAAGGAAGGTGAGCTCGATTTTGGCGTTGCTCAGTCAGACTGGCAGCATCATGCGTATAACGGTACGAGCGCCTGGAAGGGTAAGCAGTTCAAGAAGGTACGGGCCGTATTCTCCGTACATCCCGAGCCGCTTCACATTATTGCTGGTGGAAAATCCGGTATTTCAGGATGGGATAGCCTGAAAGGCAAGCGCGTTAATATTGGTAATGCGGGCTCAGGTCAGCGGGGAACAATGGATTTCCTGATGAAACGTGCAGGCTGGAACAAAAGTGCGTTTAAGGCCGCAACCGAATTGACCTCCACAGAGCAGTCGAAAGCCCTGTGCGATGGCAAAATTGACGCCTTTATTTACACCGTTGGTGTTCCGAATGCTGGCGTGTCTGTTGCCACCGATGGCTGTGGCGCCAAGATCGTTAACTTCAACAACGCTCTTGCAAAGGGTCTTGTAAAAGAACGCCCTTACTATGCCTGGGCAACGATTCCAAAGGGGACCTATAAAACGACCTCTTCAGACGTCACGACCTTTGGTGTGATGGCCACTTTCGTAACCAGTGCCGATGTCGATGAGAATACTGTTTATGAAGTGACCCGGGCGGTCATGGAAAATCTTGATGATTTCCGCAAATTGCATCCTGCGTTCCGGAATCTTGATCCGAAACGTATGATCAGTGACGGCCTTTCAGCGCCGCTTCATAAGGGTGCGTTGAAGTACTACAAGGAAAAAGGCTGGAAATAATCTCTGTATAGCTAGTTGCAACGGCGGGCGCATTGATGCGTCCGCCGTTTTGCGTTTAGAGCAGGGGGATGACAATGGCTGATACAAACGGATCCGAGCAGGTCGAACAAACAGAGAGTGCTGAAGAACTCCTGGAACGATTTGAAAGTACCGGCCGGGACCCGGGATCGACCGGGCTTAAGTTGATTGTCGCCCTCACGCTCATTTGGTCTTTATTTCAACTTTGGATCGCGTCACCTTTTCCCTTCCATATAAATTTTGGGATCATCGTCGACGTTCCTGCGCGCGCAGCGCATCTCGCATTTGCATTGCTCCTTTGCTTTATTGTTTTTCCAGGATCAAGACGCCGGACGAAACCCGGCATTCCTGTTTCCGACATGGTTCTCGGGGTCGTTGCCGCGTTCTGTGCGCTCTATCCCCTTATTGCGCAAGAAGGGATCACCAAACGTGTTGGTGTACTACTGAAAGAAGAAATCTGGGGAATGCAGGTGCCGGTGGAGGCGATTATTGGTGGCTGCGGAATCCTTCTTTTGCTGGAGGCGACACGCCGCGCCATTGGTTTGCCGCTGGTTATCATCTGCGCCATTTTCCTTTTATTTTCGATATTCGGTCAGTCGATGCCGGATATCATTTCCCATAAGGGCGTCTCTTTGGAACGGTTGATCGGGTATCAATGGCTCACAGGAGAGGCAATCTTCGGAATACCAATCGATGTTTCCGTCAGCTTTGTCTTTTTGTTTGTCCTGTTTGGGGCTTTGCTGGAAAAAGCGGGTGCAGGGAAATATTTTCTGGACCTCGCCTTTGCGATGGTTGGCAGATATCGCGGCGGGCCAGCAAAAGCTGCAATTCTTGCATCGGGTATGAACGGGGCGATATCGGGGTCCTCGATCGCAAATGTCGTGACAACCGGGACATTCACGATCCCCGTTATGCAAAAGATCGGCATTCCGGCTGTGAAAGCGGGCGCAATCGAAGTTGCGGCTTCGACAAACGGTCAAATTATGCCGCCAATTATGGGCGCTGCCGCTTTTATTATCGCCGAGACAATTGGCATTCCTTACTTCGATGTCGTGGTCGCTGCATTTATTCCAGCGGTCATCAGCTATCTCGGGCTCCTTTATATCTCGCATCTCGAGGCACTGAAGCTCGGTCTCAAAGGGCTGGATAAATCTGAAGTCCCCATCCTTTGGGCAACCTTTAGACAGGGTATTCATTTCCTGGTTCCGATCATTGTGTTGGTGTATCTCCTTATGGTGGCCCGCTGGACCGCCGGTAGTGCCGTGTTTTATTCCGTTGTTGTGATGATGGTAATCATAATCGGACAACGGGTCATCGAGGGGCGCTATCAAGGAGTTCCGGCGCTTCAGAGTTTCTATAACGGGATCGCTGACATTCGCGACGGATTAATCGCCGGCGCCCGCAATATGATCGGCATTGCTGTTGCCGTTGCTGCGGCGGGCATAATCGTCGGTGCGGTTTCATCGACGGGACTGAACAACGCCATGGTTGGTGTTGTTGAAGCATTGTCGGGTGGCAACGTGTATGTGTTGCTCCTTTTAACGGCGGTATTGTGCATCGTCCTCGGGATGGGGCTGCCTACTACCGCAAACTATCTCGTTGTTGCTTCATTGCTAGCGGGCGTGCTGGTGGAGCTCGGAAATGCCGCCGGACTGGTCCTGCCATTGATCGCGGTTCATCTGTTTGTTTTCTATTTCGGATTGCTGGCAGATTCAACGCCGCCCGTATGTTTGGCAGCTTTTGCAGCTTCCGCGATTTCGCGCGCCGACCCGTTAAAAACAGGTGTCCAGAGTTTTCTGTATGATATTCGCACGGCGGTACTTCCATTCGTCTTTATCTTCAATACAGAGCTTCTGCTTATCGGTGTTACGAGTGTTTGGCATGGGATCACTGTCTTTTGCGTCTCGCTACTCGCAATCTTGTGTTTTAGCTCGCTAACCCAGCAATGGATGTTCGTTAAAGTTAAGTGGTTTGAATCCATTTTACTCATCGTGGCGATGGTTGGGTTCTTCCGCCCCGACTTTATCCTCGACCGGTTTTCCCCCGCTTTTGCTACCGCTGATATTGAAAGGGCTGCGAAAGGCGATTTGACAATCGAAAAAGGCCTTGCCTTCCGGCTGCATGTCGTTCGCGAAACGAATTATGGTGACCGTTTCAAACTCTTCAGAATTTCTGCTGCAGATAAGCCTGGCCTAAAACCGTACGGGCTGGAACTGGGTGCTTTAAAAGATGGTCGCTATCCGGTTACGAATGTAGCGTTCAATAGCGTGGCTGAGAAAGCGGGCATCCGTCCATATGAAGACTTTGTGACCAGTATCGATGTTGAACAACTCGGAAGACCAGCAAAAGAATGGATATATCCTTTGGCATTGGTGGCGTTGGGCCTGGTCGTTTTGACTCAACTCGTCCGCCGCCGCGCCGGTGCAAGGGGAGAGTCATAACGTAATGCGTTGGCTCGCGCTGCTCTGGGTTTCGCTGGTGCTGCCAGTGGACCCAGCTGTCAGCGGAGGAAACGCATTCTCACCGCCTGAGACAGTTTCAATACCCGCGGGACCCTTTATTCGGGGCTCTGACCGAGCGGAGAGGGAAGCCGCGTACCGGCTCGATGAGCGCGCCTATGGTCACAGCGTCACGCGACAGCGAAAATGGTACGAAGATGAGAGACGGCGCACCGAGGAAACAAACGCCTTTGCCATAACGCGGACAACAATCACCAATCGTGATTACGCCCGGTTTGTTGGGGAGACAGGCCATAGGGTGCCCAACGTCGACATAAAAACCTGGAAGTCCTATGGGCTTATTCATCCCTATCCCCGGACCCGGCGCCACGCCTGGAAGTCGGGGGTCCCGCCCAAGGGGCGCAGCAATCATCCGGTCGTTATGGTGAGCCATAGCGATGCTATGGCTTACGCACGATGGTTGAGTAAAAAGACGGGTCGCGTATGGCGGTTGCCGACCGAGAACGAATGGGAAAAAGCAGCAAGAGGGACTGATGGACGTCGATTCCCATGGGGAAATAAATTCGACCCTAAACGTCTCAACAGTCACGACAGCGGGCCTTTCGATACACGGCCAGTAGGTCAATACCTTTCTGGTCGCAGCCCCTACGGTCTACTCGACGGCGCGGGGCAGGTGTTTGAGTGGACTGCCAGCAGCGCCGGCAAAGCGCGTTACATTGTTAAGGGTGGCTCTTGGGATGATAA
Source organism: Rhodospirillaceae bacterium (assembly GCA_002720855.1). Lineage (GTDB taxonomy): Bacteria > Pseudomonadota > Alphaproteobacteria > MPNO01 > UBA2964 > UBA2964. Next base: position 31,243 of record PBIN01000008.1, on the reverse strand, counting down.
AGGATGCGGTATTTGCCGACCGGCGGCGCGCCATGGACGCCCGGAATATTTGAAACATATTCTCGTTGGATTTCGCCTTGTTCGGGAACCGTGATCACGCTGAGTTTATCTTTGGGGTCTGCAAATTTGTTGTTTCGATCCCTATTATTAATAAGAACGAAAATATTCAGAGATGTTTGACCGGAGAAGCCGTAAATGGCTGACGAATTAATTCCACACAATTTTCCACCGCCCAGTCCGGTAGATTTTGCGAAGATTCCAAAGGAGCGGTTAGAGGCTATGTATGAAGCTGCTTTGGAGGTGGTTGAATGTCACCGGGTATTGGCAAAAACCGAAGACAACATTGTAGGCGAATTGATCCGAGGACATGAGCAGTTTTACGAATGGGACCATTATCCGACGGGCGATGTCTTTGATCACGAGACGCATTCGCAATTTTATTACCACGCTCATCCGCAGGAATTGCGGGGTGGAGAGCATGGGCATTTTCACACCTTTCTTCGGCCAAAAGGCATGCCGCGTGGTGTGCAGCCGGCACTGGTTGCCGATTTGAAAACACCAGAAGAAGACGATGAGGCTCTAAGTCACCTCATCGCAATTTCGATGGATAATTTAGGTTTTCCAATTCGCATGTTTACGACAAACCGTTGGGTTACAGGCGAGTATTGGTATAGCGCAGAAGATGTAAGAAAAATGATCGATCATTTTATGATCGATTTGGCGCAGCCCTCGTGGCCTGTGAATCGTTGGGTGAGCGCCATGGTCCGGTTGTTTCGGCCGCAAATAGCTGCGCTTATCGACGCGCGCGATGTCGCAATTGCACAGTGGGAAAGAGATCACCCCGATGTAAATGTGTTTGAAGATGAAGATCTGGAAGTTACATCGGTGCTGGAAATAAACATCGACGAGCAAATCGGTGCAGTAACAACCGCGCTCGAAAATAATCCCGGCTAAAAGACAGGAGCGTCTATTTGGTGGCCTTTTTCAAATAGGCCATCAGATTATCGCGGTCCACCGCCTTCTTGAGCCCGACGAACGGCATCCTGTTACCAGGCACAAACTTTCGTGGGGAAGTAAGATATTTTTTTAGGGTCTCTTCGTTCCAAACCAGGCCTTTTTTTCCAGCTTTCTTCATCGCTTTGGAATAATTGTATTTTTCAGTGCCAGCCATCCGGCCGAAAATCTTGCTGAGACTTGGGCCAATCTTGCGCTTTCCAGCGACGAGAGCGTGGCAGGCACGGCATTTATTATAGACTTTTTTGCCTTTGATGGCGTCGCCCGCGGCTGAAACTGTGTCGACGGCAAACATAACACTGGCGGCCGTAAGGACGGCGGCAAGGTATTTCATGATGGTCTCCTGGCATTATTCCTCTGTGGAATATTTAATTATTTCAGATCACTATTGGATAAATCGTTGATCGTGATCACGCGTCAATGCGGTCTGGTTCAAGAATTCGCGAACACACTGACATTGGCTCCTTAATCTGACGTTAAGAGATACGGGAGACACTCTTTCTGATCACCGGTGTGTTCAGTTCGAAAGGGGTTCACACCGGCTTTCCTATCCCTTGTGAAAGTTGTGACAATGAGACAAACGCTGACCCAGACGGACGTACGCAGATTGTTGGATGAGCCGTCAGCAGCGAATCGTGAAGAAACAGCTGCCAAGGTTGCTGCCGCTTACAGCGCCGAGGCGCTTAGCGAAGATGAACGGCACATCGCGGAAGACATTATTCGTGTCATGACCAAAGACACTGAGGTGATGGTTCGCGCGGCTCTCGCCGAGAACCTGAAAACATATTCCGGTCTCTCACACGATATTGCCGTGAAGCTGGCTGGCGACGTCGATAGCGTTGCGTTGCCGGTAATTCAGTTCTCTGAGGTTTTGACCGACGACGACCTTCTGGAAATCGTTCGTAAGGAAGGAACGGCAAAACAAACCGCGGTTGCCGGGCGGCCACATGTGTCAGAGCAAGTGTCCGACGCTCTTGTTGAGACCGGTAAAGAAGACGTTGTAGTGGCGCTCGTCGGCAATGACGGTGCCTCAATATCTGATAAGAGTTTTACCAAGGTTCTCGATACGTTTGGTGAAAATGAGCGGGTTAATGCTGGAATGGTCGGTCGAACCAAACTTCCGATGGCCATTGCAGAACGGCTGGTAAATCTGGTTTCAGAAAAATTACGGGATGAGCTCGTTGCACAACACGAACTGCCAAACGATGTTGCCACAGATCTCATTTTACAAAGCCGGGAACGGGCGACACTCGGTTTGCTTTCGCCCAATGATGCGATCATGGATGTTCACGCGTTGATCGCGCAGCTGCATAAGAATGACCGGTTAACGCCCTCGATCATTCTGCGTGCTATCTGTATGGGTGATATTGAATTTTTCGAGATTAGCGTCGCTGTATTGTCACGATTGCCGCTTGGTGCAGCGAGATCGCTTATCCATGATGAAGGGGCACTTGGTTTGCCGGCTATTCTGGATCGCGCCCGATTGCCCGAGGAAATGCAACCGATGTTCAAAGCTGCGATCGACGTTGCAAAGGAAACCGAATATGACGGTGGCGACAATGACCGTGACCGTTTCCAACGTAAGATGTTGGAGAGGGTTTTGACCTACATGGAAGACCCGGGAGAGGAACTTGGTGAGGAAAATGCCGAGTATCTACTCGACCGTTTATGCGGTTTCAACGTCGCCGGGAAATCTCAGGAAACACGCGCGGAAACCTAAAGTCGCCAACTTTCTCGGGTACGGTCAGTTGTTCCGCTAGACCACACTGTCTTATTCTTGTTCCCAAATAATTTGGGATGAAAATTATGGCGGGACGTCTTCAAGATAAAATCGCAATTGTATTTGGTGCCGGCTCACGCGGTGCTGGTTGGGGTAACGGCAAAGCGGCGGCGGTACTGTTCGCTCGCGAGGGCGCCCGAATATTCGCGGTGGATATTAACGCCGATGCCGTTGAAGAAACCCGCGCAATTATCGAAGGCGAGGGTGGCGAGGTGGCATGCGGTATCGCGGACGTGACGGATAGTGACTCTGTCGCCGCCGTCGTTGAAGCGTGCACTAGCCGATTTAGTGGGATTGATATTCTGCACAACAATGTGGGGGCACCTGCGCCGGGCGATCCTGTCGAGATGTCTGTCGACGTTTGGCACAAGAATATGGCCGTAAACATCGATTCTGCATTCATGACGTGTAAGCATGTTCTGCCCGTCATGGCGGATAGTGGCGGCGGTTCGGTTGTTAATATTGCATCCATTGCCGGTATCAAAAATCTCGAACGCAGCCTTGTCGGATATCAGGCCGGTAAAGCCGCCATGATTCAGCTTTCGAGATCAGTTGCTGCGCAATGGGCACAGCGTGGCGTGCGTTCAAATTGTATCTTGCCGGGTTTGATGGCGACGCCATTGGTTCTAGACAGAATCAACACGACCTATGAAACGCCTGAATCCAGGCAAGCTGCGCTGGATGAACGTCACCGTATGATCCCCATGGGGTATATGGGGGATGCATGGGATACTGCCTGGGCGGCGGTTTATTTGGCCTCCGAGGAATCGAAATACGTGACCGCCACCGAGCTTGTCGTTGACGGCGGGATAACCGCTGGCAGACCTCTGGACTGGCGGGACACATCAGCATGCGATGTGGTGAGGGTGCCCGATGCTGACACACGTTCTGCCCCGCAATCGGAGCCGCGGCTTAGTGGCAAGGTTGCACTGGTCGTTGGTGCGGGTTCACTTGGCCCGGGTATGGGAAACGGAAAAGCATCAGCGCTATTGATGGCGCAGCAGGGTGCCAAAGTTTTTGCTGTGGACCGAAATCTTGACGCAGTTAAGGAAACTGAGGCGTTGATGCTGGCGGAAGGGGCGCAATGCGAAATTTTGCAAGCGGATGCCACATCGGAAACTGATGTGGATGCAATGGTTTCAAATTGTATGGAGAGGTTCGGCCGGATCGATGTTTTGCACAATAATGTAGGGGGGTCGGCAGGGCATGGCCCGACGATGGAAATGGATGTTGAGACCTGGTGTAACAACGTGTTGTTCAATGTTCGGCCCGCCTTCCTTGCGACCAGGGCGGTTATTCCGATCATGGAGAACCAAGGCGGCGGCTCGATTATCAATACAGGATCCATTTCAGGCATAAGCGTTCCCGAAAGCCCGATGAACTCCTATCAGGCAGGCAAAGGAGGGTTAATCCGGTTTTCGCGCGGCATTGCCTTGGAGTTCGCCAGAAAGGGCATCCGTTCTAATTGTGTGATCCCAGGCAAAATTCATACCCCGATGACTGAAGTCCGGCAGGGTGAAAGATCTGATGATCCCGAAGACATGAAGAAGATCTTTGAGAAACGGGCACGATCAGTACCGTTGGGTCGCATGGGAGAAGCCATGGATGTAGCGGGCGCCGTCGCTTACCTTGCAAGTGATCAGGCGCGTTATGTCACAGCAGCCGAGATTGTCGTCGATGGCGGGCTAACCTCTAACTGCTGCTAGGGCGCTAAAACGGGAGCCAGCTATGTTCCTGGCTGTAGTGGAGATATCCAACATTGGCACCAGCGCGGAGCCCCATTCCGGTCCGGATGGGTGCTAGAATCAAATTGCCAGCCTGTTGGTAATTCAAGCTGACGCCGGCAACCACATAGAGGCTACCGTCAACACCCGGGAAGCGCCGGTACAAATCGCCGGGTTTCTTCAGATGATAAACCAAGGTGAAAACCTTGGATGCGTTGCCACCAAAGTCAAAACCAACGGATGGGCCCTGCCAAAAAACCTGGCGTTTCCCTGACGTTTTTTGACTGAGTTCGCCTTTGCCATAACGCAGCCCTACAAAAAAAGCGCCGCCGAATTCTTCGCCTAGAATTATGCCATTTGGCTGCCCAAGATCGGCAAACACTTTTTGAATACCCTTGGCCAGACCCGCTGTTGTGTGACCGAAGAAACCGCGCGCTTTCTCAAGAATTTCGTCTTGAGTATATGTGTCGTCCTTTTTCTTCTGCGCCACGGCTGGAGAGAATTGGCCAACGCAGAATGCCGCACATATTACTAGTCCCAGTAACCCAGATAATCGGTTCTTCATTTCCTCTGTCCTCAACAACAATAAAAGCTTTGGTAATATGCTAGCGTGCTGGCGGGCGACTCGTCCTGTCATTTTTTTCTGGTTTAAGCCCGCGTCCCTTTTTTATAGCGTCGGTGCCAAATCGTGCCCGAACATTGTCTATTGTTTGTTCTACGACCTTAATCCGTTCACCGTCAGGATTTCCTAAATCCGGAGGATCAGCGTGATCTGCGGGCGAAAAGTCACTAATTCCAATGCCGATGAGCCGATAGGCTGTGCCGCGCGCCTCTTTCTTGACGAGATCGGCGCCTGTTCGCCAGATCACCTCAGCGAGTTGTGTCGGGTCGGTGAGCGTTCTTCTGCGGGTGCGGATCAGGAAGCGATCGGTTTTAAATTTGACGGTGATAACGCGTCCCGATAATTCCGCTGCTTTCGCCCGCGCCGCCACTTTTTCCGATAGCGGCCATAGGCGTTTGATCAATTCATCGGCAGAACGAATATCGTTAAAAAACGTAGACTCCGAAGAGATACTCTTGCGATTGCCTTTCGGGTCTACGCGGCGATTGTCATTGCCATAGGAGAAACGAGAAAGCCGTGAGCCGATTGAGCCGTATCGTTCTACAAGGAATTCTTCTGAACAGGCGCGAAGGCTACCGATCTCGTGAAATCCGTCAGCATGAAGTTTTCGTTGTAGCGCTTTGCCAACACCCCACAGCTTGGATACCGGTAAGGTATCCAGAAAACCCAATGTTTCTGACCGGCCGACAACAGAAAATCCACGAGGTTTGTCGAGATCGGAGGCGATTTTTGCGAGAAACTTGTTGTGGCTAAGCCCGACCGTAACGGTAATCCCGACCTCGTTTTCCACTCTATCGGCCAAGCGGGCAAGGGTATGGGCAGGCGCTCCTCCATGAAGTTTTTCGGTTCCTGAAAGGTCGAGAAATGCTTCGTCAATGGAGATTGGCTCAACCAGGGGAGTCGTGTCATGCATCAGCTTGCGCACTTCCCTTCCAACGACTGAATATTTGGCCATGTTGGGTCGAACGATAATTGCCTGGGGACATAGTTTGCGCGCCTTAAACATCGGCATCGCCGAACGGCAGCCGAATTTCCGCGCTTCGTAACTGGCAGCCATAATTACACCCCGTCCTCCCTTGCCGCCAACGAGAACCGGTTTACCTTTTAGGGAAGGGTCGTCACGCATTTCGACTGTTGCATAGAAGGCATCGCAATCGATATGGGCGATCGAAAGGGTATTTAGTTCTTTATGCGAAATGACGCGCGCAGATCCGCAATCGGGGCACAAATCTGTAACACCGTCTTCTGATGGTCCTGTTTCAAAGCAATCGCGGCAGAGCCAGGGCATGATTTAACGATGAGACCTTATTGCGATGAGGTCAAATAGGCTTTTAGCTGAAATACAGTCTGTCAGGGTTCTCGACGAGTATTTTGTGTAACTGGTTCTGGTCGCCCGCCATCGCAGCGATGATATCCAATAGATCGCCCTCATTGGGAATACGACCAGGAGTGAAAGTGTTCCCGTGGGGCCAGTCGGTGCCCCAAATTGTCCGATCAGGAGCGAGGTCGATGACAGCCTGACCCAATGGAATGACGTCGCTAAAGGGTAACCCGCTTTCCACACGTGCCTGTGGGATGGCGCTAATTTTGTCGACGCTGCAAATCTTGACCCAGAACCGGTCGTCCTTGAGCAGGTCGAGCATTAGTCTGAAACCAGGTTGATCGATGCCATCTGCTGGCCGACAGCGCGCCATATGGTCAATGACGGTGGGTATTGGGATGCCTCGGATGAAGGCTTCGTTGTCGATGAAATGATCTGTTTCGACATGCAACACCAGAGACCATCCGAGTTTTTCCATACGGGGCAAGGCGTGCTTTATCATCTCCGCGCTGCCGGGCCTGTCTGACATCAGCGAAAACCGTGCACCGCGCGCGCCTGCTTCGTGCAACGCTTCAAGTTCTTCATCCGTGGTTTGATCGTTGAAGCGCACGACCGCCCGCATGTTTCCCTCAGAACGCTCAACAGCGTCCAGAATCGCTGAATTATCCATACCGTGTGCAGTCGGTTGCACCGCTATGCCACGCGTCAGGCCCGTAATTTCTTGGACATTCCGATAATGCTCAAAGGGGCCGCCGGGCGGTGTATAGCGCCGCGTTTCGGAAAAAGGGAAACGGTCCGGCGGACCAAAGATATGGAAATGTGTGTCACACGCCTTGTCCGGCATCTCAAACGATGGCGGTTTGGTGTTTGGGTCCGGCGGCAGGGCATAGGGGAGGTCATTAGGCATTTCAAATCTCTGATCAGCTTGAAGATTTTGATGAGAATATGACAAACTTGAGGTTGTAAACAATCATTGAGAAAACGACCTAAAATGCCGCCTCCAATCATTCGATGTGCGAGTTGCACCAAAGAAACCTATGCAACGCTTCCTGAATGCTCTCACTGCGGTGTGTCCCCGTTGTTGGCATCGGATGGATCGTCCACATTAGCGACAACTCGTGAGGACGAATTTAAACAAGAATTTGAAAGAACCGGTCGATATGTCATCAAACCGGATAGGCATGAGAGGCGACTATTTCTGTTTTTTTATGTACTGGCCTATCTGTGCCTGTTTCCATTCATACTCTGGACCGAACTACAGGAGTCACCCGATGATCTCGTTGACGAGTTATTAAGGTGGTCATTATTCGCAACTTTTTGCGTGCTGATGGTTTCTTGCGCTTGGATGGCTTTTAACAGGCAGCCATGGGTAATTGTCGATCAAAATGGAATTCGGTTTCCGCGTTGGGAGAATTTTTCAATTTCCTGGGGGGAGATTCAACAGATCAAAATTGAGGAAGACCCGGCATATATCGCTTCCGGAGGTCCCAGTTTATTTGGTCTATTTATGCCTGAGTATATTAACGCCACACAAAAGATTTGCATTGTACCGGAAACTAGTTTTAAAGCGCCGAAAAGAGGGCTCCTCTCAAGAATGGGCCCCAAGAATCTTACCCCGCATTTGGAAATTGCCAAAAATGGATCCAAATTCGAGTTTTGGCCTAGGTTCATCGGTGGTGAAACAAACATGCTGGCGGCGCATTTGGAAGGTTTGTGGTTGAAAAACAGAAATCGTTTAGCAGAAAATGACGATCAGGGATTCAGTGAGAGAAAGCCGAGAATTGAAGCAGGCAGATTTCCCGCATTTGTGGCGTCATTTCTAACGGTAGTTCTCATTTTCTTAACGTTTTGGGTTTTTTGGCGCTAATTCGACAATTCAAATAATTTCAGCGAAGGAATAACTATGCGGCATCGCGATACTGGCGTTTTACTCTATGACGAAGGACACGCGACGGACGGATATACATTGATCGTGCCGCTGGTGAGCAAGGAGGCCTACATTATCGGTATGAGGGGTGAGGTCCTCCACAAATGGGATTTCCCGCTAACGCCTGGTAATTACGCCTACCTGCTTCCGACCGGAAACCTACTATGGTCGGGCCGAACCAACGACGGCCCGCCACTCCGTCGCGGCAAGGGCGGTCTCATGCGGGAATACGATTGGGAAGGCAATGTCGTCTGGGAGTATGAAGATCACGGCCAGCACCATGATTTTCGTCGTTGCCCCAATGGCAATACGATTTACCTCGGGTGGGAGCCATTGCCGGAAGAATATGCCAAGCGGGTGATAGGCGGCATACCCGGTTCAGAACGGGATGGCGTAATTTACGGCGACTATATACGTGAAGTTAGCCCGGCTGGCGAAACGGTCTGGGAGTGGCATTTCCATCTCGATGAAGACATAGAAGCGCATCCATTAATCGAGGTTTGCGATCGCGAAGAATTCGCGCATGCCAATGCCTGTTTCCCGCTAGAAAATGGCGATGTGCTGGTGAGTTTCAGGCGAACCCATACGCTGGCGATCATTGACCGTGAAACCAAGAAGTTCCGTTGGATGAAGAAGGACGTCATGTGGGGAACAACTCATGACGTACAGATGTTGGACAACGGAAATTTGCTGTTTTTCGCCAACGGTATTTATACACCCCTCAACCCTTTCTCACGGGTCATAGAACTAAATCCGGAAACAGGCGAAGAGGTTTGGGATTATCGAGGGCAACCGACATGGACGTTTTTCAGCCCGAATATTTCAGGGGCTCAACGGCTTTGGTCAGGGAATACGCTCATCTGCGAAGGACAGATGGGTCGCGTCTTTGAAGTAACGCCCGATCAGCAGATTGTGTGGGAGTATATATCGCCTTTTTTTGGCGGATATAATTGGTTTGGTCTTGAACGCGGAGGTGCCGGCAACTCACTATTTCGTGCGTATCGGTACGCTTCTGACTCGCCAGAGCTCGCAAGACGTGTAAAATCCCCCTACGCTGGGTAAATGTGTTTTTGAGTTTATGCGATTTCCAAAGACCGCCTTTGCGCTTCCATTTAAGCGTATTCTATTTTGGGCATCTCTCGGGCCTGTAATAGCTGCAATTGCGCCAGGACTGGACGATCCGGGTGCGGCGCTCGAGAGATTAAGCCATTTCCCCCTCCAAGGAATTTATGCGTCATTGGTGATATTGATTGTCGCAGTCGTTCTGAGACAGCGGCGTGGGACCGGATGGATATTTATTGCGATCATTGTTGGGATGGTCGGCAATTTTATTTGGGTGTTTCCATTTTTGCCGACGAAAGAAAGTTCGATAGCCGACGTTCAAGGACCACGCATAAAAATCGTTCAGATGAATGTGCTAACGATCAACAGGCACTTCGCTGCGGTGAATAAGTGGCTACTCGATACTGATGCCGATGTGATTGTTCTGGAGGAGGTCGACTCTGACTGGATATTGGAACTCACTCCCTTGCTAAAAAAATATCCTTATAGGGTCGCTAGGCCGCGAAAAGACAATTTTGGCATTGCAGTATTTTCCCGACACTCAATAACACAAAGCCGGGTGGTAAGCCTTCCCGTCATTCCAGTGCCTGCGGTCTTTTTGTAGTTAAACGTGAATGGGCGGCCTATACGATTGGCGGCTGCACATGCGCCACCGCCGCTTTCGAGTCGTGCAGTTGCTACCAGAAATTCCGGATTATCGATGTTAACCCTATGGCGCCTCGATCAACCCGAAATTGCTGCAATCCTGGCAGCAGATCTTAACATTACGCCCTACAATGCCCGGTTCCGAAAGTTTCTTAAGGACAGTGGTTTGATTGACCCACGCCGGGGGCGAGGATTAACGCCTACCTGGCCAGGTTTGCTTCCCAGGCAGGTCCAGGTTCCCATCGACCATATTCTGCATGATAAGAATTTCAGGACGATTTCGCTCGAAACGGGACCGCGTATTGGTGGCGATCATTTGCCTTTAATCGGCATATTGGAACTCAAGACTCCTAGAGAAAGACGTTAGATCTTCATAGGCTCCAATGGCGCTTTCCCGCGAATTAAATCGGATACCTTCTCCGCCATCATGATGACCGGAGCATTAATATTGCCACCGGGCATATCGGGAAATACCGAAGCGTCTACTACGCGAAGGGAGTCGATCCCCCGCACACGGAGCTCATTGTCCACGACTGCCATTTGATCGCTGTCCGGCCCCATTTTACATGTGCAAGCGGGGTGATGAACTGTCCACGCTGTTTGCCGGATATAGGCGTCGATATCAGCTTTACTTGTCACTCCACTTCCAGGCTGAATTTCGGGTCCCCTAAACGGATCCAGTGGTTTTTGGTTGGCGATTTCGCGCACCATGTCAAACCCAGTGCGCAATGTTTCCCAATCTCTTTCATCGGTTAGGAAACGTTGATGAATTGCCACCATATCGTGAGGGTTATTTGATTTGAGCTTCAATTCGCCGCGGCTTTCCGGATGAAGAACAGCGGGTCGGCACATAAAGGCATCTTTGGGTTTCTTGCGAAACCCGGGGAACCAGGGCTGTGACTCTGGTGGAACGAAGCGGGTTAACAGCTGAATATCGGGTTGATGAAGAGAATCCTCGCTTTTGAGAAACGCCATGACTGGCCCTGGCATTTCGGTGGCGAATCCATCACCCATAAAATAGGCCCGCAGCATCGCAAGGGCGATCCGGTCGTACCGGAGCATGCCGACAAAAGGTCCGTCCTCTGTGCGTTCGAACTCGATACCGACACCAATATGATCCTGTAAATTTTGTCCAACACCTGGCAAGGAATTGATGCATTCGATCCCATGTTCTTTTAAATGCTCAGGGTTGCCGATACCTGACAACATGAGAATTTGTGGTGTGTTGATCACACCGCCCGCAAGAATTACCTCACGATCAGCATGTACGATTTCTGAACGACCGTTCCGGGAATACTCCACTCCCGTTGTTCGACCGTTTTCGACAACTAGCTTGAGAACCATTGATTTATCGAGAACGGTAAGGTTTGGACGTTTCATGGCTGGGCGCAGATAGGCAACTGCAGCACTGCACCGTTTGCCATTGCGAATGGTCGACTGCATAACGCAGAAGCCTTCATTATCGGTGTTATAGTCTTCCGTGACAGGATATCCCGCGGCACGGCCGGCTTCGAGCCACGCTTCCTTTAGTGGGTCGGGATAAATGTTCTGGATCGTATTAAGCGGCCCGCCGCTTCCCCGGACTTCCGTTTCGCCGTTTTCCCAGTTTTCGGAGCGTTTGAAATAGGGCAGGGCATGCGCGTAGGACCAGCCCTTCAGACCCATATTTTCCCAACGATCGAAATCGGCCGGATGGCACCGCACATAGGCCATTGCATTAATAGAAGATGATCCGCCGATGACCTTGCCGCGGGCACACTCGACTTCGCGGTTATTCAGTTCTGGTTCCGGTTCGGTGAAATAACCCCAATCATGAAGCCGGTTAAAGAGAATTTTGCCCCAGCCAAGTGGGACATGAATTAGGGGGTCGCGATCTTGTCCGCCAGCTTCAAGTACTAGTACGCTGGCGTCACTATCCTCCGTAAGCCTGTTTGCCAAGGTACAGCCCGCCGATCCGGCGCCGACTATGATATAATCATAGGTTTTCTCGTTGCTCATGATGCCCCCAATTATTCAAATGCGAAGGGCCAGACGTTGCCGTCTGGCCCTTACTATTACTCAAACTAGACGCTCGCGTTATGGCGCTTTTGTAGAAGCGGTTTTGAGAACGCCCTGAAGAATATTATACATCTTCTTTGTTTTCGGATTGCTACCGAGGAATTCATCGCCAAGCGGTGCGAGGCGTCTTGTAACCTCAGCCTGATCAGCCGCGGAAAGACGAATGACCTCTGCGCCATTCTTCTTCCACAATGCTTCGGCTTTCTTGTTTGCTTCATAAGCAAACTTACCGGCAAATGCTTCTGCATCGCGCCCGGTCTTCCGAACCATTTTCTGAAGGTCCTTCGACAATTTACCCATCCACCGCTTAGAAACAAATAGCACGCTTGGGATATGGCCGGATTCGATCAATGTGATCGATTTTGTGGTTGTGAAGAACTTTGAAGCACCCATAACAACGATCGAGCTACGGCAGGCATCAATGGTCTTGCGTTGCAACGCCGGCAACACTTCCAGGTACGGCATCGGAACACCCGTCACGCCCAGAACATTTGCCAGTTTACTTTCCATCTTGGTTGCGAGAACCCGAACCTTCAGGCCTTTGAGATCAGAAAGTTTCCGGATTGGCTTCAAGGAAGCGATAGAGGTTGGGCCATAGTTATAAATGGAAACACCAATGATGCCGTGTTTATCAGCGAGATTCAGGAACGGCGTCCGGAATTTTGGTGTGGTGAATGCGTTATGCGCATGCCAGAAGTTCTTGTACTTACCGGGTGCGTCGGGAGACTGGAACGCAACATTCATGCCAGAAAGGAAACCAGGTGGTGAAGCAAATGCTGCCTGTGCACCAATTTTTAAATTTTCCAACTGACGCGGAATTTTACCTAGCTGACCGGCAGGGAACACTTTGGCCTGAATTTTTCCGCCACTGCGTTTGTTGATCAGTTCAGCATAGTGTTTCGTAAAAGCATGTTGCGGGTCATTAATCGTGACCATGCCAATATTCATTTTGTGCTGCGCCTGCGCTGCGCCCGTTGCAAGCACAGCAACTGCCGCACCAGTTGCTAAGACAGTTCTAAGAATCATTTGTTCCTCCAATTGATTTCATATTTTTTGGGGTATCGCTCTTCCGGCACTTGCCCCGGTTGGTCATTTCTATCTGGCCAGATTATCCATTCCATTAACCAAGGAGACGGACGAGAACAAGCGAGAGGTCGGGCCAGTAGGAAACGACCCCCAACGCGAAAATATTGATCATGATAAACGGTACAAGCCCTGGGTAAAGACTAGAAAGTGGTACACGGAACAATGCCTGCGTCACAAATATGTTTAACCCAAATGGTGGGGTAAACATGCCGATGCTAACATTGACGGTCATGATGATACCAAAATGAACCGGATCAATGCCTGCTGCCAGGATGACCGGTTTAAGGATCGGCGCCAACACGAGTATTGCGGAGGCTGGGTCCAGAACGCAGCCGACGGCCAGTAGAAATACATTGATAATTAACAACACCATCCAGGATTCAAGACCTAGACTTTGAATCCATTCGACCATCCCTTGTGGGACCCCTGCGATTGTTAGCAAGCGGGAAAATAATGTTGCCGCGCCGACGATAACCAGGACTTGCGCTGTAAGATATACAGACTCGATTGTTACCTTCCACAATCCGGTAAAATTCATATCGCGATAGACCCACATCGCAACAATCACGGCGTAAAGGCAAGACACGCCGGCGGCTTCCGTTGGCGAAAATATTCCGGCGTAAATACCACCGAGTATGATCAACGGTGTACCAAGCGCCCAAGCACCGGCTTTTGTTGAACGGGCGACGCGTTTAACTTCGAACTTAGTCCCTTCCCGAATGTTCCTTTTCCGGGCGTAAAAATAAATATAGATGCCCATACAAAATGCGATGAATAAACCTGGCAACACACCGGCGATAAAGAGGTGTCGAACTGATTCTTCTGCAGCAGCCCCGTATAGAATCATCGCGATTGAAGGCGGAATAATCCCTGCGATAGCACCTGATGACGCAAGAAGCCCGCTGGCAAATTTTTCCGGATATCCTTTTTCTCGAAGAGAAGGGAACAGCATCCCCCCGATTGCGGCTACGGTTGCAGGGCTCGAACCGGAAATCGCCCCAAAAATTGTGCATGCACCAACAGTTGTAAGTGCAATACTGCCGCGGATTGCTCCCATCAATGATACTACCCATTCTACGAGCCGCCGGGAAATTCCTCCCTGCGCCATGATCGCGCCGGCAAATATGAAAAACGGTACCGCGATGAGCTTGTAATTATCGACACTGCCAAATAGTTCGATTTGAACCATCGTGATCGGCAGATCCATGATGAACAGGATCGTAATCACCGATGAGACCATCAGGATGACGAATATCGGGAACCCAAGTAGCAACAGGATTACTGGTAAAACACCCATGACGAGGAAAAGTTCCATGGTTCTATTCCACCTTTTCCCGAGCGGCCGCTTCCGCCGCCTCACGCAATGCCTCGACCTGCTCGGTTTCGCTCTCCAGCGTCCCGGCGAGATAATCTTTGAAGCGGATAATTATGAAAATCGCGATAAAAACGAATGAAACTGGAATGATCGAATGCATCCAATTCATCGGTATCTCAGCGACTTGGCTCACATGTGTCAGTTCTGCGATGGCGAACCAGGACTGATAAACAATCAGACCGCCGATGAAAACAAATACGACTACTGAAAATCCGTTCACGAGAGACCTGGAAATTCCCGGCAGCGTTTTGGAAATCAGATCCATTCTCAGATGGCCGCCATCCCAGGTCACGAGAACACTACCGAGATAGACAGCCCAAACAAGGACGTATCCCAAAACCTCTTCAGCCCAAATAATTGGCGCTAAAAAGACATAGCGACCAATAGCATTGGCAACGATTAAAAATACGCTGGCGATAAGCATGACGCCCAGCAACAGCCGGACAACTGGCAGAAAATATCTGCGAACGGCCTCCACCTGTAACGACTCCCTGTACTTCGTTTTTTAACAATTTTTTCGCGGTGCCATGCTGCTCAGACAGACCCTAATTGTCAAGCCATCGCTGCATCGACTTTGCCACTGAGTTAGTCACCATTGGCCCTCTCATAATTCCAATGGCGGACGTGACAGGATTCTGTTTCATACAGCACCCCAGTGCGACTCCGACGAATACATCACCGCAATAAGGAAGGCCAAAACCTCCGGCTTTCTCTCGAAAACCAATGATTACGAGCAATGCGAGTATTTCGATTTACTCTAACGGACAAATTCCAGAGCGAACCCGTCAAGCGGCACATTTTCGCGTTTTTCCATCGCTTTGGATTTTTCCCAGGCCTCCGCCGGCGTTGTCGAGGCTTCCAGTTCCTTGAGGCGCGGAAAGACCTCTTCTGCATAGAGTTTCATGGAAGTCTCGGTTTCTTCATGCGTCAGGAAGCCCGCTTGGCCCATCATCAGCATGTTGCCGAAGCCGCCAGAATACTCCCAGAAATTTTTGATCTGTTCGTAAACCTGATCGGGTGTGCCAGCAAATACATTGCCGCGAGCCATTTGGTCATCGACGGTTGCTGTCAGAGGAACACCAGAGCCACCCCGAGCTCCGCGCATGATTTGTGCGGAAATTTGTGGAGGATGATAGCCCGGTGGGTTGGACCAATATCCGGGTACTTTATTGGCGGTCATGTACCAAAGAAGTTTCTCGGCACCTTCGCGTGCTTTTTTCTCGTTTTCGCCGACATATACCAACCCCAGATAACCGAGCCGATCGAACGGCGCGTGTTCTCCATGCATTTTGAGATAATCCTCTCGATATCCGTCGAAAATTTCGCGGATTCGGGGGTACCCAGCCAAGAACACAGCGCCCACATGCTTATGTTTTGCAACTGGAGTCGTACTCGGTCGCCCACCCATCGTTACCCAAACTGGCGGAGCGGGTTGCTGATAGGGGCGCGGCCATATGTTGATCTGCCGTCCATGAAACCAGCGGCCCTCGAAGTTAAACGGGCCATCATGTGTGGTCCATGCTTTCATGATCATATCGTGGGCTTCCCACAATCGTTGGCTGCCCCGCAACGGCGTCCGATTTGCCGGGGCGGCTTCGTATGGCACACCACGGACAAATCCGCATTCCAGACGACCTTTCGAAATTACGTCTATCAAGGCCATTTCTTCGGCCACGCGAACCGGGTTTCGACGGTTGGAAATCGGGTTGCCAAGGATAAGAAGCCGCGCGGTTTTTGTTTCGCGGGCCAAAATCGCAAGCATCAATGGGGCAGCAGGCACCATACAGGTCGCCGTCTGGTGATGCTCATTGTTCATGATATCCAAGCCGTAACTTTCGGCCATACACCAAAGGTCAAGGTACCAGTTGTAGAGCTCATGGCCCCGTTCAGGATCGAATTCGCCATTTGGCAGATTGACGCGAATGGATTCGTACTCGTCCTGCGGCGGCAGGTCGGGATAGGCGTCTTCGGTAAACCAGTAAGTTCTCATTTTTTGTTCCGTTAGTCTAAAAAGGCAAATACTTCATCGACAAAGCGATCTGTTTGTTCTGCATAGGGCGAGTGACCCGCCTCAGGAATGGCAACAAACCTCGCGTCGGGGATCAGGTCGGCGTAAGCTTTGCCGTAATTCGTCGTAACCAACCCATCGCTTTCTCCCCATAATAGGAGCGTCGGTGCAGAAATACGGTGCAACCGCTGAGGCAATTTTGGGTTATGCATATAGGGTTCCCAGGTATAGAGCCCAAGCGCAATCCGGTTACCGGCAAGTTCGGTTAATTCTTCATCGGTGAGACCGCTCATGTCCCGTGCATTGGCAGGGTCGTGATACATCAATTTGGTCGCCTCATCCGGTGGGACACCGAAGACGTCAGCAATGTCACGGTCAGTCGGACCACCAACTTTAACGCCGACCGCGTCAACGAGAATAATTTTGGAGAAACGCGCGCAGTTTATTGAGGCCAATTCTGCGGCGAGCCAACCACCCATTGAAATTCCCAACAAGACTGCGTCTTCAATCTCCAGCGCGTCGAGAACATCCAGGTAAAAATGGACAAGCTCGGGCATGCCATCAAAATGATCAGGTACTTTCGTTCCATTAAACCCGGGATGAGTGGGAGCGATCACTTCAAATTTCTCAGCCAAGCGATCAATGACCGGATGCTCCGCAATTGATCCACCTCCGCCATGCAATAACAACAGCTGCGGTCCCGACCCTTTGCGGGTAACAGTACATTCTCCAACCGGGAGATTTATTGTTTCAGTATTTGCGCCCATCGCCTCCTCACGCATCAAAGATCAATAATTCGACGTATTTCCTATCACAATGATCGCGCGTGTTCTAATGGATGAACCATATTTTTTTGTTGTGGGAAAGTTCTGGTCGAATTAGACCCTGAACGGAGGGATTGATAGGATATCGGGGCAACTGCCAAAGGCATATGTCGTATCATTGGACTGAAGTTTTCTTGTCGTAGAAATTAAATCTCATGTTTGAATCGATTTTTTCAGTACGCGACATACTGCAAACGCTTGGGCAGTCGCTGACGAGGCCGCTTCCGGACTTTTTAGAGTTCGTTGTCATGGACGCCTTCTTGGTGGTCCTTTTGTTGTATATTGGTCTTTTTATCTGGAAAATTTTCAAACTTTTGCAGTGGATGGTAACGGCACCATTCAAACGAAAACCTGTTACTGCAGACGCGGCTGAAGGAATAATAGACGAAAGGTCCAAAGCAGAACGCGCTAAACAGCTCCTGAAAGATCAAAAGAGACGGATAAATCCCTTTAAATCGGTGGGCGGGTTTTTTGGTAAAGCATTCCGAAGCATTGGTGGCGGCTGTAAGTGGTTCTTTAGTCTTCCTGTGAAACTCTTAGGCGTTTTAAAGCGCAAAAAACAGGACGAACCCGTCGTGACGCAGGAAGTCAGCGCAGACATATCCGGATTTACGACAGATACACCGGATACCATTCTTGACGAATTGAATGGTGAAGAAGATGCACCGGACGCCATACCTGCTGTAGAAAATGTTATTGCGGCAAACGATGGTGCCGAGGTGACGACCACAGAGGTTGATCCAGTAGATGTCTCAGTGCCACCAGAAGTACCGCCAGCTGCAGCGTCAGAAATGCCTGAAGTGTTGACAGGACAGCATCCAATACCACCTGCGGCGCCTTTACCGATTCCCACCCCACCTCCGACGAATATGAGCGAAGAGGCACTAACGGCGGCGTTTGAGCAGGAATTACGGGACGCACAGCAGGCGGAAGGGCAATTGGGCCAGTTAAAAGCGAAAGCGGCGGAGACCGCTCTGCAAAAAGGTGCAATGGCAGCGCACCGTTCCGTTGAAGAAGCCCTGCCGTGGTATGAAAAAGCGGCGGAGCTGGATCCGAAATCCGCCGCCGCACAGCTTGGTTTGTCCCGTTTATACAAAGAGACCGGAAATCTGCTCGGTGCATTCGATGCCGCACAAAAGGCGTTCACCAGCACAGGCGATGCGCAAACGCAGACTTTGGCGTTAGAAGGCATGGAGCAGGTTATTATTGCCAAATCGGACGCGCCGAGTTTGCCCGGACCGCAAGAACCGGTTCAACCAGACGAAAAAACGATTGAATCGATTCAATTCGCATTGCGATCAGACCCCGAGAACCCTGAATTGCAAAGAGACCTCTCGATCGCCTATGACGAGATCGGCGATGGTTTAGCAGAACAGGACAATCTTGTGGGCGCTCTCGAAAGCTTTGAGTCTTCGCTGATGGTGATCGAGCGCCTGACAAATTCCTATCCTGATGAAGTCGTATATCAGCGCGACCTTTCAATTTGTCACGAAAAAATCGGCGAAATTCAATAAGCCCTCGGCAATATCGATGAAGCAGTGGCGGCGTATGAAAAGAGTATGCCCATCGTAACCGCCGTTTCAAAGAATTATCCGAACAACGAACAATACAGCTCTGACATGAAGATTACGAAAGCGCGGCTGGCTGAGCTTTGGGCTGAAAGCTGAATTTAATTATTGTCCACTTAAATCGCTTTCCAAATATTGTGCGCCGATGCAGACATTTCGACATCATTTATGCTGCGCTCGTTTGACGCGTCCGAAGGAATTCGGACAAATTTTGTCAACGAGGCGCAATCGGCGGCGGTGGATCGACTTTCTGATTGTCGGAGTTTCCTGGCCGTAATGTGATTTTGGGAACCTTTTGATCTCTGCGGACAAGATTATAGAGCTTGTCCCAAAGTCTTTTGATACCCCGCACTATTTTTGGCAAAAGCCAAATTGCAATTGCCACAAAAATGCCGAGCAAGATCAGGAAGATCGTGGGGTTCAGGGCGATTAATGTTACTCCGCCTATGACAAGGCCGTCTTCCACGACGGAAGCACCCCAGTTCGAAAACGGTTCTGGAGATGTGTTGATCAGGATACGGCTTCCTGCTTTCAACGCATGTGTTCCTGCCGTCACGCCGCCGCCCAATAAGATGGCCGCCAATTGAACAGGAGTGCTGACATCGCCGACAGCGCCTGCAGCGAGCGCAGCGCCTGCAGGAATTCGAATAAACGTATGAAGTGTGTCCCAGGTGCTATCGACACCGGGGACCTTGTCCGCGACAAATTCGACAAAATACATGAATCCGGCGGCAGCAATGACGATGGGGTGCTGCAGAATTTGAAGATCGGGCGGTAAATCCAGATTGCCGGTAACGCCTAACAAACCAAGCGTCGCAACCGCAGCATATAAATTTAAACCACTTGCCCAGGCCGCCCCAAGTGCCAACGTAATCGCTGCTGAAAGTTCCATTACTGACTCAACTCCAAATCTACGTCATAGACGTTGGTATCCAATCGCCATTTTACAAGGCTTTAGAGCAACTTGTCATAGGGTGGAGCAAGAGCGTAGCCTCAGCAAAAGATTATAATCAGAGTTCGAGGGGTGACGCCATGGCTGACGGAAACGGCGGCATGAGAATAAGACATACGATGATCCGGGTATCTGATTTGCGACGATCGATCGAATTTTATACCCAGCTACTGGGTATGGACCTGATGCGAACCCGTGAGAATGAGGCACGTGGTGAACGTGTTGCCTATGTTGGATATGGAAATGAGTACAGCAATCACGCGTTGGAGTTAGTCGAAATGATGGTCCCGCCTGATGAATATGTGCATGGCAATACCTACGGCCATGTCGCTTTATTGGTGCCGAGTGTGGAGGAAATGAGTGCGGAGCTGAAAAAGGCTGGTGTGGAATTTGTGCTTGAACCGCACAGTCCTCGACCAGATAACCCGAATTTAATCGCCTTTATCAGGGATCCGGATGGATATGAGGTCGAATTGACGGAGCGCGGTTAGTACGGGTTCAGCTGGTCCAGTCTGTCAGCTTCCCATGATCGAAAATTGCCCGGGAGTTATAAATTTCTTCCAATAGCGGGAAATTGGTGTCTTCGTCTGGCGTATCGCAACTATGAGGCCAGACACAGCCGAAAAACCACTGCTCCGAATGCGCGTTGTATCGCTGAATGTAAACAGGTTTACCCCAAGCCGCGATAATTTGTTCTTTTGTCATACCCTTGCGCAGTTCCATGCGTCCAATCGCTTGGGCGACGGGTGCTGAAAGGTTTGGGTTTGCCGCGAGGTAAGAATTAACGCGTTCTTGCGCCAAGGTGTAATCCGTTTTCAGGTTAGCTCCCGTGCAACCGGCGGCGAGGGCGCTCATGGCTGCAATGGCAACGATAGTTTTCGCTGTTTGTTTCATCTTACCACCAACAAATTCCCGATACGGCCATAGAGTGGATAGAGTAGATATAGTGAAACCGTGCCCCTTATTCAGCCCTCGCACAAAAATGTGAGAAAGCGGGAATGCGAAAAACTAAGCGACTGGGTTCTCATCGAGAATTGTCATGCGTCTCAAGAGGCGACGCTTTTCTGGATCGTAATGTTTTCGCGCATGCGCTGTGCAGCGGTTGTCCCATAGAACCAGGTCGTGAGCCTGCCAGACATGTTCATAGACATTTTGAGGGCTTTCGATGAGATCGAAAAGATAATCTAAGATCTCGTCACTCTCCTCTCTGTCGACTTCATTAATCCGGATCGACATCAAACGATTTACGTAGATTGACTTGCGGCCTGTCACCGGATGAGTCCGGATAACAGGGTGAGAGAACTGCGGCGCGTTGGGATCAACTTCGTCAGGCCGCAGGCTCGGATTGGTGTCGTAGTTGAAATAGTTGAGGGCGGTTTTGTTTTCGAGTCGTTCCTTCCAATCATCATTCAACTGATCATATACGGCACAACAATTTGCGAAGCAGGTATTACCACCGACATCCGGAACTTCAATTGAATAGAGGGTAGATGCTTTGCAGGGGTGTTCAGAATACGCTTGATCATAATGAAACATCATTTCGCCGAGCTGCACTGCAGTGGCTAATTTTGGATCTTCTTTATTGGTGACAAACAGAAATTTCGAATCTGACTTGGTGGATTTTAACCCCGCAATTTCTCCGAATACACGACAGAAACGCTCTTGTTCGTCTTCCGTTAGCTCCTGACCGCGCAGTAACAGAACCATGTGGTCGTGCCAGGCCTTTGTAAGCGCGTCAGTGTCTTCGCTGGAAAGCGGATTGGTCAGATCAAGGCCCGAAATAGCGGCGCCCGCTGCATCGGAGAGTTTTTCTATAGTTATTGCCATGGTGCCTAATGCCCTGTTGGGTTTATCATTTATTTTGAAATCTAAACGAGCCCAACCAATAAGGTTAGACAGGGAGAGATCCATGGCGATTATAATTTCCGATGATGATGTGCGAAAGCATCTAACGATGGCAGAATGTATTGAAGCCATGGATGTTTGCTTTGGCGATTTCGCGGAAGGCAAAGCAAAAACACTCCCTAGATTGCGTTATCGGGTTGATGCTCCAGATGATCCTGGACGCGAATATTTTGCCAATGTTCATGTTGGCGCTGTCCCCAGTTACGGCATGGCATGTGTGCGGGCGGGCTCAAATATGTTGGCGAAAAGCAGCGCCCCTGGCCGTAAGACGACGAGCAGTCCCGATTCCTATAATTGGACCGTTATTACTCTTTACGATCTCAACACCGCTGAACCGCTGGCATTTTTGCATGAGTCGCATTTGAGCGGTGTTCGCGTTGGTGCAACAACGGGGGTTGCAGTCGATAAAATAGCAAGGGATGACGTTGCCGAACTCGGATTGTTTGGCACAGGGCGGCAAGCGCGGGCAAATTGCGAAGCGATCTGTACCGCACGTCCCTCAATCAAACGCGTAAAAGTCTACAGCCCGACACAGGAAAATAGAGAAGCGTTTCCCGGCCAGGTTCCATTGGAAGGGGTAGAAATTATACCGGTGGAGAGTTCTGAAGAAGTCCTTGCCGGTGTAGATATTGTTTGCTCAATGACGAATTCTACCAAGCCAACATTTGACGGAAATCTCCTGCAAGAGGGGCAAATGGTCATTTCTGTTGCCAATTCGGATGTCACGCTGAAGCGGCACGAAGTCGACGAAACGACCTTTGAGAGGGCATCGGATATTGTCATCAATGATTGGGAGAGCGTCGTCACCAATCAGCAAACTGAGCTGCTCGATATGATCGAGCGCGGCGCGGTCGATCAAGATCGGGTAGTTGAGCTTGGACGGCTATGTACGGGCGAGAAAACCGTTAAACAATCGAACGAGAATATCGTCTATTACAAAAATAACACTGGCTTGGGGATGCAGTTCGCGGCGGCTGGCGCTGTGATTTATAACAAAATGAAGAATGACGATACCAACCGTGTTGTTCCACGTGAATGGCTTGCGGCGGAAGACTATCCCTAGCTGTTGGAGACAATGATGCAGTATCGCGAATTTGGCGGGACTGGTATTCAACTATCGCGCATCGGGCTTGGCTGCTTCAGTATGTCGGGGGCATACGGCGCGGCGGACGACGCTGAATCAATCGCGACCATTCATCGGGCGATGGAACGAGGCGTAAATTTATTAGACACCTCAGCGCGCTACGGTGGCGGGCACAATCACCAACTTATTGGCGAAGCCATAAAAGGGCGTCGCGATCAGATATTCATTCACTCCAAAACAGGTACAATTCGCAACAAAGGTGATCGTAGCGTTGCCGAGGGAAGTGGCACGCCTGACAGGCTCCGCAGTATTTGCGAACAAAGCCTGAAAAATCTAGGTGTCGATTATCTTGACGCAATGTGCCAATCGCGCGTTGATCCGACGGTCCCGATTGAGGAATCCGTGGGAGCGGTTGCCCGTCTCGTGGAGGAAGGGAAGGTCCGGTTTATAGGACTTTCCGAAGCAGCACCCGAGACTGTGCGACGTGCCTCAGCGGTTCATTCGCTGGTTTCGTTACAATTTGAATATTCCCTGTGGACCAGAGATGTCGAGCAGGGACATCGGCAGGCGTGCGAAGAATTGGAAATGGCGTTGATGGCTTACGCACCACTCGGATACGGTTTTCTCGCCGGTGTGGTGGATAGGGCCGGTGCGCAGTCAGAGGACGATATTCGCGGGAAGTTTCCAAGATTTAGTGAGGAAAATTTTGAAACCAATCGCGAAAAAGTTACGCAGTTGGAGTCATTTGCTGCGGAAAAGCAGTCCACGGCCGCGCAAATCTGCCTCGCGTGGCTTTTGGCGCATAATGACAATGTATTTCCAATCCCTGGATGCAAGAGTCGAAAGCATTTGGATGAAAATCTCGACGCCATCGAAATCGTCCTGACCGAAGACGATCTGGCTAGATTAGATAGAATTTTTCCGAAGGACGCAGCATCAGGTGACCGCTATCCGCCCGGCGGCATGAAACGCGTAAATCTGTAGGATTTTGGCAGACTGTTTGGGACTTATTGCGTCAGCTATATGGCGTGCGTCGATTTCGGAGAGAAAGTGAAGAAAATTTCCATAAGCAAAACAGATATAAATTTGTGGCGCTTACCATTTTCACTCTTTATTCATTGTGGCTTAATGCACCAAATAACACGCTGAACAGGGAGCTGTAGCATGGGACAATATTCGATTCCTGCGTTTAACGAGTTCATCGACGAGATGCATGAACATTTTGCCAAGGGTTTGCCGGAAGTTGAACAATGGGAAGGTGTGCGGCCGCTATTGCGGAAACTCATATCGGATGATGCTCTTCTTGAAGCTTCGAAGGGTTGGGAACGAAAGAAAGGCCGCGAGTACATTCTCCATCACGACCCTGAATATGATTTCTTCGTCGGCGCGCTTGTTCGTGAGCCGAAGCACACGGCAATGGCGCATGATCACGGACCGACTTGGACAATTTATGGTGTGCTGGATGGACAAGAAGTGACACATGTCTATGAGCGCACCGATGATGGCAGTAAGGAAGGATATGCGGAACTGGAACTGAAAGTTCGTTCTGACGCACCGGCGGGCACTGTTGATATCGTGCCGCCCCATATCCCCCATGCCGAGAACGGCAACAGTCCGCGTTCGGTTGCCATTACAGTCCGGACGACAAAACCCGGCAGTTACGATCAGGTCATGTTTAATTTGGAAACTGGCAAAACCGGAACTTCACGCGGATTGGTGCTCGTACCTCTCGCAATCTAGCCCGTTTCCGCTAGCGAACGCCGTTCGACTTTAGATTTTTGGCAAGTACTTCAGCCCTGGTTCAATTCTAAACGATCAGTTCGTCCGAATTTGAGCACCCTTGATAGGTTGGTTGACGTCAAACGTTGAAAGGCCAACCATTGGGCGTAAACCGAGTTCTGGAGACGTTTTCATGGATGGTAGGAAAATCCGCGGCCACCGGGCGCGCATCGGCTACACCGTCGCCGCCGTCACCACCGAAGTTTATCCAATCGATTGGTATCGGGTTGTCCCCGATGGCGTGTCGCTGATGATGATAACCCTGCCATTGGGTGAAAGGTCGCCTGACGATGTTAAAAAATGCTATCAGATATCAATTGAGGCTGCCCATACAATGGCACAAGCGGGCGCAGACCTCGTTTTGCTGGGCGGTCTGCCGATCAATGTTTCAAAGGGCGATGACACAGTTGATTCATTGATGGAAAGTCTGGAGCGCGAAATCGGTGTTAAAGTGTCGTGTTCGGCGCTTGCCCAGGTTCATGCATTTGCAGCGCTCGGTTCCCAGAATGTCTGTATTGTCCATCCATTCACGGAAGATCAGAGCGCTCGGCATGAGCGCCATATCAGGGGATTTTTTGGTCTTAACCCAATGGGTGTTATTGCTGGTGGGTCCAGCCTGATAAACCTGGGTACGTTGCCGCCGGAGCGGGCCCTTGAATGGGGCAGGGCGGCAATGAAAGCGAATCCGGGGGCGGATACACTTTATTTTAGCTGCCCACACTGGACAGTTATTGATGCGATTCAGCCGCTAGAGGACGAATTCGGAATCAACGTAATGACATCGCTTCAGGCGATAGCATGGGAGTCAATGCGAAAGACCGGGATCGACGATCGTGTGAACGGATTCGGGCGTCTGCTCAGCGATTTTTGAGATCCTGTAATTTGGCCAGCCCAACAGTTTATACGCCACCCGATAATTCGAGGTTTTCTAGCATGTTAGTAGGGCGTTCTTTTTACGTAGTCGAATATTCCCAATAATGAAATCACGGTTGAAGTCCGGAAATAGTCATCCAATCCTGTGCGGTTTGTACAGATTACATTTCCTGGTTTTTAAACAGGCCTTAAGTGCTGCTCTAATCTCTGTTCCAAACTTTCCATCTATCTCTCCATTATAGAAACCATGATTTTTTAGGGATTTTTGAAACCGTTTCGCCCAATAGGCGGAAAGGCGTGCCGCACCGTATAAGTCCTGGATCGCCCGGTTCAATTCGCCCTTTTTTCTATAGGCGATGCCGCGGTTGTAGTAGGTAGCCGCAGATTTGGGGTTTAGTTCAATGGCCATGTTCAAATCGTGGGTCGCCCGATTGACTTGGCCTTTGTCGCTGTAAGCTACGCCGCGGTTGTTGTAGGCATCCGCATATTTTGGGTTCAGCTTGATGGCTTTGTCATAATCCTGGATCGCCCGGTTCAATTGACCCTTTTTTCTGTAGGCGTTGCCACGGTTGAAGTGGGCAAGGGCGAATTGCGGATTCAGCTCGATAGCCTTGTGAAAATCCTGGATCGCCCGGTTTAATTGGCCTCTTTTTCTGTAAGCCGCGCCGCGTTTGATATGGGTAATCGCTAATTTCGGGTTAAGCTCGATGGCCTTGTCATATTCCTGGATCGCCCGGTTCAATTGCCCTTTTTTTCTGTAGGCGTCGCCGCGTTTGATATGGGCAATCGCATATTTTGGGTTTAGCTCGATGGCCTTGTCATAGTCCTGGATCGCCCGGTTCAATTGGCCTTTTATTCCGTAGGCATCGCCGCGACTTCTGTAGACAATCGCCAGCTTCTTGCTCGAGATAGGCTTTCCCCGAAGTGACTTAGTTGTGATAATTTCGTTACATCCAGAAATTTTCCGTTCTGGGTCCTTCGATATGCAATCCTCCACAGCATCTGCATAGGCTGGCAATGCAGCGAAGAGCAATCCGAGCACCAGCAACAATGATGAAAATTTCGGTTTCATGATATCTTCCAGCCTTCGTATCCAACTAAGGTTTTTGTCGAACTCCACAATTGGTTTTTTAACGTTATCTCCGCAATTTCTTTAATCTGGACTATTGGAGCTGTGTGCAATTGTTACCCAAAACACGGAATAACAGTACAGTTTATTAAATTATAAAAGGAAAACTGGTCGGAGTGAGAGGATTTGAACCTCCGGCCCCTGCCTCCCGAAGACAGTGCTCTACTCTGGCTGAGCTGTTGATTTAATTAACTCTTTCGAATTCTCAGAAGTCGCTTGTACCACTCTTGTCACGGAGCGACTGCTATGGCGACCTATCGCAAGCGAAACAAACGCTGGACTGCTCAGGTTCGACGGTCCGGTTACCCATCAACTTCGAAGACGTTCTCGATCAAACGAGATGCAGAGATCTGGGCTCATGAAATCGAGCGCAAGATAGAGCGCGGTGAAGACGTCTCGGAGCGACCGTCGGCAACGACGACACTTGGTGACCTGATAGACAAATATCTGGAAATGGTGACGCCGCACAAAAAGGGGGCATCTGTCGAAGCGCTCAGACTTGGAAAAATAAAAAGACAAAAAATATCCTCAATCAACATTTACCGCCTGAGGGCTGTTGATGCCGCTCGATATCGAGACATGAGGCTTGCAGAGGTGTCGACGGCTACCGTGCGAAAAGAAATGCTTTTGCTAAACCATGTAATCGAGATCGCCCGGCGCGAATGGGGCTTTGAAATAGACAACCCAATGAGCCTCATTCGAAAGCCTCCTGAACCACAGGGCCGTGTGAGGCGATTGGAGACCGGGGAGGAAGAAAAGCTACTCAACGCGTTATCAGAGTCCCGTAATGTCTGGGTGGAGCCGCTTGTTCGTTTTGCGCTTGAGACTGCAATGCGCCGTGGCGAGTTGCTCTCCCTGAGGTGGGGTGATGTAGATTTTTCTCGCCGCGTGATTCAGCTCCAAGAAACAAAAAATGGAGAAAGAAGGTCGGTTCCGCTAAGCACCTCAGCAGTGTCAGTATTGCAGCGTATCCGTGGTGGATCCTCAGAGCGCGTGTTCCCGACAACGATATACGGTATTCGGTGTGTCTGGCGTGCGGCTGTGCAGCGGGCTGGAATAGAGAGCCTTCGGTTTCATGATCTCCGACATGAGGCGACCAGTAGGTTGTTCGAGAAAGGGCTGAATGTGATGGAGGTGGCCGCAATCACCGGTCACCGTGATTTAAGAATGCTTCAGAGGTATACTCACCTCCGAGCGGAAGACTTGGTTGATAGACTTAGGTAAGGGTTTTTCTATGACCGACTACGTCCAACTGACAAAAGAGCAGGTCCGCAATCATCCTCTATATGGATTCGGCGGATGGATGATCCCCGCTATTATCTGGTTTGGCATAGGTTGCTTGCTAACTCTCGGTACTTTTTTCGATGCGCCCAGTGAACCCATCAAACTGCCGAGTCGGCAGGTAATAGGTTTTTCGATTGGAACGCTTTTGCCGTCTGTGATTTTTCTTGTCCCTCCAGTCCTTTATCTTTTTTTCTCATATCGCGTGAAGGTCACATTTCGATACCAGATAAAGAACAACGACCCATTTTTGGCAGAGATTCGCGAGAAGGATCAAAAAACTACTGACGCTGGCACTCAGCAGCCGCAACCAAGGGTTACAGCCTCTGCATCTGTAACTCCCTCTCCGCCTGAAACGTCGTCATCTTCCGGAGAGGTGTTCACATCGCCTGAGGCGCCTGCCCCAACAGGAAAGACGGAGCAAGATAGTTCGTCTGAGCAGGCCGCTCGACAAGAATTCTATGAGGCAGCCTATCTTGAGTTGGAAAATGACAAGAAGGTCATTGGCGTATGGGCGAGAGCACTCGCAGAAAGTGACGGAGAGGATACCAAGGCCAAAGCCCGGTATATCGCGTTGCGCGTGGAAGAGATGGAGGCGCAGAGCCGCGAAAAGGAACGCTCTGAGCAGGAGGCTAGGCAGAGAGAAGCGGAAGCTATTGAGCGGTACAATTCGGTAGAGGGAGTATGCGAACGGCTCGCTGAAAAAGTTTGGGTTGAGGACATAGACCCGTCCGAATATGGCGAGAATTTTGAGAGGGCCTTTATCGAATTCGAAGAGACATTCCGGGTAAAGGCAGGCTTCGCCTTTACCGTCAAAATTCCGCAGAAACTCTTAATGGTGGCTTTCGTGGATGAGATGAATGGGACAAACAGAATCAATTATGAGGAGTTTGTTTACTCGCCTCATAGGCGGTCTAGATTACTGATGGCCTTCTTCGAAGGGGGTAGGCTCGCCCAAGAACGCTTACTGTATGATGAGTGAGGTATTAAGAGAGATAAAGCTTCGTAAACTTACGCTTATCCTGTTTATTTTCTGCGTTGGTTACGTCAATCCTGTTGTTGCCCGCCCTCTGGATCCAGCGCTCAAAAATGGGCTTGCGAAGGGACATTTGCCCAGTTGCCTCTCAACGTTGAAGGCTCAGGCACCACAGCTCAGTGAAGCTTTGATCAGAAGCTATTGTTATTGTCTGTCTGCGGCGTATTTCGGTTCCTTCACGACCGATGACTACGCGTATCTTCGAAGGACGGGTTTTTTGCCGCCCCACATTAATAATAGACGCGGGCAGATCCAAGAAAGCTGTGCAGAAAAAACATATAACCGATAAATGGATTCAGCGCGTGTAGGGTTTGCATCTCTCCGCTTCTCGGGTAACCCCCACTCTAGATCAATGATTGGACTCTAGGGCCCCTTTAAGGGCTTCTGAGAGGGGTTTGGGGGGGCTTCCTGACACGACGCGTTTAGGTTTTTTTTCTTACCAGACAGGGGGCGTAATTGGATCGCTTACGGGTCCCACAGTGGGGAAGCAGATAGATACAGATAGAAGGGGATTAATAGACTAATAACTATCTGTTTTATCGATGATAATCGTTCATCTGCTGCTACACATTTTTAATCATTCTTTTTTTATTTCTGCTTCATAACCCGTATGAGCGAAGAAGCATTTTTTAATGATTCTTATTCCATGTTCTGTCTTGTCATCGGGGATGATGATCGCATCGTGGACAGGTAAGGCGGGGATTTCTTCGGCCTTCGCATTCAGCAGAACATCAACAATCAGATCGCTTTCTTTGTTTTGGAGCTGGTGGCCGATTTGAGAGTTGAGAAGGTGGAAAATTTTTTGATGTTTATGCTCGATCTCTCTGAGCACATCTTGAATAGAAACATGTCGTGGAAACTTGGTTCGTGTCCCCGATGGAAAGCGCTTTAGTGGCGTGTCTCTGAAAGTCATCGCATTAAAAATGTTTTTTACACCGTCGCGACTCTGTTCCAGGCCCGGGAGGGCATAGGCGTCGTCGTCGGGTCTCTCAACTTCAGCAATGGCATAGAGAAGACTTGGGTTAAGGTTCGAGATATCGAGTGTGCAGACTGGTTGCCCCGATAAGGTGAGCCCCCGTTCTCTCTCTTTCTTGCTCAAGCCCATCCAGAATCCGCCAAAAAGCCGTCCACCGGAGCTGAAAGTATGGTCTGCTCTTGTGAAATGTCTTTTGAGTTGTCTGTTGTTGACGTTGTGTGAGCCTGCAAGGCTTCCAGTCAGCTCGATTTCAAGTCCCATCAACCAATCATTGATCTCAAACATTTCAGATCTCATGCGATTGGTTTTTTCTGTGTTTTTATATTCGACCAGTCCGGCGGTTGAGTCAGGTCTGGTTTTCTTCGCCTTAAGAAGAATGAGTTCCGAGCTAGCCTCTGGGCGGAAATCACCCGCTTTCAGGCCAGCTTCTCTCACAAGCTTTCGAAACTTCTGAGTTTCCTTAATTGTTGATTGGCGCGTGGCAAATGTCTCACTGGGATCGGCGATTTTTTGGGTGAGTATGCCAACCCGTGGGTTTGCTAATTCATCAATAATTTTTGGAAAGGTTTTTCCTAAGACAGAAGAATGATACCGGCTCTTCGGTGATATTCGGCCGTGTGAACGCGAAATACGAATAGGACGGTTGCTATTGCCGATGGCAGACAAGCAAAGGTTGGCGAAGATGCAAGAGACAATATCTTCAAACACCACCTGATCGGTTTCACGTCTCTTTCTAGTTCTTAACTGGTGGGTGGCTTCAGCTCTCTCGATATCTCGGATAAATATTGAACACATCTCTCTGGCAAGAGGGCTGAATGGCCTTAAAGCCACGTCAAACGGGTATGCTTTATCTGAGCTCATATCCAGCGAGAGTATGAAAAAAATTCATCCCTTACATTATTTTTATATCCATATTATCTACGCTCAAAATGAATTATCTTATTGATAAATAACAATATTTTTATTTTTATGATTCATATCATATGAGAAGTATTGGCTCTCTAATAGCTTTTAGTCAGTTTCCTTTTTTCAGGAATGTGGGCTGCGCACACTTTTTTGCTTTAGCAACATCAACCCAGTTTTTGTCTTTATGCACCACGGTGCGTAACTCTAATGAAGAAGGATTTAACGCCCGCATTTTGGGCGGTTCGCTAGCCCAACGGTAACCTAAATGGTGAACGGTCATCGGATCTGATCTAAAGGGCTGAATTGAA
>PBIN01000007.1 GCA_002720855.1 Rhodospirillaceae bacterium | reverse complement strand
TCGCCAATCTCCGTTCCACTATTCTGCGCAGCCACACCGCGAACCAGTTTACCTACTGCCTCACCCAGAGGCATTTCGGCAATTTTTGGATGCTGGTTCAGAAATGATAGTGCTTCACGAGCAGCCGTCGTAAGAGGATCGCCCCCCAAAGGCGTTGCGTGTGGTTTTGGTACAACAGGTTTGAGGGCAATAGCCCGCCTCGCTTCTTCACTCAATCGAACTTCGTCGACCGGTAATCTTACCGGGCGACCGCCATCACGCTCGGCTTCCGGGCGGGGTGCCTTTCGTTCGTCATGAAATGGCGATAAAGGGTCAACTTCCGCCGCACCTCCTGGAAGATAGGGCGTGTTATTACTAATCGGATACATTTGCTACTCCTACTACTCTACTACGCTGACACGCATACAATCTGATTTCATGGCATTCCTTTTTGCTACCAATTAGATTGATAAAATTTTCGCGAAATTCCATGAAGATTTTGCTGAAATTCTTTATGAATTTTAGTTAACCCTGCAAACCCACAGAGAACGTACCAATATGGACAATGACGACGTCAAAATTATTGAGAAAAAAACACTTTATCATGGGCACCTAACCTTGGATGAAATTCAACTACAGCACAAAAAATTCCACGGCGGATGGACTGACCCGATTAAGCGCGAAGTCATTCAACGCGTTCACGCAGTGGGTGTCCTTCCCTATGACCCAGTTCGAGATGAAGTGGTCCTAATTCGGCAATTTCGTATAGGCGTTTGGGCTGCCCAGCAAAATCCGTGGCTTGTGGAAACCGTTGCAGGTCTTGTCGAAGAAAACGAAACCCCAGAAGATGTTGCCTGCCGCGAAAGTATTGAAGAGGCCGGCTGCGTACTCACCGAACTTCATCACATTTGCGACTATTACTCGAGCCCTGGAATGCTTCGTGAACGTGTGTCGATGTATTGCGGCCTCACCGACACGACGAATGCTGGCGGCATTCACGGATTACAGGTTGAAGACGAAGACATTGAGGCGATTGCAATACCCTGGGAAGCGATGCAGCAGAAGATCAATGATAAAAAATGCCTTGATGCAAAAATCATTTTTGCAATGAACTGGCTTGCGAACGAAAGAGAGTGTTTAAGAAAGCGCTTTACTGCGTAAAAAAGTCCGTTATAAACACCGCCGCATGAAACAATGGAGGTCGCAAATGAGCGCCCCCTACGCACGTCCGCTTGTAGACACTGAGTGGCTAGCCAGCAGGCTCCAGGACCCAGATATCCGTATCGTAGATGCTTCCTGGTACCTCCCAGCAATGAACCGCGATGGACGCACCGAATATGACAACGCACATATTCCGGGAGCGGTATTTTGGGATATAGACGAAATCGCCGATACCGAATCCGGTTTGCCACACACCATGCCTTCGGTAGAGCAATTTCAAACTCAAATGATGGAACTTGGAATTGGCAACGATACAACTGTTATCACCTATGACGGGCTCGGATTGTTTTCTGCTGCCCGCCCATGGTGGATGCTAAAAGCATTTGGACATGAAAACGTTTTCGTACTGAACGGTGGATTACCAAAATGGATGGCAGAAGGCCGACCCTTGAATGCTGAAATCAATGCCGTACCGCAAACAGATTTTTCGGCCGAAATGAACGCCGATTTCATGAGGACCGCAGACCATTTGCTGCAGAATATAGACAATCAAAAGGAACAAGTGCTCGATGCCCGATCCTCGGGTCGCTTTCATGGGACAGAACCCGAACCACGTCCGGGGTGCCGTGCAGGCCACGTTCCGGGGGCGATGAACCTACCTTTCGATCACCTCATTGACCCCCAAAGCAAAACAATGTTGCCGGAAAATTGTCTCGAAAAACGCTTCTCTGAGGCCGGAATTAATGTTGATCAACCGGTTGTAACCAGTTGCGGTTCAGGTGTCACAGCCTGTGTGTTAGCACTTGGTATGCTTGTCTTGAACAAGCCAAATGTCGCTGTTTATGACGGTTCCTGGTCTGAATGGGGAACGCGTCCCGATTTGCCGCTGGAAACAGAATAGGCATCCTTCCCATTTTGGCGGCTTTAAACTTTTTCTCGGCAATGCCATGATAACGGAAATATGGCGGTATGCCTGCTTTTCCACCCAATTTAGAATGTAAAGTTATGAAAAAGGACACATTGATTACGACTGCAGGCCGCGATCCCGAAAGCAACCACGGTATCGTAAATCCGCCAGTTTATCATGCATCAACCATTACAGCGCCGAGTCTCGCGGAATTTCGCGAATTGCGGACCCGACGCTGGGATCTCGATGTATTTACCTATGGACGGCAAGGAACGCCCACGCATCAATCTTTGGAGGTGGCGACGGCCGCCCTTTTGGGTGGCGATCGCGCTGTTTGCATGGGTTCAGGCCTGGCTGCCATCAATGCAGCGATGCTGGCTTTCCTTGAGGCCGGCGATCATGTGTTGATGGTCGACACCGTCTATGGCCCTGCGCGGAATTTTTGTAATAATTTTCTTGGTCGGTTTGGTGTTTCAACAACCTTCTATGACCCAGAGATTGGCGCGGATATCAAGGCACTTATTCAAGATAATACGAAGATCGTTTACACGGAGTCACCCGGTTCGCTGACCTTTGAACTTCAGGATATTCGCGCGATTGCAGATGAAGCTCACAAACGCAACTGCGTGGTTATAATTGACGATACCTGGTCAAGCGGCGTGTTCTTTCAACCGTTCGAATTTGGTGTCGACGTTTCAGTGATTGCCGCAACCAAGTACATTGTCGGGCATTCCGATGCCATGATGGGCATCATCACTACAACCGATGAACATTGGCAGCGTGTCAGGCAATCCGCTTCGGCGCTGGGCGCTAACTCGGGCCCCGACGATGTATATCTGGCCTTACGTGGAATGCGAACGATTGGCGTGCGCATGCGACAACATCATGAAAATGGCCTCAAACTGGCCAAATGGCTTGAAAAAAGACCCGAAGTGGATCGTGTATTACATCCGGGACTGTCCACCCACCCCGGCCATGAAATATGGAAGCGCGATTTTTCGGGCGCTTGCGGATTGTTTGGTGTTGTTCTCAATCCTGTCTCGGAAGGGGCTATTGCTGCAATGATTGACGGTCTCGAGCTTTATGGGATGGGTTCAAGCTGGGGCGGTTTTGAAAGTCTGATCCTTTTAACCAATCCGGCTGCAACACGAACGGTAGCAAAGGAGAAGTGGCAAAACGACGGACCTACGTTACGAATTCACGCGGGGCTCGAACACTCCGATGACCTTATCGCTGATCTTGAGAAGGGATTTGAGCGTCTCAACACAACACGCTGATTATATTAGTTAATTCGATGACAGATAATCCAAAACAATCCAATCAAGATTCGATTGAAAAAGCGCTAGACATGATCGCATTCGATGCGAACGGGTTGGTGCCGGCCATCGCACAACAGCATAATTCCGGAGAAGTCCTGATGATGGCCTGGATGAATGAGGAAGCCGTCGTTGAAACCCTGAAAACCGGTAGAGTTTGCTATTTTTCCCGCTCCCGGGGCAAACTTTGGCGCAAGGGTGAGGAATCGGGCCAAATCCAGACACTTATAGAGTTTCGCATTGATTGCGATGGCGATACGGTTTTGTTGCAGGTCGAGCAAACCGGTGTCGCATGTCATACGGGACGAAGGAACTGTTTCTTCAATGCCGTTACCGATGAAGGCGTTGAGGTCATTTCAGAAGTCGAGATTCAGCCAGAGGAATTATACAAGAAATGAGTATGGGAGTTGATACTGGCGCGGAAGATGCAATTCAGGTCTCGCTCCTTACTGGCTGGCTTGGTAGCGGAAAAACAACGCTTCTAAATGCCTTGCTTAAACATCCGGATATGGCGGAAACCGCCGTTCTAGTGAATGAATTTGGCGATATTGGTATCGATCACCAACTAGTCGATTCTGTCGATGAAAACATGGTGGAGCTGACAACCGGCTGTTTGTGCTGCACCGTTCAAGGTGATTTAAGCCGCTCGCTTCGGGAACTTTTTCTTAAACGCGTCAAAGGCGAAGTAACGCAGTTTAGACGGGTCCTGATCGAAACAACCGGACTGGCTGATCCCGCTCCTATTCTCCACACGCTTATGAATGACCCAATTATCGCATCACGTTTCTATTTAGACGGCGTGATTTCGACCTCTGATGCTGTTTTTGGCCAAGGCCAGCTCGATCGGCACGAAGAACCTCGGAAACAAGCCGCTGTGGCAGACCGAATTGTCATGACCAAAGTGGATATGGCCGAGGACGATGCAAAGGATGCATTGGAACAGCGTTTAAAAGAACTAAATCCAAGTGCTCATATTTTTAGGGCCGCAAATGGAGAAATTGCCCCTGACAACTTGTTCGGATGTGGCCTCTACGATCCCGATAGCAAAAGCTTTGATGTTCAGAATTGGCTTCGTGATGAGGCTTTTCGCGAAGATCACGAGCATAGTCGTCATGATCATAACCATGAGGATGGACACGACCATGATCATATTCATGACCCTGAAAGACACGGAGACGGAATCTCATCATTTTGTATGAGATATGAAGACCCGATTGAATGGCCTGCATTCGTCGCGTGGATTCAGACACTCATCACGCATCGAGGAGAAAACCTTTTGCGGATCAAAGGCATCGTCAATATCGATGGCGAGGACAACCCAGTCGCCATCCATGGCGTTCAGCATGTCTTCCATCCCCCGGTTCGCCTGCCAGAATGGCCAAGCGAAGATCATGACACTCGCATTGTTTTCATCACACGCGAACTGGAACAAAAGGTAATTTTGGATAGTCTTGACGCCCTCCAGCAGGCCGCCAAGGGATCCGACTAAACTTCAAACTAATCAATGCGTTGACAGAAACCGCTATATCCAACGATATATAGCGCTGCTGATTCCTGCGGAGGAAATCGTGTTAAGAGCTCTCGCGGCCGTGACGGTTGTTTTTTCGTTTTTGACGACGACAACGTTAACCCGTGCCGAAAACATATTATTTTTTGCCGCCGCGAGTACTGCCGACGCCCTGAATGAAGCAATCAAGACATATCCCGTCAAAACCGTGGCAGTGCGTGTTTCTTACGCGTCCACTGGGGCCCTTGCACGCCAGATTGAAAATGGAGCGCCTGCCGCACTATTTTTATCGGCAAGTCCTCTGTGGACAAATCGATTGGCATCAAAAAATTTGTTGGCGAATGATGGAAACAAGCCTTTTCTCGGTAACCGACTGGTTCTGGCCGCTCCGAAATCCGGACGGGTAACGATCGATATCAAAAAAGGGTTTCGATTGGCCGAGAAATTGAATGGTGGAAGGCTCGCAATTGCGGACCCCTCCCATGCGCCGGCAGGTATTTATGCCAAAGCGGCTTTGCAAACACTTCAGGTATGGAATGAACTAGCGCGAAAAACTGCACGAACCTCAGATGTTCGAAGTGCATTGGCGCTGATCCAGAGGGCTGAAGTCCCCTTTGGCATCGTTTATCGAAGCGACGTCATTGCAGTGAAAGACGTGAACGTAATCGGGACATTTCCTAAAAGCAGTCATCCCCCGATTATCTACCCGTTGAGTATCGTAAAAAAATTTGAAACCCCTGCAGTTCGTATGTTTTACGACTATTTACGCTCGAAAAAAGCGGAGACAATTTTCGATAAATTTGGTTTCGAGGTGAGCAAGTAAATGGATTTTCTCACTGAATTGGAAATCGAAGCCATTTGGCTCAGCCTAAAGATCTCTGCATGGGCAATGATCTGGAGTATGCCGCTAGCGCTGGGCACGGCGTGGATTCTTGCCCGATACGAATTTCCAGGAAAATTCCTTTTTGACGGCATTATTCATTTGCCGCTTGTTTTGCCGCCTGTCGTTATTGGCTACGTTCTCCTCATTACCATGGGGCGACAGGGTGTTGTCGGCTCTTTTCTCTACGATACATTTGGGATCACGCTCGCTTTTTCATGGAGAGGCGCAGCTGTCGCTGCCGGAATCATGGCTTTTCCGCTGATTGTCAGAGCCATCAGGCTATCATTGGAAGCCGTTGACCAAAGGCTTGAAGCGGCCGCCCGCACTTTGGGTGCCCATCCTATCGTAGTCTTTTTGACAATCACTCTTCCCCTAACAATTCCTGGGATCATTGTTGGCGCAATTCTCGGATTTGCCCGATGTCTCGGCGAATTCGGTGCGACGATTACATTTGTTTCCAACATACCGGGTGAAACGCGCACCCTCCCTATTGCACTCTATGCATTTTCACAGGTGCCAGGCGGAGAAGCGGCGGCTCTTAGAATTGTCGTCATTTCAGTTGCAATTGCCCTTTTCGCATTGGCCGGCTCGGAAATTTTGGCAAGACGCATGCGAAAGCGCATTGGAAGCGGTCATGATTGAAATCGACGTCACTAGACAGCTTGGCAATCTTGAAATCAGCGCGAAGATTGAAACGCAAACGCGCGGTGTCCTAGCGCTTTTCGGTCAGTCAGGCTCGGGGAAAACCTCGATCGTGAATATGGTTGCCGGATTGCTAAACCCTGATAGCGGCCGTGTGAAGATTGACGGACGCGTTCTGTTTGATTCTGAAAGCGGCATCAATCTTCAAATTCATGAGCGACGAATTGGCTATGTGTTTCAGGAAAGCAGACTTTTTCCACACATGTCGGTTCTTAAAAATCTGAACTATGGGCGTAGACGCGCTCCAAATAACGCCCGGCAAATTGATTTCGACGATGTAATTGAGGTCCTTGGTATAAAGCATCTCATTGATCAAAAACCCTACACCCTATCAGGAGGAGAACGGCAAAGGGTAGCGTTGGGCCGGGCCCTTCTTGCGAATCCCGATATTCTCTTGATGGATGAACCGCTTGCGTCGCTCGATGTCGCGCGAAAATCGGAGATACTGCCCTTCATTGAAATGATACGTGACCGGTTTGAAGTTCCAATGATTTATGTCAGCCATTCCATGGACGAGATCATTCGCCTCGCAGACACCTTGGTATTGGTTGATGACGGACAAGTAAAAGCGGTGGGCCCGCTAGAAGAGCTGACAAGCCGGCTCGATCTACGTCGCCTTACGGGGCGATATGATGCGGGCTCCGTAATCGCCGCAAAGATCGAAAGCCACGATGAAGAATTCGGCCTCACGACGCTCACTTTTAAGGGCGGAAAACTTCGGGTGCCGAGGGTTAAAAATGTCCCCGGGACATCTGTACGCATTCGAATTCGCGCTCGCGACGTTTCTTTGTCGCTTGAGAAACCAAGCCAGGTAAGCCAGCTCAATGTCCTTGAAGGGAGAATAAGCGAATTACGTGCTCACCGATTAAATGACGATGGCTCAGAGCCCCACGACATCGATATATGTGTCGATATAGGCGTCTCACTATGGGTCCGGATTACGCGTTGGTCATTGGCGCAAATGAAACTGGTCGAAGGACAATCGATTTACGCTTTAATTAAAAGCACCTCTATTGATCGACAGAGCCTCGGACAACAACACACGAAGGATCACACTTCATGAGTATCGCCCTTTTTGTAACCCTCGATTTGAACGAGGGAAAAATTGATGACTATCTTGCTCTCGCCCACGAACACAAAGCCCGTGTCCTTAAAAATGAGCCAGGGTGCCAACATTTCGATATCTTAATTCCAGACGACACCAGCAACAGAGTTCATTTGTTTGAGGTGTACGATGACGAGCCAGCGCTCGACGTCCATATGAACTCGGAATACATGCAAAA
Organism: Rhodospirillaceae bacterium; assembly: GCA_002720855.1. Classification (GTDB taxonomy): domain Bacteria; phylum Pseudomonadota; class Alphaproteobacteria; order MPNO01; family UBA2964; genus UBA2964. Next base: position 173,314 of record PBIN01000007.1, on the reverse strand, counting down.
ATACCGGGAACAGTCCGCTCCCATGCTCGCCAACCGTTTGATAAACCGTTGCAAAGTCAGCGCGAGTTAGTCGTTTAATTTATGCCGCCTGGCCCAAACCGTCGCGATTGTGAGTTTCTGTTAAATCAAAATCCTCTGGTCCAAGAGGAACAATGCCAGACGGATTTACGTTGGGCATATCACCCCAATAACCCCGCTTTATTCCCTCCATGTCTGTGATCGCTGCGATTCCCGGACGCTGATAAAGATCCTTTAGATAGTTCCACAAATTGGGTTGGTCACAAATGCGGAACTTATTACATTTGAAATGGCCATAATAAACGACGTCAAATCGGACCAGCGTCGTATAAAGCCGCCAATCTGCTTCCGTTATCACGTTGCCGCATAAATATCGATTTGTCCCCAAATGATCTTCTAACCATTCGAGGGTCTCAAAAAGGTTATGATAGGCTTCGTCATAGGCTTCCTGTGATTTAGCAAAACCACACCGGTAAACACCATTATTCAAGGTGCCGTAGATTCGATCGTTGTACTGATCAATTTCTTCGCGCAGAGCTTCCGGATACAAATCGATTGAGGCATCACCCCAGTCATTAAATTCTGTATTGAGCATACGTATAATTTCAGAGGACTCATTATTAACAACCGTCCAATCCTTTTTATCCCAAAGTGTTGGAACGGTTACGCGGCCTGTATAATCCGTGTCAGCTGCCTGATAAGCCTGATAAAGTTCAAACACCCCATCTATCGGATCAAGGCCATTTCCAATTCCTTCCGAATACGCCCAGCTTTTGGTTCTTGGAAGATCAGACATTGAAATAGAAATTATTTCCTCTAATCCCTTTATCCTGCGAACAAGTTGAGTTCTGTGCGCCCAGGGACAATTGGGAGCGAGGAACAAATGATACCGATTTGCCTCCGCTGGAAATTCAGATGAACCATCCGCGGTTATAAAGCGCCTGAAATTGGATTCAGGTCGGACGAACGCTCCGCTTTCCGCATTTCTGTATTTAGCGTCGTCATCAATCCAGTCGCCTTCTACGAGCATTCCCATATCTTCTCTCCCGAATTACACCCGGCAATGGTTATCTTACTATCCAATTACAAAAAAGGCCGGGATTTTCCCGGCCTTTTAAAGAAATGATTTGAGATCACTCTGCCGCGGAAACAATTGCCTGCGCATAATCTCGATCACCAAGATTACCGTCTTCAAAAATCTTTTTCTCGGCAATCCATTGTTGAGAATTCTCGAAAATCTCGCGTGAATATGGCTCGAATACGATCCGTTCACCTGGACCAAATAATCTGGTGTCCATCTGGTCCCGGAATCTTTCAGGGAATTCTTCCTTGTAATAGTGCGTGTAGAGTTCTGGCCGAAGATCAATATCTGTCTGGGCGCGCTTTAATGCGTCGAAATATTTCTTTACATCCCCCATATCCGCATCTTCCGCGACCATTGAAGCCATCATAAAAGTTGTATCGGCAACTTTTCTGAATCCTAGCTGCTCCATAAAATAGTATGGGCCACTAAATAAACTTGCAGCAGGTACCTTACCGTCGATCAGAAGCTCCATCCGGTTAAACAGCAAACCGTCGGCGAAAGAGAGTTTGATTTGTTCTGCCGGCAGAAATTGCTCGAGTGCCTGGATTGTTGAGTAGTGGCTTCCTGATTGATATCCCACGGAAATCGGAACATCAGCCAGATCCTGCGGCGATTTTATATCGGAATCCGGTGATACAAAAATGGCACACGGAGATAAGGAGTAGGCATCTGCATAAAGTCTGCCATGTCCCGAAGCTGCGGCAACATTAACAGTCCAATGACATGCGCAGCTAACATCGCAGGATCTTCCGTCCTCAAATGTTTGGTAAGCCCCGATCTTATCGCCTAAATCATGCAATCTTCCATCATGCCCAACCAAAACGTCATCGAGCTCATGCTCTAAACCGGCGTCATGAAAATAACCTTTTTCGATTGCGACCCATTCGTGAAGTCGCATATGCGGTGCAATGACAAACTTAGGCATAACTTTTCCTCATCGAAATGATGTTAAAAATCCTTCTGCTAAAAATATCAAAAAAATTTTTAACGGTCAATTTTTATTATCATTTGATATCATTTTTGGATCGCTTGAACAATTCCTGAACGGCTTTCTACTTCGATCATACCCTGTGCCTCTAACATTTGAGCCACTTTCCAATGACGCTGTCTTTTCTCATACCGTGGACCATACCAATCGAATGTATCGAGCAACGTCCAGGTCAACTGTTGATCCTTATTCAACTCCGACGAATGACTCGCGCATATTGGAAGGAAAAAATTCAGAATTCTAATTTTCGGAATTGGTGCCAAAAAATATGTAATAGGAAAAAGTAACTTTACCAAGAAATGACTTAGTCTAAGCGTCGACTCCACTGACATATACCGTGTAAACAGACGCAATCCATATTTAATAAACTGTCCCCAACAAAAAATACTCTTTTCATAAAAATTATAAGCCAATTTTCCACCGGTCTTAAGATGTCTGGGTAGGCTCTGGATGACCATTGCCGGATCCGGAGTATGTTGAATAACCCCCATACAAAACACGCCATCAAAAGTTCCCTGCCGAAACGGCAATTCGAACAATGAGGCTTGAATACAGTCTACGCGACCATCATGGATAAGAGTTGTTTCTCTGCAAGCATCTATCGCGCTACTTAGATCACAAGCAATTACATGCGCACCATGCCCTGCCACGACATCCGAAAAGCGTCCAGCGCCGCATCCTCCATCTAAAATTAGTTTGTTTTTTATCCACTCAGGAGACCAACCGCTATCACCTAGAAACCTTTTTTCAGAAAGGCTATGGCCAGATAGTCGGTCAATCTGAATATCTTTCCATTTTTGCCATTGAAAACCAAAATTTTCACAATAGTCATCGTTGACCGCGACAAACCGGGCGATGCCATTCGTGATAGGATACTCGTTCTCACAGTCCTGACAGGCCAATGTACCGGCTATGACATCCTCGCCGCGTTCTTCATCAATCGCCAACTCTAACGCCTTGTCGTTTTGACACTTCGGACAAACGAGAATATCTGCCGTATTTTTATTCAATGAATTTATCCTTCGCCAAATATCACTTTTATTTCTACTTTCCCTGAGATGCAGTAAGTGCTTCCAACATATATTTTACCCGCCCTTTTTGGCTATAATCGTCATTTAGACACCTTAACCGGCCTGCCGTCGCTATTTGTTCCCTCTCCTCTTCATGGGACAGATAATATTGGATTTTTTCCACCAGCTCTTCCCGCGAACGGAAGTACACAGATTCTTTGTCCTCTTCAAACAAAGCCGCATGTTCGTCCGAATATTCGGCCATCATAAAGGCGCCGCAGGCTGGAATTTCAATACTACGATCAGTCTGGAGATCCCTGTTGGCTTTCCGTAAAAAAGCAAGATTGATTTTGGTTGCACAAATACCCTTGGAATATAGTGGATTATTATTGGTATTCACTAAGGCTCGCCGTTCTATAACGAGGTTGGGTTCCTTTGGGTCATAGCCATCCCAACCATTTCCCCATACGCGGACTCGGATGCCGTTCTTTGCAAGAAACAGCATGTCTTCAGCACGTGGTTCTTCAAAACTCCCTATAAATCCGACATCGTCGTCCAACCAACTATGTTCCTCAGGTGTGAGCTCTACCGGCATGTGGTGGGCTGGATCATAGGCTTTATCAACCATGATTACTTTCTGCGCACCAAAGGACGGTAACTCACCTGGGTCCGCATTGTATGATTTTGTTGTAAAGATCGTGTCATAGAGTTTTACACCGAAACGATAAGCCCAACTCCGGTTAATAGAGTTGTACATGTCGTCATCGGTATAAGAAACGAGCTGTGCATTTGGGCAAAGTTGTCGAAGGTGTTTAAGGGTCCTCGGCAAAATCATATTACCTTTTTCGATCCAGATAATATCTGGAACCTGTTTGCGTACCGCCTCGATCAATCTCTTGTTGGTCTTTTCCAAATCAAGATGAAAACCTAATTTCCATGCCAGCTTGAAAAAGTTGGAAATCTCTGCGTACCCGGTTTCGCTCGTCGCTACCGGAATCGTTGATATTTCTTCTACGGCAACACCGAGTTCCTTTGCGGCACATAACCGAGAATACCCCTTGGAGTAATCATTCAGATCGCCCGCAAAGAGCATTCTAAGAGAAGAAAAATCAGCCATACAGAAAACTAACAGAAACGGAAGTGTTGCAACGACTCAGAGCTTAAGATGAATAACGGAAAGCAATGATATAATAAATATCCATGCTGTATGTGTTTGGCATATTACTATAAGGCATTGTGAGATAGCCATAAATTTGGAAACGACCTGATCATGTGCGGTATAGCCGGTATAATCGCCAAGCGTGAGATTCACCCCGCTGCAATTTCCTCAATGACCGACTTGATGGAACATCGGGGCCCCGATGGTGAAGGCGAATGGCGTAGTGAGAGCGGTACAATCGTCCTCGGACACCGACGCCTTGCAATTATAGATCCGACTCAAAATGGTGCTCAGCCAATGCCCGACCCTACCGGACAGGCCGTGATCACGTTTAATGGTGAAATTTATAACTATCTTGAAATCGCTCAAAATCTGGCAGCGGAAGGGGTAAACCTTTATACCAAATCCGATACAGAAGTACTTCTCGCCTCATATATGAAATGGGGAAACGATTGTTTGCGCCACTTCAATGGGATGTTTGCGTTTGCAATTTACGACCGACGCAAAAACAAAGTTTTTTGCGCTCGTGACCGTTTTGGTGAAAAGCCATTCCTGTTTGCCAGGACAAATGAAATGATTGCTTTCGCGTCAGAGTATAAGGCCCTGTTACCCCTCAAGGGTATCAATGCAGAACAGAATGACGCCTTGCATCTGCGTTTTCTATTATCTCCCCGCGAAGGACTCGATGATGGTCGCCAAACGATCTTTACCGATATCGATCAACTTTTGCCTGGTGAAATGGCTGAGATCGATGTCGACACTCTAGGAATCGAAATTTCCCGTTATTGGGACATCCTGCCCAATGCTGATTACCAGAACTTCAAAGATGCGGACGCGATAAATCACTTTCGCGACCTCCTGACAGACTCGATCAAAATTCGGCTTAGAAGTGACGTACCGGTGGGTTCATGCCTTTCGGGAGGATTGGACTCCAGTTCTATCGTATGCGTTTCCAATCAACTGCGCGGACCAAACGATGCTTACCACACATTTACGGGCCACTTCCCGCAATCCAACAAGGATGAGCTTCCATTTGCTGAAAAGGTCATCTCGCATACAGGGGTTATCAGTCATCTTACGAAACCAACTGGTGCGATGTTTCTTTCCGATCTCGACCAATTTATGTGGGATAATGAATTACCGGTCGGGAGTACCAGTCAATATGCCCAATGGCGGGTGTTTAAAGAGGCCAAAAAGCATGAAATTACCGTGCTATTGGACGGTCAAGGTGCGGATGAATTGTTGGCCGGATATGAGCAGTATTTTAATTACTATCTTAGAACGTTGGACAATGGTGATCCTGCTAAGCTGGCCAATGAAAAAGAAGCTATTCAGGAACGATATCCGTTGGCACTTAATGACACGAAAGCGCAACTTAAGGAAAAAGCGCCAGTACTGTTACGGTGGTATGCCGCTCAAATTTTAAATCGTGGTAGCGATACTTTATTTGGCATTAGCAAGGAATACCTGTCTCACACCAAGTCGTCCGCTAACTTCACCATACCGAAAGGGTTCAACGCGCTATCAAGCATACTCTATGAGGACACCTTCAAGGCACACCTGCCGACCCTACTCCGTTATGGCGATCGAAATTCCATGGCGCATTCGAGAGAGGTTCGGTTACCTTTCTGTGACCATCGTATCGCTGAATTTGCGCTCAATCTTTCTCCCAAGACCCATATGGGAGACGCGCAAACAAAACGCCTTCTTCGGCGCGCAATGACAAAAATTCTACCGGAGGAAATCAGAATTCGGTGGAACAAACAGGGCTTTTTACCACCGCAGGATGATTGGTTTTCAGATGAGTTAAAGGGGCTCGTCAACGAAACAATTGCCAATCCAACGTTCCAAAACCGAAATTATTGGAACGTGCCGTGGTGGAATAAGTGCCTTGAAAGATTCAATAAAGGTGAAATTCATCTCGCATGGACATTGTGGCGCCCGGTGATTTCTGAAGCCTGGCAAACACGATTTGTAGACCGTGCCAAATCGTTGCCACGCATCGAGGTTTTCGCTTAACCAATGAAAATTGCAATCGTTAATGCCTGTCATCCCGAACGCCAACATGTATGCGCGTTCCGGGGCACCGCATTTGCGGAACATCTCGCCGATTTGGGCAATCGCGTGGTGCTTATAACGCCACCGCTCACAGAAACCGGAAAGGGAGTTACGCCGGAAGAGCTTGAGATCCAAATTGACGGCCGAAGCGACTGGTCAACGTATCTTCATGTAATGGGGGGGATTCCATACAGTTCTATTTTGCCGGCCGTTCGAAACGGCACAGTCCCAACCCCCATTAGACAATCAATTATCGCCTACAATTATCTTCGTCATGGAAACATCTACAACGATTGGATGATGGGAATGGCGCCGCTCATGCCAATAATTGCAGATCGTTTTGTGCCAGAAATCATTTGGGCAATTTTTGGCAATACCAGCTGTTTGGTGTTGGGACGAAAACTTGCAAAAATGACCGGATGCCCGTGGATTGCTGATATCAAAGACAATTGGCAAGAGTTTGTGCCAAAGGGACTGCGTAAAATTGTGGCCGGTCAGATTTCAGATTCGACCCATACGACCCTTCTGTCAGAGGCCCACAGAGAAACCTACCCCGACAACGGAACTTCAAAATTCACAACAATTTATAACGGAATTTCAGATGACCTCATGAAATTCCACAAGGCAAAAGGTCAATCTTCAGAGGTATTAAACGAAATTCTTATTTCGGGTAGTCTTTATGATTTTGACGCACTTTCTGATCTACTTCGAATGATCGTTAATTGGCTACCGCCAAAAGGAAATGTTCATTTAACTTATGCTGGTGGCGACACGGAAATAATTCAGCGTGCAAAACAAACAGGTCCGGCAGTGCTACCAATTACCATATTGGGAAAACTGTCCCCGCCCGAGCTTTGGGCTCGCCAAAGACGGGCAAATATCAATGTTTATGTTAGGAACCCGCCCAATCTGTTCCATCATAAACTGCTCGAATTGATATGTGTTGGGCGACCAATCCTTGCATACGGTGGGGAAACAGCAGAATCAATTCGAATTGCAAAGGACATAGGTGCCGATCTTTTTCCCTGTTCAAATGAAGTTGAAGTTGATGAAACCTTAAATCAATCGTTTTCTAAAAACAGCGATTCAAACCTAGATCGCAGCAAACTCGAAGAGTATTCCACCAAATTCCAGGCCAAAAAACTTAACCAGCTACTATCGGAAACTGTAGCCAAATACAGCACGACCTCATGAAGGTTATTGTTTCCACACATGGACGATTTCACGCATTTGAACTTGCCCGTGGCCTTCTTAAACACGATGCGCTGCAACAGCTGATTACGCCATACCCTGGTTGGGCCATACGTAAACTGGTTGGCGAGACAATTCCGACAAACAGCGCGACCTGGATAGAAGTAACTAAGCGTATCAGTGACAAATTGAAATTAGGCAATAAACCCGATGCGTTCATTGGGCGTAAATTTGCAAACTTTGCGAGCCGCACGAAAATGACTGGCGCCAACATCTTTGTCGGTTGGAGTAATGCCAGCCTCGAAGCCATTCCGGTCGCACGTGATGCCGGTCTCAAGATTGTCATCGAACGCGGCTCCAGCCATATCGAACATCAAACCGAAGTGCTGCGACAAGGCTACCAGACCTATGGACTTCGTGCTGCTCTGCCATCTGCGGAAGTAATAGAACGTGAAGTCAAAGAATATGAGTTTGCTGACGCCATTACCGTACCATCGCAATTCGCCGCAAAGACTTTTTTGGACCGAGGCTTCGAAGCAGATAAAATTATCGTCAATAATTATGGCGTCGACCTATCCCGTTTTCGCCAAGCCGATCAAACAAAAAAAAATGACATCCCAAAAATTCTATTTGTTGGATTGGTCGGCATCCGTAAGGGAATCCCAAATCTCCTTAAAGCCTTTGAACCATTATCAACGCAAGCTGAACTGCACCTCGTTGGACCAATAGAACCAGGGTTTGACAATTTTCTTCGAGACTCACCTCTAGAGAATGTTGTTGTTAACGGGGCTATTTCCCAAAACGAATTGCCAGCACTTTATCAAAGTGCAGATATATTCTGTTTGCCTTCTCTCGAAGAAGGTTTGCCACTTGTTAGCCTTCAGGCCCTTGCCTGTGGCTGTCCGGTTGTCACAACTGAAGCAGCTGCAGCGGCCGATATTATTAAGGATGGCGAAAACGGTATTGCGGTCGAGGATAATTCTGTAGCCGCTCTTAACGAAGCATTACGCACTACAATCAATGATTCCGAATTGAGAATATCGATGGGTGCAAAAGCCGTCGCGAGCATAAAGGACGGTTTCAGCTGGGAGCACTACGTTGATCGCGCAATGATGGCTTACAAGAATCTGCTGCAATAGCTGGCTTAATCAGGCAGCGCCGCGCATTCCTTCCGGAATTTCGAGATCAAATAACCGCGCGGCATTCAAACCGAGAATGTTAAGCTTATCTTCTTCGCTTAAATTCGGCATATCCCAAATTACGCTTGGCGTATCAAAGTCCCAATGCGGCCAGTCCGATGCAAAAAGAAGGGAGTTAGGCGCATCGATCATTTCGAACGTATTCGCCAATGCTCTTGGGTGGTCGGTTTCTAACGGCTGACTGGTATAGAACATCTCCCGCATATACTCGCTGGGCAACCGCTTCAAAAGCGGCGCTTCGGACTGTCGCATCAAATAGGTATGGTCGAGGCGCTGCATCAGCCATGGCACCCATGCGAGACCTGACTCAATCCAAACCGTTTTCAATTCGGGAAACTTTTCCGGGATGCCATTCCATACCCAGTTGGTCATGTGAACAACGTTGCACCAGACGAAACTAAGCGCATGCATCGCTCCGAACTGGTTGATCTGTTTGGTCCATTCATCGGACCAATAGTATCCGGCGTGAAACCCGAGGGGCTTACCAATTTCCTCAAGTAGACCATACAATTTCATATATCGATTGTGGTGAACGGGCTTGTGCCGTACCGAAGTGATCATAAAACCGATGACGCTATCATTGTCGGCAAACTCTTCGACTGTTTTCAGGCACAAATCCGCATCCCCGAACGGCAGATAAATCATTGCGCCCAGCTTGGGGTCATCCGCCAGGATTTTTTCAGCGAACCAACGGTTATAGGCCGTCGATAAAACCCCTTCCATATGGTATTGCGGATGCGTTCCGAGATTCAGCATTTGGGTTGGAAAAACAACGGTATAATCAATCGACATCGACTCATATGCGCGTTGCGCAAGAACAACGTCACGATGTACGGACTTATCCTCTACAGCTTCACCCCTTTTACCCTGGTGGATTACACGTCCACCAACATCCTGATAACGCAGTGCTAAATCGCCATTAAGACCGTATGGCGGTGAACCCGTTCTGTTGGTGATATGGTCAATAGCCTGAAATTTGAGGACTTCGTCCTCAATATATTCGGCCATCTCGCCCCAGCTCTCTGTTTCAACATGATGTGAGTCGATATCGACGATAAACATATCTTCAAAATTGCGTTCGGCACCCATCTGGCGCGCACGCTCAAGAATGTCCCGCGTATCGGTATCTGCCTTTATTTCCTTAACCGACAACTCACGAGGAGTTTCGACACCACTGTCCATTATTATTCTCCAATCGGGCTATATTTTAGCTCACTATACCCATCAAGCGTCATCGCCGCCATATCTCTGTGATGACAAAGCCAAATTGGCAAAGTAACAATAGAATAAATAACCAACAGAGGTCGGTAATGGGTCTTAACAATAATCTTCAACATCTAATCAAAGTATCCGCTCCATTATGGGCAGGCGAAGCGGAGGTTGTTCGGACATATTGGGATTCCCCTGTTCGCAATCTTGAAACAGACCTCCTCTGGCTTCGTCGTCAGTGTTTTAAAGAATTCAATGGAAAAGGCCTCGGCGAACACAAGGATCTGGGTATATTTCTCGGGCCTCTCACGGAAATAATCGAATCCTTTCCCAAAATTGATCGTGAGGTTAGCCGGCACCATGTCGCGGATTTGATAGAGACCATTCACGACGAATTTACACATTATTGTCTCTTCGCAGACATTTACGACGCCATCCGGGATGAAAACACGCCTCCCCTCGACCCTCATAAGCTCGAGATTTGGGAAGAAGATAAACTCCTCACCGATATGCGGATTGAACAAAACCACGCCCACGGCGAAATCGGCTTACGTGCCAGCCATTTTACTGAGGGTGGGTATTGCACGCTTTTTCGGGAAGGTATGCGGCTCCAGGGGCGTGGTGGAAACGACGACCTCATCGCTGAAGCCTGTCGGATAATCTACGAAGATGAATTTGGGCACATGCTGGGTGGCATTGTCGGCCTGGAAGAAGAGCCAATGTCAGACAGCGAATACGAACTAATGACTGATCTCGTCGTAAAACAACTTCGTGCGCGCATTCGTATGAGAAATGCTGAATTCAGCCAGCCGCTCAGCAATGAACGGATCGAAGCGATTTACAATGGCGACATTGAACCGGAGCCATTTGATTTTGCCAAAGCTGAAGAAGTAATGGCTTCCGCACATTAGCGATGGCAGTTGCGTTCCCAAACACGATTGAAACGGAACGCCTTCTACTTCGACGCTATCGCTGGAGTGACATCGACGACCTGATGGAATATGCGGTTCTCAAGGAATGGTCTCGGTATATCCGTGCGCCATACCCGTACTCCCGAGTGAACGCCCAGGAGTTTTTGGCGGACAGGGTTGGCCTTTCCCGGCAAGACCAAACGGTCTGGTGCCTGGAATACAAAGGCAAAATGATCGGCGATGTCGGCTTTGCCTGGCACACCAAAAACGGGGCAGGCGAAATAGCTTACGGTATATCTCCGCCATACTGGAAACAGGGTCTTATGACCGAGGCATGTCTCTCCGCCCTAAACACGGTTTTCGGTGTGGATGAAAAACTAAACAGAATTTTTGCAGCCATCGACGCACGTAATAAAGGATCTATTCAGGTTGCTGGGAAATTGGGAATGCAACGCGAAGGTCTTCTGCGAAAAAATCGATTTCATAAAGGGGAATTTGTAGATGATGCCTGGTACGCCATTCTTCGCGCTGATTGGATGGCGTTAAGCACCTAATCTATATACATGGACGACCCCCACCCTATTTCGCTATCCTTGTTCTGATACACAGAGGTTTTGGAGGGATGAGCCATGGCGACTATCCTCGAAGAAAATATAAATTCCGTACGCGCCACCGTTCAATTCAGCGTTGATGATGGAGAAACACCCGTCTCACTGGTTAAGGAACCAGGACAGGGATCGGATACCCGTTCCGGAAAGTATGAAGATCACGAAATTACTGTTTACGACGGTCGGCCAATAGCCGCAGAGCTAGACCTCGACAAACAGGGTTTTATTCTTCGAAAATTCGGTACTGCTGTTAACGATTTTTTTGATGAAGACCAAATAACAGCCATCTATTACCCGGAAATGAAAGAAATCGTAAAACAGGAAACCGGATGTGACGAAGTTCTGGTTTTCGACCATACGATCCGAATTGATGATAGCGGCATGGCGCAAACCCGAAAGGTCCGCAATCCAGTCAAAAACATGCACAACGATTTTACACGAAATTCAGCGCCCCAACGGGTGCGCGATTTACTTCCAGAGGAGGAGGCTGAAGCCAAACTAAAGAAAAGATTTGGTTCAATGAATGTTTGGCGTCCTCTGGTCGGACCAGTCGAAACTGCACCTCTCGCAATATGCGGTTGGGATACTCTTAAGGAAGAAGATCTACTAGTCGCGGAAAGACAATATCAGGATCGTCTTGGCGGCGTCTTACATCTCACCTACAACCCTGATCAGCGCTGGTATTATTTTCCCAAAATGACCCGTGACGAAGTAGTCCTGCTCAAATGCTTTGACTCCCTCGAAGATGGGACCGCTAAATGGACCTGCCATGGTTCGTTTCAACCACCTGAAATTCCCGCCAATGCAAAACCAAGACAAAGTATCGAAATCCGGACTTTATATTTTTACGACGATTGACTGACACGAACTCTCCAGATACGGAACAAAAGTCCGACCGGCGCCGCGCTATACAGCGCGGCGCTTTTTGGATGATTGTGGCCGCTCTTTCGTTCACGACGATGTTGTTCTTCGTTCGCTACCTGGAAGGTAGATACCCCTCAATTGAAGTTGTCTTTTTTCGTGCTTTGGCCGGGTTGGTTTTCGTTATTCCAATTCTTTCGCGGCAAGGGATTTCCGGTCTGCGAACCAAACATTTCCCAATGCATGTTTCGAGAACAGTCTTCGCTCTCGCCGCGATGTTCTTTTTCTATTATGGCGTTGCTTATGTCCCCATGTCAGACGGAACAGCGTTTACTTTTATAATCCCGCTCTTTGCCACAGTTGGAGCTGCAATCATTCTGCGGGAAAAGGTCGATGCACCGCGTTGGACTGCCACGATCGTCGGTTTCCTCGGCACACTGATCATAATACGGCCAGGATATGCGGAAATTTCACTTCCTGTTCTCGCCATGCTCTTGTCCGCGGTTTTTTATGCGGGCTCTTGGCTCAGCATGAAGATCCTGACCCGAACGGATTCCGCGTCGTTGATTGTTCTCTACATGAACGTGATGATCGTGCCACTTGCTTTGATCCCAACCTTGATTTTGGGTAAAATGCCAAATTTCCCAGATCTATTGGTTCTAATAGGAGTTGGTCTGACAGGCTCGTTTGCTCATTTTTGCCAGGCGAGATCCTTTGCTTCTGCAGATGCCAGCGCTGTTATGCCGTTCGATTTCTTGCGGTTGCCAATGGCAGTGGCATGGGGTTGGTTCTTTTTTACCGAAAAAACAGATTTGTGGACCTGGGTCGGTGCTGTCGTCATTTTCAGCAGCACGTATTACATCGCCTGGCGAGAATCTCGATTGAAAACCTCCGACTAGCGTTCGACGGCCTTTTCAGAAGTGCGAAGTCGTCAGTTGTCCATCTATCTCAAAACTCTCTGAACAAACGCCCGTAACCCTGTATCCTATCATTAACACCGGTTTTTCGAAGGGCATTCCAAACAATTGCTCCCAAGGCGGTTACAACAGTGACACCAAATTCTTTCTCGATGGGTTCAATCATTTCCGCGGTTGCAAAATGCGGACAAAAGATGTGAATCGTGTCTGTCTCTGGATGCTCTTGAACAATTCTTTTCGCGGCATCAAAGACGTCGCTGTCATCAACCTGCCCCAACTTGATGAAAGTCGTATTGAGACATCCGTACCCAACAGGATTTTTTCCCATATTGCGTATGTAATTAGCATGCCGTTCGTAATGACTTTCATCATACGGATAAATAATGCCGACATTGTTTGATTGAACGGCTTCATGCGCCTCACGTTGCGCGCTAAAACTGGTTATTACCGGAATGCCTATTTCCGCTTCGGTCGCGGCAGCCATATTGTCCGCGTTTCCAAAACCCTGAGAGACATTTATCGGGACACCGCCAAAACAAAATAAATCGACGCCCGCGCGTGCCATCGCCTGAGCAGCATTCAGGCTCACCTCATATGCCCTGTCAACTTCGTCGCTGTTACGATCGACAAGCGGCAAGGTATTCACAACAAGTGTTACCCCTTCCGGAACGATTTTATAAAACTCATAAGGAAACACTTCAGTTGCAGCGGGCGGCGAGGTGTAGCCAATTCGCGCGCGATGTCCGTACATAGATAGCCCCCCGCTATTTATGTCATTTGATTAAAACCGTGATGCTCATGGCATCACCGCACCAAGTTCCTATATCTATTTTCAAAGTCTATAGACCAACCAAAAAAAGGAAAGCCGATGTCTAAACAATACGACGCCATCATTATTGGAACTGGACAGGCGGGCCCATCCATGGCGCAGCGCATGACTAATGAAGGCATGAAGGTCGCCATTCTTGAACGAAAACTATTCGGAGGCACCTGTGTCAATGTCGGTTGCATACCCACCAAGGCTTTGGTTGCGAGCGCACGTGCCGCCTATATGGCCAAACGCGGAAGCGAATTTGGTGTATCGATTAACGGCGATATCAGCGTCGATATGAAGAAGGTAAAAGAACGTAAAGATGAAATTGTAAAACAGTCAAATGACGGCGTTACAAACTGGATGAAAAATATGGAAGGGCTGACGGTCTATGAAGGTCACGGTCGTTTAGAGAGTTCAAACCGGGTAAGCGTGAATGGTGAAATTCTTGAAGCCGAAAAAATCATAATAAATACGGGTGGCCGCGCCACGGTACCCGACATTCCGGGCATCGAAGACGTCAATTATTTCACCAACACCGACATGATGGAGGTCGATTTTCTACCGGAACATCTTGTCATCATTGGCGGGAGTTATATCGGGCTGGAATTTGCCCAAATGTACCGGCGATTTGGCAGCCTGGTTACCGTCGTGGAATTGGGCCCAAAGCTCATCGGAAGAGAGGACGAAGATGTCTCTGACACTGTCCGGGAAATTCTTGAGAAAGAAGGGGTTGAAATTCGTACCGGCGCGAGTTGCCTTGGTCTCGAGAATCGTGATGGGAAAATTGTTCTTAACGCCGACTGTGAAAGTAGTTCTGAAGAAATCGTCGGAAGCCATTTGCTTCTGGCCGTTGGACGCAAACCAAATGCCGATGACCTGGGCCTCGACAAAGCTGGCGTAGAAACGGATGACCGCGGCTATATAAAAGTCAACGATCAGTTGCAGACAAATATTCCGGGGATTTGGGCTATAGGCGATGTGAATGGTCGCGGTGCCTTCACCCATACCTCATATAATGACTACGAAATATTAGCGGCCAACATGTTCGATGACGAGCCACGAAAGGTTTCCGACCGCATTACGAATTACGGGCTCTTTATCGATCCGCCACTCGGTCGCGTTGGCCTGACCGAAAATCAGGTCCGGGAGTCCGGGAAAAAGGCTCTTATCGGAAAAATGATGATGACCCGTATCGGTCGGGCTCGCGAAAGAAGCGAAACACAAGGTTTTATGAAAGTGCTTATTGATGCCGAAACAGATCGAATTCTTGGCGCAACTATTCTTGGAATCGGTGGTGACGAGGTCATACACTCCCTCCTCGACATCATGTATGCGGATGCACCGTATTCAGTTATTCAACGCGCGGTACACATCCACCCCACTGTATCGGAGCTTATTCCGACAATGTTGGGAGATTTAAAGCCGCTGGAGTGACTTATCCCGTGGGTGGACCTAGTTATTCAGTGATATAGTGCTGAATAATCTTCGGTTTCACAGAGAACAATTAGGCATTCCACTTGGCAACCGATTTGGATAGACCGACACCTGTACCCTGGCATCTCCAATTGGCTGTCTATGGTATTGGCTTGGCTAGTACCACGATGTACTACCTTGCGCTTGTCGTCGTTCCCCTTTGGCTGGCTATTATCGAAACTTCCGATTTTCTGATCGGGGTCGTTATAAGCTCGAGGTTTTTTCTACCATTAATCCTTTCCATTCACGGCGGTGTCCTGATGGATCGGCTTGGCGGGCGCCGCGTTATGATTTTCTTTGGAATCATCGCAGTAATCACACCCCTTTTATTCCCCGCAATGCCATGGATTGGAGCAGCATTGATTTTGCAGATGCTTCTCGGATTGGCAGATGCCATGGGTTGGATAGGAGCGCAAACACTTATCGGCCACCATATGCGTGGTAGTACAAAATTCACAATTCGGCTGAGTTTTACTTGCCGATTTGGTCCACTTTTTGCTCCAATCTTTATCGGATGGGTTTGGGATACTTATGGACCCAACTGGGTTCATTGGGACGTCTATGGGCCAATATTGCCATTCGCTGTTATCAGCGTAGCAGGATTAGGAATGCTCCTTTGTGCGGTGTCCCTACCAAAGAATCCTTCCATGGATCAAAATTCAAAGACACCAATGCATACGCAGTTGCGTGTTCGAGACCTTTTACCTCGCTGGGTCGATTATGTAGCAGCCTTCCGCCTGCTTTTTGTTCCCGCGATCGCACTAATTGTGATGATAAGCGCACTCTCTCATATTGGCGCCAGTACCCATAGCGGATTTTATGTCGTTTACCTTGGACGTACGGGATTTAGTGGCACAGAAATCGGAATTTTGGTCACGGTCGTCTCAGTCGCCGCGCTCTTTGGCGCTTTATCAACCAAATGGATGGCACGAATTTTCAAACCCTACTGGTTTGTAATGGCAATTGTACTTGCCGGCATCCTGGCGATAGCCCTCACGCCTGCTTTCGGTATGTTCTGGATGCTCGCAATAGCAGCGGCCACACTCGGTGCAGCGAATGGCTCAACGCAACCAATTATAATTTCGACAGTCTTAAGAGCCGTCGACCAAGAGGACCGCGGAAAAGCAGTCGGTCTTCGAAGTACCATGAACAGGGTTGCCTCAATAAGTGCCCCTATTCTGATGGGCACCGTTTCAGAATTCGCCGGTCTCGAGCTAAGTTTTTATTTTGTCGGTGTTTTGGCCATCATCTTAATGGGATCACTCGTTATCTACGTGAAGAAATCTGCAGAACTTACGGCCTCCAATAAAAAATACACAGACAATGACGGTTAAGTGTGAGAGCAATTTCCATGTGTTTTCTGCCATCACTAATTTGGGGAATGGAACGAAAACCGCCCCCCACCCTATATTAAAAGAACAACGCCCTTGGAAGATGACTTGAATTAGAGAACGGGTGGTCATTCGACTAACCCTCCCCTAAGAGTTTTAGAAAAACAAACGAGAAGAACCAAAAAATAAGCTGGCGCGCCCGGCAGGACTCGAACCTGCGACCTACGGATTAGAAGTCCGTTGCTCTATCCTGCTGAGCTACGGGCGCGCTGCACGCCCTATTTAGAACAGCAGCCGATTTGATTCCATCTTTGTCTTGCTTGAAAAGGATAGCGATCAATGAAGTGGGCAAACCAAATGTCATAATGATTTTCCGACTTGGCCCGCTCAGTTTAAGTAGATTCCGCTTTGGACTAATGCGTCCAATTGCCGGTTACCCTGTCAGGACGAAAATTATCGGCATAACTCTTAGGTGAGATATCCCGTTCGGCGGGGTCTTGCACACGGTATTCGATGCCACAACGGTCTGCGAAAGCTATTGCTTGTGCTTTTTCCGCGAATCGGAGCTTAACTTGATCACCAGCCATGTCTTTGCTGCCAACCCATCCCATTAGTTTATCCGGCCTCTTAGCAGCAGATGGTTCAAATTCAAGAATCCACTTTTTTGTCTTGGCTTTTCCTGACTGCATCGCAGTTTTCGCCGGTTTATAAATTCTTGCTGTCGCCATATTTAATTGTCTCTTCTTCGACCAGTTTGGAATTTTATCAATTTGCGAATTTGCAACAGTATTAACGAATTTGGTTAGGAAATTCAAAAGATTCGATGAGGACAAACGCACGTTCAATGTGATAAATTATCCGGCAAATTTATTCGGCACCAATTATAGAACGAATTGAAATCTAGGAATTTGCCCGGTCGTTTGCGTTTATTAGTTGTTGGGCTTGTTTTGACCTCGGTTTGCCCGATCTACGCGGTTGCACAAAGTTCTGTGTCAGGCCAACCGGCGATTACGGTTACCAGCAATTCGTTTCAGACCAAACTAACGGCCGCCAACAGCGGCAACCTTGAATCACAATACGCGGTTGCACGGGCTTTACAAAAAGGGCGCGGTGTCGCCCAAAACCACCAGGAATCCATTAAGTGGTACAGGAAAGCCGCTGAAAAGGGACACACCAAGTCACAATATCGCCTTGGAATCGCCTATCGAAAGGGACAGGGCGTTCAAAGAGACTACTCCCTTTCAACATTTTGGTTCAAAAAATCTGCTGAGAAGGGATACAAAAAGGCGCTTCATGCGCTCGGATATGCTTATCGAAAAGGTCTGGGCATCGAGCGAGATGACATGGTTGCCACAGGTTGGTACCGGCTAGCCGCTGCGAAAGGCCTGGCTAAGTCCCAATATGCGTTGGCGCGGGCGTTCGAAAAGGGATATGGCGTCAAACAGGATTTCGAACGGGCCGCTCACTGGTATACCGAAGCCGCAAACAGAGGACATCGCAAGGGTACTTTTGCTCTGGGCCGTCTCTATAAATTGGGACAGGGGGTCGCAAAATCCCCGGAAGAGGCCATTAAACTGTTCAAAGATGCGGCTACGCTTGGTTACAGACCAGCATTTTTTGCTGTCGGTGATGCGTATCGAAAAGGGATTGGCACCAAAAAAAGTGATGCAGAAGCAATAGTCTGGTTTCAAAAAGGTGCCGATCTAGGACATCGCAAATCACAAAACGTTGTTGCGCGGGCATACCTAAAAGGCAAAGGCGTTTCCAAAAGTTATTCAAAGTCTCTCGTATGGTTACGTCGTGCTGCCGATCTAGGACACCGGCCCTCGCAACATATGCTGGGCGATATATATCGCAGGGGGCTGGGCATTGCACTCAATTACAGTGAAGCAGTCAAATGGTACAAACTCGCCGCCGCGCAGGGCCATCCCCCTGCACAATATTCCCTTGGTATGATGTGTTTAATCGCCTTGGGTGTCCCGCAGGACTATAAAAAGGCGGCTCGTTGGTTCCATGAAGCATCGCAATCCGATCACGCCGCCGCTCAATTCGCCCTTGCGCGTCTTTATCTCAAAGGAAAAGGTGTCGTTCGTGACCCTGTTTATGCGGCGCGGTTGTTCCAGCAATCGGCCGACAACGAATATACAAAAGCGCAATATGCCCTTGGAAACCTGTACGAAAGAGGAACAGGTGTCGCGCAGAACTATGCAAGTGCCGCCAGATTGTACAAAGCCGCAGCTGAAAAAGGACATTCAGCAGCTCAGTATGCACTCGGTCTTCTGCATTATGGCGGAAAAGGCGTAGAGAAGGATTACGTTCAGGCGTACGTTTGGACAAACCTTGGAGCTGCAAGGGATAAAAACAAGCCGAAGAAGCTGCAAAACGACCCGGTTCTTCTAGTACGCGACTTCATGGCGCAACAAATGTCACCGCAACAAATGAAACGCGCAAAGGCGCTCGAAACCAGGTTGCGCGAAAAGCTAAAAGCAAGAACAACTCACTAACAGCCGCTAGAAACCTACGATAATAAAGAATGGTCGGGGTGGAGAGATTTGAACTCCCGGCCCTCTGCTCCCAAAGCAGATGCGCTACCAGGCTGCGCTACACCCCGACGACGAACCACATAAGCCGTTTTTTACGATCAGGCAAGATAAACGGTCACATTATCTTTCGATAAATCTCCGAGAATTAACACCAGTCGAGCTGGAACGATAATTGGCTTTCGGAACAATCGGTAAACGAGCCGAACCGGATTCCGTGTTAGTGGTATTTACGATCCTTGCTACTGGTTTTTTTACCAGCGATGATGAACCCAACATCCAAGTTCATGTCAGAGATAAAAATACCCTAAATACCGGGGTTTATCGAATATTTTTAATAAATTACTCAAACAAAAAGGGAACGGTAACCGCTCCCTTTTTTTGTTGTATAAATACTTTCCTGAAATCTATTCGGCCGCTGCCGGTTTAGGTGGCAGATCAGGGATTTCTGCGTCATAGAACTGATCCATATCATGTTCCAGGTCGTGTTTAGCAAGAGCTTCGGTAAATCTGGACCGTACAGCCTCACTCTCATCCGCATAATCGATCTGATCACCGCCAATGCGAGAAGAAATCCAGGATTTCGGAACACCCTGCGCGTTTCTTACTGCAACACCTTCATATTTAAAGGCGAGATAGCGTGACGGCGTCGGCCCTGTGTTGAAATGCTGATGCCACCACATATTTGGCGGAACAATCATGGTTCCAACCTCCCATGGGTAATAGCGCGGTTCTTCACCATCCGGCCACATCAGGGAATAGCCTTCTCCAGACAGAATAATAACGTGAGCACCCGGCCCGTGACGATGGCATTTCTTGTAGGTTCCGATTGGGAACTGAGAAATATGGGCATTCATTGAACTTTTCGCGAAATTGAAACGGATATGGCCGCCGCCGGCACCCCGTTCTTTTGCGGTAATGAGTGGCAAATTTACAGCATCGGGCACGAAATTCGTTACCAGCTTGAAACCTTCTGTTTCGGTTTTTGCTGCAAAATAGTCGGGCTCGCCATCAAAACGGCCATTGAAATCATATGGCGTGTTGAAAACGAATTCCGGATCCTCATACACATTGACAAGCGGAGGCGCATTGGTAACAGCGACAAACCGCGCCGGATCCTGACCGGAGGCATTAAAATGCTGATGCCAACAGTTAAGAGGAATTGCAAATAAGGCGCCGGGACCCCATTCAAAGGTAATCCGGTCTCCTTTGTCATTCCAGACGCTGGTAGAGCCACGCCCGGATAAAATCATGATCATTTCTTCAAAGATCATCCGCTGCGGCGCCAACTTCTTACCGGCAGGAATTTCACATACATAACAATCATTTGTGGTCCGGGAGGCATCGTGGTTGAGATAAACACCACTCCCCTCACGGCGGGCCCAGGGTTTTAACTCTACGGTATAAAGGTTCTTGACGTAGATTGAATCGATGATGTCCAGTCCTTCGTCCCGAACCCAGCGCGTATAGGGTGTTTCCTTTTCCGAAGCGAACTTTTTCGCCATTTCATCGGAAACTATTGCTGTTTTCTGTCCACCATCTTCTGCCATCAATCTACTCTCTTTGCTTTTTCATTTTCGGACGCATTCGCGATCGATTTAGTTGCCCCATTTTTATACTCGAAACGCTATCACTGCCAAGTACAACAAGCCTCTATTTATCATCCATCCTGCGATGATCGCTCTAGTCGTGGGAATGATTGTGACCATCATGACTATGATGATGGTGGCCCCCACGATGATCGTGCGAATGCTCATGATCGAGCCGCTGCCCTGACCTTGGGTCATCTGAAAACACGAGAGACTTGATGGTTACCGGCACCGTTTTCGAGGGCAACCTGATTTTTCCAAGATCGATATAGTCAAAATCCCACAAAACCACACCATCGATGACAAGAACGCCAACGGGCACCTCCAGCTCATCTTTCAGGATATGGCCAAGCGACTGGGCGATATCACCGTCCAGAACAATGAAAAGCGGTTTACCTGCCGCAATCATGTCGTCCAGCCCCTTAACCAAGCCCTTGGCGAAAGCATTCATCCGCTCATAAGCGGGCATACCCTTCCAGTGGAACGACAGCGCAATTTCACGGTCATCATTGTCAACCTCGAAAGCCCGGCGATGCGCCTTAACCACGCGCGCCACCTCATCGGGATCAATGTCATCCGGACAATCGTACGGTGGTTGAATAACTTGTAAATTTCGCCGGGGCAGAAGCTCTCCGTGGTTGGAAATAAAACAGGTGTTGCCCGAAAGCTGCACAGAATATTCCGATGCACCGAGTGCCGTCGCACGAATGCACTCGCCGGCAGGCATTAATTTCCAGGGCAAGGCTCCCGCCTCCAAACGCTTGGAGATCGCATGCCCCAAACGCCGTCCCATGTCACCGAAATCACGTTCTTCCCTGGCATAAACATATTCGGCGACTCCGCCAGAGAACATCACGCCATCGATCTGTCCCCAATCAAGGATTGGATCGGTTAGATAAAAATTCTCGATGTCGTCCGGAATAGGTCGAATTACGAGAGAGTCTATTAAAGTGGCCGCCATACCATCTGCCACTTTGTCGAGTTCTTCCGATGTGACCTTGTCCCCGATCGACCAGTCAAAACCTGCGCGCGCTGCATGGGTTTTACCGGCAGGATCAAGCCTGACAATAACGCCATCATCATCGACAACCTGCAATCGTCCACCAACATGGACAGCGGCAGTCACTTTCACCTGCCCCTCTTCCAAAATTGCCAGTTTGGCTGTGCCGCCGCCAATATCGACATTCAAAATGCGGCGATCGTCATCGAGCGACGCTTTTGCGGCGCCGGAGCCAAAAGCCGCAAGCATACTCTCCATATGATGGCCTGCCGTTGCACAAACGAAATCGCCGCCTTTGTCCGAAACGGTTGCAGCAATTGCCTGGGAGTTTTCCCGTCGGAGGGCTTCACCGGTCAGTATGACAGCGCCTGCGTCGATGTCGTCAGGGCTAAGGCCCGCCGCTTCATATGCCTTATCCAGGATTTGACCTAACTGTTCATCAGAAATCCGTGTTTCGCTTTCATATGGCGTCAAGGCAACAGGCGATTGGAACAGGGTTTCACGATTGACGACGAAATAGCGGCTCGACATATCCTCCGCCATTCGACGTAAATGGAGCCGCGAAAAAATCACCTGGGTTCCCGATGACCCCACATCAATTCCAACGCTGTTTAAACGGACGTTATCAGCGATCCACAGCGGGTTTTCTTCAATTGGACCGTCGAAATCTGAATCATGATCATGATCAGCATCAGGACCATGATCATGAAAGAACACGTCACCATATTCGTGGTCCTCAAGCGTATGGCCAGGTGGTGGACCTGTCGGCGTTTCCACCTCTTTCGATTCTTTAAGGTCGTCATCGTCACGACCGTCACTTGGGCCCATTCGTTCTCTCGCTTGCTCGGTGGATATAAAATCCGGATATGAAAATTCGTCCAGAGAAAACACTAAAGGCCGCTACGACGCAAGACCGGTCGAACCACCCTATTGATAGCGGAATTTACCCCTTTCAATTTAGCCATGTAGTAAGGGTTCATTAACATTATTGGCCCCAAACTTGCAGCACCAACAGGGCAAACCCACTATAGGGAAAGGAGAAGCCGATGCTCCGTACCGCCCTCGTAACCGTTGCAATCGCCAGTTTGGGCGTTTTCTCGCCTGCTTCCGCACAGCAACCAATGTGCACCGATAGAACCCAGGTGATAGCGCAACTCTCTCAACAATATTCGGAAGCCCCCGTCGCCATGGGCGTCGCCAATAATGGGGGAGTTCTTGAAATTCTATCCTCAAGCGCTGGAAAAAGCTGGACAATCATTCTGACGATGCCGAACGGTGTCTCATGCATGCTCGCCGCCGGTGAAAACTGGGAGGCTCTGCCAACGATGACGAAACTCGATCCGCCGGCTTAAATCTGCGTTGAACGAAAATCGGCAAAATATTCCGATCTGAGATTAAATGACCGCAAAAACGGCCCTAATTTCCGTTGAAAACGGAAACAGACCTAACGTGTTCCCTGAAATGCTGGATAATTGATACGGTCGCCTCGCTTTATTTTCAGCCGCGAGACGGTTCCGCCATTGACTTCAAGCACAGCAATTGCCGGTTCCGTCGACGAAATCGTTTCCAGCGAACCCGGTATCGCGCGTTGTACGATGCTGACAATCGTTCCATCAGGACCGATAAATAACATGTCGAGCGGAATGTAGGTGTTTTTCATCCACATCGTAATTACCTGTGGAACAGGATAGATAAAGAGCATTCCCGCATCAGCCGCCATGCGGCGTCTGAACATCAACCCATGCTGTTGTTGACGCTCGGTGCTTGCAATCTCTATCGAAAACTTATGCGATTTTGACGCAGTCTGAATTGCCAGCGACGACCTTTCGAACCGAACACCTGAGCTCGATTGCGCCAAAACCGGAGGCATGCTCGTACCGCTAATCAAAGAAATTAGGGTTAGTCCCAAAAAAATTCTTTTGAGCATGTCGAACCAGCTACAAGGTCGCCTTTCTAACGCAGGTTTTCCCTCATATTTCTGCCCGGATTTTACTCGGAAGGCGCAGCGGAATCTGAAAGTTTAACCTCTGCCGCCTGCCGTCCCTTTGGACCATCTGTAATTCGTACTTCAACCGACTGTCCGGTGATCAGACTTGCTATACCGGCATTTCGAAGCGTCACCATATGTACAAAGATGTCACTTTCTTCGCTATTATCGAGACACACGAATCCATACCCCTTGTGGGGGTTAAACCATTTTACGGTTCCGCTCATCAAGTCTGTGACCGGCCCGGTCGGTTCCGGTGGCTGTACCGCCATCGACTGGCCGCCGCTAGCCTGTTCTTCAGGATCCGCAGTTGACGTATCAACAGATACGACACGCAACACCTGCATTCCTTTTGCGCCCTTTACGGCCTCACATTCTACCGTTGCACCAGGTGCAAGACGTTCATGTCCAGCCATGCGAAGTACGGTCAGATGTAAGAATACATCGGGTGACCCGTCATCCGGTGTAAGAAAACCATAGCCCTTGACTACATTAAACCACTTAACGGTGCCTCGAATCTGTACTGAATCTACAGTTCCAGACAACGAATCTGACTCACTCAACGCGAACACTCCCCCAATATTTAACTCTGTTAATCTATCACTGATTTTTAGTAACCCATATATCTTTTTTTATTTCACCATACGCTAACGTATGGTGAAAAAAGGTTAATTTGAAAAAGTCAAGGGTTTCTGGCACTTCGAAATGCAAATAATTCCGAGAATTTAGGCACAAAATCCGCAAATTCGGGTGGAAAAGACGATCAAGCCATAATAATTTGGCTGGAATGGGGAACGATTTGCCAATCGCTTCGGCAAACTCGTGAATATAGAAAAACAGTTAGTTAGGTAGTTTGGGTCTTCCGGGATGGGGAACCGCTTTATTCATTCAATTTCGCTCGGGGCGGTCCTGTTCGCCGTGTGGCTTGTCCTTTCGGGACATTACACCCTGCTTATAACAACGTTGGGCGTCATTTCCTGCGCAGTCGTCGTTTCAATTATGCAGCGCATGGATCTTATCGACCAAGAAGGCCACCCAATCCATTTAACATGGCGCGCCTTTACGTACATTCCGTGGCTGATCATTGAGATCATCAAAGCCAACATCGATGTTCTAAAGTTGATCCTGGCACCATCCCTTCCTGTCACGCCTACGCTTCTCCGCGTAAAGGCCTCCCAGACCAGTGATCTCGGACAAGTAATCTATGCCAACTCGATCACGCTCACTCCTGGAACGATTTCGGTCGACGTCGCCAATGGAGAAATTCTGGTTCATGCCTTAACCCGCTCCGGCGCAGAAGATCTGATGGGGGGCGAGATGGATCGTCGCGTCACCCGAATGGTGGGAGAGGATAAATAATGTTTGCTGCCGCAGCCGCCGCACTCCTCATTACAATGATCCTTGCGCTTATTCGGGCGATCATGGGTCCGTCGATTTATGACCGGATTGTCGCCGTCAACATGTTTGGTACCAAAATTGTTTTGATGATAGCTGTCTTGGGATTCCTGATGGGTCGCCCGGACTTTATGGATATCGCACTGGTATATGCGTTGATCAATTTTGTTGGAACAATCGCGGTCCTTAAAGTCTTCAAATATGGCGACCTCGGCCGAGCGCATGACGATGAGGAGCCATTGTGATGTCAATGATGATCATCGACATACTGAGTTGGCTACTGATTATCGCGGGATCATTTTCGATGATCGTCGGAGGCGTCGGTGTTTTGCGCCTACCCGATGTTTATACAAGAATGCATGCGGCAAGTATTACCGACACGCTTGGAGCCGGAACTATTATTGCCGGCCTTATCCTTCAAGCAGGAATATCTCTGATTGCCGCGAAGTTACTTCTAATTCTCATATTCATATTTTTTACCAGCCCCGCCGCCAGTTTCGCCCTGGCGCATGCTGCGTTGAGTAGCGGAGTGGAACCGATCCTAGACTCAGATCTTCGTTCAGATGAAGAGAAGGAGAAATCGCCATAGAAGATTTTTCCAATATCGCCATTCTGGCTTTTATGTCTTTGACGGTTTTCGGAATCTTACGAATTCGAAATCTGTTCGCCGTCGTAATGCTTGGCAGCATTTTCAGCCTGATGGCGGCAGCGATTTTCGTAATTCTTGACGCTGTCGATGTCGCGTTTACTGAAGCATCTGTGGGTGCTGGTATCTCAACGGTTCTTGCTCTGGGAACAATCGCGCTTACAACCGACCGCGAAAAGAAACCAAGCCATACAAAAATATTGCCGCTGATTGTGGTTATCCTTACCGGTGCCGCACTCATATACGGAACACTGGATCTTGCACATTATGGCGATCCAAATGCACCCGCGCATAGACATGTCGCACCGTCCTATTTAAAGGAAGGACCTGAAAAAACGGGCATCCCGAATGTCGTTACATCGGTTCTGGCGAGTTACCGCGGATACGATACCCTCGGAGAGGTCACCGTGATTTTCACTGCAGGCGTTGGCGTTATTTTGCTTCTTGGAAATTGGCGCCACATCGGTCGCAGACGGGAGGACGAAGATGCATAGCTATCTCGTTCTGCGCGTTGTTGCGAAACTGTTGATGCCTTTCATCATGCTATTTGGTCTTTATGTTCAATTTCATGGTGATTTCGGACCGGGCGGCGGGTTTCAGGCTGGCGTAATTTTCGCAGCCGGATTTATTCTTTATGCATTGATCTTCGGCCTGAAGGACGCTGGCAAAGTTCTGCCACGCGGTATTTTACGATTTGGCATCGCCCTTGGTGTTTTACTTTTTGCCGGGGTCGGCGTCTACGACATGCTCGTCGGCGGCAAGTATCTTGATTATTCCGTCATGGCCCAAGACCCTGTCCATGGTCAGCACCTTGGAATCCTCCTCGTAGAACTTGGCGTCGGAATTACAGTCACTTCCGTCATGGTAATGGTTTTCTTCACTTTCGCCCGACATCGCCAGACGAAGGGAGACGACTGAGATGGCCGCGGTTGGTCTTTATAATTACTGGATCGTCGTTTTCCTGATGATGGCTGGATTCTATATCGTGATCGCGCACGACAATCTCGTTAAAAAAATTGTCGGACTTAACATTTTTCAGGCATCGGTTTTCGTGATGTACATTACGTTTGGTAAAGTGCAGGGCGGCACCGCACCAATAATTGCTGATGGCGTAACCACCTATTCCAATCCCCTACCCCATGTCCTGATCCTCACAGCGATCGTCGTTGGCGTAGCCACGACCGCACTGGGTCTCGCGTTAGTGGTTAGAATTAACGAAGCATACGGAACAATAGAAGAAGACGAAATTCACGATCAGGATGATGACACGTGATTGAACATCTCGCTGCATTACAGGTCGTGATTCCGCTGCTCTGCGCACCAATTTGTATGCTCGTGCGGTATCGCGACTGGGCGTGGATCGTCGCACTCTTCGGATCCTGGGCTTGCCTCGTCATTTCGTGGCTACTGCTTCAACAGGTAATCGTCGGCGACCCTATTAGCTATCACATGGGCAACTGGGCTCCACCTCTTGGAATCGAATATCGTGTCGACACCGTAAACGCTTTTGTCCTTTTGATTGTTTCTGCAATCGGTGCCGTCGTAACGCCCTATGCACGTGAAAGCGTACGCGCGGAATTCGGCGTTAACCGCGTCTACCTGTTCTATACCTCCTATATGCTGTGTCTGTGCGGCTTGCTTGGCGTAACGATAACAGGCGACGCATTTAATCTGTTCGTCTTCCTCGAAATTTCTTCTTTGTCCTCCTATGTGCTGATTGCTATGGGCAAAGACAGGCGCGCCCTTACAGCCTCCTATCAGTACCTGGTTCTCGGAACGATCGGCGCTACCTTTATCGTTATCGGCATTGGGCTCCTTTACGCCGAAACCGGCACGCTCAATATGGAAGACTTGGCGAAACGGCTCGCAGATCAGCCATTGAGCAGAACCGTCGGCGCTGCATTTGGGTTCCTGGTCGTCGGAATTTCGCTAAAGCTGGCACTCTTCCCACTACATTTATGGCTCCCCAACGCATATACCTATGCGCCCTCAGTCGTCAGTGCCTTTCTGGCAGCGACGGCAACAAAAGTTGCTGTCTACGTCCTGCTCCGCTTCCTCTTCAGTATATTTAACGTAAAACTTTCGTTTGGTGTGATGCCACTCGATACAATTTTACTCGTGCTGTCTGTCATCGCCATGTTCGCCGCGTCGGCCGTTGCAATTTTTCAACCGGATATCAAAAGGATGCTGGCGTATTCATCCGTGGCCCAAATCGGGTACATGGTCCTTGGTATCAGTTTTGCCAACGTTAACGGTATTGCTGCCGGCATCATTCATCTTTTCAATCACGCCCTGATGAAAGGCGGCATGTTCCTCGCGCTCGGGTGCGTCTTTTATCAAATTGCCTCGGTAAGGCTCGACGACATGGCCGGGCTTGGAAAACGTATGCCCTGGACGATGGCCGCTTTTGTCGTCGGCGGGCTGAGCCTCATTGGCGTTCCATTGACAGTTGGCTTTGTCAGCAAATGGTATCTCGTCGTCGGTGCCTTGGACCGTGGCTGGTGGTTTGCTGCTCTCTTGATCCTGCTGAGCTCACTTCTAGCCGTCGTTTATATTTGGCGGGTTGTCGAAGTCGCCTATTTGAAACCCGCTCCTGAAAACGCTGGCGATATTGAAGATGCACCACCATCGATGCTTATCCCAACCTGGATATTGATCGGAGCCAGCGTGTTCTTCGGTATCAATACGGATTTAACCGTGGGCGTTGCTAAACAGGCCGCCATGCAACTCCTGGGGGCAGGCGGATGACCGGAGGAACAG
This sequence comes from Rhodospirillaceae bacterium, assembly GCA_002720855.1. GTDB lineage: Bacteria > Pseudomonadota > Alphaproteobacteria > MPNO01 > UBA2964 > UBA2964. The sequence goes on along the minus strand of PBIN01000007.1, from coordinate 144,566 downwards.
CTGTCGCATTCGCCATCGGATTACCAATTTTTGGTATGGTCCTGATTCTGCTGAATGATCGTTATCCGAATCTTCGCGATGCAATTACGTTAGCGACTTCCGCCTGCCTCGCGTTGATTGTGTTTGGTCTCGTACCGGAGGTTACTTCCGGTGGTCGTCCTGGTTTTGTCCTCGCAGAAATCGTTCCGGGATTGGCAATTGCCTTTGAAGTCGAACCGCTCGGCATGCTTTTCGCCATGGTTGCGTCAGGCCTTTGGGTCGTTACGACCTTTTATTCAATAGGCTACATGCGATCACATCATGAGGAAAATCAAACGCGTTTCTACGCTTGTTTCGCAATCGCAATTTCGAGTGCGATGGGGATTTGTTTCTCCGCAAACATGCTCACACTATTTATCTTTTATGAGATCCTGACGATCTCGACATACCCATTGGTAATCCATTCCGAAACCAAAGATGCCGTAAAGGCCGGACGGACCTATCTTGGCATATTGATCGGTACGTCGATTGCATTCCTGCTGATGGCAATTATCTGGACATGGTTCCTTACGGGTACACTGGACTTCACGCCAGGCGGAATTCTGAAAGGTAAAGCGGAAGGACCAATTCTGGGGCTTCTCCTGTTCCTTTACATGTATGGCATTGGTAAGGCTGCATTAATGCCAATTCACCGATGGCTGCCAGCAGCGATGGTGGCACCGACACCGGTAAGTGCCTTACTTCATGCCGTTGCGGTGGTCAAAGCAGGCGTCTTCACCGTTTTAAAAGTCATCGTTTACATTTTTGGGATCGATACTTTGGCGGGGATCGGCCAGGACGATTGGCTGATGTACATCGCCGCTTTCACTGTAATCGTTGCGTCCTGTGTCGCATTGACCAAAGACAACCTGAAGGCTCGGCTCGCCTACTCCACCGTTAGCCAGCTATCCTATATCGTCCTCGGAGCGGCCCTCGCCAACAGTATTGGAATTATCGGTGGCGGCATGCATATCGCTATGCATGCGTTTGGAAAGATAACGCTTTTCTTCTGTGCCGGTGCAATTCTCGTCGCAAGTCACAAAACCGAAATTTCGGAGATGGATGGGCTCGGGCGGGTCATGCCGTTTACATTCATTGCCTTTTTGATCGGTTCTCTCAGCGTTATCGGTCTGCCACCACTCGGCGGATCCTGGAGCAAATGGTATTTGATGCTTTCTGCGGCAGAAGCGAACCTCATCTTCTTCATGATTGTTTTTATGGCCAGCTCGCTTCTCAATATTGCTTATTTGATGCCGTTAGTGGCCCGTGGTTTCTTTTTGCCGGAACGAAAAGACGACCACCACGATGACCACCATGAGGAAGTTGATTTCTGGAACGGGGTACGATTTGGCAAAATTAAGGAGGCTCCGCCGTTCTGCCTATTCGCAATGACCATAACGAGCGCTGGCTGCATCCTGTTATTCTTTTACGCCGACCGCATATACAAAATGCTGGCACCGGTGGCCGGTATTCAGGGCTGAAGAAGAGGTTTAAATGGCGGATCAAAAAAAGCCCGATGAAAAGTCCTACTGGTTGGACGACCGGAATAACGTCAAAAAACTCGTCTTGGCGCTTTATGTCGCCTGCGGTCTAAGCTTTGTTGCAGACTTTTTCTATCACAAACATGTTCATTATGACGTTGAGAACTGGATCGGCATTTATCCGATCTTCGGGCTTGTTGCCTGCGCTGTTCTGTTTCTAGGGGCAAAATTGCTGCGCACATTATTTATGCGCGATGAAGATTATTACCAAGAGGCCGACGATGATTGAGTTCCCGCCTGGCCTTCTTCTCATTGTCGGAGCAATTTTAGTTCCGCTGCTGCCACATGTCGTTCGCAACGCCTATATGCTCGCATTGCCGGTTATTGGTTTTTGGGGATTGCTCGTTCTTCCCGAAGGCATTCATTTTGGCTTTGATCTATTTGGCTACACCCTCGCTCCGGTTCGCGTCGACGGGTTGAGCCTGATCTTTGGCTATATTTTTCATATAGCCGCCGCAATCAGCATCATTTTCGCTTTCCACATGAAAGATTCCGTCCAACAAATGGCCGGACTCATTTATGCAGGATCTGCTATTGGCGGCGCATTTGCAGGCGATTTGATTACCCTGTTTGTTTACTGGGAAGGCACCGCGATTGCCTCTGTCTTCCTCATTTGGGCGAACAAATCCGAACATGCGTACAAAACTGGCATGCGTTACCTGATCATCCAGGTCGGGTCCGGGGTGCTTCTACTCGCCGGCGCAATCCTGCAATTCAAGGCGTCAGGTTCCTTGGACTTCGCCAAGATGGAATTAAGTGGACCGGGGCCCGTCCTGATCTTTATCGCGTTTGGGATCAAGGCGGCATTTCCGCTTCTGCATAACTGGCTTCAAGACTCCTATCCCGAAGCCACCGTTACCGGCACAGTATTTCTCTCAGCCTTTACGACAAAGCTCGCAATTTATGCTCTCGCACGTGGTTTCCCAGGCACCGAGATGCTCATCTGGATCGGTGCAACGATGGCCGCGTTCCCGATTTTCTACGCATTGATCGAGAACGATCTGCGACGCGTCCTGGCATACAGCCTTAACAATCAGCTCGGTTATATGGTTGTCGCCGTTGGTGTCGGGACTGAAATGGCGCTCAATGGCGCTGCTGCTCATGCAGTATCTCATGTTCTCTATAAGGCGCTGCTCTTCATGTCGATGGGGGCGGTTTTGTATCGAACGGGGACGGCTAAGGCTTCGGAACTCGGCGGGCTATACAAATCAATGCCCTATACAACAGGTTTTTGTATGGTGGGCGCAGCCTCAATTTCTGCCTTTCCTCTGTTTTCGGGCTTTATATCGAAGTCGATCATCATCGCTGCAGTAGCTGAACAAGGTCACTGGGTTGCCTGGATCGTGTTGCTTTTCGCGGCAGCCGGTGTGTTGCTTTATTCCGGCATCAAGGTCCCTTATTTCGCCTTTTTCAATCAGGATTCCGGCCAGCGTCCGCAAGAAGCACCGCTCAATATGCTAATTGCCATGGGTATCACTGCCTTCCTGTGCATCGCTATCGGTATTTATCCGGCACCCTTGCTCGCTGCTCTACCGTTCCCGGAAGATTTCCAGGCCTATACTACTTCGCACGTCATTACGCATCTTCAGCTGCTGTTGTTCTCAGCCCTCGTCTTCACCTACCTCGTAAAGAAAGGGTATTATCCACCGCAGCTCAAGGCGATTAATCTCGATTTCGATTGGACCTATCGTCGCTTGATCCCAAACGTTATCAGGAGCCTGGGTAATGTGTTTGTGCCTGCCGATCGCCAAATTCGCAGCGCGTTCCTGAACCGTGTCGAAAAATTTATCGCCGGCGTATTCCGTCATCATGGACCAGAAGGTTTACTGGCGCGGACATGGCCAACGGGGTCAACAGTCCTGTGGGTCGCGGTATTGCTATCGCTCTATATGCTTTTCTACTTCATCTAACCCAAGCGCTCTTCCCAGGTCGACAAAAGTTCCTTCGCCTCATTGTCACCGAGGTGACGAATAGCCTGGGCAATACAATCCATACCCAACAGTTCGTTGAAGGCTCGCATTAGCTTAAGAGTAGTTTCTCCGGGCAATGCATCCCCTATTTGAGATCCATTCAGATTACTTACCGGAACAATTGAACCACTGGTACCGCTAATAAAGGCTTCTTCTGCTGCATACATATCAAAGGGTGTAAAATCATCTTCCACTACCTCGATACCCAATTCAGCCGCCAATTCAAACAGCACCAAGCGCGTGATACCGCCAAGGACTGTCCGCGATTTTGACGTACACAACCTTCCCTTCGAAACAAAGAACGCATTTGCTGTGTCGGTTTCAGTGATATTGCCGTCCAAATCAAGCATCAAAGGGATGGCATCAGGATCAACCTGTTGGGCCTCAAAAACCGCCATATTGTGATTCATTTTATTGGTAATTTTCGCCTTCGGACTAAGGGATTGCGGCGGTGTTCGCCGGGTAGCCGGTGTAACAAGGGTCACCCCGTCGATATAGGTTCGGGCATAACGGGTAAAATCAACAGGCTGTGCGAATATGGCCACTGTTGGGCCCGCCATGGTCATCGTACCAGGCAACCGAACGCCGCGGCTGATTACATGCCAGAGTGTATAATCATCATCTTCGCCAAGCAGTGGTAGATTCTTTTCCACAACCTCCGTGCAGATTTTGGTCATTTCCTCCCGCGACAGGCCGCAGTCGATCCGGACGTAGTCTAACGAGTTGAATAAACGGTCTAGATGATCGTCCAACCGAAACAACTTATGGCCAAACGTCCGAGTAGCCTCGTAAATGCCATCTCCCGACGTAAACCCACGATCATAAATCGAGATCTTCGCCTCGCTCTCCGGAACAAATTCACCGCTTAAATAAACAACGCGTTCTTTCATCTGCCACCTGTTCGTTTGCCAAGCGCCGAGTACGCTTTTTCGACGACAGTATGACCGACATCTCGTAATCGATCCAATCCGATATCAAATCTCTCGAACAGTGTTACTCATTACTTGTCGTGGTGATTGATTTTGGCGGGCGCCAGGGAATCGCTTTAACGGCCTTGCCAGTATAGGTTCGCAACATTTTGGGCTGTTTGTTCTTCTTGTCGTCATCGCGGGCGAACATGTGCATCATCGAAGAAATGCCGACTTCCGATCCGTCGCGGTTTTCAATGGCCACATCATTCTTTCCATACCGACTGATCAGTCGATCAAGTTTCATCGGCTCGTCGTCCCGATAGCGCCGCCAAATCGCATCGAGAAACACAAGAATTTCTTCATCCATTGACACTTCCGATACGTTCGGGCGGCCTTGTTCGAATGCACGATACAGGTTGGGGTCAAGGGGGCCGGCTTCATCCACGACAAAAACCGAAGGCATCAAACGACGGCCTTGATAGGCCCCCGCATAGTGCCCCTGAGCAAAAAACAAAAGAAACTGCAGTTTTCTTGGCTGTAAATAGGAATTTTCAGAGCGCGCACGGTCTAAAAACCAAATCGCGACGTCGAAACTACTATTTACTGCTGGCTGCATAACGATCTCCCTGCATGCAAGTTTATCCCCGATTTTTCTCAACAGCCGGTTAACGCATAAATTCAGCCCGCTTAGGGTTGTCCATAGCGATACAAAGCACTAGTTTTCGCCCAACCATTGGCAACAGTGAATTATCGAACTTTCAACGACGGAGAGTAATTAATGGATATGACTGGCGAATACAGGATCCCCGCCCCTCGAGAAAAGGTTTGGGATGCCCTAAACGATCCAGAAGTCCTTAAAACCTGTATTCCTGGATGTGAGGAATTAAATAAAGATTCCGAAACAGAGCTCTCCGCAAAAGTCGCCACGAAAGTTGGGCCGGTTTCCGCTAAATTTACCGGAAAAGTAACACTTTCGGACATTAACCCGCCTGCGGGATACAAGATCACCGGAGAAGGCCAAGGCGGTGTTGCAGGCTTCGCTAAAGGTGGTGCGGAAGTTAATTTGGAAGCCGACGGAAACGAAACGATTCTCACGTACTCCGCCACCGCACAAGTTGGCGGAAAACTAGCTCAAATCGGATCACGTCTTATCGATTCAACGGCAAAGAAGATGGCGGGCCAATTTTTCGGTAAATTTGCGGAAATTGTTGGCGAAACTCCCGAGGGCGGCGAAGAAGCGCCTTCAGAGGAAGTGTCTGAAACGACAGAGGCTACAGAAGCCGCAGCCACCGACGAAGCGCAGAATTCCGGGGGTATTAGCCCCATTGTCTGGGTAGCCGGTTTGATCGCGGTCGTTATTGTTGTTCTAGTCGTTCTTAACTAACCGTATTAATTCGCTGGGATCAGAATCTATCGTGTAACGCGGGTTGACCGAAAGGCGTTCTGCGTCATACTTTCACCCTTGGGAGGCCAGAGAGGCACCGTTCCATCAGAAAAATCGGTGCTTTTCACGGTAGTTTTGGGTTTTTTTCGGGGTACCTTACACCCCGCACAAGGAAGTATCTGATGTCGGTTAAGTTCTCATTCACGATTAACGGAAAATCCGTCGAAGGCGAGTCAGAGGATCGCACTTTGCTGGTGCAATATATCCGTGAACATTTAGGCCTCACGGGGACGCATGTCGGTTGCGACACAACACAATGCGGCTGTTGTACAGTTCACATTAACGGCATTCCCATGAAATCTTGCACGATGCTGGCTGTTCAAGCTGACGGTTGCGAAGTTACGACAATTGAAGGCCTTGCACAGGATGGGGAATTGCACCCAATGCAAGCCGCATTCCGGGAAAATCATGCGCTTCAGTGTGGTTTCTGTACGCCTGGTATGGTTATGAGTGCGATTGGTATCGTCGATCGCCATAAAGGCGAGAAATTAGACGAGAAGACCGTACGCCACGAGCTTGAAGGTAATATCTGCCGCTGCACCGGTTACCATAATATTGTCAAAGCGATTTTGGCTGCGTCAGAAGTAATGAACGAAGCCCAATAGGTTATAAATTTAAAAATAGAAAATTAGAGTACACAGAGGCGTAATTGGAGACAGTAGAAGATGTATGAATTTACGTACAGCAAAGCATCCTCGGTAGACGACGCTGTAGATCAGTTCGGCGCAGCTGAAGATGGCAAGTATATGTCAGGTGGCATGACGCTACTGCCAACGCTTAAACAACGTTTGGCACGCCCATCTGATGTCATTGACCTTGCCCAGGTCCCTGACATGGCGGGCATTGAAGTTTCAGGCGGTACTGTCAGCATTAAAGCAATGACACGCCATGCTGTCGTGGCAGCAAGTGAGGACGTAAGAGGTGCTATCCCTGCCCTTGCCAAACTCGCTGGCGGCATTGGCGATCCAATGGTGCGCAACCGCGGTACCATCGGTGGCTCCATCGCAAACAATGACCCGGCGGCCGATTATCCGAGCTCCGTCGTTGGGTTGGGTGCGACTATTCAAACCAATAAACGAGAAATTGCGCCTGATGACTTTTTCCTTGATCTGTTTGAAACAGCGCTCGAAGAAGGCGAGATCATTACGAAGATTACATATCCTGTTCCGGACCGTGCGGGTTATATGAAATTCCCGAATCCCGCCTCCAGATATTGTATCGTTGGTGTCATGGTTTCGCAGAAAGGGTCGGACGTTCGTGTCGGCGTTACTGGTGCAGGCGCTTGCGCTTTCCGCGTCCCTGAAATGGAAGACGCTCTTGCGTCAAGCTTTACACCCGATGCCGTTGCAGATATCAAAATTCCAGATGGTGATTTAAATAGCGACATCCACGCCAGTTCTGAATATCGAGCACATCTCGTGACGGTGATGGCGAAACGTGCAGTTGCTGAGGCGATTGCGTAGAGAAATCTTATATGCGAAGGAGAGGCGTTTCTGCTCGATTTCGTATCGATACTTTCAGGGAGGCCCGGAAACCGGCCTCCCAGTTTTATCAGGGTCTATTGAGAATAAAAGATGAGCGCGCCCCTACCCGAAACGATTGAAACGACACTCGATATCTTAGCGGATGGGAAATATGTCGCCGACAGATCTTTGGCTACTGCTCTGTTTCTGGCTCTAAAACTTGGGAGACCACTATTTCTTGAAGGGGAAGCTGGTGTCGGTAAAACCGAAATCGCCAAAGTACTATCCGAAACGCTTGGAAGACGTCTGATCAGACTACAGTGTTATGAGGGACTGGATGTTTCCTCAGCTGTCTATGAATGGAACTATTCAAGACAAATGATTGACATTCGTATTTCTGAGGCCGCAGGCGATAGAGACCGCGATCAGATCGAAAATGACATTTTCTCTGAACAATTCCTAATTAAACGACCGTTGCTCCAGGCTCTGGAACCCGATGATTCAGGACTGCCACCAGTTTTGCTCATCGATGAACTCGACCGTACCGATGAGCCCTTCGAAGCCTTCCTTCTTGAAGTTCTGTCAGATTTTCAGGTCACCATTCCGGAAATCGGTACCGTAACTGCCGAAAATCCACCTCTGGTCATTATCACTTCAAACCGAACGCGTGAAATTCATGACGCGATTAAACGCCGCTGTTTCTACTATTGGGTTGATTATCCCGATGCACAGCGGGAACTTGAAATTCTTGCCGTAAAAGTTCCCGAGGCGCCCGGCGAACTTTCGGACCAAATCGTTGCTTTCGTCCAAAGACTTCGTTCCAAAGATCTCTTTAAACTACCGGGTGTCGCGGAAACAATCGACTGGACCAACGCACTCGTTCAATTGGATAAGATCGATCTTGACCCTGAAACCGTGAATGACACGCTCGGTACACTGCTTAAATACCAGGACGATATCGAAAAAATTAAGGGCAGCGAGGCGGCCAACTTACTCAACCAGGTTAAAGCGGACCTGGCAGCACGGCAGTAATTTCTGTGAGTGAAACGGGAAACGGCGCAACGCCCGGACTCGCGCTTCTCGAACAACTCGAGGGCAACAAACTCGTAACAAATATTATGCATTTTGGTCGCGTGCTGCGAACCGCAGGGATGCCGGTAGGCCCCGGAAAAATTCTTGATGCCGTCAGTGCAGTACAGGCGGTCAGCATTACCAACCGCCGGGATTTTTATTGGTCCTTACATGCTGTTTTTGTAAATCGGCGCGATCAACACGAAATATTCGATCAGGCGTTCCATATATTTTGGCGTGATCCACGCCTGTTAGAACGCATGCTGGGGCTTTTGATGCCACAGGCCCCGGGTGAAGAAGATGGGCCTGAACCAGAGCCACCGAGCCGTCGTATCGCCGAAGCGATGAATCCTGGCAATGATGATGGAAGTGACGACGAGGAAGAAAAAGAGCCCGAACTTGAGGTAGAGGCCACATTAACGGCTTCGGCAAACGAACTCCTGCAAAAGATGGATTTCGAGGACATGTCCGCAGATGAAATTGCCAAAGCAAAGGCAGCGATAGCGCGGATGCGGCTGACCATTCAAAATGTGAAAACGCGTCGGTTTCAGGCTACACACCGAAACGATCGAATTGATATGCGTGGCACGCTTCGGGCGGCAATGCGATCCGGTGGATCAGTTATTCCTCTGCAATATAGAACGCGCCGCAAGCGTACCCCTCCCCTGGTGATCCTCTGCGACATCTCTGGTTCGATGGGGCGATACACCCGAATGCTTCTCCATTTCATGCATGCGATAACCAATGATAGAGACCGGGTTTCAACATTTCTGTTTGGCACAAGGCTTACCAACGTCACGCGTCATTTGAGGAATAAAGACATCGATATTGCGCTTCAAAAATGCACGGATTCTGTCGAGGATTGGTCGGGAGGAACACGGATTGGCGATAGTCTTAAAATATTCAATCAATATTGGTCTCGAAGAGTACTGGGCCAGGGTGCGGTGATGCTGCTCATATCGGATGGCTTGGATCGCGATGCCGGACGCGGTCTCGCATTGGAGATGGAACGCCTTCACAAATCTTGCCGCCGGCTCATTTGGGTAAACCCGCTTTTACGTTTTGAAGGGTTTGAGCCCAAATCTCAGGGGATTCGCGCTATACTGCCACATGTTGACGAATTCCGACCGGTACACAATTTAGAGAGTCTGACCGAACTGATCGATGCCTTAAACAGTCAACTGGTTAGACGAAAAGAAGGAATCACGGAATGGCTACAGGCGATGTAAATCAGGGCTCACAGGACGATGATGTTCTGAACGAAGCCGCTAATTGGCTCAAAGAAGGAAAACAGGTTGCTTTAGCAACCGTTGTGAGCAGTTGGGGATCGTCTCCAAGACCACCAGGAAGCCAACTTGCCGTCTCTGAGGACAGCACATTCGTTGGATCGGTATCCGGCGGCTGCATTGAGGGTGCGGTAGTTACCGAGGCCTTGGAAGTCATGAAATCAGGAAACCCCAAGATTTTGGAATATGGCGTGACCAATGAGCTGGCCTGGGAAGTCGGTCTGGCCTGTGGTGGCCAGGTAAAAGTTTTTGTGGAGGCCCTACAGGAATGAAAACGGCTATTCTCGATCAAATCCTGCAGGATCAGGAAGCTAAAACACCAGTTGCCCTGGCTACAGAACTCGCTACAGGCGATCAGGCCCTTATCTATTATGACTCGGCAAAGGGAGATTTGGCTAACAAACCCGGAATTCTCGAGGCCGCCCGCCGGGCGATACAAGACGACAAAACAGGAACAGTGACCATCGACAATGGAGAAGTATTTTTTCAGACCTTCAATCCCCCGCTACGGATGCTAATAGTCGGTGCAGTTCATATAGCGCAGCCATTATCTCGTATGGCAAGCGTCGTTGGATATGACGTTACCGTTGTCGATCCTCGGCAATCCTTCGCCTCGCCAGAACGGTTTCCAGGTATCGCTTTAAACCATGAATGGCCGGACGATGGTCTCCGTGAACTCGATATCGACCGAAGAACGGCAATCGTCACTCTTACGCACGATCCAAAACTCGATGACCCTGCACTTGGCGTCGCCATCCGTTCGGAGGCCTTTTATATTGGTGCTCTTGGTAGTCGCGGGACTCATGCTGGACGTGTCGAACGGTTGAAGGGTGAAGGTTTTACCGAGACCGAAATTAGCCGTATCAATGGCCCGGTTGGCCTTAATATTGGAGCGATTTCACCAGCGGAAATTGCCGTATCGATCCTCGGCGAAGTAACCGATTGGTTACACGCGAAGGAGAAAAAGGCGGCAGCGTGAAATTTGGTGACCTCCCCGTCGACGAGGCGGCAGGCGCCATCCTTGCCCATAGTCTAAAAGTCGGCAAACAAACATTCCGCAAGGGGCGTCCGCTTACTGAAGAAGATATATCCGCACTTAGGGATGCCGACTATATATCGGTGACGGCAGTCCTACTCCAAGACACTGATCTTCACGAAAATGAGGCTGCTCAGCGCCTGGCTACAGCGATCGCCGGAGAAAATCTTACTCTGTCTCCAACCGCGACCGGGCGTTGCAACCTCGTCGCACAACACAATGGGTTGGCGGTCTTGAGCGCAGAAACCATCGATGCGCTTAATCTCACCAACGAGGTAATTGCAATTTCGACTGTCCCTCATTTTTATCAAGTGGCGAAAGGAGACGTCGTTGCTACAGTAAAAATAATAACTTTTGGTGTGGCGCAGTCGATAATCGAAGAATGTGAGAGCATAGCCCGAACAAGCGGCCTGCCCGTTTCTTTGGCGCCGTTTAAATCGAAGAAAATCGGGTTGCTTCAAACCAAGTTGCCAATTTTAAAAGAGTCGCTTTTGCAAAAAGCAACCCAAACGACAAATGGCCGAATTGAAGCGCTTGGGTCGGAACTTGTATGTACCGTAGAAAGTTCGCACGAAGTAGCAGACATCGCAAAATCGCTAACCACCATGAAGGCGGCAGATTGCGATATCGCCCTGGTTCTTGGTGCCTCCGCCATAGCAGACCGCGGCGATGTCATACCAGCGGCAATTGAAAAGAATGGCGGTACTGTTGAGCATTTCGGTCTGCCTGTGGACCCTGGCAATCTTATGCTCCTGGGGTCAATTGAAAATATGCGGGTGCTTGGCCTGCCTGGCTCAGCGCGATCATCCCGGCTTCACGGGTTTGACTGGGTGCTTCAACGACTTGTTGCCGATATTGAGGTTACCGGCGAGGATCTGATGCGGTTAGGTGTAGGCGGTCTTCTAAAGGATATTCCAACACGGCCTCTGCCCCGAACAGCAGCAGTTATTCCGGAGGACAATCTGGAAATTCGAAAAAGTATTGTTGCTATCATCCTGGGTGCTGGCCAATCCCGGCGGATGGGAAAGACCAATAAATTACTCGCCGAAATCGATGGTAAGCCCATGATAATGTACGCAATTGAAGCCGCGCAGAATTCCAAAGCTGATAAAATTCTCGTTGTCACCGGCCATCAACGTGAGGTGTTGGAGGAAGCACTGTCAGATTTCGATTTGGAATTTGTGCACAACCCGGATTACGCAGAGGGGCTGAGCACATCTCTTAGTGCCGCCATGCAAATTTTGGATGAAGATACTGACGCCGCCGTCGTTTGTCTTGGAGATATGCCAAACATCAACTCCAATCACATTGATGCTCTAATCGATGCATATGACCCCAACTTGGGAAAACAAATATGTGTACCGACCTTTAATGGCAAACGCGGTAATCCGGTCCTCTGGGACCAACGCTTCTTCTCCATCATGAGAGACGTTTCCGGTGATGTGGGCGCGCGCCATTTGATCGGCGAACATCAGGACGTCCTCTTTGAAGTGGCAATCGAAGACGATGCCGTACTAACCGACCTGGATACACCGGCAGCCCTTGCCGCCCATCTGGAAAATAGAAAAAACTAAATCCGCAATAGATCGTTATGGCTCTAGCACCCACTGAAGCGGTCGAGGATACCGACGAGCCGCCGCACCCATATCGCTGGACAATGCTTTTTGGCGTTTGGCTGATGTATTTCTCATTTGCTTTGACCATCGCCTCCCTGGCTCCGCTGGTTTTTTTGATCGAAAAGGATTTGGGTATAGATCATGCGCTTATGGGAACGATCCTCGGTGCCTGGCCTGTCATTTACATAGCCTCCTCTGCCCCATGCGGCGCTCTTCTTGATCGTTTCGGCCCACGACGCATGCTGTTCGTCTCAATTACTATCATCGCCTTCTCTGGAGTTTTACGGGCGGTATCCGACAGTTATGTCGAAGTATTACTTGCGATCTTTGTCTTTGGTATTGGTGGACCTCTTATCTCAAGCGGCGCGCCGAAAATTGTCAGTCTTTGGTTTAAAGGAAAGGATCGCGGTCTCGGTATCGGAATATATTTTACCGGCAACGCACTCGGCGGTATTGCCGCCGTTTCCCTAACCAACAGTCATGTCATGCCGTTATTTGATCATGATTGGCGGCAAGTTCTAATGGCTTACGCTGCCTTCGTTTTCTGCGCCGGCCTTATATGGCTCCTGATCAGCGCCCATCCAGCAAGTAAGGCTGTTGAGAAAACCTTAGCCGCTGAGGAGAAAACGCCGATCTCTCAGGTTTTCTTCGAGCTGCTTAGCATTCCCCTCGTTCGAATTGTTCTCGTGATTGGAATTTTCATATTGTTTTTTAATCATGGCCTAACGCACTGGCTGCCAACCATTCTTCAGGAAAAAGGAATGGATGAAGTGAGTGCGGGTTATTGGGCGTCCATTCCGACAATTTTTGGGCTGGTAACAGCACCCTTTATCCCGCGCTTGGCCACTCCCGAACGCCGCTATTTAATTTTACTCTTATTGTTCCTGGCAGCGGCAGTCGCGACACTGTTCATTCAATTCGGAGACGGTCTGATTCTTGGAATGGGGTTGCTGATGCAGGGTGTGTGCCGCGGTTCAATGACCGGTATCGCAATATTGATGCTGATGGATACCGAAAATGGAAAACACGTCGGTGCGGCCAGTGGACTGTATTTTTCAGCAGGAGAAATCGGCGGAGCGCTTGGTCCCATGACAGTCGGAGGACTTGCACAATCTACCGGTAGCTTCTCGGCACCACTTTATATGATGACCGGTGTGGCTTGCCTGCTCATTATGCTCCTGGCGAGATTACGATTTGTCGCCAGGAGAGATGCATAAATGCTCGGAGTTATTGAAGCGGTGAAAACGGTGCCGCATACATAATTTTATTGTCTTGTCGCAATAACTCGTCTCCGCCCCCCTTGGGGGGCCAAATACCTTTGGCAGCCGCTTCCGCACGCACTTCTGCGCGATGGTTTAGACTCTCATAGGGCCATATGTGAACAAACTTGTTGAGCGGTCCTAATTCCGTCGACATTGCCATCAACAAGGGTGAGAGTTTTTCACGCTCCTCAATCGCAGCAGCCCAGCGTTCCTGAATCCCGCCAAGAGAGTGCGGCTTGATAGTATAACTCCGCCATTCAAACACCGGCCCGATACTGCCGGTCTTAAACTCTGGCGTAAACGGAAACGGAATGAAGATTTCCGAAAGTTGCTCATCCAAAAATTCGGTCATATGCGGAGGCCAGTTGGGCGATGCAGCAGCCTTGGCGCGTATTTCCGTCCGGGCTTGAAGATCCTCGTAAGGCCAAATATGGATTATCTCGTTGAGTGGACCGATATCAGAATAGAAAAATGCTGAAATCTCGGAAAAATCCTTCCGACTTTCATAGGCCTCGCCAAAGCGTTTCATCGCCTCATTTTGTGTGCGCGGCTTAAGCCGGTAGGTCCGAACTTCATACAACATTGGTTACTCCTTTTATTGACGACAAGCCAAATGGCGGCACGCCAATTTAACATTCATCCAATATTTGACCAGCCCGCCCTAAAAAGAAACGGGTTCCACATTTATCAAATATGGAACTCGATACAGCCCTTCCCGAGAGGCCGAGACCTCCCAACACGCCAACCCAACGACGCATAGAGCCTCATTTCCCAACCCTGAGGTCACAAGCATACACCTACCCCATAGAATCTAGTAACGTTCCTGCCATCTGATTTTCTGCCCTGATCAATGCCAAATTCGCGTCAAACATAGTTCGAGCCTGACGTACTCCTACGAGCTCATTGATCGTATCGGTGTTGGGAATAGCGACCCTTCCCATTTCATCGGTGTTTGGATCACTCGGATTGAAAACAACTTGGTGCGATGGCGATTTCTGGTCAACGACCAGACGTACGCCACCACCTTCAACGGAATCGTAGGTAACTTTGCCTGGTTTATAAATCGAATCATGATCACCATCAGCGTTCGCTGCCGCAGACCTGGCAGCGGCACTGATTTCGACCCGGTCAACCGGCAGAGAATTTCTCTGATTGGCTATGTTGGACGCACGGACCGAAATATCTTTCGCCGCCGCGCCAAGCGCCGAAACGGAAGATCTTGAAGCGACCACCATATCTTTCTCCTCTTGAATGAGGATGTCTGTTTAGATTTTCTGGGGTTTACAGTCAAAGCCGATCAATTCGATTTTTTAGTAAATAAATCAGGTATTTATTTTTGATCCACGATGGTTTCGTGTGGTTTTAGACTAAAGATTTAGGTGTTTCCTAATAAAGTTTATTACACGGTTCGCAGCACCAAAATTATATAAATTGATATGCCCCGCGTTCCGAATAAATTCCGCCTCTTTTGGCTCATTCGCTGCCGCAAAAAGCCTTTTGCCAAATCGCGCCGCCACGACATTGTCCCGTTCTCCGTGAATAACAAGCAACGGTACTCGAACGGACCTGATCCTTGAAAGAGAATCGAATTCGTCCTTCACCAGTGATCGAACCGGAAAAATTGGAAACCGTGCGGCAGCAACATCGGTGATAGAGGTATAGGGTGCTTCCAATATCACAGCGCCGGCATGACCTAACGAAGCAAGATAGACTGCAACGCCGGTTCCCAATGATTCGCCATAAAGAACCCGCCGATCGTTCGAAATTTTCTTTTCATCAAGAAATTTCTTGGTTGCCCGGGCATCAGCAAAAAGCCCCTGCTCTGTGGGACTTCCCTCATTACCGCTAAAGCCACGATAAGCTAGGAGAAGTACGCCAAACCCTCTATTCAATAATGGTCGAACTTTGAAACCGCGATAGCCAATAGTTCCCGCATTGCCGTGAAACAAAGTAATAACCGGTTTTCGTGGCCCCGATGGCGCCCTCCACCAGGCTAAGAGAGAAAGTCCATCTTCCGTCTTGATCCGCACCTGTTCCATTTCCGGCAAGCCAACACGTTCTGGCGGCGGCGTTCCGGAAGAAGGATGATAAATCAGTGAACGTTGGAAGAAGTAGAGTCCTGCGATCATGATCAGGTAGATCGCAGCAACGGTGCCTAGAAATTTGAGAGCAGCTCTAACCAAATGCAGGTTTCTTGGCTAAATCTGATTTCACTATTCAGCCGCCATCGGGGGAGTCGCCGCAAAGTTCTTTGGTAACTTTGTATAGTCAGTCAGGAGAGTTCCAAAACCCTCAACTGTATCCTCGATCCCGTTGTCCCTTAGGGCATACCAATAGGTCGCTGTGTTGATCGCCAAAACAGGCTTTTGCAGCATCTTCTCTGCCATACCTGCGAGACGGGCCATGGCGAGGTTGGTACCAACCTGTACAATTGCTTCCACATCGTCGCCATTAACTTCCATGATCGCATCGGCGAGTTCGTCTTCAGTTACGTGGGCGATTAAAACCGGGCTTTTGCACTTCAACCCCTTGAGGCGAACAACGTCAAAACCACAATCCGTAAAAAATTGAAGAACGTTTTTGTCGCCTACCGGCCAGTAAGGCGTAATGACAGCAATCCGTTTTATATCGCCGTAACACTTTAAAGCCGCCTGACAGGCATCCGATCCCATGGCTACATTGAGCCCCGAGAGCTCCTCCATTCTTGCCTTAAGCTCAATACTGGTCTGCAGCCCACCCCAAAATGTTTCCGACGACATTCCCATGACAAGGTAATCAGGATGACAGGTTAGAATTCGATGGACGGCATTATCCATTTCAAGCCGAATATTCTCCATCAGCTTGTTGAAATCATCATCACTCTCGACGGGGTCATCTGGAATCCACACTCGTGAAAAATGATTGGTTACGCCGCGAGCCCGCATGTCCTCGAACTCCGGTTGAACGGAGGTGTTGGTAGAAGGCGCTATTACACCAAACTTTTTACGCCAACCAAGTGAATCAACCATATCGCTTAGCCTTCCTTATCGGAGCTTTGCGCCTGACCGGGATAAAGCGCATCCAGTTCTTCCAGAACTTCGGACAATGCCATTACATCAGCATATTTTTGGTCCATATCGAATAAATTGGCTTCATGTGGTCCTTCCGCACGGTCACCAACACATTCCTTGGGCACAATTGGTCTAAATCCATTTCCCATACTGTCAACGACCGTGGCACGCACACAGCCAGACGTTGTACAACCCGTCACGATAGCGGTATCAACCTGTTTCATTGCAAGCCAACTCGCAAGATCGGTTCCGGAGAACGCAGATGGAAAGTGCTTCTCAACAATTCTCTCGCCAGCTCTCGGTTCGAGTTGATCGACAACCTGAGTTGCATGAGACCCTCGAATTAAACCTTCCCGCAGCCGGGGCATTTTCAGATTGAAAATGCCATCCTCCGCGCCGTCATCAGAATAACAATGTACGGTATAGGCTACCGGTAATCCGAGGTGTCGGGCAGTTGCCAACAAGGTTTCGGTATTATCAATTGCATCCTGGATGTTACCGCCGCCAAAGGCATCTGGGTCGTTAAAACCATTAATAAAATCGACGATAATTAACGCGGGGTTTTTGCCAAATCCCATGCGGGCTCCAAGACCCTGTTTTTCATAAATTTCCAGATCGTCCGACATCAAAGCACCTCATTCATGTATTCACGAAGACGATACACTGCGCTGGCGGGTAAACACCACAGTGATGACAGAAATCGCAATCGCTACCGACAAAAGAATGAAGTATAGCTTCGGCTCTCCCAAATCCATGATCCAGCCAAACAGCACCGGCCCTATCGAGTTACCAATGCTCATACCGGTTGATGTAAAGCCGAATGCAACGCCCGCTGAGCCTTCAGGTGCCGATTTACGGGTGAGTAAGTCGCGGGATGGACTGCTAATGCCATAAAACAAACCGCTAAACAGCATACCCCCGACCATCACAACAATTAGTCCCGCGCCAAAAGCCAAAACAAGAACCGACGCTGACATCGCCAGTACACCAATTGATGCGACGAGATTATGCCGGTCGGTTTGGTCCGCAAGCCAGCCACCGATAAGAACACCGGCCGCAAGCGCTACCAGATGCGCCGTCAGTACATTTCCTGCAAAATCCGAATGAACTTCGTAAAACGAAACATTTGCTACGATCGAAAATGACATAATGCCCGCCGTCGACATGGCAGTAAGCAGATAAAACATGAACATCATGACAAGGGGTAACGAACACATCAGAGCAAGGTTTTCGCGCATGCTCAATTTTTGCGGAATTTTATTATCGGAGGCCTCTTGTGAAGAAGCACCATCACCAAAATAATCGGATCGCCACAACATAAAACCCGAAATAACCAAACCGGAAACGCCAATTATCGAGAGAGCAGTATGCCAATTCGTCAAATTGGCCAGAGGTAACATGATGAGAGAGGCTCCGGCCCATCCCAGATACCCCATAAAAGAATGTATACTGACCGCACGACCGAACCGGCTTCGGTCCAATTTAGCCGCCAAAATTGAAAAGTCTGCGGGATGAAAAACGCTATTCCCGACCCCGCCGACAGTGAAAAGAAAAAACAATGCCCAGTAGGTATCAGTGAACCCTGCTACGAATAGACAGCTACTCATTAACCCGATACCACCGACCAATACCCATTTGGCACCGTAACGATCAACCAGTATCCCGGCGGGAATTTGTCCAACTGCTGTTGAAATCGCAAATGCGGATACGACGCCGCCAAGTGCTGCATAACTTACATTCAGCTCTGGTTTCATAAGCAGAAACAGCGGGGGCAACGACAGCATTACGAAATGGCTGAAGAAATGCCCAACGCTAATTAAGGACAATACCCAATTTTGGGTGGACTGGCTCGTTCCGGCTATGGATGCCAACTCGAATTACCTTCCGCTAACTTAAATGTTGACCGGCATCCATTCTAAAGGCTTCACCAGTCATAACGGCAGCCTCTTCTATAAGCCATAACGCAACCTTTGCAACATCTGTCGGCATTACCGGTTTACGTAGCGGAAAATTCGTTTCGGCTTCTTGCACCCGTCTTTGATAGGCCTCGTCGTCCATTATCTTTCTGGTCCAATTACCCAATAACCCGCCGGGGCAAATTGCATTGACCCGTACTTCCGGCGCAAGCTGGCGTGCCAGAGAAATCGTCAACGTATTTAATGCGCCCTTTGATGCTGAATAGGCCATACAACTGCCGTTTCCGCGAAAAGCACCAATCGACGAAATATTTACAACTGACGCATCGCCAGATGCACGCAGATGCGGTGCTGCAGCACGGGTCATTTGAAAATTTCCCACGACATTCACAGAAAAAATATCGTGAAAATCCTGTGCGGTTAGACCTGCCAGATCGGCTTGCGGTACTGTCTTCGTTACGGCGGCATTATTGACCAGCACATCCAACTGTCCCCAGCGATCAACCGCCTCCTTGACCATACGGCGACAGTCATCATCCTCCGCTACATCACCTTTGACGGCAAAGCTATCAACACCAAATGCTCGGCACGCTGCTACAGTTTCTTCGGCGCCATCATGGTTCGTAACGTAGTTGACGACAACATTGCATCCGCGAGAGGCAATTAGTTTCGCCGTTTCAGCACCAATGCCAACCACTGAAGATGAGCCCGTAACAATCGCCGCACAGCCTTTAATATCCATAGCGCACCCTATTCCTGTTTGGGAAGCACGGTAACGGACCACTTAGGACACGAAAAGGGTAAAGCTTTTACTGGTTATCCTGACACGTTGCTGAGATCACGGTTTGCCGGAAAATGAAGTGTTGCGGTGGTCCCTTTCCCCAGCGCACTGTCGAGGGCCAAAGTGCCACCGTGGAGCTCGACCATTGCCCGAACGAGCGGCAACCCCAACCCCGTACCCTGATTCTCCCGCGCAAGAGCGCTGTCTACCTGACCAAAGGGTGTCATCACCTTTTCCATATCGTCAGAAGCAATACCGATGCCGCTATCCTGAACGGAAATTTTAAAATCGCCTTCTTGGAGGACTTCGGCGTGCACGGAAACGGCACCGCCTCCCGGCGTAAATTTAATTGCGTTGGATGTCAGGTTAAGAAGCATTTGTTTAACACTGCGCTGATCCGCGAATATCTTTGGAAAACCTTCAGGTAAACGGATTTCAATCTCGAGCCCTTTTTCCTCGGCTCTGCCTTTGGTCAAATTACGTACAGCGTTCAAAATTTTACCAAGGTCGACCTCTTCTTCAACGAGTTCAAACCTGCCCGCTTCCACTTTCGAAAGATCCAGAATGTCATTAATGATTTCCAATAGGTGCGAACCGCTATTGTAAATATCGCGGGCGTATTCAAGATATTGCGGCACCGCCAGCGTGCCAAACATTTCGTCTTTGTTAACTTCAGAAAAACCCATAATGGCGTTCAAGGGTGTCCTCAACTCGTGGCTCATATTGGCCAGGAATTCGCTTTTGGTTCTGTTTGCAGAATCCGCTGCTTCCTTCGCCTGATGGATTTCGCTTGTAATCTCGGCATACCGCGTTGTGCTGGTTTCAAGCGTTCGTTCGAGATCATTTATGTGGGCTTGCAGTTTACGTTCGGCATCGCGACGATCGGTAATATCCCGCAATATTAGGAAGGCGGCAGAATCGTCATTCCATTTTATGAAGCCGCCAAATAGGTCGACTTCAACCAATTTACCATCACAGCATAAGAGCTTGGTTTGGCCAAGGAACCGCGTGCCCTGCTCTGGGGCAAGCGACCAATCCGGAAGGGGTATAACAATTTCTTCGACGCGGCGCCCGATCACCTCGGAATAATCATTTGCGCCAAGCAAACGAACAAGAAGATTGTTCACATGAACAATCTCCGCGGCCCTATTGATCATCACCGCGTCGGGCAACAGCTCAAGTACTGTACTCGTCCCGGTCTCAAAACCTATTGATTCTGACCCCGGATACTGCTGGGCACCAAAGTCGCGCACTTCGTCTGCGCCGCTCGTGCCGACGGTCGAATGTGAAAAGCTGCTCGATATTCGCGTCATCGGCGTAATTTTGCCAGACAACGGTAAATCGTTCTTTAACCCTAAAGAACGCCTAAAATTTCACTCAAATTCCAAAACTCAAAAATATTCTGATTACGCGAGATAGTTCTTAAGGAAAATTTTTATGCTTTTTGTTTAACTTTTGCCCATGTATCGCGCAGTCCAACGGTGCGATTAAATAGCATTCGACCGTATTCTGAATTCGTATCCAGGCAGAAATAGCCGGTTCTCTCGAACTGAATAGCGGTTCCAACAGTGCCTTCAGAAAGGGATGGTTCAACCATACAATCAGGCAACCTGTTCATTGAATTGGGATTCAGATTTTTCAGGAATTCTTCCGAATTCCCTCCTTCAGGATCTTCAAAAAGTGGTTCATAAAGGTTCACTTCAGCCGGAATCGCATGTTCCGCCGAAACCCAGTGAATCGTACCGCGAACCTTCCGCCCGTCAGGCGCATTCCCACCCTTGGTTTCAGGGTCATAAGTACAGCGCAACTCTTCCACGTTGCCCGAAGCATCTTTGATAACTTCGTTACAGGTTACGAAATATGCAAATCGCAGGCGCACCTCTCTCCCCGGGCCAAGCCTGAAAAACTTCTTGGGCGGGTCTTCCATGAAATCGTCGCGTTCAACATAGAGCACTCTCGAAAAAGGCACCTCTCTTGTACCCGCCGCTTCATTACCAGGATGATTGGCCGCTACCAACTGTTCGGTTTGCCCTTCGGGGTAATTCTCAATGACGAGTTTTAGAGGCCGCAAAACAGCCATCCGTCGTTCGGCATGCTGGTTTAAATAATCCCGAATGCAGTGATCCAGCATCGCAGCTTCAACTACGCCTTCCGATTTCGTGATCGCCAGGCGCGATACAAAATCACGGATAGCCTCCGGCGGTACTCCGCGACGTCGCAAGCCTGAAACCGTTGGCATCCTGGGGTCGTCCCAGCCCGAAACAAGTTTTTGCTCAACCAGCTGCGTCAATCGTCGTTTCGACAGTGCCGTATTCGTAATGTTGAGCCTGGAAAATTCATACTGTTTAGGTTGGGACGGGACAGGCAGGTTTTCAATCAGCCAGTCGTAAAGCGGTCGATGATCCTCAAACTCGAGAGTACACAGCGAATGTGTAATTCTCTCAATGGCATCCGTTTGTCCATGCGCAAAGTCATACGTGGGATAAATTTTCCAGCTATCACCCGTCCGAGGATGTGGCATTTTTAATATTCGATAGAGCACCGGGTCCCGAAGATTAATATTGCCCGAAGCCATATCGATTTTCGCTCGCAGAACCCGTTCGCCATCGGCGAATTCACCGGCTTTCATCTTTCGAAACAAATCAAGGTTTTCCTCAACGGTTCTATCCCGGAAAGGACTATTTTTGCCCGGTTCCGTCAGCGTTCCACGATAATCACGTATCTCGTCAGCGGTTAAGTCATCGACGTATGCTTTGCCCGCCCGGATCAAATCCTCGGCATATCCATAAAGTTGTTTGAAATTATCAGACGCGAAATACACCTGGTCGCCCCAATCGCACCCAAGCCATTCGACATCTTTTTGAATGGCATCAATAAATTCCTGATCTTCTTTCGCGGGGTTCGTATCATCAAACCGCAAATGACACACACCGCCAAACTCCTGCGCCACACCAAAGTTCAGGCAAATAGATTTTGCGTGACCGATATGTAAATAACCGTTCGGTTCTGGTGGAAAACGGGTAACAATTTCACTGTGTTTACCGGAATCCAAATCAGCCTGAATTTGCTCGCGGATAAAATCCCGAGGCGTCTCTTCTGTAGTATCGTCGATCTTGCTCATATTATCATCTATCGGCGTATTTCTGGCGTGCGTATAGCATGGCAAATTTTTCAATGCCAAGAAGTTCGTAATTGTTTCGTAAAGTGCTAATTTGGCGAGTGAGACTACTTTCGTACAATCAGAAATAGATACTAATGCTGTTCAAACCAACTCTCTTTACCGTCATCGTCTTTTGCCTCCTCACAGGATGCAAAACCACAGATGATTACTCCTTATTGTCTAAGCAATCTATTGACTATTCCTATGATAAAAAGATTATCAAATGGCGCGGTACCTTCGAAGACTCTACTTCTGTTTACTATATGAAACTCTACAACGAAGGTGGCACACTTGGAATTTGTGGCGGTCGAATTATGGAAAGAACGGCGGTCTTCCACGACCTAACGAGTGAATGGTTCGATCAAGCTTATGTCGTAGTCGGTCGCAACCCACCAAAACAAGTTGCATCCGCTCTTTTATTAGTGACATCGATCCTGACCTTAAAGGAAAAGATAGAAAGGCACGGTGTATAAAAACATCCATCCCGATCAGCCAAGAATTGCTTTATTCCACCGTTTCTGTCCGCGGCGAGGCAATACATCTGTACTATTGATCAATCCCTTCCTCAATGCGTTTTACCGCTGGTTGGCCGGACTACATTTCCAAACACACTCCGGGCAACGGCTTTTGCACCGATAACATTTAAATGCCCGTCGAATTTAAAGTCTTTTATTCCGATATCGGGGGCGTGCAGCGCAGCAAATAACGAAAAACAATTCAAACCATTTTGTTCGCAACCTTCTTTAGCAAATCCGAACAGAAAATCCTGGTTTTTAAAAACCGTCCGGTTTTTGGAATACACATTGTAAGTTTTGTCAGCATAGGAAATGCGGGAAGGCAGGAACGCAAAATAAACATGTTCTGTTTTGGCTGTATCCTTGGCGATTTGCTGGACCAATGCGTCGTTGGATTTCAATGTTTTTGTGCCAATCCTCTGAATGGTGTCGGATTTTCGGTACCTTAAATACAATGCTTTCATCGGGGGTATCATCAGATGAGCCACGGCAGAGCTGAAAACAACTGTGTCGGAAAATGCCTTTAGACTGTCAAAGGCCGGAATCAATAATCCCGTCTTGTCATAGAGAGACTGACGCCAACTACTTTTTTTACCGTAGTAAGTAGTCGGCTTCAGCGGGCAAAACATCGGCTTCATATCCACTACTGCTACATCTCCGCACTTTCCATTCAAGGAAATCGGACGAATATTCGACTGATCGCTATGCCAGTCATTCCAGGTAATCATGTAGATAAGAATGTCCTTGGGGCGCACAAAATCATAAACCATTCGCGTACGATAATAGTATTGATCAAGATTTGTTCCCGGTACACCCAGGTTGACCACCGCAAATTGCTCACCTGATTTATTCAAAAGGCACTGCAGTTGATTGGGCCAGGTATCGCTATCCGATAATCCCCACCCATAAGTCTGGCTATCGCCGAAAATATAAATTCGCGGCGTTTCGTCCGCCAATTTATCTGGCCTGCAAGGAACTTGACGCAATCCGTTATCATAAGTGGAAACGTCCTCTCCATTAAAATCAACGTTATTGGAAAATACTTGTTTCTGCGCCGGAAGATTTAGCCAGAATCCCCGTTCGTCTTTGATCAGGCGCGAATCCGGCAGCATAAACAACGACGGCAGCGGTACGAAAAGCCTCAGGACAAATTCGATGATCAAAAAGCCAACAAAGAGGCTGCCAAGGATTAGACAGCAATTCTTAGAAATATTTCGTAACATATGTTTGAAATGCCTATTCCACGTGAATGAACCATACCCTAACCTAGATTCTTGTCACTACATCGAGCAGGGGAAAACCAGCTCCTCCTCTCGATTGTGATCCCATGCAAATCAAACAGTGTACAAACGCCATGATCGACAACTCCAATGTACCGCAATGACCAATCCTCGACCTAGTTACGGGGTCGGTCCTACCCTGTTGTCCGGAAGCGTCCTGTCTTTGGCTCTCCTAGGCGATGTGTTGATATATGTCATATTACCCGTCAACGCCCCGCTCTTTGGCGTCAGTTTATTTTGGGTCGGTGTGTTGCTGGCCGCCAACCGTATCATCCGCATTTTCACCCTTGGCGCCATTGCATCACTGGCGGAACGAGTTGGTCCGCGTAATCTTGCTATCGCGGCCGCTGTAACCTCAACTGTTTCGACGCTTATCTATGGGTTGGCGACTGGCCCAACTATATTGTTAATTGGGCGTCTCCTCTGGGGATTGAGCTTCGCCTCTCTAACATTGGTGATATTCTCTTACGCCGTTGCCGATCGCAGTAAGGCTGGGACGCGGGTGGGTCTTGGCCGAGCAATCCACTCAATCGGACCAGCATTAGTTGCTCTCATTGGGCCATTTCTGGCTATCGAATTCGGGGCCAAATTCGTCTTTGTGATTCTTGGGGTCGCCACCGCCGTCAGTATCCCTATCGCGTTTTTCCTGCCGAAAGAGGCAAGACGGACCAATCCACCTAAAGCGCGTTTGATCCCCAAACCAAAGAAATTCGATCTCTTTCTCTTTACGGTAGGGCTCACAGTTGACGGCGTATTCGCTGTAGCCATTACGCTCACAGTCGCCGAAACCAGTTCTATCGGAACAGCAATGATTACCGGTGGCGTCCTTATCGGCATTCGTCGTGCCATGGAAGCTTTTTTGTCTCCGGTTGGCGGAATTCTTGGCGATCGTTATGGAGCCCACAGATTACTTTGGATGGCGACGATTGTTATGGCTGTCGGATTTATCCTACTCGCCCTGGGTTCCGCCTATACCGGTGGCACGCTGGTCGTTGTCGGCAGAGCCTTTATTGCCGCTTTGTGGCCGGCTGAAACAGCGATCCGAAATTCACGGGAAGACACAATGCACCGTTTGGCCGTCGGTCAGACCTGGCGCGATGTCGGTGCAGCAATCGGCCCGCTAATTGTCGGGAGCATTCTGACACTAATGTCCCTAAGCGATATATACTGGATTACAGTTGCGATCGTTATTATTGGCCTGATCCTACAAAAACGGCCTACGGTCACATGAATTTAATCGGATTTGTACAAGCGCCACATGACTCTTCAAGTTGAACAGCTGCACCCGCTCTACAGCGCCAAAATTACTGGTTTTGATATGCGTCACGACACTGACCCGGAATCAATTGCCGCACTCAAATCTCTGCTCGATAAATACGCCGTCTGCGCTGTGCCCCATGACATACCTCTTACGAATGAAGAGCATATCGCCTTTAGCGCTCTTCTCGGTCCGGTAGCACGCAAAAGCAGCCCGAATATCTCTGGCACCGGTGTCCGTTTACCTTTCAACGAAATTGTCGATCAAAGCAATTTGGATGGTAAGGGCAAAATCTATCCCGATCAGGACAAACGCCTGGCCTATAAACGCGCTAATAGGCAATGGCACACCGATATGAGTTTTCGGAGCAACCGCGCGACCTGGTCCCTACTCTCGGCACATATCGTTCCTCCCAAAGGGGGCGAAACTGAAGTCATTGACATGCGCACTGTATACGACGACCTGCCCGAAAAGATGAAAACGCGCCTCAATGGTCTTGAAGCCGAACATTGCTATTGGCATTCGCGCGTGCTGGGTGGCGGCCCCGAACCGACTCCCGAAGAACGCGCTACGCGTCCTCCTGCACAGCATGCGCTCGTCCATGATCATCCAAGATCAGGCCGTAAGGTTCTCTATATCGCCTCGCATGTCCGCTGCATTATAGGTATGCCTGACGATGAAGCGATGGACCTGCTGCAAGAGCTAAGAGACATCGCTGTCCAACCGAAATATATTTTGTCCTATGAGTGGACAGTTGGTGACGTTTTGATTTGGGACAATCTGGCGACGATGCATCGTGGCACAGATTTTGACGATCAAAATCATGTCCGCGATATGCGAAGGGTTACATGCAGAGAATATTAAACTCAGAAAAACAAGTCACATCAGCCGTTTAAAAAGGCAAACAATTCGACTGACTTTATCGCAAATATGCCTATTTGCGTCGCTTCGACATTTATAGCAATCTCAATCTCGAATACACCAGATACACTATCCAAAACGATCCGCTTCATACCGGGTCGACAGAAAGCTTCGAGGAATAAATGAAAAGATATGACTGTTTTACGGCTATCGCGGACAAATTTACAGACGAGATAGTTGTCGCAAACTTGGCAAACACCGCCACTGAATGGCGTTCGGTAAGAGAACACGACAGCAATCTTTTCTTTGTCGGTATGGGAATGGTGTGCCCCTATGCGCTGGGCCTGGCAATGGCTCTCCCCAACCGTCCCGTTGTCGCATTCGATGGTGACGGCGGAATATTATTCGATATGTCGGTGTTTGGCGTAATCGCTCAAACGGCACCCTCCAATTTATGTATCGTTATCTTGGATAACGAAGGCTACATCTCAACAGGTAGAGGTGGTCATACCGCCTCCTTATCCGCCGGAACCGTTGATATCGCGGCAGTGGCCCGTGCATCAGGGCTAAATAATGTTCATGAAGTTCAAACGGTCGAGAGCTTTAGAGATGCGGTGCTGGACTCAATCACAAGTCAAACGGGGCCTACAATCATCGTCGCCAAAATAAACGACGAACAGGCTTTTGTTGGGACATCCTTGATGGATGGAAAGGAAAACAAATATCGTTTTGCCCGTCATATTGAGCAATCCGAACAAAAAACCATTCTCAAACCGTCAGCCCGCGAGCATGGCGAACCACCGAAACCTGACCCTGTATTTTCACCCGTCACGGAGACAGATCCCGTTGGCGAAGTCCTATTTGATGGCTTGCGTGAAAACATGGTCGATTTTGTTGTCGGACTCCCATGCAGTGGATTTGCAGACACCATACGACGATGTATGGAAGACCAATCGATACAATACGTTCCTGTGGCAAATGAAGGAACCGGGGTTGGAATCTGTGCAGGTGCATGGCTCGGTGGCCTGACACCGGCAGCTATAATGGAAAATCTCGGCCTCTATGCGTCAACCTATCAACTCATGCGGGGACATTACACATTTGGCATCCCGCTGCTTTTGGTTGCGGAATATCGCGGCGATGCCGGCGAAACGGAATTTTTCGGTGACTCCGGCGATATGACGGAACCTTGGCTCCAGGCATCACGGATTAACTACCGCCTAATCCGAGATATGCATGACATCAAACCGGCAATTAGGGACGGATTGCGATGGATGAATTTCGGTTTGAGGCCCTATAATGTTTTGATGAGTTTCGACCTAACGAGACCCAAATTGAGCAATTCCTAGTTATGCGCGGTTAATATCGGTGTTGGCCGTCAATTACGTCGAAGGGACAGCATAACAAGGCCTGTCAGAATAAAAGTGAGCGAAAGCCCGAAAGAAGATCATCTAGAGTCTAAAAAAATGGCGACCCCAACGGGATTTGAACCCGTGTTGCCGGCGTGAAAGGCCGGTGTCCTAGGCCTCTAGACGATGGGGTCGCTACGGCCCTGTACCTATAGGGACGCGGGCAGAAAATCAATAGCAATTAGCGGTCAATATTCAGTCGTTTGGTGGTGACGACTTTGTCATCGCTTCCAGTTTCTCGCGACGTCGCTCAGCACGGCGTTGCTTGGACTCTCGGTGATGTTTGATAAATTTCAAACTCCACACATAGCCTGCCCAGCCACCCAATGCCGCCCAAGGCACGCACCCAATCAGCATTGGCACGCCCCACCCTTTGAACAGCAGCACGACAAACAGCCAGATTTCTTCCCAATAGCCAACGGACCCCTCAGCGGCGACATTCTTCTCATAGGAAGAAATGAATTCGTTGTAGCCCGAGAGATCATCGAATCTTCCGAGCATCAGTTGACCGGTCAGAAAAAACAAATAGTAGGACGGCAATAACGTGGCCACATTGGTTATCCACGTCCAGGCCAGCGAAATAATCAGATGGAAATCCCAGTTGAATAACCGCTTGGCAACCACCCAGGTGGCCAGGCAAAAGATCATTTGAATCCCGACGGTTGGCGTTAGCGCCCATGCCACTCCGACAGCCACACCGCGCGCAACGTGTTCCGGCGAATGTACGCTCCGTTTTAAAGGGACAACGAGTCGATACCGGCAAGCGCGCTTAAAATTTTCCCAGCGGGAAATGTTCTGCCCACGCTGCGGTCGCTCAAACTGATCCGCTTCCGTCATTGAATTGCCGCAAACCAACAAATTTGTACAAAGGTGCGGGGATTTTACACAGACCCGAACGGGTCTTCGAGGGCTTTTGAAGAAATTATTTTCCGTTCGAAATTCAATATTTCATCGTCAAAACCACTCCCAGCCCAACAATCAATAACACTGTTATCTGAACGACTTCGACCACCAAAATTTCCATCACGGCATAACTCCCATGCGTTCCACCCATGATGAAACCATGACGTCAAATTAAGGCATCGCAACGCTCAACCCGTGATAACAATGTGACAGTTTCGTGATCGATTAAGTTGCTGCGGCGTCGTCAATAAATAGCTGCCCTGACACCCGACCCTGCCATTCATCCAGTCTCAGGTTGCCCGCGATATGAAGCGGCAATCCTCGCGCATCGAGAATTGCCTGTCCCAATGCTGTATCCGCTGATCGAAACGCGATTGCCTTGAGGCGTCCGGTTCCATCCGCCCCGGTGAGAACACACCGCACATGATCCTTGCCAACGATTCCTGAATCCACGATATGCGCCTGGGGAATGGCAAAGCGCGGCCTGGGATTACCACTACCAAATGGGCCAGCCTCTTCAAGCATCTCAACAATTTCAGGTGAGGCTCCGGAAGGCGACAATGCTCCATCAAGCGATAATGTGGGCGTCAATTCAGTCCCATCTATCTGTCTTGAAATGTGCTCAGACAGATAGGTATCGAGTTCCTGCAACTTGTCCTGTTCTACCGTAAAACCGCCGGCCATATTGTGCCCGCCGCCATTTACGAGAATTCCGGCCTGATGTGCCGCGATTATTGCCGGTCCCAGAGCTACGCCTTTAATTGAACGACCTGATCCCTTTCCGATACCTTCGGATAAGGCGACAACACAGGAGGGTTTATCAAACCGTTCGCGTAACCGACCTGCGACAATTCCGATTACCCCTGGATGCCACCCATTCGCGGCAACCAGTATCAATGGTTTGTCTTGCCTTGCCTGATCTTCCGCCTGTGTAATCGCAGCATCGAGAACCGCCTGTTCAATCTCCCGCCGTTCGGTATTGTATCCATCCAGCATTTGGGCAACTGCCTTGGCCTCGTTTGTATCCTGCGTCGTGAGCAGCCTTACACCCAATCCGGAGTCTCCTACCCTGCCGCCAGCATTCACCCTTGGGCCAAGGACAAACCCTGCATGATAGGCATCCAGACGTTTGTCGACATTTGCGACCTCCGCCAAGGCCGCAACCCCGGGATTACCGCGGTTGGCGAGGACCTTAAGTCCCTGACTTACAAAGGCTCTGTTGACCCCTGTTAACGGCACAACATCGCAAATTGTTCCAAGAGCCACGAGATCAAGCAGTGATAGCAAATTAGGTTCGGGATGACCTTCTCCATACCAAAACGCTTCCCGCAACGCTCTGTTAACCGCGACCAGCAGAAGGAATGTGACGCCAACCGCGGCAAGTTGACCGCAGTCCGATGCTTCATCAGCGCGATTAGGATTAATAACCAAAGCGCCTGCCGGCAGCCGAGGTTCCGCGACATGATGATCCACAACGATGACTTCCAGACCGGCATCGGCTGCGGCCTCCAGTGGCTCATAGGCCGTCGTTCCGCAATCGACAGTGATTACGATAGAGGCGCCTTGTTCTTTTAACTTCAACAGCGCCGGTAGATTGGGACCATACCCTTCCTTTTGCCGGTCAGGGATATAGACCGGAACACTCAATCCCAGAGAAGCAAAGAAACGGACGAGCAATGACGAAGATGTCGCACCATCAACATCATAGTCCCCAAGGACTCCTATGGTCTCGCCGTCATTGATTGCGCGCGTAATTCTGTCAACGGCGGGCTGCATATCCAGCAGATGAGCCGGATCAGGAAGCATCGATTTTAATGTGGGGTTGAGAAACGAATGGACGTCATCGAGCTGCACATCACGTGCGGCAAGAACACGTGCAACGACTTCGTGCAATTCAAAACGTTGGGCAATGGCGGTTGCTAACCGCTCATCCTTTAGGCGTGCCTGCCATCTTTTGCCGGTTACCGACCGCTCAACGCCCAGGTATGGCGCTTCAGGGTCTTCTGGCATCTAGCGTACCAATCAGGAATCGACGGCATCAAAGCCGGTTTTACGATCAAAATTATGAACGGCTTCAATATACCGCACGGTGCCGGACCGAGAGCGCATAACCATCGAATGCGTCATGGCGCCACCGGAAAACCGGCGTACGCCTTTAAGCATAGTGCCATTGGTAACCCCGGTAGCGGCAAACATCACATCACCGCTCGCCAGGTCCTCCATGCTGTATTTTCGATCAAGGTCTTCGATACCCCATTTGCGGGCCCGGTCGCGTTCATCGTCGTTTCGGAACAACAGACGACCTTGCATTTGGCCACCGATACAGCGCAGAGCAGATGCCGCCAACACGCCTTCAGGTGAACCACCTGACCCGAGATATAGGTCGACACCACTTGCTTCTTCGGAGGTTGCCATGACACCACTGATATCGCCGTCGGAAATCAGCATGATCCTTGCTTTGGCTTCCCGTACTTTGGCAATCAGCTCTTCGTGGCGCGGCCGGTCCAAAATGCAAACAACAAGGTCAGAAACATCGACGTTCTTAGCTTTCGCAAGGCTTTTCAGATTCTCTTCCGGTGTTTGATCGAGATCAACGACACCGTCTGGCAACCCGCCACCAACTGCAATCTTGTCCATATAAACATCAGGCGCGTTTAAAAAACCGCCATGTTCCGCCATTGCAACAACAGCCAAGGCGTTAGTCAGGCCTTTAGCAGTAATTGTCGTTCCCTCCAGCGGGTCCAGAGCGATATCGATTTCCGGTCCCTCGCCCAACCCAACTTCCTCGCCAATATAGAGCATCGGCGCTTCATCGCGTTCGCCTTCGCCAATCACGACAGTTCCCTTGATCGCAAGGCTGTTTAGCGCCGTTCTCATCGCGTCAACGGCAACCTGGTCCGCTGCCTTCTCATCACCACGACCCATCTGTCGTGAAGCCGCAAGTGCCGCCGCTTCAGTGACCCGTACGGCCTCCAAGGCCAGGTTTCTATCCATCGGAATGGATTCCGGCATATCTCCCATCCTCCTAGGTACTATTCGGTCTCATTTTTAGGGCGATTTCCTTTAAAATAGAAATTCCCTAATTCATATTTGTTACAACGATAATGGCTCAATTCTAATCATTCGCGGCTGTTCAACGACAGTATCGTATTGAGCAAACCGTTCAAGCGCCCGCATCATTGAAGCTTCTTCTACATCGTGGGTAGTCATTACCACAGGAACGGATTCGTCCGGAGAGTGAGTTCGCTGCAAAATGGCTTCCATCGACACTTCTTCATCCCTCAAGACACCCGCGACATCAGCGAAAACACCCGGACGGTCACGCACCATCAGCCGAATGTAATATGAGCCAACGTGACGGTCCATGGGGACAGTGGATAAAGGTCCCAACTGTGATGCAGGTATTCCAAATGCTGTAGATTTCATACCGCGGGCAATGTCTACCAAGTCAGCGACAACAGCAGAAGCTGTCGGTCCTTCGCCAGCCCCCTTACCTTCATAAACAGTTGAACCGACGAAATCGCCCTGCGCCACGACAGCGTTATAAACGCCCTCGACATGAGCCACAGGTGAGTCCAATTTAACCAAACAGGGGTGAACCCGTTGAACGATGCCATCCTCAGATGAACTGGCAATTCCCAGGAGCTTGATCCGGTATCCAAGTTCACCTGCATATTGGATATCTAAAGCCGAAATATGGCGAATACCTTCAACATAGGTATCATCAAAATTTACCTGACATCCGAATGCCAGACTCGCAAGGATGGCAAGCTTATGGGCAGCGTCAACGCCATCCACATCGAAACTGGGATCTGCTTCGGCATAACCTAGGTCTTGCGCTTCGGAGAGGACATCATCGAATTCTCGTCCGGTTTCCCGCATAGTCGTCAGAATATAGTTGCATGTTCCGTTCAAAATTCCGTAGAGCCCGGTTACACGGTTACCTGCAAGACCTTCCCGCAGAGATTTGACTACGGGAATTCCGCCTGCAACAGCCGCTTCATAGGCAAGTCCTAAGTCATTCTTCTCCGCCTCTACGGCCAGATCGGTACCGTGATGCGCGATCAGTGCCTTATTCGCTGTCACAACTGACTTTTGAGCGCTGATCGCTGCTTCGCAAGAGGTCTTAGCCACGCCGTCTTCGCCGCCAATTAGTTCAACAAATACATCAGCTTCAGCGTCGCGGGCCATATCGACTGGATCGTCAAACCACGTGTAGTTCGAAAGATCTATTCCGCGGTCCCGTTTTTCGTCCCGTGCCGAAATAGCGGATATGATTATTTCCCGTCCGCATCGGCGCGAAATCTCCTCACCATTTTCATGCAGAACACGCACAACACCGACACCGACGGTCCCAAGACCGGCGATGGCTATTTTTAGGGGTTCACTCAACTTGCTACCGCCTGCTTCTGGGCCGCTTCGACAATTTCCGAGCTATCGGACATAAACCCTTTAATATTACGGGCGGCCTGCAATATACGTTGCCGGTTTTCAACCAATGCAACGCGAACATATCCTTCGCCATGTTCTCCAAAGCCAATGCCAGGCGAAACGGCGACCTGCGCTTTCTCGAGCAGAAGTTTTGAAAACTCTAGTGACCCCAGTTCACGAAACGGCTCGGGAATCGGCGCCCACGCAAACATTGTTGCGCTCGGCGATGGAATTTCCCAACCCGAACGCGCAAAACTTTCGACCAAAACGTCTCTACGACGCCTGTAAATATCGCGTACTTCGTCGATACATTCCTGGGGCCCATTCAATGCCGCGGTTGCAGCGACCTGAATTGGCGTAAATGCCCCATAATCCAGGTATGATTTTATCCTGGCCAACGCCGCAATCAGCTTTTGGTTACCCGTCGCAAACCCCATTCGCCAACCCGGCATGGAATAGGTTTTACTCAACGACGTAAATTCAACTGCGATATCCTTGGCACCAGGCACCTGGAAAATCGATGGCGGTGGCTCGCCATCAAAATAGATTTCAGCATAGGCAAGATCGGAAAGGATATAGATCCCGTGTTCCTTACAGAAATCCACTACCTCCTTATAAAAATTCAGACCAACAACCTGCGCTGTCGGATTTGACGGAAAGTTCAAAACCAGTGCCAGCGGTGGCGGAACGCTATGTCGTACCGCTCGTTCCAATTCTGTCCGAAGATCAACGTTTGGCCCGACGGGCATATGCCTCAGAGCGCCACCCGCGATAATAAATCCATAGGCATGGATGGGATAGCTCGGGTTCGGCACCAGAACGACGTCGCCTGGGCTGGTAATCGCCATTGCGAGGTTTGCAAACCCTTCTTTTGAACCCAAGGTAACGATGGTTTCAGTTTCCGGATCGATATCCACATCGAAGCGACGGCCATAATATTCCGCGTTGGCGCGTCGCAAGCCGGTGATACCCCGCGAAACCGAATATCGATGGGTGCGCGGGTTTTGAACGGCTTCAACAAGTTTTTCAACAACATGCGGAGGCGAAGGCAAATCGGGATTACCCATCCCAAAATCCAGTACGTCCTCTCCGGCGGCGCGGGCCTCCGCCTTCATTTGATTAACTTCTGCGAAGACGTAAGGCGGCAATCGCCGCACTCTGTGAAATTCCTGATTCATCTAACTAGAGTCCTGTTGCCTATTCTCAGGCCCGAACTCGTCGTGCACTGAAAATGTGCTGGGGTTAATTTTCTAACACTATCTCTGCGCGCCGATTTCCGGCTTCGCCTGCCGGCATAACTTCCAAAAATACCGGCTGGGAGTCGGATAGCGCACTTACACGAATTGCCGTCGCAGCGACACCGAGTCGTCTTAGCTCACGTGCAACGGCATTCGCACGGTCATAAGAAACCCTAAAATTGGCCAATTGATGGCGCCGCGGATCTAAATTGCGGGTTCTGCTGCTGGCGTGACCGATTACGTGAACATTTCCGCCACGCTGTTTATATAGAGCCGCTGCTTTGCGGATGTCCTGTCGGGCAGCACTCGACAGTTTCGAGGATCCCACCTTAAACAACACGGTCGCAATCTTGTTCCCCGCACCAGTCAAGACTGGTGAAGCTACTGTACCGGCTCCTGCGGGAAACCGCGTCGAAAACGGTTTGGCTTGAACAAATACCTGACGCGACGTTGCGGATGGCGCTGCAAGCGGCGCTGTTAAACCACCACCAATCGCAACCGGCTGAGCACGTCGAATAATATCTGCTGGTGCCTGTCTGAAAACTGGCTGCGCCATTCTCTCTACAGGTTTCGCAACAGGGGCGCGCTGAGGTACTGGTGCCGGTCTTGGCACTGACCGGGCGACTTGCGCTGGCGGCGTCGCACGAACTACGGGTTTCGGAACTACAGCAGGCGGGGTTTTTGCCACGGGAGCAGGCGCAGGTGCCCTTGTAACAGCATCTCCCTGCCTACGAATTTGATCATCCGAATAACGTGCAGCCTGACGGTCCGCGGTCAGACTCTTTGCCATTTTCTTGCGATCGGCTTCGCTCGGGGCAGCAGGCCGGGCTGGGACGCTCGAAAGTTTAGGGAAATTCTTATCGGCATTGGGGATAGGAGTGGCCGCCTGAGGCGGTTGTGCGCTATCACGTGAGGAACCCGTTACCCAGTCTTTTGTATCCCGGTACCATTCCGCCGGATTTGCCCAATCGGGGACGGATGAACAACCTGTGGCCAGGAACGCAGCAGCACAAACCACAATGATTTGCCTGTTAATTTTTGAGGTAGAACTTTTTTTGGTCGCTTCAAACATAATAGCCAGTGCCCCCATAATCCGACTTAAACGCCTAACGCATTTAGAACCAATGATTTACCTTAGTAATAAAGTGGATCAAATTATCAAATAACTGCAAACCGGTGATTAACGGTCTACGGCGCTGATTGCAAATAAATTCATGCTTTTAAAGTCCCTCATTTTCGGGCAGTCCAAGCATCAAATTTAGATTTTGTACCGCCTGTCCCGACGCTCCTTTTCCAAGATTATCGAGTTGCGCCGCCAAAACCAAATGTCCCTGTTCAGAATTACCGAAACCAAATAGTCGTAACTTATTGGTACTATTGAGTTCTTCCGGATCGAAAAGTGCCAACCGGGAACTTGTTTCATCTGTGTCGGCCACTGAAACAAATAGTTGATCTTCATAATAATCCTTGAGAGCGCCGAGAATTTGGTCAACAGATGGCATCCCCGGAAGCGACCATAGATGAAGCGGAATCTGAACAATCATTCCCTGACTGAATTTGCCTACACTCGGAACGAAAATGGGCCGATTTACCAGACCGCTATACAATAGAATTTCGGGGACGTGTTTGTGTTCCAACCCCAGGCCATAAACAAAATATTCGCTCAAAATAGCGTCCTGGCTATCATCGTTTTCCATTCGAGCGATTAGGGGTTTTCCGCCGCCGCTATATCCTGAAACCGCATTTATTGTGATTGGATATTCGGCCGGAATTATTTCCGCACTTATGAGTGGCTGGAGTAACGCAATTGCACCCGTTGGATAGCATCCTGGATTTGTCACACGCGACGCATTGGCGATGAGTTGTTTTTGTTCGGCGGACATTTCAGGAAACCCGTAAATCCAGTCCTCTGCGGTTCGGTGCGCGGTCGACGCATCGATTAACCTCGTTTTTTCACCCTCAACAAGAGAGACTGCTTCGCGCGCCGCGTCGTCAGGCAGACAGAGGATTGCAACATCCGCTTCGATCAATGCCTGACGACGAGCTTCGGTATCTTTCCGTTGAGCGTCTTCCAGATGAATGAGCGATAATTCGGAGCGACTCTCGAGCCGTTCCTTTATTTGGAGACCCGTCGTTCCTTCTTCGCCGTCTATAAAAATTTTGTATGTCATTCTAAATCCGACCCTTTTCGGTGCAGACAATATCATACAGAACAAAAATGGGTTGACGCTTCACTAACCACAATCTGGGCAACCTAATGCATCTAACGAAATTTTATTCCAAAATAAAGTTTGCTTTTTATCCCTACGATCTATTGAAGTCGCGTCAAAATTGGACTGACATCATTCTTTTCTTAGCCAGTCTTCGTTGGAAGACTACGTTTAAAGCGACCAAATAAGGGAGTTCGATTATCATACCGAGAATAATTGCAGCATGCATAAGAGATTGGTGCGGCAAAACAGCAATGGTAACCGCGAGCATGAGAGGCGCGTTCCTGGCCGACGTCGTCATAGTCAGCAGTACATGATCACCGTAATTCAGTCTCAACAGCCTGGCCAACAATTCGCTCAAAGAGAGGGTCAAAAGGAAAAAGACTAAAATCGCACATAAGACCAGCGGCAGAATATCGGCGTAAGTAATTAACTTACTAATATTGCTCGCAAATATTTGCCCTACCAGTAGAGCCAATAAAATCGGTATCACACATGAGAGGAAAGAACTGAAGCGACTGACCTGTATTTTATTTGCGAGCCTCTCCACAACAATACGTAGGATGAAAGCCGATAGTAGTGGAATTAGAAACCATTGCAGAAGAGTATCAGGGATTTTACTTACATCGCCTTCTAACTCACCTATGCCAAAAAGATTCAGATACACCGGATAAAGCAATAACTGGATAACCAAATTCGCCGGTAAAAGTGCCGCGCCCAGTGCGGTGTTGCCTTTCGCCAAATGCGTGAAGCCCAAAAACCAGTCGGTACAAGGTGCCATGAAATAAATAGTTAGCCCGAATACAATCAGCGGATGGCTCGATAGAAAAGCAGTGGATATGGCAAACCCAATTCCGGGTATGACAACAAAATTTACGATCAAAGCCACAATGATAAAGTGAACACGATGTAAGCTTGTGAAAAAGTCTTGGACCCGCACCTCAAAGAAAATTAGAAATACCAACAACAAAATCATGTTATCTAATTGACTGGCGAGTAGAGCAGTGGTTTGGGGATATACTAATCCAACCGTCGACCCGGAAAGTATAGCAATGATTAGAATGACGATTGTGAGCCGATCGGTCATGTTTGTGGTAGCCCAACTCTAGAATCTCTCAGCAAGCGCATTCCCCATCACAGCAACTCAAATCATCGAGAAGAAATCCCTGGTCAGCATACTCGGCAATTACCGGACTATATTCTCCCCACCGGTTCAATATATTGTCGACGACGACTGCAAATCTCTGACGGTATTTATAAATAAAACAAAATATGGCCTTGTCGTGTTGGACTGTCGGCCCAACCAAATAAACGTTTCTGTGCTTCGTGCTTTCGTCATGTTCGGTGAGTTCTGCATGGCCATCGACAAAGTGAAACAGTTTGCCAGCGAGGCTTTGCTTGGTATCGAATCCTGTAGAATCGATGGCCGGATACTGCAATTGAATAAAATTGCTTTCTGTGCGGACCGTGTTTTCAGAAATGTCTTCGGCGCATTCGGGGATGAATTCTACTTTGCCGGATTTTTCCATAAACCG
This sequence comes from Rhodospirillaceae bacterium, assembly GCA_002720855.1. Lineage (GTDB taxonomy): Bacteria > Pseudomonadota > Alphaproteobacteria > MPNO01 > UBA2964 > UBA2964. Next base: position 106,401 of record PBIN01000007.1, on the reverse strand, counting down.
AACACGCGCAAAGGTGTAGGGGCTTAGGCCATAACTTGAATCGCTGTACCACTTTTCCCAAGGCGCAGATGGGTCAATTACGCTTACAGTAGAACCGTTTCTAATCAGATTATAAGCTGCCTCCATGCCGCTTTCCGCGCCACCAATTATGACATGATGGCCTTCGGGGAATGTTTTATAGGTTGAACCCACGCGCACCGTATGCGGAATTTTCTTTGGATATTGAGCCTCACCACCAGCCCAAATCAAGGCGCGGCAAAAAAATCTCCCTTTACTGGTTATCAGCGCGATTGACCCATCATCGGTGACCCTAAAATCCTTGACGTCGACGTTCTCTTTTATTTCGAGTGCGTGGAAATTCACGACATCTCGCAGATATTGTGTGAACTGGCGGCCTGAAGGATGCTCCCTTTGCAAACCAAAAGCGGGAGAACTTTTTGGCGTAATCGCGTTTAAGTCTACCGCGCCAAAAAAATTTCCGGTGAATGACGGTGAGATAAACCGTGTTTCTTTTGGCCAGCGGTAAAAACTCTCACCGATCCGGCCGCGCTCTAAAATAACAGCCGGTATTGCACATTGCGAAAGCAGTGCCGCGACACCAACACCTGCCGGCCCAGACCCAACAATGATCACAGGGTGTTTATCCATTTACCGCGGTTTCTCTTCGTTTATTAGAATCGCTTGGGCAAAAACAGGGAGGTTTCATCACCCAAAAATTTTGAGAACTTTTTATCCGCTGTTCCATCGTATCGTTAAGGTACAGATTGGATCTCTTAGCGGAATGTGCCTCAACAGGCGATCGGAATTGTGCTTTGAAACACGGCAACCAAAGTTTGTAGCTACCCAATATATTTCTGCCTCCTTGTCCTATTCCTAGGCTGTTAATACTGCCGATGTTTTATGGCCACGCCCTTCATTGCAAACGGGCTCACATTGCCCATCTAGAAAATGATGTTATGTTATAACATAACTTTTTGAAAAAGGTAGGGGGCCTCCGAATGAACCGATTTTCCATAGTAAAAAGTCAATTTCAGGAAACAGAAAAAAGGACAACTCTCACTTGGCTAAGGCCGATACCTGACCTCACACGTCCTTAAACTACAGTATTCTCCACCCCGAAAGGCGTTCGAGTTCTATAATTCTTTGTGTATGTTTCTTTAGTTTACCGTTTCGAGAATTGGAAGCTACGGCGGGCTTTTGGTTTACCGTATTTTTTCCGTTCAACAACACGTGAGTCACGAGTCAAGAAACCGCCCTTTTTCAACGCCCCTCTTAACTCAGGCTCCTGCAATGTCAGCGCCTTTGAAATTCCGTGCCGAACGGCGCCAGCCTGTCCTGACAAACCACCACCCTTAACCGTGCAATACACGTCGAACTGATCTTTACGTTCAGCGACATCGAACGGCTGACGGATAATCATCTGCAATGTCGGACGACTGAAGTAAATGTTACCGTCACGTCCGTTGACCTCTATTTGACCATTTCCGGGCTTTACCCATACACGGGCGACAGCGTTTTTCCGTTTCCCCGTGGCATAAGAACGACCCTGGTCATCCACAACCTTTTCGTAGACCGGCGCTTCAACAATTTCGGCAGGAGGCGCTGTTCCGGTAGCTTCCTCCGGCATTACATCTGCAAGCGTGGCACCACTATCATCAGCCATTGTCAGGCGCTCCTCTTATTCTTCGGGTTCATAGAAGCAACATCCAAAACCTCCGGAGCCTGGGCTTCATGTGGATGTTCGGAACCGGTATAAATTTTCAATTTACGGATTTGCTGACGGCCCATAACCGTTTTCGGCAACATACGCTCGACAGCTTTTGAAATAACCCGCTCTGGATGGTTACCATCGAGTATCTTCTCAGCTGTTCGGCTTTTGATACCTCCAGGATATCCCGTATGCCAGTAATAAGTCTTATTTGCCCGTTTATTACCCGTTAGCAAAACTTTTTCCGCGTTGATAACGACAATGTTGTCCCCACAATCAATGTTGGGCGTATACATCGGCTTATGTTTACCACGCAGCATATTCGCAATGACCACCGCTAAACGGCCCAACACCACGTCCTCGGCATCAACCAAATACCATTTGCGGTCGACATCAGATGGTGTCGCAGAATAGGTCTTCATCGCCTGCATCATCAGATTATGTCCCAATAACAGGTAGCCTTATGCCACCTTTGAAAGGCGCGGATTATGCCAGCCAGAATTGGATTGTCAATGAAAGGTTTTCATTAATTTACAACCACTTAACACCACGGTATTATATTACCCCTAATTATCTTTTCAAAGCAAACCCCACCTTGCTCATGAACAATAGCGAAGGTAACATTTACGCCTGTTACCGGAGTAATAAATGGCGTCATCAGCGGTACCCGTAATCGACATTGGTCCGTTTTTTAACGGAGACGCGGCCGATAAAGTCGCAATAACCGAAGACCTGGACAGAGCGTGTTCAGATACCGGGTTTTTTGCCATTACTGGTCACGGCGTTGATGAAGATCTCTTAGCGCGAACGAGAAAATCTGTCGTCGACTTTTTTTCACTCCCTCTCGAAGAAAAACTAAAAGTGGAAAGGCCACCCGAAAAGGTAAGCCGTGGCTATAACCGATTTATGGATCGTTCGTTGTCCTATTCAATCGGAAAAGAAGCACCGCCAGACCTTCAGGAAGCTTTCGCCTTTGGGCCGGAGGAATTCACCGGCGAAGATTGGGTAAAAGACGATCCTAGTACTGCGATGCTTGCACCAAACCGATGGCCCCAAAATCCACCTGATTTTTACGATACGATTCAAGAGTTCGATCAGGCAATGCGGTGGCTTGGCGATCGAATTCTGGACATTATTGCAGCCACTCTCGAAGTCGACCGGCGATATTTCAATGATAAGTTTGACCATCAATCCAGTGTTGGTCGTGTCATTCGTTACCCTGCCCCGGCCGGACCCGCCGACGATGGGCAACTTCGCGCCGGTGAACACACCGACTATGGAACGGTCACCTTCCTCAGAGGCGATGCGGTTCCGGGTGGTACAGAGGTAATGACCCGAGACGGCGATTGGATTGAGGTTACCTGTCCCCCGGGCGGATTTGTTTGCAATATTGGCGATGCTTTGGCGCGATGGACAAACGACCGTTGGAGGTCGACCCTTCATCGTGTCGGTAACCCGCCCGCCGATGCCAAAAGAATGGACCGGATTTCACTCGTTTATTTTCATAGTCCAAATCATGATGCCTTAATTGAATGCATACCCAGCTGTGTCGGTGCGAAGGGGCCAAAGTACGAACCGATAACGTTTGCAGAACACTATTTGGGAAAAGTCATGAAGGCCGCCCACGCAAGGCTAAACGCGCAAGCCGCCGATGCTGCTAAACGTGAACAGGCATAATTAAGCGTGGAATATTCAGACGATCTCATCCGAGATATCCTTTCTACCAGTCCGGTTGTTGCGCTCGTCGGAGCAAGTCCCCGCCCCGAAAGGGCATCAAACAGGGTTATGCGTTTTTTACAGAGCAAGGGTCACAAGGTATTTCCAGTCAACCCGACATGTGGTGGTGATAAAATTCACGGCGAAACAGTATTCGAGGCCATTGATGAGATCCCTGGCAAGATCGATATGGTCGATATATTCCGTAGATCTGAATTTGCGGGTGCAGCAGTGGACGATGCAATCAGGGTTAAGGCAAACACGGTTTGGATGCAGCTCGATGTGATCGACCGAGCGGCGGCGGAGCGGGCTCAGAAAGCGGGGCTCAGAGTAATAATGGACCGGTGTCCGGTAATCGAATATCGCCGTTTGGGAATGGCGTAGTATAGGGAGTGTAAAAAATCGATGGTAACAGTTTACGGAATTAAAAATTGCGATACCTGTCGAAAAGCTCTGAAATGGTTGGAGAGCGAAGGCATCGAACACGAATTTCACGACTTTCGAAAAGACGGCCTGGATCAAAACACAGTAGCGAACTGGCTCAACGAAATCGGTATCGAAACACTTCTCAACAAGCGTGGAACGAGCTGGCGACAGCTATCGAAGACAGACAAGAACAAGGCAGAATCGGGGAACGCAACCAGTCTTCTCACTGAAAGCCCAACTTTGATCAAACGGCCGGTTTTCGATCTCGGAAATGCCCGGATGGTTGGGTTTTCCGCGGATGTTCAGGAAAAAATTAAGGCCGACGCTTAAAGCTGATTGGCAACTTCAATTAAATTTTCGTCGGGATCGCGAAAGTAAATTGACATAATCGGCCCTGCCGCCCCGGTTCTTTTTATCGGACCGTCGATAACGAATACCCCCGCACTAGCCAAGTGAGCTACGACCTCCTGAACCGGGTCATCGGTGAGGAAACACAAATCCGCTGACCCGGGCGTGGCATAACCTGCCTTCGGCTCGAATTCCCTCCCCTTTTCATGGAGATTGATTTTCTGATTGCCGAATTTGAGCGCTTTTCGTCCCGAAGCAAAAGTTTCGGCTACGAAACCAAGAGTACGTTTATAAAATTCACAGGTAATTTCGATATCCGCTACGGTGAGAACGATATGATCGAGTGATGAGATTGTAGGTGCCATCATTACTCAGCGGGCCCAGCTACAGGTGCGGGCGTTTGCGCTGAATCTTTCATCGATGGAACGAAGGCTGCGAAAATCACGACAATCAAAGCCAGGGCAATTAAAAACCCGTAGAACATGATGAAGGTGGTTGTGCGATCAAAAATCTCGCCGACGACAAGCACAGCAAAGGATCCTCCTCCAAGCGCCATGACAAATTTCGCGCTAAATACGCGTGCACGCCAATGTTCGGGACAAAACCGGACAATGATGCAGTTTTCTGCAGGTAAGCATCCGGTGATCACCAACATCATTACCGCCGCAACGATTACAAGAGAAAATCCGTCAAGTTGGGAAGCGAGTACCGCCAACGGAATCATAATTACAAACATAGCAATGTAAACCGCTTTGGGTGAGAACCTTGATGCGAGGCTGCCACCGACGATTTGACCCGCTGCACCCGCTAAAATCACCAAAGTAACGAGGCCGGAGCTTAAAGTCAGGCCACCCTCTCTATCCAGCGTGAAAGCAGCTACCAGTGAGCGCATCGTGTCATCGAAGACCTTTGGCAGGCCCGATGTATACGCCTGTGTAATAAGACCTACCGAAAGCGCTGTTATCGCCATCAAACCGAGAGCAAGACGCGTTGTATTGATCGTAACTGGCGTATCCACCACGGCTTGATGAGATTGATCATCGTCTTTGGCTGCATTTCGGGTAAATAAAACAAATCCGATTCCCAGGAGAAAGCATGCGGCGCCAGGAACGAAAAATGCAGCCCTCCAGCCCCATAACTGTGTCAATCCGGCAGCAATAAACGCCGCGGCCGCCAGGCCCACCGTTCCGAATGCACCATTAAAACCAAGGTCTTTTGCACGGTTTACAGCATGTTGAACGACAAAATTTGTTCCGACAGGATGATAAATTGAGGCAAATACACCGATTGTCGCTAACCCTAAGGCAATTTGCGTCGGAGAATTCGCAAAACCAGTGAGAAACGTCGTGATGCCGGTGCCGATCATATAAATGGCGAGCATTCCCCAACTGCTCCATCTATCCCCAAGCCAGCCGGCTGGTAACGCGGCCACGCCGTACAGCAATGAAGAAAAAAAGAATAGTTTGAACAATTCCCCGTATGACATGGACCAGACATCGACTAACGTCAGTGCCACAGTTGGATAAATCAACATTATGACGTGGTTCAGAAAATGACCGAAATTCACGAACATTAGTGCCCGATTGGGCCGTGGAGTTAATGTCGAAGTCATAAAACGGAATTTCTGCTGTAATATTTAAAGATGACACGCCCGCCGATCATACGCAATGGCCCCATCTTGTTCCCGTCCGCATTAAGACAATCCGTTAACACATTGTAATTATTAATTAACTTGACCTTCTATCCAATCAAGAAATTCAGGGTTTCCACCGACAATCGGCAATGAGACGATGCATGGGCAATCATAGGAGTGAAGCAGCTTTACCCGCTTTGTTAGTGCATCGATGTTAGACGATGTCGATTTCGCGATTAATATTATTTCTGTTGAGCTATTTACTTCGCCTTCCCATCGAAAAATAGACGTCATACCGTCAATAATATTGACACAGGCGGCAAGATTTTCATCGACCAAACACTGACCAATTTGTGTAGCTTCTTCCTTCGAAGAGGCAGTCATATAAACAATTTGAGCCCTATTCTCCATTTGATGAACACCCAGGCAAAATTTAACCGATATAGAGAAAAATTGATTTACGGATTCAGTTAGTTTAACACTTGACCCGATTCGACAGGGTATACGCGGGCGATCCGGGGGGACCGACCTGCATCTTTCGGGGTAAAGATCATGCCACAAACTGCGTTAGCGAGCGCCGCGTCCAAACCCGGCGTGATAACGAAACCGTCATCTGTACAGAGCCGTTGGCTAAAACGTGGGCTAACGCAACCCGGTGGAAAACTGCCACTTTTTGATGAAGATGGGCAACGGATCTCCGACCGAACTGTACAAAGCTGCATACGTCTCGGCTGGGCTGAACCCTGGTTCAACAATCCGCTCAAAAAAGACTGGATGGTTTGTAAATTGACCCATCTTGGACGGGTGGTCGCCGAAGAAAACTAGTCAAATTGGCGGTGTTTCGACATTTCGCGCAGCAAATGCGACGATAAGAGTTATCCCGACACCCATAATGCCTACTATATAGAAGGCCATTTCCAATCCGAAGAAATCGGCCAAACCACCCATTATGATTGGAATCATGACATTCGCTGCTTGATTACAGGTTGTGCGAAGTCCCATGGCCCTACCCTGCACCGTCGACCCGACGGTCCGGGCGATTAACGACACGATAATAACGACACTTATAGCCATCACGGCACCCCTAACGCTCGACGAAACGAAAAGCGGAATAAAATTCGTAAACAACGGAACAATGGCGATCGAAATAATAGAAATTACGATGCACCAAACGAGGAGCTTAAATTCGCTTATTTTCTTCACAAGGGGACCACTCCCTAGTGCAGCAATCCCCATCAAACCGTTTGCTGATACCAAAATGCCAATTAAAAAACCGGACATCCCAATACCTTCGAGGTACACCGCGTAAAACGCACTTTGCATACCGCTGCCCAACTGGCGAATGATCGTCATCGCCAGAACAAGCGCCATTAACGGGATGGCAAAAAGCTTAATGGCCTCGATGTAATCTACCAAACGCGGCATGACCGACTTGAAAATCGACTGGCGATGTTCCGTCGGTGGCGACAATGCTTTTTCAGGAAGCGCCAGAACAGAAATAAGTAACCCTGCCCCCCAAACACCAAGAGCTGCAAAACCGCCCCAAGGCAGAAAAAGGTCCCATGCGATGCCAGCGAGTGGAGGACCTGCGAAAGTCCCGATGCGCGTCGCAAATACCAGTCTTCCCGTGTAGGTCGGGTTTCCACGCAAGACTTGCCCGGTCAATGTCTGTGCGCCAACCCAACCCAAGGAATCTGCCAGACCGCAAATTAGCTGCAGGGCCATAATCGCCGGAATCCATGGCGATACCGGATACAAAAACGGAAATATCAGCATAACCATTGCGACGAATTTCAGGACACGGCGAGTACCAATTCGATCCATCATCGCTCCGCCATGAATAGCGAACAGCAGTGGTCCTGCATATCGTAGCCCGATCAGCAAGCCGATCAGGATGAGCGGCGTTTCCAATTCAACGAGCCAAAGACCCATCACTACCAAAACGAGATCGGGAACAGAGTTGCTGAACAAAGCAACGCCATAGACCGGCAGCTGTACTTTCACCGGCAGTGATTTCTCTACTTCGTCACTCATAAAATTCCTGTGGAGCGCTGTGGAACGCGGCTAACGCGATACTACAAACAGTGTATCATGATCTGATAAATTGCGCTTTGGCTGGACGGAATTCGTCCGAACAGTCAATCTTAGAAACGTGACTAATCATATATCCTCCGTAATCTCGCAAAACGTCTGGCTTAAACTGTCAATTGCAGGTGGCGCGACGCTTCTCATTGGTATGGGGCTTGGACGGTTTTCCTACTCACCCTTGATTCCTTCCCTAATTGAGGCCGGACACCTCACAGAATGGGAAGCCGGTGCTATTGCTGCTTCAAACTTTACCGGATACCTCGCTGGAGCACTCGCAGCACCCTGGATGCGTCAACACTGGGGAGAAGCCAACACAATGCGGATCTGCCTTATTGCGGCATTGATCTCCCTATTCGCTTGCGTACTTCCATGGGGATTTCTTTGGCTTATATTCTGGCGCGGCCTGCTTGGTGCCATTGTCGGCGCCATGATGATTTACTGCCTCGCGATCGCTACACGTTTTGCGCCTACCGGCAAACTCGGTGCCGCTACCGGTATAGTCTATACGGGTGTCGGTATCGGGATATTGCTATCCGGTTCCTTGGTCCCCTGGCTGCTTTCGCACAGCCTTGCAACGGCTTGGACCGGAATAGGATGTATCGGCATTATTGCAGGCATAATTGCGCTTTGGGGCTGGCAGAGCCTGTCAAAACACGAAGAAACAACAGGAAATGCCGCTAACCCCACACCTCATCCGAAAATAGATTGGAATTTAACTGTCGTTGGGTTGATCTCAACACGTGTGCTGTTTTCACTTGGCCTAATTCCACACTCCATTTACTGGGTCGACTATTTGGTACGTGGACTCGGCAACCCCATCGAATTTGGTGGGCTGCACTGGGCACTTTTTGGGCTCGGTGCTATTGGGGGAACGTACCTGTGGGGACGCTTCGCTGACAGAGTAGGCTTCCGCGTCGGCCTGGCCCTCGCATTCGCCGCTGTTGCCAGCGGTATTGCGTTGCCCGTCATAAACTCGGCCGGCTGGGCGCTAATTTTTTCATCTTTGGTCGTTGGTGCCCAACCCGGTCTCACCGCGATTATGTCTGGCCGCTTTCATCAGTTGATGGGCTCAGACGGCATGGCACCGGTCTGGCGCATGTCAGCTCTCGTATCGACAGTCCTGCAAGCGTTTGCCGCATACGGCTATGTAACGTTGTTCGACGTCAGTGGGAGCTATGTCCCGATTTTCCTTGCTGGCAGCGCCGCAATGGCAATTGGAACGGTAATTGCCCTGCTATTGAGGGACCAGCAAGAGTCACAACGATGATTATCTCATAATGGAATTTCTAACCTCAGCCGCCGACATCTCAACAGCAACATTTCTTTTACTTTGCGTACTCAGCTGCCTTTCGGGCGCGATGGGTGTTGGTGCTGGATTGGGCGGTGGCGTCATGCTGCTGGCGTTTATGACGACAATATTTTCACCCGCAATTTTGATCCCGCTGCATGGAGCGGTTCTTCTAGGCACAAACATTGGTCGCGCCATTTTAATGTTCAAATTTATACGACGGGATCTCCTACCGGCTTTCGGTATTGGTGCAATTTTAGGTGCAGCGGTTGGTGCCAACATCGTTATCAACTTGCCCACCGCTATCCTTCAAGTGGTCCTCGGATGCTTTATTCTTTATGTCTGCTGGGCACCGGCACCTGCCTCATCGGCCTATTCCCACAAAAAATTCTTTGGTCTTGGATTTGGTGGTACCATCCTTGCCCTCTTTATCGGCTCCAGCGGCGTCGTAATTGCTCCATTTGTTGCAAAAGTCTGTAACGACCGGCACGAATATGTCGGCACCCAATACACATATATGTCGCTAATCCACGGCCTCAAAATCCTCGTATTCGGTTTCCTCGGATTTACGCTCGCGGGCTACCTCCCCCTTATCCTCGCCATGATTGCGACGGCTTTTCTTGGCAGCTATCTCGGAAAAATGTTGCTGAAAGTGATGCCGGAAAAACTCTTCAAAATCATATTTCAGGTCACGCTTACCGCGCTTGCGTTACGATTGCTGTATGCTGGATTAAAGGACGCCGGTTGGATTTAAGTAGACTAAGAAAAACAATCCGATTTCAGCAGCAATGTGCATCCATCCCTAGTGCGTAATATGTTGTTCTCATTTGCTGGCGGATTCCTTATCCAGAATCCTCTGGAATAGTCCCCGCTCTCATCCCCGAACGCCCCTTCGAGAACAAAGATTTCTGTTCCATTTTGATATTTGCCAGCCACCATTTTGGCGTCAGGCAAAATTCGAATTAACTCCGTGCGACCTAGAAAACCTTCCTGATCATCCAGCAAAAGTGTTTTGAATTGTCCGTCTGGACTTTCGCGCCAATCCAGCACCTTGGAATTTTTACGAACTTGCAACCGGGCACCCGTGTATTGACGCAATTTCACAAAAAGTGTGCACCCCGGCCCAGAGGACGGCGCGTGGGAAAAACCTTCCGGATTTAGAATATATGTTCCTGCCGGATAATCCCCGGAGTCATCTGAAAAAATTCCGTCTAAAACGAAAATTTCTTCTCCATCAGGATGCGGATGAGCCGGGAATTCGCTGCCGGGTTCGTAACGCACAATTGACGTCACAACACCGGCCTCCGCTGGGCCGGAATGATGAAGTCGTTTTCGCCAAACATTCGGACTCGGACTGGCTTGCCAATCCATTAAATTGGTATCGATCACAACCCGTTTGTTGAAATCATCATTCAATCCGGTCGGATCAGTCATTCGTCTATTTGACGCTCTCTATTTTTTTATTGTTTAGTTGCGCAAAAATCGCCCGAGTTTGCTCCATATGTTCGATACAATTTTTGTCGAAGTCTACTTCGGGCACAGGGTCTTTTCCCCAGAATCCGTATTTATCTTCGCCACGTAACAGGGTCGCTGTGGCGCCATTAAACCGGGTCTCTCTTACATTCGGTGCCGTATAATGGATCGCGAGACCGACTCGTGGATGGTCCGCATTATTGGGTCCAGAACTATGAACCACACTTTGATGATGAAACACGACTTCGCCCGCTTTTAAGACGGCAAAAACTGCATCGTCCTCATTGATTCCGATCGCGTGTTGCCCATTCCGGGCTAGGTTGTTTGGATCGGGTATAAATTCGTATGTCGGATCATCGTGGTGAGATCCCGGAATATATTGCACGCAACCCGACTCGACCGTCGACGGGTGAAAGGCGAGCCACGCCGTAACAGTCTCCGCCGGTTCGAATCCGTAGACGAAGTCATCTGCGTGCCAGGAAATAAATCTTGGATCTCGGGCTTTCTTGGTAAAAAAGGACGAACCCCAACAAAGAATGTCAGGACCGATCAGGTCCTCGACAGCGTCGAGCAATCGCTCATTGGCAACTAAATCACACAACCATGGAAACGGAAGCTGCGCTTTATTACGAAAACGACTCTGCATCTCTTCACCGAGATTGCGTTCCATTTCAGCAAATCGATCAGCAATTCCCGCCGCTTCACTCTCGGTAAATACATCGAACGGAAACAAGAATCCGTCATTGTGATACTGATTCACCTGTTCTGTTGTAAGCGCTTTACCCATTTTTATCCTCCGCCAATGCAATCAGCATGAGCAAGTATCGGAATCTAGTTTGCATAAACGCATAAGTCACCCGTTGGCATCAAAGTCCTGTCTCCGATACCATCATACGAAGTTTTCGATATGAGGTATTGATGAAAAAAGTAGCCCTGATTGGATATGGTGCCATCGCCCGCATTGCACTCGATAAAATTGCTGAACACGATAAGGGTCAACAAATAAAGATTGTTGGCGTACTGGTTCGGGAAAATCGCGAAGAGGAAGCAAATGCAGCGTTGAATGGGTCGATTAAGGTTGTAACTTCAATAGAGGATTTAATTCGACTTTCACCCAACGTTGTCGCGGAATGCGCTGGTCAAGGAGCGGTCGCTGAATATGCTGAATCCGTCTTATTGGCTGGGATTAATTTTATCGTCATTTCGACCGGGGCGCTTGCAAATGATGAGCTGCGCAATCACCTCATCGGAATTTGCGCCCGAAATGGCTCGCGATTCTTGATGCCATCGGGAGCGATCGCGGGCATAGACGGGATGAATTCACTGCACATCGGCGGCCTGAAATCGGTTCGCTATACATCAACAAAGCCACCTTTGGCATGGAAAGGCACGCCTGCCGATGAAGAGTTTGAGCTGGAATCGATTTCAAGTCGGACGGAACTATTCACAGGCCCGGCCCGCGAAGCAGCAAAACTTTACCCAAAAAATGCAAATCTAGCGGCAACGGTCGCACTGGCAGGCCTCGGAATGGATGCCACGGAAATTCAACTCGTCGCCGACCCGGAGGTTGCGCCGAACAATGTTGGCCGCATTGATGCCGAAGGCGAATTCGGCACCCTCACAGTAGAATGTCGTGGTATGCCGGCACCCGACAACCCTAAGACTTCCGCAACAACCGCCTTATCGTTGGCGCACGCAATCCTTAAGGAAACACGTACCATAATTATCTAAAAACCTGAGGTTTTTGGCGCAAAATGGGACAAACTGTCGGTTTATTTTACAGTTGGTGTTGCCTAATTACATAGTAGGCAAGCAACGCACTGATAATTAATAAATAATTAATTTGGCACATTTCTTGCACATACTGGGATGGATAAGAGTTTGACACTGCCCTACTCCCCCGAGTTGACGGCGCTGTCAAAACTACACGTAACCGGAAGCGGTTACGTCAGGTGCAGGCGGGCTGTTTGACGCCAACCCCGGACAGCCTGACCTTAGGACGGCGGCCCAGCGTACTGGGGCCGCCGTTCGCTTTTTTAAAGCTGAAAACGACGATTTCCCGTTTTGGGCAGAATATTCAAAGAAAAGTGTTAGGCGGCTACTTTCCACTCTGCAACGCCGCAACCAATCAGCATGTCGGGCATCGGCGCGTAGCCAATCAAATCGAAACCCTGACTACCTGCTGCTGCGTGCGCGACGATCCATGCGCGGAGTTCTGCGCCACCATTGCCGGTTTTTTCCAGCATCTCGCTTAGATCAGCGGCAAATTTTTCATCCGATGCTGATTTAAACAGTTCTATACAGGCATAATCAAAGGGCTCATCCACCCAGCCCATCGTTGTCTCACCGATGGAATGACTTAGTCCACCGGTCCCCATAACAACCACCCGTAAATCTTCAGGATAGGACTCGATGGCGTTCCGTAGCATATGCCCCCAAGCCAGGCATCGTTTCGGTGTCGGAAACGGTTTCTCTACGAGGTTCATGTAAACCGGAATAATTGCCGGTATTTTTTCAAGGCCCATGCGCCAAACAGGTACACACATGCCATGATCAAGCATCAGCTGACGCGAATAAGACGGATCGAAATCGTCATTTAGGGCAAATTCCATGATATGCCGACCCAATTTGGCATGACCGGCAAGTGAGTCATGCGGAAAAACAGGCTTCATAAATGGTTCTGGAGGTCCCTGATGTTCGTCACCAATACCAACACAGAAGGCTGGCATGTTGTCGAGAAAGAAATTCACCCAATGGTCGGTCGAATGAATAATTAGAACGTCAGGTTTCAGGGCCTTAAGCCTTCGGCCCATCTCATCGTAATGTGTCGTCAGCCAATCACGTGATTCCTGAGACATGGTATCCCAAAGCCGAGCGACATTTGGGGCATGCCCTGCTGCAAAGCTACCAACCAATTTAGCCATGCGCTGTCTCCTCGTTCACCTCTATTGCGGACAAGATTTCAATCGATTTTTGATCGTCATTACCGGATATCAGAAGGAAAAAACGCATCAAATACGGATTTGTAAGCGGATATAAATACGCATAATTGTCATCGATCAGCGCCTGACGAATTTCTGCCGATACGGGGTATTTGTCGATAGTCTCTTCTCTATGATTAGACCATTGATCTTTGCCATCGGGTCCTTGCAAATCGAAAATTAGTTTGTTGAGCCAATAATCAGTAGCCATTGAGAATTTCCCAGCAATTTGGTTGTAAGCCAATATTACGGATGTTTAAGTGATTAGCGAGCCCTAAATCGCAACGGCGCTCAGTTGACAATGCCAACATACGAACTTTAATTTTTTGTCACCCTAACTCTATTAAAAAGCACAAATCATGACCTTAAGTCTTGGATACTTATTGCCCACCCGCGAACGCATAATGGTGGGAGTCCATGAAACAGGACAAATACTTAAACTCGGTGACCACGCGGATAATATTGGTCTCGACTCTGTCTGGATCGGCGACTCGTTATTGGCGAAACCGCGCCATGATCCTCTTTCGCTGATATCGGCAATTGCTGGCCGGACCGAAAAGATCCAAATGGGAACAGCAGTCCTTCTGCCCATGCTGCGTAATCCGGTTTTGCTGGCACATCAGGTCTCGACGATGGATCACATCAGTGAGGGCCGGATTATCCTGGGTATCGGGACAGCGCGAGATGTTCCTGCCATTCGCAACGAATTTGAAGCGGCCGGTGTTCCGTTTGAAAAACGCATAGGCACGATGCTTGAACAGATGCGTCTTTGTCGTGCGCTATGGACTGGCGAGAAAACCGACTGGGAAGGCCGCTGGACCGTAAAGGGTGCCGAACTCGCCCCTGTCCCATATACCAAGGGAGGCCCTCCTATATGGAGTGGCGGCGGCGTCCCCGCTGCCCTAAAACGTTCAGCCAGGTATTTCGACGGATGGTTCCCTTCTGGTCCTGGCAACGGCAAAAACTGGAGCGAAAGCTGGAACGAACTGCAAGGGTATGCCAGAGAGGCCAATCGCGATCCCGCAGATATTGTTGGCGCAGCCTACGTGACAGTGGCCATCAATGACGATGTTGCCAAAGCGGAGGCTGAGCTCATTGAGTATCTCACCAGCTACTACCTTCGACCGGGAGAAGAAATTCGCGATCAGCAATATTGCGTCGCGGGCGATCGAAATGCCGTAACAGATTGGCTCAACGAGTTTGTTGAAGGTGGTGCAAGCCATATTTGCGTCAGGTTCACCGGAAGCGAAGACCAAAAACAGATGGACGAATTGGCACGGCTTCGCGAAGCCTGGAACTGATCTTTCAGGAGGCATCCAGAAATGTTCAAATCGAATTGGACTCCTGTACTTTGCGTATACGCACAGCCAAAAGGCGGGATAGGGAGATCAAACAATGAAAAATGAAAATCCACGTGCTCGATATGGGCTGATTGTGCCATCGTCCAACAGGATGGCGGAACCCCATGCTAGTCAATACACACCGCGGGACGTCGCGTGCCATGTTACGCGCCTCCGCATGACAGGCCCCTACTTCATGCCGCTTGATGATTTATTGCCGAAAGTTACCGAGGCCGCGGAATTGCTCGCGGATGCCGGTTGCGATCCTATCGTTTTCCATTGCACCGCAAACTCCATGTCCGACGGCGTTGATGGCGAGAAACGCATTAAGGGTGCCATTGAGGATGCGTCGGGCCGCCCGGCTGTCACGACGGCATCTGCCACGATGGCGGCCTTCGAACATTTCCAGGCAAAACGCGTTGTTCTGCTTTCGCCCTACCCGCGCGCATCCCATGAACATGAACTGGAATTTCTGGAGGAATCCGGCTGTGAAATTGTCGGTGAGAAAAACCTGGGATTGAACGGTTCAAACGCATACAGCGACATGCCTGCTTCAGAATGGACCGAAACGTTAGTTTCAATGAAAAACAAAGATGCCGATATATACTTTGTAAGTTGCGCTAATATTCAGGCGCTTGATGCACTCGAGGAAATGGAAGAGGTGTTGGACGCTCCGGTTGTGACCAGCAATCAATTGGTCATTTGGCAGGCGCTTCGTATGGCTGGAATAAACGAGCCGCTACCCGGCCTCGGAAAACTCGCCGCGTAGTTTAAATTTTTTCCCAAACCAAAGATGCTTTGCTACCCGGGCCGCCCATCACGGGGGGTGAGGCAGTCAAAATAAGGTTTTCACCCTCAAAAGATACATCGCGAACCGTCGTCGTCCCTTCGAGATTGGGATGCGCTGAAAGCTCAATATGATGGAAGACCTGTTCGTCCTTTAGCTCGAATTCTCCGAAATAACTGAAATAATCGCCGTTTGCCTGCCGCGTAGCTGTCGCCATATGTCCGTCCGGCGTATATTCCATCCGCCCACCCTTCGGTGCATCTTCTTCACGACCGGCGTTGCCCTCCGCATCGGTAAACCTGAAGCCGACCAGTCGCCATGTCCCAATCATTCTGTCGCGTAGCATTTCAATTCTCTCTCCAATGAAACAGCTAGACCGGAACTTCTCCGCGTACCGTCGTCCGCTGCATCGTTCTAATTTGTTCATCGGGAAAACCACCGCACGCTAAATGAATTGTGCAACGGTTGTCCCATAAAACGAGCTCGTTTTTGCGCCATTTATGGCGATAAATATTCTCCCGCCTTTCGGCATACTCGAATAAATCCAATAGGAGAGATTCCCCTTCATCTGGGTCCATATCCACGACGTATGTCGTGAAGCGCCGGTTCACAAACAACGCTTTGCGACCGGTAACAGGGTGGGTTCGCACGATTGGGTGAATAACATCAGGCGTCCGTGCCTTAACTTCTGCTGATTTTTTCTCCCAGATTGACCCTTTCATTTCTTCAGCGGTCATTCCAGGAGGCGGCCCCAGTCTCGGATTGTCGTTTTGATCAAACTGATGAATGGCTTTTAGCCCATCGATACGGTTCTTCAAATCATCAGGAAGAGCATCATAGGCCAGATACATATTTGCCCATTCGGTATCGCCGCCCGTCTCAGGGACCTCAAGGCTATAGAGCAGCGACCCAAGACTTGGTTCCCCCATATAGGAGAGGTCGGAGTGCCAGACAGAACCGCCATCTCTGAGGCTTACATATTTGCCCTGGTCGTCCCGTTTGTTCGTCAGAAGCAAAAGCGCTGGATAATCCTTCAGAACATATTTGCCGCTGGGATGGACCTCCAAAGGTCCAAATCGCTCGCTGAACGCAATGTGTTGTTCGTTCGTCAGATTCTGGTCAGGAAATACGACCACGATATTTTCGTACCAGGCAGCGAGGATTTCCTCAAAATCATCTTTGGAAACAGGTCGAGATAAATCGACGCCTCCAATTTCCGCCCCCAACGCCTCTGATCTCTTCGTAATTGACAACGTCATGACATCAACCCGAATTTATTTAAGTTATTTTCAGAAGATGATAAGGGTCTAAATCCGGCCTGTCATCAGGCTGGTACGGCGCCTTGCATACGGTCGGTTGGTTTGTCGTTCATACACATTTGCGCGAGACCTGCTGTTACACCGATCGCAACACCGATTTGCCAGGCCAAGTCATAGTTTTGCATTGCATCAAACAAAAGACCGGCACCCCATGCGCCAACGAAGGAGCCGGTCTGGTGACAGAAAAATGCCACACCGGTCAGCGTTGCCATGTTGCGTAATCCAAAAATCTGTCCTACGAGCCCGGTCACCAATGGCGCGACACCGAGCCAAAGGAGACCCATTACTGCCGCAAACACAAGCGTCGTCGTAGGCGTCGCAGGTAAAAGGAAGTAGACGACGATAAAACCAGAACGCAAAAGATAGACGCCGCCGAGCAGGTAATGTTTGGGATATTTGCCACCCAACCATCCGAGAATATAACACCCGATAGCGTTAAACCCTCCTATTACACCAAGGGCCTGCGCCCCGAGTATCGGCGACTGGCCACAAATCTCCAGATAAGCAGGCAAGTGCGTCGCGATAAAAATCAGCTGTAACCCGCAGACGAAATAGGCCACAGCCATCGTAACGTAGCCCTTATGCTGCCAGGCCTCGATCAAGACTTCTTTCAAGGACATCCCGGCGTCGCTGTCGTTTGCGTTTGTTGCTTGATCAAGACCCGCTTTATCCCCCGCACCAGTAAAAAACGCTGCGGGAATCATAACGACACACAGACCTAAAAAACCCACCATCGCAACGAGCCAACCATTGCTATCGATGAGGCCTTGCGCGAGAGGCGCCGCAATAAAAGTACCGATCGATCCGGCGGCCGATATCGTCCCCAGCGTTACACTTCTTTTAATGGGGGATACGGCGCGCGCAGCGGCCGCGAGTGCAAGGCTAAGGCCTGTGCAGGCCAGCGCCAGACCCACCATGACACCCAATCCGATCCAGAGAGCGATCGGGCCTTGTGCCACCATGGTAACACCGAGTCCTCCCGCATAGAGCAAAGAACCCAAGATCGTCATCACCCGGCAACCGAACCGGTCGGCCACCGCACCGATCAAGGGCTGACTTAAACCCCAGGTAAAATTCTGGATTGCAATCGCAAGCGTGAAATCCGCAACGGAAATACCTAAATCCTGAGTAACGGGCGACACAAAGAGACCAAAACTCTGACGCATACCCATACTCATGGTAAGCAATACACTTGCGCCCGTAAGAACTGAAATAGTTTGAGCGCTGGTATACCCGGGACTGCTAATTGATTGGGTCATTGAGTCTTCTGAAAAATCAGTATGAGCTGCGCACAAAATACCAGAGGATTAGGATCACGCACCAGTCTCGGATGAAATAAGGGTTTAGGCGGTAAACCTAAACCCTTAGATGTTGGTCGGAGCGATAGGATTTGAACCTACGACCCCTTGACCCCCAGTCAAGTGCGCTACCAGACTGCGCCACGCTCCGTTACTGAATCCGCATAAAAAATCCCGCGAATTGGCGGGCAATTTACGTCCGTCGCGTTATCAACGCAACGATCGAATTTTCAATTCCCACTGAGCATTTTTTTTATGGAAACCAGCTCCGTCAATACGTCCTGAAGTTCCGCACGCTTTGCTGAACTGATCTCCGGTCCCTCGTTAGCCTCTGTTGTGCTCAGGTTATTTGGTGACGCGGCTTCCGTTGCGCTTGCTTTTTTGAACCCACCATCCCGCAGCAATTTTTGAACACCTTTGATGGTGTACCCGTCATCGTATAGGAGTGATCTTATCCGCTGTAAAAGCGCGATATCTTCAGGACGATAGTAGCGGCGCCCACCACCGCGTTTCATTGGCCGGATTTGAGCAAATTTGGTTTCCCAAAACCGAAGCACATGAGACGGGACATCCAGTTCCGAGGCAACCTCGCTGATCGTACGAAACGCCGCTGCTGATTTTCGTCCAGGACGAGCAGTTCTTTCCGCTATTGGACCCGCTCCGAGGACATCAGTCATATCGTGCCAGAGCTATCCTCACCATTGCCGGCGGGTGGATTAAGAGATGTATTAATCCTCTGTTTTAGAACGTTTGATGCCCTGAATACGAGCACACGCCGGGGCTTGATTGGTACTTCTTCCCCAGTTTTGGGATTGCGGCCTTTTCTTTCACCTTTTTGCCGAACAGAGAAACTGCCAAACGACGAAATCTTGACAGACTCGCCTCTTACCAGAGTATCAGAGATTTCATTTAGGACGCCTTCAACCAAATCCGCGGATTCATTCCGCGACAAACCTACCTCCTGGTAGACTGCTTCGCTGAGCTGGGCTCGCGTTACTGTCGATCCTGCCATGGTTACCCCCGTAATTCATCTGGCGGAACGGTACCCAAAGCGGATATTGCCGTCAATATCAATAACATAACGCATTGAGTTAAAGTTCGAACCGGAGACTAATTGCCAGTAGGGTCGGCTACCAGCGGATTAGGCTTGCCCCCCAGGTAAAACCACCGCCCATCGCCTCCATCGCCACGATGTTGTTTTGCTGAATTCGTCCATCTTCAACTGCTTCGGAGAGCGCCAATGGGATCGAAGCAGCGGAAGTATTGGCGTGACGATCGACGGAAACGACGACTTTCTCAGCTGGCAATTTCAATTTCCGCGCCGTGCTATCAAGAATGCGTTTATTTGCCTGATGTGGCACTAACCAATCGATATCCTTAGGCTCCATATTATTGGCGGCTAAAGCCTCTCTCAAAACGGAAGCCATGTTTGTCACAGCATGGCGAAATACTTCTGGGCCTTCCATACGCAAATGACCCACCGTTTGCGTGGATGAGGGCCCCCCATCGACATACAGGCAGTCGTGGTGTCGACCATCAGAATGGAGATGGTTGCTTAAAATTCCCCGCGGATGCTCTGACCCGTTTTCATCCTGACCCTGCAAAACAATAGCACCCGCGCCATCGCCAAATAAAACACAGGTTGTCCGGTCTTCCCAATCGAGGATTCGCGAGAATGTTTCAGCGCCAATAACCAAAACGGTGTTGGCTTGACCGAGACGAATAAAATTATCTGCGACATTCAAAGCATAAATAAATCCCGTGCAAACTGCCTGAACGTCAAATGCTGCTCCCTGAGACATTTCGAGAGCTGCCTGTACGCGCGTCGCTGTCGCAGGAAAAGTCTCATCGGGTGTAGCTGTCGCCAGGACAATGAGATCGACATCCTCTCCCCGAACGCTGGCATTTTCCAACGCAGTTTGCGCGGCTTTAATAGCTAAATCTGAGGTTTTTTGATCGTCAGCAGCAATGCGTCTTTCACGTATACCGGTTCTCTGCTGGATCCATTCATCAGAAGTATCGACGCGTTGCGCCAGTTCTTCATTCGTGACAATACGGTCCGGCAAATAACTTCCGCAACCTACTACGACTGATCGACGGTTCATCCCAATTGCGCCTGTGGTACTTCTTGTTCGCCATATTCGGCCAACTCACGCATGATAAAATCGTTGATATCATTTGCAACCATATCAACAGCAACCCCTATGGCATTAGCAAAGCCAAATGCATCAGTACCGCCGTGGCTTTTAACAACAACGCCGTTCAAACCTAAGAACGTTGCACCATTATAACGTCTTGGATCAATCCGGGCACGCATCTTTGCAAAAGCCCGACGTGCCAATAGATAGGAGAATTTGGCAACAATGGAACTCTTGAACGTTTGACGTATATATTCAGAGTATAGACGAACAGTCCCCTCTAGCGTTTTCAATGTGATATTGCCGGTAAATCCGTCTACAACAAATACATCGACTGTACCGGCGCCAATATCGTCCCCTTCCACAAACCCGTGAAAAGTAAAAGGCATTTTGCGTTCGCGGAATAATGCCGCCGCCTGACGTACCGCATCTCGTCCCTTCACTTCTTCAGCACCAACGTTAAGGAGACCTACTGTGGGTTGTTCAATGCCAAATACGGTCCTCGCAAAAGCTGCGCCAAGCATACCGAATTGAACTAGGTTTTCTGCGTCCCCTTCTACATTCGCGCCGAGATCAAGCATGACGCTTTCCCCTACACTGGTCGGACAAGGCGCTGCAATGGCTGGCCGGTCGATTCCGGGTAGCATTTTGAGCGATACTTTAGACATGGCCATTAATGCACCGGTATTACCAGCGGATACGATGCCGGAAGCTTCACCAGAATTTACAGCGTTAATCGCAAGCTGCATGCTGGAATTACGGCCCTGCCGTAGCGCCACCGCAGGTCGTTCCTCAGAACTTACTGCGTCGTCGGTGTGATGGATCGTAACTGAATCCCTCAGTTTTTCATGTTTTTCGACAAGAGGTGCAATCTTCTTTTCATCGCCAAACATCAAAAAATGAACATCAGGAAACCGGACTCGCGCCAGAGCTGCGCCCGCCACTACAATTTCCGGGGCGTCATCTCCACCCATTGCATCTAGTGCGATCGTGAGCCTCTGACTCAATTTGGGTGCCGTTCGCTTATATCAAGCCTATCGCGGGCTTAAACTTCAGCCGTGTCAACGATGACTTGACGATCATGATAACTTCCACATGACGCACAAATATGGTGCGGACGTGTAGGTTCCCCACATTCAGGGCATTCAACAATTGCATCTCCAGTCAGAGCATGGTGCGACCGGCGCATATTGCGACGCGATTTAGAGGTCTTCTTCTTGGGTACAGCCATAATTCAAATTTCCAGTCGATCTTGGCAAAGCGGCAGTTCTCTTACCGAAGTTATACCTCGACGGCAAGCCGCTTCGTTACCGAATAATTCCATTAAATAGATTTTAAACATCTCCGCATTCTACTTTGTTCGCTTGAGAGCCGCCAGTGCTGCAAAAGGCTTGGTTTCGGGGTCCTCCGGTTCGGGCAAATATGGACCCAGCACATCATCAGCGATACCGGAAGCCCGTGGATAAGGATCCAGAGCCAACGCAAGTTCCTCCGACACGACCTCGCCGATATCTATCGTGTCATCTGAAAAAGGTTCAAACTCTTCAATCTCTTCGGTTTCCCCCTCATCTATTTGAGATTGTTCACGAAAATGGATTTCGAATGTCTCACTGATGATATTCTCCACGGGCGTCATTGAGACGACACAGGTCTGAACAACTTCAGCCGCTATTTCGCCCGAAACCCGGATGGCCTTTTCGCGCACCAAACGTTGTATTTTTACCTGAGCAGAGAAGTTCTTAATTGCCTGCAAGCCAAATCGTTCTGCCAGGGCTGCACAAGCCTCTGATTCGACTAGTAATTCATGCTTAATTTCATTCTCAGCGAGTTCCGAAGGTTGAACAATATACGAGAATTCAGGTTCAGGATTTTCGATCATAATCTTCAATCCCTATTCTAGGAATTATCCAAGCCGGATATATCCGGAAATCTGATGGCACCATCGAGTAATTCTTCCAGAGGAAACCTGGCAAGTTCTACTTCCAGCCAGAGAACATACCGTCCGATTTGTTGTGCGTCCTCTCCTCTGCTTTCGTCTTCTCGAAAAATATTTCTTAAAATCGCGTCAGTTAGTGCAGCGTCGTCACTGGCGGCGATTGCCTTTTCATAGGCGGACAATCGTCCGTAAAAGGCGGTTGCCATCGCTTTCACACGTCTTCCAACACCAAGATCGCCTGCCCCCATTTCGCGCAATGAGCGGTCCATGTCGGCGAACATGGTATCGAAAAGACATTGGGACAGATCACTCGTCCTATCCGCATCAGCCTTTAACCGCCGCAATATCAAAAACAAATGCAGCGAAATCATGTCGAACCGCCCATCTACCGAGTCGGGAGCGCCATACTTCTCAAACAAAAAGGGCTGTCGAGCTTGCCTGACGATCTCTACATACAGCGCATGCGCTTCATCTACCGGTTTCTTCCGCCTAAATATCCCCATCTCCGTTTTTCTCCAATGAACTATTAGGCGGCTTTTCTTGTGTCACCTGAATGATTATATGTATTGACAGAAAATTGTAATGACGGTCAACCAAATGCAGTTTCGACGAAACTTAGTCCCATTGATATTCGCCGGCGCTGCGGCACTCTTAATCACGACCGGGTGCGAGGAACGTATAGATGTCCGCGGTAATGCCCCTGATCCCAAACTGGTCGCGGAGTTAAAACCCGGCGTTCATAAACGACGGGACGTCGAGAAGCGCCTGGGAGCGCCTTCGACCATCGCTACTTTCGATAATGAAGTCTGGTTCTACATCCACGGTCGCGTCAAAAACGTATCGTTTTTCAAACCTGAATTATTGGAGAGAAGAGTTCTCACGGTGCGGTTCGATAAAAAGGGCATCGTTCAAAAAATTCAGCAGATCGACGCTACAAAGCTGAAAGAAGTAGAATTCGTAAAACGGGAAACGCCAACCAAAGGCAAAGAGCTTACTTTTATCCAGCAAATTATTGGTAATATCGGGAAGTTTGGAAATGCAGCTAGCGACCCTGATCGCTAGGGTTATTGAGTCAGAAAAAAGCCCCGATGGAAACATCGGGGCTTTTTAATTGAAATCCAGCTCGATTAGGCAACCATTGCCAAAAGTAAGATCGCGACAATGTTAATGATTTTAATCATCGGATTAATTGCCGGTCCTGCCGTGTCCTTGTAGGGATCACCGACCGTATCGCCAGTGACCGCGGCGTGGTGGGCTTCTGAACCCTTGCCACCGTGATGGCCATCTTCGATCAGTTTCTTGGCGTTGTCCCAGGCGCCACCGCCGGACGTCATCGAAATTGCAACGAATATTCCGGTAACAATTGTACCAAGAAGCAAGGCGCCCAAAGTCGTCAATGCTGCTTCAATCCCGCCAATCGCACGGAACACGAAGAAAATAATGATCGGTGCCAAAACGGGAAGCAGCGACGGTATAATCATTTCCTTGATCGCTGATTTCGTAAGCAGATCAACTGCGCGCCCATATTCAGGCTTTGCAGTACCTTCCATAATTCCGGGTATTTCCTTGAACTGGCGACGTACTTCGATCACCACGGAGCCCGCGGCACGGCCAACAGCCTGCATACCTAGAGCACCGAACAGATATGGAAGCAGCCCTCCCAAGAACAGTCCGATTACGACAAACGGATCCTGCAGTTCAAATTTAATTTTGCCAGCCAGATCCGGAAAATAATGGGCAATATCTGCAGTGTAGGCGGCAAACAGAACTAGAGCAGCGAGAGCCGCAGATCCAATTGCATAGCCCTTGGTAACTGCCTTCGTGGTGTTTCCAACCGCATCAAGTGCATCGGTATAATTGCGCACTTCATCAGGAAGCTCTGCCATTTCGGCGATGCCGCCGGCGTTATCCGTGACCGGACCGTAAGCGTCGAGCGCAACAATCACACCGCCTAGCGCCAGCATTGTCGTTGCGGCGATAGCGATGCCATACAGGCCGCCAGAGAAGAAGGAAACCACGATCCCCGCACAGATTACCAATACCGGCAATGCCGTGGATTCCATCGAAATGGCAAGACCCTGAATAACATTGGTTCCATGACCCGTTTCAGAGGCCTTCGCAACCATCTTGACCGGTCGATGATTTGTCCCGGTGTAGTATTCGGTAATCCAAACCAGGAGACCGGTAACCGCAAGACCAACGAGAGCGCAATAAAGCATGTGGACCGCTTGAACACCGGATGAAATTTCCGCCATTAGCGAACCGAACATCCAATAAATCGCTGCACCAATGAGGATGGCGGAAGCAATAACAGAAACGATGAGCCCTTTGTAAAGGGCACCCATAATATTATTCCCGCTGCCCAGTCGAACAAAGAAAAACCCTATTAGAGAACCAACGATGCAAACACCGCCGATTAAAAGCGGGAGCGTTATAAGCAAATCTTGCATTGCGCCTGAGAAATAAATAACGGCGAGGAGCATCGTAGCGACCATCGTCACGGCATATGTCTCAAACAGATCAGCTGCCATACCTGCGCAATCGCCAACATTGTCTCCAACGTTGTCTGCAATTACCGCAGCATTTCGCGGATCATCTTCAGGAATACCGGCTTCAATTTTGCCGACAAGGTCAGCGCCAACATCCGCACCTTTCGTGAAGATACCGCCGCCAAGTCGGGCAAAGATCGAAATGAGCGACGCACCGAAGCCCAGCGCAACCATGGCTTCCAGGATATGCCGCATGCCATCTGGTGTTCCGGCATCGAATACACCACGCAAAATAAAGTAATAACCTGCGACACCAAGCAGACCCAGACCAACGACCAATATTCCAGTCACAGCCCCCGACTTAAAGGCAACATCCAAGGCTGGTGCCAAACCACCGGTTCGTGCAGCATCTGCGGTACGAACATTTGCGCGGACCGAGACATTCATGCCGATATACCCGGTCACACCTGAAAGTATAGCGCCGATGAAGTATCCAATAGCGACAAACCAGTTCAGCCCAATACCCAAAACAATGCCCATTAGGACACCGACAACAGCAATTGTCGTATACTGACGGTTCAAATAAGCACTAGCGCCTTCTTGAATCGCTGTTGCGATCTCTTGCATTCGTTCGTTTCCTGCACTGACGGCGTTAACGGCACGAATTGCATAAGCGCCATAAATTACGGCTAATGCGCCGCAAATAAGTATAATCCAATATGCTACTGACATGGAGTTAGGTCCTTGTTTTATCAGGTCGTAAAATCTACGTAGCTACGCCTATAAAAATCAAGGCACCAGATACGCGGAAAACCGCGCGGAACATGCCAGAATAGACCTTGTGAAGCAACACCCCCGCCGAATCACCGCGGCATATGTGTCTAGCGAATATCTCGTTTAAAAGCCTGCTGAATGAGCAGGTTCTTGATCATCCTTTTTGAACTCACGCGCTGAGCAACTTTTAACAATCGCTTTTTGAATATTTCAATTTCTGGAAGAGCCGACCCGCGCCGTCTGAACGTGACCAGGCTATAAAGCGTTTTGTAAATTTCATTGCGAAATCTGGGAATCATCCTATGAACATCGCTTCGGGCATCCTCATATCCAAGCTCCATCGCAATAACGATCGTAAACTGTTCCATTACCTGACCGTTTTGCATCAAAGGAAGTGTGAATGGCCGCATTGTGTAGTAACGGTTCGCAGACAACCGTTTACCACTCTTTTTTTTCTTCCCTTTAGACTTAGCAGCCTCAGCCTCATTGGCAGTCATCGGGCTCGTTGCCAACGTCGTCGCTGCAGCCAAAGAAAAAGACACAAGCAAAATTCGAAATAGGCGGAAAAACATCGGGCCTGCTCAAGTTGTTTATGAACCCGATTTGAACGTCTAAAAGCAAACAGAGCGTAAATACCTACGAATTTATCTTTTAAAAATGCCGCCAACCTACATTTTCAACGGAAATTTTCTTACCGGCGGGATCAAGAATTGACACTCCGCCATCAGGAATGACTCTGCCTATAAAGGAAATCTGTATTCCGCTTCTTTCTCCGAGAGACTCAATCAACGTTCTATTTTCCGAATTTGCCGAAAATAGAAGTTCATAGTCATCCCCACCGCCATACACAAACTGCCAGAGATCTTCGTTTCCCTGAACCAGTTTCTGGGCACTTTGCGACAAAGGGATTTCATTCTGGAGAATTTCTGCACCGACATCCGATGCTGAACAAATATGTTGTAGGTCAGCGTATATCCCGTCGGAAATATCAATACACGCTGTAGCAATATCGAGAAGCATTGAACCGAGTACAGATCGCGGCTGAGGCAAGACGTACCGATTATAAAGCTCGGGGAATTCACCGGCGGTTGCCTCCCGTCCGATTTCATCAAGTTTCCTTAATGCCAGTGCTGCATCGCCAACTGTTCCGGTGACAAAAATTTCGTCACCAATGACGGCGCCACTGCGCCGGATTGCTTTACCGGCAGGAACTTCACCAATCGCTGTTAAAGATAAAGAAAGCGGTCCTGTCGTCGCGGTAGTATCGCCACCGAGTAACGCGATCCCAAACTCAATTTGGTCCTCCGCGAGCCCATCCGTAAACAACTTTAACCAATCATAGGAAATATCTTCAGGTATATTGGCCGCTAACAAATAGCCTTTTGGTGTCCCGCCTGAAGATGCAAGATCAGACAAACTTACGCGCAATAGTTTTTTCGCGATCAGGTCGGCCGGGTCATCGGGAAAAAAATGAACACCCGCCACCAGGGTATCCAAGGAATAGAGAGCTTCATTGCCCGTGCTAAGTGATAAGGTTGCGCAATCATCTAAGAGGCCTACGGCACCGATCTGCGATTTCGCAAGTGGCGCGAACAATTCTTCAATTAATTCAAACTCACTCGGACGAATTTTCTTGTTGTTCAAGGCTTGTCTCCAGTTCCCCAGGCCTTAATTGATGTGCAAGCTTGTCAAGCACGCCATTAACCATGCCAGGTTCGCCGCCGGAAAAGAAAGAGTGGGCAAGGTCTACAAATTCTTTCACAACGACACGCGCCGGAACATCAAATCGTGAAATCAATTCGAAAGTTCCTACGCGCAGTATGCATTGCATAACGATGGCAATTCGCTCGAGAGGCCACGCTGGGTCCAGCGCGTTGCTGATATGCGTATCAATCTCATCCTGGCGACTAATTGCACCACGCACGAGTTCCTGGAACAGAACATCGTTCGCTTTAGCGCCGCCACTAACCTCAGCATCAGCAGCACCCAACCGGTGTAAACGAAACTCCTCGATAACGGTGTTTACAGGTGAGTCACTAAAGTCAATTTGATAGAGTGCTTGGACCGCAGCAAGGCGCGCTGCGCTATGTCTGACTGTCGCCCTACGCCGTGTCCGTGACGTCTTTCTCTTGCCAGCGGAGACGTCGGACTTCTCGGTCATCGCGGGTAAAGATGAAAGTGGCGCTTAAGCTCAATCATTCTCAGACAGGCTCTTGCCGCATGCCCGCCCCGATCTTGTTCACTGCGCTTAGCCCGAGCCAGTGCCTGATCTTTATTCTCAACAGTCAGGATGCCGTAACCCAAGGCTAAAGAATATTGCAGCGCCAGATCCTGAAGACCACGGGCGCTTTCTTCGCAAACATAGTCGTAATGTGTGGTTTGACCGCGAATAACGCAGCCCAACGCAATGTAGCCGTCGAACCGCTGTCGAGCGGAATAAAAATCCATCGAACGGATGGCATATTTTATGGCAGTAGGAATTTCGAACGCTCCAGGCACCTCAAAACGTTCATAAGTTGCGCCGGCATCATCGAGTTCCTTGATGACACTTGTAATAAGCTCCTGCGCAACCTCTTCGTAATAACGCGACTCGACGATCATAATATGGGGAGCATCAGCCATCTCAAATTCCTCTTCTTCTTACAGATCAATCTTCCAGACGCGGAATGGGCACCCGTTCAGTGATGCTAAGACCGTATCCATCTATTCCCTTGATCGTGCTTTCTTTCGTATTAGTCAGGAGCCGCATTTCTGAAATACCGAGGTCGCGCAAAATCTGAGCTCCGATTCCATAGTCTCTAATCACCGGCGCCGGTTTATCTCCCTGCGGTTTAATTGGTTGCACACCGGATGCAGCGGCTCTCAAATTGACCTGATTCGAAAACCGCGCGTTCCATGAATCCCGTATGAGAACCGCAGCACCACGACCTTCTTCAGCGATCATTCTCAGTGACATCTCCAACTCGCCAGCACGCGGGTTCTGAATATCGCGTAAAGTGTCGTCCAAAACATTCAAAGCATGCATACGAACCAGAACCGGATCATCCGTAGTGACATCGCCTTTGACGACTGCAACGTGTTCGGTTCCATTCACCTGGCTCTCATATATCATCAGATCAAAATCGCCGCCGACTGCTCTTTTAAGGGTCGTTTCAATCGTGCGCTCGACAGTGGCATCGTGCCGCAATCGATAAGCGATCAGGTCGGCAATAGTGCCAAGTTTAAGATCATGTTCCTGGCAAAATCCGACGAGGTCTGGCAACCGGGCCATCGTTCCATCATCTTTCATGATTTCACAAATGACCCCCGACGGATTGAGTCCCGCAAGGCGAGAGAGGTCTACCGCCGCTTCTGTATGTCCCGCCCTCACCAGAACACCGCCATCGCGTGCCACAAGCGGGAATACGTGACCAGGGCTAACAATCGACATGGGACCACTGTCATCCCTGATCGCAACCTCGATGGTTTTCGCTCTATCTCCCGCAGATATGCCGGTCGTAACGCCTTCACGCGCTTCAATCGATACAGTGAATGCAGTTGTAAGCGGCGCCTTGTTTTCCGAAACCATCATAGACAGGCCGAGACCATTTACACGTTCATTCGTCAATGACAGACAGACCAAGCCTCGCCCATGGGTTGCCATAAAATTGACGGCGTCCGCATCGCATTTTTCCCCCGCGATGATTAAATCGCCCTCGTTTTCGCGATCTTCATCATCGACAAGTACCACCATTTTTCCGGCGGCTATATCCGCAATTAACTCCTCTGGCGAGGATAAAGCTGCATGCAATTCGCTTGCTTCAGCTACATTCACATTTTCCTGTGAGGCGGCTGGTTGTTCTGCCACATTTATTCCTTTTCTAGAAGGCGACTTACATACCGCGCCAACATATCTATTTCCAGATTGATCCTGTCGCCCTCAGACATTTCCCCGAAGGTCGTGCAGGCTTGCGTATGACTTATAATATTGACGCCAAATCGGTTGCCTGAGACTTCATTCACCGTCAAAGATACCCCTTCAAGGGCCACGGAACCCTTCTCCGCGATAAAACTCTTCAAATCTTCAGGCGCTTCAAACTCGAAACGTTTGCTATCACCTTCTACTTTTGTCGAAACAATCCGGGCAATGCCATCAACATGACCTGAAACTATATGTCCGCCGAGTTCCTCACCGAGCTTAAGCGCTCTTTCCAGATTTACTTTGCTGCCAACCTTCCAATCGCCAATCGTTGTGCGGTCAAGAGTTTCCGCAGAGGCTTCGATCGCGAACCAATCATTCCCTTTTTCGACGACCGTCAGACAAGGTCCTGAACAGGCAATTGACGCACCCAGTTCAATGTCTGTCGTATCGTACTTCGTGGCAATTTCAATCCGCGTATCGCCACGCTTTTCAATAGCGCGAACATCGCCAACGTCTGTAATTATGCCGGTAAACATTTTCTAACCTGTCAGACTATACCGTTCGACGACATCGTCGCCTATACCCTCTACATAAAGCCTATTCATGCGTTTTGCATCTATCAGACGCTCAATACCGATCCCGGCGATTGCAGGCAACCCATCGCCGCCAACTATTTTTGCTGCACGATACCACAAGACCTCATCAATGAGGCCTTGTTTCAGGAATGCAGCGGCAATGATTCCACCGCCTTCCACAAGCACCCGTGTAAGCCCCTTCTCAGCCATCAAATTTACAATTTCATTCAAGTCCGGATTTCCCGCTGGATCCGGTGTAACATCAAAAATTTCCACCCCAGCCCCATTATAGGCGCGCCGACGATCAGCGTTTTGGGGCGTTTTCGCGAAAGTAAACAGCCAGGTTGGATGTTTGTTTGCGCTGGTTACCAGCTCATGGGTAAGTGGTAAACGCATGCGTCCGTCAACAACGATACGAACCGGCGAACGATCTTCCAATCCCGCCAATCTGCAGGTAAGAGACGGGTTGTCTTCAGCTGCGGTTCGTGCCCCTACAAGAATTGCGTCATGATTAGCCCGCAGCATTTGCCCCGATCGCCGTGCTCCATCGGAGGTAACCCATTCGCTATCGCCAGATTTTGTCGCTATTCGTCCGTCCAGCGTTGTCGCGACTTTTAGGGTCACATGCGGTCGCGACTCTACCATCCTCTTCAAAAATCCGTTTGTAACTTGAGCGACCTCTGCCGCTTTGACACCGACATCGACGGCAACCCCAGCGTCACGAAGCATTTCTATACCGCCACCACTGACGCGAGGGTCCGGATCTTCCACTCCAATGACCACTCGGGCGATGCCAGCATCTATCAAGGACTGGGCGCATGGGGGTGTTTCACCTTGATGGGCGCATGGCTCCAACGTGACATAGGCAATGCCGCCTTTCGCATCATCGCCAGCACGCAGTAGAGCTTCTGTCTCGGCATGTGGACGACCGCCCGGCTGCGTCCATCCTCTGCCGACAACTCTCCCGTCGTTGACAATAATGCAGCCAACCGATGGGTTAGGCCAGGTTCGTCCCAAACCGCGCTCGGCAAGACCGATTGCGGCCTGCATAAACGAATTATCGACATCAGTCGTTGTCGTGATCACCAAGCGTTCCTACAAAATCTTCGAAGTCACTTGCTTCACGGAAATTTCGATATACAGAGGCAAACCGAACATAGGCAACTGAGTCCAGGGTCGATAACCCATCCATCACTAATTCGCCGACACGTTGCGAAGGTACATCGCTTTCACCGCTGCTTTCCAAACGACGGACGATACTATTGATCAATCGTTCTATTCGCTCGGGTTCAACCTGTCGCTTCCGTAACGAGATATTAAGCGATCGCGCCAATTTATCGCGATCAAACGGCTCGCGCTTACCATTTTGTTTGACTACGGTCAGCTCACGAAGCTGTACCCTTTCAAAAGTCGTAAATCTCGCCCCGCATCCGGTGCAAGCACGCCGACGGCGAATAGCCGCGCCCTCCTCCGTCGGTCGGGAATCTTTTACTTGTGTATCTTCTACACCACAGAACGGACAATGCATGTCTCAGAGCCCCACTAGTTATTGATTTTGGTAAATCGGAAATTGATCACAAAGTCCGCCTACCTGTTTGCGAACTTTTTCTTCAACCGCGCTGTTATCACCATTGCTTGCGGCCAACCCGTCAAGGACCTCCACAATCATGTTTCCGACAGTCTTAAATTCTTCCGGTCCAAACCCGCGTGTCGTCGCTGCAGGGGTCCCTAACCGAATACCCGAGGTAATGGTTGGTTTCTCAGGATCAAACGGAATGCCGTTTTTATTGCAGGTAATACCAGCATTCTCGAGGCTGGCCTCTGCATCCTTACCCGTAAGCCCCTTTGGACGGAGATCAACCAGCATTAGATGGGTATCTGTTCCGCCAGAAACGATATAAAGGCCCTGACCTGCGAGCGTTGCCGCCAATGTTTTGGCGTTTTCCACCACTTGGGCAGCATATCCACTGAATTCGGGGCGCAATGCTTCGCCAAACGCAACAGCTTTAGCCGCAATTACATGCATCAACGGACCGCCCTGAGTGCCAGGAAAAATTGATGAATTTATCTTTTTACTAATCTCTTCATCATTGGACAGGATCATTCCTCCCCGAGGCCCCCGCAATGTCTTATGCGTTGTTGTCGTTACAACATGAGCATGCGGTAGAGGGCTTGGGTGCACACCGCCAGCGACCAATCCAGCGAAATGCGCCATATCGACCATCAGGAATGCCCCAACGGAGTCTGCAATCTCTCGAAACCGGGCGAAATCAATAATTCGCGGATAGGCGGATCCGCCGGCAATTATAATCTTCGGTTTGTGTTCCTGAGCAAGTGCCTCTACATCATCGTAATCAATCAGTTGGTCCTCTTCACGAACACCGTACTGCACTGCATTTAACCATTTCCCGGAAAAATTTGGTTTCGCCCCATGCGTCAAATGCCCTCCCGCCGCAAGTGACATGCCCAACAACGTGTCGCCGGGCTGACATAAAGCGACGTATACCCCCAAATTTGCCTGCGCTCCTGCATGAGGTTGAACATTCGCAAAAGCGCAATTGAAAAGCTTCTTGGCCCGATCCAAGGCAAGCTGCTCCGCTACATCTACATATTCACAGCCGCCGTAATACCGTCTTCCTGGATATCCCTCGGCATACTTGTTGGTCATCACCGAACCTGCAGCTTCCAATACTGCGGATGAAACAACATTTTCAGAGGCGATTAACTCAATCTGATTTTGCAACCGGCCCAGCTCACCACGAACAGCTCCGAAAAGGTCCGGGTCACGGGTACTCAAACTGTCTGTGAAAAACGCTTTATCGACCGGACCAACATTGCCAGATGCACTATTCGCCATTATTTAAACCCCTCCAAAAAGACTCGGGTTCAACCAAGCTTCTTAACCCGACGCTCATGTCGACCACCTTCGAAATCAGTTGAAAAAAACCTTTCAACACATTGTTTTGCCTTAACTATTTCTGTTAGCCTCTCACCAAGCACGAGAATGTTCGCGTCATTATGTTGTCGTGCAAGTTCAGCGGATATTGCGTCGTTACAAAGCGCCGCTCGTATTCCTTTATGGCGGTTGGCTGCAATTGACATTCCGATCCCGCTACCACAAACCAGAACACCCTGATCGGCATTGCCATCCTCAATTGCTTTTACAACGAGTAAAGCAAAATCGGGATAATCGACGGAATCTGAGCTATCAGTACCTAGATTGAGAACTTTGAAACCCATCCCGTCGAGTTGCTTTGCTAATTCTTCTTTCATTTCATAGCCGCCGTGATCAGCACCGACAGCTATCGTTTTCTGAGACATCCGTATCTGTCCGAGAGGGAATGGAAATTACGGCTAATGATACCATATGTTGTTGGTGAAAGACCAGCCCGCGCTAATTATCGAGTTATACGCGAAAACTCAGCGCCCATTTGCCCAACTAACATGGCTGAGGTATGTCTTGCAAAGTCATATATTTTAAGAAGTTTGTTCTTTATTTTTCTATATTTCATAAAACAGAAAATACAAACCGTCAGTAAAGTTAAGGGTAGAAAAAATAGAAACAATTCTATGATTTATATTGACAGATAATTAAGGAATTGTAGGCTTCGTCGACTCTATTCTTTCCTTAAATCAGGTATTCTTTAAATGGCCGAAGAAAATAACCCAACTGTGCCGAACGGCGAAGTCCTTAAAATGGCTGTAGAAATTGTCTCAGCATACGTTAGCAACAACACCGTGGGTGCGGCGCAAGTCCCTGAAGTCATAAATACTGTTTATACATCTTTGAGTTCCTTGAATGATCAATCTGCAGACAGTGGCGCCGAACCACCAAAACCCGCTGTTAGTATTCGAAGATCGGTTACGCCCGACTACATAGTCTGTCTGGAAGACGGAAAGAAGCTCAAAATGCTTAAGCGTCATTTACGAGCGTCATACGGAATGACACCCGACGAATATCGCGCAAAATGGGGCTTGCCTCCGGATTATCCAATGGTTGCCCCCAACTATGCGGAACAACGGTCTAACTTCGCAAAACGTATCGGTCTTGGCCGCAAAAAAGGTGAGAAAGTTCCACGTCGTCGCAAATAATATTTATGTCTTTTAAAAAGCAATTAAGCCCGCGCGGGTAATTCCGGCGGGCTTAATTTTGAACAGGATTACGTATTTTATTTTACGTAATCATATTTGCCGTTTTTCCATTCATAAAGCACATAGCCGGGCGCGGTTACATCGCCCTTCTTATCAAATCCGAACTTTCCGATAACGGTATCAAACTGCATGGATTTCAATGCTTTAATGATTTTACCTGTATCAGTCGTTTTAAGTTTTTCGACAGCTTGTGCCCAGGCCTGAATGGCGCCATAGGTATAAAGCGTGTATCCCTCCGGCTCATACCCGGCTTTTCTCGATTTTGCCACTACAGACGCTGCTTTTGGATTTTTCCGCGGATCAGGACTGAATGTCATCAGTGTGCCTTGACCAGCCTTACCGGTAATCGACCAATACTCATCGGTCACCAGTGCATCTCCTGAAACCAGAACGGTTTTCATGCCTTGCTGGCGCATTTGCCGTACCATTAATCCAGCTTCAGTGTGATAACCGCCAACATAAAGTACATCGACGGCTGCCGCTTTTAACTTCGTGACAAGCGCAGTGTAGTCCTTCTCTCCTGCTGTATAGGCTTCGTACATCACCGGTTTAACGCCATTCTTCTTCAGCGTTTTATGAGTTTCGTCAGCGAGTCCTTTGCCATATGCGGTTTTGTCATGAACTACCGCTATCTTCTTCCCACCAAACTGTTTGGCGAGAAAATTTCCTGCAACCAGACCCTGCTGATCATCACGGCCACAAACACGAAATACATTTGCAAGACCGCGTTCCGTAAGTTTTGGGTTGGTAGACGCCGGCGAAATTTGCAGAACGTCTTCTTCAGCATAGACGTTTGATGCTGGAATCGATGACCCCGAACAGAAATGCCCTGCTACAAATTTAACGCCTTTGGAGGCGAGCTGGTTAGCAACCGCAACGGCCTGTTTTGGATCGCAGGCGTCATCACCAATTTCAAGACGGATCTTCTGTCCAAGTACGCCGCCGCGCGCGTTTAAATCCTTGACCGCTAATTCGGCGCCCTTACGCATTTGCTCCCCAAAAGAAGCATATTGGCCGGTCATCGGACCAGCAGTGGCGATCACGATGTCCGCTTTTGCAGAATTTATTGATACCCCCAACGCCAAAAGCGCCATTAACCCTATAGAACGAGTTTTCATCTTTTTCTCCCAACGCGAAAATTCATGGTTAATCTTACTGAACTGACGGCGCGCAGCAACCATTGTAACTATTCGCCGCTTTTCCGTTTCCAATTCAATGGGCCGGCGCGCTCAAAAATCCACGGATACTGTTTGACCATTATTCTGGCGCGCGTAAGGCGAAAACCCAAGAACGCTATCGCCAGGATTACCAGGCTATCAATGGCAAATGCACTCAATGATAAGAGTTGCCCTTTAAACAAGGCATAAACAAGAAATCGATCAAAGGCGCCGAGAAGCAAAGAATAAGCGACAAGTTGCCAAATCGGTCGCCAGGTTCCTGCAATCGCCTGACCTGTCAAATACCCAGCGCCGCCCATGATAACGACGGTGAACAACAGAAATACGGTCAAATCAAACGTCACGAAGTAGTCGCCTTCGATGTAGCACCTTCCAAGTAAGCCTCCTGCACTTCTTTATTTCCGAGTAACTCGGCGCCAGTTCCCGACAAAGAAATTGCGCCATTGACCATGACAAACCCACGGTCTGCCAGGCGGAGGGCGTGATAGGCATTTTGTTCAACCAGAAACACTGTCATCCCTTCCTGCTCATTCAATTGACGTATGGCATCAAAAATTTGCGCGACAATCATCGGTGCCAGACCAAGAGATGGCTCATCCAAAAGCAGGAGTTTTGGATTGCTCATAAGGGCCCGGCCAATTGCCAGCATCTGCTGCTCACCGCCAGAAAGCGTGCCACCCCTTTGTCCACTGCGTTCTTTCAAGCGTGGAAACAGGTTGAAAACGCGGTCAAAAGCCTGTTCCTGTTTGGCGTTAGGGTTCGCAACGCCTCCCATCAGCAAATTTTCCAGTACAGTCATGCGGGGGAAGATTCTTCTTCCTTCCGGCGAATGGGCAATTCCCGCGCGCGCTATTTGATGGGTGGGTCTTTGCGTGATGTCCTCGCCTTCAAACAATATTTTTCCGGCTGTCGCACGAGGTTCGCCGCAGATCGTCATCAATAATGTCGTTTTTCCAGCGCCATTGGCGCCAATCAGGCTAACAATCTCACCGGATTCCACGGTCATCGAGACACCCCGCAACGCCTGGATTCGACCATAAAAGGTCTCAATATTTGTAAGTTCCAACATTGTGTCAGTCATAGGCGGAATCCACGGGTGTTTCTTCATCACCGAGATAGGCTCTAATAACTGTTGGGTCATTTCTGACAGTTTCTGGATTGCCGTCAGCAATCTTTCTCCCATAATCGAGAACGATGATTTTATCGGAGATTCCCATAACGACACTCATATCATGCTCAATAAGCAAGACGCCGATACCATCGTCATCGCGAATGGAAAGCAGCAGGTTGTTTAGTTCCGCCGACTCCCTTGGATTTAAGCCGGCAGCCGGTTCATCAAGGCACAACAAAACAGGGTCCGTGCACATCGCTCTAGCGATCTCCAACCGTCGCTGATCTCCATACGGCAAGTTTCCAGCGTCCCAATCCGCACGGGATGTCAGACCGATCCGGTCCAGCCAATTTCTGGCTTTTTCAACCGCTGACGCCTCAGCCGTTTTGTAGACTGGCAACCCAAGTAAACCTGCCACTGAAAACAGAGATGCCTTCATCAATGGATTATGCTGGGCAACAACAAGATTCTCCAAAACCGACATTTGAGGAAATAGCCGGATATTCTGGAATGTGCGTGCGACGCGCGCCTCCCGGGCAATTCTAAAACCCTCCATCCTCTCGAGTTGAAATTTTTCGGAATCAATCGTGACCAGCAGCCTACCAACTGTGGGCGGATAGAATCCTGTCAGACAGTTAAACACTGTCGTCTTACCCGCGCCATTTGGACCAATTATTGCGGTAATTTGCTTGTCACCAGCATCAAATGAAAGATCATCCACGGCAGTCAAACCACCGAACCGCATAGACAAATGTTCTACGGTCAATAGAGACGGTGTCATCGCGATAACCCGCTATCATCATCATGCAGTCGCAATGTCGGCTCTCTGAAGGAGAGAAGTCCCCTCGGTCGCCAGACCATAATGGCGACCATGAGTGCCCCGAATGCCAGCATTCGGTATTCTTGAAGCTCTCTGAACCATTCAGGCAGCCCTATTAAAAGAACTGCCGCAATGGCGACGCCCACCTGGCTGCCCATGCCGCCCAAGACAACGATCGCCAGAATGATTGCCGACTCGATAAAGGTAAAACTTTCGGGGCTAATAAAACTCTGACGTGCCGCAAATACCGCGCCAGCCAGACCACCAAACATCGCCCCCAATGCGAATGCAGACAGTTTGATATTTGTTGGGTTTAGACCGAGTGAGCGGCAGGCAATCTCGTCTTCCCTCAAGGCCTCCCAAGCTCTTCCGATAGGCAGTTTTCGAATTCGCAAGATAAAGGCATTTGTCAGAAGCGCGAGCCCAAGCACGACATAGAATAAAAATATGATCCGATCTACCGAG
Source organism: Rhodospirillaceae bacterium (assembly GCA_002720855.1). Lineage (GTDB taxonomy): Bacteria > Pseudomonadota > Alphaproteobacteria > MPNO01 > UBA2964 > UBA2964. The sequence continues at coordinate 68,457 of PBIN01000007.1, read as the reverse complement.
GCATACTGCAGGTCAAAAAACTGATGAAACGACTCAGTATCTTCGGGCGGTCGCCGGCTAAACGATAAGCCAAAAAATGTAGGTTTTGGGATACCCGAAATCCCGTCTGGCCCCTTGGTGAAGTCAACCCAATTAATAAGTATGATCCGGATCATTTCCCCGAATCCCAAAGTCACAATTGCAAGATAATCGCCCCTAAGACGAAGTACGGGAAATCCAAGCAGAATACCGAGAAAGGCAGCCAACATAGCTGCAACAGGCAGACAGGCCCAAAATGACATGTCGTAATTACTCGATAATAACGCAAAGCTGTAAGCGCCTATCGCATAAAATGCGACATATCCAAGATCCAGAAGACCAGCCAACCCAACGACGATATTGAGGCCCCACCCCAACATCACGTAAATCAAAACCAACGTTGCTAAATCAATAAACCGCCGATCAACAAACGGCAGCCAGGGAAATATGATCGCAAAGACAAGAACGGCCAAACCTAGCCACAGACCATATTTCTTGAGGAAGGCCTGCGTCCGCGCAGCGATGGGTTGTTTCTCGGCCTCCAAACCCAGGTTCCCGGTGACCCAGGCCAAACAACAACGTAAAAAAACAATTGCACCACCTGCTATACAGCAGACAGTCAAAAGACCGTTCGGAAGCGGCAATAGGAAACCGACAATCATCACGATTGCGCCGCCTATCAGAGGTATCAGCCGATCCCCATTCTGGATTCGGAGAAGGGCAAAACGACCCAAAAAAATGAGGACAACTCCGATAGCCAACTCTGTCCATCGTGTTCCAATGGCAAGCCCGCCCGCTTTCGTCGACGTATAGAGGCCTATCAAGGGAAGCATAAGGGCGGCTGCGACAGCTGCCGTGAGGGCACTTTCTTTTAGCGTGGCAAACCAATCCTGTCGCATCGATGCCACGCTATCCTTTAAACCTTTTCGACTTCAGGACGGCCCAAAAGACCGCTCGGCCGGAAGACAAGAACGAGAACAAGTATCGAAAACGCCGCGACATCCTTGTATTCGATGGAAAAATAGCCAGACCAAAACGCCTCGATAAGACCAATTAAAAGTCCGCCGAGCATTGCGCCGGGAATAGACCCGATCCCGCCCAGTACGGCCGCCGTAAAGGCCTTAATTCCAGCCAAAAAACCCACGTAAAAATCAATAACACCGTAGTAGAGCGTAACCATCATTCCGGCTACTGCAGCGAGCGAAGCCCCCAGAATGAAGGTTATGGAAATCGTCTTATCGACGTCGATTCCAAGCAGTGACGCCATGGTTCGGTCTTGTTCGCAGGCCCGTTGTGCGCGGCCGAGTGCCGTTTTCGCTATAATGGTCCAAAATGCAGCCATTAGAGAAACCGTAACGATCACGATAATGATCTGCATGTAGCTCAAAACAACGGTAAAATTGCCCGACTGCATAATTTTGAAACCGCCTTCGATGACAGGCTGCAGAGTTTTGACACGCGCCCCCTGACTCAATTGAACGTAGTTCTGCAGAACGATTGACATGCCAATCGCGGAAATGAGCGCAGCAAGACGGGGAGAACCGCGCAAAGGCCTGTAGGCGACACGCTCCAACGCCCAACCATACACAGCGGTTAAACACATCCCTATCAGGAGTACGATTAACAATACCAAAGGGATCGGAATACCACCTGTCACACCCAAAATCAGAAATGAAATCAGGGCAACAAAGGCACCAATCATAAAAATTTCACCATGAGCAAAATTGATCATCCCAATAATGCCGTAGACCATGGTGTACCCGATGGCGATCAGGCCATAGATCGCGCCGAGCGTCACACCGTTGATTAATTGTTGAAGAAAATACTCCATATTCGGTGCTTACTTGGGATCCCTGCTTTTCTGTTTCTTAGGCCCCGCCGGAACCCTGTTTTTCCAGCATATATGTGAGCTTTTTTACTGCATTTCGCTTGAGCATTTCTTCACTCATTGAAGGAGATCCGACGATGGAAACCTCGAGCCCTGTTTTAGGATCCACAGCGATTACCTTGACGGCATTTCCAACCTGCATAATTTCGATCAGAACTTCGTTGCCGCCTTCAGACATGACTAAATCATTGCCTGTTAATTGCGAATGTCCTGCTGAAACCATTCCATTGGAATATGCATTCCCAGTTTGGCTTCTTTCGCTTTTTCATAAATCACCCGGCCCACGGCTGCAAATTGCAAACCAGCAGAATTGTTGTCAAAGAAGATTGTCTCGTCGTCGTTTTCGCGTCCTGGGACGTCCCCGTTGATGACGCTCGCGAGTACCGGCCAATCATTCGTCCCGTAGCGCTTTAAATACGCTTCTCCGGACGGTCGCCTCGCCCTTTCCTGCTCTGAGCCGATAATAAGGTCGTCATATGAATCCTGAGACATCCCAATGATTTTATTAACTGCGTCGAATACCGGCTCGTCAATCTCGTCAATCCGGCAACGGATAAACATGGCACCAGGTTTCTGGGCTTCCAACATTTCTTTCGTATAAACAGGTTCACGGGAGTCAGTACATAACGAGACAATGTCGGCACCCTCGGCAACGGCAAAATTGTCAGAAACGACATTTACCGGAATTCCAAGCTTTTCCGTCATTTCGGTAGCAAATTTTTCACGATTAGCCTTGGTCGGGCTCCAGACTCGAACTTCCTGAATGTCTCGGACAGTGCAAATCGCTTCTGTATATGCGTAGGCCATTCCTCCAGACCCAACGACGCCCAATATGCTCGCGTCCTCGCGAGACAGATATTTAGCGCCTACCGCAGCGGTCGCACCGACACGTGCATGCTGAATGAACCCATCATTCATTAACGCGATGATTTCACCATTTGTCATATCGATCAGAATGACAAATCCGCAATACGTACCCGGCTCCATATTGTGCCACTCTTCCGTAACGGCGCCGTCATATTCGGTCCAGGTCAAAATGTCTGATTTAAACCGTAGAGCCAGGGTCGGTGGGTCATACATAGCCCCAAGCAACGAACCCCAGCGGTAATAATCCCCGTTCGTCGCAGTCGGTGCCCACAAATCCGTTCGAGGCTGGAAACAAGCCAAGCCCTGTGCATATTGCTTAAGGACCGCCTCCATAGCGTGAACCGCCTCCTTCATATCAAGGACGCGCTCCTGGACATCGTTGTTGATCAGCAGAGCCATATTGACGTTATTCCCTCAGGCAATAGGAAAGCGTTTCCCTTTAGTTGATATAAACCATATCAGAAGCCGGAGGAATCAGGCTATACTGCTGAAAAAATTAGTTATTTAGGAACTGGGCGGGTTACGCTGCTTCCCGACGAAAAATCGATGCAAATGCGTTCAAGGTCGTTTGCATCCAATGGATCGCCGGTAACGCCGCATGTCCCTCCACCCTCGCAATCTCCGCCATCGAGGTGGCAACAATCTCCGCAGACGCCAAATTGCGAAGCATTATGTCGGACACACAAATCGTCCAGGATAGACCTCATTACGTCTGCAAGCTGTTCTCGCTGAGATTCTGGAACTTTTTCTGTTGCAGCATAGACCTGACATAAAGGATCCTCTGCCAGTACCTGACGACCTAAATCTGTAATTGTCAAAATAATTGATCGACGGTCATCGGGACACCGGTCCCTCCTCACCAGGCCTTTCGATTCTAACGCGATCAATGTCTGTGAGACCGTACCTTTGGTGGTTCCCAGGTAGTCAGCCAGAGCACTCGGAGTCGAAGAATATCGGTTTGCCCTATCCAGATAACGCAACGCTTCCCATTGGGCCGGATTCAAGCCATTGGAAAACTGCATCGCATGCGCAACCCGGCTTAGCCGGTTCACGAGCACAGGAAAGGCATCAGATATCGTCATCGGAGCGTAACTTAGAACCCTCATCCGGAGTTGACTAGTGAGTAGTTTAACTAAAAGCGACGATTAATGATAGCGAGTCGATATTTTTCCTTGAACGGGTGGTATTGAGTCCATATCTTAGTGACTCGATACTATTTATTGTCCATCAATGTTCTGTCGATCTGAACATCTGGTAGGAGGGGAAATAAAAATGGGAAAAAGCGCTAACACGACCGCTTCGAAAGAGTATCGTCGTTACATCACCTCTGTTATGAAAGCCCCAATGCTTGAAAAAGAGTATGAAGCGGAGCTTGGCCGGAAGTGGCGGGATCATGCAGACGATTCTGCTTTAAATGAATTAGTCACAAGTCATATACGGCTGGTGGTGAAAATGGCGTCCGGCTTCAAAGGCTACGGCATGCAAATTTCCGATTTAATCCAGGAAGGAAATATCGGGCTGTTAACAGCCGCAAAGCGTTTCGACCCCGAGAAAGGCGTCCGGTTTTCAACATATGCTTCCTGGTGGATTCTAGCTGCAATTCAGGAATACATCGTTCGGAATTCGTCTATCGTCAGGATCGGATCGACACCAGCCCAGAAAAGCCTCTTTTTTAATCTTCGGCGTCTGCGGGCAAAAATTGCGGACTACAATGGTGGCCTGATGACGGACCAGAATAGGGCCGATATCGCTGAGCGCCTCAACGTTTCGGTCTCTGCAGTGGAACGAATGGAGGGGCATTTTTCCGGTCCGACAAAATCTTTAAATGCGTCAGCCGGCCCAGAAGACGGCGATGATTTACAAGATTTCCTTGCGGATGACCGTCCAACGCCTGAAGAGATCGTGCTCGACCGACATGATAGTGAAATCAGATCTAAGTGGTTAGAGGATGCACTCGCTATTCTGTCACCACGCGAACAGGATATCATCCAGCATCGGTTTTTGGACGATGACAAATCGACCCTGGCCGAAATCGGTGCCGATTATGGTGTGACGAAAGAGCGAATTCGGCAAATTGAAAGCCGGGCGTTGAATAAGCTTAAAACTGCCCTTGTACAGCAGCACGGCGACGCCGACCTACTTTCTCAGGAACTGTTGGAGAATTAGCGAGGGTTTTTCGCGGTCGCTTTAGGCCGCGGAGGTTGATACGTCCATTGGACTTTTTGGACCATATGCGAGTTCATGTGCCCAGAAACGTTCAAGTCGGCGCAGCGCTTCGTTTGTTGCCTGCATTGCGTCTTCTTCGATTGGACCGTCTGCTAATTGTTCGATATGTCGATCATAAAGAACCGAAACTAGCTGACAGATTTCAAGTCCTTTTTCGGAAACACTGACGCGGACGGTACGCCTGTCGTGAGCGGACCGTTCCTGCGTAAGGTAACCGTTTTCAACCATCTTTTTGACGTTGTAGGAAACGTTCGACCCCTGATAATAGCCACGATAGGTCAACTCACCGACAGTTAGCTCTTCTTCTCCAATATGAGAGAGAATGAGTGCTTGGACATTATTGATATCTTCAATGCCCAGGCGATCGAGTTCCGCCTTTACCACCTCAAGAAACTGGCGATGAAGGCGTTCGATGAGAAGAATTGTGTCGAGATATACCTGTTTCACCGGAACGGCCTACAAAGTTTGATATGCTTCCTACCGATTAGGATCGCCGAACAAGTTAAAAATTTGGTTAAAATGATCCGCCGAAACGCGTTATCACCCAGCTTGAGAATTCGCCGCCTTGAAATCCTGAATCTTTTCAACAATTTCGGGGGGGCGTAGTGGTACCTGGCCAATAGAAATTTCGAACGGTGATAGTGCATTTTCAACTGCGGAGATGATCGCTGCCGGCGCAGGGACCACACCGCACTCCCCTACGCCCTTTACACCGAGCGGGTTTAGAGGGGTTGGGCTTTCCATGTGACCTAACTCGACATGAGGCATTTCCGGTGCACTGACCAACAAGTATTCTGCAAAATTTGTTGTTATTGGTTGAGCGGTTTCATCATACCCCATCCACTCGAACAGAGTGTTTCCTATACCGTGCGCAGTTCCACCAACAACCTGGCCATCGACAATCATCGGATTCACGACCGTGCCACAATCATGAACGATGACATATTTCAGAAATGATACCTTTCCGGTTTCTGGATCGACCTCCACCTCCACCGCCGCAGTGCCATTCACGAATGTCAGGTCATCAATCATAAAATTCTGGGTTGATTCCATCCCTGGTTCTATACCCCCGGGCAATGCGAAACCGGGTGTACCCGCGACCGCATGAGCGACTGTTCCAAGCTCGACTTTCAGGTCAGGAACGCCTTTCACGCGAATTTCGCCACCTTCAATCTCGAGGTCTTCCTCTGATGCTTCCAATATGTGCGCCGCGACTTTTAGGGCTTTGTCACGAACCTCCTGCGCTGCGAGTAACGCAGAAGATCCCGCAGTAACCGTTTGCCGGCTGGCGGAACCGCCGATTCCCATCGCAACGACCGAGCTATCGCCTGTAACAACCTCGATGTTATTCATGTCGCCGCCCAGATGCTCCGCCACGATCTGCGTCAGCATTGTACGGGTGCTTTGTCCCATAGCCGCCGCGCCGCTATAGACCATAATCTTCCCTGAAGGACCAATCCGCACAGTCACCGTCTCGAATGGCCCCCTGCCCGTTCCCTTTACATAATTGGCCAGACCGACGCCGATATACCGGCCTTCTTTTAGCGCTTGTTCCTGACGTTCCGGAAATCCGACAAAATCGATCCGCTCCATCGCATCTTCCATACAGGCGAGGTAGTCTCCGCTATCCAGTACCACCGGAGCATCACCTCGGGTCTTGAGCCCCTTTGTATAGGGAAGTTCTTCGCTTGGAATAAGGTTGCGCCGCCGGATCTCTGCCCGATCAATACCTAGTTCGCGCGCAGCACGATCCAGCAACCTTTCCATTACAAAGATGCCTTGCGGATGCCCTGCACCACGGACGGGCGTTACCGGGACCTTGTTCGTCAATGCAAGAACAACATCCATGTAGTAGCAAGGTACATCGTAGGGTAAGGAGACAATCAGAGCCGAATTGAAAGCCAAATTAATTCCGCGGGCGGTATACGCGCCATGATCATGAATCATCGACCCCCGTAACCCGAGAATTTTGCCATCGTCATCAACGGCGATCTCAACTTCCCAGAATTGATCTCTTTCCTGCGTTGTCGAAATAAAATGTTCTCGTCGGTCTTCCGCCCATTTCACCGGTCGACCGAGTATTTTCGCGGCCAGAACAACGGAAACATCTTCCTGATAAAAGACAAGCTTCGGCCCAAAGCCTCCTCCAACGTCCGGAATGATCACCCTGATCTGAGTCTCGTTGAGACCCAGCATATCTATTAAAATATTTTTCGCCGTATGAGCTGCCTGGGTTGCGCTATAGAGCGTCACCAATTCTTCAACAGGATCATAGATCGATACCGCACCTCGGCATTCTATAGACTGGCTTCCGCCTCGGTGCTGCCACATCGATTCGGAGAATTTGTGTGATGCCGATTCAAAAACTGAATCGACTGCGCCGTACCCCATATCGAATTGGGCCAAAATGTTGTGGGGTGAAGAAGAATGTGCCAGCGGCGCGCCTTCCTCTAACGCTGCTCTACAATCTGACACGGCAGGTAAAATGTCGTAGTCAACGTCAACCATCGCCGCAGCGTCTTCGGCAATATACCTGGTATCCGCCACGACAATTGCGACAGGTTCACCGACATAGACCACCTCATCATCCGCGAGCGCCGGACGATCAAGCTCCTGCTTGTACGATGGGCTTGGTAACCCGACCACCAAACGTTCATTGTTGAGGAAAGGCCGCAAATCCTCGAGGGTAAAGACACCGTACACGCCGGCGATTGAGAGAGCGGCTTCTTTATCTATTCCCAGAATTTTTGCGTGTCCATGAGGACTACGAACAAATGCCGCGTGAACCATCTCCGGCAAAATAATGTCGTCAACAAAACGACCTTGCCCGGTAAGGAGTGCGGGATCTTCTAGACGTTTTGCCCGGCTGCCAAAAACCTTCCAGCCGCTCACGAACTAGGCGCCATTGGCTTCGCGCAACCTTTGAGCCGCATCAAGAGCCGCCGCGACAATTCCTTGATACCCTGTACACCGGCATAAGTTCCCACTTATCGCCTCGCGTACTTCTTGTTCTGTTGGATCCGGGTTATCCCCGAGAAATTCAATTAGCGTGGTCAGCATCCCAGGTGTACAGAACCCGCATTGCAAACCATGATTATCGCGAAACGCTTCCTGCAGAGGATGCATTTCGTCCTCTGATGGCGCTATGCCCTCGATGGTCGTAATTTCCTGACCATCCGCCTGGACAGCCAACATTAGACACGATCGCGCACTCCGTCCGTTCAAGAGGATTGTGCATGCTCCACAAACACCATGTTCACAACCAAGATGTGTCCCTGTCAGACCGAGTTGCTGACGCAAGAAATCTGCAAGAGTAAAACGAACTTCCACCTCTTCTTCATAGGTCTTGCCGTTAACCGACAATGAAATTTTTCTGGATTCACCCATTATTGCTTCCCCTATGCCTTTCCTGTCGCGCGGTCATACGCTTTAACCAAAGCGCGACGGCTCATGACGGTCGCCAGATGCTGGCGATATTCAGATGACGCATATACATCACCCAGAGCATCAATTTCACGGCAGGATTCGCAAAGTTCACGGAATTTCTCTTCGTCACCGGCTTGACCGATCAACGCTTGTTCAATTTCGTTCATTCGAATGGGCGCCGCACTGACGCCACCGACAGTTAGCGATGCGCGGGTAATTCCGCCATCACCACCGACTTCCAGCATTGCCGCAGCAGAAGTGATCGCAAAATCGCCATGGCGTCTGGCAAACTCGACAAAGGCATATCCATGCCCATCAGACCAGGCCTGAATTTTAACGCCCGTAAGTAATTCATCCATTTCTGTTGCCGGGGTCATGTAGGCAACGGGAAAATCGGGAAATGGTATTTCTCGTTCCCCATTAGGGCCCTGGACGAGAATTGTTGCATCATGTGCTGCACAAACGGTGGGCAACTCTGCCGCTGGGTCGAGATGCGACAGCGAACCGCCAATTGTTCCCCGATTTCGCGTTTGACGATGACCGACCTGCAGAAGTGCATCATACATTAATGGACATTTTGCCCGGATGACGTCCGAATACTCCAATTCACGTTGACGCGTCATGCCGCCAATGGAAATGGTTCCACCATTTTCTTCAATATACGAAAGCCCCTCTACTTTATTGAGATCTATTACGTGATCTGGCATCACGTATCGCATATTGAGCATTGGCATCAACGACTGTCCGCCAGCCAATAATTTTGGGTTTTCCAATTCACCCAACAGTGAAATCACCTCTCCAACACTGCTGGGGTCATGGTACGAAAAGGGTGGTGGCTTCATCCCTACCTCTCACTAAGCATCACTGTTGGGTTTTTCCCGCCAGTACTATTTTCTTCGCCCATTTATACCGCTTTCTCACATTTTGTTATAGGGCATGGCGTACTTAGCGCACTGTCTTCCATGGTGCAAGGACTGCCCATATGCTGACTGAAAAATTTATTCTATTTGCCGCCAACCGCCGCCTTTTCTTTCCCTGAAAGCAGTCTATCAGCTTTGGTATTGAGAACCGCAATTAATTGATCGAGCCCACCTTTCTTGAGAACCGCCGCAAATTCGTTTCTTCGAACACGAACTTCGCTGATTCCTCCCGCGACAATCACGTCAATTATCCACCAACGTCCCTTAATTTTTGCTGTCACATACGTAACCTCAGTTGGATCAGGATCTTTTGGATTCCCGATTTTTGTATCGACGAGAACAGTACGACCCGATGTCTTGCGGGAGCGCCAAATTCTAAACACCTCACCGTCGTAGCTATCGAATAAAGTAACGATTGAACTCGCTCCCATCCGATGAAATGCATTTACCAGTTTTTCCCGCTGCGCTTTCGTACCGGCGCGCCAATATGGTGATGACGCTGTCGCTATCATCAACGGTAAATGCATGTTTTCCTTAGTGACCTTTCTTACGAGGTTATAACGGCCGTTTACATCCAACGTTTTGAGTTTCTTCAAAACATCAATAATTCCGGTTTGGAAATCTTTCACCACATTTACCGCGCTATCCGGTGCCCCAAGGGCAACACTGAACGGCATGAAGGATAGAACACAAACAAATATAAAACGCCTAACCACACAAAACATCTTGTACCTCGCCATAACCGTCTCAATCGTGGGTTCGAGCATACTTATCACGGTAAAATTAAAAACCCAATTTTGAACACAATTCGAACATATTGCCCTATCATACTTACCAGAATAGGTTGTAGTTCATGGCATCTGGAAGAGTAACAATTCGCGATATTGCGGAACGTATCGGTGTTCATCCATCGACTGTTTCGCGTGTCCTAAACCCTGAGACGCGAAACATGGTGTCTCCTGAAGTTATTGCGCAGGTTCAGGATATAGCCGCGGAACTCGGTTACCGACCCAACCCAATTGCTTATGGTTTACGAACCAATCAATCTATGACCGTAGGCGTAGTCGTTCCGGATTTAACAAACCCGGTTTTTCCGCCTACGATTCGGGGTATCGAAGATACGCTTGTTGCCTCCGGTTACGTTCCGCTTCTGGCGAATTCCGAGGGTGATCAAGATCGTGAACAGCTCATTGTCGATTTAATGCGAAATCGGCGCGTGGATGGGCTGATTTTGACGACATCATCGCCAAACACGCCTGTAATTCTTGCCTGCAAAGAAGACAGGTTGCCCCTCGTCGTCATTCACCGGACATGGGACGATCCGGAAATATCCTGCGTCGGCTTTGATGATGCTCTCGGAACAAATCTAATTGTGCAGCATCTGTCCAGTATGGGGCATGAGAAATTTGCCTATATTGCAGGACCGCTAGACCTGACCACTGGCCGCGATCGGCACTTTGGTACGATTAATGCGATGCGGGAATTTGGTGTTAGAGTCGATCAGGACCTTTTTGCCGTCGTAGATAGTTTTGACGAGGAAGAAAGCCGCATATGCTGCAACGAATTGCTTTCTAAAGGCAAAGAATTTACCGCCATTATTACTGGGAGCGATTTGATCGCCGCCGGTTGTTATGCGGCGTTAAGAGAACATGGCCTTCGTTGTCCCGATGATATTTCGATAACTGGATATAATGACGTTCCTCTTGCCACCCATCTTTATCCTGCACTAACGACAATTCGAACGCCACGTTACGAAACCGGTGCCGAAGCCGCGAAAATGATGATTGAGCGGTTAAATAATCGAGAAATCCCTCCTCGGTGGGTAAAATTTCCACCATCTCTCATTATCAGGGACTCCGCGGGTCCACCCAAATCGGCTAAGTAAAAAGTTCCCGAAACATCGGCAATCCCTAACATCCGTCACGCCTCGCCTTGACACCCCAATAAGACCATCATATACCTTCAAACCATTGGTTTTTCGGGGTGTTACGTCAGTTTACGCCTCATTTTCAACTGGATATTTCAGGCGAATAGTCTGGACATCCAACCTTTTAGAAAAGGGTATGAATATGGCCGAAGGTAGCAGGGAAGAAACGACTGCCGACGACGTAGGAGTCGGGCATAACCGACCAGAAGTCGTTTGGGACAGATGGGTTAAGAAACGCACCTTTGTACGTGCATTAGAAGGCACCTATGGTGAAATGCAGCAAGGTCTGTATGAGAAACAACGTGTTTACAGCGTTCATGACTACAAGTGGACAGGTGGACCGCAATTTTTCGACAAGCCAATGGTTAATCCGCAGCGGATGGAAATCGCCCAATCTATCGAGACCCATCTTGGTTCGTTCGCTCCTGGCGGATACGGACAGCGCCACGGACATATGAACAGTGCGGTATTCTATATTTTACGTGGCGAAGGGTATGACGTTCACGATGGTGAACGTCTCGATTCAGAGGCAGGCGATGTTATGATCGTCGAAAACGGCTGCGTTCATCAACATTTCAACTCAAGCCCCGATGAGGAATACATTGTGCTTGTGATGAAAGCCAAGCCGCTTTTCCTCTTCATGCACATGGTGTTTCAGAAGAACGTAAAAATGCCGCCATCTGACATCCAGCCAGGGCAGGAAGATTATTCTCCACCGTCTGACTATTAAGACGTGACGGAATATAGAAAAAAGTAAGTTTAGGGAGGATTACGGTGGACGAACGCGAAGCAATTATTCAAGGCAACGAGACCTGTAATTTTTACAGCGAGAATCTCGCCGAAACAGCCGCTTATGTAGAAGACTACTATTCAAATAAGCTCAAGGTTGTTAAGGCCAAGGATATGCCGTTTGAGAACTCGCCTCACGGCATTCTCAAGCACATGATCCACGAAAAAATGAATACCGTTGAGAACTGCGTAGACATTTACATGCAGTTTCTTCCAGGCGGTTGGGCATCGGGCAAACACCGTCACCTGGCGGAAGAAGTTTTCTTTGTGGCCGAAGGCGAAGGCTATGACCTGCACTGGGATGTAAACTTCTCCGTGGATATTAAATTTACGTGGGAATGGGAAGAGGAACCCAAAAAATTCGAATGGAAACGCGGAGATTTCGTGTATATCCCGCCCTACGTGGCCCACAAACACCACAACGCCGACCCGGAAAACCCGGCCCGCATCATTTGCATTCATAATCGTGTTTTAAAAGCCATGGGTGCCGCCTGGTATGAACAGTTGGAGCCTTACGAAGGCTACGTCGAAGGCGAAGATCCGATTGAAATATTGGAACGTCACGGAATGCGCGGCTAAATAGCCAGATTTCTCCGCCGATACTTTCAGTGGAGACACTCTTATCCATTACGCCGGGGTGTAATTCTGCGCCCCGGCGTTTTTATTGGAAACGGGAAATTACGATTAGGACCGGTCACCGGTTCAACCAGGGAGACTAAAATGACCCTCATCCTATCAAATGACGACGTAAACCAGGTTTTAACGATGCCGGATTGCCTCGACATTTTGGAGGACGCCTATCGCGGCCTTCACGCCGGCACCGCCGTCACCCGTCGGCGCTCGGACTGCCTTACGCCAACCGAAAGAGAAGACGCGATCTACGGATTTAAAACGATGGATGGTGTCATCCCGAGTCAGGGGGTAAGCGCTGTCAGGCTTAATTCAGATATCGTGACATGGCCTACGATCGAGGGTTCCATGCGCCGGGTGAAGGTACCGGCGGCGCCCAATGACCGGTGGGTTGGCCTCGTTCTTTTGTTCAGCACCAATACCGGCGAACCGTTAGCGATAATGCCTGACGGTGTCGTTCAAAGAACACGTGTTGGGGCTACAAACGGACTTGGTATCAAATATATGGCACGCAAAAATGCAGATACCATAGGCATCCTTGGATCTGGCTGGCAGGCCGGTACACAGCTGATGGCGGCCTGTGCGGTCCGCGATATTAAATCGATCAAAGTCTTCAGCCCCAACGAAAAGAATCGTGTGAATTTTGCGCAAGAGATGAATGATATTCTTAAATGTGAAGTCGCACCGGTTTCGAATGTTGAGGCGGTAGTGTCCGATGTCGATATCGTCATGTGTTCATCAAACAGTATTGATGCAATCTTTTTCGAAAAATGGATGCGCCCCGGACTGCATGTCAGTTCCATAAAAATGCCCGAAGTAGAAGAAGCAGCTCTAAAGAGAGCTGACCGCGTTGGGCTGCACTTTGGACAGCGTCAGCCAGAAACAGTCACAGCCGCAAACCTCACCCCGCCTGACCGTCGGTCAGGAAAGGGATGGGCCGTAAATCCCACATTCAATTACGATGATTGTCCGCGCCTACCGCAGATGATTGTCGGTGAAGTAAAGGGGCGTGAAACTGACAAAGAGTCTACAGTTTTCATTAACGATATGGGGCTCGGCCTGCAATTTGCTGCGGCCGCTGGTCTTGCATATCGAAAGGCAAAAGAAGCCGGCCTTGGTAACGAACTGCCAACGGACTGGTTTACCGAAGACGTACATCCGTAAATGGCGGACGTGAAACCGAAAGAGAATGAGACGCCTTCCTTGCTCATCGGCCTTTTGGCTCATCTTATAATCGTACCGTCTTTTCCGGCTGGTGGATGGTATTGCTGTCCACCGATTTCTATCGTGGAAAATTCCATTTTTGGGAATACGTTTTGTCGAGATTCAGGTTTCATCTTCCTTTATGCTCTACGTCCTAGCCGGCGTTTTGGCGGTTGGTTTAGTAGCAGTGGCTGACCTGTGATCAGGAATTAGGAACGTGGCAAGTCTCTCTTCGACACTAGGCAGAGATACCAGGATTCTCAGCCTTATCTGCACCGGCCATTTTATGAGCCACTACTCGCAACTGGTTCTGCCACCGCTTTTTGCTCTAATGAACAATGACCTCGGCATCGATTATGCGTTGTTGGGTCTGATTATCACATTCATCAACGCATCGGCTGCAATTGCACAAACACCTATCGGGTTTCTGGTAGATCGTTTCGGTGCCCGAACAATCCTCATATCCGGGTTGATAATTAAAACCCTGGCAATTGGCGCGATGGCGCTAACAAATTCCTACGAGATCATCTTGGTGTTAGCGATCATCGCTGGTCTGGGACACGCTGTATTTCATCCCGCCGACTATTCAATTCTGATGTCATCTATTGACGAACGAAGAATTGGCAAGGCGTTTAGTTTTCATACCGCATCGGGTACCGCGGGAACTGCTGCTGGACCATTGGTCACCGTTCTTATCGCCGAATTCTGGGATTGGAAAATAGCGGTTTTATCTGTAGCGGCCCTTGGAATCGTCACCGGTCTCGCCATGATCCTGCAAGGCGGCATAATTAAGGATCATATTGGCCACAAAAAGAAGACAAAAACACGCCTTGGCATCACCGACGGCATGACCCTTCTTCTTAAACCCAGCATGCTCTTTTTGTATTTGTTCTTCCTTACAACAGCAATGATCTCAATCGGTTTAAACGGTTTCACGGTAGTTATTTTAATTGAATCATATGGAACGCCATTGGTTGCTGCAGGAGCTGCCCTAACGACATTCGCAACCGCTGGCGTAATAGGAGTTTTGTGCGGAGGTGTCATTGCGGACAAAACCGAAAGGCACGATCTCGTCGCAGTTGGTGCCTTCAGCTCGGCGGCACTAGTTACCATTTTTATGGCAAGTTATGATCTTCACCATTATGTCATTCTTGTCTGTTTCGCTGCGATCGGTTGGCTACTTGGTCTAGTACGTCCCGCTCGAGACATGATGGTTCGTGCGGAAACACCCGATGGGAATGCCGGTAAAGTTTTTGGTTTCATGTCGACAGGCCATCAGGTCGGTGGCGTTTTTATTCCCGTTACCTATGGTTGGATAATCGATCAGGGTAAAGCCGACTGGATATTCTGGATTACCGCTATCTTAATGCTGACAGCAATGCTGACCCTCATAAATCCAGGGCGTAAATCTTAATCGTAATTGGAAAAATTTATGCGGCTTCTTTTCGGCCGCGGCTCGTCTTCTTCTTATCATCGTCGTCAAAAAGTTCAGCCAGGCTATCCATCATTGTTCCGCCAAGCTGTTCTGCATCCATAAGGGTTACCGCACGCCGATAATAGCGCGTGACATCATGCCCAATACCAATGGCGACAATGTCAACGGCAGACCTCGTCTCAATCCATTCGATGACAGAGCGAAGATGATTTTCCAGATAGTTCCCTGGATTAACTGAAAGCGTGGAGTCATCCACAGGCGCACCATCCGAAATGACCATCAAAATTTTTCGCTGTTCAGGACGCGCGACTATTCTGCTATGCGCCCACAAAAGTGCTTCGCCGTCTATATTCTCTTTCAAAAGACCTTCGCGCAGCATCAGGCCCAGGCTCTTACGTGCTCTGCGGTAAGGCGCATCAGCAGACTTGTAAATAATATGCCGGAGATCATTAAGACGCCCAGGACTTGTGGGCTTGCCGTCAGCGAGCCACTTTTCCCTAGCCTGCCCACCCTTCCAGGCCCGCGTCGTAAACCCAAGGATTTCAACCTTCACGCCGCAACGTTCAAGGGTCCTTGCCAAGATATCGGCGCTCATAGCAGCAACGGCTATGGGACGTCCACGCATAGAGCCCGAATTATCAATCAAAAGGGAAACAACGGTATCCCGAAATTCGGTTTCGTGTTCGATCTTATAGGACAAAGCGTGCATCGGATTAATGACCACGCGTGTAAGGCGTGCTGCATCCAGTAGCCCTTCATCAAGGTCAAACTCCCAGGACCTCGATTGCTTCGCCATCAGTTTTCGCTGCAAACGGTTGGCTAATCGACCAATGATGCCCTGTAAATGGGACAGCTGCTGATCAAGATGCGCACGTAATCTGGCAAGTTCTTCCATTTCGCACAATTCAAGCGCATCAATTTCTTCATCATATTCATTGCAATAGGCGCGATATCTGACCTGCTCACCTTCCCCGCCCTGTTGCTGGCGACGGCGATCGGTTTCGGGCAAATCCTCATCTTCTTCACCTGACATCGAGTCATCTTCAGACTGCTCAGGACCATCTTCCTGCTCCTGATCGTCCATATCATCGTCGCCGTCGGCGCTTTCGGTGTCTTCAGAAGCATCGCTGTCATCTTCGGAATCGTCGGATTCTTGTTCTTCCGGCGTTTCCTCGCTCATCTGCTCGTCGCCTTCTGCCTCATCTTCTAAGTCGAGCAGATCAAGATGTACGAGCACCTTGTCCAAGGCTTTGGCGAAAGCTTCCTGATCATGAATATTTTCTTCAAGTTCGCTGAAATCCGATCCAATCCGCGATTCCAGAAATTCCCGCCAATAACCCAGTGCGTTTTGCGCAGAGCCTGAAAGCTCTTCACCCATCAATTGTTCACGGCTTAACATACCGACCACTTCAGCCAGAGATATGTCTTCGCGATCACTCACCCGATGGTAACTTGCGGCCTCGCATCTCTCCTGGAACGCGGCGCTTAAATTTTGTCTGCAACCCTTGTATTCCTGGGCTCCCAACGTTTCGACACGGACTTGTTCCATTGCTTCGAAAACGGCTCGGGCATCGGTGGCCGCAGGCGCCCATTTCTTATGAACATCCGCATCGTGATACTTCATTCGGAAAGCAAGCGCGTCGGCTTCGCCCCGAAGATGCGCAACATCCTCTTCTTTCATATCGCGGGGGGGCGCTGGTAAGCGCGCATTGTTGCCAACGAGTCGTGCTTCAGAACCAAAGGTGAGCTGGATTTCTTCGTTCTCCGCAATGGCTCGCATCGTCGCTGCCGTCACTTGGCGGAAAATTTCAACCCGATTTTCGTCTGACGCCATATCAGCCCCAGTTAGATTTCAAAGAAATTTGATATCGCTCTACGCCGCTGTACTCGCTACTGCCTTGTACTCAGGAAGTTCTTCACCGAAACAGCGTTGATAGTATTCCGCAACAGTTGCCCGTTCGAGTTCATCGCATTTATTCAAAAACGTCATGCGATATCCGACAGCAATATCTCCGAAGATCACAGCATTCTCAGCCCAGGTAATTACCGTCCGCGGCGACATAACGGTCGAGATGTCACCAGCCATAAAACCCGCTCTTGAAAGATCAGCCACCCTTACCATTGATGCCACGGTTTCTTTGCCCGCCTTGTTATTGTAGCTCGGGGCTTTGGCAAGAACGATCTCGACTTCTTTCTCGTGCGGCAAATAGTTAAGCGTTGCCACAAGATTCCACCGGTCCATTTGCGCTTGGTTAATCTGCTGGGTTCCATGATACAGGCCTGTCGTATCACCGAGTCCCACCGTATTGGCGGTCGAGAAGAGGCGAAATCCGCCGTGCGTATGAATAACTTTGTTTTGATCAAGCAAAGTCATTTTGCCATCAGCTTCCAATACACGCTGAATAACAAACATGACGTCAGGCCGCCCGGCATCATATTCGTCAAAGACCAGCGCTACCGGGTGCTGGACAGCCCAAGGTAAAATGCCTTCCCGGAATTCGGTGATTTGTTTGCCATCCTGAAGAACAATCGCGTCTTTCCCAATGAGGTCAATTCGGCTGATATGGCTATCGAGGTTAACCCGAATTAACGGCCAATTGAGACGTGCTGCCACCTGTTCGATATGCGTCGATTTACCGGTTCCGTGATATCCCTGAACCATGAGCTTTCGGCTGTGAGCAAAGGACGCCAAGATTGCAATCGTGGTGTCGTGATCAAAACAATAAGCGTCATCGATTTGAGGAGCATAATCGGTACGTTTGCTATATGCCGGCACCTTCATATCTGTGTCTAAACCAAAGACTTCTTTTACCGAAACCTCGGTATCAGGCAGGTCCACTCCAATTCCTTCAGTACCGTTATCAGCCAACGGTGATCTCCCTTTTCAAATACATATGCACTTCCCGATAACCGAGCCCGGCCCGGTCAGCCATCCCAGACAATCATTCTTTGAAGAGTCTGTTGGATATCCTGACGAGGAAGAAACAACGATAATGTAGCGTTTCGCGAGCGGAGTATACTGAGCGACTGTGGGTGACTCAAGGTCTCCCTGTTACATAATTTTCTCTTTTAATATCAGATACTTCATGAAAGAAGACGCCACAGGAGTCGAGCCTCGATTACCACCAACATCACAATAACACATCTGTTAAACATAGCCTGGCTCTGAAAATTCGCGATCCACAACGCAAGCGGCAAAAATATCGCGACCGGGATGCAGGCCATGGCGCTTAAATAGGCCCGCTCCAGCGTAAACATGCCAAACCACAAAAAGGCAAAAAACTGCGCAACCGCAAAAATTTGAAACAGCACTGATACGACGAAATGAAATTCTTGTCGTTTTAGTTTCAGAGAGTGGACATAGGGTGCCAGAACAGGGCCTGCAGTGCCTATAGCGCCCTGGACGATACCGGCAAACCCAACGACAAGAGCTGGCGCGTGTTTGGTAAACCCTTCAGGGAACTTTGCTTCCGACTTAACCAACATGCTTAGCAGGTACCCGCCCAGCCAAATCGCCAGAAAACTCAAAAGATAAACCTCAGGCGTTCGCGACAAAATCCACGCACCGGTAATAATGCCCGCCACGCCAACAGCGATCATAAGTGGCAGAGATGCAAAATTAACGGCATGTTTTCGAAACGTCCAAATCAGGTAAAAATTCATGCCGAGACCCGGGAGGATCATGATTGCCACCGCCCGATCGACCGCCATAAACCCTGCCATGATTGGAATCGCCACCAGCGGCAAACCCAAGCCGGATATGCCTTTTATGAGGGACCCCGCAGCCAGAGCGAGAAAAATGATAATGATTGATTCCAGCGTCATTGAAAGTTTATGCGGTTGGATTTATCGCGATAGGAAGCGCGCCATAAAGACATATGCGTCGGCGGGCTGTAAAGTTCTCATTCGATGGGCAAAACGTTCGAACATACATCCGGTTCTACACCGCTTTTAGTGAGCCTGCCACACGGTGGAACTCATATCCCTGAGGATATTGCCAATCGAATGACCCCGGCGGCCTTGGGTACTCCAGATACAGATTGGCATGTCGAAAAGCTCTACGACTTCGCTGCGTCTATGGGCGCCAGCGTGATACGTGCGACACATTCCCGTTACGTAATAGACCTAAACCGCGACCCTGACGGCGTTCCCCTTTATGTCGGCGCCGACAATACTGAACTTATTCCGACGACGACCTTCGAGTTCGAGCCGATTTACCAACCGGGAAACCAACCCGATGAGGACGAAATAGCAAACAGAACCAGAGAATATTGGCAACCGTACCACAGGAAGTTGGAACAAGAGCTCGCCGATCTCAAGAAACGACACGGATATGCCATTTTATTCGACGGCCATACAATCAAATCAGTTGTTCCTAGATTCCATGATGTTGAGATTCTTGATCTTAATTTAGGCACGGCCGGTGGCAAATCCGCTGACGCAGATCTGACCAAACGTGCCTTCGACGTTCTGGAGAATTCGTCATTCAGCGCGGTACTGAATGGCCGTTTTACGGGTGGCCATATCACCCGTGCGCACGGTGCGCCTGATAAAAATATCCATGCACTGCAGCTGGAGTTGACGTGGCGGAACTACATGGCAGAGATCCCGCCGTTCCGATACCGCGAGCAGCACGCAGAAAAATTAAAAACTGTCCTACGGGCGTTAATCCAGACACTCATTGACTGGCAGCCTTCGACGAATTGATTACTTTTCTGACCCCGCGACACCCATTCCATAAATAACATTCTATTGAACCGGCATGGAATAAAGGACACTACACTCCCGTCGGGTTTAGTGCTAAATTATTGGTATATTGATGTTTTTTCTATAGCCATCATTTCTTGAATGATCTTCTGGTCTCTGATTGCTCTCGTTGTTTTAGCACCGTTACCGTTCGGCTCAATCTATCCTTGGGCTTGGTCGTCAATGGCTGTCATCGTAGCGATCCTGCTATTCTGTTGGTGCATCAAGACACTCATTTCCTCCAATGGACCCACTATCGGCTTAAACCGAACGTGGTTTCTTATTCTTCCATTTGCTCTGGTCTGCGGATGGGTCGGTATACAGATGGCGCCATGGACACCGGAAAGCTGGCATCATCCCTTGTGGAAAGACGCTGCAGAAATATTAGGAAAGGAAATCAAAGGCAGCATCAGCCTTGTTCCCTTTGAAACTGGGTCGGGCCTACTACGTCTTTTGACCTTTGGCGGCATTTTTTGGCTTGCGATGCAATATGGCCGCAACCACCAAGACGCAAACAAAATGATATTGGCCCTGATTTGTGCCGGAACAGTTTATTCGATTTATGGACTCTATATCGAATTTACGGGATCCAATACGATCCTATGGTTTGAGAAAGAGCGCTACAAAGACAATCTAACAAGCACCTTTCGCTACAAGAATTCCTTCGCAACATACGCTGGAATAGTTGTCATCTGTTCGCTCGGATTCTTTTTCCGACAATTTTCAAAATTGGGCGAGGAAAGTCTGGGCAAATTCGAACTGCGCCGCCAGGTAATTACATGGTTGTTGACAGACGGTTGGAAGCACCTTTTACCCATAGTCATTGTTTTAACGGCCCTGATCCTTTCCGACTCGCGTGCAGGCCTTTTCTGTACAATCTTGGGGGTCGTGACTTTGATTGCTGCGATAAAGGTCTCACATCTAAAAAATATTCCCTATTTCGGCAAACTTTCGTTCTTCGCAATCGCAATCATCATGGGAATCTTCATCAATTCCGGATCAGGCGTTTTCGACCGGCTTGTGTCGGAGCGCATAGACACAGATGTAAGAGGCGAAATTTTTGCATCCACATTTGACGCCATAGTGGATCGTCCCATACTCGGCTATGGCTCAGGGACATTCGAAAATTCGTTTTATCTATATCATCAAAAAATCCGATCACATTTAGATAACCTTGTCGGCTAATTAGACGTTCAATAATCCTTTCGCCAGGTGCCCCTCCGCCAATAATAATCGTATTTCGTGTAAGCCTTCCTGAATTGATGCAAGATTTAACCCACAATGACAGCGCAGTTCGCGACAATAGGAAAAATGTAAAACCAGTTAAGTACCAACTAAGGACCCAGAAGCGCGAGAAGTCAGAAGAGATTTTTAGTAAAAATGCAGTAGCCAGTAATACGACGAAAATAATATTCCAGCTCATAAACACTCTGAAAATTTGTTGACTAGCAGATGTTAAATTATCCGGCCGATAAATTTTCGAGAAATGAAATGTAATTTTTTTGAAGAAATACGGCGACTATCGTCACCATGACATAAATCTCAGGTTCAATATTGGCGTAATCCCAGAGATAAAACCCGTAACAAAACAGCGCGGCAACAATTGCAACTAGTGCGTCAGTTATCCGCAATAACATGCCAACTGCTTTGAGGGATACCATTGAAGAACTAGTATTCATTTCTAGTTCTTCATCATACTGCGCTTTAATTTCCGCAATCGACTTCCCTTCCGACTGATTTAAAACGATATTTTTCAAAACTGAGACTTTTTATACCCATCGCTGACATTAACATATCTTGATCTAAACGAAGATTTCGTTAAGTGAATTTGCAGATAGTTCGAGGCTAAACTGCTATAGACCAATGAATGATTCGGCACCCATAAATTTCATCGCCGAATTTACCCTCTACAAATCGAAGGAACTTTATTGTTTGAGCGCTCACGGCCTGCTCTTACATGTCCTTAATCCAAGGGGGTTTTAATAAAATATTATATTCCAGAATGCACAATAAGTGTCAGATTTTGTTTTATGGAGTTTTAGATGTCTAGCCACGTAGCTCTCAAGACTCAATTAGTCATCGAAAGTCGCCAAAACGATTTGAATGATAAATCCGCTACCGATTTGAATTGGCCGTATCACAAGCGGCTATATTGTGTGCTGGTATGCGCATTGGCTTCCTGGCTCATTATTCTTTCTCCTTTTGTGATAGTTTAAATCCAAAAATTTCTTCATTCCCAATAGTATCTAGAACGCGATTCTAGATACTGGTAAGGTGCATTTGATATGCATATTGGGCGCTTCTATATTTCTGAAATAGTGACATGCAAGCGCATTTGACGATAATTTCAGTTGGATAATTTACTGAAATTCAGCCATCCGAGATAACCTTGGAAAAAGTCGCATTAATAACAGGCGTTACGGGTCAAGACGGCGCATATCTTGCCGAACTTTTATTGAACAAAGGTTATATCGTACACGGCGTCAAGCGTCGTTCATCCTCGTTAAATACTGAGCGAGTGGATCATCTATATTTCGACCCTCACGAAACGGGTGCACGGTTTTTTATGCATTACGGCGACATGACCGATGCGACAAATTTGATTCGAATTGTCCAGGAGACCCAGCCCTCTGAAATATATAACCTCGCAGCCCAAAGCCATGTTCAGGTCAGCTTTGAGACCGCAGAATATACAGCCAATGCCGACGCCATAGGAACGTTACGGATACTAGAAGCCATTCGTATCCTCGGAATAGAAAAGCAAGCAAAGTTCTATCAGGCGTCTACTTCCGAGCTTTATGGAAAAGCAGTAGAAGTTCCCCAATCGGAAACTACCCCGTTCCAACCACGCAGCCCCTATGCCGCTGCCAAACTCTATGCTTACTGGATTACCGTTAACTACCGTGAAGCGTATGGGATCCATGCTTCAAATGGTATTTTGTTCAATCACGAAGGCCCAACGCGGGGTGAAACATTTGTAACCCGCAAAATTACCCGCGGTGTTGCTTCCATTGAGCATGGTATCCAGAACAAACTTTATTTAGGAAATCTGGATGCCAAACGTGATTGGGGACACGCCCGTGATTATGTTGTCGGAATGTGGCTTATGCTTCAGCAAGAATTTCCCGATGACTATGTATTGGCCACGGAAGAAAACCATACAGTACGCGATTTTACGGAAAAGGCGTTTGCTGTTATCGGGCGGGAAATTGAATGGACGGGTTCTGGTATTGAAGAACAAGGAATGGATAAAAAAACGGGTGAGGTGTTGGTTGAGGTTGACCATAGGTATTTTCGACCCACAGAGGTCGATACTCTGCAAGGAGATGCATCCAAAGCTCGTGAAATACTCGGTTGGGAACATCGAATAAAATTTGATGAACTGGTCACTGATATGGTTCTATCGGACATGAATTTAATTGATCAAAAAGAGCAAAAAAAATAGTGCGTGGCCCAAATCCTTTTTCGTTTGCCGGTAAACGCGTCTGGGTCGCCGGCCATCGTGGCATGGTCGGCTCAGCAATTTGCCGTAGACTAGCCACAGAAAATTGCGAAATCCTAAGTATTGATCGGGGCGAACTCGAACTACGCGATCAAACAGCGGTTTATAATTGGGTTGTCGAAAACAAGCCAGATGCTGTCTTTTTGGCCGCTGCCAAAGTGGGAGGAATATCCGCAAACGATAGTTTTCCAGCGGAATTTTTATACGACAACTTAATTGTTGAATGTAACGTCATCAACGCATCAAAATTCGCTAATGTAGAAAAGTTAATGTTCCTCGGGTCCGCTTGTATTTACCCCCGCGATGCGGAACAACCGATGGCAGAGACCGCTTTGCTTTCAGGTCCATTGGAACCAACTAACGAATGGTATGCGATTGCAAAAATTGCGGGCATAAAACTTTGCGAAGCATTTCGAAGACAGTATGGATGTGACTTTATTTCGGCGATGCCGAATAATCTTTATGGTCAGGGCGACAATTTTGATCTCGAGAGCAGCCACGTCGTTCCTGCGCTAATTCGTAAAATATACGAAGCCAAAATTTCTGGTTCGAATTCTGTTGAAATTTGGGGTACAGGAACTCCAATGAGAGAATTTATGTACGTCGACGATTGTGCGGATGCCCTGGTGTTTCTGATGAAAAATTATTCTGACGACGAACACGTTAATATTGGATCAGGAGAAGAAATTTCGATTGCCAAACTAGCTACCCGAATTGCCTACATCATCGGATACGCTGGCGAATTTCATTACAACACTGACAGACCAGATGGGACACCGAGAAAACTACTCAATGATCGGAAAATTAGTGACTTAGGTTGGAAAAACGAATTTGACCTAACTGAAGGTCTGCGTCGAACTTATGCATCCTATCTCGAATCTATTTAAGAAAATCATCGGACTCGTTTAATACAATGTAGTTCGCGGCTTACTCCGATTTAGTTTTTTGACAGTGCCAACGCCAACTATGCGAGACGATGTCATCAATTTCGCGGTACTTCGCCACCCAGCCTAATTGGGATTGGATTTCTTCGATATCACCGGCGATCACAACCGAGGCATCTCCCCGTCTACGCTCTCTTTCTACTATTCTTAACGTAATACCTGTAATTCTTTGCACACTATTTACGACTTCTCTAACAGAACGTCCTTTACCTATACCAATATTGAAAAATCGATTGGTTCCTGGCTGGAAAGGACTTTTAAGCGCGGCAATATGGGCATTCGCAACATCCCAAACGTGAATGTAATCTCGTATACAAGTCCCATCCTCTGTATCGTAGTCAGTGCCATAAATTGAAAATGGAGTATCATTGGCGATAGCCGACATTAATTTTGGTATCAATTGGCTTGCATTGGATGAGCGCAATTCAATCTCGCCGTCAGGATCGGCACCAGCAGCGTTAAAATAGCGCAGTGCGGTCACGTCGAGACCGCTGGCTTTGGCACAATCGGCCAAAATACATTCTCCCATCAACTTCGATCGCCCGTAGGGATTTATTGGCTCCGTCCGCGAATTCAGCAAAAATGGACCTTCTTTAGGATCGCCATAAACGGTAGAACTGGACGAGAAAATTAGTTTCTGGACACCATTTTTTATACAACTTTCGGCGAGGTTTAAGGTGCCCGCCGTATTAACGTCATAATAGTGAAATGGATCCTGCGTTGATTCTTCTACTGACAATACCGCAGCCAAATGCATAACGATCTTCGGCCGAAATTATTCGAGCGCTTTGTTCAATGCTGCACGGTCACGAATATCACCGACTATAAGAGGACCATAACTAACCGCACGCCGAGAGCCGGTTGACAGGTTATCGAAACAAATTGGTGTATAGCCATTCCCGGCTAGTAATTTACAGCACTGACTACCAATAAAACCGGCGCCCCCTGTAACAAGAACCTCTTCTTTCACGTTGTGAGGTCCGCAATATCAAAGTTATTAGATTTTGATTTATGTTGGCGGTCGAATTTTTTGCTTTTCATTCTCAAAAATTCTTTAATCTTTCAAAAACCCATCAAGACTATTTTGTCCATAAATCGAAGAAGTTAACCTTTTATTTATCCACGATAGAAATTTCGTAACGTCTGTTTCCAATCAAATTAGTTGTACGCGCAATACCAATCCCACCCGTGACCGACAATTTCATCGATCTCAACAAATTTTGCCCTCCAGCCCAACTCATCCTTAGCATTCTCAATATCACCGGCAACTAATTCTGATGCATCCCCCGCACGTCTACCCTCAACCTGAACATCAATCTTGCTGCCAGTGACCCGTTCAACACTATCGATTACTTCCTTTACCGAGAACCCCCGTCCAACGCCGATATTAAAAGTCCGGACCTTGCCCTGCTCCACCGGTGATTGCATTGCTGCGATATGAGCATTTGCAACATCCCAAACATGGATGTAGTCACGAACGCAACTTCCGTCCGCCGTATCGTAGTCTGTACCAAAGATCGAAAACTGCGTTCCCTCCGCTGCCGCTGTAATCAAACGTGGCAACAAATGTGACGCTCCTTCAAAACGCATTCCGAGCTCAGTGTCGGGATCTGACCCACAGGCGTTGAAGTATCGAAATATCGTGACGCCGATTTCTGCATCTGCTGCGCAGTCACTCAGAAACCGTTCACTCATCAATTTTGACCAGCCGTAGGGGTTAATTGGTTGTGTAGGGGTTTCCAGAGTTACCGGACTGGCGGGAGGTTCCCCATATACCGCCGCCGTCGATGAAAATATTAATTGTTCGACACCGTGTTCTTTGCACTTTTCTATAAGCGCAAGGGTCCCGCACGCATTGACATCATAATAAAGGGTTGGCTCTCTTGTAGATTCCTCAACTTCAATAAGCGCGGCGAAATGAACAACGGTTTTTGGTCGATATTCCTGCAATGCAGAATCCAGCCTGACACCGTCGAGAATGTCGCCTTCAACCATTGGACCGTATCGTACAAAATCGGGACGACCGGAAGACATATTGTCATATGTAACGGGACGAAAACCATTGGCAGCCAATAGTTTGCAACATTGGCTTCCGATATACCCGGCACCACCAGTAACTAATACCGTTTCACTCACTTTACGCGATCCACCATCTGGTTTTGCCAACCAATATTACTTACCAAAATCCGAAAATCTTCAAAATTCTTGATTTTTGTACTCTGCTGTTTTTCCGAATTGTCCTTAATGCGGGCAATAGGCCGCGCCATTCACATGAATGGTCTGTCCGCTGATATAGGATGAACCAGGGCCGACGAGAAATCGAATTACATCAGCCATATCCTGCGAAACACCCATGCGACCCAGCGGAATATCCGGTTCAGTGGTATAACCGGATTGAGGCGCATTTGCGCTCCGAACTGTATCGAACCGTCCGACAACCGCCGCGTTTGCCCGAATATTTTTTTCACCAAATTCGATTGCCAGCCCACGGGTGAGCCCCATTAGACCATCTTTAGTGGCCATAACATGAGATCGGCCCGCCGATCCCTTATAGGATGATAAACCCGCAAGCGAGACAATTGCCCCGCCACCGCGTTCGATCATATAGGGAATGCAGGTTCGTGAGAGGTTCAGTGTTCCCTGAAGGCATGTCGCCGCAATTCTGGCCCATTCAGCCTGGTCGATCTCAAGAAACGGAATATTTGAACGTACCGCCGCATTATTGACCAGGATATCAATGCCGCCAAAGGCTTCTACTGCCGCATCTACCATGCTTCTAACTGCGTCTGCGTCAGTAATATCGGCGAGATACGCGATTGCCTTGCCGCCAGCTCCTTCAATTTCAGCAACAACCTCGTCACAGAGGTCTTTGGATTCCCGCGCATTGACGACGAGCGAAGCACCCGCTTTTGCCAACTCTACAGCTGTTGCACGCCCAATATTCCTGGCGCTCCCGGAAACGATTGCGACTTTACCTTCTAGTTCGTTAACCAGATCAACCATTCGTAAAACTCGATTTATTCAATTTGGATTCGAAATTCGAACTTTTAAAAATTTTTCGGTAACTAGAACGCATCTCATTTTTCTATTCTGCTCGGACAAGCAATGGCAGGAAATGATTCAGATATCGATGTTTTCTTAAAAGCTTGGAAAGATTTTGATATACAATTTCGTTATGGAAATCTCCAGCTTTTGGCCGTTCAAAGGCCAAAATCAAAAAAAGCGACCAAAACGGGTCGCCTATCCACAGCCGATGGGCGGCATCTTATCATCGAATCGTTCCGAATTTGAGTAAAAAGTGGTGCCCAGGGGCTGAATTGAACAGCCGACACCAGCATTTTCAGTGCTGTGCTCTACCAACTGAGCTACCTGGGCATGCTTAAATGTGAGGGGTGCTTATAAGAGAATTAGTCGCCCCTGTCCATAGCACTAGGAACGCACTAAAACCTTGCGTTAATAATCTTTTTCCCGGAGGTCACCGTCGTCCTCAATCGTAGAATCCAGCTCCTCCAAATCAGTTTCATCCATTTCAACAACCGGAACGGCATAGGTACCGTTGAGCCACTTTGCGAGATCCAAATCGGCACAACGACGCGAACAAAACGGCCGAAATTTCGGTTCGCCAGGTTCACCGCAAATCGGACATTTTCCAGCTTTCCGTTTGGACTCTAAATCAATGACCACCATTGCCTTCACCGTCGATAAATATTTCATATTCCTCTGGGCCAAAGTCGGGCATCGCGTGTGTTACCACCTGCCTTCCCACCCGCGAAAATGCACTTCCGTTACTGCCAGCGGCTTCAACAGCTTCAAGGATTTCGGGGCTGGCGTTCAGAACAAGTTTTCCAGCTGAACCTCTACCTGCCTCTCGGCGAAGCGAACGTAAAACTTCGAAAACCAGGCTTTCTGTTCGCCAAACATGTCCGTCCCCGCCGCATTCGGGGCAACGGTCCAAAAGTGTTTCCGCAAGGGGTGAACTTCGGCGACGACGTATAAGTTCTACAAGACCGCCTTCCGTGCGTCCTACCACACGGCAACTTACTCGATCTCTCGAAAACCCCTGACGCAAAGACTCTAGAACCTGCGCCCAACCGGTTGCATCATCCATATGAATAAAGTCGACGACGATCAACCCGCCAAGATTGCGCAACCGTACCTGCCGTGAAATTTCAACTGCGGCTTCCAAATTCGTTTTTCGGGCATTTTCGTCCGGGTTGCTTCCTTCTGTGTAACGTCCTGAATTTACGTCGATGGCGGTCAACGCTTCCATCGATTCAATCACAAGTCCGCCGCCCGAGGGCAAAGGGGCGTTGCGACTCAAAGCAATTTCAATCGCTTCTTCAACCTTATATTGGTCAAACAAAGGACTTTTGTCCTGTTCCATCGAAAGCTTTTCCGTCAAAGACGGATAAAACTGCTCGCAATAGGATTTTGCTTCGCTAAACGCAGCACTGTCATCGAAACGAATTGAGACAACATCTTCCTGCGCGTGATCACGGATGGTCTTTTGAAGAGAACTTAGTTCGCTATACAGAAGAGCTGGCGCTTCAGCACCGTCACGATTTTGCAAAACGCTTTGCCATGCCTGCCGTAAATATTCGGCTTCCGCCGCAAGCGTGTCCTGGTCTACGCCGTCTGAGACTGTTCGTAATACAAACCCCTCTTCTCCTTGGGCGATATCGCCAATTATTCCGAGGAGCCTATCCCTTTCACCCTCTTCCTCAATTTGACGGGATACGGTCAGCCGTCCACCTGTCGGTGCATAAACCAAATAACGACCCGGTATCGAAAGTTCTCTGGCGAGCTGTGGACCTTTCTCGGCAAATGCATCTCGCTTGGCCTGGACAAATACTGTACCGCCTTCGACAACCGGCTCGCCGATTTGTTCTCCTCCCCGACGTTCGGAGAGTGGAAGAAAACCTGATTTATCCAGCCCGATATTTATAAAAGCAGCACCAATGCCGGTGATGACGCGTTCAACACGACCAAGATAGATATTGCCGACGATACTACCGCCACTTTCCCTCTCGACTATTAAATCCACCAAGGAATCATTTTCCATAATTGCGGCACGCACTTCGCCGCCTTCCATCTCCATCAAAAGCTCGCGCGCCATTATTCTCTGCCACCTTCTGTCATTTGTTTTGTATTGTCGAAATCAACAAATCCAAGCCCTTGAAGCATCCCGCATGTTTCAAATAACGGCAATCCCACAATATTGGAATATGAACCGTTGATGGACTTAACAAATTGCGCAGCTTTTCCCTGAACAGCGTATCCTCCAGCCTTACCCTGCCATTCACCACAGGCGATATAATCTTCGACTTCATTTGCATGTAGCCGCTTGAACGTTACCGACGTTGTAACGAGCCGATTATAAATCTCAAGCATCGGCGTCGCGATACAAATCCCACCGACAACACGGTGGCGGCGACCTGAAAGAAGCAAAAGACTCCGCCGTGCGTCTTTCTCATTTTCCGGCTTTGGCAATATCCGTCGTCCACAGGCGACAACGGTATCCGCCGACAAAACCCACCGCCCAGTATGCCGATGCAAAACAGCATCCAGTTTTTCTCGCGCCAGGCGGATGGCCAACTTATCAGGCAATTCATTTCTTTGTGGTGTTTCGTCAATATCGGCGGGATCAATCGATGCGGGCTCAATTCCAATCTGTCGCAGTAAATCCAATCTGCGAGGAGATGCGGAAGCGAGTACCAGTGATGCTGAAGATTCTTTGTCAATCAACGGCCATTCACTCCAACCGGGTCAAAGAAAAAGACCATGGCTGACCTTCGATGGATACCTCGACGACGGGTTGACGGTCGGCGCTCACGCTGTGCCCTATCTATGGCTTGAGGTGCCGTATAGCCAGTGAAAGCGCATGGGCATTCAGTCCTTCTTCTTCAGCCAAAATTTCAGCACTTTGAGTAATTTTTGACGCAGAATCGACATTGCACTCAATTATTGAAGTCCGCTTTAGAAAATCCGGTACGCCTAATCCAGAGGAGAATTTGGCACTTCGTGATGTTGGCAATACGTGGCTTGGCCCCGCAATGTAGTCGCCAATTGCTTCCGGCGTATAACGGCCCAAAAAGATTGCGCCCGCATTACGAATTTTCTTCGCAAATTCATCCGCGTCAGCAATCGCCAATTCAAGATGTTCTGCCGCCAACCGGTCAATTATGGGTATCGCGTTTTCCAATTTCTCAACGACAATAACTGCACCGTGCGTTTGCCAGCTTTCGCGTGCAATGTCGGCACGAGGTAACTTATCTAGCTGATCGTCAACAGCCGAAATTACGGATTCCGCGAAGACCTCGTCGTCACAAATTAGAATCGATTGCGCATCAGTATCGTGCTCTGCTTGCGACAGAAGATCAGCGGCAATCCAATTTGGATCGTTGCTCGAATCTGCAATCACCAATATTTCGGATGGACCGGCAATCATATCGATGCCCACTGTGCCAAACACCCGCCTTTTTGCCGCGGCCACATAGGCGTTACCGGGCCCAACAATTTTGTCTACCGGCGCAATCGTATCGGTTCCGTATGCGAGTGCCGCTACAGCTTGGGCGCCGCCAATCCGATATATCTCTTTAACGCCAGCGATATCTGCCGCAGCCAGGACCAGGGGATTCAAAATACCATCGGGCGTCGGAACGACCATAACCAGCCGGTCAACGCCCGCAACATTTGCCGGAATAGCATTCATGAGGACAGAGCTGGGATATGCCGCGGTTCCGCCAGGAACGTATAAACCGGCAGCCGAGATCGGTGTCCAACGCGAGCCCAACCGAACACCATCTTCGTCAGTAAAGTCAAAGCCCTCGGGCACCTGTTTTTTGTGATAAATTTCGATTCGGGCTGCTGCGTGTTCGAGCGCCGCGATCGTTGCGTTATTGCAGCTGGACCGCGCCTGCTCAATCTCAGCACCGGTGACAAGCATGTCCGCAGGTGTCGCCAGCGAGAGTCGATCAAATTTTTTAGTATATTCCAGCAAGGCCTCGTCACCGCGCTTACGAACATCGTCCAGGATTTCAGCGACAACGCCGTCTACATCTGCAGGCGTGTCCCGGCGCGCATTAACGAGCTGGTCAATACGATCAGCAAAGTCGGAATCGGAAAATTTGATTTTAGTTGCCATTGACCGCTTCCCGAATTCGGTCGACCCAACCGCCGAGTATCTCTGGCTGCGTTTTCAGGGCAGCTCTATTGACTACCAGCCGGGAACTCACATCGGCGATGTGTTCGACTTCTACAAGACCGTTTTCTTTAAGAGTTCTTCCTGTATCGACCAGGTCAACAATTCTTCCGGCAAGTTTGAGCTTCGGCGCGAGTTCCATTGCGCCATTTAGCTTGATGCATTCGGCTTGTACGCCGCGCGCCGCGAAATGCCTTTTAGTTATTTCAGGATATTTGGTCGCGACGGCAACATGACTCCATCGGCTCGGATCATCCTCTGCACTAACGTCCGCTGGTTCAGCCACCATCATTCGGCATTGGCCAATTCCAAGATCCAGCGGCGAATAGTTTTCCGGGTAATCGAATTCCATAAGGACATCGCTACCCGCAATACCGAGATGTGCGGCACCAAAAGCGACGAAAGTGGCGACGTCAAAACTCCGAACACGGATAATCCCTAGCCCGTCGACATTGGTCGCGAACGTTAGCCGACGGTCACGATCATCGTTGAAGGCGGACTCAGGTTCTATGCCGGCACGAGCCAACAACGGCACAGCTTCCTTCAGGATGCGGCCCTTCGGCAAAGCCAGCATTAATTCAAATTCTTCACTCACAGGTGTCTCCGACGCCCTTTTGTACTGCTATTAATCTTCCAGCGGGTGGCTCGGTCGCCATTGCGTTGGCCAGGGTTCATTCAGATCCTGGAGATGACATAATATTTTCTCCACTTCCAATCGAACCGTTATGCCTGCCGAAAAGGCCAGATCAATAAATCCGTCCTCCGCAACAATGGATAATAGTGATACGACCTGAGCTTTTCGCTGCTGATCGAGGCCGTTCTGCCGGACTGCAGTCACCGTGTCAAAACAAATTCCACAATGAACGCGTTCGTAAATTGGGTCTCCTTCCACTGGACGTTCACGATCGGCGTCTTCCCAGCGGAACCGATTAGCGACAAAAGCAAAGCGGGATTCCTTTTTGAGGAAGGTCATTTCGTTGACCGCAATGACCGCATCCTGCAGAAATGTGGATATTATTGCGAGGTCATCCGTATCTGTCGCACGGAGTTTGAGAAGGTTTTTTTCCGTCATTCGTCCAGCCTCTCAATATCCGCGCCACAAGCAGCCAGCTTTTCCTCAATACGTTCGTATCCCCGGTCGATATGGTAGACGCGGCTTACCATGGTCTCGCCTTTTGCCGCGAGGCCAGCCAAAACAAGAGAAGCCGATGCCCTCAAATCTGTCGCCATGACAGGCGCACCAATTAAACTATCCACCCCTCTTACCAGAGACGAAGAGCCATGAACGGTTACGTTGGCACCCATCCGCGCAAGTTCGGGAATATGCATAAAACGATTTTCGAAAATGGATTCCGTAATCATTGCCGCGCCGTCGGCCATACTCATCAACGCCGTCATCTGAGCCTGTAAATCGGTCGGAAACCCGGGAAACGGTTCGGTCATGACGTCGACACCATGAAGCGTCCCCCCCCTCTTTACCCGGATTCCATTGTCAGTTTCTGAAACCGTAACGCCGGCTTCGCGTAACTTGTCGACAACGGCTTCGACGAGCTCAATACGCGCACCTGACAGCTCAATATCGCCGCCGGTCAACGCGGCCGCCATGGCATAGGTCCCGGTTTCGATCCGATCGGCCACCACAGCATGTTCCGCACCATGCAAACTTTCCTTGCCCTGAACCACCAACGTATCAGTCCCAACGCCATCGATCTGAGCACCCATGGACATCAGACACTCTGCCAGATCGCCGATTTCCGGTTCCCGTGCAACATTGCTCAGGGTTGTTTCACCTTCAGCAAGGCTGGCGGCCATGAGAAGGTTCTCAGTCGCTCCCACCGACACCGTCGGAAATACAACGTTGGCACCCTTCAGACCGTTGGGAGCGGAAGCGCTAATGTAGCCCTCCGCCATTTCAAACTCGGCGCCGAGCTGTGTAAGACCCTTAATATGCAAATCAACTGGACGGGCGCCGATGGCACAACCACCCGGCAATGAAACACGCGCTTCACCTGTGCGCGCCAGTAGCGGGCCCAATACCAAAATTGACGCCCGCATACGACGCACCAATTCGTATGGCGCGGTTGTATCGGATATCCGCGATGCTTTCAGGTTGAGTGATCGTCCCGTATGACCGTTCGCACCGGCTTCTCCCGCCATACTGATTTCGGCGCCATGTTGCGTAAGCAGGTTCGCCATCGTGCTGATGTCAGCCAAATGCGGCAAATTGGTCAGAACAAGATCGTCTTCTGTCAAAAGGCAGGCCGCCATAAGCGGTAAGGCCGCGTTCTTGGCACCACTAATATGCACTGTTCCGGAAAGCGGCTTGCCGCCTCTTATTCTGATCTTATCCATTAACCGCTTAAATCCTGATACTGGCCATATTAATCATTATTCGTGACAGAAATTCGGGCCAATTATGGGCGGCTTTATACCCGGCTCAACCTCATCACACCAGATTTGTACACCGATCAACCGATTCAGATGAAAAAAGGAGTATACGGACTGGTTTTGCTAGCAATTGTCGGATTTCGACCTTTGCCGCGATTGTTCCTTGCGGCGGCGCAGATTGGCACGCAACGCGGCAGCCTGACGCTGTTTTTTGTCTTCAGCCCTATCTTTTGATCCCGATTTCGCGGTTTCTTGTTTTTTCGCGTCCGTCATAGTGGGAATTTATATCGACCGTTCAGGTTCTAAAATAGAGAATATTATACCTGTTTCTTGGCGCGCTTGTTTTATTGCATGGATATGCGGTGCGTGGCATTGTGCCGCCGCATTTTACGGGGCCGCCGTAACTCAGGGGTAGAGTACTCCCTTGGTAAGGGAGAAGTCGTGAGTTCAAATCTCACCGGCGGCACCATTCTCAAAAATTAGGATGTTTCGCCAGCTTCGTAACCGTCGAGAATATCGTCGACGAGACCATCGAATGCGTCCCAAGGCGCATTCAAAAAACTATAATTCGTCACGACAAAACTTGGTCCTGCGTAGAACCGCTCATATTGCAGGTGACGTCCGGCAAATTCTGAGCCGATCAAGTCCCAGGCCAGCTTGTAAAGCTTCATGCGATCAGTCGCTGTCTGGCCCGGCACCGACCAGTATTTTTCGAATGTCTCTTTCATCGCTGGGTTGTCGACGACAGAAATATCCGCAGGCATCTGAAACGGCCCTCCACCCATCAAGTCGCGGATCACATCGCAAATTTTGGAATAGTTGGTCGTACACCAGTGCAGGGCCGCATACATATATCGACGATTAATGTTGATATACCCATCAACCAGCACTTCCGGTTGTTGAAGCTGGCCCTGGATAATTGCTTCCAGTGCTGCCTGCTGAGCCGCGAGTTCACCGAGTACCCCCTGAACGGCTGGAATATGTCCTACGCCGTTCGCCTCAACAATCTTGTGCGCTATACCGACGATTAACTTTAGTTTTTCGAGAAATCTAATATTGGATTGATGGTTTCCCATCGAATGGGATGGCGATTGAACATAGATGCCTCGCGACATTTCGGCATTATCATGTACAAACACCTTCTCCCAGGAAACTTTGACATCTTCAAAGATGACCATGGCGTCGGATTCATCGAACCGCCACGACAACGGATTATCGAACTCCGAAACGGCATATTTTTCCAATGGCTTCCGCGACCAAATTGATACGCCGGGATCGTTGAGCGGGACAGCGCAGGTTATGGATTCTTTCTCCTGGTTTGGAGCCAATGGCAGCAAATTGCCAACCCATGTCTCGTTACTAAAGATTGCGGAAGTACCCAGCATCTTCATGCCGTTGAGGGTCACACCGTTATCGTCTTCGTCCGTTACCCGCAAGGTAGGAACGGTCATCCCTTCCCGTTCATAAAGCTCAGGTTTTCTGGCCCCCTGAGGAGGCAGGACGGTATAACAGGCAAATATATCGTTGGCCCGCATGTATTTGTAATAATTGACAATATTCGTACCGAAGCCAGTGCCGATCTCTTCAAACATAGCCGGCTTCATGGCAAGCCCTGTAACAAAGCTTGAAACATGGTCAGGCGACCGCCCAAGCAAGCCATGTGACCATTCGGCGATCCGGCGATGGGTTTCCATCCTTTTTTCCAAATCGTCTTGTGTTCTGGGCATAAGGAAATAGGTACTGAACCGGTCACCATCTTCCTCAAACGACATGACATCGCGGTTTTCGGGTGCAGACTTCAAGTCATAGATCATGGCGAATGACTGTGCCGCATTTCGAAACGCCGGGTGTTCGGTGACGTCATCAACCTGTTCATTGCCGATAAACACGCGACGGCCATCCCGTAAACTTTCGAGATAATCATTTCCAGACTTCAGCATTTTCTATCTTCCGTATGCGCCGCTATACGCCGGCCACAATTTATAATCGGAACGCTATAGAATAAGCGGCCAGACTTAAAGCCTGGCCGTCCAATTGAAATTTTCAGGTAAATTTAGGCTGCAGCACCGGCTTCGCGTGGTTTTTCAATCTCGTCTTCCACTGAATTGGAAGTGGGCTCAGGAAGATCATCAATATTTATTGCGCCAGCTTTCGCGGCAAGAGCTTCGACGCGCTCCAGAAGCGCCTTAATATCCGAAGCTGCCGGTTTGTCATCGACTGCTGAAGCCTCCCGCTCAAATTCTTCTGAAAGAGTCTCGTTGGTATCTGACATATCGGCGGCAGTGGTCGCGACGACTCCTTCTACTTCGCCCACATCAGCTTCTTCGATCTCATTCGATTCGATCATTTCATCTGCCAATACCTGTTCTTCTGTCGGCTCAATCGATAACTCTTCATCTTCACGAAGTGGTATGGCGGCAAGCACGCGTCGGGGAGATCGTCTGACACGACATCTTCCTCTGATTCAAGTTCAAGGGTCGCGGCAGAAACGTCTTCGAAAACGACTTCAACTTCATTCGGTTCAATGTCTTCTGCAGCAGGCGAAACCTCTTCCCTCATCTCATCTGCAAGTTCCTCCACAACCATTTCTATTTCGGTCTTTGCGGTGTCAGAGTCAATTTCGACCTCTGGCTGCGCTTCTTCAGGGCCATTCTCTTCAATGACTTCTTCGACTTGGTCGGTAGTTTCGGGAATTTCGTCTGCAACAGGTACTTCAGTTTTCTCCGCGGCCAACATCGAACCGGCAATATCAGCGGCTTTCTGCAGAGGATCACTTTCTAATTTTGAAAAACCTGCATCGATCGTATCGAGCAAATTTTCCATCAACGCCGCGAGTTCCAGATTTGCTGTTTCAAGAGGTTCAATACGCTCCCTGCAATATTCGAGTTCCACTGATTGCGCAGCGTACTTTTCCTGA
Source organism: Rhodospirillaceae bacterium (assembly GCA_002720855.1). GTDB lineage: Bacteria > Pseudomonadota > Alphaproteobacteria > MPNO01 > UBA2964 > UBA2964. The sequence goes on along the minus strand of PBIN01000007.1, from coordinate 31,430 downwards.
AGCTGTCCAAGCATTTCAACGAGAGACTGACTTTGTCCGCTTCTTCCTTCCTGCAGAGTACGCAGCTTTTCGGCTGTTTCCTCAACCCGGCTCTTCAATTCATCAACGTTTTGCATAGCGCGCTCCTTTTGTCCTCCGTTGAGACAAGTGAAGCGTGGCTATGGTTGAAATTTTGTTAACAACCCAACTCTCAAACGAGATTATCACGAAAAAAGCAGTTTAACCCGAATTAGAGCGTTTTTTGGGCCCTTTTGTTCTCTGATTTACGAAGCGTATCCGCCTGCAGGATTACATCATGCGTTAAGGGCCTCAGACCGTAATCTCCAATTTGATTGATCGGTACCCAACGGGCGTCGGTGGCATCGTCACCTGCAACAATGTCTCCACTTTTCCATTCTGCGACAAAATCAACCAATGTGTAATGGAACTGAACGCGGTCCTCGTCGTCCCGATTGATGCTGTTAACGACCTCTACCAGGCCGATAAGGCTAATCTCCAATCCCGTCTCTTCTTTGATTTCTCGGTGCGCCGCCTCTTCGACTGTTTCCCCAAGTTCCTGAGCACCGCCGGGAATGCTCCAGTGGTGTTGGCTGGGTTTCTTTCCACGCTGCGCGAGCAATACTTCATCACCCCTGAAGACAACGACACCGACACCCACATAGGGTCGGTCCGGATAAGCTCTTGGGTTTTCGTCGATCATACTTCGGTTCAGTCCTCAACAAAGGTGTCCCGCCGCGTTGGCATCATTAACCAAATGAAAGCGATGACCTCTAAAACTATCACGGTTGTCAACGCAAACTGCTGACCGGCCGGATCGTATCGGCCCTCGCCAAGTGATGGCCAGAAATCGATTATCACTCCTATTCCCCATTGAATGATAAACGCCCCAATAAAGATCAACATATTTTGGGCGGTATTTACCTTTCCGACCATATGTCCCGGAAAGTTCTGCGCCAGCAGAGCATATACCAAGAGCGTAGAAGAGCCGAAGAAACCAAAACCAGCGCATAAAAGAACGGCGATTGAAGTAAATTCCGCAGCAATCGAGATTTGGACAATTAGTGAAGCAACGACTCCCGCCCGTACAATGGTGATTAAACCGATACCAAAACTCTGAAGCCGGTCCGAAATGAAGCCCAAACCGATTACGCCGACAAACATTCCGATATTGAAAATCAACATCGCGTTGGCAACCTGTGCTGGGCTATAGCCGGCAACATCAGCAAGCCAGGGCCCCATCCACAGTGCCTGATAAGATAAGAAGACACCGCCGTGAAGCGTGGTCACGACAGCGATCTGCCAAAAGAAGCGGTCGCGGTAAATATATCCAAGATCACGAAATTGTTTGCGGATGATGTGCTCGTCGGGTTTTTCCTGACCAGAAGTGTTCTCAAAGTCCGGAATCACGAATGCGGTAATGACCGCAATGACAATGGTAAACGCGGTGAGTACGAAAAAAACCATCCGCCAGCCATACAGTTCGGCCAGCACCTCTACCGGAATTGTTGCGGTCAAAGCGCCAAAAGTGCCGAATGTCATAGTGCACGCATTGAAAAAAGGAAGCCGCGCTTTCGGATACCATTGGGCGTTCGCTTTAAGTGCTGCCATCAAACATCCCGAAACACCCAAACCAATGAGGCTCCGCGCGATAGTCAGGAAGACCATTGAATCGCTAATGGCAAAGAGCGCGCTACCCGCTGCCGCAATTATGAGCAGAACAATCTGAACCCGGCGCGGACCATAACGATCAAGAATAACGCCGAGGGGCGTCTGGAACGCCGCAAACAGAATAAAATAGATGCTTGTCAGAAATCCCAAATCTGATGCCGTGAGTTGGAGATCCCGGGCAAGATCGGGGGCAATTACGACGTTTACGGTTCTGAAAAGATAGGAAAGAAAGTACCCCAGTCCGAACGGTATGAGCACAGTCACGAAGATTCGTTTACTGGCCATGTCTGAATGTTCCGGACGGGGTTCGGTCTCGACCACGCTAGTATCCCTATGCTCGGGATGCATGGATGGCAATCCCATGGAATGATCTACTGCGCCGAACGAGGTGCTGCAACCCGGCAGCGTGTCAGTCCCGGTTGACGATGTTCCTCACCAGCGGCAATGTGCGCGCAATATGAAACCAATTTCGAAAATTGCTGTCGATATTCAAGAGTCTCGAACCTCCAGCCGAGAGCAGACTGAAATCGCGCTCTCTAACATCAAAGATGAGAGTGGCGAGGGTCAGCGTGCCTTTATCAAAGTCAATGAAGAAGCCGCCCTTGCAGCTGCAGATGCACAAGACACTCTCCGCAAAGCAGGAATTACCGTATCACCAATCGCCGGCCTGCCCTTTTCAGTAAAAGACCTGTTCGATATCGCTGGTGAGGTCACGACAGCTGGTTCAACAATCTTAAAAAGCGCGCCCCCGGCTGAAAAGGATGCAACATCTGTTGCCCGGCTGCGCGCTGCGGGAGCCGTCGTTGTAGGTCGAACCAATATGACAGAGTTCGCTTATTCCGGACTCGGCATCAACCCGCATTATGGCACGGCGAAGAATCCCTGGGATAGGGAGACCGGGCGAATACCTGGCGGCTCCTCAGCGGGGGCTGCAGTCTCTGTTACAGATGGTATGGCAAGCTTTGCTCTCGGATCTGATACCGGGGGCTCGATCCGTATCCCTTCTTCTTTCTGTGGTCTCACTGGGTTTAAACCGACGACCCGCCGCGTGCCTGCGACAGAGGCTTATCCGCTGGTACCCACCTTGGATACCGCAGGACCTTTAGCACCGACTGTTTCTTGCTGCGCCATTATTGATGCGATCCTTGCTGGTGAGGAACCAATATTACCATCGGAAATTCCGCTTGATGGAATGCGCCTGGCTGTTCCCCAGACGCTCGTTCTCGACAAGCTTGATGACCATGTCGCAACCTGTTTTTCAGCGGCACTCAGCAAATTGTCAAAAGCCGGTGCCAGTATAATCGACATGCCATTTAAAGAGCTTGGTGAAATACCGAAAATTAATGCAGGCGGTGGCATCTATGCAGAAGCGTATGTTGCGCACCGAAATCAAATAGACGAATACGCAGATGATTATGATCCACGGGTCAGGAGCCGTTTATTGAAGACGAAAGACATTCGCGCGTCCGATTATCTCGTTGCAATGCAAAGGCGAGACGCGTTGATCAAGGACGCCAATTTGGCGACACTTCCTTTTGACGCCGTACTTTTGCCAACAACCCCAACGGTCGCGCCCTCTATCAAAGAGCTTGAAGACGACGACGACCTATATCTTGCAACAAATATGCTTACTCTCCGAAATACATTTTGCTTCAACTTCCTTGATCGCTGTGCCCTTTCGATACCGATGCAAACCGAAGGAGAACCTCCTGCAGGCCTTATGGTTGTTGGTGAAACGATGGCTGATCGAGAGCTATTGTCTATTGGACTCGCAATTGAGAAAGCACTTTCCTAATGGAACATATTTCCGAAGGATTTCCTGAAGTCGGCCCGGAATATTTGCAACCGACACCCTTTTTCGATTTCGATCAGGATTCGGTTCGCTCCTTTGCCTTCAAGGCCGTCGAGGGCACTGAAACAGCAAAAGAAAAAGCGGTAAAACTGTTTTACGCCGTCCGTGACTCAATCCGGTACGACCCGTACAGCATCAGCCTCCAGCCCGAACCCTACAAAGCCAGCAATGTGCTCGCCGAGAAGCGAGGCTATTGCTTGCCCAAAGCAAACCTATTGATCGCCTGCGCACGTAGCGTCGGTATTCCAGCCGGAATCGGTTTGTCTGACGTATACAATCATCTTTGCACCGATCGGTTACGTCGGATCATGGGCGGCAATGAACTATTCCGGCACCACGGTTACGCAGTCTTGTTCATTGAAACAAATTGGGTAAAGGCCGCGCCTGCCTTCAATATTGAACTCTGTGAGAAGTTTGACGTGTTGCCGACAGAATTCGACGGCGAAACCGATGCCCTTTTCCAACCCTATGATGCAAAAGGTCGCCTCCATATGGAATATGATGCGGATCATGGAGTCTGGTCTGATTTCCCTCTGGAACGCGTCGCAACTGATTTTATGGATTTTTACCCCGCGAGCGTTTACGACGCAGAAGCGCGAGCTGCGGTTGATGCTGAAATTCAATCAGAACTAAAAGCTTTCGAAGATGAAAAGCCGGTTGTCTGATCAGGCTATGCCGCCCTCGATCTGTTGACCAACTGCGGGTACGCCCCCTTCTTCACCCCATCGAGGTGCGGTTTCGAGGTGAATCTCTAGCTGGTCAAGCATTCGCATACAGCTTTGATCTACAATATCCTGCAAAGTCGATGGCCGGTTATAAAATGCGGGAACCGGCGGAAAAATTACAGATCCTAAATTTGCAAGCTTGATCAAATTCTCCAAGTGACCCGCATGCAGTGGCGTTTCACGAATAGCGACAACAAGCTTGCGACGCTCCTTTAAAATGACGTCGGCAGCACGACTAATCAGATCGCCTGTATTGCCCATCGCAATATTCGACATGGTCTTGATAGAACACGGGGCAATTATCATGCCAGCACTGTGAAAAGAGCCAGATGAAATCGACGCACCAATATTGCCGGGGGAATGCACCTCATGGGCCAGTGAGTTAATGTAGTCCGAATCTACATCATGCTCCATCCGCAACGTCAACTTCGCGGACGCGCTCATAACGAGATGAATTTCGGTTTCACCCTCCTCCCGCAACATTTCCATTAGGCGCCATCCGTAAATGGTACCTGTAGCGCCCGTGATTCCGATGATAACACGTTTCATAAAGTTAAGTCCTTGGATACAAGTTGTTGATTATAAGGAATGTTTTCTACTTTGTCGACAATCTCAACACGTAACCCCAAGTTAATGGCCAATGCGAATATAGAATTCGCTAAAATCAAAACAATTCCTAACGAAATTGTTATAGGTTTTTCATCAACCGTAACTTAGATATTGAATATATTGGGTCTTACAAGAAGAAGGACAATAGACTCCATGGATCGAAGATTTTACAGCCGACGATCAATTTGCCTTGGCATTGGCGCAGGTTTTGCTGCGGCGATCAGATTTCCTATTGCAGCACAAGCCGCCACAGAATCCCAGGCTCCTGTAAATTACGCATCTTTGATTGGAACGACGCGCTATACCAAATCGCGACATAAAGACACGCTGTTGGACATCGCGCGAAACAACAAACTGGGTTTTGTTGAACTTATGGCGGCCAACCCGGGAATTGATCCGTGGATACCCGGTGAAGGAACCAAAATAACATTACCTACGGGTCATTTATTGCCGGCGGGTCCGCGAAAAGGTGTTTTACTCAACCTTGTTGATCAAAGACTGTACTACTTTCCTGCGGATGGTGGTCCTATCCAGACTTATCCAATTGGTACCGGACAGGAAGCCTGGGATACCCCGCAAGGCGCAACTAAAATTGTTCGCAAGAAGCGCAATCCGACATGGTATGTTCCTGAATCGATCCGAAAGGAAGACCCGGAACTTCCGGCCATTGTTAGGCCAGGCCCAGACAATCCATTAGGTCGTCACGCCCTCTACCTGGGTTGGGCGGCATATTTAATTCACGGTACCAACAATCCCTGGGGCGTCGGCCGGCGCGTAAGCCACGGATGTATTCGAATGTATCCCGAGGACATCAAAAACCTATTTCCCCAGCTTCCCCTTGGTACGCCAGTGACCGTTGTAAGCCAGGAGATGAAAACAGGTTGGGTAGGCGATCAGCTTATGATGGAAGCTCACCCAAATCTTGAGCAAAACATCGAAATTGAAAAAGGTAAGTTACCTACCCCGGCGCCCATTCCCGAAATGGTCTATCGGGTCGTTCAAGCCGCGGGCGAAAAGAAACACCTGATTGACTGGAAAATAGTCAAAAAAATAGCTCGGGAACGCAGCGGTTTGCCGGTTCCCGTGCTAAAGACAACCTCTAATAGAAATAAGGAATCGGCGTCAAAATCTTGACGCCAATCCCCTGTCTATGCGGATGGGCTGATTATTTACGCATGCCTTTGCGGAAGACGCGATCAGCCTTGTCGCCAGCGGCTTTAGCTTCAGCAGCAGCAGCTTCAGCAGCCCGCGCAGCAGCGGCAGCACTCGCAGCAGCGGCATTGGCAGCGGCGGCAGCGCGCTTGGCGTCGCTCTGAGCCTGCATCGCAGCCTTATCACTCGAGCCAGACTTTCCTTGATTGGCCGTTTCGCAACCAACTGCGAGAGCGAGAGGCAGCGCGGCGACAATAAGCGTTTTTCCCAATTTCATCTTTTATCCTCCTGACGGTCCTTGCTTCGGCCCACCCGGGCAAGTCATACCGATTAAACGATGTTACCCATACATCAAAATTTGATCATATGCTAGTAGGTCTTTGATTCTGATAAGAAATCCGTAACCATACGGTTACGTTTGATCCAAGTCTGTCCGCAAGTGGAATTACCTGCTTCCATGAGAACATAACTTTTGATGGGGAGTTAAAAATGGCTGCTGAAAGAAATGCACACTTTCATATAGGCCAAGTTGTAGAACATCAAAGATTTGGCTACCGCGGTGTAATTTTTGACGTCGATGCTGAATTTAGCAATGGCGACGAATGGTATGAGCAAATGGCGAAAAGCCGACCGCCAAAAGACAGACCGTGGTACCACGTCCTGGTGGATGGCGCTGCTCACACAACCTATGTTGCAGAACGCCATCTCACCGCCAGCGAAGATGCCAGGCCAATTGCGCATCCCCTGCTGGATCAATTTTTCACTGGCTTTCACGACGGACAATATGTTCTTGATGTCGTCCGAAATTAGTGCCCTCAAGACCTTAGGCCGAATAAGACTGAAAATTTAATAGAGTAGTATTATGGATTGGACGATTTACTGGTTTATGTTCCCGGTATCCATATGTGTCGCTACGACTGCGATGTTGAGTGGGATTGGGGGAGCAGCCCTGTTCATACCAATATTTGTAATAATTTTTCCTATCTTGGGGCCGGAATACCCGCTACAAACCGCCGCCGCCATAGGCACAGCCCTTATGACGGAAGTTTTCGGATTTTCATCAGGATTTATTGGCTATTACAGAAAGCGTCTTATCGATTTTAGAAGCGCTATTCCTTTTCTTTTTTGGTCGGTGCCTGTCGCCATAATTGGTGCTGTTCTACTAGGCTACCTGCACGAACAAGACACGTTTCTTAAAGGTGCCTACGCCATCCTTATGATCGTACTTTGCCCAATAATTTTACGTCACACGACTCCAAGCAATACCACTAACTCTGACAACCAGGAGAGTATTTCTACAGACGATCAAGGAGAGATGCGGACGGTAACGTCCAACACCGGGCAAACCTATAAATTCAGGGCACCCAAAGTCGGTGCACTTGGTGGGGCTACCACAAGCGGTGGTGCGTTTTTGACTGGGCTGCTAGGCGTCGGCATAGGCGAAGTGATTATGCCGCAGCTCGTGAAACGCAATCACTTTCCAGTTGCCGTTGCAGCCGCAACATCTGTGTTCACTGTAATCATTACGATCGCCGCTGCATCGTTTACGCAAGTAACCGCACTTATTGCCGCAGGCGGTATCAACGCAATTCCGTGGAATCTAGTATGTTATACGATCCCTGCGGTAATTCTGGGTGGCCAAATTGGCCCATGGCTACAAGGTCGAATAGCCCAAAGAACAATGGAAAAAGCTATTGCCACGCTATTCGGCGTTATCGGGATCGCAATGATGTGGATCGTTCTAAGGTAACGCAACGACCAAACAATGTTTGGCTCATGAACAAGTTTCCGTTAACAAATAGTCCTGTGAGTACGGAGTTTTGAATGGTTGATGCACCGAAAATTACCCCAGTAATTCTGTCGGGGGGTTCGGGAACACGGCTTTGGCCGATGTCGAGAGAGGCCTATCCAAAGCAGCTACTGCCACTTTCCTCTGAAAAGTCATTGCTCCAGGAAACTGCCAGTCGGGTAAATGACCCCTCCAGATTCACCGATCCAATGGTTGTTTGTAACGCTGAACACCGTTTCGTTGTTGCCGAACAACTAAGCCAGCTGGGTATTACGCCACGTTCGATTGTTCTCGAACCAGTAGGTAGAAATACTGCGCCGGCCGCCGCTATTGCCGCCCTTATGCTGCAAGAAACAGAACAAACTGCGCAAATTTTGTTGTTGCCATCCGATCACACCATCGCCGACACCAAATCATTCCTAAGTGCAGCCGCCACAGCATCAGGAGCTGCAGCAAAAGATTTTCTTGTTACTTTTGGCGTTAAACCGGATCGAGCCGAAACAGGGTACGGATACATCCATCGCGGCGCACCGTTAAAAGATCTTAGAGGATGCTTTGCCGTTGGTGAATTCGTTGAGAAACCGGAAAGCGCAATCGCAGCTCGCTACGTCGCAACGGGTAGTTACGACTGGAACAGTGGGATGTTTCTATTTTCCGCCCAGACATTTCTTAACGAGATTGAAAAACTCGAGCCTGATTTACTGGAGGCATGCAAAACATCTATCGCTGAGGCAGAGATTGATTTGGATTTTGTGCGACTAAGTGAAGAAGCATTCGCACAGTGTCCTTCAAAATCCATCGATTACGCCGTAATGGAACATACAGAACGTGCCGCCGTCGTTCCTGTCGACTTCGGTTGGAATGATGTCGGGTCCTGGAGTGCGCTTTGGGATATCGGAACCAAAGACGGTGCGGAAAATGTATTATCAGGCGATGTCTCTGTGTACGACGCACAAGGTTCTTACATTCGAAGCGAAGGCCCGCTCGTAACTGCACTCGGTGTCGAAGACCTCGTCATAGTCGCTACGGATGATGCTGTCCTGGTGACGACCAGAGATCGAGCGCAGGACGTTCGAACCGTTGTTGAATCCATAAAGTCAAAAGGTCGCGAAGAAGCTACAACGCACCCAAGGGTTTATCGTCCCTGGGGATATTACCAAACAGTTCATGACGGCGACCGGTTTCAGGTCAAACGAATTACGGTAAATACTGGAGCGAGCTTATCGCTTCAACTGCATCATCATCGGGCGGAACATTGGGTTGTGGTCAACGGCACGGCAACAGTTCGAAAGGGCGACGATGAGTTCGTGTTAAATGAAAATGAATCGACCTATATCCCGATTAACACGGTGCATCGACTTTCAAACCCCGGAAAAGTTCCGCTCAATCTCATTGAAGTCCAGTCAGGCAGCTACCTCGGAGAGGATGATATCGAAAGGTTTGAAGACGATTATGGACGGGATAAGGATTCCTAGTTCGATCTGAGCGGAAAGTTAACTTTTATATATCTAACCAGGGCGTCGACAGACTCCGAAACCGTGAGCGCACCGGTATCAACCTCAAATTCGTACTTTTCGGGAATTTCATAAGGTGCAGAGACACCTGTAAATTCTGATATCTCGCCAGCTCGCGCTTTCTGGTAAAGACCCTTCGGATCCCTTCCCTCACAAACTTCGAGATCAGCGCTAACAAATACTTCGTGAAAATTCTCTTTCGCCGCGTCACGGGCACGGGAACGGTCTTCCCTATATGGTGAAATAAATGCCGTCACGACGATAAAGCCAGACTCTGCGAATAGTGCGGCCACCTCGCCAGCGCGACGAATATTTTCGGATCTATCCTCCGGCGAAAATCCTAGATTTGCATTGAGCCCATGCCGTAGATTGTCGCCGTCAAGCACAACCACCTGATATCCCAATGCAAATAGTTGGCGTTCCAATTCAACTGAAAGTGTTGACTTGCCAGAACCCGACAATCCGGTCATCCACAATACACCACCTGCATGACCATTTCGCTCTGCCCTGGATCGACGTGAAACAGCGTGTTCTACAGCGGTAATATTGGTTGCTTTTCGGGTTAGCGCGTCACGTTGATCAGGGTACCCTTCCGTACTTACAAGTCCACCCGCGACTATGTTATATTCGTCGGCAATTACGATTCGAGAACCAGAATCCAGCGCCAACAATTTATCAGTGCGCAAAATAATCTCGCCGACGCAATCGCTTGGGACATGCTTGAATTCGACCTCGTCCATTTCTGCGACATCAATTACGCTTTCGATCGCTTCCACTTCGACACTACATTCGGAGGTTTTATGTCTGAGCGTATATAAGGCGCCAGATCTAAGTGGGGTTTTGCCAAGCCAAAAGACTTTCGCATGAAAAACATTAGTCTCCGAGGGCATATTGTCGTTGTGACTAACAACCTCACCCCGTTCGACAAAAACTTGTTCCTTTAAAGTAAATCCAACGGGCTCTCCAGCTTTCGCAACTGACTTTGAGGAATTGATTGGCCAACTCTCTATCGAGTTGACTACTCCGACATGATTTGAAGGCGAAAACATGACCTGGTCACCAACTGAAATCTCACCGCTATCAACGCGACCAGCGATCACTCGGCGCTCGTCAAATCGATATACATCCTGAATCGAAATCCTTAGAGGACCCGCATTCAAAGGTATAGCGCCCTCAATTTCTTCAAGGGCATCAAACAACGATGGACCGTCATACCATGGCAACTTCCCCGTGGTGCTTTTTACATTTTCTCCTTCAAGGCCGGCCGCCGGGATAATCCGTATCGCCTCCATCTCAAATCGTTCAAGGCACTCCGTAAAATCCTTTTCTATCTGACGGAAAATGTTTTCGTCATATGAAACGATATCCATTTTACTGACGGCCACCACGATTTGAGTTACTCCCAATAAATGGAGCAAAAGCGCATGGCGACGGGATTGCTCACAAACACCTTCCTCGGCATCGATCACGACAACAGCACCATCGCAGTCGGAAGAGCCACTAATCATGTTTTTGATAAATTCCCGGTGCCCCGGTGCATCAATCAAAATGTAATCTCTTCGATCACTTGAGAAATTGATGTGGCTCGCATCAATTGTTATTCCCTGATCTTTCTCAGCCTGAAGCGCATCGGTTACAAAAGCCCATTCAAATTTCATTCCGCGCCGTTTACACATCTCGGCGACAGCGTCGACTTTTCCCGCTGGCAAAGCGCCGACGTCATTCAACAACCTCCCGACCAGAGTCGATTTGCCGTGATCGACATGACCAACCATCGCAATGCGGAGGATTGGCTTGGCTTCGGATTTGTTGGCTGACACAGGCACGTCTACATGTATCCCCGCGACCTCAATGCCTCAAAAGCATCTTCGCGCTCATGATCCATCAGACGGCCGGATCGCTCTGCAGTATCAGTTTCGTTAAGTTCAGCGATAATTTCTTCAACGGTTCTTGCGTCGCTCTCAACGGGGTGCGTGATATCTTGATCTCCAAGGGACCGATATCGTTTGCCGTTCTTGGAAAAATACAAATCCACAACCGGTATTTTTTCCTGCCCGATATAGCGCCATATATCTATTTCAGACCAGTGAAGTAGCGGATGAATACGTAAATGGGTTCCCTCGGCAACTTTCGTTCGGAACTGGTCCCAGAATTCCGGGGGTTGATTGCGAACATCCCAGGCATTTCCCTCACCGCGCGGGCTGAAAACCCGTTCTTTTGCGCGGGTTCCTTCTTCATCTCTTCGAATACCGGCGATAACGCCTTGAAAGCCATGCTCCGCAATCAAATTATTCAGGCCAGCTGTTTTACGTGCAGCGGAACGGGCGGCAGGTGGTAAATCCTGGTCCATTTCTTCCACGGGCGGACAAGTGCCCGTAATCAGTTTTGCCCCCCATTCATCGGAGTATCTGTCACGGAATTCGTACATTTCGGGAAATTTCTTTCCTGTATCGACGTGCACGAGAGGGAACGGAATATGGCCAAAAAAAGCCTTGCGCGCTAGCCACACCATTACATTGCTGTCCTTGCCCAAGGACCAAAGCATTGCAATATTTTCAAGCTGGCTGAAAGCCTCGCGCAAAATGAATACGCTCTGACTCTCTAACGCCGTTAATCGCGCACGCGTTGAAATTTTCTGATCCATTCCAGTGCTGAATATTCTTTTTAAGATCGTCTAAATGAGATCTCTTGGATATGCCTTTAATAGTCGATATCCGTTAATTCAAGAATGAAGCTGCCTTTTGTTCAAATTCGAATTTGAACGATTCCTAAAAAATAGAATTCTTAAACTTTAGGAATGATGTGCGTCTACTAGAACTGCTTCGGTACGTTCCCGAGGCGTTATCGCTTCTTTCTTCAGAAAGTCTATCACCTCGCGCCGGTACGCGGGATCAACAATCACGCGATCTAAATCGATATCTTCATCCGACATGGCCACCCCAAATTGGACAGTTTTTCTCGTTTACCGCAACGAGCGATTCGTTACGACTGCCTTTCGGCGATTAAGATACGTGAAATCGGAATAATCAAGGAAAACTGCGGGTTTTCCCGTATTTCTTGTGGATCAACCTGTGCAAAAATATGGGGATAATTTTGAGATCGGTTACAATTGTGGAAATAATATGATTTTATACCTTTAGTTGTTTAGGAGTTTTTAATTCTTCCAACAATTAAAGCCCGTAACTTTTTTACCAATTTAAAAAACAGAGTCTTCAAATTTTTAACTGATTTTGTAAAATAACCACATTAAAGCTGTGACAAAACAGCGAAACGGGGACGACGAATGGAGGTGTGAGCGCCATGCTTTTCGCCAGCCTTCTTAGAAAAGTCATTCAGGATGGATCAATTCGCCTGATTGACTGCACGGGCAAGACAAACATATTTGGAGATCAAAGCGAGCCTGTGTGTACTGTCCGGCTTCACAACCGGGCACTTGATTATACGTTGGCGTTCGACCCGGCATTGACCGTGCCGGAGGCCTATATGGAAGGCTCGCTAACAATTGAAGACGGCTCGCTCTATGACTTTATCGATGTTGCCGCGAGAAATTTCCGTCGGCTCGAACGAACGAAGTTTCATCGCCTTATGAAATGCTTCGATTTTGCCATGTTTGGGCAATACAATCCTATTAAGAGAGCCCGGCGAAACGTCGCACACCACTACGATCTTTCTGACGAGCTATATCAACTATTTCTTGATCATGACCGCCAATATTCCTGCGCCTATTTTCCTGAGACTGATACCGACCTTGAAACCGCGCAACACGCAAAGAAACGTCATCTCGCTGCGAAATTAGGGTTAGAAGAAGGACAGTCAGTACTCGATATAGGTTGTGGCTGGGGTGGTTTGGCGCTCTATCTATCCCAGGTGGAAAATGTCGATATCACGGGCATTACGTTGTCGACCAAACAGCAAAAGGTCGCTTCAGAAAGAGCTAGTAACGCAGGCATTACTGACAGGGTCCGCTTCAAGCTACAGGATTACCGGCATGAACAGAAAGTTTATGACAGAATTGTGTCTGTCGGCATGTTCGAACATGTCGGCAAAATGAATTACGCGGAATTCTTCACAAACGTTGCAAAACTACTTTCAGATGACGGCGTAATGGTCCTGCATTCGATAGGACGTTTCGATACCCCCCACGCCATCAATCCGTTTATAAGAAAGTATATTTTTCCCGGCGCAGACCTGCCCGCGTTGTCCGAGGTCACGCGCGCAATAGAACCTACCGGTTTGCGAATTACCGATATTGAAATTTTACGGCTTCATTACGCGGAAACCCTCAAGCTGTGGCGCGAGAGATTTATGGAACAGTGGGATAAAGCAGCGAAGATATATGACGATCGATTCTGTCGAATGTGGGAGGCATATTTTGTTTTATGCGAGGTCGGCTTTCGCCACCTGGATCTCATGGTTTTCCAAATTCAGCTCACCAAAAATATTGATGCGGTACCCCTGACCCGCGACTATATGGTGGATTGGGAAAGGCAACAGGCCGAACGCGAGAACAAGAAACGGCGCCATGCCGCATAGCAAGCACTGTTTGCAACCGGTTTCTTTTTAAAGTTTTGGGTTATGCACAGCTAAATCGCGATCAGGTTGGCTTGTCCCCAACATTCACCTGATTCGGAAAATTATTTCACGGAGCCATTATAATTCTGGAAGAATGTCAGAAAGGCTTCGGATAGTCTCAGCCCTTCACATTTACAGACAGGCTAGATTATGGAACCAAGCGCTCAACCCGGCACCGTCGCAACGCTGCATAGCAATGAAGATGGGCAGCTAGGCTGGCGCAGTCCGCCATCAAACCTTGAGGCTGAGCAGGCATTGCTGGGCGCGATCCTTGTGAACAACCGGGCCTTCGAACAGGTTTCAGATTTCGTTCGCCCCGAACATTTCGTAAATCTGGCGCATGGGCGTATTTTTGAAACAATTGGTAAGCAGATCGAACGCGGCCAAGAGGCGAACCCGACAACCCTGCAATTTTTCTTCGAAGGTGACGAAGGCCTCGCGGATTTGGGGGGGCACGCCTATCTAGCGCGCCTGGCGGCCAGTGCGGTTACCGTTATAAACGCCCGCGATTATGGACAAACCATTCACGATCTATACCTCCGCAGACAATTAATCGGACTTGGTGAGGACACCGTCAACGAAGCGTATGATCCTGAGATTGACGACGCCGCACTCAACCAAATTGAACGTACTGAACAGCGTCTCTATGACCTGGCTACTGCTGGGGATTATCAAGGTGGCTTCAAGGATTTTGCCTCGGTTTTGACCGTTGCCGTTCAACAGGCTGAAGCGGCGTATAAAAGGGACGGCAAATTAACCGGCGTCGGTACCGGGCTAACCGATTTGGACAACCTGCTCGGTGGCCTTCATTCGTCGGATCTAATTATAGTGGCGGGACGCCCATCGATGGGCAAAACTGCTCTTGCAACCAATATTGCCTTTCATGCGGCAAAGAACGTCAAACGGGAGACGGACGATTTCGGCAATGAGAGCATCGTTGACGGTGCGGTCGTTGGGTTCTTTTCATTGGAAATGTCCGCTGAGCAGCTCGCTACCAGGATCCTGGCTGAGGAATCTGGCGTCGGTTCAGATCTCATTAGGCGTGGTAAGTTGGGCAACACTGAGTTTGGACAGCTGGTTCAGGCATCGCACGAATTGCAGCGGGCGCCCATTTTTATCGATGACACCCCTGCCCTCACTGTCTCCGCGCTCCGGACAAGAGCCCGCCGGCTAAAAAGGCAACATGGGCTGGGAATGATCGTGGTGGACTATCTTCAGCTGTTAAATGGCAGCAATTCCCGTCAGGACAATCGTGTCCAGGAAATTTCTGAAATCACACGTGGCTTAAAAACACTGGCTAAAGAGCTAGATGTGCCTGTACTGGCGCTCTCACAATTATCTCGCCAGGTAGAACAACGCGACGACAAACGTCCCCAATTATCCGACCTGAGGGAATCGGGATCAATTGAGCAAGATGCGGATGTCGTGATGTTTATCTTCCGCGAAGAATATTATGTAGCTCGGCGAGAACCTCGCGAAGGGACGCCGGAACATGCTTTGTGGATGGAAGAAATAGATAAAGTTCATAATATTGCTGAAGTTATCGTTGCCAAACAGCGTCATGGCCCAACGGGCCGCGCCTTGCTCCACTTCAACGGGTTGCTCACCAAATTTGGCGATTTGGCCAGATCCGATTATATGCCAGAAGACGATTACGCCTAGTCATGGATTCAGCCGAGCGCGCCGGAGCTGTCCTTACGGTAGATCTGAACGTGTTGGCGGAAAACTACGCGTATCTTAAAAGTCAGCTGGCCGACGGGTGCGTTTGTAGCGCAGTCGTAAAGTCTGACGCCTACGGATTGGGAATGGCGCCGGTAGCTGGCCGACTTGCGGAGGCAGGGTGCGAGGTCTTTTTTGTTGCTCTTTTGGACGAAGCAATCGGCCTTCGTTCTACACTTGAGGAACGCGACATTTATCCGAAAATTTATGTATTCAACGGAATCTCTGAAGGTTCAGAGAATGATCTCGGCCGGTACAAAATTACCCCGGTGCTGAATAGCATTTCCGAGATCGAACGCTGGTCAATATTTGGAAAAAACAGCAGCGACCCTTGCGAAGCAATCATAAATATCGATACCGGCATGTCCCGGCTAGGATTGGATAGCAACGAACTGGATTTTCTCGTGGAAAATCCGGAAACGGCAACAGGAATTGCAGTATCCCATTTTATGAGCCACCTCGCCTGTGCTGATGAGCGTTCCGATAAAATGAACCAAGAACAGCGCCAATTATTCGATAAAATTCGGCAGCGTTTACCCAGAGCGAGATCAAGCCTCGCGAATTCTGCAGGCATATTTCTGGGGTCCGATTTTCATTATGATTTGGTACGGCCCGGAGCGGCGATATACGGCCTCCAACCGATTAAAAACGAGTCGAATAACATTGGGCAAGTCATTAATTTAAAAGGGAAAATCATACAAACTCGTGTCGTTGACACTAATTCGACCGTTGGCTATGGTGCCACGTATAAAACAGCGCGCAAATCCAGATTGGCAACGGTAGCATTAGGCTATGGAGACGGATATTTCCGGACGCTTGGCAATAGTGGATGCGGCTATATTGGGACGACGCGTGTTCCGATTGTCGGAAGAATATCTATGGACCTCGTAACCTTCGACATTACGGATGTACCGGATGCGCAATGTGGACCCGGCACGTATATCGATATAATCGGACCTAACAATTCAGTCGATGACGTTGCTACCGACGCCGGCACCATCGGGTACGAAATTCTGACAGCTTTGGGCGCTCGATATTCCCGCAATTACATTGGTTAAACCTAGATAATGAACCCTTTAGCATCGATCGGCCGGACAACAATAGCGTTCTTTGCGACGATAGGGCGCCTTTCCATGTTTACAGGACGCGCTGTCTTTCATTGTTTCGTACCTCCGTTTTATGGACGCTTACTTGGCCGGCAATTGATCGAGATTGGTTATTACTCTCTGCCGGTCGTCGGACTAACCGCAATTTTTACCGGCATGGTGCTAGCACTTCAGAGCTACACCGGATTCGCCCGATTCAATGCAGAAGGCGCAATTGCGAGTGTGGTCGTCCTATCGATTACCCGCGAACTTGCACCAGTGTTGGCGGGGTTGATGGTTTCAGGCCGCATCGGCGCCGCGATGGCAGCAGAAATCGGCACAATGAGTGTCACTGAACAAATCGATGCACTTACGACACTTTCAACTAACCCCTTCAAGTATTTGGTAGCACCGCGTCTTATTGCAGGCGTTCTGATGTTGCCCGTACTCGTTCTTGTCGCTGACATCATCGGCGTTTTTGGCGGATACCTGGTTAGCATCTACAAACTCGGCTTTAACCCGACGGTATATCTTGAAAGAACCTGGGATATTCTCGAGCCATTGGACGTTATTTCGGGACTGGTAAAAGCAGCCGTATTTGGCTTTTTGATTTCATTAATGGGCTGTTACCACGGGTATCATTCTCGAGGTGGCGCCCAGGGCGTTGGTGCTGCAACGACCAATGCCGTTGTATCGGCCTCGGTGTTGATCCTGGCCTTTAATTACATGATTACTGAACTCTTTTTTGCGATCTGAATATGGCGAATCCAATCCCAAAAATTGAGATTTCCGAGCTCCACAAGGGCTTCGGTCAAAAAACAGTTCTCGACGGCCTCAATCTTGAAATTGCTGAGGGAGAGTCCGTTGTCGTCATTGGAGGGTCGGGAACAGGAAAATCAGTTTTACTTAAAAACATCCTCGGGCTTCTGACGCCTGAAAATGGCAGCATTAAGGTCGATGGTGAAGAAACGGTTGGCATGAGTTGGCCTGACCGAGAGACCGTTCTGAATAAAATCGGCATGCTTTTTCAAAACGCAGCACTATTTGACAGCCTTTCAGTATGGGAAAATGTCGCTTTCGGTTTGATTGAAGGCGGTGGCATGAAACGGAATGAGGCCAGGGAAATCGCAGTCGCCAAGCTGTCCGATGTAGGGCTCGCACCGGACATTGGGAAATTGTCTCCTGCTGAGCTCTCCGGCGGCATGCGCAAACGCGTTGGACTAGCACGGGCAATCGCTACTGAGCCTGAAATCATTTTTTTCGATGAACCAACGACTGGTCTGGACCCAATAATGGGCGATGTTATCAATGACTTAATTGTCGAACGCGTGAAACAACTGGGGGCTACTGCCCTTTCCATTACGCATGACATGGCAAGTGCCCGAAAAATCGCCGATCGAATTGCGATGATTTATAAGGGGAAAATTATCTGGGCTGGTCGGGTAGACGAGATTGACGACAGCGGCAACGAGTTCGTGGATCAATTTATTCACGGAAGAGCAGAGGGTCCAATACAGATGGATGTCCGCGCAGGCTAATGCGGATATCGTTTCTTGAACCAATTACGAAGGGCCAATTGGTTGGCTAAACGCAACACGAGTTACACCTGTCAAAACTGTGGTACGTCCTATGGAAAATGGGCGGGGCAATGTGACAGCTGCGGTGAATGGAATACCATCATCGAAGAAAAAGGCGTTGAAGCCGTCCCGAAAGGCCTCGGTAAAGGTAAAGGAAATGCAATCGAGTTTGTCGGACTCCAAGGCGCATCTGAAGAGGCACCACGCCTTGTCAGCACCGTCAAAGAGTTTGACAGGGTGTGCGGTGGTGGTCTCGTCCCAGGGTCCGCCATTCTAGTGGGCGGCGACCCGGGGATCGGAAAGTCAACATTATTGCTTCAGGTTGTCGGTATGTTGTCGGCGAAAAACAGCTGCATCTATGTTTCTGGCGAAGAATCCGTTGATCAGATCCGAATGCGCGCTCGTCGCTTAGGTTTGGAGGAAAAAGATGTTTCCCTGGCTGCAGCAACCAGCGTCCGTGATCTTATCACCACATTGGAAAAGAGTAGTAAGGTGGGTGTCGTCGTTATCGATTCCATCCAGACAATGTTTATTGATTCGCTTGATTCTGCACCTGGAACAGTTGCCCAGGTTCGGACAAGCGCACAAGAACTCATTCGTATTGCCAAGCGTCGTGGTTTTAGCCTCCTGATTGTCGGCCATGTAACGAAAGAGGGAACTATTGCCGGCCCCAGAGTTCTTGAACATATGGTCGATACCGTCTTGTATTTTGAGGGTGATCGCGGTCACCAGTTCCGAATACTCCGCGCAATCAAGAATCGATTCGGCCCAACAGACGAAATCGGGGTCTTTGAGATGACGGAAACGGGACTTATGGAAGTTGAGAATCCATCAGCTCTCTTTCTCGCACAGAGACGCGGTGACATTAGCGGTGCCACGGTTTTTGCCGGCATCGAGGGAAGCCGTCCGGTCCTTGTGGAAATTCAGGCTTTGGTCGCACCAAGCTCATTGGGAACACCGCGGCGTGCGGTTGTTGGTTGGGACACTGGCCGGCTTTCCATGGTCCTCGCGGTACTGGAAGCCCGTTGCGGTATTTCATTCGCCGGGAAGGATGTCTATTTGAATGTAGCCGGTGGTTTGAGAGTGTCGGAGCCGGCTGCCGATCTGGCTGTTGCCGCCGCTCTAATTTCCGCCTTAAACGACGAACCTTTACCATCCGATTCTGTTGTATTTGGTGAAGTTGGACTCTCTGGCGAGGTACGCCCAGTTGGACAGGCCGATCTTCGCTTGAAAGAGGCTCAAAAGCTGGGTTTTAGCCGGTGCTACACGCCTGGACAGGAGGGAAAGAAAAAGCAACAAATTGATATTGGATTCCAATCCAACGCGATTGAACATTTGCGGGGACTCATCGATCTGCTATCTGACAACACTGATCAATCCAGCAAGCGTTTGGGTGCAGTATGAATCTTTTAGATATCACTGTAATCAGCATTATCACCCTTGCTGGATTAGCTGCTTTTTCGATGGGTTTTGTCCGCGTCGTATTGGCTTTACTAGGCTGGGTCGGTGCAATTTTCTCCACAATGTATCTTTTCCATTACGTCCAACCATTTGCGAGAAATTGGATTTCGATGGAAATCCTTGCCGATGGTGCAGCCGGCCTCGCTGTTTTTCTTGGTTCACTTATAATTTTCACAATGATCAGCCATGCAATCGGAAAGCAGGTTCGCGCAAGTGGTCTCAGCGCATTAGATCGTTCAATTGGTCTTGTTTTTGGACTCGGTCTTGGTGCGGTAATCGTTTCATTAGGGTATATTGGAATGGTCTGGGCCATGGACGTACCCAGTGAAACAGAGAAACAACCGCAATGGCTGCAAGAATCAAAATCCCGTCCCCTTTTGCAATGGAGTGCTGGCCAACTGCAAAGACTTGCTCCCGACGGGTGGGTCTCGTCGCCGTTAACCAGTGGCAATTCAGATCTGAACCTAAAACAAGAATTCGAAAAGCTTGTGACTCCAGAGACCAAGAAACCGACAAATACGGAGCGAGATGGCTATAACAAACAGGAAAGACGGGAAATGGACCGCCTTTTCAAAGGGCAGCAATAATGTCGGTCAATAATACGACGACGCATCCATTTGATGACGACAAATTGCGCGAAGAGTGTGGCGTCTTCGGCGTCTTCGGGCATGAGGACTCTGCTGCACTGACAGCTCTTGGCTTACATGCCTTACAACACCGAGGTCAGGAAGCTGCGGGTATTGTTACCTACGACGGAAAGCAATTTCACAGCCATCGGGCCCCCGGACATGTAGGCGATATCTTTAGCAGCGAAGCGGTAATGAAACGTCTACCGGGCAAACTGGCTGTCGGGCACAATCGCTATTCAACGACGGGGGAAACAGCGCAGAGAAATATCCAGCCTCTATTTGCGGAATACGAGTCTGGCGGATTTGCTTTGGCACACAACGGAAATCTTACAAACGCATCTATGCTTCACCGCGATCTGGTCAAGCGCGGTTGCCTGTTTCAATCGACGACAGACACCGAAGTTATCATCCACTTGATTGCTATTAGCGATCAGGATTCTGTGGTTCAGCGCCTTATCGACGCATTGAAACGCATTGTAGGTGCTTATTCCCTTGTCGCGATGACGGATAATCAAATGATCGGAGTCAGAGACCCGATGGGCGTCCGCCCTCTCGTACTTGGGTCCTTAGACGGTGCTCATGTCCTGGCATCTGAAAGCTGCGCATTGGACATTATTGGCGCAGACTTCGTTCGCGATGTCGCTCCAGGCGAGGTTGTCGTAATTGATCGAGAAGGTCTGACAAGCTTGAAACCATTCGGCTGGACCCCTTCACGCCTGTGCGTGTTCGAATATATTTACTTTGCCCGGCCAGACAGCATCGTTGACGGGGCCGGCGTTTATGAAGCGCGAAAACGTATTGGGGCTGAACTCGCGCGTGAAAGCCATGCCCCCGCAGACGTCGTCATACCTGTTCCGGACTCTGGTGTGCCAAGCGCGATGGGTTACGCCAATGAAACTGGATTACCTTATGAGTTGGGCATCATCCGAAACCATTACGTTGGCCGGACCTTTATTGAACCGACTGACAACATCAGACATCTGGGAGTCAAACTCAAACATAATGCCAGTCGTGCGGTGATCGAAGGAAAACGTGTCGTTCTTGTCGACGACAGTATTGTGCGCGGTACGACCTCGGTAAAAATCGTCGAAATGATGCGGAATGCGGGTGCCAAAGAGGTGCACATGCGTATCGCAAGTCCCCCGACAACGCATTCCTGTTTTTATGGTGTTGACACGCCGGAACGCGAACAACTTCTTGCTGCGCGACATTCAGTTGACGAGATGTGCGAATTTATGAATGCGGATTCTCTTGCATTTGTATCGATTGACGGGCTTTACCGGGCGATGAATTTGGACAGTCGGGACAATCAGGACCCTCAATATTGCGATGCCTGCTTTACAGGGGAATACCCCGTTAGCTTGACTGACCGTGAAGATGGCGAAACGGCACCGCAACTGTCCCTCCTCTCCAATCTCGCGTAAATGACTGGTACCGAGCAGCGACTTTCCGGACGTGTCGCTCTAATAACTGGTGCCTCCCGAGGTATAGGCGCCGCTGTTGCAAAACGGTACGCCGCAGAAGGCGCCAAAGTCATTTTGACGGCACGTACTGTCGCGGGGCTGGAAGAGGTCGACGATGACATCCGTGCTGAATTAGGACAGGATGCCCAGGCAACGCTGGTGCCACTGGACCTCGAAAATTTTGAAGAGATAGACAAACTTACCCCGGCCATAGCGGGTCGGTTCGGTAAATTGGACATTCTAGTTGGAAATGCCGGTCTACTTGGTGAAATGACACCTCTTGTCCAGATCGAACCGGAAAGCTGGCAGCAGATTATCGACATAAATTTAACCGCCAATTGGCGTCTCATACGAGCGTTGCAACCTCTTCTACTTGCCTCAAAAGCAGGACGGGCGATGTTTCTTACAACGGGTGTCGCAGGAGGACGCGCATATTGGGGCGGTTACGCCATATCGAAAACCGCCCTCGAGGCGATGGTCATAACCTGGGCTCAGGAAATGGCGGAAACGGCACTGAAGGTCAATTTGATCAATCCGGGAGCGGTTAGAACATCCATGAGGGCATCCGCATATCCCGGAGAAGACCCGATGTCCCTTCCCGCTCCCGAAGAAATTACCGATATTTTCGTGGACCTAGCCGACGTGAACTGCAAACACAGCGCGCAACTATTAACTCCGTAATTAGCGGTTCATGATCAACCATCTTTAACATAGGGATTTTTTCCACCGCGTAGATTTAACCGGATGGGGACGCCTTCAATACCAAATGTTTCTCTTAGGCTATTTATTAGATAGCGGCGATAAGATTCGGGGAATTCTGCGGGTCGGCTCGAAAAAACCACAAATGTCGGCGGACGACCTTTAACCTGTGTGATGTATCGAAGGCGCAATCGGCGTCCCTTTGCCAAGGGAGGCGGATGATAATCAAGGATATCTTCCAACCAGCGGTTTAATGGACCGGTCGGCAATCTGATTGTCCAAATATCGTAGGCTTCTTTTACCGCTGGCATCAATCGTTCGGTTCCACGATCAGTCAAAGCCGACAATGTCACGATTGGGATACCTCTCACCTGCGGAAGAGACCTTTCAAGGCGATCATTTAGCTTTCTCAAAGCGGAAGCTCGGTCATCAACCAGGTCCCACTTGTTAACCGCGATCACCAATGCCCTGCCCTCTTCGACAACGTGTTCGGCGATCGAAAGGTCCTGACGTTCGGCCATTACAGTTCCGTCAAGTACCAAAACAGCGACATGCGCAAATTTAATCGCACGCAATGTGTCCGCCGCGGACAATTTTTCAAGTTTTTCGTGAACCCGCGAACGACGTCGTAGGCCGGCTGTGTCAAAGAGTTTGATTTGATTACCCTGCCAACTCCAGTCTACCGAAATTGCGTCACGTGTTACGCCTGGTTCTGGACCCGTGATGACCCGGCTTTCCCCAAGCAAACAGTTTAATAGCGTTGATTTGCCGACATTGGGTCTGCCGACGATCGCCATTTGCAATGGTCCGTCGATTTCTTCAAGTTGATCCCCCGATTTATCGTCAACTTCGTCAGACGCAGACCGTGTTTCATCGACAAGCGGCGCGATGACTTCATAGAGATCGACCAACCCTTCACCATGTTCAGCCGATATACCCGTCGGCTCTCCCAGCCCTAACTCAAAAGCTTCATAGAGACCGGGTGTTCCTGCCTGTCCTTCGCATTTGTTTGCGACCAACAGAACGGGGATATCGATTTTCCTAAGCACATCGGCGAAATGTCTATCGACCGGAGTGATGCCACTGCGCGCATCAATTACAAGCAAAGCAGCATCGGCATCCATGATTGCGGCTTGGGTCTGGTCTTGCATGGCACCCTCCAGAACCCCTTCAGGGCCCTCTTCGAGGCCAGCCGTATCGATCACTTCGAACTGCAAATCACCCAAAGTTGCTTCACCGGTCCGCCGATCCCTGGTGACACCCGGTGTCGGATCAACCAGCGCCGCTCGAACGCCACACAACCTGTTAAAGAGTGTCGACTTTCCGACGTTCGGCCGGCCGAGAATAACCAACCTAAAGTTCATTTTGCTAACGGAGGGCTATCAGCCGCGCGTCATCGGACAGGATAAAAACGGTATCATTCGCGATTACCGGCGGAATAAAAACGGGTCCCGACAACTTTACTCTGCCCAAAATTTTACCGGTATAGGGTGAAATCGACCAAACTTCCTCATGGCTGCCACCAATCAACAAGCGATCTCCCGCAAGCACGGGACCGGTCCAAAAGATGGGGTCTTCCTGATCTTTTTCATCTTCATATCTCTGAAGTTGCGTCACCCAGCGGACGCCCCCAGTTCGCCGCGATAGACACAGTAGCTCGCCAAATGCCGACAATACGTAAACAAACTCGCCCGCGACCCAGGGGCCATTACCGGCACCCACCCGTTTTTCCCATACACGTGCACCTGTCCGCAGGTTAATGGAAACCGTCCGGCCGCTATTCGCTGTAACAATGACCTGTCCGCGGTCGATCACCGGCCTTCCGCGAATGTGCGCCAAAGTGGAAAGAGGACTCGACCTGCGGATTGCTGTCAAAGTATCTGACCAAATAACCCTGCCATTCTCAACTCGCAGCGCAAATACCTCGCCTGATGAAAATGAACTTACGACCACAGATCCCGCCGCCGCCGGTGCTGCACCACCCAATAATCCAGCAGACTCGGTAATACCAATATGTGACCACAGCGTCTTACCGTTGGTCTCGTCCAAAGCGTGAAGTTCGTTTGCAATCGTGACGGCAAAGACACGACCTTTAAATACGGTTGGCGGCGCCCGCAGCGGACCGTTCAGAACACGGCGCCACACTAGGCGGCCGTTTGCTGCATTCAGCGCGATCACCTGAGCAAAACCCGTCGTTATAAAAAGTTTGCCGTTTGCAACAGCAAGCCCGCCACCCAAAGTACCGTCATCTTCGTCTTTGGGAGCAACATTTACGCGCCAAATTGTCCTCCCCGAAGCCGCATCCAACGCCTGGACCGTGGCTTCAACATCCATTGTGTAGACACGACCATTGGAGATAACAGGTGCGGTGATTAGCTGCGCATCACCGTCGCTGCCATCACCAATGTCAACTTCCCATAGCCTTCCTAGTCCGCCAGCAGCCGATAGATGATGCATCGCGTGGCTGGGGGTGCCGCCCGCCTGCGCCCAATTCTGGTTCTTGAAGGGGCGTGGCAGACGTACAGCCAAGTCAGAAAGTTTTGGATCGGGCTCAAGCGACCGCTCCAGGGACAAAACAGAAATTCTTTTCCCCGGCAACGGTTTCTGTGGTTTAGAGCCAAACCAGCCGCCACAGTTGACTAAAAGAGTTGACGTCAAAATAACCAGAAAAACGCGGAACATAGTAACCTGCAATGTCTTTTGTTACTTCGGTATCACAGCAAGAATTTGTGAAGCTCTCGTTCGCAAATTCTGTGGGGCGTCAGGGTCGTCGGCAATTTTGGTAAACATTTCACGAGCTACAACATTATCTCCCGCCTGCAGCGCCAGTAACCCGCTCAATTCATTTGCCGAATGTCGCCAGGGTCCTTTTTCCTCCATTAACGGTTTCAGCCTCGCATCCAACTTGGCACGTTCTGAGGCGCCGCCGTCAACCTGTCGGGAAACACTAAAAATTACGGCCGCGTCGCGCAGCGATTTATCGACATCATTGTCAGCCGCAATTTCGTCATATAGCGTCAACGCACCGTCTAAATCACCGGTTTCTGCTTTGATCGACGCTTGATGGAACCGCGACAAAACAGCATATCCCTGGTTTCCATCTCTACTAAGAGCGGCAAACAATGCAGCGGCGTCGGTTTTCTTGCCCTCTGCCAGGAGCTTTGAAGCCGCTGCAAACTGAGCGCTTTGCGTTTCGCGTTGCTTTGTTTGGTAGTGCTCAAATGCTTTATAACCGGCCACGGCAAGAACTATTGCAACAGCAGCCCCGATAACCAGCTTACCGTAACGCTGCCACAGTTTTTCAAACCGCTCCTGGCGCAGTTCTTCATCAATTTCCCGAAAAATATCGCCCACTTATTACTCCCTGGGACAAGCACAAAGGTGCCGCAAAACGGCGTTACAATAGCCATGCGGTGCCAGCATGGCAAACATCGTTATTTGGTCAAAAAATGGTGACACGATTGCTAGACGACCATCCTCTAAAATGAATATAATATTTGTCACAAAAACGAAATATTTGTGTGGGGAGTACCAAGTGGGATGATGCCCAAGGTTGTTCGACTCAAGGACTTTAAACGAAAAGATTCCTCGGCTGTTTATTTTACCAAAAACGAACTAAACCAACTTTTATCGCATTACAGTCGACGCGTAATTAGCGGGGAATGGAAAGACTACGCCATTGACCATGGAAAAGGGATGTCGGCGTTCTCAATATATCGCGACACGGGGACTCATCCCGTTTTCACCATTTTCAAATATGCCAAGGGAACCCACCGCAACGGAGATTACGTCGTCGGTGCTGGTGGAAATATGTTGAAAAGAGGCAAAAAGCTTACCGATGTTCTGTCGGTATTTGATCGCCAGTTGAAACTGGTGTCGCGCTAAGCCGCCGAACCTCAAACAATAACCGGTTCACTCGTCGAACATGTCGTGAAATTTTCCGTTGTGAACGAAGTTGGTTATCGTCCTCTTCTTGTTTGGTGGTGGCGGATTTCTGGCTAAGTTTTCAACCAATTCCAATACACGCGTTGTAATGAGCGGCAGTTCCAGACTCTTGGTATCAGAGACCGGAACATAAATTAAATCCAAAAGCTCGCCGTCACCCCCCAATTCACCATCCACAAATCGATCATCAATCATAAAAAATCGTGCATTGAAACGAATTGGTCGCCACGAAGGAGTAACCGCCCGTGCAACGTAATTTAGATTCTCGAAGCTAGGAGCAACGCCCTGGTCGAAAAATGTTCGCCAATTTCTTGGTACCGACCGCTGAGGTTCCTTGTCGGGTTTTCCGATAATAAGGCCCGCTTCTTCATAGGTTTCACGGATGGCGGCCGCTGCAAGTGCCCGCGCTCGCGCCGGTGTGGCTTTGCGGGTTAACAACTCCTGGACATCGGATCTTAAAGGGGTCGCCGTTCGGACACGGCTGTCCTGTGGGTCGACGCGTCCACCGGGGAAAACGTATCGTTGTGGCAAAAATTTATGCTTATGATGCCGCTGCCCCATGAGCACCTCAACATCATTTTTTTTAACACGATAAATTATCAGCGTTGCAGCATCCTTCGGTCGAGGTGCTCTTGTGCCCGGCTCTCGAACCGGTTGAGGCGGCACAGCCATAAAACTTCCTTTCATTTAATTTGCGGCCCTCAATGAGGTGTCAGATTAGTCTGACTGACGCTTCTCAAAAATCAACAACAGACCAGCCATTTGCTCGCCGAATTGGGGCCTTGGCCAACGACGTGAGGTTCTGCGAACCGGTGCAAAATGCAGCAATCCGCAATTCTTCTATCAATCGATGCAAGTGGGTTACAACGGCATCACTATTTTCGTCGGCTGCATGAAGAGCCGGCGCAGCAACACCACAGAGCGACGCCCCGAACCGGATAGCCTTTGCAATATCGATACCGGACCTAATCCCCCCACTTGCAAAAACCGGGATACTCGGTGATGCCCGGCAAATTTCGATAAGTGCATATGCGGTGGGTATTCCCCACCCTGAAAAACTGTGGGCAACAGATCTTATCAAAGGGTCCGGCTGACGATTTGCTTCAACTTCACTCCAGCTGGTCCCTCCCGCTCCTGCGACATCTACTCCCGACACACCCAATGAAACCAGATTTCGTACAAGGTTGGAGGACAACCCGTTCCCGATTTCCTTTACAACGACTGGAACGTCAATTTGAGCTACCAGGATCTCCAATTTCTCGAGGAGGCCCGACCAGTTTCGATCTCCCTCAGGCTGAACCGCCTCCTGCAATGGATTCAGATGAATAAACAATGCATCTGCGTCGATCATTTCGACCGCCCGACATGCTTGATCGATACCGTACCCATAGTTGAGTTGGACAGCACCGATATTGGCGAACAGCAATATATCTGGCGCAACATGACGCACCCTATAGGTCGCTGAAAGTTCTGGTCTTTCTATTGCTGCTCTTTGCGAACCAATCCCCAACGCCAGT
This sequence comes from Rhodospirillaceae bacterium, assembly GCA_002720855.1. GTDB lineage: Bacteria > Pseudomonadota > Alphaproteobacteria > MPNO01 > UBA2964 > UBA2964. The sequence goes on along the minus strand of PBIN01000007.1, from coordinate 3,454 downwards.
CCAAGTTCCTGTGCGCATTCGGCGAGCCGTAAATTTATTTGGCCCGCCTCCTCAGCACCCCCGGTCATACTCGATATCAGAATCGGTGCTTGAAGATTCTTTCCAAATACCGACGTTGAAAGGTCAATTCTGTCGAGATCGAGCTCCGGCATCGCGCAGTGCTCAAATGAAAATTGTTCAAATCCAGTGGAAACGCCTTTTGCTAACACGTCCGTTTTAAGAACTGTTTCGATATGTTCTCGTTTCCGCGTCTCAGTTTCGCCAAATGCCGGGATGCCAATTTTGTCTTTTGATTGCGCCATTTATTCGCTCGCCAAACTATCTGTGCATGAGAATAGCTCTTCAAAATTATTAGGCAATCCGCGCACGACATTGCGGCTAGTTTTATGACGCGTATAGTGACGACAAAGCGTCTTTATCGATTTGAATTTCTGAAGATATGCGGAATACCTTTTTTCAATTCCTGGCAAGGAAATACCCGACCCAATTGATGGATCGTAGTCGCTTCCTATCCGCCTTATGGCGTGTTTTATTTTATGTGCTTCGACCCAATCAACCATTTGAAATGCGAACGCGACAGTACCGCTTATTGGCTGTACCCAACCGAAGCAATCTAACACGGGCGGTCATTCGGCGCGGCTATTGGGAACCTCTGGCAACCGAAGTATTTACAGAGCTTCTGAGACCCGGCTCATTTGTCATCGATGCCGGTGCGAACTTTGGGCATTACGCCCTGACAGCAGCAAATATAGTTGGTCCGAATGGTTTTGTTGTCGCCTTCGAACCACATGCCGAGACATACAGACTGCTTTCTGCAAACGCAGAATTACAAACAGTAGGAAATTTAGAATGCGTCAATGCAGGGTTGGGAGATACAAACGGCGAGATAACACTTTATACTGACACCGAAAACCCTGGTGGCCATAGTTTTTTCGAATGGAATGTTCGCCGGAGTGAAAATTCTGGTCATTCAGTGACAGTTTGGGCGCTTGATAATTACCTTAAAGACCAAGCGGAAAACCGAAGTGTCGACGTCCTTAAGTTAGATGTTCAAGGCTTTGAAATGAACGTTCTGAACGGGGCGCGACAGACGATTGAAACCCATAAACCTGCAGTTCTATGCGAAGTAACACCCGATGCACTCCGAAATGCCGGAACCAGCCATGCTGAATTGATTCAATTCTTTGAAGAGTTCAATTATCGAGCAACTATAATAGATTCAACCAATGATCTATTGGTCGCCGCGAGTTTTGATGAATTAATCAATAAACTCAATACAACAGAAGCTGAGTATTTCGATGTTCTTTTCCAACCCGAATTTTAGTTCTGGGCAAGCGTATTCCGCGTTGTTTGTCGACTAACCGAACTAGGCGAATAATAAAATATTTTTCTGTGTAATCCCCGCCGATCAATAATCGCGGTGGTCTTCGGCTTGTAGTGCAAATCTGTATGACGCTGATTCAGACTCTCGCTCACTTTCGTGTCGGACAAAATGTTCAAGACAGATTGCTGACCAAGATAATTTACAATTGGGTCAACCATTACCCATCTCTTCAGCTCATGAGAAAAGTACTCCGCAAGTACGTGGTCTGCTTGAATTCTGTCGGGTCGATGCGCCAAAACGACGAGTCGAGCGCGAAACCCCGCCGAGCGCAGCAAGGCAATCGTGGCCTCACTTGCAGTCCCACACGCGGTGTATGCATTTGCCACATAAAACACATAATCTTCCGGAAGACTTTTATCCCGCCCAACAATTCCACTATCGATTTTTCTTTTGCTATGAAAATTGCGTTTGTGAAATTTATAAACCAGTGAAACGATGTCGCGCGCTTTATGATCAGTTAATTCTCCGTTGTAGCGTTTGGCGATCTTATGAAAACTTTCAATAAATTCGCCGTACGTTTTGAGCTCCTTTTGGGTGTGCGGAGCGGTAATTTGATCAGTCAGTGCTTTCTCAAAATTCGGGTGTTTTCTGCGATAATCTTCGTAATCAGGGTTTTCAAGTAAGTTTTTGATTTCGTTTTGATCTTCGATGACAACGCGATCGGAAACAAGAGAGTTTCCCAGGTACGCATCCCCCGAAAACATATACCCGAAAAATGCGCCGACATTACCCTTTGTAATTACCAGTGAGCCGCCGACAAATAGGATTGTAGCAACAGCTATACAAATTCGTTTCAGGTGGGGCCGAATTATTCCCAGTCAGCCGTACCACCGCCAAAAACGCTTCATTATCAATGGCTTATTTTTTCTACGTACCAACTACGTACCAAGCCTAAAAAATCAATGAAATCAGTGTCTTCTCAACCATCTGATTTCGCTCAATTCTCCAAAAACCAGTTCTAACCCTACGTACCACTCAATGGTACCAAATTTATAGTGAAAAGGAACGACTTCAGGTCGATTTCTTGGCCAACCTTCATCGACCTGAAAAAAGTGAAAAAAAGTGCAAAAAAATCAAAAAAAATGAATTTTAAACCCTTGATTTTGAAGGGCAAATTCATGGTCAAAAACGCCTAATTTCTGTTTATTATCAATGACTTAACACCATTACAAACTAGACAAAATCGTTTTTTTCATGTACAATCCTAGGACAAAATGAGGCAATGGAGCTTCATTAAAACAGTCCATGAAAGGATAAAAAAACATGGGAAAATCAACTACCAAAAACGAAGGTTCTTCGTTTATCAACTTCGCCAAAAAAGCAGAGGAATTCGCGCCAGAATTCAAGTCTCTGTGGAAACAGACGCAAGACAGCCTCTTTAGAGTTGGCGACATGCTCGTAGAACTTAAGAGTGAGCTTGAGCATGGCAAATGGGAAGACGCTTTTGAAGAGAACGCAGATAAGTTCCCATTCTCTTTCAGAATAGCGCAGAAACTTATGTTCATTTCTGGCTTCGAGCCATTTAAGTCCAAGGACATTCGTGAAGCGTTGCCTGTGTCTATCGAGAAGATGGAAAAAATTGTGAAACTTACAGGCAAAAACCACAGCTTGTTGGCAGAGTTGGTCGCAGATGGTGCCATCCACTCGAAAGTGTCTATCAAGGACATCTCGAGGGCATTTGGCGTAGAGGCGACGACTGCTGGAAGCACGTCTAAAGGCCTTGGCCTACCATCAGAGGCAGCAATGTTAAAGATGTCCACAGACGCGCTTGAGGAGCTTGTCGCATCCCTCATAGAGAAACAGTCTATCCTCGATAAGACGCAAGGTTTCGCTCAATTCTTGTTACGCAACAGAGAAGCCACAGCAAACGATAGCCTAAAATTAGCCGCCTAATTGCTGACCTACATATGCTCCCTAACTCCAGTTAGCGACGAGCCAAAAGGCGAAAGCCTCTAAACATCCCAAGCTGCCATAAGGCGGCTTTTTTATTGCGTAAAAAAAGCCTCCATCGAAAACGATGAAGACTTTCTTTGAGGAGTTCCCCTCTGACTAACGAAAAATTAAGCCACC
>PBIN01000006.1 GCA_002720855.1 Rhodospirillaceae bacterium | reverse complement strand
GCATGTCAGTGACCCATTGGATTGACCCAAACGACAATTGTATGTGGTTACCTATCCCACACCTCATCGGTGTAACACCCCAACAACATAATACGTACACGCCCCCCATGGCCCATGCATGGGGTGGGTAAGTGATGATAGTAGTCATGTGTTGGTTATTAGGATTGATAAGGCAGTTAGGTGAGCATTTAAGTGTCTATTCAGGGTTAGGTGAATGACAGTTACAGTGGGGCAGTTAGCCTGTACTCAGAGGAAACTCAGATATCACTCAAATGCACACCTTCCCTGTACTGATAACGATAAGCACGGACTGACGCACAAACTGACGTACAGGATGTGCCTGTTGACGGTGACCAGCTGATACGTAGACTGGCGGTATTGCTCATATATCAGTGGATGTCAGTGCCTACATCGGGAACCACTACTTCTCCTGGGCACCATTACCGCAACACCTGATCGGATAGGAAAGAACGGGCGGGCATGACAATTGAACTTTACGAGGGTGACCTTCCTGACGGGCTCGATCTCAGCAATTGCGTAGCAATCGACACCGAGACTATGGGACTGCGACCCGACCGTGACCGACTTTGTTTGATGCAATTATCGTCGGGCGACGGGAATGCTCATATTGTCCGATTTGAAAAGAGCCAATATGACGCGCCAAACCTGAAATCAATGCTCAGCGATACGGCAATAACGAAACTCTTTCACTTCGGCCGGTTCGATATTGCCGTTATCCAAAAGTATTTGGATGTGACATGTACGCCAGTCTATTGCACCAAAATTGCGTCAAAACTCGCCAGAACCTATACAGATCGCCATGGGCTCAAGGATTTGTGCAAGGAACTCCTTGATGTTTCTATTTCAAAAGAACAGCAATCCTCGGATTGGGGAGCTTCAGACCTAACCGAAGCGCAACTAAGTTACGCTGCATCAGATGTTCTTTATCTACACCAAATTCGTGAAATCCTGGATGGCATGTTAGCACGTGAAGGCAGAACTGACCTCGCCGCGGCGTGTTTCAATTTTCTTTCTGATAGAGCCAGATTAGATCTCGCCGGGTGGGCGGAAACCGATATTTTTGCCCATTAGCGGGTTGGACAGGCAGAAGCCGTTTACACTCGGAGCAAGTTTCTATCCGGTATTTCAATTCTAGAGTAGACTAACGGACGGACAGCTTTAAATCCTTGTACAAAGGTTAGAGTTTGGAAAGTAAACGATCTATGACGCAAGAAATTCAGGAAAAAGCATCTATAACAGACCTTGGCGTCGCGAGAAATGTTCTCCACGACGAAGCAGCGGGGCTTACAAGGTTAGCTGAGGTTCTCGACGAATCTTTCGTAGCGGCTCTCGATATTATGTCTTCCGCGACCGGGCGCGTAATTGTAAGTGGCATGGGTAAGAGCGGTCACATTGCCAACAAGATTGCCGCAACTCTCGCATCGACGGGGACACCAGCCCAATACGTAAATGCCGGCGAGGCCAGTCATGGTGATCTCGGTATGATCACCAAGCAGGATGTATTGCTGGCATTGTCGAACTCGGGAGAAACGCTTGAGCTTTCGGACATGGTCGCCCATACCAAGATTAACGAAATTCCGCTCATTTCGATTACCGGTTGTCCTGGCAGCTCACTGGACAAAGCAGGCGATGTTTCGCTTGTATTGCCCGAAATCAAAGAAGCGTGCCCGTTGAACCTGGCGCCCACAACATCGACCACCGCTATGCTCGCACTCGGCGACGCGCTCGCAGTTGCCTTGCTTGAAAGACAAGGATTTTCTCCGGAGAACTTCAGTGCTCTACATCCGGGCGGACAACTAGGTCGCCGTTTCGTAAAAGTATCAGATGTCATGCACAGGGGCGATGCTGTTCCCCTCGTATCGGCGGAAACGCCTATGGCGGAAGCGCTCATCATCATGACCAACAAGAGCTTCGGATGTGTGGGAATCACCGACGCAGAGGGCGCCCTCTCTGGCATTGTTACGGATGGCGACTTAAGGCGTCATATGGATAAAGGGCTGTTGAACCAATCTGCTGGCGACGTGATGACCGAGAGTCCAAGAACGGTTGGACCGAATGAACTCGCCGCCGCTGCTCTCAAAATGATGAACAAAGATGAGCGACCCGTCACCGCTTTGTTTGTCCTTGAGGATAACAGGCCGGTGGGCATTCTACATATTCACGACTTGCTCCGCGCTGGAATCGTCTAAATAAAAATTCCGATGACAACGTCAGCAACACAGCCACAAAACTCCCATACGGCCGCTGACCGCGCCGCATCCCCTCCACCGACAGGCGGGCGATTTGAAAAAACCGGTGGTAATTATTCGCGTTTCGTCTTGCTTATGCGAATAGCGCTTCCAGTTGCAGCCGCGGCAATTATCGCGCTTGTCGTTGCCTGGCCGCAGCTTGGTGAAAAGCCAAAAGGATTTCGACTAGGTGTATCAAAGGTAACAATTCACGATTCGGGTGGGCAGCAGATTGTCAATCCGCGTTTTTCAAGCACCGATGCAAATCAAAGACCATTCAACCTGACCGCAGATAGTGCATTTCAACAAAAACAGGATCCAAATCTGGTTGATTTGGCATTTCCCAAAGCGGATATGACTAAAAAGACCGGCACCTGGATGGCTTTATCCGCCGATTCCGGTCTCTACAACAGAAAGTCAGAGATTCTTAATTTAAAGGGTACGGTAAATCTTTTTCATGACTCCGGATACGAACTAAAAACCTCAGTAGCGCAGGTTAATATGGCGGAAGGTACTGCCGAAGGAAACGATGCAATTTCAGGCCACGGTCCAGGTGGAACGGTTAAAGGGGCGGGTTTTAGAATCCTCGAACGGGGAAAAACGATGATTTTCACCGGCAAGAGCCAAATGGTTTTGTATCCAAAATCAAAACAGATCAGTCGTGGGAAGACAAAATGATACGAATCCTGCTTTTGGTTTCGCTATTTTTAATTGGGTCGCTGTATTCCAGTTTTAGCTATGCCCAAGGTTTAGGCCTTCCGAACCAGGCCCGCAATGAGCCAATCGAGATTGACGCAGATAATGGCATCGAATGGCAACAGGAAGCACAGGCTTATATTGCCCGCGGAAATGCAAAAGCAAAACAGGGCGATGTCGTCGTCCATGCAGATCAGCTGACAGCCTATTATGAGAAACTCAAAGAAGGGGGGACACAAATCTGGCGATTGGACGCTGACGGCAATGTCCGGATCGTATCGCCTCGCCAAACGGCATATGGCACCAAAGGTGTCTACGACGTGGCGAAAGGCATATTTGTCCTGACCGGCAAGCCACGTTTGGTAACAGAAACGGAACATATTTCCGCGCGCCGTAGCCTGGAGTTCTGGGAGAAAAAGTCGATCGCTGTTGCCCGCGGTAACGCCGTGGCAGTAAAGGGCGACAAACGTCTTCAAGCAGATATCCTTACTGCACATTTCACGAAAGCGAAAAACGGCAAAAACGAAGTCACACGTGTCGATGCTTATGACAACGTATTCGTTTCCTCGCCAAAGGAAATAATTCGCGGAAAGCGCGGTGTATATAATACAAGGACAGGAATCGTCGTTTTGCGCGGCGGAGTAAAAATTACGCGTGGGCCTGATCAACTTAATGGCGATGCAGCCGAAGTTGATTTAAATACAGGTGTAAGCAGACTTCTGAGTAGCGGCCCGGGACGCGTCCGCGGTCTTTTTGGCCCAAAAAATTTGAGACCAAAATCGAAACAACGATAATAAAAACATACATAGTCCTCGCAGTATTAAGCGTTTAGTATAGTTAGCCATGACCCCTGAGTTAGTTCCGACATCCCCGACGAATAGAGAAGTTGAAAGTTCAACGCCGCAACTCGTTTCGAACAATCACGGCCTCATTGCAAGAAATCTGGGCAAATCATACAAACAACGTCCGGTTCTTCGAGAGGTCTCATTATCCGTACAGCGAGGAGAAGTTGTCGGGCTTCTCGGCCCCAATGGTGCAGGAAAAACGACCAGTTTTTATATCGTTACGGGTCTTATTGCACCGGACTACGGCACAATTACACTGGACGGAAACGATATCACCGGTTTGCCAATGTACCGGCGGGCCCGAATGGGAATCGGTTACCTGCCTCAAGAAGCGTCTATTTTTCGGGGCCTAACGGTCGAAAACAATATAAGAGCGATTCTAGAGGTATCAGTTGATCATCCGGACCAGCGCGAAACGCGTTTGGAAGAATTGTTAGCAGAGTTTTCGATATCCCATCTCCGCAGAACATCAGCACTCGCACTATCGGGCGGTGAAAGACGCCGTGTCGAAATAGCACGGGCGCTGGCGGCAGATCCGAGTTTCATACTGCTTGATGAGCCGCTCGCTGGTATCGACCCTATCGCTGTTAACGATATTCGAGACCTCGTTTCGCACCTCAAAGACCGGGGAATAGGCGTTCTCATCACAGATCATAACGTTCGTGAGACGCTGGACATCGTCGACCGGGCATATATTCTTCACGATGGTAGAGTATTAATGGAAGGCGCGCCTGACGAGATTGTTACCCACAAGGACGTGAGGCGTGTTTACCTTGGTGAAAGGTTCAGCCTGTAAAACGGATATGAACACTACTAAGTGTATGTAAGGTAACGATTATGGCCTTGGTCCCCCGGTTGGATCTGCGTCAGGTCCAGTCTCTGGTCATGACGCCCCAGTTGCAGCAGGCAATTAAACTGTTGCAGCTATCCAACCTAGAACTGTCGGAATACGTGGAGCGGGAGCTGGAGCAAAATCCACTCTTGGAACGCGAAGACGCCGATGGACATAATGAGAATAGTGAAGCGCCGCAGGAAGACAGCGCTGCGAGCGCTGACGGCGAGTCACCGGCTGCAGAAGTTGAAGTTTCGGGTGACGGCGGTGACGACACACATGCCGAAAATCTCGAAATCGATAGCACATTTGGTGATGCCCCAGCAGAACCGGACTCAATGGAATTGGTTGATAAGGAATCAATAGCGCTGGAGCATGACGCTGGTCTGGATGCGGATTATGAGAATGTATGGTCTGGAGATACCGGCTCAGATGCCGCACCGGCAATGGAGACCGATACATTAAACTGGCAGGTACGTGGTGCCGGCGGATTCGATGCCGACAATCCCGAACTAGAAAATGCGCCGGCGGATGAAATTTCGCTCCGGGATCACCTCCTGGAACAAATCAACGTCGATTTAACCGACCCGGTTGATAGACTGGTTGCCGTTTACATGGTCGATTCACTGGACGAATCTGGTTATCTAACGGTCTCAACGGAAGATATCGCCGTTACACTCGGCTGCCCCCATGAACATGTCGAAAAGACACTAGAGAGAGTTCAACGTTTCGATCCGTCCGGCATATTTGCCCGTGATCTTGCAGAATGTTTGGCACTCCAACTTCGGGATTTGGATCGATTTGACCCGGCGATGCGGGCGCTAATCGAAAATTTGGATGTATTGGCAAAACGTGAATTCAAGACATTGAGGCGGCTTTGCGGTGTCGACAACGAAGACATCGTAGAAATGATAAAGGAAATTCAATCCCTCAACCCCAAACCAGCCCTTATTTTCGACCACTCAGTTGCGCAGGCGGTAACGCCCGACGTTTCGGTGCGACGCGGAAAGGACGGAAGCTGGTTCGTTGAGGTTAACAGCGACACATTGCCAAGAGTGCTTTTCAACAACCGCTACTACACTGAAATAAATAACCAGGCACTCGGTGAAAAAGATAAAGTCTATATTGCGGAGTGTTATCAATCGGCCAACTGGCTTGTAAAAGCGCTTCACCAGCGCGCGCAAACGATCATGAAAGTGGCCGCTGAAATTGTCCGCCGCCAGGAAGAATTTCTGGAAAGAGGCGTGCAATATCTGAAGCCTCTGGTCTTGCGCGAAGTTGCCGAAACACTCGACATTCATGAAAGCACTGTCAGCAGAGTTACCAATAACAAATATATCAACACGCCTCGTGGTATATTTGAGTTAAAATACTTCTTCACATTCGCGGTCGGGGAGAATGCTGACGGCGAGTCTTCCTCAGCGGAAGCGGTGCGCTTCCAGATTAAGAATCTGATCGAAGCAGAATCTCTGGACAATGTTTTGTCTGATGACAAAATTGTCAGCATTTTAAAAGATGAAGGCGTCGATATCGCCAGGCGAACCGTCGCGAAATATCGAGAGGCCATGCATATACCGTCTTCTGTACAAAGAAGACGCGAAAAAACGCTCCACGCGTAAGGCACATAACCGACGAAACCAACAGGTTGACTTTCGGGTCGCAGCAGCACTATTTTCCCGCCGGCAGAAGGTCCCAAAAAGAAATGACGACGATATTTTGGACCGAGGAAGTGGAATTCTGCTGCAGCTGAACAAGGGTTCCGATGGAAATTACAGTTCCGGCCAAACAGCTTGATGTTGGTGATGCCTTAAAGCAGCATATCAAATCCCATGTGACGGATTCAGTTGAGAAGTACTTCGACCATGCCTTAGACGCAAATGTCGTCTTGACCAAAGAGGCGAGCGGAAAACAAATTCGCACAGATATCGTTGTTCACATTGCCCGAAACATCCAAATGCACGGCAGAGCAAGCACCGAAGATGCTTACGGGTCATTTGATAGTGCACTCGAACGTATTGCAAAACAGATACGCCGATATAAACGGCGGCTTAACGATCATCGTAAAAAATCGGCCGATATTGCCTCATTTGAAGCGCCAAAATACGTCATCGAACAGAATCCCGATGATGAGGATATTATCGACCCAGATGCTTCACCGGTTATCATCGCAGAAATGTCAACAACCGTCTTAAATCTGACGGTGAGTGAAGCCGTCATGCATATGGATGTTAATAACAGCTCGGCATTGGTTTTTCAAAATAAGGCTCACGGTGGCATAAACGTCGTATATCGACGTGCCGACGGGAACATCGGTTGGCTTGATCCAACGCCAGCGAAATCATAGAAATCAAACGATCAAGGATGAAACATGGAAATTTGTGACTTACTTTCGCCCGAGAGTGTTGTCTCAACCGTTCGCGCGACAAGCAAGAAGCAGGCCCTGCAAGAATTAGCCGCACAAGCGGCGAAGGTTAGTGGTCAAAATGAACGGGCGATATTTGACGTCCTCCTTGAACGTGAGCGACTGGGCACAACGGGAATTGGGCGCGGCGTCGCTATTCCACACGGTAAGTTGCCCGAACTGGATCGTTTATACGGCGTTTTTGCAAAACTTGAGCAGCCGGTCGATTTTGAAGCTGTCGATGACCAAGCTGTCGATATGGTTTTTCTATTACTCGCACCCGAGAGTGCCGGTGCTGATCACCTAAAAGCGCTGGCAAGAATTTCAAGATTGTTCCGCGACGGAGAAATGTGCAAGAAATTGCGTGCGGCGAATGACGACAGCTCTCTTTGCAAACTTCTCCTGTCAGGCACTGCAATTAGCGCAGCATAAAATCCTAGCAGGTTATGGGCGTCCCTTCAGGCGGAAACGTTTTTCGTCTCGACCCTAATTGCGAGATCATCATCGCTGGATGCGTCGACATCACCGGTATTAATTTTTATGACCTTTTTCCGCGTTTCAATTTTTGGCCGGATCAAATCAACATGAAGCAGGCCGTTATTTAGCGCAGCGCCTGTCACCTCAATACCCTCAGCCAGGACAAAAGATCGTTGAAATTGGCGCGCGGCAATGCCGCGATGCAAATAGACCCGTCCCTCGTCTTCCGATTGTTTCCCTTTGATGATGAGCTGCCTGTCTTCGACAACGACACTCAGTTCGTCGTCGTTAAACCCTGCGACGGCGAGGCTAATCCTAAGGCCATCGTCGGCAACCTGTTCGATATTGTAGGGTGGGTATCCGTCGGAGGATGCCTTGGCAGTTCGATCGAGCAAATTCTCGAGTTCATCAAATCCAAGCAAAAACGGGCTGTTAAATAGCGAGATTCTAGACATGGGACCTCTCCTAATGAGCAGGTTATTTTGTGGCGCTCCCCCAATCCGGAAACGCATTCAAGGCCCCTATTGGGCGCCCTACGGCTTTCATATAGGGAATAGTTGTGGCTAGAACAAGATTTGCACCATTTGGGGACAATAACTTTTTAGGCCAATTCTCTAGCTTACTAATGTAGTCTGGGCCAAGCTAACGTCGCTGAGAAGTAAAGATGAAAGATTTTTGGTTGTTGCCGCAATTGATCCGGGCCTGGATTTGGAAACCGGATTTGAACGCCCTCCGTTTCTGGCCTCGATTCGGGTTACGAAGTGCGCGCACCACTTGGGTTGTCATATCCGATCTTAGCCGCGGCGATCTCAACCTTCGGGCAATGAGCCTCGTCTACACAACGATTCTGTCGATTGTGCCCTTGCTGGCAGTCAGCTTTTCGGTGCTGAAAGGTTTTGGCGTCAACGAACAGCTTGAAACGGCGATGATGCGGTCGTTACTGAATTTTGGCGCCGAAGGCATCGCGATAGGCGAAAAAATCATAGAAATCGTCGCGAATGTTAAAGCCGGTGTATTGGGATCGCTTGGTCTCGCGCTGTTGCTCTATACCGTTATTTCGCTCATGCAAAAAATTGAATACGCCTTCAATTATATTTGGCATGTGCCGCAAATTCGTCCACTCGCGCAACGGTTCTCCGGTTACTTGTCCGTAATTATTATCGGTCCTGTGCTTGTATTCACATCGCTGGGTATTAGCGCTTCATTGATGAACCACAGGATCGTTACCTCACTTAAAGGTATCGATCCTATTGGTTCAGCCATCCACACCGCTGGATCCCTGGTACCTGTCGTTCTGGTTATTTTCGCCTTTACCTTCATTTACGTATTTATGCCGAACACGCGGGTACGCGTTCTGTCCGCAATGATCGGCGCCGCCGTCGCAAGCATCTTGTGGCATTTTGCAGGTTGGGCATTTACCGCCTTTGTCGTTTCTTCAGCTCAATATACGGCGATCTATTCCGCATTCGCGGCTTTGATCTTTTTTATGCTCTGGCTCTATGTCGCTTGGCTAGTTTTGCTTATCGGTGCAAGCGTCGCGTTTTATCACCAAAATCCGGATCGGGTTATGTTGGAAAGAACCGATCCCGCGCTTAGTCCCCGTATGATGGAACGTGCTGGACTGACAGTCATGACGGAGATCGCGGCTGACTTTTTGGCGGAGAGGAACCGGCCCACCTCAACAGAGTTGGCACAACGAACCGGATTACGAAATGAAACGGTAGTGCAACTCATTGAGCTACTTGCAAAAGAAGAATTTATTGTCGCGACAGGTGACAGCCCTCAACAATGGTTACCGACGCGATCGCCCAATACAATAAGGCTCAGTGAAGTATTGGCAGTAATGCGCTCTGTCGGGGAATCGGATTCGATTTCACCAGACAGCATTCGATCGGCATCAGGCCTCGATAGTGTTTTCGATATGCTTGACACAACACATGCGGAAGCGCTGGCTGATAAAACGATCGGCGATTTGGTGGATAACGCCGTCCAGCCAATGACCCCTGTTGCTGCTGAATAAGTTCTAGGGCCGCTTCGCCTCCCAGCCATAATCGACATATTTCCAGTCGACATGATTTTCGCGGAGCGTAATGACGTTGAATCCTTCTTCCGTGCCGTACCAGCTTCCCCGCCACCATTTTGCACATAATGCACCACCGGTAATAAACGTCGTGTTACGCCAGCGGATGACCTCCTGGGCATGCAAATGTCCCTGCAGGACAAGTAACAAATTATGATCCCGAAACTGATCCAGAACGCCCCGGTTGTTGACCATTACACGATTGGGCTTGCCTCCTTCGAGCGCACCTCGGGTCGCCGCATAAAACGCCGTAAGCAATGGAATATGGCTCACCAAAACAATCGGCATATCGTTGGGCGTTTTCGAAAGTTCTTCCCGCAACCAGTTCATCTGCTCAGGACCGATTAATCCCTGATATTGTAGCTTGCCGCGAATGACATATATGGAATCGAGAATAAATATTCGATATCCCATGGCATCGAAGGTGTAAAAGGTACGATCCAGTTTCATTCGTTTGCGAAATTCTGCACGAGGGTCGGAACTCGGTTTTGAGCCGTCTGCCGGATTTGCCGCAACGAGGTCATGATTTCCGATTGTTGGATGCACATCGCCCTCGATGGCATTGTGCAAATTCTTCATATAGGTGTCCCAACGCGGCGTAACTTCCTCAGGCAAAGATGTAAAGCCGTCGGTAATAAGATCGCCGCCAGCGATGACCAGATCCGGTTTTTGGGTATTGATCGATTTCGCAGCCTTGGCCAACGCAACTGGTGTCTCCCACTCAGTCCGCGCGTGAACATCTGTGAAGAAAGCAAATCGCAGCTGACCCTTGGCGGACCCAGAGGAAGCCCAACTCATCGAACGCGGCCACGATGTCGCAAGTGAAACCGCGCCTGCCCCGAGCCCACTTAAAACCGTTCTACGATCAACCATTGGTTCCTCTTGCTAACTGTTGATCACGAGTTTTACGCAGCTTTATCGTTTATGCGCCGGCTGTAAAGATAGCTACCGCCCAGCAGTAAAATTATAAGGAAGGCTGTACCCCATGCGACCTGGCCATAAGTCAAACCGGTTATAAGCGCTTTACTTACGGGGCTTTCATAGCTTCTTTTGGGGTTTTGCGCCGCATCAAGCATTGCCCTTCTTTTAGGCGGAATGTCATATCGAGAAAGACCAAGCGTCTTCCCGTAATATTTTTCCAAAATTCGTGTCTCTCGCCATGCAAGATGGGCCGCCCTATCGAATTTCGCACCCCTTACATTGTCCTCTAAAAAATCCAGGAACCGGTCGAGATATTTCTCGCGACGAAAGAGATGTACACCCGCCTCATGAATAAACCGGTCATTGATTACCGTGTATTTTTCGAAGAAATCTGGATAAAGCGGCACATCGGGATACTGATCAAGAACCTTTGCAGCCCGGCTGCTCTGTGTTTGATCCTGCTCTTTCAGTGATTTGGGATCGAAACGGGATCGGAACACACCGATTTCCGGATCCTTATACAGAAATCCGTACTCGGCCATTTGACTGGACTTTTTGCGAATTTCCGCGCCGCCGGGAAGGAGATCGACATATCGATCAATCACATTCGGCGTGTTTAACAGACATACACCGAAAGAAAAAACGGCTAATGCCAGAACTCTGCACAAAAGAACGACGCCTTTGGCACTGAAACTTACTGAAATGATTGCAGGTTTTAGCCCAAGACCGATTCCGGCCTGCGTCAACACCACAGCAGTACTATTAAGGGCAATATCCCGCATATCCCAGACGCGCTGCGGCGTCATCCATTGGATTCCTTCGTCCAATACGCCAATGACAAATCCGATGCATAGCGTCGCAGGATAGATGCTTAGGTCCCGCACCCGGTGACTCAAGGCTCGATAGATTAAAACACCCAGCAAGCCGTATTCGATAAAATGGAGTGTCTCGACGGCGTTGTCGCGCAGGCTGTAGGCATAGCTGCAAAATATAATAGATATTACGGCCAGCCAAAAGTATGACCAGAATGTAGCGCCCCGGTTAAGGATTAGAAAGCGAACAATCGCCGCTATCGTGAGGACAAAAACAACCACGACCAACGCAATAAAAATCCAGTCGTCGAAATATTCGTTTATGTAATCTGTAAGGAGCCGCCCGAAAGGCACGGTGGCAAAGATCGTCGCGGCGCACAGCGCGACATAAAGCCAGGAAACCCAAACCGGTTCACGAGGTAATTGTTTGAGCATATTTCGGAAATTTGTCCCGGATCTAAAAGCCTGCCTCAGTTTAACCAGCTAAGCGGTTTCCCGTCCAATGTACAAACAGTTGCATAAAAAGAGCCCTGCTTAAACAACAGGGCCCATTTCAATTTGGTGGAGCCAATCAGAAAGCCTTTCGTTAGATCAGCTGATCCACGACATGGAAGGTGCAGCCTGGTCGCTGCAAAACTCCGAACCACAGACTCATATTCAGATTCTGTAGGTATTAGGAGAGGCTGCAGCGTTATCCACCACACGCGCTATCGATCCAGATGGCATTAGCGCTCTAACCGAGGTCAACTTTTGCCATTACCAATCCCGCTCAATCATCCGCGTCTCCAACTCCTCTGCTGCCTGCCCATAGGTAGCCTTTCTATCAATTGACAATAAACGGGCACGATGACCACCAACTTGCGCTTTTGCTTCTTCCGCTTGTTCGTCGTGCATGTGACCCCACCAACCCTGACCATACATTGCATCAGGGAGGACCCGCATTTTTTGTTTGCGCCATTCTGTCATTTTGGAAGGCCCAAAAAAGTGTAGCCTGTACCATTTGTAAGCCGTAACACCAAACGGCCAATGCCAAAAATGATCAAACCGACTACTAAAATTCCGAACGCAAAGCTCCAAATAGGCACGCTGCCATATTTACCGTCAGGGCTGAAAAAACTAATTCCGAACCACAAAACTGCACTGAACCACCACAAAACGGCAAACCCCATGAAAAAAATATAGAACCACCTACCCAAAACTCGGATAATATTTCTTTTGTCAGTCATTCGATCCACCCACTGTCCGTCAATCGATCCACCTGGTACGAGCCAGGTGACCAGACTTTACTCCCTCCGAAATTCGAAGGTAGCGGAATACATTCTTCATTTGACTGGGTCCAGTGTGTTCAGTTTAATGCCTTGTTCAATTTCATAGGCGCAATAACCCGCAACATCGTCGGTGGTGGCCTGTTGTGTTGGCAGGAAGACTGTTAACCAAACTTGCGACTCCCCATCAAGAAGACAATCAATTATTGGTAGAGTGAGTTGATCAATAAACAAGTTGGACTTGCAATGGTTAGATCGGCGTTTGCTGCATCTTGTATTTGGATAGTTGCCTTGCCACCGATTGCAGAGGCGGGACAGACAAAGATTAAAAACTACAGTTCAACTCGAGATACATATGTCTACAAGATGCTCTACAAGCGCGGTGGTTACACTCTCTACTGCGGAATGAAGTTCAAATGCAGAGAGGGATTGCAGGGTCAAGATTCTTAAAGGTTTTGAATGGAAGTGTAGGAGCTCTTGGCATGCCCGTCTTCAGACCTACTCCTGTCGAATCCGATGACCCTTACTGGAAGAACAGGCGGCAAAATTCTTCCCGTGACGTATTTGCAGCTGATGAAGCTACAGTGTGCAGATACGCCAGCCTGCATTTCTCCGTCGAGGATATAAAAAGTCCAGCAGTGAATATTTCTGATTCCCCGTGGAAAAAATGAGCAGCTTGTGGATTGTGAGTTGCTTATCGAGCATGAGTACAAGGACTATTTTGAAGGTACCATTGTATGTTGGGAGCATCGATAAATTTGGATGTCAGTAGACGACCGAATAGTTCGAAATGAGGGGTGTTTGCCGGATTTCGAATGGGAAGATGGTTACTGGTGACCTCTTAAGAGACGAATGCACTGATAAATAATAGAAAGGGCACGATCATGCGTGGGCAGATCATCGACCTGATTGAAGAATATTTCGCGCAAGTATACGACAAGCCAAACGCAGATGATCCGCTCAGTAATGACAATTTGCCGCCCGATGACCCCGAGGTGGATTTACATTTCTAACTACATACTTTTGGGTGGTCCCATTTGCATATCACAGTGTTTCGCAAAATATTTAGCTACCGGATCTCAAATATTTGGGAGGAACCCTTGTGGTTGTTGATCGAACTTTGCATGGCGGTCGTTAAAAATGAAGACAGCGGTAGAGTTAACTTTCCAGATGAACCAGGAAACCGAATATTCGAATTCGAAAGACACGAGACTGACCGAAAAATGCTCTGGATGAGTTTCTATGCAGACGATGAAATTCACGAAGATGACAAAGAGCCAGAGGATGAGCCCGAAATTTGTATGGAGATGACCTATCAGGAATTAGGCGACCGCCTATATCACATGATCGATCGGCAACACTCTCTGCACAAATTGAAAAGCTATAGAATGGGGCGCAAGCGATTTCCATTGGAAGAATTCTTAGAACTCAGAGAACTATGGCTTGCTAGGGATATCGAGGATTATCCCAAAAATTACTCTGAATATGATTAGAACCTTGGATAGTCGACTGTCGTGTTCGAGAATTGACCGTCGAAGGCTTGTTGGGTCTTTGGGTCCAATCGCCTCAGTTCACTATGGATTCATTGATAATTCTTCGTATGACATCCACCAATCGCAAAAATAGATAATTCGAACGCAATAGGCGTCAATTTGCTACCCAGAGACACCAAGGGCTTAGTCATTTCTGACTAAGCCCTTGATTTACTTGGTGGAGCCAATCGGAATCGAACCGACGACCTCTTGAATGCCATTCAAGCGCTCTCCCAACTGAGCTATGGCCCCAAATTCTTTACCGGTGGGCGGAACCGCCCGTCATTTCGGCCGCCGGTGCGGCGCAGACGCGGAAACTACTGAAACTGTGGTCCGCCGCGCAAGACCTAATCGATTAATCCAGCCTTGGTAAACTGAGTTAACCGTTATCCCGCAGGATCATCTGGCTTCTCCGGACCGCTATCGATCACTTCGAGTACGTCATCATCGTCGTCGCCCAGATCTGCAACGTCCTCAATCAGATCGTCATCGTCATCATCATCGTCATCAAGGATTTCAAGGGCGGGATCGTCCGGCAGCTCCTCGTCATCCTCATCAGTCAATTCAGCGGCTTTTTCCTCATCTGTTGGCTTAGCAGGTTCAGGGGCTGGAGCCGCCGCAGCAGCAGCCGCTTTACCCCGACCACGGCCAGGTGTTGCAGGAACAAACTCGGTCTCACATGTCGGGCAAACGATCGGGCTGCGCAGCATGTCGTAGAACTTTGCACCGCAGCTCATACAAATCCGTTTTTCACCCCATTCGGGCTTCGCCAACTTTTCCTCCGTGCGTCAGATCAAATTTATAAAATGCCAATGCCACGATCCGCAAATGCTGTCAAAAGCAAAATTGCATTAATGTTCTTCTATTGTGACCCCCAACCGATGTGCTACAGACTGCCCGTCTACTGATTTGCGGGTGGTAAAACAGTGATATCCGGCCAATTGCTAAGAAAGGGTTAGGCCATGACGGGCCTCGTCTCCGTACCAGTTAACGGTCTCAGAGGAAAAATCGGCGTTCCCGGCGATAAATCTATTTCGCATCGGGCGCTGATGATCGGGGGGATGGCAGTCGGCGAGACGACAATTCGCGGGCTTTTGCTCGGCGATGACGTTTTGCGGACCGCGACAGCAATGGAAGCGATGGGCGTTACAATTCTTCGTGATTCCGATGATCAATGGCGTGTTTTTGGTGTTGGCGTCGGTGGTCTCCGTGAACCCGACAATGTGCTTGATCTCGGTAACGCCGGAACGGGCGCCCGATTGCTTATGGGGCTTGTGGGCACGCACCCAATTACAGCGCAGTTTACGGGAGATGCCTCTCTTCGAAGCCGGCCCATGGGACGAATCGCGGAGCCGCTCAGCCAGATAGGGACGCAGGTTATCGCCCGCAACGGTGATAAAATGCCGTTGACCGTAACGGGCGCAAAAATGCCTATGCCGATCGAGTACGTCCTGCCAGTGCCGTCAGCGCAGGTAAAGTCCGCGGTACTTCTCGCAGGGCTTAATACGCCGGGAAAGACCAGCGTTGTAGAATCCCGGCCGAGCCGCGATCACACGGAACTCATGTTGCGCCATTTTGGCGCGAACGTATCGGTCGTAGATGAAGAGGAAGATCGCCGGGTAATAACAGTCACTGGGCAACCTGAACTCGAAGGCCGGGAAGTTAACGTTCCCGGTGATCCATCGTCTGCAGCATTTCCTCTTGTAGCAGGTCTTATTTCGCAAGACGCTGAAATTACGATCAGTAATGTTGGACTCAACCCGTTGCGGATCGGTTTAATTGAAACGCTTCGAGAAATGGGCGCAACCATTGACGTAAACAATGAGCGTGAACAAGCGGGCGAACCCGTTGCTGATCTTCTGGTCCGAAGCAGCAAACTCAATGGTGTAACTGTACCGCCAGAGCGCGCTCCCTCAATGATCGATGAATATCCGATCCTCGCCGTCGCCGCTGCCACCGCAGAAGGCGTCACCCTGATGCAGGGGCTTGCAGAATTGCGCGTGAAAGAAAGTGACCGACTGGCGGCAATCGTCGACGGGCTTCGTGCGTGCGGTGTTATAGTTGACGTCGAAGGTGATGATTTGATTGTTACCGGTTCTCCAGGGCAACTGGCGGGCGGAGCAAGAATAGAATCCCGGATGGATCATCGTATAGCAATGTCGTTTTTAGTAATGGGTATGGCCGCAAAAAACGCGGTTGAAATCGACGATGCCGGTCATATCGGTACGAGTTTCCCCGCATTTGTCGAACTTATGAACGGTCTCGGGGCAAAAATTGAGGAAACAACGTGACGAGTCCCGTCATTGCGGTTGATGGAACAGCAGCAAGTGGCAAGGGCACTCTCGCCCGACGCCTCGCTACGGCCTTAAATTATGCATACCTCGATACCGGATTATTGTATCGGGCAACCGGTTTTTTGACCGCATCTTTGTATCCCAACTCAGAAAAGATTAGCGAAGAAATAGCCATCGAGGCCGTAAAGGCGATAACACCCGAGACGATGGAAAATCCGGCTCTGCGTGACGAGAAAATCACTCAACGTGCCAGCATGGTTGCCGCTATCCCCGCGGTACGGACGGCGTTAATAGAACAACAACGGAATTTTGCCAAAAAACCGCCAGGCGATGTCGAAGGAGCAATTCTCGATGGTCGTGATATCGGAACCGTGATTTGTCCGGAGGCAGACTACAAAATCTTCGTCGATGCCGATGTGGAAACCCGGGCAGATCGCCGGGTTAAAGAGTTGCGGGAACGGGGCGTAGACGCTATACATGCGCGCGTTCTGCAGGATATGCGTGAGCGCGACACCCGCGACAGTTCGCGAAGTGTTGCGCCGTTAGTACCGGCTGAGGATGCGTTCATCTTGGATACTACCACTATGGATGCCGATGCCGTATTTGCAACCGCGTTAGAGTTCATCAGTAAGCGGAACGAGTCCAAGGCGTAACAAGAGCGCAAGGGTAGGGCAGCGGTCCATTGGGGACCAACCCGTGTGCGACCTTGGAAAAGGCCCCGATTGGGGACCAGATGGAAGGAAATGGTTTAATACACGAATGGCGATTGAGTTAGGGAATCCCGATGCAGATGTTGCAATGTCCGATGAGGATTTTGCCGGAATGCTCGAGGAAACCTTCGGCGAGGGCGAGCTCACTGAAGGTACTGTGGTCAAGGGAACAGTCATTGCAGTTGAGGGCGATTCAGTTCTGATTGACGTAGGTTTGAAATCCGAAGGCCGCGTGGCACTACGCGAATTCGGAGCACCCGGCACTACGCCGGAAATTTCATCCGGTGACATCGTCGATGTTTATCTTGAAAGAATGGAAGACAGCCAGGGCGAAGCCATGCTGTCGCGGGAAAAGGCGCGGCGTGAAGAGGCCTGGACCCTGCTTGAAAAGGCTTTTAATGACCAGGAACGTGTCATGGGATCGATCTTTGGCAGAGTCAAAGGCGGTTTCACGGTTGATCTTTCTGGGGCCGTTGCGTTTCTTCCGGGTAGTCAGGTCGATGTGCGTCCCGTTCGCGATATCAATCCTCTTATGGGCAACCCACAGCCATTTCAGATCCTCAAGATGGATCGCCGCCGCGGCAACATCGTTGTTTCCCGCCGCGCGGTTCTTGAAGAATCCCGAGCCGAACAACGTAATGAGCTTCTCGCCGGTCTGACAGAAGGACAGGTAATCGAAGGTATCGTCAAGAACCTGACTGATTACGGTGCCTTTGTGGACCTCGGCGGTGTCGATGGTCTCCTCCACGTCACTGATATGGCCTGGCGTCGCATCAACCATCCGAGTGAAGTTCTGACAGTCGGTCAGACAGTCAACGTTCAGGTCATTCGTTTCAATGCCGAAACGCAGCGAATTTCGCTTGGTATGAAGCAGCTGGAAGCGGATCCCTGGGACAGTATCGAGACCAAATATCCGCTCGAAGGTGTTTTCACCGGACGGGTCAGCAACATCACTGATTATGGTGCATTTGTTGAATTAGAGCCCGGTGTTGAAGGTCTCGTTCATGTTTCTGAAATGAGCTGGACCAAGAAGAATGTTCATCCTGGCAAGATTATATCTACAAGCCAGGAAGTCGAGGTCATGGTGCTAGATGTCGATCAAAGCAAGCGCCGGATTTCTCTCGGTATCAAACAAACACAGGAAAATCCGTGGACGGATTTTGAATCTAGTTTCACCGTTGGTACGGAAATCGAAGGCGAGATCAAAAACATCACAGAGTTTGGTCTGTTTGTCGGTCTGCCCGGCGATATCGACGGCATGATTCATCTTTCTGATTTGTCTTGGGAGAAATCAGGTGAAGACGCCGTCGCTGAATACAATAAGGGCGACATGGTCAAAGCCAAGGTTCTCGATATCGACATCGAGAAAGAACGAATTTCTCTTGGCATAAAACAGCTGACCGAAGATCCTTTTGAATCAGCTGCTGGCGAACTCAAGAAAGGTGAAGTCGTCACCTGCACCGTAAGTGCCGTCACCGATGGTGGTCTCGAAGTTACCGTTTCCAGCGGGTTACAGGGCTTTATCCGACGTGCAGATTTGTCCCGGGAACGAAGCGAACAGCGTCCGGACCGGTTTGCCGTCGGTGATCGGATCGACGCTCAGATCACCAATATTGATCGGCGTGACCACAAACTAACCTTGTCCGTAAAAGCACAGGAGATCAGTGAAGAGAAAGAAGCCATGGCGCATTACGGATCCTCGGATTCAGGTGCCAGCCTTGGCGACATTCTTGGTGCGGCAATTCGGAAGGCGGAGGGAGACGACGGTGACGAAGAATCTGCACCGGTTGAAGCGGCCCCTGCTGATGAAACAGCTTCTGAAGACAGCAAGGAAGAAGACGCTGTTGAAGAGGCTGCAACTGAAGAGGAAAACGCTCCAGAAGAAGAGGCACCTGGCGAGGATGTAGAATCAGATGACAGCGAGGAAGCGGACAAGAAAGACTAAGCCGGTCTATCACGATATGGCTTATCGATAAGCATGGCGTTTGGTCATGGATGCTGATTACCTCATCGACCGGCGGCGTTTGAAGCGTCGCCTGACGGTATGGCGAACGGCTGCCATCGTCGCAATTGTGGCCGCTATTGGGGCCAGTGTTTTTGATTACACCGGTGTTAAATCAGGCGATTATATTGCTCGCCTGAACATCGACAGCATTATTCATAACGACCTCAAACGTCTCAGTGTAATCGACGAGATTCGCAAGGACGATAATGCCAAAGCACTGATTGTGCGTATAAACTCGCCGGGCGGCACTGTTGTTGGCGGCGAGGCCTTGCATCGGGCACTAAACCGGGTTCGTAAGGAAAAACCCGTCATCGCTGTCATGGACGAGTTGGCGACGTCGGCCGGCTATATGGTTGCTGTCGCCTCTGATCGGATTATAGCGCATGAAGGGACCATCACGGGTTCGATTGGCGTCTTGTTTCAAACCGCCGAGGTTACCGAGCTCCTCAGCAAACTCGGCGTTAAATTCGAGGCCATAAAAAGTGCCCCGTTGAAAGCGGAACCGTCGCCGTTCTCAAAAGTCACACCCAAAGTAAGGGAAGCGACCAAACTTTTGGTCGATGACATGTATTCGATGTTTGTCGATATGATCGTGAAAAACCGCGATATGACGCTTGAAAAAGTGCGCGGTCTCGCTGACGGCCGGGTGTATACAGGTCGAATGGCGCTAAAGAATGGATTGGTCGACGAGATTGGTAATGAGCGCCAGGCCAAACGATGGCTCGCTAGTGAAAAGAAGATCGATAAATCTATTCCTATTCGTGAAATTCGTGTTCGCCGTGAGGTCGAAGACTGGCTGGATTACGCATCCTCTATAGTACAAAAAACGTCGCTTTCTGAAAGACTTATCCTTGACGGACTGGTATCCGTCTGGCACCCTTGGTTGCAATGATGGTTACATCAGACAGCACCGGGGGGGTTGCTGTGTTAGGCAAACCAGAGGCGGGTTGCAATGACCAAGTCTGAATTGATTATTCGTTTGGCGGAAAAGAATCCGCATCTATATCAACGCGACGTTGAACGTATTGTGTCTACAGTCTTTGACGAAGTTTCCGCAGCATTATCGCGTGGAGATCGTGTGGAACTGCGGGGATTTGGCGCTTTTTCGGTTAAGAACAGGGATTCCAGGACGGGTCGAAATCCGCGTACCGGAGAAACCGTATTTGTCGCCCGGAAATCCGTGCCGTTTTTCAAGGTCGGGAAAGACCTGAGAATTCGGCTCAATACGCCACAGGTATAACGCTAATAGCACCGCATCGCACTTTACCGGTGCTTCACATGTTCACCCATATCCGCTCGATAACAGATGGGTAGAATTTTCCGTTTTATATATCACGTCCTGATTTGGACAATATTGGGCAGCATTGTGGTGTTAGCCGGTACATTTGCGGTCTTCAATCGTGAGATCGTGACGATCAAATTTACGCCACTACCTTTTTCGTTGGATCTACCCCTCTTTGCTCTAATTCTGGGTGCAATGGCATTGGGTCTGATCATTGGGACCGGACTTTCATCTTTTTCACGATTGCGCCTGAAATGGCTTGCGAAGTCCCAGCGAAAACGGGCCGAGGCACTGGAAAACGCAGTCAACGAAAATTCGAATACCATCCAGATTCCACAGTCGGTTCGGGCCGAACAAAATCGCAAACTCGCGCTAAACCAAGACTGACGAAAGTTCCATTGCCGCATCAGCGGCGGATGCTTATATATCTCCTGTATTTTTCAAATCCACCGGAAGAAACGGATAATGGGAACGCTGACGCCAGCTGAACGTATATTTTGCGCCATCGATACCACCGATTTGAGCGCTGCAATTAAGCTCGCTCAGGATTTAAAAGGGGCTGTTGGCGGCTTTAAACTGGGCAAAGAATTTTTTACTGCGAATGGCCCCGATGGTGTCGCGCGTATCGCCGAATTGGGTCAGCGCATTTTTCTCGATCTCAAATATCACGATATTCCAAATACGGTGGCTGGTGCCGTAAAAGCGGCCAAAGAACTCGACTGTTTCATGCTAACGATCCACGCATCCGGAGGATCTGCGATGGTCCGGGCAGCTGCAGAAGCAAAAGGTGATACACCCAGCCCAAAAATTCTTGCTGTTACCATTCTAACCTCTTTGAGCGCGGACGATTTGGTGCAAATAGGTCAAAAACCACCGGTCGCCGATCAAGTATTGCGCCTTGGCCAACTCGCACGCACAGCTGGCGCCGACGGTCTCGTCGCTTCATCACAGGAAGTCACTTCGTTGCGGGCGGCCCTAGGGCCCGACTGCCTGTTGGTCGTTCCTGGCATTCGTCCCGCATGGGCTTCAACCGATGATCAGAAACGCATTATGACACCGGCAGACGCTGTAAAAGCGGGTGCGGATTTTCTCGTCATTGGCCGGCCGATAACGCAAGCGGATAACCCGAAAGCTGCGGCAAACCGGATTTCCGACGAAATTGCCGCCGGCTAGTGAGATGTCGGTTCAAGCAAAAATTTGCGGCATCAACGCGCCCGGAGCTATGGAGGCTGCCATTGATGGTGGTGCTGCTTTTGTCGGGCTGGTGTTCTACCCACCCTCGCCGCGGGCCGTAACGACTAACGAGGCGGCGGCGCTATCGGCCATGGTTCCAGAAACGGTTCAAAGAGTTGGCCTGTTTGTGGATGTTGACGATGAGACATTAAATGACATTTTAAGCAGGGTGCCACTCGACCTGTTGCAACTACATGGGAAGGAATCCACCGAACGGGTGGTTGCGATTAAAGAAGCGACGGGATTGCCGGTAATGAAGGCCATTCACATAGAATCCGCCAGCGATTTTCGCGCAATCGAAAAGTACGCTTCAATCGCAGATCAAATTCTTTTCGATGCCAAGGCACCAAAGGATATGAAAGACGCGCTACCCGGCGGAAATGCCCTTTCGTTTGATTGGTCTTTGTTTGCAGATCATCCGTGGCAGGATAACTGGATGCTGTCAGGTGGTCTCAATATCGACAATGTCGAGGAGGCCGTGCGTATTACTGGGGCGCAATCTGTCGACGTCTCATCTGGTGTTGAGATTTCGCCGGGCGAGAAAAGTACATCATCAATAAAACTGTTTCTGGAAACCGTTCTTGCCTTGCCGTAGAGGCAAGGTATAACCCCGTATTACTGTCACACGACAAACCTCGCTTATAGATTCTGGCTCCAAGATGACCGCACGTTCTGACGAAAAACCTAATAGCTTCAAAACGCTACCAGACGCAGAGGGGCATTTTGGCATTTATGGCGGACGATATGTCGCCGAAACGCTTATGCCACTCATCCTATCAGTGGAACAGGCCTATCAAGAAGCTCAAGCCGATCCTTCATTCCAGGAAGAGTTAGACAGGTATCTGAAACATTATGTGGGTCGGCCCAGCCCTTTGTATTGCGCTACCAGGCTTAGCGATCACTTTGGCGGCGCCAAAATCTATTTCAAACGAGATGAGCTCAATCATACTGGTGCCCACAAGATCAATAATACAATGGGTCAGATTCTGCTGGCACGCCGGATGGGCAAGGAACGTATCATTGCCGAGACCGGTGCCGGACAACACGGCGTCGCAACTGCTACGGTCTGCGCTTTATTTGGTATGCAATGCGTTGTCTATATGGGTGAAACGGACATCGCGCGCCAGGCGCCCAATGTCTTTCGCATGAAACTGTTAGGCGCCGAAGTTGTCCCGGTTACATCTGGATCGGCAACCCTCAAAGACGCCATGAACGAGGCGCTACGCGATTGGGTCACAAATGTTGAAGATACTTATTACATCATAGGAACGGTGGCAGGTCCGCATCCATATCCCGCAATGGTCCGCAATTTTCAGAAAGTCATCGGCGAAGAAGTTCGTGAACAGATGATGGAGGCTGAAGGACGGCTGCCCGATACACTGGTGGCCTGCATTGGCGGAGGTTCCAACGCGATCGGCCTATTTTACGATTTTCTCGACGAAGAAGATGTCAACATCTATGCCGTGGAAGCAGCGGGCAAGGGTATCGAAACGGGAGAGCATGCAGCCTCATTGAGTGCTGGCGGCCCCGGCGTACTACATGGCAACAGGACATACCTGTTGCAAGATGAAGACGGCCAGATCACCGAAGCCCATTCGATATCAGCAGGGCTTGATTATCCTGGCATCGGTCCCGAACATTCATGGCTTCACGACGCAGGACGGGTTAATTACGTCCCGGTTACTGACGATGAAGCTCTGGACGCTTTCCAACTCTGTACCCGGTTGGAGGGTATTATTCCTGCGCTCGAGCCTTCGCACGCCCTCGCCCATGTCGCCAAAATCGCGCCATCATTGCCAAACGATCATCTGCTGGTCATGAATATGTGCGGGCGCGGCGACAAGGATGTTTTTGCCGTTGCCGAAGCTCTGGGGGTTTCGTTATGAGCCGCAAAGCAGGCCGGCTCAAGGCACGGTTTGAAGAACTCGCCGCGGAAGGACGTGCCGGACTTGTGACGTTTGTGACGGCCGGAGATCCAAACAGACAGATTTCCAGCGACATTCTGGCAGGGTTACCCGACGCCGGCGCCGATATCGTGGAGCTCGGCATGCCCTTCACCGATCCGATGGCAGATGGACCGGCAATTCAAGCTTCCTCGTTGCGGGCGCTGAAAGCCGGTCAGGACATGATTGCCACACTGGACATGGTTAGAGCGTTTCGTGAAACCGACGATGACACACCAATCGTTTTGATGGGCTATTTCAACCCAATCTATATTTATGGCGTTGAAAAATTTACCGAGGATGCCGCAAACGCAGGCGTCGACGGTCTTATTATTGTCGATGTTCCGCCGGAAGAGGATGGCGAACTCCGTATTCCAGCCAATAACGAGGGAATTGATTTCGTGCGGCTGACAACACCGACAAGTGATGAAGAACGCTTACCGGCACTGATGGGGGGCGCTAGTGGCTTTATATACTATGTTTCTATCGCAGGTATAACGGGCACCAAATCCGCCGCGACCAGCAGCGTTGCCGATTCGGTTTCCCGCATCAAAAAATTCAGTGACCTACCGGTTGCCGTCGGATTTGGCATTAAGACACCAGAGCAAGCGGCCGAAGTTGCAAGGGTGGCAGACGCTGCCGTCGTCGGATCTGCCATTGTACAGGTGATTGCTGATAACGCAGAAAACATCGGCGAATCAAAGAGCTCTCCCGATTTGTTAAATTCCGTGTTAAGCTTTGTTAGTGAACTTGCACGAGGTGTGAGAACGGCGCGGTCATGAATTGGCTTACAAATTACGTCCGACCGAAGATTAGGGCACTTGTTGAGAAAAACGACGTCCCTGACAATCTTTGGCATCAATGTCCCAGCTGCGAGCAGATGATATTTCATCGCGAACTCGAAGCATCGCTTCGTGTTTGCGGTCATTGCGGACATCATATGAGGCTTCCTGCCAAGGAACGGCTGGAATTGCTTTTCGATGATGGAGAATATCAGACCGTCGAATTGCCCAAACTGACAGCGGACCCGTTAAAATTTCGCGACCGCAAACGCTACACCGACCGGCTAAAAGAAAGTCGTGCTTCAACCGGCGAAGAAGACGCTATGATTGTTGCGCATGGCGAGATGGGCGGTCGAAATGTCGTTGTCGCCATTATGAACTTCGCATTTATGGGCGGCTCGATGGGCCTTGCACTCGGCAAGGCCTTGCTAACGGCTGCGCGACTGGCCGTATTGCAGGAAGCACCATTAATTTGTTTCACCTCATCTGGCGGTGCCCGCATGCAGGAAGGGATTCTATCCCTCATGCAAATGCCGCGAACGATCATTGCGGTCGATGAGGTAAAAGAGGCGCATCTGCCCTATATTACTGTTCTGACCGATCCGACGACCGGTGGTGTAACAGCTTCATTTGCTATGTTGGGTGACATCGCCATCGCCGAACCGGGTGCCGTTATCGGATTTGCCGGTGCCCGCGTAATAGAGGAAACCATACGCGAAAAACTCCCGGAAGGATTTCAGCGGGCAGAATACCTTTTGGAACACGGCATGATCGATCGGGTCGTTCACCGTCGACAACTCCGGGACGAGCTTATTCGAATTTCGAATCTATTGCTTGAAAGTCGCGCCGCCGCTGATGTTGTTCCGCTGATTTCAGATTCTTCGAAAAAAAACAAAAAAAACCCTGAAACGCCGGAAGCCAGCAACGACAAGGAATCCGGATCGGAAGAGCGCCCCGCTGCGGAGTGACGTCGTCCTCGACCGCCTGAGCGCGCTGCACCCAAAAGCCATCGATCTGTCTCTTGGCAGAACAGAGACACTTCTGGCCTCTCTGGGTAATCCGGAACGGTCGCTTCCGAAAGTTGTCCATATCGCGGGCACGAATGGAAAGGGGTCGACCCTCGCCTTTCTAAAAGCCATCTGCAAAGCCGCCGGATACAGCGTCAATTGCTATACGTCGCCCCACCTCATCCGTTTCGCAGAACGCATTTCAATTAACGGTAAAGACATTGATGAGAACGCACTGACCACTATCCTCGAAGAATGTGAGGAGGCCAATGTCGGCAACCCCATCACCCTATTTGAGATTACAACCGCCGCAGCTTTTCTCGCCTTTTCGCGCCAACCGGCCGATGTCACATTGATCGAGACCGGTCTCGGTGGACGCTTCGATGCCACCAATGTTTTCGGGACACCTGCGTTGACCATTATTTCACCGATTTCAATGGATCACATGAGTTGGCTGGGTGACTCGATTGAAAAAATCGCCTTCGAAAAAGCCGGGATTTTAAAACCGGGTGTACGTGCGATTATTGGCCCACAGGAAGAATCCGCACATTCCGTTATCGCAGCACGGGGCCGCGAATTAGCATCGCCGCTGGTAACCCACGGAAATGACTGGACGTTTTCAAAAAATTCAGAAGGTTTCGTTTTAGAGGATGGCAAAAACAGTCAGGATTTGCCGCCACCTTCCCTCGCGGGGGATCATCAAATCATCAATGCGGCGACCGCTGTCGTCGCAGCGTGCCGACTCAATGAATTGAATATCCCGATCGATGCCATCCGGAAAGGCATACAAACCGCTTTTTGGCCAGGAAGACTACAAAAACTCAAAGGGGCGCTGGCCAACCGGCTGCCCGATGGCTGGTCTCTATGGCTCGATGGCGGGCACAACGTCGCGGCCGCTGAAGGTCTGGCTGCGGCATCTGCGAAATGGGATGACCAACCGCTGCATTTAGTATTTGGGTTTCTCAATAACCGTGACCCAACGGCATTTCTTACGCCTTTGGCAAAACAAGTATCAACATTACAGGCCATTCAGATCCCGGATGAGGAAGCAAGTCTTACAGCTGAAGATGCAGCGAGGGCCGCATTGGAAGCAGGTGTGCCGGCACAAGCAGCGAAGAATTTCGTAGAAGCGATCGATCTGATCGTCTCCGATTCCGCAACACCCGGACGCATTCTGATCTGCGGCTCGCTTTATCTCGCCGGCGCGGTGCTCGCCTATGAAGAAGCCCCGCCAGAAGACGGGGCTCTATAACGGTAATTCTTTGGATTTATGGCTAAAGAGATTCGTTAATCCACTCGACCAATTGACTTTTGGGCAATGCACCGACTTTGGTCGCAGCCACTTCGCCATCCTTAAATATCATCAATGTCGGAATCCCGCGTACGCCGAGCTTGGTGGGCGTTTCAGGGTTTTCGTCAATATTGATCTTGGTCACGGTGAGCTTGCCATCCATTTCAGCTGCAATCTCTTCAAGCGAAGGACCAATCTGCTTGCAGGGACCGCACCATTCCGCCCAAAAATCGACAAGAACCGGTCCTTCCGCCTTCAATACGTCAGAATCAAAAGAGTCATCTGATATAGGTTTGCTAGCCATTGGTTTTCCTTTCAGCCTTCAGCATAAAATTTTTGTTCGCGTACCTTCAAACTAGGAAGCGGATTGGAAACCGTCAAGCGTCCAAATCATCGAAATATCCATCGAGTATATTTCCTGGCAGTTCCATCAAATAAGGAGCATCGGTCCACAACAAGGCACAATCAATGGAGTGATGAGGGAACGCAGATTGTAGTACAGCCCGATAGGCTGCCATTTGGCGGATATAGACCTGCGGGACGTCCTCCACCTTGCCGGGCGGCGGCCTATTAGACTTGTAGTCGATTATCTTTATACGATCTTTTATAACAACCAGCCTGTCGACCTGGCCGGCGACGACGTGTTCTCCCAAATTTCCGGTTATCGGGACCTCCGAGCGCGAATCAGCACCAAAAAGATCTGAAAATTTGTTGTCGGAAAGAATGGCGAAAACTTCCGATGCATATTCTTTTTGTTCTTCCTCAGACAACTCATGGACAGCGCGCGCCAAATACCTTTCCGCAGCGGCTTTTCTCTTCCGCTCAGGAATTTCCGGCAATAGTTGAAGCAAATGATGGATGATTAAACCCCGCCGGAAAGGCGTGGATGTGTCTCCGTCGATGGGTGATCGCGTTGAGGGTTCCGAATCGTCTGGCCGGGACGGCACCAAAGGCCTTGGCGGTACGGGTTCGGGCGGCGGCAGCCGACGCGCCCAATCAGGTACTTCTTTGGGTGCTGCCGCAGCACCACCGTGATCGCGAAGAATTTCGGGTTCCTGCTCCTGTGGACTTGTCAGGCGCCAGCCGGTACCTACCCACCCCTGAGAGGTTAGTTGGGTATTGTCAAAATCGAATGGATCAGCCGTTGCTTTCATTGCGGATTCAACCAACTCGTGCCAGTTCCCTTTTGTGGCCTGCCGCCGCGTATTCCAGCCACAGACATATAGTCGATCTTCCGAGCGTGTCATCGCCACGTACAAAAGCCGCCGGTACTCCCGATCTCGGGTTTCAATGGCCGATTTCAAAGCTGCTTCGCAGACTGTCTCTGCAAATCGGCGCCGTGGTGGCCATAAAAACATGCCGTCATCACTCCATAAGAAACGGGGTAACTGGGTGGGCACCTGAACGCTGTCAGGCAAGAACACTATCGGTGCCTGAAGACCTTTTGATCCATGTACGGTCATAACCCTGACTTCGTCGCGGGTGACTTGTTCGAGGTCTCGTTTGATCTCGATCTCACCGGAGTCAAGCCAATGCAAAAATCCCTGGAGCGAGGGTGTCTGATTCCGCTCATACTCGAAAGCAAGAGACAGGAACTCGTCGATTGGATCGTTAACATCGGCGCCCAATCGCCCGAGTAATTTTTTGCGACCGCCCCTAGATCCAAGTATCTCCGCGAACAACTCAAACGGTGGCGTGAAATCAGCGCGTGCCAAAAGCGTCGTCAATTCATTGGCCGCGAATTCAAATATTGGCCGTTCTGACGACCGTCGCCGCAATTCGGCCCAAAGATTTTCCTCGCCACGGTCATAGGCCAGATCAAATAAATCGTTTTCGCTGAATCCGATCAAAGGCCCTTTGAGAACGGTTGCCAGATTCAACTCGTCCTCGGGCAATAGCATGAATTCGCCTAGCGCTATCAAATCGCGGACCGCGAGTTGATCGCTCAAAACCATTCGGTCAACGCCAGCGACTGGAATATTATTTCGTTTGAGTGCCCGCACGAGTTTTTCGACGAACGTCCCCCGCCGCCGAACCAGCACCATGATATCTCCCGCCCGAAGCGGTCTGTTCTTACTTTCAAGAATCTCGTCTTTCGACAACCAATCCTGAATTTGCCCTGCGATACCGTCGGCCAGCCTTGTCTGCTGATCCGTACCCCACCGGGCAACAACAGGGGGCGCCCACGGTTCGAGTTCTTCCGTTTCTTCGGGAGACACTGGAGGCCATAATTCCACAACACCAGCCTGTCCGATGCGGAATGCTTCATGGTGCAATTCGTCCGTTGCATCGACAACACCGGGTCGTGCATCTTCCTGAGCGAACACCGTGTCGACTATTTGTAATACCGACGCTGTTGATCGGAAGGATATATCCAGATTGATGTCGTCCCATGGCTTGGCTATTTCATTCGCACGCGCTCGAAAGTAGCTTCTCATGCGCTCGAAAGACTCCGGGTCTGCACGCTGAAAACTGTAAATTGATTGTTTGGGGTCTCCGACAGCGAAAATGGTGCGTTCCATGTCATGGGCGCCTTCGCCAGCGAAAAATTCTGCCGCGAGAGCTGATACGATCTCCCACTGCTCAGGGTTTGTGTCCTGCGCCTCGTCGATAAGGATATGATCGATACCACCATCGAGCTTAAACATTACCCACGATGCGCCGCCATCTGCCTCTAATAGTGAACGCGCCTCAAGGATCAAATCGTCATAGTCAAGGCGTCCGCGATCGCGCTTACATTTTTCATACGTCATCAACAGAGACTGAAGCAAAATGAGCATGGCTTCGGTGGCTCGCGCGGTGACCACGCTGCGGATCTTCATCAATACGTCTTCCAGGCGGGCCGCCTCTCTCTCCAGAATATCCGAAGCCTCAGGGGCCAGCGCACTGGCATCTTTATTGATGAGCTTTGCGCGGCGCTGGCCGGCCTGGGTAAAAAATGCGGTCAAATAGATAGATAGTGTTCTGGCGCGCTCCGCTCGATTTCCGGAAAGCCAGTCCGCTATGATTGCGCCGTGTTTCAGATCGGTTTTGCTGCCTTGAACCATAGCCGCGGCGGCACATTTTAGCGCCTCAGCATCAAACGTTTTTTCTAAACTCGCTGCTTCCTTTATTGTTTCTTCAGTTTCGCCTTTCGACACATCAAGCGTTTCGAACACGGCATCGGCAAGAGTGTCCACACCACCGAAACGGCCGACCAACCTATTCAACCGACCTCTTTGAGAGAAGAGATCCGCCAGTAGGTCATGAAATTCGCTCTCGTGAATATGCCCTGCTACCTCAGCCAAAGCTGGTGTGAGCCGGGTATCGTCAAGCTGGCGCGCCAGGGTCAAAACTCGTGCCTGTGCCTCCAGCTGTATCTCGGCAGCTTCGCGCTCATCCATGACCTGGAAATGAGGCGCCAGACCTGCTTCGAGCGGAAACCGCCCCAGCAATGATTCGCAGAAGGCGTGGACTGTTTGAATTTTTAAACCGCCTGGCACGTCCAGAACTTCAGCAAATAGGGATCTCGCCCGCCTTAAGGTATCGTCGTTCGCCGGGCGACCCGTCAGTTCTGTTATTTGCGCTTTAAGATTTCCCTCTTCTGATATGGCCCATCCTGCGAGCGAGCGATTGATACGGTTCGCCATTTCGGCCGCCGCCGCCTTTGTGAAGGTTAGACACAAAATTTTATGCGGGGCCGTACCCTCCAACAATATGGACAAAACTCGGTCCGTAAGGACTTTTGTTTTTCCGGTACCGGCGGATGCTGATACCCATACTGATCGCGACGGATCTGCTGCATGCCGCTGAGCGACACCTGGGTCAGGGAGGGTTCTGACACTCATTCGCTGCCGCCCTCGATTGAGGACCATTCAAGCACGCGTGCCAGGTGAGTGTAGTCAGACCAAATCGGTGCGTAGGAGGGGTCTGGTTGAGACAGATAGGGTGTTTCAGGATCGCGATATCGTGCGACGAGATCGGTTAGGCCTTTGAGTGAAGCAGCGGCCAACGCTTCAATATCCTTCCCCGCCGGACGGCGTTCTCCAGCAGGCTCGCCGCCACTTAGTCTCCAGAATTCCAGAAGCGAAACAGGTGCCGCCGGTGTTGACGAAAACCCTCCATTAATCGCAATTGCGGCTTCCAAAGGGAGTTGCGGTGCAAACCCAAGAGAAATATCGGCGCCACTTGGGGGGGTGCCGGTTTTGTAATCAATTATGCTAATAGTGCCGTCCATCAATTCGTCAACACGGTCGGCTTTAGCAATCAAGGTAAAGTCCGATTCGCCGGATTTAATCAGGAGTTTGCCGGCTACTTCGGTGTGGGTCTTGCTGACGTTTTGCCGATATTGCGACTCCGTTTTGGCAAACCACTCAATAATTCGCTCATAGCGCGGCCACCAGAAAGCCCAGACACCGGGTAAAGCAAGGGCGTTGCCAAATGCCGCAATCCCGGTATCACGAAGTGCCCGAAGAACATCGTCAGGCAGACTGTCGGGATTCTCACGCACAAACCGATCAAGTGCGTCATGAACCATTGTGCCGCGTTCCGCTGCGCCGGGATCCGCATCGATAACTTCCATTGGTCGGAGCTTTAGAATGTGCCGCGCATAAATCGCATAAGGATCGCGCATCCAGGTTTCCACCTGAGTAACAGAAAGCTGGCGCGGACGCGCACTTACCGGCGGACACGGTGATGGTGCCTCTCCCGGCTGAACAGTCTCAGGCAAATCCAGCGCCGCCTGCCATCCAAGAAAGTCTGTTCTATTTGTCGCATTTTCTCTCGCTCTAAGTCCCTTTTCTCCGCCACCCTCCAAAACATTATCGAGGCGCAACAACCACCGTGCTGGAACTGTCGGTGTGCCCTCGACGCGTTCCGCCCGGGTCACCAAGACCTTTTCGGCACAGAATGCCTGAACAAAATCATGAGCACTTAAGCCGATGCGACGCTCTGCCGGTGGCAAACCGAAAGATTCGCGCATGGGGCGGCTCATCCACGGATCAGCAGCTGGTTCTCTGGGCCACACCGATTCATTTAAGCCGCCTAGGCACATTAAATCCGCATGCTGCATACGGGCCTCCAGCAAACCCCAAATATGAAGACGCGGATGCGTTCCAAATCGCGGCCGGACAATTTGGGCACTCATCAAGACATCAAGCAGGGCCGGATAATCGGTACCCGTAATTGCCGGAAATGTTGCCGCTGATTCCAGGAGATCTGAGATAAACTTGGCGGCTGCTTCGCCATTATCGCCTGACCACAATCGATCCGGCCCACTCGTATCGCTGGTTGCAGCAATTTTCTCCGCCAGTTGAATGTGGGCGTCGACCAACTCCGCTAATGGCATCTTCATGTCGGTCGATAGCAGCGATTCAAAAGTAGATGCCTGAACTTGAATATTGGAAATCCAATCTTCCAGAAGGCGCGCATCTTCAGTAGTGGATGAATCACCTTCCGCTATATTTCCCAATAAAGAAGTAAGGCCGTCAAAGCCTGGCCCAGGCCGAGGGCCCCGCAATACCAATCTTTCAAGCAGGCGCACCCGCCCTCGGAAGACAGTCGTCTCTATACCGCCGGAAGATAATGGATGTTTTAAGAAAGCAAGCAACTGAACCGGTGATAGCTGATCGGCGAAACTGGCCGCCAGCAATTGCAGGTAGGTGCCTACTGGCGTTGAGGAGAGCGGCCGGCCGGCAGAATCATCAATCTCGATGTCCCAACGCCGCAACTCGGCAGCGACCCTTCGTGCCAAAACCCGATCCGGGGTGACGAGGGCAGCTGTCCGATCGGGAGTTTCAAGTGTTTCCCGCATTGCCAATGCGATCACGCCCGCTTCTTCTTGTGACGTTGGGCAGGTGACAAAATTCACGTTAATTAGCGCTTTATCAAAATCCAGGTCAATTTTTTGACCGGCGTTGTCTGGCGGCGTCGTCGCCGCCCGAATTAACCTGACTCTCTCTTCGGCGCATCCCGCAGGAATTACGCTGGACCACGGCTGAACGTCACTATTTTGCAATCCCATGCGGCGCAAAAGGTTGTCCATTCCGAATTGCGGATGGGTTGCCGGTAGGTCGACGGGCCCATCCATATGCAATGTTGAATCATAACCCGGCAAAATAACGGCGCCCGTAGGGAGCGCCGCAATCGCCGTCAAAAGGGCAGCTGTCGCCGGAATACTGCCCGTCGATCCCGCTGCATAGATTTGCCCGGATGGCGGGTTTTTTTCCCAGCCTTCAACCTGTGCGGCACTCAGAAGATTTCGTCTCGTCGCCGGATCCTCACACCCCAGGATCGCCAGTACTTTGGGCCATTGTTCGGTGACGATCCGAAGAAATTCCAAGGTAATCTGCCAGTGGGCGGCAAAGTCCTCGTCGACGAGTTCCGACAAACCTTCAAAACTCAACTGTTCGGTTTCAACCTGATCGAGGAGAGAAATCAACGCTGTTGCCAGGCGCGCCGCATTCGCAGGAGACGGCTCCTCTCCCAGGCGCTGACGCTCTGCTTCGGATATTAGCCGGCTTAATGCGAATTGACGTTGCAAGTCAGAAATCGCCGGAGCGATTTCTAATGTGGAGACGTCATTCGGTTCATCTTCTGTAGTCAGGGCTTCGTCGGACTGCTCTGTTTCCCCAAGAGGTATGAGTTGCGGCAGTAAGAGTGCTTTACCGTCACTTTGCCTCAGAAATGCTTCGGTCAAAGCGCGACAAGCTCGACGTGTCGGCAAATAAACCTTGATATCGCTTAAACCAAATTGTTCGCCATGATGCCGCTCGAGCAATCCGGAAGCCAGCGAATCCAGAAAGGGAACACCGGGTGGAATTGAATAGACAGTCAACTTATCCGCCATCAGGCACTTTGTCTGAACGGCGTGGGATCGTACCAAACACGGCCTCGGCTTCATCTAAGCCGGCAGGTGTGCCTATATGATGCCAGGCGCCATCGTGGATAGCGCCGTATAACCGGCCCTTGGTTTGGGCTTCATCATACAGTCGTATCAGGGAAAAAGCCCCTTTGGGCGCATTGGCAAACAATCGAGGATGCAAAAGCTGTACGCCGGTGAAAACAAAGGGGGCTGACGGGTTCTCTCTCCGGCGTTCAAGTTTTCCGTCATCGGACCGATTATAATCACCAGCACCGTCATATCCGGTCGTGTCGTTGACGGGCTGAACTAAAAGCAGTGCGTCCATTGCGTCATCACGCCAATACTGGCTCAGGTGTCGCAATGCAGGTGATGCCGAGTCCTCCCAGGCGATATCAGCATTCACGACAAAAAAGGGTTCATTGCCCAAGGTCGGTAATGCAGCAGTAACACCGCCACCGGTCTCCAGCAATTCGTCTCTCTCATCGGAAATCAGGATGCGCGGCGTCGCACGAGCGGCGAGATGATCTTCAATCATATGCGCGAGATAATGGACATTTACAGTGACCGTTTCGACAGACGCCTGCTGCAATTTATCCAACGCATGATCGAGAAGTGTCCGCCCGGCGAGCAAAATCAAAGGTTTTGGCAAATTTTCGGTTATCGGGCGCATACGAAGACCTAGCCCCGCCGCAAGCACCATAGCATGCTTTGGCGTGTTCCCCGAAATCAGGTCTCAAACCCTTCGGGTACGGACCGTTTATCCGAGGGAACATGCTCATCAAGCCACCTTTTCATCTGTTTCAGGTCGGCATGCCCACACGCGGCTTCAAGCAAGCGCCAAACCCGCGGGATATGATCGAGATAAACGGGCTTTTCATCGCGTACGCACAGACGCGTAAATATACCAATTACTTTGGCATGGCGTTGCGCACCCAGTATCGCTATCGAGCGATCGAACTCTACGGGATCAATTGCCGGAAAGGCCTCCAGATACCGCGCCTTAACCGCAGCAGCTGTTTCTGGCGAAACGTCGCGCCTTGCATCCTCAATCAGCGACATCACGTCATAGGTCACCGGTCCAACAACTGCATCTTGAAAATCCAATAAACCACAGGCAGCGATTCCCTTACTATTATCGAGCCGCATTAAATTATCAACATGATAATCCCGTAAAACCAGACTTGTAGGAATTGCCTCCTGATCTGATAGTAGAGA
Organism: Rhodospirillaceae bacterium; assembly: GCA_002720855.1. GTDB lineage: Bacteria > Pseudomonadota > Alphaproteobacteria > MPNO01 > UBA2964 > UBA2964. Next base: position 29,817 of record PBIN01000006.1, on the reverse strand, counting down.
TTGCCAATTGTTGCGATAGTCGGTTTTGGCGTTTTCGGAAAGGGTTCCCCCGGTCGCCCATGGTATAAACCAATCAGTAAACAACTCGGCTTCCGACATTAATTTTCCAAGATCGTATTCCGGCAAGTTTTTAGGAACGGCTTCGGACATTGGCCGACGATGCAAATCGATAAGGACGTCTGTTGCCAAAAGGTAAAGTGATTTTTCTTCAGTCCCGGCGGATAAAAGATGGGTAAAAGTCGCATCACCAAAATCCTCCAGCAAAATAAAACCGGCATCCTGATCCTCAGCATAAATTTCTGGTGCGCTGTACCCTAATCCCGATAGATGCCGCGCAATTTCTAGAAAAGGAACGACGTTTTCCTTTGGCGGCGGCGCATCCATCAACATAGCTCGGCGCTCTCCGTCCTGAAGCCTGAAATATCGTCGGAATGAGGCGTCACCTGTCAGAGCTTGCGGGCTTACGCCGCCCCAACCATTGCTTTCAAGAAATTCGTTTATCTGTTCGGTTCGGTTAGCCATCAAGAACCACCGTCAAATCCCTATCAGACCATGCGCCACACTGTTCAATGCGCACAAGACGGCCACTCTCATGATCTCCGGGCAATAGTGTCAAATGCAACCGGTCATTGGGCAAATAATGTTCAAGCCTTTCTGGCCACTCGATCAACGAAACACCCTCGGAAAAAATGTCTTCAATTCCCAGTTCAAGTGCATCAGCGGGCTTATCAAGCCTGTAAAGATCGATATGAAATATGGAAAATTTGGCGAACGGGTATTCCTGAACCAGGGTAAAGGTTGGACTGGGAATATCGTCAATATCTAGGCCCTCCGCTGTACCGAGAGATCGAATGACAGCGCGCGCAAATACCGTTTTTCCCATACCAAGATCGCCGGTTAAGCCGACAATATCTCCGGTCGAAAGACACGCCGCCAGTTCTGCAGCAAATCTCTCAGTCGCCGCTAAATCAGCGAGTTTTACGGTGTGTGATAGTGTGTGCTGGTCAGCCATATCAATGGCTGCTTGTACCGGTGCATACCGAATCCTGCAACAATCGTGGAGAATAATGTGCTGATCGGGAATTAGTCTTTATATCGGCCTATTGATGGGTGACGTTACGCTGGCGCGCGATGGCAGGGTACAGATGATACGCGTTCCAACATCAGGCTCCGATTCCAAAGCTACTTTTCCGCCATGCATTTCCACAAAACTCTTGACCAACGACAATCCCAGACCCGCTCCGGCACGTCGGGCCTCTGCGCTCGAACCACGTTCAAATTTTGCGAATACGCGTTCGCGGTCTTCGGCGCTGATTCCAATGCCGCTATCGCTTGTGGTCAGGATCACTTCATCTCCCTGCCTTCTTGCTGAGACGACAATATCGCCATTGTCCGGAGTAAATTTCACGGCATTGGAGAGTATATTAAATAGTGCCTGCTTGAGTCGCCGTTCATCCGCAACCATCGCGCCGATATCAGGCGGACAATCAATTTCCAGTGCCAGTTTTTTATGGCGTGCTCTTTCGTGAACCAAACCAAGGACACTATTCAGGAAACTGTTTATATCGATGGAGTCAAGTTCGAGACTCATATGTCCTGCCTCTATCGTTGCGAGATCAAGAATATCGTTGATCAGAAGCAGCAAACGGTTCGACGATTCTAAAATTCCACCGGTGTATTCTGTCTGCCGATCATTCAGCCCGCCAAAATATTCGCCGCTGAGAATTTCGGTAAATCCGATGATCGTATTTAGCGGCGTCCGTAATTCATAAGAAACGTTGGCGATAAATTCTGATTTTAGCAGGTCGGCTGTCTCAAGAGCTTCATTCCGTTCGCGAAGTGCACGCTCCATATTAATGGCTGCCGAGGCATCGAGGAAACTCAATAAAACAGCACCGTCGGGCAACGGCACGGTGGCATAATCCAGGACACGGCCATCGTTACATTTCAATCGTCCGCTATGAGATTCACGATCGGTAAGAATCCCGATCAAACTCTCCTTGCTTGAACGAAGCTCCTCATTTTCCCCGAGCAAATCAGAAATATGATTCGCTATTTCTGCAATATGTGGTTCAGCGGCCATTTCATGTGCTGGAATTCGCCACATGGAACCGAAGGCCGGATTCGAAAGACGCAACCTGCCATTAGCGCCGATAACTGCTACGCCTTCAAAAAGATTGTCGAGCGTTTCTCGTTGTACCGCAATCAGGGTGTTGTAATTGCGTTCGAGTGCAAGGGTATCTGTAACATCTTCCCAAAGTAACAATAACCCGCCAAAGGGATGCGGTATGACGACGGAACGCAGGGTCGTGTCATCTGGTAAGTGAATCATCTCTTCAACGGGTTCAATCAACGACGTAAACAGACTCAGTTGATCGTTTTTGAAAGCTGGAAAATCGGCATATTCGGGGAGTCGGCGATTTTCTCTCAATTGCTCGAGGAGCTCAGCCATTCGTGGCGTACTTCGCAACCACGCTTCATCCAGCCCCCAGAGCTGGAGAAAGGCATTGTTAAAAAATTGCAATGACTGATCTGCGCCATAAATCGCTATGGCGGTGCCAAGATTTTGCAGAATAACTTCCTGCCCGGCGATATGGCGATCCAGTTCGGCTTGAACTTCTTCGAGCTGGGTCAAATCGATGGCAAATCCGGCTGTGTGTCCAGCCGGACTCATCGGCGCTTCAACTAACTCCACAAAATGCCTGGAGCCTGACATCACTACATGTCGACGATCACTTTGTGGCGCACCCTCGCTAATGGCCCTCGCAGCCAAATCGCGCCCGTAAGACGCATCGCCGGCCGCGATCTCAGGCAAGTCTTCGCGAGAGACGTCCTCACCTGCATCCACCGCGTCGCGATAGGCCTGATTGACGTATTTGATCTGCTGTTGGTCGTCGCGAAGCCAGATCGGAAGTGGCAACACATCCAGCAATTCATGCATTTGCGCTGCGTCACCAGATAACCTTTTTACACGTGCTGCTTCTACCGTTCGATCCGTTACAAATATGACAGCTGCACCGGAAGCATCGGCGACGACGCTGTCACCCCGAACCGAAAACGTGCGGGCATCACTCAAAGTCGACACTGTAAGGAGAAACGGCCGGCGATCATGCCGTAGTTTACCGACCGCTTCCTTTAACGCCGACGCATCATTTGATTCGAGCTGGTCAACAAAGCCAGCAAATTGGCTACCACTGACTTCATCAATATCTAGTGCTGAGGCAAACCCGGCGGAGACTGGTTCTCCTTCCCCATCAAAAGGCCACAAAATTGCCTGTTCCTGCCGAAGCCGTGAGTTGCATCTCGAAGGCCCACTTCGGTTTTTAAATCTTCGTTCTCTGCCGCTATTCGCCGAAGTCTGACAGTCAGGACCAAAGCAACTGCCGTAGCAGCTATAAAGGCGATCGCGAACACAGCGACCAAAGGACTAGCCGTATCGGGCCCAGCAATAGACGTTTGTTGGGCGTATGCGCCACCTATCCCCAGGTTCAAAACCGGGAGTGTCGATAGACACGTCAGGCAAAATCGCAATAGCCGCATCCCCTGTAACCCCCTTCAGGTGATCGCGAACGAGCGGTCCGGCAGTGGTCCGAACCCTCAAAACCTAATATCGGTAGTGATCTGGCTTGTAAGGCCCTTCCTGAGAAAGTCCGAGATAATTGGCTTGCTCTTCCGATAGTTCCGTCAGCTTTACACCAAGTTTGGAAAGGTGCAGCTTGGCGACCTTTTCATCGAGGTGCTTGGGCAGAACATAAACTTTGTTCTCATAGTTATCGCTGTTGTTCCACAGTTCAATTTGGGCCAGCGTCTGATTTGTAAACGAGGCACTCATCACGAAGCTGGGATGCCCTGTGGCACAGCCGAGATTAACAAGACGGCCCTCCGCCAAAACAATAATTCGTTTGCCATCGGGGAACTCCACTTCGTCAACCTGTGGTTTCACGTTGTGCCATTGATAATTGCGAAGTGAGTCGATTTGAATTTCGCTGTCAAAATGGCCAATGTTGCAGACGATCGCGCGATCCTTCATGTCACGCATATGGTCGAGCGTTATTACGTCGATATTACCCGTCGTCGTAACAAATATATCGCCCATGGCTGCAGCCTCTTCCATTGTCGTGACTTCATAGCCCTCCATCGCGGCCTGTAGCGCGCAGATGGGGTCAATTTCGGTCACCAGCACGCGGGCACCGCTAACCTTGAGAGACTCTGCCGATCCTTTTCCAACATCACCGTATCCGCATACGACAGCAATTTTGCCCGCCAACATCACATCGGTCGCTCGCCGAATTCCGTCGACAAGGCTTTCGCGACAGCCGTAAAGGTTGTCAAACTTTGACTTGGTTACCGAGTCATTGACGTTAATTGCCGGAACAGCGAGGGATCCGTTTTTTTCCATTTCATAGAGGCGATGAACACCCGTTGTCGTCTCCTCCGAAAGACCACGAATATCATCCAGTAATTCCGGCCGCTTTTCATGAATTACGGCGGTTGCGTCTCCACCGTCATCCAGAATCATATTGGGCTTCCAACCATCCGGACCTTCAAGTGTCTGATCGATGCACCACCAGAATTCCTCATCGGATTCGCCTTTCCAGGCGAAGACAGGGATGCCTGCGGCAGCAATCGCAGCGGCAGCCTGATCTTGCGTTGAAAAGATATTGCAGGAACTCCAGCGCACGGTAGCCCCAAGTGCTGTTAATGTTTCGATGAGCACAGCCGTTTGAATTGTCATATGAAGACATCCAACAATTCGAGCATCCTTGAGGGGTTGCGAGGCACCGTATTCTTCTCGCAACGCCATGAGGCCTGGCATTTCTGTTTCAGCGATATTGATTTCTTTACGGCCCCAATCGGCAAGTGAGATATCAGCGACCTTGTAATCGTTCGCAGCGTCCATCAAAAACTCCTGGATTAATAGTCAATGCTGTCCGAAATCTGAACAGCTTTATGTGGCAAATTTTGAAACATTGGAAACGGCGCCGTATAGCAGCCAAATGCGCTAAATTGCAAGGATTTTCGCGATTTTACGATTACTCTTCATCAAATCGATTTTCGACCAACGCCACCAGAGCGGATAGTCCGGCTTCTGCCTCCGTACCCTCCGCGGTTATAAAAATCTCTGTACCGGGCCCCGCAGCGAGCATCATCAATCCCATAATCGACAAAGCCGAAACTTTGAGCCCGGAGGATTCAACCTTTATATCAGCGTCGAATTTTTCCGCTAATTGAGAAAAGTGCGCAGCCGCCCGCGCGTGCAGCCCGCGCTGATTTACGATAGTCACACGCTTCTGAAACACTCTTTTTTCCGATTTATCCTGAATTTAGTAGGCGCCAGTATTGCAAATTATGTCTTTCGATCTGCTAATAGTTTCGACGCAACGCTGATATATTTCCTGCCTGCCTCTTCCGCATCCGAAACAGCGTCTTGGAGCGACTGGGTAAGTCGCGTCCGGGCCAATTGAATTAACATCGGAAGATTAACACCAGCAACAACCTCTACGTTATCTTCGCCCATAACAGAAATCGCGAGATTTGATGGTGTGCCGCCGAACATGTCTGTTAGCAAAATAACGCCATCACCACTCTCGACAGTCTTTACCGCTTTTAGAATATCTGCCCGACGCTGTTCCATATCATCATCTGGCTCAATGCAGATCGCCTCAATATTTTCCTGTTCACCAACGATGTGAATCATGGCACCCAAAAACTCGTCTGCCAGACGGCCATGCGTTACTAGGACAATTCCAATCATAAGACCTTCATCTCTTTTGATCAGTGGCTTCGGGACCTCTCAGCTCACGATGCATTATGTCCACATGTTTGCCACTATTTCGGAGCCATGACGCTAATTTCTCAGCTACGAAAACTGAACGGTGATGCCCTCCCGTACAACCGACGGCAATCGTGAGATAGCTCTTTCCCTCGTTTTGAAACCGCGGGAGTAACGGGTCTATCAACCCTGTTAACGACTGAAAAAAATCGGCAAAACCAGGATCATTTGCGACAAATTTGGCGACCTGCTCATCGAGTCCCGTGAGCGGCCTTAATTCGTCTTCATAATGGGGATTTGCCAAAAATCGGGCATCGAACACTAAATCGGCTTCACGAGGAATACCATGACGATAGGAAAACGACATAACAAATATGGCAAAGGAGGCTTCGACATCCAAAGCAAATTGACCTTTGAGCAGTCTTCTCAAATCATTTAGTGCCAATTGGGACGTATCGATAACCAAATCGGCTTTATCCCGCAACGGCACCACGGACCGCCGCTCGTGCTTGATACCATCCATTACAGGTCGATCGGCCGCTAAAGGATGTCGCCGCCGCGTTTCAGTAAACCGGCGTTGCAATACTTCATCGTCGCAATCTAAAAAAACCACCCGAAGCTCAAGATCGGTCCGCGTCATTAATGCGTCAATCTCTTTTAAAAACTGCTTTATTCCAAAATCTCTCGTGCGGACATCGATACCAATGGCAAGAGGACGTGACGTTCCTACTGAGGGCACAACGAGACTGGGCAAAAGCGTCAATGGCAAATTATCGACTGCTTCATATCCCAGGTCTTCGAGGATTTTCAGTGTCGTAGATCGACCTGCGCCTGAAATCCCAGTCACCAGGAGCACGGGCATGCGCCCGTCGTCTACCTCTGCAGTAAACTCTGGACGAGAGCTGAAAATGCTATTTGCAGGCATGGTCATATTCCTGCGTTACTATTGCGCTTTGTTTCCATGCGAGCAAGCAGTCTCACTGTTGTGTCAGCATAACGATTTTTGCAGGGCTCGATGGATCAAATGCATGCAGTCTATAAAGCGGCAGATCAACTCCAATCAATTGACAGGTGGCGGGCTCGGGCAATCGCTGCACTTCCGCACGCGGGACAAGGTCAACAACAATGGCTAAATCCACTACTGAACGGTATGCAATCTCGAGGATTCCACACCCGCGTACTTCAATTTTACCGCGGAGAGACTCAGGTGCGCTCGCCGACAACGCGAGATCGTTTCGCGTCACATCAACCTGGTCATCAGCGACAAGTTCAGCGCCTTGGTCAATCAGGCGAAGCGCCAAATCTGATTTTCCACTACCTGATGCACCCCGCAATAAAATGCCGGTGCCGTTGATTGCAACACAAGTGGCATGGACAAGAACGTTGGAAGGATGTTTCACGGATTTGGCAATTTGACGATAAAACGGGCCCCTAGAACCTGCCCGCTGGTGTCCGTCCGGTTTTCTGCTTCGATTATTCCGCCATGTGCAGCAACAATCTGTCGTGAAATGCTCAGGCCTAACCCCGAATGAGTACCAAATTGCTCATTTTCAGGTCGTTCACTATAAAAACGATCAAATATCTTCTCCAAACTACTCGGTGGGATACCCGGACCCTCATCCTCTACGAACGCGATGATCCAATCGCGATCGCGGCTGATCTGGACCATAACGCGCCCAGTCGGTGGACTGAACGAAAATGCATTTGAAATAAGGTTCTGCAATACCTGAACGATACGCCCTTCATTTCCAAGAACAACAAATGGGCCTTTGGTTGTTTGTTCAAATATGACTTGTCGTTCGCCATGACTCCCAGCTGTGCTATGCACTTCAACCAAGGCCGCCAGAATCTTGCTCAAATCGAGTTTTTCAGATTCATCTCGTGACAGTTCAGCGTCGAGACGCGAGGCATCCGAAATATCTGAAATAAGCCGGTCCAACCGTTGAACATCATCCTGAATAACGTCCATCAACCGTTGTTGTTGGTCGATATCCTTAAGTCGTGACGCGGTCTCAACAGCGCTGCGCAAAGAGGTCAGCGGGTTTTTAAGCTCGTGGGCCACATCTGCGGCAAAACTTTCGATCGCGTCAAAACGGTGTGATAAAGCATCGGTCATCGCATTCAAATCAGCAGCCAGATCACCGATCTCATCATTTCGCCCTGCAAATTCGGGAATTGATCTCACCTGACCTGGGGCGATTCTAATCTTGTCGGCCGCAGCGGCCAGGCGACGCAAGGGCCGAACGATAGTGCTTCCCAGATAGATTGATAATAAAACTGTTACGAATAGAGCGGCTCCGAAGATTGTCAGGATGTCGAACCGAACAGAGCGGACAGCTTCATTTATCATCTGTCCGTCCCGGGCAACAAAAACAGCGCCGATGACCTGTTTAAATCTTTGCAAAGGTACAGCAGCGCTGATTATCAGACGCCCCGAGTCGTCAAGCCGCACCGCGGAAGCGGGTTCGCCCTCCAAGGCGCGCGACACCTCCCCATAGTCAGCAGCACGCTGATCCGCTTGTTCTTCATAAAGCGGCAATTGGCGCGCCGGTAACCAGCCAATGATCTTTTGATAAATTCGATCAAATATGCCGCCGAAATTGTCTGGAGTATCGGGAGGCGGCAACTCACTTACGATTATTGAGCCACCTCGGAGGCCCAACGACGTACGGCTGTCCGCCACCAGTGTCCCATCCTGATCAAACAATCTGATCCTGTTTTTCGTTGGTGTAACCCACCGCCGCAACATTGTGGACGCTATGGCGCCCTCCAGTTCCGTTGACCCGTCGGCTCGTGTCCCGTAGGCACCTTCGGCAAGCGCCTCTGCAAATATTTCGCCCTGGGTTGTAAGTGCCTGGATTTCCGAATCGATAAGATTTTGTTCATAGCGACCGAGATAAAGAAGACCGGCAAAAAGAATGGCAAGCGCCAGCACATTGACCACCAGAATTCGGCACGTCAGCGGGGACAGGAAACCACGGCGGCCTAAACGGGCCGATTCTGCAAGCACGGGATCGGGGACTTCCTTATCTGTTGATAGGCGACCCTTGTCCTCCCTGCTGAGGTTTAGCCTCAGCGCCAAGAGAAATCACTCGTCGCGGTAACGGTAGCCGATCCCGTAAAGAGTTTCGATATGATCGAAATCTGCATCGACAACTTTGAACTTCTTGCGAAGCCTTTTGATATGGCTGTCGATGGTACGGTCGTCGACATAGATATGCTCCCCGTAGGCGGCGTCCATTAGTTGATCTCGATTTTTGACGAGGCCGGGACGCGCGGCCAGTAATTTTACAATAAGAAACTCGGTCACCGTAAGATTAACGGCCTCCCCCTGCCAAGTGCAAAGATGGCGGGACGTATCGAGAACGAGATCACCTCTTTTAATAGGCGGTTCAACATCGTCGTCAATTTCCGTCGATTCTGTCCGTTCGCGCCGACGCAGCAATGCCTGAATGCGCTCAAGCAGCAGACGCTGGGAAAAGGGTTTTTTGACATAATCGTCGGCACCCATCCGCAAACCGAGAATCTCATCAACTTCGTCATCTTTCGATGTAAGAAAGATAACCGGAAGATCACTTTGTTTTCGGAGTCTCTGTAATAGCTCCATCCCATCCATTCTGGGCATCTTAATATCGAGGATTGCCAGATCGACCGGGCGCGCGCTCAAACCGTGGAGCGCCGCATCACCGTCGGTGAAAGTTCGAACGTCAAAGCCCTCTGCTTCCAACGCCATCGTCACAGACGTCAGAATATTTCGGTCATCGTCAACCAACGCTATTGTGTGACCCACAGGCAAACCTCCAATTGTGATCTCGCTTTGTGACAAACCCATTTTTTAGCTCCCATGTTTCCGTAGGGATGCCTGATATCGGCGAATTCAGGCGGAAATGGGGCATCAAAAGGGCCATATGCAGTCTTTTTATCAGATCGGGCAACAAATTTGAGGTTATTCCGCAACAATTCGGCAATTTTAATGCGCTATAATTTTCAACAGTCGATTTCGAGAGAACAAGTTTATGACAAAGAATGACAGAGAATTAGGCGAAAGGGCTAGGCATCTGGTTCGAGCTGTGGATAGGGGATCCCTCGCGACAATCATGCGGGACGACGGATCGCCTTATGCGTCGCTTGTGATGCTCGCAACGGATTTCAGCGGAAACCCATTGCTCCTCATATCGGACCTCGCCGAACACACTCAGAATATTCAGATTGATCGACGCTGCAGCCTCCTTATCGATGGAACCGTGGGCCTTGAGACACCGCTGACCGGGTCCCGGATTACGCTGAACGGAATACTCGAGAAATACACCGAAAAACAAGCAATGGAGCGATATATAAGGCGTCATCAAGATGCCGAGATGTATGCCGGTTTTGATGATTTTTCACTTTATTGTATGACCGTTGAACGTGTTCATATGGTGGCTGGATTCGGTGAAATTCACTGGATATCGAGCGATGCATACTATTTCGATGCATCCGAAACAGACGAGTTGGCCGCTGCAGAGGGGCGGATCGTTTCGCATATGAATGATGATCATAAAGACGCCATCCGCGCCTATGCGACGGCGCTCCTCGATCAACAGGCTGGTGAATGGCAAATGACCGGAATCGACCCTGAGGGATGCGATTTACGATTTGCCGAAAACGTTGCGCGACTCGGGTTTGACCGAATCATCTGTAACGCTGACCAGGCACGTTCCGAGCTAGTGAAACTTGCTAAAAAGTCGCGGAAAACCGCGGAAAAGTGAGTCGCCGAGTGATGTTCGCAAGAGTTGCGGTAACCTCTCTGTGAGGTTATGTTTGAAACGGGGTTGGGTTTGCGCTATAGACGCGCAAATTAGCGTTATAAGTCGCCGGCACGTGAGGTCGGCGATAACAGTTTCAGGAGAGAGATGTGGCGGATATCGGACCATTTATCAGTAAGTTTGGCATCGACAATCACGGGCTGACGGGCAACTCAACCGTTCACTGGAATCAAACAGCTCCGCAACTTTATGAGGCGGGATTACGACGCAATGAAGGCGTACTCTCCGTAGACGGTGCCTTCGTTACAGAGACCGGTGAATACACGGGCCGTTCCCCTAAAGACAAATTCATGATCGAAGACCCTTCTATTCAGGAAGATGTATGGTGGGGCCCGGTCAATCAACCACTTGGCGCAGATAAATTTTCGGGCGTCCATGCCCGGATGATGGATTACCTGAAAGACAAGGAAGTCTTTGTTCAGGATTGCTATTGCGGCGCCGATCCGACTTATCGACTGCCGGTGCGCATCATCACCGAAAACGCCTGGCACAGTCTTTTTGCCCGCAACATGTTCCTCCAGCCCGCGAATGAAGAACTTGCCGGATTTACCCCGGAATGGACAGTGATCCACGCACCGGATTTCCACTCAATTCCAGATAGCGACGGCACCAACAGCGAAGTCTGCATTTTGGTAAATATCCCTGCCAAAACCGTACTTGTAGGTGGCAGTCATTACACCGGTGAAATCAAGAAAAGTATTTTCGGCGTCATGAACTGGATCCTGCCGGCACTTGGGATCATGACGATGCATTGTTCGTCCAATGTTGGTCCCGCGGGCGACGTCGCGATCTTCTTCGGCCTGTCAGGCACCGGTAAGACAACGCTCTCTTCAGACTCAACGCGGACAATGATCGGAGATGATGAGCACGGCTGGTCCGACAATGGCGTCTTCAACTTCGAAGGCGGCTGCTACGCCAAGACGATTAACCTGTCGGCTGAGGCGGAACCGGAAATATACGCGGCATCCCGGCGTTTCGGCACCGTCCTGGAAAATGTTGTACTTGATCCGGTAACGCGGACACCGGATTTTGACGACGGCTCACTTGCCGAGAATGCCCGATCGTCCTATCCAATCGATTTTCTCGACAATGTCAGCGACACCGGTATGGGTGGACACCCCGATAACATCGTGATGTTAACAGCAGACGCGTTTGGCGTATTGCCGCCAATAAGCAAAATGACGGCGGAGCAGGCGATGTATCACTTCCTGTCCGGCTATACTGCAAAGGTTGCTGGTACCGAACGGGGCATGACATCGGGTGCGGAAGCAACCTTCTCGACCTGTTTCGGTGCACCGTTCCTGCCGCGTCACCCAACTGTATACGCCAAGTTACTTGGCGAACGGATCGCCAAACACAAATCAAATTGTTGGTTGGTCAATACTGGCTGGAGTGGTGGCGCCTATGGCGTCGGGGAACGGATGAAGATCGCACATACCCGGGCAATGGTCCGTGCCGCCCTTGACGGCAAACTGGCGACCAGCGGCGTTGCCCAGGACCCGAATTTCGGACTATTGGTTCCGGAAGGATGTCCTGATGTGCCAAGCGATGTATTGGCTCCTCGTAACACCTGGAGCGATAAAGGCGAGTATGACAATACAGCGCAGCATTTAGCGAAACAGTTTGAAGAAAACTTCAAGCAGTTTGAATCTCATGTTGAAGATGAGGTCAATAAAGCGGGTATTCACGCCGCGGCCTAATCAAGAATCGGCTGGTTTTAAGAAAAAGGCGGGTCCGATAACCCGCCTTTTTTCAGATTGAGATTAGGATTTATCTCGCTGTGATGCGTTTATAAGAATCACAGGACCCAGACCGGCAACTATGATCATCAGCGCCGCCAGCGCTGATTCTTCGAGAAGTTCATCTTTGGCAAATTGGTAAACGTAAGTTGAAAGTGTCTCGTAATTGAAGGGCCGAAGCAGCAAAGTCATCGGAAGCTCCTTCATAACATCGACAAAAACAAGGATTCCGCCAGTAAGAAATGATTTTCTGAGAAGCGGCGGCGCAAGAGTTATCATCGTGTTGGAGAAACTTCTCCCAAGCACATAGCTGGCACTCATAATGTTGGGAGAAAGGTGATTGACACCCGAAGCAATTGCACCATGACCAACAGCTTGAAAACGAACAATGCAAGCCAAAACGACAAGGCCGACGCCGCCAATTAAAAATCCCTCAGACATGCCAAACTCGGCGGCGACTCGATCAACGCCCCCTGCAAAGGACACCACGCCTATCGCCAGAATCGCTCCTGGAAATGCATAGCCAAGCGCTGAAATTGTCGAAAGCGCCCTAATTATCGGGTGTTTCCGATAGGTCGTTGTCAGAATCATCACTGCAGCAATTGCCATCACCGCGACAGCAGATATCAGAGATATCGAAAGTGAGTTAATCGATGCCTGCAAAAGAGCGTCGATGTTTGTAATCGCCAGCCCCTTTACGACAAAATTGAGCAAAACACCGGCAGGGATAACAAATCCCAATACAATCGGAGTCATGCAAATAACGATACACAGTACCGCTCTGCCGCCCGTCGCTTGGATAGCGGGGAGTGTCGTTGCCCGTCCGCTTGTGTCGTTGAATCTTTGCCGCCGTCGCGCCCTACGTTCGATTACAATAAGCGCCAGGATAAAAATAAACGCCATGCCTGCAATCTGTGCCGCCGCGGTGAGATTGTTCATGCCCAGCCAAACATTGAAAATCCCCAGGGTTAGCGTTTCCACGGCAAAAAATTCGACTGTCCCGAAATCGGATAAGACCTCCATCAAAACCAGCGCGAGCCCGGCGATGATGGCGGGTCGAGCTAGAGGCAAATCGACGGTAAGTACCGGGTTTCTATTGGTCAGGCGGGCGACTTCAAAATATGACGCGGGGGTTAATCGGAAAGCTGTTCGCGCCAGCAGATAGATATAAGGATAGAGAACAGACGCCATCACGAGGATGGCGCCACCCATGGAGCGAATTTCAGGAAACCAATAATCGCGTACCGACGACCAGCCAAATATCTCACGGAGGAACAGCTGGACCGGACCGGCATATTCCAACAAATCGGTATAGGTGTAGGCGATAATATAGGCGGGCACCGTCGCCGGTAGCAATAATGCCCACTCCAAAACCTTCGCGCCAGGGAATGTATACCGGGCAACGACCCACGCTGTAACGATACCAAAGAGCAGGCTGAGGAGACCGACACCGAGCATCAGCCATAACGTATTCGCTACATAGCGCGGGAATACGGTCGCCATTAGATGAGCCCATAAACCGCCGCTGTCGCCTGTCGCCGTTACAAGAATTGCAACAAACGGGCCAACAAGAATTAGAGCGAAAACAAGTGTCGTAAGCGACCAGGGACTAACCTGGTCGCTAGAACGAGTGAATTGTCTCAGTACTTTCGCATTTACCATCCAACCCGATCAATAATTCTCTGAGCTACGGGTGTCAATTCGGCAATCTTTTCAATGCGAAGCTGGTCTTCCTTGAACGCGCCCCACGACTTAACTTCAGCGCTGGATTCGGTCTTAGGATTAATCGGAAACTCGAAATTGATTTCGCCGTAAAGCGTTTGTGCGGTTTGTTCGGTCAGGAACTCAAGAAGTTTGACCGCTGCCTTTTTGTTTTTCGAAAATTTAACGACACCGCCGCCTGAAATATTAACGTGATTGCCGCGATCTTTCTGATTGGTGAACAGGATCTGAATGCCCTTCGCCCAACCACGCTGATCGGCGATTTTGGATGTCTTGAGCTTGCCAAAATAGTAGCTGTTGATAATGGCTACGTCGCAAACGCCTTCGTAAATCGCTTTAACCTGTGCACGGTCATTTCCCTGAGGACGTCTGGCGAGATTGGCAACCAGACCACGTGCCCACGCTTCAGCAGCCTTCTCGCCCTTTGCCGCCACGACCGAGGCGAGTAAAGCGCGATTGTAAACATGACTACCGGGACGGCTGCAGACTCTGCCCTTCCACTTTGGCTTAGCAAGATCTTCAATCTGTGTAATTTCAGAGGGTTTCACACGATCTTTAGAAATCGCAACGATCCGTGCACGTTTTGACAGGCCAAACCAGCGATTTCCAGAATCCCGCAGATGCGCAGGAATGTTCTTGGAAAGCTTCTCAGACGTGACCGCCGAAAAAAGGTTCTTGTCCACATAGGCGTAGAGCCGGCCAATATCGACCGTAAGCACGACGTCAGCGGGGCTGCGCGCGCCTTCCGCCAAAAGACGCTGAACCAGCCCTTTGGACGCGAATACGACATTCACCTTAATCCCGGATTCTTTTTCAAATGCTTTTAGGAATGGGTTTATAAGGAAGGGTTGCCGATGCGAGTAAACATTCAGTTCGGCCGCTGCCACCGGTGCTATCAAGCCAACCGCCAATAACACGGCAACAACTGTTTTATTTATCAAACGTAAGAAGCTAGATCGCGTGCTTAACATCTTTCTTTTCTCCAGAGCGCAGACCGGGAATACGATCTACGAAGCTATGAAAAATTTCAGCGAACGGTGCAAAATACAACGTCGCCAGGTCATGTGCGTTTGGTTCTGGAGTCTCTTCCAATCCAAACGAAACTGTTTCTTCCTTCTTGGAAATATATAGCGTGCCGGAAAGCCAGTCCCAGATTGCCAGTGCCGCGCCGAAATTTCGATCGTGATGCTCTGGCGCAATCGAGTGGTGAATCTGATGCTGTGCTGGTGACATAAATATATGTTCAGGGCCAGCGCCGTAACGGATTCTAATGTGCGAATGCCGGAGATTGGCCCCGGTAACGTTGAATATGAAAAGTAGGGCATTTACGCCGTAGATCGACACCAAATCGACACGATCTCCAAAGAAGAATACAAACAATGAAATTGAGATCGCCTGAACAAATATTCCTCTGAAGGAGAAAAGCACTCCTTCAATTGGATGAGTTCGATAAACAGTAAAGGGCGTCAATGTTTCAGCAGAGTGATGTGTTTTGTGGAATGCCCATAAGCAGG
Source organism: Rhodospirillaceae bacterium (assembly GCA_002720855.1). Lineage (GTDB taxonomy): Bacteria > Pseudomonadota > Alphaproteobacteria > MPNO01 > UBA2964 > UBA2964. Next base: position 14,264 of record PBIN01000006.1, on the reverse strand, counting down.
GGACTCTGTGAAGACAGTAATGCACGGCGAAGCGTGAGAAATCATCTAGTACAAACAGAAAAACTGTATAGATGATCGATACAGTCCAAACAGAAACATCGCCGAAGAATGCGGACCCTGCCGGTATCGTCTCATGCATATACATGAAGAGCGCCGTTGCCACTGCCAGCTTGGTCACGAAGAGTGGCGTCATCGCCAGCATGATCGCCTGATTGACCAAAAGCAATTTGTAATCAGCTCGGGCAGAGCGTGAAAAAATCACGGCGCGCCCAAGAATATTTTTGAAGCCTTCTGACGCACCTTTGCGCCAAGATGATTTGGAGACCCAAGCGCTCCAGATCAGAGCAACGACAATAGCAACCAGTAAGTATCCGACCGAAACCCTTTTTTGAGGGTTGGTGAATGAGTCCACTAAAAGCGGCAGATATTCCTGAGTTACCCAGTCAATTATCATCGCTAAAGATTCCGACTACCGGAAAGCAAAAGAGGCAGCGGGCACGATCGTACCAGCTGCCTCCTTTTGCGATAAAACGATTAGTCGTTTTCGGCCGCTGATCCGCTGCCTAACTTTTTGAGCATTTCACTCATGTTAGCCATTTGATCGTTATTGCGTGCCTTAACGCCGAACTTATCGACCATCAGCTTCTGGGCCTTAAGCATATGGGCCATATATTCACCCAAACCTGATGCTTCACCCTTAACGTAGTTGCCTTTGCTGTCGATGTCCGTGACCTGACTTGCGTTCATCATAACCGGTCCGTATCCGATAAGGCGGTTAAGCCGTGCGGCGGTCTCACCAAGGTTGGACTTGCCTGTTTGCAGAGCCAGGCTGAAGCCCTTCAATTCACCCCAATGTTTGATGTACTTCTTCAACGCTTTGTCATTGGATTTCTTGGCTGCATGATTAGCGCGAATCTTCTTCAGATCCTTGAAGACTGAACCCGCATATTTGAAAACAGATTCTGCGAGAGTCTGCTGCCAGTTTTTCTCGATAACCTTGGCATACGCGCGAAGCTTAGCACGTTGACCATCAGTCAACGCAGCACCATTAGCTGACGTGATAAGCTTACGTCCGTCCAGGAATGCCGTTACGATATTCTTGGAATAGGACGTCTTACCGGACCGGTCATAACCTGCCGCATAGTAAGCAGGACCAAAGACCATTTCCTTGTAAAGGTCGACTTTGCCGTCGCCATTCTTGTCAGCGTAGGACTTTGCCTTGGCCTTACGCTTGGCAATGCCATAAAGCTGATCTGGTGAAAGCGTCAAAGCATGTGCTGGTGTACCGAAATAACCGAAAGCTTCGTCCCAGCTATGTTCCTTACCAGTGTACGCAGCACCCTTCTTATAAGGTTTGTTATTGGGTTTGTTCTTCGCACCCAATTTTTCGTCAAGATAGTTATCGACGGCCTGGTTATAGAAAACCGCGCCCATGATGAACTTTGAAATCAGCTGCGGGTAGTTATAACCGTTTGCTGCATCAACGCCTTTCTTGGCGGAAGATGCCTTGTCAATCCAGAACTTAACTAGCTCAGGGCCCGTCATATTATTGGGCATTCCGGAAATAGCCCCTTTATAGGTCTTGCCGGAAAGATTCTTCTTCTTGCTGATCTGATCAACAGCAGTCTGTTTGATCGTGAAAGTGCCCTTTGATTTAGGAGCAACAATACTGCGACCCTTACCCTTGCCAGCATAGTAAGACATCATCTCTGCCTTAAGCTTGGCATTTGGTTTGCCATTGCCCTTGCCGGCCAACTTCTTAAGTGAATCATGCAATACCTGGCGTGCAATCTGCCCGGTATACGCTACGGAGTTTTTCTTGGAACCCTTGTAGCTTTTTTCTGTCACGGGGAACGTCCCGTAAACGTTATCAGCAGCCAGAACAGGCGCTGAAACCAATGCCACTGCTGCGACCGTAATACCTAGTGTTTTGTAGTAACTCGTCATCTCATCTCTCCCAGAGTCGAATACGCCTGATCGATGCCAAGGCAACAAGGATTCCTAATGAGAATGATTATTAATGTCAACTCAATTGCAAACGATTCTCAATTAAAGGCGGAGGGAAAATTCATAATAACGTTTTTGTCCGCAAAACCGCTGAAATTAGCGAAAAAATAAGCGACGAGATTTATTTACAGGCTTTTATGCGCAGCATAAGATGTGCAGAATTTTCAAATGAAAAATTCTTTCTGCGAAACACCCTTCGAAACAACAATTTACGGCGTCCGGAAACACTTTGATGCTCAAGCTTGAAAACCTAAGTCTTCGGTTTGACGACCATCAAATCATTCGCGGAGTCTCTTTCGATGTTGGCGACGGAGAACTCGTTTGCCTGCTGGGACCAAGCGGGTGCGGCAAGACGACGACGCTCCGTTTGATTGCCGGATTCGAAAGACCTGAAGGCGGCACTATAAAAATTGATAATGAAGTTGTGTCAGCTCCTGGAACCGCTGTCGCGCCGCAAAAAAGGGGCGTTGGATTTCTATTTCAGGACTATGCGCTGTTTCCTCACCTGACAGTCGCGGAAAATATAGCGTACGGCCTCCCGGATCAGACCAAGGATCAGACCAACCAACGCACAGGAGAAATGCTGAGTCAGATCCGAATGACAGCCCATGCGGACAAATATCCGCATGAATTGTCCGGTGGCGAACAACAGCGTGTTGCATTGGCTCGTGCCCGTGCGCCCCGACCTCGCCTGCTCTTGCTGGACGAGCCATTCTCGGGATTGGATACAACGTTACGGACGAAAATTAGACGTGAAACCAGAGATATCCTTAAGGAGCAAGGTGTTACGGCGATCATGGTCACGCACGACCCCGAAGAAGCTATGTTGATGGCTGACCGCATCGTTCTTATGCGCAATGGACGTGTTGTCCAAACGGGTTCGCCGCGGGAACTCTATAATGAGCCGGTGGACGCCTTTGCGGCAGAGTTCTTTGGCGATGTAAACCACCTCGAAGGTGTCGTTGATGGCGAATGGATTACAACCGAAGCTGGTCAAATACCGAATAAAAATTACCCCGACGGCGCCGCAATCGATGTTCTCGTTCGCCCTGATGCTATTTCCCTGGGATCAGAGGAGTTAGAAAATTCGCTTTCCAAGCAAGTGCACGTTTGCGCGGTAGATTATGTGGGCGGTTCAAGCCATGTTCGCTTGGGATTTAGTGAAGAAATCGATGACGCGGAGCACATTACGGCTCGCCATCCTGGCCCGTTCGATGCGGCAATCGGCGACCGGCTGCAATTAAACATCGATCAGACCAAGACTTTTACCTTTCCGAAGCTGGAAGACGTCTGACGGCCTTTACCCAGGGGCCAACCTTAGACACACAAACAATCATTGTTTAATACTGGTTCGTTCATTCGGGTCTCTTGCCGAACGATCACCCACAAACCTGATGCTTCGATGATCCTACGATCCAATTTATCCGCAAAATTTGATGCCGTGCCGGCGCCGGCACGAGCGGCATTCTGGATAACGCTCGCAGGTTTCTTCTTTACGATCTCCATGGTTTCGGTTCGCAAGGTTTCGGTCGACATGCACGTGCTGGAAACTGTGATGTTCAGAAGCATCTTCGGTATCGCATTTATGGTGCCGTGGCTTGTTCGGAAGGGGCTGTCGGGAATCAAGACTAAACGTCTCGGTCTGTTGGCCATCCGGGGTTCACTCGCATATTTCGTGACGTATTTTTATTTTGCCGCCGCCGCACTAATTCCGCTGGCCGATCTTACTTCAATCACCTTTACCAGGCCGATTTTGGGTACCATCGCTGCAATTCTGATTTTGCGTGAGGTCGCCGGTGCGCGCCGCTGGTCAGCGATAATAGTTGGCTTTATTGGCATGTTGATAATTGTCCGCCCGGGGTTCGTTGACGTAAATGTGGGTATCTTACTGGTGCTGTGCGGTGTGATGTTCCAGACCTGCAACACCGTCATCGTCAAAATGCTGACCAGAACAGAGGACCCCGACACAATTGTCCTCTATCACACTCTTTTTATTCTGCCGCTGTCGATTATCCCGGCCATTTACGTTTGGCAGAATCCTACTTTGGAGCAGTGGGGCTGGTTCGCGATCATTGGCGCCGCGGGTATCCTGACGCAACGCTGTATGACCCGGGCATTTGTTGCCGCCGATGCCACATACGTACTCGCACTTAGCTATCTGCGGCTTCCGATTGCGGCCTTGGTTGGATTTGTTGTGTTCAGCGAGATACCCGTTATTTGGGTATGGCTCGGTGCCAGTATCATTTGTGCTTCCTCAGCTTATATTGCGCACAGGGAATCGATCCTCGATCACAAGCAAACCAAAGAAGAGCCATCGACCTCATGAGTTGGTTGACAAGAATCATCGATAGCTGGCCGGCCGTTGTTCAGTGCACGTTCTGGATACTGATTTCAGGTACGCTCATGGTTTTACAACTTGGGATCGTTCGGTTGATTGCCAACGACATTAATGTCTTTGAAATCGTTTTTTTCCGCGCTCTGTTCAGCTGTATCTTTATTGTGCCAATCGTCATCGCGACACCGACCATCCTGACCCACGTCAATCGGCCTGTCGTTATGAGCATTTGCGGGACACTCGCCTATGTCGCGGGGGTCTGTTTTTATTTTGCCGCGCAGTACATGCCTATCGCCGACATTACGGCAATTCATTTTTCGCGACCGATCTTCGCCGCAATCCTGGCTGCGATTATTCTTAAAGAAGGACTCAAAGGCCCGCGGGCTATTGCTATTTTGGGTGGATTTATAGGTGCGGCAATTATCATTCGTCCAGGTCTGGTTGAATTCAACATCGGCATATTCTTTGTACTGGGAGTGGTGGCCTCGCAAACCTGGAACCCAATCAACCGCCGTATCCTGTCACAAAGCGAGCATCCCGACAGTGTCGCGGTTTGGACGCAGATAATCATCCTGCCATTGGCAGCGATACCGGCGATCATTGTTTGGATTACGCCAACCTGGGAACTGCTTGGCTGGATGGCGCTCATCGGGCTATTGGAGATGCTGAACCAGCGCGTATTGGCTCGCGCCTATATACAAGGCGAGACTATTGTTGTTTTGGCACTTCATTATACGCGCCTGCCATTAGCAGCCATTGTCGGTTTTCTGATGTTTAGCGAGATTCCCGAAATTTGGGTTTGGATCGGGAGTGCCGTGATCGCCGGCGCAGCACTATATCTCGCGCATCATGAACGTAACACTGCAAACAAAGAAAGCTCTTAAAACCGGGGCGCTATTTCTCGTGTTAATCATGTATTAACCAAGAATAATGAAATTAGGTTTATTATTAATATTTGCAGAAATTCGAATTTCCCCGGTATTGGGCAATGTCTCCAAGTTCTTTTTTAAGTCATGCTTATAAGTTGATTAGCACCGACGAAGCTTGCCGCTCGTGTGTGATTACCGACCCGAACCAACCGGACAATCCAATAACATATGTAACAGCGGATTTCGAAAAACAGACCGGCTACAAGGCTGAAGAAGTTATAGGACGGAATTGCCGCTTTCTTCAGGGTCCTGAAACGAACCCGAATACGGTAAATGAAATACGTCAAGCTCTTGAGGTAGGCGAACCTGTTAAAGTTAAAATCTTAAATTATACCCGTAATGGGAATCCATTCTGGAACACGCTCTCAATCCGTCCGTCATTTGATGAAAACAGCAAAATCCGGGCATTCGTCGCAGTCCAGATGATAACCCTTCCAGAAACCGGCTGATGGCTCGAAACACCCAAAATTCTATTTAGTAGGTTCGTCTCGCTGCGAATGCATTGATTTAGAACAGGTCTAAAAATCCATCATGTGAATAAGCGGCTGCATGTCTTTCACCTCAGCAACATTGGTCCAAGCTTCGATAACTTCACCACATCGCTCCGCGCCGAGCACTGGTTCGCCCTGCGCCCGGAACTTGGTCGCGATATCTTCGGCCGTCATCGGGTTGGCAGGGTGACCGGGCGGGTTGGCACATTCAACCTCATGCGTTGTTCCATCCGCCATCTTGACCAACACGCGCACCATCATCGTATCAGGCAATAGTGCCTCAATTTCAGGGTCGGCAGTGACAGTGATCTTGTTGAGCAACGGTCGAAGTGCAGGATCGCGGACCTGCGCTTCGTCAAAGGAAGCAATCGTCAGCGGGCCCTCTATCATCGATTTAGCCAGAATATAGGGCAGGCTATGATCTGCTGTCTCACGAGTTTGCGGATCCCATTTTTCCGGTTCACTGCCGATCTCATGCTTACAGAACGCATCACATAAAACTTCAATGGACTCGATTTTATCGATATCAGGCGCAGAGATTTTTTCCTTCAGCTCCATTCCTGCCCAAACCACCGGCTGACCGTTGGTCTCCAGCGGCCAATATTTGACCAGAACCTTGGGCAAATCGAACTCACCGCCTTTCGTCGGGAATTTGGAAATCTCAAATTCGCCGGTGACATTGTCGAACAGCCCGCAGCGCCCTTCGAATGCATTTCCAGGACCGATCATCCCTTCTGCCGCAAGCGTGGCCGCAAACACGCCATTGCGTGCCGCGAAGGCTGTCGCGACATTTTTCCACGGCGTCAATTCGCCAGAGCGTGTCACGCGGAGAGGTACGGTAGATGTTGCCGTCATGCCGATCGCATTAGCCGTTTGCTCAAACGAAAGCCCGAGCAAATTGCAAATTCCCGCGGCCGCCGAAATGCCAACCGCAAATCCCTGATCCCATCCCAGATGGCGCATGTTTGAGTATTCGCTGAGCCGGATAAAAATCTCATAGGTTACAAGGACGGAGGCGAGAAATTTCTTACCGTCAAGTGGCATTGCCCCCGCCATGGCGAGGTGCGACCCAAGCCCGTCGCTCGGGTGACCGCCCGGGTAACGGTCATTGAAATCATAATTGCGGATCATGCAGGCATTGATAAAACCAGCGATCTCTACCGGCAGCGTCGCGTCTTGAAACAGTGTGCGGCCGGCAAACATACCAGGTGTTTGTCCCGCAGCAAGACGGCGGCCGATCGCCGCCGGTTCGCAATCGTAGGCCCCCAAGGCACAACCCAGCGCATCAATCAGATGCTGCCCGCCAAGATGAGCAATATCGTCACCCAGATGATCGAAGGCCAGCTCCGTTGCGAAGGTCGCAATTTGTTCGGTCAGCTGGTCCATAATTTTTCTCCTATGCCGGTTATTTGTCCGGAATGTGTTCTGCACGGAAGGAAGATAGCGGCACCGGCGGATCCTCTTCGCTGCCATCGATCCACAAATCAAAAACAACTTCCTTCTCGGGTGTGACTTCGAGCAAGCGCGCTTGGCACATGCCGCCACGATTATCGTTGGTTGGCACGCCATCTATCGTACAAACACCGCCGAATGTCATGAAGGTATTTCCTGTCTCAGGAAGGCGAAAAGCACCGCCCTGATAGCAAGCATAGAGGCCTTCGCCGGGACCATCGCCGTCGCCAAACGACCAAATCTGCTCAACCGTCATCGCGCTCTCATCAACGGCGAATTCGACGATACGGCTATAATTCTGTTCTGCCGGCAGTTTCTCCGCGAAGGGCAAGGCGCGATGGTTGCCGTTATCGAAACACAGGATAGTGCCAGACGGTGTCACTGAACAATCATGCTGATGATATTGCCATTCAATATTACCAACGGGTTTAAGAAGCTTTTCCGACCAGGGCGATTTCCAGTTTCCCGGATCACCTAAAATCCACTTAATCTCGCCGGTTGCTCTGAAAAATTTGAGGATGCAGTCCTGTGTCCGTAGCGAGAGCATGATCGTATCGTCTGCGGGGTCGTAAAAAACCGCATTGGAGTGGCACCAGTCATTGCTATCGAGAAACCCCAGCTTGTGCCAATAGCCGGAACAGCTACCATAACATAGGCGGTAAGGATCGAGCATATCCAACAGGTGCCATTTATTGACGATCTCGCCTTTAGGCGTGACCTCAATAATCACATCGCCAACGACTTTTGCTGTTTCGCGTGTCGTGTTTGGATCGTCATCAGCTGTGGGCCAATCCGACAACTCCCGCATCTCAGCACTCATGAGAAGCAAATTGCCATTGGGAAAAATATTAACCCGATGGTGGGTAAGCGGCACATCGATGGCCACGCTATTGGGGAGCGGCTCCTTATCCTGCCATTTTCCGGCAGCATGCCACTGACGGACCACCTGACCAGAGCGCGTTACCTCCTTGATCAGCCCCGCCCCCGTCAACGAGAACATTATGTTTCCATTCGGTAACGCACAGCTGTCCTGCGCCGCGGTATCAAACTTTAGATTGAACGGAAAGTTTCCTTCCCGGTCGACGCCGATAATCCAGCCAACTTTATTGCGGCCTATATCGGGACCTCCCGGGCGAACATTAAAAACCATCATTCCAGGTTCGCGGCGTTGGGGATCACACACCTCGATCCGATGCGGTGGCAGGTTACCTACAGTCATTTCACGATCTTTCCGGCTAGTGCGCCTCATCCCAGCTGGCACCGGAACCCGTATCGCAGATCAATGGAACAGAGAGGCTGGCCGCTGATTCCATGGTGGTTTTGACGATCTCTTCAGTCTTTTTCAGCTGTTTTTCGGGCACTTCGAAGATCAGCTCATCGTGGACCTGAAGCAGCATTTGCGCTTTGAGCTTGGCCGCTTTGAGCGCGCCCGGCATGAGGATCATCGCCCGCTTTATGATGTCAGCAGCCGACCCCTGCAACGGCGCATTGATTGCCGCGCGCTCCATGAAATTGCGGCGCGCGGGGTTCTTATCCTTGATTCCCGGCACATGAACGCGCCGGCCGTAAATGGTTTGTACATAGCCATTCTCGCGGGCGAATTCCTTGGCTTCATCCATATACCCTTTTACGCCGGGATACCGCTCAAAATAGGCCTCGATGTAAGACTTTGCGTCGCCTTGCGGAATCCCCAGCTGGCGTGCCAAACCAAAGGGGCTGATGCCGTATATGATCCCAAAATTAATCGCCTTGGCGCGGTTTCGTGTCGGGCCGTCGAGCTCATCCAACGGGATGCCGAATACTTCGCTTGCCGTCATGGCGTGAATATCCGCGCCGTCTTTAAAAGCAGTTTTAAGCGCGTCAATATCTGCAACATGTGCCAGCAGGCGCAACTCAATTTGCGAATAGTCGGCGGACAACAAGACGTTACCACTATCCGCGACAAAGGCCGTTCTGATCTTGCGGCCCTCCTCGGTTCGGATGGGAATATTCTGCAGGTTGGGGTCGTTGGACGACAACCGACCTGTCGATGCTACGGCCTGCGAATAAGAGGTGTGCACGCGACCTGTTTTTGCATCAATCTGGCCCATAAGTGCGTCGGTATAGGTGCTCTTGAGTTTGCTAAGCTGCCGCCATTCCAAAACCTTTACCGGCAGGTCGTGTCCCTGCGCCGCCAAACCCTCGAGTATATCGGCACCTGTACCGTATGCGCCGGTCTTTCCCTTCTTGCCTCCCGGCAGACCCATTTCATCGAACAGGACCTCGCCCAACTGTTTTGGTGAGCCGATATTAAATTCATGCCCAGCCAAATCATGAATTTCATCGCCTAGCGCCGCTATCCGTTTTTCGAAATCATCCGACAGGTTTTTGAGGACTTTTACATCGACTTTGATTCCTGCCGTTTCCATATTCTCCAGAACGCCGACCAAAGGTCTTTCGATGCGCTCATATACCGTTGCCATCTTTTCGAACACGAGGCGCGGCTTTAGGAGTTGGTGCAGACCGAGCGTTACGTCAGCATCTTCCGCTGCATAATCGAGCGCTGCATCAAGCTTTACCTCGGCAAAGCTGATCTGCTTTTTGCCGGTACCGGTAACCTCGCTGTATTTGATATTCGTACGATCCAGATGCAATCGTGTCAGATCATCAAGACCATGACCATGCGAACCGCCATCTAGGACATAGGACAACAACATTGTGTCATCGACCGGGGACATGCTGACGCCATAACGCGCAAAAACCTCGCTGTCATATTTTGCGTTGTGGGCGATTTTTAGCGTACCGCGATCCTCCAACATCGGCTTTAAAAGTTTAACTGCCTTCTTGAGTGCCACCTGTTTCGGCGCGCCATCAGTCGCCGCATCCTCAGCTTCACCGCCGAGATCCAGTGAGCCCTGACTTTTGGGCGCGACATGGCCAACCGGGATGTAGCAGGCTCGCGCGCCATCCACGGGCTTTGCGACAGAAAGGGAAACGCCAACCAGCTCCGCATTTAACGAATCCAGTGAATTGGTTTCGGTATCGACCGCAACGGTCCCTTGCTCTAACGCCGCTTCGATCCATGCCTTGAGAGTTTTTTCATCCTGTACAAGCGCGTACCCGGCTTCGTCGCGGCCGTTATCCAGCATCGGTACTGGCGCGTCATCCGGCACTTCGTGGCCGGCGGCCACCAGTTGGGCTTTGACTTTCGCCAATGTTGACTTGAATCCCTGCTCCTCCAGGAATTCTATAAGCTTCTCCGGCTCAGGATCCCGAACCGTGAAGCTGTCATACGACTGCTCGACCGGCGCATCAGAAGCGAGTGTGACCAAGTCCCGCGAAATACGTGCCTGGTCGGCGAACTCGATCAGGTTCTCGCGGCGCTTGTTTTGTTTAATTTCGCCCGCTCGCTCCAGCAGCGTATCAAGATTGCCATATTCTTCCAGCAATTGCGCCGCCGTCTTAACACCAATCCCCGGCACTCCCGGAACATTGTCTGCGGAATCCCCAGCCAGTGCCTGAACGTCGATGACTTTTTCCGGCTTCACGCCGAATTTTTTCTCGACCTCGTCATAACTGATGGGTGTTCCCTTCATGGGATCCTGCATCGATATATTGTCGTCAATCAGCTGCATCAGATCTTTGTCGGAAGATACGATCGTGACGCGGTGACCGTCAGCGGCAGCCTGCTTGGCATATGTTGCGATCAGATCGTCGGCTTCATATCCCTCCATTTCGGCCTGCGGCAGCCCGAAAGCAGTGACGGCGTCGCGTATTAGGGAAAATTGGGGAATCAGGTCGTCGGGCGGTGGTGGCCGGTGCGCTTTGTATTCGGGATAGATATCCGACCGGAAGGTCTTTCGAGCGGTGTCAAAAATAACGGCAAGGTAATCTGATTCTGAATCATCCACCAATTTGGTCAGCATGGACGTAAAACCATAGACCGCATTTACCGGCGTGCCGTCTGGCCGCGTCATCGGCGGCAATGCGTGATAGGCGCGGAAAATATATCCGGATCCGTCGATCAATAATAAATGCTTGGAGTCTTTTGCCGCCGCCATGACCTCATCCCTAATTCTAGAACTCAAAACATGCCGTAAGGCGACTGGGGAGTCGAGGGCTCCAGCGAATCATCACGCTAATTCGCAGAGGTATAAAGTTTTGCTCTGAGCAATCGGGTCACTTGTAACAGGTCGGCTGAAGCTCGCTCTAACTACAAGCAAAGAGTAGCTTAATGCCCACCAGCAATTTTCGTGCCGGGCTTAAGAACATAGAGACGGTCGCAATAGCCACATTCGACTTTGCCGTCGACTAAAGTGAGATAGACCCGCGGATGGCCTAGCGCGCCGCCGCCGCCGTCACAGGCGACTGTTAGCTCTTCAACTTCGATGGTTTCGGGTGGTTCCGGGGCTGTACCGGCCATAATGTTTTTCCTCATTGGCTACGCGCGGTTTATTGACCGCGAACGCTGCGCGATGATACCCAATGTGCCCCAACGTGCAAAGAAGCATGCACGTATACGAAGCTGCTGAAGATTGGGCCAAATACTTATGAATGTTACTGCTCCGCCGTCTTCCGAAGACATGCCTGCTCTGGCCGTGGAGACCGAGGCTTTGACCAAAATCTATACACCGTCCTTTGGTCCCAAGGTGCGGGCACTGGATAATGTCGATTTGCAAGTTCCGCGGGGATCGGTATTTGGGCTTCTGGGACCCAACGGCGCTGGCAAATCAACGCTGATCAATATTCTTGCGGGTTTGGTCATCAAGACGTCAGGCAACGCAAGAATTTGGGATTTCGATATTGAGGCGCAGATGCGTCGAGCACGTTCGGCAATTGGTGTCGTTCCACAGGAAGTAAATCTCGATGCGTTTTTTTCACCACGCGAAGTGCTGGATTTACAGGCGGGATTATACGGTGTTCCCAAAAAAGAACGCCGGACGATGGAAATCCTTGAAGCGGTCGGCTTGGCCGACAAGGCCGATGCCTATGCGCGGTCGCTATCCGGTGGCATGAAACGGCGCCTGTTGATTGCCAAAGCACTGGTACACACCCCGCCGGTGGTCGTACTCGATGAACCGACAGCTGGCGTTGATGTCGAGTTGCGACGCCAACTATGGGCCTATATGAGGATATTAAACGACGCCGGCACGACGATATTGCTAACCACGCACTATCTCGAAGAAGCCGAGGAAATGTGCGACACCATCGCCATCATCGATCACGGAAAGCTCGTCGCCTGTGATGCAACGCCATCTCTCATCAGCCGGCTTGATCAGAGAACACTGACAATTTCTCTCTCCGAACCGCTGGAATCCCTGCCGGCCGAACTGGCGGAATTTACGGCGGAGCTTGCGGCTCCTAACCAGTTGGTTTTTCGCTTCTCGCCGAGCAGCACAACGGTTGGTGAAATCCTTGCCGCTCTGCAGACCGCAAACCTGACCGTCGCCGACCTGGCGACCCAGGATGCAGATTTGGAAGACGTGTTCTTACGGCTTACGGGGATTGACGAAGAAGACAGCCGCACGGCCGCAACCGATCCACCTTCTGGCGCCGTTTCTGTTGCCCGCAGCAATCCGCCACTATGACCGCATTGCGGCTCTTTCTTCTTTCACTCGTTCTGATTTGCGCGGGATGTGCGTCACCGGTCATCAAACCGATGGGTCCGGCCACGACGTCACCAAGCGCGGACGAAAAATTTTTAACGACACATGACGGCGTTCAACTCCCGCTGCAAATTTGGAAAGCCGTAACGCCAAAGCCTAAAGCCATCTTTGTCGCTGTCCACGGTTTTAACGATTATGCCAATGCATTTTATTTACCGGCGCCGTGGTGGGCAAAACGCGGCATCACGACTTACGCCTATGATCAGCGCGGCTTTGGCCGGGCGCCCAACCGCGGATTCTGGCCCGGATCCCCCACGCTAAAGAACGATCTGAGAGCAGCTGTTCAAGCAATTCGTTTTCGCCATCCGAAAACACCTATTCATGTCCTAGGCGTCAGCATGGGTGGCGCTATCGTCATGGCGACCCTGGCCGATGGTCCCATAGAAGGCATAAAGGGCGCGGTATTAGCCGCCCCCGCGGTCTGGGGACGGCGGCATATGAATGTCTTTCAGAGGGCCGCATTGTGGATTTTGTCCAACACTGTACCGGGCCTGAAGCTGACCGGCGAAGGGCTAAACATAAAGCCCAGCGACAACATCAAAATGCTGCGCAAAATTTCCAGAGACAGACACATGATCCGTGGCACCCGTATCGATGCCATCAAAGGGCTCGTCGACCTCATGGATACGGCTTTCGACGCGGCACCAAAAATCGGCCATACGCCTCTCTTTATCGCCTATGGCCTTAAAGACGAAATTGTTCCCAAAGACCCGACAATTTCTGTAATGCGCCGCCTCGACCCTAAACACACAAAGAAGGCACTCTATGACACTGCCTGGCATATGCTGTTGCGTGATCTTAAGGCCGAGATTATCTGGCGGGATATCGTGAGCTGGACCAATGACCGGAGCCTGCCATTGCCGTCCGGCGCGGATAAACAGGCCATCAAGACAATTGCGCCAAAGGCGGCGGCTGGAGTAATCTCCGCCCCAGCGCACCCGTAGCTCAGCTGGATAGAGCGCTGCCCTCCGAAGGCAGAGGTCACAGGTTCGAATCCTGTCGGGTGCGCCACCTTATCTTTCAATAAGTTCAGATAGTTACCAGTTCGTGATTTCAGTCTGACCTCACAGAAATGCAGTTTTGACACAGATTTGACACAGTAAGAGGTCAAATCATGGGTTGTGTACGTAAAAGAGGTAGGTCTTGGAATGCTCAAGTGAGGATTTCTGGATGGAGAAAATTTACCAAATCATTTGTTAAAAAGTCTGATGCTATTGTCTGGATAAATGATCTAGAACAGAAACTTCGTTCTGCTCATACTCCAGATAGTCCAATCGATAAAAAGATAACTCTAAAAGACCTTCTTCTGAAATATGCAGAAGAAGTTTCTCCTTCTCACAAAGGTGTTATTGCAGAAATTTATCGATTGAAATCTATTGCACGACGGTGGATTGGTGATTTGGAT
>PBIN01000005.1 GCA_002720855.1 Rhodospirillaceae bacterium | reverse complement strand
TAATCCGACGCGGGCTTATCCGATAGCGATAAATCTTTCCCCCGAGGGGCGTATACGGTATTAGCTGCCGTTTCCAACAGTTATTCCGTACTATCGGGCAAATTCCCACGCGTTACTCTCCCGTCTGCCACTAAGGTGACCGGAGCAAGCTCCGGGCCTTCGTTCGACTTGCATGTGTTAGGCCTGCCGCCAGCGTTCGTTCTGAGCCAGGATCAAACTCTCAAGTTTACGGTTTCCTCTTGATCGCCGAAGCGATCGCGAGTCGTAATCTCAAGACCCGTCCAAGCTATAAGCATGCGTAACTAAAGTTACTTACTTTAGATGCGCATGCGAACTTGAACGTGATCGTACACCAACACGTCGCCGCCTGCGCATCCCTTCCATCATTCACTTTTCAAACAGCCCGGACTCAAATCACTGCAATTTTCGCAGCAAAAAAGTCCGTCGCGCCCCGGTTTCCCTAGGCGGCGGAGAGCGGGGGTTATACGGCTAACCCTCCACCCTGTCAAACGCTTTTCGTAACAAAAACAACACATTTCCACATTTATGTGGATTTCTTGTTTTTACACTTGAAAAATCTACCGCCTATTGGAATGAAAATCAAGTCTTTCTGCGGGTTTCAGGACGAGACAGCCGGACGGCTTTAATAAACCAAATTACAAAAATTTCTCGTCAAAAATCAACGAATTCGAAAAAATCGGTCAATTCGAATCAGTGTGCGGTCTCGAAAAGAGCTTCGCATGTTATATTTCCGCCATCTTTTCTAAAATATTGGCTATGCATATGCGCGCTCTCAACTGGTCCGGAACGGAAAATTCATCTCTTAGGCTGTATGCCAAATCGACATTCTGCGCCGGCGTCTTAATCCTCAGTCTTGCGGGATGCCAAAGTACAACGCCACTTTCCGCAAGCAGAAGTGCGACAAGCGTGGGCGCAGCGGAGGCCAGCTTTGTGCAATTTAGTGATGTTCCCGTCCCTTCGGGTGCTTCGATGGATTTGGAGAGATCGTTGGTTCTGGGTGAGAAAGAAGTCTGGATTGGACGTCTTGTTATGGATGTTGGTCTCAACAGCAGTAAATCCTATGATTTCTTTTTTGCGGAGATGCCAAGATTTAACTGGGTGCCGGTAACGACCGTCCGCGCTGAAACCAGCGTTTTGAGCTATACACGCGGCGAGCGTGTCGCAACGATCCAGATCAAGAAAAAGACGTTGGGTGGCTCCAATATCTCATTAATAGTGTCGCCCAAGGGTTCACCGGTTAGAGCGGGCGGCATATCTCAGGCACCGCCGGAACAAGTGACTATTAGTCCTATCCGCTGATCAAGGTAGACTCTGCCAACCAGCAAACTAAATACCCAGTCATGCAGTGTCATGATCATGGTCAAGACGTAACTTTTACTGGTGACGATCCTGCATATAGACGAGCCCTTTGGGCAGTCATCTCGATTAACGGCATTATGTTTGCCGTGGAAATTGTTGCGGGTATTACCGCGAACTCCATGGCATTACAGGCAGATGCGTTGGATTTCCTTGGTGATTGCCTCACATACGCGCTAAGCCTGTTTGTACTAACGAAACCGCCCCTATGGCGTGCCAACGCCGCCCTTCTCAAAGCAATTTCGCTTGCGGTGCTCGGCGTCTGGGTTTTTGGCGCAACAATCTGGCGTGTCTTCGTTACTGGTATCCCGGAAGCCTTTATTATGGGTGGCGTTGGTTTGCTCGCACTCGTCGCCAATGTTGCAAGTGTTCTCATTCTCGTCCGCTTCCGATCAGGTGATGCCAATGTTCAGTCTGTCTGGCTTTGCAGCAGGAATGACGCGATTGGCAATGTTGCGGTTGTATTGGCCGCCACCGGTGTCTTCGCCACCGGAACCGCCTGGCCAGATTTGGTCGTAGCAGCGATTATGGCTGGCTTGTTTTTAACTTCGGCGGCAAAAATAGTCAGGCAGGCAGTACAGGAACGCGGGCAAATCGAATCTTAAGATGTTTTTCGTCAGCACCATATCAATTGACCCAACACAAAAAACTCAAATTGGAATCGCGGTTCCTTCGAACGGACTGGCGAAAATGTTTCAAAAGCTCCTAGGAGGGCTGTTCTCAAAACAAGAAGAAAGCGAAACCTTCACCGCCGCCTCTATGATCGATCAAATTGGCAAAGCACTTCAGGCCGAGGGAATCAACGATATTGTCCGCCTGATTGAGGATGGAACCGACTATTACCTCGATCGACACGGGACATATAAGGATCTCGAATCAACTATAAACCGCTTCAACAACGAAAAGAGGCCTGCGAAGGACGGGTTATTTGAAACAGTCAGCCTTATAGTCGAACACCAGGACGAATTTTTTAAACCTTTGATTCAAATTGATATCAAAAGGCGGCACGAGGTCGGGGAACACCCGATTACCGTTACGGTGTGCGGTTTATTCAAAGAACTAACCAATGACGCCCCTACTGCGTACAACGTTAGATCTCTCATGGATCCGATATTCAATTCGCAAGAAGAATATTCTTCCTATGTCGAGAATTCCCAGCGGCGGTTTAACGACTTCAACTCAAATTTCGAAAAACAGCTTAGGAAATATATCGAGGTAGACGATATTAAGACCGACAACATGCAATACATCGTCCGTCCATTTGATGCGGTCAAAGACAAACCAAAATTAGGAGAGTGTTCCGAGGGACCACCAATATTTCATGGCTACTGGGGCTTTCTGGAATCAATGAATTACACATTGAATTGGTCGACTTTGGCTCATGAAAACGAAATTCACATAAGTGACTGCAATCTCGTTGACGAGACGGGCCGACCATTGGCAATCGTTGGATCAATTGGGTTTACTGCAGGAGTTTCTGACATATTCGACCCAGGCACTCCATTTGATATCGCAACAGGAACCTGGCCAGAAAGAACAGGTATGTCCGCGTATAGCTCGCTTGTTTATTGCAACTAGATTGAGCGGATACAGTATAAAATTTAGTCCCGAATATCCTGAAGGAACCACTCCTGCGGAATTTCACGCCCCAGTCCCTTTTCCCTGCAAATTTTTAGGACGTGACCACCAACGGCTGAGAATTGTAACCCTTGCATGCCACTGTTTTGGTAAAAGGAAATCTGCTGGTCGTTTGTGCGGCCCTCGACCTTTCCCGAAATTACATCACCATAGCTCGGGAAAACGTTGACGATGTCTCTCGATTTATTTCTTTCAGGCAAACGTTGTCGTTCCTCTTCAGTCCCTGCGATAAAGGCGACGGGGCTGTGGCCATATGAAGCCTTTACGGTAATACCGTCGCTGCCATCGACGTCATCAAATGCGTCTTCGAGAATTTTGAGACCCTGAATGCCTTGGCGGATTTTAACATCGCAGGCGTCTAAGCCATCCTGTGCCATTTCAAACGCGTTTACGATGGTGACGTGCTGACCGGGCTGGAGCCAATCGCCGACGATTGTCGGCGTCATCGTATCGGTACAGCTTGATACAATATCGACATCCTCATAAACCTGTTGCGGATCGTCAACGGGTATTACTTCCAGGTTATGCTTCAGGCGCATTTCTTCAGCATAGGATTCTCGATTGGCCTTTGTCGGACTAAAGACTTTGACCTTGCGAATATTTCGAACACAGCAAAATGCAGACAAAAACGTACGCGCCATACCGCCTGAACCGAGCATGCCTACGGTTTCAGAATCTTTGCGCGACAATACCTTTGCACCCAGCCCTGCCCCGGCGCCAACGCGTACATGCTGAATGATCCCGTCATTGATGAAGGCCAAGGGCTCACCAGTATCTGCGCTAAACAGCAACACCAGACCACAATAAGTCCCCGGTTCCCGGCAGTATTTTTCCTCGGTGCGGTTGCCTTCTCCATCGGTTGGCCAGGTCACTATGTCGGATTTCATACGGATAGCAAAAATGCCGTCGTTATAACCTTCCATCGTGCCCCACCGATAATATCCTTCTTGATTCTCATTCGATGGAGCATATAGATCACAACGAGGCCGGTGCGTCGCCGTCCCTTCAACCAACTGTCCGAAAGCGCGTTCAAGACAAATAATCGCATCGTCCATCGTCAGAACGTCATCAACGACATCATTGTGAATAAAAAGCATAAGGTTCCTCTTTCCGTCATATATTTGCGGGCGCCCTTTGCTCAGCGTTTGGCATAGGATTATGATGCGCCATCAAACAATAGTCGTCTCAGAGGGAGAGATTTTCAATGGCACCACATGACGGACCCGACGGCCATACCCACGAATGGTCAGCACCAACTGACAAATTAACCCGTGCGGGGCTTGGTACCTTCAAGGCACCCAAGTCACCCTACGATTTATGGATGGAGGCCCAGGACATTCCGATATATCGCGACATCGGCGTCAGCAAAGTCCAGAACCTGCCGATGACAAATTGGGACCTGATGGGCGGCAATGCTTCTTTCATTCAGTTGTACGGAACGGAGGGCATGTGGGGTTGTCATATCCTTGAGGTGCCCGGTGCCGGCGCTTTAAAGCCTGTAAAACATATTTACGAACAGCAGTATTTTGTTGTCGAAGGCCGAGGATCGACTGAGGTATGGGAAGAAGGTCAGGAAGATAAGGTCCATGTCTTCGAATGGCAGAAAGGGTCACTTTGGTCGGTTCCGCTGAATGCCATGTACAGAGTGGTCAACGCATCTTCGAGCCCTGCTCTGCTGCTCGGTGGGAACACCGCGCCCAACGTCATGAACATTTATGAAAACCCCGATTTCATATTCAATTGCCCGTATAATTTCCGGGATCGTTTTGACCCAGATCGTGAAGATTATTACAAGCCGAGTGACGAAATTCTGGCCGACCCAATACGTGGGCTCGCGATGACGCAGACAAACATCGTACCGGATATTGTCGATTGCGAGCTTCCTCTCGATAACCGTCGCTCGCCGGGCTATCGCAGGATCGAACCGCATATGACGGATAACAATTTTTATCTTTGGATTGGCCAGCACGAGACCGGCAGATATTCCAAAGGCCACGCCCATGGTTCTGCAGCTGTCCTCATTTGCATAAAAGGCAAGGGTTACACCTACACCTGGCCCGCAGTGCATGGGCAAACTCCTTGGAAGGACGGCAAAGAAGAATTTGTTATGCGGCAGGATTACGAACCGGTGGGCCTGGTATCCGCCGCGCCGATGAGCGGCGACTGGTACCATCAGCACTTTGGCATCAGTGCAGGGCCGCTTCGTTTGACGGCCTGGTTCGGACCACATCATCCCGGACGCAAGGTTAAACGTCCTGGTGAAAAAGCCATCGACTACGGTGCCATAGATGTCCGTGATGGCGGAACCGCTATTGGCTATGACATGGAAGACCCGTATCTCCGAAACGAGTTTGAGGACTACCTAAAGGAAGTCGGTGCCGAAACCCAAATGGAAAATGAGCTCTATGAAAGCAAGGCTAATTAAGGGTGGCCGAAGATAATAGCAGCGGACGGTTTTCCAGCTCCGACCGGCATATTGCCGAAGAAGAAGAAATTGAACTAACCAGTGTCGGCGTCGATATCGGCTCTTCGACGTCGCATCTGGTTTTCTCTCGGGTGTTAATGGAGCGTGTCGGCGCCCGCTATATCGTTGCCCAGCGTGAAACCATACATGAACCACCCATACAGCTAACGCCGTATGCGGATGGCGAGGATATAGATGCCGAGGTGCTCGGCGAGTTTATCGAGAATAGTTTCAGAAGCGCCGGTATTGCGCGTTCCGAAGTTGATACGGGAGCCTTGATCCTTACGGGGGTCGCTGTCCGCCGCAAAAATGCCCGAGCAATTGGCGATCTATTTTCCGCTGAAGCCGGAAAGTTCGTAGCGGTCAGTGCCGGTGATGGGCTGGAAGCAACAATGGCGGCCCACGGATCCGGTGCTGTCATTCGGTCATCAAAAAGCGATGGTCTCACGATCAATGTCGATATCGGCGGCGGCACCACTAAGATCGCCCATTGCCGTGGTGGCAAGGTCGAACACGTTACGGCTGTCGATTGCGGCGCACGACTGATCGTTCTGGACGATGATGGTAAGGTTACCCGTCTGGAACCAACCGGCAAAGCCCATGCTGATGATGTCGGTATTGCTTTAGAGATCGGTTCCCAGCCAAGCGAAGACGAGAAAACAAAAATTGCTGATCGCATGGCAATGCGTATCGTTGAAGCAACAGGCCTGACGCCACTGTCGCCCGAAACCGAGGCCATGCTGTTGCTCCCGCCTCTTCCGCAAATTGATAAGATCGATGCGCTAACGTTTTCCGGCGGCGTTTCAGAATATGTATACGGCAATGTATCGACTGCGTTTGGTGACCTCGGTCCGCAACTCGCCAATCTCGCGCGCGAAAAATTTGAAGCGACTGGTGCAACAATCGAACAACCCGTGGCCACCATTCGGGCAACCGTCGTTGGAGCGTCCCAATACACCGTTCAACTGTCAGGGACGACAATTTACATTGAACCCCGTGATACCGTCCCCCTCAGGAATGTACCGGTTATTGTTCCCGAATTTGACTTTTCTGGTCTCGACGTTGACGCCGAACAAATCAAATCTGCCATAGATACCGCACTGACACGGCTGGACCTGGTTGATACAGAAACACCGGTGGCACTCGGATTTCGCTGGAAAGGATCCGCAAGCTTCATTCGGCTGGATCAGTTCGGCAAAGGCGTAGAAGCGGCACTTTCCGCCCAACTCAAAAACAACCAACCACTCGTCTTGGTCAGCGACGGCGATATAGGCGGTCTCGTTGGAATACATCTTCGCGAAGAAATGAAGCTCACCGCACCGGTGATCTCTATCGATGGCGTTACCTTAAGCGAGTTCGACTATATCGATATCGGCGAGATCATTCCGTCATCCGGTGCCGTGCCGGTGGTGATCAAGTCGCTGGTATTTCCCGCATCGGTCACCGAAAAATAGATGCACAAAACTCTAGCCTTCCAGGCTATTTTAAGTGATTAATTATCCAGAGTTTTGTCGCTGATAACGACAAAGGTACCGTCCCTGTCGGTGAACTGATACTGACAGACCGGATTGGAATCAGCGACCATTTGCGCTCTTATCTGATTTTCTTCCGTTGTGCGGTTGACGGTCGTCAGCAGCCACATTGGTGCATTACCCGGTGCGAAGTGAGTGGAGTAGCCTTCAATTTCAGCCTGAACTTTTGCGCCATCCTCAACCTTAAAAGCGATATGATCGGGACCGCGCCCGGTGACGCTAATCCCGCCATAATCATTGATACTCCACTGGATGAGTATCAACGTCACCCGGCCATCGGATAGATAGTGATTTGGGTCTTCTGGGAAAGGACTTCGATGATCAAAACCAAATACGTCCTCATAAAAATCAGCGCATTCTTCGAGTTTCCGTGTACGGATCGCATAATGCTGCACATAACGCTCTGAGGGATTTCCATCTGACCAGCGCGCAAAGTTCGCCGATACCGGACGATCCGCAGGCCGTGCCTCGCTCGGAAAGTCGCTCGCTTGCGAAAGGGCGAAAATACTACCTGCGGGATCATGTGCGAAATACTCGCCGTTCGCGCCGTCTTCCGGCTGTTTGACCCAGCCAATTTTCGGATAGTCGGTTTTTAATTTCTCGAAAGTTGATTCAATATCGTCAACCTCTATGCCGAAATGGTCGAGGCCGACCCGATGCCCAGCAATCCGCGGACGAATGTTTAAAAGAATATTGCCATCGGAAAGCACCTCACCCAGCTCGGGTGATTGCAGCCGTGTGTCCAGCTCCAGCCCAAACACCGTTTCATACATCGTCGCCACAGGCGTCGGTGTATTTGAATTCAGAGCAACATGACTAATTCTAGCCGCCATAGATTTTGCTCCGCGCCTTAATCTATCGTGACGAAGCAAACACCGTTGCTGTCGCTATATTGATACTTGCTATCGGGCGCAGCTTTTTTCAGCATTTCCGCGCGGCGAATGTCTTTTTCCCGTGTATCCAGCAACCAGCACGGTGCAATCGAGTCAGGGAATTTACCCACATAATCCGTGATCTCTTCATGAACCTTTTCGGCGTCCTCGACTCGAAAACCAATATGATCGAGCATGGGCCGGTTGGGATCAACACCGTTATAATCGGCGATTTTCCACGGCATCAGTTTCAGCGTCACCTTGCCATCAGAAAGGCTGTAATTCTCGTCGTCTTCCTGCCGATTAAGTGGCGTCATCTGAAAAACGTCATGATAAAACTCCGCGCATTGCTCGACATCCGGTGTGCGCAGAGCCAGATATTCAATGTGCCGTTCCTGCTCGCGATCTTCCTCAAGATACAGGCCATCGGTCTTAACTTCGCTGATGCCCTTTTTAATATCCTTCTGATTTATATCGACAACCTGCCCGTCCGGATCATGGATGCCGACCTGCGCATAAGGCCTGGTGCCAGATCGCTTCACCCATTCAACGGTCGGATATTTCTTTGTCGCCATGGCAAAGGACTCTTCAATGTCCTCGACTTCAATACCAAAGTGATCGAGCCCTGCTGGCCCGGGACGACCAGGCAGAATGGGGTTAAAGTTGAGACCAACATAACCTTCACGGGCGGTTGCAGACATCCCGATTGAAGATGCTTTTCGCTCCAAAGACATGTGAAATATTGTCGCGTAAAACTTGGCAACTGTTTGCGGATCCTGCGCGATGCAAGCGATGTGATTGAGTTTTGGCACTAAGAGACCTTAACAGCCGTCCCATTGGCGCTAACCATCAGCATCGTGTTCTTGTCTCCACCGATGACCGCATCGGCACCAAGTTCGGCTGCCTCTTCCTGAAGAGCTTCAAGCGCTGCCGCCTTAGCTTTTCTCAACTCTTTTTCATATGACCCGGAACGGCCGCCGACAATATCGCGAATACCGGCAAACATATCGCGAAAGATATTCGTACCCATGACGGCATCGCCCGACACGATGCCGAGATATTCGGTAATCTGATTGCCTTCGATAGAATCCGTGGTGGAAATAATCATTCATATTTCTCCTGTACTAAGGCACAACATGAAAATACCCTGACAGAAGGCACAAAAAAAGGGGCCCGGATCGCTCCGGGCCCAGATGCCTCCTCATCCACCTCAACCTTTAAACACTACAATTTCTCATCACGCTGCATCCTGATCGCCGTCATTCGAAGATTCAGAATTGCCAGACCCACCGCTATTCGACTGAGTTGTGGCAGCCCGATTGCTACCAGAATCCGAACCGTCATTCGCAGAAGCGGGTCGGTCGATCGCCGTTTTCACAAAACTATTGTTCAAATCGAGAACCAGCTTGCGCATCGTCGCGATATCGCCGCCATCAAGATCAACGCCATTTTCATCTGTAATTCGGCCAGCAGTAACCTGCGCCAAATCGATAACGACCGTCGGCGCAACCTGCGCAGCACGGGCCTGTTCATGATGGCCAGCTACCGACGCGTTGTTTTCGGCGGCGGATGCAAAACTCTGGAATTTTCCAGTCACCGCACCCTGAATTTCAGCTAACGCTGCCTGCGCCGTTGCGACGGCCGTTCTGGCCGTCGTGGCGTTAGAAACTGATTGAATATCCGCGACAGCCAACGTCGAAGACAGGGCTGAAACCGATGCCGCATTAATCGAAACTGTGACTTCGTCACCTGTGTCGTTTCCGGTTCCAACTTTAAAATTTATTTCCAGGGTATTGCCGCCATTACCGTTTCCTTGAAGGATTTTTGTTCCATTGAATTCGGTATCGGCAGCAATGGCATCGATTTCTGAAATCAATGTCTGAAATTCGCTATCATATTGCGCGCGCTCAAATTCCGAGCGGGACTCGGATTTTGCATCCGCCGCTAACGTCACCATCCGTTCCAACTTTGTTTCGATGTCCGACAAAGCGGCTTCTGCCGTCTGCAAAAGCGAAACACCTTCAGCGGAATTTGCCGCAGCTGCGCTCAATGCTTGAACCTTGGCACCCAATCCTGTGCTGGTTGCCGCGCTCATCCGGTCCACAGCCACACCCGCGCCATTAAGTCGGGCCTGGACGCTTTGGCCACCCTTTAACCCTTTGATAGATGCAGCAAATCTGTCGGCCTTGGAGGCGTTTTCGTCAAACGCAAAGAATGTACTTCCTGTAACAAACGATAATTGCGCCATGTTCTTGCCCTTACATCCTGTATGGCGCTTCCCACCCAAGGTCCACGGAGTATGCATTGCGGATGTAAAGAATTCGTAAACTATAAAAAGCAATTAATTATTAATTATACTAAAAATGAGGATAAATTTTTTTCGAATTCCCGGAGATTTTTCGGAAAATTTTTATGGAAATTTCGTCAAAATCTTCTCGAATTTTCAGGACTCAAGAATCAACCGCTAGCGCATCGGCCGATAATCATGGATGATTGGTTCTGACAGCGGAGACTGAAAGATGGCCACTCAACGCGCATCAACGCTGGCGGACCCTAGCTTACCGCCCGACGTGCTGGCAGAAATGGAACGTCTCAATGAAGAGGCGGCGCCACTGCATATCTGGCTGCGGACCCGCGCCAATGCGCCGCAAAAAACGCCATGGCATCGTGGTGATGATGAAACACCTTCGCCAGCGCCCGAAGAAGCAAGCACAGTACGCACGCCACCACCCGTCTTTCGGCCTGCACCGCATCTGTGGAAATGGGCGGAAATTGAGCCCTATCTGCACCGCATCGCCGAGATTGCACCGCTAGAGTTTACCGAGCGTCAGCAATTCCTGCTATTGAACCCCGGTCTAGGCGGCGCGCTCCGCGTGACAAATACGATCAGGGTTGCGGTGTCCATTTATAAGCCCGGCGATAAAGCCGTAAACCACATGCACACCCCGAACGCCAGCCGAACAATCCTGTCGAATGGTGGCGGTTACACAACAGTCGATGGCGAAATATGCGATGCAAACCGTGGTGATCTCATCCTGACGCCAAACGGTACCTGGCATGGACATGGTAATGACAGTTCAGACCCGGTGATCTGGATGGATGTTCTGGACTGGCCGTTGATGGAACAGCTCGATTGTATTTGGATCGAGGAAGAGGACGCGACCAAAGCATCAAATGCCCCGGCACCATCGCTGGATTACTCCAAACGGCATTATGGCTCCGGCGGCATGGTACCAGCGTTTACACCCGACAATCGCGGCATCGGCGAAGGCACTTCGCCGCTGATGCACTATCAAGGCGCAGAAGTACGAAAAACCCTCGAAGGGCTCGCCAACGAAGAGGGTGACCCCTATGAGGGAATCCAGATTAACTTCACAAACCCTGTCGATGGATCGTCCGTATTCACCACGCTGGGTTACAATGCACAATTGCTTCGCCCCGGCCAAACAACCCTCCCCTGTCGCCAGACAGCCTGCACGCTTTACTGCTGCATCGAGGGCAAGGGATATACGGAAATCGCAGGCACAAAATACCAATGGAAGAAAAACGACATTTTCGTCGTGCCCAATCATCTCTGGCGCCATCACGTCAATCTCAGCGCTAGCGAAAACGCTATTCTCTATGGCGTAACCGATTCCCCGCTGCTTCAGAAAATTGGCCACTTCCGATCACAGGGTAAGACCAGCGCCGGCGCCGTAGTCGAACTTCCAAACTAGGACACCTTGGATCGGTTGGTTGCCATGCCCGAACGAACCATGCGTCTCAACTTCCACGGCAACTATGCCGGAAGCCATCCGCAGGCCTGGAAAGCGGGTACGAATACGCCTGGTGAATTAGATCTCGACTTTTATGTGAAATACGCTCAGATCGCCGAGCGCGGCCTGTTCGATGGGATTTTCTATGCCGCCGATCTCGCAGCACAGGGACCAAACCGCAAAACATGCCCTGGCCTCGATCCGGTTGTCCTGTCAGCAGCACTTGCGACAAATACCGAACATATCGGTCTGGCGGCGACGATTTCGACTACCTTTAGCGAGCCATATAACGTCGCCAAATCAATGGCGACACTCGATCACATCAGCGGCGGCCGCGCGGCGTGGAATATCGTTACATCATATGATCCGATGGCGGCACCGAATTTCGGCATGACTGAATTACCGCCTAAAGAAGAACGCTATGACCGCGCAAAGGAATTTGTCGAGATCGTACTCAGCCTGTGGGACAGCTGGGACACAGATGCCATCGATAGCGGGAACGGGAACGGTGGTACATTTGTCGATTCTGCGATCCACCCTATCGATCATACGGGACGCTACTATTCGGTAAGAGGGCCGGCGCAGACACCGCGTTCGCCACAGCGCCGGCCTGTCCTGTTCCAAGCAGGTGCCTCAGAGGAAGGAAAGTCGTTTGCCGCACAGGTGGCGGACGGGATTTTCTGCGTTGCCCTGGACCTGTCTGTCGCAAAAGAATTCTATGCGGAAATGAAGACACGCGTGAAAAAGGCAAACCGCAACCCCGATGACGCCTACATATTGCCCGGTATTTATATGTATCTCGGCAGCACCGAAGAAGAAGCCAAACGCGCTCTTGAGGAACAGGCTGATCCCGCCGAAGCCATGAAGCATCTCGCCGTAAAACTCAGTACGTCGGAGGAGTCGCTCAATCTTGATGAAACCGTGCCGGATGAAATCCTTGAACAGGCATTGATAAACGCACAATCCGACGGTCACACCCGATCGCTCGTCGAGTTTCTTCAAAGTGAGCGTCTTACCGTCCGGGAATTTTTGGAACGCCAGCCATTACGGGGCCCACACCGCGTGCTTGTGGGTGTACCGGAAACAATTGCCGGCTGGCTTGAAACCTGGTTCGTCGAAAAGGCTGCGGACGGTTTTAATATCGGCAATCTTACGCACGAGACGCTCACCATCTTTGTCGATGAAGTCGTGCCTCGCCTTCAGGCGCGCGGCCTGTTCCGGCACGAATATCAAGGCAAAACGCTGCGCGAGAACTTTTGTGGCAGTGCCTGAAACTCGAGTTCGTCTTAGATAAAGTTTCTTACTTTTTTAAGGGTGGTTGCGGTCGTGAAAAGACAAGCTCAGTGTCGGTAGAGGCAGCCGCATCCAGGCTATAACCATCGGCGTCAAAGTCTTTCAGACCTTCAGCCCGATCCACCCGGTTTTCCATGATCCAACGCGCCATGGTCCCGCGCGCATGCTTGGCGTAATACATGAGAGAGCGCGCTTTACCATCTTTAACGTTCAGGAATTTCGCGCCAATCACCGTCTTTCCAAGTGCTTTGGTGTCCACAGCCTTGAAATATTCATTTGAGGCGAGGTTCACGACAGTTTTGTCGCTATGACCGCGAAGGTCCGAATTCAGCCGGTCCGATATACGCGCACCCCAGAACTCATAGAGCGATTTTCCACGGTCATTTGCCATTTTGGTCCCCATCTCAAGACGATAGGGCTGAATCGCATCCATCGGTCTCAAAACCCCGTAAAGGCCTGAGAGGATACGCAAATGATCCTGGGCATAGGTGAGCGTATCGTCGGCCAGACTGTCAGCCTCCAGCCCCCAATATACGTCGCCGTCAAATGCGAGCCCTGCGGGCTTCGCACTATTGCTCCTGTTGTTGAGATTGAACGCCTGAAAGCGCTCGAAGTTCATGGTCGCAAGATTATCGCTGATATGCATCAGACGTTTCAGGTCATCGGCGCTCTGCGACTTGGCGATGGTCACGAGCTCCCGGGTGTCTTTTGTCAGGCGCGGTTGCGTAACCGGAACACCTGTTGCGACAGGATCCATATTCAATTTTTTTGCAGGGGAGAGCAGTGTCAGCATGGTCTATCCTTTCCTCCTAACATCAACCCGGCCAATCCGGGTTCGTATGCGTGGGTCAGTGACCAGAGCAGACTAAATCCTCACGACAGAATTTCAAGCCACGCGATTCGAAATAGATCAGAATTTGCCGTTATCGTTTTTCCACGCGCTGCGTGGCGGAATAGCTTCGGTTGTTTCCCAATGTTCGACGATCTTGCCGTCTTGCAACCGGAACAAATCGTAAAAGGACGAGTGTTCCCCGCTCAAATTTCCTTCGCACACTGATAATGCGGAATCTCCTTCGCAAAGTATGCGATGCACATGTTCATATTGGATTGTGAAACCAGCCCCTGACTTTTCCTCAAGAACCGAGCAAAGTGCGGACAGACCATCGCCTATTCGCGGGCTGTGCTGTTTAAAGCGCAGGTCATCGACATAGTCACCGAGCTTTGCGAGTTCCCGACCAACAAATACCTCACGTACGAGGTCATTTACGATGTGCCGATTGTCTTCTGTAAGCGCCTGATCTTTAGCCTCCGTTGGTCCATCGATCATTGCGGTATCCGACCCGTTACGTTCTTGTCGTCGCTGGATATTGTCCCAATGCTCGACGACCTGATCACCTTCAAACCGGAAAACCTCGAAACCGATATTGGAATTCGCAAAATTATATTCCGTGTGGGCGAATACATAATCACCGTCCTCAAAGGCCCGCACGATATTCACCCGCGGCAACGTTTTTGACAGCCGTTTGAACAATTCCTCCAGCCCCTCGCTGCCTTCGTGGGTCTGAGGGTTGTGCTGGATATATTTGTCCTGATTGACGACAGCGATAGGCTCCGGATCGCCTGTTTCAATACTTTTTAAAAGCGACTCAATCTGTGTCTTTCTATCCATCCTCGCTGCCTTCCGGCACGAGCTTGTTCCCGGTGAGTTCCAGCGGTTTCGACGTTGCCGTCGCACCGCCTGTAACAATCAAACAGACCATCGCGGCTATTATCAAACCGTATAGACGCAAGGATTCCACCTTTCCGTATTTTAAATTATACAATCGATCTTAGCAGGCGGTGATCGCCGCAGTAACCGACTTGGTGAAAACGTTACCCCATAGTCAGAAGGAAACGGCACATGGCAGCCTTCACTGCCTGTCATCGCCGACAACCTCCACCGTCGGCCTTCTACAATGCCGTCAGACATCAATGAGCGGTGTAATCAGAGACCACCTCAATCTTTCCTTCCCGTTAGATCGTTGTTAGGATATTCCCCAAACTAGCGGAAAAAGAACCGCAAGATCTTGATTTGTAGTCCTGTCTTTGAGGTTAGCAGTTTGTTCGCGAATAGTAGGCTAGTAATCTTGAAAAAATTCGTTTTGGGCTTTTTCCTGCTGGCCTTGGTCAACGTGCATGGCCCTGCACATTCAACGACAATATTCGAAGTAAACGCTTTCTCTGGCTTTGGCTCGACAGGCTCGGCAATTGTAGGGCAACCATTCAGTGTAGAAGTAGATGACAACGATACTGCCTGGACCGTCGACTCGGTTACGTTCCCCTGGGTCGAATATACACTGAACGACACCATCTCGTTTGATGCGCCGATTATTGGTTTGCAAGACCCGGTTTCGATAAACATGCGCGTCATCACCGGCGCTTCTCCTCTCTTTTCGCTATTTATTATTGGTCCGGATATTTTTATTGAGAGTGAGATGCATGATGTCTCTTTGCTCGGATCGCTCGATCCCGTACCACTGGTTTCCGATATCTTCGCGACATTACGCATCGATAGCGCAAGTGGTTTCCTCCCGCGTGGAACAGCTACCTTTTCTGGCGGTGGTGGAGGTGCGGTACTTGACGTGGTCGCTTCCGCCGTCTCTGAACCCGGTACACTAGCTATCTTTCTCGGTTTTGCGGGCTTCATGATCTCCACACGGCGCAAACGGGCTGCCTAACCAAACCGGATAATCGAACCCTCAAAGCAGGCTTAACCCTTGTTAACCCCCCCCCCGCGGTTAAATCGTATCTTCCTCAGATTAAAAAGACCCGTTATCCCGCATCACGATGATCGCGACTGCACAGCCTAAAAATATCAAGCCTTTGTGCTCCGATAATATCTATCGGCTGGCAACGCCCGACGATGCGGCGAGAATTTGTGAGCTGCAAATCAGCCTGGGGGAAGACGAAAACTATCTGATGACCACGCAGATGGACCCGATCACCGGAACGGAGCTTCTCAAAGCGTCACTGAAAAAGGATAAAATCCGGTGTTGATCTGGCGTGATCGTCGCGGAACAGAATGGCAAAATTGTCGGCCTCGCCCGGTGCCGCGACCACGTTCACCCGTCTTTGAGCGGCATGGTCCAGTGGTTATCACGGACAACCTCCCGGCTATTGCCACATACCAAAAGCTAGACTTTGTGATTGAGGGAACGCTCAAAAATGCCGCCGTCATTGCGAGGCGAATTCGCGATATTCACGTGATGTCCAGATAAACGTGTCTAACCATCGCTACAGAGTTACCTTGGTCGCCGTCGATATCCACACGCATTTCTGTTGGTGATATTCCTTGATCATCTCCCGCCTGCTTTCGTGGCCAAGGCCGGACATTCCACAAATGAAAACGGCGGTCCAAAAGAACCGCCGCATTCTAATTTGATGAGCAACAAAGCCCTTTAGCCGGCCCGTTTGCGCCGAGCATACCCCAGGCCTGCAAGCCCGAGACCAAAAAGCGCCAGAGAGCCAGGTTCAGGGATTCCTACGCTGTCCCCCTGCACCTCGAGGCTTGCCAGATCAACCATGAAAAAATCGCCGGCGCTTCCACCGGTGATTCCGGTTCCATCCAGGGAAAAGGTAAGAGTGCTGCTGACGCCTGCCGATACAAACGCCGTTACATCGAAGGTAAACTCCTGAATCACCTCCGCACTGCCGACCAGCCCGCCTGGGCGCAATTTCCCCAGCGAATTGCCATCAAAGGAAACATCAGCATCGCCAAACCCGTTATCAGTGCCGAGCCCGACACTCGCCATCCGTATAAGGACCTGCGCCGAGCTGATCGAGGTTAGTCCACTAGTATCGAGGGCAAATCCGTAATTGAGGGTCAGCAGGGCATTCGGGGAAAGGCGGTTGGTTTCATCCGTTGCGACGGGTGTGGAGAAGGCGGGACCGCTTACGACAACTGACGTTCCCACCGGATCACCGGGGCTAGTGCCCGTGAAGCCGCCAAACCCGTCATCGGCTCCAATCGTTACCGTGATCGTGGTCGCCGACACCGTGTGGGCACCAAGCACCAATCCAAAAAGGGCGATAAAGAGATAGGTGAATTTTGTACGATTTTGCATTTTCACGACCTAATTCTCACCAAGCAATGATACGATTCTAGCGTGATAGCGCGCATAGCAGGGTGAGCCACCGTTACAGGCAGACAAGTCGCGACCACTACAAAATTGTCTTTGGGATTTAAAATCCATAGTTAGCTCCGCAAACAAGAAAACGTGTTTCACCTCTCTCGAGGTTTCCTTAACGAGCCAACCACAACTTAACTAGCTACCAACCTTGGGAAAGGGTCCCATGTCGCGCCCTGGTAAACAATAAAAAAAGCCCTTGCGTCACTGGGATTTCAAAAATTTCATCCGACGTCCGCTTATGGCAACTAACGGACCAAGCCACCGGCGATAAGGAAAGTCTGCTTATGGCGTATTAGCTGACTCGGTACGCCGGCCCAGTAAAAGCAAGACCTGCCCCCTAACGCAGCACAAACGGGTTGGGCACATCGGTTGCGGTGGAAATCCACACACATTTTTGCTGCAGATATTCCTTGATCATCTCCTGCCCGCTTTCGCGGCCGAGACCAGATCGTTTGTATCCGCCAAACGGCGACATATAGCTTACTGCGCGATAGGTGTTTACCCAGACGGTTCCCGCCTCAAGCCGTTCCGCCATCACCATGGCGCGGCGAATGTTTTGCGTCCAAACGCCGGCCGCCAGCCCAAAGACGACATCGTTGCCGATCTCGATGGCTTCTTCTTCGTCCTTAAACGGTATGACGGAAAGGACCGGGCCAAACACCTCTTCCTGCGCGATTCGCATGGAGTTGTTTACGCCAGTATAAATTGTCGGTTCGACAAACCAGCCATCGCCACATTCCGGACCCGACGCCTTACCGCCACCGAGAACGGTTTCCACGCCTTCACCTTTGGCAATTTCCATATAGCTAAGGATTTTTTCGTATTGCGGAATATTGGTTACCGGTCCTACCTGGGTATCCATGTTCATGGGATCGCCCATCTTCGCGGTCTCCGCCATGGCTACGAGCTTGTCGACAAACTCGTTATGGATGTTCTCCTGAACCAGCAGACGGGACCCTGCAATACAGGTCTGTCCGGTCGCAGCGAAGATGCCAGAGATCGCCCCTTTTACGGCATTATCAATCTCAGCGTCGTCAAAGACGATATTGGGAGATTTTCCGCCAAGCTCCATCGTCACATGTTTCATTTCCTTGGCCGCCGCCTGATAGATGTGCGAGCCGGTCGTATCCGATCCGGTAAAGGCTACTTTCGCGACCTTTGGATGTTCAACAAGCGGCGCACCAACGTCACCGCCGAAACCTGTCACGACATTAATCACGCCGGGCGGAAATCCGACCTCTTCAATGACCTTCATAAACTCAAGCGTCGAAGCAGAAGTATATTCGGATGGCTTAACAACCGTCGTGTTGCCCGCTGCCAGGAGCGGTGCGAGCTTCCAGGTCAGTAGCAATAAAGGCGAGTTCCAGGGCGTAATACAGGCAACGACCCCGAGCGGCTCCCAGACGGTGTAATTAAAGGTCGATGGCTTATCGATAGGAATAACCGTGCCTTCGACCTTGTCACAAAGCCCGCCATAATAATGAAACCACTGGGTGAGATATTTACACTGCACGCCCATTTCGGCGATCAGCTTGCCGTTATCTCTGGTTTCCATTTGACCCAGGTGATCGGAGGCTTCCATCAGGGCATCGCCCAACTTTCGTAGCAACGCACCGCGCGCTGATTGCGTCATTGACCGCCATTCGCTACCGGGACGACCCGCCTGATAGGCAGCTTCAACTGCTGCATCGACATCCGACTGACCACCTTTCGGTATTTCTGCCCAGGGTTGCGCCGTATAAGGGTTAAAACTTTCAAATGTTTCGCCGCTCGCGGCATCGACCCATTCGCCATTAATAACCATTTGAAATTTTTCCAGATCGGCCATCCCGGCTACTCCTTTTCGATAGAATTCTGATTAACGTTTAGACGTGTCCCAATAAGTTCTCTCGGAACCGGTGTTTCAACATAGGCCCGTCGCGCGGTGGCAATGTCATGGGCTGGGGCGCATCGGTTACTTTGACGTCGACAAACACGGGTCCCTGCTCGCTATATAGTACAGGGATCGCTTCAGCCAACTCCCTGTTGTTGTAGACGGTCGAATATTTTTGAAAACCCGCGCCAGCGGCCATTGCAGCCAGATCAACCCCATGTTCGGTATGCGTTTCCTGCATCCCGGTTTCTCCGTAACGTTGATTGTCCATGATACAAATCGCCAGATTTGAGGGTTTCTGGACGGCGACAGTCGCCAGTCCACCAACACCCATCAGCATTTCGCCATCGCCGGTGATTACCAGAACCCGCCGCTTCGGTTGCGCCAGCGCCAACCCAAGCCCAGTAAGTACGGCACCGCCCATGCCACCCCAGAGGTAAAAATTGTTGGGATGATCGCCAACTGCAGCGGCATCCCAGGTCGGCGCGCCAAGCCCGGTAACCAGCAAAATATCGCCACGATCTTTTAGAATTTTCTCGACTACCTTACGGCGGTCCAATGTGATTTTTCTGCGGGATGCCACTATTTCGTCCAATCCTTAAAGCCAACAACACGTTGCCCGATCAGCACCGCCACCATGCGGCCGCTATCAAAAGCGATCTTCGCCGCCGCCTCGACGGTCTCTGCGATCTCTGCCGGATCGTCTGCGCGGTGGATAATAACCCCGGCGGCATCGAGTACTGTCTCGGTCGCCTGACCCATCGGCACCTGCCAGGGGTTGAACTCGCCCCACTCGCCCCGCATCGTCACCAGCATTAGGAGCGGAAAGCGGCATTCGTTGGCCATACCGAGCATGTTGATGACGTTGCCAACGCCTGAAGACTGCATAAGAAGCGCACCCGCTTCACCCCCGAGCCACGCCCCAGAAAGTACGGCGATACCCTCCTGTTCCGAAGTAAGAGAAACAGGTTTAATCGCATTGTCGGCAACAGCCATTTTTATAAGCGAGGTATGACCGGCATCAGGGACATAGGCGATCTGCCTGATATCAGCCTTCTTCAAGACTTTGAAAACTTCTTTGGACCAATCGGTCTTCTTTTTCTTTTTTGTTGCCATCGCCTACATGCTCTCTCCCGTAACTGCGGCCCGGAATCTTCTAGCAACATAGGTCCCATCTCTCGGTGCGTCGATCCTCGGCGAAGATTTATTCGTTACTTTAACGACAGCGAAATAAGGACCGGGTTCTGAATGAATTTTTGGAAGCTCGGATTCCAGTTCCGCCTGCGTCGTAATCAGTGCAGTTTTCTTAAACCCTGACGCTGCAGCTATCCCAACCAAATCGACACCGCTTCCCGTATGGGTATGCTGATTTCCGGTTGCACCGTAGGCCTGATTATCGATAACAATAATCGACATATTCTTTGGTTGCTCAACGCCAATTGTTGCAAGACTGCCTACTCCCGCAAGCAGTTCTCCATCGCCCGTAATGACCAGAACCCGCCGTTTTGGCTGTGCCAGCGCAATCCCAAATGCCACCATCGACGCGCCACCCATAACACCCGCGAGATACATGTTCTTCGGATCATCGTTGAAAGACGCCACATCATGAACAGCGTTCCCGATCCCCGTAATGACAGCTGCATCCCCTCTCTCTTTAAGAATCTGATGCACTACTTTGCGGCGCTGAAGCTTATAGGAAATTGCCATTATCCCCTGCTCCCGCTGCCGGAAATTCTTTGGGAAATGACAACCGCCACAGCGCGATATGAATCAAATGCCAGCCGCGCTGCCGCATGGACTGTTTCGGGCACCTTCTCGGCTTGATCGACATGGTGGACGATCACCTTGGCGGCCTCGAGTGCTGGGATGGTGCTCTGACCCATTGGAACCTGCCATGGAAAGCATTCTCCCCATTCGCCCCGCATCGATACGAGCGCCAATAGCGGGATTCGGCATTCCTGCATCATTGAAAGCATATTGATGCAATTCCCCACGCCACCGGACTGAGTGAGCAAGACACCCTTTTGACCGCCAAGCCAGGCACCGGCCATCTGCGCCACGCCTTCTTCTTCTGTTGTCAGCACTACTGATCGTATCGACGCATCTGCCTGACAACGGTTTATCAATTTCGCCAGACCACCATC
Organism: Rhodospirillaceae bacterium; assembly: GCA_002720855.1. GTDB lineage: Bacteria > Pseudomonadota > Alphaproteobacteria > MPNO01 > UBA2964 > UBA2964. Next base: position 189,702 of record PBIN01000005.1, on the reverse strand, counting down.
AGGCACGTAAGCTACCTGCTCGATGCCAAGTTTTTTGAACAACGCATGCACATCTTGCGACCAATGCCAGTTTTTGGATTTTTTGTTCCCCATAGGCGCCCTCTATGCTCCACCGGATTTCTTCAGTACCTCGTTGAGCCAAACAACATTTTTCCGAGCTTCTGCCAGGGCTTCTTCTTCAGCGCTAAAGATTGCTTTTTCAAACCCGCCAGTCCGATACCAACCGGTTCGTGTTTCAGGGTCACGCCGAAATTCGTCGAAACCAAAGGTGCCGTCATCGCGTTGGAAAATATCAACACAACGATCCCCTTCGAAGGTTTCGATTGACGATAAAACAACTAAAGGCATTGATTGCTGAAAAGATCTTTATCCAATTTTGGCCAGAGTGAAACAAGCAGGCCTGGCAAGCAAGGATAGATATAATTTTAGACATGGCGACGGGATTTGTATCTTGGAACCGTGTCATGTGTGGACGGGGTCGCCAACACATCACATATTTATGGGATGGAGCTGGTGAGATCGATTTTAAAGACCTTTGAAGCGGAGAATTATGATGCCCAAGAAAGTTATCCTTATTTCCTCAATTTCAGCGATAGCGATGCTGTTTGCGATCCCTGTCGTCACCTCAGCAAATGATCGTCACGATTGGAAAGGCGATCAGCTCGCGCAAACGCCTGCGAAAGCAAAGGCGGAAAAAGCCAAGAAGCCCAAGCGTCTTACGAGAAGCGCCCGTCGATTCATGAATCTCTATGATCTCAATGGAGATGGAAAGGTTACAACCAAGGAAATCTCGACTGATCAGTCCAAAATTCTGGGTGCCATGGATATCGACAACGACAAAGGGTTGTCAGTCGATGAAATGCGCCGCCGGGGACGCAGTCTTCAAATCTGGCGTTCTGTGACCTTGTTTGACCTGTTGGACGCGAATGGTGATCAAAAGGTAACTGCGGAAGAATTATCAGCCCCGATGAAACGCTGGTTTAAGCGCTACGACGAGAATGGTGATGGTGTCATGGAAGCGAGTGAAGTTCCTGACAAACGCCGTGGCAAACGCGGAAAGCGTCGCGGTCGCCGGTAAGACCATTAAGACCATTAGAAGGTGATTGGAGTGACGATTGTTGGACGGTAGTTCTTCCAGGAATTGGCCCCTCACCCGTCCTGGGCCCATTGCGGGCGAGGCCAGTACGTCAGATGACGTGCTCCTCCCCCAAATTGGTGCCGGAAACTCTGCGGCGTGGGAAGTGATCGTTGACCGCCACTTGCCAGCAGTCGCTCGTTACGCTGCCTATTTTCTTGGCGACACTGCTCAGGGCGAAGATGTTGCCCAGGAAACCTTTGTTCGGCTCATGAAAAAAAAACGCCCACCTGGGAGTCGGGTGCGGCGACCCTTAAAGGCTGGTTATTCCGTGTCGCCCGGAACCTCTGTATCGATTACAAACGCAAGAAACGACCTGAGCCGATAGAAATGGCGGAGAATATCTCTGACCCGGTTGATGGAAATGTTACGGACCGGCGGATCGATATTGCTGCCAGCGTAAAGCACGCCCTTGGCGCATTACCAGAGCGCCAACAGACAGCAATCATACTGGTTCACTATGAAGGGTATTCGGGTGTGGAGACGGCAGAGTTTTTGGATATCTCGGTTGAAGCCGTGGAATCTCTTTTGGCGCGGGCACGACGTAGCCTGCGGCAAACGCTGAAGCCCCAGGCAATAGAATTACTAGGAGAACGATGATGTCAGATGAAATCAAACCTATGACATTTGACCGCTTTCGGGAATTGATCGCAGCCTATGGCGCCTCGCCCGAAAAGTGGCCAGATCAGGAACGCGCACTTGCCGAGGCATTGATCGCCACATCGCCGGAAGCGGAGGAAATCATTCGCGATGCCGCTGCGCTGGATACCGCGCTTGATTCTTTGCCAACACCAGAAATTTCTTCGGAACTCAGAGAAGGCGTTTTGGAAATTGCGGACGGACTAAAACCTACCGCGGCGAATGAAAACCGGAATGTTATCATTGCGATTGCAAAGTGGTATCCACGATCGAATGGAACCTGGTTGCGCGCCGCTGCCGCTGCCGTTGTCTTTGGCGTATTGTGCGGAGTCGGCGTTTCTCAGGTCTTCGTGCCGCCAAACACTGTCATTATTGCGCAACCGGCGGTACCGCAGATAATTGATCCTGTTGCGGAGCAGGAGGTGCAAAATGAATTGACGTCTTTCTCACCGACGGAAGAGCTATCCGCTGCCCTTGTCGATACCGGACTGCAAAATGGCGGGGTTTCGGAAGAATCGACCGAAGAAGATTCCGAAATTCCGATTATCTGAAGATTACCTTAGACCGGATCAATTGCCAGTGTAATTCGGTTTACGTTTTTCCGCGAAGGCGTCAATACCTTCCTTGTAATCCTGTGTCGACCTGAGTTTCTCGTATGAATGACCCTCGATATCCAAGGCGACTTTAAGGCTCGTGTCGTAAACCGAATTCAGCACCCGTTTCAATGCCCGCAACGCCAATGGCGCTTTAGCATTCAAGTCAGCAGCATATTGCTCGATCAAGGCGGTCAGTGCGTCAGAATCCTCTGCGACTTCTGTAATCAACCCCCATTCCTTTGCTTGAGGAGCAGGAATTCTTTTGCCGAGCATCACCATATCTTTGGCGCGTGTCAGACCGGCAATTTTGACGACGCGAACGCTTCCGCCTGAACCCGGCATTTCACCGAGATTGATCTCCGGAAGCGCAACCAGCGTGTCTTTTGTGGCCAACCGGAAATCGCATGCCATTGCCAACTCAAACCCGACACCAAAGGCGTATTTTTCGAGCGCGGCGATCACGGGTTTGGTGCAACGTTCGGGTGCTCCAATATTCCAGGCAAGATCAGACATGCCATCAAAGGGAATGTCGGGAAAACTCTTTACGTCACCGCCCGAAGTGTACGTTCCCCCCTCGCCTCGTATGACAATTACACCGACATCATCGTCTTCATCCATGGCTTCGATAATGGCCCGGATTTGGGATCGGCCAGTATAGGAAACGATATTCAGCGGCGGCCGATCCAGGATCAGATAACCTATATTTTTGTCAGCATCGACTTCAACGCGGAGTCCATCCAGATTTTCTAATAAGGCGCCCCGTTCAGCGGCGTAGTTTTTGCTCATTCTTCTCTTTCCTTTGAATCCAACTCTTGAAGTGTACTATCAAACTTTGGCGATACGACATAATCACCATCCCGCAAATGTCGCCTTAGCAACTTGCCGGATGCCGATTTTGGCAAAGCTTCAACAAAGACATAGGCCTTCGGCCGCTTAAATCGCGCAAGCGCCGAATTCGTACAAAATTCGTCCAATGCCTTTGCTCCTGCTTTTTCGCTGGCCGCTTCGATAAAGGCAACCACCTTTTGTCCCCATCTTTCATCGGGTAACCCAACGACTGCAGCCGTAGAGACAAGGTCGCAATCTGACAATGTATCCTCCACTTCTTCGGGGTGAATGTTTTCACCTCCGGAAATGATCATGTCGTCTATACGACCGGCCAGAAAGAGCTCGCCGTCCTCGTCAAAATAGCCGAGATCGCCGGTAAAGTACCAACCATCGCGGATCGCCTTCTCATCAGCATCCGGTCGTTTCCAATAGCCTCGAAAGGCTTCCGGACTCTCCATTGTCGCAATGACCTCGCCTATTTCGTTCGGCGATAAAGTTTCGTTTGGCATTGCCCCGCCATCGGCATCCGCTCGAACAACACGAATTTTTTGATTGATCCCCGGCCAACCAGCGCTACCCGGTTTCCGGTCAAGGTGGTCACAAACGGAGAAGGTAAATATTTCGCTTGAACCGTAATAGTTCGCAAAAATTTCTGGCTGAAATCGTTCAACACAGCGCTGTTCGAGTTCGCTGGTCATAGACATCCCGGCATAGGCGATATTTTGAACCGAAGACATCGCATCGGTCGCGAATGTCTCCTGGGCCAGCATGTCGTGAAACATAGTCGGCACCAAAAACAGAGAATTTATGTTTTCATCTTCGATCAGCTTGAGTGCCGCTGCGCCGTTAAAGCCCCGCATATTGATAAGCGCACCGTTTATCATCATCGAGCACAGCAGAATACGGATACCCATCGTGTGAAACAGCGGCATAACGCCGAGAGCGCAATCGCCAAACCGATATCGAAGATGTGCGATGACAGATGCCGCCGCCGTCCGTTCGGCACGGTGCGACCGCGGCACTCCTTTTGGTTTCCCCGTTGTGCCAGAGGTATAGAGCATGAGACAGATATCTTCGTCTCGTGCTCCGACGGGACTATTGACGGGGTCTGATTTCAGAAGCTTGGCAAAGGCGATTCCAGGAAGATCGACTCCTGCAGTTACCAACGCGTCCTCAGAAAAGTTGAATCCGCCCAACGCTGACTGCACTGCTTCGTCGCAAGAATCATCGAACGCTACAATCTGAGGGTCGGCGTCCTCAAGTATGAATGCAATATCGTTTGTTGTTGCGCGCCAATTGAAGGGCGTGAAAACGGCGCCCAACATTTGGCAGGCCCAGTAAAGCGTCGCCATTTCATAGCGGTTCGCCATGATGCAAACCAAACGATCATCGGCTTGCAGCCCCATTGCAGACAGACCACCAGCGACACACCGGATTTCCTTCTGCCATGACGCAAAGTCACGCCGCAATTCGCCATCGACAAAAGCCAGTGCCCCGGGCTGCCGGGCGACGGACGCATCAAAGGCGGTACCGAGATCCATTTGATACGCTTTGCAATCGTGTTAGCTGGTCTGGGCGGAAGCGCTCACTTTAACGAAACGGTCAAGCATGCCATCGAGCAACTTTTCGATATCGGCATTTGCCAGTCCGCCATTATCATCAAACGCCTGATTGGCCTGGGCCAATGAAAAACTGTCGCCGGATAGCCACGCCCCCATCGGGGACAAAACCGGTCTCAGCGCAATAACTGCACGAGAGCCGCCTACCATGCTTGGCGCGGCTGACGCGAGGAAACAAATTTTCCCAGCCGTCGGGTAAGGCCGTATCCGGGAAATCCAATCGATCGCATTTTTGAGCGGCCCCGGAATGCTGTGATTGTATTCAGGTGTCACGATTACAAATGCATCTGATGCAGAAATTCGGTCGGCCAAACCCTGTGCACCCGCAGGCAGTCCATCGGATTGTTCGATGTCATTGTCGTAGAGCGGCATTTCAAACTCTCTGAAATCCGCAAAGTCGACCTCTGCGCCCAGCCCCTCAAGTTTTTGGGATATGAGTCCGGCGAGTTTTTTATTTACTGAATCCTTCCGCAGCGAGCCCGCGAACACGAAAATGCGCATCGTCAAATTCCTTCCTCTATCAAGATCGCTGCACCTTAATCATCCAAACCAAAGCGGTCTACGGTTGCACAGCTTTTGATATTTCAGACTGCGGGATACAATGCTGCGGCGATGATTGATATTGAAATCACTGAAATTTCTTCAGACGACGATATGGAGAAAGCCTTTGAGATTCGTCGCATTGTATTCTGCGACGAGCAAAAGGTGGATCCTGAAGAAGAGTTCGACGGCCAGGATCATGAATGCCGGCAGTATCTGGCTAAACGAGATGGGCATGCTGTTGGAACGGCGCGGTTGCGAAGAGACAGTCCAGAAAAAACCAAAATCGAACGGGTTGCTGTTCTCAAAGAGGAACGCGGCATCGGTATCGGACAACAGCTTATGTTTCGCACGATCAAAGATGCGAGAGAGGATGGCGCTGGAACAGTCGCGATCCATGCGCAATGCCACGCCGAAAAATTTTATTTGGGACTAGGGTTCGAGCGTATCGGAGACGTCTTCGAAGAAGCCGGAATTCCCCATATTTATATGGAATATCGAGACGTCAACGATAGAACGGAGCATCGCATTGATTGGGCAGACCCGAATGAACCGGCGACACGTATTTATGGAAAATTGATTGCGGTGTTGATTTCAATTTTTTTCTTTTTGATCATTGGTGGCATCGTTTCGTTGATTTCATGATTGTCATGCTCATCACTCGGTACAACGTATATCGCGTCATATAATGGTCCAAAGCGGAGACTATATTTCATGCGCATGGTCGAAGAATATCTAGCCCCGAAAAACACTGGTTGGGCGACGGAGATGAATGTGGGGCAGGTCCTCCGTCTAACAGCGCGTACGATTATCGATTTTGTGGCATTCGATCAGAGCGACTATGGCGAAGCCTTCGATCAGGCCCCCACCAAGGAAGCCAGCGGATGCATTTACCTTAAGAGAGGCCATCAGATGCTTTCCCGCCGCGGGGCGCCTTTGATGACGATGATTACTGACGAGTTTGACGGGTTAGGGACCCATGATATGCAATTTGGTATGTGTGGACGGGCGCGGCATAAACGCGCCGCGGAGGAAGGTCGGCTCGGCGAATATCTTCATGGCAGCAATATGGAACTGCCTGATCACGGCTGTTCGGAAAACCTCACCTGGGCACTTGAACCCTGGGGCATTCCTTACGAGAACATTCCGAGCCCGGTAAATTTTTTTCAGAATATGGCCATCGATCAACAATCCGGCGGCATGAAACGCACACAAATACGTCCAGAACGTCCTGTTCATCTGGAGCTCCGCGCAGAGCGCGATTTGCTTGTCGGATTCAGCGCCTGTCCTGATATGGCGTCAAAGACGCGTGGACTTGAAGTAGCAGCGACGGTATTCCAACCTTGAGCATAGATATTTTATCGGAACCAACATCATGAACGTCATAAGCGAAGAGACTGTATCCCCCCAAAATGGATGGACGGGCAATGTTAATAGTGGACAGGTTCTCAGGATTACGGGCCGCAGTGTTATCGACTTCAATGCCTTTAAACGAGAGGACATTCGGGAGTTCTTCGATACCGCCCGCACGAGAATTTATAACCTCAACCTGTACCCAACGAAGGGGCACAGGCTGTTCAGCAAACAAAACAACCCGATGATGCGAATTTTGGAAGACGGTTTTGCTGGTTTTGGCTTGCACGACCTCCAATCCGGTCACGGGTGCGCCGATGGCATGTTGTCCTTGCTTGCCCCACTCGAGATGACGTTTGAGAACCTCCCCGATCCGATGGGCCTGTTTCGCAATCTCGATATCAGTCAGGAAGGACGTATCCGACCAAAACCCAAGGGGCCGCCTGAACCGGTCTCGATTGATCTCGAGGCGGAAATAGATTTGATCTGCGCCATCATGAATTGCCCCGCATCTGAAACATCAGCCTCTGGTGCCTATGCCACAATTACAATTTTTCAGCCCTGAGCCGGTAAGGAGAAGAACATGAATGTTATCAGCGACGAATTTGTCCCGGCAAATAGCGGATGGGGCGCGCCAATGAAAAAAGGTCAGGTTCTGCGGCTCACGGCGAAAACCATAATCGATTTCGCCTGCCTCAATTTGCATAATCTTGACGAGCGGTTCGATCAGGCGCGCACCAAGGTTTATAATATGAAACTTTGGATCTCGACCGGAGACGTGCTTTTCAGCAAGCTCAATAACCCCATGATGACAATTGTCGAAGACCAGTTTGCCGGTCAGGGATATCACGACCTGCAATATGGAACTTGTTCGGGTCCGCGTTACGCCCGCGCGAAAGAAGAAGGCCGCTTAAACCAGTACAACCATGGCGATGACATCCCTATTCCCGATCGAGGCTGTTGGGAAAACCTGATCGATGGTTTCAGCGCCTGGAATGTGCCGCCGGAACTCATTCCGAGTCCTCTCAACATCTTTCAGCACGTCGATATCGACACAGCGACTGGCGAAATCAAACACACACCAAACAGACCGAAAGACCCGATTTATGTCGACTTCCGCGCAGAAATGGATTTGGCGGTTGCTGCCAGCGCCTGCCCTGATCTTGCTGCACCGGAATTCGGCCAACCTATTCAGGCGATGATTTACGAACCCTGATCGAAAGCTGCGGCGGCGCGCCGTGCAAAGGTTTCGAAATCGGTTGGGGATCGTCCCAGGATCCAGCCTAGAACTTTGTCGCTGCCCACCAACCCATGCTCATCGTAGTAGGGAAACATCTTTGCCATTGTCGCCAGCGTAAAATCACCAAATCCAATTGCCCTGCCGTGATCAAGGAACTCGTCGAGATTTTCCTTTTCCGCCACTATCTCTTTTCCAAGAACTTGCGACAAAATTGCAGCTTTCTCTGTCAGCGTGATGACCGGACCGGCAACCTCGAACATGCCATTGATATAACCGTCATCAGCCAGAACATGTACTGCCGCCTCAGCAACGTCACCGAGATCAACCAGGCTCATAGGGGCATCAATGTCATAGGCCATTCTATGAATGCCCGTTTCGACCATCTTTCCCCAAGCCGGAAGCATGTTTTGCATGTATGAACCAACCTGCAAGATGGTAAACGCCAGGTTTGAATTCATTATTTCCTGTTCAACAAAATGCCGCTCCCAATGATGAGGCAGAGCTTCGATTTGGGTATGAAGAACAGAGTGAAAGACCAGCCGGGACACACCGGCGGAATTGCAGGCTTTGATGATGTTTTCACCGTTTAAACGCTCATTCGGATCCATATTTGGCGCAATATAGTAGACGGCGTCGACACCGGTAACGGCCTCGAGGACATCTTCGTAATGAACGAGGTCACCAACAATCACATCGGTAATTCCCGATGTTTTTAATGCTTCTTCGGACTCCGTACTGCGAACCATTGCGCGTACCGGCTGATTGGCCGCTCTTAGCGCCTCTACAATCGCTTTACCGGTTTTTCCTGCAGCGCAGGTAACAAGGATCATTTGTCAAAACCCATTTACTTCGACTTCTCAAAGATTAGCGGAAAAACGGCTTTTAGGCACCAATTTAATGGATTTCTTGGATTATTCGATCTTTTAGTGTCACTACTTTATTTTATATTTCCGATTAAAGGAACCGTGCCCCCTTCAATCATTTTTCAACATATTTCCGCTAATCTTCAGCACCATATTTAGCGCATCCATTGGAGACACTAAGATTACGGTCGCAGCACAAAATACCATTTATTCTCAAACCGTTACCGTGAACACCAAACTTACGGAAGCGACGAACGCCCGCCTCGCTGGGAAGTTGAGAAAGGCCGAAAAACTCATCAGGTTAACCCTAAAAAAACAGCCGAGGGACCCTGAAACGCTCCATCTCGCAGGTCTGATCCTACGCGATCTGGGTAATGATCGCCGTGCATTGCGGTATTTAGAGAAAGCGGCGGAATATTCGCCGCAGTCCGCCCCAATCCTGTGCGATCTGGGTTTGCTGTACAAAAAATTGGGCGAACCTGATAAAGCGATCGCAAAACAACGCCGCGTATGCGGCTTTTTACCTCAATCCGCGCCCGCGTGGTCCAATCTTGGCTCAGCCCTGAATGCTGCCGGACAGTATGATGAGGCCATTCGTGCTCTAACGAGAGCGATAGACATCAACCCATCTGAACCAGAATTCCATTTCAATCTGGGCAACGCCTATTTCGGGAACGGAGACCTCAATCCAGCAATCTCTTCGTATGAGCGCACAATCGAGCTTTCGCCGACGCATTTGGGTGCTCATCTAAATCTTGCATCCGTTCAAAAATCTATCGGTCGCATAGGCGATGCCGAATTATCGCTTGCCGCAGCAGCGCAGATCGACCCGCCAAATCCCAACACATTGTGGAACGAGTCCCTTTTATTGCTTATGCGCCAGGATTTTCAGAGTGGCTGGGCCGCATATGAAGCAAGGTGTTCTATACCCGGTTCTGCAATGCACCATCAGGAAAGGAGGCGTTGGGATGGAAAATTCCGAACCGGACAAAGTCTCCTGATACATGCAGAGCAAGGACTCGGCGATACTATTCAATTCTGTCGATATCTGGACCAATTCGCCGAATCCCGGACGGACTATTTTGTTGAATTGCCTGAACGGCTTGTTCCGCTTTTATCGACATTGCCTACGTGTGACCAACACATCGCGGTCGGTGAAAAAGCCCGCTTCGATGTACAAATCCCTCTATTGTCGCTGCCGTATCAAACTGGACCAACAGAACCTTTCTGGCCTGACAGCGGTCCCTATCTCAGCGCTGAGCGATCTCGCGTTGATGAGTGGCGAACTCACCTTCCAACGAACAAAAAATATAGGATCGCAATATGCTGGCAGGGCAACGCCAGCTATCGCGCCGACGCGACGCGTTCCATTCCAATTCATGAATTCACGCCGGTTGCCGGTCTGCCCGACATTCAGCTTATCAGTCTGCAACAAGGCGAAGCCGCAAAACAGTTGGTAAGCCAATCCTGGGGCTCCGATGTTCTTTCTCTGGGCAATGAAATCGATGCGGAAGGGGCATTCCTGGATTCGGCCGCTATTCTCGAAAATGTCGACTTGCTCATTACTTCGGATACGGCGATAGCGCATCTTGGCGGTGCGCTTGGTGTTGAAACATGGGTCGTACTTTCCTTTGTCCCTGACTGGCGTTGGGGATTGGACGGAACGGAAACGCCTTGGTACCCGACGATGAAGCTATATCGGCAAACCCAGCATGGCGACTGAGCGGGTGTCTTTCAACGAATTGAAGAAGACCTTAAGGGACGATATTCATGAGCTCGCAACGAGACTTTAATTCAGACGTTGTGAAAACTGTTCAGGTTGACATATCGCCTGGTGAACTGATCGATAAAATTACGATTCTAGAGATCAAGAAACAGCAAATTTTCGACGAACAGAAGCTTAGTAACATTCAACGCGAGCTGGAAACATTACGCGCTGTGTGCGGCGCTGTTATTCCAAAGAGCTCTGAAATGGACCGCCTTACTGATGACCTGAAGGCCGTCAACCTGGAGCTATGGACTATCGAAGATGAAATTCGTGAACGCGAGCGCGATCTCGACTTTGGCAAACGGTTTATTGCCTGCGCGCGCTCAGTATACAAAACCAATGACAGGCGCGCCGCACTAAAGGCTGAGATTAACGACCTGCTAGGTGCCGCAATTAAAGAAGAAAAGTCATACACTCCGTACTAGCAGTCTATTCGTCTTGCCCCTCGTCTTTCTCCTGAAAATCCAGTGACACGGAGTTCATGCAGAAACGCTGGTTTGTGGGCGGTGGACCGTCAGGGAACACATGTCCTAAATGGGCATCGCATTTGGCACACTTTACTTCTGTGCGTTTCATAAACATCGACCAATCGTCGTGCAGATCGACGGCTTCTTTTGACAACGGTGCGAAAAAACTTGGCCAACCTGTTCCCGAGTTAAACTTGGTTTCGGAATCGAAAAGCGGGTTGCTGCAACAGGAGCAAACAAAAGTCCCGTTCCCTTTGAAGTCATTGTATTTCCCTGTAAACGGGCGTTCAGTGCCTGCCTGACGACATACGTGGAACTGTTCTGGCGAAAGCTCCGCGCGCCACTCGTCTTCAGTCTTTTTGATCTTGTCGGCCATTCTCTACTCCACAATTGATGGACATATGCTGCCGGATCGATCGCAGCATTGTCGAGTCCCAAATAGGCTATTCGTCGCCACGTACGCGACCCCTATTCTTTTTGATATTGCTATGGCGTCGCTTGCTATCAAGACGTCTCTTTTTTACGCCCTTGCTAATCCGTGTTGGTTTTCGTGCCTTTTGACGATGAGCCGCATCCCTTAGCATTCCGGTTAAACGATCAATAGCGTCTTCGCGGTTGCGTTCCTGTGATCTGAATCTTTGAGCGGTGATTACAATGACGCCGTCTTGGGTCATCCGCGATCCCGCAATTTGGCGCAATCTGTTGAATGTATATTTGTCGATTGAGGGACAGTTTTCGGCATCAAAGCGCAGCTGCGCCGCGGTCGAAACCTTATTGACGTTCTGCCCCCCCGGACCAGAGGCACGAATATAGCTGAACTCTAGCGATTCCGCCGGGACCTTAATTTGCCCGATATGGATATCTCGTCCTGACATAGCCAAAATCCAGTCTGCACTTTGCTTCAGTGCCTCGTCACCGAACCCAATAGCACGACATAGTATACTTGGCTTACGTAAAACGTCTTATCTTGGAACACCATGGTTTAATGCAGAAACAATTAAATCTGCTCAATCTAGTTTGACGATCCGATCAATTGACCAAAACATGTGCTGGGGTGGTATTATCCTATCGGTCAACACAGGCTATTTTCATAGCGAGTCAGATCACTAACTAATTCAAGAGAATTCGAATAGAAGACAAAGCGGTATTCACGAATGTGGCCAACAGCCAGTTACATATCAAGGAACTTAATACAACGATTCTTCGAATCAACGGGCGCCGCGTCCTTAATAATCATACCGTTTTGGCTTGGGGTTTTCACAGCGTTGAGAACACCCCTCGAACATCAATTTTTAGCGAATTTCTATTTTAGCACTCTCAAGGATTCGCATGTCGATTATCTTGCCTCCTTGCTGGTCACCATCTTGATAGGCATAGCTATTTTTGCTCTTGTCTCCTTTTTAAAACCAGCTGCACCATATCTTGAATGGGTCATCCATTTCACATGTATTGCTCTGGGAATAAATGCCGTTCGCATGTATTTTTTTTCCTGGTTTGATTTAAGTTGGTGCATTGAGAACCCCATAAAAAGCATCTTAACTGTTATATTAGTGCTCACGATTTTATGGCGATGGCGAAGAGGTTGGCACACGTTACCGAGGCTATCAATAGTGCTTGGAATTCCTCTTTTGATTATCTATTCAATCAATACTATTGGTGCGATCGTCAAATTTAACCCACTGAATTTATTTACGTATGAAAAACATCTGACGCCCAAAAAAGAGCACTTAAGATTAAGTAGACCCCCAATAATTTGGGTCATCTTCGACGAGCTAGACGAGCGGGTTGGATTTCGCGATAGACCGTCGGATATTGAAATGCCTGCGCTGGACAGGTTTCGAGGCGAAGCAATCGTAGCGACAGAGGCGACCCCTCCTGGCGATGTAACGCTTTATTCGATTCCTAGTTTAATGCTGGGCAAAAGGATCAACGCAACGAAGCATGAAAGTAGATTTGATCTTCGCCTAATTCCAAAAGATGGAAGTGCATCGCTTTCTTGGAAAAAGAATCCTGGAATTCTAAACGACGTGCACGAAATGGGCCTCAATGTAGCGCTCTTGGCACAAGGCGGTCATCCTTATTGTCGGCTTTTTGGTTCCTTGATCAGCTATTGTTGGGAAAACGACGCGCCATGGCACAGAGAAACATGGACAGTTGTAAATCGTATTGATGATCTACTTTTCAAAGTAGTGGAGCACATTCCATTTGTATCGCGGATACTAGACAATGCCGGGCTTCCCGATCCCAAACAGTTAAAACCAGACAGCGAAAACCAATTCGAAGCATTTGTGACTGGGACCGAAATTGCTTTAAAAGATAGAGATTTCGACTTTATCTTTATTCATTGGAATTTGCCCCACCGACCCTTTGTCTATGATCGAAAAACAAATTCATTTCTGCCGCAGTCAAGAGTAGATGAAAAACCCGTGCTCGGTTATTTGGACAATTTGGAGGCTACGGATCGTGCCTTCTCGGCCATGCGAAAAGCACTTGAGGCCGCAGGTCGATGGGATGAAGCAACCGTAATTGTAAGCGCAGATCACCGCTGGCGAAAAGCTGAAAAGCATGACGGAATCAAAAGTAAATTTGTCCCATTTATGGTCAAACTCCCCGGTCAACGAAATCAATTTTTGATCAAGCAACCTATAGACACCATCCGCACAAGAAATCTAATCCACCAATTTTTCAAAGGCGCAATAAAGTCAAAACAAGATGTCCGAAATGTAATGGCGACCAAATGATTGCCATCGTCCCCAAATAAAATTCTTTCGCTGATCGTAGTTGGAATTAGCGGGACGATTTCAAAAGTTTTTTCGTTCAGTTCCCTAGCGCACACCAAAACCGCCACCTATAACGAACTATGAGTTTCTTCCAACCCTTGGGCGAATGGTTCGACACCTTGCCGGGCGCCATCCGTGCCGGATTCTGGATTACATGCGCGGGCGCTTGCTTTACCGGTATGATGACCATCGCCCGCACATTATCCCCAGAACTTTCGATTCTGGTCGTGGTCTTTTTTCGCGCGACCTTCGGATTAATGTTTCTGCTTCCGACCGCATTTTCGAACGGTGGCCGCCGACTTCGCACCAAGAAATACCCGCTCTTCGCCTTGCGCGGTATATCCGCTTATCTCAGCGTCACATTTTTCTTCTTGGCCGCAACCTATATTCCGCTGGGAGACATCGCAGCGATTGGATTTACGCGCCCGGTCTTCGCTTGCATTGCTGCAATCCTGATACTTGGTGAACTTGCACGAACCAGACGTTGGGCGGCAATAGCCATTGGTATGCTTGGTGCCTTGATTGTTGTGCGCCCCGGGTTTCAGGAAATTAATCCCGGCATACTTTATGCCTTCGCCGCAGTCATGCTCAGCGTCTGCAACTCGATTATGATCAAGTACCTGTCCCGAACAGAGCATCCAGATACCATCGCCATATATCAGGCGGTATTTGTTGCGCCATACGCGCTAATTGTAGCGTTATTCGTCTGGAAGACACCGACACTTGAGCAATTTGGCTGGCTTCTCCTGATTGGTGCCTTCGGCGCCCTTACGCAGCGGGCACTTGCTCGATCATTCCATGCCGCAGACGCTACCGTGGTCATCACTCTCGATTTTATCCGTTTGCCAATAGCCGCAATTATTGGCCTGGTGGTCTTTAGCGAGTGGCCGGTGATCTGGGTATGGATTGGCAGTGTCGTGATTGTCGCCTCCTCCTTCCTTCTGACGAAGAAGGAAGTTGAAGACAAAGACGTCAACAAGCCGTCGTCGGACGCACCAACTTAGGCAGACTTTTTTCGTTTTTCGTAATGGCTTTCGATGTAATCGTCGACAATTGTCTGAAACTCTTCAGCGATGCCGGGGCCACGCAATGTCATGGCTTTCTTACCGTCAATAAAGACTGGCGCTGAAGGCGCCTCACCGGTTCCGGGAAGGCTGATGCCAATATTGGCGTGTTTGCTTTCACCGGGACCATTAACGATGCAACCCATTACAGCCACGGCCATATCTTCGACGCCATCATAGTTCTCACGCCATACGGGCATCTGCTCCCGGATATAGGTTTGAATTTTGTCCGCCAGCTCCTGAAACACCGTGCTCGTCGTACGGCCGCATCCTGGACAGGAGGTCACCAGCGGCAGGAACGACCGTAATCCCATTGTCTGCAGCATTTCCTGCGCGACGATAACTTCGCGGGTCCGGTCACCACCGGGTTCCGGCGTCAGCGAAACGCGAATGGTATCACCGATGCCTTGCTGTAATAAAACGGCCATGCCCGCCGTCGACGCAACGATACCTTTCGAACCCATACCTGCTTCGGTCAGCCCCAGATGGAGCGCGTAATTGCATCGTTTGGAAATTGCGCTATAGACCCCGATCAAATCCTGCACTTCGGATACTTTGCAGGAAATTACGATCTTCTCGGGTCCCATTCCAATTTCATGAGCGCGTTCTGCGGAATGCAGTGCTGATTGAATCATTGTTTCCCGCATGATTCCGGTCGCATCAAGGGGTGATTCCGCCTCTGCATTTTCATTCATCAAATGGGTAAGCAGTTCTTGATCGATACTGCCCCAATTCACACCGATCCTTACCGGCCGGTCATATTTCAGTGCCACTTCTATCATTGTGGAGAACTGAAGATCGCGTTTTTCACGGAAACCGACATTTCCCGGATTGATACGGTATTTAGCGAGCGCCTCTGCGCAATCGGGGTAACTTGTCAGCAATTGGTGACCGATATAATGGAAATCGCCTACCAGCGGTACATCAATATCCTGCTTCGCCAACGCATCTCGGATATAGGGCACAGCAGCGGCAGACTCTTTGCGGTCTACGGTGATTCGTACGATTTCCGAACCGGCACGGGCAAGCTGCGCAACCTGTTCCGTCGTCGATTCAACGTCAGCGGTATCGGTGTTGGTCATCGACTGCACGACTACAGGCGCACCGCCACCGACAGTGACGTTGCCAACCTTCACAGCCACACTTTCGCGCCGTTCTATCCCGTTTCCGCTATTCGCCATAATTCAATCCACTTGCCCAAGATAGCGTACCCATCTTGTCATTTCGAGGAAACCGATCTGTACCCTTTACATAGCGGGAATCAAATAAAAAAACGACCTTTTGGACTCATTCTGCCGCAGCGTGTGCCTTGTCTTGGGATTCTATATCTACAAGGTCCGTCGCGACAGCTGTTTCCGCAAGCATACCCCAGCTGCGTATCCACTCTTAGGAACGTTTGAGCTCATCCTCTGGAATGGGTCCGGGTTTCTGTACAATCAACCGGCTAGGCCGCAAATCATTAACTGTCAGAACTGAAGCAACCTCCGGGTCCCGTTCTTTGTAGTAGTCGATGAAATAGTGCATATAGCTTTCTTTATCGGCATTGATCCGGTCGACCGCTTCGGTCACAGCTTTATTGAAAGCCGCATAAGTCTCGACATCAACCTTATCGGACACAACCTCGGTGCCATGGAAAGACGCCGCTGAAAGAACCCGGCACCCCTGCTTTTCTGCCAGCGAAATATACGGCTCTGTCAAACACGCGCCGTCATACTCACCCCGCAGCAATGCATCATATTGCCGACGCGAACCATTCGGCGTTTTACAAGTCTTGATTTGATCGCGCGGCAGAAAACCTTCGAGCATCAACAAAGCCAGGAAATGCGTGCCAAAATAATATGGTAAACCCACCACTTTCCCGGCCATCTGTTGCAGCGTGTACGCCGTTGAGTCCGGTGGCACAACCAGTGCGCCAAAAGCAACGATTGCTCGTCTTCCAACCTGGCGTCCACCGCTGTCGGAATCCTGGACACGACAATAATTGCCCCACTCGCAGGCGTTATACATATCCGCCTTGCCTTGTTCGAAAAGTTTGCCATGGCTGGAAAATCGATCGTTCCCGACGGGGCTGTTCACATCTTTTTGTGTACCGGGTTTCGGGCCAGCATCACGATCAGCCCAGGTGACCTCTATGCCTTCAGCCTCAAACAACCCTTCATCGTAGGCAACGAGTTCGGGCAGCCCCTGGAAAGGGGCTGTTGTCTCAAGGGTAAGCTTCTTCATACAGCTCTCCCAACATCAATCTGAAATTACTCAGCGGCCGCGTGCGCGCCTTCCTGAACCTCCATATTGATAAGTTCCGATGCCTCTCCGGTATCCGCTAACATACCCCAGCTCTTGATCCAGGCTGCAGTTCGATCTGCTTCCTCTTGCGGGATAGGTGCTGGGTCGACCACCACGACGCGGGATTCCATCAAATCGCTGGTATCCATTGCGGCGACCCGTGGGTCCTTATCCTTGTAGTAGTCGATGAAGTAATGCATGTAGGCTGACCGATCGGCATTAACGCGTTTAACCGCCTCTTTTACTGCCCGGTTAAACTTTGTGTAGGTCTCAGTGTCCACTTTGTCAGACGCCACTTCGGTGCCGTGAAGGAACGAAGACGTGACCAGACGGCAACCTTCTTTTTCGGCCAATGAGGCATATGGTTCCGTTAGGCAAGTCGCTTCATATTCACCAGCTAATAATGCATCGTAGCGGAAGCGGGAACCATTCGGCGCCCGAACCAGCTTGATCTGATCACGATTCATAAAGCCTTCAAGCATATGAAGAATGAGGTAATGCGTACCGAAGTAAAACGGCGCACCAACATCCTTGTTCACCAGTTGCTGCGCGGTGTAGACCTCGGAATCTGGTCTTACATATAGCCCGGCAAAGCACACGATTGCCCGACGGCCAAGCTGACGGCCAGACTGGACACCCGAATCCTGAACGCGGCAGTAGTTGCCCCATTCGCAGGCGTTGTACATGTCGGCTTTGCCTTGCTCGAAGAGCTTACCGTGACTGGCAAAGGGATTGACACCTTCGGGGCTGTTGACGTCTTTCTGAACCGATTTGTCGACGCCTTTGTCGCGATCCACCCACTCGATCTGAATACCTTCTTTTTCGAATAACCCTTCTCGGTCCGCAACGAGTTCAGCCAAACCCTGAAATGGTGCGGTTGTTTCCAATACCAACTTCTTCATAACGACCTCTCTAATAAGGCGAATGGGTGGAGACCGCGCCTCCACCCTTTGCTCGAAGTAGTGTGCCGGCGTTACTCAGCTGCCGCGTGAGCACCTTCCTGAACTTCCATATTGACCAAATCCATATGGTCGTCAGTCTCAGCCAACATACCCCAGCTCTTAATCCATTCGGCAGTCCGCGCCAATTCATCGGCAGGGATCGGTGCCGGATCAACAACCACGATGCGGCTGGCCCGCAGATCATCGACGGTTAGCGTACCGATTTCAGGATCTTTTTCTTTGTGGCAATCGATGAAATAGGAAAGATATTTTTCCTTATCGGCATTGATGCGAATGACCGCTTCTTTCACAGCGCGATTGAACTTGGCGTAGGTTTCAGTGTCGACCTTATCCGAAGCTACTTCCGTACCATGATAGAATGCCGTCGCAACGACGCGGCAACCATTTTTCTCAGCGAGGGACAGATAGGGCTCAGTCAGTGTCGTGGCTTCGATTTCACCAGACATCATTGAATCGTAACGCATGCGCGATCCGTTAGGCGCGCTGCAAACATTGATGTCCTCGCGCGGCAGGAAACCCTCCAGCATATGAAGAGCAAGATAATGCGTTCCAAAGTAGAAAGGCACGCCAACAAGCTTTCCGGCGAGCTGCTGTGGGGTATACACCTCGGATTCGGGGCGAACGACAAGACCGGCAAATGTCACGATGGCGCGACGACCAATCTGGCGGCCAGACTGCACACTTGAATCCTGAACGCGGCAGTAATTGCCCCATTCGCAAGCGTTATACATATCAGCCTTGCCTTGCTCGAAGAGCTTGCCGTGACTTGAATGCGGATCCAGCTCATCGGGCCGTGTGATATCGGTCCGTACTTCCTTTTTTACTCCCTTATCGCGATCGACCCACTCGATAACGATGCCTTCTTTCTCAAAGAGGCCTTCTTTGTCGGCGACGAGCTCTGCAAGTCCTTGGAAGGGTGCGGTATTTTCAAGTCTTAATGTAATCATTGTAGTTCCCCTGATTAAGTCAAACTTCTAAGATTTCAGCGTTTTTTCGAATGTTGATGGGCTTATTTTGACGGACTCGTGTAATAATAGCGAATTCTATTATCTTCACTTTCCATAATTAAATGTTATGGTTTGGCTATGCGAATTAATTTACGTCAGATTGAGGCTTTTCGGGCGGCAATGGAGTTTGGCTCCGCAACCGCAGCCAGCGAAGTCCTGCATGTGACACAGCCCGCAGTGAGTCGACTTCTTGCGGATCTTGAAGCAAATGTTGGGTTTCAGCTCTTTGAAAGACGTGCGCGCGGCCTTGTGCCAACTCAAGATGCCCATTCGCTCTATGAAGAGGTCAAAAGATCCTTCATCGGTCTCGACAGAATTGGTCAGGTTGCAACCGGAATTCGTGAAAAAGCCACAGGCACTGTACGGGTCATAGCGCTTTCCAAATACGCCGACGGTTTCGTCGCCAGCATTATCGGTCAGTTTATCAAAGACAATCCTGGAATCATGGTTGAACTCGAAAGCTCAGGTACAGCAGGGGTTGTCGAGGGCATTGTATCGCAAAGCTACGATGTCGGCATAGCCTCTGCGACAGTGTCTGACTCTTTAGTTCAGGCTGAACCTCTTTTTGAAACAAGTGTCCTGCTGGCGATGGATGCGAATGATGCACTCGCTACGCTAAAAGTTGTTCCTCTGAAAGAACTCAACGGTCGGCGGATGGTCGTCTTGCCGGAAGATAGCGAATACGGCTCGGTTATATGGAAAGCATTGCGAAAACAAAAAGTGGAGCCCGACGTTGTTGGAGAAGCGCGAACACATGCGTCACTTTGTAAAATGGTTGAAGCTGGAGCCGGAATTACTTTGGTTGACCGCACAACAGCGTCAGATTTTCCATCAGAAAATATAGTTTTCCGACCAACTGACCCGCCTATTACCCGAAAGGTCGCCACGATCGTCAACACGCGGATCGCCCAATCGATCGCCACCAAGTCGTTTCTCGACACACTCCGCAACGACGTCCACGATGCTGTCAACGGGTGAGTTAGTCCGTTAGGAAATATCCTCCTGTTACAGCGTCATGCCAAAGTTGTGCTACCGACGGCGCAATCCCGATAGGCAATTCATCTTCTTCTGTCCAATAAGAATGGACACCCGCTTGAAAATGCACCAGAGCCGTCTTCGGTGCAGGATCCATATCCGCATACATCGGCATTACAAGAGATTTGTAGCTTTCCACCCCATGATCGCGGCTATCCTTTGCGACACAAAACAGCACAGGCGGTACCGGTTTCGCGTCCGCACCCTTTAGTTCACGTCCATAACCGAGGAACTGTTTGACCAGAGCTTCGGTATCTTCCTCGTTCAACTTCATGCGTTCAGCGCAAACGCGGGCGCCTTCCTCAAGAGATGCCTCGATATTGGTACTTACCGTGTATTCGCACTTAAATTGCGGCTGCATTTTCGCAGCCTCCCAGCGTTCCATGACCTCTTCGATCACCAGCGGAAGGCGCATCAAAGCAACCGGACCATCCTGACCGAGTTTCTCCGGGCCCACATAGCGTGCCTTGTCACGCCAGGTGCGTATGTAGAGTTCATAAAACGGATCGGTACGCTGGGTTTCGGTAACAACTTTTTCAAAATCACCGATCGCACCTAGCGAGCCAATTTTCGCTAGTTTTGCCTCATTAATATAACCAAACGCGGAATTCTCTATTGCCATTACCCCAGCAACATTTGGAACGCGTTGCGACAACATGAAAACGAAGGGGCCGCCCGTTGAATGGCCATGAACAAAAATTGAATATTCATCTTCCGGCATATTGCGCGCCATCGCCTCTATGCCGCCACGTTCGAACGCCGCTGGCCATCCTGCCATCCTGTTCCAAAACGTCGTACCTGGTTTCGCATGTAAAACCGTCCGGGTGCCGTAACGCTCGCGTATCGAGGTGTCGGTGACAACTTCATACTGGTCGGGTGTTATATGCTCACCCGTCAACCATTGCGGTGTTCTGATCGTACCGTCAGGGTTAATAGTATCGCCGGGCCAGTGCCGCGAAGGATCATCAAGAAACAGGCGACCGGGATAGGTCATTGTCGTGACTTTGAAACCGAATTTTCCGCACAGCAATTTTGCTACCGGCGCCATGGTTTTGAAATCGCCGTCGCCGCCGGACAGCAGATAAACACCAATCTTTTTTCCGTCTGCGCCAATAGCAATTTGTGAGGAATCTTCCGGCTCATAAATCTGCGCACCAATATCCCATTCCAGACCAACTGTTTCGATACGGAACAGGTCTTCGTGTTCGGTAAATGGAATGTCGGGTCGCGCCAAAATATCATTCGATTCCGAAATACACTGCGCTCGTTCAATTTCTTCTGGTGGTGTCCAGTTACCGTTCATTGCGTCCCCCTATTTCCGGTTTTAAAACCCAACGCGGGTAAACCCGCCATCGACGATTATTTCCTGCCCGCTGATCATATCGCCCCCCTCGCCAGCTAGAAACGCTACTGTTTCAACGATATCGTCAATTTTCACGGGGCGGCCAAGCGGGGTTTCGCTACCGCCGTCTTCCGCCGCTGTCCCCGTCGTTACATCGGCTGCGACAAGATTGACACGTATATTGTCAGGAGCAAGTTCTTGCGCCCAACTGCGGGTGAACGAATAAAGAGATCCTTTTGCAGCCGTGAAATGCGCCCCACCTGCCATGCCACGCACTGGCGCGGACGATGCAATATTGATGATTTTTCCCCCACCATTTTTTGTCATAACCGGATGAACAGCCTGTACGGCAAAAAAAGCCATTCGAGCGACGCCGTTCATCATATTTGCAAAAGTAATCTCATCAATTTCTTCAAAAACAAGCCTCTCAAAAACTGGTTCGGCGTTGTTGATGAGCAGCGCAATCGCCCCGGCAGTCTTTATCGCTTCCTTTAGGCTTGCCGCATCGCCATTCGCGGGATGGGTGAACACCTCATACCCCTCTGATTGAAGTCTTTTCGCTATTGCCTTGCCCATAGGTTTGTCGGCGTCGGTGATAAAGACTGATGTCATACCACCTCTGCCTTTCGGGGTTGCTGCATATTGAGCACCCGTCCGGTAACAATGGCCGCTTCTTCCGCGAGAAAGAACATGACCCCAGAGGTAATTTCTTCAGGCGTTGGCAGTCGATCGGAAACCAGTTGTTTGGCGCGTGCCGCAAGTCCATCTTCGCCGAGCCTCGCCCGTGTCATGCCGCTTGGTGTTACACCTGGCGCGATAGCGTTCACCGTAATACCGAACGGTGCAAACTCAGTTGCCAGCGCTCGTGTTAATCCGACGATTGCGCCTTTGGCGCCGTTATAGTGCGAACCAGACACGGCGCCAGAATGTGCTCGTCCGGAGATCGTATTAACGATACGTCCGCGGCCTACCGACTTCATACCACCGATTACCGACTGGATTGCGAAGAAAGCGCCTTTGACATGGATATCAAACATTCGGTCAAAAAACGCTTCATCGATATCTTTCAGCAACGCGTTATTGCCGGTTATCCCTGCATTATTGATTAAAATTGTGATTTCGCCATGATCGTTCACCGCTTTCGAAACTTCTGCCTTCACAGCCGAACCATTGGTGATATCGCAAACCATGGGTGATGCTGAACCCTGCGCGCCCTCCAATATGTTTTCGACAACAGATTGCGCAGCCCCTTCGTCGATATCATGCACAATGACATGCGCACCCTTTGCGGCGATAGCACGAGCGTGCGAACTGCCAAGTGTTCCCCCTGCCCCCGTTATCAGCGCTATTTGGCCGCCTAAGTCGGACATCAAATTTTAAAGTCCGATCTGCGCTAGCAAGGCTTTGGTACATGGCTCCTCGGGATACATCAGATCAGGCATCGAAGCGAAATGATGTTTGCCTGCAAATTCCATTGTCTGACACGGCCAACCACGCGACTGCCAAGCCACCCGGTATAGATCTGACTGCCGTTTGAACTCGTCGGTTTCGTTCTCTCCCCAGGCGATGATAATAGGGCACGCAACTTTGGGCAGATGATGCACCGGACTATTCCGATAGGCGGATTCCTTGTCGAGTTTTGCCCACTCGTTGACGTTAGAAAGACGGACCGGTTCTAAATCGAACAATCCCGACAACGCACATGCGCTCTTGATCAAATCATCCGGCAGGCCAAACTCCTCGCGCCAGCCATCGGCTAACATCATGCCAGTCAAATGCCCGCCGGCGGAACGCCCGACAACATGAATGTTTTTCGCGTCGCCATTAAAACTCTCTGCGTTATTGTATGCCCAGGCGAGCCCTGCGCGGCACTGACGGACTATTTCGTCAATCGAGGCTTCGGGTGCCAAGAGATAGTTCACTGTTACGTACGCACAGCCCGCCGGTACAAGTGCCTCCGCGTAAAGATCGACATCCTTTTGGCTTGATGAACGCCAGTAGCCGCCATGTATAAAATAAACGATGGGTGACCCGGGGTTTTCCGCCGGGAAAACATTCACGACCTCAGCATCTGTTGGCCCGTAAGAAACATCTATTCTGCACTCCATTTCTTCGCGGACACGGGCACTGTTTTCAGAGATGAAGTTTCTGTACTTGTCCCCATCCGGTGCTGTTCCACGCGCATCATATTGAACATCCAGTTCGCCCTGCGTGAAATTGCGATAAACGCATCTGGACTTGAAGTATCTATCGTCAGTGGATTCCGCCACGGCACTACGCTCCCAGAGATTAAACTTTTCCCAGTGTAACAGGCCGAAATGCGATGTGCGATGGCACGGCTACCAAAATCGGACGCGGCCTGTATCCAGATGAATGAAATTAGAGCGCCGATAATAACCAACGCCGCCAGCTTTCATTGACAGTGCCGCGTTTCGCAAATCCTGCAATCGCGTACCGGGTAACCTGACATCAATCGCCATTCCAAACTGATGGTAACTGCGCCGGGCAACGCCCCCACTACGGCGGGCCAGCATGGCGTTGGTTCTGGCGGACCGGTACCCCGATATCACATGGAATGGCCGATCATTTCCAACCAGCAATCGAAGTCGGTATAGCTGATCCAATATCCCTCTATCTATTTCTCGAACCTCATTCGTCCGGTGATCCCGCAACAAATAATCAAGCGTACGTGTTGCCTCAGAAATATATTGGCCGTTTTCCCAATAGGTAGCGGTGGCGCTTTCTCCGGTATGGAGGTTTAGGAATGATAACGATCTTGAAACTGAAACAGCACCAAAAGCGGTGCCGCTAAACAGTGACAGCGTACCGGCCAACCCAAACTTTAATGCGCTTCTCCGATCCATGGGCGATGTTTGGCTCACCGTCTTCCTTTAGCGATGTGACTAGGTCCCTAAATCATATAATCAAAATTAGGAAATTGTTAACCTCTGTGCGCTGTCGCACAGCCTCACTTTTAGAATTGATCTAAATTGATGCGTTTTTATTTTTGGGGGTTTGGGCAATTGCCCAAAATGGCGTGCGAAGACGTTTCCATGTCCGATGATTTAATCGAAGAATACCGGAAAAATGGATATGCCGTGGTACGCGGCGTATTTGACCGGTACGAAATTGACGAACTGACAAACGCTTTTGAACGGGTCCACGATGAAGCGAAGATGTTGGGTCGCAGCTACCGCCTGCACAATACTCTTTTTAAAATTAGCAATGACGATAATCTCGGCCCGGTAGTCAGATATGTCCAATGGCCGAGTTATTTCAACCGGACACTTGACCGCTATCGTCGGAATCCGCGCGTGTTAAAGATTATCGCACCTATGTTGGGTGTCAATCTCAAGCAAATAATCAATCAAATGCACTGGAAACAACCGGGCGCTGCAAGTTCCGAAATAGGTTTACATCAGGCCGTCCAGGTACGACGACCACGCAATGCATTTCGTGATTTTTCTGTGTCGTTTATTCAAACCGGCATCGCGATTGACGCCCACACGAACGATAGTGGCGCAATGGTCGTTTACCCTGGTAGCCAGGATCTCGGAGAAATTACCGTTGATGTCGATAGTCACCGGAATGATCAGTCATTAAGTGAAGATGATCTTGAAAAATTCGGCCTCGATCCCTGTAACGCGGTTACTCTGGAAATGGCACCAGGCGACGTAGCGATTTGGTCTGCCCATACTGTACATGGTTCGCCCCCAAACCGTTCCAACGCAGATTGTCGTTTTTACACAAACGGGTACGTCATCGCCGACAATAGTGATCGTGGTGAATGGGCCTTCCGCAACGGGGTTTCTCAGCCGCTATCTGGCCGTCCGGCACTCATTGATTATGAGGATTTATATGACAATCCAGGTCCGATGTTCGTGGATTAGTTTTTCTGTGGAAAGAAAATTGGTAGCGGGGGAGGGACTCGAACCCCCGACACGCGGATTATGATTCCGCTGCTCTAACCAGCTGAGCTACCCCGCCGCAATTAACGGTTTGCGCGGACGCTACCAAGAGCGAGCCGTATAAGGCTTCCCGCCCCTATTCGTCAAGTATTACGCGGCCTCTGTTGCGGAATTTTCACGCTGTATCCAGCCACCACCGAGGACACGATCACCATCATAGAAAACACATGCTTGCCCCGGTGCGACACCATGTTCGGCGGCAGCTAATTCGACACACACTCCACCATCATCTGTCTTGCGAACTGACGCAGCAACCGGCGGGCGCATAGAACGAACCTTGATATCACATTCGATAGGATCACAGCCAAGCGTGTCATCGCCCAGCCAGTTCACATCCGACAAAGTGATCGTTTTCGTTGCCAACGCAGCGCGCGGCCCAACGACTACGTGCTTCGCATCTGGATCAATTCGAATGACATAAAGGGCATCTTCCGCGGTATCGAGATGCAGCCCCCGGCGTTGGCCAATTGTATAATGGATAATACCGTCATGCTTGCCGAGCACGTTCCCCTCAAGATCAACAATATCGCCACCATCTGCGGCATCGGGTCGAACTTTCAGTACGACATCGGCATAGCGGCCTTGAGGTACGAAACAGATATCCTGGCTGTCGGGCTTGGCTGCCACAGGTAAATCAAATCGCGATGCCAGCCCGCGCGTTTCGTCCTTGGTTAATTCACCAAGTGGAAAACGCAAAAACTCGAGCTGTTCCGCAGTCGTTGCGAACAGAAAATAGCTTTGATCTTTTGTCTCATCGGCAGCGCGATGAAGTTCGGCACCGAGTTCGCCTTCTACACGGCGGATATAATGGCCGGTGGCCAATGCGTCAGCGCCAAGATCGCGCGCAACCTGCATCAGATCCCTGAATTTGACAGTCTGATTGCACAACACACAGGGGATAGGCGTTTCCCCTCGAACATATGAATCTGCGAAAACATCTATTACGTCTTCGCGGAACCGGCTTTCATAATTTAAAACGTAGTGTGGAATTCCGACTTTCTCGGCGACACGTCCTGCGTCCGCAATATCCTGCCCGGCGCAGCATGCTCCCTTTCGGCTTACTGCCGCTCCGTGATCGTAGAGTTGCAACGTTACACCAACGACGTCATACCCCTGCTCTGCCAATAGCGCAGCCGTCACCGATGAGTCGACACCGCCAGACATGGCGACCACGACCCGCGTATTGGCAGGATCCTTATTTGCAACCAGATTGATCATGCGGCGGAATATAGAGCGCCTAGGGCAGAGTGAAAGGGATTTTTTTTAATTTTAACGTCAGTCGAGTAAATTTCGCGTCTCGGTCGGCAGACTGACAACCAACCCATCGAGCGCCTCGGTTACCTTAATCTGGCACCCAAGTCTGGATGTTTTGGTTACTCCCCAGGCCAGATCAAGCATCTCATCTTCTTCCTGGCCTGGCGTTTCCAACCGACTGGCCCAGGCCGCATCGACTATCATATGACATGTCGAACAAGCCATTACGCCACCACAAGCTCCTTCGACATTGAGCTGATTATCCCAGGCAATGTCGAGGAGCGTTTTGCCCACAGCGACTTCGAATTCCCGCTGCGTACCGTCAGGCAGGTTGAAAATCACCTTCGGCATGACACTAGTCAGGTTTCAGCGATCTTACGGTCATAAAGTTTTTGCCACGCTTCGATGTAGCGATCGACATCCTCCCCCGTTGTGGTCCAGCCCAAACTAACCCGCACTGCACAAAGACCCAACTCTTCAGGTACACCCATTGCAGCCAGAACATATGGCATTTCAACTCTGCCAGCGGAGCAGGCTGATCCAGCGCTGATTGAAACGCCATCTAAATCGAGCCCCATAACCTGCACCTCACTGGTCAGCCCCTTAGTCAAAATCTTGGAGGTATTGGGAAGGCGATCTAGATTTTTCCCAATAATCTGCACGTTTGGCTCTAGTTCCTGAATGCGGAGTTCTAAATCATCCCGCAAATTCGCGAGACCGCCAAAATTGTCCAGACCCACGAGTGCGCACTCCGCCGCGACGCCATAGCCAACGATACCAGGTACATTCTCGGTCCCGGCACGCAATCCACTCTCCTGACCGCCTCCATGGACAAATCGCGCCATCAAAGATGGGTCGCGACAAATGAGCACCCCGATACCCTGGGGACCACCGATCTTATGAGCTGAAAGCGCCAGGCTATCGACGCCCAAAGCCATCATATCGACGGGAATTTTTCCAGCCGCCTGAACCGCGTCACAATGAAAGAAGGCACCGGCGTCATGCGCTATCTGAACGGCCTCGACCACCGGCTGAATTATGCCGGTCTCATTATTAGCCAGCATTATCGAAACCACTGTTGACGAACTATTCTCTGCTAGAAGCGCCTGAAGAGCTTCCAAATCTACCAATCCGTCGGGCGTAACCGGACAGATCACGGCGTCGTCGCGAGCCTGCAGCACAGACTCATGTTCAATTGCAGAAACAATCAAGCGTTCGCATTTCGTTGCACGCAACGCCTGATTATTGGCCTCGGTACCACTCCCTGTAAAAATCACGCCTGCCGGATCAGCCCCAACCAGCGCAGCCACCTGTTGCCGTGCCCTTTCCACTCGAGCTCTCGCTGCCCGACCATCGGCATGGACAGATGAGGCGTTTCCACCTTCTTGCATTGCTTTTGTAACTGCATCGATAACTTCCGACCGCGTTGGCGCGGTTGCGTTGAAATCCAAATAGCTTCTGGGGGACACGCCTATCCGTTGATGCTAGCTGGCAGCGGCGTGCGACCGCGTAACCTGTTGATCTGATTGCCCCGCAGGTTCGATACGGCGCTCACAAACATCAGCCACAGAAATTGAACTAAGAAATCCAAAAACCTGGTTTCCCAGAGCGTCCCACAATGCAAGTGTTTCAGACCCGTCCATAGCACTTCTCGAAGCCGATTTAAGCTCCCGTGAAGTCGGTTCTTCAACTGCGGCTACAATATCCGAGATCAATATTTTATCGGCCGGTCTATCGAGTAGATATCCACCGCCAGGGCCTCGAACACTTTTGACCAGTCCCGCACGTCTCAGTTTTGAAAATATTTGTTCCAAATAAGATAAAGAAATTTCATGCAATTTCGCGATTTCTGCTAATGGCATGGGCATTCTGTTATCCTGCTGCACTAAATAAATGATCGCCGTTACGGCATATCGCCCCTTACTACCAACTCTCATAACGCTCTAATTTCCTTACAAATGTTCAAAATTCGACCAAAATCGTCTTGATATAGGGACCCTGTTACCGAGAAGCTTGTATTTTTATACGTCAATTCACTATATTCGCGCGCTAGTTTCTAATTGGTTGCCTGATTTTTATCAGCGCCGGGAATGTAGGTGGAGCGACTGGGTGCGTCAACAACTGGGTTTAACGCCAGCTTACTTCATAATCAGGAGAGAAATTCCTCATGCCCGAGGTCATATTTAACGGTCCCGATGGTCGGCTTGAAGGCCGATATCATCATTCACGTGTCGAAAACGCGCCTATCGCTTTAATTCTTCACCCGCACCCGCAACAGGGTGGCACGATGAATAACCGGGTGGTTTTTGAGGTGTATCAAACATTTGCACGGCGCGGCTTTTCGACCCTTCGATTCAATTTTCGAGGCGTTGGACGCTCTCAGGGCGAATATGACGAAGGTATGGGTGAATTGAGCGACGCGGCAGCCGCACTAGACTGGCTACAATCAGCCAACTCCGATGCTGCACAGTGTTGGGTTGGTGGTTTCTCCTTCGGCGCCTGGATATGCATGCAACTTCTGATGCGCCGTCCTGAGATCGACAGTTTTGTTGCGCTTGCGCCACCAGCGAACAAATATGATTTCGCGTTCCTCGCGCCCTGCCCCGCTTCAGGTCTGTTTGTCCATGGAGCAGAGGACACAATGGTTCCAGAAGACTCTGTTGACGCCTTAGCGAAAAAGCTTCAGGCGCAAAAGCGAATTACGATCGATTACCGGATTATCGATGGTGCGAACCATTTCTTCCACGACAAGGTCGATGAATTAACGACGCACGTCGATGCCTATCTGGAAACCCAGATTCCGGCGATTGATGCTGCCGCATCAGGAAACTAGTCAGGAACTTGAAAAGTAAACACCGCCGGTCGTGGGGCCCTTTGCACCGGTAGTGCCCGGATACGTCAATGGCAAGCCTTTCCGGCTTTGTACCGCCAAATAGGCGAAGGCTTGAGCTTCAAGCGCATCGCCGTTCCACCCAACGGCTTCTACTGGCTCCACATCTACACCCAATTCCCTACTAAGATTCGCCATAAGAAATTTATTATGTCTGCCGCCACCTGTTACGAGCCACCTAAGTGGTTTTTCAGGAAAATGCGGGAGAGCTCGCGTAATGGAAACACTGGTAAACGCCGTCAATGTTGCGGCACCGTCTTCCATAGAAAGGCTTTGAACTAGGCTGACATCAAATTGATTACGGTCGAGCGACTTTGGCGGCGCAGTGTCAAAATAGGGTGAGTCCAACAATTGATCTAGAACGCCATTTGCGACTTCGCCACTGGCAGCGATTTGACCATCCCTGTCAAAGGGAATCCCGCACTTTTGAGAGACCCAATCGTCGATCAGCGCGCCACCGGGACCGGTGTCAAAAGCGATCAGAGAACTTTCATCACCGTTGACATAAGTCACATTAGACACACCACCAATGTTAAGCACGACCAGCGGTTGTTCCATTTCGCTGGCCAGAGCGTGATGAAATAGGGGTGCAAGAGGTGCCCCCTGCCCGCCTTCATCTACGTCTCGGCTCCGCATATCGCAGACTACATCGATTCCGGTCTCGGAAGCCAAAAGTGCACCGTCACCTATTTGCCAGGTCTGTGCCTTGTCCGGATTGTGCAAAATAGTATGGCCATGAAACCCGATTACATCGATGTCCGCGGCCTGTCGTCCCGAGTATTCAATTAGTTTTTGTGCAGCGTCGACGTGCAATAATGTGAGCTCGCGTTCGACGACCTTCACATCCCCAATACCTCCCAAAATTGACCTTAGTTTCTCGCGAAACTTATCTGTGTAAGGCAAGCTGAGGAACTCACCTGTTTTTACGATCTTACTGCCATCAGTTCTCACCAGTGCAGCGTCAATTCCGTCGAGCGATGTCCCGCTCATAAGACCTAATGCCAGAACTGTGTTTTCCATGGAGTTAACAGGCGATTGCATTCAATCGCATTGGACCCGATACTGACTGTTAGTTCAAATCGAAAACGCGAAACTGGTGATGTCTATGGCCACCACTGTCCTGGATCGTCCCTATGAGTCCCCAGCCGCCTGGGTTGGGCCTGAACTCGCCCCTTCGAGCGACTGGATTTACGTTTTAACGGATGCCGACATTGCCGAGCTCGATACGGCGCTTAGACAGGTAAACGACGCCGGGCTGGAAGTTCCAAATATTAACAGGGTCGATTTCCCGCTTCCCAATTTCTCGAAAACGCTGGCAAATATTCTGCAAGAAATCGAATATGGACGTGGGTTCAAACTTATTCGCGGCCTGCCGGTTGAACGTCTTGGCGAGAAAGATGCCACCAAAATTTATTGGGGCATTGGAACCCATTTTGGTGAAGCCGTCGCTCAGAACATGATGGGTGAATTGCTCGGCCACGTAAAAGCAGTGGGCAGCAATTGGGACCAGAATTTTAACCTCCGCGGATATCAAACCCCTGTTCATCTCCCCTATCACTGCGATAAATCCGATACCGTTGGTTTGCTGTGCATGCAAACCGCCAAATCTGGTGGACTCAGTTCGATTGCAAGTTCAATTGCCATACACAATGAAATTTTGAGAAGTCGTCCGGATCTCTTGCCGGAACTCTATAAACCATTCTACGTAGACCATCGCGGCGAGGAATTTGACGGTGAAGCCCCCTACTATATAGCGCAGGTATTTTCGGTGCATAATGGCCGTTTTTTTGCTCGGTTTGGTCAAAAATATGTTGAAAGCGCGCAGCGATTTCCCGAGGTGCCGCGTCTCTCCAAAAAACAAACCGAAGCAATGAACCTATTCAGCGAGCTCGCTCTAAGTGAAGAGATACGCCTTGATATGGAATTTGAACGCGGCGATATGCAGTTCTTAAATAACCATTACATCGTTCACAGCCGCACGGAATACGAAGATTTTGAAGAGGAAGAGCGGCGGCGCCACCTCATCCGCATGTTGCTATTTACCCCTTCCTATGAGGACGTACCGAAATACACTGCAGATCTAAATGCCTTCATTCGACGTTGGGGTGACGAACCACGCGCCAGTGTGCTTTCTGCAGAAAATGGTTGAAAGCGTTTCGCACCCTCGCCAGATGCCATGAGGCTATGTTAAACACCGCCGCGACGACGGACAGCAGCGTTCAATAACAAGCTAAATCAACATGACCAGTTATAAATCAGAATTTCTTCAGACCATTTCCGAACGCGGGTTCATTCATCAATGCACAGATGACGAGGCCCTTGACGAAATCCTCAGCAAAAAAGCGGGCGCTGTCGCCTATGCAGGTTTTGATTGCACTGCCGACTCTCTTCACATTGGTCATTTAATGCCGATTATGACTCTCCGGTGGTACCAACGTTGTGGCCATAAGCCAATTGCCCTGATGGGCGGCGGTACTACAAAAGTTGGCGACCCGTCTGGGAAAGATGAGTCCCGTCAGATACTCGATGAAGAGACGATTGCAGCAAATATTGAAGGTATCAAAGGAACTTTCGAAAAGTTTTTGAGCTTTGGCGACGGTCCTACCGATACATTGATGGTCAATAACGCTGACTGGCTCGACTCGCTTGAATACATTCCTTTCCTACGGGAGTTCGGTAAGCATTTTTCCGTTAATCGCATGTTGTCGTTCGATTCGGTCAGACTTCGCCTTGATCGCGAACAACCATTGAGCTTCCTCGAATTCAATTACATGATTTTGCAGGCATATGATTTTTTAGAGTTGTCTCGGCGCGATGACTGTATCCTGCAGATTGGCGGCTCTGATCAATGGGGCAACATCGTAAATGGCGTAGAATTGGGACGCCGTGTCGATGGCACCGCCCTCTATGGATTGACCTCACCACTAATCATGACGTCCGCAGGCGAGAAGATGGGAAAAACCGCCGGCGGGGCAGTATGGCTGAATGGCGACCGGCTTTCGCCCTATGAATATTACCAGTTTTGGCGCAATACAGCGGACGAAGATGTTAGTCGCTTCCTGAAACTCTTTACCGAAATTCCACTTGGCGAAATTGGCAAGCTCGAGAAACTGAAGGATGCGGAAATAAACGAAGCGAAAAAAGTGCTTGCTTATGAAGCAACGAAACTTTGCCACGGCGAAACTGCGGCAGCCGAAGCGGGCGAAACCGCTAAGGCAACATTTGAAGAGGGCACGCAGGGAGCAGCGCTACCAACGGTCGAGATAGCTGAAACTGACCTTGCCGAGGGAATGCCAGCTTTCGAAGCATTCGTAAGAGCTGGATTAGCTAACAGTAATGGTGAAGCTCGACGCCTCATTCGCGGCGGTGGCGGTCGCGTTAATGACACCGTTATAGGAGACGAAAGCCAAACCATCAGTACATCCGATCTTAATGAAGATGGCGCAATCAAGTTCTCCGCGGGAAAGAAGCGTCACGCACTCGTCAAACCGTTCTAATTGAAACTATTTCTTTTTAAGTTTGCCAGCGGAAGGTTCTTTGCGCTTTGTGCCACCACCAAGAATTCCGATCAAATCCCGTAGGAACCCAGGGGCCAGCGCGGCAAGTGGATTTACAGTAATTTTGGGTTTTGCGAGTTCACCGGAAATTCCGTAGGTCGCCGCGAAAACACCGCTTCCTTTTTTCCCGGTAAAAATTTGCCCGATTATTGGAATGTTCCCCAGAGCACTATTAATCGAATAGGCTGGCACAATTGTCCCATTTAACGCGGCCGATTTCTTATCAAGGTCTAAAGCGCCGTCAGCGGTAATTCCCAATTCAGATCCAACAGCGCGTGCGTTACGAATGTTCGCGTTTCCATCTGAATAAGAAAACGGAATATTCAGTCTGGCAAACCGAATACCTTTTCCGGTTAACGTATTTACGATGCCCGATAGGGACGCAAGCGTTAAAACACGGGCCAAAATTGATGCTCGAACAACCGTAAAATCCGAAATGGCAACGCGGCCGTTCCAGGCATTTTTGGTACCTTTTTTTTGAGTAGCTTTAACATCCAAGACGCCGCCGCGTATATCGTCCACTAAGTCTAGCCCAGCCAAAATTTTTCCCGCATTTCCGGCACGAACATTAAACTGCTTGCCGTTCGGCGTCGTCTCTAGATCAAAAGCAAAGGGCTGATTTTCGCCAACCAGACCGGTGATCGAGATTTGATCCCAATCGATACCGTCATGTGTCATCGACGATTCAACAGCAGTTATGGGCACGTCTTTATCGAACCAAACGGTGTCAATTTTGGCCTTCAAAGTCATCCTGGGAAGATTCGTATCATGTTCCGAAACTTCTCGACTGAACAAATGTACAGCATCCAATGATTTCCCATTTAGAACGACATCCAAACTTCCATCCGACAATGTTGTGACCGAGCCATCAAATTCAGACCTGCCTAGGCTGAATTTTTGGACAGCTGCCTGAACGAAATTTCCTTCTGCATCGAATTGCGCATTTCCCATTCCGCGCAACTCGCCTGTCTGAACATCGAAATTCTGAATCCTAGTTGCGCCACTGGGTTCAACAAATATCGACAGCCACGCGACTCCGTCGACACCGGGCTTTTTGGTCCAATTTAGGCTGGAAAGACCTAAGGTAGCATCTTTCAACGAAACCTTAGCCGCAATTTCCTTTCGTCCCGTGTTTCGCTCAACCAGTGCAAGTTCGAGGCCAAGCGGACCCGAAACAAAGGGAGAAAGGTCGGGCAATTTCAGAATTTCCACCTGTGCTTTTTCATCAAGGTGGCCTGCGACGTGATACCGCCTGACAAATTTTCGATCTTGATCAAACCTTTCTTCCCAATTGAGTTTTAAAGGTGTTCCTGTGACCGTGGCACTACCATCGAGAACCAATCCATTCGTGTCCAATTTCAAGCTGAAGTTTCCGGACTCGATTGGTTTGCCCAGCGGATTTTTTGGCAAAACGGCGTTTATGACCCTTGAATCTGCCGTAACGTCGACATCTGAAAGCCGCAATAAGGCAGAGAGTGGAAAACGAAATTGGAGGGTGGAACTTGACCAACCCCGAACCGTTTTCGCATCAATTCCAAACTTTGAAACCAGTTTAAGGGGTTCGTTGTCGACAATTGAAAGCGCTGTACGAAGCGGACCGGAAACCTTGGTTGTAATGTCAGCAAATTCTTTATCACTATCCAGGTCCAGAAGTTTAACCCGCCCCGACACGAGATTCAGGCCGCTTAGAAGGCCGGATGAAATCGATGCAACAAACCGGCCTTTTGAAAACACAGCCGTTGCTTCGACTTTTTCGAGGTTCGGAAAATTCTCGTTAAAGCGAATGACCGAGTTGCGGAGACGTAACTTTCCAGAAAACGAATCCACGACTGTTGCAGTGTGTTTCAAGTCGGGCATCCGAAGGGAAAATGACGCGGCAACGTTTTCCACTACTCCCCGCAGCATATTCTCGGTAACCCACTTCCGAGCAACTTTTCCAATTCCGATTGGCCAATAATTTTTGAGTTTAGATATCGGAACTGTTGTCGCGGCGACACGGGCATCTATCGACATTCCATCATCGACCGCGATGATTGAACCGTTGAGTGATATTGTCGGCCCGCCAACATTGACGCTGAAACTTTCAATCTCGAGCGATGCGGGAACGTTTTCGAGTTTAGCTCGCAGCTTTAAATTCTTTACGGGGATGTTTGATGGCCACAACTTACCTTTTTCGATGTGGCCAACTCCCCCAGAAATTTCAAATTTTGCATCCTGAATTATGCCGTCGAGAGAAACGCGCGCCGCGATATCGCCATTCAGCGCAATCTGCGCCGATTTCAAAACTTTGAGCTGCGGCAACGCGGTCGAAAGCCGGTCGAGCGGAAAATTCTCAATAGAGAAATCTATTAATGCTTCTTCAGCACCAGATTCCAGACTGGCCTTCGCTATGAGTCGGGAAGCCCGTCCAGCAGCATCAAGATCTGCAAACAACGACGCGCGGATTTGCTTTTCTTCCCGAATGACCACTAAATCAGCCTGCGGCACTCCCCATTTTAATCCTGTGACTCTGTCATCGACTTCGAGTTTGGCGTCCAAAATGCTGAATTGGCGCAAATATCTCAAAACACCCTTTTTCTGTTTCGGTGCACTTAAGGCCGCGATCACTCCTCCGATGGTGTCGGCGGGCAAATCGTTGGTTTCTTCAAGGGTCATGGCGAGTTTGCCAGAAGCGTTTCGCACGAGCTTCAGTCTTGGCTCAATGAGATCAAGGTTTGTAGGTGCGACTGTACCGCGCAGAAGTGCCGGCAGGCTGAAACTGACGGACATTTCAGGTATTCTCGCAATGACCGTACCGTCCGCGCCAGAGACCTTTACTCCCAAAACACGAATATCGAGAGTACGATCCCAGCCTGCCCACGCCAAATTCGTTCCATCAACGGCGACCCGTACCGGGCTGGCGGGGTCGTTCAAAGCATTTTCAATATGACTGGACAGAAAATTGAGCGGCACGGGTCCTTGCGAAAGCCGCCAACTGGCGACGCCTGCCAGCAAAAATAAGGCGAGCGCTGTGAGTGCAACAACCTCGCAACAAATTCGAGTTATTCGTCCCAGCATTCCAATCTACAGTTTTCTACGGCCCATCTTCTTGACCGATAAATGACCTTGCCGCAGTGTGCGGCAAAACGTGGTCAGATGGAACGTACCAATTGACATCAGAAGTCAAAATAGGACTCAACGTTAGTGGACCGATTCCCTTGCCGGGCAATCCTGAACAAGTTGATTCCGGCTGGGAGCGCTGGCGGGAGATAGGACGCCGTACCGAAGATAACAACGTCCTGCAATTTATCGAGACCTGCTTTAAAAGTGCTCATATAAAGCCACTGATCGATTGTATTTTTGGAAACAGTTCTTTTCTCACGAACACCCTGGTTAACCATACGGATTGGGTCCGACAAATTTTTGAGTCCGGGCCTGAAACGGCATTTGAATCGATTTTTGTCGAGTTGGATAGACCGGAGCTTTTGGAAGAAAACCAGGAATCAATTATACGCGAGCTCCGAATCGCTCGCCGTCACTGCGCATTCATTGTTGCCGTCGCTGACATATTTGGACATTGGAGTTTATCAGACGTCATAGGAGCTTTGAGTTCGTTTGCAGACAAAGCCACGAACGTCGCCGTTTCTCATTTGCTCCTAAAGGGGCACCTCGCGGAAGAACTGGCACTACCCAATCCTGCCACCCCTTCGCTTGATTCCGGATTCATCGTTCTCGGAATGGGCAAGCTCGGTGCGGGTGAACTCAACTATTTCAGCGACGTCGATTTGATTCTGCTCTTCGATAATGAAAAAACGCCTTACATTGGAAAGCGTACCGCACAGGAATTTTTTGTTCGTCTCGCCCGAGATCTCGTCAAAATCCTCGAGGAACGGACGCCTGACGGATATGTGTTTAGAACTGACCTTCGATTGCGTCCTGATCCTGGCTCGACCCCAATTGTTCTCTCTACATTGGCAGCGGAAACCTATTACGAGACGACCGGCCAGAATTGGGAACGCGCCGCAATGATTAAGGCGAGACCCATAGCGGGCGACATTGAATCCGGAAATGCTTTCCTGAGATATCTTGGTCCATTCGTTTGGAGACGCAGTCTCGATTTTGCTGCCATAGATGATATTCATTCGATTAAACGGCAAATAAATGCTCACCGGGGTGGCAGCGAAATTGCGGTGGCAGGACACAACGTAAAGCTCGGTCGCGGCGGCATCCGGGAAATAGAATTTTATGCGCAGACGCAGCAATTGATCTGGGGCGGTCGAGACGCTGCATTGCGCGAAAAGAAAACCAGAAAGGCGTTACTGCTACTTGCCGCTGCCGGTCATTTTGTTCCGAAGATCGCAAATGAATTGGATGCAGCCTATGAATTCTTGAGATGTGTAGAACATCGATTGCAAATGATCGACGATCAACAAACCCACGAGATTCCTAAAACACCGGAGAAACTCGAAGCATTTGCACTTTTTATGGGGTTTCAGAACTCCGACAGTTTTGCCAGTGCGCTCTCTGCGCAGTTGGAGATTGTCGAACGTCATTACGCTGCCCTGTTTGAGGAGGCGCCAGATCTAAGTGGACCGGGTTCACTGGTTTTTACAGGTGGGGAAGATCATCCAGATACACTTCAGACACTTCTGTCCCTAGGATTTGAAGACCCATCGTCGGTTTCATCGGTCATTCGAACCTGGCACCACGGCAGATATCGCGCAACACGCAGTACTCGATCAAAGGAACTGCTCACTGAACTCATGCCCGGTCTGCTTACGGCTTTCTCCAAAACGGGCAACCCTGACACCGCATTGCACGGCTTTGACGAATTTTTGCAGGGCTTACCTGCTGGCGTCCAACTATTCTCTTTGTTTTATAGCAATCCAGGTCTTCTCGAACTCCTGGCGGAAATTATGGGGAGCGCTCCAAGAATTGCCGATACATTGCGGCGTCACCCAATTCTGTTTGATGCCGTTTTAACAGCCGACTTTTTCGAAAAAGTGCCCGATTCTGTGGCGCTGGTTTCGGAAATTGACGGACAGATCCAACGAAAAGCGCACGATTTTCAAGATGTTCTAGATATCGTTCGCCGACAGGTGAACGACCGTTTGTTTCAGGTCGGCGTTCAAATTATTCGTCGCCATATGACGGCAGATCAGAGCGGTCGCGCAATTGCCAATATCGCTGACGCAGCCGTCAACATACTTTGTCCGGCGGTACGCAACGAATTCACGGCCCAGCACGGCAATTTCGCTACCGGAGATATGGCAGTCGTTGCGCTCGGCAAGCTAGGCGGTCAGGACATGACCATCGGTTCGGACCTCGACCTTCTGTTTATATATAGCGCAGAAGGAGAGTCCTCCGATGGTGAAAAATCTCTCTCGCCAATTCCCTATTTCACACGGCTGGGACAGCGATATCTCAGCGCTCTTACGGCGCCAACAGCGGAGGGACCGCTTTATGAAGTTGATATGCGTTTGCGTCCCTCTGGAAATGCCGGCCCTCTAGCAACGGCGCTACAATCATTTATTCGGTACCACCAACAAGATGCGTGGACATGGGAACGCATGGCTTTGACACGCGCCCGCGTGATATTTGCGGGCGACAACCTGCGAACGAATATTGAAAGTGCAATTAGGGAAATTCTGATATCACCCCAAAACAAAGACAAACTTCTTAAAGATGTAGCGGAAATGCGCATCCGGCTCTCAGACGGGCGGGCGCCATCGGGACCATGGGATGTCAAAAACATTCGAGGTGGCCTGGTGGATATAGAGTTTATTACTCAGTATTTACAATTGCTTCATGCTGAAAATTCACCTTCGGTTTTGTCGCCAGATACCGAACAGGCGCTGGAGAACTTACGAAGCAGCGGCGTGCTTTCAGATGAACTAACCGAACAGCTGACCGATGCTCTAAATCTTTGGCGAAACGTTCAGAGTATCGTTCGATTAACAGCCGGAGATAATTTTGACGATGAAACTGCAACCAGCGGAAACTGCAGTATGCTTCTCGCTGCCTGCGATGCAGTTGACATCGAAACACTCAAAGGCCGCGTTTCTGACACAGCTGACACTGTGTATCGAATCTTCAAGGAGATCATCGAAGTGCCGGCGGCAAATGAGAGCTCGAATTAGTCACTCCTGAACGACTTGTTCGGCAAAAATCATGAATTGATTTGTCTTGTGGACGATGATCATGGCCTTCATATTCTCGAACGAATTTGATTTAAGCATATTGTAGAAAAAGGATTATTTAGATGGCACTTACCGCCAAACAGATTCACGCTCTCCATGACAAAATGTTGCACAAGCGGCTCTACGTCATATTTTCCGACCCCACGGATAAGCCCGGCGACCGCTCGAAAGTTTTCCCTAAACACATAGCCTATCAGCTTGAAATTGAACGCAAGGGAATTTTGTTTGCAGCTGGCCCGTTTGTAGATGGCAAGGGAAAGCCGCAGGGACCTGGTATGATAATAATCCGTGCCAAATCAATGGCAGAGGCGAAACGTGTTGCGGAAGCTGACCCATTCCACAAGCAGGGTTTCAGAAGCTTCCGAATCCAGGCGTGGGAGGTCAACGAGGGTGGCTTCAATCTAAACGTAAAATTCTCCACCGGTACCTACACGATAGAGTAATTCCAATGACAATTGATGTTGGCGATAAAGCACCAGATTTCTCTGCTTCCACGGATGGCGGCGGTACTGTCTCTTTGAAAACGTTCAAGGGACAACGCGTTGTTCTGTATTTTTACCCTAAAGATATGACGCCAGGGTGCACTACCGAAGCCTGCGCCTTCCGTGATGCACATCCAGATTTTGCAAAACTCGACGCTAAGATTGTTGGCGTTTCCAAAGACAGTGTCGCACGGCATGACAAATTTAAAGAAAAGTATGATCTACCCTTCTCGCTCATTGCGGACGAGGATGGAACGATCTGTGAAGCGTATGATGTTTGGCAGGAAAAAAAGAACTACGGCAAAACCTATATGGGGATCGTTCGTTCGACCTTTTTGATAGACGAAAAAGGAAAAATCGCAGCGGTATGGCGGAATTTACGCGTTAAGGGTCATGTCGAAAAGGTTCTCGAAGAGGTACAAAAGCTCTGAAAAAATCTCAAGACCAGAAGCTCGACATTACAACACTATGTGCCGCTGCCGTTTCTATCCTTAATTGTGCAGACGCCGATCAAAAATCCGCGCTCGCTCAGAAACTCGCCATCAGCTGGAAGAACGGAGCACTCCCTGAGATCGGCCACGCTGTACCTCCCCAACGGCCGGCACGGCCATCGAAACCAGAGCTGTTGGCACCGCGCGAAATGCCAAAACGCGGGAAAGCAGGCAGCCAGTCTGGTCGTATCGCCCTCCTTCATGCACTGGCCCATATCGAGCTAAACGCCATAGACCTCGCTTGCGATATCATCGTCCGATTTTCACAAGACGGTCTGCCTGAGGCGTTTTTTCATGATTGGGCTAAGGTGGCGTCAGAAGAAGGCCTGCATTTTGCGATGCTTGCCGAACGGCTTCGAGAAATGAATTCAGCGTATGGCGAACTGCCCGGACATGATGGTCTGTGGGAAGCCGCACAGGAAACCGCACATGATATTCTGGCGAGGCTTGCGATTGTTCCCCTTGTATTAGAGGCGCGCGGTCTCGACGTTACCCCAACAATGATGAAAAACCTCAAGAAATCGGGCGATCATAGGAGCGCCAATGTACTCCAACGAATTTATAATGATGAAATTGGCCACGTTGCAATTGGCCAGAAATGGTTCCACTACATTTGCTTGCAACGAGAACTGGAACCGGAAAACACCTGGCAGACCCTGGTGAAAAAACATTTTAAGGGAGTTCTTAAACCGCCATTTAATGACGAAGCACGAGAAAAAGCCGGCTTTTCTCCTCAATTCTACCGCTTTTCGTCATAAAGGGTCATCACTTTACTTATTAATTGTGATTCGGGTATGCTAAGTTATGTCTCGCCCGCTACGATTAGAGTTTTCCGGGGCTGTTTATCACATAACGGCCCGAGCGAACGCGCGGCAACAACTCTTTACCAATATTGCTGATGGCAACCAGTTTCTGAACTTTTTAGCCCGGGAAATTCAACAACACAGGTGGATTTGCCACGCTTATTGTCTGTTGGAAGATCATTATCATCTCGTTCTGGAGACGCCCGAACCAAACCTTGGGCGCGGAATGGGCCGTCTAAATATGGCGTATTCTCAATGGTTTGGGCGCCAGTATGACCAACGCGGACATTTATTTTATGGCCGCTATAAGTCGATCATCCTGCAAAAAGAGCGGCATCTTCTAGAGGTGTGTCGCCATGTCGTTTTGAAACCGGTAAGATTGCAAGCCGTGAACCGGGTCGATCATTGGCGTTGGTCCAGCTATCAGGGTTTCGACAGTGAGCAACCGGCGTGGCTTCACCGAGAGTGGCTCCGCAACCAAATAGGGTCTGGGAAAGCCTGGCATGAGTATGTGGAGAAAGGACTTGGCGCCCCTTCCCCATGGGAGAACTTGCGCGCCGGTCATTATCTTGGGGACGAGACATTTTTGGAAGATATTGCCGAACGCATTCGCGGCCTGCCACTCGATCAAGTTGCCGCCAAAGTCGCTGACCCAACGCGACCGACGCCTGACAAAGTTATGCAATCCGTGGCGCACGCAAGCGGAACTTTAATGGAAGTTTTGCTGGACCGAAAAGCAGATCCAGCTGCTTTTAAGGCAACTGTCTATTTATTGCGACGCGCGAGCAATCTGCCATTAAAAGAAGTTGCTACGATGGCCGGCGTTTCGCAGGGCCGTATATCGCAAATCCAACGATCAATTGAAAACCAGGGAGGTATTGGCAGCGCTTTTCCGTGGGGCAGCGGCCTTACTTATTTGCTTTAGCTAAGCGCTCGCTTTGTTCGCACTCGCGCAATCGGGGGAGTCTAAAACGGCGCCTTCCCTTTCCTGCCATTCAGCACCAGTGTGCGCCTGTATTGAGAGTGCGTGGACGGGGCCCGCTATTTCATCTGCCAGAATACCGTTGACCAATTGATGCCTGGCCACACGCGTCTTTCCGGCAAAGGCTTCGGAAACGACAATTACTTTGAAATGCGTTTCGGAATTTGGCGGCACACTATGCATATGGCTTTCATTGAGCACCTGACTAAATGACGGATCGAGCTGTCTCTGAAGTTTGTCTTCGATAGACC
The DNA here is from genome assembly GCA_002720855.1 of Rhodospirillaceae bacterium. Lineage (GTDB taxonomy): Bacteria > Pseudomonadota > Alphaproteobacteria > MPNO01 > UBA2964 > UBA2964. The sequence goes on along the minus strand of PBIN01000005.1, from coordinate 147,324 downwards.
TTTGTACAATCATCCTTCAATCTCCGTATCGTTGTCCGCATTTGCGCCCACGCGTTGCGCTAACGATGCTGCCATAAAATCATCAAGATCGCCGTCAAGAACGGCCTGCGTATTACTTGTTTCGATTTCGGTCCTAAGATCCTTTACCATCTGATAGGGCTGCAACACATAGGAGCGTATTTGATGTCCCCAGCCAATCTCCGTTTTAGCATCATGTTCAGCTTGTGCCTGCTCTTCTCTAATCTGTAATTCCCGCTCATAAAGTCGAGCCCGCAACATGTCCATGGCAGCAGCGCGGTTGCGATGTTGTGAACGATCATTCTGACACTGCACAACGATGCCGGTTGGAATATGGGTAATTCGGATAGCGCTATCGGTTTTGTTGACGTGCTGTCCCCCAGCACCAGACGCACGGTAGGTATCAACGCGAAGGTCCTTATCCTCGACATCAACTTCAATCGAGTCATCGATAACCGGATAAACCCACGCGCTTGAAAAGCTGGTATGACGACGAGCATTGGAATCGTAAGGCGAAATTCGGACAAGTCGGTGCACACCACTCTCTGTCTTTAGCCAGCCATATGCGTTGTGCCCGGCAATCTTGATCGTCGCGGATTTTATCCCTGCTTCTTCGCCCGGGCTTTCCTCAAGCCATTCCACTTTATACCCATGCGCTTCCGCCCAACGAACATACATTCGCGTCAGCATTTGCGCCCAATCCTGGGACTCCGTTCCACCTGCACCAGCATGGATTTCCAGAAAACAATCATTGCTGTCTGCTTCACCCGAGAGCAAAGTCTCAAGCTCGCGCTTTGCAGCGCGTACCCTCAAAGGTTCCAAAATCGCATCTGCTTCATCCAAAACGCTATCGTCGCCCTCTGCCTCTCCGAGCTCGATAAGCGTAATGCTATCTTCGAGCTCCTGCTCGATGGCTGTTACTTCTTCGATTGATTGTTCAAGGTGAGTTCTCTCACGCATGACGGCCTGCGCTTTGGCCTGATCGGACCAGAGTTCAGGGTCTTCGGCTTCTGCATTGAGTTCGTCTAGGCGTCTGAGAGCGTTGTCCCAGTCAAAGATGCCTCCTTAGCAGTACAACAGACTGCCTGATTTCATCAATTAATGTTTGGGTTTCCGCACGCATCAACTCATACCTAAGATTTCTGCCAAATTGACTGAATCTGGTCAGCCGCGGCGCAAGCTAATACAAACCTCTTACATCGCCAAGCGGAGACGAAGAATTACTTGGTATCGTTGTCGGGTTTGACGTGGAAACACCAGACGCCGCAGTTTCAGCCTTCGGTTCCGTCCCCGCCTTGAAGGCTTCCAAAATAACTTTTCTATCACCCGGCCGCGCAAGCTTGCCGGATGTAGCATCGACACGAACCAGCCGTACCCCCTTTGGTATCCGGAAAGGTATTGGCGGTTTGTCCTTTAGTGCCGCAGCCATAAAGTCTCGAAATATGGGTACGGCGACAGATGACCCCGTTTCTCGCTTGCCGAGGGGACGAGGTTGATCAAACCCGGCAAATACGCCGACGGCTAAATCAGGTGAGAATCCGATAAACCAGGTATCAACACTTTTATTCGTTGTGCCCGTCTTACCGCCCAGCGGCTTTCCGACGGCTCTAATACGTATACCCGTTCCGCGCTGAACAACCCCTTCCAGCATCGACACAACCTGGTAGGCACTGCGGGGATCAGCCACTTCCTGACGATTATCAGGAACGAGCGGAACCGGCTGTCCGTCCCACTGAATATTGCTGCAATACGAACACAAACGCTTTTCGTGCCGAAATACCGTTCGGCCATTGCGGTCCTGAACACGGTCAATCAGTGTCGGTATGATCCTTTTTCCGCCATTCACCAGCATTGCGTAGGCGGTGGTTAAATCAAGTAATGTGGTCTCTGCTGCCCCCAAAGACATGGACAACATTTCCGGCATTTCACGGGATATGCCAAAGCGTTCTGCATACTCGGCGACCGTCTCCATACCGATCACCTGCGCGAGACGGACCGTCATTAAGTTGCGTGATTTTTCTATGCCTAACCGAAGGGGGCTCGGACCATAGAACTTTTTGGTGTAGTTCGCAGGTTTCCACAAACCGATGCCCGGCCCCTGATCAACAACAAAAGGCGCATCGAGAACGATGCTAGACGGTGTATACCCGTTATCCATCGCTGCCAGATACACAAACGGTTTAAAGGCAGATCCAGGTTGCCGTTTGGCCTGAGTGGCCCGATTGTACTCACTCCGTGCGTAGGTGAATCCTCCACTCATCGCCAAAATTCGGCCGGTGTGGGGATCGGCAGCTACAATTGCACCTTCGATATCGGGAATTTGCCGCAACCCAAATGCACCACTAGGCGGTTCTTTACCGTCCTTATCGGCTTTAAGTCTTTCAACTAAAACAACATCCAGTACCTGAAGAACGTCTGCGGGGCTTTTTATGGACGGCCCACGTTTTTGATCTTTTTGCCAGGCACGCGCCCATTTCAGATGTTTGAGTTCAATCTGACCACGCGTACCATCAGACAAACCAATCTTTGCCATTGTCTTCTCCACAGAAAGAACGAGCGCCTTTCTCCAATCTGGCCGCGCCTCGGCAAGTCCCTCCGGTAGCGGAACCTTGTCTAACGTTCGCCGCCAATCGTTTGCCGTATCGAGCCGAGTCAACGGACCGCGCCATCCATGTCTCCGATCATAGGCAACCAGCCCGTCCCGCAATGCTTTTTCGGCAATACGCTGCAAACGCGGATCAAGGGTGGTTCTTACGGACAGCCCGCCGCCGTACAGATTTCTGTCGCCATAACGATCTGTAAGTTCACGGCGAACCTCCTCCACAAAGTAATCAGCTTGCGCAACAGCGGCCCCGGTCCGTTGTCTGACCACGAGAGACGCTGTCCTCGCAGCTTCTGCCATTTCCGCCGTTATGTATCCGTCATCCAACATGCGGCCTATTACATAGTTGCGCCGAATTTTCGCCGCATCGGGACGGCGTGTTGGATGGTAATTGTTTGGGGCTTTCGGAAGACCGGCAATGTAAGCGATCTCGGGGAGCGTCAGCTCGTCCAGTGATCGATCAAAATAATTCAGCGCCGCCGCTGCAACACCGTAGGAACCGAGCCCCAGATAAATTTCGTTAAGGTAGAGCTCCAGTATTCGATCTTTGGTCAGTGCCCGCTCAATGCGAAATGCGAGAATGGCTTCTTTTATTTTTCGGTCAATTGACACTTCGTTCGTCAGAAGAAAGTTCTTGGCCACTTGCTGCGTAATCGTGGAAGCGCCCACCGGGCGCTGATTGGTCCCCAGACGTTTAAGGTTGGTAATTACAGCGCGGACAATTCCGACGAAATCTATGCCTGCATGTTCGTAAAACTTTTTGTCTTCCGCCGATAGAAATGCCTTCACAACCATTTTGGGAATAGCGCCAATGGGGACAAATGCACGCTTTTCCCGTGCAAATTCGGCAAGAAGACTTCCGTCTCCAGCGTGAATGCGCGTTACCGTGGGCGGCTCGTAACTCGCGAGCTGTTTGTAGTCTGGCAAACCTCTGCCGTAGTGCCAGAACACACCAACAACCGCGATGGCCCCAATTACCCCCAATAGGAGACATATAGCGGTGACTGCCGCAAAAAATTTCAAAACCTTCTTCATTTGCGAATACTACCGTCCACCCGACAAAGCTGTCGACACGACTATAATACACTATCAGATAGTGGCGGATTTATGGCTGTTTATATGCCTGCTGGCGGGCGAAATAACGATCAATGGCGCGAACGATTGCCCCGGCAATCTTGCGCCGATGCGATGACCTGCGAAGCAATACTTCTTCTTTTGCGTTCGAAAGATAACCCATCTCAATGAGTACGGATGGAATTTCCGGCGCTTTGAGGACTGCAAAGCCAGCAAACCGATGTTTGCGTCGCAACATTCGAGTTTGTTTACTCAGTTGCCCGACCAAAAGCTTTGCTAATGTGACAGAATTATTCTTGGTCAACCTTTGACTTAGATCAATCAGAATCTTGGCAACTGTTTGACTCTGGTCGTTCAAATCAACGCCGCCGATGATGTCTGACTTGTTCTCCCGACGCGCCAACGCTTCAGCTTCTTTGTCTGAGGCCCGTTCGGATAAAGTATAAACGGAGCCACCGCGCACGTGCCGATTGCCGATGGAATCGGCATGGATCGAGATAAAGAGGTCTGCACCCGCTTTCTGCGCAATTGCAATTCTCTTGCGTAAACGAATGTAGACGTCTTTTTCACGGGTCATAATTACGCGATATCGCCTGGTCAACAAAAGCTGTCTCTTGAGCTCAAAGGATTGCTCCAACACAAGCCATTTTTCTTGCGTTCCCCGGCGCCCCCGAGCACCAGGGTCGGCACCACCGTGACCAGGGTCGATAACAATTACTCTCGGTAGTTTTGGACGACGCGGCTGTATCTTTTTTGTAGGTTTTTTCGGCTTCGCAAAAATTTTCGCCACTTTCGCTTTAGGTACCGGTTTAGCTGCTAATTTTTTTGATACCGGTTTCTTGGTGACTGCTTGCGGCTTGCTTGACTTTCCAGCAGATACTGATTGCACAGAAACAATATCAAGAACCACCCGATGACCACGTTTTCCATTGGGGCCCAATGCAAATGATTTCGAAATTTTGACCGGCGATTTCAAGTTTAAAACGACCCGTGTCTGGCCAGAACGATACCGACCAAACCTATATCCTTTTATTCTTTTGCCACGCCTGACATCTCTTGGCTTAATACGCCAACTCACTTCCGGAAGCTCAATTACCACCCGATTTGGGTTTGAAAGAGTAAATGCTTTGAATTTTACCGGTTTATCGAGTTCCAAAACGAACCGGGTTTTTTGCGGGTAATCTCCAATTCGAACTGAATCTACGGAAGGCATAGCGCCCGCACTACGGGCCTGCGTTCCACAAAGCAGCATTGCAAAAAGGAGATACGCTAAAAGCGTACGAAATGAGAAGATATTGTGGCTTGTTGCCATGACGCCGCCAGATATAGGGTTATTTAGGCAAATCATCAACGAAATTACGATATCACAACACTTTAAAAATTAGCCAAAAATTCGATAGTCGCGAAATTCGGACAATATACTGATTGTAGAAAGTCGCGTGTGCGCGTATCCTATGGATGTTGCGAACGACTGTGAGCATCCGACCTGCGGACCTCCGTTTTGTTGGGAGCGCGACAATCGGGCGAGACAACATCACGTTGTTACGACCCGTGGGATTGCGCTTTGATTTCACAGTTTAATTGGAGAAACTTGAAGTTCGTAGCGGCCGCATAAATGCGTCCCTCTTTGGAAGAAGTTTGTATTCCAAAGGTATATTGGTTTGACGCAAGCGCCGCCGGCTTTGAAGAACAACGGTCTGATGCCGCCCGACGTTCGCACGGGCTGTCCGCGTCGACCGTGGAGATGCAGTTTCCATGACGAAACGTATGCTAATTGATGGCACGCATCCGGAGGAACTCCGGGTGGTGATTACCAGCGGCAACCGATTAGAAGAATATGACGTAGAAACGTCAACAAAGACCCAGCTCAAAGGGAATATATATCTCGCAAAAGTAACCCGCGTTGAGCCTTCTCTTCAGGCAGCTTTTGTGGACTTTGGCGGGAATCGGCACGGTTTCCTGGCTTTTAGCGAAATTCATCCAGACTACTACCAGATACCGGTAGAGGATCGAGAAGCGCTAAAGAGAGACGTCGCCCAGTTTGAAGCAAATGCTTCTGCAGCACAGGCACATATCGATGAGATTGATGGCGACGTCGATGAAACCAATGCCGATGGCGAAGATGACGCATCGATAGAAGATGACGACGCTTCTGAATCTGCAGAAACGGATGAAAGTGAAGAAAAAGGAGATGCTGAAGCCGGTGCTGTCGAAGCAGAGGAATCTCCTGCTGATCAAGAAACGGAGGAAGTAACCTCTACCGACCAGGACGAATCCGAAGAAGAGGCAGATTCAGAGGACAAGAAATCAGGCAACACAGAAGAATCACCTGAAACTGCAGACACCGGACAAACAGAGGAAGAGAGTGCCGCTGCGAATGACGCGGATGAGGCTGAAGAAGAAGCCACTGCGGCGAAGAAGACTAAAAGCGACAGTAAGAAATCTGAACGACGCGAAAATCCGATGCGTCGCTACAAAATTCAGGAAGTTATCAAACGCCGTCAGATTCTGCTGGTACAGGTCGTCAAGGAAGAGCGGGGAAATAAGGGCGCCGCGCTGACAACCTACATGTCTCTAGCAGGCCGCTATTGCGTTTTGATGCCGAATACGTCGAGGAGCGGCGGCGGAGTCTCACGTAAAATTACGAGTACGGCTGATCGACGTCGCCTTCGCGATTTGCTTAAGAATTTAGATGTTCCCGAAGGAATGGGCGTGATTATGCGCACCGCGGGCATGGAGCGGAACAAATCGGAAATTAAACGAGACTTCGATTATCTGACACGTCTCTGGGAAAATGTGCGCGAACTTACCCTTCAATCGGCAGCACCAGCACTCGTATATGAAGAAGGCGACCTGATAAAACGGGCTATTCGCGATCTGTATACACGCGAGATAGAAGAGATCCTTGTCGAAGGAAATGATGCATATTCCGCCGGTAAAAAGTTGATGCGGATGATGATGCCAAGTCACGCCAAGCGCGTGCAGCCTTATCGAGATGAGACTATTCCGCTGTTTCACAGGTATCAGGTCGAGACGCAACTCGAATCAATGCATAGTCCAGTTGTTCAGCTGAAGTCGGGTGGATACATCGTAATCAATCCAACGGAAGCCCTCGTGGCGATCGATGTAAACTCAGGACGATCGACCCGTGAGCGGAATATCGAAGAAACAGCCTATAAAACGAATTTGGAAGCGGCGAGCGAAGTCGCCCGGCAACTCCGCCTACGTGATTTGGCGGGTCTGATTGTTATCGACTTCATCGACATGGACGTCTCACGCAATCAACGTTCCGTGGAACGGCGCCTCAAGGAGGCTGTAAAAACAGACAGGGCCCGCATTCAGCTCGGAAGAATTAGCAATTTTGGATTGTTCGAGCTTTCACGGCAGCGCATGCGCCCAAGTATCGTCGAAAACAGTACCGAAACCTGCGTGCATTGCGCGGGATCAGGTTATGTCCGGTCAACTGAATCTACTGCAGTCCATGTTTTGCGTTCGGTAGAGGAGGAAGGAATCCGCAATCGAAGCAGCGAAGTCGCCGTTACAGTGCCAACACCTATCGCTCTCTACATTCTCAATCAGAAACGGGATTCTCTGACCCAGATCGAAACCCGGTATAATTTCAGAGTTCGTGTTCTTGGTGATGACAAACTATTACCACCAGACATGCGTCTTGAAAGGCTTCAGGGCCGGTCCGCTTCCGGAGAGGTTGAAGAAATAGTAAAAGATGCCGTTGTCATCGACTCAACTGTAGACAACGCGGAAACCGCGCCGGAGAACCCACCAAAAGAGAATACACGCAAGCGCCGCCCCAGAAGGCGCCGCAAGAACGATACGTCTAAATCAGCTAAAGACGATAGTGCGGCTGAAGAAAACAAGACGGACCAACCTGATGAAAATGTGTCCATTGAAGCGGACACAAATAAGGAAGAGACCTCCGAAGAACGGCCCGCGCGTCGCCGCAGACGCGGTCGCCGTGGCGGTAGACGCCGCAATCAGCGCTCAACCCGGTCAGGTACATCTAAAGAAAAAAATGAAGAAACATCCTCTGAAGAAAATGAGGATACCTCTCCACCTGAAAGCAACGACGACGCTGGTGATACGGGATCGTCACAACCGACGGAAAAAGTTCCAATGGCGGCGGACAGTCCCAGCGAGACAACTGCAGTGACGAGCGAAAATGAACCTGAGCCCGTTCGCGAGCCAAATGGTGGTGCTGCTGAGCCAGCGGATAATGCGGCCACGCCTGCAAAACGCGGCTGGTGGCAACGCATTACTGAGTGATCAAACCGGTTAACCGGTCTTTGTCATCCAGTGCTGCAATCTTTCTACGGCTTCTGTGATCTGATTGGTTGCGCCAGAAAAAGAAAACCTAATAAATGAGCTTCCGCGCCCTTGGTCAAAATCAGTACCAGGGGTTGTCGCTACACCGGTATCGTCGAGCACGCGGCGGCAAAATGACTCGCTATCATTCGTCAGATTCGAAATGTCAGCATAGATATAAAAAGCGCCATCGACCGGTGCCAGCTGATCGAACCCTGCTGTAGGCAAACCCTTTAAGAGTATTTCCCGGTTTTGGGCATAACGCTCAACATTTGCGTCAAGTTCTTCCGTACAATCGAATGCAGCGCCAGCTCCATATTGAGATAGCGTTGGCGCGGAAATAAACAGATTCTGCGCTAAACACTCAATACTTCGCGACAGTGCCGTTGGAACGACCATCCACCCTACCCGCCAACCAGTCATGGAAAAGTATTTGGAAAAACTATTGATCACGATTGCTTCGTCATCAAACCGAAGGGCAGATACACCAGGATTCTCATATGTAATCCCATGATATATTTCATCGGAAATCAGACGAACGCCACGATCACGACAATATTCACTTAGTGCCCCAAGTTCGGATTCGCCCAGCATTGTCCCGGTCGGGTTAGACGGACTCGCAACAATCAGGCCATCCAAAGGGCCGTCGATCTTGTCCAGCAACTCGGGTGTCGGTTGAAATCGGGTTTCCGGTCCGGTCGGAACAAGAACCGGCTCGATACCCAATCCGAGTAAAATATTTCTCGATCCTGGATACCCTGGATCTGCGATCGCAACTCTATCACCAACGTCAAAAGCCGCTGTAAAAGCCAGAACAAACCCGCCCGATGATCCTGTCGTGAGGACAATTTGTTCCGGGTCGACAGAAACACTTTGTTCCGCGGCATAATATTCGGAAATCCGTTGGCGAACCGACATGATGCCAAATGCTTCTGTGTAACCTAGTTGATCCGATTCCAGCTTTTTATGCGCTGTTTCTATGACGCCCGCCGGAGCTCCCGAAGCTGGTTGTCCAAGCTCCAGATGTAGTACGTCCTTACCTTCTGCCTGCCGGCGATTGGCAGCTCGAAGGACATCCATAACAATAAACGGCGGAATGACGCCCCGGCGCGAAACCTTGAGTGCCATTGATCAAAGCTCCGAATTTATACCATATGCCGGTGTTCTCGGATCGGTGCGCACCACGCAATTCGACGGATTATTAACGATCCCGCCTTTACAATACATTAGATTGACCTGGCCAATAGACTTTCGCAAATACGGAACCAAGCCCTTTTGAACGATGATACTGCGTGCACCCTGCTCCAAACGCTCCTCGATAAGTACGTCGGATGCACCGACTCCCGGCGCATAACGTGGTTGAGCAAGCGCCTCTTCCGCTTGGGTATTGCCATCGATCAACCGCATCAAGGTTGATGCGAGCGCGACCCCAGAATATCGGTCTCCCGCTGCTGTCGCGGCCAAGAAGGCCTGAGAAATGTTATGATTGGCCATAACGACAGGCGCAACATTCAGTCCTGATCCGACTACAGCAGGAGCCGCTTGAATAACGCCTGTCTCGCCTGCCGTAACACCGCTGCCAAAGGGCCGGTTCATTGTCACAACACAGGACGTGGCATTTCCCTTGAAATCCATGGCAAACAGACCGGCCGATCCGCCACTCCCAGCCCATTCTGCGCCAGCTGCACTACTGACATTGCGTGCGGCCGCGACCAGTAACGCTGCTTTACTCGGCTCATTGGACGATGAAAAACCACGCTTATTACCTATTTGGCCCCAAATTCCGACTGTCTGTCCTGAACCTAGGCCCTTCGTAACCGGAAAGTGCAAAACATGATTTCCAGTTTGTACTTGGACAGTTTTCTTCCATACCGGGCGATATGAACGGAGTTCTTCGATTGTCAGCCAGCCACCAGCTGCCTTTATTCCATCTATATAGCGCCGAGCAAGCCGTCCTGAATAAAAAACACCGGGGCCTAAACCGCGAATAATACCAAGTGTTCCAGCCAATCCCACTTGTTCTATGGTTTCTCCTGGCGCGATAAACTTTCCGCTCTTGCCAGAAAATACCCCGCGGGTTCGATCATCCTTGAGGGCTTTTGTGCCATAAACTGACAAAGCAGTGGATAATCCTTTTGCAATTGGCCAACCAAACCTCGCTGCCTGTTCCGCGGGCTGAACCAATTGTTCCCAACGAAGGTTTCCAAAACGAGCATGTAATGCAAACAATCCACGGAAACTGCCAGGTACGAGCGCCGGCCACCGCCCTTTAGGCGGTACTGCGATGGGTAATTTCGGGAAGAATTCCAGGGTCTCGGCCTTATTCGAGGCACTGTCGTAATGGACGCATACACCGCCACCACCTGGTCCTGCCGCATCAGGGCGACTCACCATTAAGGCAAATGCCATTGAAACGGCCGCATCTGCAGATGTGCCACCCGCCGACAAAGTATCGCGTCCGACAAGAGCAGCTCGTGCCTCGTCAGCAGCCACGCCACCAAAATAAGATTTCAAATGCCCAACAACCCCAACCGGTTGTGGATCCTTATCAGAACATCCGGCAACTAAAATTGCCAAGGCACCGCAGATGCATTGACGCAAGGTCTTGCCGTACCTACTTTTTCTATTCATCTTCGGGAATCTGACTGTGCATTTAAGCAAATTCATACTTCCAACTATAGGCGCATTATTTCTAACAAATGTGTGCCTGACAGAAGCCGGATTTTCAAGAGCGGAAGCGCTCCCTCTGGTCCGGGACACCGAAATCGAAAATACCATTCGTACATTTGCGGCGCCACTCTTGACGGTGGCTGGTCTCGAAGACGAACATTTAAATATCCATATCGTAAGAGATCCGGCACTCAATGCCTTTGTGGCGAGAGGGCAAAGACTATTTTTGACAACCGGACTTCTACGACACAGCAAAAATGCCGGCCAGGTTATCGGTGTTATTGCCCATGAAATCGGACATATCGCAGGTGGGCATCTTGCACGTCTGCATAGCGCGGTCGAAAGAGCGGGCAAGACAGCATTCGTTACACAAATTCTAGGTCTTGCGATCGGAGCATTGGCCCAGAACCCAGCAGGTGCCGCTGCAGTTGCGTCAGGCGGACAGCATGTCGCACAGCGATCATTCCTCAATTTTAGTCGTGGCCAGGAACAGGCGGCCGATCAGGCCGCCGCTTTATATCTGGACAAGGTTGGCATTTCAGGAAACGGCCTACTTGAGTTTCTGAATTTTCTGTCCGGGCAGGAATTTCTCCAGACCTCCAACCAGGATCCATATGTGCGAACTCATCCGCTGACCCGGTCGCGAATCAGTTTTATGGAACACCATGTCGCGAAATCACCTGCAACAAAGAATAAACTTCCTCCGAATATTGTTGAACGGCACCGGCGCATGGTGGCTAAACTGGACGGCTTTCTCGACCCGCCGGAAAAAACGCTTCGAAAATATAAAGCAACAGACAAGTCAGTCGTCGCACGGTACGCAAGGGCGATCGCAACATACAGGCTCGCTGACCTGGCCAAAGCACTTCCGATGATCAATGCCTTGATTTCTGAATTTCCCAAAAACCCGTATTTTGTAGAGCTGAAAGCGCAAATGCTGTTTGAAAACGGAAAACTGGAAAAAGCGATGAAGGCCTATCAAAAGGCTGTGAATCTTTTGCCAAGCGCCCCATTGATCAGAACCAGCCTAGCACATGTTATCTTGGAAATGAATCGGCCGGAGCTAAATGACCTGGCATTGAAACACGTCAATCACGCACTTCGGGTAGAGCGCTTTATGCCGCTGGCCTGGCGGCTTGCCGGAACTGCTTATGGCCGGAAGAATCAGATGGGTCAATCGGCGCTCGCACTTGCAGAGTACAACGTTCTAATAGGCCGCACGCGGCTCGCTAGCTCACAAGCGAAAAGAGCGATTAAAATTCTAAAAGAGGGTTCTCCGGCTTGGCTGCGAGCGCAGGATATTAAGAACGAAATCGACCGAAATAGAAATAAAAAGCGGCGCTGATTTCCGTTTAGTTCATGCGATATCTGCGGCTTCCGGTTGTTTAGAAGGTTGCGCAGCATCAAAGGCATCTAACGCCATACAATTGTTGAATATCCGGTCAATCGTTGGATATGGCGAGATGTCGCAATCAAATCTTTGAGCGTTAAAAACCTGCGGTACAAGACAGATATCTGCCAAACCGGGCGCATCTCCATGGCTAAAATCGCCGGTCGCTGAATCCTGCGCCAACAATGGCTCCACGGCATTAAATCCTTCAGAAACCCAGTGACGATACCAGGTCGTCTTTTGTTCATCGCTCGCTGATAGAGGACCACTCAGATAGTTTAAGACCGCAAGATTATTTAAAGGATGTATATCGCAGGCAATTATGTTTGCCAGAGCTCGAACTCTTGCCCTTGCTGTTGCCGACTCAGGTAGAAAAGCGGGCTCGGGATGCGTTTCCTCCAAGAACTCCATAATTGCCAGCGATTGTGTAAGGACAGTGTCATTGTGAACGAGCGCTGGGACACGACCCTGCGGATTTACACGCCTATAGTCGTCGGTCAGATGCTCTGCGGTCGTAAGGTTTATTAGTGCTGTCTCGTAATCCAAGCCCTTCAGGTTGAGCGCAATGCGTACCCTGAACGCTGCAGATGACCGAAAATACCCATAAAGTTTCATATCTTTTTCCTGAATGTTTCTCAGCGATTTCAGCAAACCTAGCAAAATGGCGGGTGACCGTCTGCGATCAAATATAATATTCCTTCAATGGCGGAAAACCATTAAACCCAACCGACGAATAGCTGGCGGTATAGGCGCCAGCGCTTAGGATTTCAACGCGATCACCGATGGCAAGGTTCAACGGCAATTCGTAGTCAGACTCCTCATAAATAACGTCTACTTCGTCACAGGTGGGGCCAGCTATAACTACCGGGCCGGTTTCCTCACCATCGTGCGGCGTACAAATCCTATATTTAATTGCTTCATCAAGGACCTCCGGTAAACCGCCAAATTTACCGATATCCAGGTATACCCACCTCTTCTCGGCATTTAGCGACTTCTGCGAGATCAGAACAACTTCACTCTGAATGATGCCTGCATCGCCTGGAATATACCGTCCTGGTTCCGCAATTATCCTCGGAAGAGAATCGCCGAAATATTGCCTGAGACCATCCTTGATCGCCTTGATATGTTCAGACAGCTCACACATAGGTGGCTTGTATTGTGAGGGGAATCCGCCACCAAGATTGAGCAGAGATAGCGTCACACCGCGTTTGGCCGTGGCTGCAAAAATTTCGGCCGATTTAGCAAGTGCGTCGCCCCAAACGCTCGGATTTCTCTGTTGCGATCCAACATGGAAAGAAACACCGGCTGGAACAAGGCCCATATCTGATGCCTGGCAGAGAAGATCAACAGCAAGCGCCTGGACACAGCCGAACTTGTCAGAAAGCGGCCAATCAGCACCGTCATTCGGCGTGAGAATCCTGCAAAACACACTGGCGCCTGGTGCCGAGATCGAGAGTTTTTCGAGTTCCTGAATACTATCAAATGCGAATAAACGAATACCGGCGTCGAATGCGCGTTTGATATGAGATTGTTTTTTTATTGTATGCCCGAAGGAAATTTTTTCTGGAGCCACACCCAATGCCAGACATTGCTCTATTTCGAAAATACTCGCAGCATCGAAATTACTTTCGTGGTCTCGTAACAATGACAGTATCGGTTCAGCGGGGTTTGCTTTGACTGCGTAAAAGATCTCTGCTTCGGAAAGTTGCTCCTTTAGTTGAAGAAAATTACTTTTAACGACATCGAGGTCGACCACGAGGCACGGTGTTTCAGGCCTTTCATCGACGAGAAACCGCTGAATTTTTTCTGTCATGTGTCGGACCTCTGCAAAGCGCACCTATGATTATGGACATATAGCCCAGCGCTTTTACACACAGAATGGAATTCGCGGAAGAAGTTTCGCGATCCGGCTGAATTTGATGAAAACTTATTGGAAAATGGAGGCTTGCTGGAGACCAAACAAAGCCGCAAACCCAAAAGTGATGATTAGCGATAGCACCAATAGAGGCACTAATATGCCTGACTTCTGCTTTCGTTGTACTGGACGTTTGCGACTACCTTTTCGTCCCTGCGCCCCTCCCCGACGACCCTGCGTTCTCGTCGTCTTTTTCTTTTTCTGGCGGTTGGGCGCAGCCTGTTTCTCCGCACGTCCGCCTTTAAAAATTGTTCGGGAAACAGTTTCTTGAGTGGACTCGTTGAAATTTTCCTCAATCACCCGAACACCGGTGTAGCGGGAACTTTCGTCCATACGACGCGCCTCAAACATGGCAAGATCCTTGTCATCGAAGACTGAATCAATCTTCCACTTCCCACCACGGAATGTATGAATCTCAAATGCTCTCATGACTCTATGCGCAAGCTAACAGGCATTCCTGACCGCTTACTCCTCATGAACTTCCCGGCAGTTCGCCGCTCCCAGGAGTCCGCTAATCGAATTGCCGTCGTCACTCATTGGCAACAGAATGCTGCGGTATAGTACTTTGGTCCCATCAATCTTCAGAAACTCTCCTCCCTGAGAGATCGGAGCTTCTTTCGAAATAACGTCAGCCGTATAACTCACCGCGACACCAATTAGTGTTTCCGGCCGCCATGCTGAGACGGTCGTTCCTATTAAGGGTTTGGGGGTAATACTGAGAATTTCGCCGCCAGCCGCTCTAAATACAGGGTCGTTCTCGTGACCAACGACCTCAAGTACGAAGCAGCTATGCCACATATCAGGCATGTCCTTCGGTTCAATTTCGGCAAACGAGGGAAATTCGCGCTCTCCACAGATCTCCCGCCAGTGATTTAGCAGACGCAGTACGAGACGCCGCTCAATTCCCTGCGGAAGTTCAGATTTAACTTCCTCACGCGTTACGTTTTCGGGAAGATTTTCCTGCATGAGAGCCCACTGGTTACAATTCTTAAGCCAGAGTCACTTATTTACCTTAACAAGCGGTAAACGTGGAAATTGCACGAAATTAGATGGGAGTGCACTTAGGGTAGAACCGAAAAGCCACCCAAGACGACTATTGTTGAGATCCCACCCAAGAGGAAGAAAATCGCGATCAAAGTCAGCAAGAATACTGGGCCTGCCAATTTCTTCCTGGGTTTTCTATGCCGCGACCTCCGGTGGCCAATGCCATTCTGGGACGTCGAACGGTTTTTACTTCGGTTGTTTCGGGGGGCAGGTTTTCTTTTTAAATCGGGACCCGCGTTCTTGTTGCGCATTCGCGTAAAAATAACGTCGCAAACTGCGATATTGCTGGTCTCGTCGTAATTTTCTTTTAGGACCCTTACACCTTGTATTCGGGCATCGGCAACGAGTTCATCCGCATCAGCCATTGCGCTGTAACGGTCTTCGAAATAGGAATCGAATTCCCATTTCCCGCCTTTGTAAACTTGGATTTCGTATGAGCGCATGAGGTTTACTGCCCCTCAATGTGGCTGTGATCCGTCTGCTAAATAGAGTTTAGTTCGAACCATCTTGTTAAATTCTTCCGCGAAACCATTAACATTTCCTAAAATCGATTCGCAGGCATTCGCGTATAGACTATGCAGATACTAAATACTGGCATTGCACCGTTCGCATCGGTGCGATAACCGTAGATGTGTGAAACTTAATAACAGCCGCAATGCGTCCGCTCGATGCCAAATGTAATTATACTAAATGGACCCAACCTAAATCTCCTGGGAACGCGGGAACCGGAAATTTACGGACGGGATACACTTTCCGATATCGAAGAAAAATGTCGCTTTCACGCGGAAAAGACGGGACTTTCTATCGACTTTCGACAAAGCAATAACGAAGGTGATTTGGTTACATGGATTCAGGAAGCTGCGAGCAGGTCGGACGGCATCATCATTAACCCGGCTGCCTACACGCACACATCCGTCGCAATTTTAGATGCCCTCAAGCAAGTTGATTGCCCCATCATAGAGATACATCTTTCAAATATTTTTAGCCGAGAGGAGTTCCGGCATCACTCTTTTGTTTCGCCTGTGGCGAAAGGTGTCATTTGCGGATTCGGCGCTCAGGGGTATTTGTTAGCGCTAGACGCAATTTCGTCAGTGATTTCTGATAAAGAGGAAGGTTGATGGCAGAGTTCGACGTAAACGAAGAAATGGTACGCAAACTTGCCGAGCTTCTTGATGAAACCGGCTTAACGGAAATCGAATATAAGCTCGGCGACCATGCTGTTAGAGTCTCCCGTAATGCGTCTGGACAAATGGTAG
Source organism: Rhodospirillaceae bacterium (assembly GCA_002720855.1). Taxonomy (GTDB): domain Bacteria; phylum Pseudomonadota; class Alphaproteobacteria; order MPNO01; family UBA2964; genus UBA2964. Next base: position 131,035 of record PBIN01000005.1, on the reverse strand, counting down.
CTTCTGCTCCGATTGCTGCGGCACCGGCACCAGCAACTGCTGCTGAAAGCAGTCCAGCAGCAGCATCCGGTCCAAGGTCAGGCGCTGTCACCGCTCCTATGGTGGGGGTCGTTTATCTTTCGCCGGAACCGGGCTCGCCCACTTTCGTAAAACCTGGGGATACGGTATCGGAGGGTCAAACCCTACTCCTTATCGAAGCGATGAAAACGTTCAACCCGGTTCGGGCACCGTCCGCAGGTCGAGTCGTAGAAATTTGTATTCCCGATAAATCACCGGTGGAATTTGGTGAGGAACTCGTAATTCTCGAGTAAGGGCGTCGGTATGTTCGAAAAAATCCTCATCGCTAACCGTGGTGAAATTGCGTTGCGCATTCATCGCGCATGCAGGGAAATGGGTATTAAAACCGTCGCGGTCCATTCAACCGTCGATGAAGATGCGATGCATGTTCGATTGGCGGATGAAAGCGTATGTATCGGCCCGGCACCGGCGACAGAGTCCTATCTAAACATTCCTGCAATTATCACAGCCGCCACCGTTACAAACGCAGACGCGATCCACCCCGGATACGGATTCCTGTCGGAAAATGCAAATTTTGCTTCAATCGTTGAGGAACACGGAATTTGTTTTATCGGACCGACCTCAGATCATATCGCTTTGATGGGCGATAAAATCGCTTCGAAAACAAAAGTCAAAGAACTCGGTATCCCGGTCGTCCCCGGATCAGATGGCGCGATTAAAGATTTTGATGAAGCAAAAATGATGGCCGAAGAGATAGGCTATCCGGTTTTGATCAAGGCTTCCGCTGGCGGTGGTGGCCGTGGCATGAAAATTGTCCAGGAAGAAGCAGAACTGGAAGACGCTGTTCGCCAGGCCGGCACAGAAGCTCTCGCAGCGTTTGGCGACGACGCGGTTTACATGGAAAAGTTTCTTCAAAAACCACGTCATATTGAAATTCAGGTCATGGGCGATGGTGAAGGTGAAGTCGTACATTTGGGCGAACGCGACTGCTCCTTGCAACGACGCCATCAGAAAATTCTGGAGGAAGCCGGATCACCCGCCCTCAACGCGGAAGGACGCGATGCAATCGGCGAAGTTGCCTGCAACGCGCTATCTACGTTGAAGTATCGTAATGCTGGCACAATCGAATTTTTGTACGAGGACGGCGAATTTTATTTCATCGAAATGAACACACGGTTGCAGGTTGAACACCCTGTCACAGAAATGATCACCGGTATCGATGTGGTTCGGGAACAAATCAGACTGGCGAGTGGCGCGTCTTTGTCATTCTCCCAAGATGACATCCAATTCGCCGGTCACGCGATCGAATGTAGAATAAATGCAGAGTCTCCTGACGACTTTACGCCATCACCGGGTGGGGTTCACACCTATCATACGCCTGGTGGCTTAGGCGTGCGTGTCGACTCTGCTCTCTACGCGGGATATGCAGTCCTACCGCATTACGATAGCCTGATATCAAAGCTTGTCGTATATGGCGCATCGCGAAATGAATGCCTGATGCGCCTCCACCGTGCACTTGAGGAGTATGTAATTACGGGAATCGATACAACCATTCCTTTGCACCAGGACATCATAAAAGATTCCGATTTCGTCAACGGCGACTATAATATCCACTGGCTTGAGAAATTTGTTGAGGCTCGCGGAAACGGCTAGTTGATGGTTGGACTAAGTCCTGACATTTTGCTTCGCGCGTATGCTGTCGGACTCTTCCCGATGGCTGAACATCATGATGACTCTACGCTTTATTGGATTGACCCCGAAAAGCGCGGAATCCTACCCCTTGAAAAATTTCGAATTCCGCGGCGCTTGCGCCGTACAGTTCGGCAGAATAGTTTTGAAATAAAATGTGATTCTGCATTTGAACAGGTTATTCGGCTTTGCGCGGAACCTGCTGACGATCGGGCAGAAACCTGGATAAATGAAGAAATTATTGAGCTCTATATCGACCTATTCGATATAGGTCGTGCTCATAGTGTCGAGGCCTGGCTGGACGGGCAGCTCGTTGGCGGTCTTTATGGTGTTGCTCTTGGCAGTGCTTTCTTTGGTGAAAGTATGTTTAGCCGTGTAACAGACGCAAGTAAGGTTGCTCTCGTCCATCTCGTTGCCCGCCTGAAACTAGGTGGTTTTACGCTACTCGACACACAATTTGTTACGAGCCACCTGAACCAATTTGGTGCTGTGGAAATACATCGCGGCGGGTATCGACAGCTCCTCTCAACGGCGCTGGATAAGAACGCTACTTTTCAGGGTGAATTGGAAGTTTCTGCACTAGAGTCTTTCATACAATCGACAACCCAGACATCGTAGACAGCGTGCTCCATCGCAGACAATGCAGGGCTCGAAGCAAACATCCAGCCCGAAAACACCCGTTTTTCTTCCTCCCCTGGCCGTTCATCCGAAATCTCCAAAAATGCGGCACTTTCCGGTGGTTCTTCAGGAGGACGTTTGACACACGTGCGAACCCGGACCCGCAAACTACCAAATCGAACCGGTTTATCGATCGGCGCGTTAAAGGTTTGAATTCGCGCGGTAACCTTGTCGAGCCCTTGCAAGACGGCGCCATCTGAGGCGAAAACGCCTCCGTTCGACAGGCAAACCAAGGCGAATACAGTCCAAAGAAAACCCTGTTTTGACTTGATTGTGAGCATTTTTATGGCTTCGCGGGCCGCGTCGCAGAAAATCTTAGACGAACATAATCCGCCACCCACTTGTCATGCGGTTCATATAAATCTTGTCTCAGTGCCTCGGCAACTTCTTCTTTGAAGTCATCCCTTTCAGAATCGGGTACCAGGAAAACAAAATGCTCACCAAACGTATCAAGCCACGCCGTAAACTCTCCCGGCAAAGGCGTAGGCCTCGGTATGAGCTCAATGTAATTCACATCGAAACCCTGATTTTCCAAACGTTTGCGATAATCATTCTCGTCAGGGAAATACCACGGAAATTGAATCTGATCGTCGAGGCGGCGACGCGCCAATGCTTCTGTCAGGGCATGGGTAATTTTGGCAATGTTTCCCATTCCACCCATTTCGCCAACGAGCCTGCCGCCAGGCTTTAAAGCGTTCCACATACCTTGGATGACTTCATCGGGCCTTGTCATCCAGTGTAATGCTGCATTCGTTAAAATGGCATCAAATACTTCTTTGAAGGCCAAATTATGGCCATCCACCACGGCGCCAGGAATTCCCAGATTCCGGGTTGCGGCGACCTGATCGAGACTCGCGTCTGCACCGATTGTTATTGCACCGGTATTCGAAGCCAATTTCGTAAGCGCACCGTCGCCACAACCAAGATCAAGGATCAGTTCCCCCGCCTTAGGGTTGAGAATATCGATGAGTGGCTCTGCAAGATCGGAAACAAACCTGGCATTTTCGGCGTAACGATCGGCGAACCAACGTTGTTGTTTGGGTACAACCCCGTCAGTTCGGTCCATCTTTTTTGTCTGCCGCCTTTTCTTTGTCACCGGTTTGGCTAAATATCATGCGTCCAACTAGTGACAAAAGATCAACTGAACCTTGGGTGTGGGAAATTTCACCACCCGGTTTTATCATTTCATCTTCGGCCCCCGGCGTGATCGAGAGATACTTGTCTCCGAGCAGACCATTGGAAGCAATTCTGATCGAACTATCGCGTGGCAATTTGACATCATTCTTTACGTTCATCGTAAGTACAGCGAGATAGGTTCTTGTATCGAGTTCCTGCGAAACAACCGTCCCGATCTTGATACCGCTCATCCTGACATCGCTTCCCTCAGCCAAACCATCAATTCTGTCGAATTTTCCAACGACCGAATAACCGTCGACCGATTTCAGCCCGCCCTTGGAGTAAGCAAATGCCAAGAAGATCACCGCACCGAGCAAAACGACCGCGCCCAATAACGTTTCAGCTAAATTTTTTCCCATCCACTATACTCCACTCGTTGTTTTTAGGACGGTTGCCAAGGTTCATAATCGCCGGTTGCCTTTTCCCGTTTCCCGCCGCTTAAAACGTGACCCGGCGGTCGGTACGCGTTTTCCGATCCGGTTTGATTAGCGAGATGCTCTTTCTGCCAGTCATATTTCTTTTCGGTTTCAGCCGATGGCAATTCGTCAGTACGACCATGTAACCAGCCGTGCCAAGCAGCCGGCACCTGAGAGGCTTCTGCTGCACCATTATACAAGACCCACCGTCTCGCGCGGCGGCCCTCAACGGGGCTGCGTTCAACGAAATATCTGTTTCCAAATGAATCGGTGCCCACATGCCGCCCTTTGAACAATGTGAATAGGCGCGTCCCAATTGTCATTTATCTGGCTACCATAATTTCCTAGGTTCCGTGCAACTATCTACGAACTAAGTGAGCACATTGTTAACCATGTAAAGTTCATCAGGCAAAGTACTTTTTCCTAAATGCTTTACACGCAGTCCTGTCACATCAACATTTAGGGCAATCAAACAAATATTTCAGTAAAATACTCAATATTGTGCCAAAAATATGTCAAAACGCAGAATATTGTTGCTTTTTCTACATATTGGGAATAAATACTGTACGCCCCCCAGATTTAGGGTCCGTATTTTTACTCGGTAGTGTAGTTGGCTAAAGAATTTCAGAGTAATAACGGATTCAAATTCAACCGGGGGGACCAACTATCCACTTGCAAACGGATTGTTTGGTATTAGTGACGCAGACGGGATCAAAAATAAAAAGACGGTTCCGCATAGAGGTCGGGGGCGCTAGTGAGAATTGCCCGACGAAATACAACGGTTGGTTGCACGCCATATGAAGGCGTGACGTTTGCGTTTTTCGATCCACAAACTGAATCTCAATATTCGTCGAAGGCAGAAAGCGACAAATTCCTTGTTGAAGTTCCATCCGAATGGTCAACGGAAGCCTGTGCATTCTTCTGCCAAAATTGTCTTATAACGGAAGTATCACCGCGCCATTTGGAGTACGTTCGCGAGGAGAGCGTTCCTCGCTGGCTGTGGCGGCGCTCCGGCGATAAATCGACCCCTCTCTCAGACACCAATGGAATAGAATTTTCCGGTGAAATCAGCGTGCGAGCTGCCATTGACCGCATCTCAGGAGGCTGGACTTATTTGGGATGGAAGGCAGGGTATTTTGATTCTGAGGAGGATGCCTCCGCCTTTTACGACGAAATTCGATGGCTCCTCTGCCACAGAAAATTCACACCAGAGCTCGCGCAATGGCAGAAAAACGGGGCTTTTTGGGCATATGGAATTACAACGGCCCCGGTCGATAGTTTCGTAACTGATTATAGAACTGGACTGGTCCGTCGCAGCGAAACACACGATGTAGCGCCGTCTGGGGCCCAGATTGTTTCTCCTGAAAATACAGCGGAAGTACAAGAGACACTTGCAAAGCTTGGGTGCGCGATAGGCACCTATCCCAAACAGAATGGCGAACACACATCTGCATTCAAAGATGCCAGAGCCGGCATTCGGGTCACACTGGACGGGACACATCCCGAGACGCTCAACGATTTGTGGAAAGATGGCACTTCGGATGCCCGAGACGCATTGGAATCAATGGGATACGAGATCGCAACGCGTCATCTACAATCGATCATCGATTCATATAGCAAGGAAAAAAATTTCGCCAAACAGGATGGCTCAAACAGCGCTGCACTTACGCTGGCGATCAAATCCGCAAAGGGCGCTGGTATTCCTGAGAACATTATCGAACGTACTCTGCAGCTTATCGCTCAAATTTCCGAATTGCGTGCAGCCGATATTCTGGGACCCACCCCCGATTCCCATGCAGATGTATCGCCGTTATCGAATAAATCTCTAATGGTACGATTGGAGGACGGTCCGATTGATTCGGCGATCGAGGGTGACGACGCAAATTATCAAATATTCGATTCGATAGCTTACGGCGCGTGGACGGGTCGCAAGACCGGCATTCAGTATTCGACAACAATTGAAGGCTGGCATACCTGCCCCGCCGATGGAGATATAAATGCGACAGCCGGCGGCGGCGATTTTGTTTTCCTGGACGACACTGCTTGCCACCGTTCAGCCATCGACTGCGCAAAATTTAGGGGCACGGAATTCGAATTCGACGTGGAGGGTCTCAGTCACGCGGTAACCCTGATTTCTACTGCGATGGATATCAGCCTTATATGCAACACACAGAACACGACGCGCACTGCGAAGCGTGTCTGGAACTATAGGCCGCTGGGACTTTCCATCACGGGAATTGCCGAAATCATCATGTCATACGGATTGCCATATGATAGCGATGATGCGAGGGCAGTTGCAGCCGCAATTTGCTCGTTCGTAACAGCAACCGCATACGCCAATTCGGCGGCTATGGCTTCTGAACTCGGGACATTTCCGTCATTTACCGAAAATCGTGAATCTATGATGCGGGTCATCCGCAACCACCGGCGCGCTAATGATGGAGATTATGGTGGTTATGAATTTTTGGGCTGGAATCCGCGTTCGATTGATCCGCGCAGAGGGTTGCCAAACCTTCATGAAATGACCGTTGATGCGTGGAAAAGGGCAGAAAGTCTTGGGATGGACGCTGGCTTTAGAAATGCCCAGGTGACGTTGGTAACGGCAGAAATTAATACAAGCACCATATTGGCGAACAACGCACACGGTCTATTGCCGATCCCTTCCCTTTGCCGCCATGATCTCGATGCCAGTGGCAAATACCGTAACTCTTTAGCACCCTGTGTTTGGCAAGGACTGAAAGCTTTGGGGTATTCGCAGGTTCAGACCGAAGCGTTTGCCAACAGCGTTCTTGGCCATCGAACACTTAAGAACGCACCATCGATTAATCATGAAACGCTCAAACATCGTGGTTTTACAGACGACCTCATTGACAAAGTAGAAGATGCGCTGATCGATGCCATCGATCTTTCGCAAGTCTTCAACCCTTGGATTCTTGGCGTGGACCAATGCATCGAGCTTTTAGGCGTTGGAGCCAATGAGCTCGAAAATCCTGCATTCGATCTTTTGGCGTCCATGGGGTTCAGCGACAGTGCGATAAGAAACGCAAATAGCCATTGCTTTGGCGATGTGATGGAAGCAAAGCTTCCCTATCGGCACAATGCCCATGCCGTTGTTTTTGTCACCGGCTCAACGCCCGCACCTGAATTTGATCGCGTCGATAGCGTCATACGCATGATGGCGGCTGTCCAACCCATGATTTCAGGCGGTATCGGTCACTCTATCGCTTTGCCGCGCGATACTTCGGTCGCAGACTGTCATGTAATCTTCATGACCGGATGGCGAATGGGATTAAAATCGCTTTGCTTATACAGAGACGAGTACGATCACTCGTCTTCTCTCAATTCCACATTTTCAAAAGAACCCGCTGATCGTGAAGCAGACGAATTATCGAATTCAGCGCATTCCCCGCCGACTTTGATGGTCATTCAAGGCGGGAAGTCCTCGGCAACCACAGGAGCAATGAGAAAAATGAAGGCGAGAACTCAAGTTCCAGAATTTTTTAATGGCACATCACCCGCGGCGATGTCTCAGGCACTGGCTATTGCCCATGCCACTCGCGGGTTCTCCGGCGATCGCACGCTTGTCAAAGAAGCACCGGGGAAAAACCGAACAGTCATCACCCATACAGAAGAAAATAAAACGGGTGGTGCAGAAACTTCGCGTCGTCCCGCATCGGATACGGCGCGGAGTACAGCGTCTGATTCTTCCTCATCAGACGCTGTTGTCGAGCAACGGCATATTTGACGTTGCGTCTCCCTGAACTGCGGGGGGTGTACTCCACCCCCCGAATTTTTTCTCACTGGCGAACCCTTTAGGCTCCAGCTAACCTGCCATCATTGTTTCTTAAACCAACAGGTAAAAATATGGCTGGAAAAATAGACACACGTCTCGATGAGCTCGGCTTAACCATTCCCGAACCTCGGACGCCTTCTGCAAATTACATCCCCTTCGTCCAGACTGGGAATCTCGTATTCGTATCCGGACAGGTTTCGATGACAGATGAAGGACTGATTGCGGGAAAATTGGGAGATGATGTTGACATTGAAACAGGTCAAAAAGGCGCACGCGCCTGCGGATTAAACCTGCTGGGCCAGCTCAAAGTTGCCTGCGGTGGCGATCTCGACCGCGTCAAACGCGTTGTTAAACTCGGTGGATTTGTTAATGCAACTCCCGATTTTACTGGACCGCCAACCATAATGAACGGCGCATCCGACTTGATGGTTGAAATCTTCGGGGACGCCGGACGGCATGCGCGGTTTGCTGTAGCGACAGCTTCATTGCCACAGGGCGCGGCGGTCGAAGTCGATGGGTTGTTCGAAATCGAGTAATTCGCATAATTCGTACAAGATCGATTGGTGAGCACTTGTTAGGCTATCTGGCCTCCCCTAATCTCATATCATGCCTGATGGAGACGCTATAGCCGTAAAGGTTACCAACTGCATCGCGGAGGTGGATGCCGAACAATGGGATGCCTGTGCTGGCCCGGATAATCCATTCGTCAGCCATGCCTTTCTGGACATTCTAGAGCAAAGCGGTTCCGCCAGCGCTGAATCAGGCTGGCTGCCGCAGCATCTGCTTTTGGAAGACGCTTCCGGGCAGCTTGTTGGCGCTGTGCCCGCATACCTCAAGAATCATTCCTACGGCGAGTATGTATTCGATTGGGGATGGGCAGACGCCTTCGAACGGGCTGGTGGAAAATACTATCCGAAGCTACAAGTCTCCGTACCGTTTTCGCCTGTCACCGGCCCACGGCTGCTGGTCCGACCAGGACCGGATGCCAACGAAACCCGGCGTATTCTGGTCGCTGGCCTGCGTGAACTGGCAAACCAGCATGAAGTTTCATCGCTGCACATTACGTTTTGTGAAGAAGCAGAGCGTGACTTCCTGGAAGATCAGCAATTTCTCAAGCGATTGGGAAAGCAGTTTCATTGGCATAACCGCGGCTATGAAACATTCGACGATTTCCTGGGCACCCTGAATTCCCGCAAACGCAAAACCATCCGTAAAGAACGCCAGATCGCCAATAAAGATGCAGAAATAAATGTTTTGAGCGGCGACGATCTGAAACCGGAACATATGGATGCGTTCTATCAATTTTATCTCACCACCGTTGAGAAGAAATGGGCGCATGCATACCTCAATCGTGATTTCTTTATGCTGATGCAGGAGCGCCTGGCCGAAAAGGTTGTCATGGTCATGGCCAGCGATGATGGGAATTATGTCGGAGCTGCCCTAAACCTCTGCGGTTCAGACACGCTCTTTGGCCGTAACTGGGGCGGATCATCCCAGTATCGAATGCTCTATTTCGAAGCCTGTTTTTATCGCGCGATAGAATATGCCATAGAGCATGGGCTGGCCCGTGTGGAGGCCGGCGCACAGGGCCCACACAAGATCAGCCGTGGTTATTTGCCGTCGGAAACATACAGCGCCCACTGGATTCGGGATCCAGCTTTCAGGGATGCCGTCGCAAATTTTCTGGTTCGTGAAGCAAAAGAAACCGAATGGGAAATGGATATACTCGAAGACGAAAGATCGCCGTACCGCAAAGACCTGGAGCTTTAGAAACTCTCAGCCGGTTATAGGGATTTATTTCACCAACTCGGGCGTCTTTTTATCGCCCCCCTTGTCCTTGCCGCTATCTTTACCCTGGCCTTTGCCCTTTCTTTTACCCTTTGCCTTCGTCGGCTTCTTTTTTGGATCCTCGGGCCGAATATCAAATGCGAGCTCTTTATCCTTCACAGATACGTGGACAACGCCACCGCGCGCCAATTTGCCAAACAGCAGCTCATCAGCGAGTGGTTTCTTGATGCTATCCTGGATAACACGACCGAGGGGACGCGCTCCGAAATGCTCATCATAGCCCTTCTCGACAAGCCATTTTCGTGAGGCATCATCAAGCTCGATCGTAACGTTTCGATCTTCAAGTTGTACCTCGAGCTGCATGACAAACTTATCAACGACCAGCGAAACAATTTCCGGCGACAGACCAGCGAAACCAATGGTCGCATCGAGCCTGTTTCGGAACTCAGGCGTAAACATGCGTTTGATTGCTTCTTGGTCATCGCCTTCGCGCTTAATGCGGCCAATACCAATTGCTTCCTTCGCCATATCAGCAGCACCGGCATTGGTCGTCATTATCAAGATCACGTTGCGGAAATCGACGCTTTTGCCATTGTGATCGGTAAGGCGACCGTGATCCATGACCTGCAATAAAATATTGAATAGGTCAGGATGCGCCTTTTCGATTTCGTCAAGCAGCAGTACTGCATGCGGATGCTGATCGATCGCATCTGTTAGAAGACCGCCCTGATCAAAACCAACATACCCCGGAGGCGCTCCGATAAGCCGCGATACGGTGTGGCGCTCCATATACTCCGACATATCGAAGCGGATCAGTTCAATCCCCATCGTTAAGGCGAGCTGGCGCGCAACCTCGGTCTTGCCGACACCCGTCGGACCGGAGAATAAATAGGAACCAATGGGTTTCTCTGGCTCACGCAATCCCGCACGAGACAGCTTGATTGCCGCGGCCAGCGCTTTTATCGCGTCATCCTGACCAAAAACGACCCGCTTCAAATCATCTTCGAGTGTCTTAAGTGTCTCCTGATCATCCCGCGAAACACTCTTTGGCGGGATACGCGCTATTTTGGCAACAACGTCTTCGACATCCTTGACTGTAATCATCTTTCGGCGCTTGCCTTCAGGCAACAACATCTGCGCAGCACCAACCTCGTCAATGACGTCAATCGCCTTATCAGGCAATTTGCGATCATTGATATAGCGTGCCGCCAATTCAACAGCTGTTCTAATCGCTTCCGCTGTATAGCGAACCCGATGATGTTTTTCGTAATAAGGCTTGAGGCCGCGAAGGATTTTGACCGCGTCATCGATAGAAGGCTCAATGACATCGATTTTCTGGAACCGGCGTACGAGTGCCCGGTCTTTTTCAAAATACGAGCGGTATTCTTTATAGGTTGTCGACCCGATGCAACGCAGTGACCCGCTTTGCAGTGCGGGCTTCAGCAGATTGGAGGCATCCATCGAGCCGCCGCTCGTCGCGCCTGCGCCAATTACCGTGTGAATTTCATCAATGAAAAGAATTGCCCCTTCGCACTGGTCAAGCTCGGTCACCACCGCCTTGAGGCGTTCCTCAAAATCTCCGCGATACCGTGTTCCGGCAAGCAATGCTCCCATATCGAGCGAATAAATCGTTGCATCGGCCAGAACTTCCGGCACTTCCCCGTTTACGATGCGGCGGGCAAGACCTTCTGCAAGAGCTGTTTTTCCGACCCCGGCGTCTCCGACATAGAGCGGATTGTTCTTTGTCCGGCGGCACAAAACCTGGATTGTGCGTTCGATCTCTGCTGAACGTCCAATTAACGGATCGATTTTTCCATCATCCGCCTTTTTGTTCAGATCAACGCAATAGGCATCGAGCGCTTCATGCCCTTCTTTGACAGCGCTTTCGTCATCCTCTTCGCCATCTGTTCCTTCAACAGGTTTAGGCTCGGATCGACCTGGCACTTTAGCGATACCATGCGAAATGTAATTCACCGCGTCGAACCGGGACATCTCCTGCTCCTGGAGATAGTAGACAGCATGGGACTCACGTTCGGAGAACATTGCGACCAACACATTGGCACCAGTAACCTCCTGGCGTCCTGCAGTTTGAACATGAATTGCAGCCCTTTGAACAACGCGCTGGAAACTGGCGGTTGGTTTGGGGTCCTCATCGCGATTGACGACCAGATTGCCGAGTTCGTTATCTAAATAGTCAACCAGGTCTTCTTTCAATTTATCAAGATCGACGCCGCAAGCGCGCAAAACGGCTACTGCGTCCTGATCCTCGACCAACGCAAAAAGCAGATGTTCGAGGGTGGCATATTCATGGTGACGCTCACGCGCGCAGGATAACGCCTGGTGAAGACTACGTTCGAGATTCCGCGATAACATGCGTTATTCCTTTTCAAGCGTACATTGCAAAGGATGCTGGTGCTGCTGCGCCAGATCCATCACTTGCGTTACTTTGGTCTCTGCGACCTCATAGGTAAAGACCCCACATACACCGACGCCTTTTTGATGGACATGCAGCATGATGTTAATCGCTTCTTCATGGCTCTTGCTGAAGAAGCGCTCAAGTACCAAAACGACAAACTCCATCGGCGTATAGTCGTCATTCAACATGATGACTTTGTACATTGACGGCTTGCGGGTTTTTGGCTTCGTACGGACGACAACGCCAACATTTGTGTCGTCGTCACCGCCGGGTGGCCGATCTAATTCTTTGTCGCTCATCGTTAATCGAAACTGTTCTAATTCCGTATTCAAATACTCAAAAACCCATGAAGTCCTCATGTTATTAGATAGGGTACCCATCTTGAAAGAACAAACTGATCCAGGAAGCATAATTCTGTCAGCGTTGTATCCATTGATTCGCCCTATTACCGTCACAAAATTAGGTAAAATATCAAACTGGTCTAAATTACAATCGGTTAACCAGGGTTAATCGAACCTTAAAAATATAAGACCAAAATGGACTCTTAATCGGCGTTCGACTAGAATCTGTTTAATTTCAATGGCTTCTGAATTCGCAGGCAAGTAAGTCTCAATATGGCGCGTATATCAAACCATCGGATATGGGGGGCCGCGTGCGACTCCGACTGATTGTAGGCCTTTTGATTGCTGTTTTGCTGCAGCTTTCTCCTGCGACAGCGGCAAGATACGCCTCAATCATTGTTGATGAAAAAACCGGCACTGTTCTCCATGCCGCGAATCCCGACTGGCAGACCTACCCGGCTTCTCTCACCAAAATGATGACGCTTTATATGGTTTTTGAACGCCTAAAAGCGGGAAAGCTGCAATTCGGTACATCATTGAAAGTATCTCGACGCGCTGCATTACGTCCGAAGTCCAAAGTGGGCGTCAAACGGGGAACAACGATAACAGTACGACAAGGTATTCAGGCCCTCGTAACCAAATCGGCGAATGACGTTGCAACAGTTGTTGCTGAAGGCCTTGGCGGGACAGAAGAAAAATTCGCCCGCATGATGACTGTCCGGGCTCGCCAACTCGGAATGTCACGAACGACTTTCAAAAACGCCTCTGGATTGCCAGATCGGGGACAAAAATCCACGGCGCGCGATATGGCGAAACTATCAATTGCGCTGCGTCGCGACTTCCCGAAATATTTCAAGTTTTTTTCGAACAAAGAGTTTTATTTTCGTGGCCGGCGGCACGGAAATCACAACAAACTTCTTAGACGACTGCCCGGGACCGATGGCATCAAGACGGGTTACATTCGGGATTCCGGATTCAACATCGCAGTTTCGACAAAATACAAAGGAAGGCGTCTCGTCGGCGTCGTGTTCGGGGGCAAATCCGCGAACAAGCGTGACCGACACACCATTACGCTGTTCAAACGTGTCTTTCGAATGCTGGATGAAATGGACCGCACCGACAGACGCAACAGGATAGCGGCTATCGCCAATGGCTCTCGATCCGTTTCACTTCCAGGGCTCCGTCCTGCACAACGTCCAGCCAAAAAGAAGAAAGCCATCCGCCCAGAAGACCGACCTCATTGGAGTGTACAGGTTGGTGCGTTCGATCGATTTACCCCCGCACATCTAGCCGCGTCTCGAGCATCCAGAATTGCACCTTCGTTAAGGCGCAGCCGTATTTCAGTTAAATCAAGCGCTACTCGAGGTAAACGCGTTTATCGCGCCAGGCTCGTTGGATTACCAGAGAGAAAAGCGCGACAGGCCTGCCAGGTTCTGAAACGCCGCAATATCACCTGTTTGGTGATTAAAGAAGAGAGTGCGATTTCTGAGGGCGACCGTTAGGTTTAAAATTGAGGCGGTTCGACACCGCATTCCACTAATTCCGTTACCAACGCATTACGAAGCCGTTCGAGGCCCTCATCATCGTTGGCCTCGCATCGTGCGACGAGGACGTCCTGGGTATTTGATGCCCGCAAGAGCCACCACCCATCGTCAGTTTTAACGCGAAGCCCGTCGACATCGCTAAGATTGGCACCATTCGAACGCATACGTTCTAATACCTCGTCAACCACTTCAAACTTCCGAGTGTCATCACAGGGAAAACGGAGCTCTGGTGTGTTTACGGGTTGCGGCAGACTATCGCGAATTTCTGCAAGAGAATTTGCCTGATGAGAAACATGATTGAGTAAACGAACCGCCGCATAAAGACCGTCATCGTATCCGTAATACTTATCTGCAAAAAAGATGTGACCGCTCATTTCACCGGCCAGAGGCGCTTGTGTTTCCGCCATCTTAGCCTTGATTAACGAATGGCCCGTACGCCACATCAAGGGGTTTCCACCCATCCGGTCGACTTCATCAAACAAGGTCTGACTGGCTTTCACATCGGCGATGATCGTGGCGCCCGGAAGTGCGTCAAGAACGTCGGAAGCCAACAAAACCATAAGCTGGTCACCCCAGAGAATGCGTCCCTGACCATCGACTGCTCCAATACGATCACCATCACCGTCAAAAGCCATCCCAAAATCACATCCTTGGGTGCGAACAACATCCTGTAGCTGCTCCAGGCACTCAGGAACGGTTGGATCTGGGTGATGGGCAGGAAAGGTTCCGTCGATATTCTCGTTGATCAAAATATGCTCGCCCGGCAAAAGCGCACAAACATCGCGCATAGCATCACCCGCGGAGCCATTTCCCGCATCCCAAGCGACTTTCAATGGACGGCCACCGCTATAATCTTCTGCGAGACGTTTGACGTATTTATCATGAACCGGCTGGTCAATACTCTGCCCCTCGCCCTCAGCATAGGCACCGTTTGCCGCGATTTCGCCCAGACGCTGAATATCACCGCCATAGAACGGGGCTTTTCCCAACATCATCTTGAAACCGTTATACTCGGGCGGGTTATGTGAGCCCGAAATCATGATGCCTGCATCGGCCGGAACAATATTGACCGCAAAATAAAGCATTGGCGTGGGGCCGAGCCCGATGCGAACGGCGGTCAATCCACAAGCCATCAAACCGTCAACCACCGCTGCCTCAAGATCGGGTGAACTCAATCGCCCATCATATCCAACGCAGACAGTCTTACCTCCCTTTTCAACCACCATCGTGCCAAACGCTCGCCCAATAGCTTGCGCTCCCTCAACGGTAAGGGTCTCGTCGATGACGCCTCGAATGTCATATTCGCGTAAAATTGTCGGGTCGAGCGTATAGCTGCTCATCAAGATGACTCATCCGAGAGGGCTTCTCGTCCAAGACTATGATAGGAAATCCCGACGCGTTTCATTTCATCGAGATTGTAGATGTTACGCAAATCCACAAGTGTTGGTGTTTTGAGATGTGTCATCACTCGTTCAAAGTCCAGCGCTCGAAAGACGTTCCATTCAGTTACGATGACCAGGACGTCTGCACCTTGCATGGTCTCATACGGTCCTTCGCAAAAGATTACATCCTCGAATATATTGGCGGCCTCTTTCATTCCCTGAGGATCATAGGCCTGAATTGTTGCACCCGCTTTCTGGAGCTCGGGGACAATGACCAAGCTCGGGCTATCCCGCATATCATCGGTATTTGGCTTAAAGGTAAGGCCAAGAACAGCGATAGTCTTGTCTGCAACGGATCCGCCACAAGCGGCAATGACCTTAGCCGCCATCTGAACTTTTCTTTTTTCATTTATGTCGACGACGGTTTCGACAATTCGGATAGGAGCCCCGGCATCCTGAGCGGTCGTTACGAGCGCCAAGGTGTCCTTCGGAAAACAGGACCCCCCATAACCCGGCCCAGCGTGGAGAAATTTGTTACCGATGCGGCCATCAAGCCCGATACCACGGGCGACATCTTGAACGTTTGCACCGACCTTTTCACAAAGATCAGAAAATTCATTGATAAAGGTAATCTTTGTCGCAAGGAACGTATTGGCCGCGTATTTGATCAATTCGGCGGTCTCCAGAGTTGTTTGAACAATGGGTGTTTCGAGCAAATATAACGGCCGATAGAGCTCGCTTAAAACCTCTGCCGCCCTTTCCGTTTCCGTTCCGATCACAACGCGATCAGGCCTCATGAAATCACTTATTGCTGCGCCCTCGCGCAAAAACTCGGGGTTAGAAGCTACATCAAACTCTGCATCGGCTCTTGTTTCGCTGACAATGCGTTTGACCTCCCGACCGGTACCGACGGGAACCGTCGATTTGGTAACGATCACGGTATACCCATCCATAACCTCAGCGACTTCTTTTGCAGCCCCATAAACGTATGAGAGATCTGCATGCCCATCGCCACGGCGGCTGGGGGTGCCAACAGCAATAAAAACGGCATCTGCTCCCTTAACAGCTGTTTCCAAATCTGTCGTAAAGGACAAGCGATCGGCGCTTACGTTATTGGCAACCAGATTCTCCAGGCCAGGTTCATATATCGGACAATCGCCAGCTTTGAGCTGATCAATTTTGTTCTCGTCCTTATCCACGCACACCACTTCAACGCCAAACTCAGAAAAACAGGCGCCAGAGACGAGCCCGACATAGCCGGTGCCGATCATCGCAATTTTCATACTAATTTTTCCTGGATATCGCCGCTAACCAATCGCATCGCAGCTATTTTATCATACATATTGTTGGATCAGAGATGATACTTCGTCACGTAAATCGTCACGCGATAAAGCAAATGCCATATTGGCCTCAAAGAATCCCGCCTTATCGCCGCAATCAAATCGGCGTCCCTCAAATCTAAGACCATGAAATGGTGAAGATCCGATCATCTTGGCCATCGAATCCGTAAGCTGAATTTCGCCGCCCGCCCCTGTTTCTTTCTGGCCCAAAAACTCAAAAACCTCGGGCAACAGAACGTAACGCCCGATGACCGACAAAGTGGAAGGCGCCTCTTCAGGAGCTGGCTTTTCAACGAGACCGTTTACCTCAACAAGAGAACCGTTCTCGACACCCGTATCAACAATGCCATAGCGGTTTGTATGTTCTTTTGGCACATCCATGACGGCTACAATATTGCCGCGTGTCTTTTCAAAGGAATCGACCATTTGTTTCAAACAAGGTGTTTTCGCCATCACGAGATCGTCTGCGAGCAATATCGCAAACGGTTCATTGCCAACAAGTTCGCGAGCACACCAAACAGCGTGTCCAAGTCCTAACGGCTCCTGCTGCCGTGTATACGCGACCTGACCGGGTTGCAGCATTGGGCCACCGACCAAACGGGCTTCTTCGGTTTTGCCCCGCTCCTCCAAAATATTTTCGAGTTCGATACTGTGATCAAAGTGATCTTCGATTGCCGTTTTGCCCCGCCCGGTTACAAAAATAAATTCTTCAATACCTGCGGCCTGGGCTTCCTCAACGGCATACTGAATCAATGGCTTATCAACCACAGGCAGCATTTCCTTTGGCATTGCCTTTGTCGCGGGCAAAAACCTTGTACCCATGCCACCGACAGGAAAAACCGCCTTACGTACACGCTGTGCCATCAAACTACCCTTTAGGACAAAATACTAAGTCTATTAAAGATAGGCGCGTGTTTGTGCCACAAAGGACTGCCCGATGGCAAGAAAAGCTCCAGGTGCTGGTCGCAAAACTAATCGCCTAAAAGAAGTTCCTTCGCTTGATTGATTTTGCTTGCGAGATAATTCGACCCCCCTTGGTCAGGGTGAATTTTTTTCATTAAAGCGTGGTGGGCTTCTTTAATTTCCTCAGGTGTAGCGCCAGGGGAAATATTGAGAATTTCAAAGGCCTCTTCACGAGTCATTCCGCCGCCCCAGGGAGTGCCACCCGCCGAATTAGCATCACTATTATTACCAGCGTGATCACCTGATGCGCCGCCACGCCATGACGCACCATGTACCCTGTCCAAATAAGCTTCGAGTACTTGCGCAGATTCCTCATCATTGACGCGGCATTCCTGTAGCAAATCCAGGAGTTCTGCCTGCGCAAGTTCGCCTAGCCGCCGACCCTTGAAATTTCCTTCCAAGACCGTGCCATCCAGAATACCGCTATCGTGATCAAGTGACATCCTCAGATATTTGGTGTTCACACCAGTTGCCTGTCCCGGACTGGGACCACCGAGGTTCCGAAAGAACTGTTTGGCTGCTCGCCAACGGAGCAACGTCGGCAACAAAAAGGCGAGCACGAACATCAACGTGCCTAACCCCCGCGAGGCAACCAAATACAGGAACGCGCCTATCGCCCCCAACACCGCTACACCGAGCAAAACCTTGAACGCACGCATTGGGTTGAGTCCGGCAACACCTTTGACGATAAGGACCAACCCAATTAAGACGGCAATTCCGAGGACGAGATACGGCATCGTATTCCCTGTTCGACCCGCTAAAGCTATTTCACTTGAGAGGTAATTTGTGCGACCGCTGAACCAGCGCGTTTGCCGTAGTCCTCTAGCGCCGGCAACCCACCGGCGGCAAAAACAGCCACGGCGGCAAGCAACTCCTTCAACTGACCTGCTGCTGCTGCATCGAAACGACAATGCGCCCCGCCTGTTAGATTCGCAAACTGTTTAAATGCTTGCGTCGCTACCAGGTCATCTCCCTCCTGGAAGGCAAAGATCGGCACACCGAGGACGCCAAGCTCACCGGCCGAATGGCAGAGATCATCTATCTCCTCCTCCATTGCGTCCCCAACATAAACGAGCGCGTTTACTTTGCGCTGCTTTGTCTCGCTGATAGCGTGATTAAACACTTTTCCAATTTGCGTTCTACCGCCACGGCAGTAGACGGAAGTCATCCGCCGGACCAGGTCATCCGATGATGAGAGCCAGGAACTATTTTTGCACTCTCCAAATCCGCGGAAAAAAACAAGCTGAACCTCAAGACCGCCCAACCCGTCGGTCGCCTTGAACATTTCACTTTGAATATGACAGGCGCTGTCCCAAGTGGGTTCACGACTGGCTGTCGCATCCATCGCGAACATTAACCGCCCGCAACCGCCAGAAGGTCTAACTGCAGGTGTTCGCGCAAGTTTCTCCAGAAAATCAGAAACTTCCTGGGAACCCGCCTGTGTAGGAACGTTTTTATTCTCGCTCGCCATAATGTCCTTCCCTACCACTAAGATAGGGTGTCTGGAACAAGCATTCCAGCACAGGATTCAATCGCTCTACAACGCTATTTGTAGAGTTTACCGCCTTTAATAAAGGCGTGAAATACAAAGGCAAACGTCAAATCATGCGCCGCATCAACCAGTTTACCGTTCACCTTGCGCTGGACGATGACATTTCCGATATCCCGCCCCTCCGCAATATCGCTTGTATCAAGAGCGGAATTTTGACCTGGCTCCCAGGTAATAACCAAATCACCTTTTTCGACACGCTTTTTCTGTCTCAGTAAATCCAGGGCCCATCCTTCATTTCCAACAACAAGGACATAAGCCAAAGGTTTAATTCCTTTGGGCATTTCACCCCTATACAGAAAGGGTCTCGGCGCAGTGTCATATCCAAGATAAGGATTCATTCCGTAGGCACGCTGTATGTCACCGGCTGGAACGAGAACCTTTCCTTTTGGCGCTCTTTTGACAAACCGTTCGAAAGACTCAACACGCGCAGGCAATGCCTTCAGTGTAACGCCATTCATTTGGCCAACAATGCCTTTGCCGAGAAACTGCTGCCACCACCTTTCTGTCTGCCGGTCATACATAACCATATCGGATTTGCGCAAATTTCCGGTTGTACCGAAATCCAAAACCCGCCCCGCAACCGTCCGGTCGAACACAATCGCAGAATTGCAAAGTGGACAATAGGTCACCGCAACCGGAACACCGCCAACGACGTCATTGACAATCTCATGCCACATCAGAATTTGCAGCGGGTAGGCCCGCGCATCGCCGTTCAACACAAAACCAATGACGGGCTCTTTGGCGGCATAAAATTTTTCTTTGACGATTTCGTCAACCGGCTTGAAACGGGGCGTATTGATCGCCGGAATGCCATCCTTGCCCGGCCCCCCGGAAATAATTTCCGACAAATCAACAGAAGTCTGGCTAAAGTCTGTTTTCGGCCATTGGAATTTCCACAATGCCGGGCTTGCCGACGCGACATAAAAAACACCGAACCCGGCAAGGACCGCTATCGCAAAGCCCAATACGCCGCGACGAGGCGCTATCCAAATCCACAAAGCTTTCATAGTTCTATTCTCAAACCTTACAGTCTCGTTCGCCACCCCTTTCTTATCACATTCGGGTGAAAGCTCGAATACGACGGAATGGCCTATAAATACGCGTGTTATAGAGTATGGGTGATTTTGCCTATACGACTCCGGGGGAAGTCAAAAATGGCTGAGCAATGGCTCCGCAAACTGGTTGATGTTCGACCGAACGAAGTTCGCGCGCTTCTCTGGTCATTCGCCTATTTTTTTACGGTCCTCTGCGCATATTACATACTACGCCCTGTACGCGATGAGATGGGGATCATTGGCGGAATTCGACAACTTCACTGGCTGTTTACCGCCACTTTTATAGCCATTATTTGCGCAATCCCGCTTTACGGATGGTTAGTCGCCCGCTTTACCCGGGAACAATTCATTCCGGTCATCTATCGATTCTTCATTTTAAATATTCTGATATTTTGGCTCCTCCTGACGCTCGACGTCGAAAAAGTCATTGTCGCCAGAGCATTTTTTGTCTGGATCAGTGTCTTCGTTCTTTTTGTTGTATCGGTGTTTTGGCAACTGATGGCCGACCTGTTTCGTTCAGAACAGGGAAAAAGGCTATTTGCATTTATAGCGGCGGGCGGATCAATCGGCGCATTTCTTGGCCCAACCATCACGCTCACTCTCGTAAAACCGATTGGCGCCGTAAATCTCCTCATAATCGCCGCCATTATGCTCGAATTAGCGGTATTTTGTATGCGCCGCGTTGCATCCGAGACGAAAGACAGTCGCGATAAAATCGGCGGCTCTGAAAACATGCAGCAACCGCTCGGCGGCGGCAGCCTCGCAGGGGTCGTTGAAATTATCAAATCCCCCTACCTCGCAGGAATAGCCCTATGGGTCTTTTTGCTCTCTCTCGCCGGAACATTTCTTTACTTCCAGCAGCAAAACATTGTCGCGGCCGCATCGACTGATTCCGCTTCTCGTGTCCAAATATTTGCAGGCATCGAACTCTCCGTCAGCATTCTGACAATAATTATCCAGCTTGCTGGGACCGGTCGGCTTATTTCCCGATTTGGCGTCGGCACAGCTGCCGCCATTTTGCCTCTGGTAGCTATATTTGGATTTGCGGCGATGGCATACTCACCAATCCTTGGCGTTGTCATCATATTTGAGGCCGTTCAGCGAACAGCGAATTTCGCAATTTCCAATCCGGCACGTGAAATATTTTTCACCGTCGTTGATCGTGAAGCGAAGTACAAAGCCAAAAGCGTTATCGACACAGTTGTCTTTCGCGGCGGCGATGCCGTGAACGGCTGGCTATTCAAAATAATGCAGGGAACCGGGCTCGATATTTCCGGTATAGCATTGGCAACAGTCCCCATTGCCGGACTATGGTTTATTTTAGCTATCTTACTTGGGCGATCTCAGGAACGACAATCTGAGGCCAAAGATGAGGAGAAACCGCAATGACTAATATTTCGAAAGGCTGGACACCGACAAGACGTTCAATCCTGAAATATGGCGCAGGTATTTCTGCGGCTTCAATTCTCCCTACAACACGGGTATCCAGCGCCACCGCTATCAAAAAGCGTGCAATCCCAAAATCCGGAGAGATGCTTCCAATTGTCGGAATTGGGACTTCCCGTGTCTTTGACATCGGCAACGACCAAGCTGAGTGGCGCGAACGCCAAGGCGTACTTCAGAATCTGTTTGATGGTGGCGGTACTGTCATCGATACCGCTCCAAGTTATCAAGACGCGGAAGAGGTAATCGGAAAACTGCTAACCCGGATGAAAGCCCGCGAACGGGCGTTTATCGCAACCAAGGTCTGGGCCGATGGCCTAGAGGAGGGGCGCGAACAGATCGAAAATTCGTTCAAACTTCTGAAAACAGACAAAATCGATTTATTTCAGGTGCACAATCTCAGCGACACCGACACCCAACTGGACACCCTGAGTGGTCTCAAAAAGGAAGGCCGCATTCGCTATGTCGGGATTACCCATTACCTCGCCGGTTACAATCAGGAACTCGCGGCGGCCATGCGTAAACACAATCCCGATTTCGTTCAGCTTGGTTACTCACTAAATCAAATCAGTACCGAAACCGACTTGCTGCCAATAGCGAAAGATCTTGGCATTGCCGTTATTGTAAATCGTCCCTACGGTCGAGGCAGCATGTTTAGACAAGTTCGTGGTCGAAAACTGCCGAACTGGGCGAAGGAATTCGACGCTAAAAGCTGGGGACAGTTTTTCCTCAAATATATCCTCGGTCATCCAACTGTGACATGCGTCATTCCTGGCACCGACAAAGTTAAATACATGCTGGACAATCTGGAAGCGGGACGTGGTCGCATGCCGGACCCCGAAATGCGGAAACGCATGTTGAGCTATTGGCAGGATATATAATCGGTTTAGATACGAGCAGGTGGCGTATCAGGTGGGTCACCAATATCAACGTCAAATCCAATCCCTTGAAGGGTGCGCTGGCATATATATTCCTTCCAGCGCGCGCCTCTTTTTCCTGTCCAAACATCATCAGTTGGACAATCTTTCTCGTCGACAAATTGAATCAACCCATCCTCTCGGCCGAGACTGATACAGCGAAAAGAATAACCGAATTCGAACGGAGTAGATGACTCAGCAAGCAGCCGTCCCAAAATCGTTTTTGCCGCCATCTCCCCCATTGGCCGACCGGTGGCGCAACTCATTCGACAACGCCCACCAATCTCTGCGATTACTTCTGCTGAATCGCCGACGGCCAGGACATTTGCATGGCTAAAGGAAGCAAGTGAGCGGTTGGTCCTAATTTGTCCGGAGTCATTGACGGCAAGCCCCGACTCCTTTGCCAGCGTAGGTACTGAAAACCCAGCAGCCCAAATGCAAAGATCAAAAGGAAGCGTATTATCATCCCCGATCACTGCACTGTTTTTCTCAACTGACGTCACTCGGTCGCCAACAATCACATTGACTGATAAACGGTCGAATGTGTTTCGAAGATGCTCGATAGCCCCTGCCGAAAGGCCACCTGGTTTTCGATGGGCTTCAAATTTATTACCAACGGCAAGCGTAATTTCCAATTGGGGGAATCGTTCAGCGAATTCACAAGCCGCCTCTATCGCTGTTAGGCCGCCACCAACTATAAGCAGTTTGGTTCCTTTGGGTGCTTCAAAAAGCCGGCCAAATAGTTCGCGACATTCACCTAAATCATCAAGCGATACCGCGTGCTCCCGAACTCCGGGAACACTATCAACATCTGTAAAGCTGCCTAGAGCGTAAACAAGTGTATCCCATGCAATCGTGTCCTGCCCTTCGAGTTCAATGAGCTGCCTGGCTAGATCAATTCCCGAAACGCCACCGCGATGGAAATTTCCGCCGCGGCATTCCATAAAATCTTTGTAGCCAAGGTCGCGAGGTTCGGACCCGGCGGCAATTTCATGCAACCGGATTCGTTCGATAAACTCTGATTTGCGATCAATCAGGGTAACCGTTGCATCAGTTTTTCCTTCCGCAATCCGCGCTGCAGCGGTCAACCCAGCGTAACCACCACCGACCACGACAATGCGGGATGAGGTCGCCATTCAGCTAAACGTTACGCGATTTCCGGTCTCCGCGCTGTTTATCAACCCTGCCAATACTTCGGCATTGTGGACCATCTCTTTCGGCGAGATTCTGTAGATCGCATTTCCTTCAACGGCTTGGGCGAATTCGTCCAATTCTCCCGACAATGACTCCAGGTGGGGATAAGGTGTGTCATCAAACGTGATGTCTTTGGGCATACCATCGCCTTTGCATACGGTAAGTGTTTTATTGTCTCTCATTTCTGCCCACCCTGCGGATCCGGCAATCCGGATGTGCCAGATGCGCGGTGTTGAGGCCAGTGTTACAAGCGTGCCGGTCATTCCATTCTCAAACCGCAATAAAGCTGCGGTCGTATCATCGATATCGAAACTGATCGCGCGGCGCGTGCTGTAAGCATCTATCGCACTGATTTTACCCGCCAGATGCATAATACAATCGAGCGCATGAACGCCGAGCGAGGTCATTCCCCCTGCGGGGCTTTCCTCTCGGGAATCCCGCCACGCGCCCGCGGCAACATTAAGGTCCGCTGACTGATTTCCATCAATATGCATCAGGGTGCCAAGCTCGCCAGCGTCGACCATTTCTTTCAACCGTTCGGTATTCTTCATAAAGCGACGATTGTGACCCAAGGCCAAAGTAACACCGGCATTTTTGCATGCTGCTACGGCGCGTTCCGCGCTGGCCTTATCGAGCGTAAATGGTTTCTCTGTAAAAACATGTTTCCCGGCGTTGGCGGCTTCAACGATTTGTTTTTCATGTTGCGTGTGCGGCGTTGCCAAAACGACAGCATCGATGCCTGGGTCGTTTGTCAGTTCGGCATAGTCGTCTCTTAGTTCGATATTCTGATCGCCGCAAAACTTCTCAGCCTTGGACCTGGTCCGCGTAACACCTGCCGTAAATTTGATGTGTTCACTCTTTCCTTGGACCGACTCAACAAGATGTTGTCCCCATCTCCCGATTCCAACGATTGCCGCATTGATCATTTTCGAACTCATTTAGTTGTGTTGGTTTGAAAGAAGTGTGCCGTCCGCTCACATGGCGAGCAAGGGTGATCATCATTGCAGAATCCGAAATCTGGGTACAAAATTCTTGTTTATCGGAATTTCCGCATTATTTGCATATTGTATGAACAAGAGTGCGAGGACACCGGCATGATTTATGCAGTTAGCGCGCTACTCATCACGAATAAAGGTTTTGAATTAAAGCAGCGTCTGGAAGATGGCTCGATCGCGGCCCTTCGACCGGATGGCAGAGAAATCGTTGCCTCTATGAAACGTGCAAAATTGGGAGGCGATGGTGTCGTTAGATGGACGGAAACCTGCTTCTGCGGTGCACCTTTAAAACATGAGCGCGAAACCGTGCTCGATAGCTATTTTACTGATATCGAAACAAACGAAATCAGTGAGCATTCACCAGTCGATGGCTCACCTTTCTTAAGTTATCTGGACGAAGTAGCCGCTAAGCATCAGCCTTAGGGCGCGCAACAACCATATCGTACCAAGGTTTGTTGTCCCGTGTTTTGGCGTCGTCGACATAAAGAGTTTTGAGCTCGGTATATTCGTGTAACCCTTCATCGCCAAACTCACGGCCAACGCCTGACTGCTTGTAGCCGCCAAATGGCGAACGTTCAGACAACATATGCCATTCGTTGATCCAGATCGTTCCTGAACGCAACTGGGCGGCGACGCCTTTTGCCTTATCGATATCCTGACTCCAAACGCCAGCTGAAAGGCCAAAGATCGAGTCATTGGCCATAGCCACCGCGTCATCGACGTTGTCATATTTAAGAACGCCCAATACCGGGCCAAAAATTTCTTCCTGCGCGATCCGCATATTGTTGGTAACCCCGGTAAACAAAGTCGGTTGCACGAAAGCGCCTTTATCAAGATCGCCACCGTTTGCCTGACCACCACCGCAGGCAAGAACCGCGCCTTCGTTTTTCCCGATATCGATATATTCAAGAACAGACTTCATCTGGTTCTGGGACACCACTGGTCCAAGTTGCGTAGCCGGATCGAGAGGGTCGCCCATCGTCATTGCGTTGAGTTTTTCAACCATCTGTTCGACGAAATCATCATGGCCATTGGCATCCAACATCAGGCGTGTACCGGACTCACATACCTGGCCCTGATGATAGAAAGATGCCCAGATTGAACCGTCTATCGCGATATCCAGATCGGCATCGTCGAGAATGATATTGGCGCCTTTGCCGCCACATTCGAGCGTCACCTTCTTCAAGGTCGCTGCCGCCTTAGCCATTATTTCACGGCCAACTTCAGTGGACCCCGTGAAGGCTACCTTGTCGACGTCAGGGTGTGTCGTTAACGTCTCGCCAATGACACCCCCCGGCCCGCTAATAATGTTTACCACCCCCGGCGGAAAACCTACTTCGTCAAATACCTTGGCAAGTTCTAAAGCCATAACAGGCGTATCAGAGGCGGGTTTCAGGACAACAGTGTTGCCAGTCGCCAACGCCGGTCCAAGCTTCCAGATCGCCATCATATAAGGGAAGTTCCAAGGAATAATCTGCGCGCAGACACCCATCGGTTCGCGGATCGTATAGTTAAAGGAACGGCCTTCCCGCATCATGCCGTCTATGGGTTCATGATCTTCGTTAAAGCGTTTGGCCTGTTCTCCAAAGAACGCCAGCTGCCTTGATGCGAGGAAAGCATCGGCGCCAGTCTTGTTGATTGTCCCGCCGGAATCGAGAGACTCCAGCCGGGCATAATCTTTCATGCGGTCTTTGAGGATTGCCGCGGCTTTGCCGATAAGTTCACTGCGCTCTTCACCGGACATACGCGGCCAGGGACCATGATCAAAGGCCTTACGCGCCGCCGCAACTGCCTTGTTAACATCTGCTGCGCCGCCGCGCGGAATGCTTGCGATGGCTTCACCGTTGAAAGGATTGATCGAGTCATTCCGATCACCGTTTTCCGCATCGACGAATTCGCCGTCGATATACATTTTATAAGTTTCCATGACGCCTTTCGCTCCGGTCAAAAATGTTGCGCTTTGTATAGCCCAGCCCAGGAACAAGCGCCATACGCCAATCTCTCTTTTGCCGCTGGTGGTTGACGTACTGCTCCCCTGCTCCGAAGATCGCGCTTCAAATTAGATCCAATGGGGAGAAATCGACAAATGGCCAAGAAACCAGCGGCAAAGAAAAAAGCACCAGCCAGGAAAGCGAAACGCAAATCAAAATACAAATATATCCTGGTGAATAAGCGGAACGGCATCTGCAATATTCAGCTCAACAGGCCGGAATTTCTGAACGCGATGAATATCGAAATGGCACAGGAGATTGGCAATGTTCTCGTTGATGTCGAAACAGACCGTAAGATCGTTGCCGTCATCCTCAGTGGCAACGAGCGGGCTTTCTGCGCCGGTGCCGATCTGGGCCGAATGGGAAGCAAACCCGAAGACCGGTTTGATATGTATCGCGAACGTTTCAATATTGCCCCAAACCGGCAGCTATATCGAATTTTGTGTTTTTATACGAAACCCGTGATATCCGCGGTTGAAGGCTATTGCTTGGGAGGTGGCTTCGAGACCGCTATGTGGGGCGATTTCATCGTCGCCGGTGAAAATGCGCAGTTCGGCCTTCCAGAAGTTCGTCACAGCCTGATACCGGGTGGTGGGGGTACTCAGAACCTGCCGCGTTTGATCGGCCCGGCGCTGGCAAAGGAAATGATTTGGACAGGCCGCCGTCTCAAGGCCGACGAAGCGAAGGAGTATCGCATCGTAAATCACGTGGTCCCGGCTGGTAAGGCGGTCAAGAAAGCAAAGGAAATTGTCGCTGAAATTGCAAAGAATGGACCGTTGGGCGTCATGATGAGCAAACAAGCAATCAATCGCGGCCTGGATCAAAGCCGTTTCAATGGCTTCCTCGGTGAAGGCGATCTTGCCCATATGCTAAACTTCTCAGAAGACCGTGCAGCTGGGCTGCAGGCCTTCAAGGAAGGACATCGCGCGAACTTCAAAGGTCAATAACAACCGAAATCGAGGTGGAAACGCCTCGATTTCTCTTCTAAAACAATAGCATTCGAAATTTTTTTGTAAGGAGACCCTGATGGGTGACGATGGCTTGCGTGGTTTTATGGGAGATTTAAAGAAGGAAGGCGAGATCGACAAACGCGACGCGCAGAAGAACAAAGACAAAGAAAATCAGGCCAAACGAGCCCAAAACCTTCAAGATCAGGGACTACGAGGCTATCTCCAAAAACTTGAGGAAACCGGTGAAATGGTCCGGGTAAGCAAACCTGTTGATCCCGCGACCAACTTGTCTGCGATCGAATGGAAAACATACGATCAACACGGAAAAGCGACGATTTTCGACAACATTGAAGGTCATCCGGGTTGGCAAGCCTGCAGCCAAATTTTTACCGACCGCACGAAATGGGCAATGGGCGTTAACTTGACCGAGGACGAATTCCTCGAAGGAATGCTCCGCAAGGTCGCCAAACCTATTGAGCCTGTGATGCAGGAAGCGGATACCGCCCCTTGTAAAGAAGTCATCAAGATTGGAGATGAAGCGTCGCTTTATGACATTCCGGTCGTCACCATTTCCGAAGACGACGGCGGACCTTTCATCCCAGCAGGCATGGCGATTATGAAAGACCCCGACACAGGCATTCGCAATATGTCGATCCATCGCCAGCAGGTTTTTGACGAACGCACCACTGGCTTCTTGATTCTGCCGCGGCAAGCGCGTCGGATACATGACAAATATGTTGCCAGAAACGAACCGATGCCCGTTGCCGTCGCGATTGGCGCACACCCCGCGGTCTGGTTTGGCTCAGCCTATACCACGACGTTCGGCGTCGATGAGTTAGCGGTCGCTGGCGGCGTCCTTGGCGATCCAATCCGGCTTGTCAAATGTGAGACAATCGACATGGAAGTTCCTGCTGACGCGGAAGTCATCATCGAAGGTGAACTTATTCCCGGTGAGCTTCGTCATGAGGGACCCTTTGGCGAAGTGCCCGGCACCTATGCTGAAGCAGATGAATGCGAGGTGTTTCACGTCAAAGCGATTACGCATCGCCGGGATCCCATTTATTATGCGCTTCACTGCGGCGCACCAATCACCTGTACGCAAGCGACAACCGGCATCGGGATTGAACTGGCGACCTGGGACCATTTGAGCAAGGTCGAAGGTGGCATGGATATTCTTGATGTTCGTTGTCATGCCGCTGCCGGATTAATGATGATTATCATCAAGTTACGGCCAAAAATCTCCGGGCAAGCGAAAACCGCCTTATTGGCAGCTCTTTCTGGTCCTTACCTCCATCCCAAGATTGCGATCGCCGTCGATGAAGATATTGATGCCAATGATTTACGGCAGGTCATGTGGTCGATGACCACACGGGTGAATGCAGCAGATGATGTTGTTCTCATTCCCAACACGCGCACCTTTGCGCTCGATAAGGTCTCACCCGTTCCTGATGGCGGGCACCAATTCGAGCGTATGGGTACAAAGTGGCTGGTGGATGCGACGATGCCGGCGGCGAGCCGCCCTGATCAGCGAGAAAGATTTGCACGGGCGATGCCGAAGAACTTCGACAGCGTCGATCTCGAGGACTTCCTGCCGGAAGACATGTTCAAATAGGAACAGCTAGTTAACGGGTTCCAGCCTGACAATTCTGCCGTCGCTGTCATCTGTCGCCAAATACAGAAAACCGTCTGGTCCAACACGTACGTCGCGAACACGCCCGAGCGCCTCTACGAGCAAACGTTCTTCGCCGGTAACGCGTTCACCGTCGAGTTCTAATCGCACAAGTGCTTCGTCACGAAGTGCACCGACGAACAGACTCTTGTTCCATTTCGGAAACTTGTCGCCGCTATAGAATGTTGTCCCCGATGGGGCAATGGAGGGGACCCAATAATAAAGTGGCTGTTCCATACCCGGCGCCGATTTTCCGATGCCAATTTTTGACCCGTCGTAATCGATACCGTGTGTGATCACCGGCCAGCCGTAGTTGCGTCCTTTTCGAACCACATTGACTTCGTCACCGCCTCGCGCCCCATGCTCATGCGTCCATACCGCCCCGGTTTGAGGGTGAAGCGCCATACCCTGCGGGTTGCGATGGCCAAAGCTGTAAATTTCGGGCTTCGCTCCAGACCGGTTGATTAGCGGATTATCATTGGGAACGCGCCCATCATCGTGCAAGCGAATGACTGACCCGGAGTGGTCGGCGACATTTTGAGCGCGATCCATATCGCCGCGATCACCCGTCGTGATATAGAGGAACCCCTGTCGATCAAAAACCATCCGCCCGCCAAAATGACGCCCACCAAATGTTCTCGGCGTCGCGTCAAAAATCAGCTTTTGGTCTTTCAGAGCAAGTGCCTTCTGATCAAACCGGTGGCGTGTCACGCGGGTATTTACGCCACCTTGTCCACGCGCCGCGTAGGCCAGATAAATCAGATTATTTTCAGAGAATTTCGGATGCAAAACGACGTCGAGCAATCCACCCTGCCCGCTATCGACAACACGAGGAACATTTGCAATCGGCTTTGGATCAAGTTGACCATTCTTGTACAGACGTAATCGACCCGCCCGCTCCGTGATAAGCATCTCTTTCCCTGACAAAACGCGATACTCCAGGGATGCTCCAATCCTTTGGCAAGTTCCACAACGCGGAAATTGTGAAGTTGCGATTTTACGGTTTTGGCCGGTAACGTTTTCGGCGTGCATGCCATGGCGACAAGCGCAAATGCGAGGGTACCGGCGACGATAATTCGGGTTGGGTGGAATGGCATTTTGGCAACTCCAAAATTTCTGATGCCCTACTCAGATTTGGTTTCAAGACACTAATGTCAATATAGCTGATGCTGTCAAAAACGTCGTTTTAATCCAGTTAGAGGATAAAACTCACGGCCCCGAGCGTTCCCAGCTCGGTCGGGTCGAGAATAACGCGCCGCTCGGCAATACGAAGCGCCTCACCCGTCGCATTCAGTTGATACTCGTAACGCCCTACATATTGCCTGAGCGGAGCGTTCCGGCGGTACCGAAATACTGAGAAATTTGCTGAAACCGAGAGGATATCCTTGTCACGGTTTGTAATTCGGACGTTTGCGATCAAACGTCGTGTTCGGCTTCGCGGTGACTCTGCATGGGCTTCACTATCATTAAGCCTCTTTACCCGTGCTTTTATCCTTGGCGCATCATCAGCAATTAAAAACAAAGCATTTCGGGCATCGCTGTCCGGCGCATCATTCGAAGGAATCTGATACGTTGCATCTTCGGTCAGCAGCTCCAGCCACTCATCGAGACGCCATTCATCGAGAAGTGCCGCTTCTTCAAAGAGAAACTCTTCAACATCATGACGGGATATATCGACAGCACTCATGCGTCGGCCGTCATTAAGTTATTCCATTCACGCCAAAATGCGCGCAAGTGTTCTTCATCTGTGTTGAGTTGGTCGCCTTCCTTATTGAGACCCCTGGTCATTTCCGACCATTCGGTTTCGCGCCACGTCGCGAGGCCGGCCTGAACCGCCTCGAGAGCTTCAACATCATCGGGCGTTGCAAAACCGCCGGGGCCATAAAAAGTCAGAAAACTATCGAGGCGACGCGCGCGGGCTGCTTCAGATTCTTCCTTTGTTCCAAGCGCCCACGCAGTGACCTTCATGTGATCCGCTGCAACCGGCCAAAATGTCCGGATAGTCACGGACGAACCGTCATTGATAACGAGATTAGGAAACACGACCAGATTGCGATTGGTGTCCGCTACCCGTGCTGCGCGCCGTTCGCCAAGCCTTTCTACCAACTCGGCCCTGATTTCATCTATTTCTGCCTTCGCCTCTTCGCCATAAATCGAAATCCATTTGGCTACGGGCCGACCCCGAAAATTGATGTTATCAATTACAGCGTGACCGTTACCCAGGCCCTTGCCAACTCCCTTCGACGGGAGGAGAAGACCCTGTCCTCTTGGCGGTTCCACCTGAACGCCGGAATCTTTCATATAATCCAGCCAGGTCTTGTGCGTCGATAAAAGGTGATAGTCGTCGAAACTATTTTCGACCAATAGCTTCCAGTTGGCGCGAATATCGTACTCTTGAGTTCCCTGAATAACCTGCATCTGCCCACTCGGCGATTGGTCGGCAACAAGGTCGATATATTCCTTCGCGCCTGCGAGATAGTCCTCAAGATCAGCAACGTCAGGATTAAAACTTATGAACCAGAACCCGCGGTAGGATCCTACGTGTGACGGCTCGGCGAGGGAAAATTCCGACTTATCGAAGCCCGGCGGGTAGGCATCTTCCCCCGGAACACCAACAAGCTTGCCATCCCGATTATAGCTCCAGCCATGATAGAAACAGTTATATCGACGGGTATTCCCGCAAGCTTCGCGGCACACGATAGCAGCACGATGCCGACAGGCATTGAGAAAAACGCGAATATCCCCGCTGCTATCCCGGCAAAATATTACCGGCCTTCCGCCGACATCTCGTGTGCAAAAATCACCCGGTTTCGTGATCTCAGATTCATGACCACAGTAAATCCAGGATTTATCAAATATCGCTGTAAGTTCACGCGTCAGGATCTCAGGATCGGCCAACGTTCGGCGATTTAGCCGAAACACCATTTCCTCGGGTCGATCAATGATAAACGGGGACTCAGTCACAACAGCCCAGCGGTAATTTAAAGTGCGCTTTGTATACCGAATTTATCGCAAAGGTAAAGAAATTCAGATACTTAATGTGGAACCGCGTCATATTCGCGGCGAACTTCCATTATTTCGAGAAGGTTCCCGCCGGGATCACGGATGAAAAAGCGGTCCTGATGGAAATCCCGCTCTTTAGAATAGGACGCCTCTGCTTCGATAATTTCTATCCCTGCGCCCTCGAATTTTTCACGGGCGACCAATAAGTTTTCGACCTGGAATGCGAGATGGTTGCGCAACGTATTCTTAAAATCGATATCCGCGGAGTTTGTTCCCCGTGCGATACCAACATGGAGCTCGTACCAGGGGTTTTCCGAGATACAAAAATGTCCGCCACGCGGCCCAAGGCTATCCGGTTTTTTGAGTTGTTTGAAGCCGACGAGGTCACGATAGAATGTTAACGCATCCTCCTCTTTATCTGGTGGGACCTGGACATTGAGATGATCGACGCGGGTCAAGATGGGCATGGCTTAAACCTCCTGAAGCAACGATATTGATTAAAAGACTATAAGAGATTGACGCGAACAGGAAGCATCACTACCGACGACCTTTGCGTCAAACGAGAGCCCATGGCACAGTCGGCCAATGACAAAAACTTCAAAACCTTCTTCTACGTATGCTACCGATAACCAACGGGGCCCACGCGATTTACGTGAGTGGATGGGTGCAATTGAGTCAGATGGCGGCCTGCTTCGCATTGCGGCACCCGTTGATGTGCAGGAGGAATTGGCTGCGGCGACCTATATGGTTGCACAGGACGAAAATTCTCCGGCCCTTCTGTTCGAAAACCTTGAGAACGATGCAAGTGGTACCA
Source organism: Rhodospirillaceae bacterium (assembly GCA_002720855.1). GTDB lineage: Bacteria > Pseudomonadota > Alphaproteobacteria > MPNO01 > UBA2964 > UBA2964. The sequence goes on along the minus strand of PBIN01000005.1, from coordinate 97,908 downwards.
GTATCCTCAGCAATATGCTCGGTGCCAGCAACAGACGGTACGCACTGGCCGTCGGCCTGGATCCAGATCTCTCAACGCGGGAGCTCATCCTAGCAACCCGCGATCGCAGCAAACGCACTTTGGCACCGGTTGATGTGCCCTCGGATACTGCACCGGTCAACGAGATAGTAATTACCGGTGACGAAATTGATTTAACGCAACTCCCCGTACCACATTTCTGGCCTCGTGACGGTGGAAAATATATCGGAACAGGAGACATTACCTTCACACAGGACCCCGAAAGCGGCCGCATTAATGTTGGCTGTTATCGACAAATGCTGCATGGCCCCCGCCGGGTTGGCATGTACTGTTCCCCCGGCAAGCACGGCTTGCTGGATCGTGAAGCCTGGTGGGCACGCGGCAAAGATTGTGAGGTTGTCGTCGCTTACGGCATTGATCCCGTGCCCTTTATGGTGGCTGCGCAATCTTATGGCAGTGACGTGTCGGAGCTCGATATAATTGGGGGGCTTGTGGGTTCGCCAATGGAACTAACCGACGGTGTTGCCACATCATTGCCCATCCCCGCGCGCGCAGAAATTGTCATTGAGGGGACAGTTTCAAAGGACGACCTCGCTATGGAAGGTCCGCTCGGTGAGTTTACCGGCTATTACGGACGCCCTGAATCTCCACAGCCGGTTATCGACGTCAAAGCGCTGCATATGCGCAAACAACCGATCATGACCGCGGCCCTAATGGCAGATTATCCCGCTTGTGAAATAGGTGCATATTACGCTGTCATGCGATCCGCCGCGATTTGGGATGATCTTGATCGTTTCGGCATTCCCGGTGTCCAGTCGGTCTATTGCCACCCCGCCGCCGCTTCGAGTTGGGGAATGACGGTTGTCTCCATAAAGCAACAATATGCTGGCCATACCGCCCAGGTTTTATCGGCGGCAGCACAATGCCCGGCAGGCTCCTATTTCACGAAATGGATTATCGCCGTCGACGAGGATGTCGACCCAACAGACATCAATCAGGTTCTATGGGCGTTAAGTACCCGAGCCAATCCCGCGGATGACATTGATCTACAGCGGCGCACATGGTCCACCGGCCTCGACCCCAGCCAGTTCCCGCCCGAAGACAGACCATATGGATCAAAGGCTCTGATCGACGCCTGCAAGCCGCACAAACATCTCGCCGAGTTTCCGGTGCGAACGATGGTTCGAAAATCTGTTCATGATCGCGTCGCAGACCGTTGGGAAGAAATGAAACTGCCGGGGCAACCGCCGCTATTGTCCGCGCTGGATGATATTGAGGATTAGTTCACGGTCTTCCACCATTTTCGCCAGGCATCGCGGTCATAACCGAACCTCTTGCCCGTTAAGTCCGTAAGGGCACCGATGACATCACCGGTCACCCATTTCGGATCGTCCTCAAAGCTTAAACGATCAACAAGCGCCCCGATGGTCGCGTTATCCTTTTGATTGAGTTCGCGTACTGCCCAGATTGCCGCAAGTGCGGGCTGAATATATTTCTCAGCACCGTTCGGCTTGGAGGTCCAGGGAGTCGTCAAATAATGGAGAGGTATTTTACCAGCTCCGTTATGAGCAATACCCCAAAGCAAATACCATTCCGCCATGTTGGATGTCGGAATTAAGCGTCGGCCAAACATGCGGGCAGCGCCTCTTGGAAACGGACCATCGAGCCGTTTTATCAATTGCGTTCCAAGATTAAGTGATTGTCCTGCTACGAGCGGCCTCATCGCAAACCGCAAACTGCGATATCGGGTTGTGTCACTCAGGACTGTGTCCAATTGTTTTAGCGCGACCTCGACTTCCGCTGCAGGAATTTTAACTTTTGGTGGCAGCGCTATCGGCGCCGGATCAAATTTCACAGCACGGCGCTTTGCCGTACCCCAAAGTTCGCCGCCTTTTTCTGACAAGAGGCCGACGTAAATTTGCGCATCAAATACCGCGACATCAAGCGGCCGGGCATGTTCAAATTTTTGTACTTCCTCCCAAAGCAAACCATCTTTGCTGCGCCATAGGGCCCCCGAACCTTTTCGAGCCGTCACAGCCCACAGGAATTTGTCGCCGACAGCGAAAGCATTCACCAAACCCGATGGGCCACCAACACGTTCGGTTTTCTTTCCATTCGTGCGCCAAAGGACGCTTTCTTCCGTTCCTTCATTTGCGGCATAAAGCCACCCCTTATACACAGCGAGTTCATCGACGGACGCACCCGCCGGCCAGCCCGGAACCGGAGCAAATTCATTGCCTGACCGCATCAATAATTTTGGCTGTGTTTTATCGTACCATGTCGTCACACCGGCAAAGAGTGTTCCGTTCATATGAGCCATAGCGGTGATGCGGCTAACGCGACCATCCGGCGTGGGATATTCGTAAAATTTCTTCCAGCTCGTTCCACCGTCCTCCGATACAACGATTTTCGCGACCCACGCGGAAATGCCCGCATAGAGCCTGTTGGCATCGGCATGCATGACATGCGTATGAAACGCCCTGCCTTTTGGGATGAGATGCCAATTCCATTCAGTACCGTTTGTGACCATGAACTCGCCGTGGCCCGGTGAGAATCGGGAGTCTTCGAAGGGCCAGTAGAGCAAACCGTCTTTAATCACTGGATGGCCGGCATCCTGACTAAAGATGTGTTTTTCGTATCGTGTTCGACCAGTCCCCGGGTCGAAGCTATAAAGGTCCGCGGAATTATGATTGACGAATTTAACGGAATTACAGAACCATAGTTTGCCGCGGTATCCGATCAGATTCGAAACACCAGCCCAGTGCAGCCCACCGATGAGTTTGGATAGTTTTGGTTTGTGGTCCTGCTTAATTTGAGCGTTGGAATTTAACGGCAGTAGGATTACCGCCAAAATGAAGATGGCGGCACGAAAGAGTTGCTTAGAGGCTGAGCCCCGGACAATCAATCGAATGCTCCGTCAGTTGCGCCGTTATATAGTCGAACGCATCATCTACACTATCCGAACGGTGATACAGATTCACATCTTCGGGAGAAATCGTTCCGAATTCGACAAGTGCATCGAAATTCACAACCTTGTCCCAAAAATCGTTTCCATAAAGAACAATTGGCAAATGCTTTTTTATTTTTTGGCACTGCACCAGCGTTAAACATTCAAACAGCTCATCAAACGAACCAAACCCTCCCGGCATGACAACGACGGCCTTTGCCATATAAAGAAACCAGAATTTTCGCATAAAGAAATAGTGAAACTGGAAGTCAAGTTTCCGGGTGATATAGGAGTTGTTGGTCTGTTCAAAGGGCAGAGAAATTCCGAGACCTATATTTTCGCCCTTGGCTTCCGATGCCCCCCTATTGGCGGCCTCCATAATGCCGGGACCACCGCCGGAACACACGACGAAGCGACAATCCGTTTCGGACAAACTCTTTGACCATTCTGTTAGTCTGTATGAGAGCTCCCTCGTCTCCTCATAATAGCGTGACGTCCGTAGAGCACGTTCTGCCGCATCTACATCGCCACCAGATTGCTTTGCCTCTTTCAAACTTTGTTCAGCTTCTTCGCGTGACGATATGCGTGCGGAGCCAAAGATAAGGATCGTATCCTTGACGTTGTGATCCTCGAATCTCTCCAACGGTTCAAGATACTCCGCCAGAAGTCTCAGAGGACGCGCGTCTGAACTGTTCAGGAATTCATCATTTAGATAGGCCTTTTCAGCCATATGGTCGGAACTGCTCATATTGAATTGCCTTCCTAAGTATTTGGAGGTCCGTCGATTTCACCGCCCAGCGCTTTACGAACTTCATCTGGAATTGGCGCTGAAGACATCTTTTCTGGCTTAGCCGGATCACCAAGGCAAAATACCCGTTTTTCAAAACCCTCCGCAGCCAACCGGTCACCAATGTTAAAACGGTGGGTGACAGTAAAAGAGCTATTGCCCCATTCAGAGACAAAACTCTCTACATCGAATTCGTCGCCAAATTTGCTCGGTGATCGAAAATCAGCATTAACACTGATGATCGGAATACCAATAGCGCCCCACTTTTTACCCCAATCCTCCCAGCGAATGCCCGCCGCTTTAAAGAGGAAATAGGACGCTTCATCCATCCACCTGAAATAATTTCCGTAAAAGGTAATACCTGCAGGATCGCAATCCTGCCACAGCACGTGAATCTTGTGGATGTTACTAAACCCATTTGCATTCTCTGCCATTGGTACAGATTCCTATTTACTCGTTACGTAGCCCTGACGAATATCCTCCGCCTTCTTTTCAGGGTCTCGCTGTTCGGGATCACCAAACCCACCACCGCCAGCGGCCTCCATCATCAAACTATCTCCAGCTTCTAACTTTATGCTCGTTGTAATCGGCATTTCCTGCTCATTGTCCTTACCCGGATTCACAACGAAGCGGCTGGGTCGCCCTGGCTCGCCACCAGCCACACCACGGGGCGGCCTTACGGCCCTGTCACCGCGAAAGATTACGAGGCCGGGCTGAAGCATTTCATAAGCACGACGGAGTGCCAAACCACCGCGATGTTTTCCATCACCGCCAGAGTCGGGAATCATCTCGAATTTGGTCACCCGGCATGGGAATTCGGTTTCAACAATTTCGATTGGCGTCACATAAATATTCGACAGGTGTACCGTCGTTCCGGACGCACCATCCTGAGAAGCCGAGCCTCCATAGGCCGAACCATAAATTTCGTATTGGTTGCCGCGTGGCTTACGGGGGCCGGGACCCCAATCGACAGTAAGGCCACCGCCGCTACCGCCACTGTATGCCGCGGCACGATCCGTTGAAAATGCACCGAAAGCTTCAAGCAGCATATCTATAACCGTCATACAGGTCTTCATATAGGAGCTGCATGGTGCAGGCGGGATCGGGCTTAAAACTGTTCCAGGCTTCAACGTAATTGTCACTGCGTCGCGCACGGCGTCGCTGTAACGCAAATTGGGATCGATCATGCCAATCAGCACCTGATAACAACAGGCTTCAACCAGTGCACGACGAATATTGACCGGTCCGCGACCCTGCGGATCACTTTCGGAAAAATCGAAGTCCACTTCTCCGTCTTTGACGGTCATACGAACATGCATGCGAACAGGTTTGTTGCGATCAATCCCGTCACTGTCGAGATAGGACTCGGCTTCTTGCGTTCCGTTTGGCAATTGCGAAAGTGCGTCCTGGAATTCGATTCCCGCCGCTTCAATCATCGCATCCAGTGCTGCGGTAAGTTGATTGGTTCCGTATTCTTCGCAGATCTGCTGCAATCGGTCGCGACCGATAAAACAGGCTGCCACCTGCCCCCGCAGATCACCAAGTGTTAACTCAGGTTGGCGGCTATTCGTGGCAATCAACCGTTCAATACCTTTATCGTATTCTCCGGCACGATAGAGACGTGTCGGGGGATATACGATGCCTTCCTGAAATAACTCGGTTGCCTGCCCCCAGGTCGATCCTGGCATCGTTCCGCCAACATCCGCTTTATGTGCAATTGACCCCGCGAAACCGATATGTTGTCCACTTTGAAATATCGGCACGATGACGCCCATATCGGGTACATGCGGCATACTGCCATCGTACGGATGGTTGGAAATAAAGACATCGCCATCGCAAATGCCATCTTCGCCAACGAGTTCGAAAATTCGCTGGACAAAATATCGGTACGCCGTCGAATGAAAAAACATCGGTGGCGCGACCAGCAAACGTCCCTCCGCATCCAGAATAACGCAGCTGAAATCACGAGATTCTCGTACAATCGTTGAATAACCTGACCGGAAGAAATGATGATGCATTTCATCCATCAAACTCCCGATCCGGTTGCGCAGTATTTGTACCGTTATCGGATCAACCACACGTGCTGCTGATGTGCTCATCCCACATCCTCCCGATAGAGTTCCAAATTGCCCGCATTGTCCAACCGAACAGTCCACCCTCCCGGCACCACTGTCGTCGCATCGAGTTGTTCTACAATGATAGGGCCCTTAATCGTGCTGTCGGTTGGTAAGTCCTGTCTTCGCCAAACATCAGCATCTACCGATTGTCCGCGTGCATCCCGGAAGGTTCTCTTGCCAGATGGCTTTTCAGAACGTGTCAACTTCTGGTCAACGGCTGAGGCCATTTCAATTTTTGGCACCGGAACAATTGCTCTCAATCGATAGCTAACGACCTCTATTGGGGCACCACGTGCCGCATGCCCATGCACTGCTTCATGCCGTTCATGGAAACGCTCAGTGAGTGCGTCAAATCCTTCTGCATCGAGTGGTGTCGGAATCCCTTCAATAGGAACACGCAATTCATAGCCCTGACCAGCGTAGCGGAGATCAACCTCTCGCAGGAAATTTCTGGCTTCATCTCCCAAACCCTCCTCCTGCAATTCCTCGGCAGCACGTTCTTCCAAAGTAGCAAAAGCTGCCTCGACGTGGGCGGGATCGATACCTTCTAAATCCCTTAAATCCGAGCGGATGTAATCGTGGACGACATCGGCACATAGCAAACCCAGTGCTGAAAAAGCGCCAGGGCTCGCCGGCACCAGAACACGAGGAATGCCAAGGTCCTCAGCAACAGCGACCGCATGTACTGGCCCGGCACCACCAAATGGCACCAGAGTGAAGCCGGAGAGATCGACGCCCTTCTTGGCCGCTTGCACGCGAATTTCATCAGCCATACGAGCATTAATAACGCGCGTTATCCCAGCCGCAGCGTTAGCAATATCGATTTCCATCGGTGCCGCGACGTGGTCTTGGACCGCCTGCGTCGCCCCATCAACATCAAGCGCCATCTTGCCACCAAGAAAGAAGTCTGGATTGAGTATGCCAGAAACAATATCGGCATCGGTCACCGTCGGTAGCGTGCCGCCTTTTCCGTAACATGCAGGTCCGGGAGAAGCGCCAGCGCTGTCCGGTCCAACCTCAAGCATTCCAGCAGCATTGACCCTGGCGATACTGCCGCCACCAGCAGAAATGGTCGAAACATCGAGGGCAGGTACAGCAACGATGCGGTGCGCAATAACAGCCTCGGCATGTTCCAGTGGCAATCCATTCTCGACAAAAGCGATATCACAGCTCGTACCGCCCATATCCATGGTAACGATATTGTTCCAGCCCTGTTCTATTCCCAATAGATATGCCGTGCCCTGCACACCTGCTGCCGGACCTGAGAGGAGGGTATGAACCGTTTGTGCTTCGGCATTTGCCGAAAGGGGCATCACGCCACCGTTGGATTGCATCAAAAACCGACGCCGCGTCATGACGTTCTCGTCATCCAGACCGGCGGCCAAATCAGCAATATATTTTGCCAAAACCGGAACCAGATAGGCGTTGATCAAAGTTGTCGAATAGCGCGGCCATTCGCGAATACGGGGTAACACTTCGCTGGACATCGACACGAAAGCGTCAGGTGCAATATCGCGAATAATTTCAGCCGTCTCACGTTCGTGCGCAGCATTCATGTAGGAAAACAGATAGCAGATGGTGAAGGAGTTTATACCGTCGACAACAAGCGACTTTGCTGCCTCGGCAACAGCGTCGCGATCAAGCGATGCGATTTCGTTGCCGAGGTAATCCATACGACCGGGGATTTCATAGGTTACAGACGGCGGTGCCAAATGTGCGGGGCGGGAGAACAGATGATCAAAGGGATTGCCCTGATCTCGCGCTTGGGTTTGCACCTCACATATTGCGCGGTAACCCTGATTTATAAACAACCCAATTTTGGCGCCTTTGGCCTCAAGAAGGGCGTTGGTCGTCACGGTCGTGCCATGTGCGAAAAAAGCTATTTCATCGGGGGAAACACCGTCCGCCAGCAACCGCTTTAGACCTTCCAGTACTGCGCGGGCGGGATTTTCCGGTGAAGACGGCAGTTTTTCAATGCGAAGCGCACCGGTTTCGATGTCGTTTAGAACTAGATCGGTATGTGTGCCGCCAACGTCGACACCTAAGCGGTATCGCGTCGATCTTTCTGTTTCCGCCATATCATCTGGTTTCTGATAGAGTCTTGCAAAGCCGGACAATACGCAGCGTGGACCGTGGAATCAATGTGGCAACGATTGCTGCCGCAATGGCACAGATAAGTTTTGTCAGAAGCAATCGTACGTTGGCGCTTTTCGTATAGGTCAGTAAACTCCTCTGCGTGCAAGGGGAACAAATTGAGTAGTGAAATCAAAATAATTGCATCGGACGGGCACAAGATTGATGCTTGGCGAAGCGACCCTGAGGGAGACATCAAGGGGGGCGTTGTCATCTTGCACGCGATCACCGGGCGCATTCCGCACCTCGCAGATGTTTGCGACAAGTGGGCAACAGAAGGTTATGTCGCTGTCGCGCCATCGTTATTTGATCGCATCGAACCGAATATCATCAACCCGTACACACCTGCTGGCGTTGAAGCAGGCATTACTCATTATACGTCGCTTAAGGAAGAAAATATCCTGTCCGACATTGCCGCTAGCGCTGATACAATAAGAAGCTCAGGTCCCGTCATAATTTCAGGATTTTGTACCGGTGGTACATGGGCGTGGGTCAGCGCTGCTAAGCTAAAATTCGATGCGATGGTGAATTATTACGGTAGCCATGTACCTGCTTGGCTTCACCTTAATCCCAAATGCCCGTCAGTTATCCATTACGGCGATATCGATCACTGCGTATCATTGGATGAAATAGAACAGATTCAAGCTGCCAATCCTGATCTTCGTGTTCACATTCACCCGGGTGCCAAACATGCTTTTTTTAACCCCGAACAAGAAAGCTACCATCCCGAAGCAGCGCCAAACTCCTGGACGCAATCAATGGATTTCCTGAAAGAAGTGCTCACTTAAAGGGTGTTTGCCCCAGAATCCATGCTGTCAATGAAAATCGCGAGCCGGACGTTACAGGCGCAACGCGGTGGAGGACAAAGCTAGGGAAAATTACAATCGTCCCACGGTCGCGCGGAGCGATATCTAACTCTGGACCGTAATGGGTTTCAAAATTTCCACCTTCATAGCTGTCACCGTCACTGAGTTGTACAGTCACACCCAGTTTTCGCAAATTAAACGGATGCTGGGACGCAATATCGAGATGCCAATCGAAGTGGCCTTTGCTGGTATATTCCGCGACCTGAAAGTCTTCAGACTCGAAAAGATCGAATTGCCAGGCCGTCGAATTCAGATTGAGGACAATTTCAAAAACCTTTTTGTATAACCACTCGGATTCAGCTGTTCGTGCAAGCCGCGCAATATCACTGTCGCGGACATCCAGCTCTACGCTATTTCCCTGGACCACACCGGGGGACAGTCCTTGTTTTTTTGCGAGATCAATTACCGCGTCGCATTCTTCGTCCGTGAAAGCGGCGCGAGCGTTTGCACACATATGGAGAACACGGGGAGGTCCAGCTTTGTTTGGATCAGACATGAGTCAGTCAAACAGCTCCGGAAACTTATCGCGAATTTTTGCTTTTAGATCGGGGCTCGCCTCAGCGACTGTCGGAAACTCATCCTTCCACCCATAAGGACGGCAGGCATCTATAAGAGCTCGGTTGTTCTGCCATGGGGCCTCACGCAACATGGGATCGAGCGGCGTCGACCAGGATCGTTTGACGAATTGCACATCCTCTGGCGGATCGCACCTTGTCGACATCGCCCAGATCACGTCAAACATATTGGATGGGTCTATATCCTCGTCAACGACAACAACCCAACGCCCGGCATAATTGCCAGCATGACAATTCATGGCCAGCATGCCCGCCTGGGATACATGGCCGGGATAAAGTTGCTTGATGGAAATAACGTTGAATAACCGTCCGGCACCGGCTTCATGGCACCATACGCCCTGAATACCATTTAAACCGGCCTTTTCGCACTCATCCCAAATCATTGCGGATTTAACGGCCGCCCTTGCAAAGGTGAAATTTTCCGGCGGTCTGGATGGTATCGCCAGAGTTAAAATCGGGTTTGTTCGGTAGTAAACGCGTTTAATCTTTACGATGGGCAATTTGCTGGCGTTGGATGCGTAGTAACCCATGAACTCACCGAATGGGCCTTCTTCTCGCAGCTCGTCGCCATAAATTTCACCTTCGAGAACGATCTCCGCATGTGCCGGTATGGGCAAACCGTGAATCTCACTTGGAATCACCTCAAGCGCTCGCCCACGCATACCACCTGCGTAGGCAAACTCGTCTACTTCATGATCGATCTCCTGATGTGATACCAGGAACAGCAACGGGTCATGGCCGCAGGAAATCAAAACCGGACACGGCTCACCTTTCGCGAAGTACTTATCGCTAATTAGTCGCCCCTGTTTACCGGGAGACATCCAGATACCAACGGTATTCTCGTTGTGAACCATGACTCGATAGGTCGCGGAATTTACCCAGCCCGTATCCGGATCACGCATTATGATCGCATCGTCGGTGCCGATGTAACGGCCGCCGTCCAATTCATGGACAAAGGGTGCGGGAAACTTCCAAATGTCGACTTCGTCGTCCCGCATGACGTTTTCCATAACGGGGCCTGTTGAGACTTCGACCGGCGGAATAAGTTCAAACTCGCGTTTTGACTGTTCGCGATAACTTTTGACGAGGTCAATCTCGTCCTTGGGTTCGGGTAAGCCCAGGACAACAGCAAGGCGGCGAAAGGCATTGGCACCGCCAGCCAAAATTCTGGTTCCTTGCGGACACCCCTTGATATTGTCGAATAATACCGCTTTAGCCCGCCCGGGCTTCTCTGCCGCCGTCATTTCAGCAATGGCACCGACTTCCAAATTCCAGTCCGCGCCGTCGACATGGGCGACTTCGCCCATCTCCTCAAAGCGTTCCAGCAGCTCGCGCAGGTCCTGGTATCCCTCATTGCGCCTGGGCGCTTTATCGCTCGCCATCAAAGAGACTCCGACACAGGAATATAAAAAGGCGGCAACGTGTCCTATTCCGCATCCAGGGGCGTTACGAATTCCGTCGTCTCGTCAAAAATACCCTGTGTGAATTTGTGTATTTCCGGCGGCAAGGGACGACGATCCCCCGTATTCATCCATAATCGCAATAGATGCCGTCTACGTTCTGGCTCGGGCCAGTCTTCAAAATCGGTTCTTGAGTGGAGTGTGACGTGATTCATGACGTAGCTGATATCACCATGGTCGATGGGTACCTCAATCGCCAATTCAGGCGCTATGTCCCGAAACATCTGCAACGCTTCTTCTTGAGCCGACGTAAACTTGGGCACACCCGGAAGCGATTGCCCCTTCCTAAGCGCCGAGCTGACGCCACGGACAGCGAAATACCCTTCGTGAAAATTGAAAATACCTTGCCGAATCCAAGGATCTTTTTGTCCGGGATGTTTTTCCGTTGAAAGCTGACGATAGAACTTCCAGCCCAGTTCTTTGGCCAAATCCGGTCTGCGCCGCAGCATCTCGTTATACAACGTAACTGCACTGCACACGAGGTGTTCTCCGCCTTTCTTCGCGTTGTGAATACAACCCAGCCCAAGAACATCTGCCTGGTCACAGTGAAATGCCATATGCGACCTCGTTTTGTAGCCGCGCGTCTTGGCATAATCTCCGCCGATATCCTTTACGTGACCAAGCAAATGGCCCTGTCTGTTTTGCGAAAGGGCTCTACCGATATACACAGAAACACCCCAAAACGCGGCTGCGTATTGCAATCTGTTCATTCGTTCAATCGGAATGCCTTTAATGAGGACGATGCCGCGGCCTTCCATCAATTCGTCCTGCATCTCCTGAAGACGCGGTGCCAAAGTCGGCAGCGGAAAGTTATCCCGGGAGACATCTTTGATATCGAGTCCTTGCGACTCGACGGCAGCGACGGCAGCTTCGATCTCAGCGATTTCGATTTTGGACAACCGATAAATCCAGTTATCGTTGGCAAGGATATCTTTTGGATACCATTCCGCAGGGTCTACAAGTGGCTTCCCTAGTTCACCCGGCTCTCTGGGTAAGCTACTGCGTTTCCATGTATTTTCAGCCATCGGCATATTCCTGCGGCAAAGCGAATGCTCGCACATATTGTCACATTTATTGTCACCAAAAAACGCTAAATCGATTTTACGCTTCACTGGCCGGTCAAATTAGCTTCTGACGTTTTACCTTAACATTTCCATCGGGCATCAATCTGACAACATTCACCGTTTTCGCTAGATCCGGCGATCCCGAATAATAGGCTTTGACAGACCCGTCACCGACTTTCTTGGGCTGGTTCCAATGACCAAGAGCGACGTAATCAGCTTCCGTGGCTGCGATTTCCGCATCGTCAAACAACCAAGATGCTCGGAGATCACTCGTGCGATCGGCAAAGGGTTCGTAATGGCCATGTGCCATTGCAATCTGCCATCGCGTTTTACGATTGATCGGTTTGGAGAGAGGATTCATATCATCATAATCGGAATGTGCCCTGCCCCAAATTTCAAGATCGTGATCAGGAAATCGGACACTCCGCTTATGGGTTACACCAAGAATGTGGACCTTTTCCGCTTTGCTCATGGAACGATGGTGCCAGGGTGACTCTGGAATGGCAGGATCATGATTTCCCGGAAGAATTATGACATCCATCGATGCCGCACCTAGTATGCCCGCTGCTTTTGTAACTATATCCGTGGCGAGCCGGTTATGGTCAAAGACATCACCAACCAGAAGCACAAAGTCCGCATTTACAGACTCAGCTGTTTCGATAACAGCGTGTAGCGGTGTCGTGCCATCGCCGTCATTCGCCCGCGCCGTAAACCCATCATCGACGTGAATATCAGAGCTATGAACAAGGATGATGTCTTTTGCAGAGGAAGACGAAGCTTTACGCACTGAAGATTGAGCCCTGTTACTAATTTTGTTGCCAAGAAATTGTAATACCCGGCACTTGCCGAAAACCGTATTTTATCCGACACGCTCAAGCTTATCCAGTGACGGGCAAAACTCATTATTCCTTGCCCGATCCTTTTACCGTTCGTGCAAAAGCAATCGCTTCATCGAGCGGCAGGTCATTCGCCTGATAGATTATATTTTTCATGACAGAAAGAGCATCGGCGGAATAACCGGCAAGCTGTGCAGCAACGGTTTCGGCTTCCAAATAAAGGTCCTTGGATTTCACGACATTAGACACCAGCCCGAGGTCGCGCGCTTCTCCAACATCAATGGTCCGACCTGTAGCACATAAATCAAATGCCGCCTTCAACCCGACATGTCGGACCAGATAAGGCAAGACGCCAGCGACAGTAAATCCGCGTTTTATCTCGGGATACCCGAATTGCGCCTTGTCGCTGGCAATCACTATGTCGCACGCAATTGCCAATGCAGCGCCACCTCCGAGCGCCGGTCCATCCACGACGGCGATAACTGGTTTGGTTTTCACAGGCGACATTTGAAAAAGACGACCCATTCCGGCCGAACGACTGGAGGACGCCGCTGAGGTATCGTCTGGCTGATCTGCAAACTCTTTAAAATCAGCACCGGCACAAAACACGCTTCCGTTCGCCGCTAACAATATTACCCGAGCCTCTTCATCAGCTTCCGCTGCCTCAAGAGCTTTGTTAAGTTCGGTGACAAGCTCCGAATTCAAAGCATTTCTTTTCTCAGGCCGGTTAAGCGTCAAGCGTTCAATCGCGCCATTACGCTTTTTCAATAAAACGTCACTCATTAATGTCCTTTCTTCGCAACGCCGAAACAGGAAGCATGACCTAAAAACAGAGAAATCTTCTGATCAGACCGCCACAGCTGGAATCAAAAGGTGGGAATCAAATTCGCCGCCAGTGTGGATAACATGATGACCTTGATTCACGGTCTCCTCGTGCTTGAACCGATTATAAACACTCAAAATGTCGTAACCCTGCACGATGAGTTGCAATTTGTCGCCAGCGCGGAACCCGGTAGCAGAGGCTAAGATCTCCACCTCGCACGGCACGATCTCCTCAGGTGCAAGTCTGAGAAACCGTTCGTGTTTAAGCCATGGTTGCCACGGCGTTGATTTTTTCTCATCGAGTTCACGATGCGAAACGCGTAGCCAGCCGCTAGCTGCCAGGCCTTGTTCAACATGCTGAAAGTCGGGGAAATAAACCTCGTTTCCATGCTTGTCGAATTTCTTGACCGCGAGATGCAGATCCATGTCATCCGAACCCTCAGCACTCACCCAAAGCTTAAGCTTCATGTGGCCGATAAGGTCAACGGCTTCACTAAACGTGTATTCCCAGGTCGTACTATCAGCCTCTGATTCAGATTTTAATGCGGCATAACGTATTTGCGATTGCGTATCGACGATCCCGTCATTCAGGGAGCCGTCAGCTGCGTTCAAGTACAGTGGACGATAATCGGTTTCAGGAACCGGAAAATCGTCGAAATAACGATCACGGCCGTCGTAAAAATGATCGCGAACTTCGATCCGCACCCGGGGCGTTTCACGCCAGCCATTCTCCTGCCCTTTCAGAAAACAATCCAAAAAACGTTTCTGAATTTCGAGGCCTTCACGCGCGTAGTATGTCTCCCATTCCTTCCGTCCATGACCATAAAGCCACTTGTTCTCGGAACCAGCCTGTTTAAACCCCTCAATCGAACCACGCGTATGCAACCCGGCCGTCGCCCAGCTCGCAACCGCAAGAATTGCAGTATTTATTCTGGTGAGATCGGGATGTTTGCTTCGCCAAAACTCGTCCATCAACGGACGGTTTTTCTGTTCACCAACTGCATCTTCCGCCGTTGCTCCCTTGGCGATGAACCCGGTCTCCGAGTTCATCCGGCGCCCCCAAATTTCGCGATAAAAATTAGTATCCGGCATACCGCCATGGGTCACATGTTCTCGATAAAAATCATTGAAGCCTTCCCAGGGGATTGCGGCTTTCAGATGCGGGGGATTCTCCGATGCACCTAACCACTGCGAGGCAGCAAGATATGAGACGCCATTCGATCCAACATTACCGTCGCACCAGGGTTGCGCGGCAATCCACTCAACGAGGTCATGAAAGTCCCGGGACATCTGAGGGTCGAAATGAGCGAAGTGCTCGCCCTCACATTCATTTGTCGCACGACAGTCAGCGCCTACAACAACGTACCCGTTGGGCACCCAGTAGACCGGGTCCGGCATCTCCCAACCGGTATATTCCGAAAATGGCAGCGGCCCAACATTAGGTATCCGCTCAAACTGTTTGTCCGGTGGATAAGAGTGCTTACCGTATGGTGCGAGGCTAAGGATCGCGGGATACTTGCCTTCATCAGCGGGCCGAAATACGTTCGTCATCAAGCGAATGCCATCTCGCATTTCTGCAGCAACGTCTTCTTCGAAAATAATTTGGGCTTCTTTATCGACGCCGTAGGTATTCCACGTGCGCGTTTCGGACACTGTAATTGTTTTGATCTTTATTTCGGGAATCATTGATCGCCTCCCTATTCGCATTCGCTTGCGGAATTCTAGATCAAATCTTTGGATTTGCACCCAGTTCCTATTTCGTGGCGCCGCGCGACAGCAACATCACGATCGGAATGGATGCCAGAGCACCAATCATAATCAGATGAAAATCGTTGAAGAAACCGATGGACATGGCCTGCCTGCCAATTTCAGTATCCAGCAATCTCAATCCTTCGACGGACGAGAGATTCCACTGCTCGGGCAACCAGGGTTCCTGCATCGCTTCCGTATACGGATTAACGCGTTCGGTCATATGGGCATGGGCGGTGGATTGCGACCGCGACAAAATGCTGATCACAACAGAAACACCGATGCCACTACCGTAATTCCGAAACAGGCTGGTAAAAGTCGACGCTTCGGTCCGCAAGTTCGACGGTAGCGTCCAGAAGGATACCGCTGTGAGCGGCACCCAAATTGCACCTATTCCGATACCATTGAAGAAGGCTGCAATAACGAAGTCCCACAGACCGACATCGATGGTAAAATTCGACAAGCGCCACGACGAAAACGCCACGCACAGGAATCCGAAAATAATAATCGCCCGTGGATCAACCTTGTTGGACAACCGTCCTGCCACGACGAGTCCAATCAGCGTCCCAAACCCTCGTGGCATCATCACCATCGCCGCAAGCAGGATCGGGAACTCCCGCAAATTCTGTAGAAACAACGGCATGATCACGTTCATGGAAAGAACCAGAAACCCGAGCATGAATTGAAAGAAGATACCCAGCATCAGGTTTTTATCGCGGAATATTCCTGGGCTGATAAACGGGTTTTGTGTCGTCATGCTATGGACGGTGAAGAGATAGAGTCCCAGCAAACAGGCGCTTGCTGTGACAATGATGTAGTTGGAATCGAACCACCCTTCGATCTCACCACGATCAAGCGTGAGCTGGAGCGAGGCGAGCGCCAGGACCAGACAAAGATATCCAAAATAATCGAACGGCCTGTTGCGATCTATTTTGGTTTCCTTCACTGACAGCAATGCTCCCAATACCCCCAAAATTGCAAACGGTGTCGAAACATAAAATACCCAGCGCCAGCTAAGTTCGTCGGTTAGCCACCCGCCGATCACCGGTCCCATGACCGGCGCAAACATTACACCCGTTCCCCAGATGGCCAGCGCCTGCCCATGGCGTTCCCTGGGATAGGAATCGAGCATCAGCGCCTGAGAAATTGGGACAACAGGCGCGGAGCACAGACCTTGCAAACCGCGATAAAACATAATTTCAGGTATCGTTTCCGCGTTACCCGCCATCAGGGAGCAAAATGCAAAACCTGTTAGCGCGCCAACAAACAAGCGTTTGCGCCCGATACGGTCCGCAAGCCAGCCAGTCGCCGCCATTGTTGACGCCTGCATCATAAAATACGTGGTGACAACCCAGGAAACCTGATCCTGATTGGCAGACAAACCTCCCTGCATATGGGGTAATGCAATGGCAGCGATGTTGATATCGAGTACGATGACAGTCGTTGCCATCATCGCTGTGGCGGTAATCAGCGGTCGGTTGATCCCGGCAAACTTGTCCGCTTCCTGCGCGATTGATGCCATTGCAGCGGTCGGCTAGTCGGAGCTGCCAATACGCGCAAGCGCTGAACTGACAACGCCAAATAGCGACCGTTCCCGTTTGGTGTCGATCGTTACGCTTACGGTCATGCCGGCCCGCAGGTTGGGAGCCTTTTTCTTGTCCAGCAATTCGATGCGAACCGGTACGCGCTGAACGACCTTCACCCAGTTCCCGCTGGCATTTTGAGGCGGTAGCACCGACAACTCACCGCCCGTCGACGGGCTAATCGAACTCACTTTCGCCACCAGTTCAACATCCGGGTAGGCGTCTACAGTTAGCGCAACGCTTTGGCCGGTTTTCACATAGGTGAGCTGGGTTTCCTTCAAATTGGCTTCAATCCACGTTTCGTTGGTTTGCACGATGGGAATTACGGCCTTGCCCTCTTCAACGTACTCACCCGTTTGAAGCGATACCTTGCCGACGATACCGGCTGCCGGCGCCCTAACTTGTGTACGTCGTAAATCCAGCGCCGCACGATGGAGACTTGCCTCAGCTTCGAGATACATTGGGTGTTGCTGCGATGGTAGATCGAGTTTTCCGCCGAGCCGCGCCAGAACCCGAAGGATTTTTTGATCAAGCGTTCGGGCCTGTTGGCGGGCCTTTGTCAGATTTCTCTCTGCTTCGTCATATCGTGCCCGCGATGCAACACCCCGCGCTGACAATTTTCGTTGCCGATCAAATACCCGTTTGAAATAGCTCACTTCCTGGCGAGCATCTGCCCGTTCCGCGACGGCTTGACGGTACTCCGCCCTCAATGCTGTGAGTGTGTTACGAATGCTCGCAAGTTCCGCCTCCGCTTTCGCAACATTGATCCGGTGCGGTTCGGGATCGAGCGTAAAGAGAAGATCACCCTTCTTAACTCGATCGTTCTCTTTGACCAGAACTCTGATCGCACGACCGTCAATATCTGCGCTAACCGCCAGATGATGTGCTTTGACATAAGCATTCTCTGTTTCAACGTAGCGCGAGCTTTTCACCCAATAATGGCCACCCAGGACAATCGCGGTAATTGGTACGACACCGAGCAAACAAAGGCGAAGTAGTATTCGTGAGCGCATACGCATCGCTTATTCGCTCCCGCTATCCGAGTTCAGCAGATCGGTCAGGTTCGACTTCACTTGCAGTAAGGATGCGTTCAGCTGATCCGCCTCTTTTTTGCTTAGGCCCGCAATCGCGGCCCCCAATACTTCATCAGCGATTGTGAACATTTCGTCCAGAAGAGGACCGGCCCTTTCTGTTAGATAAAGGCGTTTTATCCGCGCATCACTTTCATCCGGCCGGCGATCCACCCATTCCTTTTCTTCGAGCCGGTCGATCAATCGACCGAGCGTGGGCTTTTCAATTTCCAGTTCGGCGGCAAGCTCGGTCTGTGTACACCCTTCGATCCTGCTCATGCGCGCCAAAACACGCCACTGCGCACGTGTTAAACCGAGCGGTTCAACGCGCCTGTCGTACACCGTCCGTAAAATGCGCGACACATCACCGATCAAATAGCCGACGTGCTCGGCGGGGGCCCGAGTGTTCATCCAAGAGTTCCTTGCTAGCGTAGATATATTTTTAATAAGCTACGCAACATTAAGCAAGCTAATAATAAGGCATCTAACTAAATTGTGAGCAGGTTTGTGAAAAAGCAGTTTGCGATCTAAGCCCGTCTCGTAGACTCACGAGGCCCGCACTCCTAAACTTCCAAAAAACCATCGGACAAGAGAGTCTTAATGGATCAATCCGGCAGCACCGCCGTCTTTCGTACTCTTAAGATTCCTAATTTTCGGAACTATATGGCTGGAAATCTGGTTTCACAGATCGGTCTATGGGTACAAAGAATAGCGGTCGGATGGCTAACTTGGGAACTTACAAAGTCGCCGGCATGGTTAGGGATCATGGCGATGGCTGACTTTGCTCCCAACATGGTGATGGCGCCCCTCGCCGGTGCCGTCGCCGACCGGATGGATCGTCTAAAAGCTATTCGGCTCTATGTCTCAATTTCCGCTGTGATTTCTTCAATAATCGTATGGATGACGATTACAGAAACGATTGACGAATATTATTTGCTATACCTCGTCCTCGCCAACGGCATCGTTCTATCTTTCAACTATCCCGCACGCCTTTCCATCGTCCAATCGCTTGTCGGGCGCGAAGCGTTGACGTCTGCAATTAGCATCAGCGCAATTGTCTTCAACATAGCGCGAATTGGCGGCCCGGCGGGTGCCGGCTGGGCCATAAGCAATTGGGGCGTTGGTCCGACACTCATATTTACTGTCTTTGCTGATCTGGTTTTTGTATTGGCACTTTACAAAGTGCAGCTGATCAGCAACGCAACCGCGAAAAGCAAAAAAATCGCTACATCAATTGGCACGGATATAAAGGAGGGTTTCCAATATGCCTGGAATCATCCCGGCATAGGGCCTCTCTTATTTATCCTCGTCATGATGGCGATCCTGGGAAGACCATTTATCGAACTCTTACCGGGCTTTGCGGAGGACGTTTTTGGGCGTGATGTGAATGCTTTCGCCCAACTTACAGCTGCGCTTGGTGTTGGATCATTTATCGGGAGTTATTTCTTAGCAAAACGAAATGGCGTTCAGGGGCTCACGAGACTCTTGATAATGAACACCGCCGTATTGGCCTTCTCCGCGATAGGTTTTGCGGCAACAAATATATATTGGGTTGGCCTCTTTTTTTGCGTCCTTGTTGGATTTGCCATCGTTTTTATTGGCGTCACCGAGCAAACGTTGTTGCAGGTAGCCGTCGATGATTCCATGCGCGGTCGCATGCTTAGCTTTTACACCCTCATCGCACGCGGTTGTCCGTCGGCGGGTGCGCTTATGATGGGTGGCATTGCAGAGTTTTACGGTCTTCAGATTCCGATAATTTGTGGCGCCCTTATTTGTGTCGGCGTTTGGATCTGGGCGCGTCAGCGCGAAGACAGTCTGGCAGCAGAACTGGAGGTCTTTCCTGACGAGAAAACCAGTTAATAGGGTTCATCCAACCCCATGGCTTTTCTGATGTCATCAAAGCTGTAGCCTCGCCGCTGTAGCCACGCGATGTCTCGTCGATTTGTTGTTTCATCAAGCTTGCCCGTACGGAACGGCCCGCGGCGTGCTCGCTGCAAAGCTGACAATGCCATTGCCGCCTTGCTTTCAGGAGCTTCCAGATCGTCGATACCAACCTCTGGCAGAGCATCCTCGATCGCCGCTCCGAGTTCCTGCTCAACCTTTTCTCCGTCAACCATAGAAGATTGAGAGGCCATAAATACTGCGCGATTAGGGGCGTATCCTGACCGAAGTGCTGATCGGAGTTTTGATGAAGCCGCCTCTTTATCGTTTACGTATCCGGCACGCGCCATCTTTTCGACCAAAGGCGGCAGGAGGTCAAACAACTCTTGCCGCTCCTCGCTGGCTTTCACGTCACGATAGATACGCTGTTTTAGGTAGTCGGCCAATTTGGCCTCGGAAACGACATAGCGCTGACAATAATAGAGGGCAATGTTCTGCAGCCTTTCGGCTGTCATTCTCCGAGGTTTTCTAGGAGTTTTATTTTTTCGTTTAATTTTAGAACCGTCAGTCGGCGCCTATTTCGCGCAAGGTTGCTTCCAAAAGTTCCAGCGCAGCAGAGGCAAAACGCCACATATTCGCCTCCCTTTCATCGCTTTCGGTTTCTATCGTGATAGCGATCTCGATTGGCCCCGCGACCGCCACGCAACAATGTCCGGCGTCGTCGCCATAGCGGTTTCCCTCCGGGCCACTGGCACCGGTCTCGCAAAGCGCCCAATCGGTCCCCAAACGACCCCGCATCTGCCGCGCCATAATCAGGGCATATTCTTCAGTTGAAGCGCGCATCGTCGCGACCTCTTCAGAAACCCCCATTAGGCCGCGGCGCGCATCCCGCGTGTAGATCACTCCGCCGCCGACGAAATAAGCCGAGGCCCCTGGTATTGCGAGGAGTGACGCTGAAATAAGCCCTCCAGCCGAGGATTCAGCAACCGAAACGGTGCATTTACGCTCTTTCAATAGTGCGGCTACGGATGCCGCCATTGCCGTTAGTTCCATTTTTCAGCTCACAAACAATCCTATTCCCTTTATCTTGCCCGGTTAGCGCGCTTGGCGCTACGATTTGATTTACACGTGCCGCAATTCTTCGAGGCAAGAAATGACCGCGCGCTCTTTACTATTTTGTTATCTAATCAGCTTCGGAATTTTCATCCCGCATTCTGTCGCAGTAGCTCGACAGGCGGTTGATCTTGAACTTGTTATTGCGACTGATGTCTCGCGCAGTATCGATCAGGCTGAAGCACAGCTTCAACGGCAGGGTATTGCCGCAGCATTTCGTAGCAAAGAAATCATCAAAGCCATCTCATCGGGGTTTTTACGCCGCATCGCCGTCGCCTATATCGATTATTCCAGCAAATTTCATAACAGGATTGTTGTTGGTTGGCGTATTTTGCATGACGCAAAATCTGCAGAGGGATTTGCGAAAGAACTCTTGAAGGCACCACCTACCTATGGCCGTCGCACTTCAATAAGCGATGCTCTCGAATTGGCTGCCGAAATGATAAATTCCAACAAGATCGAGGGCACTCCGCGTGTCATCGATGTCTCTGGTGACGGCCCAAACAACTGGGGTGGCAGAGTCGACAAAATTCGAGACCTAACGACAAAAAACCAGATCACCATAAATGGTCTTCCTATCATGAATGACCGCGGCCGATTTAACAGCCGTTACTATCTACCTGATTTGGACAAATATTATCTTGGTTGTGTCATTGGGGGGCCGGGTGCGTTCATTGTGGTTGCGAATAATTTTAAAGATTTTGCCCGGGCGGTGCGGCGAAAGCTCATCCTCGAGATAGCGGCACATCCCGCGAAGATCATTCCTGCTTCTTTTGTTGCGCAGCGAAATTTCGGCAAGCGACGGCCTATCTATGAGAAGGGATGTGATATCGGCGAAAAAATGCGGTTGATCCCATGGGACGACGATACCTAGGCCGTCTCAGTCTAGCGGCAACAGCGGCTCTTCGCCGGGGTGTAGCTGAATATCGAAGGCCGTAAGGAGCGCACCTGTCGCTGCGTAGCTACCCATAACAGAAACAATATCCACCAACATTCTCGTCCCGAAGATTCGATGTGCTGCAGCAAAGGTATCCGCTTCTACTTTTCTTGCACCCATTAATTGCCGACCAAACTCAATAACAACCGCATCTGTCTCATCAAGCTCGTCGGTGGATTTACGATACTTGATGGTATCGATGATTTCCTGAGAGATACCCACCTTCAGTGCTGCAGGCTCATGTGCGACCCATTCGAATTGGTGATTGAGTTCCCGTGCTGTCGCCAGGATAGCCAATTCCCGCACCCGTTTGCTGATCCCGGATTCATGCCGCAGATAGTAATTGATCTCTTGAGTCAGGCGGGAAAGTTTAGGGCTATGGAGCCTGATACCACCGGGCCCTTTAATCCCAACATAAGTACCGCCGTCGGGGTCCATAAAGTGATCGAATATTTCCTTTGCATCGTCATCCAGTTCTTCACGCTTGGGTAACGGCAGGCGAAAACCGGATTCCTCATATACATCAGGTGGGAAACTAGTCTCGGTCATTCTCTTTCCTGTTTCTATTTTGTCATTTTGGCAGCAGGCCGCGCTAGGTTCTTGCGATGACTGCCGGTCTTTTCGGCTTTGTCAGTACCCCGAACATTCATTTCAACAACAGTAGATTTCATCTTCTTTTTGGCGCCAAATGGCTTGTCACCTTTGACTGTCAGACGCTCCATCCGACGTCGGTGCGGGAGGTAATCCCGAGGCGCATAATGCTGTGTAGAACGGTTGTCCCAGATAATAATCATGTTGGGTTCCCAACGCACCCTGAACTGATACTCCGGGACCTCCGGTAACTGATAAAGCATTTGAAGAATTTGCTCGCTTTCAAAATCACGGACACCCTTTATGTATTTTGTAGTTTGCGGACTGACATAAATCAGGCGTTTCCTATTGACTGGATGGACCCTGACAACAGGATGTGTGGAATTTGGAAAAAGTTCCTCCATCTCAACGAGCTTTTTACGGCCTTCATATGTCCCCTGATACAAAGCACGAAAAACCTTGAAGTCATTCACAGCTTCCAGGTTGGCGTAAAAATCCTGCAGAGCCGGATTTAGACCTGAATAAGCCGCCGTCATGCTTGCCAGCAAAGTGTCGCCGCCAATTGGCGGGGTAATCGTTGATCGAATGATTGTTGCCGATGGCGGCTCTGCACGAAACATTTCGTCGCTGTGCCACTGATCCGTGGAGAGCGGCGGACTTTCACCGTCATTATCGAGCACAATCAGTTCGGGGTGATCCGGCAGACTGGTTGCAAAAGGATGGACAGTCAGTTCGCCGAACTGTCGGCCAAAAGAAATATACTGCGCCTGACTCAATTCCTGATTTCTAAAAATCAAAACACTGTGTTTTACGAACGCTTTGTGGATTGCGGTCATATCCGCGGAAGCGATTTTTTGTGATAAATCAACGCCGGTTATTTCCGCGCCCAGATGTGCGCCAAGTTGCTCGACGACAACTCTCGCTTTCCGATGATTACGCTTCGCCGCCATTGTTCCCATGACGTTTCCTCTGTTACCCAAAAAAGGATAGGCAATCGGCCATGCGGTCGCAACAGACGCGGCCTATGCCCCTTTAAGATCGCACCGGTGCTGTCAGCGAATTGTTGATAATTTCGTCGGGTAGATCGTCAAATGAGGCGTAGTTGAGTGCATAGAGTTTTGCATACAGGCCATTTTTATCGATCAGAGTATCGTGTGTACCCGTTTCAACAATTTTCCCCTCCTGCAAAACGATTATTCGATCTGCATTCCTCACCGTGGCCAATCGATGCGCAATAACAATTCCGGTGCGTCCCTCCAACAAGCGTTGCAATGCGGTTTGGATTTTGCGTTCGGTGTAACTGTCAATATTGGCGGTCGCCTCATCGAGAATCAAAACCTTCGCGTCGGCGACGAGAGCCCGCGCGAAACTCAAGAGCTGGCGCTGTCCCATCGAAAGGTTGTTTCCCTGTTGTTCGAGTTCGGAATCGTATCCAAGGGGAAGCGCCGAGATAAATTCATGCGCGCCAACGATCTTGGCCGCCTTTTCCACATCCTCCCGCGTCGCATCTCTCGTCCGGTAGCGGATATTCTCCAAAATACTGCCGGTAAAAAGGAAGGGGTCCTGCAAAACCATGGCCACATGCTTACCGAGTGCAACTTTGGCGTAATCACGTACATCGACATCGTCTATCAGGATTTCACCGTCCCAAATTTCATAAAATCTGTTGAGCAATGATGTGATGCTTGTTTTTCCGGAGCCCGTTGGCCCGACCAGCGCAACTGTTTCACCCGGATTCACCTTAAAACTTACCTCTTTGAGGATCGGCTGATTTTTGTGGTAACCGAAAGTAACATTGCGGAATTCGATCGCGCCTTCGACGCTTTCAGGGTTAATGGCGGCCGGTTTGTCGGTGATTGCAAGCGGGACGTCAAGAACCTCAAAGATGCGTTGTCCCGAGGCCATTGCCCTCTGCATGATACTGTAATGGACGGTGAGAGAACGAATTGGATCAAAGAACCGTTGGACATAAAAAAGAAACGCAACCATCACTCCAACGTCAAGAGCCTGATCCAAAACACGGGTTCCACCGACCACAACAACAATTGCCATAGCCGCCCCGGTCAGCGTATCGATGACCGGTACCATTGCCTGGGCGAATTTCGCGGAACGAAGATGCGCCCAAAGATTCTCCCGGGATTTGTCACCGTATAGCTCCAGATTTACGGCCTCCCGATGCATGCCCTGCACAGTCCTCACCGAGTGAATTCCTTCTGCCAACGCCCCATTGGTAATTGAGTTGGTTTCCCGGGCCCTGCGGAATGCTTTTCTTGCCCGCGGCAACCACATTAAACGTACGAGAACCAATGTCGGAACAACCGACAATGTAAGAAGGGCAAGTTCGAAATTCAGCGTGAGCATTATGACGACGATGCCAATAAGCAGGACAAGGTCGCCAAACACGGTAATCGAGTGTTCGAGAAATTCTTGTAATGAATTTACGTCTCCCTGAAGCCGCGACATCATGCGACCGACTTCAGTTCGGTCCATAAATGATAGTGCCACCTTTTGAAGATGCGCGTACATAGCGCTTCGCAAATCAAAGATCACGCGCTCCCCGGTCAGTCCGACAAATCGATCCTGAAGAAAGTTTGCTCCATAATTAACGGCAATTACGGCGGCAAAAACAATGACGCAAAGCATCAATATTTGCTCCCCGCCGCCCGCAACGATGGCTTCATCAATGGCATAGCTGATGATCAAGGGGATTGTTAGCTGTGCGGCGGTAAATACAAGGACAGCCGCCGTCGCGAGATACATCGTTCTGGTATAAGGCTTCACGAAACCAGCAAAGCGTCGAACTACTTTCCGATCAAAAGCCGCCCCAAAAATTTCTTCGTCTATGCTTATTTGAGACCCAACGACAGCGCGAGGCGGGCGTGTGGTATCTCGGTCCTCAGCGGCTCGATTTAGGGTGGTCATTCTTTTACCCCGCCAATTTGCGCCACGGCCTCTTCGCCTTCCTTACTTTGTAATGCGAATAGAGCGGCATATTTACCCCCCGCCTCTACCAATGTCTCATGAGACCCTCTTTCAACAATTTGCCCATTTTCTATGAAGAGGATTTCATCGGCATGGCGCAATGTTCCCAGCCGATGGGATATAATTATAGTCGCTGATTTACTCGCCTGCATTTTGAGCGCCTGCCGAATGCGTTGCTCGGTACCGGCGTCGATGGCAGCTGTTGAATCATCAAGTATAAGCAGTTCGGGCTGCAACATCGTTGTTCTGGCAATTACAACACGCTGTTTTTGCCCACCCGATAGAGAAACACCACGTTCTCCTACCAGCGTTTCATACTGGTCCGGCAAACCATCAATGAAGCCGTCTAACTGAGAAACCTTTGCCGCATCATAGATGTTTTCTTCGCTCGCCCAGGGGTTTCCATAAGCAATATTGTTCTCCAGTGAAGATGTAAAAAGAAAGGGGTCCTGCGCCAGCACAACGACCTTCTGACGCAGCGCTGAGATTTCTACATCGCGGATATCAATGTCGTTGATCGAAATTCTGCCGCTGGTTACGTCGTAAAACCTAGGCAATAGATGAGCAATTGTTGATTTGCCGCTACCCGGCGGACCAACCACCCCAAGAGTTTTCCCGAGACTCACGTCAAAGGAAATATCATTTAGTACTGCTGGTTGTCCTTCGCCGGGATAGGCGAATACGACATTCTCAAATTTTATCTTATCAATTCCGTCGCCAAGACCGACTGCACCTGGCTTGTCGGCGACCACCGGCTGGAGGTCAAGAATTCCAAAAATTCGGGAAGCGCATGTCAGCGTTCTCGCAAAGGCGTTCACAACATTACCCAGCTGCCGAACGGGCAGCTGCAATATGGTCATAAAAGCCAAAAATTCGGTCAGGGTGCCCACTGTCATCTGACCATCGATAACGCGCAAACCACCCACCCAAAGGACCAGCCCCATCGCCAGAAAATAAACGAAGGTCATCGCCGTTGTTGAGGCAACACGGATCTTTATGCGTTCCGCTGCCAGGTCATAAGCTTCGTCTGAACCCACGCCATATTTTTCAAGTTCAAAGGATTCGGCACCAAACGCGCGCACCACACGGATGCCCGTCAGATTTTCATCCATAATGCGCCCGAGCACCGCCATCTTTTCCTGCAACGTCCACCACAACTCCCGAAGTCTGAGCTGCGACACCGATGACTTCCAAATTACAAATGGAAGGAAACTGAGTGCAAGAAGCCCCAAAATCAGATCGGTAGAAATCAGCAGATAGGCACCGACACCGATCAAAATGAGGAGCAGGAGAACACGAAGCAGACCGGTGTTCATGAATGACCGGACTCCCTCAAGATCGAGCATGCCCCGGGTAATCAGTTCGCCAGTGTGAACATGATCATGAAAGGAGAAACTCAACTGTTGCAGTTTCGCGTAAAAAGCAATCCTCAAATCAAACGCAATAAGATGCCCGAGAGATTCACCACAATAACTGTGAAGCAGTGTAAACAGGCCCCGTAGAGCGGCTGCGCCCAGCAAAAAGATGGCCGCGCTATAAAGTGCTTCCCTCGCAATGTCGGGAGAAACATTGCTTTGGCCCGCCAATCCTAAAGCGCCATCGACTGCGTCTCCAAGAAATTGGGGAATCATGAGCTGCGAACACGCAGCCGCAACGATACCGATTATCGCAAAGCTGATGCGAATTCGGTTTTTAAAAACCAGTTTTATAATTCGCCATAAAACGACCGCGTCATCACTGATATTGCGATCAGGATCGATCTCCAAACCGGCATATGATCTGGCGTAAATGCGGGAACTCAGCTGCTGGGGAGCGTTTGCTGTTTTCGTATCGTCCATTCGACGAAATTACACCTGCATTCGACTCGACACTAGTGAATGACAGTCACACACAAACTCTTGAAAGGCGTTTAATCGTCTTTTTGAAGACCCGATAGGAGCGCAGAGGCACCTTCGTAAGGTGTCTTCTCAGACCAACGACCAGCTTCGACCATGGCAAAGAATTCAGCAAGTTGAGTATTGAACGCTGCCGGCTCTTCAAGATTAATGGTATGGCCGGTTTTGGGTACGATCCAAAGACCCGATGCAGGTATCGTCCGTTTCAAATACAGACCCGGCTCCAAACACCAATCATCCTCATCGCCACTGATGATCAAGGTTGGCACCTTCATGTCGCGCAGATCTTCTTCGAGATCGTAAAGGCTTGGGCGAATTTTTTGAACACCGCGCATGGTAAGTGCCGAGCCTGTAGCAGAATGTTCCGCAAGAGTATCCCGAAATTCGGCCCACCCTTGGGGATCTTTTTCCTTGAACTGCTGACGATATGCCCCATCGGCATACATTTCAGCCATCGCAGCGGCGCCGATTTTTTCGTACTCTGCCGCCAGCGCTTCGCTGTCTGCTGCATACTGTTCCCGTTGATCATAGGCTGCGCCATAGCCTGTCGCCGCAACCGTCAGCGACTTCGCCATTGCTTCATGACGTATTCCAAAATGCAGGGCGGCAAAACCACCCATCGAAATTCCAACGATGTGCGCATTGCCAATTCCTGCCGCGTGCATAACGGCTGCAATGTCATCGGCAGCAATTATCTGCGAGTACTGGTCTTGTTCTTCGGGGACATCTGAGGGAGGAAACCCGCGCGCATTGAAGGTAATGCAACGATAACGGCGTGAAAAAAATCGAACTTGCGTCTCCCAACTGCGATAGTCATCAGCAAACTCGTGTACAAAGACAATTGGAAACCCTTCCCCGGCTTCCTCATAAAATAACTGCACCCCATTACTATCGGCGTATGGCATCGACAACTCCCACTCGTCTATTCGTTTTCACAATTCAAGTACATTCTATCCCGAAAATTATGCTTTAAAAACGATGGCGAAACACCGCGGTTTATTATTCACCACAAAATCTAAGGCCAATTTCCCCTTGCCCCAACCACCGCGATGTAAATCGGTGCTAACATCAGTTGATTTTTAACAATTTTCATCTTTTCTGTAGATACTCGTTTTGGTTATGCTGACCAGAACACACCAATAGATGGAATAAGAGGATCAAATGGCCGATTAAACCGAAGAAGCGACTCCAGCCAACGGCGGTGACGCCCCCAAGACCGAAAATATTTCTCCGGAAGAAGCGGGAAAATTGCTAACGGCAGGGGCGGCGAATATGCAACAGCAGTGGCTACAGGCCGCCGTAAACATTGCCAAAATCATTAGCAATGGCCAACCTGTATCGCCTGGCGGTTTTGACGACCTTCGCCGATTACGCGAAAGTTTTGAAGAGGTTGAGCGCGCGAACCAAGCTATAGGGCGGATCGCCCAAGCACAAAAAAAGGCGGCTGAAGAAGAAACTACCTCCTAGAAATCTATTTAGATTGGTTAGGTGTTGGATCGGTGAAACGGCCGCCCAACTAGGTATTGAGCGTGTCTTCTATGAATAGCTCTTCCGGTTCATAGACATCGTCGATCAACCCCTGATCGTGAGAATATTTTATAAAGCGGGCAATGTTATCCCGGTTTTGCTTAAAGCCGTTTCGCCAGGGGTCACCGTCGAAGGCATCACGTTCTTCTTCGTACATATGGCGGCCCCATGCCAACCGCGACCAGTTGGGGTCTTCATAGTATTCTTCGGCGAGATCCCGTGCATCGCTAAACGTTTTTATGAGAGCTCTTCCCAACCCCGGCATTGAGTCCGCCAACTCTCGTCGCATCACGACGATATGCATAATGGGGAAATCGCCATGTTTTTTGTAGTAGGCGAGTTCTTCCGCTTTGCTATCGGCAAACAGATGACGTGCCCTGGTTTCGCCAGTCGCCACCGTATGCGGCGGATGCGGGAGAAAAAATGCATCAACCTCCCCTGCTTCCAGCATATAGCCAAGCTGCTCCCGATCTCCGATATATTCCGTTTTCACGCTAGGCTTCGTTTCAAAGGGAACCTTTTCGTTCGCCGTCAACAACCAGTGGATCTCCTCCCAAGGGACATCGTAATGGAATTTAAGATCCCCTTTTGCGAGGAGCGAAAGAGTTGTTTGAAATGAGCTGATCGCCACCCTTTTGCCGATGAGATCTTTTGGATGCCAGAGATCTGAATCAGGGTGAACCCACATCTGGCTTTGGCTAAAGAGCCTTCGTGGAAATACCGGAATCGCGGTGAGCGGCAAATTGCGCGCCTTCGCCATCAAATAGCTCGACATCGAAAATTCGGAAATATCAAACTCATTGTTATGGATCATTCTTCCGTGACGATCGCTTCCGTCCCGGAAACTTGTGCCCTGACCGACCTGCTTTACATCGAATTCAACCCCGTCAGGCGGAATAGCCGTTCCATCGTAGAACGGAAAATGGCGATCATAACGATCAAGAGCGATAGAGAGGATTCTGGTTGACACTTAGATCACTCGGCAGCGCTCGCGAGAGCCGGCCCTGCTTGGGGCCCGCGCACTAACTTTCCAGGCAATGCACCCGTTGACTCGCCTTCCAGGTAAGTTGCCATGCCGGCCAGATAGGTCGCTTTATATCCCTCACCTTTTTGCATAAACCGACGACCGCCCATTGGCAGGTCGTAGGTCAGGTAGGGATAGCTTTGTCCGAGTTTGTCATAATCAATGATATTGATATCGGCGCGGAAACCCGGGGCGAGACGGCCGCGGTCATCGAGCCCAATGGCTTCGGCGGTCGCACTGGTAATCCAGCGAACCAGCCACGGCAAATCGATCCGCCCTGATTTTCGGTCCCGCCCCCAATGAGTAAGCACAAAGGTCGGGTATCCAGAATCCGAAATATGCCCGACATGTGCACCGCCGTCGCTAAGCCCCAGACAACTGCGCGGATGACGGATCATCTCGCTGCAGACATCCAAATTGTAACTGGCATAGTTGTTGTTGGGTGAGAACAGAAACGCTTTTCCTTCTTTTTCGAGAAGGAGGTCATAGGTAAAGTCCAGCGGATCCCGACCGGCTTTGACGGCCATATTGCTGATTGAGCGCTCTTTAGAGGGTTCGTAATCAGGGGGGTCGCCAAGGCGGAAAGTGTAATCAAAATTTTTACAGCGATCGATCACCCTTTGACTGCGATGAACGGGTTTTTCAGACAACAGTTTTTTGCGGAAGGACGCGTCACGCATGATCGCAACTTTTTCTTCAAGCGGTTTATCCGCGATCTCTTTATATGAAGGATACAAATAAAAAGCGTGCTGGCTTAAACTGAGGCCATACATTGACCCTACGGAACGGGGTGCTATCTGTGCCCGCATTTCGAGCCCCTCTTCACAGGCAGCATCAATGCCATCGATTATTTCCCGCCACCCGTCAGGGTCTCGGTGGCGTTGCGTCACAGTGATTGACAATGGTCGCCCGGATTTCTTCACGATCCGCCGCCACATATCGATCTCTTGCTGACGAACGTCTGAGCCGAATTCTCCGATCATCTGAATGACACCCGAACCGGCATCCTTTAACCCCATCGCAATACCGGTTAATTCATCTTCGCGTGCTTTGAGTGTTGGGGTGGGATCACCGTGCACTGTCATATGATTGAGCAAGCGTGACGTTGTAAAACCGAAGGCACCGGCTTTGACTGCGTCGGTGGCCAATTGGCGCATTTTCTCGATATCAGCTTCCTCAGCATCTTCGAGATCCAGAGCTCTTTTGCCCATTACATATACACGTAAGGCTGCGTGAGGGAGTTGTGCACAGAGATCCATATCGTGCCTGCGGCGATCCAGTGCGTCGAGATAGTCCGGGAACGATTCCCAATCCCATTGGAGACCTTCATGCAAAGCCGAACCAGGGATTTCTTCTACACCCTCCATTAAATCAATCAGGCTTTGGCGATCCTTCTTTCGAACCGGCGCAAATCCCACACCGCAATTGCCAAACGCTGTCGTCGTTACGCCATGCCAACTGGACGGGATCAGACGTTCTTCCCACGTAGCCT
This sequence comes from Rhodospirillaceae bacterium, assembly GCA_002720855.1. Taxonomy (GTDB): domain Bacteria; phylum Pseudomonadota; class Alphaproteobacteria; order MPNO01; family UBA2964; genus UBA2964. The sequence goes on along the minus strand of PBIN01000005.1, from coordinate 66,439 downwards.
GCCCATCATAATGCGTATGGATATCGACAAAGCCCGGCGTAACGAGCATGCCTTTGGCATCAACTTCCTCATCGGCCCGGCCTGAAATGGCACCGACCGCAACGATTTTGCCGTCCTTTACTGCTATATCGCCTTCAAAAATTGGCTCGCCACTACCATCGGCAATATTGCCACCGCGAATGATGTGATCGTAATCCATAGCCTACCTCTCAAAGATCGCAATTATTCGTTTTTGGCTGGATAGAGGCCGCAAAAATTCCAGCAATAAATTAGGGTAGCACATTGAGTTGAACGGCACATAGCCGATTGGATCACCGGTTATTCGATGTGCCCGAAATCAACCAGACGATAGGCACCGGGATGCCGTGTTTTGACTGATCTCAACTCCTCAACAGTATGACAACCCAGTTGCCCCAGCGTTGCGCTAAGATCCTCCTTAAAGAGATCTATCAAATGTGCGGGCCCTCTGCTGCCAAGTGCACCAAGACTCCACAGAAATGCTTTTCCTGCAAAACCGGCATGGGCACCCAGCGCTATCGCCCTGGCAACATCTACACCTGACCGAATTCCGCTATCAACGATGATCTCTGCACGGCCGTCCACTTGCGTTGCAATTGCGGGCAGCGCATCAATTGACGCAGGAAGCGCATCAATTTGCCGTCCGCCATGGTTGGTAACAACCAGCCCATCGATACCTTCCGCAATGGCGCGCTCCGCGTCACCAGGATGCAGAACGCCCTTCAAGAGCAACGGACCCTTCCAGGCCTCGCGATACCGGGCGATTTCTTCCCAGGTAAACGCGCCACCGCCTTCCGCACGAATAAACTTGGTGGAGTCCTCTATACTGGTCTTGCCGTCCATATACGGACGCAGGCTGACAAAACGCGGAATGCCATTCCGCATCATTGAGAACAGCCAGGGCGGCGACCTCATCGCATCCATGCGCAATCGGTTCGTCAATTTGAAGGGGGCCATAATGCCGCTTTTTACTTCTCTCGGACGGGTCGTCCTCACGGGAGAATCCCAGGTCAGCATCAACGCATGGACGCCTGCCGCCTCGGCGCGCTTTACGAGATCCATCCCAATTTTATGATCGTTTCGTGCAAATCGATAAAGCTGCAACCATAAAACATCGGGTGCCAGCTCTGCCGCCTGTTCGATCGTAATCGCGGATAAAACGCCAAGCGTATAAGGGACTCTTGCCTCTTGTGCCGCCTTGGCAAAATAAGTTTCCGCGCCGGGAAAGCCGGTTCCAGGTCCGCCTATCGGGGCGATGCCAACTGGTGCCGCATAGGCACGACCAAACAACTCAACATCTGTCGGCGGTGGTGAAATGACCTTGCCGTATCGCGGCACCATTTCAACTGAATCGAAAGCCTGCCAGTTGCGGGCGATACCCCTATCGCTACCCGCACCACCATCGACATACTCGAACGCGAAGTTAGGCATGCGTTTACGGGCGCGTTCGCGTAGGTCTTGCGCCGTTGGATAGCGGCGTTTCAGCTTGAGCTGCCAAGGCAAAATGAGGTTTTCCTCTTTTGCTTTCTGTGGCTCTTTGGTATCAGCCACCTCGGCCGAAGATGGCGTGGTATCTGGCATATTGAAGCCCCAATTACTTACATTGTTCGGGCGATAATAGCAGGAAGAGATCGATCGATCATCCACCGCCCCAAAAATCAGAACGCGAATTACGAAAAGGGAAGTCTGGCGGAGGGAGAGGGATTCGAACCCTCGAGACGGTTACCCGCCTACTGATTTAGCAAACCAGCGCCTTCAGCCACTCGGCCACCCCTCCGCCGTGGAGTGGTGATGTTTCACGCTGTATGCACGGCCTATCTATGACAGGCTCACTCCCCTGTCAACGACGCGGGCGGCTTCATGTAAAAATGAAATTCAGTCGCACTTCAAACAGGTTTGAAGGGTTGGAACCGCTATCCCATCGACCATTGACGATAGGCGTCTTTCATATCTTCCAGGGCAGTCTCTATTACTGAAGGTTTTGTGCCCTTCCTGTCGCAGGCCTTTTTGTAGCCATCTCGAGCGTCGACAAATTTTATCCATAGCTCGGCCTGTCCGACGGCACCGTTTCCGGCGCGTCGATTTTTTTTGCGCGCCGGCTGACTTTTCGTTTGCAGCAAGTGCGGTTCTCAACTTTTTGGCGACATCTTGCTCACCGACAACGTAGGCGTGGGTAAAGGCCACCAGGATTTTATCGCATAGCCGACGGCATGCTTCCGACCGTTGGCCGTTCGCCGCCATGGCATCGTCATAGTTGAAATTGTCGAGCGGGCTCATAGCGCTTTCCTTATAAAATGCGTTTGTCTCTCAATAATGAGACGCGCGCGTTTATATTCCGTTAAGCAAAAAATCGGATGCGCTAAACCAATTGTTAATCATAAAGGGCTGAAATTTTCTCCATGGGAATTTTGCCACATTAAGGGAGAAGCATGATGTCACTTTCCAAGCAATCCATTGAAAACCTGATCGATCTTGTGGAGATCAAAATCAGTACACTTCAGGTTTTGGATCGCGAAGACGCACGCGAAATGAAATATCTCGAAAACTGCCGTGGCGAACTAATGGATATGCAGGGTACAGCGAAGCCACTTCGCAAACGCGGCCGCCCGCGCGCCGCTGCTAACGACGTTCAGGCCACACCAACCCACCACTAATTTATTTTCGGGCGATGCCGCCCGCCGTTATAGGGCGGCTCATCCAGTTTAGCCGGGCACCTGCGCCGCCAGCCCGCGTTGCACACCGGGCCGAGCATCAATGGCTTCATACCAGCGTTTTACATTTGGAAATTCATCCAGTGAAACGCCTTGCCATTCATAACGCAGGGTCCAAGGGAAAACCGCGATATCGGCGATTGAAAACTCTCCCGCTGCCAACCATTCATTGTCAGCCAACCGCCCATCCATAACGCCCCATAGCCTGCGGCATTCTTTGGTGTAGCGTTCGATGCCGTAGGGCACCTTTTCCGGCGCGGCCCGGCGAAAATGATGCGTTTGTCCAAACATCGGCCCGACCCCACCCATCTGAAACATCAGCCATTGAATGACTTCATATCGCTTTGCCATATCAGTGGGCAGCAACTTGCCGTGCTTCTCCGCCATATACATCAGGATCGCGCCCGACTCGAACATGACATACGGCTTCCCGTCCGGTCCGTCCTGATCGATCACAGCCGGAATTTTCTGATTGGGATTAAGGGCGGTAAATTCTGGCGTGAACTGATCGTCTTTGCCGATGGCGATGGGATGAATTTTATATTCGACTTCCAGTTCCTCGACCGCGATGTTGATTTTGCGGCCATTTGAAGTGGGCCAGTTATAGATATCGTACATTCTGTTTCCTTGTTCTGGCACTTCGTGTGCCGGTTTAGCTTGGTACCTTTATACCACGTTGGATCGCGGCACGTTTCGATAGACGATTATACCAGTTGCGGACGCCAACGAAATCATCGAGTGAGAACTCAAAAAACTCATGCCTGTCGATCCATGGGTATGCCGCCATATCGGCAATCGTGTAGGTCTTTGCGAGATACTCATATTCGCGAAGGCGAAAATCGAGCACACCGATGAGACGCTGCATTTCATTGCGGTATCGCTGCTTTCCAAAGGCGGTTACTTCTTCCGTCGTCGCGTTGGGGGCGAACTCTGTCCAGTAAAACACCTGGACAAATGTTGGCGCCAATCCGGTTGTTACAAGCGACAGCCACTGCTGGCATTCTGTTCTGGTTATCTCATCGTTGCCCATAAAACGGCCCGACTTACCCGCAAGATATTGCATGATAGCGGCGGTCTCGAAGACACGTATCGGTTTTCCGCCGGGACCATCCTGATCGATAATGGCCGGAATTTTCTCATTCGGGTTGATTGCTCTGTAGGCGGGGTCGTGTTGATCGCCGTCGCGAATGTTGATGACATGAGTCGTGTACTCGAAACCGCATTCCTCAAGCAGGATCGAGACTTTTCGTCCGTTTGGCGTGCTGGTTGTATATAGATCAATCATTGCCAGGCCCGATTAAAACCCATCATCCCGCGGCGGGATTTGGAGCCCGCGCTGCACAGCGGGTCTTTCCCCTACCCTTGCCAGCCAATCTCTCACATTCGGGTAGCGATCCAATTCAATCTCCTGCATATCGTATCTGTAAATCCACGGGTAAGCGGCAAAGTCGGCGATGGAAATGTCGCCAGCGAGATAGCCTCGCCCTTCAAGCCCGCGATTGAGGACACCGTAGACCCGATTGTTTTCCTCCTGCCACATATCCAGATGTGCGTGTTCCTCTCCTGCGTCCCTGTTCCGTACCTGCCAATGAACGCACAATCCCGTATGCGTGATATGTCCGGCAGCAAAATAGAGCCAGTTGAGGGTCTCTATCCTTGCAGCGCCTTCCTTGGGCAGAAATTTGCCAGACTTTTCTGCGAGATATTGCAGGATCGCCCCTGACTCAAAAACAGAAACCTCATCGCCACCCGCCCCGTCATCATCGACAATACACGGCACACGCCCGTTTGGATTGATCGCGAGATACCAGTCTTCCTTTTGTTCTTTTTTCTCCAGCGCCATCGGCCGAACCGTGTATTCCAACCCAGTTTCCTCGAGCATGATCGATGCCTTGCGGCCATTCGATGTCGCCTTGCTATATAATGTGATCATTTCCCCCCGCCCTTGCTGGTACGTCCGTCCGACATAAGCCTATGAGCGGAAATCGTCCAGCCCCACTTGCGAGTCCGGCTGCTCAGGATCATGCTGACAGCTTCGCGCTCCGGCGCCATTACTTCTTTGGCTGATGTCAGAAACCGACAAACAATCCGTGCCAGAAACCTATTCCTGGCGGCTGCAATTGCCGATCTACGCCTGTGCATTTTTTGCGGGCGGGCTCTCAGTGTTTCCGAATTTTATGTTTTCTGTTTTAAGAATTAAGCAGGATTTTTTTCTCCCATTGAATCTGTTGGACTAATAATTGCGACGGCCTGGATACCGCTCTTTTTTGTAATACAAATTGGCGTTTGCCTGGACCGAACCGATGCGCGCAAAATTTTAAACTGTCTTTCACTCGTTTCGATTGTGACTGCACCTGCTATTGTTGTAGCCGATGATTTTTGGCTGATCGCAACACTTTCGGGTCTTTACGCAGTTGCAATAGTTGGAATCACGTTGTCGTTGTATTACCTCATTGCCCGCATACTCGCCGGAAATACCTACTATTTCGCGCGTTGTTTCATCGCGTTATTGCTTGGTAATATTTTGTTCCTAAAAATCGCTCATAGTTCGCTCGTATTTGGTAATAGCGATATTCGCGTATCAGCTTGCGTTTTGATTTCAGCGCTCGGATTGATAGTTTCCGCACAAAAAATTCTGCTGGGTAAGCCAACTGATTCCTTAGAAACGAAGCCCAAAAGATTAGAAAAATGGTGGAATTTTTTGCCGACGTTCAGCGAACATTTGGACGCCATAAAATTACTGGCATTGGGTCCCCTTGTCTTCGTCATTACGATTTTGACGCTCAAGTCGATAGCCACTGACATCGCGTCACGGATAAATTTGTTTCCGAGCGATTTTATGAATTCGTTTGTTGATTCTCCACTGTTGAATTCATTTCTCATTGGGTTCTCAGGGTCGGGGGGTCGCCTGCATCGGTTTATTATTAATTTGCGTATGGAAATTCAATTTTTCTCCGAAACAGACCGGTTACATTTGTTTAGCGCTTATTTTATCAATGGTAGCAATTCGGTATTCTCTTTCCGAAGGATGGATTGAATTTCTAATTGGCAACGCTGTGGTAGGATTGTTTCCATACCTAGTTGTCGTCGTCATTCTTTCTTTGATTTCTCGAATTGTGGATGAAAGTCAAATGGGGCGGGCGTTCGCCATCCAATATCTGTTTGTCAATCTATTCGTTGGAGCAGTTTACGGGTTTAAAGCAAGCGTATTACTAGGTTTGGGCGACCAACATTCAGAGATGGTGTGTATTACGATTGCGGCTTTTACTTCGATTGCCATCATCTATTGGCTCAACAAATCTCCCGCCTTCCGCGAAGACGCCAAATGACTACCCCAGAAACCTATCCCTGGCGGCTGCAATTGCCGATCTATGCCACAGGGTTTTTCAACGGCAATGTCTATCTTTTGACCGGCATCCTCATGCCGTTGTGGGCCGTTATCGTATTTGGTCAAGACAAGGGGTTTTTGGTTGGTTTGGTCGTTGCGTCGCGACAATGCCTGCCTGTTCTTTTGTCTATACATGGCGGGGCGTTGATGGATCGGTTTGGCCCGCGGCGCATTATGCTGATCTTCGGCGCGATTGGCATTGCCTCAATGGCCGCATTTCCATCGTTTCCGCTTCTATCGATGATGATCGCTTTGCAAATGCTCAGCGGTCTCGCGGAATCTCTTGGCTGGGTCGGCAGTCAGACGCTCGTCGGAAAACTGATGAAAGGCCATACTGTATACACTGGGCGTTTGAGTTTCTCGCTGAGGGTGGGAGGATTTTTGGGTCCCTGGCTGGCTGGTATTGCCTGGCATCAGTATGGCCCGGAAGCGGGATTTTATTTTATGGCTTTGTGGGTTGCGTGCGGTTGGTTGGCGGGTTGGTTCGTCCCGGAAGCCGAGCCTGAAGAACCTGCCACCCAAAGTGAAAAAACCAGCCTTTGGACTGTGCTGCCGCGCTGGAGTGACTACGCTGCCACTTTTAGAATGCTGGCGATACCCGCGGTTCTGCTCATTGCCGTTGTTACGCTGGTCCGACAAACCGGTTCGGGAATTCAGCTGTCGTTTTATCCGGTTTGGTTGAACCAGATTGGTATTACCGCGGCCGAAATCGGTTTTATGCTGGGATGCAGCCATGTCGTTGCCGCCTCTTCATCACTGACCATCGGGTGGGTCACACGCTGGATAAGCCCGCCCTGGCTTCTTGTCATTACGATTGGGCTTTCGGTTGTCATCATGGCGGGCACGCCCCTATTCGGAAACGATTTTGTTTCACTGCCAGTTGTAGGGAAGATCTATTTCATTCTGTTCGGTGTCATCTGCCTGCGCGGGCTGACCCAGGGCTGGAACATGCCGCTTATGATGTCGATCGGCATGCAGGCCGTATCGGCCGGCGAAAGGGGGAAAGTCGTTGCTCTTCGGATAACAACCAATCGGATAGCCTCGGGTTTAATCCCGCTTTTTATGGGTGCCATGTGGGAATTGCTGGGACCTGAAGAAAGTTTTTACATTGTCGGCGTTATTGGCTTAACCGGATTGGCGCTAACAGTGCTCTGGATGGTACGATCCAACGCTTTCAAATCGTGATCGGTTCCATCGGCCGGAGTTAATGAGCACAGACGCCACGCAAAAATATTCGACCAAAATGCAGGCCGCGGTATACGGCACGGCATTTTTCAACGGCAATGTACAGTCAATGGGGACAACCATTGTCGCCCTTTTGGTGGTTTCTCTCATTGATGAAAATCTGGGGCTGTTGGTCGGAATTATACTCGCGTCGCGGCAATTCCTGACCATTTCCATGTCGGTCTATGCGGGATCGATGATGGATAATTTTGGCACCAAACGGGTCATAATTGGCTTTGGATTTGCCGGTATATTGTCGGCGATCGCCTATCCCGCAATTGCACCATACTTCGGCATCGAAATGGGAGCGGGTCTCAAAAACCCAGGGCTGAATTTAATCCTCGCCATCATTCTCGTGCAGATGATTTCCGGCTGGGCAGAGGCAACGGCTTGGATAGGAAGCCAAACCCTCGTCGGGCAATTAATGAGAGGGCAACCGGTTTATGCTGGCCGTATGACCTTCACCGCCCGGCTCGGCGGTTTTTTCGGACCACCATCAATTGGTTATGCGTGGGATATTTGGGGTCCTTGGGGCGGGTTCATATTTCTCGCCATTTGGATTTGCGGTGGCATGATCGCAGCGTCGTTTCTGCCGGACACAAGGGAAGCCACTCGGAAGGCCAGTGAAGAACTAAAACAATCCGAAGAAATTCTCAAGGAACAGGCGACACCGAAAAAACAATCGAGCTATGGGGAAACGCTCCGTCTGCTCCTCATACCGGCTGTGGCCATGGTGATTATGGCAACGGTGATGCGCCAAACCGGTTCCGGCGTCCAAACGTCGTTTTATGTTGTGTGGCTCGATAAACAGGTCGGTATCGACGGCAGCACAATTGGATGGCTTATTGGTTCCGCAAACGGGGCTTCTGCAATAGCCGCCCTTTGCACTGGGCCACTGATGAAAAAATATGCTGCCCATTGGCTGCTTATTCTCATGGTGGCTATATCCGTCGCGGCAATCGCCATAACACCGATTTTCGGAACAAACTTCGGAACCTTGCTGTTCCTTGCACTCCTCGGCGGTATTTGCGTTCGCGGCTTTGCACAAGGTTTAAACCTGCCGCTCATGATGGTTATCCTGGCGCGAAATGTCGCCCCGCATTTACAGGGACGTGTCACGGCCCTGCGCATATCATTCAACCGTTTTGGGGGCGTCCTCGTGCCACCTGGCATGGGGGCTTTGTCGCAAATGGAGTCTGTCGGCGGGCTGGCCAACGCGTTTTACATAGTGGGTATCGTGGGCGTGCTCGCTCTCGGATTGTTGGCGATCTGGGTCTATTTCTCGCCGAGCATTAGAGAACAGGAAACCGGCGATTAGGCCTAATTCAGCCTAAAAAGGGATTTCCCCCAAAACTGTCGTGCGGTGCATCCGCCGCGCCTGGCCTTCCGGTACACCAAGCAATGCGAGATGGAGAGTCGTCCGGTTGTCCCACATCAACAAATCACCCTCTGTCCAGCGATGACGATAGATGAAATCACGGTTTTTAATATGGGCAAACAATTTGTCGAGAAGCGGCTGCGCCTCTGTATCATCCATATCCTTGATGCCGATGGTAAAGCGCGGCGAAATATAAAGCGCTTTCTTGCCGGTATGAGGGTGGGTGCGCGCAATCGGATGGAACGCATCCGGTGGCGAGCGCTTGTAATAGTCAGGATCGTTCATATGGCGTACCGGCACCGTCAGCCGTTGGTTTTTCAGTCGGTTGAAGCTGTGTATGCCTATGACACCTTCAAGCCGTTCTTTCATCTCGTCGGACAGTGTCTCATAGGCTTTAACCATATTGGTCCATTCAGTGTCGCCACCGTCTTTAGGAACCTTGATCGCGTGCAACATGGTGTAGCCCGTCGGCTGATCGACATAGGAATGGTCGGAATGCCATTCGCTACCGCCATCGGGGAGGCCAATAAACTTCCCGTCTTCCTTTTCATTGGACAGGATCATCACCTCGGGCTGACCATCCATCAAATATTCCGGCGAAATGTGATATTGGATTTCGCCAAACCGTTGGGCAAATTCTGTTTGCTCAGCCGGTGACAAATCCTGATCCTTCACAACGACGACCAGATTCTCGTGAAATATTTCGCGTAATTCTTTGAAGGTCGCTTCGCCGAGGTCTGCGGCATTCACACCCGACACCTCAACGCCAAGCGCGTCCGAGAGCGGCTTTACGGTCATGCTGTCCATTATTGTTGCCATGAGAACCTCAAGACGGTTGGCTCGCTATGTATCAAGCTGAGATTACCACATTTTTATCGCAGGAACAGATTGGGAAGCTCCGACCTTTGGTCAACCATCTCCAACCCCGCGAATTGCGGGCGGCGCTACCAGCCACAATCAAGAATGCTATCGTCACGAGTAATGCCAAGAGGGCGGGCTGGAAATTACCGCTCAGGCGTCAGATACACTAGCATAGAAAGATTTCCGACAACCATTAGGATGCATGCGTGTAAAGCGCAAATCGAAATGGAATCAGAAAAATTGAATGGCTGACTGTTTTGAATGGCACCTGCGACCTCTTCAACACTAAAGGCAAAAATGAAAACAGCCATCACGCCCCATGCAACGGTATCCTGATCTGAATCCACCGATAGAGGCCCTCGATGCGATTCAAATTTCAAGAACCTGACAAGGACATACATGACGATAATGGTCAGCATCCCAACAAGGCCCAAAACGCCGATATTGTGTATATATTGCGCGCTCGAAAATTCTAAATAAAACCAAGAAAATTCGGCAACAATAATTGTCAAAACTACAAGAGAAGAAGATCTCGATTTATTGGGCAACGGAATATTGATTTCCTTAAAAAAGCTCACCACAAGCCATGCTAAAGCCCACACATTAAAGATAAGCGCCGTCTCGTAGATATAAGTGATCGCAAAAGCAACTGCGAACGTCGCAAAATAAAATAGCTCTTTGAAACCAGATTGATCATCCGACATTTGTGACCGTCCCTAACGTAGGCTGCCCACCAATGAGATATGGTCGTACGATCAAGCCTTTCCAAACTGACGGTCGCCGAACATGATCGACCATGATTTTTCGTCATGAACAGCAGGGCGCTGGGATTCCACTTCGAGGACCTGCACAGCCTTTTGAACCGCTGGCCGCGCATTAATGGTATCAAACCAGCGCAAAACATTGGGAAAATCGGCAGGATCGACGCCGCGCCGATCAGGTGCCATGCACCAAGGCCAAACCGCCATATCGGCGATCGAATAATCGCCCGCCAGGTAATCGCGCTTTGCAAGTTGCCGATCGAGAACTCCGTAAAGCCGATGGGCTTCGTTCGTATATCGATCAATCCCGTATTGAAGCTCTTCCTCCGAAGCCCGTTCGCGGGCGTAGTTACGGAAATGACCTGCCTGGCCAAACATCGGCCCCACCCCTCCCATTTGGAACATTAGCCACTGCAGTACGTCATAATGTCCGACGGGGTCGTCAGCGAGAGACGGCATAAACTGGCCGGTCTTGTCGGCAAGATAGATCAGCATAGCGCCAGATTCGAAGACAGAAATTTCGTTGCCACCCTCGCCATCGCGGTCGATCATTGCCGGGATCCGGTTGTTGGGGCTAAAAGAAAGAAAGTCCTCTTCAAATTGCTCGCCGGCCCGGATATTTACAGGATGAACTGTGTAGTCGAGACCTGTCTCCTCAAGCATGATGTGGATTTTATGGCCGTTCGGCGTGCCCCACGTGTAGAGATCGATCATGATTTTCCCCTGCGAATTGTTTAACCAACTGGCTTGTTGATCATCATGATGAGACGAGAAATTGTCGAACTCAACGGGATTCTGGCGGGAAATTCCTAACGATTAGAATTTTGTTGCGTTAAACTAGATTCACCATGCCCATATTACGCACTCTTCTGTTTCATGCCGCGCGTCGAATAGCGTCGGATGAACGTGTGCAGAAAAAGGCAGCACAAACCTATCGCGAGGAAATCAAACCGCGTGCCGAAGCTGCCTGGTCGGCAGCGAAGCCACGCATTGAAAACACCCGCGACGATATTAAGAAAATTGCCGATGAAACCCGACCGACAAATGAGCCCGGACGGTTTGCTGGCCGTGCAGCTAAGCGGATTTTCGATGAAGTGAAGGGTGAAAAACCTAAGACCGGAGATTAATCGGTGAGCTTCTTGCGTAGAATCTCGTTGACCATTTGCGGGTTGGCCTGGCCTTTTGTCGCCTGCATCACTTGTCCGACAAACCAGCCTATAATTTTTTCATTGCCAGATTTGTATTGCTCGACCTGAGCTGTACCTTTCGCGATCACCTCATCGACAATGCCTTCCAGCTCGCCCGAGTCCGAGACCTGCTTCAGACCTTTTTCCTCAACAATATCGCCGGGGTCTTTGCCACTGGCGCACATCTCGGCAAACACATCCCGCGCAATTCGGCCGGAGATCGTGCTATCGGATATCAGACCAACCAATGCACCCAATTGTTTGGCGGAAACAGGCGATTCTGAAATTTCCAGCCCTTCTTTATTCAGATAACCGAACAGATCGCTGGTCACCCAGTTGGCGACGGTCTTGGCATCCTGACCTTTGGCCGCTTCTTCGAAGTACTCGGCTATCGCCTTTTCGGCGACAAGAACATCTGCGTCATAGGCCGACAGACCGAACTCAGAAACAAAACGATCTTTTTTCTCGTCAGGAAGTTCGGGCAGGCTCGCGCGAATTTCTTCAACGAACTCTTCCGAGAGATTAACCGGCAAGAGGTCCGGATCGGGGAAGTAACGATAGTCATGCGCCTCTTCCTTGGAACGCATCGACCGCGTCACACCTTTATTGGCATCAAAAAGTCGTGTTTCCTGATCTATCGTGCCACCACCCTCAATCACTTCGATCTGACGGCGCGCTTCATATTCGATGGCCTGTGCGGCAAATCGGATCGAGTTTACATTCTTAATCTCGCAACGTGTGCCAAGGTCGTCACCGGGCTTACGAACAGACACATTGGCATCGCATCGCATACTGCCCTGCTCCATATTACCGTCACAGGTCCCGAGATAGCGGAGGATTGCCCGCAGCTTCGTAAGATAGGCCGCCGCTTCGTCTGCTGACCGGAGATCAGGCTCAGAGACAATCTCCATTAGTGGTACACCGGAACGGTTCAGATCGACATAAGTGCTGATGGGGTCCATATCATGGACGCTTTTGCCAGCGTCCTGTTCAAGATGAATACGTGTAATTCCTACCGTGCGACTTTCACCGTCTTCCATATCGATGACGATCTCGCCCTTACCTACGATAGGATCGCTGAATTGAGAAATCTGATAACCCTGCGGTAAGTCGGGATAGAAATAGTTTTTCCGGTCAAAAACGGAAAACCGGTTGATCTGAGCCTTGATGCCGAGACCGGTGCGAACGGCCTGCTCTAGGGCCTTTTTGTTGATGACCGGCAGCATTCCAGGCATCGCCGCATCAACCAGCGAGACCTGTTCGTTCGGTTCCGCACCAAATGATGTGTCGGCGCCCGAGAACAGTTTTGCTTCGGCGATCACCTGCGCATGGACTTCAAGCCCGATTACGACCTCCCAATCGCCCGTCTGTCCCTTTATCAGATTTTTTTCACTCATTGTTCTACGCCTCCGCGCACCGCCATCGTCGATAGCAATGTTAACAGCGCATACATGCAAGACCGTGTGAGCCACAGGCGTCCCAAGCGCTTGCGGTAATCCGTTTTCATCTCCTCAGCAGCCCTAAAACTCTCCGCAGACTGGAGCGAGGCATCGAACTTCGGTTTGGCATCGCGATGAATTTCGTAAATAGCATAGGCCTGAACGATTAGCGCCGCGCCGAACGCGTAAATTCCGCCAATATTGGTGAAGGTGAAATACTGATACCCGACAACGCCAAGGCCGATATGAATGAGGACATACCAAAAATGATAACGCATGACGGGCCTACGCTTTCATATCCGGCCGCCCGGTAAATTTGGCCGATTGCTCGATAACATCAGCTACGCGGAACAGCGTTTCCTCATCGAACGCCTTGGTGATCAGCTGCAATCCCAATGGCAGTCCATCGGACGACAACCCGGCCGGGACGGAGATTCCCGGAAGACCGGCGAGGCTTGCCGGCACTGTCAGGACATCGTTGAGATACATTGCCAGCAAATCATCGCTTTTCTCACCATGGGCAAAAGCGGCGCTCGGAACCGTTGGCGTCAGGATCGCATCGACCTGTTCAAACGCTACCGAAAACTCGTCGGCAATCAGTTTTCGGACTTTCTGGGCTTTGATGTAATAAGCGTCGTAATATCCTGCGGAAAGGACATAGGTCCCCATCAGAATCCGGCGGCGTACCTCGGCACCAAATCCTTCACCGCGCGTATTCTCATAAACGTCTGTGAGGGTGTCCCCCTCCACACGCAGCCCGTAACGCATGCCGTCATAGCGAGCGAGGTTCGATGACGCTTCCGCAGGTGCGATAATGTAATAGACAGGCAGCGCATATTTTGTTCTGGGCAGGCTGACCTCGACTGTTTCTGCACCGGCCTCTTCAAGCCACTTAATTCCCTGATCCCAGAGCCCCAAAATTTCGGGATCAGTTCCGTCGAGGCGATATTCGCTGGGGATACCAATTTTCAAGCCCTTGATATCCTGACCCAGCGCGGCCTGAAAATCAGGGACAGGAACGTCGGCCGACGTGGTGTCTTTCGGGTCAAACCCGACCATCGACTGCAAGAGCAGCGCTGAATCTCTTACCGTACGGGTCATCGGCCCTGCCTGATCCAACGACGATGCAAATGCGACGATACCCCAGCGCGAGCATCGTCCATAAGTCGGCTTCATTCCGACGATGCCGCAAAAAGATGCCGGTTGCCGGATTGATCCACCCGTATCCGTTCCCGTCGCTGCAAGACAAAGCCGGGCCGCAACTGCCGCCGCTGAACCGCCTGATGATCCGCCCGGCACGAGCGGTTGGTCATCGGAGTTCCGCTTCCAGGGATTTACCACCGGACCGAAATAGCTGGTCTCGTTCGACGAGCCCATCGCGAACTCATCGAGATTGGTTTTTCCAAGCATCACCATGCCTGCTTCAACCATTTGCGCCGTTACCGTGGATTCATAGGGTGGTACGAAGCCCTCAAGCATTTTCGACGCAGCCGTACTCTGAACGCCTTTGGTGCAAAACAAATCTTTAATTGCAATCGGTAACCCTTCAATGCCACCAACCTCTCCGGAGGCACGACGTTTATCTGACCTTTCGGCATCTTCGATGGCGCGTTCCGGCGTCTCGATGACAAACGCATTAAGATCGCGCGCACCCTCGATCGCCGTTATGTGTGCTTCGGTCAATTCCTTTGATGAAAAGTCACCGGAAGCGAGACCGGTTTGTGCCTCTGTCAAAGTTAGATCGGTAAGCGAGGCCATTACTCGATCACCTTCGGCACAACGAAATACCCTTTTTCGCTCTCGGGAGCGTTCGAAAGGACGTCATCACGACAATCACCATCTGTAACGACGTCATCGCGCTGCCGCAAAACGGTGCCCTCCGCAGTCGACGCCATTGGCGCAACACCTTCGGTATCAACCTCATCGAGCTGCTCGACCCAACCGACAATTTTTGACAATTCGTCGGCAAGCGCGTCGAGATCTTCTTCAGGAACCTTAATACGGGCTAGCTGTGCAATGCGAGCCACGGTGGATTTGTCAACCGACATGGCGTATTCGTCTCAAAGCAAATGGTTCAGGGGTGTCTCTTTTACCGAGGTCATTCGATGAAAAGCCGCAGCTTTTTGCCGAAATTCACCCAAATTTGAGCGCGCGGAAGGTAGCACCGGTCATGACGGTTCGCAAGCTTATAGACTTTACAAATCTCCTGCCGCCCAACCGGCGATTGCTTGGACTCGATGTTGGAGAAAAAACTGTGGGGTTGGCCCTGTCTGATCTTTCGCGAACTGTCGCCACACCGATGGAAACATTAATCCTGAAAAAGTTTTCGAATACGGCGACGGAGCTTCTGGATATCTGCGTTGAGCACGAAGTCGCCGCCTTGATTATCGGTCTTCCGGTGAATATGGATGGCACGGAGGGTCCGCGATGTCAGTCTGTTCGCCAGTTCGGTCGAAATCTTGAAGCGCATTTTGATATGGAGATGGCCTTTTGGGACGAGCGGCTGTCTACAGTCGCTGTAACGAAGACAATGCTCGAAGCAGATATGTCGCGTGCCAAGAGGGCGGAGAATGTCGACAAGATGGCGGCAGCATATATTTTGCAAGGTGCACTGGACTTCCTTGCCAACAAAGCTGGTCAATCAGACGGGCAAAATCCGGATAGTTGGGACTAGATAAAAAATCACTTCACAAAAACTGTCAGCGTATAATCTCCTGCAGACCTATTATTATAATTATCAACCCGGATGAAATAGGACTGACCTGCTTTGACGTTTTTCCGGATGAGCGACAGGTTGGCACCCCGCGTGCCGTTATAAATTTCGGCCCGGTAAATTTTATCAGCATCAAATATCTGCAGTTTTGGACGCAAGGTGGTCGAACGGTTTTCAAGCCTTGCCGTCAGCGTCCCCGATTTGGTTCCGGTGGAAATCTTGAAATAATCAATATCACCCCGATCCATTAAGTTGGCTTGTATCGGTGTTGCAAGTGAGATTGGCTTTGCGAGGAGAATTGTCTCGTTGGGTTCAAATCTATCGTACAATTGCGTTGGCACCACACGAACCAAGTAGGCACCGCGCGAACGATTGTTGTAGTTGGCAACTTTTAGAAGGTATTTGGTGTTGGGCGCGGCAACAAAACGATACGAAAGATTTGCGCCATTTGTACCATTGTATCGCTCGTCCAAGTATTTCTTTTCAGAATTAAAAAGCTGTAGCTTTGGTCGTAAAGACGTAGATCGGTTTTCCAATTCGACAGCGATCCAATCACGATGTTCCTTCGGAGTCACAAACGCGTAAAAGTCCGCATCGTTATTTGCGTTGATTGCCGCAGTCACCCATTTGCCCAGGTTGATCGCATTTGTATTTAATAAATCGCTGTTGGGTTCTTTCTCTTGGGCCTCAATTTTGATTTCCGCAGGCGGGGTATTTTTTAGCTCTTCCAAAACTTGGTTTTTCTTCGCCTGAATCAGTTGCTTGTTGAAATCTTTCGAAACTTTTTGCGTTTCTTTGACCACGGCGTCCAGTTCACGGCGCGCTTTGCTGATCGCTGATGAGGCTTTCTCCGATTCTGCCGCAACCGCCTGTTTAACGGCGGAGACGACCTTCTTTAAATTGGAATCATATTCTCGGGCTGATGCCTTGCATTGCAGAAATTTCTCAGGATCACGTTTGCCTGCGCCAAATACAATGCAGCAGGTTTCCATATTGATCGCTGTCATCTGAGCGCGTTCTGTGAGTTCCGCTACCTTATTACTTCCGAGTACAATTTTTCCCTTTGATTTAAGAAATTCAATTTCACTTTCGAAAGTGTTGGCGGTCTGTTGAAAAATTTCACCGCATGGTGACATCTTTGTCTTTATAAGGTCGTAGGCGAGATAAACCACCATCGGGACGACCAACGCACATACGACTGCGCCAAGCGAGATCAATTTTACTCGCAGGGACCCCTTTTTAGACTTTTTGTCGTCAGCCAATTTTGCCTCCCCGGATGCAGCATACGCCGAAATTTTATTGCGAACCTATTAAACACTTGTCTTGGCGGAAAGTGGATTCGCTGTCATTCTTTAAAAAAATCATCGAAGAAAAATTGCGGAGGAAAATATGCCAAAGCTGCTCACAGATGAACAAGTTGATCGCTATCATACACAAGGGGCGATTGCACCTATCAAGGTAATCGAAGCCGAAGAGGCTGATGACTTCCGTAGAAAGTTTGAAGACCTTGAACAGGAGATTGGGTGTGAAGCGCAAAGTAAGTTTCGTATCAAAGCGCACCTTCCGTTTCCCTGGCTGACCAAGCTTACCCGAAACAGCAAAATCCTCGATGCCATCGAAGATTTGATCGGCCCGGACATTGTTGTTTGGGGCTCGAGCTTCTTTACAAAGAAGGCTAACGACCACCGGTTTGTATCCTGGCATCAGGACTCCACATATTACGGATTCGATCCGGCGGAATCGATTACGGCATGGGTGGCCTTCTCCGACAGCACCCGCGAAACCGGTTGCGTTCGCATTATCCCTGGCTCACATGAAGGCGATGCCGTAATGAAGCATGTTGAAACTTTCGATCCTGATAATCTCCTCGCACGCGGTCAAACGATCGAAGGTGTGGATGAAAATGAGGTCGTCGATTTGGAATTGCGTGCCGGGGAAATGTCGGTTCATCACAATAAGACCGTCCATAGTTCGATGCCTAACCCTTCGAATATGCCTCGTATAGGATATGCAATTCACATCTGTGCACCACATGTCCGGCAGACTCAATTTGAGGGAGCCACGGGCACGCTGGTTCGCGGAGAGGATAATTTCGGACATTGGGCACCGGACATTGAAGCCAAAGAACATATGGATCCGGAATGCTTGGCAGCACTGGATGTCGCGTGGGAAAGGTATCGGACCTCTATGAAGGCGCCGTACGAACAGTAAAAATGAGTATTCTGCTGGCGTCCACAATAGGCCCACCTGACAGGTGGATTACACCAATAAAAGACGCCCTGCCGAACGAAGATCTGAAAACCAATATCGAAGCCGATGACCTTTCAAAGGTTGATGTTGCGCTGTTCGCACATAAGGTGCCTGGCGTTTTTGCCCGTCTACCAAATTTAAAGCTTATAATAGGACTACAGGCCGGGGTTGATAGTTTGTTGGCTGATCCCGAATTGCCGGCGGACATTCCCGTTGCTCGCGCGGGCGATCTCAATGGCGATCGTATGATTGCCGAGTATGTGCTGCTGCACGTCCTGCGGCATCATCGCAACATGCCCTTTTTTGTCGAAAATCAACGCAAGGGTGTCTGGGAGAAACCCGAAGTTTTGGAGGCGTGTGAGCGTCGTGTCGGGATTATGGGTATGGGTCTTATTGCGACGCCTTGCGCTACTCTACTTCGCGACATTGGGTTTCAACTTGCGAGCTGGACTCGCACGCCAAATTCCACCGAGGGAATTGAGAACTTTCACGGCACCGATGCGCTTAGCAAATTTCTCGCAAGAACCGAAATTCTGATCAATGTCCTGCCGGTGACAGCAGAAACAGAAGACATTCTTTGTGCAAAAACATTTTCGATGCTGCCGAAGGGGGCCAACTTCATCAATATTGGCCGTGGCCAACACGTCGTCGATGCCGATTTAATTGAGGCGCTCGACACGGGTTATCTCAATGGCGCTACCCTTGATGTCTATCGGCAAGAACCGTTGCCTAGCGAACATCCATTCTGGTCACATCCAAAAATCACATTGATGCCACATACCGCACGCAAGACGCGGCCTGCCAGTATTGCTCCGCAAATCGCTGAAAATGTCCGACGGCTTCGGGCAGGAGAACCTATCCTTCAGCTTGTTGATCGCGAAGCGGGTTACTGACGAAACTTGCACCATCGCCAGCCGGGCGATAACAAGGGCATAAATCAAATCGCTTGAAACTAAATAGCTAGGAAAGTTCCTGTCTCCATGCTTGCGATAGCTACTACGATTTTGCCGATTTTTTTGCTTATCGTGGCTGGCTACGTATTTAAGAGAACAGGGTTCCCCGGAGATGCGTTTTGGGCGCCTGCGGAAAAGCTTACCTATTACGTACTTTTGCCGGCGCTTATCATCCGGAGCATCACCGAATCCGACCTTTCAACAATGCCCGTCGGGCCAATGGCGCTGACGATTCTCTCTCTTGGCACCTGTATGATCGTTCTCGCGCTTATTATTAAGCCAATATTACGAATAGACGGCCCTGCCTACACTTCAGTTTTACAAGGGGCAACGCGCATCAATGCCTATATCTGCTTTGCTATAGGCGATGCTTTGTATGGACCACAAAGTGTCGCCCTATGTGCTTATTTTCTTGCGGTCATGATGCCCTTTATCAACACGTCCCTGGTTCCTTTTATTTCCGCCTATGCCGGTTCGGGAAAACCCAATTGGGCGCGCGTTCCAGTGCAACTCATTCAGAATCCGATAATCATCGGCTGCGCGATTGGCTGGGCAATCAACACACTTTCTATTCCGATGCCGGATTGGCTGATGACTTTCCTCTCGATACTTGATCGGGGAACCTTACCGATTGCCTTATTATGCATCGGTGCCGGACTGGTAATCGTGCTCGATCGGTCCCGCATAGTAGCAATAAGTACATCTGTTCTTCTGAAGCTTTGCGTCATGCCAATTGTCGCCATCGTTCTTTGCCATCAATTTGGAATAACCGGGCTTCCGCTAGCAATTGTCGTCCTGTATGGCGGTGCCCCGGCATCTCCGGCTTCTTATATACTGGCCCGTCAAATGGGCGGTGACGCACCGTTAATGGCTGCCATTTTGTCGGTTCAAACGATATTGGCGGCTATAACGCTCCCACCGGTTCTTGCCTATATCGCGCCTCTTGTCGCGCAATAGCATTCCACCTTTTCAAACCGGCTGCCGCGCTGTCTAATACAGCCAAGTTCAATCAACCGGGCAAATAAATGTATTTCGACGCAGATAAAAACGATCACGGTCTTCCCTTCAATCCCATCAAAGCCCTGACAGTACCGCGACCAATTGGATGGATAAGCACAATCAGCAAAGACGGCGTTGGAAATCTTGCACCGTTTAGTTACTTCAACGGCTTATCCTATAACCCGCCATTCGTTTTGTTTTCGGGTGGGTCCCGGGAAGACGGCACGAAGAAGGACTCAGTAATCAATGCAGAGGAAACGGGAGAATTCGTCTTCAACATCGCGACTTATGACACGAAAGATAAGATGAATGATTCCAGCTGGATTACAGACCCAGATGTTGATGAGCTTGCCGAGGTTGGGTTAACGCCGGCCCCTTCTGTACAGGTCAAACCGCCGCGCGTGGCCGAATCTCCGGCACATTTCGAATGTGTATACCATCAAACGGTGGTTCTACCCGGCCATGCGCCAGAGTCAGTCCACCATGTCGTGTTTGGCCGGGTCGTCGGCGTACATATCAATGACGACTACATCACCGATGACGGGTTGGTTGATACGCTTAAAATGAAGGTAATTGCTCGACTTGGGTATAAAGATTACACAACCGTGGAAAGCGTATTCTCAATGAATAAAAGAACCATCGAGGATAACTACCTTCCAACAAACAATACGCAAGCCGCTGAATAGATATCCTTCGCAATTGCACCTGACCGATTGGGCTGCGCGCGTCGTCCCTTCAATAATTATCTATTTACTAATCTGTATTGCGCCAACTTTGCCGGCTTTGGGCCAGGAGCAAGCAAACGAACTGCAAAAACAGGGATTGCCGCCGTCTCCCGCGGAAATTGGAAGATTGAAACGCGGTAGCGACGGCAAGATAATCCAAATTGGTCCCGCGGATACTGAAAAGGTGGATATCCCGAAAAGTGTTATTACCACTCCACCTTCGCCTTCGCCTAACATCGAGGCAAAACGTCCAAAGAGCATCACACCGCGACTTTCCAAACATCACGGATACAATACACATTTGCTCGACCATTTACAGAATGGGGCAGACCACCAATCTCGCGCTCACCGCCAACAAATCGAGATTGATTCAATATTGAGAGATGAAGCGCGGGCAAAAAAATCTGGGGCCGCCGTTGATACGAGAGGGCTGACCGCCCGCGAGATCGCTTTAATGGAGCAATTGCAGCGACGTCACCGAGAGGTGACGAGGCATGAAATGGATCATTTCAGGACCGGCCAGCCATATGCTTCATTTCCACAATATTATTATGTACGAGGGCCGTTAAACCGCCAATTCGCAGTATCGGGAATTGTAAAATTTGATGCGTCGCTAATTCGCGGAGATGTTTCCGCAACCGTTTTCAAACTGGAGAAATTACGACGTGCCGCATTGGCACCGCGCACACCGTCCAGTCAAGATCGGCAAATTGCCGCCGAACTCTCCCGACTGATTTCTATCCTCAAAGCAGGACGATAAAAAAGCGGGCTCAAAGGCCCGCTTTTTTATCTTGATCTTACGCCGCGACCCTGTTTGCACCAGCGTCGCAAGAGTCAATCGCTCTTACGGCGGAATCTCTGACCGCCTCAGGCTCCAACAGAGCCCACTGACAAATTCGCCGAAAATCAACGCTATCTGTCAGCAGCCATTCGCGTGCTTCTTCCCGCAAAATTCTGGCTTCGCGCGCTTCACTATCAGCAGTTTCGCCGTTAATCCCCCTGCGATTAAGGGCATCGTGAAAAGCGCGGGCAATCACCGCACGGAACAGGGTAACTTCGCCAGCAACAGTGGCGATATTCGTCATCTCCCGATTACTCGGATCGAAATTCATCCTTATGTCCCCCCATAACCCCAACCATTGCAGTTGAGGCCTGTTATTTATCTTTTGCCGACCATTTTAGGTCGACGATTAGTTACAGAGATATCTTAGTCGACCCGTGCGCAGATGTGTAGTTTTTTTATCGGATTCTGTCTCAAAAATGCGAATTTTCTCTGAAAGCGATAAGCTTGCTGCTCAACGTGGAGCCCTTTAGAAAGGAATGCTCCATTTTACGGATGAATCCAGATGACTGACCAAAGGAAATTGACGTGATCGATCCAATAAGTTGGGAGTTTTCCTGGCCTTACATACTAACGGCGTTTATTGGCGGCTATTCGATTGGCTCAGTCCCCTTTGGTCTTATCTTCACCCAAATGTCGGGTATTGGCGACATTCGGGATATCGGATCAGGCAATATCGGTGCAACAAATGTCCTTAGAACCGGAAAAAAAGGAATCGCTGCAGCCACTTTGACGGCTGACATATTAAAAGGTGCGTGCGCTGCACTCATTGGCATGCAGTTTGGCCCTGACATTGCCGTCGTCGCGGCGTTAGGCGCATTTCTTGGTCATCTATTTCCGATTTGGCTCAAATTTAGAGGTGGCAAAGGCGTCGCAACTGCAGTCGGCATAATCCTCGCACTATCTTGGCAGGTAGGGCTAATCGCGCTTGCTGTATGGTTACTCGCAGCAGCGTTACTTCGATACTCATCGCTCGCAGCGCTCTTGGGCGCTGTCGCTGCTCCCCTCGCCGCCTGGTGGTTCGCAACGCCACAGCTGGTTGAACTATACGCCGTGATATCGATCCTTATCTGGATAAAGCACTACCAAAACATCAAACGGCTGTTAACAGGTCAGGAAAGTAAAATTGGTGCCAAAGCCGATACTTACTCCGCCAATGACGGCGGATGTTAGCTGGGCTCATATAATGTATTGGGCCAATGGATAACGAATCCCGTACACTTTCACGCGAAGAACGCCGAGATTGGCTCAGACTGATTCGCAGCGAAAATGTGGGCCCTGCCACTTTTCGTTCCCTAATCGAACGATATGGATCTGCTGCCAAAGCAATTGATGCGGCACCGGAGTTATCACGCCGTGGCGGTAAAAAACGCGCTATCCATATTATCCCTGAATTCGAAGCTGAGGATGAGATTTCCATAGTTGAGGAACACGGCGGCACATTGATCGCGCTTTGCGAGCCGGACTACCCGCAGTCCCTATCCACAATTCATGACCCCCCGCCAATAGTTCAGGTGTTGGGTGACACAAGCCTGCTGAACAAACCTTCCATCGGGATCGTCGGCGCACGAAATGCTTCAGCGGCGGGACGGGTTTTCGCCCGCGAAATCGCAGGCGCACTCGGAAAAGAGGGATTGATTGTCGCGTCAGGCCTCGCGCGGGGAATAGATACCGCCGCCCATGAAGGCGCTCTTGAAAGCGGAACAATTGCGGTCGTTGCTGGAGGAATCGATATCGTATACCCGCGAGAGAATGAGCCGTTATACGAAAATATTGTCCAGTCCGGCGCAATAATCAGTGAACAGCCGTTCGGTACGACGCCTACTGCGCGCCACTTTCCGCCGCGTAATAGATTGATTTCAGGGCTATCGTTCGGCGTTCTAGTGGTAGAAGCAGCATTGCGTTCAGGCTCACTGATTACCGCACGTATGGCTTTGGAACAGGGGCGGGAAGTTTTTTCTGTCCCCGGTTCGCCGCGCGACCCCCGCCACAAAGGAACCAATGGTCTTTTGCGTGATGGCGCAACATTGACGGAAACAACGCAGGACATAATTTCGCAGATTTCTCCTATGTTGAAGACGGTACAGGCATCGCTGAATTTCGTGAAACCGCTGCCAACCGTGCCAAAAGAACTCCCAGAAAATGAGACGTCTGAGGCCCGAGATCATGTTTACGGAATGTTGGGACCGGTTGCGGTAAGTATTGACGAACTGCTTCGCGAGTGCCAATTGTCACCCGCCGTCGTGCTGACGGTTCTCCTCGAGTTGGAACTCGCAGGGCGATTGGAACGCCATCCTGGGAACCTGGTTTCGTTAATTTCGTAAACGATCCGGCAACCAAATTGGAGATAGCATCCGTCAGCTCACGGGAGACGTGACAGTAAATTTTGCAAGAAACTGAGTTGCCATGAACGTTGTCGTAGTAGAATCGCCGGCCAAGGCAAAGACCATAAACAAGTATTTGGGCAGCGATTTCACCGTGCTGGCAAGCTACGGACATGTACGGGACCTGCCGCCCAAGAACGGCTCTGTCGATCCTGATCAGGATTTCAATATGTTGTGGCAGGTCGGCGATGATTCAGAGAAACATCTAAAAGCGATTATCGACGCGGCGCAGGGCGCAGATCATCTCTATCTCGCCACCGACCCTGACCGGGAAGGCGAAGCGATCTCCTGGCATGTGCAAGAAGTTCTTGAAAGCCGAAACGCACTCGACGGCGTAAACGTAAAGCGAATTGTCTTTCATGAAATCACGAAAGATGCCGTTCTCCAGGCGCTCAAGGAACCTCGTGGACTGGATCACGGTCTGATCGAAGCGTATCTCGCGCGACGTGCGCTTGATTATTTGGTTGGCTTTACATTGTCCCCTGTCCTATGGCGCAAGCTACCCGGTAGCCGTTCCGCTGGTCGGGTTCAATCCGTTGCGTTGCGACTCATTAGCGAACGCGAGAGCGAAATAGAGAAATTTGTCCCGCAGGAATACTGGTCGATCGAAGCAGATTTTACCACCAGGCAAGGCGGCGTCATGACATCGCGAATGACACACCTTGATGGCGAGAAACTTGACCGGTTCTCGTTGGCCAATGCGGCCGCGGCAGAGCGTGGTGCGGATGCCGTTAAATCCGGTGACTTCCGGGTAACATCGATTGAACGAAAATCGGTATTTCGAAATCCACAACCACCATTCACCACCTCGACGCTGCAACAGGAAGCTTCCAGAAAACTGGGCTTTGGCACAGCAAGAACCATGCGTATCGCACAACGTCTTTATGAAGGCGTTGATATTGGTGGTGAAACAGTCGGTTTGATCACGTACATGCGGACAGATAGTAATCAGATGGCGCAAGAAGCCATTACCGCAAGTCGCAATCTCATTCGACAACAATTTGGCGCTGAATATGTGCCAGATACACCCAATGTCTTCCGCAACCGCTCGAAAAACGCACAAGAAGCCCACGAAGCTGTTCGTCCGACCGATTTTTCCCGCTTGCCAAAGGAGATGTCGTCTTATTTGGACGATGACGGGCGCCGCTTGTATGAACTTATCTGGAAACGGGCAATGGCAAGCTCGATGCAAAAAGCAGCCCTAGAACAAGTTGCAATCGACTCTTCGACAGCGGATCGCAGAACGGTCCTCCGTTCTACAGGCTCGGTCATTGTGTTTGACGGTTTCCTGACGCTCTACCAAGAGGACCGCGACGACCCATCGGATGATGATGATGGATCGCAGAAGATTCTACCCCGGGTAACAGAGGGGGAACCCCTGACCACCGGCGAAGTCAGGCCGGAACAACATTTTACCAAGCCACCGCCACGCTTCACCGAAGCAAGCCTGGTTCGCAAAATGGAAGAGTTGGGGATTGGCCGACCGTCGACATACGCTTCCATAATTTCAGTTCTGCAGGACCGAAATTATGTTCGATTGGAAAACAAGCGGTTCGAACCGGAAAATCGCGGCCGAGTGGTTACTGCATTTTTATCCGGTTATTTTGAAAGGTATGTCGAATACAATTTTACGGCTGATCTCGAAGATCGCCTCGACCGTATCGCCAGCGGCGATACGAACTGGAAGCAGGTCCTTCGCGACTTCTGGGATGCTTTTTACGAAGCAGTAAAAGGAACCGAAAATCTCAAAATTTCAGACGTCATAGACACGCTGGATGCTGATTTAGGTCCTCACTTTTTCCCACCCCGCGAAGATGGCTCGGACACTCGCGTGTGCCCTTCCTGTGACGATGGTCGCCTCGGACTAAAACTTGGCAAAGGCGGTCCTTTTATTGGCTGCAGCAATTACCCCGAATGCAACTATACAAGACCACTTTCGGTCGCGAGTGCCGAAGATGACGAAATCGCCGGCATGTCGTTGCCAAAGTTACTTGGTATTGATCCCGAAACAGCAAAGGATGTGACCCTTCGCAAGGGGCCTTTTGGATTCTACATCCAGCTCGGCGAACCGGAAGGCAAACAGAAACCAAAGCGCGCGACGCTTCTCAAGAATTTTTCTCCAACGGAGGTAACGTTAGAGATAGCCCTCGCACTTCTCGCGTTGCCCAGGGATATCGGGCCGCACCCGGAGTCTGGTGAAATGATTCAGGCGGGTATTGGACGATATGGGCCATATTTAAAAATGGGCCCCGGCTACACATCGCTCGGGCCGGATGAGGACGTTTTGTCCATTGGACTCAATCGCGCTGTCACCATCATTAAGGAAAAGCCCGCAAAGCGGCGCGGCGCAGCAACCGCCTTACGCGACCTCGGTGCTCACCCCGATGATGGGAAACCAGTCGGCGTGTTTAAGGGGCGCTATGGGCCTTACGTCAAGCATGGCAGCGTTAACGCCTCAATTCCCAAATCCGAGACAGAAGAGTCTATTAGCCTTGAACAGGCTGTGGAGCTTCTAGCCGCGCGCGCTGCAAAAGGAAAGAAGGGCAAGAAAAAGGCTAAGAAAAAAGCCAAGAAAAAATCTTCTCGTAAAAAGGCCGCAAAGGCCAAAGCCGACTCCTGATCTGCCAGCAACGTGGCGGACAGAAAAAAGAGTGGCGCGCTTCCTACAGAGGAAGCTCTTTTTGAACTCATTGAAAAAAGTAATCGACCCCTGGGACGGCGGGAGTTGGCCAGACATTTCAAATTGGCAACATCCGACCGTCGAGCGCTTGGCGCAATGTTAGAGACATTGGCAGGCGCTGGAAAAATTCAGCGCGGGCGCAATAGACGCTATATGGCCAACGACCGCCTCCCATCTGTTTCAGTACTCGAAGTCAAAGGCATCGATGAGGATGGCGACCCGGTTTTGCGTCCAGTCGATAGAAAATTTGCGAACTCTTCGATCCGTATTCATCTAAATATGCGAGATTTAAAAGGTCCGGCACCCGGCATCGGAGACCGTGTTCTGGCTCGCCTGGAGACAATACGGGACGGCTATAAAGCGCGGGTGATCAAAAGGCTTGAAAAAAGGCGATCTAATGTAATTGGTATCTTTCGACGTCAACCCGATAGCGGGATCGTTGAGCCTGGAGACCGACATTTCAAATCCAATTTATTGATCAACAGTCGTGATACCGCGGGTGCTGAAGATGGCGACGTTGTCGAATGCGAGCTACTTACTGGCAGAGAACACGGACTGCCCCTTGCCAGGGTCATCAAGAGCTTTGGCAGATCTACGGTACCGTCTGCAATTATTCATGCAATTATTGCTCAACATGATATTCCGACAGGTTTTCCGAAAGATGCGCTGCGGCAAGCAGAAGAATCAGGACCCATTGCACTCGAAGACCGTTTGGATCTGCGGGACATCCCTCTTGTCACCGTAGATGATGAAACGGCCCGCGATTTTGATGATGCCGTGTGGGCGGAAAGAAACGAAAAAGATGACGGTTGGCACATTATCGTCGCAATCGCCGATGTCTCCGCCTACGTTCGACCCGAAGATGATTTAGACAAAAGTGCACGAGAACGCGGTAATTCTGTCTATTTTCCGAACGCCGTTGTGCCGATGTTACCCGAGGCTCTGTCAAATGGTTGGTGTTCTCTTGTGCCAGATGAAGACCGGGCGTGCCTCTCGGTTGAGATTTTGATCAATGACCGGGGAGAAAAGCTAAGTCATAAATTTCACCGCAGTATGATGAGGTCGGCGGCACGCCTTTCATACAACCAGCTACAAGCCATACGCGATGAAACCTATAACAAGGAACTGCCAATTGAACCGGATTTGGTAGGAGCCCTTTACGGTGCTTTTGATACTTTGGAGCGCGCGAGAATAAATCGCGGCGTGCTCGATCTCGACTTACCCGAACGCAAGATTTCAGTGTCCGATCAGGGGCAAATATCGGGAATTGAGAAACGCGTGCGATTGGATAGCCACCGTCTCATCGAAGAATTCATGATTCTCGCTAATGTTTGCGCCGCTGAAACGCTGGAATCTATGAATATGCCCTGTATGTATCGCATACATGATGAGCCAGCGGCCGATCGTTTAGTGGCACTTCGGAAATATCTTAAAACTTTGGGTTTGAATCTGGCGGGAGGTCAGGCTGTTCGGCCACGACATTTCGCCAGCCTTTTGCGAAAAGCGCAGAACCGGCCGGACAGTTTGGGTATCCAAGACGCAATCTTACGATGCCAGGCTCAGGCCAGATACAGCCTCGATAATACCGGCCATTTTGGACTGGCGCTGCGCCGTTATGCCCATTTCACATCACCGATCCGGCGATACTCAGATCTTCTGGTTCATCGAGCACTGATCGGCGCGCTAAAGCTCGGCGATGACGGCATTAATCGTGAAGCCGCCGATAATTTTCCTGAACTAGCAGATCATATTTCGATGACCGAAAGACGGGCAATGTCTGCCGAACGGAACGCTTTCGATAGGTTGGCGACAACATTTCTGGCGAATCAGGAAGGCGCACTTTTCAGTGCCCGGATTACCGGTGTTGAACGATTTGGGCTATTTGTTGAATTTGTTGAAACCGGTGCCAGCGCCCTTGTACCCGTTTCGTCTTTGGGAGATGGCTATTATCGCTTTGATTCAAATCGTAGAGGCCTGTTCTTGGATGGGTCAACAAAGGGATTTTACCTAGGACAATCCATGATGGTTCGACTGCTCGAGGCCAATTTGGCAACCGGGGGGCTTCTCGCAGAACCTGTGGCACAAAATACGGAGAACGGATCGAAGAACAGATCTGGGCGTGGACGTAAAAAATCCGTTAAGATGAAAATCAAGAGGAAAAGGCGGCGTTAGCAAATTTGTGCTAAAATCATGTGGTATCAAAGTCTTTAAACGTTCGTACGGCTTTTTGAGGAAACGGATGTCGATCATCGGAACGAGATATAATTCGCGAAAGAGAGGGATACCTCTTCTGGTGACCGCCTTTCTCCTTCTTACGGGCTGCGCGAGTGAAGTCGAAACTCAAAAGCAGTTGGATTTTGGTAACTTGCTTGTGGTTGCCTACGAGAATCTTGCCGACCGTTATATTTCACCACTTACGCCCAACAAGATGTCGATGAAAGGGTTACACAATCTGGTTGCCACCGATAATTCATCCAATCTAAGACAGGAAGGCGGTGTTATCTCCTTGACCGTCGATGGCACAGTTGTATCCCGTGAAGAAATTCCTGAAAAAGATGACATCAATGGTTGGGCGGATGTCACGATAAAACTAGTGAACCAGGCACGGGAAAGCTCTCCTTCCATCGGAAATTTGTCTGACAAAGAGACACACAATCTTTTACTCGCAGGGATTATAAAGAATGCCGACCAGTATTCGCGTTATCTTCCGTCAGAAGCCGCCGGCCGCAGCCGCGCGACCCGAGATGGATTCGGCGGGATCGGCATTGTTATCGAACTTATTGGTGAACACGTGCTCATTCAAAGCGTTTCGCCCAATAATCCGGCGGCTAAAGCGGGATTGCTTGAAGGCGACCGCATCACACATGTTGATGAGAAATCTATACTTGGATTGTCGATCAGCCGCGTCGCAAAATTATTGCGCGGAAAAGTATACGAACCGGTGCAAATTCGCATAGAGCGGCTAGGCGTTGAAAAGCCATTGGATTTGGAAGTCGTACGCGACCACGTAATTAGAGAAAGCGTATCAGCCCGTTATGAGGACGGCACCGCGATCATTAGAATAAAATCGTTCAATCAGGGTACGATCGGTGCGCTTCGTAAATCTGTTGTGTCAGCCGCCCGTGAAATGGGAAGAGATCTCAAGGGTCTTGTCCTGGATCTTCGCAGCAATCCCGGTGGCCTTCTTGATCAAGCAATTGCAGTAGCCGATTTATTCTTGGTCGACGGCCGAATTATTTCTACCAAAGGGCGGCATCCCGAAAGTAATCAAATTTTCGATGCAACGCCAGGTGAAGTCCTCAAGGGATTACCGGTCGTCGTACTGATCAATGGACGTTCTGCATCTGCAGCAGAAATAGTCGCCGTCGCTCTAAGGGATTCAGGTCGTGCTGCGGTAATTGGCTCGACTTCCTATGGAAAGGGAACTGTTCAAACCATAGTACGACTGCCCAATGCCGCTGAATATCACTTAACGTGGGCACGCATATTGGCACCATCAGGCCAAACACTCGACAGACAGGGTATTGTCCCGGTCATTTGTACGAATATTACACGCGAACGAATTGAAGATTTGAAGTCGGCTCTGACCACTGGCACCAGAAAGTTAATGGCCGTCCAAAGTGGATATCAGCCCAATAGCGCCACTCCGCATTATTCAAAAGAACGCAAGTTGGACTGCCCACCCTCTTCGGTTCGGCCGACAGACGACCTAGAAACCGCTAAGTTATTGTTAAAGAATAACGAATTATACCTTAGCGCGATCGCGCACCCGCCGACGAATTTGGCGAAACACTGATGCAACGATGCTGTTAGGGTGTTCTCACAGCTTGACAGGTCGCAATTGTGCACTATGGTGCGCGCTGCAAATTTTAGCGTATGGAGCCGCAACCGATGGCTAAAGCAAACTCGATACAAATTAAACTGGTTAGCAGCGCAGATACCGGTTTCTACTATGTAACACGTAAGAATCCGCGAACCCTTACGGATAAGGTGGAAATGCGCAAATACGATCCGGTTGTACGGAAACACGTGATGTTTAAGGAAGCTAAAATTAAATAGATTTCCGATAATGGAGATACCGAGCCGCCCAAGAAATTGAGGCGGCTTTTCTTTTTCCAGCTGACCAGGAAGGAAATGAATTTAGCGTACGGCGTTCTCAGCGGATTGCTGTGTCGGGACAGCGTATAGGGATTTTTGTCCGGCCCTGTCAGCTGATGAAGGAGATTTCTCCGACGACGTCACAACCTTGTTCCTCCCCGTCCGTTTTGCTTCGTAGAGTGCTGCATCGGCACAACGAAGCAATTCCTCCAGGTCGCCATCTCCAGCAACCATACTCGCGACGCCGATACTTACGGTGACGTCGAGTTTGGTTTCGATACCAGATACGGCAATAGGTTCCGCTGAGACCAGCAAACACAATCTTTCCGCCGCTGCCTCCGCCGAAGCAAGGGAAGAATCTGGTAACAGGACAACGAATTCCTCTCCGCCAAATCGAACCGCAGTATCAAAACCGCGCAAATCACTCTGGATACGTTGCGCAACAACCTGAAGGATTTCGTCTCCTGCCTCATGACCATGGGTATCATTGACTTTTTTGAAGTGGTCAATGTCGAGCACTAATGCGGATATTGGTTTTCCCGCATCTTTGAGCCGGCTTCTGATCCGTTCGAAATGGGATTCCAGATACCGCCGATTATACATCCCGGTCAGGCTATCCGTTACCGCAGCATTTACACTTGTTGTATAGTTCTCACGCAGCCTCTCCTCATAGCGTCGCCGGCGAATTTGTGTTCTGGATCGAGAGATTAACTCGTCGCGTTCGACCGGACGCACAAGATAATCGTTGACGCCGAGCTCCAACGCCTTCGCAAGCCGATCATCGGAATTATCCGGTACAACTATCAGAATTGGGCGATGCCGTGTCTCGGGTTCAGAACGCATTTGGGAACAAAGCCGGAGCGCGTCACCTTCTCGATTACCGTCACTTACCAAGACCAGGTCGTATTTTCCGTATCCTGCCATTGAAAGCGCTTGCTCATCGGTTTGAGCCACTTCCACACGATGTCCTTGTTCCGATAACGTAGATTCTACCAACGCGCAATCATACATGCCTTCGGAGACGATCAAGATCGAGCCCGGCGCATCTTGGTCCACTTCGGTGTCCGCAGCGCTCGTAACGCCAAGCTCAACTGCCGTGGCTTCACGGGCCCGCCATTCGTCACTGGCGCGTTTAAGGCGTACCAGCGAGCGAATGCGCGCAAAGAGCGCAACATCGTTTACGGGTTTTGTCAGAAAATCGTCTGCGCCGACTTCAAGCCCACGGACACGATCCTTAACCTCGTTTAGCGCCGTGACCATAACCACCGGTACATGCGCCGTCACAGGATTGCTTTTTAATCGGCTACAAACCTCAAAACCGTCCATCCCCGGCATCATGACATCAAGCAGAACAATATCTGGAATGGTATCTTCGGCGATGACGAGAGCAGAGGGACCGTCGCAGGCGGTCAGGACTTCGTAATATTCAACAAGCAGCTTCGCTTCGAGAAGTTTGACATTTACAGGGGTATCATCAACGACGAGGACACGTGCGGACATCTTTTGTCAGAGCTCCGGCAATTTTCTCAGTCGATAACTTTTTCAATCGTCTCAAGAAATGTCGAAACAGAAATCGGCTTTGCGATATAAGCCTCGCAGCCACCATTTCGAATTTTCTCTTCGTCGCCTTTCATTGCAAATGCTGTAACGGCAATGACGGGAATGTCCCGAAGATCATCGTCCTCTTTAATCCACTTTGTGACCTCCAGCCCCGATACCTCGGGCAGCTGGATATCCATTAAGATCAGGTCCGGTCGGTGAGCACGCGCTAGATCAAGAGCCTCTCGACCATCTTTGGTCTGATAGGTCTCATAACCATGGACTTCAAGCAAATCATGAAAAAGTTTCATGTTTAGCTCGTTGTCCTCAACTATGAGAATTTTTTTATTTTCTGTGCTCATTTCGTCAACTAATACTTCGACCCATTAGGCTTAAAGGCATACATTTACAAACCGAAGTTTGATGTAAAAAGGTTAACAACCTGTGATCGTCGGTGCGCCAACTCGTTCCTTGTTAACAATTGGGGCGCAATAGAGCAAATATTCAATAGAATGCGGCACAAATGCGGATAGGCGTTGATCTAGGCGGGACAAAAATCGAATTTGCGGCATTTGAAGACGATGGAACCAACCTCGCCAGCAACCGTATATCCTCTCCGCAAAACAGTTATCGGAATACTTTGGTGGCACTCAAGGAGGGTGTCGACGCCCTCGAATTGAGCTTGGGTAAAAAGGGGACAATCGGGATCGGAATTCCCGGAACCATTTCTCCACATACAGGGCTTGTAAAAGGAGCAAACTCGACCTGGCTTATAGGCAACCCTATTAAACAGGATCTAGAAGAATTGCTCGGACGTCCGGTGCGGATCGCCAACGATGCAAACTGCTTCACACTTTCAGAGGCAACAGATGGTTCAGGTGCAGGACACAATATTGTCTTTGGGGTCATCATTGGGACCGGTGTAGGCGGAGGTTTATGTGTAAACGGCGAACTGATCGAGGGTTTGAACGGAATAACAGGTGAATGGGGGCATTCGCCGCTACCGCTAGAATATCTCGATGAAAATTCGAAGCAAAACGATCCTGCCCGGACAGGAAGAACCTGTTATTGCGGGAAATTAAATTGTATCGAAACGTATTTGTCTGGCCCCGGGTTTGCAAAAAGCTATTTCGAACAAAGTGGGGTCCAAATAGACCCACCTGAAATTATTGAGCGTCTCACCTGCGATGACAAAGCGGCGGATTCAGTTTTGTCGTCTTATGAGGGTCATCTTGCACGCGCGCTGGCAGGTGTCATCAACATTGTTGACCCAGATGTCGTCGTCCTCGGTGGCGGTCTGTCAAATGTCTTCAGGCTATACGAGACGGTTCCAAAGTTATGGCAGCACTGGTGTTTTTCCGACCAAGTCAGTACTTCCCTTGAACCACCCAAACACGGAGATTCCAGTGGTGTAAGGGGCGCTGCCTGGCTTTGGCCACCGGACTGCTGACACCACCCTACTCCTTGCAGTGTATTTTCTTAGAAAGCTCAATCCGTACCAAATCCGCACGTAAAACGAATTCCTGAAAATCCATTAGAAATTTATCGGCAACACCGTTTTCATAAACCGCCATTTTCATTTCATGGTCAGGCAAGGATTTGCCACTCCCATGCTGAAAATACGCCAATCCGACAGGCCAGTGCTTTTTTCCCCGCATCGCGCCTGGCAACTTTATTTTTGAGCCACCAGCGGCGCGGGCTTTCCCGATTACTGCATTGACCAAATAGAGGCCTGTTGCGTCCATACCGTCAAAAACATTTCGCGAAACAATTGCCGGTGAATTCTCTTTAACCATTGCCCGCATAATCGCCAATGAATGAGCGATCGGAAACAATGTACCTTTTGGTAGTTTCAATTGTTTCTTTTTGGGTTTTACAAATTCCACCTGCCCGGGTTGCCCCGTTTTTGGCATACGGGCAATTCCGGAAATTTGCTCTTTCTCGGTATCATTCGTCGTATGTCGAACATCAAAATTGTACTGACGTCCGTCGGCTGACTCCCAGGTTGTCGCAGATGTCGCTAGCCGAACATTATCTTCTTCAGTCTTTAGAATATCGATGATGGACCGATAATCGAAAGTCCAGCCGCTGCAGGCGTTTTGCCAATCAACCGCCATTTCGCCATTAACGCCAACGATGCCTCCAGATGCCGGAGCCGAAGCCAAGGTGAGCCGGTAAAGCGCTCTATGCGCCGCGAATTCAACAGCCCAAGCGCCTGAAGACCAAGCGATAAAGATGCTGATGAGGGCGACATTAAGAGTTTTCCGATACAACGATAACACCCTGAATTTTGATTGGGCACGTCGGTGCTCTGCTGTAATTGCCCTAGTATCTCATGTGCTAATTAACGGCGCAAAGCATCACTGCTAATTCTGCAGCGCCGGCGGAAAAAATTGCCGACAAGGCAATCTTAACACCACCAAAAATATTATAAGCTATTGATTTTACATGATTTAGTTATGGCATGTTACTTGCATATATATAGCCCAAGCTACTTGTGTATATGACTATTTCGCGAAATACGGGCTATTTTAATGGATACATTCATGACGCCTCATCTAGCGAGCGATTCGGTACTCTTGAAGAAGATCGGCGTTCTTTCAGAAGAGCTGGTTCGGGATCTACCGAATAATGAAGACCAGCGCGAGCAAACAATTGTTGAACGCGCGCTCCAATACGCAGCGGAGAGCGAGCAAAGAATTGCTGCTCAACGGGAGCGAATTGCAGAACTCGAAAATCTGTCTTCTACTGAACCTCTAACAAAGCTGCCAAACCGCCGGGTTTTTGAAAATCAATTTGATCGTGTCATCGCCAGAGCACGCCGCTATGGAGAAACAGGTGTCGTTGGGTATTGTGACCTCGACAATCTGAAAGCCGTTAATGACGAGTTTGGTCATACGGCCGGAGACGATCTATTGAGATGTGCGGCTCAGGCACTTAAAAACTCAGTTCGCGAAATTGATGTTATTGGCCGCCTTGGCGGCGATGAATTTGGCGTCGTTCTTGTAAACACGTCGTGGAAAGATGGCGCCCGCAGGATGCGTACAATCCAGTGGATGCTGGACAGTGCAGGAACCGTTTATCGCGGCAAGGATATTAGTCTGGAAGTAAGTATCGGTGTCGAGCCGTATGGCCCACATGACACCGTAGAAGATCTTATCCATCGGGCCGACATGGCGATGTACTACAATAAACGCCGCAAGCAGTCAGGCTTTCAATCAACCAAATCCGCTGCAGAATAGAGGTTTGAAATGATTCGTCACCCGGCAGTCATCAACCTACTTCGTGGTCAATCACGATACATTTGTCATCTTGCATCCACTGCGGGCAAACGGGTGCCAGCGAAACGTGTGGGTTTTCGTTGCCGACAAATTTATCTTTCATGTCTTCGGCGTCAGCAATGTCAAACGGCATCGACGTAACCCTATAAATAACCTCGCCGTCATCAACAGCGGTTACGATAAGGGTCTTTAGCGGTGCAAATGCGGTGGCAGATTTTTTTGCCATCAGTAAATCGGGAAACGTACCGACGACGACAATCCATTTCGAAGACGTAACTTTCTGATTGAGCTTTGCCGATTGCTGATGCTTCTTATCATTTCGGGAGCCATTTTTCGCTTGCCGGTCATTTCCTGACTTGCTGTTTTCTTTAGTGACTTGGTTTTCAAGAGCATCTTCACTTTTCTTACACAGAGTCCCCTTGGTAACGCCACGTATTAATCGGCAATCTTGGCCGGTGACCGCCGACACGGCATGATCAGAAACCGATTTTCCCGTTTGCAGGAAAGTTGCCCCTTCTACTGCATAACCAGCAAGATTGAGCGTGGACGGCACGGCACAACCCGCCAGAAAAGAGAGCAATGAAAATATGGATAAAATTCTTAGAGCAGTCGTCTTCGAATTCATGCTTTCAACCCCATTTGACAAAATTACTATTTTAAAAACAACAACAAACCATCAACAAAGGTTTGATTTTATTGACAAATTGTAAGGAAATTCAGACTTAGCCATCTTTCTCAGGAGGCAATACGACCCTTATATGCAACTCCTCCAAACGCTCCTCATCCACTGATGCGGGCGCCCCCATCATGAGATCCTGTGCCTGTTGGGTCATGGGGAACATGGTCACTTCGCGAATATTCTGCTCGCCCGCCAACAACATTACGATCCGATCTATACCGGGCGCGGAGCCGCCGTGAGGCGGGGCACCAAATTTAAGGGCGTTAAGCATACCGGCAAAGCGGGTTTCTACTTCGTTCTGGTCATAACCCGCGATCGAAAAGGCCTTGTACATAATGTCAGGTAAATGATTTCGAATTGCACCACTCGACAGCTCGATACCGTTGCAAACGATGTCGTATTGATAAGCTTTGACATCCAAGGGGTCCTGGTTTTCGAGCGCCTCCAGACCACCCTGCGGCATCGAAAATGGATTGTGACTGAATTCGATTTTCCGGGTTCGTTCATCCAATTCGTACATCGGATAATCAACGATCCAACAGAAATCGAAACGATCTTCATCAACGATGCCCAGTTCCGAGCCAATGCGATCCCGCGCTATGCCTGCAAATCTTGACGCTTCGGCTTCTGGTCCGCATGCAAAGAATACGGCATCTCCATCGCCAACACCGGCGATCTCTTTGAGACGCCCCGTGCGGTCACCGTCGAGAAACTTTGCGATCGGTCCTTTTCCCTCGCCGTCACCAAAGATGATGTAACCTAATCCACCCGCGCCTTCGGCCCTCGCCCAATCATTGAGCTTGTCAAAAAAGCTGCGTGGCATTTCAGCCGCACCGGGTGCCGGAATCGCTCTTACCACTGACCCTTTTTCGATCGCGGACGCAAAAATCTTGAAATCGGTTCCTGCCCAAATATCCGTTACATCTGTCATTACGATAGGATTCCGCAGATCGGGCTTATCATTGCCATACTTCAGCATGGACTCAGCAAATGGAATTCGGGGAAACGGCAAAGGCGTTACAGGTTTGCCATCGCCAAACTCTTCAAAAACGCCATGCAGCACCGGTTCGATTGCATCAAAAACATCGTCTTGGGTAACGAACGACATCTCGATGTCGAGTTGATAAAATTCGCCAGGTGATCGGTCTGCCCGAGCATCCTCATCCCGGAAGCAGGGAGCAATCTGAAAGTACCTGTCAAACCCCGCGACCATAATGAGCTGTTTAAACTGCTGCGGTGCTTGCGGCAGCGCATAGAAATCTCCTGGATGCAGGCGGCTGGGCACCAGAAAGTCACGCGCGCCCTCAGGTGAGGTTGATGTCAAAATCGGGGTCTGAAATTCGGTAAAGCCCTGATCCGTCATACGGCGCCGAATACTGGAAATAACGTCGGAACGAAGTTTAATGTTACGGTGTAGACGTTCTCGACGAAGGTCCAAAAACCGGTAACGGAGCCGAGTCTCTTCGCCATAGTCTTGATCAGAATTTACCTGAAGCGGTAGTTGCGCCGCTGGCCCCAACAATTCTAATTCGGCAATGACAAGTTCAACCTCGCCTGTCGGTAGGCTAGGGTTAATTGTGTCATCACTTCGCCGAACGACTTCTCCTGTCACACAGATTACGGATTCCAGACGCAACGCTTCGATTTCGGGAAATACAGGACTCGAAACATCAACGACGCACTGCGTAATGCCAAAATGGTCGCGCACGTCCACAAAAAGAAGATTCCCGTGGTCACGTTTACGATGAATCCAACCGGAAAGCCGGGCCGTATTTCCCGAATCCGCCATCCGTAGCGCGTCGCACTTGTGTGTCCTGTATCGATGCATTTAGTTCCCCGCCAGGCCGATAAACGCCGAATCTGCGGGGAATGGCCACAGAATGATGTGTCTTGTCAAGGATTTATGCAAATTAATCGCAGCCAATTCTTTCACCGGTCCCGAATTTTGTGTATAGCACTCCAATGTCTCTAATTTCAGATAATGAAGCTTTGGCGGGCTTTTGCGATCGTCTGGCCAATACAAATTTCGTCACAGTTGATACAGAATTTCTGCGGGACAAGACCTATTGGCCACGCCTTTGTCTTATCCAGGTGGGCGGACCGGAAGAAGAAGCGGCAATAGATGTTCTGGCAGATGGCCTTGAATTGGGACCGTTGCTGGATTTGATGCGCAAACCGGATTTGTTGAAGGTTTTTCACGCGGCTCGGCAGGATTTTGAAATACTTTTTCGTCTTATGGGAGAATTGCCCGCGCCGGTTTTTGATACTCAAATTTCGGCAATGGTGTGTGGATTCGGTGATTCTGTTGGGTACGAAACCCTTGTCTCCCAGCTTGCCGGCCAAAGAATCGATAAGTCCATGCGTTTTACGGACTGGCAAAGACGACCGCTGTCGCAAAAGCAATTGGACTATGCACTCGCAGACGTTACCCACCTTCGGATCGTGTATGAAAAACTAGTTGAATTACTTCAAAAAAATGACCGAGAAGAATG
Source organism: Rhodospirillaceae bacterium (assembly GCA_002720855.1). Lineage (GTDB taxonomy): Bacteria > Pseudomonadota > Alphaproteobacteria > MPNO01 > UBA2964 > UBA2964. The sequence goes on along the minus strand of PBIN01000005.1, from coordinate 27,838 downwards.
GGTTGCCGAAGAGCTTGCCGCTCTCCTCGACCCAGCGCTCTACAGCTTCGAACCTCAAAACGCATGGAAGCGTTTAAAAGTCCGAAATCCAAAACCCCGGTTGCTTGCAATCCTCAGGGAAATAGCAGCCTGGCGTGAAAAAGAAGCTCAGAGCCGAGACGTTCCGCGTAACAGAATTGCGCGAGACGATGCACTTATAGAACTCGCAATTCAAAAACCCCAATCAATCGAAGATTTAAAAAACATGCGCGGTCTGCATGGTGGCCAGACCAAAGGCGAAACCGCCGAGAAAATACTGTCCGCTGTTGCACGAGGCTTGTCGATCCCCAAAGAAGATTGTCCGCCGGCTCCTAAACAGCGTAACAACTTGCCTAAGGCGGGGCCTACAGCAGATCTGCTGAAGGTGCTTTTAAAGATGAAATGTGAAGAACACTCCGTCGCACAAAAGTTGATTGCCAATTCGGATGATATCGAGGAGTTGGCCCGAAACGACAATGCGGATATTCCAGCACTTCAGGGTTGGCGACGTAAAATTTTTGGTGAAGACGCGATCGCGTTAAAAAATGGAAAAATTAGTTTAACCGTTGCAGGAAAGACGCTTCAGGTCGTTGAAATTGAATAATTTAGGGACTCTCATTTTGTGAGAGACCTGCTTCAAGAATCTTGCGCGCAAATGGGACTGAAATTGTTCGATGTTGTGCCAAAGCCATATCATCCAGCAATTCAACCAGTTTTCTTGCTGCCCCAAGGCTGCGGTCCATACGTTTAAGCAAATACCCCACGACATCCGGCTCAACACGAAGCTGACGATCACTAAACAACTTGATCAAAACAGCCTCCAGAAGGGCGTCGTCAGGCATTCCGATATTAAGAACCGGCGCGGTGCGCAATCGTGACGCAAGGTCGGGAAGACTGATATTCCATCGCGCAGGCGCGATGGTCGCGGTCGCAAGAATGGACCCGTTAACCTCCGCCACCCGGTTATAAAAGTGAAACAGACTTTGTTCGTCGGCAACGGCGTTCTCAAACTCTACGACGAAATGTCGTCTGTCGTTATCGACCAAGGAAATTGCTTCAGAAAATTTCACCTGGTCCTGAACCGCACTCCCAGACTGTTTTTGCCACACCGCTGCCAGGTGACTCTTACCGCACCCAGTGGGCCCACATAGAAATGCCATCGGCGTAGGCCAATTTGGCCACAGATCCAGGAATGCCAGTGCTTCGCGGTTACAATCCGCTACAAAAAAGTCTTCGCGACCAAATGCCGGTCGAAATGGTAAATCAAGCGTTAGCTGACGGCGATCAGCCATCACCGGAATTCTCTGTCTTAGTTTCTTCGAGATAAGCTGAGCTGGATTTATATTTTGAAATTCCAAATCGGCCAACAACGCCTATGACAGCGGCAACAGGTATTGCGAGGAGCATTCCTGTAAATCCAAAAAGGGCACCACCTGCGAGTAGAGCAAATATTATCCATACAGGGTGTAATCCAATTTTATCACCCACCAGTTTTGGTGTGATGAAATTTCCCTCGAGGAACTGACCAATTACAAAGACTGCCGCAACCAGCAGTATGGGAGTTAGTTCGCCGAATTGGGCGATTGCAACACCGATGCCCGCAACAAACCCCACAAGCATTCCAAAATAGGGAACGAAAGAGATAAGGCCTGTACCGAAGCCGATTATAAACCCAAAATCCAGGCCAACGAGAGTCAGCGCCACCGCATAAAACACACCCAATAGGATGCAAACTGTCATCTGGCCGCGAACAAAAGCCGCCAATACTTCGTCTATCTGCGAAACCTGTTGTCTTATCGTTTCAGCGTGGCGGAGTGGCAGCCAACCATCGACGGTTCCAACGATCCGGTCCCAATCCCGCAGGAGATAAAACATAACGATCGGCGTAATAACCAAGAGAGATAAAAGGTTCAGAAGCGCAACGCCGCCGCCCCAGATTTTAGCAAGGACACCACCAACCCAGGCAATAATGTCGGGGCCGGCTGCGCCGCTAACTTTCTGTTTCAGTGCACCCATGTCTGCATCCGAAAGCTGAGACTGGATGGTTGCAAGCAAATCAGCGGCCTGGCCTCTGAGCGTTTCAAGATATTGCGGAATGCGACCGGACAGTTCAACAAGCTGGTTTTGTAACAGGGGGATGACCAACAACATAAGCGCCACAACGGACAAAACCGCCAAAAGCGTCAGAACCCCGGCGGCAACCCAGCGAGGCCATTTCCAATTTTCAAGTTTGTCTGCAAGCGGATCCAATAAATAGGCAAGGGCGATCCCAGCAACAAAGGGAAACAATATTTCGCTTAAAAGCCATATTACCGCAAAGAATACCGCGAATCCGATCAGCCAAAACCTAGTCTGCTTTTCCGGTGTCATTGCAAGTCGTTTCCGTTTTTACTGTCCACATTCTTACCCCAGCTAACAATATAGGCGCCGCCGGACGCCAAAGTCGTAGCGGTAACAAAATATATCATGAGCATCACGAGCAACGACCATGAGAGTTGCGGAAACGCTAGGTCTGCCAGGACAACTACCACCAACACAATCTGCGCCACCGTATTAATTTTACTCACGATAAGCGGATGCATTTTCACATTGTTGGTCGAGATATGAAGCAATACGACGCCTCCGACTATCAAAATGTCCCGAAACACGACTAGGATAACAAGCCAGGTCGGCAGCAATTCGGCGTGTCCCAATGTGACATACACACCGACGAGCAGGGCCTTATCCGCCAACGGGTCCAGATAACTCCCTAAGACAGTCGCCTGCCCCATTTTTTTCGCGATATAGCCGTCAACGGCATCCGAGACTCCTGCCGCGACAAAAAGACCGAACGCCGCCAAATAGTATCCGTTCAAAATCAGATAAATCATAACCGGCACAGCCAAGAGCCGTGCAAGTGAAATGAGATTGGGAAGACTCATCTTTTGGAACTTCTATTTATCTGCCGCGCGTACTCAATTTAACCAAACAAAAACGACCGGGTTGGTGGTCATCTCATTGATTTGATGCTTGCAACTTCCAATAGACTGAGCCCTGCGTCAACGCCATATCGTGTTGTGCCAATGCCAACTTTAATTGCTCGGGGCTGCCAAGATATCGAAGGCGGATTAGCGCAGCGCTTAGCGATAGCCTGACAAGTTCCGCTTTTTTTATCAGCGAAACTTCTTCAAGTTTTTTCTGTAACGAGATTAGTTCCGGAAGACCGCGCAAACTTGCCTCGGCCAGAAGCTCACGACGGTCGTCAAATCGAATCAAATTATCCAGCTTCCAGTTTTCTTCAATTTCCCGACGCAGATTTGCCGCAGCACCTGCTAAAACTTCTTGCAGACTGATCTCCTTATTGCTCACGAAGCTTTGAACAGATGTTTGGTCAGCTCCACCCGGATCGAGCCTGCTCGTGGAAACTTCCACAATTTTTTCACCGTGGCTTTGTTTAACGGTTGCAATCGTAAGCAGGGCAACCGCTGCGCCATACCGCTGGGATATGGACTTTATTCTCTCGTCATTCCCCTCAACGGCTTGTTCAGCACTTATTTCGGCGATATCCGCAGTCGCCCCCTCAGGAACAATCAGATTAATCAAGCCATCGCTAAGTGGTAATTCGCGCCAAACCCTGAGCCATAGATTACTCGCATCCCAAAGCTGTTGGGTGGCTTGAGAACGAAAAACCGGCAAAACGATTAACGGCTTACTCTCGGTTTCAGCAAATTGAATACCGGCATTTCGCAAGTAACTTCTGACAGCAGACGGATTAAATCGTACGACGAGTTTTGCGAGATAGCGCACAGATGACGTTTTTTCTTTAGTGACTTCGATACCCGAGACCAGCTGCAGGAGTTGCGCTTCAGGTAAAGGAGACAACTTGGACCTATCGTTTGCCGGAACGATCCGGTCCAACAAGCGTTGATATGCCAATACCTGTCCTTTTTTTAAGGCGATGTCGCGAGCGGTCGCAGCTGATTCGGCTGTTTCATCAACGGCAACCGACCCAACAGCATAAACGGAACCAGTTTGAGCCGCCGCGAAGCCCGCATAAACCGCGACAAACGCTATACCAAGGACTGTTATTATTCCTCGGAGTGCAGACGTTGCAAACGACATGGGATCAAGTATCTTCACGTAACACCGAGGCAATGTCATAGTCTTAGACTATCTGTTTTTAAGTATGCGAGAAAGCTATTAACAGCCGTAGTTACAAAGATGCCGGAGTCAATGTGGACGCCGGTGCAGCACTGGTCGACGCCATCAAACCTCATGTTCGTGCAACCGCGCGCAGCGGCGCGGACGTAGAAATAGGCGGCTTCGGCGGAATGTTTGATATAGCTGCAACCCAGTATAAGGACCCGATACTTGTTGCAGCAACCGATGGCGTCGGGACTAAATTGAGGGTCGCTCTTCTTGCCGACGACCACAGCGGCGTTGGCATCGATCTCGTTGCAATGTGCGTCAACGATCTCATCGTTCAAGGTGCTGAACCGTTATTTTTTCTTGATTATTTTGCGACGGCTACCCTGCGCCCTGATCATGCAGAGATAGTAATCAAGGGTATTGCGGAAGGCTGCAAATTAGCCGGTTGTGCACTCATTGGCGGCGAAACGGCTGAAATGCCGGGAATGTATCATGGCGATGATTACGACCTCGCTGGCTTTTCTGTCGGTGCCGTCGAGCGCAACGAAATTCTTGATGGCAGAAAAATCGCAGCAGGCGATATCGTCTTGGGCCTGGGATCAAGCGGAATTCATTCGAACGGCTACTCTCTTGTCAGACATATCGTGGACGAGCTCGGACTTGATTACGGTGACAGAGCTCCATTCGATGACGTGACATTAGGCTCTGCATTGCTTACCCCCACAAAAATCTATGTAAAATCCTGTCTGGCTTGCCACAAAGCCGGTCTTCTAAAGGGGCTTGCTCACATTACCGGTGGCGGGTTTACAGAAAATATTCCGCGAGTCTTACCGAACGGCCTTGGCGTTCATCTCGATGGGGCGAGCTGGCCGATTGGCGAACTATTCCAGTGGCTTTCCCAGGCTGGCAACGTTGCCCCCGACGAAATGGCCCAGACCTTCAATTGCGGAATCGGGATGATAGCCATTGTAGACCCTGAAAACAGCCAAGCCGCCGCACAGGTCTTTTCGGAGGCCGGTGAAAATGTCTATCAAATCGGAACTGTTACCGAAAAAGACAGCAAGGAGCAGGTATTGATTTCGAACTGGGAAACAGCATGGCGAAGCTAAAAGCCGCTGTCCTCATTTCGGGGCGTGGCTCAAACATGCAGGCCCTGATCGATTATTGCAAAACAGATGCTGCCGCAGCGGAAATTGTCCTGGTAATCTCGAACGTTCCGGGCGCCGCAGGCCTGGACCGCGCAGCGGAAGCCAGTATCCCTACAACGACAATCGATCACAAAAAGTTCGCCGATCGAGAATCGTTTGAAAAAGAGATCACTCAAACCCTCGAGAACCATCAGGTTGAGATGATATGCCTCGCCGGTTTTATGCGTCTCCTTACAAAATCATTTGTCGACCACTGGCAGGACAGGCTCATCAACATTCACCCGTCCCTGCTTCCTGCTTTTAAAGGTCTTGATACGCATGAACGCGCGCTTGCAGAAGGTGTTCGATTTACTGGTTGCACTGTTCACTTTGTCCGCGCCGAAATGGATTCTGGCCCGATCATAGTTCAGGCTGCTGTGCCGATATTATCAGATGACGATCCTGAAAGCCTTGCCATGCGTGTTCTAATTGCAGAACACCGTTGCTATCCGTTGGCCTTGTCATTAATCGCCCAAGGCAAAATCGAAATTGTGGGTGAAAGGGTATTGATAGAGGGCGCCGAAGCACCAGGAGTCGCTTTTCTTAATCCAACTGACGACGTTGATTAGAGACTTTTCAAACTCTTGTAGCGGCGATAATTTGGCGTTAGAGAAAAATTCAGAGTGTGATCGCCGGAGTGAAAATAATGTCAGATGTAAACGAAATCGTTTCTGAACAAGCCAAACAGGGATGGAAAGGATTTTCAATATTTATGTTCATAGGAACAGTAGCTGTCCTGGCCATCGTTGCACTGATGGCGTTGTTCCTACTCTGATTTAGAGATGCAAACTGCGGTTAGATAAACCGCAGGATCAAAACCTCAGCCGACTAATTCCGTCTGGCTAAAGAAAAAAGCAATCTCAATAGCAGCATTTTCGGGAGAATCCGATCCATGCACTGAGTTTGCCTCAATCGATTCACCAAAATCCTTGCGGATTGTGCCTTCGTCAGCATTCGCAGGATTCGTAGCACCCATAATGTCCCTATTGGCCGTTACGGCGTTTTCGCCTTCCAGAACCTGGACCACAACTGGGCCGGAGCACATAAAATCACATAAGTCGCCAAAGAATGCCCGTTCTGCATGGACGGCGTAAAATCCCTCGGCCTGACTTCGGGTCATATGTATGCGCTTTTGCGCGACAATTCTAAGGTCGTTCTCCTCGAACCTGGCATTGATTTGTCCGGTCAGGTTTCGACGCGTGGCGTCGGGTTTAATGATCGATAAGGTTCTTTGAATAGCCATTGGGCTGACACTTTCAAATTTTTGACGGCGGCGGCCTTATATACTCTCAAAATCCTATCCGCAACCATCTCGTACATCGCAATCGAAATATGGTTCTATAAACCGTTCTGCTACTTATTGTTCTGTTTTCTTTTTCCAGCCGCCACTTTCGGTTTGCTGCCAATAGGTAAGGTTGCAGTCCACTGCACTATAATTCTTCCAGCGCTCCCGAGCAGCCGTTACCGCAACCTCGTTATTGCCGTCAAAAATCTCCAAACATCGCTCGTAGGTTTCATAGGAGGTGGATTCTGCGCTGTCGGTGAGAATGAGCACTTCAGCGTCGTTGGGATTATTCGTATCTGTCGTCAACCAAACTGGTTGTTGTGATGGATTGCCCTCTTTCTCAGAGCCGTGCGGCAGAAAAGATGCCGCATCAACAGTCCACAGCGCGCCGTTGAGAAAGGAGAGTCTTTCGTCGGAACTGGTTCGTACAACGACCCGTTTCCCAGCCGCGGTCGCTTTCTCCAACAGCTTTAGCAAGGCATGTTCAAGTGGCGTTCTTGTTAGATGATAAAACCCGATTTCGGTCATTCTGGGCGGTAATTACTTGCCTTCGTAGTGCTTCGAAACAAGTGTATCCAGGAGACGAACACCAAAACCGGTTCCTCCCCTCGGTACCGTTGCAGAATCGGAATTTGACCAAGTTACCCCGGCAATGTCCAGATGGGCCCAGGCAACATCTTTTTGAATAAAGCGTTGCAGAATTTGCGCAGCCGTAATGCTACCAGCGTCCCGTCCTCCAACATTCTTCATGTCTGCAATTTGTGAACGTACCTGTTTGTCATATGCGTCTCCCAAGGGCATCCGCCAGACAGCTTCGTTAGTATCCTTACCGGCTTCAGTAAGTTGTTCCGCCAATTTGTCATTATTCGCAAACAATCCCGCGTGATGATACCCGAGGGAAATTATGATAGCCCCGGTCAAGGTCGCCAAATCGATAATCGTATGAGGTTTGAACATCTTTTGGCACCACCACATGGCATCTGCCAAAACCAGTCGACCTTCTGCATCGGTATTGATTACTTCAATGGTCTGGCCGGACATAGTCTTCACCACGTCTCCTGGTCGCTGCGCGGTGCTTGATGGCATGTTCTCCACGAGACCTACAATACCAACAGCGTTTACCTTGGCTTTTCGGGCAGCAAGAGCATGCATAACCCCGGATACGACGCCTGCACCGCCCATGTCCCACTTCATGTCCTCCATACCACCTGCCGGTTTGATGGAAATGCCGCCGGTATCAAACGTCACGCCTTTGCCAACGAAAGCAATGGGCCTTTTGTCCTTGGCTCTTGGAGCTCCGTTCCAACGCATTGCGACTAGGCGCGGCGCATTGGCGCTACCCTGCGCTACACCCAAAAGCGCGCCCATACCAAGTTTCTTCATCTGTTTTTCGTCTAAAACCTGAAGTTTCACACCCAACTTGGTGAGCGCCCGCAGGCGCGAAACGAAACTAATCGGATAGATTACATTCGCGGGTTCAGACACTAAATCACGGGTGAAAAACACTCCATCGGCGATATTTCGCAGTGGAGAAAATCTGCGTCTGGCGCCCGCCACATCACGCAGCATAACCGCCACGGATTTCAAAGACGGCTTATCGTCGTCCTTTTCTTTCGTCCGGTATTTGTCAAAACGATAGCTTCGGAGATGACAACCAAAAGCAAGATTGGCCGCAAACTCCGCACCACCTAATTTCACGCCTTTTATCGTATCGAGAAGAACGGACGCAGACTTATCGCCTGAACCACCGAGGATGCGATATATCGCCCCGCCCAAAGATTGGGCAGCCAAAGTGTCAAGTTTATTGGGCTTACCAATCCCCAATATCACAATTCTGCTTGCTTTGACGCCTCGCGGTCCCAAAACCGTTAATGTTTGCCCACGACGTCCCTTAAATTTACTGTTCTTCAGAGCGCGCTTCAGACCGCCCCCAGTGGCTTTATCGAGATCACCGGCGCTCGCCGATAATTTTCCGCCATCCATCGCAAAAACAACGTAGGCTCCAGTACGTTTTTGGTCGGGGCTTGCAAAGGTCACGCGCATTTTTGTTCTCCGAACTTTATTAAATTGTGTCAGCAGATATCCGCTTTCTGCACTCTACCAAGGGGGACGTCAAAGAAAACCCGTTTTGGCCCGATTCGACGCGATTTGATAAATTGTCTTGGTGTCCGGCGAAATTTTGCATGACACGTAACTACACAGTTAGGCGGACTTTCCTTCACAGATGACAGCTATAATAAATAGTTTTTCCGCATCACCCGCTCAGCTGATCGGGTTTGCTGCCCTTCTGTGTCTAGCATTGGCAATTGCCGCTGTTGGCGCGGTAACAGGCGGAAAAAAACGCATGCCCGAGGCCGACCTCATTTATGGCTGGGCGGCAGTTTCCTCCCTATTTACGATCATCGGATCCCTCCAGATCCTGCCTTTCACGATTATCGCGATCGGATTTGCCGGTCTGTCGATCGTTGCGTTGATTTTCATAGTGAAACGTGCTGGCCGAATAGGGGCACCCGGAGCTTGGCGTGCGATACTTCTAATTTTGCCAATGATGTTTCTTGCGGCCGCTATGATTCCGTCTCAATGGGACGATCTAACGCATTGGCTCCCTAACGCACGATTCCTTATTGAACACGATGCCTTTCCAAACGCGTCATTACCAAAAAGCCACTCAACATTTCCCGCTTACCCATATGGCGTCGCTTTAATCACCTACCTGACCAGTAAAATCGCCGGCAGCATCGTCGAGAATGCCACATCGCTATTCAATATCCTTCTGGTAATGAGTTTTGGTTTGCTCGTTGCCCGTATCGCTGTTGCGATTGCGCAGTGCAAAACAGACCCTGTCGGAATCTGCCCGTCACCGGATCAACTCAAAGCCGTCAAAACCGGTTGGGCTTTTTGCGCTCTCGCCATACTTATCGCCACCGCGTTCAGCCCAACTTATGTGACGCGATTGGTCCTGAGTTCTTATGCAGACCTCCCAACGACTATTACCGTTGGTGTTGCAAGCATCATGGTGTGGTTGATGCTGAACGCGATGTCAGGAAATGACGATCAATCAGCAAACAACTACGCTTGGCAGGCGAGCCTCGCGATAACAGCGGCAATTACACTCAAACAGGTAAATCTCGTTTTCCTGTTGTCGCTCCTCATATCCATAGGGATATTGGCCATATTGGATCGGACGATATCCTTCCGAGCCGTCCTGCGGATTTGTCCTCGACTAATCATCCTACCCTTCGCTGTTTACGTGATTTGGAGGCTATACGTTTCCTTCAATATTAGTGGCGGCGAACACGCGTTTCGTCCCCTTGAAGCTTGGGTGTGGGACAAGGCTGACGAAATCCTTACCCGGATGTCTTTGATAGCGTCGAAAAAAGGCGGGTATTTTGGCGTGATGACGGTGGCAACAATTTCAGCACTTGTCTTTTTAAGGCACCCCCGAACCGCGTTTCATCGATTGACCATTATCTGTGCGACGATGTTTCTGTGTTACAACGGCTTTCTGTTCTCTTCCTATTTGGGTGCGTTCACTGAAGGGGAAGGCCTGAGGGCAGCTTCCTACTGGAGATATAACACCCACCTTGGCGGCGTCTGTCTGGTATTCGCGGCGTGCGTTCTCGCCCATGGCTGGCGCCGTTGTGAGCGCTGCCGAATTCCGAGTGCAGTAGCGGGACTAGCCATCGTATTGGTTTTTGCAGCACCAATTGTATTGGCAAAAAAATTCCGGTTCGATCGGGAGCCCCGAATTATTTATGCCCGGATGATTGCAGAGAATTTACGGGCAAGCCTATCGCCTAACGACAAATTACTATTGGCTGAATTCGATACGGATGGTCGGTATCAGATGATAATGCGCTACGGTCTATATCGGTCTGCCCCTATCGTCGCTGAAATGACGGCACGCGACAAACCATTCTACAAAAATCTAATTAAACGTTTGAACCAAACAAAGCCGACACATATTTGGATTTACGATTTAACGCCGGAAATTACCAAACTTGTCGCAGCTCCCGTTCGGCCCAATCAGTCGTATCTTTTGGAGCGGCATTCAGACGGTTGGGCGATTAAACGTTCCTGGCCACATCCTCCTAGAGATTAAAATCGAAAATGAATTCGGCAAAATCAAAAAAAGAGAGTAAATAACCGGCTATGTCAGATCGTATCGCTATACTTGTTCCCTGCAGAAATGAGGAAGCAACCGTTGCCGAAGTCGTAGAAGGCTTCCACGCGGCAATCCCTGACTGCCAGGTTTACGTTTATGACAACAATTCTACCGATCAAACCAGTAAGATAGCTGCAGAAGCTGGCGCTATTGTCAGGTGCGAGATTATGCCCGGAAAGGGAAACGTCGTCCGTCGCATGTTCTCTGACGTGAACGCCGATATCTATATTATGGTTGACGGTGACGCTACGTATGACCCCAAAAAAGCGCCTGAAATGGTGGACCTCATCAAACGCGATAATCTCGATATGGTCGTAGCAACGCGTTTGGAAGAAGAACAAGGTGATGCATATCGTCGTGGCCATCGTGCCGGCAATAAAACACTTACCGGTTTCGTGGGCTGGCTATTTGGTCACCGGTTTACAGATATCCTATCGGGATATCGGGCATTCTCTCGAAGATTTGTAAAATCATTTCCAGCCTTGGCTTCCGGTTTTGAGATTGAAACCGAACTTACAATTCACGCACTTGAGATGAAAATGCCTGTTGGCGAAGTTGAAGCGCCATACCAAGCCAGGCCCGAGGGCTCGACAAGCAAATTGAATACCTGGCGTGATGGCATGCGAATCATGGCGACGATTATTTTCTTATTTAAGGAAGTAAGGCCATTCAAGTTTTTTGGCGCGATCTTCGTCATACTTGCAGCCGTATCGCTTCTGCTGGCATACCCGCTTCTGGTGACATTTTTTGAGACGGGACTTGTACCACGCTTGCCAACGGCCATTCTCACCACGGGAATAATGGTCCTTGCATTTATATCTATGGTTTGCGGAATTATACTGGATTCAGTTTGTCGAGGGCGGCGTGAGACAAAAAGAATGTATTACCTGGCGCTACCTGAGCCATAACAAAGCCGCAATATTGTTCAACAGAGGCGAATTTCGGTGCGCTTTCTTATGACACTGTGTTTGCTACTGGACTATAGTTAAGCTGTGAAAAGAATTGTCCGGTATATATTTCGTCAGCTCTTCGTAGCAACGATTTTTGTTGCCACCACACTCACGTGCGTGGTCTGGCTAACGCAGTCTCTACGATTTATAGAAATGATTGTGAACAGGGGCTTGTCGATACCGCTGTTTGTATACTTTACCCTGTTACTTTTGCCGACGTTCTTCGCCGTAATCCTGCCAATCGCGGTTTTTGCGTCGATAATGTTTACCTACAACCGCCTTCTGGTAGACGGCGAACTTGTCGTTCTTCGCGCCGGCGGCTGCAGCCAGTTTATGATTGCGAGACCGGCAATAATTTTGGCCACGCTGGTAACCCTTTTTTGTTATGCGCTAACCACCTATTTGATTCCGGCGTCATATCGCGAATTTAAGGATTTACAGTTTTCGCTGCGGAACTCATTGCCGACAATCCTTCTTCAAGAAGGGGTTTTTAATCCGGTAATGAAAGGTGTCACTGTTTATATACGTGACAAAACAAGTGAAGGGGAACTTTCAGGGATCGTTATTCACGATGCCCGGTCACCAAAGAGCCCGGTCACCATGATGGCCGAACGTGGCGTTATCGTTGCAAGCGAAAAAGGGCCTCGTGTCGTAATGGTTAACGGTAACCGACAGCATGTCGACGAAACTGACGGTCGCCTGTCATTACTCTATTTTGACCGGTACTCTTTCGATATAGGGACCATCGCAAAAGACTCTATTACGCGTTGGCGAGAACCGCGTGAGCGCTATTTGACGACTTTGTTCAAACCAAACCCCAATGACAAATGGGTCTATAACAAACTGATTATGGAGGGTCATCACAGACTGACAGCGCCGCTATTTCCGCTGGCGTTCACGCTGATAGGACTCGCATTATTACTGGGTGGAAGTTTTAATCGTCGAGGCCAACTGTGGCGAATTCTTGCGGCCGTGGGATTTGTTATAATTATCGAAACAAGCCATTTGGGCGTTAAGAACCTGGGCGTGAAAGCCCCTCAATTCGCTTTTTTGATGTATGTCATTCCTATCCTTCCTATCATTATCAGCACTTGGTTTTTGAGCGATCTCGGAATTCGCAGCAAAATAAAACGCGGCCCGCCGCATGATGCTGCAGGCGCAGAAACCGGCGTTTCGTAATGCGTGTTCATCCGACCTTTGCTGCGTATATCAGCAGGCAATTTTTGACATGGTGGTTTGGGATTTTCCTAATTCTCGTTGCCCTAATTGGTTTGTTTGACACGATAGAAATTACGCGACGAACCGCCAGTTTGAAAAACGTCGCAATAACAGACGTAATGGCGATGGTGTTATTCAAACTTCCTCACCTCGCACAAAAGGCAATTCCCTTTACAATTTTGTTCGGCGGCATGATGACGTTCTGGCGATTGAATCGGCATCATGAATTAGTCGTAGCACGTTCGTCGGGCGTTTCTGCCTGGGAGTTCTTAACACCCGTTCTCGTTGTCGCAGCATTGATTGGCGTCGTTAAAATAACAGTGTACAGCCCATTCGCATCGGCAATGATGTTTAAATACGAGCAGTTGGAAGCTAGATACTTTAAAGGTGATCACAGCCTCGCGGCCATCTCTGGAAAGGGTCTCTGGCTACGTCAACCCATGCCCGGCGGCAATTACATTCTTCACGCGTCAAAAATCACCCCTTCAACAATGTCGCTGCAGAAAGTTATCATTTTTCAATTTCGTGGCACAGAAAACTTCATTTCACGGCTGGATGCAGATGCTGCGACACTGGGAATCAACCAGTGGCATTTAGAGAATGTACGCGTTACAGCGCCTGAAAAGCCGCTTAAGACGGTTTCTAATTTATCTATCCCAACGAACTTAACTCTGGAAAACATCCAGGACAGCTTCGCGAAACCCGAAACAATGTCTTTTTGGGCATTACCTGGCTTTATAGAAATATTGGAGAAAGCGGGATTTTCGGGACTACGTCACCGGTTGTATTGGCATTCTCAACTGGCAGACCCTGCATTGCTTTGCGCTATGATCTTATTTGCGGCTGGATTTACCATGAGGCCGGCGCGTCGCGGTGGTGCTACAGGCATCGTCATCGTTGGTGTCGCAACAGGAGTACTGATTTATTTCACAACTGACGTGGCGTATGCGCTTGGCCTTTCGTCACGGTTGCCCGTATTTTTAGCTGCATGGAGCCCCGCTACGGTCGGATGCCTGTTAGGCGCGGGCTTGTTATTTCACTTGGAAGACGGATAGCTCAGTGCGCATTTTTTCGACAGCTATTTTCTGCAGTCTTCTGTTTTTAGTGCCCAGCGTACCAACGGGCGCACAATTTGTGCAACCGCAGACACCGACAAAAACAGAGAATATGGGGAACAAACTTTTTAAGGCCGACCGCTTGCGGCACGAGCGAGAACTGGGCTTGGTGATTGCGACTGGCTCAGTAGAAATGGTGGAGGGAGAACGGGTCCTACGCGCAGACTCCGTCACTTATAATCAAAGACAGGATATTGTTACCGCATCCGGGAACGTCGTCCTAATGGAATCGAGCGGCGACGTCGTCTTCGCCGATCATGTTGAGCTTACCGGTGATTTCAAAGACGGCATTGTCAAAAACATTCGTATCCTGATGATCGACGAAGCTCGCATGGCAGCGGTGGGAGGACGCCGGGTCGGCGGAGACCGCACGGAGCTCCGCAAAGCAGTTTACTCACCTTGCAGAAGCTGTGGGACGAAATCCCAAACTCCGCTTTGGCAAATAAAAGCAGTTAACGTTGTTCACAATAAGACGGAGCAAAGTATTGAATATCGGGATGCCTTTATGGAGTTTTTTGGTATTCCCGTTTTATACACTCCTTATTTTGTCCACCCAGATCCAACAGTTAAACGCAGGAGCGGTTTTCTTGCTCCCCGCTACGGCTCAGAGTCTACATTGGGCGCAGTACTGGAGACCCCATATTACTTCAACATTGCGCCCGACAAAGATGCGACTTTCAGTCCGAAATTCACCACCGACGAAGGCGTGGTCCTGGCAGGCGAATATAGACAAAGGTTTGTGGACGCCGAATTAAAAGTTACAGGCAGCGGAACTTATGGAACCAAACAATCTGGTGACGAAGGGTTTCGCGGCCATTTCTTTTCTGATTTCAGGGCCGATCTGAGTAATACCTGGCGTGCGGGAGTGGAGACCCAACTAACCTCTGATGATACCTATCTCCAAAGGTATGATTTTTCCGGCGTCGATACCTTGACCAACCATGCCTTTGTCGAAGGCTTTCGTGGCCAGAACTATGCTTCAGCCAAGGCATATCATTGGCGAGGGCTGAGAAGTGACGATGACCCAGGAACGACACCCTTGGTCGCTCCGCTTTTGGATTTTAATGCCATAACGCCGCTCGGCAAAGGCGACGCAAGATGGATTTTCGACGCCAACTTACTATCTCTGACAAGAAGCGATGGCGCGGATAGCAGGCGATTGTCGCTGATAAATTCCTGGGAGCTACCGCATGTAGCTCGGACGGGAGAAATTTATCATCTTTATGCCTCTCTCCAAACTGACGCCTATTATACCAGCGACGTTCAAGAACAGGGCAAAGCTACCGGCGTCACATCAACGGATTTTACCGGCCGTATCTTTCCGCGGTTGGGTATGGATTGGCGGTTTCCGTTTTCCCGTTCTGCTGGAAAAATCACACAAATTGTTGAACCTGTTGCAGGGTTTCAGATCGCACCCAATGGCGGTAACCCCGGTCAAATTTCGAATGAAGACAGCCAAGATATCGAGTTCGACGATACAAATTTGCTGAGCCGTGACAGGTTCACCGGTTTAGATAGGGTCGAAGGCGGGCAGCGAATTTACTATGGTCTGAGATTGGGAATATTTGGCCAAAAGGGCTATTCCGACGGATTTATTGGGCAGAGTTATCGACTGAGACGAAACAGTGATTTTTCAGCGAACTCAGGGCTGAATGATTACTTCTCCGATATCGTTGGCAGAATTTCTATTCAGCCCTCTACGCCAGTAAAGCTTCAATATCGGTTTCGGTTGGATAAGGACGATTTTTCGGCCCGTCGTAACGAAGTATCACTCCGCGCCGGTCCTCAGGCGCTAACCCTAAGCGCAAATTATACATTCTTTGACGAAGGTTCCGGTTCGGGCGAATTCGCTGACCGAGAAGAGCTAACTTACGGATTCTCTTCGCAAATCACGAAATCATGGTCAATCAATGCCTCCACACGCCGCGACATGCAGCTTTCAAGTACGCTAAATCACAACATCGGCCTAACTTATGAATGCGACGACTGTTTTACGATGAAAGTGAGTTTTACCAGGACTTTCACGCAGGATCGCGACGTCCGTCCATCCGATGCAATTTTCATTAGATTGATATTCAAGAATCTGGGCGAGGTCGAAACCAGTAACTGATATACTCTGTTCAAAACCGTCCATCGCCGTTAAATTCTGCGAGATGAACAAAATACCAAAACCCTTGATGCGCGCCATCAAGACATTCGCATTGACACCTGTATGCCTGGCTTTGTGGTTAGCATTTTCGGTAACCCCCAGCCATGCTCAAGGCGTGCAGCGCATTGCGGCAATTGTTAATGACGACGTGGTATCAATTTTTGACCTGCAAGCACGATTGCATGTCGTGATTGCATCATCTGGTCTCCGCCCAACACGCCGGTTGCAGCGAAGATTGCGGAGGCAGGTATTGCGGACGTTGATAGATGAACGCTTGCAATTGCAGGAAGCAAAGAAGCGCAATGTTTCGATTTCCAAACGAAACATGCAATCAGCAATGTCGAACATAGAAAAACAGAACAAACTTAAACCCGGCACCTTCACCTCATTTATTCGCCAGAAAGGACTTCCGCAATCGGCCGTTTTTTTCCGTATTCGAGCCCAGATCGCATGGTCGAAACTGGTCCGCCGCAGGCTTTTGCCGCGAATCACGATTAGCGATGAAGAAGTGGCGGAGGTATTACAAAGACTAAAAGAGCGTAAAGGCCAAACGGAATACAGAGTTTCCGAACTCTTTCTTCCGGTAGATAACCCTGATCAAGAATCCACGGTTAGAAAAACAGCTAAGAGATTATCCGATGAGTTAAAAGGCGGCGCCCGTTTTGCGGCGGTCGCTCGGCAATTTTCGGCGGCGCCAACAGCATCAACAGGTGGTGATTTGGGTTGGCTTCAGGAAAGCGTTTTAAACGAGAATCTGGCGCGCATCGTTCCGACAATGAAAGAGGGCGATGTTGTCGGCCCTGTTCGAACTATTTCGGGTTTTCAAATTTATTGGTTGCGGGCAAAGCGAAAAGTTCTAGAGCCATCACCCGATCAGGCCACAGTAGACCTCAGACGAATAAAACTCCCGCTACCGCAAAACAGTTCCCAGGAGGATGTTCAGGTTCAAACGAACTTGGCAAAACTTTTAAGTGAGACTGTCGTCGGCTGTGAAGACATGGTCCCTATGGGCAAGCAGGCCAATGCCAGTGGTAAGATTTTGTTGGGCAATATGCAGATTAGCCGGCTGGGGAAACCAATACGCGGCGTTGTACAGGCGCTAGAAGTTGGTAAGGCAAGTGCTCCGGTGAGAACACCAAGCGGAATTTCGATATTCATGATCTGTGACAAGAAATTACCTGAGGCAAACCTACCTACGGCTGAACAGATCAAAGACCGTCTGACCCAGGAACGCCTCGCGGTACTTGTCCGCCGCTATATGCGCGATCTCCGTAGCGCTGCGGTTGTCGATCTTCGCGTTTAACCGCCGGACTTCTCGGCATGACAATTGAGAACCTGCCCGTTGCTGTTACCATGGGTGATCCAGCCGGTATCGGCGGCGAAATCGTTTTAAAAGCTTGGGACGAACTCCACGACAAACCAAGCCGTTCGTTTTTTCTGATCGACGACTCAGACAGAATTCGGCGGATTGCCCGGCAGCTCAATCTGAACATCGACATTCACAGTATTACTGACCCTCAGCAGACCAAGGACAAATTCACCGAGGCGCTTCCTGTTCTCGAGGAAAAATTGGACACCGACGTTGCTCCCGGGGAGCCAAACCCTTTGTCAGCGCCATCGGTTGTTCGTTCGATTGACCGGGCTATCGAAGCCGTCTTGGGAGGTGAAGCATGCGCAATGCTAACAAACCCGATCCACAAACCGACACTTTATGATGCCGGTTTCGCGTATCCCGGTCATACCGAATATCTCGCTGCACAGACCAAAGCGGAGAGGTCACCGGTTATGATGATTGTGTCGCCCAACTTACGCGTTGTACCAGCGACAATTCATCTTTCTCTCCGAGACGCGATTGACGCGCTGTCCGTTACCTCGTTGGTCGAATGTATCGAAACAACAGTGACGTCACTCCGCAATGGTTTTGGAATCGACCATCCACATATTGCAGTTGCCGGTCTTAACCCTCATGCGGGCGAAGATGGCCACCTTGGCACCGAAGAGATCGAGATTATTTCCCCTGCAATAGAAAAACTCTGTAACGCCAGTCTCAATGTTAGCGGACCATACCCAGCTGACACACTGTTTCATGAAACTAATCGGAAAAATTACCATGCAGTAGTGTGCATGTATCATGACCAGGCACTTATACCTTCAAAGACCCTGGACTTTGACAGTGGTGTCAACACTACACTCGGTTTGCCGATTGTCAGAACATCGCCAGATCATGGTACCGCTTTTGATATTGCGGGTACCGGCAAGGCAAGCCCGGGAAGTTTTATCGCTGCGCTAAACCTTGCCCATGAAATGGCGGCACACCGGCATAATAGCGTAAAAACAACGTGACCAGAGACACTAAGAAATATGAAAATTTACCGCCGTTGCGCGACATTATCGCCGAATTCGGCTTAGGAGCCCGCCGGTCACTAGGGCAACATTTTCTTCTCGACCTCAATTTGACTGACCGAATAGCGCGATCAGCCGGAGATTTGTCGAATAAAACCGTAATCGAAGTTGGTCCTGGTCCGGGTGGATTAACGCGTGCACTTCTCGGAACTGATGTACAACATGTTTACGCAATAGAACGTGACAAAAGATGCGTAGCGGCGCTCAAAAGTCTTGGTGAGCTTCATTCTGACCGACTCACCGTTCTTGAAGAAGACGCTTTAAAGTTTGATCTCAATCGATTGCCGACGAACGATACAATTACGATCGTTGCAAACCTGCCTTATAATATTTCTGTTCCGCTACTAATCGGCTGGCTTCGTCAGGCCCGCGTCATCGATTCGATGACACTCATGTTCCAGAAAGAAGTCGCTGACAGACTCAAAGCTATCCCCGGATCAAAAGAATATGGCCGGATTAGCGTCATAACTCAGTGGTTATGCGACGTCGAAGTTACGTTTTCTGTCCCGCCACGCGCATTCGTCCCGCCACCAAATGTCATGTCATCTGTTGTCAGACTAACACCACGGTCGAAACCTCTTTCGCCTGCGTCTTTTGAGACACTGGAGAAAGTGACTGCAGCTGCTTTCGGACAGCGTCGAAAAATGCTTCGCAGTGCATTCAAATCTCTTCATTCAGATCCGGATGGTTTATTGGAAAGCGCCGGTATCAATCCCAAGGCCCGGGCGGAAACATTAGCGGTGGAAGATTTTTGTAAAATTTCTGAAGTCTATCGATCGACCATCGATGCAGACCACTGCTAATAACCTTCCTGTAAACGTTTGACGAATTCAGTTAGCCCTATTTGCCTTTGCCGTCGCAATCGTTCAGCTGCAAGTATCGCCTGAACTTGCGCAACACTCTTCTCGATATCCTCGTTGACGACAATAAAATCATATTCCGCCCAATGACTCATCTCATCCGGAGCTTTCGCCATCCGAGCCGCTACAACATCGTCGGTATCCTGCGCTCGACTGTGTAGCCGTCGATCAAGTTCTTCGGTAGAGGGCGGTAAAATAAAAACGCTTACAAGGTCTTCTCTTGCCGCCTGTCCGAGTTGTTGTGCGCCTTGCCAGTCGATGTCGAATATAACGTCCGAACCAGATGAAAGAGCTGATTCTACAGCCGCCCGCGGAGTTCCATAATAATTCCCGAACACCTTTGCATGCTCCAAGAATTCCTGCCGGTTGACCATCAAATTGAATTCGGTTGGATCAACGAAAAAATAGTCCCGCCCGTCTTCTTCACCCGGCCGTATAGGGCGCGTCGTCGTTGAAATCGACATCGATAGATTGGGATCGCGTTCCAGAAGCATTCGGGAAATCGTTGTCTTTCCTGCGCCCGAAGGCGAAGAAAGCACCAACATCAAACCACGCCGTGCTATTTTGTTGGAAGCCATTTAACCCCTGCTCTACTCTATATTTTGAATTTGTTCACGGAGACGTTCGATAACCGCCTTCAACTCGAGGCCGACACGGGTCAAATCCAAATCGGAGGACTTCGAACAAACGGTATTTGCCTCGCGGTTAAACTCCTGACAAAGAAAATCCAGTTTTCTGCCAACCGGTGAACCCGCCGCCAACAAATCCCGTGCGCCCGCGACATGGGCAGACAATCGATCCAATTCCTCGCGAATATCTGCCTTGGTTGCCAGCAAAGCGACCTCCTGGGCCAACCTGTCTTCGGTGACTCCCGAAACCTCACCTGCAAGATCGCGTACCTGTTCACGCAATTTATTTGCAATCGCTTTAGGTTGTGCAGCATCAATATTGGCGGCATCGTCAACGTAACCGGCTATTTCGTCCAGGTGACTGATGATAGAGTCCAATAACCGTTTACCTTCAGACTCTCTGTTCTCGACAAGGCCGTCGAGTGCGGCCTCAAATGCTTTTTCTACTTCTGCATCAAGCTTTGTCTTTTCTTCGTCGGTTTCTTCCTCTTCCTGAAGTTCAATAACGCCGCGTACAGACAACAACCCGTCAACGCGGGGTCGTGCGATATCATCGGATTCACTCATCTGGTTAGAAATGGAAAGGACTTGTTCAAGTATTTCAGAATTTATGACGACTTCTTGTTTTCGTGGGGGGCGGGCAATCACTAGCGTCGCGGATATATTTCCACGATTTAATTTGTCGGAAACTTTTTTCCTTATTCCAGCTTCCAGCCGGTCCATACCCGATGGAAGTCGAATCCTTACATCGAGTGATCGGGCGTTCACACTGCGAACTTCCCAGGCCCAGCTATAGCCGTCCTCTGTACCTTCGACCCGGGCAAACCCCGTCATACTGGATACGGTCACAAATACCCCGTAACGTAGAATTCGGTTTTGAGCGCGCACTATAATCGCGGGTGCCCTAGCCAACAAGGCCAGCAACCGAGGCGTAAATGGAAATAGACAAATCAGTTCTTATCACGGGAGCATCAAGTGGGATTGGAGCCGCGCTTGCTATTGCTTATGCGAAGCCCCGCACCTTCTTGGCTCTATCTGGCCGAGATGCTGAACGGCTCCAAAAAATTGCCATCAAATGCGAGGGACACGGTGCGAAAGTAGAAACAAAAATTATCGATGTGACCGAAAGAGTTGCCGTCTCGAATTGGATTTCTGACATTAGCGGGCGAATGCCACTCGATCTCGTCATCGCAAATGCCGGCATAGCTGGTGGAGCGGACGGCGCGGGTCAAGGTTCGGAAGCGGCATATAAAATTTTCGAAACCAACATCAACGGCGTTCTTCACACAGTTTTGCCAGCGCTGGAATTTATGGAAAAACGTGGATCCGGTCAGGTTGCAATTATGAGTTCCCTGGCGTCTTTTCGAGGATTTGCCGGCACCCCAGCCTACGCGGCATCCAAGGCCGCGGTTCGCATTTGGGGAGAAGGATTGCGGGGACGTTACGCACCAAAGGGGGTCAAGGTGTCCGTAATCTGCCCCGGTTTCGTTGAAAGCCGTATGACGGCAAACAATCCATTCCCGATGCCCCTTATGATGTCGGGCAAAAGAGCAGCAAAAATCATACAACGCGGATTGGAAAAGAACGCCGCCCGCATCGCATTTCCGTGGCGAATGTATTTTCTGGCATGGCTTTTTGGCAGCCTGCCGCCTTCCATTTCAGATCGGCTGATGCCAAAGGTCGCGGAAAAGGAATAATCCCGCCGCGACCAAGGAGTATATACCGTTTAGTCTTTCTTATGTTCGACAATATGAATGTCGCGTTGCGGAAACGGGATCGATATACCCTCTGCGTCGTATCGTTCTTTGATACCCTTGTTAAGATCAAACAGGACATCCCAGTAATCGTCACCAGTCGTCCAACAACGCATATGAATGTTGACCGCGCTATCGCCAAGCGACATCACCATCGTTTGCGACTCTGGATCTTTTAATATTCGGCTGTCAGAGTCCATTAATGCCTGCGCTGCAGAGAGCGATTTCGGAATATCGTCGGTATAGGAAATCCCAACAGTTATATCGATACGGCGTGTGGCATTGCGCGAAAAATTAGTAATTGCAGCGCCGAGCAAAGAGCCATTTGGAACGTAAACAAATATGCCATCTGCGGTTTTGAGGTTTGTTGCAAACAGGCCAATTTCTTCTACTGCACCGACCTTTCCTCCAGCATCAATAACTTCGCCTATTTTAAAGGGACGCAAAATCAGAAGAACTACCCCAGCAGCAAAGTGCGACAACGTCCCCTGCAGGGCCAACCCGACAGCCAAACCAACCGTACCGAGGACGGCAATGATACTTGCAGTCTGGACACCGAATTTCCCGAGTACCGCGATGATCATGAAAATCAAAATGATGTAACGGACGATACTGCTCAAGAAAGGTATAAGTGTTTCGTCAACCTTCCCGGACTTCGACAGAAGAGACCTAGTTTTGCGACCGGCCCAACCGGCAATCATTCAACCGACAATTAAAATGGCGAGCGCGGCGATAACATCCATGCCGTATGTTGTCGCTATCTCCATAACTTGCTCCGTCGCGGCTTCAGCTTCTTTTTTAATGATTTCCTCAAGTTAATCGAAATCGCGGCCATAGGTGGATATTGTCCACGGGCCGCCTCGGTATTGCCCTTAATGGGCGAAATCTCTTTTGTCAATTTGCACTATTTTCTGTCGCGGACTTTCCGTTGAATTTTACGCCATTTCGCAACATTTCGATTGTGTTCTCTGTGCGTTCGCGCAAAAGCATGCCCACCTTTGCCATCGGCAACAAAATAGAGATCGGTTGTTGTTATTGGCATTACCGCAGCGCGAATTGCCGCCAATCCGGCGTTTGCGATTGGCGCGGGTGGCAATCCATTGTTCAGGTAAGTGTTGTATGGCGAAGGCGTACGCAAATCCGCTTTCGTAAGGGGACGATTGAGAACCCTCTTCCCATTCGTGACGCCATAAACCACCGTGGGATCAGATTGCAACGGCATTCGTCGTCGAAGCCGATTGTGAAACACGCCTGAAATATGAGCACGTTCAGATGCTTTACCCGTTTCTTTTTCAATAATAGAAGCGAGTATCAATGCCTCTTCTGGCGATTTCAGCTGTACCGAGGTCGAACGCTGCGCCCAGGTACGAGAGAGCACTTTCTTTAGCTGCTCCTGCATCCGTTTAATTACGGAAAGACGGCTATCGCCATACGAATAGAAATAGGTTTCTGGCAAAAGCGTACCATCCTGCCAATATGATTCAGGAACCTCTCCCGTTAGGCCAGGCACGGCCAGTACAATTTTTTTAATTTGAACTGCAAGCAAGCCCTCAGCGATAGTGAGACGTCGCTTAACTGTTTTGCCTGAAGCAATTATCGCTGCCACGGAACGCATGCTTGCATGCGCAGGAAAAACATACTCACCGGCTTTGAGTTTCGAGGCTAAACCCTCATAACGCACGCCGAGACGAAACAGCACTGCGTTCTCGATAACCCCCGCATCTTTGAGATATGCGGCGATTTTGCCAACACCTCCCCCCCTCTCGATGATGATGGTCATTGAGGTCTGGAGAGGCCCCGGACGCAAAAAATGATCTTTGGCGATCAAAAAAGTCGCCGTCCCGAAGATTAAAAAAATTGCGCTCAGAACGAGGAGCATGCGGACGACGGTCCGCCGCATCATCTTCAGGATACTGCTTTGAAAATGAGAGTCGCGTTGGTACCGCCAAACCCGAAAGAATTCGACATCGCGACCTTAATTGGGCGTTCCTTCGCGGAGTGTGCCACAAGGTCGATATCACACCCTTCGGAAGGATTATGCAAATTCAAAGTCGGGGGCGCCACACCATCGCGAATAGCCAGGATTGAGAAAACAGCTTCTACCGCACCTGCTGCGCCAAGCAGGTGGCCAATTGCGGATTTGGTTGATGACATCGACAATGAATATGCATGCTCGCCAAATAAGCGTTTTACGGCTCCGAGTTCAATTTCGTCCCCAAGTGGCGTCGACGTGCCATGGGCATTGATGTAGTCGATATCCTCTGGATTGGCCCCGGCTCTTTTGATGGCCATCTTCATCGCCCGTGTTGCCCCGGCACCATCTTCAGCCGGTGCAGTAACATGATGGGCATCGCCTGAAAGGCCATACCCCACAATTTCCGCATAAATTTTTGCGCCGCGTTTCTTGGCGTGTTCAAGCTCCTCAAGCACAACCACACCTGCGCCTTCACCCATGACAAATCCATCACGGTCCTGATCCCATGGTCGTGAAGCTTCCTTGGGACTGTCGTTAAATTTGTTTGCAAGGGCACGTGCAGCAGCGAAACCTGCGATTCCAATACGACAAATGGCTGCTTCAGCACCACCTGCGATCATGACATCGGCATCGTCGAACTGAATAAGCCGGGCAGCATCGCCGATTGAATGCGCGCCGGTGGAACACGCTGTCGCAACTGCGTGGTTGGGCCCAGTGAGGCCATAACGGATGGAAACCTGGCCTGAAACCAGGTTGATTAATGTAGAAGGAATGAAGAATGGAGAAACGCGCCTCGGCCCTTTCTCGAATAAGGCAACAGAGGCGTCATAAATGCCCGGCAACCCCCCTATCCCCGACCCGATCATTACGCCCGTTCGGGCGCACTCCTCTTCGTCTTTAGGCTGCCAGCCAGAATCCGCAATTGCCTGCGAAGCCGCACCGATGCCAAAAATTATAAAATTATCGTTTTTGCGGCGGTCTTTGGCGTCAACCCAGTTGTCGAAATTAAAGCACCCATCAGATTCTTCACCCAGTGGTACCTCAGCGCCAATTTTGACAGGCAGGTCTGAGACGTCAAAGGATTCGACCTTATCAATCCCACATTCACCGTTCACCAGTCGTTGCCAACTGGTCTCTGCACCAGAGCCCAGAGGACTGACCATACCAATGCCGGTGATTACGACACGTCTCATTCAGTACATACAGTTGTTTTACCTAAACACACCCGACGGCTCCCAAGCGGTCCACAATTTTATGCTAGCGACTTAACCGTCTGAGTTTTCACTGATAAATGAAATTGCGTCCTTAACCGTCAGAATATTCTCAGCGGCATCATCCGGAATTTCACAGTCAAATTCTTCTTCGAATGCCATAACCAATTCAACGGTATCGAGACTGTCCGCTCCCAAGTCCTCGATAAAGCTGGCACTATCCGTAACCTTATCTTCATCTGCTCCCAGATGTTCTACGACGATTTTTTTGACGCGTTCCGCGATATCACTCATTCCAGCTTTCCCTCGTTAAATTGATGAACCTTTAAGGCAAATAATAATCCGTAATTTTAAGTCGAATCGGGCCCTTCAGCACAGTCCGGAATGGACCGCGATACTGGCCTATACCATCGCCATGCCCCCATTTACATGCAGAGTTTGTCCTGTCAAGTAACCACCTTCTTCGCTGGCCAGAAAAGTAACGCTGTTGGCGACGTCAGAAGGGTCGCCAAAACGTCCCACGGGAATTCTATCCAACATGACTTGTTTCTGGTCATCACTCAACGCTTCGGTCATTGCGGTAGAAATAAATCCGGGTGCAACGCAGTTTACAGTTATCCCTCGGGAGGCCACTTCTGCGGCAAGAGCTTTGCTCATCCCCGTCATTCCTGCCTTGGAGGCTACATAATTTACCTGCCCTGGATTTCCCATTTGGCCGACTACAGACGTGATATTGATGATACGGCCATATCGCGCCTTCATCATGCCACGCAATGCTGCTCGCGCGAGGCGGAAACCAGCCGTGAGATTGACTTCAAGCACCTGATTCCAATCGTCATCCTTCATACGCATGGTAAGACCGTCGCGCGTAAGGCCAGCATTATTAACAAGAATGTCCAGACCACCCATCAATTCGCAAGCGTCGCCAATAAGGCCATCGACCGCCGCGTTATCCGATAGATCTGCAACCAAAACGTACGCGCGTTCGCCTAAACTGCTCGCCAGCGCATTGAGCGCCTCTTCGTTACGCCCGGTCAATGCAACGGATGCACCTTGCTTGTGCAGAGCGGATGCAACTGCGCCACCAATTCCACCACTAGCGCCAGTGACCAGTGCAGAACGTCCCGTTAGATCGAACATGTGCTAAATCCCTTTCAAAACTGCTATTGGGAAGCGAGAAAACTCTCGACGCTTTCGGGGTCGGAAACTGAAACAGCCGAAATTTCTCGATCGATCCGTCGGACGAGACCGGCGAGGACTTTTCCCGATCCGATCTCAACCAGCTTGTCGACACCGTCTTCCTTCATTTGCAAAACCGATTCACGCCACCTCACCAAACCCGTAACCTGCTCTACCAGCTGACGACAGATTGTATCGGGCTCCTGCACGGCTTTCGCGGTTACGTTAGCAATCAATGGCACAATGGGTGGTGCGACATCAACTTCGGCTAACGCGCCCTGCATAACATCGGCGGCCGGCGCCATCATACTGCAATGAAACGGCGCGCTTACCTGCAAAGGAATTGCACGTTTGATGTTGTGATCTGGCGCCAAAGCGACCGCGCGATCTATAGCTGCCGCCGCACCCGAAATCACGACCTGATCTGAAGCATTATCATTTGCCGGCGAACAAACATCGCCTTCTGCCGCAGCATCAGCCAATTTTGTTGCAGTCTGTAAATCCGCCCCTAATAGCGCCGCCATACCGCCCTCACCGACCGGTACAGCTTCCTGCATTGCCTGACCACGGGTTTTTAATAATCGGGCTGTATCTGCGAGAGTGAAACTTCCGGCCGCTGACAACGCCGAATATTCCCCGAGAGAATGTCCCGCAACGCAAGATGCAGCCGCTGAAATATCAAAGCCGCCCTCTTTTTCGAGAACCCTCATAACAGCAATGCTAACCGACATTAGCGCCGGCTGGGCATTTTCAGTAAGCGTTAAGGTTTCTTCGGGGCCTTCAGACATGATCTTAAATAAATTTTGTTTGAGTGCCTCGTCGACCTCTTCAAAAGTCTCGCGCGCGACCGGGAATGCTTCGGCCAAATCCGTCCCCATACCTACAGCCTGGGACCCTTGGCCCGGGAATACCAATGCGATTGTCATATATCTATTTCTCCTTCAAACCGGTCGCGGAACTAAGGAGAGTGATAGCGGAGAGCACCGAACTGTCAAGCGACCGAAAGGCATTTCATATGCTTGCGTATAGGCCCCAATCGTGTATATATGCGCGCCCTGAAATACCCAAATATTCGATTTAAGCGATATTTTGGGATGTCATTTTCTAAATGGCTGATTTTTAAGTACTTTTTAGCCGGTCTTCGCATTGGCTATTTGGCATAAACGAGGAGTTTTCGAACGTGCCTTACTACGAGAGCGTGTTCATCGCACGACCTGATATTTCAGCGTCTCAAGTTGAGGCGCTGGCAGAGAGCATGTCGGAGTTCGTCACCGAAGGCGGCGGTAAAGTTGCACAGACTGAATATTGGGGCCTGAAGAGTCTTGCTTATCGAATTAAAAAGAACCGAAAAGGCCACTACGTAATGCTGGCCTTGGATGCTCCTGCTGCAGCCGTCAAGGAATTCGAACGTAATTTACGTTTGCACGAAGACGTCCTGCGGCTGATGACAATCCGGGTCGACGAACTTAGCGACGAACCTTCCGTAATGATGAAAAACAAAAGTTCCCGTGACGAAAGAAGCCGTCGCGATGACCGTGAAAACGAAAACGTCGAAGCGGTATCGGAAGACTCTGCCCCAGAGGAGGACGCTGCCCCAAAAGAGGATGCAGCT
>PBIN01000004.1 GCA_002720855.1 Rhodospirillaceae bacterium | reverse complement strand
AAGGTTTCTAAAAAGGTGCTGTCGTTGTGTTCCTAATCTGCGGTCTAACGACGGGTTGTGTATCCGCCACCAAAAGCATTAGGGGTTGTGTTCCAAGATTGAGCGAAGGCGCTATTGTTAGGACCGAAGTTTATTGCGCTCGAAACGAATGCTGAGATGATTGCAAAGCAAAATAATGCATTTTTCATCGGGGTTCTCCAACGTTCTAATTTTTAACTAACAGTAAAACGTCTATGAACGTTAGGGCAATCTCAACTTTTTGGGAGCCATAAAAGAGACTTCACGGTACATGTTCGTCTGATACGTCAGATATCACTGTCTTACCCGTGTGAAAGGGATAACGAGTACACCTCGGACATCCCACGGACATTACCGACTAAAACCCCCTGATTTTCCTTGAGTCAGGGGGTTTTTACGTTTGATTAATTAGGTTTGAAAAAAGGTATCTACCTGATGTGTCGAGTGGGTCTAATTCTGCGGTTTACCAACCCCTAATCACCTGACACAATTTCAATATGAGAAACCTGACCGCCACACTCTGCCTGACGATTACCGTGCTTCTTGGATCTGCAGTAAAGAAAATCGAGTTTGCCCTGACCCGCAAAGATTCCAAAATCGATACAGATGAACTCTGGAAACGTGCAGCGAGATCGTTTCAGCGCGATGTAGCACCCTCCCTTGACCTGATTGGGTTGTTTGCTAACATCGCTGATTAGTTACCCATCGAGGCACGTTCATTGTGTCGATTGCAGTTATTATCGTTACGTACTGCGACTGGAGATCGGTTGAAAAAGACCGAACAACAAGGAAAGATTTCTGATATGAAAAATGGGCGCATCCGAAACATGAAAACATTAACCTCAATACTTTGCTTGTCGGTTGCTGTGCTTCTTGGAAGCACTGCTGTGAGTTGGGGTGCTGATTTCCAGAAGGGTCTGACTGCTGCTCGCAGTGGGGACTTTAAAACCGCCATGCGGGAATGGTTGCCCCTCGCTCAACAAGGGAACGCCCGCGCTCAAAATGGCGTTGGTATGTTTTACAGAGACGGTCGTGGTGTTCCAAAAAATATCGAAACGGCGATTAGGTGGTTCACTCTGTCTGCCAAACAGGGGGATATGCGAGGGCAATGGAATTTGGGGCGAGCATACGCCAGGGGGACGGGTGTTCCGCAAAACAACGAAACTGCGGTGAAGTGGTTAACGCTCTCAGCAAGTCAGGGGTTTGACCTCGCCAAGAAAGACCTAGCAATAGTGAAAAAAAATATTCAAACAGGTGTGGTTACCCCTCGCCGAGCGGCAAATCCAAACATAGTCATTACCGTGACGAGCATGAAAGATGATCAGGATTATAGAAAAAAGAGTCTCTGCAAGTTAAAGTTCAGCATTACGAACAACGCTTTTGGTACCATTCACAGGATCAGCGCAAAACTTACCGGATATGACGATCGAGGTGAAAAACTTGACGAATTGCTGTCCGCGAACGCGAGCAATAGAAGGGGTTTTAGTCTGTTACCGATAGCAAAAGGTTCTACAGTTAATGGGGTCGGAAACGCGTCCTTTAAAGTGAAATGCAAGTACTTCGCAAAATTAAAATACGATGGGATCGATGAAGACGATTGTGCAATGCGAATGTTGCCGGAAAATGTTTCATGCTCAAAAATTACGATCCTAAGATCGAGAGTACCCTCTATTAAAATGCAAAACTGATACTTTTGAGACATCGGTTAAGTGCCGCGAGGTCAGTCTCGCCTTTTGCCGTAGATCGCACTCTAACAATGTGGTGTAATTGTTGGTGAATTCGCTGTTGTTGTTCTGAAAATTTTTGAAAACACAGCATGTGTATCAGTGGGGTCGGTAATTGAGCGTTGCAACAAAAAATGGAAACCAAACATTGATCACGCAAGACCAACTGTTCAAAAAGGAGTGATCGTAAATGAAGAAATCTGGCGGAATAGTGGCACTTATTGGCGGAATCTTCGGCACATTTGCCGCGGTTGTTACGTTGTTTGCGGGTGGTTTGGTTGCAGGTTTAGAAGGGGCATCGGCGGCACTGAATGAGACCGCCGTGGATAACGCAGCATCTTCGGAAATCGCAACCTTTGCTGTTTTGGGTTTAATCGCATCTTTTGCGACGATTATTTTAGGGGCGATTTCTATTGGTGCAAAATCAAGGATGCCCGGTTTCCTGCTGATTGCTTGTGCAATAATCGGCGCGATAACAGGTGGAACGCTCGTCGCAGTTTGTATGATCCTCACGCTTGCTGGAGGCATCCTCGCTACGATTGGAACAAAAAAAACCGCTGTCTGATATTAAGTAGGGCAAAAACACTCAGACACCTCAAAGTTAGATCAAAGAGGCACCCAAATGCTGAAAAAATTAATTTGTGTCGGTTTCTTGTTTGCCTTGGTTGGATGCAAGGCAGAGATCGTCGAAACCAAGGTCAAAACTTCCGACTTAAAAAAAAGCATCGCCGGCAAATTGGTATCCGTCCCATTTTCAGCGGTGCTGAGCGTTTTGGGTGACGACGCGGAGGTCCGCACACAAGTGAAAAGGTATGAGGGGATTATCGAAAATTATGTCGATTTAGAAGATTTCGAAATTTCGAAATCTATGATGGGCATGGAGATTAAAATAACCGGTAATCTGCCGCTTGTGTCGGGCGATAAGACGAAACTGGACGGAAAAGATCCTTGGGTACTCCGCATAAGGAAGACCGCTAATCGCACTCTACAGAAACCCTATCCCTTCCGTGTGGCACTAGAGACGACTGATCATTTTGCGTCATTCAAATCCGAATTCTCCAAACTGAACATGTTGATGACGCCGGACCCCTATCAACCCTTGTTGATAAAAATTCGGAACAGGGACAAATCAAAACTCCGCGTATTTACGGGATCTGTTGAGATACAGGGCAAACACCATTCCATCTACGAAGGTGAGGTCGCCAAGAGGATCTCTTTAAAGATGAAGGGTGGTGTTTATGAGCACACGGAACCATTGATATTTTTTAATATCCAGTGACGAAGAATTTTTGAATCTGTGACCGAAAAGACCCTGTTTACTCCCAAGTATGCAGGGTCTTTTCTTTTGATCGTCACATTCTGTTAGCATGGTTAACGAGTGAAAAAAACAAGGATGAAGCAATGGATGTCCACGTTATTGTTAAACTAAAGTCTTCATACGAAGCATGGCACGCGGTGTTCGCAGATGATGAAGAAAATCGGTCAAAAATTTGTGACGAATCTAGAACTCTTGCTGGAAGAGCAGATGATTCTACTGCTCTAGTAACCCTATTTGATGTGGATATGGAAGCAATGGGCGCAATGATGTCTGACCCAAAATTCCATAAATTAACCGAAGATATCGTTGAAGAGCATTTTGCTTATACGATGACCTCGATAGAAACACCCGAATAATCACTTTCGATCAAGTTTGTGGATACAAGACCTCGATCATCCAATTGATCGTTCACCTTGAACCCGATGGGGTGAACCACCGCATCGACGTGAAGTTTAAATTCCCAATTGTAGGTGACCAACTGGAGTACCTAGATGCATCTAGGAAGTCGAAGGGATATGAGGTTCTAGAGGGTATCGATACACACTCCGTCTCAGGTTCGTTTACATCGAAGCATGATGGTGTAAAAAAAAACTCCAGTGACAGGGGGTTAGAAATTGATCAACCCGCACGTTGGAACAAAGTCCATCACTGTTGAATAAAATTATACTGTGAAAATCTAATATAATTATGGAATTAGCTCTTGAAATCTCCTTGGTGTTATTTCTGTCTGTATTACAGTCCGTGTTTGGTGTTGGTCTTCTGTTATTTGGGACACCGACTTTTTTGCTTTTGGGAAATGACTTTCAATCGACACTAACTCTACTATTACCGATTTCGATTACGATAAGTCTTTTGCAGATTTCATGTGCAAAAACTTCGATTAAACCCTTCGCCGCTGAATACAATATTTTTTGCTTACCTTTTCTGATTTTATTTTTATGGATAGCTCTGAGTTATAGTAATGATTTAGACATAAAAATCTATGTAGCATTTTTTCTTATTTTATCTTCAGTAATTATATTAAATCGGGAGAGGTTTACGAAAATAAACAAAATTTTATTAAAGAATAGAAGGTTTTGCTTGGTATTTATTGGCTCAGTTCACGGTTTTACAAACATGAGTGGCGGATTTTTGTCGATATTTTCATCTTTGGTGAACAACAACGATCGGGACGCAACCCGTAATTACATATCGTACGGCTATCTCGTAATGGGAATTGTTCAATATTCGCTTATTTTGTTTATTGATTCCGAATCTGTAGATTTTACGAAGTTATATTATTTATTCATCCCCCTAGTTTTCTATTTTCCCGCGCAGAAATTATTTAACAATATTGAAGGTCATGCGTTTACAAAAATGATCAATGTTTTTGCAATTACCTATGGGGTTTTTATTCTAGTCCTTAGTTTTAGATAGCCTTTGGGACCGGCTTTGATCTGGCATTTCGGGCACCTCCTTTGATACGATACAGCCTGCCAACAATAGGATCGAAATGG
Organism: Rhodospirillaceae bacterium; assembly: GCA_002720855.1. Classification (GTDB taxonomy): domain Bacteria; phylum Pseudomonadota; class Alphaproteobacteria; order MPNO01; family UBA2964; genus UBA2964. The sequence continues at coordinate 164,702 of PBIN01000004.1, read as the reverse complement.
AAATTGGGGCCGATGACCCTTTTTAATTTCTACTCCCAATTCGGTGGTAGTTTTCTGTGTAAAACGTAATCCTTACCAAGTTTGGAGCGGATTAAGTTGTTATTATATCAGAATAATCGACCCCTAAGGAGTGATTCCTTGAAGGTTATAGCGGCACTATTCTCAACACCCCTTATAATTCTAACGGATACGTCCACAGGCAGGTTTCTGTGCATTCGTAATATGGGCAGTTTTCATATTTTTATTTTTTTAAGACCCCTTGCAAACTTGCGAACTTTTAACATGTGTTTCTCGAATTCTTCTTTTTCCATGTTTGGTAAAATTGAAAAAAACCGCAAATATTTGGTTCTCAATCCACCCAACAGGAAAACTGACTTCTTTAATCGTCTGAACGGAATATTCGCGAAAAACGAAAAATTAAAATAACTCACCACTGGTCCGCCGTAAGTTATCGACACAATTCCAATTTTGCCCTTTAAAGCGCCTGGGACCGGGTAGCCATAATTTTTAAAAAATCTGCTTTCCGGTAGTAATGATTTGTATGAGAAATACCATTTCGGATGCAAAACCCAATCCACCCAGTTTTCGATAATAATATTCATCCGCAGATTGTGACATGCTCCCATCAAGAACATCGCGTCTGCATTTTCGAGCCTTTTTCGATAATCCAAAACTAATTGAGGAGGTGGATTTATATCACCTCTGTAGAAGGGCAATTGCTCTTCTTCATCATACAAATTTATTAGATCAATTTCGTGCCCTTCTTTCTCTGCCTCGTCGATAAAAGTGTCTCGAATGGCGGCATTGAAAGAGTCTCTCGTATTATAGTGCCCAAAAATTAAACAGATTTTCATGCTACTTAAAATTTTGCTTTCTTCGCGAAACCGGGCACAGCGTTTCGCCTTGCCTTGAACAGATTAAAAATGAACTTTTCGACCGGCTGCTATTTACCGCCGCACTTTCAAACGGCATGGCACGGGGCAGGCAGAGTGTTGCGGTCAGTCTTTTCATATAAGTGAATATAGGGGCATTTGAGGGTATGGGTAGGTGGAACACAGTATCAACTTCGACATTCCGTTACGTTTGAGTACATTATCGATTTAGTTGAACACAAATAGGATGCATTAAAATGTTTATAGCGATGAACAGATTCAAAATTGTTCCAGGCAGGGAAAATGATTTCGAGGAAATTTGGCGTTCGCGCGATTCTTCTTTGGAGACTGTCCCCGGCTTCATGGAGTTTCACCTGGTAAAGGGTAAGAACGAAGAAACGCACACCCTTTATGCATCACACACGACATGGAAATCCGAGGACGATTTCTTGAAATGGACCAAATCGGAGGCCTTCCGTCAGGCTCACAAGGGTGCGGGCGACCATAGTGACGTTTATTTGGGACATCCGGAGTTTGAAGGCTTTAACGTCGTCCTTTAGATCGGAGCACTCTAGGCGTTTTGTACGGTCTTACGCTGCGTGGCATTGTTCGATTTTGTAGAAGTAAGTTAATCGCGTTTTGTTTCTACATTCGGAGATTTCGTACTGATGAAAATTGGGATTTCAATTACGGTTCTTTCCCTGCTGGTTTTGGGCTGCGCGCAACATGCGTCGACGGCTACCAGCAACAAGTTTCAGATGGAAATTAAGGGTGATGATCGCTGTTTTACGTCCAATGGCATTCCCGATCATACAACGGGAAATTTTCCCAGACGTGGCAATCCGAACGCGATTTCTGAACAAGACATTTATGTTTGCGTGCCGTTGAAGCCAAAGAAGACCCAAAATCTGACCAAGATCAGAGGAACGGTGGGGATCGCCGTTAATGGCGTGTTGTTCAGACCCAACACGGCCGGTTTTTGGGACCCGGATGCGAGGCGCGGTCATAGCCGACATGGCGATCGAAACTGGAGTCTCGATATATTTGGCGCACGCGGCAGGCTCGGGCTCGATTTTAACAATGCCCATGTCGGGCGGGGCGGTCTGTATCACTATCACGGGATCGCCCGCAGTTTGATGAAGACGTCCGGCAGCTCGCTGGTCGGATATGCCGGTGATGGTTTCGAGATGCATTATCGCCCCAATGGCAAACCATCGGGTTGGGCACTAAAGAAGGGCCAGAGACCATCCGGCGGGCCGCCAGGACAGTACGATGGCATGTTCAATGAAGATTACGAATTCGTTGGCGGTTCCGAAAAGCTGGATCGTTGCAATGGCGGCACGCTAAACGGCAAATACGTCTATTTTGTAACCGACAGCTACCCGTTTTTGCCGCGCTGCCTGTACGGCGAAGTGAGTTCCGACTTTAATCGAAGCCGGCATCGGTAATTGTTCATTGCAAATTTCTGTTCTTGGACGTCAGCGCAACCGCATAGTCAGCGAGTTTTTATTTGGGTGAAAATGTGTGTCACACGATGGCGGAAGAGATTCCGGCGGGCAGGTAGTCCGTCACAAGTTCACCGGTACGCATGACCTCAACATTGCGTTCGCCGCGCGATTTGACCTGACGATACCAGCGGGAATCCATCATCTGAGCGGCTGCCTCGTTCCAATCCTTAGCCAAGACGGCAGCGATCATCTTCTTGAAACCGCTGAGGCGGCTTTTGCCCAAATTGAACGCCATATCCACCAGGATTATTTGCCGCGCGGTATTGAGCTCGTCGAAGTTTGAGAACAATGCGCTGGCATCATCGATGGCCGTCGCGAGATCGCCCCACAACAGGCTGTCGATCTGATCGTCGGTGAGCTCGATCTGCTGATTGCAGACCTGATCGTAATCGAGACCGAAAGCTTCGATCTTGCCGCGGGCATCGCCACGCCGGAGATTAAATCCGATGCCGACTGTCGGGATATTCTCGCTATCGAGATAGGCGCGATGACGGCGCGCTTCATTCCGCTCGACGCAGAATTTTAAAGAAACAAGATCGGGGTTTTGAGCGTAATCTTCCTGCGAACCATTTAGATCCTGCGGAATAGCCATCGACCTGCCTTTTCTAAACGCTCAATTTCCAGCAATCTTCTGACACTACTATATGTAGTAGGTCTGGTCTGTGAGGAGCGTCACATGATGTTCAAAAAAATCGTGATTTTGGGCCCCGAAACATTGGCGGTGATGCGATGAAACAGACCCTGAGGGAACGTCTCAGATATGCTTGAACTACGTATTGAATAACTCGGCGGAAATAGTTAAACGCAGCTATGCATTTGTCCTCACTTCTCGGCGGTATAGGGCCGGCCCTGGCGAATCCAGCCTTTCGTTTGTGGTGGATATCAAACGGACTGTCGACTATTGGACGGTGGATATACCGGACGGCGGTTCTGTGGCTGACCTGGGAATTGACCGAGGATACGACATGGCTCGGTATAATGGCATTTGCCGATATCTTTCCAATGGTCGTGTTGTCGGTATTTTCCGGCGCTATCTCGGATCGCATTGGCTATATCCGTGTCATCAAGGTGATGCAGCTTTGCTATATCGGCGTTGGGGCAGGATTTACCCTACTTCTCTATTTCGACGCCATGACCATCTATCTGTGCCTCGGCCTCACAATCTGCCATGGCATTACCGAAGCAATGTCGACCCCGCCGCGTCTGGCATTGGTCAACGCGTTGGTTGCCCGGGATGACCTCTCTTCAGCCGTTGCCCTCAATTCAGCTACCTTCAACGGGTGCCGGCTAATCGGTCCCGCGATTGGTGGAGGATTGCTCGTTCTCGTCAAAGAGGGGGTCATCGGTGCTGATCTGGTGTTCGGCATCGCGACGCTGGCGTTTGTGCAGCTCTATGTCGCGGTGTTTTTTCTACCGGCCAAGGGTGCCGGTGGTGAAGGCAAGATTTCGATGGAGCTGGTACACGATATGGCGGAGGGTGCCGCCTATGTCTGGCGCTTTCCGGGCATCCGGTTTCTGATGTTTGTGCTCGGCATGACCGGCCTCTTCATCCGGCCATTCATAGAGCTTGCCTCCGGATATGCCGATCTGGTGTTTGGGTTGCCTGAGGAAGGGCTCGGGACGATCCTGTCAACCATTGGCGGCGGGGCAATGTTGAGTTGTTTGTGGCTGGCGCGGCGCGGTCGCACGGATGGGCTGACCCGTCTGTGCACGGATTCTTTTGCGCTTCTTGCTTTGGTTCTTTTTATCTTCACCCAGATCGATCGTCTCCTGATCGCGGCTATTCCACTTTTTCTGATCGGGTTTCTGATGCTGGTAACCGGAACGGCGGCGCAATCACTAATTCAGAATGCCGCGAGCGCCGAGATGCGGGCTCGGGCGGTGAGCTTCTTTATCGTATTGAACTGGGGAATGCCGGCATTCGGGGCGCTGGTGGCCGGCTGGATTGCTTCCATGATCGGCATGCAGCCGACAATCGCCATTGGGGCACTGATTGCCTTGATATTCTGGGTACGGGCACACTTTCTGGTGCGCCGGTATGTCGGGGAACTCGAAGCTGAAAAACCACCGCAAAACAATGAGGCCACAGCCGGTTAACAGGAGCGCCTTCGCCCCTTATATTAAGCACACAATGAAACCAATTTCTCGCGATGGGCATTCGTCCGTCGTGAATTTGAAAATTTGAGGGAGATTACGATGCCACGCGATTTGTCGATGCCTATTAGCGATACCAGCCTCGTGCGCGAGCAGTGCTATATCGATGGTCAATGGGTCGATGCCGATAGTGGTGACACGATGGATGTCACAAACAAGGCTACCGGTGAGGTGCTGGGAACTGTTCCAAGAATGGGGGACGCTGAAACCCGCCGTGCCATTGAAGCCGCCAATGAGGCACTTCCCGCATGGCGGGCGAAGACCGCCAAGGAGCGCGCCGGCATCCTGCGCAAATGGTATGAGTTGATGCTCGAGAATCAGCAGGATCTTGCCACCCTGATGACCGCAGAACAGGGCAAGCCGATGGCAGAGTCCATGGGCGAAGTTATCTATGCAGCATCGTTTATCGAGTGGTTTGCTGAGGAGGGCAAACGTCTTTACGGCGATACCATTCCCACCTTTGCGCCGGACAAGCGCGTTGTTGTGGTCAAGGAGCCGATTGGTGTCGTTGCGGCGATTACCCCGTGGAATTTTCCCGCAGCCATGATCACCCGGAAATCGGGACCGGCATTGGCCGCAGGATGTACGATGGTACTCAAGCCAGCTTCAATGACGCCGTTCTCGGCGCTGGCGCAGGCGGAACTTGCAGAGCGCGCCGGGATTCCCAAAGGCGTTTTCAATGTCGTCACCGGCAGCGCCGGGGCGATTGGCGGGGAAATCACCGCAAACCCAATCATTCGCAAGCTGACCTTCACCGGCTCGACCGAGATTGGCAAGGTGCTGATGGAACAGTGCGCGGGTACGGTAAAGAAGGTCTCAATGGAGTTGGGTGGCAATGCGCCGTTTATCGTGTTCGATGACGCTGATATCGACGCGGCCGTGCAGGGTGCGATGGCGTCCAAGTTCCGCAACACCGGCCAGACATGTGTTTGTGCCAACCGTATATATGTGCAGGAAGGCGTTTATGACGAGTTTGCCGAGAAACTGGGAGCTGCGGTCTCCGCCATGAAGGTTGGCGACGGGCTTAAAGGGGAAACCCAGCAAGGCCCATTAATTGAACCGGCAGCGGTTGAGAAAGTAGAAGAGCATATTGCGGATGCCGTTGAGAACGGCGCTGCGGTCGCCCTAGGTGGCGAACGGCACGAACTCGGTGGAACTTTCTTCCAGCCGACAATCCTTACCAACGTTTCCCAGGATATGAAGGTTGCCCGCGAAGAGACATTTGGTCCGGTGGCGCCATTGTTTCCTTTCAAGACCGAAGAAGAAGTTATCAAACATGCAAATGACACAGAGTTTGGCCTCGCATCCTACTTCTACAGCCGGGATATTGGCCGGATCTGGCGCGTCATGGAGGGTCTTGAGTACGGCATTGTCGGTGTCAATGAGGGTATCATCTCGACGGAGATGGCGCCGTTCGGCGGAATGAAGGAATCTGGCATCGGACGTGAAGGCTCAAAATACGGGATCGATGATTTCGTCGAAATCAAATATGCGTTGATGGGCGGTATCGACAAGTAATCAGTTCCTCCATCCGAAAAACGACCAAAAACTTTTTGGCGTTACCCTTGAGGTTTCTGAGGGTAGCGCCAAATTTTGAGATACTGATTGCATACCAGCGAAAGTGAACAGAATGGCTGACTACGATTATGACCTTTACGTCATTGGTGCCGGGTCCGGCGGTGTTAGATGCGCACGGATGTCGGCAAGCTATGGTGCCCGCGTCGCGGTTGCTGAGGAGCGTTATCTCGGGGGTACTTGCGTCAATGTCGGCTGTGTTCCCAAAAAGCTGTTCTCCTACGGCTCGCACTATCCCGATGCGTTTGAAGACGCCGCGGGCTATGGCTGGAATGTCGGCGAACATTCTCTCGACTGGAAACGATTGATCGAAAACAAGAACCGCGAAATTGAACGGCTAAACGGTATCTACCGGACGATCCTCGACAACAACAACGTCACCATTCATGAAGCGCGGGCGACGCTAAAGGACGCCCACACGGTGCTGGTGGGGGGTGAAGAGATCACCGCTGACAAGATATTGGTGGCAACAGGTGGCTGGCCGACTGTCCCTGATTTTCCTGGCAAGGAACACGCAATTACCTCGAATGAGGCGTTCTTTCTCGAAGACCTTCCCGAAAGGGTCATTATGGTTGGTGGAGGTTATATCGCGGTTGAATTCGCCGGTATTCTCCATGGCTATGGTGCGCACGTGACGCAGCTCTATCGGGGCGACCTGTTCCTCCGCGGTTTCGATCAGGATTTACGGAGTCATCTTGCCGAAGAAATGGTGAAGCAAGGCATTGATTTGCGTTTTAACGCCAATATTGCGTCCCTTGAAAAATCCGGAGATCGACTCGTTGCCACCCTCGAAGAGGGTTCAACACTGGAAGCCGATACAGTGATGTATGCAACCGGCCGGGCGCCCAATACGCGAAATATTGGGCTGGAAGAGCTTGGCGTCGAAATGAAAAAAGACGGTTCGATAGTGGTTGATGATCAGTTTAAAAGCTCGGTCGACAATATCTATGCGATCGGCGATGTCATCGACCGCTTTCAGTTAACGCCGGTGGCCATTGCTGAAGCTATGATCCTGTCGGCGAACCTGTTCAACGGACAAAACCTTGGTACGGATTATGCGGATATTCCGACCGCTGTATTCAGCCATCCCAATATCGGCACGGTCGGACTTACGGAAGAACAGGCGCGTGACAAATACGGTGACGTTGATATTTACCGATCAACATTTAAGCCGATGTTGCACACGCTGACAGGGCGTGATGAACGGACGTTAATGAAACTCGTTGTTGATAAAGCGTCGGACAGGGTCGTTGGGTGTCATATGGTTGGACCGGACGCGGGTGAGATTATCCAGGGGATGGGTGTAGCCCTAAAGGCGGGCGCTACCAAGGCGCAGTTTGACGCGACGGTAGGCATACATCCGACCGCGGCAGAGGAATTCGTCACTATGCGCGAGGCCGTATCCTCGTAAACAAAAAAAGAGCCGTGAGATTTTTCTCACGGCTCTTGATTTTCAGGTAAAACGCAAAATTACATAATTGCTGCTTTATGTAATTTCACACCTGCCTTTTTAAAGGCGGCAGCACCGGATGCGGGTGAATATCCGCCCCAGGCCTTTTTAATTCGTGCCATCGCTTTTTTGCTTTTCAACATTTTGACAACTTCTGCAACTGCGCTGGCGTAATCCGCTTTGCTCACTTTCTTTGGAGCTTTGTTGCGGACGATCAGGAGAACGTCACTTCCTTTAACCTTGCCAACGGCCATCAGGCCACGAATAGCCTTGATTTGTTTTTTCTTGGCTTTTCCAAGGTCTTTAGAAGTTACGAAACCAAAGTTTATCGCCCGCTTCTTCTTCGAAATGCGCTTGATGTTATCCTTGCCGCCTTTGGTGCCGTAATTATAGACCTTTACGCCTTTTCCGTGGATCACTGACGCGATGGAAATTGCGTTACCAGCGGCGAACAGCTTGCCTTTGATGTTGCCCGTGCCAATTACCAGCTCCATGTCGGCTGCGATGGCGTGTTGCGGTTGTCCAGCTGCCGAAATGACCACGATAGCGGCCAATGCAGCGAGGGATTTTATCAGTTTACTTTTCATAGTTAGCCTCTCCTATGCATGTATGTTCGCGGTTATTTCCAGCCTAGCAGTGCTTTGGCCTTCTTGACGAGCGGTTTTGGTGTTGCCACGACCTCAGCTGCTGTCTTGGTCAACCATTCGCATGTCTTGGGTTCTACCAACAATTTGCGGCTTTTCGCTTCTGCGAGGAATGCCTTGTCGGCCATTGTTGCATCGAATGCCCGGCACAACGCCTTCACGCGTGCTTTTGGCACACCCGGCGGTACCGAGAAATTCCTGCCGACGGCAGCATCAGAGGCGAACAGTTTAAGAATTGCCCGCTCATCGTCATTCTTGGCCATATCAAGCAGCAATGGTGTCGGTTGCCCGTAACCATTCTTAATATCGCCTGACTTTTCCAGACCAGACTGTGCAATGGCGACAACCTGTCCGCTGTCAATCAAGCGACCGGCGCGAGAAATCCAGCTTGACCAGGCGCCGGCACGGCCCGTGACTTCGCCTTGTTCCAATGCCTTGTTGATAGCAGCGGTACCGGGATAGCCCGCAACGACCTTAACATTCAGACCCAGTAATTTACCCATAACCGTAGGGACAATGTAGTTGGACTGGCTAACGCCGCTGGCACCAAAGATAATTGGTTTTTTGGCTTTTTGGGCATCCGCCAGGCTTTTTACGCCGGTGGTGTGCCATACCATCGTTACATACTGCATTGATGCAGCCCGGCCGATATAGTTCATCTTCGAGACATCATATTTCACGTTACCGCGCAGTAGCTGAAATGCTGGCAGCATATTGGACAGCTTTGCCATTCTGGCTCCGTCTTTCGGAGCAACGTTATAAACATAGGCGGCTGCTTTCTGTCCGCCGCCACCGGGCATAAACTGTAGGATGTAGTTTGGTTTGCCTGGAATATGTTTGACGAGATGTTTCATCACAGTCCGGGCATAGAGGTCGTATCCGCCGCCAGGACCGGCGCCAAGAATTATTGTTACGACATTGTCTTTATAGAATTCTGCCGGGCTTTTATCCGCGGCGATTGACGCTGTGGCGCCAAAACTCAGTGCCGCGGCAAGACCGCCCGCTAAACCGATTTGCTTTCGCATATAACTGTCTCCCTGAAGTTTTTAAAAATCACACTTTTCGTATGGGTGATTAGCAAAACGTTATCAATAATGAGGATATGTGGCTAGGGGCGGTTCACAAATAGCGATCCGTCAAATGATCCTTTCGATCCTGACAAATTCGGTCAACAATAGCTGCACATTCTTACAAGTGAGGTCCTTGCCATGGCTCAACAGGACACTGCCGCCAGTCAGACGCCGGATCGCCGCAATTTTCAGCTCGACCGCGATTTACGGAGTTATCTTGAAACCAACAAAGATGTTGTAACAGTTATACGCAAACCCGTTGCTGCAGATCACGTAGGCGTGCTGGCGGCCAAAAGCGAACGGCCAATTCTGTTTGAGAATATTGTTGAGAAACCAGGCTATCGCGCCGTCGATATTTTGCTAAAGCACCGTGATCTTCAGGCCCGCGCACTTGGCGTCGCCGAAGAAGATTATCTGAAAACTCTCGCCTATCGCCTTCGTCAGCCGCCGCGTGGTTTCAAAACGGTGAAGGACGGGCCTGTACGTGAGGTCGTGTTAACCGGAGACGATGTCGACGTTAGATCATTGCCCATCCTGAAACACTCGGACAAGGACGATCCGGCGCTTGGGACGATGGTTTTTATGCGTGATCCCGACACCGGCTTTCACAATACGATGCATTGTTATACGACCGTGACAGGGCGCAATACCGCGAACGGCTTGTTCCTCACGCCGCACTGCGTACAAATCCTGCAAAAATGGATCGACCTTGGAGAGGACGAGATGCCGATCGCTTATGTGATTGGGGTACCGCCAGCCTGTGAAATAATGGCCAACTTCTCGGGCCTTCATAGGGATATATGGGGTGAGGCCGACATGTTCGGCACAATCATGGATCAGGATTTTGAGACGGTCCGGTGCGAGACAATTGATCTTGAAGTACCAGCCCACGCTGAGATGGTTCTTGAAGGGGTGGTGAAACTAAAACAACGAGAGTTGCAAAGCGGTGGTCCGACACCGCTCATGTATCGGATCCCGCGCGAGAGCCTTCAGCCGCAGGTGAACTTCACCGCGGTGACGATGCGCGCGGAGAAACCCATTTACCGGCACTATCAAACGACACCGCAAACCGATCATCAGGTAATTCCGCGTCTTTGCCACGAGGCAATCCTCTATAACCCGCTGACAGAAATGGGCGTGCCGGTGAAAGATATCCGATTTCCGACATTTGGTGGGGCGATGTCCTGTATTCTGCAACTTGCTGAAGTTCCGCGCGATGGCATCGTCAACGATGCGCTTATGATGATGATGAGCTGTCCGTGGAACAACGCGAAGATGTCCGTGGCGATTAGCCCGGATACGGATATTAACAGCGCCGCCGCTGTCTATCATGCGATTGCGACGCGGTGTGATCCGTCACGTGACATGTTTATCGTCGACCGAACAAGAGGCTCGCTCTGGGATCCATCGGCGGCACCCATACCCGACGACCCAATCGGTCACCGCGTGGTGGGCAAGGTCGGTATAGATGCGTCGGTCAAAGGACGTCACGACGCTGCTGATTTTGAATTGGCATGGCCAGAAGGTTGGGATGAAATCGAGCTCGAAGATTATCTCGATTAAGATCTCATCTCTTTTATGTTTGCCTCGGAGCTAGCGACAACAAAATATGGCAGAAACCTCTTCCGATCCCGTCAAAAGCGACGGCGGGCTGCTTCGCTCGCCCCATATCGCTGCTTTCCTGGCGATTTTTTTTATCGGCCTCAATTTCGTAATTGTCCGTGGAATTTACGAAGAATATCCGCCTTCGGTGCTATCTCTGTGGCGCTGGGGCGGGGCGGCGATCATATTGTTGTGTTTTACATGGCGTGGCGTCTGGCGCGCGCGCGAGGTAATCCGGCGGAACTTTTGGACCTATGCACTGTTGGCGTTCTTAATGCCGGTTTCGGGAGCGCTCGCGACCTTTGTCGCACTCGAATGGACAGTTGCCGTCAACGGAGCAATCATCCAATCGCTGATACCTGCGCTCGTCGTTTTGATCGCCTGGATGGTCAGATTAGAATCCATCGGTGCTCGAGAGATGTCAGGGATTGCACTTGCGCTCCTCGGTGTCCTCGGCATTGTTACTCAGGTCGATTTGCAAATCATCGCGACTCTAAATTTTAACATTGGCGACCTGCTGTTGCTGGGTAGTTCTATAGCCCTTGCGACCTATACCGTTTTATACAAGCGGCTTTCTGAGAAACCGTCTCCGGCGGTGTTTCTGACTGTTCTGTGCGGTTTGGGAGGAATATTTCACCTTCCATTCCTATTCTACGAACTCTTGATCGGAACACCCATGCCCTTCAATCTGCAGACATCGCTTTCGATCGCTTACGTCGCAGTTTTTCCATCCCTTATTGCCGTTATGTTTTTTAATTACGGCATAGACAGGCTCGGCGCGGGGAAAGCCGCTGCATATCATTATTTCCTGGTGCCTGTTACCGCCGCCGGAGCATATCTCTTTATCGATGAGGGCCTGCTTTGGTATCACGGCGCCGGAACGATTCTGATTTTTGCGGGGGTTTATCTGGCGTCGGGCAAAAACAACAAGACCTAAAAAAACGCCACGTTTCGCTGGAAAAATTTCGTGAAACGGCGTATAGCCATGCGTTCCGTATAGATATCAAAGGTACAGGGGTTATTGCGTAACGGCGTAATAAGTCCTAAATGTTTGAAATTACGGAGGTTCCGGCCCCGCTGGGCGAGCAGCGGCAGGTGCTAATTGACCGGACGCAGGCGCGTTGGGGCTGGAGAATACAAGTTCCTGATTGGGAGTTGGTTTGATGGCTGCAAAATGGGCGCCCAATAGCTGGCGTGCAAAGAATATAAAGCAAGTGCCGGTCTACACCGACCAGGCATCGCTCGAAGCTGCCGAAGAAACGCTGCGCAGCTATCCGCCGCTCGTATTTGCTGGAGAAGCCCGGACGCTTAAGTCGGCATTGGCAGAGGCGGCGGCCGGTCGCGCATTCCTTTTGCAGGGCGGCGATTGCGCTGAGAGTTTCGCGGAATTCCATCCGGATAACATTCGCGACACCTTCCGTGTACTTTTGCAAATGTCTGTTGTTTTGACCTTTGCAGCCCATTGCCCGGTTATCAAAGTAGGTCGTCTCGCTGGTCAGTTTGCCAAACCGCGGAGCGAGCCCACAGAAAAACAGGGTGATATCGAACTTCCAAGTTATCGCGGTGATTCCGTCAACGCTATCGAGTTTACAGAAGAAGCGCGCAATCCCGACCCTCAACGCATGGTGCGTGCATACAACCAGTCTGCTGCGACCCTGAATTTGCTGCGCGCCTTTGCGCAAGGCGGTTATGCTGATTTGCATCAGGTGCATCGTTGGACATTGGGTTTTGTTGAGCAGAGTCCAGCCGGTGAGAAGTATAAGGATTTAGCAGAACGGCTTGATGACTCACTTGCCTTTATGGCCGCATGTGGCCTGACATCGGAAACCACATCTCAAATTCGCGAGACGGAATTCTATACCTCGCACGAGTCCCTTTTGCCAGCCTATGAGGAAGCAATGACTCGTATCGATTCCACATCCGGCGACTGGTACGACACATCGGCGCATATGTTGTGGATCGGCGATCGCACACGCGATCCTGAGGATGCGCATATTGAGTTTCTGCGCGGTGTTGCGAATCCGGTTGGTTGCAAATGCGGTCCGACAATGGATCCGGATTCGCTTTTGCGCGTTATCGATACTCTAAATCCTGACAATGAGGCCGGGCGTTTAACTTTAATTGCTCGCATGGGCAATGACCAGGTCGAGGAAAAGCTGCCCACTCTGATCCGTGCTGTTGAGCGGGAAGGATTCAAGGTGGTTTGGTCATGCGATCCGATGCACGGTAACACCATCAAGGCGGACAACGGTTACAAGACCAGGCCGTTTGATCGTGTGCGCGACGAGGTTGAGCGCTGCTTCGCGGTTCATAAAGCAGAAGGCACCTACCTCGGCGGTATTCATCTTGAGCTTACGGGTCAGAATGTTACCGAATGCGTCGGCGGCGCTCAGGCTATTACGGAAGAAGGACTCGCTGATCGCTATCACACACATTGTGACCCGCGCCTTAATGCTGATCAGTCTCTTGAGCTTGCCTTCCTGATCGCGGAAATGCTTAAGCAGGACCGAATTGCCGGCATTGGATCGACTAAAACGGCGGCTATCGCTTGATACTCACACACGGTTAAACCGTTTCCCGGGAGTTCACTGGTTAAGAACCGTCGCGGAAGCGGCGGAGCCGAACCAAAGAAATTCATGACCGAACAACTTTCCATAGCTCTTGCGCAGTTGAATCCCACTGTCGGTGACATCGATGGGAATGCAGCTTTATTGCGTGATGCGCGAAAAAAGGCGGCAGAACAGGGCGCTGATCTGGTTGTTGCCAGCGAGTTAGTGATTTCTGGCTATCCGCCGGAGGATCTGGTTATACGCCCGTCCTTTCAGGAGGCCTGTGCCGATGCCGTTGAGGCCTTGGCCGTCGAAACAAGTGATGGTGGGCCCGGTCTGTTAATTGGTTCGATCACGGTTGAAGATGGTGCGGTCTACAATGCGGCAATCCTCCTGGATGGAGGCAAGGTCGTTACGACACGGCTAAAACATGATTTACCGAATTACGGCGTGTTCGATGAAAAACGAGTCTTTGCCGCCGGGCCACTGCCGGGCCCGGTGAATTTTCGGGGCGTTCGGCTCGGCGTCATGATTTGTGAAGATATGTGGCAATCCGAAGTTGCGGAATGTCTTGAAGAATCCGGTGCTGAAATTCTTGTCGTATTGAACGGGTCGCCCTATGCGCTGGACAAATGGGACCAGCGATTGAATCTCGCGGTCGAACGAGTGACCGAAACCCGTTTGCCGATGATTTATGTAAATCAGGTCGGCGGGCAGGATGAACTCGTTTTTGATGGCGGTTCTTTTGTGCTCAATTCGGACAGGACATTGCGCACCCGTTGCGCGGACTGGTACCCGGCCTTGCAGGTTACGCACTGGCAACGTGGAGACGACAGCTGGTCTTGCGCCGAGGGAGATGCCATCGCTCCCGAAGACAGCTTATCAAGTATTTACTCCGCAATGATGCTTGGGCTTCGCGACTATGTTGAGAAAAACAGGTTCCCGGGTGTTCTGCTGGGTTTGTCGGGCGGCATAGATTCTGCGCTGACGGCAGCCGTCGCAGTCGATGCATTGGGCCCGGATCGGGTGCATTGCGTGATGATGCCGTCACCCTATACCTCACAGGAAAGTCTCGACGATGCAGCAGGTGCAGCGAAAATGCTCGGTTGTCGTTTGGATGAAATCAATATTGGACCGGCGATGGGTGCATTCGATGAGATGCTCTCACCACTGTTCGGCGATGCTCCGCCGGACACAACGGAAGAGAACATCCAGGCGCGTTCGCGCGGCTTGGCGCTCATGGGTCTCTCAAACAAAACCGGTGCCATGGTCGTCTCAACCGGCAACAAGTCCGAGATGTCGGTAGGCTACGCGACACTTTATGGCGATATGTGCGGCGGCTTTTCGGTCCTCAAGGACGTATACAAAATGACGGTCTTTGCACTGTGCCGCTGGCGCAACGAGAATTTGCCAGCGGGTGCTAGGGGACCTGACGGGCCGGTGATGCCTGAGCGGATTATAACCAAGCCGCCTTCGGCAGAGCTGAAACCCGACCAGACAGACCAGGATACCTTGCCTGCCTATGAAGATTTGGACGCCATTCTTGAGTGCTTGATCGAGAAGGACCTGGGCGTCAAAGCGACGACTGAAAACGGGTTCGATCCCGAATTGGTAAAGCGTATCTGGCGGATGCTGTTGCTGGCTGAGTATAAACGCCGCCAGGCGCCACCGGGCGTAAAGATCACCCATCGTTCCTTTGGACGTGATCGTCGTTACCCGATCACCGATGGTTTCAGAGAGACCTGACATGTCTTTGCAGGTCACTAATACCCTCTCGCGTAAAAAGGAGGAGTTCGTTCCGGTCGATCCCGACCACATTCGCTTCTATGTTTGTGGCCCCACCGTCTACGACTATGCGCATATCGGAAATGCACGCCCTGTTGTCGTTTTTGATGTGTTGTATCGGCTGCTTAAGCAGCTCTATCCGCAGGTGACCTATGTACGCAACATCACAGATGTAGACGATAAGATCATCGATGCTTCGAACCAGACCGGTGACGATATCGGATCAATTACAACAAAATTCGCCGACATTTTTCGCGAGGATATGGCGGCTTTAAACGCGCTACCACCCGATGTCGAACCCCGCGCGACGGATCATATCGTGGAAATGACAGAGATGATCGAATGTCTTCTGGCAAATGAGTATGCCTACGAGGCAGAGGGACATGTATTGTTCAGTGTCACGACAATGGAAGATTACGGCAAGCTGTCACGTCATTCGCGAGATGAACTCATTGCCGGTGCCAGGGTTGAAGTCGCGCCCTACAAAAGGGACCCGGCGGATTTTGTTCTCTGGAAGCCATCAACCGACGATCAACCAGGCTGGAACAGCCCGTGGGGGCGGGGAAGACCAGGTTGGCATCTGGAATGCTCGGCGATGAGCGCCAAACACCTGGGTGAGACATTTGATATTCATGGCGGCGGACAGGATCTGATCTTTCCGCACCACGAGAATGAGATCGCGCAATCGGTGTGCAGTCACAATGGCGCGCCGTTCGTCAAATATTGGATGCATAACGGATATTTGACCGTCGACGGTGAAAAGATGTCGAAGTCGCTTGGGAATTTTCACACTGTGCACGATTTATTGGACCGTACACCGGGCGAGGCGATCCGTTTAGCGTTGCTTTCGGCGCATTATAGACAACCACTTGATTTCAGCTTGCGTTCGCTGGATGAAGCAAAGAGTGCACTCGATCGTCTGTATACCGCTTTGCGTGCAGCGGCGAATACCGACACCGGTAAAGCAGATGCTGCGCCCGTGCAGGCTGCCCTCGAAGATGATCTCAACACACCCCAGGCAATCGCCGAGTTACATGGGTTGGCATCGGCGTTAAATCGTAATCCTTCTGATGTTGATACCAAGGCGGCTTTGTTGACCGGTGGCGCTATGCTCGGTCTTTTGCAGCAGGATCCGGAGGACTGGTTCAAACAGGGTTCGGGCGATATTGACGAAACCGAAATAGAATTGTTGATACAAAAAAGAGTTGAAGCACGCGCGACAAAGGATTTCGCCGAAAGCGATAGAATTCGCGACGAACTGGCTGCTGCCGGTATAGTGTTGGAAGACGGTCCCGACGGGACCACTTGGAAGAGAGGTTAGAGAGTAAGGGCGATGAGTGACAATCGCGTCTATATCTACGACTCTACGTTGCGTGATGGCGCGCAGACGCAGGGGGTTGATTTTTCCGCAGCCGACAAGGCAGCGATAGCGCTCGAGCTCGACCGAATTGGTATTGATTACGTAGAAGGCGGCTGGCCGGGTGCCAACCCAACCGACGACAGTTTCTTCGGTGATCCACCCAATCTTTCCCGGGCGCGTCTTAGCGCTTTTGGCATGACACGGCGTTCTGGACGCAGCGCCGAAAACGATCCGGGCCTTACCGCCGTGTTTGGCGCGAAGACCAAGATCGTTTGTCTCGTTGGCAAAACCTGGGATTTCCACGCCAAAGTCGCGCTGGGTGTAGAGCTCGAAGAAAACATCAATATGATCAAAGACAGTATCAGGCTGGCGGTCGAACGTGCCGAAGAAGCCATATTCGATGCCGAACACTTCTTTGATGGTTTCAAAGAAAATCCGGAATTTGCGTTGGCCTGCGTCAAGGCAGCCTATGAGGCTGGCGCGCGGTGGGTGGTCCTTTGCGATACCAATGGCGGAACCCTTCCCGATGAAATCGAACGGATAGTAGGCGAGGTTTCGGAGCATGTTCCCGGGAGCCATCTTGGAATTCATTGCCATGACGATACAGGCAATGCGGTGGCAAACTCGTTGGCAGCAGTACGTGCCGGTGTACGGCAAGTTCAGGGAACATTGAACGGGCTTGGCGAGCGTTGCGGCAATGCGAATCTCATCTCAATCATTCCGTCACTCGTTCTCAAGATGGGTTACGAGGTTGGAATGTCGGGAGACGATGTCGGCCGATTGACGCATTTATCCCGATTTATCGACGACCGGTTGAACCGGCCATCCGATACCAGTGCTGCCTATGTCGGCGAGCGCGCCTTTGCGCATAAAGGCGGGCTGCATGTTTCCGCGATCGAAAAAGATCCAAAGACTTACGAGCACGTTGACCCAACGATGATCGGCAACGCGCGGCATATCGTGGTGTCTGACCAAGCAGGCCGGTCCAATGTCCTGGCAAGGTTCCGCGAGATTGGAATTGACGTCGATCCCAAAGACCCAAAAGTCGCGACGTTGCTTGAGGAGGTTAAACAGCGTGAGCATGAAGGCTATGCCTATGATGGTGCCGAGGCGAGTTTTGAATTAATGGCGCGCAGAGTCCTCGAGAAGGTGCCGGAGTATTTCCGCTTGCAGAGCTTCCGCGTGATGGATGAACGCCGTTGGAACGCCAAGGGTGAGCTCATTACCCTATCGGAAGCCACATTGAAGTTGGAAGTCGGTGATGACAATTTCATGACCGTTGCCGAAGGCAATGGTCCGGTGAACGCACTTGATAACGCTTTGCGCAAAGCACTTGATCCTCTTTATCCGCAACTCGTAGATATGAGATTGACAGATTATAAGGTGCGCATTCTGACTCCGGGCGGCGGTACTGAAGCCGTAACCCGCGTGATGATCGAAAGCATGGACGACAACGGATCACGCTGGTCTACAGTCGGTGTATCCGCCAACGTTATCGACGCTTCCTAC
Source organism: Rhodospirillaceae bacterium (assembly GCA_002720855.1). Taxonomy (GTDB): domain Bacteria; phylum Pseudomonadota; class Alphaproteobacteria; order MPNO01; family UBA2964; genus UBA2964. The sequence goes on along the minus strand of PBIN01000004.1, from coordinate 146,624 downwards.
AATGCGCTAAACGATGCGATCACCTTCAAACTGTTCCGCGACGGTGCTGAAGCTTAGCAATACCGTGCGATCCAGATGGCAAATCTGAAACCGACAAAACGTGAGGCCGCGAGCGAGACGACCACTGATGGTCCCGTCATCATTTTGGTCGAGACGTCTTTGGCTGAGAACATCGGCATGACGGCGCGGGCCATGATGAATTTTGGTCTTACTGATCTTCGTCTGGTCCGGCCCAAATGCAAGTGGCCGCACTCCAAAGCAATAAACGCATCATCGGGTGCACATGCCGTTCTAACCAACGCTCAGATTTTCGATACAACCAAGGAGGCGGTAGCCGATTTGCACAGACTTGGTGCGACGACTGCGCGTCTGCGGGATATGATCAAGCCGGTGCAGGATGCACGTAGTTGGGCGAAAACGATGCGCGACACGATTTCTGAAGGGAACAAGTGTGGCCTGCTTTTTGGCGCGGAGCGGGTCGGATTGCATAACGATGATCTTGCTTTGGCCGATACGCTCATAACGGTGCCAACCAATCCCGCTTTTTCGTCCCTCAACCTGGCGCAGTCAGTTCTATTGATGGGCTATGAGTGGCAAATGGCTGGCGGTGTTGAGGTGCCATCAGAAATTCGCCGCAAAGGGCGTGGTGCGGCGCTCGCCAGCCAGGAAGAAATCATCGATTTTTATGAGCACCTCGAAGACGAAATGGACAAAGCGGGTTTTCTCCGCGTAAAGGAGAAACGTCCGCGTATGATCCGCAATATCCGCAATATCTTTAATCGGGCGCTCCTGACTGAGCAGGAAGTTCGAACGCTGCGCGGAATTGTGGTGGCCATCGCTGAAAAAAAATGGCGCCGGGAAGAAGAGTAGTTGGCTGGACAGCTAAGAAACCCAATTATTCCGCTGCTTCCATAAAACCTGCCATCGCGGCTAAGTGCGAAAACAATCTTATCGCGTTGCCATGACGGATCTGATCTTTCACGTGTTCGCTTAGATCCGCCTCAGCCAGGGCATCGTTGGTCCATTTGCCGCCAAATTCTGTGCCATCTGTGCCATACAGGATTCTATCCTCGCCATAGAGCCTCACACCCATTTCTATGGCATGGGCACCCAGCGAGTTGCAGTCAACGTAGACGTTCGCTTCTTTGAACCGCTTGGATGGGAGCTCTTCGTCGGGCGTGTCGAGTAAACAGCGGTGATCCATACGCTCAATTTCGAACGGAATATTGCCACCAAGGTTGTGTACGACAAACATCGCGTCCGGATAGTCATCAAGGATATCGGTCATGCATAGCGTCACCATGTTGGATGATAGGCTCGCTTGCATATCGAGGGTTCCAATACGGCGGCGTACATTATCCGTTTCCTTTGGCACGCGGGGCCAAGTGTCACCTGGCATAGGCGCAAAATGAATGAGGACAGCCGCTTTGCTTCTATGCGCCGCTTCTATAACCGGACGGAAGGCGTCGGCTTCTTTGTATGTCAGAAAGGCATTGCCCGGGACTTGCGCACCAATGATACCCGGAAGTGTCATAACGCGGTCAAATTCGGTGGCGGCAGCTTTAACATCGGCAAGGGGCAGTGCGCATAGTGCGGTAAAACGGCCTTCATGCTTTGCGCAAAGCGCTGACATGCTGTCATTGTAAAGCTGAACCAGGGGCAGGGACTCCTGCAACGGGAGGCGTTCGATCCAGGTGAATTCACTAAGGAGGGACAGGACCGCTGTGGTTATGCCTTGTCGGTCCATCTCCTCAAGCCGGGTTTCGACATTGTCGAACGCTTGATCAATCGGTTGTTCGCCATTCCTCGCTTTGTAAACTTCGATTCCATCATCATTTACAAGTACGCGGGGGTCTTCGGTTCTCCGACGTAATGCGTCGATAAGTTCTGCCGGACGCCAATGGGCATGCAGGTCGATGGCCATGACGGTTTTCCTCCCCATGCGGAACAACGCATGTTCTAAGCCATTTGGTTGAGCTTAGCGGAAATTCAGCGGAATTGCGATAAGGAGCGGATTACGGGTTATTTAACGACAGACTGAGCGTAATCTGAGGCCCGGATTGCTTCCTCGTCAAATATTTCGCCCATTTCAGATGGATACCCTTTCTTGTCCATCTCTTCCAACCAGATGGCGTGGTTGTCGGCGGGCTGGTCTTCGTATTCGATCTGGTTGCCACCGTCTTTCACTGACGTGTCGTTGCCTGATGTCCATTTTTTCATTTTGGCGGAAATCATCGGGTAGCGGACAGTGCCGAATTGCACCGCAAGATATCGCGACGGCGTTGTACCGGTGTTGAAGTGTTGGTGGAACATCTGTTCAGGTGGCGTGACAACGACACCGTGATCCCAATCGACCCGCACGCGCTCCTCTTCCTTGCCTTCGTACCACAGCATTGAATAGCCCTCGCCATCGATGGTGAAGACGTTGGTGCCGCAGGTGTGACGATGCGCCTTTTTGTAGGTGCCGGGAACAATTTGGGATGTATGACAGCCCATCGTGCTGTCGGAGAGGACCCAGCGCAAACTGGACGACCCCTTGCCGCGCGCGGCCCAGTCCTTGAGTTCGAAATTGGTGATATCGGCAACGAAATTGGTTTCCCATTGATGGCGGCCCGGGCGGATTTCGATCATCTGGCCCTCGCCTTTGAAATACCCGTTTGGACCGGCGCGTTCGGGGAAATCGCGTTCGGTATTGAAAATAAATTCCTCATTCCGGAACAGCTTGATGAGGAAGGGGAAGTTATGCACCGAAGCCAAACGCGCTGGTTCCGTGCCAGAGCCGTTGAAGTGTTGATATTTGGCATTGAGCGGAACGGAGAAAAGCGAGTTTCTGCCCCATTCGAATGCGTGTTTGTCGCCCTCCGGTGTTACGATCTGGGTCGATCCATAGCCATCGATGACATAGATAATTTCTTCGTAGAGGTGGTGCATTTCGCGCGAATTGGACCCCGGCTTCAATTCAAAGCAAAAGATGGAGTTGTAGTCATCGCGACCTTTGAGGAGACAGATCGCACCATTCATGCCGTAAAGATCCCAGGGCTCGGTTTTGAGCCGAGCCAGATCCATACCGAAATCTTCGATTACCGGCACCGGTTGCTCCTCGCACCAGGCAAGATAGCTGTCATGCAGGAATGGCGGTTGATCGGTTCTGGTTTCTGTTTCGGACATTATTAGGATCCCGTTGTCGCGTAAGTTTTTATATAACAGTTATATGAACCGCGGCGCATTGGGTCAAACGAGCGCGTGCTATGACGTAGGTAGAGCAGATAGGAGCTGCAAATTGCCAGTCATTCAAATGTTCGGCAGCGTTGGATCAACGACGTCAGGGGCAAACTGCAGGATCATTCCGCATCTGGTTCGGTTGAATCTAAACTTTCGGCATCTGTTGCGTGGCGCAATGAATCCCTCCGCCTGTTTCGCCAATTGGATCGACATTGAGCATGACAAGCTCCCGACCAGGATAAAGGCGTTTTAGTTTTCTCTCCGTTTCGGAATCCGTTGCGTGATCGCCGAACTGCGCTGCGATTACACCGCCATTGCAGACATAGTAATTCACGTAGGAGGCAACAAAGTCGTATGAGGTGACGCGGGGCTGTGTCGGTTCGGGCAGGACGACGAGCGATAGCTGACGACCTTTTGCATCCTTTGATTTTTTGAGAATTTCATATGTTTCGAACGCGGCAACGGACCAAGGATCTTCTTTAGACGGTTTTTCCGGTAGCTGAATAACGGCGATGCCAGGGCGCACGAAACGGGCGAGGGAATCGATGTGATAATCTGTAATATCTGCACCTTTAACACCGGGTGCCCAAATAATTTTCTCAGCGCCGAGAGCTGTTAAAAGCCGATTGCTGATTTCTGACTTTGAAAGGCTATTGCGATTCTCATTCACCCAACAACTTTCATGCGCCATCAACGTTCCTGCACCATCGGACTCAACACCGCCGGGTTCACCGACAAGACCGGAATCGATGAGCGGTAAGTCTAACCGTGTCGCAATACGTTCTGCGATCTTGCCATCGTTATCGTGCGTTTGCTTGTTGCCCCATCCATTGAAATTAAAATTGGCAATTGCGAGTTTGCCTTTGCCATTCCTCACAAAAAGCGGCCCGGCATCCCGGCACCACAAATCATCGGTTGGGATATCCCAGATTTCGACCTTGCGGCTCAGCAAACGCTTAGCCGCGCTATGATGTTCTGCCGCCATCAGCATGGTGACAGGCTCGAATTCCACAATGGTATTTGCAATATCGGCGATACTTTGTTGCAACATTCTGCGGAAAACCCGGTCGCGGTGCACTCTCCGGTTCACCGGCCATTGCATAAATGTACGCGCGTGCGGCTCGGATTCTTCCGGCAAGTGAAATCCGGTTTTGGTTTTTGCGGTTGTCAGGGAAGGGATAATCATTGTCGTACCCGCAACAGCAATCGATGACTGAATGAAGCGGCGGCGTCGTATGCCTTGTTCTATCCCATCTGTTTCAGCTCCGCTCGATAGCGTTCGGAGCGATCTACATATGACTTAATATTTCGAGCCATCATGGCAATGGCCTTTTCATCGACTTCGCGGATGACCTTGCCGGGCGAACCCATTACCAACGAGTTGTCCGGAATATCCTTGCCCTCGGTGATCAGGGAATTGGCGCCAATAAGACAGTTTTTACCGATTTTTGTGCCGTTTAATATGATACTGCCAATACCAATCAGGCAGCCGTCACCAACTGTGCACCCGTGCAGCATGCACATATGCCCGACGGTTACATTGGCCCCGATATCTATCGGAAACCCCGGATCGGTATGCAGCACGCTGCCGTCCTGAATATTAGTACTATCGCCAATTGTGATAGGGTCGTTGTCGGCCCGGATGACAACGTTCCACCAAACGTTTGCCTTGTTTCCGAGATGCACATCACCAATCACATCTGCGCTTGGCGCAATGAAATAGTCGTCGCTCGCGGTCGTTAGCGTCGTATCACCGAGAGAGTAAATCATAGGTGTCGAGAGCCCCTAAACGGGAATAACCAGAAGCGTATCTATCCGGCGCGAGTCCAGGATCACCTTGCGTTCCTTGAATTTAAGCGCGCCATCAACTTCGACTACCGTGTCAAACACCTTGCCACACAGGAAGGTCATCATTTCGCCTTCCGGCATTGTTCTTGTCACGCTGAAATTGGACTGCGTTGCGATTTCCGGTCCACTGCTATCTATAATTTTCAGTGCGGCGACCATATGGCAATAAACGTGAGGCTCAAAAATATTGGCTTCCCTAAGTGCTGATATGCGGTCCTCGAACATGCCCCGGCCATCGCAATAGATAAGGGCGACCGGCATGCCAAGATCGTAATTTTCCCGCGTAATAACGTGATAGCGGCCATCATCCGTGAAAAAATCCGGCCATTCTTCGAGGCGGTCTTCATCGATGCAGTGAATATAATCGGCAATGAGCGCATCAATACGCAATCGTATTGCCAAATCGCGATCCAAATCGGTGGTTGTGGTCATCGTCTTTGGTCTAGATGCCCATGCACTCGCGCCAGCCCTTCCAGAATCCGCGAACGGCGGACTCGGTGACCCGGGATCCGTGGCTGGGTTCGATCACTCTACCACCCATGGGCAGAACTGTTTGGGCATCGACATTCGCCATCGCGGCTTTCTGAATAAATCCGCCAACGCAGCCGTCTTCCATTGAGATAAAGCCAGCAGGTCCGACGAGATTGTTTACCTTGAGGCGCAACTCGTCCATTTCGGCATCGTCGTCCTCGAACCCAAGAATGGTCCAAATAAGCTCGCTTTCTTCGACGCCCCGCGGAATGAGTTGTCGAATTGCGAGGGCATTCAGAATTTGTTGCAAAACCATGGTCGGGAAGACAGTTTGGATCGAATTCGTAATCGTATCCCCGAGTTCGAGTTTGTGTTCCATCATTCTGGTATCGGAGAGGCTGTACTCGTCCTGCCGGGAACGAACTTTCTCTTTGGCAATATTCTCATCGCCGATTTCTTTGCGCTCCGTGTAGCTCAAATGATGCCAGCGGCTATCGCTTAATAATATCCCACCTGTCATTGTCGGGCGTACCACGCCGAACGTGTTGTGAAACACGTGCAGCAGGCTCGCGTGATATGAATCTTTGTTGTTCTCGACATAGAGCTTCCAGTTATTGGGAAATACCTGGCTGTGATAACCGAGAACCTTGAGAGGCTTGATAAAGACCCGGTCGATATTATCCATCAGCTCCTGGCCGATATACTCGGCAAAGGGAGGCGTATGCTCGCTGAACGTTCCCATAATGAAGCCGCGGACATTCTCGATACGAATGCGTTCAAGCCCGTGTTCATCATGCTTGAATTCTTCGGTCAGTCCGCCCTGGCCGCGCACGCCTCTATGAAATGCGACGCCGGTAAGCTTGCCGCGCAGATCGTAGGTCCAGTTGTGATAGATGCAGTTGAATTCTTTGATGTTGCCGCGCGGTTTATAGCAAAGCATCGCCCCCTTGTGGGCGCAGCGATTGACCATCGCATTAATGTCGCCGTTTTCATCCCGCACTACAACGATCGGCGCATCGCCGATATTGGTCATCTTGTAATCGCCCGGATTGGGGATTTCGCAATCTATACACAGGAAATTCCACGTTGGTCCCTGAAAGATAAGTTTCTGCTCCAGGTCGTAGATTTCCTGATCGGTATATACCCGAAACGGAATTTGTGAGACATCTTCGGACGGCCAGACAAAATCTGTACCGGCGTCCATATGCGCGGTGTCCATCGAGTAACTCCTTAATCCTGCTCGGACAATACCGCATTGCGGGGTCAAGTGAAAAGAAGAAGATGATCATAAAACGAGGCGACAAAAATGTTGGCTTTTGTCGCAATTAGCCGTATTGCGTCCGCACTACCACGCGATAAAATTGGGCTGTTAAATGTGCTTAGTAGGAAAATGAGACCGTGCTGACGACGGACAGGAATAAGTTTGTTTCCGAAACCGGCCCCGGAACACCGATGGGGACGTTATTTCGGCGCTACTGGATACCGTTTCTGTTGTCAGAAGAGGTTGCGGAACCGGATGGTCCGCCGGTTCGCGTAAAACTTCTGTCAGAACCAATGATCGCCTTTCGTGATAGCAACGGGAATATCGGTCTTGTCGAGGAGTTTTGCGCCCATCGCCGGGTTTCTTTGTGGTTTGGCCGCAATGAAGAGGGTGGGCTTCGCTGCCCTTATCATGGCTGGAAGTATGATTTTCAGGGCAATTGTCTGGAAGTGCCGTCGGAACCGGCGGAAAGCGGCTATGCCCAGAGCATAAAACTGACTTCCTATCCGTGCGTCGAAAAGGGCGGAATCGTCTGGACCTATATGGGACCGCCGGAAGAGCAACCGCCTGAACCTGCCTTCGAATGGACGACAGTGCCCGAGAACCAGCGCTATCACACCAAGCGCTGGGAGGAGGCGAATTATTTGCAGGCGCTCGAAGGCGGAATCGATTCGAGCCATGTCGCCTTTTTGCATAGTGGTGAGTTGCGCAGCGATCCGTTGCATCACCGGTCGAAGGGGTCAGACTATCATCTCGCTGACCTCGCGCCGAAATTCGAAGTTATCGAATCTTCCTGCGGACTTCATATCGGTGTGCGCCGTAACGCCGAAGACGAACAATATTACTGGCGGATCACGCCGTGGATTATGCCGTGGTACACGATTGTCCCGCCCTATGGCGACAATCCGTTGAATGGTCACGCATGGGTACCCATTGACGACGATAACTGTTTTGCCTGGACATTCTCCTATCACCCCAGCAGGCCGTTGAACGAGCTTGAACTCGGGGTAATGACCAAAGGCGGCGGGCTACATGTTGATCTGATACCCGGCACCTACCGGCCGTCGATCAATAAGGCCAACGATTACATGATGGATCGCGAGGCGCAGAAGCGGCGGGAATCCTATAGCGGTGTTAAAGGCATTGCGATGCAGGATGCGTCTCTACAGGAAAGCATGGGGACGATCTGTGACCGGACCCAGGAGAATCTCGTCTCAACCGACAACGGCATCATTATGGCACGAAACGTGCTGCTGAAATCAGCAAGAGGGCTGGAGAAGGGCAAGCGACCGCCGGGTCTTGATGAGGAGACACAGGCCATCCGGTCTGCGTCATTTCTGTTGCCGCGCGACATTGCGTTTAGCGATGCGCCGGATGAGCCGTTAAAAGTCAAAAAGGGTGTGCCGCATACATCGATCTAATGCGGCGCCATTTTAAAGGAGCTGAAAGTGACTGAAGAACTCGATCCGAGAGCGGCCGGTGCGCGCCGTCTGAAAGACAAGGTTTGCATTGTTACCGGTGCAGGGCAGGGCATCGGCCGGGCAACCGCGAAACGTCTGGGGCAGGAAGGTGGAAAAATAGTCGTCGCCGATCGGGTTGATGAAGGCGCGACAGAAACTTTGGCAAGCCTGCAGGAACATGGCGTTGAAGCGTCAAAAGTGCTCGTCGATCTGAGTACTCTCGCTGGTGCGCAGGAGTTGATGGCGGCCGCGGTCGAAGCCTATGGACGCATCGATGTGCTGGTGAATAATGTCGGCGGCACGATCTGGATCAAACCGTTCCATCTCTATAATGAAGAGGAAACGCAGCAGGAGTTGGAGCGATCATTACTGCCGACGCTCTGGTGCTGTAATGCGGTGCTGCCGATCATGATGGAACAGCAAGGCGGCAGTATCATCAATCTCGGCTCGCAATCGGTTCGCGGGCTCCATCGCGTCCCCTACGCGGCCAGCAAGGGCGGAATTCTGGCGATCACCAAAGTTTTGTCTATGGAATATGGGCAGTATGGCATTCGGGTGAATACGGTATCTCCGGGCGGCACCGATATTCCCGATCGGGTAACGTCTCGGTTGATGCTAAAGCCGGGTGAGATGGCAGAGGATCTCGATCCCGAGGAAGGCGGTCTGTACAAGAAGCAAATGGGTGAGAACATTCGCAGTCAGCAATCGATCCGTCGACCTGGAACGCCGGAGGAACAGGCCGCTGCCGTCGCCTTTTTGGCGTCCGATGATGCGAGTTTTGTTACCGGCGACAATATCAATTGCAGCGGCGGACAATCCTAAAAGAGAAATAAAATACCGGGGGAGCGGGAAATGGCGACATCGACCGGCATTGAGATCATTGCTCTGGAGGAGCACTACTGGGACCCCATCATGACCGACCACTATGTCGGCCGTGATGCATCGCGGCGCGGGCCGGTTCAGGACCGCCTTTATGATGTTGAGGCTCTGCGGCTCAAGGAAATGGATGATGCCGGCATCGATATACAGGTGTTGAGCCATGGTGCGCCATCGGCGCAGAAATTCGACGCACAGTCAGGGCCGGAGATTACGAAGCAGGCCAATGACAAACTTTATGAAACGGTGCAAAAGCATCCTGACCGGTATTTTGGATTTGCGGCACTGGCAACAGCACACCCCGAATCCGCCGCCGATGAGCTAGAGCGGTGTGTAAAGGACCTTGGCTTTAAAGGTGCGATGATCCATGGGCTGACCAATGGCGAGTTTAATGACAGCAAAAAATACTGGCCGATCTACGCGCGCGCCGAAGCTCTGGATGTACCGATTTATCTGCACCCCGGCTATCCGCATGAAGATGTCGTAAAAGCCTACTACCAAGATTATCTCGAAGACTTCCCGGCTTTAGCAGGTCCAGGTTGGGGCTACACAGTGGAAACCGCAACACAAGCGATCCGCATGATTCTCTCAGGTGTGTTCGACGAGTATCCAAAGCTGCAGATGATCCTCGGCCATATGGGTGAATCGCTGCCGTTTCTTTTGTGGCGGGTGAACCAGGCGCTCTCACGGGTTGAAAATACACAGACCCGTTCGTTTCGGGAAATCTTCGAAGCGCATTTTCACGTCACAACGAGTGGCAATTTCTCAAATCCCGCTTTGCTCTGCACTGTCCAGGAAATGGGTATCGATCGCATCATGTTTTCAGTCGACTACCCGTTCGTTGAGAACCAGCCGGGAAGGGATTGGGCGGAGCAGCTCAACCTCAGCCTTGAGGACCGCCGGAAGCTATTAAACGGCAATGTACGAAAGCTGCTGCGGTTATAGAGGGTGAGCCGCCGGTTGATTCAATTCGTAACGCAACGGTTTGTGCGAGCCTGCCTGCTCGGCGGTTTTGGTTGGCAAAAACTCTTGAACGGGTTTTTGAACTCAATGTTCGACGCCGGGAACGTTTGAAAAGTTATATTTTTGGCGTAGAGGTGTAGCTCGATGTGCCGTCAGGGTGGCATTGCCAGGAAGTTGTCACGCCGCTGCGCAAGTAAACGTTTCGTTCCATTATTGAGGAACGACTTTTTGTTTGCGCGATGACAGCTTAAACAGGTTTTTCGTGGATGCGACGGCGCATGTAACCGAGGCCGATAAGGCCAAGACCGAAGACGGCGAGTGATCCAGGTTCAGATACGTGTTGTGCAGTATAAAACTGGAAAAACTCATTGGTATTGCTGGCGCCGTCATCCTCGCGAATTTCGACGCTGTCAAAAGCAACGGTGCTGCTAAATCCGATGAATTCGGCTGTATTAAACGTTGACGTCACGAAGCTCGTACTGCCGACATTTGTAGCGCCGTCGAAAAAGTTCAAGGTGAACGTGCTGGCGATAGAGAAATCACTATAATTCATCGCAAAAGCGTTTTGGAGAGATGAGAATGTCAGGTCAAAATTTTCATCACCCCCCTGGATATATTCGTTGCCGGTAAGGGCAGAGGCCGCAAATTCACCGTAGAAACCTGTACTGGCGGCAGGATTTCCAACACCTATCGCGGAATCTATCGTTAAATTGCCGCTGAGGCTGGTCATACTCGCCACGCCGGACGGGGCCAACGCGAAGTCCTCGAACATCAGGTTGAAGTCAGCGGTATTGGTCGATGTCAGTACGACCGCTGAAGCGTTAGATGCCCCTAAAAAGAGAAATGAGGCGAATGCGGTTTTTATAATTTTGTTCATCGTGAAGCCTTAAGGTCCATGGTCGTGTAAATCTCTTGTTAACTGTGCAAGAAACATACCAATTTTCGTAAATACTTAGTTTCAATACCTTCTGTCGAGGCCATTCGAGGGGGGGGGTAAAACGTAAAGAATTCCGACGGTTATTCGGCATAAGTCAGCAAGAGTTCGTGAATTGCCAAACCTGACATCGTGGCCAAAAATACTACTTATAATTGAATGGTTAAGTCGTGCACCAGTGGTTGATATGGACCCCGGGTCAGGTCCGGGGTGACGGGCGGGGTTTTGTCGTTGTTGAAAATAATCTGCAATTTCTCGATCGATTACCCATTCGTTGAGAACCAGCCAGGAAGGGATTGGGCGGAGCAGCTTAACCTCAGCCTTGAGGACCGTCGGAAGCTGTTAAACGGCAATGTACGAAAGCTGTTGAAACTTTAGGCGGCTTTACGGCGGCGCATATAGCCCATGGCAAATACACCTAATCCGAAGACAGCCAATGCGCCCGGTTCGGAAACGCCAGCGCTTTGTAAGGCCTCTATTTCACCTGTCGTCAGCGCGTGGTCGTAAAACCCTACATCGTCGATCGCACCCAGAAAAAATACATTTGGCTGTGTGATCTCCCGGCCTATATACATCAGCCCGGATGCGCTCGCCGCATTTCCGTATATCGCGGAGCCGACCAAGGTGCCATCCAGATAAACACTCCCCGTTAACAGACTGTTTGGTGCGGTGGCATCGAATACGGCGACGATGTTATGCCACTGTCCGTCCCACGCATTGGTTCCCGGTGCCAGATTGGGTTCGTGATTGCTGTTTTGCATGCTGATGTTGGTATTGCCGCTTTCCTTGCCAAGGAAAAACGGCCCAAATTGTCCGGCAACGATAGGCCGGTAATGGTCGGTTGCATTGCCATCAAAACGAAACCAGGCTGAGATTGAAAAATCCTCGTTATAGGTCTGTCGCAACAGGCCGGTTTCCATCGTGTCGGTACCGTCAAAGAAATAGGCACTATTGGCATTTCCAAACCGGTCATTTGTCAGGGTAGCGCCAATATTATTTCCGTGATTGCCGTTGCCGCTCGAATCCAGCGCATTGCCGCTAAAATCATATTGCGCGATGAGACCGGCCTAAGCAGATGTTGCCATCAGGAAAAATGCCGAGAAAATTACGACCAACAGCATTTGAATTTGACGGTGAAAAACTGGGCTCAACATAGCTTTCTCAATAAATCACTTCACTATTCAAATAAGGCGTCGGAGTAACCCGAACCAAACTATGCCAACCCGGCACCTGTATGCCATAAATTACCACATTCTTAAACAGAAACTTAGGGTTAACGCGGTTTCTCTTCACCAAGACAGCCGTTAAACTGAAATTCTCAAAAAAGAAGAGGAAAAAATGGCTCAGGGATATGACTACATCATTGTGGGCGCGGGATCTGCGGGATGCGTACTGGCAAACCGATTGAGCGAAGACGCCGATGCCACCGTTTTGCTGCTTGAAGCAGGCGGGCGCGATTTCGACCCGCTAATTCATATCCCGATTGGTATGGGTAAGATCTACGATTACCGTTTGCATGACTGGAAATACGTCTCCGAACCCGTACCCAATCTCAATAACCGAGTACTGGATGTGAAACGCGGCAAGGTGCTGGGCGGGTCGTCCTCGATCAATGTCATGGCCTATACGCGCGGAAATCCGGGCGATTTCGATCGCTGGGCCCAGAAGGGCGCTATCGGTTGGTCCTACGCCGACTGCTTGCCTTACTTCAAGCGGTGCGAGGACTGGGAAGAAGGTGATGATGAATTTCGTGGCGGCGAAGGATCGCTTGGAACCAGCTGGGCGACAACCCAAGATCCTCTTTTTCCAGCCTGGATTGAAGCTGCCAGGGAAGCAGGCTGGCCGATAACCGAAGATTATAACGGCGCGCAGCAGGAGGGGTTTGGCAGAAGCCAGTACACGATTAAAAACGGCAAACGCAGCTCAACAGCGGTGGCATTTCTCAAACCGGCCATGAGTCGGCCCAATCTGACGGTGATCACCAAGGCGCTTACCAGCCGAATTATTATGGAGGGCACCAAGGCAGTCGGGATCGAATATATCAAGGGCGGCAAAACGATCCGCGTGGATGCAGATCGTGAAGTGATCCTGTCCGGTGGCGTGTTTAACTCTCCACAGCTTCTTATGCTATCGGGTATCGGCCCGGCAGAACATTTGAAGGATATGGGGATTGAAACTCTTATCGATTTGCCAGTCGGACAAAATCTGCAGGACCATCAGACGGTCACGATCTCATTTACCCGGCCCAACAACACAAGCAAGTTTCGCGATGATATGCGGGCGGATAAGGCCGCATTGGGCATGATTCAGTCCTACCTGTTCGGAACGGGAACCGGCAGCGTCGTGCCCGGCGGGATGCATGCCTTTATCAAGACGAGACCTGAACTGGCCGTGCCCGATATTGAGTTTTTGTTCCGTGGCATTCCTGACCATGCCGATGTTTGGGTCCCAGGGTTCCAAAAACCATATGAAGATGGATTCGGCATCAAGCCCGCGCTTCTCCATCCCGACAGCCGGGGTGAGGTCAAGCTGCGGTCCAAAGACCCAAGAGACCATGTCCGTATTTTCTTCAACTTCTTTACGGCGCCCAACGATTTGCCAACCCTGCGACAGGGATTCAAGATTGCGCGGGATGTCGCCAACCAGAAACCGCTTGATCCCTTCAGGGGTGAAGAGCTGAAGCCGGGCGCCGACGTTAAAACCGACGATGAAATTGACGAATATATTCGCAATACGCTGATTACTGTCGAACATCCGACCTGCACCTGCCCAATGGGGCAGGGGCCGGAAGCGGTGCTCGATCCCGAGTGCCGTGTGCGCGGCACTGAAGGCCTTCGTGTCGTGGATGCAGCGGCCATGCCTGATCTCGTATCCGCGCATACCAATGCCTGCGTCATTATGATTGCGGATAAAGCCTCCGATATGATCCGTGGGCGACAACCATTGGCCAGTACCGAAGCCGCTTAAAACCGGCAAAAAATCGCGCTGAAACGATGGCATGAAGAGCTGTTATTCCCTTTGACTTTCAGGGGTAAATCCCTATAGTGCGCCGCCATTCCCGAGAATGAGGGGTGAAATTGTGGAAACGCAGATTTCGTCTCCGCCGCCGGTTTTACCGGGTCGGACTATCGGGACAACAAGTCGATAAATATCGACAAAACAAGGATATTTGAATTATGAGCAAACGAGTCCAAGCGAAGTACAAGATTAACCGGCGCCTGATGTGCAATCTCTGGGGCCGACCCAAGTCTCCCTTCAACAAGCGCGAATACCGTCCCGGTGAACATGGCCAGTCCCGACGCCGTAAACCGTCGGATTTCGGCACGCAGCTTAATGCCAAACAGCAACTGAAGGGCTATTACGGCAATATTACCGAGAAGCAATTCCGTCGGGTTTATATCGAGGCGGAGCGCCGCAAAGGCGATACCTCGGAAAACCTTATCGGCCTCCTTGAACGGCGGCTTGATGCGGTGATCTATCGCATGAAATTTGTGCCGACGGTGTTCTCGGCACGTCAGTTCATCAATCACGGTCACATCCGGGTCAATGGCAAGCGGGTAAATATCCCCTCCTACCGGGTCAATGAAGGCGATGTGATCGAAATCAAGGAAAAATCACGCGAGATTCCGATGGTCCTGGAGGCTGTTGAGAGCCCCGAGCGGGAGATTCCCGATTATATTGAGGTCGATCATCGCAACATGAAGGGCAGCCTGACGCGGACACCGCTTCTGGCAGATGTTCCCTATCCCGTGCAAATGGAACCGAACCTCGTCATTGAGTATTACTCGCGTTAAGCGACAACACACATTCAGTTACGAAAAGCCCGGGTTTTCCCGGGCTTTTTTATTGGCAAATATCGACGTTTTCTGCGCTAGATTACAAAATATAGTGCTCAAAAGGCTGGAAAACTGCCAAAATCTTACTATATAAAGTTGTGGAAGTGCTGGCCTATCAATCCAATGGCTGTCGCAAGAATGCTAATTAATGTCGAAAATGATCGTCTAGGGAGGACGTAATTGACCATGCCCGATGCTTCAACTCTGTTCATCATTGTTCTGTTATTTCTTGCAATCATATTCGTAATTCTCGCGGTAAAGACCGTTACTCAAGGTTTCGAATTTACCGTTGAACGTTTTGGAAAATACACACGCACATTGACTCCGGGCCTGCACATTATCGTGCCGATGATCGACCGGATCGGTATGAAGATGAACATGATGGAGCAGGTCCTCGACGTTCCCTCGCAGGAAATCATCACGCGCGACAACGCGATGGTGAAAGTCGATGGCGTTTTGTTCTTTCAGGTTCTTGATGCCGTAAAGGCTTCCTACGAAGTTCGCCGTCTTGAGCTATCCATTCTGAATTTGACGATGACCAATCTAAGGACGGTTATGGGATCGATGGATCTTGACGAGCTTCTTTCGCAACGCGACAAGATTAATGCACAGCTAATGAATGTCGTCGATGACGCAACTTCGCCGTGGGGCGTCAAAATTACGCGTATCGAGATCAAAGACATTTCGCCACCGCAAGAACTCGTCGATGCGATGGGCCGTCAGATGAAAGCGGAACGTGAGAAACGAGCGACGGTTTTGGAGGCAGAAGGTGATCGACAGGCTGAGATTCTGCGCGCTGAGGGTAATAAGCAGTCAGCCATTCTCGAAGCGGAAGGTCGCCGTGAAGCAGCATTCCGGGACGCCGAGGCTCGCGAACGCGAGGCAGAGGCTGAAGGTAAAGCAACGACCATGGTTTCTGAAGCGATTGCCGGCGGCAATGTTCAGGCAGTGAATTACTTTGTTGCGCAGAAGTATATAGACGCCCTTGAGTCTATTGGTTCTGCGCGGAATCAGAAGGTTGTTCTTATGCCGCTGGAAGCTTCAAGCGTGATTGGCGCAGTTGCAGGGATTGCAGAAATAGCACGCGACTCTTTTGGTGGCTCTGGCGAAACATCGGTTGTGCCGTCGTCCAGAGGAGGTAGTGTGCCAAGTGCAGGAAATGCAGGCGCTGACGATAATGACTAAAAAAGCGGTCAACTCTTATGGATGAACTACTTCCCTGGTTACAGGAATTAAGCTTCTGGCACTGGATGGCTCTAGGCGTGATCCTCGTCATCATCGAGCTTGTTGTTCCTGGCATTTGGTTTTTGTGGCTTGGTCTTGGTGCTTTAGCGACCGGGTTGGTGGTGCTGATTTCTGACCAACTGGGTTGGCAATATCAGATTGCAATTTTCTGTCTGTTTTCTGTCGCCAGTATTTTTATTGGCCGAATTGTTTACAAACGCACCAAACTCTCCGGTGATCATCCGACGCTCAACCGACGTGGCGAGAGTTATATCGGGCGGGTATACGCTTTGACTGAACCCACCCAACAGGGAATGGGTCGCGTAAAAGTCGGCGACAGCATGTGGCGTGTTCGCTTGACATCGGCGGGAACAGAACTTGCCGAGGGCGAAAATGTCAAAGTCATTGGCGTAGAGGGCGCAACCTTGCAGGTCGAGGCGTACAACGGTTGATTTCGAGCAATAGAATTGGTTGCTAGTCCTCAATCGCCCTTGTAGCTGGTGAGGTCGATAATCTCCAGGACATTGCCATCTGGGTCTTCGAAGTAGGCGCGCGGGCCATTGACCGCACCACCCTGCCGGTCTTCCTCGAAGCAAAATTTTATATCGTCACGCTCCTGTAATTTTTGCACCGCATCTTCATAATCGTCATGCTCTACGACCCATGCATGATGAATATCCTGCTCACCTGCCTGGTTAATCGGATGCTGCGTTCTGGTCAGGATGACGCAGTCGCCACCGGAATCCATAAAAACCATGCCGCGCTTGTGGTTGACCTGAATAGGCCGCATACCAAGAATTTCCTCGTAGAACTTTTGACTGCGCTCAGTATCGGTTACCGGAATTGTGAAATGCGCAAGCCCTTTGGTTTGTACCAATGCCATCTAAACCTCCCTGTACCTGGTCTTAGATCGGCGTCTTGCCCGGCTTATTCCGCCGTTTGCAGATTTACGTCGATCCCGTTGGTGTTCATGAATTCAATCAATTCACCAGATTCGAACATTTCACGGATAATATCGCAACCGCCAACAAACTCGCCTTTGACATAGAGTTGCGGAATGGTTGGCCAGTTACTGTAGGCTTTGATGCCTTCACGAATTTCGGGATCGGTGAGGACGTCAACGCCCTTGAACTGAACGCCCATATAGGTCAGCACCTGAACGACGGCGGATGAAAAGCCGCACTGGGGAAAGACAGGGGTGCCTTTCATAAACAATACGACGTCTGCGTCGGAAACGTCCTGTTTGATACGCTCGAATACGGGGTTGTCAGTCATTCTTTAATCCTGTCATTGCTCGCCTGGAATGCGAAGGAAATCTCTTTAGCCTGGAGGAGCGGAGGTTTGAAGCGCGAGCGCATGGAGCTCACCGCCCACCCGGCCCTGCAGCGCCTGATATATCAATTGATGCTGTTGAACCCGTGATTTTCCCGCAAACGCGGACGATACCACGGTTGCAGACCAATGATCGCCATCTCCAACGAGGTCTTCCAGCTTAACATCAGCATCTGGAAGCGCTTCTTTAATCAGGCGCTCTATTTCACCAGGATCCATTGGCATATTTTGGTCCTTTCAATCGGGAAGTCAGGAAGCGGCCATATAGTTAGGCAACCAGCCCTCATGCGCATCCCGCATTGCTTCCAAGGATATAGGCGGAAGGCCGCCAACAGTCAACGCAGTCCCTCCGGTTGTTCCAAGCGCTAACACCTCTATACCAGCCTTTTCCGCCCTCGAAATTAAGCCGCTTAGATCGCTTGTGGCGAGGAGGTATCGGGCCTGATCCTCGCCGAACAACCAGGCGGAATTGTCGGTGCATTCTTCCGGTAGCGTGATTGTGCAGCCGATATCGCCAGTGAGGGCCATGGAAGCGAGGGCAACCAGTACCCCGCCACCGGAAACGTCGTGACAGGCTGTTACCAACCGGTCGCCAATTAGCGCTCTTACAAAATCGCCGTTTTGTTTTTCCGTATCCAGGTTAACAGGTGGAGGGTCACCAGATTCCAACCCCGCAATTTCCCGCAGCCACAGGGAAGCGCCTAAGTGCCCTACGGTATCGCCAACGAGTACGATTGACTGGTTTTCGGCAGGAAAACCGATACCGACCATGTCGGATAGATCATCGATCACGCCGACCGCACCAATCACCGGTGTTGGAAGGATCGCCTTGCCGTTGGTTTCGTTATAGAGCGACACGTTGCCCGAAACGACAGGAAAATCTAACGCTTTGCAAGCTGCTGCCATTCCCATTATGCAACCCGAGAACTGGGCCATAATCTCTGGTCGTTCCGGATTGCCAAAATTGAGGTTATCCGTAACGGCGAGGGGCCGGGCACCGACAGAAGTTAAATTTCGCCAGGCTTCTGCTACTGTCTGTTTGCCGCCTTCCTCCGGGTCTGCAAAGCAATAGCGCGGCGTGCAATCGGAGGTAATTGCCAAGGCCTTGTTTGTGTCGTGAACCCGAACGACCGCCGCATCGCCTCCGGGTCGTTGCGCTGTATCGGCCATGACCATGTGATCGTACTGCTCCCAAATCCAGCGCTTGGAACAGAGATCGGGTGAACCCAGCAATTTCAAAAGAGCCTCGTCGACAGGTGTATCGATATTCGGCACGTCCTGCGGCATGGCAGGTGGCGCGGGCGGCGTTCCGCGTGGCCGGTCATATTCTGGCGCTTCCGAGACCAAAGGTGGAACGGGAATGTCTGCGACGATTTCACCGTTTTCTTTAAGGACCAGCCTTTCACCTTCCGTGACACGGCCAACAATTGCAAAATCGAGTTCCCATTTCTCAAATATCGCACGCGCGGCATCCTCCGCCCCGGGCTTGAGGACCATCAGCATGCGTTCCTGGCTTTCAGAGAGCATGATTTCATAAGGTGTCATCGCCTCTTCACGAACGGGAACCTGATCCATATCCAACTCAATTCCGACCCCGCCCTTGGATGACATTTCAACGGAAGAGGATGTTAGTCCGGCAGCGCCCATATCCTGTATTGCGACGATCGCATCCGTTGCCATAAGTTCAAGACAGGCTTCTATAAGGAGCTTCTCGGTGAAAGGGTCACCGACCTGTACCGTTGGGCGCTTTTCTTCCGAGTCATCGTCGAATTCTGCGGACGCCATTGTTGCGCCATGGATACCATCGCGACCGGTTTTGGATCCGACATAAACAACTGCATTGCCGATACCGGCCGCGGCTGAATAGAAAATCTTGTCCGTATCGGCGAGACCCACCGTCATCGCATTGACAAGAATATTGCCGTCATAGGAGGCGTGGAAATCGCATTCACCACCGACCGTCGGCACGCCGACGCAGTTACCGTAGCCGCCGATACCTGCGACGACACCCGCTACAAGGTGCCGGGTCTTGGTATTATCCGGATGTCCGAATCGAAGTGCATTCATGTTGGCAACCGGGCGCGCGCCCATTGTGAAGACGTCGCGCAGGATGCCGCCGACGCCGGTGGCGGCTCCCTGATAGGGTTCGATGAAGGAGGGATGGTTGTGGCTTTCCATCTTGAAGATCGCTGCTTGGCCATCCCCAATATCGATGACACCGGCATTTTCACCTGGACCCTGAATGACCCATGGCGCTTCGGTTGGCAGTTCGCGTAACCATCTTTTGGATGATTTGTAGGAACAGTGCTCAGACCACATGACAGAGAAGATTCCAAGCTCCACCATGTTGGGTTCCCGGCCCATTATATTCAGGACGCGCTGGTATTCGTCTTCACTGAGCCCGTGTTCCGCGACGATTTCTGGGGTAATTGTTTGTGTTTCTGACACGGGAACGATCGTCCTAAGCCGCCAGTTTTTCAGAAAGCGACTCAAACATACTTTTGCCGTCAGTGCCGCCCAATGCTTGGTCCGCCAGCCGTTCAGGATGCGGCATCATGCCAAGCACATTGCCGTTGTCGTTTAAGATTCCGGCGATATTTCTGGCTGAGCCGTTCGGGTTTGCGTCAATGGTTGGCTCACCGTTTTTGTCACAATATCGGAATGCCACTCGGTTCGATTGTTCCAGTTCATCAAGCGTCGCGTCGTCGGTAAAGTAATTTCCATCATGATGGGCGATGGGGATGCGGATGACGTCGCCTTTGCTGTTTTGTCCGGTAAAAACTGTCTCTTCGTTTTCAACCCGTAACAACACGTCTCGACACACGAATCTTAACCCGGCGTTACGCAACAATGCACCCGGCAACAGGCCGCTTTCACACAGGATTTGAAATCCGTTGCATATGCCGAGTACCGGCGTGCCAGCATTTGCCCGGGCAACTACTTCGCGCATCACCGGCGAGTTTGCTGCCATGCTGCCTGCGCGAAGATAATCGCCATACGAAAAACCACCCGGAACAACGATCAGATCAACGTCAGGCATTTCTGAATCGCCATGCCACACCATCTTGGGGGACTGTTCTGTACTGGCAGCAAGAGCGACCTGGACGTCTCGGTCGCAATTTGATCCTGGAAAAACGATGACCGCAGATTTCATGCGTCCAAATCTATCTGATAATCCTCAATGACGGTGTTTGCGAGCAACTTGCGGCACATTTCGTCGGCTGCAGCTCGGGCTTTTTTAGGATCGCTTTCCGCCACATCAACCTCGATGAATTTACCCTGGCGGACATCGTTAATTCCGGTGAAACCAAGCGAGCCGAGCGCGTTCGAAATCGCTTTGCCCTGCGGATCGAGAACGCCATTTTTGAGCGTAATATGGACGCGTATTTTCACGTTAAGTCCCTGTTTCAACCCCGCAGCAAGATGCAATCAAGCTATAGCAAGTTTGCAGATTCCCAACAATGCTCGGACATGTTTTGTCAGCTAAACTTCAACAGAGATAAATTCCGCGTCGTTTTTTGAGGTGTCGAGAAATTGCCAGATCTTTTTGGCGTTTAGGATTTCGGGTGATTCTAGAGCTATAAGGCTTGTCGATAACGTTCCAAACCCTCGATCAGTTTGGATGAATAGCGCCTCGCCCGGAACAGCGCCTTCAGCATGGTCGGTAGACCCCATCAACGTCTCCCACAAGCGCCAGTCGCCCTTTTCAGGATGGGGAGGCATTGCGTTACGAAATTGGGGTAAGTAGAAGCCTGTTCGAACGGAATCATCGGCATTTAAATCCCATGCCGTTAACATGGAGATGCCTTCGGGTATTTCGAATATCTCGACTTTCTTAGCGTCCGGACCAAGACTGCGCAGCCACCAGGCATCCCGGTTATCTGCCACGAATAGATTGAAGCTTCGATAGGCTGCAGGGCTCAATTCCGCGAGGGCTTCTACGGCGTACACGGCGTCTGTATGATCAAGCGCCTCAAGAACGATTTCGCCACGACTTCGCAGGTTCTCGTCCGGACCAAGAGAATCCTTTCGGTTGAGAATACCCGCGACAACACCTTCATCATTCATACCCAGCCATGACCCGCCGGCAAGTTCATCAATTCCGGCAACGACATTTTCACGATCCGGCCAGTGACGACCGGGCGGACGCCACGGACGATTCATCATTTCGTCACGGTTGGCACCCAGTATAAGGGGCCAACGATGTTCGGGACGGCGTAAAAAGACGACGGTACACATTTCGCGGGCGTTATGACTGGGTTGCGCAAAGGACGCAACCGCTTACATTAGATACTGAAATAAACGAGCGCCAATGTGCGCATTTGAGGAGACATAAAATATGGCTGATGGCTTTAAGGATCGCGAAAAAGGGTATGAAGCCAAATACCAGCACGATCAGGAAATGCTGTTCAAAATAACCGCGCGCCGCAACAAATTGTTGGGCTTGTGGGCAGCGGAAATAATGGGACTTAGTGATGACGCTGCCGAGGAATACTCTAAAGAAGTTGTCGCATCCGACTTTGAAGAAGCAGGGGATGCCGATGTCGTCCGAAAACTTCTTGGCGATCTGAACGATAAAGGCTCGCCGATAGATGAATCAGAATTGCGCAAACAGATGGACATTCTAGGCGATACAGCGCGTCAGCAGATTGAAGACGAGGCCTAGCAACACTCAAAAATCTATAGGTGGCGGGTACTTGTGACCGATGAAGAATTCAACGAGTTTTGTGCCGGATTGCCAGCGACATCCCACGTCGTGCAGTGGGGGGGCTCAAATGTTTGGAAAGTAGGCGGCAAGGTATTTGCAATTGGCGGCTGGAAGGAAAAAGAGCCGGCCTTTGCCTTTAAGGTGTCCGATATCGCCTATGAATTTCTCCAGGAACAACCGGGACTGCGTCCCGCTCCCTATCTTGCGTCCCGCGGGATGAAGTGGATTCAGCATTATGATAAGCCGGGCTTATCGGACGAAGACCTCAAGGACTATATTACCCAGTCGCATAAAATTGTTGCGCGCGGTCTGACCAAGAAAAAGCAGGCCGAGCTGGGGCTTCATTTGTAAAACTCGACAAAAAATGCGACCTCGCCGATGGGCCGGATATGATGGGTGACGGTCGGCTGGACGACACCGTCATTACCCGGTGTCAGCTCGTGAATTTCATCATCGCCTATGGTGTATTCCAACTTCCCGCTTTCGATCTGAATAAGACCCCACACACCATCAGCTGTTGAGTGGTCTTTCAGCAGACCTCCTGGAACAGTCTCTTCAGTAAAGGTTGGTGTCCGTTTGTAAGCGGTGACATTTCTGGGAAGTGTTTCCATGGTAGTCTCTAATTTGTGGCGTTCACCAAACAAAGTATAGTGCGGCAACAATATTCGTTAGCCGGGACGATCGATGACGATTTCTCCTGAATACCTTGCTCAGCAGCAAAAGCTACATGAAAACCCGAACTATGGTGTTGCCTCGCTGCATTACGCACCTCTTGTCAAAGATCTCGCAGAACAAGCGAAGGCAAGATCAATATCCGACTATGGGGCGGGAAAGTGCAATTTACAGAAAAAACTGCATGAGTTAGGCAAAATGGACTTTGACTATTTTGCTTACGACCCGGCATTTCCTGAATATGGCGAGCCCCGGAAGGCAGACCTCGTTTGTTGCATTGATGTCCTTGAGCATATCGAAATGTCCTTTCTCGACGCGGTTCTCGACGATTTGCACAGAATTGTGGAGAAAGTCGGTTTGTTTACGATTGATACCGGTCCGGCAATAAAAACGCTTCCTGACGGCCGAAACGCACACTTAATTCAGAAACCAACATCTTGGTGGCTGCCCCGTCTTTGCGAACATTTTGAAATCATTCATCTGCAAGGCGCGCCCTCTGGCTTTTGGGTCATCGTTGGTCCAAAAGTCGCCAGCTAGCTAATTATTCCAGCAATCAGGTTTCGTCTCCGAGCGACGGGTTTTCTTGGATACTCACGTGTTAAGGTCGGAACTATTTCTGGCGAGTTTTGTATGTTGCACCGAAACACCATCATCAACGTAATATCAATTTGGATATTATTTTCCGGACTCTCTGCTGCTCACGCAGCGGGGCTAAACGGTCAAATTTTTAAGCCAAAAGGCGCCGGGCCTCACCCGGCTATCATATTACTGCATGCTTGTGGCGGTTTGCGTGGCCCCGTTATCGATTTCTGGCCCGCGTTTTGGACAAAGCAGGGATATGTGGTCTACAGCCATGACACGTTTGCGGCGATGGGTGTTGATCGGTGTTCGCGGCGGTGGGTTGTCGGTTCTGCCGATGGCCGCCGCGACGATGCGTTGGCAGCTCTGGGTGCCTTGGCGGCACGCAAGGACGTGGATGCGAAGCGCATTGCCGTGATGGGCGGCGGTATGGGAGCAATAACTGTTAATGTTCTCGCGGCCCGTGGCACGACCTCTCCAAAAGGCAACAGCTTCAAGGCAGGGATCGCGATGTATGGGAACTGCATTATCCTAGACCGAAGCGGCACTCAGGCCGAATTTCCCGTCGCGGTCTTTCTCGGGGACAAGGAACCGCGGCGATATCAGGATTCCTGCAAGGCGGTACAAGACCAAAAGAATGTCACGCTACATCTTTTGCCGGGCGTCTATCGGGCATTTGACAACCCGCGGCATAAATCGGCCCGTCAGGACCATATTGGTCTCAAACTTCTTTACGATCCAAACGCGGTAAAAACGGTTCAAAAGCTTGGAGCGGCTTTTTTTGAGAAGCATTTAGGGCGGTAGCCCTTAGGGCAATTCCGTCGAGGCAATCAGGATTGTTTTTAGAACACGTTTACACCTCAAGGCGATTCCAACGTATTCTCTTGCTTTTCCAATGTTCGTCTATGGTTTGAACGAATTCTTTACGGACTAGCTTTCCGCGCGCCGTACTCCAAATTTCATCGTCGCGTCTCACGACCAACCCTTCTGCTGGTTGATCGCCATACCTGCTAGTTTGATCGGATAATAGGTCAATGAGCTCTGTTAAATTCGTCCTGCCAGATTGAATTCTCGGAACACAGTGTATCTCACCACCTTCGACAATCGCATTGCGCCGATCAGTGCTCCAGAATTGCTCTGCATCACGATCATAGACATCGAATAAGAGGAACAAGTCAGGAAGTCTCGTGTACTCAATCGAATGGACTGCAGCGCACCATTCACCGAAAAGAATAATATTCTGATTTAGTTTTTGATTAAGAAATTGCTCGTGCTGCGCCAACCATGAGGTTAGGCGTGAGAACTGGCCACTGAAGGGCTCTTCCAAATATGCGCCCCGATTTTGAACACGAACGATGCCGGTTTCATCTATAGAAATACCTATGTTGGCGCCGTCAATTTTTTCTTCGATGACAACATCATCTTCGAACAAATGTTTCACATCTTCTGTAGATGCCAATTTATCGGCACGGGGCAGCTCTTCGCCGAACCATGCGATATGGGCAGTATGCGGGAATTTAAAAAATCGATCATTCATTCCAAGGCGGCAGGCTCGCTAGATTCCCGCCGACTCTCTCTTCGTTTTTAGCAACTTTAGCGCGTCTTGTGGTGGTGAAAAGGGCATCATGGCCAGTTCTGGGGAAACAAGCTTTCCAGAGATGTCGTGTCTGCCGTTTTTTGGATCATCCCGACACCGAGTGCGAGACCCTCTGATCGGACAATGACATAACCGCGATCATTGCAGGCGATGCACTGATCTGGGGACAGCGTAAGGGTTTGATGGGACAAATATGACGTACGTTGGTCATCATCGAGATCGACGACATTCCGGGTGGCCTGACTGCCAAACGCCATCGCGGCCTCGGTGGAGAGCTTTGGAACTTTTGCGCTGTCTCCGGTAAGCGTTAGGCCACTTGCGAGAACTTCCTCTAATTCGGGAATTCGGTGATCCGTCGCCACAAGTTTTAATCGGCGCCCAGCACGCACTGTTTGCAAGCCATCGAAGGTTTCTGAGGGCAAACCAAAATATTTGATGAAATTTTCCATAACCTGTCGCGCGTTAGCATCTATTTCCGGGGTCTTGTCGGACAGTACCTTTGATGACGGGCCGGATTTCACCATAACCGCAGCAAAAAAACCGCCGGTGCCTGACAGGTGTGGCCAGATTCGCATTGTATTCGCCAGTTCTTGGGAATAGCACCTTCCTTGCCACTTCGAAATTCCCGTCGAGGTTCCAAATAGCGTTGGCTCGGGGGAAATTAGTTCAACATCGGAGCGCTCTGACAGGATCGCATCGATGATTTCTTCGTTTTCTTCCGGCGCGAATGTGCAGGTCGAATAGACAACGCGGCCGCCGGGTTTACAGAGATCAATCGCCCGGCGCAGCAATGCTCGTTGTTTACCCCTTAGCCAGTCACGAAAGTTGTCCGGTACGGGTGTATGTTTTCCGGGTCCCTTGCGAATTGTACCTTCACCAGAGCACGGAACGTCGGCCAGAACCCTGTCAAATGGTCCCGCTTCGAGCGGGAATTGAGCCCCATCCATGGTGGTCGTCGTAACATTGAGAAAACCGAGACGGGCAATTGCCGCTTGAAACGGCGCGAGACGACCAACATGGCTATCATTGGCAATGACAGTGCCGCGGTTCTCGAGAGCGATAGCAATTTGCGCGGCCTTGTTGCCGGGAGCAGCACATAAATCCAGGATGCATTCGCCCCGTTGGGGAGCAAGAAGCTTTACCGGCAACAGCGCAGCTTCTTCCTGTATCTGGAGTAACCCGGCCTTATGCAGCCAGCTTCGCCCGGGACGCGATCCCGGGGGAAGGCGGTAGGCATTTTCATTCCAAGCAACTGGTGAAGGGTCAAACCCCTCGGCAATCAGCTTGTCTTCCAGTTCTTTGGATTTGATCCGTAAACTGTTGGCCCAGAGGCAAACAGGAAGAGGCGTCTCCAGCGCCGCCGTAAACGCAGCCTTATCGCCAGAGAGATCGCCATAACGTTCAATGACGGTTTCGGCAGCTTCGTCCAGTTCGATTTTTCGCTGTGGCCGTTGCCCCACGGTCAGCTTTCGCCGAACACCCTGTTAAATATCACATCGATATTCTTGGTGTGATAGGTGATATCGAAGAGGGCCGTTAGGTCCTCGTCGGTCATGTGGTTTTTGACTTCTTCATCGGCCTTTAGCTCGGTCAGGAAATCCGCGTCCGCTTCCCATACCTTCATGGCATTGCGTTGAACCGCACTATAAGCACCTTCGCGGCTCATCCCCGCTTGGGTAAGGGCCAGGAGGACGCGCTGAGAAAATACCAGCCCACCAAGCCCATCAAGATTGCGTTGCATCATTTCCGGATAAACCATCAGCTTCTCAATGACACCAGTCATCCGCGCCAGAGCAAAGTCCAGCGTAACCGTTGCATCCGGGCCAATCATGCGTTCGACAGACGAGTGTGAAATGTCGCGCTCATGCCAAAGGGCGACATTCTCCATTGCCGGAGTCACAGCTGAACGCACAATACGCGCGAGGCCGGTAATGTTTTCCGTCAGAACAGGGTTTCGTTTGTGAGGCATCGCGGAAGAGCCCTTTTGCCCTGGCGAGAAAAATTCTTCGGCTTCGCGCAGTTCGGTACGCTGCATGTGGCGGATCTCCACTGCGAGCCGTTCCAGAGAACTGGCGACGACGCCAAGAACGGAGAAGTACATCGCATGCCGGTCGCGCGGAATAACCTGGGTTGAAACCGGTTCGGGTGTGAGACCCATTTTTTTGCCGACATGCTCTTCGACCGCAGGATCGATATTGGCAAAGGTACCAACGGCCCCTGATATGGCGACGGTAGCCACTTCGGCGCGTGCGGTCCTCAGTCGGTCCAGATTGCGCGCAAACTCCGCATAGTGGCCTGCGAGTTTGACACCGAAGGTGGTTGGTTCTGCATGAATGGCGTGGCTCCGTCCGATACAGATGGTGTCTTTATGTTCCAAAGCACGTTTTTTAAGGGCCGCGAGGAGTGCTTCGATATCAGCAATTAGGATATCGGCTGCCTGAGTCATTTGAACGGCCAAACAGGTATCAAGCACATCAGATGACGTCATGCCCTGATGAACAAACCGGGCTTCATCACCGACATGTTCGGCGAGATTGGTCAGGAACGCGATAACATCATGTTTTGTTTCACGCTCTATCTCGTCAATCCGGTCAATTTCCCATTTTCCGCGATCCCATACAGCTTTCGCCGCATCTTTTGGAATGACCCCGAGTTCGGCCTGTGCATCGCAGGCGTGAGCTTCGATCTCAAACCAGATCCGGAACTTGTTTTCGGGCTCCCAAATTTTTGCCATATCGGGTCGGCTATAGCGGGGAATCATGGACTTTGCCTGCTTCTTTCGTTGGTTGGAAACTATAAGCGGTGTATCAGAAAACCCCGACTCGTGGAACCAGACCTCACTCTGTCGGCACAGGCCTTTTGAGCCGTTTCACCAACCCATAATATGAAACCAGGGAGCCGATGCCGAGAAGCGCAATGATGGTTGCCATCGGCATTTGGGTTCCGTCGTAGAGAAACCCGGAGAGTGCGGCAATTGCTGCAGCGATACAGGTCTGGATAAATCCCAGATTGGACATCGCGGAACCCGCCATGTCGCCAAATGGTGACAAAGCACCTGCGGTCGCTTGCGGCAGGATAAAAGCAAGCGCAGCCATATAGCCAAACATAGGGACAATAATCGCCCAAATGTCGTTAATGCCGATTATGGCGCATCCCCACATAGCCATTCCCGAAAGGCAGCCAATCGCCGCACCGGCGTGAATGACACCGTCGATACCAAACCGACCGACAATACGTCCGGCGATAAAGCTGAACAGGGAATACGCGATCATGATACCGCCAAACGCGTATGCGTATTCTCGTGGTGTATGTTTGAAAGCGAGAATGATGACACTGGACGAACTGGTCAGAAAACACATCAGCCCGCCCATCGTACAAATGATGCACGCCGCATAGCTCAGGAATACACGATTACGGACAATTACAATCAAATTGGCTGCCATCGTTGCAGGGACCAGCTTAATGCGGCGTTCTGGCGGGAGGCTCTCTTTGAGAAAAATCGCAATCAGGATAAGGACGAGGACCCCGTAGCCGACCATGAACATAAAGATCGAACGCCAACCCGCGGTGTCGAGCAGGTGGGCCCCAATCAGCGGTGCGACAATTGGCGCGATGCCACTCAGAACCGCCATATAGGAGAGTAATTTCGCCGCTTCTTCCCGGTCGTAAAGATCGCGGGCCATAGCGCGTGGTAAAATCCGGCCCGAGAATGTTGAAGAGCCCTGCAAAAACCGCATGAAAGCGAGCATTTCAACACTGGTTGCAAAAACGCAGCCGATGGCAGCCAGAATATAGCCGGTGACTCCCCATAGCATCATGGTTTTGCGGCCAAATCTGTCTGAGAGCGGAGATAGAATAAGCTGCCCTAATGCCGCTCCGAATACATAGGCGGGTAGGGTGAGCTGAATACTGCCGGGATCCGACATGAGATCCCGGGCCATGGCAGGAATTGCCACCAGTGAAGTATCAATCGAGAAAGGCGGCATTGCCTGCAAAATTCCCAGCAGGATTACCAAAATGAGATAGTTCGTGCGTGTCATTGGTTGGCCGGGTCAGGCAATTGCCAAATCGGCATCGGGGTCTTCCTGCTGACGCCACCATAATTCAGCGTAGCGTCCCTGATGCGCCAACAATGTTTCATGGTTACCCCGTTCAACAACTTCGCCATCCTCAATGAACAGAATTTCGTCGGAATGCGTTACAGTGGAAAGCCTATGTGCAATCATAATTGTGGTGGTGCTTGCTGATATGGCGCTGAGATTTTGCTGAATTGCCGTCTCCGTTTCGCTATCGAGCGAAGACGTCGCTTCATCGAATAAGAAAATGCGTGGATTCTTTAACGCTGCGCGCGCAATCGCTATTCGCTGTTTTTCGCCACCAGAAAGTTTCAAGCCGCGTTCGCCAACCAGGCTGTTGTAGCCGTCGGGCAGCATTTCGATAAAATCATGAATTTGCGCGAGTTTGGCGGCGTTGATGACCTCTTCTGCGCTGCTGTCCGGGCGGCCAAAGGCAATGTTGTAAAATAGGCTCTCGTTAAACAGCACTGTGTCTTGCGGTACTACGGCAATAGCGGAATGCAATGAATCCTGAGTTAGATCGGCAATATTCTGCGCGTCGATTGAAATGGTTCCATCAGTGACGTCAAAAAAGCGGAACAAAAGTCTGCCAATTGTGGACTTGCCTGCACCGCTGGGCCCAACCAGGGCGATAGTGTTACCCGCCGGAACTTCAAATGAAACGTTCTTGAGAACAGGCCGTCTTGAATCGTAGGCAAACGAGACCTTGTCAAAACGAATGGCACCAGGCCCGTCTGTCAAAGTTTGAGCTGTTGGGCTGTCGGTAATTTCCGGCTGTTCTTCGAGCAATGAGAGCATCTGCTCGAGATCAACCAGCGCTTTCTTTATATTGCGGTAGACAAAACCGAGCCGGTCGAGAGGGCGGATCAGTTGCAACAGATACTGATTTACGGCCACCAGCGCACCAATGGTCATGACTCCTTCAACGACTCGCCCGCCAGCAGTTACAACAATAGATATTATGCCAAAACCCAGAATGCTCACTTGAACAAAGCCGGTTAAACTCCGCAATGTCAGTGATCGTACCGTTAGTTCTTCCTCTTCAGACAAAGCGCGGTCGTAGCGGGCGGCGACATAATCTTCATTGCCGCTATATTTTATCGTCTCGTAATTGATGATGCTGTCGACGGCTTTTCCATGTGCTTCTGTCCCAACCCTAATGGCACGGCGCTGATATTTACGAAGCCACTCTGAGCCAACAAAGAGTGCGGTCAAATAAAGGATCAATGTGGCAAACAACAGAAGCGCAAAAATGCCATCGAGGAAGATCAGCATTACTACGACAACGAGCACAATCTCCACAACGAAAGGAAGTACGAGAAATATGCAATCAAAAAGAAGGTCCTCGATCGCGCGGATACCATTTTCCATGATACGGCTGAGCGAACCGGTGCGTTTTTGTAAATGATAGCGCAGGGACAAATTATGAAGATGTTTGAAAACGACCATCCCAACCCGGCGTCGAATACGTTGCTCTATTCGACCATAGATGGC
This sequence comes from Rhodospirillaceae bacterium, assembly GCA_002720855.1. Taxonomy (GTDB): domain Bacteria; phylum Pseudomonadota; class Alphaproteobacteria; order MPNO01; family UBA2964; genus UBA2964. The sequence continues at coordinate 116,071 of PBIN01000004.1, read as the reverse complement.
CCAACGCACCTCGTTTAAAGCCCTGCTAAACCAATGAACAAAACCGTACACAAATAGGAGTCCGACGACCGAGGTCGTGATTAAAAATACCGGCGATCCACTGTCTGTTTTGCCGCTATAACTGTCGATGGCACTTGCGAACAAAAGCGGCAAAACGGAATTTAGACCGGCGACCGAAAACAGAAAAAAGATCGTGAATCCAAGGCGTAGTTTTATCCCCGGATCGTCCTTGGGCCACAAGAATGGCAAGAATAGTCGGAAGGCCTTTCGATCTGATGGCGGCGCGGTAGAGTCAGGCAGTGCCATCGTCACACTTGTGGTTGTTAACCTCGTCAGTTTTCAAGGTAATAACCTTCCATAATGGCTTCATGCCATAGACCGGTGATGGGGCCAACGAGACCTTCCGGTAGACCTTCCTCTGGATACTCGTAATGATGGCTCCCGGTACCGAGTTTGGTCAGGCGTACTTTGGGCGCTGGGTCCATGGCCGCAAACATGGGTAGCACAATTTCATCATATACCTTCTCTGTATGGTCCCGGCTGTGTTTGCAGATTGATAAGAGGATAGGGGGTACAGGTTTTACCTCTGGGCCGTTGAGTTCACGTCCATATCCGACAAATTGATCAACAAGTGCTGCCGTATCTGCTTGATCCATTTCAAGTCTTTGGGCTGCGGCACGGGCCGCTGCTTCCAAAGCATGATCAGCCGCGTAATGCAGAGGGTATTCGGCTTTAAACTGAGGCTGGGTAAGTGTTTTTTCCCAATCTTCAAATACCTCTTCCATGATCCAGGGCAGGCGCATCAATCCTTGTTCGCCCTCTTCGCTACGTACTTCCGCACCACGATATCGGGCAATATCGCGCCATGTACGAACAAGCAGGTCGTTGAAAGGCCCGTCCCATTCGTAGCCAACCATTTTGGAAAACATGTACCCGAACGGGGAATTTTCGATGCCAACGACACCCCGAACATTCTCAACACGTTGTGTAAGTAAATGGACAAAAGGACCACCCGTTGAATGGCCATGGACATAAATTGAAAATTCGTCCTCCGGCAAATGATCTCGGCAAACCGTTTTCATTGCCTTTTCAAAAGCCGCCGGCCAGGCAGCCATACGATCATAAAACCGGGTTCCAGGTTTGGCACGGGCAACCATGCGGCGTCCGTAACGAGCGCGCAGGCTCTCATCGACGATAAGGTCAAATTCTTCAGGGGAGACAAACTCGTCATGTTGCCATATCGGCGTACGAACAATGCCGTCGGCGGCTATTGTGTCTCCAGGCCAGTTTCGGGAAGGGTCGGATAGATACAACCTCCCGGGATAGGTCATTGTTGCAATTCTATAGCCAAATTTGCGAACGATCAGTCGCGTGAGTTGTTCCATTGCCCGGTAATCGCCGGATCCGCCTGCCAGGACGAACATCCCTACCTTCTTGCCATCTGCACCCGTTGGAACAAGGCTTTGGTCAGTCGGTTCGTAAATCATGACGCCGACATCCCAGTCCAACCCCAGCGCTTCGATCCTGAATATGTGCTCGGTTTCCCCGAATGATATATCGGGCCGTGAAAGTACCTCATCCGATAATTTGATGAGCGTTTCCTTATCGAGCGTCGCGGGCGGTTCCCAAATACCTTTTTTTGTCATGTTCGTCGTCTGTGAGCCAAATCGATTGCTGTATTGTGACCTAACTTGCGACGTCCCGCCATGTGTCCTAGTTTTTTTCACATAGAGTCTTGCGAAGGCAGCCAAACGATGTCGTCAGAACTCCCTGTTGTCCCCGAGAGTTACGACCCCCGCACCGTCCAGCTTTGTTCCTTTCATAGCGCCGTAAAAGGGTTTGCGGATGGTCGCGATACACCGCGTGCATATTTAGAACGCTGTCTTGAGGTTATTGAAATTCGTGAACCGCAAATCAAAGCATTCGTCACAATGGATGTTGCCGCTGCCCGCGCCGCCGCCGACCAATCAACAGAGAGATATAACGCTGGAGAACCGCTCACCCGTATCGATGGTATGCCATTTGCCGTAAAGGACTTATTCAAGACTGCCGATTTTCCGACCGAGTTGAATAGTCCGTTGCTGGAAGGCGAACGGCACCGTTTCGATTCCGCACATATCTATGCGTTGAGAAAAGGCGGTGCGGTGATTCTGGGAAAGACGACACTCCCGGAGCTTGGTTCCGGTCAACCAGCTGACACCAGAAACCCCTTTGACCTAGATCGCAGTCCCGGCGGATCGTCTAGCGGTTCGGCGGCGCTTGTCGGTGCCGGAATGTTACCGATTGCAATCGGTAGTCAAGGACGGGGGTCGGTACTCCGGCCTGCAAGCTTTTGCGGCAATGTTGCCTTGAAGCCGACCTTCGGTGCGGTGCATTCAGGCGGAATGCTTTGGCGCTCACCGAGCTACAGTACTATTGGAATCCACGGCAGTAATATTATCGATTGTTGGCGAACGGCATGGCATATCGCCCAGACCGTTGGTGGCGATCCGGGGCACCCCGGTCTGTTTGGCGAGGCGGATATTTCCGCCGTCAAACCGAATCGGCTCATTCGTCTAGACACGCTCGGCTGGGCGATAACCGAAAAGGGCATAAAGAAGCAGTTTGAAGAATTTCTGGCCGAGTTGGAGGAAAAAGGCGTGGAAATTCTCTCTCGCGTGGACGACCCCGCCATTGAAACGTTTGAGAAAGCTCTGGAAACAATACCGGAATTTCAACCAGATCTCGCGGCCTGGGAAATAAAATGGCCAGCGCTTCTTGTCCGCGATCTCGGTCGTGACCAAATTGAGGATCGGATGGTCGAACGGTTTGAAGCTGGTGAAGAAATGTCGCTTGATGCCTACCGTGAAACTCTTTCCGCCCTCTATAGGTTGCGTGCCGCGTTCCTCGACTTGGAAGGTAAAGCTGAGGGCTTTATCACACTTTCAACGCCGACCATGCCCCCCCTAGGCAATGCAACGGGGGATTCTGTTTATGGTGACCCTTCATCCTGTCTCGACGCGCCCGCCTGGAATATTCCCTTGCTTGAACTGTCCGGTCTGCCTTTAGGTGTACAGTTGCTTGGAAACAAACATCAGGATTATTCGCTCGGGCAAATAGGCCGATGGATGACGGAGACATTTCTACAATAGAAGCAAATCAACAGTCTCTATATGATGATCCCGCAATTGCAGTAACATCGAAATTATGGCCAGTACAAAAGCATCGCTGAACAGAATTGATAAGGTGACTATTGTCGGTGGTGGCACAGCCGGTTGGTTAAGTGCAGCGATGTTGGGGACGTTCCTCAACGAGCGGCACGACGGACCACAGGTTGAAATCACACTGATAGAATCGCCGCGCGTTCCGACAATAGGCGTCGGAGAAGCGACGGTGCCGGGAATGCGCGCGCTCCTGCAGCGCATTGGTCTCGATGAAGGCGAGTTTTTACAGCGCTGCAACGCTTCATTCAAATATGCTGTGCGCTTTGCGAATTGGAACTTAGATAAAAATGGTAGCGGAATCGAATTTTTTCACCCATTCGATGCACCGGAGCCGATCCAGGGAAAAAACCCTACCTATCACTATCATCGCTACGGCCCCAAGAATGGACCCGGCGGCCTGATTGAGACTTTATTGCCGAATGCGGCAATGATCGCGGGGCAATATGCGCCTCGCCTGTTCGGTGGCAATAATTTTGAAGGGGTCATCAGTTATTCTTATCATCTCGATGCGGGGCTGTTCGCGAATTACGTTCGCGATGTCACCTTGGCGCGTGGCATCAACTATATCCGTGACGACGTCATTGATGTGACTCTTGATGAGAACGGGTTCGTAAGTGAGCTGACCCTGGAGGAAGGCGGCGCACACCCGGTTGAAATGGTCGTCGACTGCACGGGCTTTCGCGGATTGATAATCGGTGATGCGTTGGGTGAACCTTTCCATCCCTGGAATAAGCAATTGCTCTGCGATCGTGCATTGGCAATTCAGCTGCCGCATATCGATGCAAAGAATATTGAACCTTGCACAACAGCGACGGCGCTTGGGGCTGGTTGGGTTTGGAACCTTCCGCTCTATAACCGTGTTGGCACAGGCTATGTCTTTTCAAGTGCATTCAGAACGGATGAAGAAGCGCGCGACGAGTTCATCGCACATTTGGAAGGCAAAGGTTTTACGGTTGACGAGGAGCCCCGCGCGATCCAGATGCATGTCGGTAGGCGTGAACGAACCTGGGTTAAGAATTGCGTTGCAATCGGCCTGTCGGGTGGGTTCGTTGAGCCGCTGGAGGCCACGGCAATACATACGATATCGGCAACATTGCGTTTATTTGCCGCTAACTTTCCTGATCGGTCGATCAGTCAGCCTTTGGCGGACCGTTTCAACCGTTCGGTTGGCGAGCTATACGACAACATCGTTGATTTTATTGTGATGCACTATCTAACGTCGAACCGGCAGGAGCCGTTTTGGCTTGCCGCACGGAATGAAATCGACGTGCCCGCAAGTCTGCAGGAAAACATGGCGCTGTGGCAGCATATTTTGCCGGGTGATGCAGATATTTCAGGGATAAACCTTTTTGGGCCGCCGAGTTTTCTGTCGGTGCTTTATGCCAAAGGGCGATTTGATGACGTGGATTTCCCCCTCGAAGGGTCAATCGATCAAAGCGACTGGCAAGACTATGTTGCGCAGATGCAGAAATTAAAAACTAACTATGCGCAGCATTTGCCGAGACATTACGAGTTTTTGACGGAGCTCAGAAATCAGGCGGCGCGCAAGGTGCTCGGCGTAGCCTAGACAACACCCTCAATAAAGGCATTCAGGCAGGCGTTGAAAGCCTCAGGGTGCTCGCGATACGTAAAGTGTCCTGATTCATTGAAAACGTTCAGCTGTGCCTGTCGTTCCCGGGCGGCAATCATCTCATAAAGCGCCCGTCCCATTTCGATAGGGGCGGTTGGATCGTTATAGCCCCAAATGAGTTGGGTAGGCCGGTCCATGCCGTGGTCACGGATCCACGCAAACATATTGATCTTGTCTTTGGCGAGTGCCGGTAAAAACCGCGTATGACGGAGTCCATCGCCGGAAGCGGCCATCTTGTGGCAGGCTTCGCGGTAGCTGTTTTGCTGCGCAACCTCTACCAACCCGTCAATCCATTCGTCGCTGACATGCGCGGGGCTGTATGAATAATGCTCCATGATCCACCGTTGGCTTTCAGCTGTGAGGCGGGGTTCGGGTGGATTTGCGAGCACGATCTCGTTTAACCCGATTCCGGGCGCGCAGCTATTGCTGTCGACTATGGTGCAGGTCTTGACGAGATCGGGTCTTTCCATGGTCATTCTGCAGGTGACATAGCCGCCACGAGAATGACCGACCAGATGGGCGGCATTGATTTCAAGTGCATCAAGAGTTGCGCATGCATGGCGAACCACTTCAGCCATCGTGTAGTCGTCGTCGTTCAACGGGTTCTCGGTATATCCCTGTCCGATTTTATCTATGGCGATCACGCGATATTTCTCGGAGAGACCATCAAAATTTAAACCCCAGTCGAGCGAGCAATCAGCGGCATCGTTTGATCCGAAATTTCCACCATGCAGCAAAATCATGATCGGGCCGTCGCCCTGTTCGTAATAGCAGGTGCGAATTCCACCGACATCGATGAACTTCCGTTCATTCATTGGCATGGTCTTGCTCTCCCCGTAACTGGACAACTAAATTTCTTGTTGAAAGTTATACACAAGATTCTTCAGCCGCCATACGGCTAGCTCTAGCCGATTCGCTCCGGCATTCCGATATTTGTTGTCTAATTTCAACCAAATTCCGGCTGGTACGATGGATCTTTCAAATTCTTGTCTTGGTGAAGCTCAATTTCCTGAACTCCCTAATTTTGAACAGGGTAAAGTACGTGAATCCTACGCGTTGCCCGATGGACGTCGCGTTATGGTCGCAACAGATCGACAATCCGCTTTTGATCAGGTTTTGGCATCGGTGCCATATAAGGGCCAGGTCTTAAACCAAACAGCCCGTTTTTGGTTTGATCAGACGGAAGATATCTGCCCAAACCATGTTATCGATTATCCGGATCCAAATGTGATCATCGCAAAAGACTTGTCGATGCTGCCGGTAGAGATGGTGGTGCGCGATTATATTACCGGATCAACGGAAACCAGCATTTGGCCAATGTATGAACGTGGTGAAAGGACCCTTTACGGCATTGAATTTCCGGAGGGGCTTACAAAGAACCAGAAACTGCCTGAAACCATTTTGACGCCGACGACCAAGGCGGCACAAGGGGATCACGATGCGCCGATTACGCCAGAGGAGATTGTGGCTCAGGGGTTGCTGAGCCAGGAGCAGTGGGATGAATTGGCCCGTATTAGTCTGGCAATTTTCGCACGTGGTCGCGAAGTAGCGGCTAAAAATGGACTGATCTTGGTCGATACTAAGTACGAGTTTGGTCTCGATGAGAGCGGCGCCATTACCTTGGCCGACGAGGTGCACACACCCGACTCAAGCCGGTATTGGCTTGCGTCAAGCTATGATCAGAGACTGGCTGACGGGAAAGAACCGGAAAGCCTCGATAAAGAGTTTTTGCGGTTATGGATTGCCGGGAAGTGTGATCCGTATAAGGATCCGATTCCGGAAATTCCCAACGAAACTATTGTTGAATTCAGCGGCAAATACATTGCGCTTTACGAGCAGGTCACGGGCCTAAAATTTGAGCATCCTGCAGGTGATCAGCCGGTTGGCGATCGAGTGCGGGCAAATCTCAAATCTGCGTTGCCTGAGTATTTCTCCTAGGGGCTCTCGATTACGGCCGACGGGCCACAATGTGAAAGATATGCCAGTGTTTTTGCTGGCCTCGCGGTGTTGTGCTGTCGTCTTCCTCCTCACGGAAATATTCAACGTCGAGAGGGAAAAGCAGCGCATCGATGGCGCTACGGGCGAAGAAGGTGATACCGGGGTCGCCGACCCAACTATCGCGATCCCCATATAGCTGACAGCTAATGCGCCCGCCAGAAACAAGGGCCATTAGCATTTTATCCCAAAGATCCGGAAAGTCCTGCGGGGAGACCAGCGGCAAGGCGAAACTTGAATTGATCAACTCGGACTCGGGCAGATCGATGTCTTCGAATCGCGATGTCGCGGTTTCCAGCATGGCTCCTTCGCCGACTTCATCGCGTTGGCGAAGCCCATCAATCGCCGCTTGTTCGGCGTCCACGCCGAAGACCTGCCAACCGCGCCGCAATAGTTCAACTGTATCCCGGCCATTTCCACAGCCGAGGTCTATCGCTCGCAAGTTGACCCCGCCGGTTGATCGTTCTTCTTCGAATTTGTCGAGGGCAAACAGCAACGTCTCACGCGGCGGTCGAGCGCCGGTTTTTTTGTAATAGTCTTTCCAGCTTTCTATTGGCTCTTCGGACATAAGGTATTTTATCCGTCCCGTTTCTTGCCGTCTTCGTCCACTCCGTCGATCAGGATAAACGCAATCCGGCACAGTTCTTCATAACGGTTCGCCCAGGCATGGTTCGTACCTCGCTGGATGATGACGTCTCCGGCTTTCAGGTGGATGTCTTCCTCATCCATTAACATATCTATTTCGCCTTCGAGAACGATACCGTAATCAACGGTTTCGGTACGATGCATAAATGGATGTCGCGCGCCTTCGACTACGCGATGTGCTGCACCGACCTCGCCGAAGGCCTTTGTCCCGTCGAGTGTCGCCATCACTTCAGGGTCTTCTGGTGGAAATTCGGAAATTCGGAAATTCACGCCGTTGGGCGGTGGTTCAACGTCGAAAACCGCGTCCGCTTCATCCTTGTCCCCGCCATAGCTGGCGGGCATAGAGGTTGTCCGCCAAAGATTGGTGCGCCCGCCTGGCCTGTGTTCCGACGTAACAACATTCGTTGCGTCACTGTCCATGATAACCACGGCTTTTCCGCTTTCGTCATGCCCTGTAACGACGCGCCTGATCGGTTTAACCATTGCTGAACTCCTTGATGATTTGATCGGGTGATGCCATGAAATGGCAGCATCTACAATGGGACGCCTATAACAGGGGCGTTGCATTGGCAAATTTTGAAAAATACGTTACAGAAACGTGAGTATTAAAAGTTAGGTCTACCCCTTGAAAGATAAGACAACCGGCGTCACTTATGCCAAATGGGCATACGGTGTCTTTTTTATAAGATGCTGAATTTATGAGGCTATTTCTTGATAGAGTATAATCGCTGACAGTATGTTTGAAGTCAGCTATCCCGAATTCATCGCAATTTGTCAGGTCATTCTTATCGATCTGATACTTGCCGGAGACAATGCCATTGTTGTCGGCATGGCGGCTGCTGGCGTGGCACCAGAACACCGCAAGAAAGTCATTGTTTACGGAATTGCGCTTGCTGTTGTCATGCGGATTATTTTCGCCGGCGTCACGATGGAGCTCCTGAACATCATCGGATTGACGCTGGCCGGTGGTTTGCTGCTGCTCTGGGTGTGCTGGAAACTATATCGTGATTTGCGGGAAGAAGCAGAAGCGCAGGCGATGCTTGCAGCGGAAGGTGGTGGCGGAACCGTGGTTGGTGAAGGCGCTCCGGCACCGAGAAAGACTCTGAAAGCCGCTGTTTTACAAGTCGCCATCGCCGATATTTCAATGTCGCTCGATAACGTCTTGGCCGTGGCAGGCGCGGCCAATAATCACATGTCTGCCTTGGTAATTGGTTTGGCTCTTTCTGTTATTCTTATGGGTGTTGGCGCTACGCTTATTGCGCGTGTTCTCCAGAAACATCACTGGATCGGCTATATCGGGCTATTGCTTATTGTTTATGTTGCCGCCGCGATGATATGGCGCGGCAGTATTGAAATCGCGGAAATCGCTGGGATTTAGGCGTATTCAGCCGTTGTGAGCCACCGTCGGCGCCCCTAAGGTAAAGGCAGGAAAACGGTGGAGTACTAATGACAAATGATTTTCTAATCGGCTGCAATGGCCGTGGCGCGCAGGATTCTTCGATAGAAAATCCTATTTCGCTTGAAGAGGCATCGATTGACGAGCAATTCCGGCTCGTGAAGGAAACTGGTGTTTTCGATTATTTTGATCGCATTCCCCTGCGTGACAGCATCGACGAATATCGTGCTGCAATTGAGAAGTATGATTTACCTATCGCTACTGTAAGCTGGTTCTACCGGCTTGGTCAGGACGAGCCGCTTCTTTCCGATAATCTCCAAATCGCCAAGGAATTCGGCGCCAAGATGCATAACATCATGATCTTTACGCATCACGCAGACGGGCATGCGGTGACGGATCAGGAAATCGTCGACAGTTATCTCAACACCTATGACGAGGCGATGAAACTCGGTGTCGAACCTGCCTATGAGCTTCACGTCAATATGTGGTCCGAAGATTTTAGCCGTGTTACGCCCGTAGCTTTGGCGGTGCAGGCAAAGGGGATTCCCTTCAACTACACGCTCGATTACAGCCATGTGAATTTCAAGATCGACAACCCGGAAGAGCAGGACATTTCTGGCATTCGTGAAGATGTTGAATCCGGGCGTTTGATTTTGGATCCGTTTGAAGAGGGCAATCTGTGCGATGAATGGCTTGAGCTTGGTATCGTACGGTGGTTACAGGTGCGCTCTGCTGTGCCCAACGGACCCAAGAATATATGGTCGGTACAACAGCCTGGTGTTCCCGTCGCTGGAATGCCGACACTACCCGATGACGCGGAGCCCGTAACGGGACGCGGCATCATGTACCCCTTCACCAAACCCGCGCCGGGCGAGTGGCACTCACCCTGGCATGCATACAAGCTGGAGCCGACAAAGGAAGTTGTCCGTAAAGTGCTGCGATATCACAAGGCTGATCCCGAGAGACGGCTTGATTACATTACGACGGAGATGATTAACCTGCCGGATTACGGCCATAACGCGAAATTTTCACTCATCGGCCAAAACGCCGCCATCGCGCAATTTGTCCGCAACACATGGGCTGAGATCGAGGCGGAAGACTAAATCAATCCGTCGGCCCGCATGCTGAATGTGCCTTCGCGGGCGACGAAAATGTGACCATGTAGTCGAACGCCCAGCTGTTCGCCGGCTTCCTCGACCTTACGTGTCATGTCGATATCTGCCGAGGATGGGTCGGGAATGCCCGAAGGATGATTGTGGATCAGGATCAAGGCACTGGCGCCAAGTTCAAGGGCACGTTTGATAACTTCTCGGGGATAAACAGGGGCGTGATTGACCGTTCCGGTCTGTTGCTCTTCATCAGAGATCAGTTAAAGGTCTTGGCATTCAATCCCACGGTGGGAACTCACCCTCTGATGCTAGAGTATTCATCGAGGACCGAAGACTTTCCATGAAATCGGATTTTTCAGCTTCGTATCTGAACGACTCGCCGACAAAAACATCGCAGAAAAATGGCACAAAAAGTGCTTCACCTTTTGGCAGCGACTTGCCGAGTCCATGAAGGAAGACAGGGGAAACCGGCACATTTGGGAATTTTCGTGCGATGACGCGGATGCCCTGTTTGAATTCCGACATCGAATCTTCTGGGTTGCCGCGGGAACCCTCCGGGAAAATAACTAAGATCGCCTCCTTTTCGAGCGCCTGAAAACAACCGGCAAGCGGATTGCCTTTGGCATTTTTTCGGGAAATGGGAATTATTCCGATAATCTTGGTGGCGAACCAGGCAGTCACGGGATTGCGCAAGAAATAATTCGCCGCCGCGACCGGGTGGGTATTTTTGAGTAAACGTAGCGGCATTAACGACATCAGGACCATCGTGTCGAGATGCGAATTATGGTTCGCGATAATAATTGCAGGACCACGGTCAGGCAGCAGTTCGCGCCGACGGATATTCAAGCCCATTACAATTAAAACAACAGGCCGAACGAGAAAAATGAAAAAGGCATATCTGAGAAGTTGGCTCATGTCTGTAACGTTGGCCAGTAGTAGAAATAAAATACGAGATGGAAAAAGACCGGGGCGCTAACAGTAAGACTGTCAACCCGGTCAAGGACACCACCATGGCCAGGTATAAAGCTGCTGAAATCCTTTACGCCAAGATCACGTTTAATGGCTGACACTGTGATGTCACCGAGGAATCCAGCAATTGCGATCACAGCACCCGCGACAAACTGATGCCAACCCACGATGGGCGTGAGATATGGCGCCAACAGATATCCCGCAAAAGCGGTTGTGATTACCCCACCAATGAAACCCGCCCAGGTTTTGCCGGGGCTTACGCTTGGAATGATCTTTTTGCCACCAATGGATTTGCCCCAAACAAATTGGGCTACGTCATTGAATTGAGTCAAAATTATCAGAAACAGCAATAGGCCAACGCTACCGGTGCCGGGTTTGTCGATGGTCGGGAGTGAAAGGAAATACGCGGCATGACTAAGATTAAATACCGTGATCATTAGTCCCCAATGAAGGGTGCCCGCTGCTCGTATGAAACCTTCAGTCTTGCCCAGAACAACATGCGCATGGGCAGAAATAGGAAGACCCAAACGGGAATAAAAACAATGAACATCCCGTACCAATATTCGTGAACCCAATAATATTGAAACGGGATCGCCAAATATGCCCAAAAAATTACCCGTCGGTCAGCACGGCGTGTTGGTATTTGAGAAAAATATTCCTTGAGCGCCAGAAAACTGACAAATCCAAGAAATATAATCGCGATGACGCGGTCGGCGATAATCGCAATCGCGAATATCGTGATCATGATCCACCACGAATTCGTTCTTTGCGTAAGCTCTCGATAGTCTCTGTCTGGCTTAATTCGTTTAAGCGTGAAATTTATGACAGAGGCCAGCGCCAAAATCGCGTAAAGACTGATCAAAGTTACAAGAACGGTATCCGGAATGGCATTAATCATCGGCTGCCAATTCCGTAATCGTTTTGTGTCCGCGATTAATAATTGTCACAACCGAGAAAACCCCTGCCGCCACGAGACACCAGAATGCCCAGGTTGCATTCATAATGCCGAGCCCGAGGAAAATCCCACCGAGTCCGAATACAAAGGCGCGATCGCTTTTTCCAAATGGACCGTCATATCTTCGGCTGGCACCCACCTGCACGCCTATGACGCCGATCATTTCCACCATTATGCTCAGGCAGACGACAACCACGAGAGGCCACAATGGAACTGAAGGATGCAGTGCAAGTGGCAGATATAGAACCGTATCGGAAATTACATCTCCCATTTCGTTCAGGATGCCGCCAAGTGGGGTTTTCATATCGAACTCGCGGGCGAGCATCCCATCAATTGCATTCAGGGCCATGCGAATAAAAAGAACGACAGGCATAACCAAATAGGGCAACGGGGAACTAGGATCGATAATGATCCAAAGTCCTTGGATTGCGGAAAGGATGACTGCGACAATAGTAACTTGATTGGCGGTGACGCCTAGTTTGGCGAGTCCTTTGCATAATGGGCGCAGGACATCCTGGAAGCGCGGCTTGAGATCATACACGCTCACCATAGTCTAGCCTTTCTAATCGATAGGATTGGCTCCAATTTTTTCTCCATTTCCGTTAGGGCGGCCCGTCTGCAACTCAAATAGTTTTGGCACAGGCGCCGCACCAGTCATTGTTTTGTAATCTGAATAGGTAAAAACCGACATCAGTCTATATCAATCCCTCTGCACGCATGCTGAATGTGCCTTCTCGCGCGACGATGATGTGATCGTGCAGACGAACGCCCAGCTGTTCGCCAGCCTCCTCAACTTTACGGGTCATATCGATATCTGCCGGGGATGGATCGGGAATGCCCGACGGATGGTTGTGGATCAAGATCAAGGCACTGGCGCCAAGTTCTAGAGCGCGTTTGATAACTTCTCGCGGGTAAACCGGAGCATGATTGACCGTTCCGGTCTGCTGCTCTTCATCAGCGATCAACGCATTTTTGACATCCAGAAATAGGATGCGAAATCGTTCAGTTTCCTGCCGCGCCATACTGATCTTGAGATAATCCATCAGCTCATCCCAGCTGCTTAGGACAATCCGGTCCATGACTTCATCGCGGGCCAAACGTTCGGCGGCATCTGCGACGGATTTCAACATGATCGAGGTAGTCTCTCCAACGCCTTTGACCTGGCTAAGTGCCTTCACGTCGGCTCGCAGAACCGCGGCATAGGACCCGAACCTCTCGATAAGCCGTTTGGCCGTGGGCTTGGTGTCTCGACGCGGAATGGCATGGAACAGCAATAGTTCCAGCATCTCGTAATCTGCCAGTGACCCGGGGCCCGCCTCGACAAATCGCTGCCGGAGCCGCTGCCGGTGACCCTTTTGATCAGAAGGTTTTTCCTGAGCCATATTTTTCCGCGAAATAAGCTATCTGGAAACAGCTTAGCGTTGAGAGCGGGTGTCAGGAAGAGGCTTGATCCTTAAACGTTATACGGCGGTTGGTTTAGACCGGCGGGCGAGGTGGTGAAGATTTCATGCCCATCTTTTGTAACGCCGATCGAATGTTCGAACTGCGCTGAGAGAGACCGGTCCTTGGTCACCGCTGTCCAGCCATCAGACAGGATTTTTGTTTCATATCGTCCCGCATTGATCATCGGTTCGATGGTGAAAAACATGCCTTCGCGAATTTCCGGCCCTTCATCGGGTACGCCATAATGCAAGATACTGGGTGGCGCATGAAATACGCGGCCTAGCCCATGACCGCAGAAGTCGCGGACCACCGAGAAGCGCTTTTTTTCGACAAAGCTCTGAATCGCGTGACCGATATCGCCAACTGTGGCTCCGGGACGGACAACCTCAATACCCCGCATCAATGCTTCATAAGTGACATCCATTAGACGTCTGGCCTTTACGCCCACATTGCCAACCGGAAACATCCGGCTGGTATCGCCATGCCAGCCATCCAATGTCACAGTAATATCGATATTCACAATATCGCCATTGCGCAAAATCTTCTCACCGGGGATGCCATGACAGACAACATGGTTGATTGAAGTGCAGATGGACTTTGGAAAACCGCGATAGTTTAACGGCGATGGGATGGCGTTATGCTCGATAATGTAATCATGGCAGAGCTGATCGAGAGCGCCGGTTGTTACTCCGGGCACGACGTGGGGTGCTATGAAATCGAGGACTTCGGCAGCGAGCTTTCCTGCACGCCTCATCGCCTCGAAATCTTCGTCGGTATGAATGGTAATCAATGATCCTTCCACGTCTCGACCCGTCTACCTCTTGGTAATTCCGCAATTCAACACGAAAAAGAAGAAATTAGCGTGCTGAAGCTTACCATTTTGTTGCTCAATCGCATGATTATGCCACATCAGCAAGCTATTGGCGCGACAATAACGGTTTTTAAATTGCAGCAGTGACTTTTATGAAGTTTCGATATCCTTGTGATTTCTAAGGTATTCCCTGTATAGTCCCCGCAATCACGTGACTGTGAGTTATGATCACGATTGCATAACGGCGCCGCGGTTATGGCGTGAATGGGGCAGCGGGGTTCTATGAACCAAGGCGATTTACGACAGGTTTTTCCGACCGTGATGATGCAGCGGACGCTGCCAGACGTTCAACAGCTGAATGATCGTCTTCGAGACATCGTCCTCGAACGCGAGCGTATAAGCGACGGGCTCACCGCGAGTAATGTAGGAGGGTGGCATTCCAGTGCTGATCTTCTCGAATGGGCAGAGCCGGAAGTTCGCGTGTTGGAAACAGCTATTATGGAGGCTGGCCGCGATATGACGGCCAGTATGTTGCCGCCGGGAATTGAAGGCGAAATAGACGTCAAACTATTTGGCGGTTGTTGGGCGAATGTAATTCGCGACGGCGGCTACAATAAAATCCACAATCATCCAGGAGCCGTTTGGTCCGGATGCTACTATGTATGCATAGGAGAACCTGAACCTGAGCCAGATTTTAATGGCTGGATCGAGTTCCAAGACCCGCGTCCGGGTAACCTTCATGGTGGCAAGGAACGGATTTGTCCGGAGTCAGGTCTGCTCTTGCTGTGGCCGGGCTGGCTTAACCATTTCGTCAACCCGTTCATTGGCAAAGGTGAACGTATTTCGATTGCCTTTAACCTTGAAGCCGAAGTGGTTGCTGCCAAGCCGGCAGCCCCAAAACCCGCGCCGGCATCGATCAGACAGGCGGTCGCCGCTACAGTTGCGCGATAGAATTCTCTACCATTTCTTTATTGGTTGGTATTTGAGTGCTCAGGTGCGAGCGTGATCAGCTCTGCCGCTTCATTTGACCAGGGTGGTACGGCCATCGGCCAGACGCCGTTGGGAATAACTTCAACATCATAAAGTTCGCCGACTGCACCATCGATACGGAACCAGTCTACGCAGGTCCCTGAAGCGAGGTCGATGATTTGGATGCCGCACCAGGGTTCCGAATCTGCATCTTGTAGCCGTTGGTCGAGCGCAAGGCCTTCGAAACGCTTGTAGCGGGGTTTCGACAGCCCTACGAAAGCAAAGTTACCATGGAACGTCAGGCCACGCAGGAAACCCGGGCAAAAGGCTCGGGGCTCAAATGTACCTTTACCGGTCTCAAGCCCGGATATCTTTCCGAGCTCGCCCGTGCCCGAATTTAGAACCCACAAGTCGTCGCGGTAAAGTCGCGGCGAATGGGGCATCGACAGTCCCTCGCAAACGATCTCATTGGTTTCGATATCAATGACCACACCACCGTCTGACCGCCGGTCACGCCACCCATCGATGGTATCGGATCGTGAAACCGCCGTTGCGTATCGTGGCTTGCCATTCTCCATAGCGAGGCCGTTGAGATGGCAACGATCCTCATTGACCAATGCGGAGATAAAGGACGGCCGCCAGATCGGTTCAAAACTGTGGCGAGCGGACGTCGTCGCCAGGCAATTGTAACGCGTGTTCACGAATATTACGCGGCCATCTTCATCAATACCGACATCATGCGCATCCAGCTGGCCTGTCACATGAAACCGTCGAGGAACAAAGCATGCGTCAAATGTCTCATTAATGCGCTGATCCGGTTGCAGTACGTTCTCAAATCTCATGATTTGATATCCGGCGGTCATGGCAAGACCGGTCTCCCCGTCCAGACATAACCCCATCGGTTTGGGCATCGCCGTCTGATGAACGTTTATCCCGCCCTGCGCATTGAGACCAATGCAATAGAGCAGGCCCGATTGATACGACGTTACCGCGAGCGAAATGGTGTGCCGGGCCAGCCGCTGTGCGAGACCCGCTGACACAGAATACTCGACTTGCATTTCTTCGGCAGGTGCTGCGCCATCTTCGGCACCAGGTTCAGCCACGTTTTCAGGTTGATCGGGTGTCTCGGTCACAATTTTATGCCCTAAATTTCTACTGTTTTGTGACTATAGCGTCGGGTGACAACCTTGGAAAAGACGTCTAATCCGCCGCTTAATCCTTGGCCGCGTATCGGTCTTCCAGCTCATCAAGATAATCAATTCCAACGAGGCTGTTGAGGTCCTTAAACGGCACGAGCAGGTCAGGTCGTTCAATCGGTTCGTCGCCCTCGATCATCTCGCCAAGCGCATCCATCGCATTTGCCATGCCCCGAACAGCACCGGTCGACATCAGCCTTGGGTAGCTGACCATAGCGACACCCATCTCCTGCAGTCGCTTGGGATGGATCAACGGCGTTGTGCCACGGAACAGAAGACCAAGCCCCATATTCACGGTTAGCGGTTTTGGCACACTCGCTGCTGCATTGGCGATGTCTTCTTCGGAAAGCAGCGCATCGGCAAATAGCACATCGGCACCGGCTTCTGCATACATATTCATGCGATCAATCGCCGCGTTAATTCCGAGCGGTCCGGCGGCATCAGTACGTGCTTTGATGACAAATTTATCATCGCGGCGTCCGTCGACCGCGGCCTTGACTTTGTCGACCATTTCATCGGCGGGGATTACCGATTTGCCCTGCAGGTGACCGCATCTCTTTGGCCAAACCTGATCCTCGATCATCACCGCCGCCATGCCGGCGGCCTCGAAGCCTCGAACGACAAAATGAACATTGACCGCATTGCCATAACCCGTATCGGCATCGGCCTGAAGCAGAAGATCTTCCGAACAATCGGCGAGTGCACGGCATACGCGGACATTCTCCTCATATCCCATAATGCCTTTGTCGGCCCAACCCAAATGGCATTCCGACACGCCGGCACCAGAGATAACGGCAGTGCCATACCCGTACTTCGCTGCCATTCGCACGCTGAACCCGTCATACACGCCCGGACATATAAGGATTTCGGGAGCTTCGATGAGTTTGCGGAGCCGTTGTCCTTTACTTTCCATATCAATTCCCCTGTGTTTTCTGAATTCTACACTAGGGAAAAATCAATCATTCTGAAACCTGAGAGCACCGCGTCTCAGGGGTGCAAGTTCCGTTTCAGCGCGCTATACAAGGCGCATCACAAACGGGACCAGAAAAGATGGCTGAGTCAAAAATTGTACAAGCCTGTCTTATACTGATCGGCAATGAGTTGCTCTCAGGCCGGACACAGGACAAGAACCTAGCCTACATCGCGAAGGGCCTGAACGAGCAGGGTATTCAACTTGGTGCGGCGCACGTTATTCCCGATGTTCCCGATACGATCATCGACCTTATCAATAAGGCGCGTGCCGAATACGACTACGTATTTACGACGGGCGGCATCGGCCCCACACATGATGACATTACATCGGAATGCGTCGCAGCAGCGTTTGGTGTTGGCATGTATCAGGATGCAGAAACAGTAGCCCTGATGACCGAGCGCGTGGAAGCACGGGGTGAAGTTATGAATGATGCACGGCTTCGCATGGCAACCTTTCCCGAGGGGGCCGTTCTTCTCAAAAATGAAATCAGCGCTGCGCCCGGTTACAAGATTGAAAACGTATTTGTTATGGCCGGAGTGCCCCGGATCATGCAGACGATGTTCGATGAGGCGAAAAAGCACCTCGATGGTGGCTCAAAAGTTTTGGCGCGTGGATTGGCTATGGATCTTGGGGAAGGAACAATCGCCGATGCGCTTACAGCGCTTCAGGACAGATATCCGGATATCGATATCGGCAGTTATCCTCAAATGCGGGACGACAGACGCTTTATGGTGTCAGTTGTTTTGCGCGGCAGAGATGCCGAACAACTCGATCAGGCGCATGCAGAGACTATGCAGGCCATGCGCGATCTCGGTGGAAACCCTGTGGAAGAAGACCCGGAAACGGCGCAAGCCTCGGCCGAGCCAGAATAAATGGATTGGGACGCGACGATACTTGGGGCCGTATTCGGCGTCGGCTGCGTCTTCATTTGGCGTGGCATCACCGTCCTGCGGAACCAGAATATTGATGACGCCAATCGCCGCAAAGGATTCTGGCCGCTCAATATCGGTCTCCTGCTCGCGGCGATCTCCATGTTTCTGATCGCGCAGTCTAAAGGCGGTTGACACCTTGGCATTTTCTCACTTTGCAGGCGCGTGGACGCAGCGCAATTTTGCAATTTATATGAGCGGGGCAGGCATTTCGCTTGTCGGCATGTGGGCACAGCGTACAGCGGTCGGCTGGATGGCTTGGGAATTCACGCACTCAGCGACCTGGGTAGGGTTGATAGCCTTTGCCGACTTGATACCCACTGTCCTTCTTACACCGATTGCCGGGGTAATTGCCGATCGCATGGACCGCCGTAAGCTATCTCTCTATAGCCAGACGGTCGCCTTTTTGCAGGCGGTAGTATTGACTGTTCTCGTTTTCACCGACTGGATCGATATTTATTCCTTACTTTTTCTGACATTGTTGCTGGGTACAGCGATGGCCTTCGCGACGGCAGCGCGCTTATCGATGGTTCCCAACCTTCTGGAAGCACAATTTGTGCCCTCTGCAGTGGCAAGTGATGCCGCGATTTATAACACAGCACGGGTTGTTGGCCCGTTGATAGCTGCCGGTCTGATTGCGGTAACGGGAAATGTCGGCCCATTTTTATTTAACAGCGTAATGTATTTCATTTTTCTGGTTTGCTTGATGAACATCCGCCTTGTCCGTCACGAATCCAGCGGCCGGGAGAGAAGTATGTTCTCCCAAACCATTGAAGGCATCCGCTATGCCGCTAAGCACCCCGGCATTGGTCCCATGCTTGTCGTGCTGACAGTATTAGCCGTTAGTGTAAAATCAATTTTAGACCTGCTACCCGGTCTGGCCGACGATGTTTTCAATTCCGGTGTAAATGGATTTGCCCAGCTTGCCGCTGCTGGCGGGGGTGGCGCGGTAGTTTCAGCAGTTTGGCTTGGGATGCGCGGCCGTATTGAAGGCCTAACGAACATTACGCTTTCCGCACTGCTCGTTGGGCCGCTGGGTGTCATAGTCATGTGTGCGACCGAACATCTATGGCTTGGCCTGATCGGTTCCTTTATCGCGGGCAGTTCCATTATCCTGACGGGTACTGGCGTTCAAACACTTATGCAGCACGCCGTCGAAGGCGCGATGCGAGGACGGGTGCTGAGCCTTTACGGGATGCTTCACCGTGGCGCGCCTGCATTTGGAGCGCTTCTTTTGGGATATTCGGGTGATCAGTTCGGCCTGCAGTTGGCTTTTATTTCTGGCGCCGTCATTCTGTGCATTCCCGTGTTGGTTTGGATCGTGCCACGCTGGCGATCCATGCGCTCGGCGCTGGAATGACCGGTTCAAGAAATCTCAGTATGATGAACCGGCTCAATTTCGGTAGTATCTAGTCCGAAAAATGGCTCGTTACACAAATTTTGACGCAATTTCCGCTGCCCTGCGCCAGCGTAATTTTGCTTGGTATTTTACCGGCAGTGGCATCGGACTTATTGGCATCTGGTGTCAAAGGTTAACGGTTAGCTGGCTGGCCTGGGAATTCACCAAATCGGGATTTTGGCTCGGTGTTGTCGTTACGGCTGACCTTTTGCCGACCATCATCTTTACGCCGATCGCAGGTGTCGTCGCCGATCGGGTGAACCGGCACCGCATGATGTTCATCACACAGTTTTTAGGAATGTTGCAGGCACTTGTCCTGGCTGTACTGGCATTTACCGGTCATTTGAATATTTGGTGGCTCATCGGACTTACACTGTTTATCGGTATCGTTTGGGCTTTTAATACTGCGGCGCGCCTGTCGATGGTGCCCAACCTTTTGGAACGCCAGCACGTGCCGTCAGCGGTCGCGATGGATTCGGCTCTTTACAATCTTGCGCGTTTCATCGGGCCCATGACTGCAGGTTATTTAATTGCTGCGTTTGGTGCCGGAGTAACGTTTCTGATCAATGCCATCACTTTCTCGATCTTTTTATTCTGCCTAGTTCATGCGCAGATGATACGGGATGAGCGGGGTGCACGCAGTACGGCCAACATGTTCATTCAGGCAACTGAAGGCATGCGATATGCGGCAAAGCATCCGGGGATAGGCCCGGCTCTGGTTTTGATTGTTGCATTGGCGCTTGGGTTGAAGCCTGTGCTGGAGCTTTTGGCGGGCGTGATAGACACGGTCTACCATTTGGGTCCCGAAGGTCTTGGTCAATTGATGGCCGCTGCCGCTCTGGGTGCCACGATGGTTTCCGTTTGGCTGGCGCAGCGGGGCACCGTTATCGGCACGACCCGAATTATTTTTGGGGCGCTCATACTCGGGACGGTTGGCATCGCCGGGTTTACGGCCACCGACAATTTCATTCTCGGATTGTTCTGTTCGTTTCTCATCGGCGTCGCAACCGTTTCAGGCGGTACCGGGACACAGACGCTCATGCAGAATGCGGTCGATGGTGCAATGCGTGGTCGTGTCATGAGCCTATACGGTATGGTGTTCCGGGGAGGTCCCGCGCTGGGGGCGTTGGCGATGGGGAGTGCAGCGGAATTCGTTGGTTTTCAGGCGGCGATGGCTTGTGGTGCCATAATTTGTCTTGGCGTGTTTTTTTGGTTGCTGCGCCGGCGAAAAACCATGGTCGCCAACCTCGAAATGACAGCCCAGGATAGCCGTCAACAAGGCAATTGAATTTTTATGACGTCAGAAAGTCCATCACCGGACCAAAAAGAAACTTCAGACCCCGGGATCATCAGCGTTCTAAGTCAGTGGAATTACGGCATCTACACTGCGGGGAGCACAATTTCCCTGTTTGGAATGTGGGCACACCGGCTTGCCGCCGCCTGGCTGGCCTGGGAATTAACGGGGTCAAGTTTTTGGGTCGGCATGGTGGTATTCGCCGATCTCGTGCCGACGCTCCTTTTGACTCCCTTTGCCGGCGTATTGGCTGATCGCTACGACAGACGCTATTTATCGATCATTAGTCAGGCAATGGGCATGGTGCAGGCCTTTGCACTTGGCTGGATGTATCTCGCGGGCGCATTTTCGGAAGAGAGCGATGTCTGGTGGCTGATCGGCTGGACGCTTTTTCTCGGTATTGCCTGGGCGCTCAACACGGCGGCACGCCTTTCTATGGTCCCAAATCTCGTCGAGCACAGATTCATACCGCCCGCTGTTGCTCTCAATTCAGCCATCTTCAATCTTGCAAGGGTCATCGGTCCTGTTACCGGCGCGCTACTCATTGAGTATTGGAATGTTGGCGTCGCGTTTTTATTTAATGCCGTCACCTTTGTGTTTTTCATTGCTGCATTGTGGGTCATTCGTCCCGTTCGTATTGAAGAGGAACCACGTGGTTCCAGTGGCATGCTGAACCAACTGGTCCAAGGGATAAATTACGCGGCACGTCACCCAGGTATTGGCCCGGCACTGGTTCTCTTGATCGCCATGGCGATGGGCGGAAAAGCGTTGCTGGAAATTCTGCCGGAATTTGCCGATATCGTTTTCGGTAGGGGGCCAAAGGGTCTCGGTGAGTTGACGGCTGCGTCGGGTGCGGGCGGGCTGATTGCAGCAGTTTTGCTGGCGCAGCGCGGCCATGTTGAACGGCTAACCCGGCTGACAATTATTGCCTTGCTGGTTACCGGGTTGGGTATTTTAGGATTTGTGGCAACCGACTGGTATCCGTTTGCACTCATTTGCATATTCATTCTCGGCATTACGAACATTTATGGTGGCACGGCGACACAGATGTTGATGCAGCACGCCGTCGAAGGGTCGATGCGCGGTCGGGTTATGAGTCTATACGGTATGGTGACCAGAGGTGGTCCGGCCGTTGGCGCGCTCGCGATGGGGACGGCGGCTGACTACGTCGGAATTCGATGGGGCGTCGCCGCGGGAGGCGTTTTATGCCTTTTGATTTGGCTTTGGATGTTGGGCCGTGCCAAGACGACTGCCGCGGCTTTGGAGAAAAAGCATATTGAATAAACAGGAACCTTTTTCGGCGGCTTGTTGCTTGTTTCGGTTTCCCTGACCGTGCGATTCACGCTAGTTTCTGCCGCCAGTTCGATTTGACGAACGTGTCAGTGCCCGCTTGGCGGAATTGGTAGACGCAACGGACTTAAAATCCGTTGTCCGAAAGGGCGTGCCGGTTCGAGTCCGGCAGCGGGCACCATCCTCTACATATTGCCCAATGCGACTAGGGTTAAAAAGTTCTTCCACGGGTATACCCGCAATGTATTGGCGTTCGGTCATGCACCACCGGGTGACATCCATCGACCTTAAGCAGCCGGTGCGCTCTCGGCTTCCACCTGACACCGGCGGAGAAGGCGGACCTCGCCGTCTGAAAAATCTGTGCGGGCATGCGATGAGCAAAAATTGTCCCACAACAGAAGATCTCCAGGCGTCCATTTATGGTCATAGACATGCTCGGGGCGTTCCGCGGTGTCGAACATCAGGTTTAGAATCTCTTCGCTCTCGTCATGCGACAGGCCTTCGATCTCTGCGGTCATCAGGCGGTTGACGTAAAGCGCCTTGCGGCCTGACCGGGGGTGGGTAATGGCAACCGGGTGCGAATAGCGTTCCAGCAAATCACCCGCGCCCTCAGCCGTGTTGCGTTCCGATATGCGGTCATAGTCATAAAGGTGAAGCGCTTTGCGGCCATCAATCTTCTGTTTGACATCGTCGGGAAGTGCGTCATACGCCTTGTAAAGGTTGGTGAATTTTGTGTTGCCGCCCACGGAAGGGACTTCGATGGCATAGAGCAAGGTGCCGATATGCGGGCGCTCTTTGTAGATTGTGTCGTGATGGAACATCATCTCACCATCGGGCAGCGTGCCGATGGGCTTGCCGTTCTCGCGGATGTTGGTCACCAGCATAAAGGCGGCATCCAGCTTGCTGTAGTCTTCAGGCCGTGCGTCTTTGGGTTTTGGACGCTCACCGATCTTGCCGAAGCACGCGGCAAAGCGAAGCTGTTCCTCCTGCGTCATATCTTTCTTGTTGAACAGCAGGACAATATTGTCGCGCCAGGCATCGTATAGATCCTGCATTGTTTCATCATCAAGCGGCGCGGTTATGTCGAGACCGATGATCTCGGCACCAAGTGCCGGACATAAAGGTCGTGTGTCGAAAGATCTTGCCATGTCTTTCCTCCCTGTACCCGATGTCAGGGTAACCGGAGGCGCGGCACTTGTGAACCGCCGGGTCTCGTTCTAAAAATATATGAGGTGTACAGAGGTAAAAGGATAAACCGGTATGGCGCTATACTACCAACGGTTTGTCGAGGAAGGTCAGGAATATTGGTGGTGTGCCTGTGGCAGAACCGCCAGCCCCCCTTTTTGCGACGGTTCACACAAGGGAACCGGCATTGAACCCGTTTTATATGTGGCGAAGCGGGATCGGCCGGTGACATTCTGCGGCTGTAAACGGACCCAGAACCCACCGCTGTGCGACGGCACCCACGAAACCTAAATAGTCAGGCGCCGCCGTATCAGGTAAATTCGAGGCTTTCGATCAGCCGGTCAATTTCGATCTCAAATTCAAGCCAACGAAACCTGAAGAAATTGGCAAAGCGATGGGCGATGTTGCCAAGAAACTCGGCGAAAAAGCGGTCAAGGAAATTAAAAAAGGCTTTTTCGGTGGTGGCTCTTCCGGCAAATCTTCAGGCGGCAAAGGGAAATCTGGCGGCAAACCGTTCATACCGCCCAATTGGGGCAATGCCGGTGCGATCAGCACCTCCATCCCACTCAAGGGTGCGAAATATAAGGTGGCCAGCGCCAATAAATGCCTTGTCGCGAGTAAAGACAAACTTTCCTTTGGATCCTGCAAGGGGACAAAAGACAATTTGCTTTTCCGCTTCAGTCCGAGCGGCGACTTCGTTTCCATCGGCAGCAGTACAAGTAAAAAAGCGACGTGCCTTGCAGCAACCGGACCAGATATTGGCGATAAGGTTCACTTGGAAACCTGCACCGATACGCCTTTGCAAAAGTGGAGAATGCATGAGAAACAACTCTCTATTGCCAACGGCCTTTGCGCCGGTTTTGATCGCAATAGTCTGAAGCTCGCCAAATGTAATTCGAGCTCCCGAACCCAACAATTTGATCATGAACCGGTTGCCGATCTCGCGGCGCTGACAGAGCTTCCGCAAAAATCCATCTATACGGTCTCCTACCGTACGCCAGGTGGTTCGACCTGTATTGATGGCGCTGATGGGCTTCTCGTCGAATATAATTGCGACGGTGGAGATTATCAGGTCTTCGATTTACGGAGCAGCGGTGAGCTCCGCAACGAGCTTGAGTGTGTCACCGCTTCTTCCAATAGAGCTGGGACAAGGCTTGGTCTTTCCAAATGCGAGGGCAAATACAAGAATTGGGAATGGGTCGGTTCCAAGATGAAACTCAAGGGCACAAAAATGTGTCTCGCGCGCTCGACCCGCCCAGGAAAATTTGGCGTCAAACCGATTACGCTCGCAGCTTGTACAGATAAATCTGCAGAATGGGATTTACAGCCGACAAATGTAGATCAGAAGGGCCGTATTTTGCCGGCCCACGCGATGATCCGGTCATCCGGAAATCTTTGCATGGAGGTTCGGTCCAAGCTGCAGGTGGACCAAATGACCATCCCTGCTGCGGTTCTTTGGGCCTGCAATGGTGATTTCAATCAAGGATTTTCATTCCGCTGGAATGGACAAATTCGCAGTCTTGGAGACTGTCTCACAGCGAGTGCACTGAAGGCCGGTGCCCTGGTCAAAGTTGATGAGTGTACTGAAAGGCAACATGGCCTGGGTCTGGCGGTATTGCTCCAACAAGGTGGACAGCAAAGAAAGAAAAAAGACAATCAGTCCTGGCGGTTAACGAGCAGCGGGCAGATTAAAAAACGCGGAACCAAACTCTGTCTGTCGGCGCACCCAAAGGGGCTCCAGCAAATACGGTTTGACGCAAAAAATCTAATTCGGGGGCTTAAACCAAAAAAAGCAAGCGGCAAACCCGGAGGCCTTGGTTCCCTCTTCACGCTTGAAAAATGCAGTTCAAATGCCCTTCAAAAATGGGTGGTGACCAACGAGTTGCCCGATGGCTCGATTTTCAAGGGTTATGTGCGTCTCGCAAATTCTAACAAAGGTCACAAACGATGTTTGGAGACCTCAGGCGACGATAAGTTTCGGAAAGTCGTGGGGCGGAAATGTAACAATAACAGCACCTACCAGGATTATGCGCTGACACCATATGGCGAAATTCGACAAATGGGTCGTTGTGTTACGACCATTGAAGCGGATGGTTCTTATGGCGATGGCTATCAGCTGGAACTTCGGGAGTGTACCGGTATAAGGGAGCAAAAATTCACTCGTGACGCTGCAGGCAGATTGACGCAAATTGCAACGGCGCGTGCGGGTGCGGCAAATGGTTTTGCACTACGGAAACTCGCATCGCTCAAAGACTTTTCTGCTGGCGCCAAGAAAATCAAGTCCTCAAAAGGAAAAGGCAAGGCGACCACCTCCGTGATGTGCATTACTGAGGGACAGGTGTTTGATCCAAAACAAAGCTTTCCCGGCCTTCCGAAGGCTCATTTCGGGCTGATGAAGAAGCTGCCCACCTTTTCATTAGTAGGCGTCGAAAGTTGCGCATTTACTTATCAAAACGCAAAAACCAAGAAATGCATGCATGTTGGCAAAGATGAGTTTGCGCGCGAGGCGACCTGCAAAAAAACATCTACACTTTACTCCGGTCAGGCATTTGGCGTCAGCCATGGAAAACTCGTGCAACGCTATTTGGATGGAAAGAAGTTTAAGTTGAGAAAACTCTGGATTGATTCAGCCAGATCAAAGGTTGCCACTGCGACCAGTGTCACGCCAGACGTAAAGGGAGCCAAGGGAAGTGTTATCAAAGCGGTTGGAGATACGTTCAAGAATTATTCGAACGCCGGTTGGAACCGGGATTCGAAATCCGGCCTCTTCAAATACTCCGATGGCAAAACCTGCCTTGCCGCGCCAACCGGTAAAGGAAGACTTTCGTCGAATGAGAAGAAAAAATTGGAAAAGAGATTTCTCGAATTAACCAAGCTCATCCAAAAGACCGCGCCTAAATCGGTTGGTTCGTCGAAAGAACGCAAGAAACTGAAGAGTTAACAGAAAGAACAGGAAGACATCACCAAAAAAGCCGTTGCCGATCGAAATTCTTATTATCTTTCTGTCGCCAAGTGCTCGTCTACGAGCACGCAGCAATGGAAGGCGCAGCCAATTTCGTCGACGGTTTGGAAGGTGGAGTAAGCGTTTAATCCAGTGTTTATCAGGCGTTTTGTATAGCTTGCCAGACACGCTCCGGCGTAGCTGGAATAGGCACGTCCGTTACCCCTAGGGGAGATAAGGCGTCCAATACGGCGTGAATGATAGCGGATGGCATACCGCAATTGCCCGCCTCGCTTCCTCCTTTGACTCCGAGAAGATTATTCGTCGATGGAACAAGCGAGACGCCGGAAATAATATCCGGCATCATTTCGGCGCGTGGCACTCCGTAATCCATAAAGGAACCTGTAAGAAGCTGCCCGCTTTCGGGGTCGTAGAGAATTTGCTCCATTAAAGCTTCGCCCAGACCCTGGGCGATTGATCCATGCAACTGCCCCTCAAGGGTAAGCGGATTGACCATCGCTCCGACATCATCAATGGCGTAAAGCCGATCAACGGAGATTTGACCCGTAGCAGGGTCAACCTCTGCTTCACAAATCATGCATCCGTTGGGGAAGGTATAGGTGCCGTCGTGATTGCCCACGCCATCGAGTCCTATTCCAAACTCCTGTGGCAGGCCCGCGCCGAGATATGAGGTTTTAACAACTTCGCGGAAACTCACAGATCGATCAGTGCCAGCGACTTTAAATTCGCCATCTTCAAAGTCGACGTCAGTTTCCGATGCCTCCATCATCCAGGCACTTATTCGTCGGCCTTTCTCTATGACCTCGTCGGCGGCGCGCTTTAAAGCCGACCCGCCTGTCGCCATGCTGCGTTGCGCAAAGGTGCCACGTCCGAAAAGAACCTTATCGGTGTCACCCTGGAACACGCGGACATCTTCAATGGGGACGCTAAGCCAGCCCGACACCATTTGAGCGAACATTGTTTCATGGCCCTGGCCGGTCGAGAGCGTACCAACGTGGGCCGCGACAAGCCCGTCCTGATCTACGCGGATTTCCATTCGTTCGGAAAATGTGCCGGCGCGTTGGCAATGCAGCGCCAATCCAATGCCACGTAGCCGTCCCTGTTTTTCAGCATTGGTTTTTCGGGACTCAAACCCGTGCCAGTCGGCCAGGTCGATGGCTTTATCGAGGACGGTTTCAAAATCGCCGGTATCATAAACGTATCCACCGGGAGTCTGATATGGCATCGCTTGTTGTTCGATAAGATTTCGGCGACGAAGCTCAATGGGATCGATCCCCATTTCACGAGCGGCATTTCCCATGAGCCGTTCGAGCGTGTAAGACGCTTCCGGTTTGCCTGAACCACGATAGGGGCCTAGAAGGGTTGAATTGGTAAAAGTCGCTTTGACCGACGCATGTATCTGGGGAATGTGATAAGCGCCCGGAAAGCTAATCGTTGCATTGCGCGGTGGAACCGCGGCCCAGATACTGAGATAGGCGCCAACCTCGACGATGACCTCAGTTCTCAAAGCCAAAATTTTACCGTCCTTATCAAACGCAATGGCTGCTTCAGCTTTCGGACTCCGGCCATGCATGTCTGTCGCCAAAGCTTCGCTGCGATCTGCGGTCCACTTTACCGGCCGGTCCAGCTTTCGGGAGGCCCATACGACCAGCACATCCTCAGGATAAACCTGTCCCTTCATGCCGAAGGCTCCGCCTACATCCGTTGCTACGACACGGAGATCATGTTGAGACATGCCGAGGATGTGCGAGACGACATGCTTGACCTCGTGCGGTTCCTGCGTGCTGCTGCATAAGGTGAATCGACCGTCTAACTGGTTTTGGTAACCCAGCGTTGCGCGTGGCTCCATCGTGCAGGCTGTCGCGCGGGGATATTGCACCTTGATCTTGCTCACATGAAAAGCTGCTTCGAACTGGGCATCGACCTCATCAGCGTTGCCCGAGGAAATTTCGAAGCTGGTGTTGCCTTCGGCATCATCCCAAACCTGCGGCGCGTCCTTCGCATGCGCGTTGGCGGTGGTGACGGCTGGCAACAAATCAAAGTCAATTTCCAGCAACTCGGCGGCATCCTCAGCCTGAGCCAACGATTCAGCAACGACAAGAGCGACACCTTCTCCGACGTAGCGAACTTTGTCGCGCGCAAGAACAGGTTGGGTCGGACAAAACGACGGGCTGTCCGGCGGCAATTTTGGAAATGAGTGGCAGGTCAGATCGCCGATCTTTTCGTCAATGACATCTTGCCCGGTCAGCACCAAGATGACACCTGGAGCCGCCGATACAGCTGTTGCATCGATGTTCAAAATCCGTGCGTGCGCGTGAGGCGAGCGGACAACATGAGCGTATGCGATGTCGGGCATCGACATATCGTCTACATAACGCCCTTTGCCGGTAAGCATCCGCTCATCTTCAATTCGGCGAATAGGCGAACCGAAACCGGTTTCTCCTTCTTTTACTGTTAGGTCAATCGTCATCGAATTTGATACCGGGTTACAACTTCATCAACCGTTCGGCATTTCCAGTGTACAAGGTATGCTCGCTGATATTTTCCAGCCTCGATGCGGATCTGGACATCTGATCAAAGCAATTAAATGGAAAAACGTGAATGTAGATATCGATTCGCATGGCGTCTTATTTCTTAGCGGTTGGATCTACCGCGCCGCCAAAGTCAGTTGAGATGCCCGCGGCAATGTAACCGCCATCGACATAAAGTATATGACCATTAACGTAAGCAGCTTGTTCTCCCGCCAAAAATACCGCCGCATCCGCCATTTCGTCGACTGTGCCATATCGTCCTACTGGGATGAGCTGTTTATAGCCTTCGCGCGTGACATCGTTGTGAGTTACCCGGGTCAATGGGGTGTCGACTGGGCCCGGCGCAACGGCATTCACCGTAATTCCGTGTTGCGCAAGTTCGAGTGCAGCCTGCCTCGTTAAGCCGATGACGGCGGATTTAGAGGTTCCGTAGGCCGTACGACCGGAACCGGCGCGGGTGCCGGCAATGGACGCGATATTGACAATGCGGCCATAATTTTGTTTGACCATTTCCCGGGCGGCGGCCTGGGCGCATATGAACGTCCCCATCAAGTTGACCCGCATAACGCGGTCAAACTCTTCGGTGGTTGCTTCGAGAAAGCTGTGACGTTGCCCTGTGCCTGCAACATTCGCAATAATATCAAGTCGGCCGTTATCAGCTGAAAATTTTTCGACCATTTCCCCAACGGCGTCGGGGTTGGTCACGTCGACTTCGCAACTCGATGCGTTGCCACCGTCATTCTTAATCGCGTCCGCCGTTTCCGCAGCGCCCGCCGCGTTGAGATCAGCAGCCAGGACAGTTGCGCCCTCTGACGCATATGCCTTTGCGACACCTTCGCCGATTCCACCAGCCGCACCTGTAACAATTGCAATTCTGTCTTGAAGCCTCATTGTCTTTCTCTTGCTGTGTATTGTATTTCGTGAATTTCGGGATGTTTGAGCATCAACCAAGCCAACCAAAGCATGAATGAGCAAGAAAGTATCCCGATAATGTAAAACCCATATTCCAACCCAACCATGCCAGCCAAAATTCCAAGCAAAAATGGGCCTATCATAGACGTAATTCGATTTGCAGTGCCACGGAGACCGATTGCTTTCCCTTTTTCATTGGGACCCACTGTACTGAGCATCAACGTAATAACCAGTGGCTGATGGACACCGTTGAAGACAGATCTGAGTCCGGCAATAAAGCAAAATGCAAAATAGGCAGCAATCAACGGCGAAATTTCGATCAGCCAACCAACTGATCCCCTGACGCTATCGACTATTATGGATTTGCCTAAGAGTGGGGTGATAGAAATCAGTATTAAGGCGGTCGTTATTGTCGTCCATAAAACCCAGAACGCATTATAGCGCCGCCGCAAAGGGGCCGCGAGCAATGACCCAACGGCAGCCATTGCAGATGAAAAGGAGATCAAGAAACCAATTAGTGTTGCAGGTATTCCGACATATTTCTCTAACCAAACGATGTAGAAGGTGCTTTGGATGTTGTTCCCAATATGAACCATCATGCCAAGCATCACGATGATCGCAATTGTTGGCGAGGCGAGAAGTTTCAAAGAGGCTATATAATCGTTGGGATTGGGTAACAGAGTGCGCCACCTTATCGGAGCGCGGGGCGTTTCGATAGTTTCCCGACTCCCGGTCTTGGGCGCCGGAATTTTGGGTAACATAAGAACAGAAATAACAAACCCCAGCCCGCTCAAGCCAACAAGACTGAAAGCTGCATTGGGGCCTACCAGATCCCATACCGCCCCTACTGCGGGAGGTCCAATAATGTGGCCTGTTCGAATAATTGCCCCTAGTCGTCCCGCGTATTTGGTTCGTCCATGCATGACCTGGCCGACCAAAGTTTGCGCGCCCATCCAACCAATAGAATCGCACGAGCCGGATAAAAGCTGAATGATTATGAGTGCGAAAACAAAGGGTAATAACGGATACATAAAGGGCGTAAGAAGACTCAATAGGGCGACAAAGATCATCACCCTTTTTGTCCCGAGCGAATCCATCATCGCACCGGCGTGGATCGAAAGAAAAAGCGACAAAAGCGGACGACACCCCAAGACGAACCCGAGGGTGAAGCCTTCGGGAATGCCCATATTTACGCGCGCCCAAATAGGGACAATCACCATCATCATAAAATGGGTGGTCGTACTGAATGTGCCGATGCCATATACCGCAAGCTGTGTCCTTAGAGGGACATCTTTGGTTTCTGAATTGGTTGTGTTTTGAACATCTGACATGATTGTGTTGCTAGAATAGCCTGTCCGGACAAGGCTGGACTAGCGAAATAGACCAGTTTCATAGAAACTGGGCGAAGCAGAGGTCTGGCGGGTCAGGGAGGCCGACGGCGATGACCGCAAAAGAAGATACCGTTCTTGTACTCAAGAACGACGACGTTCGGGGCCTATTGCCTATGGAAGAAGCCATAGACCTCGTCGAAGAGGCCTATGAGGATCTTGGCCATGACAATGCACAGGTAATCAATCGGCGGCGGATTCATATCCCCCTTCCGGATGATGAACAGCGGCGCTGGTTCTTTATGAATGTTATTCCCGGTGCAGTACCGTGTCAGGATGTTGCTGCGGTTCGCCTCGGCGTGCGACACGTTACATTTCCCTTTATCGGTGGTGAAAAACGCAAACAGTTCGTCGGCGGTATGACCGGGCTTGTTCTGGTTTGGGAGATGCAAAGCCGGAAGCTGCTTGGCATCGTGCAGGATGAACCGATATCTCCATTGCGTGTCGGAGCGACGTCGGGTGTTGCGGCTAAATACCTGGTTCGGCCCGATGTTGAGGTTGCCGGACTGATCGGTACCGGCCAGCAAGCGGTAGGGCAGATAATGGCATTGCTTGCGATTCGTCCTACCATCAAGACTGTTAAGGTTCATTCCATCAGGCCGGAACGACGCGAAAAATTTGCCCAATGGGTTGGCCAGAAATTTAATGTGGAGGCCGTTGCGGTCGATACATCGGAGGAAGCTGTCCGTGGTTCGGATGTTGTGTTTACCGCAACGACCGCGACTGACCCGTTCATTAAAGGCGAATGGCTTGAGGAAGGCATGCATATCACGGGTATGATCGGTGCGCCGTATTGGGATGCCCGCCGGGAGCTCGACGATGAAGTGATGCAAAAAGCGGATATCATCGTCGTCAATTCGATTTCTCAAGTGAAGCAGGATTTGCAGCCCGAGATTATGAAACCCATTCGAAAGGAGATGGTGTCGTGGGACTACATCACCGAGCTGTCCGCCCTTTGCACAGGAAAATTCCCTGGCCGTATGGGAAATTCGCAAATTACGGTGCATAGCAACAATGTTGGAATGGGCATTCAGTTTGCCGCGGTCTGTAAGCGGGTAATAGAGATAGCCCGGGAACAAGGCATAGGGACGGAATTGCCTGCTGACCTGTTTATTGCTAACGAGTTTCCTGAAGATGCCCAGTTTACGATTTAGGAACGATGGATAGCATTTTGCAGCAAATAGATGTCGGAGATCTGGTCCATGCGGACCGGGTCCACCGATCCGTCTATACCGACCCTGCGATCTTCGACCTTGAAATGGATCGCATATTTGGGCGTGCCTGGGTTTATATCGGCCATGATAGCGAAGTTCCGGAATTCGGCGATTATGTGACCCGGACCATGGGTAAGCGTCCGGTTATTATGTGCCGTCACACGGACGGCGAGGTTTACGTTATTCATAATAGTTGCGGCCATCGTGGGGCTAAGGTTTGCGTTGAGCCCCGTGGCAATGCTCAACCCTTCCAATGCCCGTATCATGGCTGGACTTTCAAAACGAATGGCGATCTCGAGGCCGTTTCCATGCCACGTGGTTATGGCGAGTCACTTGATATGAGTGATCCCGGGCTTGGCATGCGGCAACTACCCAAGGTCGATAATTATCGTGGATTTGTTTTTGCCTGTCTGGACGAAGATGCGGAGTCTCTTGACACATGGTTGGGACCTGTTCGCCAGAGCATCGATGACATTGCAGATCGTTCACCATCGGGCAAGGTGCGTCTTACCGCCGGTATCCACCGATACGTTTTTCGGGGCAACTGGAAATTTCAATTAGAGAACACCGTCGATATGTATCATGTGCCGTTTAGCCATGAATCGACACTCAATCGGCAAGGGAAACAATTCTCCAGGCGCAAAGGCGATGATTCCGGCTCGTCTATCAGCGATGCAGGCGCCGCAGCTAAACGCTGGGAGCAGCGCGAGGCCTGGGGCGCCGCAGAAAATGGCCACAGCTATACGGGGCATCAGCCAGTGGCAGATAAAAAACGCGATGATCCGATCTATCAAAGTTATGTTGAAAGTCTGGAGGGTAAGCATACACCTGAAAGATTGGCCGAGGTTCTCGCGCCCCGCCGGCACAACACCGCTTTCTACCCAAATATGTCTCTTCAGGCGCTAAATCAGCATGTACGGGTAATTTATCCGATCTCGGTTGATCGAACGGAAATTATGGTATGGCCGGTATTGTTCGAGGGCGTACCGGATGAAATGAACCAGGATATTATTCGTGGCCTCAACGTGACGCATTCCGCGGCCTCGCTAATTCAGACCGACGATTTGGAGAATTTTCACCGATGCCAGGAAGGTGCAAACGCCGAAAATTCAGAGTGGGTGTGGTTCGCCCGTGGACTGGATACCGATCACAAGGACAACCATGGCGACATCATAAATACCGGTACGGGTGAATTGCCACAGCGTGCGCAGTTTGTTGCCTGGGCGCGGTTGATGGCACCGTAAAAGCGCCCTTTATTGCAGTTCGCACGGATGATAGGGTCCGCCCGCTTTTCAATATTAAGGACAGGTCAATGCGTGCGGTTTTAGTCGAAGAATTTGGACCGGTTGATAGCCATAAACTTGGTGAGATTGATCCACCAACACCAGGCGCTGGAGAAGTGCTGATCGATATTCATGCCATCGGCATTAATTTTCCCGACACGCTGATGATGCAAGGTCTCTATCAGACCAAGCCGGAGCGGCCCTTTACGCCAGGTCGTGATGTTGCCGGTGTAATTTCTGGCGTCGGTGACGATGTTACAGGCTTTAAGGTGGGTGACCGGGTAATGGCCATCGTGCCATGGGGCGCCTATGCAGAGACCTGTGTTGCGCAGACTGTCCGGTGTTTTCATCTGCCTGATGATGTGGATTATGTGACCGCCGCCGGAATGGCAACGGTTTACATGACGAGCTGGGTCGCATTGATGGAACGCGGCGGATATCAGCCAGGAGATAAAGTCCTGATTTTAGGTGCCAGCGGAGGCGTCGGTCTTGCCGCCGTACAAATTGCCAAGGCGCATGGTGCATTTGTTGTAGGCGGCAGTTCGTCAGAAGAACGCGGCAAGATTGTTTTAGAGAACGGGGCTGACGCGGTAATCGATCTTTCTGTCGATGATATCAATGAAAACCTTCGTCAGCAGGTCTTTGCCGCAGCGGGTAAGGAAGGTGTTGATATCGTACTTGACCCGTTGGGAGGCGATATCTTTACGGCGGCGCTTCGTACACTTGCATTTGCTGGCCGTATTGTGTGCATAGGCTTTATTGCCGGTATTCCAACAGCGCGAGCAAATTACTTTAATGTCAAAAACGTAACACTGGTCGGTATGGCGTTGGACCTTCACTTTCGGTTTAAGCCGAGCGTTATTAAGGCAGCAGCTGAAGATGTACTAAAACTGCTCGCCGAAGGTAAAATCGCGCCTCGCATCGAGGGGACGTATGATCTGAATGATTTTCAAACTGCGCTATCTCAATTCAAGGCAACAAAGAGCCCCGGAAAACTGGTCCTAACAACCGGTCGGAGCTGATCGCATGGCAAGTCGGACAGAGCGCATAATCAAGGCTGCCCGTTCAAATGGGCAAAAGACATTGTCTGAATATGACAGCAAGCGCGTACTGTCTGCTTACGGTGTGCCGGTTAGCCGGGAAGTGTTGGTTTCCTCCCAATCAGAGGCAAAAGCGGCCGTAAAAAAGGTTAAATACCCGGTGGTTCTTAAGGCGTGCTCTGCCGACGAAGCACATAAAACCGAGAAGGGGCTTATTGCCGTTAATCTCGCGTCGCAGTCTGCCTTGATTGCGGCGTTTAAAACGCTGACTAAACGTGCGGGCAAGAATTACGAGGGCGCGTTTCTGGTTCAGGAAATGGTCTCGGGATCTCGAGAAATTATGATTGGCATGCATCGCGATCCGTCATTTGGGCCCGCAGTGATGTTCGGTCTTGGCGGCATCTTTACTGAAATTCTGCAGGACGTAACGTTCAGAGTGGCACCACTGCGCAAAAAGGATGCGCGCGAAATGCTGCGGTCTATTCGCGGCCACAAAATCCTCGATGCGGTTCGTGGCATGCCTGCCGCCGATCTCGATATTTTATGCCATTCGCTGATGGCTGTCGGGCAGGTCGCTCTTGATCACCCCGAAATCGAGGAAATTGATATCAACCCCTTGATCATTCGCGGTTCAAAGGCCGTAGCGGTTGATGCTTTGATCGTACTTTCCGACGACGAGGCCGACGGGACTTCTTCCTGATATGGCAGATGTGATGGAGAAGTTTTTTGAACCGAAGAGTGTATGTGTCATCGGTGCTTCTTCGACTCCAGGAAAGCCAGGCAACGTCGTCGTCAAGAACATGCGAGATGCCGGGTACAAAGGCAAAGTTTATCTCGTTAATCCCCGTGGCGGAAAAATTGAAGGGTTCAAAGTATATAAATCTATCGAAGAACTTCCCGACAATATCGATCAGGCGGTTGTCACGCTGCCGGCAACCCATACGCCGGAAACGGTACGACAACTTGGCGCCAAGGGCATAAAAGCAATCGTGCTTGCTGCCAGCGGTTTTTCCGAAGTGGATCAGGTCGGCGAAGCCCTACAGGAGGAACTGATCGCCGCTATTCGAGAATCCGGCGTGCGTGTTCTGGGCCCCAACACCACAGGCCATGTTTCCGTACCATCGTCTTACACCTCGAGCTTCTTCCCGTTAGGCGAAATTCCTCGCGGTTCGGTTTCCTACATTACGCAGACCGGAAACTTCTGCGGTATTTCGCTGCGCCATATCATGTCGGCAGAAAACTTCGGGATCGCCAGGTCTTGCGGGCTCGGCAATAAGGCTGATCTCGACGAGTGTGATTTGCTGGAATTTTACGGTGCCGATAAAGAAACCAAGTCGATTTTTTTGTACTTAGAGAGCATTAAAAATCCGAAACGGTTCTTGCGGGTTGCGCGACGCGTTTCCCAAGACACGCCAGTTTTTCTGCTGAAGGGCGGGGCTTCTGATGCTGGTGCTGCCGCGGCCGTCGCTCATACCGGATCGCTTGCTGCCGATGGAAGGGTCGTTGACGGCGCCATAGAACAGGCGGGCGTAACACGGCTCCGGAAGTATTCGCATTTATTTCAGGTCGCGAAAGCACTGGATGCGCAAAGCCTGCCACGCGGAAATCGCGTTTCGTTTTTGTCGCCGTCGGGAGCGTTTACCGTATGCCTGACGGACATCTGCCGTTCTCTCGATTTGGAAGTGCCCGACCTTGAGGACAAGACATGTAAACGGCTGCAGAAATTCGCGCCGCCCTTTATCCGCATGCGCAATCCGGTCGACATATTTGGCAGTGTTGGTCTCGTCGGGTACGAAAAAGCCTATGGTGACGCGTTGGATGCTGTTCTTGCTGACCGCAATATCGATGCAGTCGTCGTTATCATGATGCTAACTACGGAAACCGGCGTACCCAAAATGGACTTTATTGTCGACCTGTCCAAAAAATATCCCAGCAAGCCGGTCTATGTAACATTTATGGGTGAACATAAACACAATGTGGCAGCAAAAGAGAACCTCGAACCCAAGGGGATACCTTGTTATATGCTCGTAGAGGAACCGTTTGAGGTGCTTTCGCTACTGGCGAGTTGCCGAAAAAAAATGCCTAAACGTTAGGTCTACAACTAAAATACCCACGAGATTTGCCCCTGCACCCGTCGGCGGGATAAGCTGACCGCAAAAGAACATTAGTAGACAGGTAGGCTATGGGTATCAGGACAGGGGCTGAGTATCTCGAAGGTCTTCGCGATGATCGCGAAATCTGGTGTGACGGCGAACGCGTGGAAGATGTCACCAAAGACATCCGTTTCGCCGGTGGCGCCAAGACTATGGCTGAACTGTGCGACTTGCAGAATAAGCCCGAAATGATTGACAAGATGACCTACGAGTCGCCGACCACGGGCGACAGGGTCGGTCTGTCTTTCATTCAACCAAAGTCTACCGAAGACCTCACCCGCCGCCGGGAAATGTTTAAAACATGGAACGACTATACCTGCGGCATGTTTGGCCGCAGCCCGGATTTCATGAATGTCATGCTGTCATCCTATGCTGCGGCTAGTGATGCCTTTGACTCCGAGCAAAGCCAGTTCGGAAAGAATGTTTCCGCATATTATGAATATGCACGTGAGAATGACGTCGTCACCACACATGCGCTTGTCAGCCCTCAGGTTGATCGTTCTCGTGCCCCCGATGCACAGGTCAAAGATATTGCGGCCCGAATAGTTGAAGACAACGACAAGGGGTTCATTATCAATGGTGTCCGTATGCTGGCCACGTTGGCGGCGATTGCAGACGACATTGTTGTAATGCCAGCGCCGTCATATCCATTGACCGATGCCGAGGAAGCGAAAAGCCACGCTTTCGGGTTTGTCATTCCGGTGAACACGCCCGGTCTAAGGTTGATTGCGCGGCCATCGGTCGTACACCAAAACGCCGGTTCACCGATGGATTATCCGCTGTCCAACCATTTTGATGACAGCGATTGCATGATCCTGTTCGACAATGTGTTGGTGCCGTGGGAGCGGACATTCATCTATCGCGATGTCGAGATTTATAACAATGCCCAGCGGAATACCCATACCCATACCCATACGTCACACCAATTTGCCACCAAAGACCTCGCCAAGGCTGAATTCATGCGAGATTTGGCGGTCACCGTTGCACGGTCTACCAACGTTGATCAGTTTATGCATATTCAGAATATGCTGGCGGAACTGATCCATGTGGCGGAATGGGTTGAGGCCTGCATCCGGACATCGGAGATCGATTGTTTTAATGGTCCCGGCGG
Source organism: Rhodospirillaceae bacterium (assembly GCA_002720855.1). GTDB lineage: Bacteria > Pseudomonadota > Alphaproteobacteria > MPNO01 > UBA2964 > UBA2964. The sequence goes on along the minus strand of PBIN01000004.1, from coordinate 78,086 downwards.
CACAGTCGTGCCGCGGCGGGAGGCGCTGCAGACTGTGAAATTTATGTTCCCTCCGCAATTTCGCCGCGCCTGCGAAATCATTCAGACGATTGGTGCGGGTGGTCTGTTTATGGTGCCGTCGTTCAAGATGCTCGATAGTGAATTGTCGCCGGAGATCGAAAAATATTTCCAGGCGGCCAATATCGATTCCCATGAGCGGATAAGATTATTCAGGCTCGCATGTGACGCGGCGCTGACGAGCTTTTCGGGCCGCCAGCAACTCTATGAACGGTATTTTGCGGGTGATCCCGTCAGGGCATCGGCTTCCTATGCCAATGCCTTTGACAAAGTGCCGTCAATTGAGCGCATCACCGCATTACTAGACCGCTGGGAAGCTGAGCTAGGGTAATCTTCTAAGGAGTGTCGACTAGCTCGATCTGATTGCCAGAAGATCAGGTTTCCTGATTTTCGCAGTAATCGAGAACGGCTTTCACCATGCCGACATATCCGGTGCAGCGGCACAAATGGCCGGATAGCATATCTCGCAGCTCTTCTTCGGTAGGCTTGGGGTTTTCCTTCAGATACGCCGTGAGAGACATCAAAATTCCAGGCGTGCAATAGCCGCACTGTAGGCCGTGATGCTTTTTAAAGGCCTGTTGAAGCCCGGACAGTTCGCCGTCATCACTTGCAAGGTTTTCTGCAGTCTCCACTTCGGTGCCATCCGCTTGAACCGCCAGTGTGAGGCATGCCCGCATGACGGTGCCGTCCACCAGGACCGTACAGGCACCACATACGCCATGTTCACAGCCAACATGACAGCTTGTAATACCGATTTCATGTGTCAGGAAATCACTCAGCAGCATTCTCGGTTCAGCATGGCCGGTTACTTCGTCACCGTTCAGGGTCAGCGTGACTGGATGGTGCGCCCCTTTATTTAGTTGCGGCATGACTTGGCCTCCTCAACTACCCGACGACCAAGGCGTCGAACCAGTTCACGGCGATAACGCGCTGTTGCGTGAATATCGTCATACCCTCCTAAATCCCATGCAAATTCATTTAATGCGTCGTCGAGCGCACTGCCCTCTAAAATATCCCATTCGCGAACCGTTGGGCAATCTGCGACGCCGCCGATTCCCAGTCTAATTTTATCTGCATTGGCAACAGCCGCGAGGGCAACTATTGCGAAATCGCCACGGCGTTGTGCCATTTCCGTAAAAGCGTAGCCTTCGCCAGCCTTTGCAGTGGGATAACGGGCCGCGACAACCATTTCTCCCGTTTGTTTGGCGGTAGAAAGCATGCCGGTTTGAAATTCGTCAGCTGAAAGGGTTCGTTTTCCACCTGTTGATTGAAGATCAACTTCTCCACCGAGGACTGCAAGGCAAAGCGGCAGTTCAGAGCTTGGGTCGGCATGGGCCAACGAACCGCACACGGTACCCTTGGCGCGAGTTTGATAATGTCCGATAAACGGGAAGGCGGCGGCAAGAAGCGGTAACTTGCTTTCCGTCCCATCCCATCTCATCAAATCTGCCTGCCGGGTCGCAGCACCGATTTCGACAAATTTGCCAACCTCACGAATATACTTAAGCGAATCGGCTTTAGAGATGTCGATTAGAATACTCGGTTCTGCCAACCGGAAATTGAGTATCGGCATTAATGAAAGACCACCAGCGATTATACGCGCGTCTTCCCCGCCCTGCGCCAATGCGGCGACAGCTTCCTCTCCGGAAGAAACCTTCAAATAATCGAAAGCTTTTGGTTTCATTTAACAAGTCCTAAACTGCGGAGAAGTCCGCGCCACCACGGCTCATCTCCAGTCACTGGCTCGCCGCCTACCTGTGCACCGAGTCTTTGGAAGAACTGATTAACGAGCGCCTTGGCAGCGCCTTCTAGGAGACGTCCGCCCACGGACGCAACAGTACCGCTCAGTTCAATAGCGTAATCATAAGCAACTTTCGTTCCGCCATCTGCTGCACTCAAGGTTACATGGCCTGAACCTCGTGATGCGCCCAACGGACCAATGAGGCCACCAGAAAGTGTAGCTTTTTCCGGTTCAATCATATCTGAAAGGGCGACGTTTGCCTTGAAACGTCCGCGAACCGGACCAACGCCGAGCGAAACATCCGCTTCATAGCTATTGTCACCCACTTGATCGAGTTTGTGGCAGCCAGGAATAACCGCTGCCAGCGCCTCTGGGTCAAGAAGTGTATCCCACACGTCTTGAGGTTCCCCTGGGACGACAGTTTCTCCACTGCCTTGCAGGACGTTGCCTTCGCCTTTAGTGCTCGTATCCGCTGCAATTGTGTCATTGGTTGGCGGTTTCTCTTCGCCATGAATGAGAGCGCTGATTTTTGCTGGCGTTAGCGGCAATGTGAGGTCGTCAACGTCAAGTGCGTCCGCAACAGCATTTGCAAGGCAGACGGGCGTCGACATGCAATTGCCTTCCCCAATGCCTTTTGCGCCCAACGGCGTCACCATGGAAGGGGACTCCATGTGAATAATCTCGGGTTCTGGCACCTCCCAGGAGGTCGGCACCAGATAATCCGCAAATGTCCCTGTAAGGAAGCTGCCATCATCTCCATAGACGAATTCTTCGTAAAGAGCACAACCAACAGCCCAAGCGAACGCGCCGTGTACCTGTCCATCAGCAATGAGGGGATTCAGCAAAGTTCCGGAATCATGAAGCGTCACATATCGGTCAATTTTGACCTCACCGGTATCGTCATCAATCTCGATCCCGCAGAAATCGAAGACAAATCCGTAAGTAAGCGACGTATTTATTTGATCTTTGTCATTCGGGGATTCTAATTCCGGCGGTGACCAGGATCCTGTTTCGCGCACGCAGGGTTCCATCTCGTCAGGCAAATTGCCCGGTGTCCAGTGAGCCGAGCCGGCGGCGCGATAAAAATTGATGGCGTTTTCGATGTTGGAAGTGTCACGAATTTTTCCTTCAACGAATTCGAGCTGGTCGGGTGGCACGTTGAGCGTCTGGCTGGCGATGCGTGAAAGCTTCGCCCTTACTTTTTCGGCAGCCTTTTGACAGGCAACAGCAGTTGCTGAGGAAAAGCGGGATGAATAGTTGCCGGTAGCGATTGACCAGGCATCTTTCGCCGTGTCGAAATCGAGATTGACCTTGATATGGTCAGGGGTCAGGCCAAGAACATCGGCGACGATCTGCGACAGAATTGTCATGTGTCCCTGGCCCTGAGGAATTGAGTCAGCGGTTACACTAACGGTTCCAAGCGGGTCGACATTTACTGTCGCGTTGGCGACAGCGCCGCCCTTCGGATTCCGTTGCCGCTCATCACGGGGCAGAATATTGGAGAGATAGCCCATATTGGACTGTGCCGGTTCCACGATCGCAGCATAGCCAATGCCATATTTTTTACCCGCAGCGCGCCGTTCGTCACGCCGCTTTTTGAGTTCATCAAGCGCCCCGTCTTCGACAGCTTTTTCGATCGCAGCGGGATAATCTCCAGAATCGAGTAAAGCGCCTGCTGCGGCGCGATACGGGAACACACCTGCCGGAACCAGGTTTTTACGGATGACATCGAGCGGATCCATTTCTAGCTCGACAGCAACCTTGTGCATTATCCGTTCGATGGCGTAATACATTTGCGGCCCACCGAAGCCTCGCACCATGGCGGAAGGACATTTATTGGTCATCACCACGCGGTTGGTCACGGCGAGGTTCGTAATATCGTAGGCGCCGGTCAGAATCCCGTGCATCCGATAAAGCGGACCCGGCATGGGCGCGCGAAGAAACGCACCATAATCATCCTGCTGGTCAAACCTGAACCCTGTAACCGTTCCGTCGCTTTTAACGGCAGCTTCCATTTTGATCAGTCTGTTAGGTGCTGCCGCCGCGGCCGACAAATGTTCCAACTTATCTTCAACCCACTTAACCGGTTTGCCCACTTTCTTTGAGGCAATGCAGATTAGAACGACGTATGGAAATATCTGGACCTTGACGCCGAAACCGCCGCCCGACCACTGAGGGGTCCGCATCCTGAGTTGCGAATTCTTGACCCTTAATGCCATCGACATCACCGGGTGAGAAGTGAATGGGCCCTGATAGTTTGACGCAACGTCATATAGGTCTTCGCCGGGATGATAATCCGCAGTAACGACGAAGCCTTCCAGCGGTGTTTGCGAATTTCGTGGGTAACGAATTTTCAGTTTGACGACTTTATCCGCCTCCGCGAAAGCGGCCTCTGGATCACCATATGAGAAATTCCGCGTTGAGACGACGTTGCTGCCGACAGTCTCATGGACGATTGGCGCATCGTCAGAAACCGCTTCTTCCTGATCGATTGCCGGTTTCATGGGTTCGTAAACGACATCGATTTCAGAAAGTGCATCCTCCGCAATGTAGCGATCGCGGGCCACAACGAGGGCGACAGGCTCTCCGACATATCGGACCTTTTCGACCGCCAATGCCCATTGATTGATAGGTTGGCGCAAAACAATCAAAAAGGCTTCCGACATTTCTCTGACATCGTCACCTGTCATTACGGCAGTAACACCCGGCATTTTTTCCGCACGGCTGGTGTCGACAGAAATTATTTTGGCGTGCGCGTGCGGTGACCGCAGAATAGCGGCATGCTGTGTCCCCGCGCGGGTCGGTAGATGATCCGAATACTGGGCCTTGCCCATAAGAAGGATCTCGTCTTCGACGCGCTCAACTGGCTGTCCGAGGTATTTTTTTGCTTCTGCCGCGTCGGCCATTAAGAAAATCCAAATTCAGTCAAAAAACGGCTCGAAAGTCGCAGAGCCGTCTTCGTGAAACCAAGGTGGTGCCAGCTATTTGCCATAAAATCAACCCGCTGGTCTGGGGCTAATCGCCGCAATCATATCTAATAAACTACTGAAATAATGGGAACCATTTGCGTAAACGGTAAAATGCCGCAAAATTGGCGGAAATTCGTTGGAGTAAGTCATGCAGGACAATATCGTTGAGGTGGATCGGTCGGTAGTTCCAAACGCGCTGAATTTTGCGCCTCGATTCAATGTGGCTGTACCGTTTATTGAGCGCCATCTCAGTGAGGGTCGCGCAGGGAAAGTTGCAATTCAGACCGTTGACGAGAAATGGAGCTATCAAAAGCTCAACGATCGGGTAAACCAGTACGGGAACCATCTATTGTCACTCGGTATTGAACCTGGTGACCGGTTGATGATGGTCGTCCGGGATTGCCCGGATTTTATCGCGATGTTTTTTGGCGCGATCAAAGCGGGAATTATCCCTGCGCCGGTCAATACGCTCCTTAGAATAGAGGATTATCAATACCTTATCGCTGACTCCGCCTGCGCGGGGTTTGTCTATAGCCTTCAGTTTTCTGAAATCCTCAAACCGGCGCTCGAAGGCTCGTCGCACAATCCAAGGCAGGTCATTGTGGCGGAACAACTCGCTGAGGACGTGACGACGGCGTCAGCAGACCTTGAAGCGGCAGCAACCACCAGCCTGGATGACTGTTTCTGGCTCTATTCCTCGGGATCAACCGGCAATCCAAAAGGTGTCGTGCATCCGCACCGGTCCATGGTGTGCACCTCTGAACGATTTGCCAAAAACACTGCGGGGTTGCGTGAAGACGATACGGTTTTTTCCGTCAGTAAGTTGTTTCATTCTTATGGGTTTGGAAACGCAATGACGTTTCCGCTTTGGGTTGGTGCGACAATTTCCTTATCTGATCAAAAGGTTACGCCGGCAATGAGCTTCGAAATGATCGAGAAATTTCGCCCGACAGTATTCTTCGGCGTGCCAACACTCTACGCACAGCAATTGCGCGCAATGGAATCAGACCAACCAGATCTTTCCTCTTTAAGATTATGCATTTCCGCTGGCGAAGCCTTGCCAGGCGATGTTTTCCGACGCTGGAAAGAACAAACAGGCACACTGATCATGGACGGCCTCGGGTCGACCGAAAATCTACATATTTTTATTTCCAACCGGCCCGACGACTATAAATACGGTACTTCCGGAAAACCGGTTTCCGGTTATGAGATAAAGTTGGTCGATGACAATGAGGATGAGATCACTGAACCCGATGTCATAGGAACTGTGTGGGCCAAAGGTGAATCGGCGGCGCGACAGTATTGGAATAACCCAGAAAAATCTGCTGCAATAATGAAGGGGGAGTGGCTGAATACCGGCGACATGTATTACCGCGACGCAGAAGGTTACTACCGCAATGCGGGGCGCGGAGACGATATGATGAAGGTCGGCGGGCTTTGGTGCTCGCCTTTCGAAATCGAGGCGCGGCTTATCGAACACCCAAAAGTACTGGAAGCAGCCGTCGTTGGGCATGCGGATGAGGATGGATTGTTGAAACCCGCAGCCTATGTGGTCCTGAATGATATTCAGGATGCAGGGGACGCCATGGAACAGGCATTGGTCGAACATTGTCGCGAGGGACTATTGCGCTACAAATATCCGCGGTGGTTCCACTTTTTGGACGATTTGCCAAAAACGGCGACCGGAAAAATACAACGTTTTAAACTTCGCGAAGACGGATAGTTATCGAAATTAGGAACTTCGTTTCTTGACTCGTGAGTATTTCCTCTTTATTTAACTTATATGTTAATTAATAAGATAGTTAAATTATGGAAACCGATCCCTTAAGTTCGACCTTCTCCGCTTTATCTGATCCGACGAGAAGAGCAATTCTCGCGCGACTTGCAAAAGGCGAGGCATCAGTCGGCGAATTGGCCGACCCATTCGAAATTTCTCTTCCAGCGATTTCCCGACACCTGAAAGTTTTGCAGCAAGCGGGGTTAATCGAACGGAAAACCGAGGCGCAATGGCGACGCTGTGCGTTGAACCCGGAACCACTCATGGAGGTAGCGGGATGGTTAGAACGCTATCGTGAGTTCTGGGAGTCGCGTTTCGATGCGTTGGAAGAATTTCTTAAATCCGAGCTTAAATCACCGAGCTCACAACGTAAGGGCCAAAAGAGGACGCCGAAAAATGACAGCTGATACGATTTTGGAGGAAGACGATATTATCCTGGAGATTACGCGACAATTTAACTTTCCCCGCGAAGTTTTGTTCAAAGCCTGGACCGACCCATCATGGTTGGTACGCTGGATGGGACCGGGCGAATGCACCTGTCCGGTCGCTGAAACCGACTTAAGAATTGGCGGCGCATATAGGATTTGCATTCACGGTGAGAAGAATGGGGATCATTGGGCTCACGGTCACTAAAAGGAAATCGACGCACCGGCGCGTATCGTGTTTTCATGGCAATGGGAACAGGAAGACGGCTCGATGGGCCATGAGATGCTTGTCGAGGTTGATTTCGTTGAGGTCGGCGCCGCAACAGAATTGCGGTTTAAACAGACCAAATTCATTGACCAGGAAGCTTGCGATCAACACCGCGAAGGCTGGGAGGGGTCAATCGAATGTCTTGAAAAAGTTCTTTCAGAATGAAGGAGGAATAAAATGGCCAATCCTAAAACGGCATCTCGTGAAGAATGGCTTGAAGCACGCCTCGCATTGCTGGAGCAGGAGAAAGCGCTCACCCGTCAGCGCGATGCTGTATCGGCCGCACGCCGCAAATTGCCGCGCGTAAAGATCGATAAGGATTATCGTTTTCAGAGTGAAGCGGGCGAAGAGACGCTTGCGGACCTATTCGAGGGGCGGAGCCAGCTCATCGTTCAACACTTTATGTTTGGCGAAGATTGGAACGAAGGATGCAAGAGTTGCTCTCTGATGGCGGAAAATTATGACGGGGTTATCCCGCATTTAGGGCAGCGGGATGTCTCGCTCGTGGCAATTTCACATGCGCCTTTGGATAAGCTCATCGCCTTTCGTGAGAGAATGGGTTGGGGGTTCAAATGGGTATCGAGCCTTGGATCGGACTTTAACGTCGATTTTGACGTTAGTTATTCCGAAGAAGAAGTTCAGAACGAGGTCTATTACAATTACCGCATGACCAGATTTCCCATGACCGAGGCGCCAGGCATGAGCGTCTTCGCTCTCGATGCCGATGGAAGCGTCTATCATACCTATTCATGCTATGGGCGCGGGCTGGACCCTCTGATGGGAACCTATCAGTATCTCGATCTTGTTCCCAAAGGCCGGGACGAGGATAATCTTTCTTATGGTATGGAATGGGTCCGTCACCACGACAAATACCAATGATTGGGAGAAGATAATGACCAAAGCGACAGGACAATGCCTCTGCGGCGGCGTGAAATATGAAGTTGCGATTCCGGAAAACCCCTATTATTCCGGTCTTTGCCATTGCAAGGACTGTCAGCGCTATACCGGTACAGCGTTTGCTTCCAGCCTCATGGTTCCAAAGGCGGATATGAATGTCGATGGTGAGCTTAAGTTCTATGGCAAAGAAACAGATCGCGGGACGCACATGGAGCGTGGCTTTTGTCCGACATGTGGTTCAAACGTGTTGTGCCAGTCAAATGACTGGGACGATCAATACGTACTAAGCGCCGGTACGCTGGATGATCCCAGCCTTTACAAACCGCAAATCAACATCTTTACACGCAGCGCCCAGGCGCATGCTTTAAATGCCGGCGAATTGCACCAGTTCGAAGCCTTTCCCGAAAGCGGCGGCGAGGATTAATGGCCTAGAAAAGCAGGCTTAGCGTGCTGTTCGGAAGGACGGTTTGCGCGAGTTTGACCGTCCGGGTCTTTATTTTGAATCCGTCCTCGGTCTGAAGCAGAACATCTTCGCGCGCTCCGGCATGCAAAGCTGTTTCAACCTCTCCAGGCCGGTTTCCATAGAGCAAAATATTCGAGGTTACGTTCAAGTTGCCGCTCTGATCATCGTGATGGGCATCGACATTTAAAATTAATCGCCTGGCAATCGTCGGGGGATTTTCAGCATGAGTTAGGTGGGGGTCCGATATCTGATCCAGCCGCATTTTGAGTGCATAGCTGTCTTCGTCGACTATCGCGGTGTTCATTTCTCCATCCTCAAGAGGACGACCGATTGCAAGAGTGATTTGATAGCGGATGTCGTCTGTCAAAAGAGCGAACCATTCCTGATAGGCCCGTTGGTCCAGCAAAGCCGCTTCAGCGTACAAAAATCGCTGGATTGTCAGATATTCGTCGTTTGAAACCGGTTTCATGTATTCATGGCTCGTTTGAGCGCATCAGCGCATCCCAACGTTGCATGAACCAAAATTGTGCCACTTCCGTATCGGCAGGCCGGTGTGCGCGCCCTGGCCAATTGTGATCCTCCGCAGGGGTATCCAGATAGGGTAGGGCCGTTTGGAAACTGTACGGATATTGTTGAGCGATGGAATTATCGCTCGCCACGGTTGCGGATGCCCAGAGCTCCATATCATCCTGCTCAAATACGCCGGCGGCACCGAAATTGTGGAAACCGTTTCGAAGAACACGGTCCTTGTATTCCTGATCGGCTTCTTTTTCGGCGAATACCCAACTCAACACCTCCATTTCTGTACCGCTTACCGGATGCCAAAGACGCACGATCACAGCTTTTTCACCGGCACCAACCTGACTCTCTATAAATGAAAGATTGGGGAAGATGGTACCGACGCAAACCCGGAGGTGATGCAACATGGAGACTTGATCGGTGCTCAAAGACTCCTCATAGAACGGTTTCAAGCCGTCCGGATGGGTGTGGTAATTTTTTTCCGGCATGCCTGGGGCCAGATAGGTAAGCGTGCAGCCGTGTCCTTCATCGGTCACCACGTGGAAACTGTCCTGACCGTGTTTACGAAAACCATCACGAATGGTTCGCGCATTATCGAGAGTCGAAGGCCCTATATGGGTTGTCGGCGAATGCTGGCTATCGCCGATGAAGTTCAGTGAGCCGATTTTCCAGTTCGCCTTGGTGCGCCAGCGGTGGGGCGGGGCCAGGACTTCCATTCCGCCCGGCGTGCGATTGAAAAACGTCTCCAGATACCAGCCGATATCGCCGAGATAGTCCCGTAACCCGATCGCCTCTTCGTCCCAGCAAGCAAAGATCAAGCCGTGGAAGCTTTCGACATTGGGGGCAGGGACAAGACCCATCGCTCCAAAATCAGTATCGTCGCGGAAATGATGATCAAAACCGGTTGATCTTAGCGTGCCGTCGATTTCGTATGCCCAACCATGAAACGGGCAGACAAAGTTTCTGGTGTTTCCGGCATCGCCTCGACACAGCTTGGCACCGCGATGGCGGCAACTATTGAGCAAGACTTTGATAGTTTCCGCGCTATCCCGGACAATAATGACAGGCGCGTTTCCGAGCTCACGCACAACATAATCGCCGGTCTCGGGAATTTCGGTTTCATGGCCCAGATAGATCCAGCTACGATTGAAAATACGGTCCATCTCCAACCGATAGACTTCGTCGCTAATGAACGCCTCGCGGTTCACCAGCCCGTTTTCGTGGTCGACCCAACCTGCCATGTTTTCCTCCGCAGACCGATGGTAGGTCAACATTAGCCGGAACGCTACAGCACGTGCGTATAGGCAAGCCCCGTGGTATCACACCCACGAACAACGGATTTAGTGAGGACGAGATGGCGGACATACATCTGACTATGGGGGTCAACGATTACGATCACGTGCGGGATATGTTTACCGGCGCAGTCAAACCTGACGGCATAACCCTGACCAGCCTGGTGATGGAGGTTGAAGAAACCTTCAAACGCTTCCTGGCGGATCAGGAATGGGACGTGTCTGAAATCTCATTCGCCATGTCCTGTCAGGCCATTTCGCGCGGCGATGCACCGTTTGTATTAATCCCTGTTTTCCCGTCACGTCTGTTTCGTCTTTCAGGCGTCTATATTCGCTCTGACGGCTCCGTTACCAAGCCCGAGGATCTACGTGGTAAAAAGGTTGGGCTTCCACAATGGGCACAGACCGCAACCACCTATGCGCGCGGCTGGCTCACGGAAACCATCGGTATCCCGCTCGCGGAAATTGATTGGTATCAGTTAGGACCCAATTCTCCTGGAAGGCTCGATAACACCGCCGAACAACCGCCAGAAGGTGTCAGCCTCACCAATCTGCCCGATGGTTCACTCGCAGATATGCTGGTCGATGGCGATATCGACGCCCTCATCACTGCTGACCCGCCGCGTCGAATGCTGGCGGGCGACCCGGCCATTAGGCGGCTTTATCCTGAATATGAAGGCGTTGAGCGGGAGTATTTTAGCCAGACCGGGATATTCCCGATTATGCATACCGTCGCACTTAAACGCTCGACCTATGAGGCCAACCCGTGGATCGCACGCAATCTCTTCAATGCCTTCGAGGAGGCGAAGAACAATTCAGTTCGGCGGATGCGCGATATGAATGTGTCGCAAATCGGGTTGCCATGGATTCAGCAATATATCGATCGCACGGCGAATGAGTTTTTCCCCGATGGCGACTATTGGCCCTACGGTATTGAGCGTAATCGCACAACGATTGAAGCGTTCCTGCGCTTTTGTTTTGAGCAGGGTGTAACCAAGAAACACCTGACCCCGGAAGACATTTTTGCCAAAGAGGCATTGGAGCCGTTTCATCAATTGAGGGTTTGAAGGGGTCTATTGGTATTTACCGTGGAACATGAAAATTCGTATACCGCTGGTGGAGTAGCATTTATCGTCTGTGGCCTATTCTTGGTTGGCAGTCTCTTCACGAACCCTTTGTTGAAGCCGGCCCTTGATATCACGCGTGAACTTGGAATTAGATACGTAAAGTTTAACCAAGTAACCACAACATTTTCGTTTGCGGGAGTGGTTTCTCTATTTTTTTGAGGTATCGGTATTGATCGAGTTGGCGAGTATCGGTCTTCAAAGATTGCGCTCGTATGCGTTCTTTTGGGTGGAGCGATAACTGTTCTGTCGCCCCAATTATTAGTTTTGCTTGCTGGTGCAGCTATTTTTGGTGCAGGAGCTGCGGGGCTACCTTTCATTGGATTGGTAATATTTTGTCGACATGTCCCGGAACCGTCCTTTGGTCGCTGGTTTTTAATTCCCGCGCTTTGTAGCGGATGGGGTGCCGGAATTTTTGTGTTTGCGTCGCACTTCATTTCATCACTCGTCGGTTGGCGTCTAAGCCTGGGTATTATGGTGATCGTCACAGCACTATTTGCTTTTTGCGTACTACTGGTTGTGAAACGAATTATTTTGTCGCCACCCGCGTATCCAATTAAACCATTAGCTAAAGACCTCAAAGGTAAAGGGCTTGGCGTCCTAATTATGCTCGGTCTAGCGATTGCATTGACGGCAGGTCGTGAGAATACAGTTATAACCTATCTTCCCGTATACTTGGACGAGCTATCAGGACGCCAGCTACCTAGCACTGAAAATTTCGGCCGCGCAATCGCTGCTTCTAATTTAGTGATTTCGTTAGGTATCATTATAGGCGCCATAATTGCCGATTTTATAAAGAATCCGATTTATTGGATCGCCGGTGTTGTAGTCAGCGGTGCATTGATAGCGTTCATTGCAATGCTGTCGTTGTTCCCTGAATCTTTGAAATCGGGAATATTGTTGTTTTCGTTTGGTTTGACGATTGGGATAACTTGTATCCCATTGCTCAAGTTATTTGTGCTTAGAACCCCGAAAAAATTTCTTGGCATTGGCCTCGCCTATTTTCAAGTTTGTTTGGGCGGACTGACTTTTCTCTTGTCTCCTTTTGAAAGTTTTCTGATTGATGAGGCTTCTAGATTTCTAGTTGGCTGGTTAATAACAAGTTTATTGATCGCCGCGAGCCTTTTGGTGATTGTCCAGTTCATCACGATCCGAAGGGAAGGGAATTAACGTGTAGGTATGATCTATGAAATATAGATCATTGTGATCGCGTAAAATTGAGGTGGTTTCCCCCATTAATCTGGTAAAAGCGGCATAGGAAAAAGGATATGGATGTGAACAAGTTACTAACCGCGACCGCTATTGCCGGATCAGTATTGATTTCGCCGATGGCGATAGCGCAAGACAAATCGGCTGTCACGCCCGAACAGCGCAAAGCGTTTGAGGGCGTCATCAAGGATTATCTCCTTAAGAACCCGATCATTATTCGGCAGGCAATTGAGGCTTTGCGGGCGCAAGAAGAGGCTGCAAAAAAGGCACAGGCCCAGGCTGCGCTGAAGGAACGTAAAGAGCAGCTATATTTTGATAAGACCTCGCCGGTGGGGGGTAACCCCAAGGGTGATGTGACTGTCGTTGAGTTTTTTGATTACAATTGCGGATATTGTAAGCGCGCTCTTCCCGCGGTTAAGGCCTTGATCAAGAAAGATTCGAACGTTCGGGTTGTCTATAAAGAGTTTGCAATATTGGGGCCGGGATCAATTACAGCTGCTCGTGCAGCGCTCGCGGCACACAAGCAAGGGAAATACATCGAATTTCATAATGGGTTGATGGCGGGGCAGACGGATGAAGACAGTATTGCCGCCCTCGCCAGCTCTTTGAAGATGGATTACTCGAAACTGCGCAAGGATATGAATGATCCAAAAATCGAGGAAATTTTGCGCAACAATTATCACCTGGCGACGGCGCTTGGCATTGGCGGCACGCCCGCATTTGTTATCGGAGAGCGCGTGATTCCTGGCGCAGTGGGCGAAGCGGCCTTAGCTCAGATTGTCAAAGAAGAGCGGGCGAAGTTGAAGAAACAGTAGCTCAGTTCGTTTCCAGACCAGTTTTACTGTTTCGTGTGGCCATAACACCTGCAATACCAATTAACAGTACCAACAAAGAACCTGGTTCGGGAACCGCCGCGGTATCGACATAGGTCCGGAATACATGGTCTGGTGCGGTGTTTTGCCAGGAGCCCGGGGTAAATCGCAAGAATGGGCTACCCCCAGTATAGTCGCCTGCGCCCGAACTACTCCAGTTGTAGGCATCGGCGTCGTTGGACCGAAGCGTAATGGCCAGAACGTCGCCAACGGTTACAGAAATTCCTGCCAAATTTATTGTGATAAAGTCGTCGATTACGGGAACGGCAGATATCGCAATTGATTAGCTCTCCAGGATATTGGCGCCCGCATCGGGCTCGGTTGGAATACCGCCGGATGTTGTTCGAATATCGAATAAGAGGGGATCGGAAGCCGCGTTAAATCTTCCAACATGCAAATCAACACGGGTAAGCGTTCCGGTAAGCCCTACAGTGAAAGTCTGGGCGCGATGAAGAAAATTGCCGTACCCTAGCAAGCCACCTGAATCGACAGGAAGGTCGTGAGATTGGTCAAGAACAGGCGCGGCTGTCACCGGAGCGGCAAACTGCAGAACCAGTCCGGTTAGGAGCAACTGTAAAAACTTTACAGGAATGGTCATATCAATCCTGACACGTTACCAGCAATCTCGACCGGAAGTTTATGGTCGGCCGGAGCGGCGATCAATCGGATTCCTCGCCTCTATTCAGAACGGTTTGTCGCCGATCAACCCGACGCGTCTGAGCAGGCGCCGCTCAGTCGCAGGAAAATCCGTACGCGCATGTTGAACGAAACGGTTGTCCCACAATAAAAGGTCGCCGGGTTTCCAGGCATGTGCGTAGCGAAACTCAATATCTTCGATCTGTTCGAATAGTTCCTCAAGCAACGCATCGCTCTCGGGTTTAGAGAGCCCTTCAACCTCTTCCGTCATCAGCCGATTGACGTAAATTGATTTTTCTCCGGTCTCGGGGTGAGTCCTTACAACGGGATGTATGGCATACGGCCCGGTCTCGCGATCGTAACTGCCCTGTTTAACCTGGGTTTTGAAGTCGTAGGCATTGACCGCATTGAGACTCGCTAAGCGCTCTTTTATATCAGCCGGAAGGTGGGCATAGGCTTCCTGTGTGTTGGAAAAAAGAGTATCGCCACCCTGCTGAGGTACCTCTACGCCATAGAGCGACGTTGCCATGAGCGGTTTTTCGTGAAAGGCGGAATCCGAATGGAACTGTAATTCGCCATCCGGTAACGCCCCGATCGGCTTGCCGTCTTCCCGGATATTGCTGATCAGCAGAATTCTTGGGTCGCGGTCCAAATCTGACTGTGTATTGGTTTCGCTCGGTGTACCAAAATAGTTGGCGAAACGAATATGGTCTTCATCGGAAAGGTCGTTATCTCGAAACACCAGGACACCGCGTTTTACCCATATTTCCCTCAGGGCGGATATCGTATCGGAGGTGAGGGGGTGTGCTAAATCTAGCCCAACAATCTCTGTCGCGAGGTTGGAAGAAAGCGGAACTGTGTCGAATGGATACGGCGTTGAAGACAAGCTTGTCGCCGCTAAAGGATGATACTGAGATTGCGCAGGTTCTGATCACAGTCAATCAGGTTGACCTGCTTGACGATTATCTTCCAGTCACCCTCCTGAAATTCGAATTTATGACCATACCAGCCGGTGTAAGTCCGCTTGTCGCCTGCCTGAAACTCAGTGGTCAAAAATGTTGAACGCACCATCAGAATGTTATCGTCGCCTGTCGCGAAGGCAGACACATTTGATACAAGCCGTGCCGTTCGTGATTGCGGTTGTTGCGACCAGGCAAATTCGTTCTTCAGCCGAAATATCCGGTCTTCGACACGGCGGCGGTCGTCGAAACACACCGCGATTTCGGTGCGAGGGTCGCCGCCATGTGGCGTGGCAGGCACCCAGTACACGCATTCGGGTACATACAAGGTTAGCCAGTCGTCGAGCCGATTCTGTTCGAGAAGTCTTGCTTCTTTCTCGAGAAGCCGTCGACAGATGTCCCGCAATTCTGGATCTGTGATTTCGGAATCGTCCGTCTGCCAGTCCGAATAGCTGTCGACCAGCGATTGATAAAAATCATCGCCAACATAGTACGAAGTGCGGGATGGGTCGTGTTGCATCAATCAAATACAGCGTCGATGTCGCGCTCGATGATGAGGTTCGGATCATTCATCATGAGGTTTTTATACACCTGCATGGTTTCGCGCAGGAACACCTCGTCCGTTGGCGGGCCGATCAAATATCCGTCAGTATCCCGTTTGATTCGATCGGGGATTCCTAATCCGCGATGCATGTAAACCCATTCATCCTCAACACCCGCGAGTCCGGTCTGGATCTGCTCAAAATTGATCAGATCATCGAGCTCGCCAAAATTTGGAAAACTTTCCTGGGTCCGCATGCGGAGCGCGTTCACCGCATCGACACAACCATGGAGATCGTCATTTTCGTCGATTACGGCAGTGCCCCACCAGGTGGTATCGGTTTCGGTCAGAGAAATCGGCTGCGAAACCTGTACATGGTTTCCGAGAATATGAAGGTTGGGGAAAATGTTGATGTTGACGGGTTCGGAAGAAGCAAGATCAAGCACTGCACCGGCCTTGTCACCAAGCTTTTCGCGGATCATCTCTTCGTAATGTTCCATGCCGGGGTGTGGTCCCTCGATCGACCATAACCCACCCGGGCTCGTATCGACCGCCGGTCGCTTGTCTTTGTAATGATGGCCATTCTCGAAGACTTTGACGTAAAACGGGGCGTTGTCAGGGCTGGATTTGTAATAAGCCATGCCCTTGTCTTCATCACCTTTTTCCACGAAACGGTTTTCCATCGCGAGAAGCGAACGATGTGAAAAGATCACGTGATAACCGTCTGCAGAATTATCGTAGAGCAGCTTCCAATTGCCATTGAATTTCAAGCGATTGGCGTCACAGAAAGATAACGTCCCGCCGGGATGTCGATCCAGCCAATCGTCGAGCGGTGCCTTGACGCCGCCCAGATACTCCTCAAGAGGTGGCATATCGGGGTTGAGCGTGCCGAAGATAAAGCCACGATAGGACTGAACCCGTGGCACCTGCGCAAGATTGTATTTCGGATCGGAAAAATCATCGGCATATCCGTCAGGCCAGGGCACGCCGCTAATTTTGCCCGAGTTGAAATAGCTCCAGCCGTGGTAAGGGCAGGCAAACGACTTTGCATTGCCTTGTGTATGACGGCAGACAGTCGCACCGCGATGGGTGCAGCGATTGTAGAGCGCACGAATGCGCCCTGTTAAATCACGCACAACAATTATAGGCCTCAGACCAAGCTTGGATGCGACGTAATCGTTTTTTTCAGGAATCTGGCTCTCATGGGCAAGGTAAACCCAGACACCGCCGAATATTTTGCGCATCTCTTCGCGAAAGATAGCTTCATCGGTATAGATCGATTGGTGAACCCGATCTTCGAAAATCAGGTCGTTAAAATCGAACCGCGATGAGAAGGGCGCAGGTATACCTCTGTTAAAGCTGTCGTCCGGTGTCATATCGGACTCCTTGATCTTTTATTTTGTTTTACGCGACTAAAAGAAATCGAAATATTCGTTTTGTTCCCAGTGTGATATGCCGTTCTCGGCATCCTCATCACCATTATCTTCAACATACGCTTTAAATCGATTCAATTCGGCATGTTTGAGGCCGAGATAGTAGTTCACAAAAATGTCCCCAAAAGCCTCTCGGAATAGTTCGCTATTGTCCAGAAAATTAAGCGCATCTTCGAGAGAGGTCGGTAACATGGGCCTGTCTGCCTCGTAGGGAGCATCATCCGCATCCCATGGCTGCAGTTCCCGTTCGATACCATCCAGACCGGCAACTATTTGCGATGCCATAAACAAATAGGGATTCGCTGCTGGTTCGCCGATGCGGTTCTCGAATCTGGTCGCGGGATCGCCGGCACCCCCTATGACGCGCAACATCGTTCCACGGTGGTCATGGCTCCATGTTGCTCGGTCTGGCGCCAGTGAATTCGGCATAAAACGCCTGTAACCATTGACTGTCGGTGTTGCGAATACTGACGATGCATTGGCGTTCTCGAGCAACCCCGCCAAAAAATTTGTAGCCAACGGCGATAGCGGTTCTTCCTCACTGTCCGGCATCATGAGGTTCAGTCCATTTGTCCGGTCGGCCAGTGACTGATGAAGATGCCAACCGTTCGTGTAATAGCCTTCGATCGCGGGTTTGCACATAAAGGTCGCGAAATAGCCGTTGCGGCGGCAAATTTGCCTCGTCACGGTACGAAAAAGGAAAAAATTATCTGCAGCACGTGCAGCCGGTTGGGCTTCAAACGTACACTCTATTTGGCCAGGCCCGTATTCATTCTCTATGGATCGTAATGGTAAACCCAAACTCTCATATGTTTCCGCCAGCTCGCTCAGAACCGGCTGCATCAGATCGAAATTGGATTCCAGGTGGTAGGAGTAACCGGGTTCGACGGAAGACGTTTCAATCGGGCGGCCTCTTTCACCCGGAACACCCGAATTTTCTGACGTCAGACTCTCCTGTTCGACGCGCCGCAAATACCATTCGACTTCAAGACCGACGATGAGGTCGATATTCTTTTTCGCAAACCGGCCGATTTGATTGCGCAATATCTGACGGCTGGAGAAGTGGAACGGCGTACCGTCGTTGAAATACTCATCGCATAAAATCCAGCCAAGTCCAGCTGCCCAGGGTAGGGTCCTAAATGTCGACGGGTCGGGGATGATTGTCAGGTTTGGTGAGCCCGTCATTTCATCAAGACCCATACCTCCACCGCGAATGAATGAACGGAACACGCGGCCCCCGGTCGCGTCCAATGTAAAGGTCGCGACATTGATATTGTAGCCATCAGTCAGCGCTTTTAGGAACACCGGCACCGTTACTTCCTTAGCGCGCGAGCTTCCGTGACTATCCGACCATGCCAATCGGATCAGCTTGATGTCATCGGCCTTTATTTGCTGTTCGAGTTCTGCCGCACAGCGTTTCTGCTCGTCACTCCACAGACTGTGTCGCTCGATTAACCCGCCGCTCATGACGATGTCCTATCCGTTCCCCTGTTGAGTGGCAGCGTATCTCGAATACAGCCATTCAAACAGGGCGAAAGATCAGCGCCCGTATTTTGCCAGCGAATGCATCCAGCCGTGCATGCGCTTCGACATGTTGTCGATATCAGCATCGGTAAACCAGTTCTTCGGGTCGACCTTATCGACAGGGTATTGCGGACGGAGGAAGTCTTCCTCATACCCATATGGAACAGTGGCATCGATACCCATTCCGCCTTCGAAACGGGTATTGGAGGCTGTCCATTCGCGATCACCTGCTGTCATGCGCTCGGCTGGCATAAACGTTTGGCCTCTGCCACCAGGGAGTGGGTTGAGGATGTCTGTATGCGGGTTAACCCTTGTTGTCAGGCACCACATAACGTCGTCCATGTCATAAATGTCAGTATCCTCAGAGCAGGCAATGGCGATGCGGGCACCTTGTGAGGTTGAAAGGATCGCCGACAGGAAGTTGCGCTGCCAGCCTTCATCGATCTGGCTCTTCTTTTTGACCTGAATAATTGCGCCACCCCAATCCGTCATGCAGTACGGAATGTTAACGTCGGTGACGAGGCCGGGCTGCATTCTCTCGCAAAGTTCGAAAATTGCCGCTTCGCGGATGGTGGTGTCGATGTTGTGCTCATCCATCGTATGGACGCCAAGCGCAAAGATGATCGGTTTGGACTCCGGTGCCCGCGTTGTAACGGCCGTACAGTGGAAGGTTGGCGCCTTATAGGCTTTGCCCATATAGCCCGACCATTCCGGATGGAAATGATGACGGCCCTGCATGCCGGACTCTTCCGACTCAGCCGTCTCAAACCGGCGGTCACGCGGATAGACATAGCCCTCCAAAACAACCTCAGCATCGGCCAACGTCAGCGCATCAACGGTACGGGCCTGAACCATTCTTACAGGAGAGCCCTGCATTGCCCCGGCGACGGCGATTTCGTCACACCCTTCGGGCAGAATGACGTAGTCGAAACCGGCGCCCGCAAGCATCGTGCAAGATGGCGGGACGCCAAAACACATGGTGATCGGAACTGGTTGGTCTGACTTATAGTAGCGGCTGACGACTTGCCACATATGCGAGCCGGGCGAAATTTGAAAGGTACCCACGTCTCCCCACCGGAAATTCATCCGATTGTAGCCTAGGTCGGTACCGCCTTCGAAGTGATCGCCGGTGACGCAACGAATGCCGGATCCTACTGTAAGCTCAGGCTCGTATTCGGTATGACGAACCGGAACGATGTAGTCATTTACGTTGTTCGGTTTCTCAATAACAACTTCCTGTACCGGTGCATCTTTCTGATCGATAACGACCGGGGGAAGCGGGTTACGGATCGCATCTGCCGTCATCATCGTGCGCGTGACGTTGTCAGGCCAACCAAACAGCTTGTTGATAATGTTCTGGTCACTCAAGAGGTTCGTGACGACACGGTTATTGGGTTTTCCCTTAACGTTGTTAAAGAGAATAGGGCAGCCGCCGTCGAACTTCTTTTGCAAAGAAATGATCTCAAGATCAGGATCAACTTCTTTGTCTGTTACGACCAGGTCACCTTCTGATTCCAGATACTCAAGGGTTCCGCGAAGATCATAGATTTTGTCCGTCGGGGTGCCAGGGGCGGCGTATTTGCGTGCCGTGCTCATTATCACTTCCAAGTTGGGTTTAAAGAATGCGTCTGTCTACGGGACGGGGGCCAAAAACGCAAGGTCACGGGTGGACAGAATCCGCGTGCTCCCTTATTTCAAGTGCACGAATTAAAGGAGGATATAGTGAAAGCGGACGTCAACGGCATCTCGATTAATTACGAAGTTTCGGGCAGTGAAGGGAAACCCTGGATCACCTTTGCACATGCCCTGTGTAACAATCTCACACTATGGGATGAACAGGCGGAGATGCTAAAGGACGATTATCGTGTCCTACGCTATGACCATCGCGGTTTGGGCCAGTCCTCTGCGCCTGAAGGCCCATACACATTCCCGATGATAATCGACGATGCGCTGGCGCTTATGGACCACGTCGGCGTCGATAAGACGCATTGGTGTGGGTTGTCGATTGGTGGCATGATGGGTTACGGGCTGGCGCAAGACCATGGCGATCGAATGCTCAGCCTCACGGCGTGTGACTCCCGTCCGGATGCGCCACCGGATTATCAGGACTATTTCCAACATCGAATTGATGTGGCGGCGGCTGAAGGCATGGAAGGGCTTGTTGAGTCGACGATTTCAAGATGGTTCACACCAGATTCTGTCGAAGCGAATATCCCCGTCCTCGACAAGGTCCGCGCGATGATCCGCTCAACCGACCAGACAGGGCATGCCGGTTGCTGTCAGGCGCTCAAAACACTGTCGTTTGGTTCGCGATTGGGAGAAATTTCCGTACCGACAATGATCATTGGCGGTGCGAAGGACAAAGGTGCACCGCCGGAAGCGCTGGCGGAAGCTGCTGCTGCCATACCGGGTGCAAAGCATGTCGTTGTCCCAGATGCGGGGCATATCTCCAATCTCGAGAATCCGGCTGATTTCAACGCAGCTTTGAAGGGTTTCCTCGGTAGTCTCTAGGAAGGTGTGACGGATTTTCGCGGCATCAAAAGTGTCGCGAGACCGACAACCGAGAATACGGCAAGCAATGCAAAGACTTTGTCGGTCATGCCATTGGCGATCAAAAGACCGACGATAATCGGTGTTAGAGCGCTTCCAATAAGACGTCCCGTAGACATAAAGGCGAAGATTGTACCTGCGGTGCCCGGCGGCATTGCTGACCGGACCATCATGTCGCGCGCGGGTTTGACCAGGCCCTGAAGGATGCCGATACCGGCAAACAGGGCGATCAGCAGAATGACCGGCAACTTTACTTCACCAATAAGAATTAGAGCCGCTGCTGTAACAAGAAACGCGACGGACGCAACGAGATCGTGGCGCGGCGTTTTATCAGCGACCCAGCCGCCAGCAATCACGCCAACTGCGGAGGCGAGCAGAAACGCTGTCAGCGCCGAGCTCGCGTTGGTGTTTGAGACATTATGCAACTCAGCAAGGGTAAAGATCGCAAAACTCTGAATGCCGCTGGTCGCCATCGTCGTGATTAGAAAAAAGGCAAAGAGGATCAGCACGCTTGGCGTCATTAAAATGCGAAGGTTTGCTTTAGCGCTGCGGATTGGTCTTCTTTTGAGGTTCTTAGAAGGTTTTTTTGCGGAGACATGGTCTTGCAGGATGTGAGCCTGACTGGCGACAGCGACGGCTGTTAACAGGCCGAATGCGGCTACGGTTATTAACGCAAGTTTCCAGTGCCAGAGCGCGGCGAGATATGCAATCAGGATAGGTGCAAGCGCCGATCCTGCCGTCCCCGATACTGTGTGAATACTGAAGGCGCGGCCAATACGGCTTTCTTCAATCGAAGAATTCATGATGGCGTAATCGGCGGGATGAAAGACGCTGTGGCCGAGCCCCGCTGTCACTGCAAGGGTGATGAGGACGGGATAGCTGTTTGCGAAGGCCATGCCACCGATAGAAAACGCTTCCAACGAAAGTCCGCCTACGAGTAGTGCCCGTGCACCGATGGCATCGACCAGGACCCCCACGGGTAGTTGTGCAGCTGCTGCTGCGATTGCAAATGTAGCGATAAAGAACCCGAGTTGCGCCGGGCTAAACCCGAAATCTGCTGCCAAAAACGCAATCAGCAATGGCAAGGTGAGATAATAAAAATGGCTCATAAAATGGCCGGTACCGATCAGGCCGAGGATTTTTATTTCACCGCCTAACGTTTCACCAATATGCGTTTGTGACAGCTGTGCCATAGCAACCTTAATGCCACAGATTTTATATAAAATAAAATCATAAAATAAGTATATTAAATAACTAATTATTATATATCGGAATCCGAAATTCTATCGAATTCTCCGAAGCTGTTCTATTTCAACTGATCGAATAGCTCGAATGTTAAGGAGTGCGCCTTAAGCGCTGCTTCTTCTACATAATGGTCATCACGTTCGATGTGAGCGAACGCGTGGCCTGCTTCATAGGTATGAATTTTGGCGTGTGAGATGCCACCCAGCGCGGCTTCTAGTTTGGTTGCTAGGTCGGATGGCACGTGATCGTCCTGAGTGCCCATATGGAAAATGGCGGGGCAGGAAATGTTTGAGGCTTCATCGAGATATTCATGAATTTGGGTGCCGTAAAATATTGCTGCTGCATCGGGGTTTAGACGCGTAGCGGCGAGATAAGCCATTGTTCCACCGGTACAGAATCCAGTGACACCAACTTTTCCACTGCATTCGGGTAGAGCTTTGAGATGATCTATTGCGATATCAATGTCGGAGACAGCAAGTTCATGGTTCAACTCGGCTTTATGACGAAGTCCTTGTTCACGTTCTTCGGGAACAGCAAAGTCTGCTGTGAAGTTCGGTTGCAGCCTCCAGAACATTTCCGGGGCTAGTACACAAAAGCCGCGTTCCGCAAACATGTCAGCTGTATCCTTTATCCAGCCTGTCACGCCAAATATTTCATGCAGCATGATGATGCCTGGTGCCGGAGTATGGGTCGGCAAGGAAAGATACGCGTCAAACGTGCCACCATCGGCTGCGCTGATTTCGATTAATTCTGAAGACATTTTTCTTTGGATTTTCGATGTCAAAAGTTCGTCCGTTTTCCAGAGTAATGATAAATCGCTTTCCGTCGAGTTGTTCAGAGGAAAGAAAAATTCATTTGCCTCAAGTTAAAAAAATCCCCCCGTAAAAACGGGGGGAGGTGAATTTAAACTATTATGACTAACAGCATCAGGAATCAGCGCTTCCACCTCCATCATTGGGGTCGTTGCCTTCTCCTTTGTTTCGGACCGCTGCAGTTAGATTGTCCAGGTCACTGCCGGTCAGGCCAATTTCCTTCATTAGAGAGTCAATGAGAGGAGCTTGGCTGCGATATTGCAGTGCACTTGAGACAACCTGATCGGCCAAGCTTCCATTATTACCGGCGCCATCGCCGCCGCCGCCAGATCCATTTCCAGTTAAACCATCAACCTTAACGATCTTGATACCATCAATATTTTCGATCGGTTTAACAGATTCATGAATGATGTCTTTGAGGTGTTCGACAATAGCGAGCCGGACTCTCATCTCAACAATTTCGGCACTAAGCTGGTTGTCCGCTTCGTTAAGTGCCTTAGTGCCTGCCGCTTCTACTGCATAACGGAGTTCGGCGGCTGCAACGCGTAGTTTTTCAGCATCCGATTCACCTTCAGCTGCAATCCTGGCCTTGCCAGCGTCAGCTTCTGCGAGCGTTCTGATTGCTTCGGCTTCATCCTCCGCCGCAGTTTTTTCTGCTTCGGCGGCTACAGTAACCTTAATCGCTTCGCGTTCCGCCCCCCGGCGAGCTTCGACGAGGTCAACTTCCTTCTCCCGCTCCGCCTTTTCGGTCTGGCGTACGGTTATAACCATTTCTTCCGCCTTCACGGCGTCTGCACGAGCGCGATCTGCCATCGCTTGTGCTTCAGATTGGTCTTTGGATTTTTCAGCAATTGCAATGGACCGGTCCTGATTTGCAAGCTCGACGGTTTTTTGCCGTTCGACCTCTGCTGTTTCGACCGATTGCGCTCTCGAAATGTCACGTTCTTTGATTTGACGCTCTTTCTCAATCCGCTCTTCTTCAACTTGCCGTTCAGCCGCAATTTTCGAAAGTTCGATGTTCTGGTTCGCCGATATCTCCGCGTCTTCAGCTTCACGCCGTTGCCGTGCTTGTTCAGCAGTAATTTCTGTCGCCTGAGAAGCGCGTCTTACTTGGACTTCCCTCTGTTGTTCCAATTGAGCATATTCAACATCGCGAGCAATTTGCAGTTTGGACGCCTCGGCTTCCAAATTCTTTTGAGCAACCGCCACTTCAGTGTCTTGCTCGATTTCATTGCGGCGTTTTCTCTTTTCCTCGATTTCTAACGTTAGTCGGGTCAAACCAGCCGCGTCGAACGCATTGTCCGGATTAAAGAAATCCCGATTGGTTTGATCGAGGCCGGTCAGGGACACGGTTTCGAGCTCCAGACCATTTTTTAAGAGGTCTTCGGATACTGCCGTCTGCACTTTCTGAACAAATGATCCGCGTTGTTCATGGAGTTCCTCCATAGCCATCTCCGCGGCGACGGCACGTAGAGCATCGACAAATTTACCCTCCATCAGTTCGCGCAAGGAGTCGGGATGCATTGTCCGTTGACCAAGGGTCTGTGCGGCATTGGCAATTGATTCCGTTGTTGGCTGAACACGCGTATAAAATTCAGCGAGCACGTCTACGCGCATCCGGTCCCGGGTAATGAGGGCTTGATCGTCTGCCCGGCGGACTTCCAGCCGCATCGTATTCATGTTGACCGGAATGATTTCGTGCAAGACCGGAAAAACAAGGGCGCCACCATTCATAATGACTTTTTGGCCGCCGAGGCCGGTGCGTACGAATGTTACTTCTTTCGATGATCGCCGGTAGAGTCGTGAAAAGATCAATCCGACGGTTATCAAGGCGATCAGGATAATCCCGACAAGAATTTAAATATCGACGAGTGACAAAAATTGCATAATCTCTATTCCCTGTGTTTCTTCCGTAGGTAGTTGGGGTATGGGTAGATTTTGATTTGGCGGATCGACAATCACCGTATTCAGCATTCACCGCTCCTTTCGTTAGTCGGTCCTGCGTCTAATGGCAGCTCATTCATCGACGAGCGCCGGGTTCGTATTTAAAATTGCGATAAATCGCGCCCCTTCTTTTTGGATGATCAGCACTTGTGTGCCGGCATCAAAGGCGTCCTCCGCCTTTTCAGGCTCCACCATGACGTAATGCGTCTGGCCATGGGTGTCCTGTAACTTTGCTTCCGCTGGCTCTCCTTTTCGGGCCGTTCCGATGGTGATTGTTGCAATCCTGCCGACGAAGGATTTTGAAGTAACAGCCGCGGTCTCATCCTTGGGGGTGAGCCTTGCCACCCCAGAGCCAAACAGGCGCACCGATGGAACGGCAATAATAAAGGCTGGAATTGAGGCGACGACCCCAGGCAGAAGCGCACCTGTAATGCCGTGAACGACGGACTGAACAAACAGGCCAGCCAGGCCAAATACTGTAAGGAAAGTGACCAAAAGTATGAGTACAGGAACCTTACCAACGCAAAGCCAACCCAGAAGTTTTGATAACGCGGTTGGAGAGCCTATTTGTGCGTCACCAAAGTCAGCGCCAGAGCCATCGACAGAATCCATGTCAGGCGCAATGTCCAGATCGGCATCCAGATCGACATCGCCCAGTGACTCCGGGAGAAGGGAGTCGATCGCCTGTGAAATTCCTGCACCGAGCAGCGTCATGACGCCTTCGAGGACTGCTATTCCCAGCATCAAGCCGAGCGCAACCGCGAAGGGCAAATTCCCGTCGGCGAGGATAAAGCTAAACAATGCTAGCTATCCTCGGATTTAAAGGATTCCAGACGTTCTTTTATGCGGTTTTGCCTTGCGAGATCATCGAGTTCAGCGCGTTTAGCGGCATCGACCTTTCCCGGTGCATTATCTGATGTGCCCACCCCGCCGGCACCCTCTACAGCGCGTTCGAATGCTTCTTCAGCCTTTCTAACGCTCGATTCAACTGTCCCAGAGGAGCTGCCACCGCTATCACCGTCTCCACCAGATGAGGAGCTGACTGCCTTTGCATCGCGAAACTGGCTGAGCTCTTCTTTCATTTCCCGCTTTCTCGCCTGAAGAGCGGTAATGTAACCTTCCAATTCAGTTTCGGCCTGTTTGGTTTCTGAAATTGTTGATTCCAGAACCGGAATTTGAGCCTCTATGTCCAATATCTGGGCGACTGCTGCTTCTGCCAGATCATCGCGTTTTTCCTTTAGCGCGATCTCAACTTTTCCTGAAATATCGTCATGTTTGCGGTTTTCTTCAGCCAGTCGTCTTGTGGCCATGTGTTGCTTCGATAGAACGCGCCAAGCTCGGCTCGAACGTCATCGATAGCGCGGTCCACCTCACGAATTGCCTCCTCCATAACCATTTCAGGAGCCATATTTTCAACTGTGTCGACAACCATGTTAGCGGTGCCGCTGATCAGTCTTCCAACGCGTGATGCGATATTTTCTGCCATAACGTTTTCCCTATTTTTTGTTGCACGTATCTTTGATGATTTGACTAAGTCTTACAACCGTTGATGCTCTATCGTTGACTACCGACGGGTCATAGCACGGGCTTTCTCCCGTCACCCCAAGGCGCAGAATTTGTTCACTCAGGAAAAATATACGATCAGCCATTACAGCTTCGAGTTTGACTAGTTCATCGGCTGTGTCCTCGCCTCCCTTTTCGGGAACCCCCGAAATAAGGCTTGCCATGGCATCCGGCAGCCAATGGTTGAGCGCAAGCAGTAACTCGGAATGCATCTGCTGCTTGGCTTCCAATTCCCTTAGGCGGTGCAGGGCGGGACCGATTAAACCCTCGGCAAAATAGAGACTATCATCATAACTCTTGTTTCCGGCGTTTCTCTGCCGTGCCTCTGCAATTATCGAGCGCACTTTTTCGCTCAATGAAGTTGCGCCTTGTGCGTCGTAATCCGCCAGGAACGCTGCATCCTTGGATGACAATCGAACGCTCAATGAAACTGATTTATCAGGCATTTCGGACCAATCCCTCTGCAATCTGCATTTCGTATGCCCAATATGTAATACGTTGTCATACATATGTAAACATATAGGTTGCATTTTATGACAATCAAGGGGTTCTCCGAAATTTTTGGCAATTTTTTTATAATCTTGCGGGATTGAACCTGTTGCGATGGCCTAATTGCGCTATAGGGTAAATTTATTAATAGGAGCCGCGAGAGGTTGATATGCCATCATTCGATATTGTTTCCCGAACTGAAATGACAGAAGTCGACAACGCTGTTCAGGGTGCGATGCGTGAGATAGGGACGCGCTATGATTTCAAGGGGAGTTCAAGCTCGATTGAGCGGAATGAACAGGTGCTGCAAATTCTGGCAGACGACGAACTCAAGCTGAAACAGGTTCAGGAATTGCTGCGCGGCCACATGGCAAAAAGAAAGGTCGATGTGCGCGCGCTGGATTTTCAAAAGCCTGAGAAAGCCTTTGGCAACTCAATGCGTCAGAATGTGTTGGTCAAGCAGGGTGTTGAGCGAGAACTGGCCCAAAAGATCGTTAAAACGATCAAAGGCGCGAAGATGAAGGTCCAGGTCGCAATTCAGGGTGACGAATTACGGGTGACCGGCAAAAAGCGCGACGATCTGCAGGCCGCCATTGCGTTGATCAAGGAAAATAAGTTTGACCACCCCTTGCAATATATAAACTTTCGCGACTGACCCTATCCAAGCACCAATTCATTCTCGTCGGTGTGTAGGAATTCCGGACTTCCGTATATATCAACCAGCGTCGTCTGGCTGTATGACATATTTCCGTCGCCGACGACTATCTTCTGGCTGAATGACCGTGTACTGGCTTTTGCAGCCATGAACGGTGACTCAATGATCTTCCAATCGTTGCTTTCGGCGCTGGCGGATACTTCGATGATTGCCTGACCGGCTTCATTCGTCTCACCATTAAAATGCCCACCCGCTAACACCGAGACAGCGCGTGGTATTTGGAGAGAATGCATCACTGTTAGTTCAGCGGCGTCCCACATCCAGTATCCTGTTTGATCATGGAATACCTCATCGTCCGATTTTCGCTGGACGATCTGCCGATAATGAAGTGCCGTAAGAACCTGTTCTCCAGCATTTTTGACATCGCCGATCGCCGTATAGGTGATCGTCTCGCGATAGGGGGTGTTTTCCGTGCCGTCTGGTTCCGGTGCAATGTCCGTTCCCTTGTCGCCTTTCCAAACACCGATTAGGCCCGCCAACGGGCCATAGTCGATTTCGCCGTTACTCATATCTGGGAGCGGCCGATTGTACCAGACTAATTGAAAGAGGTTCATTTGGGTTGTCCGGATGGCGCCTCATCGTCAACAAAGCCTTCAGAGCCCGCCGCCATTCGGGACTAGATTGATCTCCGGCCTCTTCGAAGAAAGAAGCTACTTGGATTGGTCCTGGGCCACACCGGCCCATGCAGCGCCAATTGCCTGTTCGATAAACATACCCGTCATCAACCGGCGGAACTCATCATGTCCAATGAGATCCTGCAACTGCCATTGCGCGGCTTCAAAAGCACGGAATTCATCGAGAACTTTTTCGTCCCCATCGTCCAGCCCGTAAATCTCCGCCCATTCCAGGAAATCGTCGCATTCTTCAAAGTGTTGAACAGCGATGAAGGCCGCCTGCATCAACTCAACAGGGGATGTATGATCGGGCTTAAAGGTCCGGCAGGGCAGGGTGACCTGGTCGTCGGCGCGTTTGATTAAAAGTGATTTCCATTCTTCGCCGTCGACAGAGTCGTTGCTCAGGCAAACATCAATGCCGCTGGCGTCCATTGCTGCAGCAAGGTCATCTACAAATGCCATGAAATATCTGTAGGAGGCAATTATGCCTCTACCGGTGCATCCGGTTCGCTGACGGTATAACGGCGTAGCATGCGTTGTTCGTCTGAGGGGAAGTCGGTGCGCGCATGATTTGTGCAGCGATTGTCCCAAACCAGCAGGTCATCGACTTTCCATTCATGGGCATAAACAAACTCGGGTTTCTCGCAATGATCAAACAACTCAAGAAGGATCTCTTCCCCTTCATCGGCGGGTAGATCGACGATGTCTTGTGTCATAAGGCGGCTCAGATACAGCGTCTTGCGGCCGCTATCAGGATGAACCTTTACGAGACGGTGGTGCGCACGTGGAAGCACCGGGTCGGCTGCAATCGTGTCGGCACGGTTGACGGCCTCATAGTCGTAAACGATCCGTGTTACCAGATTTTCAACTCGGTCTTTCATTGCTTGCGATAGGGCATCATAGGCTGCGTAAAGATTTGCAAACAACGTGTTGCCGCCACGCGACGGGATTTTAATGCCGTACAACGTCGTTGCGCGATAGGGGCTGTCGCGGTGAGCACCATCTGAATGGAACATCATTTCACCATCTGGCAGAACGCCGATAAGCTTGCCATTCTCGCGGACGTTGCTGACAAACATCATGCCACGTTCACCAGTACGGCGTTTGTTCTTATCGCGCCTTTTTACGCGTTCGCCGCCATCGCCACGGCCAAAAAAATTCGCAAATCGCAACTGATCGGCAGCCGCCAGTTCTTGATCTGGAAAGCACAACACAGAGTGATCGACAAAGGCCTGATAGAGCATTTTCTGCGTCGCCTTATCCACCGGCTTACTCAAATCAATGCCGCGAATTTTTGCGCCGAGGACAGGTGATAAAGGTTCGACATCAATGGTTAGGGTCATATTTTGGCTCCAGTCCTCGGTAAGACGTTAATTGGCCAGGGGTGCGTCAGGGTCGCTAATGGTATAGCGCCTTAACAATCGCTGTTCTTCCGGCGGAAAATCGGTGCGCGCATGATTGGTGGAGCGGTTGTCCCAAATTACCAGATCACCCGGTGTCCATTTGTGGCTATAGACAAACTCCGGTTTCTCGGCGTGATCGAACAACTCTGCAAGCAACGTTTCACTGTCGTCATGATCCATATCGAGAATTTTTTCTGTCATGAGACGGCTGAGATAGAGTGACTTCCGTCCTGTCACAGGATGCGTTTTTACCAGGGCATGTTGGGCACGCGGTAAATCTGGGTCAGACCCAATTGTACTCCGGTTCTGCGCTTCGTAATCATAAACGGTCTGTGTCTGCAATTCGTCAATACGACCTTTTATCTCTGGCGAAAGCGCGTCGTATGCAGCTTGCAAATTTGCGAACATCGTATTGCCGCCCGTCGACGGAATCCTGATGCCATAGAGTGTTGTTGCTCTATAGGGAACCTGACGATGGGCGCCATCGGAATGAAACTGCATTTCGCCATCCGGCAAAGAACCGATTGGTTTGCCATTCTCGCGTATGTTGGTGACGAGCATTTCGCCCCGGGTCGCCGCTTTCTTGAGGTCCTTTTTTGAATTTCCTCTATTGCCAGTGTCGACTCTACCAAAAATGGCGGCAAACCGGCGCTGGTCTTCAGCGGTAATATCTTGATCAGGAAAACACAGGACACATTCCTTAGCGAACAGGTCGCGAAGGTCGTCTTGTGTGCTGTCATCCAGAGTCTCACGGAGATCGACACCACGAACCGCCATGCCGACGGCCTCTGAAAGTGGTTCCAAATCGATGGTGATCGTCATCTATTTGCTCCGCTTACAATCTGCTGCCTACGTTAACCGATTTTTCCTCAAGATTGAATCGATTGGTAGGGATAGCGTCGAGATCAGTACCCGTCACCCGAACGAACCGGGCGCCATCGGGAAAGTGAATGGAATGGATGTCACCTATCTCGAATGTGCCCGCCTTTCCAGGTGTCAGACGGAAGGTTTCGACCTCCTCCAGGTCAGCGAAACCCGCGTCATCACCGTCATCATTGCGTTTCCACGTGGTCATGTCGGTCCATTCCGCGGCCTGGCCGTATACAGCCCAACTGCGCCCATGGTCATGCGGCGGACCCTTTTTGCCGCCCTCATAGACGTGGACCAAAACGTTAAAACCGGTTTCCTTGTCGCGGTAAATTGTGCGTATGCCTGGTTCAGCATCTGGACCGCATTCTGCGGCAACAAAATCCGGGTCGTTCAGCAGGGTTTCCAAATGTTGTTGAACCAGCCGGCGTCCCTCTGGTCCATTATGGGTACTCAAAGCTTCGCGGGATGCCTCGCAAAACTGGTCGAACGCACTCGCCATTCTCTCTCGCTCCAATGTCAACTGATACGCCAAGAATTTAACCCAGCCGGGCAGGATAGGAAAGAGTTTGCATGACCTACCATGCACACGGCGTGAATGGTATGAACGTCGCACAGAATGGAGGGTTTAGATGTTTATCAATGGCGAGTGGTGCGCTGCGGATGGCGGCAAGACGTTTGAAGTAACAAATCCGGCAACGGGCGAGAAAATCGCCGATGTTCCCGACGGTGGTCAGGCGGATGCCGCCCGGGCGATTGAGGCGGCAGACAATGCCTTTGCAGAGTGGTCGGGAATGACTGCTTATCAGCGTTCGCGCATTCTCTACAAGGGCTATGAGTTGATGAGCAAACGACGCGAAGACATCGCCCGCACGATGACGATCGAACAGGGCAAACCGCTTCGTGCTGCTATGAATGAAGTTCAATATGGGGCGGACTTTCTTCTGTGGTATGCCGAAGAAGCCAAACGGGTTTACGGCGAAACAATCCCTGCACCGCGCGGCGATCAGCGGTTTATAGTTTTGCATCAGCCGGTAGGTGTCGTCGCTGCGGTAACGCCGTGGAATTATCCCGCTTCGATGATTACGCGAAAGGTTGCGCCGGCGCTTGCTGCAGGCTGCACGATCGTTTTGAAACCCGCTGAAGCGACGCCACTATGCGCTATTGAGATATTTAAGATTCTGGAAGAGGCCGGGGTACCAGCTGGCGTGGCGAACCTCGTTACAGGCCTCGATCCCAAACCAATTGGCGAGGAATTTGTCAGCAATCCTTTGGTTCGAAAGATTACATTTACCGGCTCAACAGAAACCGGAAAATTACTGGCGCGAGGTGCTGCCGATCAAATGAAGCGGGTTTCACTGGAACTGGGCGGCCATGCGCCGTTCCTCGTTCTCAAAGATGCCGACCCTGTGTTCGCGGCCAAAGGAGCGGTCCTTGTTAAATATCTCAATACCGGACAGGCCTGTATCTGTCCCAACCGATTGTTCGTTCACGAATCGGGCGTTGATGCCTTTACCAATGAATTTGTCTCGCGCGTCGAAAAAATGCGTGCCGGCAATGGTCTCGACGAAGGCATTAATATTGGCCCGCTGGTGAATGAAAAAGCCATCGAAAAGGTTGAGCGCCAGGTTGAGGACGCAAAGGAAAAAGGCGCAACGCTACTCTGTGGCGGCCACCGCCTTATGGATAATGGGCTTGATCGTGGCCATTACTATGCGCCGACAGTTCTGGGTAACGTAACGCCTGATATGTTGATCTATCGCGAGGAAACTTTTGGACCTGTCGCGCCGATTATCTCTTTCAATGATGAGGATGACATTCTCGCCATGGCGAACGACACCCATTACGGGCTTGCGGCATACATCTACACGCAGAACCTGTCGGCGGCGATGCGCACTTTTGAAGGACTGCGCTTTGGCATTATTGGCATCAACGATATCAACCCGACTGGTGCTGCTGCGCCGTTTGGCGGGCAGAAAGAATCTGGTCTGGGACGCGAAGGCGGACACGAAGGCATCATGGAATACCTGGAGACAAAGCTCGGCGGATTTTCAGTTTAAAATACAGCCGTTACTTCATCTCAAAAGCGACGCGCCCGATTGATTTACGTGAGAGCACAAGGGCCATTGCTTCCTTAAATTCGTTGAGTGGGAATGTTGCGCACACTTGTGGGTTGATTTTGCCTTCCGACGCCCATTCGCTGAACTTCGTCATCAGTGTACGTACGCGATCTTCCATTTCATATCGCACGTCGTTGGGACTCCAGCCGTAATAGGTGCCCATATTGAGCCCGCACACCGTAATATTTTTGACGAGTACAATATTTGATGGAATTTGAGCGGCGCGGCCTGCGGTAAAACCTATGGGACAGATGCGTCCTTCCATCGCGATGCAGCGTAGAGACTGATCGAAAACGTCTCCACCGACGGGGTCGAGAATGGCGTTCGCACCCCTGCCGTCTGTAAGGTCATTTATCGCGTCGCGAAATTCACCATCAGAATAATCGACTGCATGATCGGCGCCTTGTTTAAGTGCGGCATCCCGTTTCTCCTGCGTACTCGCGGTGGCGATGACGGTGGCACCGATATTCTTGGCGATGTCGATTGCCGCGAGGCCGATTGCACCCGCCGCACCGTGGATGAGCAATGTTTGCCCTGCTTGCAGATTTAATAAATGCGGCCACGTCAGTGCCGCACCGGAAGTTGCATAAGAATTGAAATTGGTTGCTTGCGCGAAACTTAAAATTTCAGTTATCGGGTAGACGTTTACCTCCCAGGCGATCGCTTCCTCGGCGTAGGCACCCCAATCGAGGGCCGCGCATACCCTGTCACCAGGTTTGAAGCGCGTGACCCCGGATCCACATTCGATGACTTCGCCGGCGCATTCCGTGCCAGGCGTGAAGGGGAGGGGCGGTTTTCGCTGATACTTTCCCGCAACGACGAGATTTGCGGCAAAACTGACGCCGGCAGCACCGACTCTGATACGAACCTGTTTCGGTTCCAGCGCTGGCGACGGAATTTCTTCGACGGTGAGCTTGTCGAATTCGGTATATTCGGTGACCCAAAGGCCGCGCATTACGCCGACCCGTGCCCCTCTTTCCACATTTCCTGCAAATCCGGCCGTCGCACTTTGCCGCGATCATTCTTGGGCAGGGCGTCGATAAAGTGGAATTGTTTCGGTAGGCGATAATCCGCCAGGGTTTCCGCACAATGGGCGTTGATCTCATCTGCCGAAAGTGTTTCGCCGTCGCGGACAACGACATAAGCGACGATTTCCTCGCCATAAATGTCATCCGGAACACCGACTGCAGCGGCTTCATACACCTTGGGGTGCTGCATCATTATATTGTCAACTTCGACAGGCGAAATATTTACGCCGCCTCGAATAATCAGATCCTTGAGGCGTCCCGTAACAGTAATGAATCCCTCATCATCCATTACTGCGAGATCACCCAGTCGAACACGTTTTCCATCGAGGTCTTCCCAAACGCCCTCGGCCGTCATAGAGGCCTTGGCGCATTGTGGTCCACCGAGTGTAACTTCACCTTCTTCGCCCTGCGGCACTGCATTGCCATCCTCATCAACCAGCAGGAATTCTTGGTGTTTTGCGGGCGGGCCAACGGTTCCGTACTTCTTGTAATAATGCCGGTTACCACACACCCAGCCACCTTCTGAACAGCCAAAGAACTGCAAAAGATTTATGCCGTATGTCTCCTCAAATTGTTTCCAGCGTTCCGGAGTGAGTGGCGCGGTGGATGAACTCATGAGTCGCAGGCTTGGAACATCTTTTGATGTCACGCCGGTTGGCCGGTCAAGCAGCATATTGATGACTGTGGGAATTCCCGCTGAGAACGTAATCTCGTACTTCTTGATCCAGTCAAAGAAATTGCTGTGTGAAAAGCGCCGCGCCAGGTGCAGTGTGCAGCCCGTCGCCAGCCAGGGCATCAGTGAGAGCCCTTGTGGCGAGTTCCATCCGAAGGAGCGATATTCGAGCGTCCGGTCTTCTTCGGTGAGACCAATCTGGTCGATGGTCGACATACCAAAAGACCAGTGTGCGAGATGATCGATCAAGAAGTTCTTGGGCTTATCTGTCGTCCCTGACGTGCAGAAAATGGTCGCGTCATCGGTTTCGATATAATCGCGGTCGCACTCCGGCGAAGCGGCAACCGCTGCAATTTGAGCGAATGCTTCATCGCTCCCAGCATCGCCAGCTATGTCGTTGGACCATGAAGTGAATTTAACGCTTTCAATATCGATACCTTCCGTCATCTGTTTGATATCAAGGTCGGCGTCATATATCGCGAGTTTGCAGCCCAAATGCCCAACAATTTCAGCGACATAAGCGATATTCATTTCGACATTGGTTGGGCAGCAAACCGCGCCTGCGCGCCAAATACCCAGCCAAAGTATTAACTTCTCTAGCCGTTCTTCTGTAAGCAAAGCGATGCGGTCGCCTTTTTCGATACCTCTGGCAACCAGCCAGTTTGCAATACGGTTTGAGACATCGTGGAGTTCGCCAAAGCTGATTGATTTTTCCTGGGTAACGTCAACAAGCGCGATTTTATTGGCATCCCGTTCTTTATAATTTTCCAGCAACGTGCCGACTGATGCGAATGGAATTGCATAATCGTGTGTGCCGCCGGGGGGCGTTCCGCCTGCTTTTGGCGCCATTTGAAACTCCTGTTTTTGAGGCGGCGGATTTTGGGGCGCAGAAGCTTCAACGTCAAGGCGACGAGGCGTGAAAGCGAGAAAAACTTGACGGGGAAGGGGAGAAGTTCCGAACATGGTTTTGAAAAACGGAGATGCAGTTATGGCGGACCAACAAAGGGCGCGGGCAGAGCTTGAAAAACTTGTCATCGATTTCACCGAGGCGTTTAACCGGGAAAATATCGATGAAGTGATGTCTTATTTCGCAGAAGGCGCGATTTATGATGAGTTCAACGGCATTCGAAATGAAGGGTTGGAGGCGATTAGAAAGGCTTTTGAACCGCAATTCGACGGGGCCTTCGGCAAAATGAGGTTTCATACCGAAGACATGTTTCTAGACGTTGATGCGGGAAAGGCGATGATCCGTTGGGCTTTGACCCTGGAGGAGGAGACACGCGCGGGTGCCTATCGCGGACTGGACTTGCTTCATTTTCGCGACGGGAAACTGGTTGAAAAACACACCTATTGTAAAGCCAAGATTCCGTTTATCAGAAAGAAAGCTGAGATGGTTGAAGCAGGGGTGTGGCCGTCATAGTTAAGCGTCCCCAGTTTCGGCATTCGTCCTTTCCAAATATTTCCATGTTTTGTGAGTAAAAATGATCGCGCACAATGAAATGACCATTGCAGCGTATAGCGCGATCTCGTACTCCATCGGCGCAGGGACGCCTTCTTTCAGGTGAAATTGGGGCGTTAGTATGCTGAAAACCTTACCACCTAAATAGGCGATGACGAGGTAAACTCCACAAAATGTTGATAGCGAAGCCGA
The DNA here is from genome assembly GCA_002720855.1 of Rhodospirillaceae bacterium. Classification (GTDB taxonomy): domain Bacteria; phylum Pseudomonadota; class Alphaproteobacteria; order MPNO01; family UBA2964; genus UBA2964. The sequence goes on along the minus strand of PBIN01000004.1, from coordinate 41,706 downwards.
TCCCTTGAAATAGGTGATGAGCTTGTATTGAAATATTGTAATAAAAACTCCGATGCAGCCGAGTAAAGGGATGATGATCCCAATTAAAATTTTCAACGGAATGACGTTGGCAAGTATAACAGCGCAGATCGCTGCTACGATGCCAAAACTAACATAGAAATATCTTTGATGGTTCGCCCGACGATCCGCGAAATAGAAGACTAACAACAATACCGCGAAATATATAATTGCCCAAATTTTTGGGTTGTTTTGCTGCCACACCTCATGGGCGGGTTCTCCATAAACCGCGCTGACGGAGAATAGCGGAACCCAGTTTTTTGTAAGTAAATCTATGCTTGAGATGAAAAAGAAAATTGCTGCGAGAGTCCAAAATTTTGGAGAAAGTGCGATATGGCCAACCTTCAATTCTTTGAAAGATCTCAAGGTTCTTTGATCGAACGCAGTCAGGATTCCCGAAACAGGCTTCTTGCGGAACAAAACCCATATTGAGATCAACAATAAAAACCCGGAAAAAATATAAACTGTATTTAGTAACCCGTTTGACAATGATTGGTTCCAATTCGCGACCGTCGACAATAGCCAAAACATTGCCCCCGGATTGGCAAACAGGAAATAAAACACCAAAAATAAGCTGGCAAAATACTTCGTCCGGACATTTTTGAGGAGTATCGTCAATGCCAACAGTATTGGGATTGCTGAAATTGCTAGCCAAAGAATTGTTGTTAGAAAGTATAGTGGATAAAGGGTCTCAGGATTTGGCTTCAATGCCGTTAATAACAGTAAAATACCGTAAGAGCTCAACACAACAGCGAGGGTCTTGAGAGCCCCATACCGGTCGAACGCAATTCCTAGGGGTATTAAAAACAACCAATATCCGTTGATCATTAACCAGCGGATGGATGTATCGGTCCACATTCGCAGAGCACTCTGCTCTATGGGTAGGTTTGGTGCTGTAGGGTATCCTGCGAAGTTTCTGAGCGAATTGATAAGCACCATTGCTAAAATCAAAATTCCGCAAATCTTGATTTCGTTTTTAGCGGTTATGGATAGCGACGAAATTTAATCCCGATATAATGTGATGCAGGGATCAAACCCTAGGGGTGTACTCAGTCGTCATCAATCAAAAGTTGTTAACACGCTGAATTAGGGTAATCGATTACTCCGCAGCTTGCTGCCCGGATTCCGGCTTGCCATAACCACCGCCGCCGGGAGACTCGATTACGATCATATCGTTGACGTCCATCTCAATCGAGTCAGTACCTTTGAGTTCCTGAATTGATCCGTCTGATCGAATGACGTAGTTCCGACCGGTTTGTCCAGGCTCGCCGCCCGCCATGCCATAGGGCGGTATTTCGCGATGGCCGGACAGAATAGAGGCTGTCATTCCCTCAAGAAACTTCACCTTCCGGATAATACCGTTACCACCTCTATGTTTACCGGCACCGCCTGATCCACGGCGCAACGAGAAACTTTCGAGCAGAACGGGGAAACGCCATTCGAGAACTTCGGGGTCCGTCAGGCGAGTGTTGGTCATGTTGGTGTGCACGCCATCGGCACCTTGATAATCAGGGCCAGCGCCGCTGCCACCGCAAATCGTTTCGTAATACTGGAAGTTGTCGTTGCCGAAAGTGAAATTATTCATTGTGCCCTGAGCCGCACCCATGATGCCGAGCGCGCCAAATAGAGTGTCAGTAATGGCCTGTGAGGTTTCGACATTACCGGCAACAACGGCCGCAGGATAAACAGGGTTCAACATACAGCGTTCAGGAATGACGATATCCAGCGGTTTAAGGCAACCGGCGTTAAGGGGAATGTCGTCATCCACCAGCGTCCGAAAAACGTAAAGCGTTGCCGCCATGCAAATAGCAGAGGGTGCATTGAAGTTGTTTTCCTGCTGTTCCGAAGTACCTGCAAAATCAAGCCGCGCTGTTCGCGCTTCTTTATCCACCGTTATCGCGACCTTGATCGTCGCGCCGATATCCATCTCATATTCGAAAGAGCAGTCATGCAGCGTATCGATAACCCGACGAACGGTTTCTTCGGCGTTGTCCTGAACATGCTGCATATAGGCCTTGACAACGTCGAGCCCGAAATGGGCGACGATATTATGCAACTCCTGCACACCTTTTTCGTTGGCAGCAATCTGCGCTTTCAGGTCCCCAAGATTGTGGTGGAAATTCCGTGTCGGATATTCGTTGTCCGTGAAAAAGGCTTCGGTTTCGGCTTCCAGTAACCTGCCTTCAGCGACAAGCTGCTCATCATCTAGAAGAACACCTTCTTCGCCGATATGTTTTGAATTTGGTGGTACTGAGCCGGGTGTGATTCCGCCGATCTCCGCATGATGTCCACGCGAAGCAACATAAAACAGGACCCCATCCACACCTTCCTCAAAAACGGGCGTTATGGTTGTTACGTCGGGCAAATGCGTGCCGCCGTTATAGGGTGTGTTGAGCATATAGACATCGCCTGGCTTCATCGTGCCTTCGCGCTGGCGGGCGACTGTTTTTACACTCTCGCTCATGGACCCCAGATGAACAGGTATATGCGGCGCATTGGCCACGAGGTCACCGTTGGTGTCGAAAATCGCGCAGGAGAAATCGAGGCGTTCTTTGATGTTCACCGAATAGGAAGTGTTCTGAAGCACGCCGCCCATCTGCTCGGCAATCGACATGAACAGATTGTTGAAGACCTCGAGCATAACCGGATCGGCTTCAGTGCCGATGGCAACCCGCTTGGGCAATGGAATTACGCGTGTCAAAACGAGATGATTGTGTTTCGTGACCTCAGCCTGCCAGCCAGGCTCGACTACCGTCGTCGCGTTGGCTTCCTTTAGAATTGCCGGTCCATTGACTTTGCAACCTGGAACAAGTTGATCCCGGTCGTAAATTGGGGTGTCGTGGTTTTCGTTGGCCGAATACATGGTTACCGTTGCAAGCGCATCCGGAGTCTCTGCGTTCTCATCGACAGGCAAAACAGGGTCTTCAAGAATTTCACCTTCGCCGATCACTTCAACTGAAAGAGCTTCGACAACGTGGCTTTTCTCTGGCGAGACGAAACCGAACTGCTGTCGATGCGCTTCATTGAAGCTCTCGATGATTTCATCGCGGCTTCCAAAATCGATCACCAATGCCGTATCGGTGCCCTCATATCGAATATGCGCTTTTCGGATAGCGTTAATCCTTGAGGCGCTAACACCCTGACGTTCCATTTCAGCACGACCATCCTGCTCCATCTCCTGGAGGAGCGAGTCCAGATTGTCGATTAGATCATCAGTCAATTCATCTTCGACAGCGCGTTCGCGCATGACGCGCTGATCGGCAAGTCCCATACCGTATGCCGACAAAACACCCGCAAACGGATGAATAAATACGCGTTTCATGCCGAGCGCGTCGGCGACAAGACATGCGTGTTGTCCTCCAGCGCCACCAAAGCAATTCAGCGTGTACTCGGTTACGTCATATCCTCGTTGAATCGAGATTTGTTTGATCGCGTTCGCCATATTTTCGACGGCGATCTTGAGGAATCCATCAGCAACCTCTACTGGGCTGCGCTTGTCGCCAGTTGATTTCTCAATCTCAGCAGAGAGATCGGCAAATTTTTGGAAAACAATTTCCGAATCCATCGGCTGGTCACCCTCAGGACCGAAAACCTTTGGAAAGAATTCGGGGTTAATTTTGCCTACCATAACGTTGGCATCGGTTACGCATAGCGGGCCACCCCGGCGATAGCAGGCAGGGCCTGGATTCGCTCCGGCAGAGTCGGGTCCGACACGATAGCGCGCACCATCGAAATGCAGGATCGAACCGCCGCCAGCGGCAACGGTATGGATGTGCATCATCGGCGCGCGCATTCGAACACCGGCAACGAGTGTTTCAAAGGCGCGTTCGTATTCGCCGTTGTAGTGAGCGACATCAGTGGAAGTGCCGCCCATGTCAAACCCGATCAGCTTTGTATAGCCGGCCATCGCGGCGGTTCTGGCAGCACCGACAATGCCGCCGGCGGGCCCGGAAAGTATTGAATCCTTGCCCTGAAAAAACTGGGCGTCGGTCAAGCCCCCGTTGGATTGCATAAACATCAACTGGACATCGCCGAGCGCGGAGGCGACCTGATCGACGTAGCGACGCAGGATTGGCGATACATAGGCATCGACGACGGTCGTATCGCCTCGGCCAACCAGCTTCATTAGCGGGCTTACCTCATGACTTACCGAAACCTGTGTGAACCCGATGTCGCGCGCTATTTCTGCAACTGCTTTTTCATGATCGTGATAACGGTATCCATGCATAAAACAGATCGCTACCGATCGAATTCCATCATTATAGGCGGTTTGCAACGCTTCGCGGGCACCTTCAGTATCGACAGGAGCCAGCTCTTCGCCTTCCGCGTTGTAGCGTTCTTTGACCTCAACGACTCGTTCGTAGAGTAGCTCGGGTAACTCGATTTTTCGGGCGAAAATTTTCGGCCGGTTTTGGTAACCAATCCGCAATTGATCGGCGAACCCTTCAGTTATGACGAGCAGCGTACGGTCGCCTTTACGTTCCAAAAGCGCATTGGTTGCAACCGTGGTTCCCATTTTGACAGCGTCCACCAATTCGTCGGGAATCGGACTGTCTTTGTCGATTTCTAACTGGTCGCGAATCCCCTGAATTGCCGCATCTTTATAACGTTCAGGATTTTCCGAGAGGAGTTTGTATGCGTGCAATGAGCCGTCAGGACGACGTGCAACGAGATCAGTGAACGTGCCTCCGCGATCTACCCAAAATTGCCAGCCATTTGTCTCGCCAGTCATTATTTTCTCCTAACACGGTTTGGAGACAGGGTTTTAGCGTATCATTGCCAGCCGTCAATGGTAGCCGGCCCCAGCGGGTATATTGATATTGGCAACATGGAACAAAAGCGGTATCGACGATGTATGTCGATTTCCTATCTTTCGATCTGCGCGATCGCGTCCTTATTGGCCTGGTTTTGGCTCCTTTTGGCGCGCGGTGGCTACTGGCGTTGTGATCAACTACTAAAGGAAGATAAGACAATAATCGACAAATGGCCGAAAATCGTTGCTGTTATTCCGGCGCGCGATGAAGCCGAGACGATTGAAACCGCTGTGAACTCGCTGCTGCAACAAAATTATGAAGGCGAACTGCATGTTGTCGTGGTTGATGACAATAGTAGCGATGGCACAGCGGATATTGTTGAAAGCATAACCGACGACAGAGTCTCTCTCATCCAGGGGCAACCGTTGGAGCAGGGGTGGACCGGAAAAATGTGGGCCGTTTCGCAAGGTGCCGCTTATGCTGAAAACGAATTTTCCAAACCGCCCTATCTGCTCCTCACCGATGCTGATATCGCGCACGGTGAAGGAGTGTTGCATGACCTGGTTTCCAAAGCGGAACGTGAAGAACTGGATTTAGTATCATTGATGGTTTTGTTGCGCTGCAGTACGGCTTGGGAAAAGCTCCTGATTCCGCCCTTTGTGTATTTTTTTCAAAAACTTTTTCCTTTTCCGTGGGTAAATGATCGGCGCAGGAAAGCCGCTGCCGCTGCTGGTGGATGCATGTTGGTTAGGTCGAGCGCATTACAACGGGTAGGAGGAATTTCACGTATCCGCGATCGAGTGATTGATGATTGCGCTTTGGCGACGGCGATAAAGCCGGGTGGTCCCATTTGGCTCGGCCTTGCAGAAAAGAGCCGCAGTCTTCGTGGTTACGACCAGCTCGCGGGCATTTGGGATATGGTCGCGCGGACGGCTTTTGTTCAGCTTCGAAGATCAATATTGCTGGTCACGCTTTCCACGGTTGGAATGCTCTTTCTTTATCTTGTCCCTCCCGTTGCATTCGTCGCGGGACTATGGTTCGGCGATTTGCCTGCTACCGTCTTTGGTGCCGCAGGATGGGCAATCATGACGGTCTCAATTATTCCAACACTATGGTTGTATGGGCTACCTGCAGTTTGTGGAATTCTTTTGCCATTGGCTGGCCTATTCTACACATCGATGACGGTGTCCTCGGCATTACGTGACAAACGTGGAAAAGGTGGGGCCTGGAAAGGAAGGCACTATTAAATTTTTTCATGATTGAAGGGCGCGTGGCCTTAAGCCGGGATGTGTTTTATGCTGCTATCGCAATGAAAACCGAGCAAGCCCTTGAACACGTGACAGCGGTCGTCCGGGAATCCGGAACATCGTTTTATTGGGCAATGCGGTTGCTGCCGCGGTACAAGCGCGATGCCATGTATGCTGTCTATGCGTTTTGCCGTGTTGTTGATGACATTGCCGATGACCCCGGGGAGGAGGCCGAAAAGCTGAGAAGACTTGCCGATTGGCGGGTCGAGATTGAACGCTTGTATGCCGGACGCCCGCAAATGCCGGTGTCATTTGCCCTGATTGAGCCCATAGACCAGTTCGACCTCCGAAAGGAAACATTCCTGGCTGTCATAGAGGGGATGGAGATCGACTCATCGGCCAGTGTTCGAATGCCGTCGGTCTCGGCGCTTGAAGACTATTGTGATCGTGTTGCGTGCGCCGTTGGAAGACTTTCCAATAGTATTTTTGGAGTAGATGAGACTCTGGGCGATCCAGTGGCAAAATCATTGGGACAGGCACTGCAACTGACAAATATTCTTCGTGATCTCCACGAGGATGCCGAAATTGATCGGCTTTATGTCCCAAATGACATGCTTTCCGCGTACGACATTCCTCCCGCGGATGTAAAACTGGTTATTCGTCATCCCCGCTTTCCTGAAATCTGCGAGGAATTGGCAGCGGTTGCGCGGCGGCGATATGCAGATGCCGAACTGGCACTTGCACAATGTGATCGGCGTACAATGAAGCCCGCGATTATGATGATGCAAAATTATCGACGGATTCTAAACAAGCTGGTTGCACGGGGCTGGGAACGCCTGGATAGCCCGGTATCACTAAGCAAACAACAAAAACTCTGGCTTTTATTGCGCTATGCCCTCATATGAAGGGGGAAATTAAACTAGTTTGTCACAATACGTACTCGGCCAAATCATCTTAACTTTATTGCACTGGCAGAAGTTGTTGAATTCGCTGTTGATTCTTGATGATAATGAGTTTTTGTACGATATCGTTTCAAAGCATAGTATGAAGTAGGATTGTGGTCTTTTCGGCGAAATGATGTCGGATAGACCGAAGTAAACCAGGCAAAAATGTTGAGATCAGTTTTTTCAGAATCAGGGGTCGCGTCTTCCGAAAATGCACTACTTGATTCGACGATAGAGGAGGTCGCTGCGGCGATCGCCGAACAGCAAGCTCCCGACGGGCACTGGGTCTACGATCTTGAAGCCGACGCGACAATTCCCGCGGAGTATATTCTCCTCAATCACTATGTTGACGAAATAGATCGTAAAACCGAAGCGAAGCTCGCCAATTATTTACGGAAGATTCAAGGCGACCACGGTGGCTGGCCGCTGTATCACGGCGGCGATCTCGATATGAGTGCCAGCGTGAAAGCCTACTATGCATTAAAGCTGGTTGGCGACGATATCGACTCACCACATATGGTCCGTGCGAGGGAAGCCATTTTGGCAAATGGTGGCGCGGCGCGTTGTAACGTCTTTACCCGAATTTCACTCGCACTGTTTGAACAGGTGCCCTGGACGGCTTGCCCGCTGATCCGTGTCGAAGTGTTGCTCGCGCCTAGACGTACACCGTTAAGCGTCATGGACAAGGTCTCTTACTGGTCGAGAACCGTCATGGTTCCACTTCTTGTTCTGCAGGCCCTCAAACCTAAAGCATCCAATCCGCTTGGCATCGGCGTTTCTGAGTTATTCGTCACGCCCCCAGATGAAGAAAAAAACTGGCTTCAAAATCCTACGGGTCACTGGCTCGGTGAGGTTATGTTGTGGATGGACAAAATTGCCCGTCACATCGTTCCCTATATGCCTAAGTTCGCTCAGCAACGCGCGATCGACAAAGCCATGGATTTTATCATGGAAAGACTTAACGGCGAGGACGGCCTCGGCGGTATCTTTCCGGCCATGGCCAATACGTTGATGGTATTTGATGCGCTTGGATATTCCAAAAGCGACCCAACGTACGTGACGGCGCGGAAGGCCATTGAAAAACTTTTGGTCGAAGAGGGCGATGACATCGCATATTGCCAGCCGTGCCTTTCACCTGTTTGGGATACTGCGCTCGCTGCACATGCACTCCTGGAGGCCGGTCATCCCGGCGATGATCCCGTTATTACACGCGCCAGCAAGTGGCTGACCGAATGCCAAATTCTCGATGTAAAAGGGGATTGGTCGATAAACCGAAAGAACGTCCGTCCTGGTGGCTGGGCCTTTCAATACCGCAATGATTACTACCCTGATGTTGACGATACCGCCGCCGTGGTAACGGCATTGGACCGAACAGGAAATCTTGAATTAAGAGAATCCGTTGCCCGGGCCGCGGAATGGGTCGTCGGCATGCAGGGCTCCCGTGGTGGCTGGGGTGCGTTTGACGCCGACAATGAATATTACTGGCTGGAACATATACCGTTTGCTGATCATGGTGCGCTTCTTGATCCCGCAACCTCGGATGTTAGTGCAAGGTGCATCTCGATGTTGGCGCAACTTGGATATGATCGTGCCCATCCTGTTATGGACCGAGGGCTCGAATATCTCCGGAAAGAACAAGAAACCGATGGTTCCTGGTTCGGGCGCTGGGGTACCAATTATATTTATGGTACGTGGTCAGCACTTTGCGCATTTAATGCTGCAGGTGAGGATATGAATGCACCGCATATCCGAAAGGCGGTAAATTGGCTGCGTTCCAAGCAAAATGACGACGGTGGCTGGGGCGAAGATTGCTCAAGCTATTGGCCCGATCGCGAGACAAAACAGATTGAATCAACGCCTTCTCAAACAGCCTGGGCTTTGCTCGCCCTGATGGCTGCGGGAGAGGTTGATACAGAAGAGGTACAGCGTGGGGTCGAGTGGTTGCTTTCTGCACCGCGTGACGACGGAAAATGGCACGAAGAACTTTATAATGCCGTAGGATTCCCCCGCGTATTTTATCTGCTTTATCACGGATACAGTGCTTATTTTCCGCTTTGGGCGTTGGCACGGTACCGCAACCTAAAATCTTCCAATACACAATATCCTGCATTTGGTTTGTGATTGGCCCGGTTAGGCATCATCACCGGCAGTCACCTCGAGGCTAAATGCCTTCGACAAGCTGATTTTTCATCAGAACTAGACATCAGATGTTCGGGAGCCTCTTCGGATCGCGCAGGCGAAGTAGCAAGAACGAGTATTGCGGCTGGTTGTGAAGGATTGGTTAGTTTTGGGCTCGCGGGAGGGTTAGATCCCTCGCTGGAAGCCGGATCATTGATTGTAGCGGATACCGTTATTGGACCAGACGGTACAAAGGTTCAAACAGATAAATACTGGCGCGAATATATTGGCGAGGTTTTCGAGGAAAATGAAGTTTCCTTTAAAACGGGCGCAATTTTGGGGCTGAACGAGATTGCCTATTCGGCTGAAACTAAAAAGGACCTATTTCAGGGAACGAAGGCAATGTGTGTTGATATGGAAAGCCACGCTGTCATCCGTGAGGCGTCGATCAAGAATATTCCGTTTTTAGGGCTGCGGGTGGTTGCAGACACGGCAAATGACGAAGTGCCTCATGCAGCCGCATATGCTCTTCTGCCGGACGGTGCCGTCAATTACGGTTCCCTGTTGATGGCACTGGCAAAAAAGCCTTCGGATATTTCAGGTTTGATGAGGATGCGTCGATTGAGCGGTGCTGGGTTTGAGACCCTACGCCGCATTGCTCCGCTCCTCAGCTTCCGCAGCGCGCTCTGACATCGTCTTTACGACATCTTCAAAAACAAATTGAGCAGGTCGCTGTTCTTCGAGACTGATTTCGGGTGCCATCGGCTTTTCGGTTTCTATCCCGCCGAGGAAGGTTTTGAGCGCCTTGATAGGGTGGGCGACGGTATCGGCAACTGCCGTCGCTTCATAACCGCAATGAACCATGCAATTGGCGCATTTTTCGTACTTTCCAGTACCGTAGGCGTCCCAATCGGTCTCTTCCATCAAAGCTTTAAAACTCTGTGTGTAGCCTTCTGCCAATAGATAGCAAGGCTTTTGCCAGCCAAATATATTGCGCGTCGGGTTTCCCCAGGGCGTACAATGGTATTCCTGATTGCCGGCTAAAAAGTCCATGAACAACGTCGACTGACTAAAGCGCCAGCGTTTAAGGGACCCGATACGAAAGATGTCGCGAAATAGTTCTTTGGTCTTTCTACGGTTTAGAAAGTGCTCCTGGTCGGGTGCGCGTTCATAGGCGTAACCCGGGGAAAGCGTAATCCCTTCGACCTCTAAATAGTCCATACAAAAGTCAAAAAATTTGGCTGCTTCCGGCGCTGACATTTGGTCAAACAGGGTGCAATTGACGTTGACACGAAAGCCACGCGCTTTTGCCGCTCTAATCGCAGATACGGCGCGATCGAAAGTGCCTGGTTGGTTGACGGCGTGATCATGGTGCTCACGCAACCCGTCTAAATGAACAGAGAACGTCAAATAGGGCGTTGGTTCGAAACGTTCGAGGCGTTTTTCGAGAAGTAAAGCATTCGTGCAGAGATAAACGAATTTTTTACGAGCAACGATACCCTCGACAATCTCTTTAATATCTTTGTGCAATAGCGGTTCACCACCGGGTATCGAAACAATGGGTGCCCCACATTCGTCGACAGCCTGAAAACAGTCTTCTACAGACAGGCGCTTGTTCAATATATGGTTCTCATAGTCGATTTTGCCGCAGCCAACACAGGCGAGATTACAGCGAAACAAGGGTTCGAGCATTAGGACGAGTGGATACTTGTCATTACGGGAGATTCGCTGGCGCATAATATAGCTGCCGACGCGAAATTGTTGGATCAGGGGTACGCCCACAATGTCCTCTCAGTTTGAAGTTGCCAAACTAGTCGGTTCGCAACCAGTCGGCAAGAATCGCCCTAATTTATTCTATATATTTGAAAGATGTAAGCAGTTGTTGCATCAAAGGAAACCCCTGAAATGTCATTTAGTAAGGAGTCGGTAGCGCCATCGTTCCTATAACCTTATCCTTTCCTCCATGACGGTACTTGTAACAGGCGCCACTGGCTTTGTCGGATCGGCAGTTGCCCGGCAACTCATTGCGAAAGGGGAAACGGTCAGAGTTCTTGCCCGACCCACCAGCGACCGACGCAATATTGATGGCCTCGATGTCGAGGTGTGCGTAGGTGATTTGACAGAACCGCAATCGTTAAACGCAGCGGTTTCAGGTTGCACTGCGATTTTTCATATCGCAGCCGACTATCGCCTGTGGACCCGCCATCCCGAAGAAATGATGCGGACAAATATCGACGGATCCAAGGCGTTGATTGAAGCCGGGTTAGACGCAGATGTGGATCGCATTGTCTATACCTCGAGCGTTGCGGCCCTTGGGATCAATAAAGACGAGACGCCGGCGGATGAGACGACGCCCTCGACGCTTGATGACATGATCGGGGTCTATAAGCGGTCGAAATTTCTTGCTGAAGAGGCGGTTCACACACTGGTTGCCGAAAAAAATGCCCCGGTGGTGATCGTAAACCCCTCTGCACCGGTCGGCCCTCGAGATATAAAACCGACACGGACGGGTGAGTTGATAGCGGACGCAGCTGCTGGTCGTATGCCCGCGTTTGTGGATACAGGGCTCAACGTGGTTCACGTTGATGATGTTGCCGACGGACATATTTTGGCCTGGCAAAAAGGAAAAATCGGTGAGCGCTATATTCTCGGCGGTGAGAATCTATCTCTGGCAACGATCATCGGACAGATTTCTGAACTGGTTGGACGCAAACCGCCAAGCATCAGTATTCCGCATGGCGTTGTTATGCCGATCGCGTATATAGCCGAAACCCTTACGCGGATTGTTGGTGGCGAGAAGCCACTCGTTGCTGTCGATGAGGTGAGGATGGCTCGAAAGAAGATGTATTTCAGTTCCGCCAAAGCGCAGCGCGAGCTTGGGTATAAGTCCCGTCCAGTAAAAGAAGCATTTGCCGATGCCGTTCAATGGTTTCGTGAAAATGGCTATCTGGACTGAACTAAACTCTTGGGAGAGTGACAGGTGAAGGCGTTAATTCTTGCCGCTGGCGTCGGAAATCGGTTGTTCGGTGGTGACGGCCAGGCAAGCCCGAAATCGTTGCTTCGCTTTGCGGGCAAGAGTCTTATGGCGCGTCATGTTGAGAATTTATCATCGATGGGGGTTCAGGAAATCGGCATTGTTGTTGGTTATCACGAAGAAGAAATTCGAGCTGAAATCGACGCAGTTAAGATGGCGGACATCGTAAAATATTATCGAAACCCGAGATATCGAGAGGGCAGCGTTGTATCAATGTGGACGGCGCGAGAATTGTTGTGTTCAGGTGAAGATGTTCTTTCCATGGATGCTGACGTTCTTTACGACACGGAAATTCTGGAGCGGATGGTTGAACCTGAGGGCGTAACAACCTTTCCCTATGATCGCGATTTTGAAGCCGGAGACGAACCGGTAAAGTTCATGACGATGGCGGGCAAGCCGGTCGAATTTCGAAAAATTCCAGATGATGTTTCGTACGATACTATCGGTGAATGGGTTGGGTTCATAAAAATGACCGGAGAATTCGCCGCCGAACTTGCAGATAGGTCGGCTGATTATGCGGATGGTGGTGACGTATCGGCGCCCTATGAAGATGCCGTCCGCGACCTTTTGCTAAATAGTGATGGTGGTCCAGCGACCGGTGTCGACATCACCGGTTTGCCGTGGATCGAAATTGATTTCCCCGAAGATATCGTCCGTGCTGAGGACGAAATTTTGCCAGCGATCAAACGCTGACGGCGCACCGCTAACGCAGGTTTACGCGCCGCTCAATCGCCATCTCTTTCGAATTCAAAGTATCGATAATCATATTGCGAAAAGCTGGATATTGTGCCGCCACGATGTCAACAACATCCGCAGGTAAAGCCTCTTTTCTGTGGGCAACAATTTCTTCAGCTTCCGCTATCAGATCATCTTCGTTGACCGTCGTCATCTCTCCTTCTTTTACGACCTGCACTCCATTTACCCAAACATCTTGGATGGACTCTCCCGTTTCGTAATAGAACAAGTGGAGCATTGGGTCTCCCATTGGCCGATGCCAGTGATCCACTGGTTTCATCACCACGAAATCAGCTTTCATGCCTGGTTCCAGCGTCCCAAACTTTCCAGCATTTCCCATTGCACGGGCACCATTCTGAAAGGCTTCTTTTAAGATAATCGAGCCATCGGGCCATTCCTCAAAATCGGGATCCGTCAGCCGCATCAGGTGGGCTCCAAGGCGCAAGGTTTCAAGATAACTTGCGGGGCCGCAATTTGAGCCGTCCGTTCCGTAGGCAACCGGAATACCTTCCTTTCGAAGCCGCAGCACCGGGCAAATCCCGGCGCCCAGCATGGTATTGGATTGCGGGCAATGCACAATTGTTACACCAGCTTCTTTTGCAGCGGCGATGTCGTCATCCTGTCCCCAAATAAAATGTACGAGAGAGCTCCTCTCATTGAGGCTGCCCAGATCCAGCATGCGCTGGATAAAGCTTCCACGCTTGGGATCGCGCATGACCGCCTGTGTCTTGGTTTCCAGCATATGGGTGTGAAGGCCCAAGTTATGGTTTCTCTGGAAATCTCCTGTCATGTCGATTAGCGCGTCAGAGCACCTTTGCGGGCCATCAACACCCAAAATGACATGAACACGTTCGCCTTCGTTTCCCCAATCATCTAAAGCGTTTTTCATCACCTCAAAATAGCTCGTGGCATCGGGTCTTTGCTGGGCGTCATAGCGTTCGAGAACTTCTTGTGGCAATGCATCGCGACTAATCGGCACTGACTCTATATAGGGTTTGTCAGAAAACATTGTGGCGACCGTCGCGCGAATGCCGATATCGGTGAAGCCTTCGCATACGGCGTTCAGAGCTTCCGTCGTGAGAGCCGGCCGTTCGGTGTAATGATCGATCAGCGACGTAACGCCGACCCGCAACATCGAAAGCGCATCGAGCTTGGCACTAATGTAGGTTTCGCGTGGTGACATTGCCGTGCCGGCTGCAATGACACTGAGCATATAGATGTCGAGTGGATTTTTTTCGACCGTACCCTTCAAAATTGCGCTGTATGAATGCGTGTGTGCGTTGACAAATCCAGGGCAAATTATGCGACCCGTTGTATCCATTCTTGATACGGGTCTGTCTGTCGGCGGATTAAACCTGCCCGGCGCACCCACCGCTATGATTTGATCGCCATCAATCCACATTTCACCGGGATCTAATACCCGGTCAGAACCATCAAATGTTAGGATTTGCCCGCCTGACAGACAGGTTAGAGGACGCCCGGTTTGGTTTTGCATATTGTTTTTCTCTGAATGTGGGCAGGAGGTAAGTTTTCTAAACTTTGTATACGTATTCGCGATCAGGGTCGCGTTCGATGTCAGGCGGAAAGTTCTTACGTTTGTCGGCGTAATACCGTTCGATATGGTCGCCTTCTGATGCCCTGTTATAGGTCGCGTAATAAACGCGGCGTTGTTCTGTCGTCGGGTTAGGGGCTGATCGATGCGGCGTGTAGGCATCGAAGAGCACCATGTCTCCGGGGCGCGTTGGCACTGCAATGAAATTCATGTCGCTGGTATCGTTTGCGGTGAGTGGTTCCATTCCACGGATAAGGCCGCGTTTATTCTCACCAGCGGCTATTTCCAGACAGCCATTTTCGACTGTTGCCTCATCGATGCAAATCATGGCGGTGATGAAATTGCTCGCATACACCTCCCAACCGGCCTGAGAATCCTGATGCGGTTCGAAGCCGCCACCCCCCGGCATTTTGAAATTAATTTTCTCCTTGAATAAGACGGCGTCATCACCAAGCAATTGGCCCGCCGCATGTCTCAAGTTTTCTGTCAGCGATGCAAACCCAGAGTGAAATGGAGAAATATATTCAATGCGATTTATCAAGTCGCTGCCATCCAGCGCGCTCTCTTCATGAAAAACCCATTGCTTTCCCGGCAATTCGGGAAGTTCCTCAACTTCGGTGGCCCAAGTTGTTATCGTATCTGTCTCTTCAGTATTAAAGGCCCCTCGACATACGACATACCCGTCGCGTTGGAATTCGGCGATCTGACTATCGGATAATATCGGTGTCTTTATCATGCGCCACTCGTATTTCACTTCGCTATTATTATTGTAATGAAATGAGCTGCTGCAAGTCCCGGTAATTCGAATGGCGGCGTATTCTTCGGTCATTATATTCGTTAAGGTCGCGCATTAGCGCGATGGTTTGGTGTACTGAATATGATCGAAGCAGATAGTTTTTTAAATTCAGCAGTTGATGCCGGTTTTGATTTTTATACAGGGGTTCCATGTTCCTTCTTAACGCCCATCATCAATAGGGTGATTAGCGATCAGGACCTTGATTACGTTGGTGCCGCAAGCGAAGGCGAAGCTGTCGCGATCGCCGCAGGGGCTTGGCTTGCAGGTCGGGGTACGGTCGTTATGTGCCAAAACTCTGGTCTCGGAAACGCCGTCAACCCGCTGACGTCACTCAGTCACCCTTTTCAGATTCCCACTCTATTAATTGTCACCTGGCGTGGTGGCCCCGGAATTGAAGACGAACCACAGCATCAGCTTATGGGTCCTATTACCCCATCAATGCTGGACGTCATGCAGGTGCCCTATGGCAATTTTCCGTCTTCAGATAACGAAATTTCAGGCGCAATT
The DNA here is from genome assembly GCA_002720855.1 of Rhodospirillaceae bacterium. Taxonomy (GTDB): domain Bacteria; phylum Pseudomonadota; class Alphaproteobacteria; order MPNO01; family UBA2964; genus UBA2964. Next base: position 25,962 of record PBIN01000004.1, on the reverse strand, counting down.
GCGGAAGCGGTCGCCAAAATTGGGAGTTCCAATCTTCCCTACGCGATGATTATGCAAAAAGGCGCAGTAAGGGATGATGGAATTGAAACGAAACCTGTTGAGCCGCCAACCCAGGGTATTCATTCTGTCCTTAGTATTAGTGGTGATTTACCGGGGCGCGTTTCGGCAATGGAACGATTGCTTGAATTTGTCCCTAATAATGCCGCCTTAATCGCGACTACGGGCTTTACCGGTCGCGAGCTATTTACCGTCTCGGATCGTAAACAACATCTCTATCAGGTCGGGTCCATGGGCTGTGCTGCTGGAATGGGGTTGGGCGTTGCCGTCAATAGTGACAAGCCCGTAATCGTTCTGGATGGTGACGGCGCGGCTTTAATGAAGCTCGGCACGCTTGGTACGGTTGGGGCGTATGCGCCAAAGAACCTGATACACATCGTTTTTGACAATGGCGCCTATGAATCCACAGGTGGTCAGCCAACGGTCTCTCCAACTGTCGACTTCGCGGCTGCCGCGCTCGCCTGCGGCTATCCATCAGCATTTACCAGCGATGACTTGAATGGTTTCGAGACTGCGGTCAAAAAATCGCTCGAGCAGGAAGGCCCGCATCTGATCCATATGAAAGTGGCGCGCGGAACCATCGACGGTCTTGGGCGTCCAAAAATTACGCCACCAGAAGTTGCTCAGCGCTTTAAAGCTTTTTTGGCTGAAGATTAAGGCGCCAAATTTTCTGGTGCGACGCCCATCGTATCAAGTGCGGATTCCAATACGTTCAACATCCGGTCAATATCTTTAACATCAACCTGGCCTATACATCCGACCCGAAAGCTCTTCTCTTCTGTCACGGCGCCGGGGTAAAGAACGATTCCCTGATCATTCATCAATGCATATAGCTTATCGAAGTTGAAGATATCGCTGGCGGGCATGCGGACAGTGACAATGATCGGGGCTTGCAGGTTATCACTTAGAAATGTCTCGAAGCCCAGCGCCTTTAACCCTGATAGCAGACGGCTGCAATTCTCCGAGTATCGTCTGCCGCGCCCGGCGACACCGCCTTCTTTTTCATGTTCGTTGATCGCACGCTCGAAAGCTGCAACGACATGAGTAGGGGGCGTAAATCTCCATTGTCCTGTTCGCTCCATATATTCCCATTGATCGTGGAGATCGAGGCTCAGTGTCGAAGCATTCCCTTTTGACTTTTGAAGCGCAGTATTTTCAATCAGTGCAAATCCAAGTCCGGGGACACCTTCAAGACATTTATTTGCGGACGCGATAATCGCTTCCGCGTCTATCTCCGAGAGATTGACCGGCAGCGCACCGAATGAACTCATCGCATCGACGATAAGTTTTTTGCCAGCATTGGCAGCAACAGTAGCGATCTCTTCGAGAGGATTCAGTATCCCAGATGTTGTTTCACAGTGAACCAAAACGACGTGCGTAGTTTTCGGGTCTGTGCGAAGCAATTCCGCGACATGATTGGCATCTGGTGGTGAGTTTTCTGGGGTTTCATAAGTGTCGAACTCGATCCCGGCAATTTCACAGATTCGCTGAATGCGTCTGCCATAAGCACCGTTAATCAACAAAAGTGCGTGGTGATCTTCGCGAGACAGTAATGTTGTCAGAGTAGCTTCGACCGCAAATGTACCGCTGCCTTGAACGAGAACACAGCTATGGCTTTCGGTCGCGTCGGCAATTGCGAGAAGCTTTTCGCGAATGCGTGCGGTTAACTCGATAAAAGCTTGATCACGAGACCCCCAGTCCCGCAACATGGTTTCTTTAACAGAAGGCAGCGTTGTTAGAGGCCCCGGCGTCAGGAGAATTTGCTTTTGGGTTTCGTTAGCAGCCATAACGTAAAATGTCTCCGCCTTTCAATTCCATGGGCCAATTACTTGAATCATCTATTATTTTTGCCAATGTAATGGTTGCATACGATAATTGTCGACCTACTCGGAGGCCATCATAAGCCATAATACCTGGGTTCATCGATCAGTAAGGTGGGCGGTTCGTCCACTTGTAGATACACGTGTTGTTCCCAACCATCTCACAACACTTCGGCTCTTAACCGGTCTTGGTGCAGCCACGGCATTCGCGACTGGAGAAATGGCTTGGCAAATCGCCGGGGCAGCAATCCTCGTCGTGTCGCTTTGCCATGATCGTGCGGACGGGGAACTCGCGCGGCTCTCCGGCAAAATGAGCAAAGGTGGTCACATATACGATCTGATTTCTGACGGTGTATCAAATGCCGCAGTATTTATCGGCATTGGGATTGGTTTGTCGCTGTCCGGTAGTTCTGGCTGGATGATTGTGTTGGGTTTCATTTTCGGCGTATTGGTCGCGGTTGCGGAAATTTTAGTCATGCGGTTGGACTCTACAGGTGTTCGCAGTAGCGCGGATCTGGGCGGTAAGTGGGGATTCGATCCAGATGACGGTATGTTTGTCGTCCCAATCGCAATGGCATTTGGGTGGGCAGAACCCCTATTGATCGTCGCCGCCATCGGCGCGTCAGCGGCGGTCGCTGTATTTGCGATCTGGTGGATTAGGCGGCGCGTGACGCCAACGGCTAGCTGAGGTTATTTTTGTACCTGCACAGGAATAACGGGAAACCCACGGGCTGAGAAATGGAGGAAGCCTTTAAACATTTTATCGGCCACTGGGTTGATGGCGTTCGTCGCTTCGCGCTGGTCGTTGTCGGTCTCTCGATTTTGCTGACCGCTGGCAGCGCCTGGTATGTTGCAACGAATTTGTCCATCGACACCGACACAACGGATATGTTGTCGGCGGAACTACCTTTTCGCCAGGATTCCATCCAGCTCAGACGTGCTTTTCCACAGTTTGCGAACAACATTGTTGTTGTCATAGACGGGGCGACGCCGGATCAGGTAGATGACGGTGCCCTCGCCCTCGGCCGCGGTCTCAAGGAACAAACAAAAACTTTTCACGAGGTTTTTGATCCGAGAGGTGACGCATTTTTTCGGCAAAACGGGCTTTTGTTTCTGGAGACTACGGAACTGGAAACGCTTGCCGATCGGCTAGCGTCTGCACAAGTATTTCTAGGCAAACTTTGGCAAGATCCTTCGCTGCGCGGGTTATTTTCGATACTGCGTCTTGCCATCGAGAATGCAGAGGATACGCAAACGCCGGGTTCCTTATCTTCAACCCTTGAAAAGATATCGGCTGCGATCAATGAGACGACCGCGGGGTCGGTTAAACGGCTGTCCTGGAAATCGCTGATCGATGGCAGCGAAAGCGACCAGAAATCACCAAATCGACGGATATTAATAGTGCAACCGTCACTGGATTCTGCGTCGCTGCAGCCGGCGGGCGAGGCAATTTCCGCCATCCGAAAAACGGCAGAGCAGTTGGGTTTAACACCAGCCAATGGATTTAAGGTTCGCCTTACAGGGTCTGCGGTTTTGGAGGAGGAGGAACTTGAAAGCGTCGCGGAAGGAATGGGCCTTGCCGGTATTCTGTCTGCGCTACTGGTGTCCGGGTTGCTGGGCTGGGGGTTGCGTTCGGGCCGGTTGGTTTTTGCGATGCTATTGACGCTTGTTGTTGGATTGCTGTGGACGGCTGGATTGGCGACATTTGTTGTCGGACGGCTCAATTTGATCTCTGTCGCCTTTGCCGTTCTCTTCATCGGTCTCAGTGTTGATTTTGGTATTCATTTTGCGCTTCGCTTTCGCGAGGGATTGACTGCAGGCAACGACCCTAGCATCAGCAATCAAATTGCAGGCAAGAGCATCGGTGGGGCGCTGACCCTGTGTGCCGTTGCCGCATCAATATCGTTTTTTTCGTTTGTATTTACAGATTATGTCGGGCTTGCCGAGTTAGGGATAATTGCCGGGATGGGCATGTTTGTTGCCTTGGTCGCAAATCTGACAGTTTTGCCCGCCCTCATCACCGTTATGCCGCTACGCGGCTCCGTCAATCTAACGGATATCACCGGCACATCCTCACAATGGGTTACGAAAAAAGCGCGATCGGTTGTTTTGGTTACGTTACTTCTCGCTTTGGCAGCATCGGCTACCTTGCCAATGATACATTTTGATTTTGATCCGATGAATTTGCGCGATCCTAATACTGAATCGGTTGATACGCTGTTGGACCTCACGGCGGAAAGTGAAACAGGGCCTTATTCTATAGACATTCTGGCACCTAACCTAAAAACAGCCAAAGACCTAATTTCTCGTCTAGAAAAGCTTAAATCTGTCGACTACGTCCTGTCCCTTGATCGCATCGTTCCGAAAAACCAAGGCGACAAACTTGCCATAATTGAGGAAATCGCATTTTTGCTGCTGCCAGGATTTGAAGCGCAACGAAAACGACCGACTACCCCATCGGAAAGACTAAAGTCGATTATTGCATTTGAGAAATTTCTTGGTGATTTGAAAAAACAAGGGCCGGCTGCGCTATCGCAAGCCTTAAATGACCTGAGAATTGCCATTTCCAAAGCGGATAAATCAGAATCCGGGTTAGCCAAACTAGAAAAGCATCTGATCGGCAGCTTGCACGGCCGATTGACTGCCTTGAAAGATGCCATGAAGGCAACAGAGGTCACCGTCGATACAATTCCGAGCGCATTGAAGCGGCGCTATGAATCTGGCTCGGGAGCTGTAAGGCTTGAAGTGTTCCCAGAAGACGACCTTCGTGACCGAAGTAATTTGGATCGCTTTGTAGCAGATGTGCGAGCCGTGGCGCCGCGGGCGACTGGATCCCCCGTAATTATCATTGAGGCTGGCAATGCGGTGATCAACGCGTTTGTAAAAGCGGCTCTGATTTCGGTCTGCGCGATCGCTGTTCTCGTAATCGTTTTGATGCGAGACGTCCGCGACGTTCTGCTTGTATTTGCGCCGCTAACACTCGCGGCGATTTTTACCATCGCTGCAACGGTTATCCTCGACCTTCCTTTCAATTTCGCGAATGTCATTGTGTTGCCCTTGCTGTTTGGTCTTGGCGTAGCAAGTGCAATTCACTTCGTAATGCGTTCGCATGATGAGGCTGGTCTAGGAGAGTTGATGGGGACCAGTACACCGCGCGCAGTTGTTTTTAGCGCCCTTACGACAATCGGATCGTTTGCAAGTATTGCTCTTTCAAGCCACCCGGGAACGGCAAGCATGGGCATCCTGTTAGCGATATCCATCGGGTTTACACTGCTCTGCACAATTTATTTTTTGCCGGCGTTGATGGCCTGTCTGGCGTCGCGCATCGATAAAAAATGAGATTTCTCAAAGTCGCGTTTCTTTTGATTGGTGTCAGTCTTCTGGTGGCCATTGTCATCAATACTGACCTACGCGGTGCCATTGAGCTGATCGCGAAAATGTCCTGGGGAATAGGCATAATTCTTGGGTTGTTTTTTGTTGCCTTTCTCGGCGATGTCCTCGCGTGGCAACTGACCCTGCGGTCGTCGGTTGGCGTCGTTTGGTTTTGTCGGCTCTGGCTTGTGAGAATGATCGGTGAGGCATTCAACTATACTCTCCCGGCAGGAGGAATGGGGGGTGAGCCGGTAAAGGCGGTTCTTTTAAAGCGCTACTTCAGGATCGATTACGATGCGGCAATAGCGTCGTTGATCCTGATCAAAACTGTAAACCTGATTGCCCTTATTGCTTTTCTTTCTGTCGGCTTTGGTCTGATGCACCTGAGTGCCGCCGTTGATCCATCCCTTCGCAGTATCGCCGGTATCGGGTTATTGATTTTGGTTTTTGCAATTACCGCATTCTTTGCTGTTCAAAGATTTGGATTGATTTCAGCCTTTGCAACCAGCCTGAATAAGTCCAAAGGTTGGCCATGGGTTGAAAATGCTGCCGCGAAAATCAGCGACGTAGAAATCCATTTCAAAGATTTTTATGGCCGGAGCGGAGCAAAATTTCTGGGTTCGCTTTTTGTTGCCTTCGCCGTCTGGTGTATTGGCGTCGCCGAAATTTATGCGACACTTCACTTGCTGGGTTTCCCTGTTTCCATGTCGCAGGCCTGGGTGATTGAGGCGGCTGCACAACTTATCAGATCCGGTACATTTTTTATTCCCGCGAGTATCGGGGCCCAGGAAGGCATCTTCGTGATAATGTGTGGAATTTTTACGGGATCGCCAACTTCGGGTCTCGCGGCTGCGCTGGTGCGCCGAATTCGCGAAATTGTCTGGGTCAGCGCCGGATTTTTACTGAGTACGATTCTACCAAAAATAAAAAAGGTATCATCGTCGATCTAGCGACTTAAAAGCCGCGCCGTTTTTTTATTGAGGAGCCGAACGAGGGCTTGAGTGCCGTTTTTTTTAAGTACGGTGCGGTATTCCGAACGACGTGTGGCCAATTCGCTAATTCCGTCATCCACCAGAACATCAACGATACGCCATTGGCCGGCCCTCTTACGCGTAACGTAAGTCAGCGGGACCGGTGATTTTTTTGGGCGGGTTATTTGCGTTTTGACCAAAACGGTTTTGCGCGGACCATCCGAAGCCGAAATAGTTTTAAAGGTTTGCCCTGAATAACCCGAAAATCGATCAGCATATGTCGCAATGCTAAACCGGGAAAAGGCTGCCTGAAGTTGCTGCTTTGCCTGGTCCGATGCTTTTCGCCAATGCTTGCCTGTAGCAAGTGCGATCATAAGTTTGAAGTCGAATGTCTTCTTTACCGAAGGGCCGAGAAATTTATATCGCCCTTTTATGCCAAGTTGTTCAGCCCTCTTCATCGTTTCCAGTAATTTTACATGGAATGACTCTACGAGGGCTTTAGGCGTGCCGGGATCCTGCGCCACAGCGGGCGTGCTCAAGGAAAAACCAATAACAATGGCCGCTACTATCTTTGAAAATTTCATCAACCGACTAAGCTTCCAAAAAGTGAATTGTTTCTTACATTTATGGAGCCCTCGGTCGAGACGCAATCCCTCTGTTGCTAACTATCTAATTTGTAAAGATTTCTTAAATATTTTTAACGATATTAGTTAATCGATTCTATTGCCTAAAGCTGCTAGCTTTTTTAATATGCGACGCAACTGGGGTGGGAAGAGTTTTTAGCGCGGCAGTCGACAACCGCGACCTGAGGAATGGGATATGTCTATACTATTAAAAAATATAGATAAAAAGGTTTCGGCAGTGGCAATCGTTTGCATTTCGTTTGCATTAATGGTTGTGGCGGGGCCAAGTTTCGCAAGCAGCAATGGCCCAAATTTCGATCTGATTCCACATGCGATAGAGGATTCGCAGGATACACGCGAATATTCTCTGCCATCGGCCGCATCAGCCCAACTTGCAGAAAAGACCCCGAAAGTAGACGCCGGTCAAATAGCAAAGAATGCGGAAGTCGCTCAAGCGACGCCTGACGTCAATGATCCGCTTGAATCAATGAACCGGGTCATATTCCAATTCAATGAATTTGTTCATGCGCTGATTCTCCGTCCAATGGCCGAACTTTATACTTTCATCCTTCCTGATGAAGGACAGAAAGCTGTCCACAATTTCCTGAAAAATTTGCGGTCGCCGGTCGTCCTGGCTAACGATCTGCTTCAGGGCGAAATGGAACGCGCCTGGGTGACTACTAAGCGCATGGCAATAAATTCGACTTTGGGCGTTGGTGGAACAATGGATGTCGCCGATGCCTGGGGTATAAAGCCACATTCTGAAGATTTGGGGCAGACTTTGGCGGTCTGGGGTGTTCCTGACGGATTTTACCTTGTGTTGCCAATTTTCGGACCCTCCAACCCGCGTGATGCCGTCGGTACCTTTCTCGATTCATATCTAGATCCCGTGTCCCATTGGCTCGACAATACGGATCGTGACGATTGGTCGACAGCACGTACTTTGGTTAGCGGCGTCGACGAATTTGCTGGTGTCATGAACGATCTACAGAAGCTTAAGGAAACGTCGGTTGATTACTATGCCGCCTTGCGCAGTATTTCGCGCCAGAAACGAAAAGCTGAGATTCGCAATGGCAAAACAAGTGATGCGCCGCTGCCAGATTTAAAATATGACTTTAACGCGGACCTGAATACCAAATAGGCTTATACCATGAGTAGAGCCTTAAAAAGCCGCGGCTGATTGTTTGGTCGCGGCTTTTGTTTGACTTTTTGAGAATCCTTATAACATTGAATATACCATCGAAACCAAGAGTGACTCTTCACTATGTTTATTCAGACTGAAGCAACAGAAAATGCCAACACCATGAAATTTCTGCCCGGTCAGGATGTATACACATCGGGCACTATTTCATTTGATAAATCCGGCGAGACGGGGAATTCCCCACTCGCCAGACGCCTTTTTGGCGTCGCGGAGGTCGAAGCACTGGAGTTTGGTGCCGATTATGTCACCGTTACGAAATCGGGTGCGGTTGAATGGCTTCAGTTAAAACCGGCCGTTCTCGGCGCAATTATGGATCACTTTCTGACCGGCGATGCCGTAGTGGAGCAAAAGTCTGAGGCGGTCAATGACGCGTCGGAAGATGATTTGGAGCTTGATGATAGCGATCCAATTGTCAGTGAAATCAATGAACTGATCGAAACCCGGATTAGGCCCGCAGCAACTCAAGGCGGTGGCGATATAAAATTGCGTGGATATAGCGAAGGTGTCGTCTATATCGAATATAGCGGCGGTGCAGCGGCGTTACAAAGCGGCGTCGAAAACATGCTGCGGCACTATATTCCTGAAGTTACGCGCGTTTCGGACTGGCGCGACGCTTTGCCAAAGCCTGGCATGGATACTGATGAGGCGAAAGCTATTCAGGAAATACTTGAGACCAGAATAAACCCCTCCGTTGCCGGACATGGTGGACATATCTCCCTGATCGATGTTGACGGTGCGCGTGCCTATATCCGTATGGAAGGTGGTTGTCAGGGTTGCGGCATGGCAAACGTCACGTTGAAAGAGGGCGTCGCTGTTGAAATTCAGAAAGTGGTTCCCACCATTCGGGAAGTGCTGGATGTGACAGACCACGCGGGTGGTACCAACCCATACTATCAGGCTTAAGTGGCGGCTTCTTTCTCTGCTTGAAGACGGGCAACCGGTTTGTCGTCTATCGGCCAATGCAGCAGTGCGGCAACAAATCCTGCAACAATGATCATGTACCAAGCGTAATCATAGCTGCCTGTCTGGGTTCGGATAATTCCGCCGAGCCAGACGCTTGTGAAGCTACCGAGTTGGTGGCTTAGGAACACGACTCCATATAACGTGGCCAGATACCGCGGTCCAAAGACCTGGGCGACAATGCCAGACGTTAAGGGGACGGTCGCAAGCCACAGAAATCCTACGGAACAGGCAAATATAATAACCGAGACCTTGCTGACCGGTACGATAAAGAAAATGAGAAAGATGACGGAGCGGGCCATATAGAGATGGGCTAAAATATATTTCTTCCTCATTTTGTCGCCGATGACGCCCGCCGTTTGTGTACCAAACATATTGAACAGACCGATCAAAGCGATTGCGGTAGCGGCCATTGCACCGCCAACGATGGTACCGTCAAGATAGTTTTCGAGGTGGTTGTTAATAAACTGCACTTGAAAGCCGCAGACATAGAACCCCATTACAAGAAGCCAAAAACCACGGTGTCCGCCTGCTTCCTTAATCGCGTCACCTAGACTCTGGGTATCCTTTTTGTTTAGCGTTGCACTCGCCGCATGACGAATGCACATTGAAAGTGGTGCGACCATCAGCGCCATCACCGCGAGTACAATGCAAGTGAAGACCCAGCCTTCTTTCCCGATCATATAGTTGCTGAACGGTACAATGAGCATTTGTCCTGCGGTACCCCCCGACACAACAACCGCAAGCCAAAATGTGCGTCGCTCTTCTGGCGCAACACGCCCGACGATCGATAGTAACATTGGGAGTGCGATACCGCTCGAACCGATACCCATCAGGAAACCGATACTGATAACAAGTCCAGCCTGCGTCGTGGACTGTGACATCATAAACAGGCCAAATGCATAGATCAGACCAGAGATGACGAGCACCTTAATCGGTCCCCAACGGTCGGCAATCGCGCCAACAAAGGGTGCCGCACAACCATAAATTAGAACCTGAATGGCGGTTGCAAACGACATGGGTTCAAAATCACGAACCAGGACGCCATTGGCGTCGGTCGTCATAAAGTTTAATGACTCAGTTACGGGTCTTAGGAACATGCCGAGACTTTGCCGTCCGCCGTATGCGAACAGGATTATGCCGACGGCTGAAATAAGGACGAAGTATGGGCTACGCCAAAACGCCTTGGACATTTAAGTATCTCCGGAAACTGGTCTGTCGGTTTATGCGGGTTGCGCGAGTCTTTCTACGGGTCGCTCATTGATCGGCAGATGGAAGAGCGCAGCGACTGCGCCACCGCAAATAATGACCCACCACCACATATCATATGACCCTGTCGCATCTCTGATGATGCCGCCCATCCAAGTGCTCAAAAACCCACCGACCTGATGACTAAGGAACGCGATGGCATAAAGAGTCGCCATATAACGGGGACCAAAGAATCCAGAAACCAAACCGGCCGTCAGTGGCACAGTCGCGAGCCAGAGAAACCCGATGCAAGAAGCAAAAATGTATACAGACATCTGGCTGAGTGGCGCCAAAAAGAACACAAGCATGACCAAAGAACGCCCGATATATAGTCCCGCTAACAGATTCTTCTTTTTGTAGGTGCCGCCAAGCTTTCCGGCAATGGCTGTACCGATAACATTGGTTAAACCGATCAGCGCAATTGCGTGGGCACCGATGGTCACACCGGTGCCGGTGTCATCCAAATATTTTGGCAAGTGCGTGACAACGAATTGGACCTGGAAACCGCAGGTAAAGAATCCGAGGCACAAATAAATATAACTTTTGTGGCCGCGGGCCTCTTGGAGCGCCTGACCGAGCGTCTGAGTATCTTTTTTCTGATCAAGCGCGTCGCCGCTCGCTTTGCCTGCGATCATAGACATCGGGACGATGGCGAAAATCAACGCTGCCAATATAAGCATCGCGTCCGTCCAATCCATACGGGACAGCAAGTAGCCATTGAACGGAACCAAAAACATTTGACCGCCGGTGCCACCTGCGGAAACGACGCCGAGCCAAAGGCTGCGTTTCTCTTCTGGTGCAACACGTCCGACAACAGACAAAAGCATAGGGAGTCCGCAACCCGCTGCGGCTAAACCGCTGAGGACACCAACACTTAGTGTCAAATGCATTTCAGATGTCGAATTGGCGAGCAGAAACATTCCCAATGCGTAAAATGCTCCGCCGATAACAAGCATTTTTACCGGGCCAAGCCATTTATCCGCAATCGCAGAGACGAAGGGAACGCTGAGGCCAACGACAAGGGTTTGCAAACTGACGGCGAATGAGAAAGGTTCAACCCGACCCGGACTTATTGCATCGCTAATAGGTATGAGAAAGAGGCCAAAACTCTGCCGTGTTCCATACGAAATGAGTATGACAAGAGTACAAAGAATAAGAACCAGATACGGGCTTTTCCAGGTTTCGCGGGACATTTTTACCTACTCAATAAATTTCTAGCTGACGGCGCTTGCCTGTGGGCGTTCAACAGGGCGCTCGTCGATCGGCCAGTGCATAATGGCGGCAATGAAACCTAATATGATTGCGCTCCACCACATGACATCGTAACTGCCGGTGAGGTCGAACACGAGACCACCCATCCAAATCCCGAGGAAGCTGCCAACTTGGTGGCTGGTGAACGCGAAGCCATACAGCATTGCCATATATTGCGTACCGAATATTTGGGCAACCAGCCCGCTGGTCAGCGGAACGGTTCCAAGGAACATCAGGCCGGTGAAGGCAGCAAAAATCAGCGCGCTCGTATCCGTCACCGGCAACATGATAAAAATGATGATTGTTATGGAGCGGAAGATATAGAGGAGCGCCAGCATGTATTTTTTGCTGTAGCGGCCGCCGAGTGCCCCCCAGACGAAACAACCGAATATGTTAAAAAGGCCGATGAAGGAAAGAGCCCAGGACGCCGTCACAGCGTCAATGCCAGACTTATCCAAAAAGTTTGGCAAATGTCCGCCGACGAACATCGTTTGAAATCCACAGACAAAGAAAGCGGTAACCAATAGGACGTAGCCTTTGTGACCTAGTGCTTCGCGGATAGCCTCCTTGGTATTCTGTTTGACGACGTTAGCGCCTTCGGGCGACTGCGGTTTGCCCGCAACCGCCGCGGTCAACGGCACAATGGCAATCATCAAGACAGCTAAGACGATCATTGCTGCGGTATAGCCCGCGTCGGAGATAAAGTACTGGGCGAAGGGAACGACAATTACCATGCCTGACGAGCCGCCGGCGCTGGCAATTCCAAGGAACATGCTGCGGCGCTTCTCTGAAACGCTGCGTCCGACGACAGCGAGAATGATTGGGAAGCTTGTGGCGCTCATTCCGAGCCCAGTGACCAGTCCTGTGGAAAGCGTGATTCCCAGTGGGCTAGTGGATTCTGCCATCATCCACAGTCCGGCCGCATACAGGATCAGGCCTGCGCTTACGACACGTCCGGCGCCATAACGATCGGCAATATTACCCCAGAATGGCTGCGAAAGTCCCCAAATCAGGGTCTGAAGGGCCATGGCGAAGGAGAAAACGCCAATTTCCCAACCCTGAATTTTCGAGATTGGGGCGAGATATAGCCCGTAAGTTTGGCGTGCACCGAAGGAAAGCAACAGAATGAGAGTTGCGCAGGTAAGAATAACAACAGGGGTTCGCCAGGATCGCGTCGTCATAAATCACCGGTGGTTTTCGGATGTCCAGAAATAAGGACAGGCCCTCTTGGACTTAAAGACTATACCCGCGTTATAAAAACGGGAACAGGCGGACCAGTAAAATTAGCACGCCTAAAAAAGGGTTTATTTGTGCCGGAAAATAATCCGTGCTTTGGTGAGGTCATAAGGTGTCATTTCAACATCTACCTTATCGCCTTCGAGAACCCTGATACGGAACTTGCGCATCTTGCCTGCTGTATGAGCCAGCACTTCGTGACCGTTCTCTAATTTCACCTTAAACATCGCATTCGGCAGCCGTTCCATCACAGTGCCGGAAAACTCAAGTAATTCTTCTTTCGCCATAATTCCTACAATTTGATTTCTGGTGGCGCATTAGTGCCCCGTATGGCGCTCTCGTCAAGGGTTTTCGCGGATAATTCCGTTCTTGAAGAAACGAATGCGCGAGGATCCTGTTCGTCGCCTTGGGAGTAGACACCTCAAAGAGTATGATTCAGCATATTGCTCTTATGAAAATTGACGAGAGATACTGAATGGCATTCGGCGGCCGTTTTGACGCTATCTTGTTTGCGCTCAGTAACCGGAATTACCGGATCTACACCGCAGGCAATATTTGCTCCCATTTTGGAATGTGGGCTTATCGCATCGCTCTTCAGTGGCTCACCTGGAAACTGACCGGTTCGGCCTTTTGGCTTGGTGCCATTGCGATGGCAGATTTGTTTCCAACAGTGTTTCTTGCGCCGGTTGCAGGAGCGATTACCGAACGCGTTAATCGTTTAGGCATGATGCGTTTTGCAATGCTGTTCTCCGCCGCACAGGCCGCAGTTCTCGCCTATTGCTGTTTCACGAACATTGTCACGATTGAGATCGTTTTTGCATTGGCGTTGTCGTTGGGGTTTGTGCTTGCGATAAACCATCCGGTTCGGCTGGTCATCGTACCCAATATGGTTGAACGCGATGCACTTGCTTCCGCCGTTGCCATCAACTCGCTGGTTTTCAATGTCGCACGTGTGGCGGGACCTTCGATCGCGGGCGGTATTATCGCCGCCGCCGGCGATGAAGCCTGGATACTTGGAGCGGCGATCGTGTTTGCCTTTAACTGCTTTGGAAACCTGGCGTTTTCAGCGGCACTCTTTTCAATCCATCTGGTCCAAATAGGGATAAGTCGTTCCGACGCGCCCCTGCGTCGTATACCCTCGGAAATCCGCGCCGGTTTTAGCTATACATTCTCCCATACCGGGCTCGGTGCGTTGATGATTATCCTTTTTGTCGTCGGTGTCTGCGGCAGAACCTATATCGATTTGTTTTCTGGTTTTGTTGAAACCATTTTCGGGCTCGGTGCCGACGCGCTCGGAATCTTGGTGTCATCGGTGGGTGTCGGAGCGGTTCTCGGTGGATTCTGGTTGGCGCAACGTGGGAATGTCGTTGGGCTGACCCGTATCGTTCTTTTGAATATTTTGATTTTGGCGGTGGTGCTGATCGTTTTTGCGATCTCAACAAACTTTTATGTCGCCGTTGTGTCTGTCCTTATTGCCGGGTTTACAATGACCGTTGCCGGGACCGGGGAACACACGTTGATACAAGCCTCAGTCGACGAGCAAATGAGAGGCCGAGTCGTTAGTCTCTATGGAGCTATTTCGCGCGGATGTCCTTCTCTCGGGTCGTTTATAATGGGCTGGGTAGGCGATCATACCGGTCTACAATGGCCAATCGCCGGCGGTGCATTCATCTGTATATTGTTATGGGGATGGGCATACAGGCGCAGAGAGAAATTAGAGAATGCACTTGAAACGCCGCCGCTGGCGAGATCGCATTAACAGGTTTTATTCCCTATTGACGGTCCAAGCCGTTTTGTGCGTTGAGTAACACATGCGTTTAATCTTGTGCTTCTGCGCCGTTCTAGCGGCTTTTCCCTGTGCTGCTCGCGAAGTTCGCGTAACCAATGCAAAAGAATTGTTGCAGGCGATTAGAGTGGCGACGCCAGGTGACGAGATCACGCTACAACCCGGTACTTATCACTTAAACAAGGTGCGTGTTACGAGACCCGGTACTAAAGCGGCTCCAATTATCGTAACGGCACGATCTCCCGCGCGAACGAAAATCAAATCCAGCGCCGTAGAGCTTTTTAAAATCGATGCGCCTTTCTGGGTGTTTGAGAATCTCGATATACGGGGGTCAAGTGATGCGCACCATGCTTTTCACATTGTTGGACGCGGAGACGACATTGTTTTGCGGGGCAATCACATTGTCGGATTTCATGCATCGGTAAAAGGAAATCCACAGGAGGACGACGCTCCGGACAGAGTGGTCATTACCCAAAATGCATTTTACAACGAAGCACCCCGTAAGACGACAGCGCCTGTAACGTTGATAGACGTAGTTGGCGGTTCCGACTGGCGCATAACCAAAAATTTTATCGCGGATTTTGCCAAGAACGGCGGCAACGAGATTAGCTACGGCGCCTTTTTAAAAGGCGGCGGAACAGGGGGTCTCTTTGAAGGCAATCTCGTGATGTGTGAGTGGCAACACAAAGGTCACCAACGAGTGGGTCTGTCTTTTGGCGGTGGTGGCACGTTTCGGTGTACCGGTCCTGATTGTCCATTGGAACACCGAAAAGGTGTAATGCGGAACAACGTGATCGTGAAC
This sequence comes from Rhodospirillaceae bacterium, assembly GCA_002720855.1. Taxonomy (GTDB): domain Bacteria; phylum Pseudomonadota; class Alphaproteobacteria; order MPNO01; family UBA2964; genus UBA2964. The sequence continues at coordinate 10,635 of PBIN01000004.1, read as the reverse complement.
TGCCCCAATGCGCCGGCGATCTATATTAACCGATCCCGCGACATCGGTATCTATCACAACACGTCGTTCCGCGCCTGGGGGGCATTGCTAAGATATAAGGACAGTTTTGCCACTATCCAAAACAACATTCTTTCGGGTGCAGTATCATTGAGATCAGGGGCCGAAGCAAAATCGGATGACAACATTCAAACCGGTTATGCGCTGGGAGCCTATGCCGCGGTAGCCGCGCGGCGGCTCAAGGTCCGTATCTCCGACTATCACGTGAAATATAGCAATTGGATCGATTTGGAAGATGTCAAAACTGTGAGCACATATCTCGACAGTTTTTCAGGCTGGCTTGCCAAGAGTTCTGTTGGACGGGGCGATGAAGATTTAGCGGAGCGCTTTTCAGCACCCGAGGTTGGTGATTTTAATCTCAGGCCAGGATTTGCACCGCCGACAGTTCCCTATGACTACGGTAAAGTGAAAATAGATTTTTGTGGCCGCCCGCGGGGAAAAGTCGTGTTTTCCGGCGCAATCGATTACAGCGCCGGAAGTTGCGATGTCCAGTCGGTACGCAATGTGATCCTCGATAAATTTGGAATTCGCTATTGAACGCTATTGGCTTCACGAACCATCGCGATGAGCGACGATTTAAGTAAGTATTCGTGGCAGGCTTCACGGTCCTCCGCAATTGCTCCAAGCGCATCGAGTTTTTTGCGCCGCGCATCCATATCGCTTTCTTGTAAAATCTCTTTGTTTTGGATGGATTGTGCCTGCACATATTTTTTGGCCATGGTTCGGCGTTGGCGGTCATATTGCGCCAGCAGTGAATCATCGCCTTCACCGCGCCAAATTCGCACGAGTTTTTCGGCAATGTTCAGCCCGTCGTGAATACCGCCATTCATGCCCATACCGCCAAGGGGGTTGTTTACATGTGCTGAATCGCCTGCAAGGACCGCTCGGCCAACATGGAATGTTTCTGCAACACGCTGATGCACGTTGTACAAATTTCGATGAATGACTTCGTACGGGGGCGCATAGGGCAGGCATTCAGCGAATTTATCCTGTACCCAGTCGATGCTTTTGACATACTCGTCGGATTCATCGCCTGACGCTGGCAGTAGAATTCGCCACAATCCCGTCATATCGTCGCCTGCGACCTTGATGAGCGCACACCATTGATCGGGATGGGCGACATAATTTCGGTAGCGATGATTGCCTGCCTCAGGACTCCCGAAGTCGAATTTGGTTGTGGCAATTACAAAGCGTTCTCCCCAGGTGAAGCCGGGAAACTCAATATCGAGAGCCTTTCTAATGACGCTTCGACCGCCGTCCGCCGCGATTAAGTATCGCCCGGAATAGGTTTCGATCTCCCCATCGGGGTTTTTAACGGATAGCGCGACACCATCATCGTCCTGTTCTAATCCGACAACTTCGTAAGGGCGCTTCAAACTGAAATCGGGCAATCGCTCAGCGTGTTCCCGGGCAACATTTATGACCTTGTGTTGTTCGACCTGCAGCGCATATGGAAAATTTGTTTCATCGGAAATAATTCCGTAGTCGAATTCGGCGACAATTCGATCATCGTACCGGTCACGATATTGGAATACGGCCGAAATTAAACCTTTCTCTGTCATTTCATCCGTCATGCCTAACTCCGACAACATTTCGAGTGTCGAAGGATGGACGGTAGATGCCCGGTGATCTGTCGTTGTTTGAGGCAAGGAATCAAAAACAGTTACCGGAATACCCTTATTGGCAAGGTAATAGCCGGAGATCATGCCGACGGGGCCGGCACCAGCGATGAGAATACGATTGTCAGGAGACATTCTGGGTGTCCAAATTGAGAGCTACTAGCCGGACCTTACAAGTGGGAGGCTGCTGGTCAACCCCTCAACGTTGCGGCACACGCATGCCAAAATATAACCCTGCGAAAATGAGTGCGATAGCTGCTGCGTGAAAGAGTTCAAAGGTTTCGTCCAGTATGAGAACGGATAAAATAGTGCCGAAAACGGGAATAAGATAGCTGGAGAAACCAGCAGCATTGGGGCCGGTTACTTCCACCCCTTTGTTCCAGAAGAGATAGGCAACCACTGAAGGAAAAATTGCGGTAAATAGTATGAGGCCGATGTTCCGGATGTTTAGATCAAAAACCTGTCCTTGTGAAAGTTCCCAAACATAAAAGGGCAGGATCATTGGGATCGAAAGCCCTGTCAAAACCAATATGAGACCAAACGGATCGATCCCATCGGGCAGCCATTTTAGACAGACGGTGTAAACGGCCCAACTTGTCATCGCTGCAACAATCAATAAATCTCCCGGGCCAAATGTCATCGTTGCAATCGCGCTTAAGTCACCATTCAGGATAATCACGAGCGAGCCTACTATTCCAAGGATTGTCCCCAGGGCAATTGAAGGGGTCAGTTTGATCCGCAGGATGACGAACGACACGATGATAATCATGATGGGCGTTGCGCCGCTAAGAACGGAGGCATTGATCGCCGTCGTGACCTGTAACGCCAGGAAGTAAAAGATCGTAAATCCGGTAATGCCTGCGAATGACAGGCCGCACATCATCAACCAATGTTTTTTATACAGTGATCGTTGTTGCCAGTATGGTCTGAACGCGAAGGGCAGAAAAATGAGAAAGGCAACTGTCCAGCGCCAAAAGGTAAACGTATGTGGAGGGATATCCCCTGCGGATGCGCGCACGGCAACTGCTGTGGCTGACCAGAAGACTGCCGTCAGAATCAGCATGATATAAGCCAACCAAACTGGAATTGCGGACTTTGCTGTTGGCTCTGAATCTGTCGTTTTCATTTCCTTGTACCTGCCATGAAGATCACGCCACGGCAAGGTTGTGAAAGCAATGCGCAGTCTTGACAGTTTTGGGGTAGGGGCTCACCCTGAGGGTTGACCTGGGGTGTCCGGTAGGACTGAGAGAACACCCATTGAACCTGAACTGGTTGGAACCAGCGTAGGGAGCCGTCGTGCAGGGAAATCCCAGCATTTTAAATATGGCTCCTTTAGAACTTGGAGCAGTTGCCGCGATGATCGCGATAATCGGTGGTGGAATTTGTGGTCTCGGTATTGGCTGGCGTCTTGCCCAGTCCGGCGCAAAGGTGACCGTGTATGACCGCGGTGAAGCTGGTATGGAAGCGACATGGGCGGCGGCAGGGATGCTGGCACCGCATGTCGAGGCGGAGCACGGCGAAGAAGAACTCCTACCACTGGCGCTCGAAAGCCGCGATATGTGGAAAGGGTTTGCGAGGGAACTGCATTCTGAAACAAACATAGACGTCGACTATCGCGAAGAGGGCACGTTGGTCGTTGGTCTCGACCGTGATGATGTTGAACACCTCGAGCACCGATCGGCCTATTTTGAAAGTCTTGAGTTGGATGTCGAATGGCTCAGTGGCTATGAAGCACGAAAACGCGAGCCACATCTGGCGCGCGCAATTGGCGGCGCGATCTATAGTCCGCTGGATCATCAAGTTGATAACCGAAAAGTAGCCGAGGCTTTGAAAGCAGCATTTTTGAATACCGGCGGAAAATTAAAGGAACACACAGAAGTAACGGAAGTTGTGACTTCAAACGGTAAAGTCGCCGCCGTCAAAATCGCAGAGGAAACTGTCGCTGTTGAAGCCGTTGTTCTGGCAGCGGGTGCTTGGTCACGCAATCTGGCCGGTCTACCTGAAATATCCAGGCCTCCCGTCCGACCGCTAAAAGGGCAAATGATCGCTATCCAGATGGATCCCGAGAACCCCTTGATTGAAAATGTAATCTGGGGGCCAGGTAATGGCGTTGTCCCATCGATCTATTTGGCGCCAAAGAGTGATGGTCGTTTAATCGTGGGGGCCACGGTCGAAGAAATGGGCTTTGATACAGGGCTCACTGCTGGTGGTGTCATGGAATTGTTGCGACTCGCCTGGGATGTCTTGCCGGGCATCTATGATTTACCGCTTGTCGAAAGCTGGGCCGGACTACGGCCCGCCAGCCGGGATGACGCACCTATATTGGGGCCAACGAAAACTCCGGGTCTCGTTTTGGCAACCGGGCATCATCGGAACGGAATTCTCCTGGCGCCTCTCACCGCACAGGCAATATCTGACTATATAACGACTGGGGAGATAAGTAGCTCTATTCAGCCGTTTCTGTTAGACCGGTTTGAAAGCTCGGTTGCAGCTACAGCGTGAGAGTTATTGGATTCAATTGGGAACATATTTCGTGAGCGATACAATTTCCATCAACGGCGAAATACATCCGCTAACCGCTAAATCGATTGTCGAGTTGCTCAGTCAAAGGAATATTGACATCAACAAGGGCGGTGTCGCTGTCGCACTTAATGGCGAGGTTGTGCCACGCGCCAATTGGGATCAGACTTCTATCAAACCAGGAAATAAGGTCGAAATCGTGCACATTGTGCGCGGGGGATAATATGGACGCGAAAGTAGCCAACACCGATTTTTCGATAGCCGGCAAGACGTTTTCTTCACGTTTCCTGATCGGTACATCGCGTTACCCCAACCAACAGGTGATGATGGATGCAATCGAGGCAAGTGGAGCAGAAATAGTCACTGTCGCTGTTAGGCGTGTCAGCCAGGAAAGCGGCGGGGAGGGACTCTATGATTTGCTTGGCGATCGGTTTCATCTTCTGCCCAATACGGCGGGTTGTTTTACTGCGCGGGACGCCGTTCTGACTGCTGAGCTTGCCCGTGAGGCTTTGGAGACCAATTGGGTCAAACTTGAAGTCATCGGTGATGATGAGACATTGTTTCCAGACGTAGAACATCTCTTGCGGGCCGCAGAAGAGTTGGTTGGGAAAGGGTTTATCGTGCTGCCATACTGCAACGATGACCCGATCACCTGTAAGAAACTTGAAGACATTGGTTGCGCCGCCGTAATGCCCTTGGCCGCACCAATCGGCTCCGGTATGGGAATCCGAAATCCCTACAATTTGAGAATTATCAGAGAGCAATGCTCTGTGCCAATAATTGTCGATGCAGGTGTGGGAACGGCTTCTGATGCGGCGGTCGCTCTTGAACTTGGTTGCGATGGTATTCTGTTGAATACGGCAGTTGCGGGCGCGAGAGACCCCGTAAAGATGGCGCTGGCAATGAAGCTGGGAATAGAAGCGGGGCGTCATGCATTTGAGGCGGGTAGAATTCCGCGCCGCCTTTACGCGACGGCTTCGACGCCGACCGATGGTGCTATCGAATTGTGAGGAACCCGTTACCGGAGCCGTCACTGTTAGTTATCACCGACCAAGCACCTGATAACCGCCATATTGAGGATGTTGTTCGGGATTCATTAGGCGCCGGATGTCGCTGGGTCATGTATCGCGACAAGGCCGCTTCCGAAGCGACATTTCTTTCGACGGCAACAGGGCTGGTTTCGATATGTAAAGAATTTGGTGCCATCCTAACCGTCAATCAGCGGATGGAAGTTGCGGAAGCGGTTTCTTCAAACAGCTTGCATCTGCAAAGGAGTGAGGATGTTGCGATTGGGCGCGCCCTTCTTGGCCGCTCTTCACTCATCGGCGTTTCCTGTCATTCTATCGAAGACGCCCAAGCCGCCGAAGCAGCGGGTGCAGATTATGTAACGCTTAGCCCCATCTTTGAAACGGCCAGCAAGCCAGGGTATGGTCCCACTATCGGGTTGGGCGGATTAGCGGAAGCTTCAGCCGAAATTGATATTCCGCTTATTGCGCTGGCTGGTATTTTCCCAACGAATGTTGGAGATTGTTTAAGGAGCGGTGCCGACGGTGTTGCCGTTATGGGGTCTGTTATGCAAGCAGACAATCCATGCCAAGTCGTCACAGAGCTGCTTGATGCCGTTAAATGAATGGTAGTAATCAGGGGATGAACTGCTCGTTCAGAATTCGTTCCTCGAGGTTATGTTCTTCATCGAATAAGAGATTTAGAGAAATATCTTTCTGCTGAAGAATGGTTACGGATTTTACATTCCGAACTTCGGTGTAATCCGCCACAGCACTAACCGGCCGTTTTTTGGGTTCCTGGATTTCCAGCACAATTTTCGCGCTATCGGGTAGCAAGGCACCCCGCCATCGGCGCGGCCGAAAGGCGCTTATAGGAGTAAGGGCGAGTAATTCGGCTCCCATTGGGATTATCGGCCCATGAGCAGATAAATTATAGGCTGTACTCCCTGCCGGTGTTGCTACAACGGCTCCATCACAGATCAACTCTTCCATGCGAATTTTTCCATCGATGCTAATGCGGAGATTTGCCGCCTGTCTGGTTTGTCGAAGTAACGCGACCTCATTTACGCAGTAGGCATCTTTTTTAACACCGGAGACGGTCTTGACCTTCATAAGAAGAGGGTGGAGCTGAACAGTTTTTGCGCGCTCCAATCTCTTGAGAAGGCTGGTTTCCTTGAACTCATTCATTAGAAAGCCAACTGTGCCTCTATTCATTCCGTAAATAGGAATATTAAGTTCGAAGCACTGATGAAGCGTCTTGAGCATCGTGCCGTCGCCACCGAGGACAACAACAACGTCTGCGCTTTTCAATGGGACACGGCCATGCTTTTTGCGAAGGCGCGCACAGGCATTTCGAGCTGCCTGCGTACTAGAGCTAATGAAAGCAATATTTTTGAAGTTCATGATGCGATGGAATTTGGCAGGAATTCGCTGATGTGTACAGGAAGCTTCTATTTGCCATTTACTCGAGAAGTCGGGTGCGCCCTATTGGGTGGCAATTTTGAGGCTTTCGACAATTGTGTTGTGCCCCTCGCGTTTGGCATGATCAATCGCCGACAATCCGTTATTGTCCCGCCTCCTCGGATCGGCACCTGCGGCAATTAGTTGGTTGACGATACTAAGATGACCATTCCATGCTGCCCGCATGAGTGCAGTCACGTTCTCGTCGTCCGGAATATCCAATTCAGCGCCAGCATTAATCAGTGTTGTCACGACGGCGGATTGGCCGTTGATCGCACCCCACATAAGCGGCGTTCGTTTACGCAAATCAGCTATCTCGATATCGGTGCCGTGATCGAGCAATATCTCGATAATTTCCCGGCGGCCTCGCCAGGCGGCGTTAATAAGCGCAGTTTTACCATCAATATCCTGGCCGTCGACATCAGCGCCCTGCAAAAGGGCATCCAATAAATCCTTCACTTCACCGCGTGCGGCTGAACTACGTAATTTGTCATTGCTCTTGGTCTTAGCTTCTCCTTCATCGCCGCCGCCAAAATTGATTGGCAGAAGTGAGAAGAGACTCTTCATCTCCTGGCGTATCCTTTGAGATTTAAAAATTTCCGATGACCGCATTATTCTCTGAAGTGGTTTTCTGGCGGCAGCCGCAAACTTATTGCCCTGCGCTGCTGCGGCCCAGAACCACGCATCGGCTCGTGCCAGATCTTGAGCGGGCCCGGGCTTGGTGTACAGATATCCTAGAAGTACCTGGGCGCTGACGTATCCACGATCTGCGGCTTTTTCAATCCATTTTCGCGCGGCATCAAAGTCCTGTTCTGCTCCTTGCCCACGCATAAGCAATTTAGCGACGTTCAATTGCGCATTGGCGTGACCTGACTTTGCTGCGCGTTCGACACGTTTAAAAATCCGCTCCTGACGTTTTTTACGAGCACGTGTTTGATTGCCGGCTGGCGTTCTGCTCGTATCTCTTAATAGTTGTGGATTCTCCTCTTCGAGAATGGAGGTAAGTGTCTTCGCTGATCGAATTGGTTGAGAAGGACTAAGAAGCGCACCATATTCTTTTCCCTGGCCACCACCACTATTTCCCACATCGCCACCACCGGCCCCTACGTCATCTGTACCCTGCGCCCCGCCGCCACCGCGACGGGTTCTTTGCTCGCGCTTTTTTGTAATTTGCTCAACTGATTTCTCAACGGGCTTAGTTTTCTTTTGCGCCAACTCAATAGGCTTCGTTTTTTCGGTTTTTTTTCGGGATGTTTCTGTTTTGGCAATCTGAACGGTTTCAGATTTAACGGTCCTGCTCTTTTCCGAATTCGTTTTTTTAACCGGAACGGGTTTCTCGGACGAAATTCTTCTCTCGTTTGGCTTTCTCTCCGAAACTTGCTTATTTTCTTTCTTCGCTATCGGTACCGCCTCTGTCTTTTTTGTCTGCTTTTCAACCCTTTTGGTTTTCTCTTTTGATGAAATGGTTTTTGTTTTCTCGCTTACGGTCTTCTTTGGTTTTTGCGCTGATTCCGGTGCCTCGGTCCTACTTTTGTCCTGAGTCTGATTGACGTTTTGGTCCAAAGCGGCCGTTTGTCGGTCAATTACTTTCTGAACTGCAGGCGGAATTTTCTCAGCGGGAATTATCTGAATATCAAAGCTCGGAGCGCTTTGACCGACGTCCTCTGTTTTTGTCTCATCAGTTTTTTGGCCTTCAGTGCTATCGCGACTGATTTCGACTTGCTCTGATTTTATCTCCGCGGATGCCTTCGCTTTGCTAGCACCTGCCTGAGCATTCGTATCGATTTTTTCGACTTCTTTGTCGTCCTGGCTAAACGCAAACGTGAAAATAGGCAGCCCGACCAGAAGAAGGACTACCGGGCCGACATGAAGGATGGTGGAGAGCGTGGCACCGAGCCACATTTCCCTAATGCGTCGAAAAGCCATAACGCTGCTATTAAAGCAGAGCTTTTACCCCAATTACGACAACTAAGTTGAAACGGCGTGAATTTTTTCGTGCAACTATTCCGAAGGTTTTTCTTCTGTTTCGGTCTCGTTATCCGCGGTGTCATCATCAGATATTGCCGGTTCCGCTTGCTCATCGGCAGTATCCTCCGCTTGCGCAGTGTCGACCTGGTCCTCTTCAATAGGATCATCGCTATCCGCCTGCACAATCGCTTCCTCTTCCGAACGGGCTACATTTGCCGTCACGGAGACACTCACCTCAGGATGTAAACGGACGATAACTTCGTGCATACCCACCGTTTTGATAGGCCGGGCCATTTGGACTTGTTTACTGTCTACCGTAAATCCCGCTTCAGTAATCGCTTGTGCAATATTTCGAACGGTTACTGAACCGTAGAGCTGATCATTGTCACTCGCCTGCCGGACAATCGTGATGGCAAGTCCGTCAAGCTTTTTCGATAGTGAGTCGGCTTCGTTCTTAAGTTCGAGATTTGAAGCTTCAAGCTGGGCCCGTTGGGTTTCAAAATAATCCCTGTTCTCCTGGGTTGCCCGTAGCGCCTTTTTTTGAGGAAGAAGATAGTTACGGGCGAATCCCGGACGAACCGTTACGACGTCACCCATTTGCCCAAGTTTTTCAATCCGTTCAAGGAGGATCACTTCCATCACTCATTCTCCTGATCTTCGCCTGGTTTGGCAAAACGATGCCGCAGCGATATCCATTGTTCAAAAACACCTAATAGCACAACCAACGGCCCCAACAACGACATAAAAAGAACAAACGCCAAATAAAAGCCGACTAGGAGCGGTGCCCGCGCTGAAACGTTTCGCGAAAGCGTGTGTATAACCGCAAGGCCCAAAAGAAAAAAGGGTGTTGATAAAAGTAAGGCCGAATTTCGTCCAAAATCAGCTATCTGTCCCGAAAAAAATGTCAATAAAACCGCTGAAGCCAGCGCTATACTCATCCAATTTGGTAAGTCAAAGCTACTATAGGTGGGGAGCGGTCGTATGGCGTGGCCCATTCTTGAAAGAACGTTTTGCGCAAGTAATGTATTTGCGATCGAAATAAGGAGCCATGTGGCTAACATCGTTCCTGGCAAATACAGCGCCATGATAGCGAAAACTTTTTCCATGTTGGGGGTGACTTCAATCCCCCTCGCAAAGCTTGTCGTCAGCATTTGAGTGGCAAGTCCCCTAAGACCGCCATCTTCTGCAAGCGCATAAATTGAAGCGATTGTCAAAAGCAGTAGGCCGAAACCGGTGAGCCAGCCCAAAATCATCCCAATCGGGTACCACTCTAGCTGTCCAGGTGCATTTCCAGGTCGCGAGAAAAGGGCCTGGCGAACAACAATAATTGCCGGAATAGCAGAAATCGCGAGATAAATTATTACCGCTCTTGCACCAATCCCGGCAAAAATTGCGAGCGTTGCGATGGTTGCAGATATAAGAGCGAGGGTCAGCCCCTGTGATAAGCCTACCGCTAAAACTGGGACGGATGCGAGGTATGCCAGCGCGACTGCTCCGGCGGCCCCAGTTTTTACAGTCCAGAAGAATGTTGCGCTTGCGAGGCCCCCCATTAGGGCAAAAAGGAGCCCCCTATTCATACGCTTGGGTGTCCTTAAAGCTATTCGACGACGAATGGCAAAAGGGCGAGGTTTCGTGCACGTTTGATTGCACGGGCAAGTTCGCGTTGTTTCTTCGACGACACTGCCGTAATCCGGCGCGGGACGATTTTTCCGCGTTCTGAAATAAAGCGCTGGAGCAGCTTAACATCTTTATAATCGATCTTGGGTGCGTCCGGCGAAGAGAAAGGGCAGCTCTTCTGCCGCCGAAAGAAAGGTTTGCGACCGCCTCTCATTTGTCTTCTCCTTCACTGGTTTCTTCGGCAGGAGTATCCTCAGGGGTCTCCTCGGGAGCTGCATCCTCTTTTGGGGCAGAGTCTTCCGATACCGCTTCGACGTTTTCGTTTTCACGGTCATCGCGACGGCTTCTTTCGTCACGGGAACTTTTGTTTTTCATCATTACGGAAGGTT
>PBIN01000003.1 GCA_002720855.1 Rhodospirillaceae bacterium | reverse complement strand
TTTTTGGAAAGGTTTTTCCTAAGACAGAAGAATGATATCGGCTCTTTGGTGATATTCGGCCGTGTGAACGCGAAATACGAATAGGGCGGTTGCTATTCCCGATGGCAGACAAGCAAAGGTTGGCGAAGATGCAAGAGACAATATCTTCAAAGGCAATCTGATCTTTTTCGCGCCTCCTTCTGTTACGAAGCTGATGATTTTTCTCAGCCTCTTCGATCAACTTGATAAATGACTTACAAAGTCGCTTTGAAGACAGACTACCGGGCCTCAAACTTGTATCGAAAGATATTGCGTTATCGATTGACTTAGGCATTTTTTGATCAGGTGGTTTTAAAAATAAAGCGGTAAGTGTGTTGTGCTTATAATTTTATAAGCATCTGTTTTATATGAATAAATTATAATCTTAAGTGAGGGGTGGGGAGGTATAAATTGGAGGATTTCCTTTAACCTGAATGCCTTCGAGCTGCTTCGCAAACGTCTCTAATTAAGCGTCCTATTACTGAGTAGGGCGGTGTTGCAATCTTAGGGGATTTTTGCGGTACAGAGACCCCTTTCCCCTGCGCCATATGCTTGTAATGCAACCATGTTTGGAGGTTGCGTACGGATTTGGTCCTGCAATCAATCCGACGTTCGACGATATATGACAAAACTCTGTCCACGGATCCGCTCGGTTTATCCGTCATGGTCAACATACGTAAAACAACGTGAGGTTTTCGTGATTCAATCCTTAACGAGCTTCTATCTAAGTACACCCACGAACGATCCGGATTTTCGCCGACCTCTAACCAATCCGGCCCAGCTTTTGCGCTTCCGTGAAAAACTAATAAGGTTAAAACGATCAGAGCACCGGTTTTCCAAGCTGACCAAATATGCCTATGCGTCTTCCCCATTTTTCAATCTCTCTACTCGAAGTCGAATATATTCAGCGACTGCCGAAGCTTCATCTCCTTTCGCATGAACGAGCGCTCGAGCCCATATAGCTTTTTGTCTTTTGTTTGGGTCTAGAGCTTCGTTATAGCTTGAGGCATAAAATTCGTCTTCCGTACTAAAATCCGTCTCCCCTGCCGTTTCCTTCTTGGATTTGGCTTTCTGAGCCGCTGCTTTCTTGGGCGCTGCCTTTTCGGCCTTGGCTTTCTTGGCCGCTGCTTTCTCAGCCGCGGCCTTTTCGGCCTTGGCTTTCTCAGCCGCAGCCTTTTCGGCCTTGGCCTTCTCGGCGGCTGCTTTCTCAGCCGCAGCCTTTTCGGCCTTGGCCTTCTCGGCGGCTGCTTTCTCAGCCGCCGCCTTTTCGGCCTTGGCTTTCTCTGCTGATTCTTGTTCGTCGCACCGAATCAAAAATTGCTCCCAGTAATGCAAAACATACCCATGCCTTGAGGATGGCAGTTGTTTTCTGAAAGCGGCCATCCGCTGCTGTCTATGGGGTTCTTTACTGAAATAAATGGAGCGGACGTAATGCGTCTTCGCGGCGTGATCAAGTTTTGGCGTGCTTGCGCACGACAATAAAGACAATGTATCTTGAAATACGGCCTCATACTTTTCTTTAATGGAATCCCTACTGTATTTATTTAATTTGCTTTTTTTTATGTCATTTTCATATTTATCCAGTTTTTTCCGGCAATTATAATTTAGAAGGATTATAAAGACGCATTCAACGAATGTCGCCTCTTGGGCCCAAGTATGGTCCATGCCGGCTTTTGCGTTCCAGATTGCTTCACTATTTATGTAGGCTGCCAGACTCTCTAGGTCTGTCCTATTCACGGCGTCGTAGCCAGTCATGCCGGCCTCAACGGTCGCTTTCTCAAGCCGTTTGCGCAGCATAGTTTGCTGAAAGAAAGCCATCTAAGGTTTCCCTATTTTTTTAGAAGTGATGGGCGCACGCATTTGCGGGGGATTTTGACATCAATCCAATTTTTGTCTTTCTGCACCACGGTGCGTAGCTCTAATGATGAAGGATTTAACGCCCGCATTTTGGGCGGTTCGCTAGCCCAACGGTAACCTAAATGGTGAACGGTCATCGGATCTGATCTAAAGGGCTGAATTGAAAGTCATACCTCATAGGCCGTGGCGTTACTGCAAGATATATAGAAGGTGATTCCTATTGGTTTTATCACCCTCACTGCACCAAAAATTTATCTGTTAGCATTTCACGTTCGTCAATCCGCAACCTTACCATCCAACTGCCTTTAAGGGCTTTTACGCTGGCCCATGTCCTCCAATGCTCAGGGCTTTTAACAGGAAGCTTTACACACGCATATTTCGCTTTGTTTCTGTAGAAGCAAAACTCTGTATTCTGGACTGGTTGGGTGCAGTTTATTCGTACATACGCGGAAACACGGCTGTCTTTGACCGTGAACGTGTTCCGAACATCAAGCGGCTTTTTATTCTGCACCTTTGCAGAAATTTTCCAGTCGGTAACCACGCAGTCGTTGGCTTTAGAAGCTTCGGTGAATGTAAGTCCCACCACGAAGATGATACAGAGAAATATATTTCTCACTATTTTTTCCCTTCGCTTAACAGCTTCAAGGCTAAGTCTCCTTACCAAATTCCAGCCAACCTCAAAGGGATCGAACGTCCCGCTTAGGATTGAATTATACGGGCCTGACGACTTGTAATCTATCCGTTCCAACGCTTCACGCTGTTTTGTTACGCAGTCTCGGACTGCGTTAACATCAGAACGGTCGCCCCGTGCGCATGCAACTGGCGTCTAACAGCTGGTAACAAACGTCATCGCTATAACCCTTAAGTTCAAAAGCCCTTTAGGTATTTGATTTAATGAAATATTTCGGATCAAAACTGACAGATACACGAGTTATCTAGTTTAGATCCTCCCATAGCCTATGCAGGCCTTGACGTTTCAGTGTGGGGCTACACCTCATCGAAACTTTTTTGCCTTTTCGGCTACCTTTTTAGGAGGGTGGATTGAGCGCATTTTCGTACCGGTTCAACATCAACCCAGTTTTTGTCTTTATGCACCACGGTGCGTAACTCTAATGATGAAGGATTTAACGCCCGCATTTTGGGCGGTTCACCAGCCCAACGGTAACCTAGATGATGAACGGCCATCGGATAGGTGTACTGCGCTATCGGGCCTTTTTTTGAATAGTCCGAAACACTCACTTTCCGGTTTTTCACGTCAATAGCGATTAATTCGGTGCCACAGATAAAGGTTTGTCCAAAGCCTGCTGTCGTCAAGGCTCCAAGGCTCAGAAAAGCCAATGCAAGTATTTTCAGGTGTTTGGTCACCATCGCAGCCGCCTATTTGACGAGAAGTCCATTTCCCTTGTACCAAATTTGTACCACTAAAACCTATTTTCGCGCCTTTGAGGACCTACTAAACTAGCATCTGACTTTTGAGAGAAAGAGGAGAGAAGGCCAGCACGTAAAGCCACAAGGTCAGCAATCTACGACAGGCGATGGGCGAGAGCCTGCGAAGAGTCACAAGACTGGGCCGGTCACTCTTTGGCGGACTGAACGTGCCGCCCCGTACCGACTGATTGTTGTGGATGTCAGGAACAAACTGGTCGGAGTGAGAGGATTTGAACCTCCGGCCCCTGCCTCCCGAAGACAGTGCTCTACCAGGCTGAGCTACACTCCGACCGCGGCGGATTATATAGCCTTGGAGCCAGTCTACGGCAAGCGTAGACCAACTGTGCCTCGTTTCGTTTATTCGATCAGTAAGAGCGTTCAACGGCGAACCGGGCCGCTTCCGTAAGGGCCTGTTTATGCTCGCTATCAGGGAAGATTGAAAGGGAGTCCAGCGCTTTGCGGCTATACTCACGAGCGCGCTCTACAGTGGCAAGAAGCGCACCTGATTTTTCGAGGTATTGGACAGCGCGTTTGAAGTCCCCCTTTTTCTGTTCGAGGTCTTCAAGTGTGCGCCGCCAAAACGCGCGTTCCTCCTCATCACCCGCGCGGAATGATAAAACGATTGGAAGCGTTATCTTGCCATCCCGGAAGTCGTCTCCAACTGCTTTTCCGAGCGTGGTCTGTTGCGCAGAGTAATCGAGAACATCGTCAATTAATTGAAAGGCCATCCCGAGATTGTCGCCAAAAGATTCAAGTGATCGCTGTTCCTCCTCAGGGCGATCGGAAACGACGGCACCTATTTCGGCAGCGGCGGCGAACAGTTTCGCTGTTTTAGCCTGGATAACCTCCAGATAATCCTGTTCGGTGGTGTCTGTATCATTTGCGGTGACAAGCTGGTGGACTTCACCTTCCGCGATGACAGATGAGGCGCTGGACAAAATTTTGAGCACCTCCAATGAGCCGTCGGCGACCATCAGTTCAAATGCCCGAGAAAACAGAAAATCGCCAACCAGAACGGAAGCTTTGTTGCCCCAGACGGCATTTGCTGTTGCGGCGCCACGTCTGAGATCGCTTTCATCCACAACGTCATCATGCAGCAAGGTCGCCGTGTGGATGAATTCGACGCAGGCGGCGAGGCCGATATGACGGGATTCCGTATAACCGCACAGTCTGGCCGAACTCAATGTCAGCATTGGCCGCAGTCGTTTTCCGCCGGCTGCAATTATGTGGCCGGCAAGCTGCGGGATAAGCAAAACAGGGCTTTGCATTTGTTCGAGAATGACTTCATTGACGCCACTGAGGTCATCCGCAGTCAATGCAATTAAATTGTCAATGGACGGCGGCTTTTGCACGTCACGCTTGTCATTGAGATTGACGACAACTGTCATCGTTTTCTCTTCAAACCTTGATCCAAGAGGCCTTACAGGTGAGCATAGAACAACCCGTTAAAGGGTCAAGCCGTGTCACGGATAATTGTCAAATGGTCGCACCTAAATTGTGGTTTAAAAAATGAAAGAGCTCGTTCGGTCAAATGATCCAGTCCTCTTGAACTGGTTACAGGTTTTGCTCCGTGATTCGGGAATTGAGACCGTCATTTTCGACGCCCATATGAGTATTTTGGAGGGCAGCGCCGGGGCCATACAGCGCCGCCTGATGGTCGCAGACGACGATTACGAACAGGCACGTGCCCGCGTAAAGGATGCGGGGGAAGCGGACCAGCTTGTCTGATCAAATAGACCACGATTCGACTGAGGATACGTTGCTCGGCGGACAGGTGCGGCTTCGTCAACCGAAAGAAGGGTTTCGCGCTGCGATCGACACTGTATTGCTGGCAGCGGCGGTCCCTGCAAAATCAGGACAGAATGTTCTTGAACTCGGTGTCGGGTCCGGTGGCGCGACGTTATGTCTTCTGCATCGTGTTGATGGCGTGAATATTACCGGTATCGACGTCAATCCCACTATGGTGACGCTGGCTACCAACAACGTCCGTCTAAATTCGGTTAGCGATCGCGCAGAGATTTCTATCGGTGATGTTGCGAAAAAACTTCCCACAGAATTCGACGCCACCTTTGATCATGTGATGATGAATCCACCTTATCTTCCCGAAAAAACGGATCACGTATCGTCCAACCCCGATAGGGCGCTTGCGACAAAGGAAGCGGGTGCCAATTTGAAGCGTTGGCTTAAATTTGGGCATGATGCTCTGCGCTACAAAGGCTATCTGACAGTCATTCACAGAGCCGACCGTCTGGATGAATTGATAAAATCGCTGTCCCACAATTTTGGCGGCGTGACAATACAACCGCTTTGGCCGCGTGAAGGTCAAGAGGCAAAACGCATCATTGTGCAAACCCGAAAAGGCGTCGGTACTCCTGCGCGAATTTTACCCGGCGTCACCATCCATAGAGACGATGGCGGTTATACGGATGAAGCGGCAGCGATTTTGAAAGGCGCGCCTTTGCGTCTCTGAGGTCCTTGGCAGGGCGGTTTCGGATGCCTATGTTTCGGGTATGGATATCAATCAAATCAAAGAGTTCGCTGCGCGTTGGTTCTCCAAAATTCCTTTGCGCTATTTCAGTGACCCCGATCCCGTTGTCTCAGTCTTGCGTTTGTCAGGCGTGATCGGACAGTTAGGTCCCGCACGGTCGGGCTTGACACTGGAAGGCCTCGAAAAATCGATAGAACGGGCATTTTCGGGAAAACGGGTAAAAACAGTGGCACTGGTGATCAACTCGCCCGGTGGGTCTCCTGTTCAATCGGCACAAATTGCCCGTCGCATTCGCGAGCACGCCGAGGAAAAGGATATTCCGGTTGTAGCGTTTGCAGAGGATATTGCTGCGTCAGGAGGGTATTGGCTTGCTTGTGCTGCAGACGAAATTTTTGCCGATGCCAACTCAATAATCGGTTCTATAGGGGTTATATCGGCCGGTTTTGGTTTTACCGCTGCAATAGCGAAGATCGGAATTGAGCGTCGGGTTCACAGCATGGGTAAACGCAAAGGCATGCTTGATCCTTTTAAAGCCGAGGCCCCTGAAGACATTGCACGCCTGAAGGCAATTCAGATGGATATCCATGACAGTTTCAAACAAATGGTTATCGATAGGCGTGGCGATAAGCTCAACGTGCCGGATACGAATGAACTTTTCGAGGGTGATATTTGGACGGGGAGCCAGGCACAGTCACTCGGTCTAATCGACGGGCTTGGTGATTTAAGACCAACGATGCGGGAGATTCATGGCGAACGGGTGAAATTCCGGGCGGTTTCGCCCAAGAGTAATCCAGTCAAAAAATTGCTCGGGAGCCGGGAGGACAGGGCGCGCCAAAATGCTTTGTCAGCAATTTCCGTAATAGAAGAATGGGCTGCCTGGAACCGGTACGGAATGTAGCGCTGCATCTGCTAGACGCAATATGGTCGCAGCGGCACAAGACTGCAGTTTAGACCGCTGTCGAAAACCAGCCTCGAAGTCCCATTTGGGTTAAATAGAATCGCAATTTCAGATATGAGGATTTCTTGACCCATTTGTGGTTGCCCGCGTATGTTGCGCCACATCATTTTAATCGGGATTGAGTGCTCAAATGGAACAGCCGGGAAACCCGGAAACAGCGTTCCAAAACCTTATCTTGCGGCTCCACGATTTTTGGAGCGAGCAGGGCTGCGTTATATTACAGCCCTATGATATGGAAGTCGGCGCGGGGACATTTCATCCGGCGACAACGTTGCGGGCGTTGGGACCGGAACCTTGGCGTGCGGCCTATGTGCAGCCCTCCAGACGGCCTGCAGATGGGCGTTATGGCGACAACCCCAACAGGCTGCAGCATTATTACCAGTATCAGGTGATCCTGAAACCATCGCCTGCTGACAGCCAGGAACTTTATCTCGATAGTCTCAAGACGCTTGGCATCGATCCGATGACCCACGACATCCGATTTGTCGAAGATGATTGGGAGAGTCCGACACTTGGTGCAGCCGGTCTTGGCTGGGAGGTCTGGTGTGACGGCATGGAAGTCACGCAGTTTACGTATTTCCAACAGGTAGGCGGAATAGACTGTAATCCTGTTGCCGTCGAGCTCACATATGGGCTTGAGCGGCTGGCAATGTATATCCAGGGCGTCGAAAACGTCTACGACCTCGATTTTAACGGGCAAGGCGTCACCTACCGTGAGGTCTTTCATCAGGCAGAGAGAGAGTTTTCAGCCTATAACTTTGAACATGCCACTACCGATATTCTTCGGACGCAGTTTGAATACGCTGAACAGGAATGTGCCAAGTTGCTCGAGCAGAAATTAGCACTCCCTGCATACGATCAATGCATTAAATCCAGCCATATTTTTAATCTGTTGGATGCACGCGGCGCCATCAGTGTAACGGATCGGGCAAGCTATATCGCGCGTGTTCGCGCACTGGCCAAAGGGTGTTGTGAAGCGTGGATTGAAAGTCGAACTCCAGCGGTTGGAGAGGACGCTTAATCATGCAGCTTCTCCTTGAGCTCTTTTGCGAAGAAATTCCGGCGCGGATGCAAAGTCGCGCTGCTGACGACCTCAAAAACCTGATTTCCGACTGTTTAAAGGAAGCCAGCCTTTCTTTTGAGGAAGCGCGAGGGTTCGTAACACCCCGCAGACTGGCTGTTGTCGTTGATGGTATTCCCAGCGCCCAACCGGACGTTAGTGAAGAACGCCGCGGCCCCCGAACAGATGCGCCCGACAAAGCCATACAGGGATTTCTGAAGGGGAATGGGGTTACCTTGGAGGAGTGCGAAAAGCGCGACACCGGCAAGGGCGAGTTCTGGTTTGCGGTAATCGACCGCAAAGGCCAGGCCACGCCAGAAGTCCTTGTGTCGATTTTACCGGAAGCAATTCAAAAGCTTTCCTGGCAAAAATCGATGCGCTGGGGTGAAAGCAGCTTCCGCTGGGTACGGCCATTGCAGCGTATTATGTGTGTCCTTGATGGAGAATTGCTCCCGCTTGCGATTGCGGATGACATTCCTTGCGGCAATGTCACCTCCGGTCATCGGTTCATGGGACCGGAAGAGTTCGAAGTCGCATCATTCGATGAATATGAGAAAACTCTTCAGCAGAAAAAGGTCGTTTTGAATGCCGGGACGCGTCGGGAGCTGATTGAGGAAAAAGCAAAGACGCTCGCTGAAGCTGAGGGTTTTGTCCTCAAACAAGACCCCGCATTGTTAGCGGAGGTCAGTGGACTGGTGGAATGGCCAGTGCCATTGCTTGGTAAGATCGATTCAGAGTTTATGACGTTGCCAGACGAAGTGCTTACAACGTCGATGCGCAGCCATCAGAAATACTTTTCGGTTGTCGGGAAAGACGAAAATTTGGCTCCGCGTTTTGTCGTAGTTTCCAATATGGAGGCTGCCGATGGCGGGGCAGCAATAGTCGCGGGAAATGAACGCGTGCTGCGTGCGCGTCTCGCTGACGCCAAATTCTTCTGGGATCAGGATAGGAAAGAAAATCTGGAAACGCGCGTGCCGTCGCTGGCGCAAATGATGTTCCACGAGAAGCTTGGCACCCTCGAGCAGAAGGTAACCCGGATAGAAGCCTTAGCTTCAGAGATCGCCGAAGCAGTTGGAGCGGATGTTGAGCAAACCAAGCGGGCCGCCCATTTATGCAAGGCCGATCTTATGACTGGTATGGTTGGTGAGTTCGCCAGCTTACAAGGCGTCATGGGTCGATATTATGCCTTGGAAGAAGGCGAGGCTCCTGAGGTGGCACTGGCTATCGCCGAACATTATGCACCAGCAGGACCGGATGATATTTGCCCGAGTGCGCTGGTCAGTATTGCGGTGTCGATGGCAGATAAAATTGACACGTTGGTCGGTTTTTTTGGAATCGATGAACGGCCGACCGGCTCACGCGATCCGTATGGTTTAAGACGCGCGGCGCTTGGCATCATTAGGATGTCCCTCGAGAATGAGCTGAACATGCGGCTGTCCTGGATGGTAGATACGGCGCGTGCCCAGTATGACGACGACGGTGTTTTTGTATTGGAGAATCTCGAAGCAGCTCTTACTGAGTTCTTTATCGATCGCTTGAAAGTCCATCTTCGTTCTGAGGGTGTCCGTCACGATCTGGTGGAAGCTGTTTCCCGCTCGGGTGATGACAATGTCCTACGACTTGTGCAAAAGGCAAACGCATTGGCCGGTTTCCTCGGTACCGACAACGGCGAAAATTTGCTGACCGCGTACCGGCGGGCCTGCAATATCGTTCAAATTGAAGGAAAGAAAGACGGCAAACAATACGGCTCGGGTGCTGTGGATGTTTCCAAATTTGAGGCAGCAGAAGAAAGAGATCTTTGGCAAGCTTTAAACAAGGTGGAAAAGGCCAACCCAGGTGAACCGGATATGTCTGCATTTGACGAAATATTGGCGGAATTAGCGAATTTACGGGCGCCCGTCGACGCCTTTTTTGATAATGTGACCGTGAACGCCGATATTGCTGATCTCCGCGAGAACCGGCTTAGATTGCTGTCTGAGATTGAAAAATGTCTCAATAGAGTCGCGGATTTCTCCTGCATAGAAGGATAACCATGCCTGATAAGTCTAAATGGGTTTACAGTTTTGGGGACGGTCAGGCTGAAGGCGCAGCAGATATGCGCAACCTGCTTGGCGGAAAGGGTGCCAATCTGGCGGAGATGGCATCGCTGGGTTTGCCGGTCCCGCCAGGATTTTCCATTACAACCGACCTGTGCACAGCCTATTACGATAATGACAGGCAATATCCCGATGATTTGAAATCTCAAGTCGATATGGCGCTCACGGCAGTTGAAGAGATCGTCGGCGCAAAGTTCGGTGATCCTGAGCAACCACTCCTCGTTTCTGTGCGCTCCGGCGCACGTGTATCAATGCCCGGCATGATGGATACGGTCCTTAATTTGGGTCTGAATGACGTAACCGTCGAAGGCCTCGCGAAGCAGAGTGGCGATGAGCGTTTCGCCTGGGACAGCTATCGGCGGTTTATTCAGATGTATGGCGACGTGGTTCTAGGCGTTGATCATTACGAGTTCGAAGAATTACTGGAAAACCTAAAGGCCGACAAAAAACATACGTTGGATACAGATCTTTCTGCCGACGATTGGAAAATTCTGGTCGGTCAATACAAGCAAAAGATAGAAGAAGTCTTGGGAAGTTCGTTTCCGCAAGAACCGGCGGAACAGCTTTGGGGCGCTATCGGCGCGGTTTTTGGCAGTTGGATGAATGCGCGGGCCACCACCTATCGAAATCTGCATGACATTCCTCACGATTGGGGAACAGCGGTAAACGTGCAGGCTATGGTCTTTGGCAATATGGGCGAAGATTGTGCAACAGGTGTCGCGTTTACGCGCAACCCTTCGACCGGCGAAAATCTGTTTTACGGCGAATTTCTGGTAAATGCACAAGGAGAAGATGTTGTCGCCGGTATCCGGACGCCGCAGCAGCTAACTATTGCCGGTCGTGAAGAACAGAGTTCCGAATTGCCCTCGATGGAAGAGGTCATGCCGGACGTGTTCACCCAGCTTGATGATGTAAGAATCCGGCTGGAGGGACATTTTCGGGATGTCCAGGACATCGAGTTCACTGTTCAGCAAAGCAAGCTTTGGATGTTACAGACACGTTCCGGCAAGCGGACGGCGAAAGCGGCACTCAAAATAGCCTGTGATATGGTCGATGAAGGGGTAATCAGCGAGGCAGAGGCAGTATCGCGTATTGATCCTGAATCCCTCGATCAGCTGTTGCACCCCACATTGGACCCGGATGCCGAGCGTGACGTAATCGCCCGCGGCCTTCCCGCATCGCCCGGAGCCGCGTCCGGTATCGTTGTCTTTACCGCCGACGAAGCGGAGAAAATTGCAGCCAGTGGCAATGGTGTTTTGCTCGTCCGTATTGAAACGAGCCCTGAAGATATTCATGGCATGCATGCGGCGAATGGAATTTTAACGAGCCGCGGCGGCATGACTAGCCACGCAGCCGTTGTAGCCAGAGGCATGGGCACGCCATGTGTTGCGGGTGCCGGTGAATTGCGGATTGACTATGAGACCCAGAGCTTTATGTCTCGCGGCGTTACAATTAGTGCAGGTGATCTAATCACAATTGATGGCACTTCGGGTGAGGTCATGAAAGGGGAACTCCCGACGTTGCCGGCGTCCCTTTCCGATGAATTTACCCGGATTATGGGATGGGTTGATGAAATCCGTGACCTCGCTGTCCGCGCGAATGCGGAAACGCCTGCCGATGCCGAAACAGCGGTTCGATTTGGTGCCCAGGGGATCGGTTTGTCACGAACTGAGCACATGTTTTTCGATGCGGAACGCATAATTGCCGTCCGGGAGATGATCGTTGCGGAAAACGAAGAAGGTCGCCGAACAGCGCTTGCCAAGCTCCTACCGATGCAACGAGAAGATTTTATTGACCTGTTCCGGATAATGGACGGGCGACCGATTACAATTCGCCTGTTGGACCCGCCACTACATGAGTTTTTGCCTCATACAGAGAAAGATATCGATGAGGTCGCTGCCGCCCTGGGCACCGACCGCGAAACCGTACGAATGCGCGCCAATGCATTAACAGAAGCCAATCCGATGCTCGGCCATCGCGGCTGCCGGCTCGCAATCACCTATCCCGAAATTCCTGAGATGCAGGCGCGCGCAATTTTTGAGGCGGCTGCGCACGTGATGGAAAAGGACAAGATAGACGTCAGCCCCGAAGTAATGATCCCACTGATCACGACCCGGCGGGAATTTGATATTCTCAAAGACGTGGTTGATAAGGCGGCCGCTGCAGTCAAAGAAGAAACAGGTGTGGATTTTCCCTATATGACGGGGACGATGATAGAATTGCCTCGGGCTTGCCTGATGGCGGCGGAAATCGCTGAGGCTGCCGAGTTCTTTTCATTTGGTACCAATGATCTGACGCAAACAGTCTTTGGGTTATCGCGGGATGACTCAGGCAGCTTCCTAGGCGATTATGAAGCCGCGGGAATATTTGAAAAAGATCCGTTCGTATCCATCGATCAGCCGGGGGTGGGAGAACTGGTCTCTGTTGCCTGTGAACGTGGTCGTTCAACGCGTCCCGATATCAAGCTCGGCATTTGCGGGGAACATGGGGGTGACCCAAAGTCAGTCGCTTTTTGCCACGGTGTTGGCCTCGATTATGTTTCGTGCTCACCGTATCGCGTGCCTATAGCGCGTTTGGCTGCTGCTCAGGCTGCTCTATCCGCTGCTGAAAACTAAGAGGCTTATTCTTGGGGAATCGACACCGTAATTGTCGTACCTGTTCCTACCTCACTATCAATCGACAAATCTCCGCTGTGCATGTCGACCATGGCCTTAACGAGGGGTAGGCCAAGCCCGGTACCGCCATGTTGGCGTTCAATCGTTGAATCGACCTGCCGGAAGGGTTCAAAAATAATATCCAGATTTTCCTGACCTATTCCGATGCCGGTGTCGGCAACAGAGATCAGAAAATTATTTTTGTCGTCGAGTTCAGTTTTTAACGTGATCGAACCGTTCGCAGGAGTGAATTTTATGGCGTTCGACAAAAGGTTCAAAATGATCTGCTTGATCATTTTTTCGTCGGCAAACACCGCTGGCATGTCTTTAGCTAATTCGGTCTTAAAGTTTATCGATTTCTGACGCGCCTGCTCAGCTGTCATGCGCACACATTCACCTGCTGTTAGCGACAAATCGAATTTTTTACGTTTGGGATTGGAATAACCGGCCTCAATTTTGGACATATCGAGTATGTCATCAATGATACCCATCAAATGATAGCCGGAATGAAGAATGTCGTCCGCATACCCAACGTATCTACGCTCTTTAATAGGGCCCAGGGCTTCGCCCTTGATCAACTCCGAAAAACCAACAATTGCGTTCAAAGGCGTCCGCAATTCGTGACTCATATTCGCCAAAAATTCTGATTTCGCCCTATTGGCTTCTTCCGATTGTGTTTTCGCAATCAATAGGCTGTTTTGCCGGTCTCTAATTTCGTCGAACATTCTCGCAATGCTTGAATGAAGGCTCGCAAGTTCTTTAGGGCTTTGGGGTGGTAATGGTGCAAGTTCCGCATAAGCATTCCCGTTAGCAATTCTTGTTGCAGCTTGCTCGACAATGACAATTGGCCGAGCGAGGAATTTTGCCAGCCACCACGAGATCATGACAGCAACCAATATTCCAATGCCCGTTATAGCAAGTGTCAGAACACGCACTTCTGTCGCTTGGGCTCTGAGTTCTTTCATCGGTTGGGGGACCATGACACCCCATCCAACCCGCGGAACAATAGTGTGGCCCGCGATCATATCGGCCTGCATCGGCGGCGAGTAAAAAGTCATCACGCCAGAGTCGCCCCGCATCATTTTTTGTACGATCGATATTTTCGAGGCGTCTTGGGCAACGCGTTCCCATTCCTTTTTAGGATGGGCGACGACACGGCCCTTTCTGTCGACGATCATGGAATGCCCGCGATCACCGAAAACAATTGCACGCTGAACGCTCCGGATAAACTCGGTGGACAATACGCCGACGGCGAGATGACCGTGTCTAAGCTGTTTGACGAGATAAAAACTCGGTGTGCCATTATCGACAATCAGGTCCGATATCACGATGCCTGTGTTATTCCCGGCAACAAGATCACGGAGTTTGACCCGCGTACTTCGGGAAATTCCCTGGGGTTTAGATACTTGAGACTCGTCCATTAACGACTGAACAACCGCATTGTTGGCATCGAGAATACAAACGTGATTAAAGCTCAAAGATCGCAAAAGGCGCCCCATCGCAGGATGTGCGCCTGAACTGTCCGCGGTTGCGACGACTGCTCTAAAACCTTCTTCGACGTCTGTGATGTATCTATCAAGAACACCGCTGAGATTGCGCGCGATCAATAGATGTTTTTCCGTCACCGTCTGTACTTCGCGTTCAACGCGGAATGCTGAACCCAAGCCTCCAGAAGCACGACAGGAACGGCGGAAATTATTACCAATGCTGCAAACAAAATGAATTGAAGCTTGTGACCCTGGGTTCTTTTAGGCTTTTCCCCCCGGGTATTTGCAGCTTTAGGCATGCTGCCTGACGCAGTATTGCCTTCATCCGCTGTGCTAGCGTGGGATGACACCAAATTCACTCCAGTCCCCGGTCCTGCGTTGACACGAAAGATCTGCGCGTCAACTTGTTTTAAATATTATCGAGAGTTAATTGCTTAGTCTCGAAGTTTTTTTGCGTAAATGGTTGTGTTTATTACAACTTTAATGACCAATCGGCGAGACGTTCACCGACTTCAGCTTTGATTTCTGTCTGCCCGATCAAAAAATGTGTAGCATTCTTGATGCGATGAAATTCCTGCCGTTCTCCCAGTGCTTCCGACCACATCGCGATATCGCTTGGCAAAGCGTTTGTATCAGCTGTGAATTCGAGGTTTAAAACAGGTATGGTTGTTCGAGCGATACAATCGGGGCCGTGCGCCCTTGATTCCAGTGACCATTGGCTCATCCATGAGGTCAAGGTGGTGAACCGTGCAATGTCACGGGGACCATAATTTAATCGATAAGGATCGCCCCAAACCATCCCTATTTCGCGGTCATTACGGTCCAGGGACAGATCGAAAAACCTTGGGTCCGCACAGGTGCGATGCACAATAAATGCCTCATCGCGTGGGCCCTCCGGGTTTGCCCGCAATGTCTCAATTCTTTCCTGGGTTCGATCCGTTATGAATTGGGACCTGCGCAGCTGGGCGTTGCGAACCTTGGATACGAATTGTGGAGAATATGGGGGGCCGTTTTCAGGATTAAAAATGTCTAGTCCAGGATCGATCGAAAGCGGGTCATTTTCATCAGTAACTGAACCGTCGATCCAACGAAGAAGGAGAAGGGCGCGTCCAGGATGAGCGCCAAAAAGAGCGATGCCATCTGCAGGTGGCAGGTTTTGCGCAGATAAATTGACGGGGTCGCCGGTTAAAGTCTCGGTAATAGTCAGGTTTTCAGCTTCTGCCTGATACAAGGCGACGGTCGAAGCGCCGCCGGAATTTCCCAGCAAGACAATCTTTTTAAACCCTTCATCGCGAAGAAATCGAACGGCTGCACCAACATCATCAATAATCCGTTCAAAGAGCAGGTGAGGATCGTCATTCAAATAACGCGTGTTCAGCGCTAACAATGTGACGCCGCGCTTGGGCAATTCCTCCATGAGATAGTGGTCAAAGAAATTGCTCGAGGGGTGAACAATTAAAGCGGCGCACTTTTTATTGTTTGCGCGCCTGATTGCGCCATAAATTCGTGGACCCCGATCAGGGTCAACATCTATAGAAACCAGTTCAGATACAGACATCCTTTACTCTACTGTTACTCCAACGCCATCTAACTCTTCGGATGATCTGCCAACCACTGTTTTAAATGTTCATGTGCCTGATCGGCATATTTTTGTGTTTCTTCGGGTGTTGCCGTATTGCAGGTGATTTCAAGACGTAGATTGTTTGGGTCGAAAAAATAAATTGATTGGATAAAGCCGTGATCCGTCGGTCCTATGACCTTGATTCCTTCAGCGACTAAACGGTCTTTCATCACCATTACCTCGTCTAGCGTGTCGACTTCGAAGGCAAAGTGATTGACCCATAATGGGGTCCCGGGATCAGGTGTATACTGGCCACCATCCGCTAAATCAAAGAACGCAATACAGGAGCCGTTTTTCATGCGGAAGAACAGGTGCATGTAAGGGTCGTTCTCTCCAGTTGATGGCACAAAATCCAACGCAATCGTATGGACCAGGGGGAGCCCCAGTATGTCTTCATAAAAATGGCGTGTTTCTTCAGCGTCCCGGCACCGCCAGGCAAAATGATTTAGACCGGTAATCGTCGGTATTACACCGGTATCATTGGATGTCGCCGTTAAAGGCGTTGTATCGTCTGGCATTTATGGCCTCACCATTATGGTGTGTGCTGCACTACTTTTTGGTCTATCGCACCAAAAATTGACTGCCCCTTATTATCCACCATTTCGATGCGAACTGTATCACCAAATTTCAAAAAAGACGTTTTCGGCTCGCCATGTTCAATTGTTTCAATTGTCCGCACCTCCGCAAGACAGGTTGAACCTCGGCTCCGGTCGCGATTGGAAATTGTGCCGGAACCGATAATCGTTCCCGCGCCAAGTGGACGCGTTTTCGCCGCATGAACAATTAGCTGTCCAAAATCGAAATACATATCATCTCCCGCATCAGGATCGCCGAGGAGTGTTCCATTAATCTCCGCTGAGATCCGGCCCTGCAACTTGCTTCCGTTCCATTTTTCGCCCAACACAGTTGGTGTTACAGCGACAGGCGAAAAGGCTGTCGGTGGTTTGGATTGATAAAATCCGAAACTCTTGCCCAGCTCACCCGGAATGAGATTCCTCAAAGAAACGTCATTGGCGAGCAGGATTAGAACGATATGCTTGGGTGCCTCTTCTGCAGAAACACCCATCGGGACATCATCAGTGATTACAGCGACCTCAGCTTCTAGGTCGATGCCCCAATTTTCGTCGATTACCTGAATTTCATCGCAGGCACCAAGCAAAATATCCGATCCGCCCTGATACATCAGTGCATCTGTAAGAAAACTCTCCGGCATTTCGGCGCCGCGTGCCTTTCTCACAAGCTCCATATGATTGAGATAAACACTGCCATCCGCCCAGTGATAGGCGCGAGGAAGTGGTGCGGCACATCGCGTGGGGTCAAAAGGAGTGCCTGAATTTTTGTCGCTATTGAGATCAGCGCAACACCTCTCAAGGTCAGGAGCGAGAGCCGCCCATTCATCCAGGGCATCTTGCATCGTTGCGGCAATGCCTTCGGCAGAGGCCATACGCTTTAAATCGTCGCTGACAACAACAAGTGCACCGTCGCGACCGCTTTTTAGAGAGGCGAGTTTCATATCGGCAATCTAGGGCGCAGCACCGATAGGGTCAAACCGTCTGGCTTTAGGTGCTATTTCAACCATTTAGATTTTTGAGATCCTTGAGTATAGGCATCTCGTCCAAATCTTCTTCAGACAAGCGATCCCATAGTATTCCGTCTGGTGCCGGAAAAGGCTCATCAACTTCTATGGTTTCATCAGGGGTGACCACAACGGAAAGAGGAAGATCAATTTCATCGCGGGGGAAGTCATCGACGACTGAAATCTGATGGACGGTTGTCGCGACCGGTACGGGTTTGTGGCCAAGTTCCCTCAGGATGGCAAATTCAATATCGCTATAGCCTTCACCCTTGCCACAGCGTTTTCCAAGGCGGGTCACGGCAACCGAGCCAGCAACGATTGCATCTACTTGAGGCATGTCTTCCAAGGAGACCTCTTCCGCCCAGTCATCACTTGTTGAAAGTGCGGCAGCCTTTGAAAAATTCTCGGTGCCGATCTTTGCCGGGTCAAATCTTTTGAACCCCGCTTTTAATCTTGGTGTCGGCATGAAGTAGGTAATGCCACGTTTTAAAGCCTCCAACCGCACGGGACGTTGCGGTGAATCCGGGTTGATTTTTATATACTTGGCATCTTTCCAGGGTGAGAGCTCGAACAAACGGCTCGCTGCCGCCTCGGCGCGTTTAAAGTTTGGTATTCGTCCGTGGATTGGAAAGGGAAACCGTGCTTCGCGCTGGTCCTTGAGTGTATCCCAAACATGCGCCCGCGCGGCCTCCTTTGAGTTAAAGGATGTCGTCACAGTCCCGCTTTGCCGGAGACCATTAGGGCGAAACCATAGGAAAGCGCGACTTCCTTTAGCCGGTCGAATCTTCCCGAAGCACCGCCATGACCGGCTTCCATATTTATCCAGCACAGAATCTGATTTTCGCCGGTATTGTGATGACGAAGTTTGGCGGCCCATTTTGCTGGTTCCCAATAGGTGACTCGCGGGTCGGTGAGGCCACCTGTCGCCAATATGTTGGGATAAGGTTGGTCGCCAATATTTGTATATGGGCAATAAGAAACCATGTCACCAAAGGCATTTTCATCGCGAATTGGGTCACCCCATTCAACCCATTCCGGCGGCGTTAAGGGTAGTGATTCATCTGACATCGTGTTGATGACGTCGACAAATGGAACTTCACCAAGAATGCCCTTGAAGAGATCGGGACGCATGTTGGCGACGGCACCCATGAGCATCCCGCCAGCAGAACGGCCTTGTGCCACAATTCTACCTTTCTCGGTAAATTGTTCGGCGATCAGGTGCTCAGCGGCAGCGATAAAGTCTAGAAAGGTGTTTTTCTTCTTTTTGAGTTTGCCGTCTAGATACCAGCCATATCCACCCTCGGTACCGCCGCGAATGTGGGCAATCGCATAAACCATACCACGATCAACCAAACTGAATACGTTAGGAGAGAATGAAGCCGGCATCGCATAGCCATATGAGCCGTAACCGTACAGAAGTAGGGGTGCAGAGCCGTCAATTGGTGTGTCTTTATGATGTAGGACGGTTACGGGCACGTCGACATCATCATGACTGGTTGCCAGTAGGCGACGGCAAATATAATCGCTGGGCTCATGCCCTGAAGGGATTTCCTGCTCCTTACGCAATACCCGTTCACGCGACTTCATATCGTAATCATAAATGCGCTGAGGGGTTGTCGGTGACGAGTAGGCGAACCTAAGCGTTGTAGTTTCAAATTCGTATCCTGGATGCAGAGATAAATCGTAAGCTTCTTCGTCGAACTCGATCTCGTGTTCCTCTCCCGACGCAAGCTCCCGGATGACAATACGTGGTAAGGCCGTTTCGCGTTCATGACGGACTAAAAAATTTTCAAACAAAATTGTCGAGCGGATCAGGCATCCCGGACGGTGCCCAACGACATCTCTCCATTGCGAAGGATCGGGGTTCCCGAGTGTTGCCTCAACGATTTTAAAGTCGATTGCCCCATCGATATTGGTGTGAACAAAAAAACGATCACCTAGATCGCTAATGTCGTAACTGATGCCAGTCTTGCGTTCAGCGATCAATCGCGGCTCGCCAGCGGGATTGGCGGCATCGATAATATGTACTTCGCTGGTATCTGCATGATCGTGGGCGTCGATCAAAATAAAACGCCCACTTTCGGTTTTTCCGACACCGATAAAAAATCCGGGATCGGTTTCCTCGTAAACAAGGCAATCTTCCTCCGGCGCAGTGCCAATCTGATGCCGGTAAACTTTATTTGGACGGTGATTGTCATCCAGAACCGTATAAAACAGGAATTTCCCATCTGCAGAAAACGCCATGTCGCCTTGGGCATTCTCCAGCCGTTCGGGCAATGTGTTCCCGTTGTTCAGGTCGTGGATTTCGATAATGCAATATTCCGAGCCGTTTCTGTCTATTGCAGCGCTGAGGAGAGAATGATCAGGACTATGAGTTGCTCCCCCTATGGCAAAAAACTTTTCACCTTCAGCTTCCTTATTGCCATCAATCAGAATTTGTTCGCCGCCTGATGTGTCAACATTTCTCGGTCGACGGCAAAGTATCGGATACTGACCGCCGATTGCGAAGCGCCGATAGTATTCCCAGTCACCATCAGGGGTTGGTACTGACGCATCATCTTCCTTGATGCGCGCTTTGAGCTCGGCTGCAAGTTCTTCCCGCAAATTCTCGATGGGCTTTAGAAATTCGTCCGTAAAGGCATTTTCTGCTTCGAGATGGTCGCGAATGTCGGGTCGCAGCGTTTCTGGCTCACGCATCACGCGCTGCCAGTCAGGGTCCCTTAGCCAGGCATAAGGGTCAACGAGGGTGCGACCAAACCGCTCCGTCTTTTCCTCGCGACGGTCAGCGGTGGGGCCACGCCCTATTTGGTCAGAAGGAACCACGTACGCTCACCGCGTTCTCGCTTAATCGTCGCCCCGCTCGCCTTCACCATCGATCAGGATAAAGGCCATCGTGCAATATTCATCAGATTTATTGACCCAGGCATGGTTGGTGCCGCGCTGAACCATGACATCACCAGCATTCATAACGACCTCTGAATCGTCGAGATACATCGTCATTTCACCAGACAGACAAATCGCATAGTCGACAGTCTCTGTACGGTGCATGAAGGAATGCTGTTTCTTTTGCTGATCACCCTCACCATGCTGAAGCGCACCGTCTGCACCATATTCCTCGAAAGCCTTCTTGGCGGTTTCCTCATCTACCTGTTCCACCTTGGCTTCCGGTGGAAACTCGATCAGCCGAAAGGTTGTCCCTTCTTTAGGTGGCGGCAGTGGAAGGTCTACGCTGGTTTCCTCTTCCGGTCCGTCATAGCGGGCCGGCGCTGATTTAGTGGTCCACATATTATGAAAAATCACACCGGGCCGGTTCGGCGTCGTTTTAACGCCAGGGGTTGGCCCGTCCGCGATTACAATGGCTTTACCGTTTTCATCATGACCCGTCACAATGCGGCGGATACCTACAGGTTGCTTATCGCTCATTGGTCTCGTCTCTTCGTTAAAGATTAAAGGCTGTTCAAAAAGCCAGTGAGGGCGGCGTTGAAATCCGCCGAATTCTCTATGTTGGCGATGTGACCCGCATTGGGGACGACGTGCATTTCCGTTCCCGCCACCATGTCCAGAAGCGGTGCCATAAGTTCTGGACCGGCAGCTGAGTCCTCAGCGCCTGAAATAAACAGCGTCGGGACTTTTATCCTGTCCAATCGTCCATGATAATCGATGGTCTGTAGCGCCCCAGAACATCCAAGAAAGCCATCCAGTTTCGTGCTGCTAATCATTCCAAGCATCTTGTCCATAGCAGCTTTATTAGCGGGATCGGTACGGAATTCCTCGGTAAACCAGCGCGTTGTTGTTGGCTCAGCCATGCCTTCCATACCGTTTTCCTTTGCCATTGCCTGACGCTGGTTCCAGGCATTAACAAATTCTTCGGGCGAGTGGTGGGGGAGATCGCAGCCTATATATGCTGCAAGCCTGTCGTCGTGATCGATTGCCACGCCCAACCCGGTCGTGCCACCCATAGAAAGGCCGCATAACACGCTCCGTTTGACACCAAGGGCGTCCCACAGCGCAACCAGGTCCTGAACCAGCAAATCGAATGTATAGGGTGGCGTTGTCGCATCGGTGCCGCCGTGCCCGCGCTGATCGTATCGCAAAATTCGCCAGTCATTTGACAGCAGGGCCGTCTGTTCATCCCACATAGTCAGATTGGTTGCGAGCGAATTAGAAAACGTAATCCAGGGTGCTCCTTCTGGACCGTCTATCTGGTAATTGAAATTAATTCCGTTGGCCGAAATTGTCGGCATTGTATCTCCCTCCAAGTGGGTTCGCTGATCCGGTTTGTCGGATTGATTTGATACGGGGTTTGGCGGTTCCGGTCAATTGGCGGCTTCGTGCTCTATCGCAATGCTCACGCCGTATTTATGATCCAAGCAAAGGAAATTAATAAAGGAGACTTGTGATGCCTAGTGGCAAGATGAGTAAGGCTTTTCGCGATTTGTTGGCCGGGACCGAGGTGATTGTTAAGCCCGGTGCGCACAATGCATTGAGCGCAAAAATAATAGAGGAGGCAGGATTCAAGTCGTGCGGTATTTCCGGTTATGCCGTTTCTGCAACACTTCTGGGTAAACCCGACGTCGGGCTGGTCACCTTGAATGAGATGGTGATGATGTCGCGATACATCGCAGGGGCAGTCAACATTCCGGCGATTGCAGATGCGGACACCGGATATGGAAACGCAATCAATGTTATCAGGACTGTCGAAGATTTTATCGGCGCTGGAGTGGCTGGCATTCACATGGAGGACCAAGTCGCTCCCAAACGATGTGGTCACGTCGCCGGGAAACAGATAATCCCCACCGAAGAAGCTGCGGGAAAATTTCGGGCCGCTGCTCGTGTAAGAGATGAGCTCGATCCCGATTTCGTGTTGATCGCTCGTACGGACGCCCGTGGTGTTGCAGGGGGGTCGGTGGACGCGGTCGTTGAACGGTCCAAAGCCTATATCGATGCCGGCGTCGATATGATTTTCCCCGAAGGCCTGACAACGAAAGACGAAATTGCTGAGGTTTGCGACAGGGTAGACGCGCCTATTCATTACAACCGTACGGGTGTCTCTCCGATGTTAACAATGGCGGAGTTGGAAGAGCTGGGCATTGCTATGGTCAGCTTTGCCACCGGCGCTTTGCGGTCTAGTGCACGCGCAATGTGGGATTTCATGCATCAGTTTAAAGAAGAAGATGTCGCACACCAGACGGCATTTCTGGAGGAGATAAAAGACCATCCAGTAGGCGACATTCACGCCTTTATGGGTTTTGATAGTATTCGCGCACTAGAAGAAAAATATTTGCCGAGTGAAGAAGTACTTGCAAAATACGAGGGCTCGGTCGGATTTATGCCTACGACAGAGGGGTAGGGTTGCCTGCGATGGGGATGACCGCGATAGAAAAAATCCTGGCGAAGAATTCTGGCCAGGCGATTGTAAAGCCCGGCGATCTTGTCGTGGTTCAGGTCGGAACGGCGGTTCTATATGATAACAATTTCGCGCCTTCGATCTGGCGCGATATATTAAAAGTTCAAAACCCTGAAAGCGTGGTGGTCGTATTTGACCACCGAGTGCCAGCCAAAGACATCATTAGCGCGACAGCTCAGAAAATTGGTCGCGAATTCGTCAAAAAATTCAATATTGAACGGTTCCACGACGTTGGGCCTTCACAAGGAATAAGTCATGTGTTGGTTGCAGAGCATGGCTATGCCCTACCCGGTACGGTGCTCGTTTGTGGTGACTCCCATACCTGCAGCGCCGGTGTATTCAATTGTGCAGCCCGGGGTACAGGCGCACCCGATATGTTTTATGCCGTCACCAAAGGTGAAACCTGGTTTCGGGTGGGAGAGACAATTCGTTACGATTTGACAGGAAAATTGACGGCACCGGTCTCCATGAAAGATGTGTTTTTGCACATCGCGGATACCTACGGGTCACATGCCAATTTGAACGTCGAATTTGGTGGTCCGGCATTGGCGAACCTTTCGATGAATGCACGTCGGACGATGACAACAATGTGTGCGGAATTGTCAGCGGAATTCGCGACCTTCGAGCCCGACCCGTTATTGCTGGATTATATCAGGGAGCGCAACCCAGAACCGTTTGAAGAGCAGTATCCCGACGAAGATGCAAACTACCTTGATCGTCGGACCATTGATTTGGACAAGATGGAACCGTTGGTGGCACTGCCCGATACCGTCCTCAACAATTCCCAAAAAGTTGGCGATGTCGTCGGCACAAAGATTGATCAGGCTTTTATCGGTTCTTGCGCCAACGGAACCTTGGACGATTTTGCCGCTGCCGCGGCCGTCCTCAAGGGAAACAAGGTCTCTTCCGAAGTTCGGCTCATTATTACGCCGGGTACCCAGAATATTTATCTTGATGCCTTGCGGCAGGGCTATGTTGAAACGCTTATTGAAGCCGGTGCGGTAGTAACCAGTGCGACCTGCGGCGCCTGCGGTGGGGCACATCTCGGAATTTTATCAGCGGGTGAAAGTTGTATCACCGCGAGCACAAGAAATTTCAAAGGCCGTATGGGTGACCCAGACTCGAAAGTGTTTATGGGGTCACCGGCGACAGTGGCGGCATCTGCAATAAAAGGATCGATTGCCGATCCGCGCGAAATTGTTGGTTAGGGCGTCGGAGTATGGAATTCACCGGAAAAACCTGGAAGTTCGGCGACAACATCAACACCGACCTGATCCTTCCGGGGCGGGCGCAGCTCTTCACAGAAGAGGAACAACTGCGCTGTGTTTTTGAGGCAAACCGACCTGGCTGGATCGATGAGGTTGCGAAGGGCGACATTTTGATCGGCGGTTTCAATTTCGGTATGGGATCTTCACGTCCTGCCGCCCGTTCGCTTCGCAATACAGGGCTTACCTGTATGATAGCTGAATCAATTAACGGGCTGTTTTATCGCAACTGCGTGAATTGGGGGTTTTTGGCCCTGGAATGCGAAGGTATTTCGACTGCGATTGAGGAAGGTGACGAGGTACAAGTCTCTTTCGAGGATTTTAAAGTAAAAAATAACCGGACCGGTAAAACGCTGCAGGCGCGCGCCATTCCAGACGTCCTGCTTAACACGATGAAGGCGGGTGGTGTCTTGCCTCTGCTCGAGAGTGAAGGCCTTATTGCGGCGCCGGTTTGACGCTAACTCTGATCTTCAATTGACGGGTCAGGAATGATCTCGACAACGACATTGAGGTCGCCAGGTTCTGCGCCACCAAATCCCTCAATTCCGAAACCTGGGATCGTGATCACCTTTCCGTTTATGTGTCCGGCTGGTACATCGATGGCCACGGTTAGACCGGTCATGGTTGCAACGAGTTTGCAAATGCCTTCACGAGCTTCGGATTCCGTCACTTTTAAATTAGCGGCGACGTCCTGACCTTTGACTTTCATTGACGTTGCTGCGGCCCCTTTGACGCGGCCAAGGCGCGTCCCCGCAACATCCCCGTATAGGTCATTGATTTTTTCCCCCGAGGTTTCATCTATCTCAAAGTCGTACCAGATTCCGCCTTTCTCCCAAGGTGCGCCATAGGCTGGGGGGCCATCTTTTTGTCCTGCGTTGCGGTCATATTCCGCCCGTTTCTTTGCGTCTGCCAATAGATTATAGGCGGCCGTAATTCGTTTGAATCGTTCAGATGCATCTTCATTCCCCGCATTGACATCGGGGTGCAGTTCCTTTGCAAGGTTCCGATAGGCGCGCTTGATTGTGTCCAAATTAGCGAGACGGTTGATACCGAGTAGTTCATAGGCGTTCATGATTCAACACTACAATTCGGGAGTCCGGAGCGTCGTACAGTTGTCGGCAATAACAAGATTTGCACCGGTCATGTTCTGCAGTTCTTCTTGCGAAATACCTTCGACGATTTCTCGGACGACGAAGGTGTTGTTCTCAAGGTCGATTAAAGCATGATCAGTGTAGACGCGACTGACGACGCCTTTGCCCGTAAGGGGATAGGTGCAGCTTTCAAGTAGCTTTGGTTGGTCATCTCGCGTGCACTGATCGGTAATTATAAAGACGTCCTTTGCACCGAGTGCGAGGTCCATCGCACCACCGACGCCCGGAGGACGGGAATTGTCCAGTGTTGCCCAGTTTGCGAGGTCGCCCCTTTCAGAAACCTGAAAAGCGCCTAATACGCAAATATCAAGATGCCCGCCCCGTATCATCGCAAAGGAGTCGGTGTGATGGAAAATGCTGGCACCATTTACCAGCGTGACTGGTTTTTTTCCGGCATTGATGAGATCGGGGTTTTCTTCGCCCTCAGGAGGAGTTGGACCCATGCCGAGCAAGCCGTTTTCGCAATGGATGATGACTTCACGGTCATCCGGAAGATAATTGGCGACGAGCTCTGGAGCACCAATCCCAAGATTAACATAGGTACCATCCTGAATATCTTGCGCAACACGCCAGGCGATTTGCTTTCTGGATAATCTGGCCATGATCAACCGCCTTTCACTTCAATGATACGGTCGACGTAGATACCGGGTGTTACGACCTGTTCCGGGTCGATGTCGCCAAGTTCGACAATTTGATCAACCTGAACGATCGTTGTATCCGCAGCCATTGCCATCGTCGGGCCAAAATTTCGAGCCGAAAGATTGTAAGTCAGGTTGCCCCATCGATCAGCTTCACGTGCTTTGATAAACGCGAACTGCGCCGTAAGCGGTCTTTCCAGAACGTAGTCGATGCCTTCGAAACTCCGCGACTCTTTGCCTTCGGCTAACGGCGTATCAACCGACGTTCGCGTATAGAACCCGCCGATACCCGCGCCCCCTGCGCGCATTCTTTCGCTGAGAGTGCCCTGGGGCACTATTTCTAGTTCCAACAATCCCGCAGCGTAGAGTTCCTTTGTAATTTCTGAATTTGAAGATGTTGGAAAGGAGCAGATGACCTTGGCAATCCGTTTTTCTTTCAAGAGTTTGATAAGGCCGCGTTCGCCTTCGCCAGCATTATTGGAAATGATGACGAGATCGCGGAAACCGCAATCCAGAACGGCCTCCAAAAGCTCTTGCGGCGCACCCGCCGCTCCAAAACCGCTCGACATAATCGTAGCGCCGTCAGCCATCCCTTCAAGGGCCGCATCGAAGTCATACACGCGTTTATCGATCATTGGTGATCGAAATGTTTGAAGAAATATGCAAGCTCATCAGGTAATATTCGGCTTTTCGAACTCCGCATGCAACTCTTCCCAAATTCAACTGAGCGGCACTGTACCCACATGACCTGCCGGGTTACGGTCTAGTCAATATATAGGGAGAGGGTGTAATGGCCGGCGCGGCAAATAACGGGGGTTATCCAGACTTTCACGAGCATTTAAGGAAGCTCGATGACACCGGGTTGCTGACAACAATCGATGCACCGGTAAATAAAGACACGGAACTGCATCCGTTGGTCCGATGGCAGTTTCGTGGTGGAATTCCCGAAGAAGAACGCAAGGCGTTCAAGTTCACAAATGTGACGGACAGTCTTGGGCGTTCGTATGACATGCCTGTCGTCGTTGGAGCATTGTCCACCAATGCGGAGATGTATTCGGTTGGAATGGGAGTGCCGGTTGAGGAAATTGGTGGTAAATGGAACGACGCCATGGCCAATCCGATCGACCCGGTGACGGTTGAAGCCGGTGTTTGCCATGAAGTCGTTTTGACAGGCGATGACCTTCAGGGCGAGGGTAAGGGGTTAGATGGGTTGCCTGTGCCAATTTCAACGCCGGGCTATGACAGCGCGCCCTATTTGACAGCGACCAATGTAACGACGCGGAATCCCGAAACCGGTACTCAAAACATGGGAACCTACCGCGCCGGCCTCAAGGCGTCTGACCGCATGGCCGTCCGTATGGTGTCGCGACCCGGCGGTGCTGAAGGTCACATGCATTGGGAGCTGTACAAGAAGCGCGGCGAGAAAATGCCCTGCGCGATCGTCGTCGGTTGTCCTCCAGCTGTCGCCTATATGGGGCCGCAAAAGCTGCCGGTCGGTGTTGAGGAAATGGCAGTCGCCGGAGGCGTCGCCGGCGAGCCCATTCAACAGGTCAAATGTAAAACCGTTGATATTATGATCCCGGCCGAGTCCGAATTGGTCGTTGAGGGGTTTATCGATACCGAATATCTCGAGCCAGAAGCGCCGTTTGCTGAAAGTCACGGCCATGTGGCTCTGGAAGATTACAATGCCTCGATGGAGGTGACAGCAATTACCCATCGCAAAGACGCTGTATTTACATCAATCATTTCCCAACTTACGCCGTCAGAATCGAGCGTCATCAAGCGTGTTGCCTATGAACCTCTCTATCTTTCTCATCTTCGCGATAGCCTGGGCATCAAAGGAATCAAGAAAGTCTATTTGCATGAGCCGCTGACCAATCTTCGAAAAGTCCTTTTCGTTCAGGTGGAGCGCGGCTTGCCGACCACAGAGATCTGGCGCGCTTTGTATGGAGCATCGTCATTGGCTGCCGCAATCGGAAAATATGTCGTTGCCGTAAATGAAGATATCGATCCGACTAATGGCGATGCCGTATTTTGGGCGCTGGCCTATCGCGCCAATCCTGCGCTCGACGTGCAAATTCTCAAACATCGGGTTCGATATGGCCCAAAGGACCCACGTACGGTCAACGGTGAAGAGTCAACTTTGCTCATCGATGCGACGCTGAAATCAGATATGCCGCCCATAGCGTTGCCCAAAAAAGAATATATGGAACAGGCCGCTGCACTTTGGGATGACCTCGGCTTGCCGCCATTGGCACCTGAGTCTCCCTGGCACGGATACTCGCTTGGCGATTGGGCTGATGAATGGGATGAAATGGCGAAACGAGCCGCCGAGGGAAATTACATGGAGAACGGACGCCGCAGTGCTCAACTTCGCCGTAACGATGTTTTTCCAAACACCTCGATAAGAGACATTCCCGGCAACCCGTTCGAGGACAAATAAACAGTGTCAGCTGTCGCAACCGGAATAGGTGCAGCACTTCCGCGAGTGGAAGACCGACGCTTGTTGACAGGCCAGGGCCAATATAGCGATGACATCAGCCGCCCAGATCAAGTTTATGCGGTGATGGTACGTTCGCCGCATGCGCATGCTGAACTTTTCGGTGTGAATGTCGATGAAGCCCGCGCCGCACCGGGTGTCCTGGAAGTTTTGACCGGAACCGATTGGCGTAGTGACCGGCTCAACCCAATGCCTGCGTGGGGAAACCCCAAGGACGTTGAACTTAGTAATCGCGATGGTTCTGACATTTTTTACACGCCCCTTCACCCTGTTGCAGTTGATCGAATTCGCCGTGCCGGTGAGGTCGTCGCGGTCGTGGTTGCTGAAACGGAAGCGCAGGCCCGAGATGCCGCAGAGGCGATTGATATCGACTGTAAGGTTCTCGGCAACGTCACTGATGGTGTGTCGGCGATGGAAGATGGTGCGCCTGAACTTTGGGATGAGGTTCCGCAGAACTTAAGCGTTGATGATGTAAAGGGTGACGAAGACGCCTGCGATATGGTCTTTGCCACGGCTGCTCACATTGTGAAGCTTGATACCTTCAATCAGCGCGTGACCGGTGTTCCGATGGAGCCGCGTGCCGCGCTTGGTGAATACGATGTCGATTCAGACTCTTATATGCTTGAAGCAGGCGGGCAGGGTGTCATTCGTTTTCGTAATGAGTTGTCAGCAACGTTTGGCGTAGAGCCGAGCCAGATGCACGTGATCTCCCGTGACGTCGGTGGCGGCTACGGTACCCGCAACCATACCTATCCCGAATTTGCACTCGTCCTCTGGGCGGCGAAACGCGTTGGTAAGCCGGTAAAGTGGGTCTGTGATCGGTCGGAGGCGTTCCTAAGTGATTATGCAGGACGCGATCTGGTGACACGTGCTCGTCTGGCGGTTGACGAGAATGGCAAATTCCTTGCGCTAAAAACCGAAAACATTGCAAATCTTGGCACCCACACAGTTTCGTACGTGCCACTGGCACGAGGGCCAACGGTTTATAACGGTGTCTATGACATACCGATGGGTTACGCGGTATCTCAGGGTGTTCTCACCAATACCACTGCGACAGCAAGCTATCGAGGTGCGGGACGTCCGGAGTCGATGTTTGTGATTGAGCGGCTGGTCGATATCGCCGCCCAGCAAACAGGCTTCGACCGAATTTCGCTACGCAAGCGCAATATGATTCCTGACATTGCCCTGCCTTATACAAATGCGTTCGACGTCACCTATGACAGCGGCCGGTTCGCGCTCAGTATGGAGCGTGCGATGGAACTGGTCGACTGGGATGGGTTTTCTGCACGACAGCGCGCCGCCAAGAGTGAGGGCCGTTTACTCGGCATTGGTCTTGCAAATTACATTGAGACCGCGACGGGTTATCCTCAGGAACGTGCCGAGATGGAAATTCTGCCGGGCGGCAGGGTGGACATTATTCTTGGAACACAATCTTCGGGTCAAAGCCACGAAACCACCTATGCCCAGGTCGTGTCTGAGTGGCTTGGGGTGCCGTTCGACTGTGTCATATTGCGAACCGGCGATACCCAGTTTGTATCGAAGGGGTCTGGCTCTCACTCCTCGCGTTCAATGCGACTGGCGGGTCATTTATATCGGCAAACCACTGACGAAATAATAGCGCGCGGAAAAGAAATCGCCGCATTTGCACTCGAAGCATCAGTACGTGACATTATCTTTAAGGATGGCCGTTTTTGTATCGAGGGTACGGATCGTGCACTGCATATCTTTGATGCTGCGGCAGCGGCGGCGAGCGAAGATTTGCCCGATGATCTGTCTGGTCCGTTAAAAGCGGTGGCGGAAATCAACGATTCCTTGCCGACTTATCCCAATGGCTGCCACGCGTGCGAAGTCGAAGTTGATCGCGATACCGGCGCGGTAAAAATTTTACGCTACGCCGGGGTCGATGACGTCGGCCGCGTTATCAATCCAATGATCGTCGATGGCCAGTGCCATGGCGCGACCGTTCAAGGTGTTGGCCAAGCATTGGGCGAGGACTGTATATACGACCCCGAGAGTGGGCAGCTGCTCGCCGGTTCGTTTATGGATTACTATATGCCCCGTGCTGATGAAGTGCCCTTTTTCGTGACGGAGAATAATGTCGTACCGGCAACGAATACGTTCCTTGGTGTTAAAGGTGGTGGCGAAGGCGGCACTACGGCGGCACCGCCGGCATTGATAAACGCGATTGTTGATGCATTAACCGAGTTTGGCGTGACCCATATCGATATGCCTGCGACGCCGCAAAAAATTTGGAGATTAATCCATGGTGCGGAGCCCTGATTACATGGAGGTGGGGTTATGAATATTTCCGGCATTCACTCGCTCATATATGGCTGCGAAGATTTGGAGACCGCGAAACGATTTTTTTCCGATGTTGGAATGGAGTCTGAAGATGGCGAAACCTTCGGCTTGGCTGATGGCACTTCAGTGGTTTTGCGGCGTGTCGACGACAATGCCCTCCCATCTGCACCGGTAGGCGGCGATACGGCAAGGGAAATCATTTGGCGGGTTGATAGCGACGAGACGTTACAAGAGATCGGCGAAGAGCTGTCCACGGATCGAAACGTGTCGCAGTCCCCAGATGGCGTTCTTCACGTCGCTGATGACCTTGGTTACGCATTAGGCTTCACTGTAGCAACGACAAACCAAATCGAACTTGCCGCGCCCGTTACCAATACAATTGGTTCCCGCAAGAGGTTCAATACACGTGCCGACGGAACGGAAGTTAAAGTTCCGAAATTGCTGCGTACCGCTCATATCGGATGCTGGGCACCAGGCGACGTAGATGAAAACAAAGCGTTTTACGTTGATCGCTTGGGTTTCCGGGAAACCGACTATGTAAAAGATATTGGTGTTTTCCTGCGCGCACCTGGGTCCTCCGAACATCATGACGTCTTTTTGTCGAAACGCGGAGACCGCGCTGGCTTTCAACATGTCGCATATGAAGTACGTGATTTTGACGAGGTGATGTTTCTCGGAAGTCATTTGGAGGAGCAGGGATGGGAAACGCATTTTGGTCCCGGACGACATATCTTTGGGTCGAATATTTTCTGGTATTTCTGGAATCCGGCCGGCGGTTTGCTTGAAATCACTGCGGATCTTGATTGCATCGATGATGATTGGGAAATGCGTTATCACGATAGCTTGCCAAAAGGTGCGGGTACCTGGTTGGCACGGCCGGTTGATCAGAAACGGATTCCGTTTCGAACCCGCGAACAAGATCAGATTATTGAATAGGGGAAGTACAATGGCGGACAAAATTCTGTGCGAAAAGGTAGGTGATGCGACACATATTACGCTGAACCGAGCGGATTGCGGCGGCTTGGTCAGTGATCCGATGGCCACTGAAATGGCGAACATGATCGATGCGGCAAATGGCGACTCCAAATACATTGTGTTTCGCAGCGCGGGCGATGATTTTTGTCTTGGCCGTGATCCAGAGGGGCGTGAACCAGGTAAGCCAGGTGATGCCATGGATGCCCGTCGTCGCAGTGAAGTTGTGTTCAATTTTTACGGTGCTTTCCGGCGTTCGAAGATTCCTGTCATTGCAGCGGCGCAGGGGCGGTCACTTGGCTTTGGCTGCGCCATCGCCTCCGTCTGCGATATTACGATTGCAGCTGAGAGTGCGCGCTTCGCGCTACCGGAAATGGGCCACAACATCATGCCGACCATGGCCATGTCATCCTTGGTAGACCGGGTCGGGCGCAAGGGAGCGCTGTATCTGACCTATTCGACGGAAGAAATCGACGCGCAGACTGCGCTGTCCTATGGTTTGGTTAGCCGGGTTGTGCCGGATGAAAAACTCGAAGATCAGCTTCAAATGGTCTGTGCGGCGATCGACAAAGCACCGATGCCGGCCGTTCTTTCGGTCAAGGAATACGCGACCAATGCGCTTACCATGTCAATCGAACAGGCGTCGGATTTCGCTCGCAACATGCACTCGGCGGTAAACACCTCAAAAGGCATGATGGGGAATTAGAATTCAGTTTGTCGTTGCGTCTTGAATTGCTTGCCACACACGGTGCGGCGAGGCCGGCATCTCGATATCTCTGACCCCAAGATCGTAAAGCGCATCAACCACAGCATTGATGATGACGGCTGGTGCGGGTGTCGTACCGCTTTCACCGCCGGATTTTACTCCTAGCGGATTCTGCGGGCTCAGCACCTCATGATAGGTGACAGAAAATGACGGCATGTCGCTGGCGCGGGGCATGGCATAATCCATGAACGATCCGGCATAGGGTTGCGCGGTTTCCTCATCAAAAAAACAGCGTTCCATCAAGGCCTGACCGGCGCCCTGGACGATGCCGCCGTGAATCTGCCCGTCGACAATTAGCGGGTTAATGACACGTCCTACATCGTCAACCGCCGTGTAACGCTCCAAGACTACAGTACCCGTTTCGGGGTCGACCACGACCTCACATACATGACAACCATTTGGAAATACTGCCTCATGCATGACGTTCTTGAGCTCGGCGTTGAGTCCGCCCTTAAGGTCATCAGGCAAATCATCGCGTTCTGCTTCGCCGGCCAGCGCGAACCAGTCAATTGCGCGATCGGTTCCCTGAATTCGGAACTCACCGTCGGCAAATTCGATATCTTCAATTGCTGTTTCCAGAACGAAAGATGCCAGTACCTTGCCTTTTTCGATGACCTGGTTGGAGGCAAGAACAATTGCGGTGCCGGCCATGCGCATCGAGCGCCCCGCATGTGATCCATTACCTGCTTTTGCGACATCCGTGTTGCCCTGTTGAATGAGGACTTTGTTAAAGGGGATACCGAGCCAGTCGGCCGCGACCTGAGCGAAGCTCGTTTCGTGTCCCTGTCCGCTCGATTGAGTCCCAACAGCAACGTTCACACCATTCGGCAGTACACTAACACTGGACCATTCCATTGGCGCACCCGAGGAGGTTTCAATATAGGGTGCAATACCGATGCCGCGTTTCATTCCTGTAGATTCTGTAGCATCGCGGCGTTGGTCAAAATTCGCGTAATCAGCTTCTTTGAGAGCGATATCGAGCGCGCGTTCGAATTCCCCGCTGTCATAGAGCATACCCTGGGGGTTCTCATACGGAAGCTGATCAGGCTGGATCAGGTTCTTGCGACGTAACTCGACGCGGTCAAATCCAAGCTCCCGCGCAGCGGTATCGATAATTCTTTCGAGCGCAAAGACACATTCCGGGCGTCCCGCGCTGCGATACGGGTTGGTCGGCGGTGTATTAGTGACGACAGCCTTAAGTCGAAGTGTTGCCGGTTGGATATCGTACGGCCCGGTTGCGATACCTGCACCCTTGGAC
Source organism: Rhodospirillaceae bacterium (assembly GCA_002720855.1). Classification (GTDB taxonomy): domain Bacteria; phylum Pseudomonadota; class Alphaproteobacteria; order MPNO01; family UBA2964; genus UBA2964. The sequence goes on along the minus strand of PBIN01000003.1, from coordinate 101,729 downwards.
AACGGCGCATAAGCGACCGTGTAGCCTCCCGTGTTACTCGTGTTTTGACCACGTAGAGCGAGGAATCTACCTTCCTTGTCGAGCGCAAGGGACAAGGCACTCGTCAAGTCGCGTCCTTGCAGGTCGCTCAACATGCATTCCGTACGATCGGCGGTCCACTTGACCGGTCGACCCAAAATTTTCGCCGCGAGCAGGACAAGTGGAAATTCAGGATAAACGCGATTGCGGGTTCCATAATTGCCGCCGACATCACCGCATATGACACGCATTCGTTCATCCGGCACGCCGGCCAGCTTCGCCAACTCCGTTCGATGACGGAGCGCACCGCCGCCGCCTGCATAGAGTGCGTAGCTATCCTGTTCTTTGTCATACGTCGCCAGTGCGGCACGCGGTTCCATTGGGACGCCGGTCACGCGCGCGACGTGAACCGCAAGATCGACAACGTGATCTGCCGCCTCGAAGGCCTGATCCACGGCGCTAGGGTCGCCGAGGTTGCTGTCGACGCAAAGATTTTTCTCCAGATCGTCCCACAGGAGAGCTGCGTCTTCGGCCTTGGAAGAATATGCATTTGCGCCAAGCGGATTATAGGTGATCTCTATTGCTTCGGCGGCATCGCGTGCTTGTCCGGCGGTTTCAGCAACGACCATCGCTACAGCCTCGCCAGTAATATGAACACGGTTCAATGGCAGGGGGTATTGTTCCCGGACATGGGGCAGTCCGCCGTCCGGGGCAAAAAGAGTGGGGTCTGTTTTGGCGCTGGGGATCGGGTTGTTTTGTAAGGGTGGCAGTCCAGTTTTCTGCCAGTCCTCGCCCGTCATTACCAACAGGACGCCCGGCATTGTTTCGGCGACAGCCCGGTCAATATTCTCAATGATGGCGTGCGCATGCGGCGACCGCAGCATGGCGGCATAGGCTTGCCCATCCTGATTCCGGTCGTCGCTAAACTCTCCTGTGCCCGTGATCAGGCGTAGATCTTCATTGCGGACGATAGGTTGGCCGATGCTCTTTGACATGGCGTTTAGCGTAGAGTTTGGACTGGTGCTGGGCAACTGGCGGCAGGTTGACGATGTAAGTTTTGATTTTTAAGGTTTTGTCACGCGATGGTTGCGGTTGGGAGATAAAGGATATGGCTCGAATTTTTGCACTTTGTACAGTTCTCTTGTTGGCAACCGGCTGCCAGACGACAGAAGAAACACTAAAGAAATATCCTGTCGGTGCCACTTATAAGAACGTTGTTTTCGTTGGAAAAAAACAAATTCCACTTCCAAAAGGTGAGTGGGAGATATTTGCGACGCGGCCAACCACGACCAGCAATGGAACCCCTCTACTCCATTTAGTATTTGGAAATAAGGATCGCGGTGCGTCCATATTGGCGATACGCCTGACGGCAAATTTAGGTTCGACCTCGGGCTATGGATGGAACCAGCTCAAAGCGTGCAGTCGCACTAATATGCATCATGTTTATTTTAACGAAGGCGATATAGGCGACGATCAAAGGTGCTGGTTTGCCAATCACTCGCGTATGACACGTGGCAGTAGTCGCGTGAGTTCCATGACGATGGCACTCGACAGGGCGAAAGAACTCGGGATCAAACTGCCGGTAACGTCGATTTATGCCGGACTGAGAGTCACCGATAAATTTGATGTCATCATGATGCGCGTTTATTTCAACCCCGAAGCAGATGGTTTTGATCCTCCTCAGCAATCGGCCTGGGCCACCAACGATTGGCATAAAGACCGGATATATACTGATAAGAAAAAGGTTGCCTATGTTGAAAGGGTAAAGAACTGGACGGAAGAATTCTTTCCGAAAGTGGAGGCAGGTTTCAAAGGCAAACTAGTCGCCGCTCAGACAGTGCCTAACTAGCGAAGTTACTTAATTAAAGAGGTGCGCTTCGCTTCGTTTCTGCCTTAAACTCCTCGCTTCAGCAATAAGGACAATCTGATGGCGACGAAACTGTTTCGTAATTCATCGCACTGGGGTGCATTTCTGGCAGAGGTGGAGGAAGGCCGTGTTACCGCCGTTCAACCCTTCGAGGAAGATCCCCACCCGTCGCCGATGTTGGATGCCATTCCGCACTCCGTCCATACGGAAACGCGAGTCATGCGGCCCTTTGTGCGTGAGGGTTGGCTCAAGAACGGGCCCGGCAATGGCGAGGGACGTGGGCGCGAACCCTTTGTTCCCGTCAGTTGGGAGAAAGCATTCGATCTTGTCGCCGGAGAAATGAAGCGCGTTAAAGACACGTACACAAATGATGCCATCATGGGCGGTTCCTATGGTTGGTCGAGTGCCGGAACATTTCATCACGCACGGATTCAGCTACGCCGATTTTTATTTTCGTTTGGCGGCTGCGTTGATCAATCTTCGAATTACAGCTTTGGCGCCGCTTTAGCATTTGTACCGCATATCGCCGGAGATATGCGGACCGTTACGGGGCCCATAACGTCTTGGGCAGCGGTTGCCAAACACACCAAAAACCTGTTGGTGTTTGGCGGCATAAATCCAAAGAACAATCAGGCGGCACGCGGCGGAAATGTTGCGCATGAATTTATGCCGTCGATGAAGAAAATTGCCGCCGCCGGCGTAAACGTCGTGAATGTCAGCCCATGCCGAGACGATGCTGCCGAATTCTTGAATCCGACTTGGCTTGCGATCCGACCCAATACCGACACCGCGATGATGCTCGCTTTGTCCCATACGCTGATTACCGAAAATCTACACGATCCCGATTTTCTCGAGAAATATTGCGAAGGGGCTGACCGGGTTCTGCCTTATGTTATGGGTGAATCTGACGGTGTGCCGAAAGATGCTGAATGGGCAGCGGCGATTACAGAGATCGACGCGGACACCATTCGGAGTCTCGCGCGACAAATCGCTTCGGGTCGAACCATGATGTCTGCGACTTGGTCTCTTCAGCGTGCCGATCATGGTGAACAACCATATTGGGCATTGATTTTACTGGCGTGCACGCTGGGTCATATTGGGTTGCCAGGTGGTGGGTTTACATTTGGATACGGTTCGACTGGCGGCTTGGGAAATGAGCCGCCGCTCTTTAATCCACCCTCTCTAAGCGCCGGCCGAAATCCGACGAATTATGCCATTCCTGCGGCCCGCATTACCGATGCGCTCCTTAATCCAGGCGATGTCATCGAATATAATGGCAAGAAAATTACTTATCCTGATATCAAGATGATCTATTGGGCTGGCGGAAATCCCTTTCATCATCATCAGGACCTCAACCGCCTGCGGCTCGGATGGCAACGGCCCGATACTGTGATCGTGCATGAGCCATGGTGGACGGCCACAGCAAGACACGCGGATATAGTGCTTCCCGCGACAACGACGCTGGAGCGCAATGATTTTGGCAGTGCCGCCCGGGATCCTTATCTCGTGGTCATGGAAAAAGCTGTCGAGCCGGTCGGTGAATCAAAAAACGATTTTGATATTTTGCGGGAATTGGCCTCGCGACTAGGATGTGAAGAAGCCTTCACAGAAGGACGCGATGAAAAAGACTGGTTGCGATTTCTTTATGATAGTTGCCGGGAGGGTGCAAAGACCGCAAATGCGGCGATGCCTGAGTTTGACGAATTTTGGGAAAATGGATTCTACAGGATTCCCGATCGAGAGGAAAATTACACCCTGTTTTCCGATTTTCGCGACGACCCCGAGGCTAATCGCCTAAAAACTCGATCCGGCAAGTTTGAATTGTATTCAAAGAAGATTGAAAAGTTTAACTATGACGACTGTCCGCCTCACGTCACCTGGTTCGAGCCCGCGGAGTGGCTCGGTTCAGAAAAAACCGCTCAGTTTCCACTCCATTTGATGTCCAGCCAGCCAAAAGACAGATTGCACAGCCAAATGGATGACGGGCCAGTGAGTGGCGCCACCAAAGTTGCCGGTCGCGAGCCGGTGGAAATAAACCCGATAGATGCGGCTGCACGGGGAATAGATGCAGGTGATCTTGTACGAGTTTTCAATGATCGCGGGGCGTGCCTAGCTGGTGCTGTCATAAACGATGACATCCGGCCAAGTGTTATCCGCCTTTCCGCAGGGGCATGGTATGACAATAATGGTGGAGCATCAGGCGCGTTGGAAATCCACGGCAACCCAAATGTATTAACACGGGACAAAGGAACCTCGCAGGTCGGACAGTCGCCGAGTTCCACGACAGCGCTGGTGGATATTGAAAAATTCGAGGGTGACGCCCCGGAAATTAATGTTTCCCGGCCACCCGAAATTGTGTCCATCTAGCCGGGTTTGAAATCGTACCACGGCTGTTGTTTTTGATAAGTGTTCTCATTTGTTACGACTTATTCTGTAACAAAATCGTTATTTTTTGTTGATTCGAAGCCAGTCACATCTGTCGTGATTGTGGAAGAAAATATAAAAGATAAATGAAAACAATATTTTATCCGGTGCGGCAATTGATTTGGGTCTTGCAAGTGCGTCGCGCTGAGCGCGATGGCAACCAGGATCAGGTGAGACGGGACGCTCTAAAGCGTCGTGCGGCCGTCACGTCGCTTTTACTATGTTTTGTTTTCTCGTTTTTTTACAGCCACCACCTTTTTACAAGCGTGTCATGAACGCCCGGGTTCTAAGACGCTTTATTATCCTTATGTGCATAGCGACATTTGTCGCCTTTACCGGGTGGTTCATCATTGGCGGCATAAGAGATCAGGAGCCGGGGGATTTTCACACCCGCGCCGGTGATATTTTATTATCAGACCAAAAGTTCGATAAGGCGCTCGCGCGATTTGATGAGGCGCTGCGGGAGATGCCCAATCATCGCGGTGCGCTTATGGGACGTGCAATTGTTTTCATGCAGACTGGCAATTATATTGAGGCGGCTGGCGAATTGACCTATCTGATCGAGTTTTTGAAGAAGACCCTTAAACCAGATGATCCGACCGGTCGCGGCGTACTGGCCGCCGCTTATGCAAATCGTGGAATTCTTAAAGATCGCCAGGGCAAATATAAGGCGGCACTCACCGACTACATTGAAGCCCTTAAAATCGATGAAGAAGTCGTAGAAGGACCAGGTGTAATCGACAAGATTCTTTACAGCTCAGGACGGACGTCTACCGTGCGAAAGCGTGCGCAATATATTTATAAGCAGTTACAAAAACCGGCTCATAAACGTGTGTTGAAAATACCTGAGTTGGATGCGCAGCAGCGAATGCACAAGCCGTAGAAGCGGCTAAAACTTTACAACGCCGAGAACGTCCTGAAACAGGACAAGGCAGAAGAAAACGGCGGCAATACATCCAAACAGCAGGTGAACATAGTCGGCGTTGCCGTCGGGGTTACGCGTTCGAATACCTTTCCAGGCAATAAAACCTGTGATCGCCAAAAACATAATGTTTACCGGCGTTTCAAGCTGAGGTGAAAGATCGAGAAATTCAAGCATGCTCGACTATAACCGTTTGCGATAAGACTTGAAACATCACGGTGTTGGGTTGGGCCCCTGATTGATGTTTTTCATGGTTTCATCAGAAAAATAGGGTGGCAGTACCTGGCTGGTTTCCGCTGTCGTCAAATGGCTGAGCCAGATGCCTCCACCGATAAAGAAAACGATTACCGCCGCAGCACCGCAAAACCGCTTTAAACCATCCGGAATAAATGTGCGAAATTCAGGATCGTAACGATGATAAATTGGATCTCTATCATCGAGCATACCGATTTGATCCAGACTGATGATATGCCTCGCATAGTGACGCGCCCAGGCTGGTACCTGATTATAAATCATATAAGAGCCAAAGATGCGGTCGCTTTCTCCAGCAGGCATGTCTTTTCCACACCAGTCGTTGTAGGCGAGCTGCAATAGCTGAAATTCCCCGATCTGGAGTAGATTGGCCGCGCGTGCCACTTCAGCCCGTTCCGGGTGCTCTTCATGCTGTGGGTTTATGAGTGTTTGAAACAGGCCCATAACGTGCCTACATTGGTTTGCGCCTCAGTACACACGTTGATAATGCCATTTCTCAATAAAAGTGGCTAATAAATTGCCGGTGATTTCAAAGTTGTTCAGATTGTGGAGCAGGCGCCGGCTCGGGTCCCTTATCTCCGTGTTTCTCAGCAAACTTGATCATGCGTTCAAAGAAAGTGAAAAACTGGTTGAACACCTCTTTCCGCTCGGCGCGGCGTTCCTGGCGTCTATCTGAACGTTTCTTTTCCAGTTGCTGTGGCGTTGCAGCCGGCATTTTTGTTGCATTTTCGCTACCGGCACACACCATGTGCTCGTCGCGTACCTGGCACATGGTGATAACGCCGGTTTGGCGATCAAGGGTCCAACTCGCGCCATTCTCGATCTTAATGATCTCATATCGGGGCGCTTTCAGTGCTTTGTCAGAATCAGCTGTCGCTGTTTGAACCGGTCCAACTGACGTATCCGGTAGCACTAGCGCCGCTACGACGATTGCGATGGCGACCAGTCCGCTTCCGGTCAAAATGGCTTTACTCGGGGACATCCTCAATTCTCCATAAACTATCGAGCTTTGGTGTGCCCCCCAGCACCGCAGCTTGCCGTTCTTCCAGATATAGGGTCAATAAAATCTAATTCAACGGATATTATTTCTGCAGTAATTGTGACACGGTATAAGCATACAAATTGGCAACATATTAGGAAGGAAATTCAATGCTTTATATGTGTTATGGCGTTGATGGGCCAGACGGTGCAGCGCGGCGTGAGACCGCTCGCGACGAGCATTTTGCTTACTTAAAATCAAATGAAGATATTTTGGTGTTGGGCGGCGCAACTCTAGCTGATGAAAGCGATGCTCGATTGGGTAGTTGCTTAATTATCAATGTGCCCGACCGGGCTGCCGCAGACGCATTTGCTGACGGTGAGCCATTACGTAAGGCGGGCGTATTCGAATCCTATACGGTTGTGCGCATGCGGCGCGGACAATGGAATCCGGATGCTGCCCCAAACACTGCTGAAGGCAACTAGCGCCAACGTTCCCCAACCAGACAAAAGACTTTAGCGACCGTAAGTCGTCTGCGCAGTTGTCGCCCGACTTGCGGGAAATCATTGCTGTTCACGGAGAGCCTTTCTACACCCCGGCCGATGCTATCGCCTCGAACGCCGGCCTCTTTTAAAATTCCGAGCAAGCTGTCGGGCGTCGAGGAATAGGAGCGCCCACGACGTGGTGCACCTGCAACATGCACGCCAATTATTTGGCCGTTAGCGTTTACCCATGGCCCACCGCTAATACCGCCCAGATGGGTGCCTCGATCGGGCACTCGGCGAATTTGTGTCCAGGCAACCACCGGTTCTCGTGTCGAATAACGGCCTTCCACTGCCATCGTGCGCCGGCCAATAACCCTTGCATGTACGTCACCAGCGTCACCCTTGGGAAATCCAAACGAGTAACCGTCCTGGCCGCGGGAAATCCGTTTTTCAATTCCGGGCAGGGGCGGTGTTCCGCCATTGGTTTTTAGAATGCTGATATCCGCGCTTGGATGATGCCAAATGCGGCGAACGGCGACGATCGTTCCCTCTGATTTTTGAAGTCCGATCTTGTCACAACCGTCTGCAACATGACGTGCGGTTACCCATATACCGTTTCGATCAACTGAGAAGGCTGTTCCCGTCGATGATTGTTGTTTCTCCTCCAATGAAATTGACACCACAGGGTCACGTTTATTCAGCGGCGGAGAGGGTATTACAATTCGCGGCTTGGCAATTTCAACGGGGGGACGCCGCTTATCCGACCCGTCGTCACCGGTCCCTGAAAATTTACCTATAGCGGCGACCACCAAAAGAATTATCAGCGCCAGGATATCCCATATGCGCATTGCGCTCTTGCCCTTTTATCCTGCGATTGCCGCCGCATTTATCATCGCGACAGCAAGTTTTACCGCTGCAACAAGGATTGCTGCGCCAATCTCTCCCTCTTCGATTCTTTTTGGCAGGCCTCTCAAAAGGAAATCAGCTAATCGAAAGGCCAGGAGTTGGATTACAAGGGCAACAACACCCCAAATAACAATGTCGAGTATGCCGACACTAGTCGCCATACAAAATGCGAGTGGGATGGCGAGGCCCAGAATCGCCCCCGAGAAGGAAGTCGCCGCCGCCGTGTTGCCGGCGCGGATTAACTGCATTTCATGGAGAGGTGTAATGTGCTGATAAATCCAGATACCAGCGCCCAGCATCGCAAGTGTCACCGAAAAGTGCAGCAGTAGAGTCGGAAATCCGTTTAAAAAACTCTGTAAGATTGGATCCATTGTGGCCTCTATCCTTCAAAAAAGCGGAACGCAAATTCATCGCCGGCGGTGATCACTTTGCCGACTGTTGTGCCTGGAAAATGTGCCGGAATAAGCAACGTGTCCGTGTCCGCGCAGTCTTCCAATATCTTTCGGCGGCTGACGATGGCGAGCGCGCGATCCGCGCATTTGACTGTGCTCCAATCGGGTTCATAGACTTGAAGCGGGTGATGAAGTGCGTCGCCGGCAAATATCGCTTTTGTACCATTGGAATTAAAATTTGCGCAGCATTGTCCTGGCGTATGGCCGGGTGCGGGAGATAGGTGAATGAGATCGTTTAATTCGAAATCATCATCGACCAACACCGCTTTGCCTGCTTCGACAATTGGCAATACGCATTCCTCGAAAGAGGGGCCGGATGATGCTGGTCCGTGTTCCGCATTCCATTCAAGCCAATATTCGTATTCTTTGCGTCCGATAATGTATTTCGCGTTGGGAAAGGTGGGAACCAATCGGCCGTCAACAAGCCTGGTGTTCCAACCAACGTGATCGACGTGTAAATGAGTACAGAACACATAGTCGATATCTTCGAATCCGACACCTGCCCCACGAAATTCAGCCAGCCACCGGTCTTTGGGGTAAAGTAGTCCTTCCCGCCGGTTTTGATGGTCGCCGACGCAGGTGTCAATCAGGATGTTGTGTTGTGGGGTTTGCAGCAAAAAGCTTTGAAATGTCATACAAATCTTGCCGCTCGGCGGGTCGAAAACGAAATCCGGCAGGTCGTCCAGTGCTCGTCCTACCTGATCCTGGGTTGCTTCGGGAAACATCTCATAGGGGTCATGATAGGGACCTTCACGCTCCACGACCCTTGTCATCAAGCTGTCTCCGAGTGCAATCGTATTTGATCTTGTGATCGAATCCATCGCTTTGACGTTCTTTGCACTGTTAAAATATTCTGCTGAATCCTATTGTGCATCTGCCGTGGCGTCCACAGGCCTGGCGCGCTAAATTATAGAGAAATACAGGAGAAGTAGTGATGGCACTCGAAGGCGTTCGGTTTATTCCTTACAAAGACACGCTTGATCTTTTGAGCGTAGAAGAAGCGATGCAGATTTGCGAAGACGTTTATCGCATGCATGCCAATGGTTCGGTTCAGTGGTCCGAACCCTCTTCATGGAAGCTTGATGCCGATGCGCCATATCATAATCACTGGCACGTTAAAGGCGTTTTGCTTAAAGAAATACCGACGACCGGTGTTCGGATGTACAACTATTTTGACGACGGGGTCCGAAATACCGTCGGACAGCTCGAATGTGCACGCTATATTGTGCTCACCGACCCAATGACCGGGCACTCCAAAGCCATCATCGAAGAACATTGGTCCTACGCGATCAGGAGCACTGCCGCAGCAATCCTGCCGCTGAAATGGATGGCGCCAACGAATCCCAAAGTTCTCGGGCTCGTCGGTATCGGAACCATGGGCGTGAATTGCCTTGCCTGCCTGAGGACCATGTTTGAATTCGAAAAAATTGTTTGTACGTCGCGACGTCCTGAAACGCGGCAGGCTTTTGCCGAAAAATGGTCTGCGGAACTCGGCATTCCCGTTGAGCCGGTCGATACGATTGAAGAGGTCGTTCGAGCATCGGATATCGGCATTGGCGGAACGACGTCAGAAGATATCATCGCGCGCGAAGATTGGGTCAAACCGGGGGCAACCTATATTTCGCTTGCAAGGCGCGAAATGGATCCCGCAGGTTGGGCCGCATTTGATAAAGTCGTTATCGATGGTTGGGACGTGAATATCGTCACCAAAGAGTTCAAAAATATGATTGAAAGTGGAGAGTTTTCACGGGAACAGCTCCATGGTGAAATATGCGATTTAGTGACCGGCAAAGTCCCAGGACGTGAAACAGACGACGAACGAATTTTGATCCATACTACCGGCCTGGTTTCGCAGGATGTAGCCGTTTGTCACCATATATATGAAAAGGCTAAAGAACGGGATGTAGGCTTGGTATTGCCTCCAACAGATGCTTGATAAAACCGTTTTCGGTTTACTATTCTGCGCTTCCTATTGCCTGAGAATTTCCTGAATCTTGGGCCAGGCTTCAGATCCTTTTTCTGCCATTAGCGCGCAGAAGGCATCGTTTCGCCAATCTAAATACGCTGCCGCAAAACTAGGGCGCGATTTAATGCGCTCATAAAGGTTGGATATATGCGGGCGCTTATCCATCCACGCCCATAGTTGCAATTCGTCGAGGCGAATTAGGTAAGGGGTATAGCCAATTTCGGCGAGCGAAAAGGACTCACCTGCCATCCACCTTGTTTGAGCCAGCTGTTCTTCGAGATCAGTGAGAAAAGAGTCAAACACGCCAACAGCATCAGCGAATTGTGGGGCATCCATCCCACGCTCAATTTGCTCGCGTTGGCGGGCGCGCCGTTTGGGGTCGGGGATATTTGCGATATAGGCCTTTAACTCATTCGCGGGTCTCGCAAGATGTTGATAGCGAAAGGCAATCGAGCCTGAGAGAACACCGGTATAAAAGTGAAGAACTTCATCGAGCCGTTTGGTCCATTGACGCATCGTCGCCCGTGCCAATGGTGCTTCAGGTTTTAACGCAGGGTCGGGATAGGCATCATCCAGATATTCACAGATAACCGTGGATTCGATGACAACCTGCCCATCATCCACCAATGTTGGAACGACCCCGTTCGGATTGAGTTTTAAATAATCCGGTTGGTGCTGATCACTGGCCCTCAAATCTAGGAGCTTGCTGTCCCAATCCAACTGCTTTTCAGCGAGTGTCATTCTGACCTTTTGGGCGCAGGTCGACATGGAGGCATGATAGAGCTCAATCATCGTTGCCCTATATAGTTTAGCTCACGGGGATTCGCTCGGTTGAGAGAATTGGATGTCCTAGGGCTTCAGCACGTGCGAGCTTACGGCAATAATATTCCCAGAAAACAGGTACATTTTTATCCTGACCCCGGATCTTCCGTTCTTGTTCCTCATCATCTGGATATGACCAGTCAAAATTCCCACTGGCGGTTTTGACAAACTCCTCGCAGGCTGCTTCCTGTGCCATCGCGATTACCAGCGCGTGCTCGATAGATGTTCCACATGCGACTACGCCGTGATTGCGTAGAAACATGCAAAAGCTGTCGCCCAGGGCTTTTGCCATTACGCGGCCTGTCTCCATTTTTACGATTAGCTCTGACGAACCCTCATAACGCGGCGGCGGTTTTGGGAAGAAAATCTGCTGGTATCCGACGGGGCGCATCGGTTCTGTGCTGGCGGAGACGACACAGCCGTATAAAGGGTGAGAGTGAACCGCGGCATTAATATCAGGCCGTGCCTCGAAAATGGCTGCGTGGATTGGCCATTCCCCATGACAACGACCCTCACCGGAAAATACTTTTCCGTCGAGCCCAATATGGAAGAAATCCCTATAATCGAAAACTTCTCCGAGTGCGATATAGGATCGCTTGATCCACATACCGTTGCCATGCGGGTCCCGGACGCTCGCGAATCCCAGTGTGCGGTCGCCATGGCCTTCGATTTCCAAGACGCGGCAAAGTTTAATGAGTTTGTCGAGTTCCGCCCTTACCTCACTGGTTAAAGCAGGCGTTTCAGAATTACTGTTCATTCTCTTCCTCCCAGCGCCGCAGTCTGAAAAGAGATTGTCAGCCTGTCAATGTGGAGGGGTTGCCTTGCTTCATATTGGAGAGCCGGAGATAATGCCGACAACAACATAAGTAGTTCAATCGATTGGGAGCGAGGAATGGGAAAACTGACCGTTAGTTTGGCATGCTGTAACTATGACCGTACGCGGGCACTTTTTGATGGCACGGTAGGGGTCGATGGATGTGAGGTTGTCGCCAGCGCCATGTCTCCTGAAGAGGCATTTCATCGGGCTTTTAAATATCAGGAGTTTGATATTACCGAGCTTTCAATGTCGAGCTACATGAATGTCCAGTCCCGCGACGGCAGCCCCTACGTTGGAATTCCGGCCTTCGTATCGCGCTTGTTCCGACACTCTTCGATTTATATCCGCACTGACCGAGGCATCGAGAAACCTGAAGACCTTGCGGGTAAGACGATTGGGGTTCCGGAATACCAGATGACCGCAGCGCTTTGGGTTCGGGGCATCCTGGAGGATGAATACGGGGTCAAAGCGTCTTCCATCCATTGGCGGAATGGCGGATTGGAAGAGGGTGGGCGCGAGGAACGTGCGCCACTGCATTTGCCGGATGAGATTGATCTTCAGAGCATACCGACAGATGAGACGCTGGCGGAGCATCTCGATGACGGAAAACTCGATGCCGTAATCTCTGCGCGGGCCCCTTCTAGCTATCACAGCAACGAAAACATCGATCGGTTGTTTCCCGACTATAAGGCCGCTGAAGAAGCCTATTTTGCAAAGACGGGCATGTTCCCGATCATGCATATGATTGGAATTCGGCGGTCGATCGTTGAAAAACATCCTTGGTTGCCTGTGAATGTTTACGTGGCGTTTCTCAAAGCAAAACAGCATTGCTATGAAGAGATGGAACAGGTCGGGCACTTGGCGCACACGATGCCGTGGCCGGTCTACGAACTTGAACAGGTACGTAAACTGATGGGCGAGGACCATTGGAAATATGGCGCGATTGAAAATGAGAAAGAAATTTCCGCGATGACACGATACTCTTTCGATCAAGGAATTTCAGCGCGAAAACTGGAGGCCGAAGACTTATTCGCTGAGGCAACTTTTGAGCTGTTCAAACTTTAACGAGATTAATTAGGGAGACGACTATGGCCGAGGCACAAATTTCGCAGCCCTGGATTGGCGGACAATCATATGCTGCGACAGGGGGGAAAACCGAAGAGTTGCGATCCCCCTGGGATGATAGCCTCGTCGCCACCGTGGCGATGGCGGATGAGGCAACCATCGATGCGGCTGTCTCAAATGCACGCGTGGCTTTTCTATCCAATTTAAGCGCGACACCCGCTGAACGGGCAGTGTGGCTTCGTAAAGCCGCCGATGAAGTTGATGCGGTGAAGGACGAGATTGCAGATATCACAATGCGCGCGCTCGGTAAGCCGAAACGCGCCTGTGGTTTTGAGGCCGGCCGCGTTTCCCAGTTGATGCGGCTTTGCGCGGAAGAGCTTCTGCGTATGGAAGGTGAAGTGTTGCCGCTTGATGCTTTGCCGATGGGCGCGGGCCGGTTTGGATTTACCCGTCACCATCCGCACGGCGTGATAGCGGCGTTTACGCCTTTTAACGCCCCTTCCAACTTGCTCATGCAGAAGGTGGCGCCGGCAATCGCTATGGGCAATGCGGTAGTGGTCAAACCTGCCTTCGAAGGTATAGGTGAAGCGCTAATGATTGCTGAAGCGTTCACGCGTGCCGGTGTTCCCGACGGATTGGTCAATGTTGTCGCCTGCCGGCGCGATGTTACGGGCTATTTCGTCGCGCACAAAGACGTTGCTGTTGTCACTCTGACTGGTGGTACGGCAGCGGGTGAAGCGCTGGCGAAAGCAGCTGGTGCAAAACCGTTCATTGGTGAGCTTGGCGGCAATTCTGCCAATATCGTTTGCGCCGACGCGGATGTTAAAGACGCCGCATTGCGTATTGTTCCTAGCGCCTTTGAGGCAAGCGGGCAGCAATGTATTTCGGCGCAGCGGATTATTGTTGAAGATTCGGTGCTCGATGAATTTTTGGAGCATTTCGTGGCAACTGCGGAAGCCATGAATGTCGGTGATCCAACAAAGGACGACACAGACGTTGGGCCGATGGTCAATGTGGACGCTGCAGATCGCGTCGAAGCCATGGTCGAGGAAGCGGTAGCCAATGGCGCCAAGGCCGCACTACCGTTGAAACGCGACAACGCGATTATCTATCCGACTATTTTGGTCGGTCCGAAGTCAGATGCACGTGTCGTTTGCGAGGAGATATTCGGGCCGGTTGCTGTGGTTATACCTGCGACAGATATTGATGACGCAATCAAAATCGCCAACGACTCCGAATTTGGTCTCCAATCATCGTGCTTTACGTCGAGTCTGGAGACGGCATTCAAAGTATCGGAAGAGTTACACGTCGGTTCCGTCTGGATAAATGAAGGCAGTCGTTTCCGCATGGACACCACACCTTTCGGTGGCGTTAGATCATCGGGCTATGGCCGGGAAGGTGTAAAATACGCCATGGAGGAGCTTTCCTACGTCAAATTCACCGGAATCCGCTTTCCGGGCCGCGAGTAAGTTTCTTTTTTAATTGGTGAGCGGTTGCATTTTTGGCCAGACCGGGCCAATCTTTGGGTTCTCAAATAGAGGATGAGAGATGAACGAGAAGACAGCTAAATCCGAAGTAATTGTTGTAGAATCCGGGCGCAAGTTTATGCCTGCGATTACCGCTATATTACTCGGCGCTTTTCTGGTCATCGGGGTCGGTTTTGCTCATTCCGACACTATCCATAATGCGGCCCATGACAGCCGTCATTCCTTTGCTTTTCCCTGCCACTGAACCTGTGTAGCGGGCCATGTTTCGGCGTATTTTTGCGACAGCGCTTCTTGCCGGATTTTTTGCCGGTCTCGGAATTTCCGTTGTCCATGAATTCACGACAACGCCAATCATTCTGCATGCGGAGCAGTTTGAAGGACAACCTGCTGCTGATGGCCAAAAGCAAAGTGCGTATAAAAATCCTTTATTGATATTGGCCCATGGCAAGAGCGGCGGTGATGCAAAGGATGAACATGAGGCCTGGGGCCCTGCGGATGGTTGGGAACGAACGTTCTCCACAACTCTTGCAAATATATTATTGGGAATAGGTTTCTCCCTAATTCTGGTTGCTTGTTATTCCCTGAGTACCGGAACCATCGACGGTCGGGTGGGGGTTATTTGGGGTATGGCCGGATTCGGTGTGATATCTCTGGCGCCAGCCTTGGGCTTACCCCCTGAAGTTCCAGGCGCACTCGCGGCCGAACTTGCACCGCGACAAGGCTGGTGGGTTCTATGCGTTGCAGCGACGGCGGCTGGGCTATGGCTACTGGTCTTCCGGAAGGGAGCTGTTTGGGTAATAGCCGGTATTGTCTTGATGGCATTACCTCACATTATCGGTGCGCCGCAACCAGCGCGTATCGGGGGGAATGTGCCTCCGGAAATTGCCGGACATTTTGCTGCTGCGTCTATGGTTACAGCCGCAATTTTCTGGGCAATGCTCGGTTGGTTATCAGGGACGTTCTGGCAGTGGTTCGAAGAACGAAGCTGATAAACTCCTTAGTCGGTGCAATTTAACCGACGTTGTATTTCACCTTCATCTCGTCGAAAAAGCCGCTATCTAACAATTCCTCATGGACTGACTGATCCATATAATCGTCAATATTGTCGCTTTTATTCTCGGCCTCGACTGTTCCCATAATGTTTTTGCCACCTTCAACGGTAGGTTCAGCGTTTAAGGGCGTATAAGTCTTGAAGTTGTCATACGTGATATCGAGATTTTTTGGGTCTGTGATCTCGAGAACCTCCGCCATCACCGGTTTCGCGCGTTCCGCGTCAGCCACTGCAAGATAATTGGCTTCAACAGTCGCGCGCATAAACCGAAGAACAGCGTCACGGTTGTCTGCCAAATATGACTTGTCGACGACGAGGCCGCTGTATAGCCATGGCATTCGGTCCACCAACAAATCGCATAGAACTTTCATATCTTCGCCCAATGCCACGCTGCGGAGAGGTTCGCCTAGCATGGTTGCCTTGACGGTTCCGTTTTTGAGATGAGAAAGCCTCTCGACACCAATTTCGCGAAAAGTAATGTCGTCGCGAGTCAGTCCCAGTTTCTGGAGCGCGACGACGGTCGAGAGCTCACTTTCCGAGCCAGCACTGCTTATTCCAACATCGCCGCCTTTGACATCATCAATGCTGCCAACGCCCGGCGCAGCGAAGAGCGTGCTGCGGATGACATTGCTCAGTGAGCCGATAGTTGTCACATCGAATCCAGCAGAATTGGCTCTGACGACGGACGACATACCAATATGCATTAATTGGATACGATCCGATGACAGCGCCGGACCCGTTTCGCTGCCGCCCACCATTTTGACAATTTCAAAATCGAGGCCGTTATCTTTGTAAAGACCGGCTGCTTCCGCCATCCAAATTGCAAAAAACGTATTCGCGGGCGAAGCCTCGCCAACCTTAAAAGTGATCATTCTTGATTCCTAATTTCTGTCTATTTCCCTGCCAAACCCCGAACAGCGCTGGATAGCTCGCTTTCGGGGTCAAGATATTGATTTATTGTCGTAAAATGGTGTTTCTCTTCCATGATCCAACACTCGACGTTCATCCCTTTTGCGGACCAGGCTTCCGCCAGATCAGAAGTTTGTCTTACGAACTCGTCGCCTTCCAAATTGCCTGCAACTGCAAGCAGGGGGCCGGGATGGATCGGGTCCATAAACAGCGGACTAAAATCAGCCGCTTCCTTCTCCCCAAGTTGCATGTCGTCATTTTGGGAAGAAAGTCTGACCGGTTCCAGGTCACTGACGCCACTAATACTGCAGCCGCCTTTTATCAGGTCTTTTGGTAATCCCTCACCGTATGACGGCCAGTCAGTTTGCATCATCATGGCTGTGATGTGACCGCCCGCGGAGTGCCCCGAAATCGTGATGTTGTTCTGGTCGCCGCCGAAACGCTCCGCATTGCGCCATGTCCATTCCAATGAAGCACGACAGCGATCGATCAGCGTGTCCATGCGCACTGAAGGTATTAAGGGATATTCGGCCACAACCGTTGTAATTCCATAGGGGACGAACGGCTTGGCAGCAAATCCAAAATCATCTTTGGTGTTCGATTTCCAATATCCGCCGTGAAAGAACACGTGGACAGGATGCGGTCCATTCCCGTCGGCTAAATATATATCGAGAACATCCGCGTCCCCGTCACCGTACCTGATATCTAGGCGGCATTCATAATCAGCCTTAGCTTCGTCGGAACCTTTTGACTGGGCAGCCTTGCGTTCGTCGGTATCGGGGAAGCGGTTTCGATTGTCATAAAGTTTATTTAGCGTTTCCTGGTCGTAGCTGCGATAAATGCTGCCATCCATGTCGTTTCCCCCTATTTCAGTGTTGAATGAAATATAGAAGGCGCTGGATTGTCGGTCAAAGGACGAGTTCTGTTGACCAGCCGACGCAATATGGGAAAATGCGTGTCACAAGTTGGGAGGTGCTTAATATGGCAGATACAGACGATCCGCGCCGGGGTTATCATGACATTGGCGGTAAGGATTACGGTGCTATTGATCCAAACGCCACGGAGATGAAACCGTGGGAACGCATGTCTACAGCGATCAGCAATGCATTGGGTGCTGCCGGTCGGCATATTTATGTGACTGATGAGACCAGGCGTGCCCGTGAACAGATGGGTGAGCCCCTCTATAGCGATCTCGACTATTACGAACGGTCCACAGAGTCGATGAAAATAATCCTCGTTGAAAAAGGTTTGTTTACTGAAGAAGAGCTGGAAGATCGTATGAAAGAAATTGAGCAACGTATGGCGGAGGCAAGAGAATGAGTGGGAGTTTCGCACCAGGTGACGCAGTCCAAGTCATTGCCACCCATCCGCCGGGACATCGGCGCACACCTTTTTATATTCGTGGCAAAGTCGGGGAGATCGAACGAGTTTGCGGGGATTTCGCTAATCCCGAAGAACTCGCCTATGGTTTTGACGGTTTGCCGAAAAAAACGCTCTATCGTGTACGGTTCAAACAAAGTCATGTCTGGCCAAATTACTCCGGCCCCGAGACTGACACCGTTGATGTGGATATTTACGAACATTGGTTGTTACCCGCATAAATCGGGACGAAAGGAGAGAGAAAATGGCTGAAGAACGCGGAACACATGAGCACGATCATGATCACGACCACGATCACGATCTGACTTTCCAGCCCAATATCGAGGATTCAGACCCAAGCCGGTATGAGTTAATGACCTATGCCATGCGGGAACTTCTTATGGAGCGCGGTCATTTGACACCTGAAGAGTTACGGGCAGCGCAGGAAAAAGTTGAGTCTTTGGAGAAATCCGATGGGGCCAAGGTAATCGCGAAAGCCTGGACTGACCCAGAGTTCAAACAACGCCTGCTTGATGACGGGAATTCTGCTCTCGCAGAGCTCGATATCGATGCGGGCGCTGCAAAAATGACGGTCGTCGAGAATACCGACGACGTACAAAACGTCGTGGTGTGCACGCTTTGCTCCTGTTATCCGCGGGCCGTGCTTGGTATGCCGCCCGATTGGTATCGCAGCAAGAGTTATCGTTCGAGAGTCATCATTGAGCCAAGAAAGGTTTTGTCCGAGTTTGGAACTGAAGTTCCCGATGACATGACGGTAAGGGTCCATGATAGTCTGGCTGATTTGCGCTATCTTGTAATCCCACGCAGACCCGAGGGCACGGATGACTGGACTGAGGAGCAGCTCGCGTCCATAGTCACCAGAGATACGATGGTAGGTGTATCCAACCCGACTGCATCCTGATCGTTATTCGCGCGCGTAGTAATTAGAGATCGGAGTTAGTTCTATGCCCGACACCTTTGTCGGCAAAAAAATGCTTCGTCTTGAAGACGAAACCCTGTTGGCGGGCGAGGCAACATTTATCGACGATATTCAAATGGAAGGCCTGTTGCATCTTGCTGTAGTTCGCAGCCAGGTTGCCCATGCAAAAATATCATCGATAGATGTATCAGCCGCTAGGGATGTTCCCGGTGTGGCTGGCGTATTTACCATCGACGATTTGCTGCCCGTTCTTTCACAGGAACGCGTGCCAGAGAATTTTCCGAACCCTGGTGAACGCGTAGATGTCGGACCCTACATTCTTGCCCGCGATGAGGTTTGTTACGTTGGCGAGCCGGTCGCCGCCGTTGTTGCGGAAAACCGCTATATCGCAGAAGATGCCGCACAGTTGGTTATGGTGGAATACGACCCATTGCCGGTACTTTCAGACCCAAGGAAAGCTGCGGAACCAGATGCACCGCCGGTAAATTCACGCCAAACCGAGCCCGGAAACATCGTACATGACCTTCAGTTCGGCCACGGTGATGTTGAAAAGGCGTTTGCCGATGCTGCATTCGTAGTCTCTTCGGAACTATACCAGCATCGCGGTGTATCGAACTCGATGGAATGTCGCGGCAGCATCGCGCGTTATGATCCGATCCGGCAGACTTTCACGATGTGGAGTTCGTGCCAGGCGCCACATTCGCATCGCAGTGTGCTCGTTTATCTGCTTGGACTTGATGAGTCCCAGATTAGGGTAATCGTACCAAACATTGGCGGCGGATTTGGACCCAAACTTCTATTCTACCCCGAAGACGCCGTTATCAGCGCTGCTACGATGCTACTGGAGCGACCGATCAAGTTTGTAGAGGATCGAAGGGAACATCTCATAACGACGACGCAGGAGCGTGATCAGTTTTGGGATGTCGAGATGGCGGCTGATGCCGATGGCAGAATCCTTGGCCTTCGTGGCCAAATGTACCATGACCAGGGTGCCTATACGGCACGAGGGTTCAATATCCCTTTCAGTGCGGCAACGACAATCCTTGGCCCCTACGTTATTCCAAATTACGCGTTGAACGTCGTTATTGCCCATACGAACAAAGTGCCCTCGACCTCGATGCGTGGTGCAGGGCATCCGCAGGGTTGTTTCACAATGGAGCGGATGGTCGACAAAATCGCTGATGCCGCCGGGCTTGATCGAACAGTGATGCGGGAGCGCAATCTTATCCGACCGCAAGATATGCCCTATGAGCACCCCCTAAAAACACAGGCTGGGCAGCCGATCATTTATGACAGCGGCAATTATGAGAAGTGTCAGATTGATCTTCTCAAAGCCATGGATTTCGAAAATTTTTCTTCGCGACAGGAAAGTGCCCGTGCAGAAGGGCGCTATCTCGGCTTTGGCATGGCCAATTATGTAAAGCCCACAGGCCGCGGACCCTTTGAAACCGGCATCGTACGGATTGGTACGTCCGGAAAAATTTCTGTCTATACCGGTGGCATTGCTATGGGGCAGGGCTTTCAAACCGCCATGTCGCAGATTGTTGCCGATCAGCTCGGTGTTAGTCCGGATAAAGTCTCTCTTGTTCATGGCGATACTCAGAACGTTACGCAAGGGTTTGGCGGTTTTGCGAGCCGGCAAACTGTTTGTGCTGGCTCTTCTATTCATTTGGCCGCAACAGCCGTACGCAAAAAGGTATTGGCAATAGCAGCGCATCTTCTGGAAGCGTCTGGAGAGGATTTGGAGTTACGCGACGGCAAGGTATTCGTTAAAGGAGTGCCTGATATGTCGGTAGATTTCCGTCAGATTGCCGGAGCCGTTGCAGGTGTCCCTGGTTATGCGCTGCCCGAAGGCATCACACCCGGCCTGGAGGCTGAATCTAGCTTCATGCCTGACAATGTCGCCTATGCGAACGGCGCGCATGGTGCGGAGCTGGAGGTCGATATCGGAACCGGACATGTGCACATAAATCGCTATGTCATCGTGCATGATAGCGGCACGTTGATTAACCCCATTATTGTCGATGGACAGGTTCATGGCGGTGTTACGCTTGGGTTGGGACATGCTTTATTCGAGAATATGATTTATGACGATCAGGCGATGCCGCAATCGACAAATCTCGGCGAGTATCTGATTCCCACGGCGCCCGAAGTGCCGAATTACGAAATCATACATCAAGAATCTGCGACGGATCGTAACCCCATCGGTGTGAAAGGCGTTGGCGAGTGCGGTGTTATGACAGCGGCGCCGTCGATTCTGTCAGCCATAGAAAACGCCCTTGAACCCTTCAATGTGCAACTCAATAAATATCCGATCACACCCTCGGATCTGATAGAGCAAATTCAAAAGGCAGGCTGAAAGCCGCCGTATTTATAGGAGTCTGGTAAATGGCACGCTTGGTTGAAACGCCGCGCGACGAAATGACAGTTGAACAACAGAAGGTTTATGACGACATCGCTGGCGGTCCGCGCGGTGGTGTAAGAGGGCCGTTTTTGGCGTTATTGGATAGCCCAGAGTTAGCAGATAAAGTTCAAAAATTAGGACAATTCGTCCGGTATGAATGTTCGATCCCCTGGGATTTAAGAGAAATAGCTATCCTCGTGACTGCCCACCATTTGAAAGCGCAGTACGAATGGTTTGCTCATGAGAGTGAGGCATTGAGAGCGGGCGTTTCGCAGAAAGTGATCGACGCCATTCGAATTGGCGAAGAGCCAGCATTCGATAATCCGGCTGAACAGGAGATTTACCAGTTCAGCAAGGAGCTCTACGCGAGTAATCGCGTCAGCGACGAGACGTTTCAGAAGGTTGTTGACCGGCATGGACAACAGGGCGCAGTCGATCTTGCCGGCCTACTCGGCCACTACAATCTGATCGCCATCACCCTCAATATCTTTGATATCGAAGTGCCGGGCGGCGCAAAACCGCTTGGAGATTAAAAGCTATTGCAGAGGCGAGAAGCTTACAGGCCGAATGAGCTTGTCGGTTTGCTGCTTTAACGCGCCAAGTTCGGCACTACGACGTCCAAACTCCGCCCAGCCTGGATCAGCTTCCATTTCCGCGCGGCGGCGCTCGCGATCACCTGCATCTTCAAAACCCCACATAAAGGTTACCTGATTAATCGGACCAACTTCGGTGGTAAAAAATCCGATAAAGTTGCCAAGATACTTCTTTTGCAAGGGCAGAGCGTATTCTTCGTAACAGGCGATCCACGCCTTCATTTTACCTGGGTGAAAGTCATAGGTGCGGTGGTCGATAATCATAGTTTTCTCTCGTGTAGTTTAAAAAGTTGCGTCGGATGCCAGCCAGGCATCGACAATTTCTTCCGCAGTTGCGAACCAGACATCATCATGGCCCTGAATATAATCGAGGGCAGATTTGAGCACACCGATACGATGCGAGACGCCGATTACAAAGGGATGAAGGCAAATTGCCATTACACGACCGGAGTCGGCTCCTTCTTCATAGAGCGTGTCGAACTGTGTCCGGATCATTTTTTCAAATTCGTCGTTCGAACGCCCCGCCCGAAATTGCGGCAGGTCGTTGATTTCCGTCGAATAGGGCAGGGAGACAAGTTTCTTTTCCCCAACGGTCATAAAGTAGGGTTGATCGTCATTGGTCCAGTCGCAGATATAATCCAGCCCTTCTTCTGCGAGATAATCCAATGTATCCCATGTTTCTTGCAGTCCGGATCCCAGCCAGCCGCGCGGTTTTGTTCCCGTGCATTCCGTAATCCGCGCGAGTACGTCCTTAATCATTGCGTGATCGTTTTCGGGAGGCGTCGACTGAAAGGGCCGGGAATTGCTCTGATTGTGGCCCATAAAATTCCAACCCAGCGCAACGGCATCTTCCATCATTTCCGGATAGGCGTCGCAAACCTCTGAGTTGAGCGTGCAGGTCGCCTTGATATTGCGCTTCGATAAGACGTCCATAATCCGAAACACGCCGACCCGGGCGCCATAATCACGCGTCGCCCATGAAGAAACTTCCGGCGTATAGCTATAGCGAGAGCCCGGAATGGGCTCATCTAGGGGGAAAAACTCCAGATTGGGCGCTATCCAAACTGCAACGCGGGCACCATTAGGCCACTTGAGTTTGGGTCGTCGATTGATCGGGGTGTAAGGAAACGGTCCATAACGACTGGGTTCCATCAGCTCGCCTCTTTCAGTCCGGCGGTGTCATATAAATGTTCAACGATTTCATCGACATGCATGACGTCGGCATATTTATGGTGGAGATCAAACAGATTGACCTTGTGAGAAAGAATATGCCGGTCATAGACGCATTCTTCGGCGATGGTTACGTGTATTCCGTTGGAATATCCGTCGACGACACTCGCGCGGACACAGCCACTGGTGCTCTCGCCACACACGATAAGGCTATCGACACCCAAACGGTTTAACTGAGACACGAGCGGTGTTCCCGCAAAGGCGCTCGCACGTTGTTTGTAAACAAGCAGATCACCTTCCTGCGGCGCAAACTCCTCCTTGATTTCCCAGACATCAGGCGCCACCTGAACTTTCTGGCGGTTCGTTGCATAGGCATGGGCGATATTGGCTTCAGCACGTGTTTCGGTCGTTGAGTAAATGATCGGAATTCCCACTGCCCGTGCCGCTTTAAACAACCTCTCCGTGGGCGGAATGGCGTTCCAGGCATTTTCTCCGCAGGAACTTGGATAAATATCGACCAACTCCTCCACCGGTTTGGGGCCGCCTTGGTAGGCAAGTTTGTAGAGATCTATCGCCAGAAGTGCGGGTTTTTCGCCAACATAGGTTTTACGTTCGTAGTGTCTGTAAATGTTCAGCGCACTTTCCGAGACAACGTCTTTCCAACAATGATCTTCAAAATCAGATGCCATTTTGCCCTCCAATTATTTGTTTAGGAGACTGTATTACAGCCGGTGGAGGGCGGCAACGGACGCTAGAGACTTATCCGTAACAGTTAGATGGTTGTCTAGCTGATTGTTACGCCGATGCTATTTGGCGGGCGGCTTCTTTGATTTGCTTGTAGCGGATTTTCCAGTGCATTTACCGACTTTTCCGTCTGGCATTTGAGCATTGCAGAAGTCAGTACCAATCTTAATAACACTGGCGATATGAGCACCTTTCAGATTTGCGTCTATGAACTTGGCACCTTTCATATTGGTGCCATAAAGTGTTGCCTTGGATGCATCAGCACCCGTCAGATTTGCATTTAACAAAGTCGAATAGCTGAAATTTGCTCCCGTCAAATTGGCACCGCGGAGGTTGGCATCCCGCAAATTGGCCATGCTAAAATCGGCATTCGCCAGATTCGCTCCAGCAAGATTGGCACCTTCAAGATTCGCGCCCCGAAAGTTTCCCTCACTCAAATCTGATTCCTTTAGGTTTGCGCTACGCATCAAAGCACCACTCGCGAAAACACGTGGCATTCGAACCTGCGGCATATTGGCAGCGGTCAGGTCCGCGCCGGTCAATTCTGCAGCTTCCAAATACGCTTCTTCGAGGTCTACAAATATCATACGGGCACCGCGAAGGGTTGCCCCATACATGGAAGTCTTTCCCAAATTGGCTTTTGCGAGATTTGCGTTGGTGAGATCGGCTCTTTCAAATTCCGCGAGAACCATAAAGGCGCTTTCAAAATTCACCGAAACAAGACTGCTTCTCGTGAAATTGGCGTTGAACAAATAAGACCCATGGAAATCAGAACCATCGAGTTTGGCGCCCAGGTAAGAACGATAGCGAAGATCGCACAAACTACAGGTCTGCGGTCCCGATTCTTTGACGCCAGAGCCCAAATTTTGCGCGCTCGCAACGCCCAGGTTGATTGCCAGAACTCCGCCTATAAAGAGGGTCAACCACCCGAATTGATTAGCTAAACTTCGCATTGGTGTTGACCTCATCGTTAATAAAGCAGGAACTCGAGCGCTTTTTTCAGACGACCTTCATGGGTAATCTGAGTATCCCAACGCTCCAAAGCGACATCACCAGTACGGAACTGGCGATACAGGCTATTTTCCTGGAGGTGATGGAATACAGATGCCCAGTTTGGATAGGGCCGGAACCAGTCTGAATAACGGGCTTTGAGTTCATTCAAAACTCTCCCGCCATCAGTCGATTTTGCTTCTTCTTTCTCCCTGATTTCGCGCGGTCGGAAAGTGTATTCGGGAATACGGGGCGTGAGCAAAATAAGGACGGATTTATTGAAATCTCTCGTCGTTTCATTTGAGAAAAGATATTGAAGCCCTGGCACATCCTGAATTCCAGGAACACCACTTCGAACATTCTCTGTTTCCTTTTCGCTCAGGCCACTCAGAATCAAAGTTTCGCCATGGTTCATTAAGACATTGGCGTTGACGGATTCTTTGGTAGTGCGGATCTGGTTCGTATAAGTTACATTTGAGCTTGTGCTCGTCAAAAACGTCCTTTGGACTTCTACCTGCAACTTCACGCGACCATCCGCAACAAATGACGGGGTAACGCCTAGTTTCACGCCGATATCTGTATCCACTTCCGTGGAGCCTTGTTGTGCGGTCGTCGAAACGGTCGCTGCCTTAATATTTTCGCCAGAAAAGAACTCAGATTTTTGCCCCGATATTGCGACAAGACTTGGACGCGCCAAAATTTCGTTTCGGGTGGCACCCGAATTCATGATGTTCAATGAATTCGTAATGGACGGTAGAGTAATCGTTTTGGTTAGTGTTGTTACAATTGTGTCGGTGCCGGCGTTAAACTGATTGCCGGTATTCACAACACTTCTGCTACCACTGAATTGAATCGTGAGACCGTTCAAAAGGTTTATGCCCTTTGAGGTCGAAATATCTTCCCGTGAACTGATGATTACGACATCGACAACGACCATTTTCTCGCTTGGGGATTCGGATTCGCTCGTTTGGTCAGATGCTTGGCTACTGTCGGATGATGACGAGCTTGACTCAGACGAGGACCCAAACGGGCTGGAGCCGGAACTGGAATCGCCAAACGGCGACTGTGCTAATTGTAACGGGATATTCCGGGGTGCTTCCGCCACCGGTTTGCGAAAACTTGCTTTTTGAACTCTGGTATGAACCCTGTGCCAGTCTGTTAATCTGCGCGTCAGATGTATCAGGCGAGATTGCCGAGTTAGGTTCCAGTTCACGTAGCCTTTTTAAAGCGCCGGCCGCTGTTTCAGGGTCTCTCGAATAATATGAGGAAACGGCGAGATTAAAGAGGATGTCGGGATCATCGTCTTTGTAGAAAAGGGCATCAGCAAATGCTTCTTTAGCTAAACCAAATTTCCGTTGGTCACGGTGAAGAAGGCCCAACTGATAACGCGCGATCCAGTTCGATGGATCGAACTTGATAGCGAGATTGTATCCTTGCTGTGCAAGAGAGAAGAGCGTCGTATCCGATCTGACGGCCTGCATGTGATATGCCATGCCGTTTAACAATTGCAGATAGGAGTTTTGGATATCGATCTTTAGTGCCCGATTGAACAGCTTCGAGGCCTTTTTCAGCTCGTTTTTACGTAAGGCTTCCACCCCTTTTTTCGAGATCGCCTGTACTTCGGTTTCAGGCGCCGGCAAAGCCTGTTGCTTCTTGTTAACCTCGGTGCCGTCAAAATCTTTGATGAGTTGGTCCAATGTGACGCAGCCCGATATGCCGCCCAATGAAACGGCCAGGAGTGAT
Source organism: Rhodospirillaceae bacterium (assembly GCA_002720855.1). Classification (GTDB taxonomy): domain Bacteria; phylum Pseudomonadota; class Alphaproteobacteria; order MPNO01; family UBA2964; genus UBA2964. The sequence goes on along the minus strand of PBIN01000003.1, from coordinate 75,364 downwards.
CTTGCAATTATTTTTGCCGATCTGGATTTCCATTGCTGCGACCCGGGAAAATTACTGTTTCTCATGCCAATGCCCATTGATCATCTTGGCGGCCGCTTGCCTGCCAACAAGTTGTTCTGCACATAATATTGCTTTGCTCCCGAATGGATCGGGACATGAATTCCTTCGCGAAGCATAGTTTTTGTAGACGAAAAACCGAGCGCCGACTGGGATCTCTGAAAGCTCTTTAGATCGGAAAACACCGATTTTGCGACAATACCAATTGTCTTTGGATGAACCCGTTTCAAGGTCATCAACACGATTTTTGTGCCAATCGTCTGAATATCCCCCTTCGCGTTGGGATTCAGTTTTTTGGGAAGCGTGTACTTGTAAAAAAAGCGCCCTTTCTTTTCATAGGCACTAATAACTTTTGGCGGCAACGCCATAAATACGCCATCGCACTCATAGGTGACCTGATCATACAGTTTCGCCGGAAGGCCAATTGCTTCCATCATTACGTCGATTTCTTTGTTACAAAACGCCTTCGCCATCGCTGTTGTTCCAAGTTCCGTAACCTTGGAAAACATCTTCTGTTTCCAACCCATAATCTTGAATATTTCGTCCGAAATTGTGCGCTTGCCCGACCCTTGATTGCCGATATTGATCCGGCGTCCTTTGAAATCTTCGAAAGATTTGATGCCGTCGCCCTTGCGTACTGTGACGACGACCGGCGTGTCGTATAAATTAGTGACTGTGCGTAGGTCTTTGTTGCCACCGACCTCGGAAAATTGTCCGGTTCCCTTATAGGCTCTATAGGCCAGGTCGGCGCGGGTAATCGCCAAATCCAACTCGCCGGACACAAGTGCCTGGATATTGTACACCGATCCACCGGTGTTGTAGGCGATACACCGGACCAAATGGTCAAGCCGACCAGCATTTATGAACTTGCAAATTGACTTTCCAACCGGGTAATACGTGCCCCGTTTCGAAGCGGTACCGAGGGCGACGAACTTGTCGAATGCGAGAGCAGCATTTGAGTGAATAAACGCTAAAGCAGAGCCTAAAATCAGGAGCTGGCGTGCTTTCATTTTCCCCAACCGATCTTGATCATGTCATCTGTCAGCAATTTGAAAAGGCCAAACGCCCGATGGCTATAATGATTGTACCGATTCTTATGAAACGCCCTCACACGCGCCATTTACCGATCGTAAAACAACGAAAATAAATTCTCCCAATATTATTGGGGAAAGAGTTAGAATTGAGCGGTCATTTTGACTTGAGGAGATAGATGGGTGAGCAAGAACCCCGCTATAGATATCAAGAAAATGAAAAAGGTGCTGGTTGCCCGGCGAAAGGAACTTTTATCCATTATCGAGTCGGGTGAAGAGACCAAGACCGACACTGATCTCGATCAGCAACGTGTTGGCCGACTTTCTCGCATGGATGCAATGCAACAACAGGCGATGGAAGACGAAACAGGTCGGCGGCGGGATAAGGAGCTCCAACGAATTGCGGCTGCTCTAGATCGCATCGATTCCGACGATTACGGTTACTGCACGGCATGCGATGAACCAATTGCCGCCAAGAGGTTGAAAAATGATCCGGCAACGCCGCTTTGTATTAATTGTGCCCAGAAGGCGACCTAGGTGCCGCCTATTTCACAAACAGCAATGCAACGCCATAGAGCGCGCCCAGCAAGAGAATTGCTTGCGTGATGAACGCTACAATGAGCCCCGGACCGCGTTTCTTCGGGTTTTTTAGATAGGCGATAGCGTAGGCAATTCGTCCGGCAATCCAAAGAAGCCCAAGGCCGAACGCCCAGGTCGCATCGACTGTATAGGCGAATAACCATAGCGCCGGCAGGAAGACCATCATGTGTTCGAGCGTATTCATCTGGGTTCGATACGCCCGTTCATAACCCTCATGCCCGGTAACCGCCGGTGCCGCAATGCCATATTTGCCACGGCATCTGCCGGCGTTCATCATGAGGACCGAATATAGAAAGACCGCCAGCAACGTGGCGAGTGCAGGATAGGCCATTGCCGTCATGGTTTTACCTCCATGGTGAAGAGCGAAAGCAGGTTCTTCGATGTCATATCGTGATTTGCCGGGGGAATGGCAAGAAAATTAGGCGAGCGCGGCGGCTTTGCGCGCCTCGCGTTTACGATCATTGGGGTCCAAATAGCGTTTGCGAAGTCTGATTGATTGCGGTGTAACCTCGACCAGCTCGTCATCGGCGATGTAGGCAATCGCCCGCTCGAGTGTGAGTTTAATTGGCGGCGTCAGGAGAATTGCATCGTCGGAGCCAGATGCTCGAACATTCGTGAGCTGTTTTGTCTTCAAAGGGTTGGCGTCTATGTCCTGTCCCTTGTTGTGCTCACCGATCAACATGCCGCAATAGACCTTTTCACCGGGCTCAACAAAAAGCGGTCCACGCTCTTCAAGATTCCAGAGCGCATAGGCGACAGCATTTCCCTGTGACGTTGAGATGATGACGCCCTGATGGCGGCCTTCAATTGACCCTCGATCTGCCTCATAGCTGTGAAATACGCGGTGCATAACGCCTGTGCCACGCGTATCGGTCAGGAATTCTCCGTGATAACCAATCAACGCGCGCGACGGCGCATGAAACATGAGACGTTGCTTTCCACCACCAGATGGCCGCATTTCAATCAGCTCGCTGCGGCGCGCCGACAATTTCTCGACCACCACACCCGAATAGGCTTCATCTACATCGATAACGACTTCTTCAATAGGCTCCACCCGTCCACCCGTGTCTGGGTCGGTGCGATAAACAACACGCGGACGACTAATTGACATCTCATACCCTTCGCGGCGCATGGTCTCAATTAGGACACCCAGCTGCAGCTCACCCCGGCCGGCAACTTCATACCCATTTCCGTCGCCTGCATCAGACACCTGAATGGCGACATTGCCTTCTGCTTCACGCATAAGACGGTCACGGATCATTCGCGAGGTGACCTTGTCGCCTTCCTGTCCCGCATAGGGCGAGTCATTCACGGAAAACGTCACCGCAAGCGTAGGTGGGTCGATGGGTTTTGCTTCAAGGCCCTCGGTAACAACGGCATCGCAAATCGTGTCTGCAACTGTTGCCTTTTGAAATCCGGCAAGTGCTACAATATCGCCGGCGTCCGCGCGTTCCAGTGGCACGCGTTCCAGGCCCCTATAGGCGAGTATCTTGGTAACCCGCGTCTGTTCAATCAATTCGCCGGTTTGCGAAATAGCCTTCGCGTTGCCATTCGCTGTAATTGAACCGGACAAAATCCGGCCTGATAAAATAGGCCCCAAGTAAGGGTTCGCTTCGAGTGTCGTGACCAACATACGAAATGGGCCATCCGGATCGACCGATGGCGGGGCGACGTGAGACAAAATGAGATTAAATAGCGGCTCAAGAGATTCCTTGGGGCCGTCGGGGTCTTTTGCCAGCCAGCCTTCCTTCGACGAGCCATATAGTACGGGGAAATCGAGTTGATCTTCGTTTGCATCCAGTGCCGCAAAAAGATCAAAGATCTCATCGAGCACTTCATTAGCGCGCGCATCGGACCGATCAACTTTATTGATAATCACGATGGGGCGTAGGCCCTGAGCTAAAACCTTTGAAAGAACAAATTTCGTCTGCGGCATCGGGCCTTCAGCAGCATCGACCAGCAGAAGACACCCATCCACCATCGAAAGTACACGCTCGACCTCGCCACCGAAGTCCGCATGACCCGGGGTGTCGACGATGTTTATTCTTTGTTGCTGCCATTCCACAGACGTACATTTGGCAAGAATGGTTATGCCGCGCTCACGCTCCAGATCACCGGTATCCAGCGCCTGTTCCTGTATCTGTTGATTATCGCGAAATACGCCCGATTGCCGCAGCATGCAATCAACCATTGTGGTCTTGCCATGATCGACGTGCGCGACGATAGCGATGTTTCGCATGTTCTCAACTTCAGAGGACATTTTCCTATGCCACCTGTTCTTTGGTAGCCAGGAAGTTGATATCCGGCCAATCTTCACCGGCACGATCGAGGTGCCATGCATTTCGGGCAAGAAAGACAGGGTCGCCCTTATGATCGTCGGCAAGGGCTGCTTCATTTGCGCGGATGAATTTCTTCAACAAGATGTCGTCGCTGGTATCAACCCAGCGCGCGGTGATGAGGCTGGTTGGTTCGAACTGAACAGGAATGTCATATTCGGTCCGGATACGGTCGGCCAAAACCTCAAACTGCAGAACACCCACAACACCGACGATCCAGTCTGATCCAACGCGTGGCTTGAAGACAGCAGCGGCACCTTCTTCGGCCAGCTGCTGTAAAGCGCGCCCCAGGTGTTTGGCTTTCATCGGGTCGGCCGGACGCGCAGCCTGCAAATGTTCGGGGGCAAAACTTGGGATACCCTTGAAGCGCAGTGTTTCGCCCTCTGTCAAAGCATCGCCTATATGCAAATTGCCGTGGTTGGGGATGCCTATAATGTCTCCAGCCCATGCTTCTTCCGCCAGTTCCCGGTCTCGGGCCAAAAACAGGACAGGATTATGAAGCGCCAATTGCTTGTCGGTGCGGACATGACGCAGCTTCATGCCGCGTTTGAAATGTCCCGAACACAATCGTAAAAAGGCGATCCGGTCGCGATGTTTCGGATCCATATTGGCCTGAATCTTGAAGATAAATCCCGCGACCTTGTTTTCATCCGGCGTGATTTCCCGTTCGACAGTTGGTTGTGATCTTGGCGACGGCGCATTTGCAACCAATCCGCTGAGTAATTCCCCTACGCCAAACGAATTAATGGCGCTGCCAAAAAACACCGGCGTCATATTGCCTTCGAGATATGCATCTAAATTGAATTCGGGACAAAGGCCGCGGACCATTTCCACTTGCTCACGAAGTTCAGCGACAGCGTCGGCTGGCAGGAGTTCGTCGAGTTTTGGGTCATCCAGCCCTTTGCAGGTTTCTGTCTGATGAGGTTTCTCGCCCCGGCCGGCTTTGTCCATCAATACAAGCTGGTCATTGAGGAGGTCATAACAACCGAGAAACCGCGATCCCATCCCGATAGGCCAGGTTGCCGGTGTAACCTCGATCTGAAGGGTTTGTTCGATCTCATCGAGAAGGTCGAACGGGTCCTGCGCTTCGCGATCCATTTTGTTGATAAAGGTTGTAATAGGCATGTCGCGGAGACGGCAAACTTCGAACAGCTTCCGTGTTTGGGCCTGAATACCGCGTGCGGCGTCGATGACCATCACCGCCGAGTCCACGGCGGTTAATACACGGTAGGTGTCTTCGGAGAAATCCTCATGGCCGGGCGTATCAAGGAGATTGAACGTCTTTTCTGCAAATTCGAAAGTCATAACAGAGGCGGTGACAGAAATACCGCGCTCACGTTCGACCTTCATCCAGTCCGAATGGGCCCGGCGCTGTTCGCCGCGCGATTTTACCGCGCCGGCAAGCTGGATCGCACCGCCAAACAACAGCAGTTTTTCAGTGAGTGTCGTTTTACCGGCGTCGGGATGCGAAATGATCGCGAAAGTGCGCCGGCGGGCGACGGGATCGGGCAACGTCGTCATATAACTTCACAAATTAAAGAATGCGCCGCGCTATGTCGCACCGCACAGCGGGAAGGTCAAGCAAGAAGACTAAACGCCGCGTTTGCGACCCTGGTCTACGCTCAGGAACAGGTCGTCGACCGACATTTTGTTTTTCATCAATGCCTGCTCGTGTGAGTAATTGATCATATTCTCAAGAGTCTTGCGGTTTTGTTCCCCGAGGCCATATTCCCACGGGTCTTTTCCGAGCAATTGTTCCTGTTCCTCCCAAGTCTCCCGGTACCAGGCCAGCGGCACGATGCGTGGGTTAACCATCTGTTTCATGGCGACGGCTTTGGCTTTGTTCAGCGCGTGATACATGTTTATCGGCACCCAGGGGTGCTGCTCGACAATTTCTTTCCTTATTCCCGTGATGTGCATGATGGGAAACATGCCGGTCTTGCCGAAGAAATCGACTTCTTCCTGTTTAAAGTCAGGAAAAAGGCGTGCCACCCGTGGATCGCCATTGAGAAACGGTTTGATGATGGAAGAGTGAATACAGGCATCCAGCTCGCCTTCCGCCACCATGTCCGCTACCGACTTATCGTCTGGTAAAGTTTGCAACTTGATGTCATCCGGCATCTCTACGGGGATATCCTGATCTAGTTCCTGATACCAGTCGATGGAACGGTGCGGCACACCGTACTCGTGCTCGAGAATGCCTTTCATCCAAAGTATCGCGGTTACCTGCCAGTGTTTGATCCCGACCTTCTTGCCAATCAGGTCTTTTGGCTCCTTGATCCCTGCATTGGTATTTATGAATACGAATCCATGCCGAAACCGGCGATGAAGGAAGACGGGAATGGCATCAAATGGTCTGCCCTGATCCTTTGCCACCAGATAGGTTGAACAGGACGCTTCGGCTATGTCGAAATCTTCATTGTTGTAGAACCGCCAATGCCGGGTCGTTGAATCCATATCCGTGAGTACGGTTAGATCGATACCGTCCGGTTTGACGATACCGTCAATCAACGGGCGGGTAATCGCGTAATCGCCGCAGGCGAACGTCAGTGGAATTTTTTTGGACACCTCAATACCTTCTTTTGATTAGTCGACAGGACCTGGGTTGCCGGTGCCAGTAAAGGGAAGGCGGATGCCCACGCCTTTCTCCAATGCCTTTTCGTAGACGTAATGGCACATGGCAATGTCGTGTGCCACCAATCCCGTTGTGTGGATCAGGTTGCGTTCGGTGTCGCTCTCGCGCCCAGGTACTTTACCGCGAACCAGTTCATGTATTTCTCCGTGCAGGTTTTCGCGTGTAAAAATGCCTGCTTCGGCTGTAGCGCGGAAATGCTTCATCAGCATGTTCATTTCCCAGCTATCGACGACGACCTTATCCATCAGTGGCCAGCCTTCGGGGTCGAATTCCCGCCGGGTAAAGGAGACGTATGTCGCCCCCGGTTTAAGCCATGGTTCTCGGCACATAATCTCGTCGCTCGTAGTGCCGCCGACACCAATGTCAGCGTCTGTAACCACTTCTTCGATAGAATTCTTGGGGACGACATTGATGCCGAGTTTGGCGGACCATTTCTCGGCAAACGCTTCGCGGGTCTGAGGACTGCGTGAAGTACAACGAATTTCTTCTATCCCATCATAAAGTTCGACCAGGCAGCGCAGAGCATTCGTCGACATCGTGCCGACGCCGACCAGCCCGACGACCTTGGGGTCTTTTGGCCCCAGCCATTTTAGGGACAGCGTTGTTGCGGCGGCGCTTCGAATAGCATAAGTCCAGTGCTCTTCTACGATTGCTTTGTTGGTACCTGTGTTGGGGTCGGCGAGAATGATATAGCGCCCGCATTCGAGTTGTCCGACGGTATTCCGCTGACCGTCATCGTAATAGTTATACAGCCGGACACCGGTAATGGGCGTTTCCTTCAGGAGCGCACATTTGACGTGCCAGTGATTGTGGAACGGTTCAGCGATATCGAGTTTAAAACTCGGAGGCGTTGAGGCCATGATCGAGCCTTCGCCTTGCATGCGATAGACGTCTTCGGCGATTTCGAGTGCTTCTTTTGCGCTCAGCAGATCAACCGTATCCGCATAGGGAATGAATAGGACGCCTTCATTGTCTGACATAGTGAAATCCTTAGTTTTAATTAATCCAACATGGCGATGGCTTCGATTTCCATAATCAGCTCACGCCGCACCATGGAGTCGACGACGACACAGGTAGCGGCGGGGTAGGGCTCTTTAAAGAATTTCGGACGCCATTCCAGGATCGATGGAAATTGCGAGAGATCGGTGAGGAAAATATTTATTTTCACGATATCGGTCATGTCTCCGCCGGCTGCTTCGACCGCACTCTTGAGATAGCCAAAGACGCGCTCTGCATGAGGGCCTGGTTCCAGATTGCCGGCTTCCGCCTCAGGGTTTGCCGTCTGGCCGGAAATAAAGATCATTTTCCCCTTTTTTACGACATGGGTGAATTGCCCCGGTGCTGGTAGATCGGGGACTTCTATAACCTCAAAACCCATTAAATTTCTCCCTGACTGCGTACTTATTATTTAGGCCAAATTGGGCGAAGGCAACGCGTCTGTCAACGGCGGCGCCCTATCGAATATTGACGGTCTGGGTTATCTTCATGTGACGAAATCGGGAGGAACCAATGACCGACAAATCGAAGTTCCATAAGGTCAAAATCTTGGATGCACCAACACGACCGCTTGCGATGGGCCGCGGTACCATATTCGGTTGCGTGGATCCGGATGTTGGAGCGCAAAATGTCGATGTGCATGTCAATGTAATCAAACCGGGCGCCAGCCGGGGCGAAATTCATTATCACGCCAAAGCTGAAAATGTTTACATCGTGATGGATGGTCAGCTCGAAGTTTGTATCGAAGGCGGTCATCGGCATGTTCTCGACATAGGTGAGGTCGGGTTTATCCCCCCTGGCGTGATTCACACCGCTACCAATGCGCGTTCCGATATCGCATGCAAAATCATCGAGGTTTATGCCCCGGCGGGGAAAGATTTTCACGAGGTCGAGGATTGGCCGGAAGGAATCCAGCCGCCCGATCCACCTTAGTCGTCTAGAACAAAATCGAATTGTTCGCCAGCGGGTGTATAAATTTCAAAAATTTCGAAAGGTTCGTCGTAGACGTTGGTCAGCGAGTGTTTTTGTCCTGCCGGAATGTAGACGACGTCGTCCTCTTTAAGGATATAGGTTGTACCCTCAACGACCAGCTGTCCCTGACCCCTTTTTACGATATAGACGTTGTCGGCTTCGGTATGATGATGATATCGGCCGCCCGGCTCCTTGGGGTCGAGCCGGTTGAGGTGGACATCGACTTTCTTCGCCCCGACATCGGCATTAATCAGTCTTAGTTGTGTGCCACGGTCACCTTTCATTGGGGTCACCGGCGCATCTGCGAGATTAAGAATTCGGAAATCTGGCATAACGAACCCCCTATAGGCTGGTCAGCAACGCCGCGACGCTTGGCAAAGAATGGAACATCACGAAGAAACCGATCGCGGCTGTACCGGTTCCGATAACGAAGTTAAACCGTTTAAATACGTCAGTGCCTTTTCGGGCGCTCGCCATGATGGGCCATGCAATTACCGCGGATAAAATGCCCATACCAATGACCGAGCCTATACCAAACAGGACAACGTAAAGGAGCGCTTCGGTCGTCGATACCTGCTGGCTGACCGCGAGGAGTAGCAAAGCAGCCGAACCTGCCAGCCCATGCATCAAACCGATCGCTAGCGCCCGCGATGGCAGGGTAGAGCGATGATCGTGCTCATGTGCCGATGCATTGTGATCGGGTTCATCTGCATGGCTGTGAAAATGGATATGACTGCCGCTATTGCGATGGGAATGCGCATGGACATGGATGCGTTTGCGCAATATTCGCTGGATTACATCGATACCAAGCCCGACCAAAATGAGTCCCACGAGAAATTCGAGAACACCGACGATCCGTTCGGGAAAAGCGATGCCCGAAACAATAATGGCGGTGCATACCGTGAACAGCGTCAGCGTATGCCCAATACCCCAGGCGACACCGGTTTTAATGGTTTCGCCAATTGATCTGGAACGGGTCGCCAGTGCAGCAACAGCGGCAACGTGATCGGCGTCGAGCGTATGACGGAGACCAAGTAAAAAGCCAATGGCGAGAACGGAAAGAGCGGTCATGGTTGTCGCTTACTCCTGACCCGGGGAGGTAAACAGCAGCGATTTAATAATTAGCGGCACGACCTGCGTATCCGGCATAAACTCGCCGATATCCACAAAATCGAAATCGCGCAATTGAACATTGTCGACTGAGATCACTTCGCCGGTAACATTCAGTTCTTTGACGAGGATATTCCCGACGGTTCGTCCGGCATCGCCGTCCATCATAATAACAACCGGCAATTCGGGGTCGGCCACGGTTTTTGGCAGGCCTTTGCAGATGCCATCAGCTAACGCATAAAGACGGGCATGAAGCGGGTCGCCGCCCCAGCGAAAGGCGATGGCGACCCGATCTTCACCTTCAACCATATCGAGGCGTTTCATGGCTTCGCCAATTTTTGTTGACACATCTTCGGATGTGAAGTCACCGGAAAGGTCTATATCCAGGCTCGCGACAGGTACATTTCGAACCGGCAGTTTTTCTTTTTCCGATAGGAAGATGGTATTCCCGCTTACCTGTACGGTGAATTGCGACGCACCTACAACGGTCGCCCGAATGCCGTGACCAGGGTCATAGACGGTTTCGGGAATGCGTTTGTCAGCCAAGGCATGTCGGAGATCATGAGCGATTGATCGGCCGAGATCGCCCCGATCTTCTTCCTCTCGGCGATATACATATTCCGAAACACCGCCGGAGAAGGTAATCCCGTCAATAGCTGGCGTCGTCGGCAGATTTTCCGTTAGCAGAAGCGCTTTGCAGAGATCATCATCCGGCTTGCGCGTCGCATAAGAAACAATGACATCCACCATTCGGCTGACGATCTTCTTTCTGTCTTCTTTGGATAAAACTTCGCCGAGTTCCAGCTTGACGCCGACATCTTCGGCAACCTGCTCAGCAGGACCTTCAATGCGCGTCATTTTTCCATCTTCATCAAAGGCGATAAGGCGGCCACCCACCGCAAAGGCAGACGTCGCAAGCAGTCGACCGCCATGGCACAGACCAAGTTTGATGGTGCCGCCGCCAATGTCGATGTTGAGTATCGTTTTGTGATCCTGACCGGAAAGCTTAACGGCGCCGGAGCCATTCGCCGCCATCAGCGCTTCGAGGTTGTGCCCTGCCGAAGCGCATACGAACTTGCCGGATTCCTCTGCAAACAGATCGGCAATCGCGCGGGCGTTATTTCGTTTCAGTGCTTCACCCGTCAAAATAACGGCACCGGTATCGATATCTTCTGGTGTTAATTCAGCCTCTTTGTAGGCATTGCCAAAAAATTCTTTCAGCTCGTCCGCGTCTATTGTGTAGTCAGGACGATATGGCGTTAAAAGAATGGGCGAGCGCCAGAGCACTTGACGATTAACAACAACAAAGCGGCTTGAGAGACCCTCGGCGAGCCGTTGCAAATGGACCTTTGAGAACATCAGATGAGATGTGGAAGAGCCCACATCGACGCCCACCGTCGTCAGCTCGACGTTGTCCTGTTTCCAGATCGTCTCGGCAAGATCCTGTTCTTGCTCTGGCGTCATGCTGATGTGTTCAAAACCTAAATCGTGCACGTCCATTTCCTTTTACTCTCAGTCTTACCGGTCGCAACGACGGTCACGCCGCCGTTGCGTTCATTTTGAAATCGCCTGCGTCAGTCTTGAGGGAATGGCAGGTGGCTGAATTTATCTCGCATTTTCTGACGTAGCTCGTCGCTGATATCCACGACTTGCGGGAAGGTCCCCTTGAGGTACTGGTCATACGGAATACAGGCATCGATCAGGATACGGCTGTTGAAGTTACCCGGCTGAACAAGCGGATCGCGTCCGGATGCCCATGCTTTTTGGATGGTATCAACGTCGGTTATCGGATCGAAGCGCGTGCTCATCGCCCAAAGAACCTGATCAAGATCGCCGGCATCGATATCTTCATCGACGACCACTGTCCATTTACCGGCATAGGCGCCACCCTGACAGTTTGAAGCTACGTGGAGCACATTTCGTGCATGACCGGGATAACGTTGCCTGATCTGAATTGCTGTAAAGCGTGTTGCAGGACCACCTTCGTGGTTCCAGACCCCTTTGATATCGGGTAGGCCGCAGGCTTCGAGCGCCCGCATGATTTCTGCCGAGCCGGCGATTCCTTTCAGCAGACCGGTTTCATCAACGGGTTTATGTTGCGGTGCGCAACAGATGATTGGGTCGTTTCGGTGCAGGATTGTCTTGATTTCAACATAGGCGCGCGGAACCGAGTCATCTGAGTAATAACCCATCCACTCGCCAAACGGACCCTCCTGTTTCACCTTGCCGGGGCGTGCGACGCCTTCGATGGCGATCTCGGCATCGGCGGGGATCGGGAAACCTGTATAGGGGCCTTCAATGCATTCAATCGCTTCGCCGCGCAGACCGCCCGCGAAATCGAACTCGCAGACACCTTCGGGAAGCGGGCTCGCGGACAGCATATAGAGCAGTGGGTCTTCACCTACCAGGATGACAAACTTGCAATCCTCGCCGCGCTCAAAATATTTATCGCGATGAATACGGCCGTGTTTACCCTCAGTAATCTGACAGCCGATGGTTTTTGCATCATAAACCTGGTTGCGATATGTACCGACGTTGAAGGAGCCGTTATCCGGATCTTTCGAAATGACGCAATTGGCAGTGCCGATATAACGTGCTTGATCCTGTTCGTGATGGCGCGGGACAGGGAATTTCAGAACGTCGATGTCATCGCCCGTTAGAACGTTTTCCATAACTGGACCGGAGTCCACCATCTTTGGCGGGATCAATTGCATGTTTTGCATGCGGTCGTAGTAACGCTGGACAATATCGACCTTTCGATCATATTCGAGCGGCAGCCCCAAGGTGAGTGCGACGCGGCGTACAGAAGACAGCGATCCGTAGAGCGTGCGATAACCTTGTTCGTAGTCGGGAATGTTATCAAACAGGAGCGCGGGGGCATTGCCGCGGCTTTTTTCAGTCATCATCTGTGTGATGCTACCCATTTCGGCGTCCCAGCTGGCATTGTCGACACGCAGCAGTTCACCGAAGTCATCGACTTTCTCAATCCAGTCGCGTAGGCCACGATAACTAGCCTGGTCGTTTGCTATTGCCGAACTCCGTGAATCGTCCATCTTAATCTCCCTTGGCCTCCAATAAGGAATCCGGCACAGGTGATGAAATCAGCGTGCTGAAGCCCTTATTTATTGCTTGTTCAAGGATGGTTTTACACCACGATTTCAGGTCGCGCCAGTGGCAACGGATTCCCGCATTTTGCTGCACTAAATAGGGCGAAAATCCGTCGTCCATCCATTGACTCTGAGCGGGCTGACCTATTCAATCCGCGCCATCAAGGAAAACTACAACTGCTAAAGAAAGGGTGCGTCATGAGACATCAGGATAAAGTCGTAATTGTCACCGGTGCGGGCCGGAATATCGGCGAAGAAACAGCCAAACTCTTCGTCAAAGAAGGCGCGAAAGTAGCTGTCGTCGATCTGGATGACCGAGGCAAGGAAGCGGCCGACAGGTTGAATGCTGAAAAAGACGGCTGCGCGATTTTCATCCAAGCCAACGTCGCCGATGAAGAGTCAGTCAAAAATATGGTTGCCGAGACGGTAAAGGCTTTTGGCCGTATCGATATTTTGGTCAACAACGTTGCGATTTCAGACAATTTGACCATTCGCGAATGCACTTTGGCGGATTTCCAAAAGACGATAGACGTGACGCTTACAAGCCAATTCCTGACCTGCAAGTATGTTGGTGAACAGATGATTGAGCAGGGTGATGGCGGAGCAATGGTGAATATCGGATCTACATCCGGTTTCAAAGGCCGCAACAGCGCCGTTGCCTATTGCGCCGCTAAAGGCGGTGTTTCCAATCTCACGCGTGCTATCGCATGCCAGTATGCAGAATTTGGCATTCGCGTGAACTCAGTCGTTCCCAACCGTATCGGGTCTCCCGTTGGCAAACAGGAATTCGATCCCGATCGATTCGTGCAGAATATGCTGCATCGCCCCGGTCTTCCCGAAGAACTCGCGGCAGCGGTGAACTTTATGGCCAGCGAAGAAGCCTCCTTCATTTATGGCGAAAACCTATTCGTCGATGGCGGATACAGTGCAGAGATGACCGGATAGATACAGATCCACATCTTTCGAAATAATGTGAGGCGATATGTTTCTGGCCGGTCGTTCCGGTGAAACATGTCGCCTCTTTTTTTGCCGAATTGCCGCCGACAGCACGGGGTGCCGTGTGGATGTGTCTCGCGTGTGCATCGTTTGCCGCGATGGCAATGACGATACGACTTCTGGCGACGGACATTCCACCTATTGAAATTGGCTTCTTCAGGGCATTCTTTGCCTTCCTGCTCATGGTCCCCTACGCGATCCGCGTTGGCCCCAGTATTTGGCAATCTAAAAACCATAAAGTGTTTCTGGCTCGCGGCATGACCGGCGCCGGTTTCGTCATGTTCTTTTTTCCCGGAATAGCGTTGATGGAGATTGCAGATGCTCAGGCACTGACCTTTACGACGCCATTGTTTGGCATGTTGCTGGCGATGCTGTTTCTGCGTGAAAAATTTCGTCTCAACAGGGTTTTGGCGTTGGCTATCGGATTTGCTGGCGCCCTTATCATTATCAGACCGGGTTTCCAGTCGATCAGTATTGGCGCGATTTTGGTTCTTTGCTCCGCTCTAAGTGCATCCGGCAGCGGGACGTTGCTGAAATACGCTACGCGATCCGATCCGCCGGACACCGTTGCTTTTTTTCACGCCCTATACCTGTCGCCATTTGTCTTTATCGGCGCCTTGTTTGACTGGCATTGGCCAACACTCCGGGAACTATTCGTCATGGTGATTATCGCGGCTCTGGCGACGCTCAATCAAAGGTTTTTGGGCAGGGCTTTTGCATCAACAGATGCTACGGCCGTCTATCCGTTCCTGTTTATGCGATTGCCATTTGGCGCAGCCCTTGGGCTCGCCGTATTTCAGGAAATACCGTCAATTTGGGTATGGATTGGTGGTGTCGTCATCTTTGGCGCTGCCTTATATCTGGCCCGATCAGATACAGGCAATAAAAACCAGCGCTCTAAACGAAATCTACAGGAATAGGGATGGTAGCCATGGCGGTTCGTACCACAGCACAGGAACGATCTCGTTAAACATCACTAACAGGAATACAATGGCACCTATTGTGTAAATCAGGACCACTTTCCAACTGAATTTTCCCCATATCACCAGGTAAAGGATTACAAAGAGAAGGAGGGTCGGGAATTGCCCGATGAGAAGCGTCAGGGCAAAAATCCCGATAAGCCACCCATGAAAGTAAAGGCTCTTCAAAAAGTAGGTTCTGTCAACACCCACGACGTCCCGCCCGGCAGTTCCGGCTCGTAGTGCTGACAAACCTTTGAGGTCAAATGTCAGAGCCCCGATAGCCAAAATGAGCCCAACAACGGATACAGTCTGAGGAAACACTTTCGGCGAAAATGACCATGGAATGGCCTCGTAAAAACAATAAACGAACAAGAGAATTAAAATCGCGGAAATCGGCCAGGAAGCCGGCGGGCAAACCTTGCCGCCTTCTTCAGCGACCATAACTTCATTGTCGGCTAACGTGATGTCGTCTGCATTTGCAGCTTGCTCTGCACTTTTCCTTTTTTGCTTGCGCACCGCAAATATGACTGTGATTACGATGAGGGCGATGATGATGAGGACAATCGGTCTACTGAACGAGCCCCAGCCATGGACCTGCATGGACAGATTCATCGCTTCTTCCATGATTTTGCCGAGCACGAATCCCAAGACGATTGGCGGTCTTGGCCAGCCGCCGAGTTTCATAAAGTAACCGATTAGCCCGAAGACGAGCAGCACGATCCAGTTGCCGAGCGTGCCATTACCCACCCAGGCCCCCATAAATACAACCAGCATGATTGCAGGAACGATAATATGACCTTGCAGATAGGTAATTTTTGATGCCTGACTGCCCCAGAGCAAAAGAGCGACCGCACCTGCAACATTCGCAAGAACAAGCGTCCACACCAAAGTGAACGTAATATTGAGTTCGTCCGTCAGCATTTGGGGACCCGGTTCCAGGCCCTGAATGAAGAAGGCGCTCAATAGAATCGCCATCGACGCGCTACCGGGAATGGCGAAGGCAATTGTCGGCAACAGCGCGCCGCCCTTCATCGCGTTATTCGCAGCTTCTGGCGCGATGACGCCGCGAACATCGCCCTTTCCGAAATTCTCGTTATTCTTTTCGCTCTGCGCCGCATGGCCATAAGCGACCCAGTCGACAATCGAACCACCGAGACCCGGCAGCATGCCGACGTAAACGCCGATTACGGTACAGCGAAGGCCAAGCCACCAATTTTTTGCAGCGTCTTTCATACCATTGAGAATTCCGCCGGTGGCGACCTCCTCTCTTTCGACTCTGGAAATCGACGTATTGCGTACAGCGAGTTCCAAGACTTCGGGTATGGCGAAGAGGCCGAGCACATAAGGGACAATGGGCAGGCCCTCAAGCAGGAAATTCTGATCAAACCAGTATCGACGTACGCCGCCAAATTCGGCGTAGCCGACTGTTGCGAGCATTAGTCCAAAGCAAGCCGCTGCCGTCCCTTTGAAAATCGATTTGCCGCTCAGGGAGGCGACCATTGTTAAACCAAGCACAGCGAGCGCAAAGAGCTCAGGTTCAGAAAAAGATAAAATTATCGGCCGAACGACGGGTATGGATATAGCAAGAAAAATTGCGCCGATGACGCCGCCGATCATTGAAACTGTGTAGGCGGCCCCAAGAGCCCGGGAAGCTTCGCCGCGCTGCGCCATTGGATAGCCGTCGAGAATTGTCGCCTGGGAAGCGGCGGTCCCCGGTATGCCGAGGAGGACTGAGGAAAGTGTGTCCGCCGTTGTTGTCACCGCATACATGCCGAGAATAAAGGCAAAAGCGACATTGGGTTCCATGCCAAATGTAAAAGGCAGAATGATTGCCATGCCGACAAGACCGCCAAGGCCTGGCACAGCACCGAAAAACATCCCGATTGCCACGCCGAGCAACATATAGCCAGGTGCCGGCCAAACGAGGACCAGTCGTAATCCATCCAGTACCGCTTCTGTGAACGTCATGGCGGTTTACCTTTATCGTGCATGGGAATGGGGGCGTCCGTTTGGACGCCCCCAAAATAGTCGTCAAAGAGTGATTAAATCAGCTCTTTGCCGCGTTTGCATAGTCCAGAAGGAATTTCTGGAGCTTCGGCGGCACGGTGATGATCTCTTTGATGTATTTCTGAGCTTCTGCACCGCTCTTACCGATATAGATGCTGCCATTGACTTTCTTGTATTCAGCAAGGAAAGCCTTGTCTTTGACAGTCTTGTCCCATGCAGAACGCATGATCTTGACCGCTTCCGGATTGGTTCCCTTACGGAAGACCAAAATACGAAGCATTTCACGGGTCGCTGCGATCCGGCGAATAGCGTTCCAAAGGTTTGCATTGGGACGCTTTCCTTTACCGAACTTGGCTTCATAGACATGCTGGAAGCTCGGAATATTTTTGGCAACGGAAGGCGAATGCAAGATCGTGTTGTTTGGACCAGGCGTTCCAACATGCCAGATCGGCACGGAGATACCTGGTTTGATCAGCTGTCCGACAACGCGGCCAAAATAACCAGCGAGCGAGTCAGCCGTCATATCCAATTCGTTTTTAAGGATCGCTGCGCGAATCTTGCCACCGGATTTGTATCCGCTGACATGCTTGAGCGGAATCTCAAGAGCTTCAAAGAACATGCGTGTGCGCAAGTCTTTACTGCTCGTTGGGCCATGTCCGCCGGTACGAATTGCATGACTGGTATTGAGCAGGTCTTTCCAGTTCTTGATCTTCTTTCCTGGAATTGCGTCGACCCGAATGTGGGAAATCGTCTGCTGACCGATAGCACCAACATAATGGAAGGCGGAGAGATCGGCTCTCAATTCTGGCGCACGCATTACCTGTGCCATGATTGGGATTGTGAAGACACCCATCATATAGCCATTGGTTTTGCCGGCTTCAGCCAGGAAGTTCGCGCCAACTGTGCCACCGGCACCGGATACGTGACGGAAAATCAGGCGTGGATTGCCAGGAATATATTTTTTCATATGGCGCATAACCATACGGCCCTGGATATCGGTATTACCGCCAGCACTATAATTGATAATAATATTTACGCGTTTGCCCTTATAGAACTGGGCATCAACCGGTGCACTCAGACCGACTGCGGCAACCGCAGCAGCTAAGGCACCAAACGCAGAATGCTTCAATAAATTCATGTTGCGAATCCTCCCTAGGAACCCGTTAGTGTTTCAAACCTGCAATCCAAAACCATCGCAGGGGCAGGAGAGTGAAAAAAAGCGAAATTTTGACTCCCTCAGACTAGAGGCTACGCCAAGCCAAATAGCCATGCAAGGGGTGAACCTGACATTCCACACCAAGAAATTTTTACCCAATTGGGTTGGAAATCAGAATATATCGACTTCTGGTGGCTGTGGATCGCCACCCATGCAGCGCCGCAAATGATCTGTGGGTGGGTCTGCGAACCCCCAACGATCCGGACCTTGCACTCTTTGCTTCCATTCTTCTGGCGTTCCGGTTTTGTAGGTGGCTTCGTCTACCTGTTCGACCTCGGCGGTGTATTCGACGACCATGCCGTTGGGTTCAAAGAAATAGCCAAAGACATTGTTCCCCGGACCGTGCCGCCCGACGCCCCATTGAACCGGGAAACCTTTTTGCTTCATCCGGCCTGAGCCGCACATTAACGCATCAAAGTCAGGGACTTCGAAGGCAGCATGGTTGAGAGAAGGTCCCTGATTATGGGCGAAGGCAATGCTGTGGTGATCGGGGCTGCACCGAATAAAATTCATGCGTTCCGTTCGGTCGCTTACGCGAAAGCCCAACACATCGCGATAAAACTCAGTCTGGTCATCGACCTTGTCAGAATTTAGAACGACATGACTAAGTTTGAATGGGCGGTCCGTTGCCATTTCCGCATCGCTGTGGGCGGTAACATCTGAGCTGATCCCATAATCAATGCCATCTCGATCAATGAAGCCGAAACCATAGCCGCCACCCGGAGTGTTAAGATCAGCCGGGTCACCTTTCATCGAAATCCCCAGTCCTGACAATTTTGCGTGAAGTGCATCAACAGTATCGCTGTCTGGCGCTGCAAAGTTGATCCGGTTGACGCCTACGTTGCTGCTTTCATGAAGAACGACGATATGATGCTCCGATCCTGTCGCTCGAAAATAATGTGAGCCTTCATGCTCCGCAATTTTCTCCAGACCCCAGCAAATTTCGTAAAAGCGGGAAGTCTTAGCGAGATCGAGAACATCGTATTCAATGCTTCGTAAGCCTGTAACTTGCGGGTCGGTCATTTTTTCCTCTTTCGACTGTGCCGGCGATGGTTCCGGTATTTGGTACAAGGCTAATCCGCAACCGGTCCTGTGCCAAGAAAGATTCCACAGCCAAAAATATCTTGAGGGCGTTTTCTTTTGCTCAAAGCGCTGATTAAATGACAGCTGAAACAGGCGGGGAACCTAATCGGTTCCAATAAACAACAAGATAGGGAATGAGAAAATGAAACTGTGCCGTTTTAACGAAGATCGGCTTGGTGTGGTGGTCGATGGCGCTATCCGGGACATCACCGATGTCCAAACTGAAATCCGCGCAAATGCCCGATACGACATGAAGGGCGATGCGGTTATCGCTTCGCTTCCCGAATGGCGTAGCCGAATGGAGGAAGCGGCGGAAAGTGCTGAGCCAATTGATGTTGCGTCAGTCGATTTGTTGCCGCCGATTGCACGGCCCTGCAAAACGATGGCGGCACCGGTAAACTATGAGGCGCACGTCGCAGAGATGGCTGCGCAGCCACACGTCACAGGAGAGGACAAAGGTGCACAGCGTCCGTCAGGGATTCAGAACCAAGGAATCTTCCTAAAAGCCAACTCTGCAGTCGTCGGGCCCAGCGAAGGCGTTGCGATCCGATTCCCTGATCGCCGCAATGACCATGAGGTCGAATTTGTCATCATTGTTGGTAAGGAAGGAAGCCGTATTAAGCGCGAAGATGCGATGGACTATGTTGCGGGCTATACCTTGGGGCTTGATATGACGGTCCGCGGTATCGAAGACCGGAGCTTCCGGAAATCTTGCGATGGCTATGCTCCAGTGGGGCCGTGGATGGTAACTGCAGATGAGATCCCTGATCCCGGCAATGTACCCTTTACGGTGCACTTAAATGGCAATTTGCAGCAGGATGCACATACCAAAGATCTGATATTCGATGTGCCGCGGCTGATCGAATTCGCATCTGAATTTTACACCATTTATCCCGGCGATTACCTCTTTACCGGATCACCACCCGGTGTCAGCGAAGTGCACCCAGGGGATGTCATGCGTTGCAACTGTGAACTAATTGGAGAAATGGAAGTCGTCGTTCGCGAAGCTGAATGAAGGCGGCTTTATATAAAGAGTTCGGCCCGCCTGAGGTCCTTCGTTATGAAGAGGTTGAAGACCCTGTTGCCGGTCCCGGTGAAATCGTCGTTGAGGTACACGCCGTTACGGTAAATCGCGTACTCGATTGCGCTGTGCGGGCGGGCACGGAAACCCAACGCGGTGTGGTCCTGCCGCATATCGGTGGTGTCGACCCGGCGGGCGTTGTGCATCAGGTCGGGGAGGGCGTTGCAGAAGTTTCTGCCGGCGACCGCGTTGCCTTGCTTTCCAGGGCGCCGTGTCTCGAATGCGATCAGTGCAAGGCGGGCGAATTCAAGAAATGCCCTAAGAGCACGATGCTGGGTGTTGGGCGATGGGGTGGTGCGGCGGAATTCGTAAAAGTTCCTGCCTCAGTGGCCGTTAAACTCCCCGATAACTTACAGTTTGCGGAAGCCGCGGCTGTTATGCGCCATGGCCCGATGGCGCATTATCTATTGTTCGATGCTGGTGATCTTCAACCCGGCGAAACGGTTTTGGTAATGGGTGCCGCCGGTGGTCTTGGGCTCGCCGGAATTCAAATCGCCAAAGCTGCTGGAGCGAAGGTTATTGCCGCTGCAGGGTCGGATGAACGTGTTGCCGTTGGCTATGACTACGGTGCCGAATTTGGGGTTAATTATGTCAAAGAGGACCTGACGAAAACAGTTCTCGATTATATGGGCGGCGAAGGTGTGCATCTGGTGTTCGAAAATATTTCCAACCCAAATACGTGGCCTAAGGCGCTGAAATGTCT
Organism: Rhodospirillaceae bacterium; assembly: GCA_002720855.1. Lineage (GTDB taxonomy): Bacteria > Pseudomonadota > Alphaproteobacteria > MPNO01 > UBA2964 > UBA2964. Next base: position 54,472 of record PBIN01000003.1, on the reverse strand, counting down.
TCGAAAATTTGGCAGGTTGGTAACAGCGGGTGCACACGGGGGAGGGAAAGTCGAGCTGGATTGTGCCTTTCTATACCATGAGAACATTCGGATTTTTGGCTGTACCGGAAATACGGAAAAGAATGTCGGCGACACAGTATCTTTGGCAGGTGATGGACGGTTAAGAGCCAAGATCGAAAAAGTTTTTCCGCTTAGTGAAGCGACCGAGGCCCACCGAATGATGGAAAGCGATATCCTTTCCGGAAAAATAATTCTCGACCCAAGGGCAGGATAGCCCGTCAGCGTTTGCCGTAATTCATCCCTTTTGCGCGTGCTTCAAACATTGCCGGGTCGGCATTGAGACCGTGCCCCAAAGACAACCTGTTCATCATATTGAATCGCGCACAAATCCATATCGCATCGGCGAGAGCTTCCTCGTCCCATCCGGCATCAAAAACCGCATCGGCATCTGCCTGAACCATCTTGTGCGGTTCAACGGTTAGTTTGCGAACAAAGCGCAGTATTGGCTTGAGCTTGTCAGCGACCGGGGCTAGGTCGATGTCGTCGATAACGGACTCAAATATCGCCTTTTCAATTCCGTGTTGTTGGGCGATGGCGGAATGACCACCATAGCAATAATCGCAGGAATTGAGGGCCGAGGTGAATGCGGCAATCAGCTCGCGCTCGCCAATCGAGAAAACAGAGTCGTCTCTCATGACGGCTTCGGAAAATTTTGAGAAACCCTCCTTATGTCCTGGTTTAATGCTGAAAAGCTGACCGATGCCCGCATCATCAGGCAATGAGGGAAAAAACGGCATTTCAAGTCCTTTCGATTTACTGAGCCGAGTGTCGCGGGTAGTGTGTTGGAAATCAATTCCTGGAATTGCATCGAACAATGATCCGTAATTTTTTCGTATTTTTGGCGTTTTTGTTGGGTACGTCCGCTACCGTATTTGCTGCCGACGGGGTTATTACAGCGTCTGCAGCGAGCCTCGAAGCGCAGGCGGGTACACGCATACTAATAGACGTTCGGCATGTCACTGAATGGCGGCAAACCGGAGTTCCTGCAAATGCAAAGGAGATTACGATTCATGACCCCAACGGACTGACATCATTTGTTTCGAAAATTTCTGCGGCAGTCAAAGGCGATAAGAACGCACCGATCGCGTTAATTTGTGCACGTGGATACAGATCTACCAAAGCCGCTCAAATTTTGGCCCAGGCTGGCTTTAAAAATATACGGGATGTCCGCGAGGGTATGTTGGGCAATCGCGATGACGGACCGGGGTGGTTAAAACGGCGATTGCCGACGCAGCCGTGCAAATCCTGCTAAACGGAGGCAACCTATGACTGGGCAGTTGGAAAACAAAGTCGCAATTGTTACCGGCGCGGGCCGGGGCCTTGGTGCGGCCTATGCAAAAGCGTTCGCAGACGAAGGGGCGCGGGTTTGTGTTTCCGATGTCCTTGATACGGCCGATACAGTATCCGCGATAACCGGTGTCGGGGGTGAAGCGATCGGACTTTCTTGCGATGTAACAGACGTCGACACCTGTGAGGCGATGGTAAGTGCGGCGGAAGAAGCATTTGGCGGTGTCGATGTTCTGATCAACAACGCTGCGCTATTTGTCGATATTCCTCGTCGAACATTTCTGGATATTGATTCTGAGGAGTGGGACAAGGTTATGGCTGTCAACGTGCGGGGCAGTTTTAACTGTGCAAAAGCGGTGGTGCCTGCAATGCGAAAACGCGGCGCTGGCGCTATTGTAAACATCTCATCGAGCACCGCACTCAAAGGAATTCCCTATACACTTCATTACGTAACCTCCAAGGGTGCGATAATCGCGATGACAAGGGCGATGGCGCGGGAACTCGGTGACGACAACATTCGTGTCAATTCACTTGCGCCAGGTCTTACAATGAGCGAGGCGGTTGCCGATGCTGATGATATTTTTGCGCCTTATAACGAGGCATCGATCAGAGGGCGCGCGATCAAGCGGGAGCAGGTACCCGAGGATCTTATTGGTGCTGCTGTTTTCCTGGCATCTGATGCCAGTAGCTTTATGTCCGGACAAACAATGGTCGTCGATGGTGGCGACGTCGCTTATTGATCAATTTTGGTAAATAGACATGAGCAGATGGGACTCGGTAAACGTTGATGGCAGTGAAATGCCGATTTATGTCGGTGAGCCTGATAGCGATGGACCGCATCCAGTGATTGTTTTGACCTTTCACCGTGGCGGAATGGATAGCTTTACAACGGAAAGCGCTGACCGATTGGGGAAGGCAGGGTTTCTGACATTTGCTCCTGATTTCTATCATCGCAAAAAAGGAATGAATCCGACCGAAGCCGTTACGTTTCGACTGGACAATGATGTGATCGACGATATTACCGCAACCGTAAATCATATCGCGACGCTGGATAATGCCGACCCTGATCGCATGGCGATTATGGGGCACTGTATGGGCGGAAGAACCGCTTATTTGGGCGCTGCTGCGCTGCCCACGACATTTAAACTATGTATCCCTTTTTATAGTGGCGGAGCATTTTCCCCATGGGGCGAAGGTCCAAGCGTATATGATCGTTTCGATCAGTTGCAATGCGTCGTCTACGGGTTCTATGGCAATGACGACAAAAATCCTTCACCTGCCGATGTTGATAGGTTTGACGCCCGTCTGACCGAACTGGACGTCGAACACACATTTTATCGCTATGACGGCGCTGGCCACGCATTCCAAAACACTGTGAATCCCGATAACTTTCGAGCCGAGCAAGCAGAAGATGCGTGGGTTAAGGTTATCGGTCACCTTTCAGATCACTTGCTGAATTAACCAGTCGATATCAATAACCAGATACAGGGAGGAAATTGTGGTTGCTTATTTTGTTGCCGATCAAAGGGAAGTGACAGATCCCGAAACAATGAAAAATTATATCGCGAATGTCGCGGCAACCGTCGACCAATATGGCGGAAAGTTTATTGTCCGGGGCGGCGATCCGGAGGTTATCGAGGGGGAATGGCCGGTGCGGCGCGTAATCGTAATGGAATTCACGGATAGAGCAGCCGCAAGGGCTTGGTATGATTCACCGGAATATGCGGAGTTAAAAAAAATGCGTTGGGCCAGCACAACGACGAACCTCATATTGGTTGACGGCGCATGACGGCCTACTACATCACCCATCGTACGTCGGAGGGCGACCCCGAGGTTATGGCGCTCTACTCGTCCAAAGTGAACGCGACGATTGAAAAATATGGTGGAACCAAAATCGTTCGTACCGGCGATTTTAAAATTATCGAAGGCGACTGGGACCCTGATCGAATGACGATAATCGCATTCCATGATATGGCTTCTTTGGAGCGTTGGTACGACAGCCCGGAATACGCAGATCTCAAAGCAATGCGACATTCAGTGATGACTTCGAATGCGATTGCTGTTGAGGGAATCTAGCAGTTAAACAAATCGTGTTGGGGATGTTTGTTCGCTTGGGTCCGTAAAGTTCTATAATCCGTCCATAATTTGGACGTATCAGGAACGGGCGTCCAGCGGAATGGCCAACGCGGAAGAACCAGAACTAGACCTATTGCTGGCTGGCAATAAGGCAGCGTGGGATCGATTTGTTGAAACAACTGGACCAGTTGTTCTTGGTGCTATTCGCCGAGCGCTCTCTAAGTATGAAAACACGAGCGATGAAGCGGATGTCTTTCAAGACGTATTCCTTAGATTGTGCAAAGAAGATTTTCGCCTCCTACGTCAATACGACTCTCAGCGTGCAGGCCTAAAAACCTGGCTTAAAGTTGTTGCGCATAGCGCCGCAATTGACGCGCTCCGACGACAAAGACCGCCCACTGTTCCCCTCGAAAATGTTCCTGAAGCGGCGTTGGGCGAAGACAAAGAGCCTGTTGAAAGGATTAAAATTCCAGATGACTTGCTTACGCCACGGCAAAGATTAGTGATTACGTTACTCTATGAGCAGGACCTTGAAGTATTTGATGTTGCAGAACGTCTTGAAATTGATCCGCAAACCGTTCGAAGCACGCATCATAAGGCTATGACCCGTTTGCGCGAACACTTCGACGACAGCCACTAAATAAGTTTGTGCTTTCTGGGGATGAATTGGGCTTTCGGGCCGTAAAGACAAATAGGCGAATGAGTGAGCCGATGAAGAAAACATTGATTTGGATTGTTATGACAGCCTCTCTTGGTTTGAACGCGGCGTTTGTGGGCGGATATTTCTTCGCCGAAAAGCGCGCTGAAAGGGTGAGCCGGGGCGGCGCCGCAGAAATTGTTATGGAACGGCTGCGTTTAAACGAAGCGCAAAAGAAACTGTTTTTGACTTTGCGCGGAAAAGCACGTCTGGCATTTCGTCGATTGACAGATGAAGAATCTCTGACGGTCGAAGCCTATTGGCGGGAACTGCTTAAGCCAAAAGCCGACATCGCGGCTATTAAATCGGCTATCGAGAAAAATGCCGGTAAGCGGGTACGGTTCAATTTGGAAGTAAGCGCCCTGCTTCACGAGCTTTTGTCTACTCTCGATCCGGGACAGCGTGAACTTTTTGTCAGCACATTGCGTCGCCGCAACCTGTTCGCCGGACGGTTTTTGTTTTCCGGCGGATCGTCCCCCCGAGATTGACACAAGGAGGACAAAATGGTCCGCAATTCTATACTGACTATAGTTGCTTTGGGCATTGCCGCTGCACTCGCGGCACCTGATGCCGCCCAATCGATCCCGACAAGAGATGACGTTCGCACGAAACGTGATCTGGAAATTGATCAACGCCGTGCGACGCGTGATGCAAGGCAGCAACAATTCCGGGACACCCGGGATTCCAGGCTTGGAACCTATCAGGGTAATTTTCAGGATAAGAAGCAAAAGTTTCGTGATACGAGGCAAACCGATCCCACGAAGGCAAATAGCTGGCGTTCGCAGAACGAAAATGCCGTTCGGACATCACGGCAAAATCATAAATCGCGCGCCCAGGGCTATAAACAAAATCGGCGTGTTCAAGGACAGAACTTCCGCCAGAACAAACGAGCTGGTGGACAAAACTTCCGTCAGAACCGTCGGTCACGCGCGCAGACAACGCGGGGACGTCGACGTTAGAATGACGGAAATGGCGGAAGGGTATGACTATGTCTGATAATGATCGGGATCGCGCGTTGGTTGGCCGTTCCGGCGTGACCCGGCCACAGGCTGACGATGCTCTTCCGCCGCATCCGAACGAACTGGCGGCGTGGTTGGAGGCGGACCCAAAAGAGCGCGAGAAAATGCCGGAAATTGAGTTATTCCTTGCGACGCACCCGCAATATCTCAGCCTGTTAGAAAACACGACTGACGAACCTGAGGTGCCAACCGCAATGACTCAGGCGGCTCGATCATTGACCGGTGACAAAGTGCCAAAAACGCGTCGATCAACCGCCTCGTTGAGTTGGCTTATTCCGAACCCCGCCACGGGATTTGTGGCTGCTGCATTAATTGCGGCGTCGGTCTCCGGGTTTTCGATGGGTAGTGCAGCCAATCAGGCAGAAAAGTTTGTATTTAATGCTGTGGCAACCGAGATGACATTCGGTTTAGGAGGTGAGCTCGTCGCGCCAAAACCCAAAGGCTAATTGTCGACTATCGAGCACTTGTTAATCTACTTTTTTCCCTGCAGCATGCCGACCACTTCAATGTTGTCCGGGGTCTAGTGAATGAAACTGTTTACCTGGGGCATCGCGCCCAATCCTCGTCGTGTAGAAATATTTCTTGCCGAAAAAGAAATTCAGATACCGGTCGAAGAGGTCGGTGTGCCTGGCAAAGCCTTTCTCAAACCGGAATTCCTTGAGTCTCACGCCCATCGCCGTGTCCCGCTACTTCAACTTGATGACGGCAGTTATATTGGCGAAGCGATGGCAATCTGCCGGTATTTTGAAACTCTACATCCCGAGCCGCCCCTGATGGGTACATCGCCTCAGGAAATAGCCCAAATCGAGATGTGGGAACGGTTGGCCGAGCTGGACGGAATGCAGGCAATCGCTGAGTTTTACCGCAATTCGAAAGGATCATTCGCGGATCGTTCCTTGCCCGGATATTCGAATTCGTTACAACAGATTCCGGCATTGATTGAGCGGGGCAAAGCGCGCCTCGAACAATTCTATTTAAAGTTTGATGCGCAGTTAGCTGCGAACGAATATGTCGCTGGTGAGAAATTCACGGTCGCGGATATAACATCATTATGCGTTATAGATTTCGCGGCATTTTCCGAACTCGGTATACCCGAAGAATGCTCAAATTTGCAGCGCTGGTATCATGTTGTTTCGGAAAGGCCGTCGCTCAAAAAGTGACGTTTGATCATTATTTGTGGCCACGTGTGACTGTTTGAGCGTTTATTTCTATGTGTAAATTCGACCTATGACTGGCCGCAGTTCCAAGGACAAAAAACGTATGTCAGCTGACAAAAAGCACTTTATGTCGCCCACCGCCTTCAAGCAGTGGCGAAAGAGTCTGAATTATTCCCAGAAAGATGCTGCAGATGCGCTTGGACTCAAGCGGCGCGCGATCCAGTATTACGAGAAGGGCGAGCGCGATGGCGAGCCCGTTGAGATTCCAAAAGCAGTAAGACTGGCGTGCTACGCCCTGGCTGAGGGATGTCACGATTATAGTGGTCCTGCCGAAAGCCCGAAGGAGAAAGACTGATCGCTTACGGGAGTTACGTGGTTGTTTCGTCGGAATTTTCAGACTTTTTTCCAAATCTCCATCGGACAAAGAAGCCAAACGCCGAGCCTAGTGCCATAACAAGAAATGCCGCCGTCCATGCCTCAGCTGAATCTTTGCCCCCTGCAACCTGCAGGGTTGCGCCAATTGCGAGAGAGCCTAGAACGCCGCCCGCAAACCCCATGCTTGCATGCAATGCCATGGTTGCTCCCCGTACTTCAGGTTCGGCTGCAGAAACGGTTTCGGTATTAACGGTTCCGGTATCGGAATAGCTGATCATTCCATATATCAGGGCCATGACCGTTATCACCCAGAGGGGCGAGTCCGTTGTCGCGGCGACGGCCATACCAACAAAGACCGAGATAATCATGCTCGCCCTTATGATTGGCTCACGGCCGTAGCGAACGGCTAGTTCACCGCAATACATCGAAGCCGGCACGCCAACGAGTGCAATCAATGTTGCCAACCACGTCGTTGAAACGATGAAATTGCCCGGCTGCGCAGCTTCGGCGAATACCAGAAAGGTGACGATCCACACACGATTTGAAAAAACCTCCCACAAATGCCCAAAATAAGAGGCGATATTGACCATAAGGCGTCGGTTCCTAAAAACACGTTTGAAGTCAGCAATTTGGCTCTCCGTACGCTTGGTGATCTTTCCGGGCGGCAACGAAAAGATTCCAATGAAAAGCGCAACGCATATACCGAGACCGGCAACGAAGAACGCATATTGCCACCCCCAATATTCCGTGACGTATCCGGCTGAGAGAATGGAGACCGCCGTACCGACCGCATAAACCGATGTGTAATAACTTGAAGCGCGGCTCCGTTCAGGCTCTTCCAGACTATCGACGATCGCCTTGAGTGCAGGCATGTAGGTTCCGGCAACTCCGAGCCCCGTCAGCATGCGAAAGATCACGCCCGTCCATAAATCATGCGCGAGATAGGCAAAGCTAAAACAGGACGACGCCCCGACAATACCCGCGAAAATATAAATCTTCTTGGGCATGATCCGGTCGGTCAGCGTTACTAGCACCGGAACAGAGGTGACATATCCTATAAAGAAAGCGCCTCCCAATAACCCGGCTTCGGTTTCCGAAAGATTCCATTCAATAAATAACACCGGCAAAACCGGTGTGATGGTCATAAAGGCCATCGTGTTGAGAACAAGGGATGTGCAGCTTAAAAAAACAAGGAGACGGAATGACATTGGAAAACCGGTTGGCAAGAATGGACTAGCTATACAGCGGCATTCGCTATTCGTCATCCGACATGAATAACCGGACGGGGGGTCGATTTTATATGATGTTTGGTTTACATCACCGCCATCGATTTCCAACATTGAATTGAGTAACAGTTAAAATGTCATTTGAAATTCCTAAACCCCGCGAAACCTTCGATCTGACGATGGGCGACGGCGCTAACATCCGTGTCCGAATGCATGGTAATCCAGATGGTCCGCGGATCATGCTCGGAAATGGAAACGGATTTGCGGCGGATGGGTATTATCCATTCTGGCGCTTGTTTCAGGATGATTTTGAGTTGGCGATTTTCGATTTTAGAAATCATGGTCAGAACCCGACAGCGGCCTCTGGCTTGCCTGGTCACAGCTATGCGCAATTAACTCTCGATTTGGATCGGGTATTTCGCGAAGTGAATGCTCGTTGCGGCCAAAAAACGAACATCGGTATATTTCATTCAATGTCAGGCCGAACCGCGATGAAGCACGCCTGTGAGCTTGGGTTTAAGTGGGACGCCTTGATATTATTTGATCCGCCGAATGTGCCTCCTCAAGGCCATCGTGAGTATGAGCGCATGGATGTTTTTGAGCAAAGACTCTACGAATGGGCAATGGGTCGACCTGATCGCTTCAAGGATCCTGCGGAATTAGCGCAGCATTACAAAGATACGCGCGCCCATGCGACATGGGTTGACGGTGCGCATGAACTCATGGCGCGGTCAGTTCTGGTAAAAGATGACGACGCAGGTGATTGGAAGCTTTCGTGCCCGCGTGAATTCGAAGCCTCCATATACATACAGGCGATGACATTGAATTTATGGCCGACGGCCGAAGAGATCGGTGGTGTTGTGAAATTGTTTGGTTGTGACCCCGAAGCAAAGGGAGCGCCAGGACCTGCGTTTGCCAATAAGGCATTGGCGGAGGACGGGGGTTATGAATATCAGACCGTTGCGGGAACGGGACATCTAATGCAAATCCAAAGACCCGAAGAATGCCGCGATGGAGTCTTGGCCTTTCTTGAGGAAAAAGGCATCCTTTAGTAGGTAAGGCATTACGAGTTTGGACGACTGGAGTAGTTGCGGTGGCGCAGCAGGCAGAAATCGAAAAATACGTCGGGCAAAGTGTAGAACGCGTCGAAGATAGTCGTCTGCTGACCGGTCGGGCGCGATTTGCGGATCACTATCCGGTCCCGCGCGGTACTTTGCATGGCGCAGTCCTCAGGTCTCCGCATGCGAGAGCGGAAATTACCGCCATAGATGTCTCAAAAGCGGAAGCTCTGCCAGGCGTTCGTGCCGTTTATACTGGTAAGGAAATTCAGGCGATTTCCGATCCCTTTCTTGTAATTGTAAAGCAGCCACTCGATGAATGGGCACTTGCGGTTGATCGCGTTCGTTTTGTTGGCGAAGCCGTTGCGGTTGTGGTTGCCCGGGATCGCTATATCGCGGAGGACGCACTCGATCTGATCGACGTCACCTACGAGGTAACATCACCGGTCATCGATGCCGAAGCCGCTGCCGCAGAGGATGCGCCGCTCGTACATGAAGATGCCGGTACCAACATAATGTCGGATCGTAATTTTATTTACGGTGATCCCGACAAGGCATTTGCAGAAGCCGATCAAACAATTTCGCTAAAGCTCGAATATCCGCGTAATTCCCTGACACCCATCGAGGCTTTTGTTGCCATTGTCGAATATATGCCGGATGAGGATGTCTATGATGTCCTATCTAATTTCCAGGGCCCTTATACCGGGCATCCTGTCATGGCACGGTCGTTCCGCGTTCCCGAGAGCAATGTAAGATTAAGAACGCCGGCGAATTCGGGAGGTAGTTTCGGCGTAAAGCAAGCCGTACTTCCCTATATCGTTTTGATGGGGCTGTGCTCAAAACTCACCGGCAAGCCGGTTAAATGGGTAGAGGACAGGCTCGAACATTTGACGGCGGCGTCATCAGCGCCAAACCGTGTCGTAACCATCGAAGCCGCGGTGAAGAACGATGGCGAAATGATCGGCATGCGGATCGATCAGCTTGACGATTATGGAGCATATCTGCGCTCACCAATGCCGGGGCCGTTATACAGAATGCATGGCGCATTGAGTGGCGCCTACAAAGTCAAAAATCTGGATGTGACCAACCGGCTGGTAATGACGAACAAAACGCCCGGTGGTCTCGTTCGCGGTTTTGGCGGACCGCAAATGTACTTTGCAATTGAGCGACTGATGCACAAGATAGCGGTAACCCTCGACATTGACCCGCTCGATGTCATTCGAACCAATCTGTTGGATTCGGGCATATTTCCATATCAGACACCGGCGGGTGCTGTTTACGATTCTGGTGATTATCCCAAAGCGGTTGAGCAGGCGATTGAGGAGGGCGGGCTCGCTGACCTTTTGAAACGCCGAGATGAAGCGCGTGCGGCAGGCAAAATATACGGAATCGGATATGCCGCGGTGGTCGAGCCGGGGATGTCCAATATGGGCTATCTCAGCACGATCGTGCCGGTAGAAGAACGCCGCAAGCGCGGCGCGCAGGACGGCGCAATCTCCATGGCCACCGTCAACGTTGATCCGTTGGGGTCGGTTAGTGTGACCAGCGATACCACACCGCAAGGGCAGGGACATGGGACTGTTCTGTCCCAGATCGTCGCCGATCAGCTTGGGCTCAGACCCGACGATATTCGCGTCAACGTCGAACATGACACTCATAAGGATCCCTGGTCGATTGCCGCAGGGACCTATTCATGTCGGTTCTCACCAGGAACAGCAGTCGCCGCACAATTGGCGGGCAAGAAAGTACGCGACAAGCTCGCGCGTATTTCGGCACAGCACCTTAATATTCCTATGGAGCAGGTGGAGTTTGGTGGAGGGAAGATATTTGATCGGGAGAACCCTGATAACTCATTGAGCTTCCGTCGTGTTGCGGGTGGTACCCACTGGTCGCCTGGTTTATTGCCCGACGATATGGATGCAGCACTGCGCGAAACCGCGACATGGGCACCGCAGGAATTAACGACACCAGATGAAGATGACCGGATCAACACCTCGCTGACCTATGGTTTTGTGTTTGATTTCTGTGGCATTGAGATCGATCCCGATACCGCAGAGATACGCATCGATAAATACGTGACCATGCATGATGCCGGTACCCAGATGAACCCGATGATCGTCGAAGGTCAGGTTTATGGTTCTTTCGGTCAGGCGATTGGCGCTGCGATGTACGAGGAATTCTGCACGGCTGAGGATGGCAGCTTCTTGTCGGGAACCTTTGCCGATTATCTGGTCCCAACTGCAATGGAGGTGCCTGAACCAACATTGTTGCACATGGAATCACCATCGCCCTTTACGCCATTGGGCGCAAAAGGAGCGGCTGAAGGTAATTGCATGTCGACGCCGGTCTGCCTGGCGAACGCCGTCTGCGATGCTTTGAATATCGAGAACATTGTTGTCCCGTTAACACCGGCAAAAATCAGCGAGGCCATGCACGGAGAAGAGCCTGCCGCGCCGGAGGGACTGTCTGTTGCGCCGCAGGTAGAAGGCGCTGAGGCGGCGCTTACCGGTGAAGGTGACACCTTCGTTCCTGCCGATCCGCAGAAAGTCTGGAATACGCTTCTAGACCCTGAGGCGCTGGCGGCGGTTATTCCGGGCTGCCACAAACTTGACCTTGTCGGGGAAAATGCTTATCGCGCCGAAGTATCGCTTGGCGTCGGTCCGGTACGTGGCCGGTTCGTTTCCACGGTCAATCTTTCCGATCTCGACGAGCCGAGAGCAGCCACAGTTTCAGGAGGGCTGGAAGGTCCGCTTGGTGCGTCGGCTGGATCCGGCAGAGTTACGTTGGAAGAACGCGATGGCGGAACCTTTGTCCAATATAAATACAGCGTAGAAATCAGTGGCAAAGTCGCTGCAATTGGCGGGCGAATGCTTGAAGGGGCAGCGAAGATCGTTGTTGGACAATTCTTTGAAAGGCTTACCGCTCAGGTTGGCGGCAAGCCCGTTCCTGCATCCGGCGGCGGTTGGTGGCAAAAGCTGCTTTCGGCGTTAGGTCTTAGAGGCTAGCGCGCATGGCGCTTCCTGATCTTCAAGAAATCCAAACCAGCGAATACAGCATTTCCTACCGAGAGCGAGGAGAGGGGGAACCCCTGTTCTTTTTGCATGGTATGGGGTGCGGTTCGGTGAACTGGGAGAGTCAGTACGATCAGTTTTCTGATCGTTATCGTGTTATTGGCTGGGATGCGCCGGGCTACGGTAAATCCAGCGACTTTGATACCGATTTGCCGTCGGTTGCGGACTACGCCATGGCGATGGCGGGTTTTCTCGACGCCCTTGGCATTGAGAAGGCACATCTGGTGGGCCATTCCTATGGCGGGATCATGGTGACCGCATTTCATCGTGCTTTTCCCGATCGCGTCCGCTCGCTCACTCTGGCGCAACCAGTTGTAGGTGGTGGCATAGACAAGCCAGAAGATCGTGAAAAAGAAATCAAAGATCGCGTCGAACAGGTCGAAAAATTAGGGATGGCGGATTATGCCGCTATTCATGTTCCAAACTCCTGCGCACCCGACGCAGCTCCTGACGTTTTGGCCAAAGGGATAGAGCTAACCGCCGCTATGCCTCAGGCAGGATATCTAAGACAGTTCCGGTCCCTCAAGCATGCCAATATTTTCGAGTGGACGAGTGCTCCTATAGTTCCGTCGATGATTGTCTCCGGTGAACATGATCGCACCGCAGCCCAAAAAATGGTCGAGGACATCGCGAAAGAGATGCCTGGTATCCGTTATGAAGCAATTCCCGACATCGGACATATGATCTACCTGGAATTTCCCGACCGATTTAATGCGCTTCTCGAAAGTTTGCTTTCTGAGGCTGGATAACCGGTCAAATTCATTGCGTTAGGCGGCTCGATTTGCGAACGTGCTCTGGGGTAAGGGAGTGTCGGTTTTCGGATAGGGAACGGTTATGAAATACGGAATAAAGTTCAGTTTGGGCAGCACTGTTGTATTGGCAATGCTCGCTGTTTCTACGGCGAAATCACAAAGTTTTTTGGATCGTGGACGCGATCTTTTGAAAGGGCTCGGGGGCGGATCGACCTCAGGCGCCTCGGCTTTGTCAGTTGGTGAAATTGCCGGTGGGCTGAAAGATGCCTTGCGGGTTGGAAGCGAGAGGGTTGTCAGCACACTGGGTCGTGCCGATGGTTTTAATAAAGCGGCGGACGTTCATATTCCCCTACCGGGAACTTTAAAAACCGTTCAATCAACGCTCGCTAAGTTTGGCATGAGCGGTTTGGCCGATGATCTGGAATTACGATTGAACCGGGCAGCGGAGGCTGCTGTACCAAAAGCGACAAAGCTGTTTGGAAATGCGATAGCCCAAATGACCATCGATGACGCCAAGGCAATTTTGAACGGCCCCAAAGACTCTGCGACAAAATATTTTCAGAGCAAAATGTCGGTGCCGCTGAAAGGTGAAATGAAACCGATCGTCAACAGTCAGTTGTCCGAGGTCGGAGCGATTGCGGCTTATGACAAAATGATTGGCCAATATAAAACGATCCCGTTTGTGCCTGACGCCAAAGCAAATTTGACCGATTACGTCCTCGATAAAGCGATCGCGGGTGTTTTTCTATATTTGGGGCGTGAGGAAGCTGCTATTCGGGAAAATCCAGCTAAGCGAACAACTGAACTGCTCAAGAAAGTTTTCAGTAAGTAGCGCGGCTGATCTAATTGGCGCGATAAATATAGCTTCCCCTAATTGAAGTGCATGGCATAATTGTCTCAATCCGTTTTAGAGGAGGAAAACACTATGGCTTATACGCTCGAACAACTATCGACCGATTGTCATGCTGCGATGGCAGAAGACTCCGGCAAGGCCGGACGCGAAAAGGTTCGTGATTTCATCGCCAAGGCTTGTGCGGATGCTGATTTTGTTGCTGAACATTTTGAAAATCCGGGGCAGGGAGAACGGCACGTCCTATACCAGGACCCTGATTTCGATTTTTGCATACTGGCGCACTCATACAATGGTGCGAAGGGCAGCAATCCGCATGATCACGGTCCGAGCTGGGCAATATATGGACAAGCAGTGGGCGAAACGATGATGACAGACTGGGAATGCATCGAGAAACCCGCTGATGGCAATCCAGGCAAGGTTAAGAAAGTTCGCGATTACTCGTTGAAGCCCGGTGATGCTTATGTCTATCACGAAGGCGATCTGCATTCTCCGAGCCGAGAAGACGATACCCGTCTTATCCGCGTCGAGGGACAGGATCTTGCAGGTGTTAAACGCGACCGCTACGAGGTAGCTGCTTAATCAGCATTTGAAGCACAAAATAAAGGGCCGGTTTTGCCGGCCCTTTATTGATTCTCAGTATTTGTTAAACGCCCGGACAGGTTTGTGTGACACCGCCATCGACAGGGAAATGTGTGCCCGTTACATGGGTCGACTCGTCTGACGCGAGAAACAGAGCAGCATAGGCGACGTCAAATCCGGTTCCCATACGTCCAGACGGAATTATTTCGTTACGCGCCGCGGCATATTCTTCCGCCGACGTATATCCTTTGTAGGTGTATGAAGGTTTGCCGTTGACCAGCCGCCGAATGAAAGGTGTGTCGATATAACCCGGGCAGATGCAGTTGGCCCGAATGCCGGAGCGAGCATGCTGAATTGCGATATTCTTCGTGAATTCGATCATCGCCCCCTTGGTGGAGGAATAAACCGCCGTATTGGCATTTAGATGACGTAATCCCGCAATGGACGAAATATTGATAATAGAACCGTCACCCTGTTTCTCCATAATAGGAACCACCGCCCTACAGGTCAGCATCGCCGATGTAACGTTGCGGGCAAAGGTGTCTTCCCAGTCAGGGACCGTAATCGTATCGAGGCTTCGTCCCACCCCTTGGCCACCGACATTGTTATGAAGAATATCGACCCGGCCCCAGGCTTCCATGCAGGCATCGACCATCGCCTGAACCGCATCTTCGTCAGTCACATCTGCCGAGAAGGCCATCGCCTCACCACCGGCATCTTCAATTATTTTGACGGTTTCTTCGGCTGCTTCGATGCGAAAATCGACGCAAAATGTCTTGGCGCCTTCTTTGCCGTATACATAGGCGGCTGCTTTGCCGTTACCCCAACCTTCACCGATAGAGCCAGCGCCTGTGACGATAGCGACTTTGCCTTCCAGGCGATTGCGGCTTGGCGTATTTTCGTCCGGTCCGATAGGCATATTAGCCTCCCTTTGCATTTGTTTCTGTTGCAGTGTTTGTCGCGTGTCCTTATTAGCCGGTCAAGAGCACAAACCAATTTGCGTTACTCTCTGGTTTGACTCGGCTGAACAGGGCACACTGCCTGCTGCCGAATTCGACTCTTCTTAAATTGTGCAGAATGTCTGAAATAGACCCTCAATTCCCGCACCGCCGCACACTTGTTCTTATTGGTTCCGTATCAATGCTGTTTGTAACCGGTGGTGGCATGTTCATGATTGTCGTTGCCCTGAAAGAAATGGCGACCGAGTTCGGCTGGCCCCGCGAAGTACCGTCACTGGCATTTGCCCTACAATTTGTAGGTTCAGGATTTGGTGGTCTGATCATGGGCCGCATCGTGGACAGAGTTGGCTTCGGAGCGCCGGCGTTGTTGGCTTCTGTGATGGTAAGCGCGGGTGGCATGCTGGTTTCGGGCATAAGTGAAGCCTGGCAGCTCTATACAATTTATGTCGTTATGTTTGGCCTTTCGGGGCAGGGGGCGTTGGCGGCTCCGGCACTCGCTAATATTGGGCGATGGTATTCTGAACACCGTGGTCGGGCGGTTGGGATTGTCTCAAGCGGGCAGGCTCTTGCTGGTATCGTTTGGTTGCCGGTATTTGGATACGTGATGACCGAAATTGGCTGGCGCGATATGTTCTTTTGGTATGGCGTATTTTCGCTCTGTGTGATGTTTCCGCTTTGTCTAATCGTTTATCACAAGCCGCCCCCGCCCAAATCTGCTCCCCGAGCTGTGAACGCTGACGGTTCAAAAAGAGAAGAACCGCCATTGCCAATCACACATGGTCGATTACAGATCGGGTTATGTTTTGCGATTTTCGGTTGTTGTGTCGCTATGGCATTACCTCTGGGACATCTTGTTTCATTCGTAACTGATCGCGGCCACCCAATTCAAAGTGCCGTGGAGGTACAGGCAGTAATGCTTTTATGCGCTTTTCTTAGCCGCGCTTTGTTACTCGGGGTCTTGGCGGATCGGTGGGGTGGAATGCGCGCGTTGCTTATTTTTTCAAGTGCGCAGGCGGTAATGCTGACGGTATTCACAGTGACGCATGAACTTTGGGCGCTCTATGTCGTTGCGGCCTTATTTGGCCTCGGCTATGGCGGCCTGTTTCCTGTCTACGCCGTTGCGATCCGCGACCATATGCCAATCATGGAGATCGGCAAACATACAGGCGTTGTTTTCTTTGTTGGCGCCGTAGCAATGGGTTTTGGAGGGTGGCTCGGTGGGTATTTATTCGATGTCACCGGTGCTTACACAACGCCCTATCTTATCGGTGCGGCCTTTAATGCCGCAAATGTCATTCTGGTATTGTATTTAATCTACCGCCTGCGGACAGTACTGCCTGGGAAACTTGTCCGGGCCTAATCAACTTACTTCCTGAATAGCTTTCCAGACCCGTTCAGGCGTCGCAGGCATGCCCAGGTTTCGCACACCAAGGGGCTCAAGTGCATCGTTTATCGCATTCATCACGGCCGCGAGCGCGCCAACCGTACCACCTTCACCTGCGCCTTTTACGCCAAGTGGATTGGTTGCGGTCGGGACCGGGTGCCGATCCAGTTTGAATTCGCAGAAATCTGACGCGCGTGGCATGCAGTAGTCCATGAAGGAACCGGTAATCACCTGACCGTCGGTGTCATAAATCATTTCTTCCATCAATGCCTGGCCGACTCCCTGGGCTATTCCGCCGACCACCTGTCCGTCGACCAAAATCGGGTTTAATTCGACGCCGACATCATGCACTGCTGAATATCGGACAAGCTGACTGGTCCCGGTGTCCGGATCGATCTCGATTTCACAGACGTGATAGGTGTTCGGGATGTTGGTTGTCTCCGGTGACCAACTCGCTGTTTCATACAAACCGAACTCCATTCCCGGCGGTACTTTCTTGGGTTCAAACGCGACATCGACGACATCGGCGAGCGTAACGCTGCGGTCAGTGCCGGCAACTTTGAATTCCCCACAGTCGAATTCGATATCGTCGTCGGCTGCTTCCATCATATGTGCGGCAATCTTTCGAGCTTTCTCGCGGGTCTTTTCGGCGGCCATAAGGACTACACTTCCGCAGATCGTTGCGGTTCGCGCTGCACCTGTACCGGACCCAAAGCTGTGCTTGCTGGTATCGCCCTCGACAACTCGAATTTTCTCGGCATCAATGCCCAAGGTCTCAGAAACAATTTGTGTGTAAATCGTGGCGTGGCTCTGGCCGCCAGCGGTTGACGCCGTCATGACGGTCACTGTGCCGCCCGGGTCAAAACGAAGTTGAGCAGCTTCAGGGGCCGGACTGCCTGACGGGTCCACACTTGAAGAAACGCCGACACCGTAGAGCTTTCCCCGCCTTTGGGATTCAGCACGGCGTTCAGCGATTGTGTCATACTCTGCCAGCTCAAGGCATTTATCCATAACGACTTCGAACTCACCACAATCGTAGGTGTCACCATTGGGAAGTTTTGCGGGCATCGCATCTGCAGGGATGTAATTCCGGCGCCTGATTTCAGAGGGGTCGAGATCAAGTTCTTTGGCCGCGAGGTCGATCAGGCGTTCCTGGACATAACTGCCGGGGGTCCCGGACGGTCCACGATAATTCGCCATCGGAACGGTATTGGTTAGCGTTGCTGTGGAATATCCGTGCACGGTCGGCATGTCGTAGGTGCTGCAGAGATAGCTCGCCGCGCCATTGGGGGTACCAAAACCGTTCATCGATAGAAAGGCCCCGACATTTGCATGCGCTCGCGCACGATAGGCGAGAAACTTGCCGTCGTCATCGAATCCAAGCTCTGCGTCGAAGAGGACATCACGCGCCTGATCGTCCGCGACGTGACCTTCACTGCGTTCACACACCCACTTGACCGGACGGCCGACACGTCTTGCCGCCCATGCGGTGAGTGGTACTTCGGGATAAAGTCCACCTTTCATGCCGAAAGACCCTCCGACATCTCCCGCAATTACCGTCATCTGATTTTCTTCGATGTCGAACATCTTCTTGGTCATCATGTTTCGCCATACGAACGGACGCTGCTGGCACGCATAGACGGTATAATGGTCCTGTCCGGGGTCGTAACTTGCGACGACGGCACGTGGTTCCATTGTATTGGCAGTTACACGCGTCACATTCATTGTGTCCTTGACGACATGAGGGGCAGCGTTGAGAGCAACCTCCGTAGCCTTTGCATCCCCTCTTTCGGAGATAAAGGATTCATTGTTTTCACAGCCATCCCAAAACTGGTCCGCATCTGGTTGGCTGCTCAAAACAGGATCGATTTGTGGTTGCAGAATCTCATATTCGATATCGATGGCTTCGGCGGCATCCTTGGCCTGGTTAATCGTTTCCGCAATTACCATCGCGACCAGCTGGCCGACATGCATCACCCTGTCTCGGGTTATAGGCTCGCGTGGCGGGCGGAAGCCCGGTCGGCCATCGCTGCGTTTTGGGGGTGCATTTCCCGCGACATAACCGATGTTGTCGTCCGCGACGTCTTCACCCGTTAGAACGTCGATGACTCCTGGTCGCTGTTTGGCGTCTTTGGTATCGATAGAAACAATCTTCGCATGCGCATGCGGGGAGCGCAGAAACACCGCATGACATTCAAACGGCAGTTTTACATCGTCTGTATAACGGCCTTCGCCTTTGAGGAGGCGGGGTGCTTCAACCTGTGTGACAGGCTGGCTAATCGAGTAGCGGGTCATGGTGCGCGCTCCGAAGAAGTGATCGAAAGCCAGTTTATCTTATGTTTTAGGATCGGCAATCGGCCCGGAAACCATGAATTCGGTTGACATAAAAAATCAAGTAGCCAACGGTATATTCATCTATGAGTTACAGGTGCAATCCTCTTTTCAGGTTGTTGCCTCTTTCGGTTTATTCAATATCGGTTTGCGGACCGCCGAACGTATACCCTGCGGTGAGGTATGTATTGCGGTATTGCGAGACCAAACAGATTTTTAAAATCGGGGTATGTCAATGTGGCAACTAAAATCTAAATATTTTCTGGCGATTGTAACCTGCAGCATAGCGGTAACGGCGATTGCTGAGGTTTCTGCTCAACAAAAACGCGGCACCAGACCTGCGCCGAGCGTTGTCGTTGAAGTAGTCAGGCAAAAAGTCGGCAACGATCAGGCTGAAGCAGGTTTTCCGATAACAATTTTATTGCGTCGCATTGTTTCCGCCGATGAAATTGTCGACAATCGCTCGAATTTAATTTCTGTATTTGGGAGATGACATCATGGCGGCCAGAAAAGCGGCGAAGAAATCGGCGAAAAGGGCAGTAAAGAAAACAGCGCGCCGAAAGGCGGCGCCCAATATCAAAGACCCTGTTTTTGAAACCGTCAAAATTGAGCGCGACAAGGGTATTACCTTTTTGATCATGAATCGGCCGGAGAAGCGGAACGCAATGAGCCCGCAACTTCACCTTGATATGAACGATGCCATCGATCACCTTTCAATTGATCCGTACACCGACGTTCTCGTGCTGACCGGCGCAGGCAAAGCGTTTTGCGCCGGCCAGGATATCCGTCTCTACTTCCGGGGCACAGCAGACGATCCCGCAGCACGGGCAAAAGCACGTCGGGCTTCAAATGACTGGCGTTGGCAAAAACTCTCCAAGTTCCCGAAACCGACAATCGCCATGGTCAACGGTTTTTGCTTTGGCGGCGCCTTTACGCAGGTCTGTGCCTGCGATTTTGCGATCGCCTCAAACAGTGCCGTGTTTGGTTTGTCGGAAGTGAACTGGGGGATTATTCCAGGCGGGATTGTGAGCTGGAATGTCGGCCAGGTTATGAATATGCGTGATGCGATTTATTACGCGACGACGGGCGAACCTTTTAAGGGCAAGCGCGCGATGGAAATCGGTCTCGTCAATAAATCGGTGCCTGCCGGCAAGCTGAAATCGGAAGTGATGAAGCTTGCACGCCTCATGCAGCAAAAGAGTCCAGCAGCGGTGAAATACACCAAGGAAGCCATCCGTTCGGTTCGCTATATGAATGAACCCGAAGCTGCCGATTATCTCAACGCCAAGAGCGACGCCCTTAAATACATCGACAAAGAAGACAGCCGAGGGCAGGGGATGAGCCAGTTCCTCGACGAGAAGAGCTATCGTCCCGGCCTTGGCCACTTTGAGAGAAGAAATAAGGGGTAACCCAAGGCATTGTCGTTGAGAATGGTGTCGACTAAGGAGTCTCGAAAACGCGTTAGCCTACGAGCCTAAAATCTTCCGTGACTATTGAGGACGCTCCGCGACCACCATCATACCGACGATCCGGCCTTCCTCGCCCGAGCGCACACCATTTGCCCGGCGCAGGGCTGAATCGGCGCCCATAATGATCGCCACGCCGTCCATTTCACTACTCGAACGCCCCCGGCTGCTTCCCGGCGTACGACCTTCGGTCTGGTTCTCGACAATCTTGAACCCAGCGGTATCAAGCAGTTCGAGAATAATTTCAGGCGTTTCCATGAAGCTGAAAGACGGATCCGCGGCCCATCCTAACGGATAGTACGGCTCACCATTCGGACCGTTAGCGGCATGGCTGAACGTAAATCGACCGCCGGGCTTCAGGACACGAAAGACTTCCGAAAACATGCTTGTCTTGTCTTCGACGTTCATGGTGACGTTCTGGGACCACACCAAATCAAAGCAACCATCTTCAAAACGTAAATCCGTAACGCTTCCCTGACTGACGGTAATAGCATCCTGCAGACCACACAGCGTATTGAGTTGCGCCGCGGCCTCGACAAATTCCGGCGTCAGGTCTACGGCCTCCACCTGGCAATTGAAGTGGTGAGCCAGATAACGCGCCCCGCATCCAACGCCGCACCCGGCATCCAGCACATGTGACCCCTTCGATACACCGGCGAGTTCCGCGAGTGTGATTGTCGAATTGAGACCGCCGCCATGTATCTGGTCCGCCAGATTGAGCGTCTCTGCCGTCAAGTTTTCAACGTCGTGCCCCGCATCCTTCAGGGCGCTCAGAATCCTGCCGACGATATCGTTCGAACCGTAATACGTCTTTATCGAAGTAACTGCGTCCGCCATACCGACCACCCTAAAAATTTTGTCAACGAGCGCCATAGTGGCACGATCTTTTCTATGAAAACAGTTTTGCGCCCGCTTAAACTAATTTCAAGCTGGCACGCATTAATTTGGAACCGTCCGGGGGGTTTTTCGAACTTTCGCCGCTTTCAGCGACGGTTTCGAAAATGGTGCCGGCTAGAGGACTTGAACCTCCGACCCCCTGATTACAAATCAGGTGCTCTACGAACTGAACTAAGCTGGCTCCGAATGCTGATAGCAGGGTAGGAGTCAGTTCCTCGACAAAAAGAGTTATCGACCGGGCCTCGGACATTTCGAGAGAAGAAGCATGGGTAAGTTATCAATCCTTTTCACAGCAGATTAGTTGTTAAACCGAAGTCTCGTCGTCCAAAAAGTTGGCATATTGTTCGAGTAGAGTCGTTCCGTCTTCGATCTTCTCAGTTCCACCTTTGAAATCAGCGGTATATAGACGGGCTGCTTCACCATTTTTGATGCATTCGGTAATTCGCTGTTTATCCTCGGTTGGCATCGTCGTGCAAAGATCATGTTTCTCGGTCTGTGGCTCGCCTTTTAGTATAAACCCTTCATGTGCCTGCCTAACCAAATCAATCATGATTGCGCAACAAAGGCGTTGTGATTTCTTTTTTATTTGACCTAACTGTTCGTCTGCTAAAACGGGGAGTTTATACCGTGCTATGATGGCCCCGGTATCGATACCGGGGTCGATAAAATGCCCCGTCGCCCCCAACGGAATTTGTCTTGCGACCGAATGCAAAAGTACACCGACGCCCCGTACCCAAGGCAAGAGCGCCGGGTGAACATTCAACACACCTTGGGTTGCCATTTGGATCGTTTCGTCATCCAAAATACCGCCGCCCATCATAATTATGTAGTCGGGAGCTAGATCGGAAAGATAATTTTTTAGCCGACGGCTATTCACTCGCCCACAGAACTTTCCCCTCACGGGATACGAAGGGAATTTTCTCTGACGGAGACGTCTCAATAGATAAAAGCCCGCCAGATGATCCCGAATCCAAATCGGTAGATAGCTCAGGAACGATCTTCGTCCTTTCTTGCGTCGAGGATGCGCAATCAAAACGAGGTCGTAGAGGATACCGGAACGATGCAAGATGCTGGCAACGCGTCGCCCATCTATTCCTCCCGACGTAAGGAGGACGAAACTGGGGGCAGTCGACCGATCCGTTACGTTTGCCATCTTTCCTCTCGGCACCATTTGACAAGTTCGCCGACGCTAGCGGTCCAACAGTTGGTATCGGCTGCAATTTCGCTGATTTCTTTCATTACGAATTTTGTCATTCCGGCCATGAACCCTTGCCACAGGCTGTCTGTGTGCCAGTCCAACACGAAACAACCCTTTGCATGTCGGACTTCATTTACACGCTTGCGGAAAGCTCCGACCCTTTCTTCATTTGTATTTCCACTTAAAAACAGGGACTGATCCATCATGACCGGGGGGACTTCCCAGCTATTACAATAATCACCGCTTTCGAAATCAAAGGGCCGATAAGGATAATTCAAACCTCGGCGATACCCATGAATCAAATTCATTCCGAGACATGACGACATTGTCATATTGGTAGTGGCTGCAACCCTCCGCATTGTGCGTTCGGGATTTGTACTATCCAATGACCAGCAATGTCCTCGATAAACACTTGGATAAAGACCCAACATGCGTTCGAGTAAATCACATTCAGCGTCATATCGATCTTCAGACCATGCATTTACGCTGTTATGAAGGCCAATCTCAGATCCCTGATTGACGAGTTCCAATACAGCATTCTTTAGATCGGGGTCATTGATCCGGTAGGGGACGTCAAGTTGGCTTGCGTTGGCACTATATTTGTTCCAAGAAGCGATAAAGTTGGTGGATCGAATTTCGTTTTCCCTCTCAAACGCAATCCAATTCTTCCAGGAGTTAATGTATGGGTCGGGTCCACTTTTCTTTAACTTCGAAGCAAATGCAAAAGTTCCTTTTCCGAAATTTAATGCAGCAGATTTAGGATCTAGGGCACATGTTGCGACGTAGCCATCCCGGAAAAAACTAGCCGTTCGAAATCGTTGAATTCTGTCGCAATCGTGAGTAACGCATAGTGCAAAGCATTTGCCTTTTGGCCATCTAGGTTTTGCGGGGATTACAGAAGTATTTTGTTCAACCAAATTTTTGATGTTTTCAGCAAATTCGTTGACCAAAGGGATATCTAGCAGATTCCACTCACTGATATCCGGTCCCGGTACTCCATGATCTTCTATTTTTCGACCAGCATATTGAGCGATATTCGGATAACGCTCGGGAAAGCCCGACAATAGTGTGTTGGCGGCTAAAACGATATCGACTTCGCTAGTATCCGGAATAATCGCATTTGATGGTATATGCGTCCTGTCGATTAATTTGGGTCTACAATTGGAGCGGTTTTTCCAGCCGTCCCTACCTGCGGATTTTAGGAACGAATGCGGGTCTGGTTTACTGAGGTAGACGAAGTCAGCTGCTTCCACTTCGCTGACAAAACTTGTTTTCCATCCCGCAATTTCGACCAACTGTTCAACTGTGCTACGCGCAACGTTATGGAACTCTCTAAAGTCTGGATCGATCCATATGGTGATTTGATCGCGCATAAATATAGCCGAAATTACATTGTCTTGGCCCGAAAAACTTGGAACACTAAGAAAATGGTGCCGGCTAGAGGACTTGAACCTCCGACCCCCTGATTACAAATCAGGTGCTCTACCAACTGAGCTAAACCGGCTCCGTATGCTGCGGGCAGCGGTTCTATACCACACTCGACGAAAAGCAAGAATAATTCGTTTCGTTGTTCGCTGTTACTTGCCGCTTGTCTGGTTTTCGCACTAGGTTTTCGGGACTGCGTATTTTTACAACAGGAAACCCCCGCTATGACACCCGAAGCCGCTGAACAGGCCGCTGAGATACTGCTGCAATGCCGCGATGAGGGCAGCAAGATCGACCAGCTCCCAGAATCGTGCAGACCATCGACCCGAACAGAAGGATATCAAGTTCAGGACGCCGTTCTGAGAGTGGACGGTACCTTCCAGGTCGGCTGGAAAGTTGCGGCGACAAATCACACTACTCAATCGATGCTCGGCATCAACCAGCCTTTCGCTGGCCGCCTGCCGAGTGCTGCTCTGGCGGTGAGTCCTCTTGATGTCCAGCAGGGAAGGTTTGCCAATCCGGCACTTGAAGGTGAATTTGCCGTCATGCTGGGTGCAGGGTTAAAAGGCGGAGACGAGCCTTATGATTCCGGTTCTGTCGCAGATGCCGTTGCGGCCGTGATCCCTGCCGTCGAAATTGTTGATTCCCGGATTGGTGACCGTAAGGCCGCGGGTGAAAATACCTTGATCGCAGCGGGCACGGTGGCAGGGTTAGTACTCGGAACGCCAAGCACTGATTGGCGTCAGTATGATTTGCGATCTCATCGTGTCGCACTCTCGATTGATGGTTCATTGAAAGGAGAGGGTGACGGCGCAGAGGTTCTCGGCGATCCGCTGAACTCTCTTGCCTGGCTAGCAAATCTTTGTATCGATTTGGGGTGTCCGCTGGCAGCAGGACAAATTGTGACATTGGGGACCTGTACTGGTCTTGCACCGATAGAGGCGGGCAGCGAGGGTATTGCAGATTTTGGGCCGCTTGGTGAAGTCCGCGTAAATTTCTAAATACAACAGGTCTTGATCTCGTTTAGTGTTACGCTACGTCAACGGTTAGGATAACAACCATAAGTTCTCAGAGGGATTAATTCATGGCACAGCTACAGCAAGAGCAGCCGCTTGAGCAGATACAGGCGACGGTCAGCTTTGTGGTCGATACAGGTCAAAAACCCGTCAATATTCCGTCGACGCCCGGCGGTGGCGAGTCTCAACATATTGGTGAGTACGAAGACAAAACGGTCATTGTCCGTGACGCCCGGCCGCTTGCTGCGGAACTGTCAGTGGATCGAGAAGGCTTTGCCCTTGTTCCGCTAGAGACGCAGGTTACCGACTTTTACGACAACGATCAGATTGAAAATATTTACAATCCGGAGCTTGTTGCGCTGTTGAAAAAAGAACTCGGTGCAAAGGACGTCTTCGTTTTCGACCATACGGTGCGTGCAGGTGATGAGAAAGTTCGTTCCGCAAAGAAAGTCCGCGAGCCAGTTCTGCGCGCACACAACGACTATACGGTCAAGTCGGGACCGGTCCGTGTGAAGGACTGGTTCGGTGAGGAGAAAGCAGCACCGCTCCTGGAAAGGCGTTTTTCTATCGTGAATGTTTGGCGCTCAATTGTTGGTGCCATCGAACGAAACCCGTTGGCAATTTGCGATGCACGATCTGTGCCCCTAGATGACATGGTTGCAACCGAGCGCAGGGCGGCGGAACGGGTCGGAGAGACCTATCGTTTGACCTATAATGCGAGTCACCAGTGGTACTACTTCCCGCTGATGCAGCGTAACGAGGCGATGTTGATCAAGTCCTATGAATCAGAAAGTGATGGGCGCGCGCGCTTTACGCCGCATACTGCGATTGAGGTGCCGAACACACCGGAAAATGCCGCGCCGCGTCAAAGCATCGAATCCCGGCTATTTGCTTTCTTTTGATTCCCAGCCTATGCGGCTTTTGCTGATAGGGAGCACTGACCGCGATCGGGATTAGGTTCAATCTCACGCTCAAGTAACGTGCTGAGCTGGTCGGCGCCGCCGACATAACGTCCATCCAACCATATCTGTGGCACCGTTATTGGTGTCTTGGGACCGACGATTGGTTTTACCCGGGCGAGCATTTCATACAAGGCGCGCGGATTACGGACGACGTCGTAATAGTCGTAATTGATTCCCGCTTCGTCCAGGTACTCCTTGGCCCGAACGCAGTGCGGGCAGGTCGCTTTGCCAAAAAGAACATTGCTGCTGACTTCCGACCTTCTGGCGTAGGCATCGATGATGGCCTCGGTGAGGACGCCGCGATTGAGGGCGGCACCCTGGCTAACCAACTTGCCGTCTACAAGAACAATCGGCGCGTGCCAACCACCCTTTATGAGCGGTTTCCACCATTCGGTGAGCCAGTCTCGTAGGTCCAGTTCTACAGGAACGCCCTCGAGCTCTGTTTCGAAAGTGTCCTTTATGACATCGAGCGTAAGCGAGCATTCACCGCAGGGAATATTGACTTTGAATGGTCCCCAAGCACCTGCCCAGCGAAATAGCGTTACTTTTACCGGTTCGATTTCATCAGCCATAACCTTGCCCCTTGGTTGGTGTTGTCCAAATGACATAGGTAGGCAAAAAACGTGCCGCTATAGCGTCAGGCTTCCGATGACGATCTTGTGAAGTGGCGTGAGGTGTTACGCTTCGGTCCAGACGACCGGGTATTGATCGCTATCCAGCGGACCACCGGCCACCAGATCTGGGCTATCGGTGACGGAGGGAATATAGGGCCTCGGCTGCCAGGTTACGTCATCACCAGCAAACCGGATTGAGACTGCGCGTCGACGCGTTCCCGTGGACACGTTGGGTGATGCGTAATGCAAGACCGCTGCCTGAAATGCTAGACAATCGCCGGGCTCCAAATCATCGAAGGTGACGATATCGTATTTTTCCGGCTCTGCTTCAATATCGGGGGCCGGACCGTCAAATGTCTCGGCCTCCTCCACCAGATCGCCAAGGCCGATGCGAATTGGCTGAAATACCTTGCCCCATCGATGTGACCCCCGGACAAAGCTGATTGACCCGGATTCCGGGCTTGTCGGGTCCATCGGTATCCACATTGAAATGATCTGGGTTCCGGCAATTTCGTAGTAGGGCAGATCTTGGTGCCAATAGCTTGGATTCTCTGTGCCGGGTTCTTTGACGAGAAGGTGTTCATCGAAAAGGTTGAGCTTTTTACTCCGCATGAGATGTCCACCAAGATCTTTAACCGTCGAGTCATCAAGAAACTTTTTGAACTCCGGTATACGGCGATGCATGTGGTGATCGGTAAAAAACCGTCCTTTACCTTCTTCGGCATATTCCTTGGATGTCTCGCTTGGCTCCGACATTGCTTTCTCGGTTCCAACACGCAACAGTTCCATCATGTCTTCCGAAAAGGCGCCGCGGACTGCAACAAATCCGTCATCCAGCCAGTTTTGTGAAAGTCTCTCAGAGGTCATACTTCTTCTGACTCCGCTAAATCGCCAATTTCCTTACAGCCTCTTCAAACCCGTCGGGGTCAAAAAGATGTGGTCCCAAACCGCATTTCCATGTTACCCGGCCGTCGGCGTCAATCATATAGAGACGTTCAGGCATGGCCTTATAATTTCCTTCAACCTCGTTAGTCATATTGTCAAGAACCATCGGAAAAGAAAAGTTGAAGCGTAACATGCACGCTGCGGCAACCTCCGCGCGCTCGTCTTCTGTCGTCGGCTGGGCATAAAGAATTTTGTCATCGATATTTGGTGGCGATTGTGAGCCATCAGTCGGATGCGCTTCTTTAATATAAACGCACAAAAAATGAACTCGGTCGCCAAACTCTTTTGCAATGTTGTCGAGACGCACGGCCTCACGACGAAAGGGTGGTCAGGTATAGGACCCAAATATCAATCCAACCGGTTTGCCGCGTAACGAGCTCAGCGTCAAATATTCTCCTATACGCTTACCTTCAGCGCTGAGTCTTTCAAGCCGAAAATCTGGTGCTTGCTCGCCCACTTGTGGTGAATTTATGTCGTCCTCGAGCCTTTGCTGGTAGCGCATCCGCATGCCTTCCTTCGTCCAGCCGCGAAAGGCTAGTTCTTCATCGCTCATCATTGCGATTCGGTCTTCTATCTCTTTCGGCAGCTCTATAGGCATATCGGTTCCCTTGCTCAGTCTTTGGCCGGTTTGACGTCTTTGACTGCGCCGCGCCATCCTCCCGCGGTGATATCAAATATTTCACCTGAGGGCATTCGGTATTTAATTTCATAGAAACTATTGGGATCACCGGATTTGTTTCCCATTATGTGTTCTGCTCCGGCTGCCTCGACCTGTTCGCACGCTTTTTCGACATCATCAACCCAAATTCCAAAATGATCGATACCGAAGAACGGCTCGTCACCTTCATATCCAAGCGGTTTTCCCTTGCGATTTAGCAGTGCAATATTGACGGTGCCATCCGTTAAATATTTTGTACCGGTTCTTGAATGGCCGATTTCCTCCATGTCGAAAGCCTTCTTAAAAAACTCGCAGCTGGCTTCGGGATTTTCTACAGAGAGTGCAATGTGACGTAGTTTGCCCATAGGAACCTCCTGACCCATAGGGTTTTCTGTACACCGACTAAATGTTCGTTGAGCGTTGGAGTATCGTCAACAATTATCGATGCGTTGGCGACAATGACGTTCTTACGGTAAAACCTATGCAGATGCGCTTGGGGAGGCGGAATGAAACGACAGCTTTTGGTATTGCGCCATGGCAATGCAGAGGTCGGAGCCGATAAAGACGACTTTGATCGGGAATTGACCGCAATGGGAATTTCTCAGATAGAAACCGTTGCAAAATGGCTAAAAAGCATCGGAAATATGCCTGATTTGATCCTCAGCTCTTCCGCAGAAAGAGCAGCGGCAACGGCTTGTCGGGCTGCGGACATCATGGAAATTCCAGACAGCTGCGTGGTCCTTAGTAAAGATCTCTATTTAGCCCGTTCAGGCTTGCTTTTGAATGCGTTGCAGGCTGATACCTCAGATGCCGAATGCCTAATGATGGTTGGGCATAATCCAGGTCTTGAGAACCTGGTCGCAGACCTGGCAGGGCTCGCGCCTTACCTCAGTGCAGGTGGCGGATTATCGACTGGCGCCATTGCCGGAATTGAGTTTGACGGCAAATGGTGCGATCTCCGCCAAGAAATCGCTGATCTAAAATTTATCAAGGGACCTATGAATCTTAGTTGAGAAAACCTATTTCGCCGCAACACACATAATTTCGACGAGTGTTCCCGGAGTGAGTGTAACGCCAACCGCAGCGCGTGCCGGCGGGCTGGCAGGGTCCATCCAAGCCATCCAAGCCTCGTTCATTTCGTCCTTTTGATCCATATCAGCAAGATAAACGACAGAGCTGACAATCTTGGATTTGTCTGACCCTGATTCTGCCAGTACAGCATCGATTTTTTGCAGAACCTGTTCCGTTTGCCCTTTCATATCGGCGGATTTGTCGTCCGCAACGATTCCGGACATATAGATTGTGTCTCCATGGATAACAGCCTTGCTGTTCCAGGCGCCAGGCTGAACACGATTGAGTGCCATTGTATTCCACCATTTGTTACAGAACGATTGTTTCATCGGCTACAAGCTTCGTCCAGCGCACTTATCATCTTGAAGCCTGTCCCCCGTCACGGTAGGTTCTGCACAGTCGCGATTTGTAGGACCTATGTAATGGACGGCATACAAACACCTTTAGACAAAAAGGATATTTGGTCAGACGCGGGCACGACGCGTGTGCCGTACCAGATTTATCAGAACCCGGAAATTTATGCGGAAGAACTTGAACATATTTTCTATGGTTCGTCTTGGAACTATGTCGGTCTTGAATGCGAGGTGCCGGAATCCGGCGATTATCGTCGCAATTTTATAGGTGAACGCGAAATCCTCATGATCCGCAAGAATGACGGATCGATTTCCGTTGTTGAAAACCGATGTGCCCATCGAGGAGCCCAGTTATGCCAGGGGCTTTTCGGAAATACCGGCGCTGCCCTGATGTGTCCCTACCATCAGTGGACCTATACCCTTGATGGCGAACTTACGGGTATGCCATTTAAGCGGGGAATCAAAGGCAAAGGCGGCTTAAATTCGGATTTTGATATGAAGACGCGCGGCCTTACGAATTTAAAGGTCGAAATATTGAACGGTGTTGTCTTTGCCAGTTTCGATCACGATGTCGTGCCGCTTGAGGAATATCTTGGCCCCGACATGATGCAATATTTCACCCGCATTTTCGACGGACGCGGCTTACGGGTGGTCGGGTATGAGAGGCAGATAATCGACTGCAACTGGAAACTTCAAATGGAGAATTTGAAGGATCCGTATCATGCCGGAATTCTACATCTGTTTTTGATCTCGTTTGGTTTGTTCAGGCTCGATCAGGAGTCTAAATGCCTGGTCGACGATAACAAAGGTCACTCGGTTTTGATGACAATCAAGGATTCCGAAGAAGGCAATGAAGATACTGGCGGTGTCCGCATTGCAGCACCGGATTTCACCCTGACAGACCATGACCTGATCCAGCCGCTTTTGGAATTTGGAGATAGAATATCGCTCTCCATTCAAACTTTGTTCCCGTCTTTAATTATTCAGGCTCAATGCAATACCTTGGCCACACGGCATGTTCTTCCCAAGGGGCCGGGAAGTCATGAACTCGTCTGGACGTTTTTCGGATTTGAGGACGATGACGACGCGATGAATGACCGGCGCTTGAGACAGGCAAACCTCATGGGGTCGGCCGGGTATGTAACACTTGATGATGCTGAGGCGCTTGAATTCAGTCAGCTTGGTTTGGCGGGGTCACCTGAAGACGAGGTCGCGGTTCTTGAAATCGGCGGTAAAGACTGCGAATCCAATGATCATCTCGTTACCGAATCCCTCATCCGCGGATTTTACATGCGCTATCGCGACGTTATGGGTCACGGCAAGGCTATCACTTAATGGACCAGACTGAAGCGGCTCAGCCGGTTACCGATGAGTCTATATTGCGCCGGATTGAGCGTCTGCAACTCGACTATATTTCATCTATTGATGACGGCCCGCTGGATAATTGGCCGCAATTCTTTACGGAGAAGTGCCTTTATACCGTTGTCTCACGCGACAACCACAGTCGCGGAATGGAACTTGGCGTGATGCGGTTCGAATCTGTGGGGATGCTCATTGACCGGGCGACGGCAACGCAACACGCGGCTGTTTTTGCACCCCGCATCATTCGCCACGTTCTCGGCCCAATGATTGTTGATGAAACCGGTGAAGGATACCGGTCGCGTTGCAACGTTGTAATCTATCAAACCTCGCCGGATGGCGACACGATGCTTCTCATGGCAGCGCAGTATAATGACATAATTGTCGAGCTGGATGGCGTGCTGAAATTTAAAGAAAAGCGCGTGGTTTATGATACGCACCGAATACCGGATTCGATCGTATACCCGCTTTAAATTAGTTTGGTTTTAAATCAGGCCACACGCTTTGCTGTCCGGCACCTGGCCACGCCGCCGGCGCTGCTGCTTTGTCGGCGGCCGCATGCCCAGGAAGGCCTTTATCCCAGCCCGTTCCCGTTAGTCGATTGCCATTAAAACCGTCAGAATCATCCGACATTAGCCAGCAAATGGGCGCTTTCATGACTTCCGGCTGAACCATGGCATCGCGGTCTGGAGACGAGGCGGCTGGAACCATACCTGTGTTCGCCGGTCCGCCCGGAACGAGAACGTTGACCGTTACGCCCGAACCTTCGCAGTCTTTTGACCAACAGGCCGATTGCGCCTCAAGTGCCCCTTTTGAGGGGCCGTAAGGGGTCCAACCGCGGCGGATCATTGTGTCCATACTTGTCGTCACGTTGACGATCCTGCCCCAACCTTGTTCCAGGAGATGAGGCATTGCGCCTTTGGAAATTAGAAAGGGCGCTCGTGCGTTGACCTCGAAGATCGCCTGCCAGCGTTCTTCCGGGACGTCCCAGAATTTAATGTTATCGACATAATAGTTTTCACGGATAGTCGAGAGACCGACGCCGGCATTATTCACTACGCCGTGCAGTCCACCGAGTGCATCGATCGTACGCGTGGCGATAGCAGAGCAGGCAGCAGGGTCACGCAAATCTGCGGCCAACGGCATCACCTCTCCCGGGCCTTCAATGTCGGTGAGTGTTTCCAGACGAGGTGCAACGACATCGACCGCCGCGACCTTTGCACCCTTGGCAACAAGCGCTTCAACCATAGCTTTGCCGAGGCCACCGGCAGCGCCGGTAACCACTACAATTTTTCCGTCGAGTTGTTGATCCGTCATTTTTGATCCCCGCCTATCCCTGAAATCGATTTTGGCGAAGGTAGGAGGGCTTGCTGGAATTGACAATGGCGAACTTGAATTTCTCGTCCCAATCGGTGCAATATAGTGAAACTTCCGTCTGAAAGGAACGTTCAAATATATGACAAAACATCTGACAGAGGAGCAGGTGGAGAGTTTCAACCGAAACGGATTTATTTCGCCGATGAACGGAATTTCCGCGGAGCATGCCGCAGAATGCCGCAAGTGTGTAGAGCATTTTGAAGAGGAGACCGGCCATCACGCGCAGGATGCCCTGACCCTGAAGGCGCATCTTCCCTACAGAACGTTGTCCGAGGTCGTTCTCAATGAAAGAATTCTTGACGCCGTCGAAGATTTGATCGGGCCAAATATCTTGTGCTGGGGTTCCAGCATGTTTGTGAAAGATCCGGGCGGTGGAAAGTTTGTCTCGTGGCACGCGGATACTTATTACTATGGCGTTGAACCTGCGAATTCGTTGACGCTGTGGGTGGCGTTTACACCTGCGAATCCGACAACCGGTTGCATCAAGTGTATTCCAGGGTCGCATTTAGAAGAAACCGAGTTTGAGAATACGCCGACTGCAGATAATATTTTGTCGCGCGGCCAGACAACCAAAGACGTGGACGCGTCAGAAGCGACTTTTATGCCGCTGGAGCCCGGGCAGTTTTCAATTCATCACGAAAAGACTGTTCACTCCTCAGAGCCAAATTTGTCGGATGATCGCCGGATAGGAATGTCGATACACTACTGTTCCACCCAATGCCGTCAGACAAAGTATGCTGAAGGAGAAAAGCCGTTCGCTGCATTGGTGCGTGGCGTTGATGAGTATGGACATTGGGAAAATGAAAAGATGGCCGAACTCGACTACGACGCCGCGGCGGCGAAGGAGATGATTGAAATCCGCAACCGGTTTATCGGCCGGTCGAGGGAGGGGTGAATGCCCGACGGAATGACACGTCCAATGTTACCCGCTGTTGAAAAGTTCATAGAGGATATGCGCAAGGTATTCGCCGATGGCATCCCCGAGCCAGAGCGCTGGGAGATTTGCCGCGAACTTCTGACAGAGCTCATTGCCGATCCAGACGTCAAGGAACATGCAAAAGATTGGCCGGTTACGGGTTTTAATCCGAAGACAGATCGCGTTCAGAATTTACTTTTCTATGAAGATCCTGATTACGGCTTTGTCATTAATGCGCTGATCAAAAATCCTGGCGGTTCCGCAATGGTTCATGACCATGGTTCCGCCTGGACAATTTATGGTGTTCTTTCCGGCGAAGAACGGATTGTTCATTTTGACGCTGAAGAACAATCGGACGGTAAGATTAAAACCAGTGAAAGCCATTCAGAATATTGCGGGCCGGGGCAAGTCGATGTCGTCAAGCCCTGGCTAATTCATTCGGAATATGCCGGTGACGAAAAATCCATCGCCGTGATCGTCCGATCTAAAAGGTCGGGTACCTTCGAACAGTATCGTTATCTAGAAGATGGCAGTCGCGTGATGATCAAGGGACCCGAACAGGTTCCCTACTCTTTGGCGTAAGGACGGAAACTTAAATATCATAGGGCGGCTTTGGTGCCGCCCTTTTCATTTGTGTGTGTCTTAACTAGAACGGTACTCGCGTAACTGCAGGGGGAATAATTTTGAAGTTCGGCTATTTCACGCTTTCAGACAATCACTACCCGGACAACCCGCGAACAGCCTCTCAATTCGTTTTGGAAATTCGGGAGCAGGCAATCCTCGCCGATCAGCTGGGATATCATTCAGCCTGGATCGGCGAACATCATTTCGACCGGCTGGGCGTTAATTCCCGACCTGATATTTTATTGGCGAGCATCATTCCTGAAACCAAAAACATACGCCTCGCGCCAGCGGTTAATGTCTTGCCGATCCATCACCCAATCCATGTTGCAGAAATGTGGGCGACACTGGATTTGCTGTCTGGCGGGCGTGTCGATTATGCCTGTGGGCGGGGATACGACCGCGCGGAATATGACCCTTTCGGTGCCGATTTTATGACATCTGCCGAGGTTTTTGAGGAAGGTCTCGACGTGGTCCACAAAGCCTGGACCGACCCTGGTGTCTGGTCTCATCATGGCGCGCACTACCATATCGACGATATGGAAATAACGCCGAAACCTGTTCAACAACCGATCCCGATTTATGTCGGTTCCTTTTCAAAAACGTCCGTTGAAATGGCGGCCCGTAAAGGCTTTAACATCATCTACGCACCGTTCGCGGCATCGATGGTGTTTGGCGGTTTGAAGGAAGCGGTCGACGGATATCGTGAAGCGACGCTGGCACAGGGCAATGCGCCCGGCCGGGCGATGTGCAGCTATTTCATTTATATCGCGGATACGCCGGAAGAGGAGGATCGAGGGCGCCAATACCAGATCGACTATTTTCAGAATTGTGTGTTGCGCGCTTTCCCGGATGACCCGAGCAAAATGCCACCAACGATGCACTACTTTATGAAGATCAACGAGATTTTGCGTAATACGAAGAAGGAAGATCTCTCGGACCGCTCTATCCTCATCGGATCGCCGGCGAAGATTATAGATAGCTTGAAAAACATCGAGGCGGCGGGCATCGACGAAGTCATCCTCTACTTTAATATTGGCCGCAAGCCGCATGAAATGGTGAAAGAGCAGATGCACCGCTTTACCGAAGAAATTGCTCCGGCATTTGCGGATTAGAGGCCAGCTCAGCTTTCCAGAGTAAATGAAATTTT
This sequence comes from Rhodospirillaceae bacterium, assembly GCA_002720855.1. Taxonomy (GTDB): domain Bacteria; phylum Pseudomonadota; class Alphaproteobacteria; order MPNO01; family UBA2964; genus UBA2964. The sequence goes on along the minus strand of PBIN01000003.1, from coordinate 19,560 downwards.
CGATTGGTTGTGATTGGCGATTAATCGAACGGGCTCATTTTGCTTGAGCTCTAAAGGTTCTGACTGTGTATAAACGGCTTGATGCCAATGCGTCGGAGCCTCACTTGGTGATGTAGATATACTGATCTCCGCATTTAAATGGAGGTCAAACCAAAACGCGATGCCGTGCGCCAGCCCGTCTGTATGCGGCACCAGGCGAATCTCAGTCTGACGCGTCTTAGGCTCGGGACACGAAAAATCAAATGTGAAAACTTCCACAGGATTGCTGAGCAATCGCCAATCGTATTTCGACAGATTCGTTTGAAGATAAATATTGGGGCGGAGCGAATTGAACGGTGATATTTCAAAACCGGACGCTTGGCTGACTTGCCGCTCTCGTGCCAATTCTTCGCTTTCAATCGGAGCAGCGAAAATGGACGCACCACATGGAATGATAGTGGCGCCTGGTTTGCATAGCCGGTTTAGAGTGTCGGTTACGATTGGGAGAATGTTTTCGCCAAGGAGTCCGACATCTACAAGTTCAGCGATCAGAATATCGGCCGGCGCATCCAAATCTTCTCCCAAACTCAAATCCTGTGATCTTTTGTGAACAATTGAAATACGATCGTCGAAACCGTTTCGATTTACAATTTCCTTTGCGGTCTTTGCCAACATGCCAATGGACTCACAGCCTAAGACTTTTTTGGCGCCGGCCCGTGCGGCCATCATCGCCAGTAGACCAGTGCCTGTTCCAATATCGAGAACCATTGAGTCAGGGGTGACCGCCGCAGCAATGGCAGTATCAAACGCCCGGTTTCTAAGCTCATCATTCAGCATGGCGCTGTGCCATTGCGGCAGGACAAGAGCGAGGGTTAGATCCAGCCCGGTGCGGGCCGCAGCGTTTTGTGGATCAAGCTTCAACGCCGCTTCGTAACACTTGGCAGCCGCATCCGTCATATTGGCTGAGCGATATTCATCGCCCAGCGCAATATGGGCGTCCACAAAATTGGGTTGTAACAATGTCGCGCGAAGTAAATCGTCAATAGCGGCTGAAACATCGCCCGCTTCCGAATAGGTTTTTCCACGACGCAGATGAGCGTGACTAGCGTGTGGTGCGACTTCAATCGCGCGATCAAACGACTTTATTGCGGTTTCATAGTGTCCGAAGTGCCTCGCGAAATCGCCGTTGAGGCAGAGAACGTCAAATGCGGGTTCCGGCGCATCAACGGCGGCTAAAAACTTGGCTTCACTTTGTTTCAGCTCTTGTCGTTTTCCTGCGACAACGCCCTGCAGCACGAACGCGGCAGTGGGGGAGTTCCCCGTTGTTTCTCCGATTGCCTTGGTCGCGTCTTCGAATTCACCTGCTCTAATAAACTTCAGAGCCGTCAGAATTTGATTGCCGGATGTACTCCTTGCCAACCCTGATTGATTTACAGTCGTTTCGAACTCCTGAAGCAGTTGGAGAAATCTTTCGTCAGATTTCATCGGCTGAGGGCAAATAGGGCCACCGCTGCGGCATTTGAAACATTTAAACTGGTTATGGCTCCTGAACCTTCAATTTTTACCAATTCATCGCAATTTTCTCGGACCAGACGACGCAAACCGGCTCCTTCTGCGCCCAGTACAAGTGCCGTTCGATTTTGCCGCTCAACAGATTGGATTTTTTCTGCAGCCTCGGAATCAAGTCCGACACACCAAAAATTAGCTGATTTGAGGGTTTCCATAGCCCGAGACAGGTTGGTGACCCGAATTACCGGCACGTCCTCAAGTCCACCGGAGGCTGCTTTTGCGACAACGCCTGTAACCTGGGGCGCATGGCGGTCCTGAACAATTACCCCCATTGCACCAAAAACTGCTGCGGATCGAATGATCGCACCGATATTTTGTGGATCAGACACTCGATCCAGTATGATAACAAGCGCATCTGACCGGCTGTCTGCCTTGGCACATAGATCGTCAATTGTCGTATTTGGGAGTGGGTCTACAAGGGCGGCGACACCCTGATGGACCGCACCTGGCGGCAAAATCGCTTCGAGTTGATCACGCGACACGGTTTCGGGTTTGATGTCGAGTGTAGAATTTATCTCATTGAAATCATTAACTTTATCATTGAGAACGAGTAACCGTTGCGGCGTCCTGTCAGAATTTGATAGTGCTGCTGAAACGGCATGAAGACCGTAAATCCACAAATCCTGCGAATTTCCGGGCGTCCGGGGCCTTTTTTGACGGCGCGAACGACCTCCAGCCATACCTTTGTTCTCCTTGCACTTGTCGTTTTACCCTTCTATATTGCGCCCCAATTGAATGGTAAAGCAAACCTCCCGCCCGTTACTGTAAATCAATGGGTAGGGGGTCTTTTTTGTTTGGCTCATTTAGGACATTGACAAACGAACCTAAATTCCCGTATTTGCTCGCTAATTCTTCCACCTGACCGGATTGGACCGAGGAGGGGTGCCCGAGTGGCTAAAGGGGACGGGCTGTAAACCCGTTGGCTTACGCCTACGTTGGTTCGAATCCAACCCCCTCCACCATTCCGATTGGTAGAGGTATATAAGGACAGAAAAACGTTGGTTTGTAAGGGTTTGATAGGTTTTTTGAACAGAGGTTTTGGACGAACAGATTTTGATTGAACAGCACTGGCTTATTGCGCGGGCGTAGCTCAATGGTAGAGCCCCAGCCTTCCAAGCTGGTTATGAGGGTTCGATTCCCTCCGCCCGCTCCAGCCTTGGAGTTAGCTTAGTTCTTGAAATTTCCGTTCACCGTAATGATTTAACGAAGGCATGACGGCCCAGATATAAAAGGGAAAATACGATGGCTAAGGAGAAGTTTGAGCGCACGAAGCCGCATTGTAATATTGGCACGATTGGTCATGTTGACCATGGCAAGACGACGTTGACGGCAGCGATCACGAAGGTTTTAGCAGAAGGTGGCGGCGCTGATTTCACGGCGTATGACCAGATTGACAAGGCTCCTGAGGAGAAGGAGCGTGGTATTACGATCGCGACGGCGCATGTTGAGTATGAGACGGAAGGCCGTCACTACGCGCATGTGGACTGCCCCGGCCATGCGGACTATGTGAAGAACATGATCACGGGTGCAGCGCAGATGGATGGTGCCATTCTGGTTGTAAGCGCCGCTGATGGCCCGATGCCGCAGACCCGCGAGCATATTCTTCTGGCGCGTCAGGTTGGTGTTCCTGCGATTGTTGTTTTCATGAACAAGGTTGATCAGGTTGACGATCCTGAGCTGCTTGAGCTTGTTGAGTTGGAGATCCGTGAGCTTCTGAGTTCTTATGAGTTTCCGGGTGATGATATTCCGATTATCTCCGGTACGGCTCTGGGTGCTTTGGAAGATGGCGATGCGGCGACGGGTAAAGATGCGATTATGGAGTTGATGGCGGCGGTTGATGATTACATTCCGCAGCCTGACCGTCCGAAGGATCTGCCGTTTTTGATGCCGATTGAGGATGTATTCTCGATTTCGGGCCGTGGCACGGTTGTTACGGGTCGTGTTGAGCGTGGTGTTGTCAATGTTGGCGATGAAGTTGAGATTGTCGGGTTGAAGGACACGGAGAAGACGGTTGTTACGGGCGTTGAGATGTTCCGTAAGCTTCTGGACAGTGGCGAGGCTGGAGACAATGTTGGTTGTCTTCTGCGTGGTGTTGACCGTGAGGAGGTTGAGCGTGGACAGGTTCTGGCACAGCCTGGATCGATTACGCCGCATACGCAGTTTACGGCGGAAGCTTATATTCTGACGAAAGAGGAAGGAGGGCGTCATACGCCGTTTTTCTCGAACTATCGTCCGCAGTTTTACTTCCGCACGACCGATGTAACGGGCTCTGTGGAGCTTCCTTCTGGGACAGAGATGGTAATGCCTGGTGACAACATCACGATGGAGGTGACGTTGATCCAGCCGATTGCCATGGATGACGGGCTGCGGTTTGCGATCCGCGAAGGCGGGCGGACCGTCGGTGCGGGCGTCGTCGCCGCTATTAAGGATTAGAGGTACAGGCAGAATTTTCCGCTTGTGTATGGGAAAACAAGACGGTCTTTTCCGGAGTTTAGACTCTTGAACAACGGAATGCGACAGCGTCGTATAGATTGCAGCATCGTCGAGTGATTTTGAGCGCGACGAGGTTGTCGGGAGGAGTGTAGCTCAATTGGCAGAGCACCGGTCTCCAAAACCGGGGGTTGTGGGTTCGAGTCCCTCCACTCCTGCCAGTGATCTATTCGTCCCTTTCGTATACGACGCAAGTCGAAGATACCGTCCAAACGGTAAGAAGTATGGCAAAAACTAACCCCTTAGAGTTCGTTCAGCAGGTGCGTCGCGAAGTAGCGAAGGTTACCTGGCCGACCCGCAAGGAAACCACCGTTTCGACGGTTATGGTGTTCATCTTTGTCATCCTGACAGCGACGTTTTTCTTTTTTGTTGATCAGGCTTTGGCAGTGCTCGTCAAAGAAATTCTGGGTCTTGGAGGTTAATCGGTGACTGCACGCTGGTACGTCGTACACGTCTATTCGGGCTTCGAAAACAAAGTCGCCCAATCCATTCGCGAGCAAGCTGTTCAAAAAGGAATGGACGACTTGATAGAGGCTGTTGAAGTGCCGTCGGAGGAGGTTGTTCATCTTCGTCGCGGAACCAAGGTCAGTTCGGAACGTAAATTTTTTCCAGGCTACGTATTGGCCAAAATGGAAATGACCGATGAGAGCTGGCATCTGGTGAAAAACACGCCAAAGGTGACTGGCTTTTTGGGAGGGGGCGGCAAGCCGAGCCCGATTAGCCAGGCAGAGGCAGACCGTATAATGCATCAGGTCGCTGAAGGCATTGAACGGCCCAAGCCGATGATAACGTTCGATGTTGGCGAGCAGGTTCGCGTCGCTGACGGACCCTTCAGCTCTTTCAATGGAATTGTTGAAGAGGTTGATGAGGAAAAGGCCCGGTTAAAGGTTGCTGTGTCCATTTTTGGCCGCGCGACGCCGGTAGAGTTGGAGTATTCGCAGGTCGAAAAGTTATAGACCTGTAATTCGAAGCCGAAATTTTCGGCAAAACCCGTGCGGGAGGCTGGCCATAGTCGTACCGCGCCCTTAGGCAAAGGACTGAGGATAAAATGGCAAAGAAAGTTGATAGCTACATCAAACTGCAGGTTCCTGCAGGTCAAGCTAATCCATCGCCCCCCATTGGGCCGGCATTGGGTCAGGCAGGCCTCAATATTATGGAATTTTGCAAAGCATTTAATGCGCATACTCAAAATGACGAGCAGGGTGTTCCAATCCCAACGGTTATTACGGTGTATGCTGATCGGTCATTCTCGTTTGAAACCAAAAGCCCGCCTGCTTCTTATTTTATTAAGAAGGCTGCCAAGCTACCCAAAGGGTCCGAGGAACCAGGGCGCGATATTGTTGGGTCAGTTTCAATGGACCAGCTTCGTGAGATCGCAGAATTGAAGAAAGCGGATCTCAATTCGAACGACGTTGAAGCAGCAGCTAAAATTCTTGCCGGTTCAGCACGGTCGATGGGTATTCAGGTGACGGGGTCGTAAGATGGCAGGATCAGGAAAACGTATGAAAGCGGCGTCCGAGTCAATTGACCGGACCAAGCAGTATGAAATTGCGGAAGCGGTAAAACTGGTTAAGGAGAACGCAAAAGCGAAATTCGATGAAACCATTGAGTTATCGATGAATTTGGGCGTCGATCCCCGCCATGCCGATCAGAATGTTCGTGGCGTGATCGACCTTCCTCACGGGACCGGGAAGTCGGTTCGCGTTGGAGTTTTTGCGAAGGGCGAAAAGGCCGACGAAGCTAAGGCGGCCGGCGCAGATATAGTCGGTGCCGATGATCTGGCTGAGCAGGTACAAAAGGGGGATATTGATTTTGACCGTTGTATCGCAACTCCCGACATGATGCCTGTCGTCGGAAAGCTCGGTAAAATCCTTGGTCCGCGGGGCATGATGCCTAACCCCAAACTTGGATCGGTGACACAGGATGTCGCTGCAGCGATCAAGAGCGCTAAGGGCGGGCAGGTAGAATATCGGGTCGAGAAGGCCGGTATTATTCATGCCGGTGTCGGTAAGGCGAGCTTTTCTGAAGATGCTTTGCTCGAAAATGTTCGCACGCTGGTGGGCGCTGTTAACAAGGCGAAACCTAGCGGTGCAAAAGGTACTTATATCAAGCGGATTTCCCTCAGTTCCACAATGGGGCCGGGTATCACGCTTGAAATAGCAAGTGCGCTCGCTGATTAGGCGGGTGCCGAAAGGAATTCTACCGTTTTGGTATTGCTAAAGCGGTAGTTGCGTAAGGAGCCGGAGCGTATCACCGGTTCCGACCTGTCCGAGACTACAGGAATTCGGGAGGCCACCAAATTTGGCCGACCGGGGTAAAGCGGGGTTTGACCCGCCTGTATAGACGGGGGTGCAAGCGTTTCTGTATCACCCAGGTGGTGCGGGATGTGGCTTAAGCTTCTGGGACAGGCAATCCGGGCCTATCGGATTCGCCGATGGGACCTAGTGTAAACGGTTTCGGTGCCTTCAGTCAGGCGCCGATACAAACGCAAGGAGAAATTGCGTGGACCGAATGCAGAAGGAAAAGCTGGTTGCTTCGCTCAATGGCGTCTTCGGATCGGCCAATCTCGTTATCGTTACCCGTCCTAGCGGGCTAACAGTAGCGGAATCGTCTGATCTACGTCGTCGTATGCGCGAGTCGGGGGCCAGTTTCAAAGTCACAAAAAACCGACTGACGCGTCTTGCCCTCCAAGGGACTAAATTCGAGCATCTTACGGAGTTGTTTGCTGGACCGACCGCGATTGCCTTTTCGGAGGATCCGGTTGCTGCAGCAAAGGTCGCCGTCGAATATGCCGATGATAACGAAAAACTCGAAATTATCGGTGGTGGGTTGTTCGAAAATCCCATGGATATGGCTGAGATCAAAACCCTCGCGAAACTGCCGTCGCTTGACGCGCTGCGTGGCAAGATCATCGGTATGCTGAATACACCTGCAACAAGAATTGCAGGCGTTGTTCAAGCACCCGCTGGTCAGCTTGCGCGTGTCGTCCAGGCGCACGCTTCACAGAGCGAGGCCGCTTAAGCCGGTTAACCCGATCAATTGTTACAGAAATGCAAATATAGTTAGGAGAATATAATGGCTACCGATCTTGAAAAAATTGTCGACGACCTGTCGGCTCTGACCGTCCTTGAAGCGGCCGAGTTGAGCAAGATGCTTGAAGAGAAATGGGGCGTCTCTGCTGCTGCACCTGTTGCTGTTGCCGCAGCCGCGGGTGGTGGAGAAGCCGCAGGGGCCGCAGAGGAGAAAGACACTCTTGATGTCATTCTCACGAGCTTTGGCGACAAGAAAATCAACGTTATTAAAGAAGTTCGCGGCATTACAGGACTTGGTCTTAAAGAAGCCAAGGACCTCGTCGAGGGCGTGCCGAAACCTATTAAGGAAGACGCGGCAAAAGACGAAGCCGAAGAGATCAAGGCTAAGCTTGAGGAAGCTGGCGCAACAGTTGAGCTCAAATAGGCTGTTGTTTCAGTTGGGTAAAAAGTTGATTTCCGGTGCTGCGGCATGTGATCCATGCCGTAGTTTGCCGGGGATTGTGTTTAATACTGCGGCCCTGCACCAGATGCCTTTTGGTGCAGAGTGCCGCGCATACGATCGCTCTAGCGGTTGAGAGGTTTAAATGGCCAAGTCGTTCACTCAACGAAAACGTATCCGTAAAAGTTTTGGTCGGCTCCACGAAGCCACACCAATGCCGAACCTTATTGAGGTTCAGAAAGCGTCTTACGACAGCTTTCTACAGATCAATGTGCCAACGGAGGAGCGGACCAGTTCCGGACTCCAGGCAGTCTTTGAATCTGTGTTTCCGATTAAGGATTTTTCGGAGAACGGTACGCTTGAATTTGTAAAGTTTGAGCTTGAGTCGCCGAAATACGATGTTGAGGAGTGTCAACAGCGCGGCGTGACGTTTGCAGCGCCTTTGAAGTTGACTTTACGGCTCGTCGTTTTTGACGTCGATGAAGAAACCGGCGCACGTTCGGTCCGCGATATCAAGGAGCAGGACGTCTATATGGGCGACCTGCCGCTGATGACCGACAACGGAACCTTCGTGATCAATGGCACGGAACGGGTGATTGTTTCGCAAATGCATCGATCACCTGGTGTGTTTTATGACCATGACAAGGGTAAGACACATTCTTCGGGCAAATATCTGTTTGCAGCGCGCATAATTCCGTATCGCGGTTCCTGGCTTGATTTTGAATTTGATGCCAAGGATCTCGTCTATGTCAGAATTGATCGCCGCAGAAAATTGCCTGTGACGACTTTGATGATGGCGCTCGACTCAGTCGCCACTGAAGCAAAGAGGTTGGAACTCTCAGAGGACGGTCAAATTCTTCTTCCTGAAGATGCTTCTGGCATGTCCACTGAGGAGATTTTCGAAGAATTTTATCAGACAAAAATTTACACAAAAACGAAGGATGCCTGGAAAACGCCATTTGACCCCGAAGCATACCAGGGAGGCGTGAAAATCATTAATGATTTGATCAATGCTCGCGGCAGCAAAGTCATGGCGGAAGCGGGAACTCGCGTTACGCCGCGCCTTGCCAACAAGCTCAAATCGGATGGTCTGAAAGAACAGCTTATTCAAAATGAAGAGCTGATCGGTCAGTACATAGCGGAAGACCTGATCAACGAGAAAACCGGTGAAGTTTATGTCGAAGCCGGAGACGAAATCACAGAGGAAAACCTCGAAGCTTTGGGCGAGGGTGGGATCAAGGAATTGCCGGTATTGGCAATCGATCATTTGACTGTCGGCCCATACATTCGGAATACGCTTGCTGTCGATAAGAATCGCAGCCGCAATGAAGCTCTTATGGATATTTACCGCGTGATGCGTCCCGGTGAGCCGCCGACGCCGGAAACCGCGGAAGCAATGTTCAACAGCTTGTTTTTCGACGGGGAACGCTATGACCTGTCTGCTGTCGGACGGGTTAAAATGAATGCGCGTCTTGAGCTGGAAACCGAAGACACGCTTCGAATTCTGCGGAAAGAGGACATCCTTGCCGTAATTAAGTTGCTGGTTCGTCTTAAGGATGGTCACGGCGACATTGATGACATCGATCACCTTGGAAACCGTCGCGTGCGGTCAGTTGGTGAATTGATGGAAAATCAGTATCGCATTGGCTTGCTGCGGATGGAGCGTGCGATCCGTGAACGGATGAGTTCGGTAGAACTGGATTCCGTCATGCCGCAGGATTTGATTAACGCCAAACCTGCTGCAGCAGCGGTTCGCGAATTCTTTGGCTCTTCGCAGCTATCGCAATTTATGGACCAAACCAATCCGCTCAGCGAAATTACCCATAAGCGCCGCTTGTCGGCTCTTGGTCCTGGCGGTTTAACTCGTGAACGGGCAGGTTTCGAGGTCCGTGATGTACATCCGACGCATTATGGTCGAATTTGCCCGATTGAAACGCCGGAAGGGCCGAATATCGGCCTGATCAATTCATTGGCCACTTACGCCCGAGTTAATCAGTACGGCTTTATCGAAACACCCTATCGCGTGGTGAATAAGGGTAAGGTGACGGAAGAGGTTATTTATCTCTCAGCGATTGAGGAGGGGCGCTATACCGTTGCGCAGGCAAATGCCGAACTCGACAAGAGCGGCAAGTTTGTTGAGGATCTCGTTAGTTGCCGCGTCAGCGGTGAGTTCGCGATGGCCCGTCGGGAAGACATCGATTATATCGACGTGTCGCCTAAGCAGCTTGTTTCGGTTGCGTCGGCCCTCATCCCATTCCTGGAAAACGATGACGCCAACCGGGCCTTGATGGGGTCCAATATGATGCGTCAGGCCGTGCCATTGGTGCGTGCTGAAGCGCCATTGGTTGGGACCGGCATGGAGGAAGCCGTTGCGCGAGGGTCCGGTGCAACAATCGTTGCGAAGCGTACTGGAATCGTCGATCAGGTCGATGCAACACGTATTGTTGTGCGGGCGACCGGCGATACAGAACTCCCTTCGCCTGGCGTTGACATCTATAATCTTCGCAAGTTTCAGCGTTCGAACCAGAATACCTGCATTAACCAACGGCCACTAGTGAAGGTCGGTGATCAGGTTGTTGCCGGTGACATCATTGCTGATGGACCCTCTACCGAACTCGGTGAACTGGCTCTTGGCCGCAATGTGCTCGTCGCCTTCATGGCCTGGCACGGCTACAACTTTGAAGATTCGATCCTGATTTCGGAAAGAATTGCTCGCGATGACGTCTTCACTTCGATCCATATCGAAGAGTTTGAGGTCATGGCACGCGATACAAAGCTGGGTCAGGAAGAGGTGACGCGCGATATTCCAAACGTCGGTGAGGAAGCGCTCAAAAACCTTGATGAAGCGGGAATTGTCTATATCGGCGCTGAGGTAGAACCTGGCGATGTTCTTGTTGGTAAGGTAACGCCAAAAGGCGAAAGCCCGATGACACCGGAAGAAAAGCTGCTTCGGGCGATCTTCGGTGAAAAAGCATCTGACGTCCGCGATACCTCATTGCGTCTGCCGCCCGGCGTTGCCGGCACGGTAGTTGAAGTGCGCGTATTCTCAAGGCGCGGTGTCGACAAGGATGAGCGCGCATTGGCAATTGAGCGTGAGGAAATCGAGCGTCTCGCAAAAGACCGGGATGACGAACTCGCGATCCTTGAGCGGAGTTTTGCTCAAAGCCTCAAGGACATTCTGGCGAACCAGACGATCGTCAGTGGCCCGAAGGGTGCGAAAGAAGGCGGCCGTATCACACAGCAAGTGCTCAACGAGTATAATCCTCGACAGCTCGCACAATTCACCGTCAAGAACGACAAGGTGATGGCGAATTTGGAAGCGGTGCGTAAGCAGTTCGATGAAAGCGAAAAACGTCTTCAGGCCCGTTTCGACGACAAGGTCGATAAGGTCCAGGGTGGCGACGAGCTACCACCTGGCGTGATGAAAATGGTGAAAGTTTTCGTTGCGGTGAAACGGAAGCTGCAGCCTGGCGACAAAATGGCAGGTCGTCATGGGAACAAGGGAGTTATCTCCAAAATCGTTCCGATGGAGGATATGCCCTATCGCGAAGACGGAACGCCAGTTGATGTCGTTCTGAATCCGCTCGGCGTTCCCTCTCGGATGAACGTTGGACAGATCCTCGAAACCCATTTGGGTTGGGCCTCATCCGGTCTCGGTCGTCAAATCGGTAATATGCTCGATTTGATTGTTCAAGACGGTAAGCTCGACAAGCTCAAGGGGCAGCTGAAAGATGTCTATGGGAAAGAAGTTTACGACCAGGACATCTCGAAACTCGATGATGAAGAGGTTCTTGAACTTGGAAGTAACCTCAGGAACGGCGTGCCGATGGCGACACCGGTGTTCGATGGTGCTCGTGAGGATGACATCAATGACATGTTGTCGAAAGCCGGTCTCGAGACTTCCGGCCAAGTGACCCTGTTTGATGGTCGTTCCGGCGAGGAGTTCGATCGCAAAGTCACGGTCGGTTACATCTATATGTTGAAACTCCATCACCTTGTGGACGACAAAATCCACGCTCGGTCGATTGGTCCCTACAGTCTTGTTACCCAGCAGCCATTGGGCGGTAAGGCGCAGTTTGGTGGTCAACGATTTGGTGAAATGGAAGTTTGGGCACTGGAAGCGTATGGCGCTGCCTATACACTGCAGGAGATGTTGACCGTTAAATCGGATGACGTGTCTGGCCGAACAAAGGTTTATGAAGCCATCGTTCGAGGCGATGACACCTTCGAAGCGGGTATACCGGAATCCTTCAATGTTTTGGTCAAGGAACTCAAATCCCTTGGCTTGAATGTTGAACTCAATAGAAACGAAACAGCGTAATCGGTATTCGAGATTCGGTAACGTTTGTACTTAAAATACAGGTCCTGAGGGACCAGAAACCAGGAGCGTTTCAATGAATGAATTGATGAACATCTTCGGGCAGGTCAGCACCACCGAAACGTTTGACATGATCCGTATTTCGATCGCGAGTCCTGATCGTATTCGGTCATGGTCGTTTGGGGAAATCAAGAAACCGGAGACCATCAATTATCGGACCTTTAAACCAGAGCGCGATGGCCTGTTTTGTGCCCGCATTTTTGGCCCGATAAAAGATTACGAATGCCTTTGCGGTAAATACAAGCGTATGAAATATCGCGGCATTATCTGCGAAAAGTGTGGCGTTGAGGTCACGCTGAGCAAAGTGCGGCGCGAACGGATGGGACACATCGAGCTGGCATCGCCTGTTGCCCATATCTGGTTCCTTAAATCACTGCCAAGCCGCATCGGTTTGTTGATGGATATGACGCTCAAGGATATTGAGCGGGTCCTGTATTTCGAAAACTATATTGTGGTTGAACCGGGGCTAACGCCTTTGGAAGAGAAGCAGCTGCTCTCGGAAGAGCAGTATCTCGATGCTCAGGACGAGTATGGCGAAGATTCCTTCACTGCCATGATCGGCGCTGAAGCGCTCAAGAAGATGCTTGGCGAAATTGTTCTTGAGGACGAACTTGAAGATGTTCGTACCGAGTTCAAGGAAACCGGCTCCGAAGCCAAACGCAAGAAACTGGTAAAACGGCTCAAGTTAATCGAAGCCTTTATTCATTCGGGTGCAAGGCCGGAGTGGATGATCTTGGACGTTATCCCGATCATTCCGCCCGAACTGCGTCCTCTGGTGCCGCTGGATGGTGGCCGGTTTGCGACATCGGATCTCAACGATCTGTATCGTCGCGTGATTAACCGCAACAATCGTCTGAAACGGCTAATTGAGTTGCGCGCACCTGATATTATCGTCCGGAATGAAAAGCGGATGCTTCAGGAATCTGTCGATGCATTGTTTGACAATGGTCGTCGCGGACGGGTCATTACTGGTGCGAACAAGCGTCCACTCAAATCCCTGTCCGATATGCTCAAAGGTAAACAGGGCCGGTTCCGTCAGAATCTACTTGGTAAACGTGTCGACTACTCGGGTCGTTCGGTTATCGTGGTTGGTCCCGAATTGCTTCTGCACCAATGCGGTTTGCCAAAGAAGATGGCGCTCGAGTTGTTCAAACCCTTTATCTATTCACGGCTTGAGACTTACGGGATGGCGAGCACGATCAAGGCCGCTAAGCGTCTGGTCGAAAAGGAACGCCCTGAAGTCTGGGATATTCTTGAAGAGGTTATCCGGGAACATCCGGTGATGCTTAACCGGGCACCAACGTTGCATCGGCTCGGTATCCAGGCCTTCGAACCGGTCCTGGTTGAAGGTAAGGCTATTCAGCTACATCCTCTGGTTTGCACGGCTTTCAATGCAGACTTTGATGGCGACCAGATGGCGGTTCACGTGCCGTTGTCGCTTGAGGCTCAGCTTGAGGCACGGGTTCTCATGATGTCGACGAACAACATTCTGAGCCCGGCAAACGGCAAGCCAATTATTGTTCCGTCTCAGGATATTGTCCTAGGACTCTATTACCTTACCCTGGATCGCGGTGATCAGCCGGGCGATGGAATGGCCTTTGCTGATATCGGTGAAATTGAGCAGGCCCTTGATCATGGGACCATCACTCATCACAGCAAAATTCATGCTCGGATCGAAACTGTTGACGAGGAAGGTAATCCCAAGACCGTTCGTCTGGAGACCACCGCGGGCCGGGTGAAGCTTATGCAGCTCCTGCCCAAAAACAAAAACATTAGTCTCGATATCGTAAACTGCCTTCTGACGAAGAAGCAGATTACGAATGCGATCGATACGGTGTATCGCCATTGCGGGCAGAAAGAGACGGTAATATTCGCCGACCGCATGATGGCACTCGGTTTCGCAAATGCATGTAAGAGCGGAATTTCATTTGGCAAAGACGATCTGATCATTCCCGAGGCCAAGGAAACGTTGGTCAGTGATGCCCAGGCCGAGGTCAAGGAATACGAACAGCAATATCTCGATGGTCTGATTACTCAAGGCGAGAAATATAACAAGGTCATCGATGTCTGGTCTCAATGCACCGATCAGGTTGCAGAAGAGATGATGGGTGAAATTGCTAATCCGAAACCGGGCGAGCAGGTAAATGCTGTATTCATGATGGCCGATTCAGGTGCCCGTGGTTCTGCGGCACAGATGAAGCAACTCGCGGGTATGCGCGGCCTGATGGCCAAACCTTCAGGGGAGATTATCGAAACACCGATTATCTCCAACTTTAAAGAAGGCCTGTCGGTTCTTGAATACTTCAACTCCTCGCACGGTGCTCGAAAAGGGTTGGCTGACACTGCACTAAAGACGGCGAACTCTGGATACCTCACCCGTCGTCTGGTCGATGTTGCCCAGGACTGCACGATTGTTGAGCATGACTGCAAAACCAAGCGCGGTCTGACAGTTAAAGCGGTAATCGAAGGCGGAGAAGTCATTGATCCCCTGAGTGAGCGTATTCTCGGTCGGGTTCCACTGATTGACATCGTCCACCCCGTTGGCGGCGAGGTCATCGTGAAAGCAGGAACGATAATCGAAGAGGACAAGCTTGACGTTATCGACGAGGCCGGAATTGAATCTGTTCAGATTCGCTCTGCCCTCACATGTGAGACGGTTGGCGGCATTTGCGCACAATGCTATGGACGCGATCTGGCCCGCGGAACACCGGTCAATAACGGCGAAGCGGTTGGTATCATTGCAGCCCAGTCCATCGGTGAGCCTGGTACACAGTTGACAATGCGGACATTCCATATCGGTGGTGCAGCGCAGCGTGGTGCTGAACAATCGAGTATTGAAGCCGATTTTGCGTCGACGGTTGTCATCAGGAATCGGAGCGTCGTTCAGGACACCGACAAGGTCAATATCGTGATGGCACGCAATACGGAGTTGGCACTGGTCGATGAAAACGACCGGGAGCGGGCGACCTATCGAATTCCGTATGGCGCTCGTCTTCTCAAAGACGATGGTGACAAGGTCAAGAAAGGTGACCGGCTCGCAGAATGGGATCCTTATACACTTCCCATCATCTGCGAAAATGAAGGCATTGTGAACTACGTTGACTTGATCGACGGTGTTTCGATGCGGGAAATCGTCGATGAAGCAACAGGGATTTCGTACAAGAAGGTTGTGGAGTGGAAAGCGCAACCGAAGGGGTCCGAACTTCGGCCCCGCGTAACGCTTCGGGATAGTAAAGGCGAAGTTATCGTTCTGCCGAACGGTGCCGAAGCGCGTTATTACATGTCAGTTGACGCCATTCTGTCGGTTGAACCTGGTACAAAAGTGCATGCTGGTGATGTTCTAGCACGTATTCCGCGGGAAACCGGCAAAAACCGGGATATTACAGGTGGTTTGCCGCGGGTCGCGGAACTCTTTGAGGCCCGTAAACCGAAAGATTTCTCGATCATCAGTGAAATTGATGGCCGGGTTGAGTTCGGGAAGGACTACAAAGCGAAACGTCGAATTGTTGTTCATCCTGTCGAAGGAGATGGTGAACCCGTTGAGCATTTGATCCCGAAAGGCAAGCACATTAGCGTCCAAGAGGGTGATATCGTTGAGAAAGGCGATTTCCTGATGGATGGCAATCCAGTGCCGCATGATATCTTGCGTGTACTGGGTGTAGAGGCCTTAGCAAACTATCTGATCGACGAAATCCAGGACGTTTATCGTCTGCAAGGCGTGAAAATCAATGACAAGCATATCGAAGTCATTGTTCGCCAAATGCTGCAGAAGGTGGAGGTCATGGAGACCGGGGATTCCACGTTCCTGGTTGGTGAAATCGTTGATCGGGATGAATTCGAGGAAATTAACGCCCGGTTGAAGTCAGAAAAGCAGAAGCAGGCGTCCGCTCAGCCAGTGCTGCATGGCATTACCAAGGCCTCGTTGCAGACCCGGTCGTTCATTTCTGCCGCCTCGTTCCAGGAAACCACCCGCGTTCTTACAGAAGCGGCTGTTTCTGGCAAAGAGGACGATCTCATTGGCCTGAAAGAAAATGTCATTGTCGGCCGTTTGATTCCGGCCGGTACAGGTTCATACATGAATAAGGTCCGGCAGGTTGCCCAGGATCGTGATGAGGAAGCAATGGAAGCCATTGCTGCCCGTCGCGCAGAAGAGGGTGAAGTGCCAGCGATTGAGTCAGCTGAAGAAGGTGACGACCAACCCAGCGCTACCTAATTTTGGCGATTTCTAATTCGGGGCTCCGAAAGGGTAATTTCCAACCTATTCGGAGCCCCAAAACTATCTGAGAAATCAAACAAAATTCGTGTTTTTTCCCTGTTGACGGGAGTATAGGGCGCAACTATATTGCGCGCCTCATTGGGAGCTGGTGGTAGGCCTAAATCCTAGACGCGTTCCCGTTGAATTGGCGAATACATAGCGTAACGAACCGTTCGTAACGGTGCCAAGGCCCGCGGAGGCCTGTTTTTGCTTTCGCAGGGTCGTTGTGTTGTGTGCGAACGAAATTTAAGGCCTCGGGATCTGATGAGTGGGTCGGACGAGCACGAGGCCGGTGAACTATTGAGGAAGAGACTTTGCCGACGGTAAACCAGTTGATTCGCAAGCCGCGGAAGCGGCCAATCGTCCGGAATAAGGTTCCGGCAATGCAGGGTTGCCCGCAAAAACGCGGTGTCTGCACGCGTGTGTATACAACGACTCCCAAGAAGCCAAATTCGGCACTGCGGAAGGTCGCGCGCGTTCGCCTGACAAACGGAGCTGAAGTCATCAGCTATATTCCCGGTGAGGGACACAATCTTCAGGAACATTCCGTGGTGATGATCCGCGGTGGGCGCGTAAAGGATTTGCCCGGTGTTCGATACCATATCATTCGAGGTATTTTGGATACCCAGGGTGTGACGGATCGTCGCCAACGGCGTTCTAAATACGGCGCTAAACGACCGAAATAATTCAGAATCGGGATTTGAGCCATGTCACGCCGTAGAGCTGCTGAGAAGAGACAAATTCTACCGGATGCCAAATTTGGCGATCCCGTTCTCGCAAAATTCATTAACTGTCTGATGATGCAGGGCAAGCGGTCAACTGCTGAAAAGATCGTTTATTCAGCGTTGGATACGATCGCCAACAGGGGAAGCGGGGATCCTGTCAAAACATTTCATGAGGCGCTCGACAATGTGAAGCCGACCGTTGAAGTACGGTCCCGGCGTGTTGGCGGTGCAACATATCAGGTGCCTGTCGAGGTTCGCGCAGATCGCCGTCAGGCCCTTGCCATTCGGTGGGTAATTGAAACAGCCCGGGAGCGTTCTGAAAATACGATGACCGATCGGTTGTCGAACGAACTTCTCGATGCCGCGAATAATCGCGGGAATGCGGTCAAGAAACGCGAAGACACGCACCGAATGGCGGAAGCAAACAAAGCGTTCTCACATTATCGCTGGTAGCAAGTAGTAAGAGTTTAGGAAAAGAAAAATGTCCCGTACAACAGCAATCGACCATTATCGTAATATCGGCATTATGGCGCACATTGACGCCGGTAAGACGACCACGACCGAACGTATTCTCTACTACACGGGACGCGCTTATAAAATCGGTGAAGTTCATGAAGGCACGGCCACAATGGACTGGATGGAGCAGGAACAAGAGCGCGGTATTACGATCACTTCCGCTGCGACAACATGTTTCTGGGACGATCACCGGATTAACATCATCGACACCCCCGGCCATGTTGACTTTACGATCGAGGTCGAACGCTCATTGCGAGTTCTTGATGGTGCAGTTGCGGTGTTTGATGCCGTTTCCGGCGTTGAACCGCAATCTGAAACAGTGTGGCGTCAGGCTGACAAATATGAAGTACCGCGTATCTGTTTCGTAAATAAAATGGATCGTGTTGGTGCGGATATGTACAACACGGTCGATATGATTGTGGACCGTTTGGGTGCAAACCCATTGGTTGCCCAGCTTCCGATAGGTTCGGAAGCCGATTTCGTTGGTGTCGTTGACCTGATCAAAATGCAGGCGATTATCTGGAAGGATGAGAGCCTCGGCGCTGAGTTCGAATACACCGATATCCCGGCTGAATTGGCAGACAAAGCCGCGGAATATCGTGAAAAACTGATCGAAACTGCCGTCGAGCAGGATGACGACGCAATGGAAGCCTATCTGGAGGGGGACGAGCCTTCAGAGGAAACTCTTAAAGAATGCATCCGCAAGGGAACGATTTCCGGTGCCTTTGTTCCCGTTCTTTGCGGCTCGGCATTCAAGAACAAGGGCGTGCAACCATTGCTCGACGCTGTAATTGAGTACCTTCCAAGTCCGACAGATGTCCCGCCGATCAAGGGCGTTGTCATGGATAGTGACGAGGAAATCGTTCGCAAGAGTGACGACGGCGAACCTCTTGGTGCGCTCGCGTTTAAGGTGATGAACGATCCGTTTGTTGGTTCCTTAACTTTCGTCCGTGTCTATTCAGGAATCCTGAAAAGTGGCGTATCCCTTCTCAATACAGTGAAGAATAAGCGTGAGCGCGTCGGACGTATTCTTCTGATGCATGCAAATTCGCGTGAGGATCTCAAAGAAGCTTGTGCTGGTGATATTGTCGCTTTGGCTGGGCTCAAGGACACAACGACTGGCGATACGTTGTGTGACGCTGACAATGCTGTTGTTCTAGAGAGGATGGAATTTCCCGATCCGGTTATCGAAGTTGCTGTCGAACCAAAAACCAAAAGCGATCAGGAAAAAATGGGTGTCGCTCTGAACCGTTTGGCTCAGGAAGACCCTTCATTCCAGGTGACAAGTGATTACGAAAGCGGTCAGACCGTCATCAAGGGCATGGGCGAGCTTCATCTCGAAATTCTTGTTGATCGCATGAAGCGCGAATTTAAGGTCGATGCCAATGTCGGTGCACCGCAAGTGGCTTATCGGGAAACGATCACCAAGCCATCGGATGTCGATTACACCCACAAGAAACAAACGGGTGGTTCAGGGCAGTTTGCGCGTGTGAATATTACATTCGAACCTGGTGAAGCTGGTTCGGGTTTCCAGTTCGACAGTACCGTTGTTGGCGGGAACGTTCCGAAAGAGTTTATCCCGGGTGTCGAGAAAGGTCTCGCGAGTGCCGTTGAGAATGGCATCATTGCTGGCTTTCCGATGATCGATGTTAAGGCGACGCTTACGGATGGCGCATCGCATGACGTTGATTCCTCCGTCATGGCCTTCGAAATCGCAGCTCGGGCGGCCTTCCGTGAAGGTGTCGCTAAAGCGTCGCCCAAATTGCTCGAGCCGATGATGCGGGTCGAGGTTGTGACCCCTGAAGATTATTTGGGTGACATCATTGGCGATCTAAATAGCCGGCGCGGCAATGTTACGAGCATGGATCAACGCGCCAATGCACGGGTTGTTAACGCGATGGTCCCGTTGGCGAATATGTTTGGTTACGTGAACAATTTGCGGTCAATGAGTCAGGGCCGCGCTCAATTCACAATGTTTTTTGATCATTACGAGCAGGTGCCGCAGGCGGTTGCTGAAGAGGTTAAGGCCAAACTGGCCTAAGAATTGGAGAGAAGGATATGGCTAAGGAGAAGTTTGAGCGCACGAAGCCGCATTGTAATATTGGCACGATTGGTCATGTTGACCATGGCAAGACGACGTTGACGGCAGCGATCACGAAGGTTTTAGCAGAAGGTGG
>PBIN01000002.1 GCA_002720855.1 Rhodospirillaceae bacterium | reverse complement strand
GCTTTTTTATTGCGTAAAAAAAGCCTCCATCGAAAACGATGAAGACTTTCTTTGAGGAGTTCCCCTCTGACTAACGAAAAATTAAGCCACCCATTTTTAAGAGCACACCAGCAAGAATAACTGACCAAACCAAGCCTGCGTATAAATTAGCAGACCAAGGATTATAAGGATTCCCAACCAGAAAGATGGCATTGCAATTCCAGCAATCGGCCAGATTGTCGAAACCGTAAATCTTTCTGATGTTATCAACGATGCTAAACACCCTTATACGAAGGGTCTTTTGTCATCGACAATCCACGCTAATAGTTCTGGTGAGCGCTTACACGCTATCCCAGGTTCACCTCCAAATCTGTCAAGTGCGCCGAGCAATTGTACGTTTTCCGAACGATGCGAATTCGCCAACGAAACGTGTAAAAATACAATGCCAGACAATGTAAAGTTAGGCATTGAAAGATATTCACGTTGCCTAAGAATAGGGGTCTGGGAATAATTCTGCTATTAAGTTGCCGTGGATAGGCCTCTGCGCCTTTCAAAACTGGTGGCCCACCATCAAGAGGGTCACCAAGCTGACTGCCGACTGGGCGCGTGGATCTTCTAACAACTCATCAGGCTCAACCGCCTTAGCAGATGGAGTAGAAAGCAATATTAAAATTAAGGGCAACAGAACGAACTTCATTATTTTTCTGCCCTTAGTTTTTCCTTATATTCAACAGCTTGTACGTAATCCAATCGTACAAGCATTCCTGTTCAGGGGATTATGGCGTTTAATTAAACGTATCATCTTTAAGCGATAGTTAAAATAAAGGTACTGATGTACAGTGATATGTTGCGAACAAGTTCCGTATGCAGGCTCAATTATGGCTGGCGACGAAAGAAATTAGTTTTCCTAGCGTGGAGCCGAGGGAATACTGTTATGGTTACTGCTTGGATGATTGCTTGCAAAGCTATGCTGCTATGCCCTTGGTAAACTGAGGAAATGGTAAGGGGGCACTATGAATTGGTATACCATTGCACTTTCCGCATTCCTTAGCTTAGTTTTCGGACATGATACCTTAGCGCATGGTGGTGGACTTGATAAATTAGGGTGCCACCTTAACAAAAAATTGGGCGGTTATCATTGTCATAGAGGCAAATTTGCAGGTCAGACTTTCTCTTCAAAGTTTGAGGTAATTAAAGCGCAGCAGAGTGGCCAAGAGCAGCCCGTAAAACCGCTTAAAGGAAAGCCCCGTGTGATAGATGGCGATACCATCTGGATTGACGGTACAAAGATCCGATTGCATGGCATAGACGCCCCTGAGGCAAATCAAAAATGTTCTAAGAAAAATGGCAAAGAATACCACTGTGGCTTGGCCTCCACTCAAGCATTACGTGCTCTTATCGGCTCCAAGCCTGTGATCTGCAAGGGGACAACCTATGATCGCTATAATAGGATGATCGCGGTTTGTTATAGTGGCACGGTCAATCTCAATGCCGAGTTAGTCCGAAAAGGGTGGGCCCTAGCCTACAGACGCTATTCGAAAGATTACGTCTCCATTGAGCAAGAAGCTCAAAATGACGCGCGGGGGATGTGGGTCGGAGAATTTGAGATGCCATGGAAATGGCGGAGGAGATAAAACCTCCCTTCGATCCACAGGGGCAACAATTTTTAGAAGTGTTTGAACATCGTTAGCTAACCCTCGTCTTTAGATGCAGTGCCAACAATAATTTCAATTCTCCCATTTTTAAAAAGCCTTTCTAAATTTCTCCTATTTCTTTCTCAAGCTGCAGTCGCTCGTAGAAGTAACGGTTACCCATATTTCTGCTGCAACCGCATCGCTTCCTTTGTCGATAATGGCCTAAACTTCACCTTGCCTGGCGACCCCAACACAACGGCAGCGACTGCTCTACAGAAATCGGCATCAATACCGATCCAGTTGCCCTTACCGTCTGGTGCGGAAAAGCCCGGTAACCCCTGGCTCACGCCACAAGTAAGAGCGTCGTTTTTTCGTACGACATCCAATGTCCCTGCAAAAGCAGGAATTCCGAGTGCCGCTGTTAAAATAATTGATAGTACAAAACGCATAATTTGCATCCCACCCTCTATCCTCGAATTTAATTTTTATTACACTAAAAGAAGAGTCACATCATTAGGGAGAAATTTACGATGGGCGAGTACGCTCTGGGACAGGCAATACCGCGTTCGGAGGACCCAAGGCTATTGCGCGGTGGTGGTCGCTATGTCGATGACGTACAGCTTCCCCATATGGCCCGCGCCTGGATTCTAAGATCGCCCTTCGCACACGCCAACATAAAAAGCATCGACACTTCTGACGCCGAAGCAGCGCCCGGTGTCCTCTTGGTGATTACAGGGAAAGACTGGGAAGAATCCGGCTGGGGTGATTTGCCTGTTGCATCCGGACAAAAGCGCCCCGATGGCTCGCCGATGTTTGTCCCACCAATGCCGCCAATCGTAACGGACGGGCGTGTTCGTCGCGTCGGTGACTATGTCGCAATGGTCGTCGCTGAGACAGAAAATCAAGCCAAAGACGCTTGCGAAATGATCGATGTGGACTATGAAATTCTGCCATCGGTAACGTCAGGCCCATTGGCGTTGCAGGACGGTGCTCCAGCTGTCTACGACGACTGTCCAGATAACATCTGTTTCTTGCGCGAACTCGGTGACAAAGATGCCGTCGACGCGGCCTTTGAAAAGGCTCATCACATCACACGCCATGAATTGCATATTACACGCGTCATGGCGGCGACCATGGAACCGCGCGGCTGCACAGCGCATTATAGTTCCTTCGACGACACCTTTACGCTCTATACGACGCTGCAAGGCGTTCACCCCTATCGGGCAACACTTGCCCAACGTATTTTGAAAGTTAGCGAAAGCAAGGTCCGCGTCATTGCGCAGGATGTTGGCGGAAGCTTCGGTATGAAATCGCCAATCTACGCAGAAAATCCGCTCTGCCTCTTGGCTTCCAGAAAACTGGATAGACCTGTTAAATGGCTGGGTGACCGCAGCGAGGCGTTCTTATCGGATTACGGTGGCCGCGATAATTTGTGGACGGGAGAACTGGCGCTCGACAAAGACAATAAGTTCATTGCGATGCGCGGCTTTAACATAGCCAATCTCGGCGCCTATATCGGAAACGCGACGCCGGGCCCGGCGATCAACAATTTAGGAACGATTGCGGGCGTTTATACGACGCCATATATCTACATCAATGTCACGGGGGTCATTACGAATTCCAATACGATGACCCCGTATCGAGGCGCCGGTAGACCGGAAGCAGCGTACGTCATTGAACGTTTGATTGATCTCGCAGCCGAAGAGCTGGAAATTGACCCGACAGAGTTGCGCAGGATCAACACTATTCCTCCGGACGCGATGCCGTTCAAAACCGGACTCACGTTTACATATGACTCTGGCGAGTTCGAGAAAAATATGGATCTCGCATTGGATATGTCAGACTACACGGATTTCGAGTCCAGACGCGAAGAGGCCAAAGCGAAGGGAAAACTGCGGGGAATTGGGGTTTCCAATACTATAGAGCGTGCAGCGGCCCCCGGTATTGAAGCCGCGGAAATCCGGGTTGATCGTTCGGGAACGGTTACCATCCTTTCAGGCTCGTGTACCCAGGGTCAGGGCCATGAAACCGTCTATAAACAGATTGTCTGCGACAAGCTCGGCCTCAAACCCGAGGACGTAACCTATGTATGGGGAGACACCGAAAAGGTCGCGTTCGGTCATGGTGCCGGTGGTTCACGATCAGCAACGCTCGGTGGCTCGGCGGTCCTTATGGCGACGGATAAGATTATCGAAAAGGCAACG
Source organism: Rhodospirillaceae bacterium (assembly GCA_002720855.1). Lineage (GTDB taxonomy): Bacteria > Pseudomonadota > Alphaproteobacteria > MPNO01 > UBA2964 > UBA2964. The sequence continues at coordinate 340,414 of PBIN01000002.1, read as the reverse complement.
AAAGTGGCTGCACATCAACTGGAGGCCGCGGTTGAAGATATAGAGTTTCATGAGGGGACCTTTGCCGTCGCCGGCACGGACAAAACGATTGAATTTTCCGCCGTAGCAAAGGCTGCCATCGTGCCAGCCTCTGTCCCCGACGGCCTGGAACCCGGGCTCAATGAACAGGCAACCTATACCGCAGAGGTTATGAATTATCCAAATGGCTGTCATGTCTGCGAGATCGAAATCGATCCGGATACCGGTATTGTCGAAATCCTCAAATACAGCGTTATCGACGATGTCGGTACTGTTATGAACCCCCTGCTTTTGAAGGGCCAAATTCAAGGCGGCATCGCGCAGGGTGTCGGGCAAGCACTGCTCGAAGAAATCGTCTACGACGATGATGGACAACTCATAACCGGGTCCTTCATGGACTACGCTATGCCACGCGCCGAACATATGAGTTACATGGAGGTGATTCCCAATGCCGTCCCGACAAAGACCAATCCGCTAGGGGTTAAAGGTGCAGGTGAAGCAGGAAATGTTGGCGGACTTGCTGCAGTTATGAACGCCGTCATTAACGCGCTTCAGCCACTCGGAGTCAGCCATGTAGACATGCCGCTATCGCCTGAAAGGCTATGGCGAACAATTCAGGAAGCTACGGGGTAATGTCGTTCTATTGAGAGGGATTAGCCATGCGATTAGTCCAAACTATTTTTCTAAGTCTTTGCCTAATACCTGTCGCCTTCGGTTCACCGAACGCTCAACGGCTCAAACCCGTCGATCTGGAACTTGCCTTTGTCGTTGATGCATCGGGAAGTATTGACGAAGAAGAAATGGCCCTGCAAAGGCAAGGTTACGCAACGGCGCTGGCACACCCCCGTGTTCTAAAAGCGATTAAAAGCGGCATTCTGCAGTCGATATCCGTGGCATATATCGAATTTGCCGGTTTCGAATGTACGAGACTCACAGTTGGCTGGGGACGTATTACTGACAAGAAGTCTGCCCAGGAATATGGGGCCAAAATTCTCGCCGCCAAACGCAATTTGTGCTTTGGCGGCAACGCGGTCAGCGAAGCACTTGCCTTCGCCGCAGCGACCATTGACGCAAACAAGTTTGAGGGCACCCGGCGGGTCATAGACATCTCGGGCGATGGCCCCAATACCATGGGCGAGCAGGTCGAACTCGTCCGCGACGCTATCGTCAAAAAACGAATTATTATCAACGCGTTGGCAATACGACGCGAGAGCATGCCCGACTTGCCGCAGTATTTCCGGGATTCAGTTACCGGAGGTCCCGGCTCATTCGTAATGAAAGCGAAAGATCGCAGAAGTTTTGCTGAAGCTATTCGGAGAAAGCTCGTTCGGGAAATCGCGGACCGTACACCCTGGCCTGAAAATCGGCGGGCCAGTTCCATGAACTAGGGAACAGATATTCCATGAGCGAAAAAGAAAACGCGCAGTGGACCAAGGAAGAATATCTGGCGCACCTAGTAGAGGAGCGCGAACGGCATATGGCCGAACTTAAAATTAGAGATCCCGAAATGTACCGAGCAATCGTTGAAGGCAGAGACGCCAGTTCGATATTAAGTGGTCGGATTCGTAGATATTCGAGACCGGATGAAATTCTCAGATTTTTAAATGATTTTGTCGTTCGTCTTCGAAATATATTACGTTAACTCGACGGTTAGCGGGTTATATGAGTAGAGCCAGGCGTTACGATCTTCACCTTCGTTCCGATTGGCGAAGGCATCGCGAATTTCCTGAACGCTATTGAGATGAAACAGCTCCCGATTGGCATCCGATGTCTCAACGACCCGTGCGGTACGATCAATGCGGTTTCTTTCATATAATTTAAGGGCTTCCGCCAAATCATCGACCTGTGCCAATGCACGCATCAGAACCGCACCATCCTCGATCGCCATTGCAGCGCCCTGAGCGAGATAGGGAATTGTCGCATGTGCCGCATCGCCTAAAATGGTTGCGCGATTTGAACTCCAGAAATCCAGCCGGGGCCGTTTAAACATCGACCAGCGATAGCAGGCGTCGCGATCTACCATGTCGATGATGGTTTGAACCTTCTCGTTCCACCCCTCGAAATCGGATTTGAAACTTTCCCAGGGAAATTTAGCGGTCCAGCTCTCGTCCGGCTCATCACCCGTTTCCACAGCGCCCACGAAATTCAGAATTTCACCGCCTCGAATGTAATAACAAACGGCGTGCCGTCCCGGCCCCATCCATACAGACATGACTTCTTCAATAAAATTCGGTGGTAAATCCTTAGTTGGAACGGTTACGCGCCAAGCTGCATCGCCCGTATAGACTGCCTGTACGGGCCCGCAGATTTGATCGCGGATTACGGACTTCACACCATCAGCGCCTATCAGCAGATCGCCGCTCGCAGATGTTCCATCCTCAAAACTAAGCGTTACACCATCAGCGCTTTCGTCAAACCCGACCGCGTGTTTATTGAGGTGAATACAATCGGCGTCCAGCTCTCGTACGCGGTCCACAAGAAGTTCGTGAAAGTCCGCGCGATGAATTTGATTGTAGGGCGCCTTATGCATTTTGAGATGTTCATCGGCGAGCGAGAACGTTTGAATAATCTCAGCGGTATCGAACAAACGAAATACATAGGCACCGGGGCGAACAGAAATCGCCGAAATTTCATCTCCTAAACCGATATGGTTAAGAACATGCATTGCATTGGCGCTGAGTTGGATTCCAGCCCCAATTTCACCCAATTGCGGTGCCTGTTCGTATATTTGAACATCGTGCCCTTCCTGCAAAAGGCACGCCGCAGCCGAAAGGCCACCCAACCCCGCTCCAGCAATCAATATTTTCAAAGGACTAAACGCTTACTTTCTGATTTTTATAATTTCGCAATTAGAAATTCGCCTAAATTTATATGGTGAATCGGTATCTGAAGAAAACTCAATCCAAATATACCAACAATCGGCCATTAACAAAATTCCGTAATTGAAACGTTTGTGTTCTTCAGCGGGGACCCACTCTATTTACGCTTTGCTGCTCTTTTTGGTTTCGCTTTTTTCTTACTCGCCGCTGAAGGACGCGGTTTACCGCCCTTTGCAGTGGTTTTGCCATCAGCAGCACCAACATAGGGTGAAAATACCGGCCGATAGGCTTTTTCATCGATGAATTGGCGTATGCCCTCGGCATACGCATCATGTCCCCTTGCCTCATCCCGCTGTTTAATTTCCGCGCCTTTGGCAGCGAGATAATCCGCCGCCGCACGCCACGACATATCCTGCGTTGCCCTAATCGCATGCTTGGTTCCGCGAAGCACATTGGGATTCTTTTCCAGAAGTTCCCTTGCGAGCTTGAGCGTTTCACGCCGCAGGTTTTTCTTTGGCACCGACAGGTTTACCATTCCCATTTTGGCGGCCTCCTTGCCGGTGAAGGTACGTCCTGTACAGGCGTAGAACATGGCGTCGCGCTGGCTCAGGAGATCGGTGACCATCTTTGACACCATGCCGCCCGGCAAAATGCCCCAATTGACCTCAGATAATCCAAAAATGGCGTCATCGGCTGCAATGGCGAAATCCGTGCAGATACATTGGGTGAATGCGCCACCGATACAAAACCCGTTGACCATGGAGATGGTCGGCTTGTTGTACATCCACAGTTTGTCGCTCCGCCACATACTGTTTTTGTAGGCGACGGATTTCAAATCCTCGCGGTCCTGCGTTTCACGAAAGAATTCCTTCAGATCCTGTCCCGCGCTGAACGAAACGCCTGCACCGGTTAAAATAACCAGCTTGGTATCTGGGTCGGTCTCCAGGTGGTCGAGAATTTCTACCATTTCAACATGAAAAGTCGGACTCATCGCATTGCGCTTTTCGGGTCGATTAAAAATCACCCAGGTGATCCCGTCTTTTTGTTGATCAACCTTAACGCAGCTAAATTTCTTTTTGAGCATCGCCATCTCCCCTGTTGAAATAGAACTCTATGGCGCGGGAAGTTCGAAGTCCATGGACGCTAAATCAACGGATCATAGGCCCATTGCAAAAGGGCCTGCCGCTGTCGTGGACGGCAGAATACATCTCCAGGATCGCAGTTGGCCTTAATTTGCCCGGCATGCCTTGAAAATGCCCGCCAGCGTTTGATCTGAATGGCGTCAATACTGGGCAATCTGCGGCCCAGGTAATACCGACAATACCATTGAAACCATCCCCGCGGATCTGGCCCGTAAATCCAGCCTTTTTGTTGCCAGACAGACAAAGGCTGGCGACTCTTTATGCGGAAATAGTTGAGTGCGGGGTCGGGCGTCTGAGAAATTTTCGCTTTTCGGTACCAGGAAGCCGGAAACTCATTTGTGCAGTCATTGCAATACTTGCCTTCAAAAACGCCCATTTCGAGCATTTCTTTGGGCGTGAAATGTGGATTGAAACCTTCAGCGAATCGTCCGCCAGCGGGCGCTTCCAACACATAGCTATACCCCGTCTGCATCTTGTCGTGAACTTCAATGGTATCGCCGACAGCCAAAAGCGCCTCGTCTAGAGTCGTATCATTGGAATAAAATGGGGCGAGTGATGGGATTTGAACCCACGACCCCTAGATCCACAATCTAGTGCTCTAACCAGCTGAGCTACACCCGCCACAGGAAAGGCCGTTTTCTTAGACCTGCCACCCTAAGCCGTCAACCGCCGAAATGATTTCGCAAACGGTCTATGGCCTCGACCAAAGTATCTTCCTCTTTGCAGAAGCAAAAGCGCGCAAAATGTTCGACACCACCGCCTTGGTAAAAGGCGCCCACCGGAACAGCTGCAACGCGCGCCTCCGTGGTGATGTGCCGGCAAAAATCCTCATCGTTACCGTTGAATCCTAACGGCCGGAAATCAGTTGTGATGAAGTAGCTGCCCTGACAGTGCATAACCTCAAATCCGATATCTTTCAGACCTTCCGCAAGGAGATCACGGCATTTCTCAAGGTCGCCAGATAACTTATTGAAATAATTATTATCTTTGGATAATCCAAAAGCGACTGCGGCCTGTAAGTTAGGCGGTGTTGTGAACGTCAGAAATTGATGCGCCTTGGCAATGGGACCAAGTAGATCCGGACAGGCCGTGATGTATCCGACCTTCCACCCGGTTAGTGAAAATGTCTTCCCCGCAGAGCCGATCCGAACACAACGGTCACGCATTCCCGGCAGGGTCATTAACGGCACATGTTTTAGCCCGTCAAACAGCAGATGCTCGTATACTTCATCGCAAATGGCGTAGGCATCGTACTTCTCCATCAGGCCAGCAATGACCGACAATTCGCTCTCAGAAAACACCTTGGAACACGGGTTCATTGGCGTATTCAGCAGAATGAGTTTTGTTTTGTCGCTGAAGGCTGCTGCGAGAGCGTCTTCAGGCAATTCCCAACCCGGTGGCTCCAGACGAACAAATTTCGCGATGCCGCCGGCGCGTTGCACGATTGGCAAATACGAATCATAAAGCGGTTCGATCAGAACAACCTCGTCCCCCGGCTCAATAAGCGCAAAAAGGCTGGAAGCCAGCGCTTCTGTTCCACCCGACGTCACCATAACCTCAGTTGGCCAATCAATATCGAGGTCGTAGAACCGCTTGTTGATATTGGCGACGGCCTCACGGAGCGGCGGAATCCCCATCATAGACGGATATTGATTGACGCCGTTTTCGAGATAATCGGTGGCAGCCGCTACAACATCTGGAGGACCATTCCCGTCAGGGAATCCCTGTCCCAAATTTATTGCCTCGTGCTCCTGCGCGAGGCGGGACATAACCTCGAATATTGTTGTCCCATATGAGGACAGAACAGTATTTGCTGATTTCACGTGTTTAATCTCCGCCGGATAACCTGGCGAAAGCTACCATGCCGAAATGACTTGATAAACTTTTCGAATAGGCACCAATTTATTCTGCCTAATATTTAGGCAGCACGCATTTTTTATAGGCAACCAGATTTCGGATCCCGAAGCCTGTCTCTACATATTATTACGCTTTTTCAATTGTTTAACACATCCATGCCATTGGCACGGTTTATGCAATGGTCATTCTAGTTGCGAAACACACCAATTCGCAGCTTTTGGGTTATGCGCATAGGATTCCGAAATGAAAAAGATCGAGGCAATCATCAAGCCTTTTAAGCTCGACGAGGTGAAGGAAGCCCTTCATGAGGTCGGTGTCAAAGGGCTAACGGTTATCGAAGCCAAAGGGTTCGGGAGACAGAAGGGTCACACTGAACTTTACCGGGGCGCTGAATATGTCGTGGATTTCCTGCCGAAGGTAAAAGTTGAGGTCGTTGTCGACGATGACCTGCTTGAGCGCTCGGTCGAAGCAATCCAGCAAGCGGCCTACACCGGACGCATCGGAGACGGAAAGATTTTCGTATCTTCGATAGACGAAGCGATCCGTATCAGGACGAACGAAAAAGGCAACGAAGCAATTTAACGATCAACAAATCTGAAAAGAGAAGGATAGGACAAGTCAGATGAGTGACAGCAATACAGTTATGGAAATGATCAAGGAGAACGATGTCCAGTATGTGGACCTTCGTTTTACAGATCCGCGCGGCAAGTGGCAGCACACTGCACAGCACGTTTCGACCATTGACGACGATTTCTTTGAAAACGGTATCATGTTCGATGGGTCGTCTATCGCCGGTTGGAAAGCAATCAATGAATCTGACATGACACTGATGCCAGACTGCGCGTCTGCAGTTATGGATCCGTTCACTGCTCAACCACAACTGATAATCTTTTGTGATGTCCATGAACCCTCTACCGGGCAGCCCTATGGTCGTTGCCCGCGTTCGACTGCCAAAAAGGCCCTCGCCTATATGGGAGCAGCGGGGATTGGCGACACCGCCTACTTTGGCCCCGAAGCGGAATTCTTCGTCTTCGATGATGTTCGGTTCGAAGCCTCTATGGATCGCTCGTTTTACGAGATCGATAGCGATGAAGGTCCCTACAACTCAGGCGAACCCATGGAAGGTGGAAATATTGGACACCGGCCAGGCGTAAAGGGAGGCTATTTCCCTGTACCGCCCGTTGATTCCGGTACGGACCTTCGCGCCGAAATGGTAACGACCATGATCCAGATGGGGCTCGATATGGAAAAACACCATCATGAAGTGGCACCAAGCCAGCATGAACTTGGACTCAAGTTCAATACGCTGCTGGGTTCCGCCGATGGCATGCAGATTTATAAATACTGTGTTCACATGGTTGCCCATCAGTACGGAAAAACCGCTACTTTCATGCCGAAGCCGGTTGCTGGGGATAACGGCTCTGGCATGCATACGCATCAGTCGATCTGGAAAGACGGCAAGCCGCTCTTCGCCGGTTCGGGCTATGCGGACCTTTCTGAAACCGCTCTGCACTATATTGGCGGAATCATTAAGCATGCCCGTGCGATCAATTGCTTCTCAAATCCTTCGACCAACAGCTACAAGCGATTGATCCCAGGCTTTGAGGCACCGGTGCTGCTGGCCTATTCTGCCCGCAACCGCTCGGCATCATGTCGAATTCCTTACGCCAACAGCCCAAACGGCAAACGCGTTGAAGTCCGCTTCCCGGACGCGACTGCTAACCCGTACCTCGCATATACCGCGATGCTGATGGCAGGCCTTGATGGGATCGAAAACAAGATTCACCCGGGCGATCCTATGGACAAGGACCTTTACGATCTTCCGACCGAAGAACTTGAAGGCGTTCCGACAGTTTGTGGTTCCTTACGTCAGGCAATGGAAAGTCTTGATGCCGACCGTGACTTCCTGAAGAAGGGCGATGTGATGACCGACGACATGATCGACGGTTATCTCGCGCTCAAAGAGGAAGAAACGCTTACCTTCGAACAAGCGCCACATCCTGTTGAATTCGAGATGTATTACAGCGCTTAACAGCAAATCGAACTCCCGGGTCTTACAAAAGACCCGGGAAATCACTGATATCCCGATAAATCGATTTTGGCGATCAACACGTAGTCAGCGAATAGTTTAGCTGTCCTCCGGCAGCGGCCGGGACTTTCCGTCCTCTGAAATTGCCACGAAAGTAAACTCCCCTTCCGTCACCTTGAACTGATCAGTTCCAATACGGCGCCTTACCCAAACCTCAACTTTGGTCGCAAGAGAAGTCGTGCCCGTACGGATAATTTCAGCATAGCAACTAACGACATCGCCAATCGCGACTGGCCGGTGGAACTCAATCTTGTCCACAGCAACGGTTGCAACCCGTCCCCCCGCTCTTTGGTAGGCAACGTTCGCGCCCGCCATATCCATCATAGACATGAGCCAGCCACCAAAAATATCACCGCTGGGATTTGTATCGGCGGGCATGGCGATTATTCTGATCGACGGTTCGGTATCTGGGGGCAATTCTCGGTCTGACATCAAAATTTCCGTTATTTACAACATGTTGTTGTTGAATATAGGACATATACTGCATACTGTCCCTCTTGTTCGTAAATTGTAGTCAGTGAGTGAGAAATATGGCGGCGTCGCGCAAACGGGCCACCCGTAAATCTAAAGATTATTCAGCTCAGGATATTGAGGTTCTTGAAGGGCTTGAACCAGTCCGGCGGCGGCCCGCGATGTATATCGGTGGTAGCGACGAACGTGCGATGCATCACCTTGCTGCTGAATTGCTCGACAACGCGATGGACGAAGCCGTCGCGGGACACGCAAACTGGATAGAGTTCGACCTCACCTCGGATGGTACAGTATCAATTCGCGATAACGGCCGCGGCATCCCGACCGACCCTCATCCAAAATTTAAAGACAAATCTGCTTTGGAGGTCGTCATGACGACCCTTCATTCGGGTGGAAAGTTCAGCAACAAAGTCTATGACACATCGGGAGGCCTCCACGGTGTAGGTCTATCGGTCGTCAACGCCCTGTCCGATCAAATGACCGTTGAAGTCGCCCGCGACAAAACCCTGTTCGTGCAGGAATATTCCAAGGGCAAGCCCAAAGGAAAACTCAAAAATAAGGGCAAGGTTCGCCGCCGTGGTACCACCGTTATATTTCATCCCGACCCGGAAATTTTCGGCGCTAGGTCACGATTTCGGCCAAACACTTTGTTCAAAATGGCACGCTCCAAGGCCTATTTATACAAAGGCGTTGAAATTCGATGGTCCTGCGCAGCCGATTTGATTGGTGACAAAGACGACACCCCAGAAAAAGCAACACTGCATTTTCCCGGTGGTCTCAGTGATTATCTGGCTACCCGATTGGACGGTCGTGCGACGATTATCGACAATTATTTTTCGGGAGAAGCCAAACTCAATGGCAAAGGCGGACGCGTAGAGTGGGCGTTGGCGTGGCCCGAAGATGGCGAAGGTTCACTCGTTTCCTACTGTAACACCGTACCAACGCCTGAGGGTGGCACGCATGAAACGGGCCTGCGCGCGGCTTTGACCAAAGGCCTCAAATCATATGCAGAACTGGCAGGCAATAAGCGCGGCAACATCATCACAGGCGACGATGTCGTTGGCGGTGCCTGGGGTGTGCTGTCTGTTTTTGTCCCCGATCCGGAATTTCAGGGGCAAACCAAGGATAAGCTGACGACAACGAACGTCGCACGCAATGTCGAAAATTCGCTAAAGGATCATTTTGACCATTTTCTCTCAGGCGACCCGGCCGCGGCCAATAAACTTCTAGAGCGTGTTATTGAGCGTGCCGAAGACAGACTTCGGCGTAGGCAGGCCAAGGAAACCGCCCGGAAGAGCGCCACGCGAAAACTCAGGCTTCCCGGAAAACTTGCCGATTGTGCAAAAGGATCATCGGAGGGAACAGAGATATTTCTGGTTGAAGGCGATTCAGCCGGAGGATCTGCGAAATCTGCTCGCAACAGAAACACGCAGGCGATCCTCCCCTTGCGCGGAAAGATTTTAAATGTCGCGAGTGCGACAGCCGACAAACTGCGGGCCAATCAGGAACTCAGCGATATGATTCAGGCGCTGGGGTGTGGAACAGGATCATCCTACGACGACGAAAAACTAAGGTATGAACGCGTCATAATCATGACCGATGCCGACGTAGATGGAGCACACATCGCCTCCCTGCTGATGACATTCTTTTTCCGCGAAATGCCGCGACTCATCGAAAATGGACACCTCTATTTGGCGCTACCACCTCTCTACAGAATTAGTCAGGGAGCCCTGACAATGTACGCCAAAGATGATGCCCATCGCGAACAACTGCTGGAAGAGGAGTTTACAGGCCGCGGACGGATTGAAGTAAGCCGCTTCAAGGGGTTAGGGGAAATGCCGGCACAGCAACTTAAAGAAACCACCATGGACCCCGAAAAACGTAATCTGGTTCGTGTCACGATCCCCGATTCCAGCACGCAAGCCAAAGACGTCCGCCAAACAGAAACCCTTGTAGAAGATTTAATGGGACGAAAGCCTGAGCGACGCCTGGCTTTTATCCAGAAAAACGCACAGACCGTGCAGGAACTTGATGTATAGATCGTGCTAAAAGCACAATCAAAATTCTGAGAGCGCGTGTCTCTCTCCTTGTTTCAGCGTAAATCAATTACAATCTCCAATTAATGGATAAGATTTGCGTCATTTTTTGAAATGACGTCCGAATATCTTGTTTTGCAAGGTGTTTGCTTATTGAGCAGTAATGCTTGGGCCACAACGGAGTCTTATGTTTTGGAGGGTTTTATGAAGAAAACTTTACTTTCAACGCTGACAGTATTTTCCGCATTCGCCTTGAGAGCATGCCAAGTCGTTTTGGTAGAAGATTCTCCGGGCCCGCGTGCGTCCTATTATGATGGCGACTTTGAGTATGCGGCCCACAAAGGCGGCATCTATACAATTGTAAAAGGAAACCCGTTTGGCGGATCTCAGAAAGACTTCGCTAATCTCGTCAGAACAAAAATGAAAAATCAGGCGCGAGCGGGTCGACCAGTCAGCTTTGTCGGTAGCCGAGATAATTCGACCTATAAACCTTATAAAGTCGTTGTCGCCTTTAACCCAGGAAACCGAGATGGCGACGACTTATGCCAAAGCCAGGAGTACCCGCAATCCACGGGCAATACGACGAAAGTTGTCATGGCATTTTGTTTTGGAGATACCCTCCAATCATCATCGACAGGTTGGGTTGACGGACTTAATGGCGTTAACGACTCAAAATTTACAGAGCTCGTAACGGAAACAACAAATGCGATGATACCATCGCAAGACGGGCAGGACGTCGGTGAAAATGGATCAATAATAAACTAATTCGAAGTTGCCTCGCGAATTGTTGAAGACCCGGTACCACAGGTGGGTGGACCGGGTTTTTTTCAACACTTAACATGGCTCCACATTTGCAATCTCTAGATCCTAATCTGTGGAGACACTTTATGAAAAATCTCTCGATTTCTGCGGCTGTTGTTATTTTTGCAACTCTGTCGCTATGGCCCGTAAATGCGTTGGCCGACAACGCGATGCCAAGAGGCATAGTTCACAAAAAAACCAGTCATAGTTACGCCGACCTCGTCAAACGACTGAATGTCGCGGTGAAAAAAAATAAAATGGGACTTGTCACTCGGGCGAGTGCGACGGTTGGTGCCAAAAAGGTTCTGAAAAAGAAAATACCCGGCAATATGGTGATCGGAGTCTATCACCCGCGTTTTGCCGTAAGGATGCTGAAAGCGAGTATCCCCGCCGGTATTGAAGCACCTTTGAGATTTTATGTTACTGAAAATTCTGATGCGACTGCCAGCCTATCATACAAAACGCCATCGTCCGTATTTGCGCCCTATAAAGTCAAAGCTTTGAACACCATGGCAGCCGAGCTGGATGTAATCTTTGCCAAGATCGCGCGTGACGCGATCCAATAGTATTGATTAATCGTTTATCCAAGCCGCCAGGCGGTTTGATTGCCGCATTCGATTGACTTGGCACGATAAAGCTCTACCGATTTCTCCTGACGTGCAATCGTTTCAGGATCGTCATGCGCAACGGGTGGCAATTCGTTCGGAAGATAATATCCAAATTCGTCCTTGCCTCTAACCAGCATTGCTGTCGCCTTAAGTTCTGTCGTCTGTTTAACATATGGCGGCAAATAGCCAGCTGACAGACCCATTCGACGGTCATCGCTAAGATTGGGCTTCGAACTGTGAACGAGACATACGTGATGCATTGACATTTCCCCGGGCTCCAGGTGCATAGACACAGCATCAGTGGGATCGAAATCGAATGTGGTTCTTTGGCCGCTGGCAAGCAAATTTTCATCCTTGCGTTCGGTATATTCGACGGGGAAACAGCCCTCTTTGTGTGTTCCCGGAAGCACCTGAATACAGCCAGTTACTTCGTTTACCGGGGTCAATGCGACCCAGGCGCTTAACAATTCCCACGGATCCATACCGTAGTAAGTCGAGTCCTGATGCCAACTCACATATGAACCGGATTCCGGCTCTTTGAACCACAACCCATGCTGATAACACAGAATGTCCGGACCGAGGACGTCCTCGACGGCATCCAGAACAGTCGACATAGTTACCAAATCATAGGCCCATGGAAATCGCAGGAATGCTTTGGTCTTTTGGGTGCCATGAATAGGCTTCCCCTGAGAAGCTTCAAAGGCTTCAATTTCACGACGTAAGGCATTCGCATCATCTTCCGACATGATCCTGATCGGCGAGACAAAGCCATCGCGATGATATTGCTCAACTTGCTGTTCCGTTAAGACTTTTGGCATTTCGATACATTCTCTTAGTAAATGCAAGATAATGGGATGTTACTAATTTAACGTTCCATCGTCACTGTATTTGACTTCTTGCGATTTTACCCGCACATAAGGGCCGCGTTTAACCCTAAAGGTACGTATTATATACATTTCGTATGACATTTGATGATCTTGGGCTCAGCCCAGAAGTACTGCGTGCAATAGACGACGCAGGATATGAAGCCCCTACACCGATCCAGGAACAGGCGATCCCATTTGTCTTGATGGGACGCGATGTTTTGGGTTGTGCGCAAACGGGTACCGGTAAAACGGCGTCGTTTACACTGCCAATGATCGAAATTCTGGCGACAGGCAGAAGCCGGGCTCGCATGGCGCGGTCGCTTATTCTCACGCCCACCCGAGAACTGGCGACGCAAATTGCTGAAAATTTCGAAATCTACGGCAAATATCATAAGCTTTCGATGGCCCTGTTAATCGGTGGCGTCTCGTTCGAAGATCAAAATGCCAAACTCGATCGTGGTGTAGACGTTCTGATAGCAACGCCCGGGCGCTTGCTCGATCATTTTGAGCGCGGTCGCATACTTCTCACGGATATAAAAATCCTGGTCATCGACGAGGCTGACCGAATGATGGATATGGGGTTTATGCCCGATGTCGAAAAAATCGTATCTCTACTACCGCCTATTCGTCAGACTTTGTTCTTTTCTGCAACGATGCCGCCTGAGATTCGTACCCTCGCCGATAAATTTCTAATGAATCCGAAGGAAATTACGGTAACGCCCAAGACCGCAACGGCGGAGACGGTTGCACAATTTTTGACAATTGTTGACAACAAAGATTGGGTCAAACGCGATACGCTAAGAAAATTGATACGCGCAGAAGATGTCGATAACGCGATAGTTTTTTGCAACAGAAAACGCGACGTCGATATACTCAATCGTTCTCTGCAAAAACACGGTTTTAAAGCGGCAGCACTTCATGGTGACATGTCGCAACCGGCGCGCCTCGAAACACTTCAAGCCTTTAAGGACAGCGAAACGCAAATATTGGTCGCCAGTGATGTCGCTGCCCGTGGTCTGGATTTACCTAAAGTATCGCATGTTTTCAATTTCGACGTGCCGATGCATGCCGAGGATTACGTACACCGGATTGGCCGGACCGGACGTGCTGGCCGCGAAGGCCGCGCATTAACGATTGCGACAACGGAAGATGGGAAATTTCTCGCTGCTGTCCACAAATTTATCGGAAAGTCTATCGACTCCATCGAGGTCGAAGGTGTTGAAAAGGCTGAAATCAGTGCAGAGAGCCCAAAACGTGTTGGCAGGCGTCGAACCCGAGACGGATCGCAAGCTTCCGGAAGGAGACGGGGACGCCGCTCCCGTTCTGAGAATTCTGACAAAAATTCGGAACCCCAACCGACCCCTAACAATAATTCGAATAAAAAGGGCAAAACCGCAAAAGGCCCAAAAAGAGCACGCAACCGCAAGTCCAGTTCTAAAAACAAACCAGACGAGGCCGCTGTTGAGGAAACTGTCGTCGGAATGGGCTCACATGTGCCAGCCTTTATGCTACGCTCCGGTAAAGAAAAAGGCGAGTAGAGCGATACCATGCAAACGATCTTCGTATTTTCCAAATGCAAACTTGGCGAAGCCTACAATGTCGCGGACGAAGCTGTCCTGAATGTAGAACAGGTTTCCGAAGTTCATTCGATATCAGGCGAATACGATTTGCTGATGAAATGTTATCTGGATGACACCGTTGATATCGGACATTTCGTGACTGAAAAAATACAGACTTTGCCGGGTATCAAAGACACTTTTACGCTGATTGGGTTTAAAGCGTTCTCTTAGTCTCTGGTTTCTACTTTGGACCTATTAAAGGTCAGTCGAAGACTAAACGCTAAAAGATTCGCCACATCCGCAACGGCCGGATTCATTGGGATTTCTAAACACGAAATTTGAGCCCAACTTTTCTTCGACGAAGTCCATTTCCGTTCCCACGAGGTACATAACCGCCATAGGATCGATGAGCAATATTACGCCATCGAGTTCCATCTCTTCGTCAGTCGGCCCTTTTTCTTCCGCAAAATCCATTGCGTAGGTAAGACCATTGCAGCCGCCCTCACTCACACCCAAACGTATTCCCGCCGCCTCGGGATTGTGTGTTTGGACCAATTTCTTTAGTTGAGCGGCGGCGGCATCCGTTACCGTTAGTACTGCCGGGGTTTCACGTACCGCTTCTGTCGTCGTCATGCCGTGATCCTCACATAAATCCGAGTTCAAGTTTTGCCGCTTCACTCATTCGGTCTGGACTCCATGCAGGGTCCCAAACCAACTCTACATGAACGCCGCCAACGCCTTCAACGCCCTGCACTACCCGTTCAACGTCTCCTGGCAACGTCCCTGCGACGGGACAAGCGGGAGAGGTAAGTGTCATATCGATGTTAACGTCATTCATACCGTTTATATCAATATTATAAATAAGACCTAATTCATAAATGTTAACCGGTATCTCCGGATCAAAAACGGTTGAAATCGCCTCAATGACCTTTCCTTCGAACTGAGCGACCGCAACATCTATTTCCGATGATGCAACGACCGTGACTGGCTCATCTACCGGAACAATTTCTTCAACAGCAGCATCCTCTATTATTACCGGCTGACTCGGAGCAATCGGGCGTTCACTGATCTTCGCCTCCGGGGCCGCCGGCTCCATCGCAACTTCGGACATAGTTTCAGGCTCTTTGGATTTCTTTTTTCTCCAAAACATCATCGCTGATTACTCATTCCGTCTTAACTTCTTCATCTGTCCCATCGATTGCGGCAACCATCGCATGCCAGGCCAGCGTCGCGCACTTAATTCGAGTAGGGAAATCTTTGACGCCGGATAGAGTTTCGAGTTCGGCCAACTCTCCGACGGCATTTTCTTCACCTGTTACCAATTTGTGAAATTTCTCGAATAGGGACTTTGCCTCATCGACGGACTTACCTTTTATCATCTCCGTCATCATCGATGCGGACGCCAAGGAAATCGCGCAACCCCTCGCATCGAATTGTGCGTCTGTAATTTTATCTCCATCGAGACTCAAATAGACTGACACGCGATCACCACAAAGTGGATTGTTCCCGCGAGCAGACCGATCCGCACCATCAACAGCGCCAAAATTCCGCGGATGACGGCTATGATCAAGGATCACCTCTTGATAAAGATCTGTCAGACCATCACTCATCAACCAAATATCTCCTGGACGCGGCCAAGACCGCCAACAAGCGTGTCAATTTCATCCCGCGTGTTGTACATGCCAATGGATGCCCGGATTGTGGCGGCAATATCAAACCGGTCCATTACAGGCTGCGCACAATGGTGACCGGTGCGAACGGCAATTCCTTCACGATCAAGAATGGTTCCGACATCATGCGGGTGCACGCTCTCGAGAACGAATGACAATATTGCCGCCTTTTCCGGAGCAGTACCAACAAGTCGTAAGCTATTTAACTCACCTAATTTTTCGGTTCCGTAAGCAAGGAGATCATTCTCATGCGCTGCGATATTCTCAAGCCCGAGACTGTTTATATAACTGATCGCCGCACCCATCCCTATTGCGCCGGAGATATGCGGTGTCCCCGCCTCAAATTTGAAAGGAAGATCCGCATAGGTCGTTTTCTCAAAGCTGACAACATCTATCATCTCGCCACCGCCCTGATAAGGAGGCATCGCTTCCAGCAACGCTGACTTGCCATATAGGACACCGATCCCGCTCGGGCCATAAATCTTGTGACCTGAAAAGACATAAAAATCAGCATCGAGTGCCTGCATATCCAGCGTCATGTGCGGCGCTGCCTGACACCCATCCACCAACACCGGAACATCTTTTTCATGCGCCAGCCGGATAATTTCCTCTATCGGGGTAACTGTACCAAGCGCATTTGAAATATGCGTCATCGCGACAATCTTGGTCTTGTCAGACAGGAGATCGCTAAAGGCGTCCATATCGAGGGCGCCATCACTGGAAATTGGTACGACTTTGATTATCGCGCCGGTTTGCTCCGCAATTATCTGCCACGGCACGATATTTGAATGATGCTCCATGATGGACACGATAATTTCGTCCCCAGCCGTCAGGTTCTGCCGGCCCCAACAAGACGCAACGAGATTAATTCCCTCGGTCGCGCCCCGGACGAAGATAACTTCTCTTACATCGCCAGCATTGATAAAGCTTCGCACGGTCTCGCGTGCTGCTTCCATCGCGTCAGTCGCTTTTTGGCTCATATAATGAACCCCTCGATGCACATTTGCGTATTCGGTTTCATAAACCGTCGAAATTGCATCGATTACCGCGCGCGGCTTTTGCGCACTTGCAGCGCTATCGAAATAAACCAATGGTTTGCCGTAAACTTCCTCAGAAAGAATGGGAAAGTCTTGCCGAACACGTTCGATATCGAAACTCGGGGTGATTACTGCGGTATCTACATTACTCGCCATGATTAAGCAGCCTCCTCGACCAACGCGCCACCTTCAAGCCACGTTTTAATCGCCCGTTCGAGATAGGCTCGAATAGCATCTTCAGGAAGAGACTCCACTAATTCTGCTGCAAAGGCATGCACCATCATATTACGGGCCGTGACGACATCAATGCCCCTACTCTGTAAATAAAACAACGCGTCCTGATCCATATCGCCGACGGTCGCACCGTGGCTGCACTTGACGTCATCGGCATGAATTATCAGCTCTGGTTTACTGTCAGCTTGTGCATTCCGCGATAACAAGAGATTACGATTCATCTGGTGGGCATCAGTCTTTTGTGAATCAGGAGCTACGTGGATACGCCCCTGAAAGACCGTACGCGCGCGATCATCCAAAACATTCTTGTACATTTGATTGCTGTGACAATGTGATGCTGCATGGTCAACATCGGTAGTGTTGTCGCAATGCTGTCTTCCGCGAACCAATGCAATGCCATTGAGCGAACAGTCTGCACCTTCGTTTTCCAGGCTCGCCCTAATTTCGTTTCTCGATAGACGAGCACCCGAAGACAAAACAAAACTATTCAAATTTGCAGCGCGACCTACCTGTACTGCGTGAAGATTAATGTGCCAGGCCGTTTTGCTTTGATCCTGATGCACGACGTGCCGAAGATTGGCGCCATCTTTTAAAATAGTTTCTGCAACCACTTCGGAGAAACCGCTTGATTTTCCAAGCGTTACAAAGGTTTGCAATAAATTCGCGCTGCTATTGACGCCGGCGACAATCAGGTTGCGCATATGAGTTTCCACTGGGGAATCATTAGCCGACACAAACAGGCACTGAATTGGCTTTTCTATCGATGCATTGTCAGCAATGCGAATAACGGCTCCGTCTTGCATCAACGCAGTATTTAAAGCGGCGAAACCAGCGGTTTCGAAATCAGCCACAGTACCCAGCTCATCTACAAGCTCTTTGTCCTCACTCTTCAGTGCTTCAGCGAGGGACGAGAAGACAACGTCATCAGGCAAATCGTCGTTTGCCGACAAATCTGGGGCAAAATTGCCGTCAATAAAAACAAATACGGCTGCACCCGGCAATTTATATGGGTCTAGATCACTTCTGGTGACTTTCGACGAAACGCCACTCGAGAACTCGGAGCGGGTTAACGGTCGAAGGTCGGTGTATCTCCATGCCTCAACCCTCCGCGTCGGCAACCCTTCGCGAGCAAAAACCTCGATAGCCTGATCTCGCAATTCAGGCGCACCCGGCAGCTGCGCTCTGAGGCTCTCATATTGCGCTTTATACTTTGCGATCACAGGATCGGCCAATGGTTGAACGGTTGAGGACACCCTTCCTACTCCGTCTTATGCTGCCGCCGTATCTTCAAGCCCGAGCATTGCGTAACCATTCTTTTCGAGTTCGAGTGCAAGCTCCTTGTCACCCGATGCCGCAATTTTGCCATTCGCCAAAACATGCACGAAGTCGGGCACTATATAGCTCAACAAACGCTGGTAGTGCGTGATAACCAGTGAAGATCTATTCGGTGCCCGCAATGCGTTAACACCATCGGCAACGACTTTTAAAGCGTCGATATCGAGGCCTGAATCCGTTTCATCAAGGACAGCCAGGGTGGGTTCCAACAATGACATTTGCAAAATTTCATTGCGTTTCTTTTCTCCACCGGAAAAACCAACATTTACCGGCCGTTGCAGCAGTTTCTCGTCCATCTCCAGTGCTTTGGCTTTTTCACGCACCAGTTTGAGAAATTCAACAGCGGAAATTTCCTCCATATCACGATATCGGCGGGTCGAGTTCAAAGCCGTTCGTAAAAAGTTCATGCTCGAAACACCCGGTATTTCGACGGGGTACTGAAATGCAAGAAAAATTCCTTCTCCGGCACGCTCGTGAATATCGAGCTCTAAAAGATTCTTGCCGTTATACGAAATCTCGCCATCGGTAACCTCATAACCCTCACGCCCGGAAAGGACATAGGACAGGGTGCTTTTCCCCGAACCATTGGGCCCCATAACTGCATGCACTTCACCAGCGGCGATTTCCAAATTGAGTCCGCGCAGAATTTCTTTTCCGTGAACTGTCGCGTGAAGGTTTTTGATCGATAACATCTATCTTTCCTAACCTACGCTGCCTTCCAGGCTGACAGCCAAAAGTTTTTGCGCTTCTACAGCGAACTCCATCGGCAACTCTTTCAGGACTTCCTTGCAATATCCATTAACGATAAGCGACACCGCGTCCTCTGCTGAAAGTCCACGCTGCATCACGTAAAACATCTGATCTTCGCTGATCTTCGACGTTGTCGCCTCATGCTCAACCTGAGCGGAGGGGTTCCCCGTCTCGATATAGGGCACGGTATGTGCACCACATTTATCACCGATCAACAGTGAATCGCACTGCGTAAAATTCCTTGCACCTTCTGCACCACCTAACACTTTCACTAATCCGCGATAGGTGTTTTGTCCTTTTCCCGCCGAAATACCCTTGGAAATGATGGTACTCGACGTGTTTCGTCCAATATGGATCATTTTGGTGCCCGTGTCAGCCTGCTGACGGTTATTGGTCAGGGCAACCGAGTAAAATTCACCAACCGAGTTATCGCCTTCCAATACGCAACTTGGATATTTCCAGGTGACCGCAGAACCTGTCTCGACCTGCGTCCATGAAATCTTGGAGTTTCTTCCCCGGCACGCACCCCGTTTGGTCACAAAATTATAAATGCCGCCAACGCCGTTTTCGTCCCCCGGATACCAATTCTGAACTGTCGAATATTTAATTTCAGCATCATCATGCGCGACGAGTTCGACTACTGCCGCATGAAGCTGGTTTTCGTCACGCATCGGCGCGGTGCAGCCCTCAAGATAGCTCACATAGGAGCCTTCATCAGCAATAATCAACGTACGTTCGAACTGCCCGGTCTTCGCTGCGTTGATGCGGAAATACGTCGATAGCTCCATTGGGCAACGAACACCCTTGGGTACATATACAAAGGTGCCATCGCTATAGACTGCCGAATTAAGCGTTGCGAAGAAATTGTCTGATTGCGGAACAACCGAACCCAGATACTTACGGACGAGCTCCGGATGGTCCCTTACCGCTTCACTAATCGAGCAAAATATGACGCCGACTTCTTCGAGCTTGCCTTTGAAGGTCGTTGCTACCGACACGCTGTCGAATACTGCATCGACCGCAACACCCGCTAAAGCAGCGCGCTCATGCAACGGAATACCGAGTTTTTCATATGTCTCAAGGAGCTTTGGATCGACTTCGTCCAGGCTTTTAGGCGCATCCTCATCCGATTTCGGAGCGGCAAAATAATATGCATCCTGATAATCAATCTCAGGATAATCCACCAAAGCCCATTTCGGCTCTTCCATCTCAAGCCATTGGCGATAAGCTTCAAGCCGCCATTCAAGTAACCATTCTGGTTCTTCTTTTTTCGCTGAAATAAACCGTACGATATCCTCGTTCAGCCCTTTGGGCGCAAACTCAGATTCGATTTCCGTAACAAAACCGTATTTGTATTCCTTGTCTTCAGCGATCTGTTCTGCGGTTTGAGGGACGACGTCAGCCATTGTCACTCTCCTCCCGCCACGGTGTTTGCCGCCGGCGCGTAGGGACGATGCGGCACAAAAGGCGCCATTTGTGGCGTCATGTCCGCCAGAGTAACGTCGCGGAGCGCGCCAACAACTGCATTGTTAATTTTCTTCCAATTGGTTCGTGTCGGACACAAGGCTTCGATCTCGCAGACACCATCTTTCTCGACAGTGCAGTCCGTCAATGCAATTGGGCCGTCGACAGCTGCAATGATTTCCGTTACCGGAATATCCGTCGCCGATCTTACCAGCACATATCCACCCTTTGCTCCACGTTGGGATTCAACCAGTCCGGCTTGTACAAGCAATTTCAATGTTTTAGCCACTGTCGGCACAGGAAGACCCGTGACCAGCGCGAGATCTGGCGCCTGCATCAAGGATGATGGGCGACCTGCGAGCTGGGTCATCAGCACGATCGAATAATCGGCAAGACGGCTAAGCTTAATCAAAGGGTTATCCCGTATTTCCTGCAAAAACGACCAAATAATTACGGTTATTCCGTACTAAATTAGTCCGAAAGGGAAAATAAGGATAATCACTGGGAAGTCAACAGGCGTTAAATAATTGTTTTTATTTATTTATATTAAATAAAGTCCGTCTGGCGACGCAAAATTTGCCCTGACAAAGCACCCGTGTGATCCCCGCCCTGCAAAGTCTTAACACCGTTTACCATCACTGTATCGACACCGGCGGCGAACTGGTGCGGGTCGTCGTAGGTTGCGCGCTCGGCAATTGTTTCAGAATCGAAAATTGTCACATCAGCGCAAAAACCTTCTTTGAGAATACCGCGCTCCTTGAGACCCAGCGCCTTCGCGGACGCACCAGTCATTTTGTGAACTGCATCCTGTAGAGGTAACAATCCAAGATCGCGGCTGTAATGACCCAATACTTTAGCGAAAGTGCCATAGAAACGCGGATGCGGACGTCCTTGTCCTGTAGTTCCTTCCGGAGCGACAGAATTGCCGTCTGAACCGATCATCACGTTCGGGTCTCTGACAAAGTCCTGAACATCTTCTTCGGAGATTGAATCTACCAATACCCGGGTCTGGCCATGATCTTCAACGATATAGTCCAAAGCCATGTCGAATTGATCGATACCGCGCTCTTCCGCCAGGCTTCCTATAGTTCTACCCGCGTACTGCGGTAGATCAGGTGAAATGGAGATCCGAACGGCATCCCATGATGGTATTCGGCCGAAATTATTAAGTCCCTCGGAATCGACCTCATTACGTAGTCGCGCCCGCATTTCAGGATCAGCCAGGCGCGCCAATGTTCCCTCGATGCCGCCCTCCTGTAACCAGGCCGGCATCAAATTCCGCAGGGGATTACTCGCTGCCGTATAGGGATATATATCGCAATCGATAGCGACACCTTTCGAGCGCGCATCGGCAAACAATTCCATCGCTTTCCGCGCACCGCCCCAATTATCAAGGCCCGAAAGCTTCATATGGACGATCTGCACGTGAACCCCGACCTGTTCAGCAAATTCCATGGTTTCCTGAACTGCATCAAAGACTGTATTGCCCTCATTGCGTAAATGCGTGAAATAACGCGCTCTTTCGGATTCCAGTAACCGGCCAAGCGCAACCAACTCTTCCGTTTCGGAGAATGATCCAGGTGCCGTAAAAAGCCCGGATGACATTCCGAGCGCACCTGCCGACAACGCCTCCGTCAGGAGCCGTTTCATATGATCCAGTTCATCGGGGGTGGGCGGACGATCTTCCATTCCCATTGCCATCAGCCGGAGTGTGTTGTGGCCGACAAGATGAATCGCGTTTACAGAAAGCGAAGGATAACTGTTCAGATAGTCGGCAAAACTTGTTTCCCGAAAACTCAGCCAAGGCGCACTTGGGCTGAGATATTCGGCCAGCGCATCTACTTTTTCAGGAAGCGCCGGTGCGCAGGAATAGCCGCAATGGCCAATGACTTCCGTTGTAACCCCCTGCCTAATCTTGCTTTCCGCCTGAGGCATAAGCGGCAACGTCCAATCGGAATGGGTTTTGATATCGATAAAACCCGGCGCGACAACTTTCCCGGAAGCATCGATCGTTTCTGCGGCGCCGGTTGCGATATCATTACCGATTTCAACGATCTTGCCATTTTCTAGAGCGACATCGGCACTAAACGGCTCGGCTCTTGTACCGTCTATAACCGTCCCGTTTCGAATCACGAGTGGGTTTGACATTAGCGCCCTATTCTCCCTTTCAAATTCACGATCGCTATTCGAATTCTTTAGCGTGTTTAATTCGCCACGCAATTGCAGGCTTATGTCCTCTGCTAGATAGGAATTTAAATATCTTCTTTGCTTGCTTTTTGTCCTTTTCGGTCCCTGTACCGGAAAGGTACAGCTTCGCTAACTCGAACATGGAATCATGATTCCGTTGGCGGGACCCTTTATAGAAAAAGCCTACGGCAGACTGGGCATTTTTTTTCACGCCTAAACCAATCAGACTCATTAAACCAAGAGTGTGGTTGGCCGCGCCATGTCCAAGATCAGCGGCTTTCTTAAGCCAAAACCTTGCCTTCGAATAATCTCTATTTCCACTTATGTCAGCATACATAGCCCCCAAAGTGAACATTCCCCGAACAACACCATTCTTTGCCGATTTCTCTAACCAATTCAATGCCACTTGACTTCTTGTATTCCCAGAATTCTTGAAAATTTTGAGACCAAGTAGAAATTGCGCGAGACCATGGTCCTGCGCGGCAGCACGTTCAAGCCAAATCATACCCAAATGATCGTTTTTCTCCGCATAGATTTGGTGTATGGCAAAACTGAATTGGTCATCTTCATTGCCATTCTGAGCGCCGCTTTTGACGCGCTTAATTATTTTCCCAGAAACCCTGGGATTACCCAACTCTGCTAATATCTTCGCGGCTTCCTCTTCCGCTTTGTTTTCGATGTCATCTGACGCTTTACTTCTAAGCTCCACCAATCGTTGTCGCGAGAGATTGTCCATCACACGATAGGAATCGAGAACAGATTTATTGGCGTGGGACAGTGATTCCAAGTCGCTCTGTTTTGCTAAGGATTTAAAAATATTGACGAAGTTTTCATTGCTTTCGGCGAGGGCTTTCATTTTCCTCTCTGACAACTCGATTGAAACCAAACTCCATTTGATCGCCTTCATTAAATCAAACTTGGGCCCGCCCTCTTTTCCATACCAAGTCGCCAGATAACCTGGCGCGTCGGTAGCGCCTCGCTGAGCTGCTTCGCGTAACCAATACTCCGCCCTCAAACGATTTTTGCGGACCCCTACGCCACGATAATAAAAAGACCCAATCTGATCTTGTGCTTCTGCGTTTCCACGACCTGCTCTCGGGAGATATATATCCAATAAGGCAGCCCAATCGCCGCCGCTCATAAGTGGTCCGATTCTTTGGTCGCCATATACGGCGTCCGAAGTAGAAAAGACGCCCAAGAAAATAAACAAACAGGTTCTGATACCGAATTTCATTTCAAATCCCAACTATAGTCATTCGTAATTCGTCTCCGTTTAACTCGGAACAAATTTCTCTGCGTGAACCATTTTGCCATCCACACCATTTTGGGCAAGCCAGCTTTCTGCTGCTTCAATCATTGGAGGCGGTCCGCATAAATAAACGTCGACGCCATCTCCAATCAAATCTTCTCTAAGCAGGTCAGTAACGTGCCCGGTTTCTCCCCCCCAGCTGTCATCTCCTTCAACGACTGCGACCTCCGTTGTAAGAGAAATCCCCTTAGCTTTGTACTCATCGAGCTCGTCGATTTGAAAAAGCTCCGCGGGATCATTGGCGCCTACTAGCAGGTTGACCGGTTGTGACGTCATGCCGGTTTCAATCATATGATCGAACATTGAAAGCATCGGTGCCAGTCCCGTTCCACCGGCCACCATCAAAATAGGCCGCTCCGGGTTGCGGAGATAGAAATGTCCGAAGGGTCCGGTCATTGTGATTTCATCGCCCGGCTTGGCACGGTCCCGAACATATTCGCTCATCACCCCCTGTTCGAGGACTTTGATAAAAAAACTGTAGGTACCTGTCTCGTGAGGTGGATTGGCAAAAGAATAAGACCGTTTATCTTCTGTCCCTGGCACAGACAGATGGACATATTGCCCGGGCAGAAATACCGGATGCTCAGCGTCGGTATCGATTGCTTCAATTTCCAGCCGATGTACTGTTGAAGATACGGGTTCGACAACGGCGACCTTGCATTCCCAGCTTTTGGGCTCCCCCTTTATCGCAACCTTCGATTCATAGGGAAACTCAATTACACAGTCAGAACGCACATGCATCTGACAGGTTAGAACTTCTCGCTGCGCCGCTTCCTCGACGGTCAGCGCCTCGTCCGAAAAATCGGCCAAATCATATTCACCTTCGACGCAAAAGCCTTTGCAAGTAGCACAAGCGCCTTCAAGGCAATCGACCAAAATTCGGATCTTGTTGCGAAGACAGGCCATGTAGATGGTGTCATTTTCATCGGCCAGAATGCGCTCGCTTCTGCCATCCTCAAACACCAGTGTGACGTTGTGCTTACTCATGGGCTTTGGGTACTACGGAAATCGTCAGGGCACAATGAGGGGCTTAGGCGCCTTCCCCTTTCCGGCTTCTACAAACTGCCAGCATTAAATACAGCCTTATAGATGATAGATATCGACCGGACCTTCGAGCTGATCATCAATTAGAGTGATCTTCTTTTGTGTGATCTTGAGTCCGGAGTCGGTTTTTCGGAATTTAAAGTCGTAAAGGCTGGCGCGGTCTTGACTACCATGCTTTCCGTAAGAATGAACGAGGCAGTTGGCGGTCGCTGTTATTTCGTCGCCTTTAACATCGGACACTAAAATATTGCTAACGATGTGTACTGTCCGATCTAAGGGCAATGAAGCATAGGAATCACGCGATTCAATCCGAAATACCCTATCCTCAATACCGCCACGGTTTCTAAGGTACATCAGGTTCAACTGGGTTTCAGGATCAGTGACCGTTGCTTCCTCGTCGGCCCAGGATGGGACCCAATATATAGCATCTTCCGCATACAACTCGATCCAGTCGTCCCACTCGCGACGATCCAATAACGTCGTTTCCCAATTAATGAGCTCAGCGACTTCCCGCTTTAAATCCGTATCGATCGTCATCTAGAAAAAATTTGTTCTTAATTGTCCGGCGCTGTCATCATGTCACGCCAACGGCGATAGAATCCGAAAAAAAGCGTTTCATTTTCCCAGCTTTCACTGCTGGATACAGGCTCAAACCCAACGGCCTTAGCGCCTTCATCGGCTCCTATTATCATCTTATTCATGCCGCGATTGAAATCGCTCCATTTCGTTTGGGTCGCCATGCTACCAACCATGGTATCTTCCAATGCCGCCATATCGTCGGAAGTGGCCATACCGGCTGTTAAATAAAAGTCTTCAAATTTTCTGAGCCGCGCTGCTCTCGCTTCAGCATCCTCACCTACTGGCGCAATGCAATAAACCGTCGCCTCGGCACGATCCGCTGAAATTGGTTTGATATATCGAATTTGCGTTGAGGGGTTATCCATCAGCATCACATTAGGAAAGAGCGCAAGATTACGCCCTTTTTCCAGAATCCACTCGACATGTGCAGCAGGCAAATTTTCCTTCAACCATTCTCTTTTCTTATAAATAGGACGCCTCTCAGGTGTCGTATGCTGTGCCCAGATCGACATATGACCATTGCCAAGGTCATAGGCTCCCGACGGTACGATGCCGACAAGACGACCACCTTCCGTCTGTTTTAGCCCTTGGAGGCCATCTCTTTCTTCCCGATTGCGGACAGTGGAGGCAAACACTCGGTGAACAGTGGAAACGTGATATCCATCAACGCTGTTTTCGAGCTGCATCTTCCAATTGCCGCGAATGACATAGGTCGAACTGCCAGGAACGACTTCCAGGCCTTCAGGGGATTGTTCAACCATCAAGTCAATCCAGACAGCGGCGGCACCCAAATACTCTTCGATGGGTTCGACGTCTTCGACCAGACAACCGAAAATAAATCCACGATAATTTGCAAGCTTGGCAACCGGCTTTAAATCATATTGTGAGCGATCGAAGCCTTCCTCGCCAAAACCCTCTTTTTCATTCTTGATACGGACGCATCGGCCGTCACAGCTATATGCCCAGCCGTGGAACCTGCAGGTCAAGGTTCTCGCCTTACCCTGTTTCTTTGGCGTCAATAAAGCGCCACGGTGCGAACAAACATTAATATAAGCACCGATTTCATCGTTTTTTTGACGAATAACTACAACAGGGTGTCGGCCGATATCGGAGGAGAAATAGCAACCTTCATCGGGAATTTGACTCTCATGGCAGAGATAGACCCAGCCTCTTTCAAAAATCCGCTCAATTTCGGCATCAAAGATTTCCTGATCCGTGTAAATCGAACGATCAACGCGAAAAACACCTTCATCAACCCGATCATCCACGAGTCCTTCAAACCCGCTTGCACGATATGAACCGTCCATACTTACTAAATCCCAGGCTCAATTCTATTTTACTGTTGCAACACAAACATATAGCGCGCCATGGCCTCCAATGGAAATACCATTCCTTACAAAATGAGCCCCATTAAAATTATTGTGCTCTTTGCAGAAAACGACACAATGGTGCAATATTAGCTCCGCTAAGAAATGCAATCGCTTACTAACTAATTGATAACAAAGGAGGCCGGCGTTGAAGGGCGCCACTATATTATTTACCGAAATGTCACCCGACATGGATTGGGAGGACGATTTTAATCACTGGTATGATACGCATCATATTCTAAACCGCACTCGTGTAGACGGCTTTGTTAGCGCCCAAAGATACAGGGACCCGGACAGACCGACCTATCTCGCTATTTATGAGATTGCTTCAGAGGAGGTTCTCGACAGCGTTGAATATAACAAAGTCCGCGCGCAACCAAATGCGCAGACGGCTTGGATGCTTTCTAATGTCCAGAATTACAGCCGTTACGTTGGTAATGAAATCAGCGACACGCGTCAGGATGGTGTCACCGACGACGTTCTCGATGAAGCCTTCGTTTATGCCGTTTTCTTTAGCGTTCCCGACGACCGTGCTGAGGAATTCAACAAATGGTATGACGAAGAACATAGCCCGATGCTGTTGAAGTGCCCAGAGTGGAAAGCTGTTCGGCGCTTTGAAATTTTTGAAGGCGACCCGCAACCCTGGACGCATCTGGCGCTTCATTATTTGTCCGATGCAGAAGCGGCGCTATCTTCTGAAGCGCGCGAAGCTGCCCGTGATACGGATTGGCGAAAAAAACTTTCTGAAGAACCCTGGTTCCAAGGCAGCAACCATGTTTACGAAATTTTCGGCGACCGCTTCCTGGGCCAAAACGACTAGCGGTCCGCTATCTACACAATCGGTTTACCAGATGTGGAAACTATTGGCAGCGAATGGAGCTTCTGCAACACTACGTTGGTAAATATGTCCCCAACAAGCTGGAGTGCGCCATGAACCGCGCAGTATTCGCGGGCGTGTGTTGCGCCCTGATCCTAGGATCCATTTCTCATTCGTTTGCGCAAGTTACACCATCAAGCGCACCCAAAGACTTCGTCGTGGCAACAGTCAACGGCCAAAACATTATGGAATCTGAGATCAGCGGATTTTACAACACGCTGCCGCCGCAATATCGGCAAATTCCATACGCTCAAATCCGGAATCAGCTCGTCGAAAGACTGATCGATCAGATACTGGTCGCGAGCGCTGCGAAAAAACAGGGTCTCGACAAGGAACCTGCCCATCAGCAACGTCTGTCTTCGATCGAAAGAAGCCTTTTAAACGAAGCTTACATGTCGCAGATCATGAAGGCTGAAGTGACGGATACCAAAGTTAGGGACGCCTACCTAAAATCAATAGCGCTTCAGCCGAAGCGAGAGGAAGTTCGGGCACGGCATATTCTGGTAAAGACAAAGGCTGAGGCGGAAGCGATCATCGCACAACTCAAAAAAGGCGCGGATTTCATAAAATTGGCTAAGGAAAAATCGACCGGACCATCGGGTAAGAATGGTGGTGATCTTGGTTTTTTTGGACCTGGACAGATGGTTCCGCCGTTCTCTAAAGCTGCATTCGCCCTCGACAAGGGTCAAATCACCGAGACACCCGTCAAAACCCAATTTGGTTTCCATGTGATTAAGGTCGAAGACCGACGTGTATCCGGTGCCGCTAACTTTGAGCAGGCTTCGGAAAAGATTCGCGCTGAAATGCAGGAAAAGGCGTTTGATAAGGCCATCGGGAAATTACGCTCCGAAGCAAAAATTAAGATGAAAGGCGGCGTAAGCAAGATTCAGCCAGTTCGTTAAATATTTCATAAGGCGAGAATTAAATGGAGGAACGTCCAGCGAGCTGGCGTGCTCGTATCGGCACAATTATTCCGGTAAGCAATACGACGAACGAAACGGAATTTAACCGGATGAAACCTGATGGCGTGACCGTGCATTTCACGCGCGTACCGCTTCACAGCGATCCGGCAGAAGACGATTTTCACGACATGTTATCGAATGCTGCTGAGGCATCTGAAGGGTTGGCGGCCGCTGGCGCCGACATAATTGCCTATGGCTGTACCTCCAGTTCCATGGTTTGCCCAGCCGACAGACTAATTGACACGATGGAGGGCGCGTCAGGAAAACCGGCCATTTCAACTGCTGCAGCTATTCTCGATGCGTTGTCGGCTTTGGGAGTTACGCGCCTATCGATGGCGACACCCTATAGCGATGCAACAAACGAGAAAGAACGATCATTCCTCGAACAGCACGGTTTCAAAGTCGTCGCAATGAAGGGCCTCGGCTTGGGCGGGACGCTTGAAAAAATTCAAATGATGTCCCGTGTTCCACCAAATGAAATTTATGAACACGCAAAATCTATCGACCACGCAGATGCCGAAGCTGTCTTAATCTGCTGCACCGATTTCGGATCAGCCAGTATCGTTCAAAAACTTGAGGACGATCTGGGTAAACCGGTAATTACCAGCAATACAGCCTCATTTTGGAGCGCGCTCCGCAGAGCTGGAGTTAAAGACCAGCTCGCTGGCTATGGGCGGTTGTTCGAGATCTAGACTATTTTGCCTGATCCGCTTCCCAGGCATCGATAGCTTCTTTGGCATTTCTAAAAGCGTCTACACCGGCGGGAATACCGCAATAAACGGTTGCGTGCATTAAAAGCTCGCGAATTTCCTCTACTGTGCATCCATTTCGCAATGCGCCCCTGGTATGCGCCTTTAGCTCGTTTGGTTTTCCGAGCGCTGTAAGCATCGCCAGGACGAGCATTGATCGTGTCTTTCGGTCAAGAACGCCTTCCCGGCCCCATCCCATGCCCCAACAATATTCGGTAACGACATCCTGAATCGCGCCGTGAAAATCATCCTGCGCCGCTTTTTCAATATTGGGGTCTACATACTCAGCGCCAAGCACCTCCCGGCGAATGTTTAGACCTTTCTCATAGGTTCCTTTATTGGAAATAGCCAATTTAATTCTCCCTTTTGGAATGCCGGCATTTAGCCAGTTTTCAGAAATCTGTTATTGCGTCTTAAATAGGTAACGACTGTCGGATCAAACCATGAATGAGCCGCCAGCTTGCGCCGCCATTCTGTCTCCGAGGCGGCAGCCCGTTCCGGTGCCTCAAGAGCTTCCGCGCCTTGCAAGTAGTGAATGATCAGATGCGTATGCGGTTCGGGGTCCTGCTCGATGATATCGAACCGTCTGGAATAGAGCCAACCTGCGTTCTTCTGCAACATCGGCGCATGTTCTGTATCGAACCATTCTTCAAATTCACCGCGTGCTTCCAATGGCACGGTAAACAAGGCGCAAAATATGACAGCAGCATCAAGCGACGCTTCAACGTTGCCATTCGGCCCTAAAGCAAACTGTTCTGTCGCGATATAGCGCGTAAACCCAGAGACTGACTGCAGCATTTCATAGGTTGGGTTATCAGGCGTCAATTTGCGTTTTTTATATTCTTCATGCTCCAGCGCCTCGGGGCCGGTTAATTCATAGACCGCCAAAAAATGCGGTCCTGCCGGGGACTGATATCGCATCGCACTGATAAAACCCGGTACGCCTTGCACGTGGCTGGGCGAATGGTGACCATCGTACCAGTCGTTGAAGGCGTCCTCTTTTCCGACCGGTGGTGTCATTTCGGAGAATAGGACAGCCTTTCCTTTGACGTCCTCTAGCTCAACTGCCATTCGATACTCACTTCATATCGCTGCAGGCAGCATCAAGAGCCGTAATCGTATCTTCGAAGTCCTGATCTGAATGAACGATTGAAACAAAACGGCGCACTGAAGGTAAAACATAGAGCCCGCGCCGCATCTGATGCAGGTCAAGCTCTCGTGTGGCCGCCATATCCGCGTCGATAAAGTCACCGAAATTTTCCGGTTCCTTGTCCATGAACACGATTTGCCAAAGTGAGCCGCGACCGATGGCCAACGCCGGTAGTTTGTGTGCATCGATCACTTCCTGACAACGTCGCTGAATTTCCGCAGCGCGATCATGCAGACGATCATAAAAACCTGGCGTCCGAAGCTCAGCCAATGTCGCAAGTCCTGCCGCACATCCAATCGGATTTCCGTGCAGAGTACCATTGATATAGGCGTAATTGGGTTTACCGCGATTGACCGGGTTGCACTGCTCCATAATTTCCGCAGGACCACCAACACAGCCGACCGGGCCACCGCCACCGATGATCTTGCCATAGCTCGCGAGATCAGGTGTCACGCCGAAATAAGCCTGGGCACCCCCATAAGACAGACGAAAACCGGTGACCACTTCATCAAAAATCAGAAGAACATCATTCTCAGTACAGATATCGCGGAGACCCTCGAGATAACCGTCCTTGGGAAATATAATCCGTTGAGCGGGCTCGATGATCACCGCCGCTAAGTCATCCTTATTTTCTTTGACAATTTGGCGAACAGCATCAAGGTCATTGTATGGGCTGATCAACACGTTTTCAGTCATGTTTGACGGCATTCCTGCGGTATCGGGACGACCGACAGGAAAATTCGAAGCAGCATTTGGCGACACCGAAAAATTCGAATAGTCGTGATTGCCGTGGTACCCACCCTCACACTTCAGGATTTTGTTACGACCGGTATAGGCTCTTGCAATACGCATTGCGTAGAACGTGGCTTCCGATCCCGTTGTGGTGTAAGCGATCTTTTCTGCGCATGGGATAGCGTCGACCAGCTCCTTGGCCAGTTGAATCGCGCGCTCGTTTAGTGTGCCAAAGAAATGCAGGCCGTCAGGTGCAGCCTCCCGCACGGCATCGACAACCGACGGAAAAGCGTGACCAAGAATCAGAGCGCCCGCCCCGCTGACGTAATCGATATACCAATTTCCCCGTACGTCCTGAAGACGGCCCGCCTGACCACGATGAATAACGAACCGGACATCATCGGGTAACGAATAGCCGCCCAATCCACCGCCCGGCAAAAAGGATTCCGCTATCTCATAATATTCTTCATGAGACAGCGCGCCCGGCGCTGTCTGATCGATTGCCGTTTCGGCAGGGGTCATCACATTTCCTTCCAAATGCAATATGCGAATAATCGAAACCTAGTCATCCCCTATGCCGAGTACAAGCGGTACAATTAATTTCTCGCGATTTCACAAAAGAAAACGTGTGGCTTTTCAGACGCAGTATTTCTGTTAGAAATTTATAACTGGCTTCACGACCTCAAAATTGGCCATCGCACTCATTGCTTCATTGACCTCTTCCAACTTGTAGCTGCGGCTTATCATGTCATCGAACGGGAAACGGTCCCGGCGTGACGCCAAAAACTCGACAGCCTGAAGCCAATGTCGCGGTTCTCCAGAGCGGACCGTCAGATAGGTCATTTCCTGCGGCATTGATTCAACGGCAATGGTTCCTTTGCCACCGGCACCAACATCAAGAAAACGCCCGCCATCGCGCAGCATCGTCAGGCCCTCGGGCACTGCAGCATTTGTCGCCACCTGGATGACGATATCGGCCCCTCTTCCATCGGTATGTCCTGCTACCCATTCCTTGCGATCCTTGGGGTCGGTTACGTTTTCGATGTTTAAGGTGTCGTCCGCGCCCATTTTTTTGGATACCTCAAGCCGATGGTCCGGCGCCCCAAGAACCAGAACTTTCCTGGCACCATGATCCTTGGCAACGGCGGTAGCGAAATTGCCCAATGGACCGCTACCCTGAATAACCACCGTTTCATGATCTTTAATCGCGCCCAACATATCGTATGCGTGCATTACCGTCCTGTAGGCGCAGGCAGCGGCCGCAGCGGACGCCGATGACACCTCGTCAGGGACTTTAATGATCAGACATTCAGGCGGTACATACATGAATTCTGAAACACTCCCCAGCAGATAGGGGAATTCATCACATCGATTATGACCCCAGGAAGCCCGTCCACGGCAAATGCAGGGTTGCACTGCAACACTGCAGTAATAGCAGGACCCGCAGGCAACGTATGACCAAACCACTCTGTCGCCGCGTTTGAGTTTATTGCCAAGAATATCGGTGCGATCGCCGTTGATCTCCTCAATCACGCCGCATGGCTCATGTCCCGTGATAATCGGCAAGCTATCGCTGCCACCGAGCGGACCGTGCCATCTATGCACATCCGTACCGCACAATGTCGATGCCACAATTTTTATTAGCAAAGCGCCTGGTTCCAGATCAGGAATTGGCACCTTTTGAATTTCCAGTGGTTTATTGTGCTCCGTTATGACTGCGGCGTTGCATTCTTGCATTGAAGTATCCCCCTGTTTGTCACGATTTATTAAACATCGATATGTGTGTCGTCTCTAGCCTATTTCTGCTTTTTCCGCGCAGCGATTGCAGCGGCGGACCTCGGGCCCATCGGTTCGGGCTGGAAGGGGCCGTCACGCATTTGTAGATACGCCCGGACCCCCTCGTCCTGCATCGTTTTATACAACTCCTCACGATGTTCGTTGTGCGACGAATGTGCCAAAGCGCCGAGTGCCCCTTCAAGCAGCAAGGAGGCGTTAACACCCGATGCCTGCAGGCCCTGCATCGCAATCGCCTTATTCAGGCGCACCGCTGGTTCCGGTACCAACGCGATACGTGCTGCCAGTTCCTTACTTCTTGTCATCAGGTCATCATGCGGGACCACTTCATTGACCATACCGATACGGTACGCTTCATCAGCGTCGAAATGATCGCCGGTCAATCCCCACCGGTTGGCTGATTTCCAGCCACATAACGCCGTAAATAGATATGAAGTATTGGAGATATGACGCACTTCAGGCTGGGCAAACACGGCCTTATCGGATGCGATCGTCAAGTCGGCGGCGAGCTGATACCAAAATCCACCACCCATCGCCCAGCCATTAACGGCAGCGATGATCGGCTTGCCGAGTTTCCACATATGAACCCATTTATCGGAAATTTTGCTGTCGTTGCGCTGCCACCCCTCAATAAAATCGGCAATCGAACGACCTGTTGGGTCTCCCTTCTTTTGACCATCTTTTTTGGGACTCTGGTCGTAACCGGAACAAAACGCAGCACCTTCGCCGGTCAATATAATCACGCGAGCATCAGGGTTTGCATCTGCATCGTCGAATGCCGCGTGAATTTCATCTTCTAGATTTTCCGACAAAGCATTCATCACATCGGGACGGTTCATCGTGATTGTGACAATCCCATCCTCAAGCTCGTATTTGATGTCCTGGTAACTCATTAGAGACTCCCTTTGAGACGATCTATTGTTTGTGTCTTCTCCACTCTAAAGCAAACTGCGCCCGGACACACTCGCCCGGGAAATTATGCTCGAAGCATCAGTGCCCACAAATATGTTCGTTTCTTACGTGATGGTTAGAAGACGTCCAAGCATCGACGGTGGTGTCTCATAGGCGTTGTTAATACCCAGTACACGCCGAACGCCGGCCCAAAGTGACGCTTGAACGCTGGTAACAACGGGTTTTCCAGTTTTGAGTTCAATTGATTCAACAGCCTCAGTCATTGTCGTATTTGAACCGCTCAGAAAAAATCCTTCAGCATCCTCGCGGTCATTTTCTATCGCCAAATCAGCCCAAACATTTGAAGGGATGGCTGCGGACTGCTCCCGCCCGCCACGTCCCGCGGCGTGAACAACGTTAACTCCAAGAGATTCGAGATAATTCCGTTCGCGGGCCATCGGTTTTTCGCCGAGCGGATGAACCATCACCATCCGATCCAACGACAATGCGCGTACTGCTTCAACCACCGCCTGCGCCGCAGTGAAAGTCGGTGTCGCTGTTGCCTTGCAAATATCCGCTATCAGTTCAGCTTCACCTGAGGGTCCGCGTTCTATCATGATGCCGGTTCCCTGAAGGCAGATAACATCAACCTTTGCATCACTGAGTAGACGCGCTGCTTCAATCGCGTCATTTGCAATCTCTTCCATTGATCTACCGCCACCAGCGCCCATACGCATTCGAGTCGTAAAAACAGCCATGTTCTCTGGCGCATAGTGGCGAAAGTAGGGTTCGACTGTTCGGTTGCCAGACGAAAGGATGAGGCCAAGGCCCCTTGTCGGCAAAAAGCCGGCCACTTAACTGCCAATTTGCGGGTTTCGGCAATCCAGAGAACCCGCTTCCAAAACGGTAACAGTCCAACCGGGCGGCACAATCGACGTTCCGCCCGCCTCTTCGATAATGGCTGGTCCCACGAGTGAGAAACCTGCTTCCATGTAATCCCGATTATAAATCGGGCAATCCGCCCAATCGTCACCGAACCAGACCTTGCGTTCTTCGACAATGACGTCGCCGGTATTATCACTTGAAAATGCAAGTGCCGGTTTGTCGACAATCCCTAACGAGACCAGACGAATATTGACGATTTCTGCATCGTTATTGGCATCTGCATGGCCAAACGTTTCAGTATGACGTTGCGCAAAGGCGTTTCGGATATCGTTCCAATCTATAGTGTTCTCGTTGAGCGGCACCGACAAAGTATAAGATTGGCCAACATAGCGCATATCAACAGTGAAACTGTGGTTCTGTTTATCTTCACCGAAACCCGACTCAGATAGCGTTTTGCTGGCCTCCGATTTCATTTCTGTCACCGGTTCGTTGAGTTCGGCGGGATCTAGAGTGCTGAGCTTGCCGCCCCATGCGCGGACCATATCCAATCGTTGATCTGCCAACAGTTGGCCGAGTGCCGAAAGATGGCCCGGATATCGCGGTACAATCACCTGTGGCACCGCGAGTTCTTCAGCCACCAGAAAAACATGCATCGGGCCAGCACCACCAAACCCTAATAGTGCAAAGTCACGCGGATCAAAACCGCGATGAACGGAAACCTCCCGAACCGCGCCCGCCATCTTGGCAACAGCAATCCGAAGCACCCCATCCGCCAACGGCACGATGTCACTACCGCCAAGTTTTTCGGCCAACTGTGAAAACGCGGCTTCGGAAGCGGTTTTATCAAGTTGCAAACCACCCGAAAGCGTCCGCTCAGTAGGCAAACGGCCCAGCAAAAGATTTGCATCGGAGATCGTTGGCTCGGTGCCACCGCGGCCATAACAGGCGGGACCAGGCAACGCCCCGGCGCTTTGAGGGCCAACTTCAAGAGTGCCGTCTTCCTGTACCCAGGCGATTGACCCTCCACCGGCACCGATGGTGTGAATATCGAGCTGCGGCACCTGCAAAGGATAGGCATCGATCTGATTATCGTGGCTGATACGCGGCGTCCGTTGATAGATCAGTGCAACATCGGTTGATGTCCCACCCATATCGAAAGTGATGCAGTGCTGCACATCCGCCATTTCGCAAATTCGGACGGCACCACCGGCGCCACCAACAGGCCCTGACAGAAATGTGCCCGCCGCAAAATTTGCTGCTTGCGGTAGCGTCATTGCACCACCGTTGGAGCCCATAATATTGACCGGCGCGTCGACGCCGCGGTCTTTCAGTTCGCCCGCCAACGTATCGAGATATTTGATCACCACCGGTGTTAGGTATGCGTTGAGCACACAAGTGGAAAAACGATGAAACTCACCGCGTTCCGCAACGACATCGGTAGAAAAACAGACGGGCGCATTGTCCATCAATTTGCTCAGCGCAGTAGACGCATCACGTTCGTTCTTGGCGTTGGCGTAGGCGTTGACGAAGCCAATGGCTACAGCTTCAACGCCTTCAGTCTTCAGTTTTTCGGAAAGCGGACCGAAGTCATATTCCGCAATTTCGCTCAGAATTTCACCGTCAGCAGCGGTTCGTTCCGGCACCTCAATCCGCAGTGGGCGCTCAACTAACGGTTTGGGCCTTTCAAATTTGATATCGAATAACCCGCCGATCAGACGCCGCGTCCGTCCAATTTCCAACGTATCCCGAAATCCTTCTGTCGTGATCAGCGCGGTCTT
This sequence comes from Rhodospirillaceae bacterium, assembly GCA_002720855.1. GTDB lineage: Bacteria > Pseudomonadota > Alphaproteobacteria > MPNO01 > UBA2964 > UBA2964. The sequence goes on along the minus strand of PBIN01000002.1, from coordinate 303,354 downwards.
CGCACCTTTGCGTTCGAGCAATGCGTTTGTCGCGATTGTGGTCCCATGAACAAAAGCGCGGATATCGCCTGCCGCAATTCCGAGTTCACCCAGAGCATTTAGAACGCCTTCCCATTGTCTTCCGGGCAGTGATGGCGTTTTTGCCGACAGTAACGACTGATTTTCGGTATCGAGGCACAGAATATCTGTGAAGGTTCCCCCGACATCAATTCCAACAAGATAACGCTGGGAAGTGTCAGCCATTACAGCACACCGTCAGGGGCTGCTTGCACGGCCCTGACTTCAACCGTGTCACCGGGGTTGGCATTGAGGAGTTTGATACCCACTGGGCCGATAACAATTACCGCGTCCTGACCGTCTGAAACACGCGCCCAACCGCGCAGTGGCGCAACGGCCTTGCCACGCAATTCGATTAGATCACCCTCGGAAATATCCAGTTTCTCCACCAGGCTCGTCGGAATTGGAATGCGGCGGCTTGGACCCTCCAGGTCATCTTCATTTGCGATCTCAAGCGTTGCTGAAATTCGGTTGGTAGAAAGTGCATCGCGTTTTTTAGCCGTTGCCGCGGCGTCGATATCACCGTCCTTGCCAACGATGACACCGTATCGGATTTTCGCCTGATTATTCGTTAAATACCCTAACCTGATATCCTCTGCGACTTTCTCCGGGTTGCGGGTTAATGGGTCGCCATATCCGCCGCCGCCCGCCGTCTCTTCGCGAACAATATCATCGGTCCGGAGCGCAAAACCCGATACCTTGCCGGGAACGTCGGAGGGCTCGATAACGTCACCATCGCGCTCGACAACAAAACGGTTGGCAGCACCATTGCTGCCCCCTGCTACGCCATAAGGTGGGATAACGTTTTTTTCGGAGAGCACAGACAACATAGCCGTTTCATCCAAAATGCGTATATCGCGCCTGAGGCCAAAACCGCCTCGGTTTTCTCCATCGCCACAGGCACCTGTTCTGATTTCACAGCGTTCGACGCGCAAAGGATATTGCGACTCAACAGTCTCAACCGATTGGATCGAATTAAAATCGCCTTCATTGTAGCTCCGCACCGCATTGCTGCCGTCAACGCCAGCTGACGCTCCGGTACCACCCGCAGGCCATTCGTAATGAATGTAGGTGCCGCCATCGTCGCGTGGACCCGCAATGTGAATGTGATTGGCACCCCCTTTGAGATCACCAACGCTCATTTCCGGAACAACCTGGCCCATTGCCGCAGCGACTACCGAGTCGATCAGAAATTTAACCTCAGCCATGCCGCCACAGGGAGCTGTTTCACGAGCGTTGATAAAACTTTTTTCCGGTGCGATGACGCTAATCGGATTGAATGAGCCATGATTGATTGGTGTCTTGGGATCGAGGAATGCTTTGACGATGGTCCCAACAGCATTGAAGGCCATTGCCGGGCCGCAATTGGTAGGCCCATTGGTTTGCGCAGAGGTCCCCGTGAAATCAGCGCCGATGGAATCACCGTCCACCGTCAGCTTTAGTCTGACAACCAATGGCTCAGGATTTGATCCATCGCTTTCGATATATCCTTCGGCAAAATAGTCACCGTCGGGGCAATCCGAAATCCTTGCCCGCATCTGCCGCTCTGATCGGTCGATCAGCGCTTCAACGCCGTACAACAATCCGTTTCCACCGAAACGCTTGAATAATCTGCCGAGATGTTCCGCTGCTTTGCGGCCCGTTCCCAGCATCGCATTAAAATCACCAATACGTTCTTCCGGTCCCCGCATATTATTGAACAGCGCATCGAGAACAGCTTGGTTCATCACACCCTTTTCGCAAATGCGAGTCGGCGTGATGCGAATACCTTCTTGATAAATTTCCTTTACCCGCCCCGATAGCGAACCCGGCGTCATGCCCCCGACATCGTTCCAATGGCAACGCATTGCGGCAAATAGCGCCAGCTTTCCATCGTGAAAAACCGGATGCAGCAACAGCACATCGTTCAAATGGGTACCACCGGTATAGGGATCATTGTGTAGGAACAAATCACCTTCATGGATATCGTCTTTAAAGGCTCTTACGACTTCGCGTGTGGAGTATGGAACGGCAAAGATATGAATCGGATGATCAGCCAATCCCTGCGCAACTTGACGGCCATCGGCAGACATCAACGCACAGGAAAAGTCGTGACCCTCATAAATTATCGCCGCATAGGACGAATGGATGATATTGGCCCGCATTTCGTTGACCACGGCCACAAGAGACTCGCGGATCAACTCGAGCTGAATTAGCGGATTCATTGAATTCCGTTTCGTATATTTCTGGGCAAGCTAGCACCTGTCCTTGTGCGCACCAACCGTTTTTGTACTACTGTGCACAGCAATCACCATGCACTAGGCCTTAAGTTCCATGTCCACCGCGCATCAAGACACCTTCATCATCGACAACATGCCACCTGAAGAGATGTGGCCAGATATGGACTATTCGGTGCTTCCGGAGCTCGCCGCCTATCCCGAACGGATGAATGTTGCGACAGAGCTACTCGACAACATGGTAGCCAGCGGGTGCGCCGATAAACCAATGATCTATTTTGGCGAAGAAATATGGACGTACACTGATCTTCTCGAGCGCTCCAACCAAATTGCCAATGTCCTTGTAGAAGATTACGGCATGGTACCGGGCGAAAGAGTTTTGCTGCGGTCCGGGAACCATCCAATGCTTATTGCATCCTGGTTCGCGGTTATTAAGGTCGGCGGTATCGCAATCGCGACAATGCCCGTGCTTCGCGAACGCGAGTTGGTCTACATGCTAGGTAAAGCACGTGTAAATCTGGCGATTTCGGATATTAAACTCTCTGACGATATTGCCGCGGCTGGCAAAAAATCTGACGATCTAAGAGACATTCTGTATTTCGGGGACGAAAGCGCTAAATCCCTGGACAAACTAATGGGCCAAAAGTCGACAGAATTTGAAAACGTCGACACCTCAGCCTGCGATCCTTGCGTCATTGGATTTACCTCCGGTTCCACCGGAACCCCTAAGGGAACACTGCACTTTCATCGGGATATATTGGCAGTCGCGGATACCTTCATCCGTTATGTCGTTAAAATTCAACCGGACGATATCGTTTGTGGCAGCCCGCAAATCGCATTTTTATACGGTTTATGTGCCTATATGACCGATACGATGCGGTTTGGTGCGTCAACGGTGATTGTTGAACGCGCAACGCCAGAGGTGCTTCTCCAGACGATCGAAAAATTTAAAGCCACCGTCTGTTTTTCGACTCCTTCCGGTTACAAGCTGATGCTTGATGAAATCGACAAGTACGATACTTCGTCGCTCCGACTGTGCGTCGCGGGAGGGGAACCCCTAGCACCCGCGGTTTTCCATGGTTGGGAAGAAAAGACCGGTGTTCGCATTATTAACGGCCTCGGTATTTCCGAACTGCTCCATATTTTTATATCCGCCTCTGGCGACGACATTCGCCCCGGTTTGATTGGCAAAGCAGTTCCAGGCTTTGAAGTCCGGGTCGTTGATGAGGAATTTAACGACACGAAACCTGGCGAAATCGGTCAAATGATCGTCAAGGGACCGAACGGATGCCGATATCTGGACGATATAGACCGTCAAAAAGCCTATATCCGCGACGGCTGGAATCTTTCGGGAGATCTCTGTATCCGTGACGAAGAAGGCTATTTCTCCTATGAAGCGCGAACCGACGATATGATCCTCACCGGAGGCTACAATGTCTCCGGCCTGGAAGTTGAAGCGGTCCTCATGGAACATTCGGCAATCCGGGAAGTTGCAGTGGTGGGCTCACCCGATAAAGATCGCGGCCAGGTCGTCAAAGCATTTATCGAATTGCGGGACAAAAACGCAGCTGGCGATCCGCTCATCGGCGAATTACAGGACTTCGTTAAATCGCAAATTTCAGCCTTCAAATATCCGCGTGCGATCGAATTTGTCGATGAGCTGCCACATACGCCAACGGGTAAAATTCAACGCGGCGCCTTGCGTCAGTTGGAACGTGAGCGCGCGGAACAATATTTAAATTTTTTAAATAGGTTATAATCATGTCTTCATCTAATACATTCGATATAATCGATACGACAATTTCCGATATTCATGAAGCCTTTCAGGATGGTCAATTGACCGCTCGGCAATTGGTTCAAACCTATCTCGACAGAATTGAGGCATATGACAAAAACGGCCCGCAAATTAACTCGGTGATCTCGATCAATCCGCACGCTTTGGAGGACGCCGATCGGCTCGATAAAGCACTGGCTGACGGTGGCATGGTCGGCCCCTTACACGGTATCCCCCTTCTGATGAAGGACCAGGCTGATGTAGACGGTATGCCGACGACCATGGGTTCCGTCATGTTCAAGGATCACAACCCCGGACGGGACTGCACGATCGCCGCTAAACTCAAGGAAGCGGGCGCAATTTTCCTCGGCAAAGCGGCACTCGGAGAGATGGGTGCCGGCGATACTCATGGCTCGTTATTTGGCTCAACCCGTAATGTCTATGACCAGGAAAGAACCGCTGGAGGATCGTCAGGCGGTTCAGGTGCAGCCGTTTCCGCCAATTTTGCGACGATTTGTATAGGTCAGGAGGGTTTTGCCTCGATCAGGCGTCCTTCTATCTGGAATGGTGTTGCTGGCATGCGTCCAACTGCAGGACTGGTCAGCCGCCATGGTGTTTATGCGGGATGGCCGATGATCAATGGTTCGCTGGGTCCAATGTCTCGTACGGTCACTGACCTCGCAAAACTTCTCGATTGCATGGTGGGATATGACCCTGCAGATCCGATAACGGCACGGGGCGTGGGTAAAACACCCGAGAGCTATGCTGCTCTCCTCGACAAAAATGCCCTGAAAGGCGCTCGAATTGGCATTTTGCGGGAATCCATGGGTCATCGGGCGGAACCAGACTCCGATGACTTTGCAAAAATCACCGCCGTTTTCGACAGCGCAGTTGATGATTTGGCAAATGCCGGTGCCGATATCGTCGATCCGGTCGAAATTCCCGGACTAAATGACCTGTTGGCCCAGCGCGCTCGCAGTAACGACGACGAAAATCAATCGTATGCCGATTATGCCGCAGGCACTGCTAATCCACCCTTTAAATCCCGGGCAGAGATTATGGCCTCACCCCTCTTTAAGGAAACGGCACACGGTGTGCAATTGCGCTGGAAAAATGAGGATACCAGCGCTGAATGGGGCAAATATCTACATGCTCGAGATTTGCTCATGACTCGGTTCCTGGCGGTAATGGCAGATCACAAATTGGACGCCATTGTCCACAAAGCCGTGGAACATCAACCAACACTGATCAAGGATGGTGTAAACCCACCCTATATCGACCAGTGGGGTGCACCACATATCAACACGTTCTTGATTTTCGTGCCATCGGTGGTCGTTCCAGCTGGATTTACGTCAGACAATCTGCCCGGCGGCATCACCTTCTTAGGCAGACCATATGATGATGAAAATATGATCCGGTTTGCCTATGCCTATGAGCAGGCGACAAATCACCGGCGTATCCCGGAGTGCGCACCCTAAATACGCTATTTGCCAACGCCAGCCTCAGCGGACGGGGCGTATAGATTGCCGATATAGCCTGCGAACTCGTTGGTTAGCGTCAGGCGGCTTTGGTTTTTTCGTCCGGTAAATCAAAGCCATAAAGCTTGGCTGTGCCATGCCACAGGATTTTTTCCTTGGCCTCATCCGTCACATCGGGGCGGTTAAGCACGTGTTTCGGTGAATCAACCAGGCGATGAGCGTGGGGGATATCGCTGGCATAGACCCAGCAATCCGTGCCGTACTTGTTGATCATGTATGGCAGCAGATCGTCGTCGACCTCAAAGCCGATAAAGATACGCCCGGCCTTGATATATTCCTCAGGCGTCATTTTCGGCAAGCCGCGTTCGATGATCGGCATATGTTCAGCGCGCAAGGCATCATGCTCGATACGCTCGCGAATAGTATCGAGCGTGAAGTCCATGACCTCGATAGCGAAATCGACCCAGGTACAACCGGTTTCCAGGAACGAAACCTTGACGTCTGGATAGCGGTCAAGAATGCCCGTGCTGCAAATCGTCTTGAAACCGCGCACAACCGACATCAGGAACTGATCGGCGGCAACACTCGGGTAGTCTTCCCAGGCCTTCAAGGCACCGGTCCCTGGATGCACATTTACCGGCATGCCAATATCATTGGCCGTCTGCCAGATAATCTCGAAGTCTGGATGATCGAGTCCCTTTTCATTGTACTCGCCGAGCACCATGACCCCGACCGACCCCATTTTCTGGGTGCGGATCATTTCGCGCGCCGCTTCTTCGGGATCGCTTGGGCAGATCACTGTCACCCATTTAAGCCGGTCCGGAGCCTGACTCGAAATATCACAGACCCAATTATTGTACGCACGTGTCAGCGCCTGATTTAGTTTGGGATCCTTTGCAATTGGCCACTGCAAAAGAAGCGTCGGATAGTTGACTGAGATAAGCGTATCTTCTTCATCCATCACCGCCAAACGGTGCGCGGCACTATGGAATTCGCCACTCTCATGCGACCCCCGCCACTTGGACATTTTCTCATACTCTAGAGAAACAACACCGCCCTTACTTGAGGGCGATCCGCCGATACGGAACAACTCACCTTCGATGTCCCACTTGTAATCGCGTTCGTTCTCGCCGGTCTCAACTACTGTTGGTCGACGATCCCGAAATTCGGGGTCCAGGTATTTATCGGAAAAGGTTTCTTCCCACTCTTCAACGTGGCCGTCGCCATCATAGGCATTGATATTGCTGTCCATTGTAAAGCACTCACCTCTGTATTGATTAATTCTTGTTGTAGGTATTTTGTGGGCAAAACCCGTTGTTTGTCCAGCGTGAAACTCACCCACTCCTTTGATGCGGCACTCTATTTGCTGTATGGAAAGGTTATCGAAAATAAGATGTTTGAGGGATGACCCGATGCCAAAATTAGTAGTGCCGACACGAAGCTACGGCCTGATGCGTGAAATGAAGACGCAGACGAAAATTAACGACGATCTGGAACTCGAATTTCCAGAAGCCGAGAATATTCTCGTCTGGGCCCGAAAGATGGTTCGTGAATTGGCATACGACATCTGCGAAATGCCCTTCACGACCTATATCGCTGCCAAATCGGTGGGCAAAAAATTCACTGCTCTCCCGCTTTTTATCACGCGAAATTTTCATCACCAGGCAATTCACGTTGCCGCAAATGCCGGGCTCAGCGCCCCTAAGGATATGGAAGGCAAAACGGCAGGTATCGTCCGCGGCTATACTGTTACGACAGGTGTTTGGGCGCGGTATGTTTTAAGTTCGGAATACGATGTCGATCTCAGCAAGGTGCAATGGACATGCACCGATGACGAGCACGTTGGGGAATTCACGCTTCCCGACTTTGCTGACTACAATTCAATGGGCAAAGATTTCAAAGACCTCTTCGGAAATGGCGATATTGTCGGCGCGGTGGGAACCCTGCCGGAGCCAATCGAGGGTGTTCAGCCGCTCATTGGCGACCCAAAAGCAGCTGGTTTTGCCTCATATCACAAAACAGGTGTGTTTCCCGTCAATCACGGAATCGTCGTCAGGGACGAACTGTTGGAACAGTATCCTGACCTGGCGGTTGATTTGTTCAACGCGTTGAAATCTTCCAAAGACGCCTACTTGGCCTCCATCAACAGAGAAGGCGATCTTTCTGCGGAAGACGCCCTTACGGTTGAGCTTGAAAACGGTGTCGGCGGTGATCCGTTCCCCTATGGGGTTGAGCCAAATCGGCTCGCTTTGGAAGCATTAACGCAAACAGCCTACGATCAACGTATCACACCGCGCAAATTCAGCGTCGAAGAGCTTTTCGCTGAAGGCACACACGACCTCGTCGGTTAAATAAATTACCAGAAAGAGAGAATTCCCATGTCAGATGGCATCAACCCCAAAGTCCGTCCATTCCATTCCGTAACCGCTGCCTTCGCTGACGGCAGCGACACACCGCGCGATTATCTGGAGAGATGTATCGAAGTTATCGATGCACATGAAGGCACCATTGGCGCCTTTGTCGCAACCAATCTTGAGGGCGCTCGTGCCGCTGCTGATGAGTCGACAGCCCGTTGGAAAGACGGAAACCCTCTCTCTCAAATCGACGGTATGCCGGTTGGCGTCAAGGATGTCATGGAAACCGCTGACATGGTCACTGAACAGGGATCGCCCTTATTCGTTGGCTGGAACATGGGCCGTGACTGCGCAGCCGTCGCTGCACTCCGTGAAGCCGGTGCTGTCGTAGTCGGAAAGACGGTAACGACAGAATTCGCGGCAACGCAGCCTCGCGGGACGCGCAATCCTTATGACACCGACCGCACACCGGGCGGCTCCAGTAGTGGATCTGCCGCTGCGGTAGGTTGCGGCATGATTGCCGGAGCCACAGCTTCTCAAGTCATTGGTTCAACCATCCGCCCTGCAAGCTATTGCGGTGCGTTTGGATATAAACCAACACTCGGTGGCATAAGTCGCGGAGGAAGTTTTGACGATTTCAGCCAAAGCTGTACTGGCGCAATTGCCGCCACCTTGACGGATGTCTGGAGAATGGCGCGCGAAATGTCCTCTCGTGCTGGCGGTGACCCAGGATACCCCGGACTTATGGGACCGATGGACCTGCCAAATGCTGATATGCCTAAGACCGTCGCTGTATTGCAAACCGCGGGCTGGGAAGCGGCAACCGACGATGCCAAGCAACAACTGCAAAAAGCGCGTGATGTTTTGAGTGGTGCCGGCATCACATTGATTGATCGCGAGTCCAGTGAGGCGGTTGAAGCCGTTGAGCAGGCAATAGCCGATGCAAATCCGTTGTCGCGAGACATCAATGCGTGGGAAGGCCGTTGGCCTTTAAACACGTATAGCCGCGATATGGATCCAAGCAAATTAAGCGAAAGTGCGCGTGAGCGGTTAGACCAGGCAAACGAAATGAATCAAGAGCAGTATGTCGAGTGCATCAAGCGCCGCGATGAAGTCCGGGCCATTCATGCCTCACTTGCGGAGCATTGTGACGTCAGCGCAACACTCGCAGCGCCAGATGCAGCGCCGGAGGGCCTCGGCTGGACAGGCGATCCCAACTTTACCGTCTTTACATCGCTCCTTGGCGTTCCGGCCCTTTCGATTCCTGTACTTGAAACGCAAGGATTGCCACTTGGCCTGCAACTTATCGGCTACCGCGACAACGACGCGGCGATGTTTGCCGGGGCAGCAGCCATCTTGCCACTGTTTGGGACTTGATTGGGAAACGCTATGCCGAGTCAGGATATTAAATACACTACCCGCAACAATGAAACTTTTGACGGCTACCTGACTGAGCCGGATGGTGACGGCAAATTTCCCGGCCTTCTCTATATCACCGCCATTTCAGGCGCAGACGAAACCAACAAAATGCTGGGTGATGCGTGGGCGAAAGACGGGTTTGTTGTCTCGATGCCCGACATCTTTTGGCGGCAACATCCCGGACCGACGGCAGACCGTGAAATTGCTCAGGCACGCTATAAGGCGTTTGACGCCGAACAAGGCATGCTCGATATCGAAGATATCATCAACGATCTGAAATCCCGTCCCAACTGCAATGGCAAAATTGCGGTACTGGGCTTTTGCTTCGGTGGCCGCTATGCGCATCTTTGTGCGGCAAGGCTCGGGGTGAATGCCGCCGGTGCCTTCCATGGCACCAAAATTGGATTGCACCTTGATGAGACGGAAAAGATTACCTGTCCCGTAAGCTATCATTTTGGCGATGTCGATGCGTCGGTTCCAATGGAAGAGGTTGAAGCGATTAAAGCCTCCTATGCCGATCATGCAAACGCTGAAATCGCCGTCTACGAAGGACAGGCCCATAACTTCTCAACGCCCGGGAAGCCGGCTTATGATGCTGAAATCGCTAAGATTTCGCGTGATGCGGTCTTAAAGTGTTTTCGGAGCATGTAGTTCTTAGAGCCAACCAAGCCCTTCAGCGCCGACCCAAAGAAGGCGGAGACCCAAAAGCGTCAGCAGAATTTTAAATATTGTCCGGAAAACCTGCTCTTGCATTCGATTGAGCAATTTACCGCCAATCCAGTTGCCAAGTGCGGCACCGGCAACCATCGAAATTATGAGCGGCACATATTTTGCCAGTGCGATGCCCAGTACGCCAAAAGCCACGATCTTGGTGACATGACTGCAGATCATGAGTGCACCCATCGTTGCGACATGATTTTGCCGGGTTGGCGCGGCGCTTGCGATGAAGGAAGCCAGCAATGATCCGGTTGCGCTGACGAACATTCCTAAAAAGGTAACGACAAAGCCGACAACCGCGAACCGCTTCAATTCGCTTCCTGCGCTGGCGATTTTCGGAACCCACGTCAAAATTAAAATAAAGATACCGATAATTCCCTGCAGGATTGCCGCTGGAAGCGCGACAAAAATTTGGGCACCCGATGCCGCACCAATGATGGACCCCGCTAAAAAGGGCAATACCGTCTGTTTCAATATATGGCGCCAGAACAACACCAAAACATGCACAGAGGTCAAAAGCATGATGATGGTGTGAAGCGGTATGAGTGTGGCGGGCTGAAAAAAGAATGCCATGACCGCCAGAAGGAGTAATCCGCCCGCAGTTCCGGTGACAATTGCAACCATTGAGGTAAAACAAGACGCCACGGATAGCCCAAAGAAAATCCATGCGTTGACGTCGGGGACGCCGAGAAAAGGAGTTTCCAACACTGCGGTTCTGTTCCGGGTTACTGATCCATCGTATTTTTGGCAAAGACTTCGTCGAGCCCGACCTGCCGCGAAATGAGTCCCTGTTCGAAAGAATAGAGTATCGCTGCTTCCAAAGTTTCACGATTGGCCGTAATTCCGTGCTGAACCAACGGCTCGCACAATGCGTCATATGCATCCTGGGAAATCAGTCCCGATGCCCGGTAATAATCAACATGTTCCAATCTCTGCTGGTTGGCCAGATCATTAGCCTGATTGAATGCTTTTAAAATATTCAGCAACAGCCAGGGATGCTCCTCGGCGAGTGAGCGCTTGATAACCACAGTATGGTTGATCGGATAAATATTGGTTTTTCGGTAGTAGCGCAGGCTTTCCGCTTCGGGATCGGGGAAAAGCGGCCCAAAGTTAGGATGACTCTCTAAATCCGCAGAACTTCGATCAACCAGATTCGGATTGTTGAGATAGAGAAGCGTCGCATCAAGTTCGCCATCAAGCAGCATTTGCCCGATATTCTTCTCAATCGGAATCTGGTTAATTGTCACGCCGGGGGGCGGCTCAAACCCGGTCGACCCTCCATGGCTTACCTCAGGCAAACGCTCCATATAATATTCCATTTCGGTCTGATCCACGCCGAACTCATGTTTGAGAATGCCACGCGACCAAACGGCAGCCGTTTGCTGAAATTCAGGCACTCCGATGCGCTTGCCCCGCATATCTTCAGGCTTTTCAATTCCAGAGTCCTTGCGAATAACAATCCAGTTTTGAAAGAAGTGATGGGTCGTAAACACGGGAATGCCGACCCAACTATCATCACCGCGAGCAACTGCCTTAATCAGCGAAGAGAATGACATTTCAGAAACGTCAAATTCAGCGAATTTTAGTTGTCGCCAGAACATTTCAGAGGGATGTAAGGGTGTATGAATTAGATCGACACCGTCGACTGTGACCGAACCATCGATGATAGGATTTGTTCGCGGATTGACGTCTGTCGCGATGCTGAGCTGCAAGTTCACTGGAGCCTCCCAAATTCTATAATTTCGGTGTAGTCTGACGGACCATAGGTGTGAAGTGGGAGTTCAACACGCAAAGAAGCGTTGTTCAACCGCTAGAGAACAAACAGAAGGACGCAAAATGAGTCCCTTGGATTTTAACCCCAATGATTTTAGCGAGATCCCGTATGCGGTGTATTCCGACGACGAGATTTATGCCGAAGAACAAAAACAGGTATTTCAGGGACGTGCCTGGCATTTTCTGGGAATGGATATCGAACTGCCCAACGCCGGCGACTTCAAAACGATGTTTGTTGGCGATACACCGGTGATCGTCGTCCGGGACAAAGAGGGCAAAATCAATGCCATGGTCAACCGCTGCGTCCATCGCGGCAATCTCGTTTGTATCGAAGAACGCGGTAATCTCGACCATCTAACCTGCGTCTATCACAACTGGACTTATGATCTGCAGGGAAACCTGGCCTCAATCGCGTTTGAAAGGGGAATTCAAGGTGAAGGGGGGATGGCGGACGATTACGACAAATCCTGCCATGCCCTGCCGAAGCTCGCCGTTGAAACGTTTTGCGGTCTGGTCTTTGGTACTTTTTCAGAAAACATGCCATCGCTGACAGATTATTTCGGCCCGGAAATGTGCAGCAATATTCGGCGCCTGCTTGATCGCGATATGGAATTGCTGGGCCGTTTCCAACATGGCCTCGATGGCAATTGGAAACTCTATATGGAGAATGTGCGCGATACCTATCACGCCACACTGCTTCATTCCTTTATGACGACATTCCGATTGAACCGTTTATCCATGAAAGGTGCGGTCGAGGTAAGTGAAGGCGGCCTCCATCACCTGACCTATTCGATACGAACTCAGGACAATGATCAGGGCCAGTACGATGCCAAGGAGATTCGCGCATCAAAAGACGATTACACACTCAACGCTCCTGAACTTTTGCAAAGCTGGCCGGAATTCGACTGTGGGACGACACTCGCTATTCAAAGTCTTTTTCCCAACTTTTCGATCCAGCAGCTATCGAACGTTATTACATTGAGGCTCATCGTTCCGAAAGGACCGCACAAAAGCGAATTGACCTGGTGGGTGCTTGGCGCTGTGGAAGACACACCAGAACAACGTGCCATGCGTATTCGTCAGTGCAATCTGGTCGGTCCGGGCGGCTATATCGCGATGGAAGATGGTGCGGTTGTCGGTTGGGTCCGACGGGGTGTCAAAGGGGCACCGGACGAAAGATCAGTCCTCGCAATGGGCGGACGCGATATTGAGCGCAAATCCGAAAGCCGGTGTAACGAACTTGCCGTGCGTGGGTTTTGGCAGGGTTGGCACGGATTGATGGAGAACTAGGGTCGATGCCCGACAATGTCGTTTCATTAGAAGCTGACGCGGTTTTGCTGCATCGAATTGACACGTTTAACCGACGTTATGGTCACGTTATCGACGAAGACTTACTCGAAGATTGGCCAATATTTTTTTCGGAAGACGCGAAATATCTCATTACGACCCGACAAAATCATGAAGCGAATATGCCGGTTGGCTTAATCTATTGTGAAAATCGCGGCATGATAGAGGATCGCGTATCCGCATTGAGGATTGCCAATCTCTATGAGCCACACAGTTACCGCCATTTAATTGACCCCCCTGTTATAACCGCGCGACAAGGTAACGAACTATCGGCACAGACAAGTTTTGCCTGCTTCCGGACGGTCCAAGCGTCCGCACCGGAAATATTTTGTACTGGTAAATATCTCGATCGTATCATAGACGATGGTCAAGATTTGCAGTTTAAAGAACGTATCGTAGTGTGTGATTCAGAACGGATCGACACGCTTATTGCCATTCCACTTTAGGGAAAGTCAGATGTCTAAATTCACTATTCAACCGCACGGCCGACTAAACGATTGGGTCGCTGACGAAAAAGGTTACTTTACCGATGAAGGGTTGGACTACTTCCTGAATGTCGATGCCAGTTACAAATCTGTCCAGATGCTGCCGGAAGCGACTACGGATGCACCTATAAAAGACAATCTGCACGGTGCCTTTGAACGCTATGAAGATGGTGGTGGACGTAAGGGATCAAGAAACGATGCTGGTGATGTAAGCTGCGCCTGCCACTGGACGGTCAACCAGTCTGCCAAACTCCAGAACGGCATCATGTACGGAAAGGCCTATAGCGTTTGTGATGCCGCGATCGTTGTACCCGCCGAATCAGATGTCTTGATCCCTGACGACCTCGCGAACGTTGAAGTCGCGGTGGGCTACCATTCCGGAAGCCATTATTCTGCACAGCAAGCGTTGGAGATATTTCTGGACCCGAAAGACATCGCCCTCAAATTCGTTGGCACCAGCTGGTCTCGCGTCGATGCCGCGCTGGCGCGAAAGATCCCAGCGGTCAATGTCTGGGGACCACAGCTTTATCTTATGGAACAAAAGGGTTTCCGCCGGGTTGTTTCCACGACCTTTGTCATGGCGTTTATGTTCGCCAATGACGCCGATCCTGAAGATGTTGAGAAATACATGCGCGGTCTCATCAGGGCCCAGGCCGATATCGATGCCGAACCGGAAAAGTACAAAAAGTATTTTCTCACCGAGATACCGGAACGCTACGCGGACGAGGTTGACGTACGTCGATTTGGAAATGGCGAACGGGTCGTGCCGCAGCCTTATACGCAGGAAATGTTCGAGCAAACCCAAGACTGGATGCATGAGCGCGATTTATTTGATGTCGATATTGAAGAAGGCGTTCCCTATGCCGAGGCCGTGCATAGTTAGCAGTGGCTTTTAGAATATCGCATAACAGAATTGCCTATCGAATTCTTTAAAAGAATAATTTTATGAAAGCACCCGATAGAGAGGTCTGGTCCAGGCTGGTCTTCGACAAACTTGTTGAAGCGGGTGTTTCGCTGTTCAGCCATGTACCTGATTTCGGCAATACCGATATCATCAAGATGGCAGATGAACATAACGAAACCCGTTCGATCCTGCTCTCAAGCGAGGAGGAAGGCGTTGCCATATGCGCTGGCGCTGATCTCGTAGGCGCGCGATCTGTCGTCTGCATGCAATCCTCCGGTGTTGGAAACTGCCCTAACTTCCTGAGCCTCGTGAAAGGCGGGCGTTTTCCTATGCTCCTCATTGTCACAATGCGAGGTGACTATGGCGAGGAAAACCACTGGCAGTATCCAATGGGTCAGGCGGTGACCCCTATTCTTGAAGCAATGGGCGTGCTCGTTATTCAGGTAGACCGCGAAGACGAATTGGAGCACGCAACTGAGGCTGCCATTTCCGCCGCCTTCACTGGCGGACAGGGGGTTGCGCTCGTTCTGTCTCAGAAGTTCCTCGGCGCGAAGGCGTTCTGATATGGGAACTATCAACCGCCGTGAACTTCTTTCCCAGCTCCTTCCCAATCCGGAGGATTTTCTAATCGTGTCCGGGCTTGCTGGCGCATCGAAGGACACTTCCGAACTTACCGATGATGGCTCCAATCTCTTCACGATGGCGGGCACCATGGGAGCCAGCGTTCCTATGGCGCTCGGTGTAGCGCTGTCAGCTCCCTCTGAGCACGTCATTGCCGTTGCGGGAGACGGCGAACTTATGATGGGGATTGGTTCGCTACCAACTGTGGCCTCAATGATGCCCGAGAATTTAACGATTATCTGCGTCGATAACGGTATGCATGCTGAAACCGGCGGTCAGCTCGGCCATACCTCACGCCGTACCAATCTGGCAGTGATGGCCGAAGGCGCAGGCATTCCTTCCATCAAGACCATCGAAAATCCAGATCAGATTGCGGATGCGGCTAAATTTATAATGAATGATCCTGGACCACGTTTCTTGTGGGCCCGCGTGTCCGATGGGCCGCCATCAGCATACAAGCGTGATTTTGATCTCGCCTTGCGGCGACAGATATTTCGCGACGCCTATTTGGCGAAAACGTAAGGATCAGGTGCCAGGCTCGCGCCAGGCCTTTTCAAGAGGGGTTTCGCGTTTGGGCGGTGTAAAAATAGCCCGTTCCCTACAGCCTTCAGCGGCCTGATCAACAGGCAAAGAGTCATCCCACTGCTCTGCGACGAAACGGCAACCAGTCGTATCATTTGACGCTTCAGATCCTAGCCACACAGCCATTGGCCCAATGACGCGCGGGTCAAGACCCCTGCCGTCGATATTGCCGGTTGCAAATTTGGTATCGACCAATCCACCGGGACTCAGACAATTGAAAGTTATGCCGGATCCATACATCGCCTCCGCCCAGGCAATCGTTGCTGCTTCAATGGCTGCTTTCGAAGGACCGTAGGGTGTAATCGCCGAACGGTGCATGGAGTCCGTCCGTTTCGAGATATTGATCACCCTGCCCCAGCCCGCCGCCTGAATATATTTAAAGGCTGCGTGTGTCATCAAATAAGGCCCGAGAATATTGGTATCTATGACGTCCTTGAAACCCGCAGGGTCAACATCGGAAATTGACAACGAGCCGTCGCCAAAATGGACATAGCGGCCAGATTTACCGGCGTTATTGATCAGAATATGGAGTGTGCCAAATTCCTTCACCGTTTCTTCCACGACCCGTGCGCAATCGTCGGCGCTCGCGACGTCACCGAGCAAGCTTATTCCTTTACTTCCTTCTACCTGAATGGCCGAAAGCACCTCATCAAGTTCTTCCTGAATTTCAGATTCCTGTTCATCCGTACCTGGCGCCGCAGTAATGGCAATTCCCGCTGCGCCTGCCTTTGCATAGGCGACCGCCATTTCGCGCCCTAGCCCGCGTGACCCACCAGTGATTAATGCGATTTTTCCTTCGAGAACGCGATCTGCCATGTTCAAAATTTCCTTTTGAAACCAGTTGCTTGGCCTTGTTCTTGCATCACAGTGCTCAGCCGGTCAAGCGTCGCCTCGTGACAAAATCGTCAATAATGCTATATCTGTCAGCCAAATCCTGTTGCTGAGTGAGAAAAAAATATCATGACCGAATTATCCGAATTTTTGCTCAAACGCCGTTCCGTAGTTGTCAGAAACATGGAGGAGCCCGGACCTTCAAGCGAAGATCTTGAAAAGATCATGCGCGCTGGTATGCGTGTACCCGACCATGGCCGTCTTACGCCCTGGCGCTTTATTGTCATTCGTGGCGAAGCACGCGAAAAGCTGGGAAAAATTCTCGGCGATGCTTTCCGCAAGGAAAATCCAGATTGCATTGATGAACAGGTTAAAATCGAAGAGGAGCGCTTTGTCCGAGCGCCATCTACAATTGCAATTGTTTCCCGCACTAACCCCGAGCACAAAATTCCCGAATGGGAACAAATACTCTCTTCAGGAGCTGCATGCCAGAATATGCTAACAGCAGCGCTGGGAATGGGTTTTGCCGCGCAATGGATTACCGAATGGTATGCCTATAACGACGATGTCAAAACCGCATTGGGCCTTGAATCTGGCGATCGCATCGCCGGTTTTCTGTATCTGGGATCAATGACCGACGCACCCTCTGATCGTCAACGCCCTGAATATGAAGATATCGTCTCAGAATGGACCGAACCTGCTGCCTAGCCACCTCATATGGAGGAAGTGATGGAAAACTCAGTGGACCAAGCGTTACGAGATAATGCCGAGGAATCAGCGCATAGTGACCATCCATCCGAATATAAGGGTGAATCACCGGTCAAGGTGAATAAGCTTGGCCACATGGTCTACGAGGTCACCGATGTCGCGCGGACGGCAAAATTCTGGAGCGAGGTCATGGGTTTTGAAGAAACTGACCGGAACGCTAAGGGCATGGTTTTTTTCCGTTGCGGACCCGACCATCACGCCATAGGTCTCAAACCCAGCAAGGCAAAGTCCCGTCCGAAAACCGGAGATGCGCTGAAAGTCGAACATCTCGCTCTCGAGGTAGATTGTCCCGATACTTTATTTAAGACGCGTGATTACCTTGAACAAAATGGCATTCCGGTCGTTTTTGAGGGGCGAAAAGGCGCCGGTGGCAATATGGCGCTGCACTTCTGCGATCCAGATGGATTCGAGTTTGAGCTTTATTGCGGAATGGATCAAATTTCCAGCGATGGAAAGCTGCGTCCTGAAGAACAGTTCCATCGCGTAAACAGTCTGGAAGATGCAGTCGAAAACCCATTACCCGAAAAATGGTAATAGGCTAATCCGCCAAATCTCTATATTGCATCAAAAATTTTAGAACAGCGCTGTTAAACGCATCTGGCTGTTCGAGATAAGGCATATGACCTGCCTTATCGATGACCACCAGTTCGGCGCCAGAAATTTTTTCCATCATATAGTCCGCTACAGTTGGTGGAGTCAGAGGATCCTGCTCACCAAACAAAAGTAGCGTCGGTACGTTGATTTTCGCTAGATTATCTATACGCGAGAACGCTGCGGAAGCACGCACCGTTTTGATATAGCTTTCAACATGGAGCTGTGATGACGCTTCAATAGCGCGTCGCCTGGCATCCTCCGAGTGCTCTGGCGCCATTAACCTGCCACCGCGCTTTCTGGCGAGCTCAACCGGAGCGGCACCATCAAGAAAAGGCCGAATTCGACTCTCAACAAACTCGTCAATGGTTTGTGTCCGGCTGGCCCGTGCATCATTTTCATCATCACCAGCAAACGTGTCGCACAAAATCAAAGTCGCGACGCGGTCCGGATAAAGCGCCATAAAATCCTGGGCAATACGTCCTCCCATTGAAGTCCCGCAAATGTGCGCTTTCTGAGCTCCGTAGTGATTGAGCAATCTTTCGAGATCATGGCTAAAATCACTAAAATTTAGTTCGCCATCGTAATCGTCAGATCCGCCGTAACCACGTGCATCCCACGCGACAGCCGTAAATTCCTTGGAAAATTCTGGAAGTTGAAGATGCCAGCTTAGTCTATTTCCCCCGATGCCATGCAGAAAAACCAGTAATGGTCCCTCGCCTGCAACATCAACACAAACACGCGGACTGCCTTCGACATAGGTCGTTTTCCATAGTGATCCGGCCATCGCGATGTAACCTATTTTCGAATTTCAAGAACAACCTTGCCCTGAATTTTTCTTCCACGGATTAGGTCGAAGGCATCAACAATTTCCTCCATCGGAAAATGTGCCTGCACGGGCATACCAATTTTTCCTTCAACGCAGAGCTGAAAAATCTCGTCTTGTGCCCTATGCATCCAGTCAATTTCCTTGTCACGATACTGTCCGCGATCCACGCCAATGACGGCGATGTTTTTAAGAAGCACATAGTTGGTCTTCATCTCGGCAATAACGCCGCTCGTAAACCCGACAACAATCAACCGTCCGCGAAATTTGATGGACCGTATTGCACCGTGAAAAACCTCGCCACCAACCATCTCGATAACGACATCGACACCCTCGCCATCGGTTAAGGCATATACCTGATCTCGAATGCTGTTTTTTGGATCATCGACGGATAGATCTATTACATGATCGGCACCATTCTTCCGCGCCACATCTTCTTTCGATGGTGTTGTCAGACCCGCAACAACCTTACATCCATGCTGCTTGGCGAGTTGCATCGCAGCAATTCCGACGCTGCCACTTGCCGCAGTCACCAGAACAGTTTCGCCTGGTTGAATATTTGCGCGATCAAAGAGAGCCATATAGGAGGTTTGAAACGCGATCCCAATCGAAGCAGCCTCGTCAAATGGAATAGAGTCAGGAACCAGATAGCATTCATGTTCAGGTGCGAGCGCCTGTTCGGCGAATGACCCATATTCCACCTGAATCATGACCCGATCACCGGGTTTGACGCGGGTTACGCCATCACCGACGGCGGCAACAATCCCCGCACCTTCCTTGCCCGGCGCAAAAGGCAGCTCAGGGCGAAATTGATATTTGCCTTCAATGGTCAGGAGATCAGGGAAATTAACAGCCGCCGCATGCATGTCTACCAGGACTTCTCCGGGACCAGGTTTCAGCGATGCTACCTCTTCCAGCGATAGATTCTCAGGTTGGCCGATCTTGTGCAGCATTAGTGCGCGCATATCTAATATGTATCCCCAGTATCTTTATGACTGGGAACCATTACTATTGAGTCTCACCTGCAGGAGCAAGCCATGCGGATTGGTATCCCTAAAGAAGTCAAAGATCATGAATACCGGGTTGGTATGACTCCGCCGGGCGTGTTCGAACTCACCCAGCGCGGACATGAGGTGATCGTAGAGAACGATGCGGGCCACGCCATAGGCATCGACAATCCGGACTATGAAAACGTAGGTGCTACCATCGGGGCCGATGCCGCAGAGATATTTTCTACTGCGGATATGATCGTCAAGGTCAAGGAACCTCAAGCAGACGAGATCGGCATGCTGCGCGAAGGTCAGTTGCTGTTTACCTATCTGCATTTGGCACCAGATCAGGAGCAAACGCAGGGTCTACTCGATAGCGGTGCCATCGCTATTGCCTACGAAACAGTAACCGATGATTTTGGCGCCCTGCCCCTTCTTGCGCCGATGAGTGAAGTTGCGGGCCGTATGTCTGTACAGGCCGGCGCATCCGGTCTTGAAATTGAGCGAGGCGGGCGCGGCGTTTTACTGGGCGGCGTACCTGGAGTCCCACAAGGAAAAGTCGTAGTCATCGGCGGCGGCGTCGTTGGCACAAATGCCGCCTTTATTGCCAACGGTATGGGGGCCAGTGTCACGGTAATCGACAAAGCACAACATCGAATGGCGGAACTGGATTTTCAGTTCCAAAGCCTGATCACCACACTCTACTCAACAACACATAGCATTGAAGAAGCGGTTCTTGGTGCTGACCTCGTTATTGGTGCTGTTTTGGTCCCCGGGGCCGCCGCGCCAAAACTGGTTACACGCGAAATGGTCAGGGCCATGAAACGAGGCTCGGTGATTGTTGATGTCGCGATTGATCAAGGAGGTTGCATTGAGACCAGCCATCCGACGACCCATTCTGACCCCTATTTCGTCGAAGAAGGTGTCGTGCATTATTGCGTTACGAATATGCCGGGAGCCATGGCACGAACGTCCACATTTGCGCTGAACAACGCGACACTTCCCTTCATTGTCTCACTTGCTGAACAGGGAGCGAAAGATGCGATGCTCGCCAATCCGCATTTAATGGCGGGCCTCAATGTTTATCAGGGCAAGTTGACCTATCAGGCGGTTGCTGATGCCCAGGGACAAGAACACACTGACGCGGCGCAGCTTCTTGCCGGGTCCTAAGAAGGAAATGGAATAACCGAAGAAATGCGCCCCTTATCTATCGAAATATAGGCAATTTCTATAAGCTGGACCTGCTACCGTTATACAAAAGTGGATACCTCTTTGTCTTTCTCCGTCGCCGCAAATATCGTCCTCGTCCTGGCATTGGGCTGTGTTTCCTATCTTCTGATACTTGAACGGGAATTGCGGAAACAGCGAGGTCTATTTCGAGAATGGCCTGTTCGCCGTGTCCTCCCAGAAGAATTCGATCCTGTGTTCAAAGCTGGTCCGCACGGACCAACAAGAGATACCGAGATCAGATCAATTGGCTCATATCGCGTAGAAGGTGGAATCGGTGATTTCGAAACATGGGTTATCTAAAACCTCGCAAGAAATTCCGAAGCGATTTTCGAATTCGGCACCTGTACTGGAAAAACGACATTCTTGCTGGCAGCCAATGCGCCAAATGCGGAGATAACCACGCTCACTCTTCATCCCGATGAACTCGTTTCATATGAAACGGAATTGGGCGATGACATTTCAGCTGTTAACGCTGCCAAGCAGGTATCGGCATTCGCTAGTTTTCTCTACGAAGGAACAGCGGAAGCTGAGCGCATAAACCAGCTCTTCGGGGACAGCAAAGCTTTCGATCACACGCCCTATAAAGGGAAAATGGATCTCGTATTTGTGGATGGGTCGCATGCGCAATCTTATGTCGGAAGCGATTCAAAAAAGGCTCTGGAAATGGTTAAGCCGGGCGGCGTTATTGTTTGGGATGATTACAGGGGCCCGAGAAGAGCCAAAGACGTGTTTTCCGTTCTGAACAACTTATCGAAAGAGATCGAACTCGTCAGGATCGCCAATATCAGCTTTGTCGCGCACCGGGCTCCGAAATAATTAACGGCTAAAACACTTCGGTTCGCTGGTCATACACGCCTTGTAGACCAAGTTAAAAATCATCCTTTAGCCCACCATCGGGTCTTCGTCGACGAGTTTACCGTCTTCATAGGCAAAACACTTCCCGCTTGAGTCCAAACCCATTTGCGCTGCCAATACAAATGCGTCTTCCAGTACCTCCGGGCGAGGCATTGCTTCTTTGGCGCTGTCGGGCGCTGTCTCCGTCGCAATCGCAAAACGTGGTGAAAACGTCACGACGCAAATATTTGAGTCCCGCACTTCCTCCGCCGAGAACCGTGAAAAAGTTCTGATCGCGTCCTTCGTCACCATATAGGCCAGAGCGCCAGCCGGCTTGGAATCACCCCCACCATACAGATTGATGATGTGGCCACCGCCGCGTTCTTTCATATGTGGGATAACGTGCTTGGTGCCATTGAAAGTGCCATACAGATTGGTTTGAATAACCCGGTCCCAGAACTCGTGCGGCATGTCACTGACTTGCGGCCAACGCTGTAGTCCCCAACGAAAATGCGGCACGACACCGGCATTGTTAACCAGGATATCAATGCCGCCGAAATGTCCGGCGACTTTTTCAAACCCCGCTCTGACGTCCTGTTCATCTCGAACGTCTAATACAACCGCCATGGCCTCAGAAATCGCGCCGAGTTCAGAAGCGGCTTGTTCGGCCGTTTCCAAATTGATATCGGCGATTGCAACTGAAGCACCATTTTCAGCAAGCGTTTTTGCAGCATGCTTGCCGATACCTTGCCCGGCACCTGTTACAACAGCGACTTTTTCTTCCAACACCTTGCTCACCCCTAAGTGCGCTCCTCGACACCTGCTTCTTTCATGAGCTGTTCAAGCGCTTCGTAGGGTTGCGCACCGACAACGCCATAGCCGCCTGCGACATATGTCGGGACTCCTGTCACGCCGTACGCGCGAGACTTTGCCCAGTCCTCATCCACAGCCTGATTGAAGGTCCCCTCCTCCAGAACCTTGCGCGCTTCTTCGCCGTCAAGTCCTACCGAATTTACAACATCGATTAATACATCCATGTCGGCGATGTTCTTGGTATCTACGAAATAGGCGCGATAAAGCGCATCATGCAAAGCGTCACCATTTTCCTGCGTGTCGGCCCATTTACCCAGCTCCTGCGCTTTGCGGCTATTATAGGTGTGGGTACGTTTACCGTAGGGCAAACCTTCCGCATTCATCCGCTCTTTCATCTGATCGTACATCTCCTGGGGGTCCATATTGCGCCCGGCATAGAGATCGCTAATCAGACGGCCTTCCTGCGGCGTTTCAGGATGCAGGGGAAAAAGCACCAGTTTAACGTTGATGTTAAAATTCCGTTTTAGCTTTTCAATACGCACGGTACTGAGAAAACACCACGGTCAGACATAATCGGTGAAAATTTCCACCGTTACCGGTTCAGTCATCCAAATACTCCCATTTATTTGAAACCAAGCTTCGCACGTGACGTTTGTCGCGGCGAGTGAAAAGTCAATTAGTGGGGCACCGACCCACCATCAACCGCCACCGTCTGACCGGTAATAAAATTGGCTTCCCGTGACGATAGAAACACAATTGTGCCGACCATATCCTCCGGCATCGCCCGCCTTTTTATGGCGCGTGTGTTGGTGTTGTTATCAATCCAATCCTCATTCCAGTTGCCGCCTTGTACAATGCCGTCGCTTATCACCAGTCCCGGTGCAATCGCGTTGACGCAGATATTGTCTTCTCCGACCTCGCGTGCCATCGATTTTGTCATCCCGAGGATAGCACCCTTGGAGGAAACGTAATGCAACATCATCGGCGTTCCCTTGAGAGCGGTTGTCGATGCCACATTGACGATCTTGCCATATTGCCTCTCCCGCATATGCGGTACGACGGCCTTTGATACACGCCAAACACCCTGAATATTCACCTGCATGACCATCGCCCACTCGTCATCAGGAATATCTTCAAACCGTTTGTGGGTGATATCGGCAAAGACCGCGGCATTATTTACCAGCGCATCAATTTTTCCATACTCGGAGATAACGGTATTAACCATTGCATCCACGGCATCGTTGTCCGTGACATCGCATCCAACGCCGATTGCCGTGCCTCCCGAACCATTGATTTCATCCACTGTAGTCTTTGTATCGAGGATATCGGATACGACGACTTTTGCTCCTTCTTCCGCGAGTGCTTTGGCATAGGCGGCGCCAATTCCGCGGGCGGCTCCGGTCACAATGGCAACGTCGTCTTCCAGTCTTGGCATTTCAAATTCCTTTTTGGCGTCTATTAGTTCGCAGGTGAGAAGCTTGCAGGATGTAGGACGCGGTTTTCCTGTTCAACGATCAACGGCAAAGCAACATCGAGATATGCCGGCCAATCTGGATGGGCTGCAAGAATTGCCCGTTTTTCGAGACGATCATCCAGTGAGTCATAACCCCAAATGTGAACAACCTTGTTTAATCCACCGACGTCGGTATGCCAGAACCCTACGAGTGTGCCGAGGACCTCCTTCTGCACAGGCAGGCCCAACTCTTCATAGTTTTTCATATATTCGGCGATCTTGCCGGGCTGAATTGTGTAAATGCGTTCTTCATAAATCATGTGTCGCTCCAAAGCGGGAATTGGCTTCGATTTTTCTATTTAAGCAGCATGTTGCTGGCGCGAACAGGGTTGCCGGTTTCCCGACACGCCGCCATGCGCTATGACTGCTAAAAATTAACTTAACCTCCTATCCGTCGTAGGCACCTTCACTTGTCAGAAGAGTCTGAAATAGCCTCCCGCCGTACCGGTATCGGCACGAATGTTCTCGGCGTCCTCTGGATGATCGTCGCTGTCACTTTGCTTACCGGCATGTTCGCCATCGCCAAGGTACTCATGGAAACGCTGCCTGTGGCCGAGGTCGGAATGTTCCGCTTCCTGGTCAGCTTGCTATTCTATCTACCTTGGTTGTTCACCAGTGGCTTGGGTGCACTAAAAACGGAGAGACCCTTTGCCCATTTCTGGCGTTCTTTTTTTGGCGCAACGTCGCTTCTGGCAGGCGTATATGCCGTGCACCACCTATTACTGGCAGACGCAATCGTTTTGACGTTCACGATACCGCTTTGGTCCATCATTCTTGCGGCTCTGTTTCTCGGTGAAAGAGTTAGATTCCGTCGAACTATTGCCACGGTGATAGGATTTGCCGGTGTACTGATGATCATCAAGCCGCAAACAGGAGTCGAACCTGCTGCCCTGGTGGCACTCCTCGCAGCAATTCTAGCGACCTGCGCGCTGACAACAATGAAAAACCTAACAAGGACAGAGCCGTCGAATAGGATCGTTTTCTATTTTCTGCTCTATGGCACCATTTTCTTGGCAATTCCTGCCAGCTTCGATTTCAGAATGCCCAACACGGAAGAATGGATTTGGCTTTTCGCACTTGGCCTCGTTGGCTCGACCGGCCAGTACTGTCTTACCCGGGCTTATGCTGCGGGTGAAATGACGATCATCGCACCGCTCGATTACACGCGAATTATCATCGCTGCGGTAATCGGGTTAGTATTCTTTAATGAAATTCCCGACGCCTGGGCTTTTGCTGGTGCTGCAATAGTCATTTGCGCTTGCGGATATATCGTGCGACGGGAGGCAATTCTCAGAAAAGAGCAAGCAAAACAAGCGGCTGAATAGGTTAGCTCTGCAATAGAATTTCCGTAAATCTCTTCAATGGCGTTGCATCATGCGACAAGCCAAGTGCGCCAGAAAAATGACCCTGCCGCCTGATAAATAGATTTTCTTCAGGAATTTTCCATCTCTGCGCCAGCGCCAAACCGCCCTCGAAAGGGGTTAGCCGGTCAGCGCTTCCAAGCAACATCACGATCTTCTCCTGCGAGATCACCGGCTCACCCTCCGGCTGCAATAAGGGCAACCATTGGGACAATGTTTCCGCCGTCCACCTCTTCTCACTGATGCGTTGGGTCAAGGTAAGCTTGTCAGCCATGACGCTACCGAAGGCAACATCGGTCATATCACCCGATGTGGTAATCAACATTATTGCGTCCGGTTGATCATTGTCCGGCCAATCGCGAGATGCCACTGTTGCCAATTGCGCGGTTAATGCTCCAAGACTAACACCGCCCAGTCCGACCGGACCATTCGCAGTGGAACGCGACCATCGGATCCACAGCGCTGACTCCGCAACCCAAGCCTTAAACGCATCTATGAACCCGAGCGGACCGCGCATCAGGATGTTCTCTCCACCGAATTGGCCCTCAGGTGCCCGCCGCCCATGCCACGGCCCTGTTGGAAGCACAACACGTACACCCTGACGAGTCAGCGCCTTGGCTGGATAGGCCAGTGCATCCCACATCACCGGCTCAAGGCAAATGCCATGGAGCAAAACCAAAGTTGCGCGAATTTTTCCATCTTCTGGCAGGAACACATGCGCGCGAGCAGTATCGGAAGAGACGTCGGTGGGCGATTGCAGCTTTAGATGAAACTCTTCGCCCCACTCCCCTAAAACGGAGACGGATTGCATAATTTCGGTTTCGGGCGGTGCAGGAAACGCTTCGTTTGTTAAACGTGTTTGATGAATAGCAGCAACTTCTTGGGGAGTAGCAACCGACCATTTAAGCAAGGGCATCCGTGATCGATGCGAAAGAAACAGGCGGCGCAGACGTAGCTGCTCATGTTCTGCTGATGCAAGCTCTCTTTGAGCGCGAACAAGTTCCTCAGGCGTGGATACTGAATCACCGAAGTAAACGTCCTCCCAATTATTCTTTGTCTGGCCATAACGCCGTCTGCTCGCGTGGACTTTTTGGAGCTTGGAAGGTTTTATGGAAATTTCATCAGATGAAATACCAAGCTCAGCAATAAACTGGTCTTTAGACCCCTCACTCACACAGGCTGCCGCCCACCCGCGTGAAAGAGGACAGAACCATTTTGCGATGGCATTGAGAGCAACGGTATCGAACCACGGCCGCAAAAGGAGTGTTCCAACAGGTCCTTCCAGTATCCGATAATTGGGACTCGGCGGAAGGCGAGGAACATCACCGCTTGGCAATAGGCTTTACCCGTCTTTGTTTTACTCCGGTATAAGCGGATAGCGGCCGGATCAATCTGTTTGCCGCATTTTGCTCCATATAATGCGCCGTCCAGCCGGTGATCCGGCTCATGACGAAGATCGGCGTATACATATCGATATCGAAACCCATCATGTAATAAGCAGGGCCCGCCGGATAATCGAGATTGGGATGGATCTTCTTCTCTTTGACCATGATGTCTTCGAGAACGTCCTCGATTTCAATCCACTGACGATCATTCTTCCATCGCGCGAGGTCCTCCAAACACGCCCGCATTGTGGGCACACGGCTATCGCCCCATTTGTAAACCCGATGCCCAAAACCCATGACAACGCGTTTGTTCGCAAACGCATCGCGAAGCCATGCTTCTGCTTTGTCGGCGCGGCCAATTTCCAATAGCATATGCATTACCGCCTCATTGGCTCCACCATGAAGCGGACCCTTTAGGGCGCCTATCCCTGCTGTGACGGCACTGTAAATATCTGACATTGTCGAGGTGACAACGCGCGTAGCAAAAGTCGAAGCGTTAAAACTGTGCTCTGCATAAAGAATTAAAGATATATCGAATGCCTTCACGACCTGTTTTGGCGGCACCTCGCCGAAACACATGTGAAGAAAGTTCTCCGAAAATGAAAGATTGTCTTTGGGAGGAATTCGTCTTTTTCCCTGGCGGTAACGATAATCAGCGGCAACCATCGTAGGAATTTTAGCCAGCAAATTCATCGACCGGTTCATATCTGCGTCCGCAGGCTCACCTCCCCAGGCAACCTCGGTCGTCCCCAGATAGCTTACGGCGGTACGGATTGTGTCCATCGGATGCGCGCGTTTGGGAAACTTTTGAATAACTGCCAAATGATCGCGCGAAATATTTCTGCGGCTTCGCTCATCCTTTCTAAAGGCACGCAGTTGCGAGCGGGTCGGCAATTGACCATGCCACAACAAGTAGGCAACTTCCTCGAAACAGCAATGTTTGCACAAATCCTGCACTGCGTAGCCGCGATAGGTCAGTGAATTTGTCTCCGGCATTACCTTGGATATTGCCGTTTCATCGACCGTTACGCCGTCTAAACCCTTGAAAATCTTTGGTGCCTTGGCCATCCCGTACCCCTTATTCCCTGACTTTGAAGTTGTATACTGACTGATCGTAGTTGTTGTAATCCTGGTACCGGATCAAATCGTAGAGTTCTTTCCGGCTGTGCATTTTGTCGACGAGACCTGACTGGGTTCCCGTTTCAGCGACTTCTTTCAAACCATCGCGGATGGCACCCATCGCCAAACGCATGGTCGTAACCGGATATATCACCAGATTGTAACCAAGATTCTCCAATTGCTGCGCTGAGAGCAGCGGCGATTTACCAAACTCCGTCATATTTGCCATCATGGGCACGTCGACGGCTTTACGAAATATCTCGAATTCTTTCTCATCTTCCATTGCTTCGGGGAAAAGCGCGTCGGCGCCCGCGTCCACATAGGCTTTCGCCCGGTCAATCGCGGCATCCATCCCTTCCGATGCCCGAGAATCTGTACGCGCAAAGAGAACGAAATTGGGATCGGTTTTTGCATCTGCCGCCGCCATAATTTTACGCGCCATATCATCGATACCGATCAACGATTTATTATCGAGATGCCCACATCGTTTGGGGTTTTCCTGATCTTCAAGATGACAACCGGCAATTCCAAGCTCTTCCAGCTCCTGAATGGTACGTGCAGCACTCATGGGTTCGCCAAAGCCAGTATCAATATCTATGATCGCCGGAAGCGACGTGACCCGGGCTATCTGGCGCCCCCTTTGCGTTACTTCCGAAAGTGTTGTGAGACCAATATCCGGCAGGCCAAGATCAGCTGAGAGTGCCGCGCCGGAAATGTAAATGCCATCAAACCCCTGCCGCTCGATTTCCATAGAAACCAAAGGAGCATGCGCCCCAGGAAAGCGTTGGATTTTTCCCGAATTTAGCCCTGTCCGGAAGTCTGCTCGCTTTTCGGCAGCCGATTTAGTCGGAAATAGCATCAGAAAATTCCTCTTTGGTCGCGGGTTCCGTTCTCAAGCGCAACTTCATCGAGAACAACATTGATTTGTCCAACGTCTTCAGGACCCAGCTCTGGCAGACGCTGAACGAGGTCTAAAAACCGATCCTGCTCTGACGACGAAACAAGTCCTTCCGTCAAAATCCGGAACTTGTGGATATAGTTTTCGCGAGCAAATGGTCGTGCGCCATTCGTATGGGCATTCGCAACCGCTAATTCATCTGAGATTACCGAACCATCTTTCATAGTAATTTCTACCCGGCCGCCAAAAGCCAATTTATCAGGGTCCTTTTCGTGATAGCGGGCCGTCCATTCCGCATCTTCTGCCGTCTCGATCTTGTGCCATAACCGGACGGTATCTTCCCGGCCAGCTCGATCCGGATGATAGGAGCGGATGTGGTGCCATTCGCCATCCTGCAGAGCGACAGCAAATATATACATAATCGAATGATCCAGAGTTTCACGGCTTGCTGTGGGATCCATTTTTTGAGGATCACCTGCGCCCGTCCCGATGACATAATGCGTATGATGACTAGTATGGATTACAACTCGTTCAATCGCTTCGAAATCGTCAATCTTTTCTTTCATCCGAAACGCCAAATCTATTAACGCCTGACTTTGGTATTCCGCCGAATGCTCTTTGGTAAATGAGTCCAGAATAGCGCGTTTGGCCTCGCCTTTTTCCGGCAATGGTACCGAATAAGAAGCGTCCGGACCGGATAGCATCCAGGCAATTACGCCGTCCTCTCCCTCATAAATCGGCGACGGCGCTCCTTCACCGCGCATACACCGGTCGACCGCTTCAATAGCCAGTTTACCGGCATGCGATGGGGCGAACGCTTTCCAACTGGATATCTGCCCTTTTCGAGACTGCCTGGTCGCCGTCGTCACATGCAAAGCTTGCTGGATCGATTGGTAGATTGTCTCTGTCGACAGACCGAGCATCGTCCCAATTCCGGCGGCGGCTGAGGGGCCGAGATGAGCAACATGATCGATTTTATGCTCGTGCAAACAAATTGATCGCACGAGATCGATCTGAATTTCGTAACCGGTGACAAGCCCGTTGAGAAGATCCTGACCATTTCTACCGAGCTGCTGCGCCACTGCCAGCAGCGGAGGAATATTGTCACCAGGATGCGCGTAATCGGCTGCCAGAAAGGTATCATGATAATCCAGTTCGCGAACCGCAGTGCCATTTGCCCAGGCCGCCCATTCAGCATCAAATTTCTGATCGTTGGAAACACCAAACACCGCAGCACCATTTTTCCGAGGGTGGGCGATTGCCTGAGCACGGGCCGCTGACGGAGGTGCTCTATTGATTGCAGCCATTGCCACTGAGGCATTATCGATGATCCGGTTGATCACCATATCCGATACATCTTCATCAATCGGAACAGGATCGGAAGCGAGGCAAGCGAGTTTCCATGCCAACTCTTCTTCGCGGTCCAATTCTTCTTTTGAGGAATAGGTCCTAACAGTATGATTTTTCATAATTTTCTTTAATTTACAAAAGGTCGCGCCGGTCTGGATCATACCGAAATGCGGTGACGGATCAACGATAGCAGTTTACCGCTGTTGCCGGAGCACATTCGCTGTGATGTGATGTAAAAAACCACGAGAGTGAGAGTCAGATTAAATGATCGTTGAAGAAAGAATTTACACCCTTCACCCCGGTAAAGTGCCGATTTATATGGAAAATTACCAGGCCGAAGGGCTCGCAATACAGCAGCCAATTCTCGGAAATCTTGTTGGCTGGTATTACACCGATTTTGGCCCGCAAAATCAGATCATCCATATGTGGGGTTACGACTCCTATGCGGAACGTGACCGACGGCGCGCTGATCTTGCAAAAAGCGGCGAATGGCAGAATTTCCTGCCGAAAATACTGCCGTTAATCCTCCGTCAGGAGAACAAAACACTTCTACCTGCGCCCTGGTCTCCTGGCGCCTAAGCTTTCTGAGTTCCAAATCAATGTCAGACAATCCAAATCTTCGTACCGGCGGCCAGATTCTTGTTGATCAGCTGCGCATACATGGCGCCGACACAATATTCTGCGTACCCGGTGAAAGTTATCTTGCAACGCTTGACGCTCTATATGACGTACAAAACGAAATTAAACTCGTAATTTGCCGCCAGGAAGGCGGCGCTGCCTATATGGCAGAAGCCTATGGCAAGTTGACCGGCAAACCAGGTATCTGTTTTGTCACCCGCGGTCCGGGTGCGACCAATGCCAGCCTCGGAATACACACTGCGCATCAGGATTCATCGCCTGTCATTTTGCTGGTTGGTCAGGTTGGCAGGGCGATGATGGACCGCGAAGCGTTTCAGGAAGTCAATTTTCGGGAAATGTATGCGCCGTTATCAAAATGGGTTACGCAAGTCGATGACCCTAACCGCATACCAGAAGTAATGAGCCGCGCATTCCATGTGGCAACGTCAGGACGACCCGGGCCTGTTGTCATCGCATTGCCGGAAGACATGCAAAAAGAAAAGGCGTCGGTAAACGATGCTAAGCGCTATACGCCGATTAACCCCGCGCCATCAGCCGAGCAAATGGCGAACTTACGCAATATGCTTGGGCACGCCCAAAAGCCGTTTGTTATTCTTGGCGGCAGCGGTTGGACGCAGGAAGCCTGCGACGATTTTACGAAGTTCGCTGAGAATTTTGATTTACCCGTTGGCGCAGCATTTCGGCGTCAGGATTTGATCGACAACCGTCACCCCAACTATGCCGGAGATGTCGGACTCGGGATAAATCCTCCATTGGCAAAACGGTTACAGGACTCGGACCTGCTCATAGTCGTTGGCGCACAAATGACTGAAATCATTACCGACGGATATGAACGCTTCTCTATCCCCTGCCCCAGCCAGAACCTTGTTCATGTCGCCGCGGGACTGGATGAACTTGCGCGGGTTTACGAACCTGAACTCGCAATACACGCCGGGATGATAAACTTTGCGGCAGCAGCCAAGGAACTTGAAGCACCCAAAAACATCCCGTGGTCGGATTGGACCAAGGCAGCACGCGCGGATCAGGACGACAACATTACGATTCCAGATATGAAGGGTGACGTGGATTTAGGGGCGATCATTGAATGGCTCGGTAACAGACTGCCCGAAAATGCCATCGTCGCGAATGGTGCCGGAAATTTTTCCAATTGGGTTCATCGCTTCTATCCGTATCGCAGCTACCCTACCGAACTGGCACCACAGAGTGGTTCAATGGGATACGGCGTCCCTTCCGCCGTTGCGGCCAAAACCGTTCATCCGGATCGCATCGTTGTTTCCTTTAGCGGTGATGGTGATTTTCTGATGTGTGGGCAGGAAATAGCGACGGCGCGCCAGTACAATCTCAGCATTGTCTTTATCGTGGTTAATAACGGCACCTATGGCACAATCCGGATGCATCAGGAAAAATTCTATCCGGGTCGGGTTAGTGGCACGGATTTGGTGAATCCTGATTTCGCAGCGTTGGGAAAGGCTTATGGGTTAACGGGCGAAATTGTTGAACGGACTGAAGAGTTTGCGCCAGCCTTTGAAAGAGCGTTAGAATCTGGCGAACCCGCAATGATTGAGGTTCGTATCGAACAGGATCAGATATCTCCTCGCGCAACACTTTCCGGACTCCGGGAAGCCGGACTTACCGCGCAGAAGACCTAAGGGAGGTTGTCATGGATGATGCAGCTGTTGGGTTGGAAAATCTGAGTTCAATTCTGTCCGTCAGAAAAGTTGGCGTATTAGTTGGTGCTGAAGTCACTGGTATTGATTTGACTAAGCCGCTTGATGAGGCCACGCGCGATGAAATTCTTCGACTGCACGCAGAGCACGGTGTTTTGGTTTTTCCCGACCAGGTTATGGATGGTGAGGATCTCAAGAATTTTGGACGCGCTTTTGGTGAACTAACCGTGCATCCTTTTTCGAGCAGCACGGAAGATAATCCGGAGCTGATTATTTACGATCAAAAGGAAGGAAACCCACCGCCGCCAACCGACATTTGGCATACCGATGAAACTTTTCGGCCAGTGCCCCCGATGGGAACGGCACTTTGTTCCAAAATTCTTCCCGATGTTGGGGGAGATACCGCCTTCTGCAATATGGCGGCAGTTTACGAAGGGTTGTCCGATAAATTACAGCAGTTCCTATCCGGTCTGGAAGCGGTTCATGACTTCAAGCCATTCAAGACGCTGTTTCCGGACACCGAAGAAGGCCGAAAGAGACTGCGTAAGTTTGAGGATATGTATCCGAAAACCACCCATCCGATCGTCAGCGTTCACCCTGTGACGGGCCGGAAGGTTCTTTTCGTGAATCCGCAATTCACCATGTATATCAAACACATGGAAGAGGAAGAGAGCCGAACCATTCTGGACCTTCTTTTTCGAAAAACATACATCCACGAATATCATTACCGGCATAAATGGGAATCCAACATGCTGGTCTTCTGGGACAATCGGCTGGTCCAGCATTCAGCGTTGCATGATTACTACCCAAAACGCCGGCTCATGGAACGCATCACTGTTAAAGGGACAGCGCCGATTGCCGCAAGTGAAGCCGTGGAGCCAGGGATGGTGCAAAGATACCTTTGTCCGCCGGTTATGGCATTCAGCTCAAAGTCCCGGCAGAAACGGCAACACGAAATCTGAAATCTCCGAGTGTTCTAACAAAGGATTATAAGAATGGATTTAGGCCTAACCGACAAACGCGCTCTTATTCTGGGTGGCTCAAGAGGTCTTGGTCAGGGGATTGCTGAGCAGCTCGCAGCAGAGGGGGCAAATGTCGCGCTTTGCGGACGTGACGGTGCGGCAATGCAGACCCAGGCAGAAGAACTCGCAAACCGGACCAGCATTAAAGCCAAGGGCTACCGCCTGGATTTGACGGAGGCATCCTCTGTCGCTGACCTCATTACATCAGTGACTGAGGAATTTGGCGGTATCGATATTGTCGTTAATAACGGTGGCGGCCCTCCTCCCGGGGCAATTGCTGCGGCCAACCCAGAAGTTATTGAACAACAATTCCGTCCTGTCGTTCTGAGTCAGATCGAAATCGCCAACGCGTTTTTACCCGGCATGAGAGAGCGGGGTTGGGGCCGTATCCTGATTATTTCAAGTTCGGGCGCTGCGCAGCCGATACCCAATCTCGGAATTTCCAACACTTTGCGGGCCTCTCTCATCGGTTGGGCCAAAACCTTATCGACTGAAATCGCCAAAGATGGCGTCACCGTAAATGCAATTATGCCCGGCCGCATTCATACGGACCGGGTTGACCAAATTGATGCAAATGCTTCCAAGGCCCAGGGCATACCCGTAGAGGACGTCGTTAAAGCTTCTCATGCAACGATACCGGCGGGACGATACGGTACCGTTGACGAATTTGCCAAAGTTGCTGCTTTTCTCGTGAGTGACTGTGCAGGTTATGTAACGGGCGGCACAATCCGTGTCGATGGCGGCTATATTCGGAGTATCTAACTCAGCTCACCCGTCACCGGATCGAAAGCTGTTACAGGTTGACGCTTTGCCGAAAGCGCGGGCGGCGTATCGCAGGGCAGAAAATCTCCCTGCCCGGCTTTACCGAGAAAT
This sequence comes from Rhodospirillaceae bacterium, assembly GCA_002720855.1. Lineage (GTDB taxonomy): Bacteria > Pseudomonadota > Alphaproteobacteria > MPNO01 > UBA2964 > UBA2964. The sequence goes on along the minus strand of PBIN01000002.1, from coordinate 268,918 downwards.
TCATTGTTATCCCATACGATATTGCCACGTGAAAAAGTCGTAACCGGCCATCCAGTTACTTCCATACCATCATACGGCGTGTAATCCATCGCATCATGCAGGATCGATTGCCTAATCGTTACCTGCTTGTCGGGGTCCCAAATCGTAATGTCTGCATCGCTGCCTATCGCAACGTCTCCTTTACGGGGATGAAGGCCATAAAGACGCGCGGCATTTGTCGCGGTTAAGGCGACGAACTCCTGCAAAGAAATTCGTCCTTTGCCAACACCCTCAGAAAATAAAAGCGGCAAACGAACTTCCAAACCGGGAACGCCGTTTGCAATCTGTTTGAAATGGGCATCACGGCCCGCTTTGAACTTCCCTTCGGGGTCATCGAACCGGTAGGGCGCATGGTCTGAAGAAAACACTTCAAACAAACCGTCCTCAAGCGCTTTCCAGACGACTTCCTGATTGGCTTTATCACGAGGCGGCGGGCTACACATATGCTTGGCACCTTCCAGCCCCGGTTTATCCAGATCATCTTCTGTCAGAAATAGATATTGTGGACATGTCTCCCCATAGACGTTTAAACCGCGTTCCTGTGCCCAGCGAATTTGTTCGATCGCCTCACCACCTGACACATGAACAATAAGGATTGGAACATCAACCAGCTCAGCCAATGCGATACTGCGATGTGTCGCTTCACGCTCTACCAGCATGGGGCGCGCGACGGCATGAAATTTTGGCTCCCGTAAACCGGCCCGGAGTAATCGCTCGGCCATCCAAGCGATCATGTCATTATTCTCAGCGTGCACCATAACCATGGCACCTTCGCTGCGCGCTACCGCTAAAACGTCCAGAAACTGCCGGTCGGTCAGCATCAGCGCATCATACGTCAGATAGATTTTGAAGCTGGTATAGCCGTCTTTGATTAGAGCCGGGAGTTCCTGTCCGAGAACCTGATCTGTCGGATCGGAAACTATTAAATGAAACGCGTAATCGATGACGGCCTTAGGCGTCGCCATCTCGTGATATTCTTTCACCACCTCACGAAGCGAGTCACCGCGATGCTGACAGGCAAAGGGAATAATTGTGGTGGTCCCGCCACAAGCAGCGGACCGCGTTGCGGTGAACCAGTCATCTGCCGTCCAAACGCCGTTGGACGAAATTTGCTCTACATGACAGTGGCTATCGACCCCGCCAGGCATAACGAGCATACCTTCGACATCGATTTCTCGTTCACCATCGGATAGACCGGATTCAAGTGCCGCGATTTTTCCATCCTGCACACCGATATCGCAGGCGAACCGGTCGCGTTCTGTAGCAACATCTGCGTTCCGGATGACAAGGTCGAATTCAGCCACGATGGTCTTTCCTTACCGGTCAAGTTTGATCAGACTAGACGCTATCACAAGCGAACAGCAAAACCATCTGGCAATAGATTAGGATTAATCATGTCACCAGTACTGGATGAGACCGCGAAGGGCGTTTTTATCATCTCTGCAACACCGTTCGAGGAGGATGGCGCCCTCGACCTGGAAAGTACCGACCGGATGGTCGATTACTATCTGGAAAGCGGCGTAACAGGCATGACGATCCTTGGTGTTATGGGTGAGGCACCAAAACTGACACCTGATGAGTCCATTACGTTTTGCGAACGCGTTCTGAACCGCGTTGAAGGACGGGTTCCTGTCGTGGTCGGCGTGTCGGCACCAGCGCTGGGGGCAATTCAAACCCTGACAAGTAACGTCATGAATATCGGGGCTTCAGGCGTCATGGTCGCGCCCATGGCTGGTTTGCGAACCGACAGGCAAATCGAAAACTACTATCATGATGTCTGTGAGACATTGGGAGACACACCCATTGTGCTGCAGGACTACCCGCCAAGCAGCAACGTGTATTTTTCCGTGGAGCTCTTGAACAAACTTTTCGCAGACCTTCCCAGTTTGAAAATCTTAAAGCACGAAGATTCGCCCGGATTAAGGAAGATCTCGCAATTCCGTCAGGACGAAGAAGCCGGAAACCGGCGCCGGGTCAGCGTTCTTGTCGGCAATGGCGCTTTGTATCTACCGCAAGAGCTTCAACGAGGCGTCGATGGTGCCATGACCGGTTTTGCCTTTGCCGAAATGATGGTTCAGGTTTGCGCGCTTCATTCCAACGAAAAATTCGAAGAAGCAGAAGACCTGTTTGACGCCTATCTTCCGCTTGTCCGGCACGAACAACAGATCGGTATAGGGTTGGCGCTCCGCAAAGACGTTTTACGTCGACGCGGAATTATCAGTTCCGCAACAACGCGCAAACCGGGTCCTGCACTGGATTCAACCGATGCTGCAGAACTATCTGCATTATTAGTCAGACTGAATAGAAACCTGGAAGTCTTGGGCAAAGAAACTTACGAATTCTCTGATTAAGCGGAAATCTATTCACCTTTTAAAATCCGGTGCATTTCAGGCTGAGAGAAAATTCCCTCGGCGTATTCATACGTTCCAGAGGTTTGCATTTCCTCAGCTGCGGTTTTGACCAGGGTATAGGCGGCCTTTGCAATATTGCCTCCGACGGTCACGCGACGAACCCCCATTTCTCCTAATTCATTAACAGGCGGCGTTCCGGGTCCTGCCAATACATTCATCGGCCCTTCTATTGCGGTGGCAAGCCGTCCGATTAATTCGCCATCCCGCGCGCCGATAACGAAAGCGCAGTCTGCACCCGCATCAAGATAGGCATTCGCCCTTTTCACCGTTTCATCAAACATATCTTCTTCGCTACCCAGCATGTAGCCGTCGGTGCGGGCGTTGACGACGGCAGGAATTCCGAATTCATCAGCCGCTTTGCGGGCAGCGCGTATGCGATCGATGGCGAGATCAAGATCATGGAGGCGTCTGGGGCCTCTTTTGTCACTGTCTTCAATATTGACACCAACCGCACCCGCGCCAAGTGCTGCGGAAACAGTTTCGGCAACGTCTTCCGGCGAAGGCCCGTAACCCGCTTCCATATCCGCGCTCACGGGGATCGAAACACCACCGGCCATACGGCGAACGACGTCAACCATACCGTCACGGCCGATGTTTTCGCCATCGCAATAGCCGACTGAAAACGCGCAACCACCGCTAGTCGTCGCGATAGCTTCATATCCGACGTCTGCGAGCACGCATGCGCTTGCGACATCCCAGGCATTTGGCAACACAAATATGCCTTCGCGATGCATATCTCTAAATTTCTCTGCTTTTTCGCCTTGCGTCATTTTACAAATCTCCAACTTCGCGAACCGGCTCCGGATCAGGCAACGTCCAACCAGCGCGGGCACGCTGAACAAACAGATAAAGCCCAAAAAGGCCAAGACAAACACCGAGGATGGGCCGAACGACGCCATCCATCATGTAGACGGGCAGGCTTAGACAAACACACATGGCCGGAATGAAACCGAGGGTCCAGCGCTTAACGGCGCGGTTCTTTTGATAGACATGAAAGAAGGATGAGAATAATCCGAGGACAATAAAGAAAAGAGACCACGGTCGCATCAAAAACATCGTCGGATCGGTTGATATCGCAATGACCTGCGCTAATGCGTTCTCCGCAATATTGCCCAAAACGACACCCAATATTACGGGGACAATTGGAAATCCAAGCGAACGCATGATGAAACCGCCGACGCCAAACCAGAACAATGTCCACATATCGAACTGGATATTGTTCAAAGCAAAGACGCCAAGCGCGCAATAGAAAAGGATCACCGACGCCAGCATATACATACGCACGCGTGTTACGGCGACAAAGCCCCGCAACGTCACCGACTGCAAGGCAAGCATCATAAAATTCGCCACAAAGAAGGCGATAAAGATGGCATAGGCGATTGTCGGCTGTTCGACGATAAATGTTGGGCTTGGCACCACATCGTGGATCAACAATGCGCCCAACATCACTGCGGTAACGATGTCGCCCGGGATACCGAGTGCCATCATCATGATCAGGGCGCCGCCAGCGGTGGCGTTATTTGCCGACTCCGGAGCGACAATCCCATCGACGGTACCGGTTCCAAATTTTTCCGGTTCCTTCGAGTATTTCTTGGCCTGGTCATACGCCAATATATTGGAGATCGAACTACCTGCCGCCGGCAGTACACCCGTAAACACGCCAATCAACGACGAGCGGATCAGATTTCCCCAACGCGAGAGAACGGCTTTCGCCGCTTTTAAATGCTCTATTTTTACTGACTCTGCTGAATGCGCGCCGAGATTGCCCTGCGCTTTGGACGTGTCCTGAACATCGCTGAGCAATCTGGTGAAGGCAAATAATCCGATGAGGACCGGCAGGAATGCAAATCCCTGCTGAACGGCATCGCTACCAAAGGTAAATCGCGGCACACCAACGACAGCATCTTCGCCCACCGTTGCGACTAATAATCCGATCAACCCGGCGATAAGCCCTTTGACCATATTGTCTCCAGCCAGTGATGCGGTAACGGTCAAAGCGAATGCCATGAGTGCGAAATAGTCCCAAGGCTGGAACTCCTGCCCGATGCGCGCAAGCTGGGGTGCTACCAGCACCAAAACAATGGCGCTTATTACGCCGCCAAAGAACGAAGCCCAAACGCCGAGACCCAATGCCAGGCCGGGACGTCCTTTTCGAGCCAATGGAAAACCGTCAAACGTTGTCGCTACCGAAGATGGCGTACCGGGAATCCCTGTCAAAATTCCGGACATGAGCCCGCCCGACAGTCCGCCGACATAAACACCAATCATTGTCGCGAGACCCTGCACCGCCGTCATACCAAACGTAAACGGCAAGACGAGCACGACGGCCATTGCAATGGTGAAGCCCGGTATGGCGCCCGCGACGAGCCCCGATATAACTCCGAGGATCATGAGCAACATCGTGCTGACAGACATCAGCTCGGAAGTCGCTAACATGATGTTGTCGAAAATCATTGTTCAAGCCTTCACACGCTTGCCAACAACGCCGAACATGAGGGGGCAGCGTCAGCGAATATTTCACCTATTGTGGAAACGATCCCGCATACATTGACCAGTAGCCATTCATCAAAAAGGCCGGTGTATTGGCCTTTAGGAAGTTGCACCTCAAGCAGACAGGCAAAGATAAACCACATGCCACCGACGGTACCCATAGTTGTCCAGCTATGCCGTTTAAATGCCGCCTTGTCCTTGGGTCCAAGCATGGTCATCAAGGCAAACACAAACAAAAGACCGGCGATCAACATTCCCAAAATAGGAATGATCGTCAAAAAGATCGCAAAAACGACAAAGCACCAAATAGGGTTTTTATAATGTCGGTACCACCCAATGAGGCCACCACGCTTCTCTGCCGGCGGCGGCGGCGTAACGATTGATTGGAAGAGATAAATGAGCCCCATTATGGCGAGACCCGTGAGAATTATTCTCGGCCAAAAGCCGGGGTCCATTTGACCCGGCGCGAGCTTTTCAAACACCGGCGTCTTGATACTAAAACTGGAGTACATAAAAAAGCCCACCAGCAGCAGCAAAATGACGGCGATCAGCGTATCTCGATTGAGCCGATTCATTACAAACAGAGAAGATCAAAAGAGCGGCCTACGCGCATTACGCAGGCCGCTCTTTATGTAAGATCAGACCTTATTTACGAATGCTGTTGTGCACTCTGGTAAATAACGCCGTCTGTGCCGCAAACCATTTCTTGTAAGCGTCCGGCCCCATATATTGAAGACCGGTTCCCTTTGCAGCGATCTGCTTAACAAATGCCGGGTCCTTTAGCGGCTTGCCAAAAGCTGCGGCCCAATGCGCAATCTTGTCTTTTGGCGTTCCTTTCGGTGCAACGATTCCCCGGTTCAGCGCATAAACGAGATCTACGCCTTTTTCCCGCAAGGTTGGAACATTGGGGAATGCGGGGGACCGCTTCACAGCGGCAATGGCAAACGGTTTCATAAGACCAGATTTTAGCTGTTTCGCCGCAGCCGCCTCATTCATTTCAGCCAGGCTGAAGGTGTTGTTCATGAGAAGCTGCTTCCGCTTGCCCGTGCCACCTTGAACAGGAACGAAACTGAACGACGTCCCGGTTTTTTCGCCGAAGATCAGCCAGATGAAATGGCTGGTTGCGCCAAGCGCAGCGCCCACCTTCACTTTGCCAGGATTAGCTTTGAGGTGCTTGAGCATGCCATCATAACTGCTGTAGGGCACCTTCGGACTGCCAGACAAAATGCTTGGTGTAACGGTCAAATGCGCAACAGTTTCAAACGCCGTGTAGTTAAAATTAACGCGCTTTGCGAGATGCGAAATGATCGCGCTCTGATGGATCGCAAATAGCGAGCATCCATCGGCCTTTTCCTTTACAGCAACTTTTGCGCCCTTATTGCCGCCCTGTCCGGGAATAGTTACCACCTTGATTTTAGGACTGGCGCCATTTGCATTCATATATTTTTCGAACAGGCCAAACAAAACGGCTGTACCGCCACCAGGGCCCCAGGGAACAATCAGTTTAGCTGTTTTACAATTAAACTTGGCGGCGTTCGCTGTGGTACAGAAACCACGGTCATCAATGCTGCTGCAGCTGCAGAAAACAACAAAGTCTTCCTCATCTCATTCTCCATAATAATTATCAAACGGGACTATTGTTCTTGATTGAACGATAGGCCCCAACGTGACCAATTCGCAACATTAATTTCGGTATTATTCGCGTACGTTATGGTTATCCGAAATCACCGAAATTATGCCGCTGGCGCCAACACCGTGCCAACGTCAAGCGGCTTGCCTCCCTGAGACATTTCCAGAATACCATCAATAACCGCATTCGGGTCATTAACGCCACCAAAGCGGATCAGATCCCGTGCTTTATTAATCATTTCGTCGTCGGTCAATGCCGCTTCCGGATCCCCTTTACATTCGGGCTTAGCGGATTCGACTTTGGTACCATCTTCGAGGATTACCGAAACAGCGGCACCCCAGGAACCTGGATACGCCGTTGCATATGGTTCTTTGGCACTAACACTGACTTTCTTCGCGAGGACGGCGGCTTGCTCGCGCGCCTCGGGACCGAAAGCCGAAAAGTCAACTTTGCCCCGTTGCAAAGCGGCAGCAACACAATGTTGCAGAGAAAACTTGCCTTCATATTCGCTGTCGGCGACCGGTCGGTCACATACATCAAGTGCGGCCTGATAGGTTTCCACTTCAATATGATCGATGGCACCACCTTCAAGCTCCTCGAATACCGCCAAGGAAGCATCGATGGCAGGATGTGTGTGCCGACAAGAAGGCCAGGGTTTTATCGACGTCAAATGAACTTGCCATGCGGCATCAGGATCGCGCAGAACAGCATCAGGATCCGCGTCGGGACAGGCACCTGCGAAGAAACCAGCAGGGCCTTCGAGAATTGCCGGAGGTCCGGTGAAATCTATCTCCGCAAGTTCGGCAGCGACCAAACCAGCTTCCGCAGCGCGCCCGGCATGCAGATGCTTGCTCATAGCACCGGTTGCAAGAAATTCCCACAGGCCAGCTGACTGTGTCCCAGCATTGCCTAACGCATGCATCGCCTGCTCATCCGAAAGATCAAGCAAAGTTGCTGCCGTCATCGCACTGCCGAACGGACCACAGGTCGCCGTATTATGCCAAACCTTATAGTGCGTGGGTCCGACTGCCATCCCTACCCGGCAGGTTGCTTCAAACCCAAAAAGCACACTTTTAAGAAATTTATCTCCGGGAATATCTCGTTCCGCCGCAATTGACAGCGCAACAGGAACTGTCACACAACCCGTATGAATGACCGACGCACGATGCACATCATCGACTTCGAGAATATGGGTAAGGCCACCCATAACAAAAGCCCGCCTGGCAGCATCCAGTGGCCGGTTTTCAGACCATTGCAAAAGTTTGCGGCCAGGAATGGAATTGCGACCGGCGATGGTATTGGCAACCGCATCCAGCGTGAATAGGGCCGTTTTATGGAGATCACTATCCGAGACCGGCTTTTCGCGTATGAGCCGAATAAGACCTTCCGTAAGTGTCATAGGTGTGCGCCGCTATGCTGCTTTGTAATTTGGAAACCTGCTGCTGACGTCCAGGTCAAACAGTTCAATCGCATTACCGCCTAGAATGCGGCGTTTCTCGTTTTCGTCCAGGAACGGCAGATCATAGATCACGCTCGGTACGTCCATATCCCAATGCGGATAGTCCGATGCCCATAAAAGCTGAGTATCCGCCTTGATCATATCAAAGGTCATTTGCAGTATCTCTTTACGATCCGGCATTTCCATTGGCTGGCTGGTGTAATACATCTCGCGCATATAGTCGCTCGGCAGACCCTTAAGCGACGGTGCTTCAGACCAGCGCATTTTATAGTCGTTATCCAGCCGCTGCATCACCCAGGGAATCCATGCCAATCCGGATTCGATCCAGACAGTTTTGAGTTTTGGAAAACGTTCGGGGAGGCCATTAACCACCCAGTTGCAGATATGCACAGCGTTATAGACGGTAAATCCAAGTGCGTGCGTCACCAAAAATCGATTGCTGTTTCCGACAAGCCGGTCATTCCAATTATAGTTACTGTGAAATCCGAGCGGTTTGCCGATTTCTTCCATGAGCGCATAAGTCTTCATGTAAGGATTGCTGTGTACCGCATGATATCGGACAGAGACGATCATAAAACCAATTACATCGGGGTGATCGCCAAATTCCTGCACCGTTTCATAGGCGGCTTCGGGGTCGCTAAACGGAACATAGAGCATCGTCTTGATGCGATCTTCCTTAGCGGTAATGTTTTCTAGCAGCCAGCGGTTATAAGCTTTCGCCAAACCGGCTTCTACTTCGGCCTGCGGATGCAGCCCAAGGCTTAGCATAGGCGTCGGAAAAAGGCAGACATAGTCTACGCCCATCGCATCCATCCAACGCAGGGAAAGATGAACGTCGCGGTGTTTATCATCCGCTGGTGTGGTTTCCGTTTTGCGTAGTGGATACCGGGTCACGCGACCGGCAATATCCTGATATCCGACAAGACCTGGATTGAAAGGGGTTTGTCCGCCCGTACCTCCGGAGGTGTAAAGCATGCCCATCTGTTTCAGGACAGGGTCATCAATGTACTTAACAATTTCCGAGATGGATTCATTTTCGTAATGATGACAATCGACATCAACTATTGGGAACGCTGCATAATTTCTTGCGTCTCTCTGGCGAGCCGCATTAGTCAGCAAACTGGATGTATCAAAAGACTCTACAGCTTGCTTATGAATATCGCTTGTCGGTAAATCCATTATTTCCTCTTAGGCACCAGACCAGCTTTGCCACATGCCGAGTTCGAAAACCTCGACATTAACGGCACGCATCATTGCTGTGCACATTATCATCGCCGCCGTTGCCGGTACTAAACTACTCTCTGTAAAGGGTTCCCAGCGCTCGCCAAGCTGGAATTTTACAGCATAAAGCCGCGTTAGCGCGGTAAGACCCTGCTGCACGATTTCATCCGGAATAGGTTCTCCTTCCGGAATTTCGCTTACCGCCTTGGCGAAAGCGCGAAGCGCGGCTTCTTCATCGGGGATGTGGGCGATAACCTCACCGCCCTCAGGCAAATCAGCGGCTCTTGGATCTTGGTCAGGCGAGGACATAGACATCTTCACCCCGCAATTCGACATCGAATTTGCGGAGGCTCCATTTCCGATCAGCGACGGCCTGCCCATCAGCGATATCGAATTCCCAGCCGTGCCACGGACAGACGATATGCATTTCGTCATGATTGAAGCGCATGCCCTGATAGGTCTTATCCTCAGCAATCACCTCTTCTACCTTGGCCATCAACAGACCTTCACATGCGGGACCACCCTGGTGGGGGCAGAGATTTGCATAGGCATACCAATTTCCATGGACAAGATAGACACCGATCTCGCTATTCTTGCCGTGGGGGACAATTTTCTTATCCCCTTCTTTGAAGTCGGAGGCCTTTCCGACCAAAATCTCTCTAGCCATTACACTCCCTTTCTACCTTCATTTCTTTAATTTTCGCCTTCGTCCTCTGAGCTGTCAAACCCGTCTTTGAAACGAAGGCCGGGTGTTAAACCCGGCCTTCGCAAGTTCAGTATTCATTGGGCGGTTAAGCCGCCTTGTAGTCTGGGTACCGATCCGAAACATCGAGATTGAATATCCGGATGGCATTGCCGCCAAGAATATTACGCTTCGCTTTCTCATCCAGGAAAGGAAGGTCATAGATTGTCATCGGCATATCGGCATCCCAGTGCGGATAGTCCGAGGCATAGAGCAGCTGGGTTTCCGCATTGATCATCTTGAAAGTGCTTTCCAGGAAAGAAAGGTCGTTCGGCATCTCCATTGGCTGGCTTGTGTAGTACATGTCAGCCATATAGTCGCTCGGCAGCTTCTTAAGCCCTGGGCACTCCGACGAGCGCATCTTGTAATCGTTATCAAGCCGCTGTGCGAGCCACGGCACCCAGGCAAGACCCGATTCCGTCCAAACGACTGGAATTTTGGGGAAACGTTCATTCAATGCGTTGGTGATCCAGTTGCACATATGGATCACGTTATAGAGCGTGAAACCGAGCGCATGAGCTGCGATGAAGCGATTGGTCACCGACATCAAAGGATCATTCCAATTGAGACCAGAATGGAAGATCAACGGCTTTCCGGTTTCCTCAATATAGCTGTAGGTCTTCATATAAGCATTGTCATGAACGGGCTTATAGCGAGGACTGGTGATTAAGAAGCCAATGATACCTTCCTTATCGCCAAACTCTGTCGCAATTTCATAAGCCGCTTCAGGGCTATTGAAGGGAAGAAAGACGTAGCCTTTGACGCGAGGGTCGCTCGGCAAAATCTTTTCGGTTAGCCAGCGCATATAGGCACGGGCATACTGAACCTCGACCTCTACCTGGGGAATGAGACCAATACCCAGCATACCGGTTGGGAATAGACCGATATAATCTATGCCCATTGCGTCCATCCATCTGCGAGACAGGTGCACGTCGCGGTGAACGCCATCCGCAGGAGTTTCTTCGATTTTGCGGAGTGGATAACGTGTAATCCGCCCTCCCATCGGCTGATAACCGCCGCGGCCCTGCGAAATAATTCCGGGGTTAGCGCGCGCCAGATGATTCAGGATGTCATCGTCGATATAGTCGATAATTTCCGAAATTGATTCACTTTCATAGTGATGCGCGTCAGAATCAAATATTGGAAATTCGTTTAATTTTCGGGCATCGCGCTGACGCGCCGCATTGGTCAATAGCTTTTCCGTATCGAAGCTATCCACGCTCATCGCGTGATAACGATCACTCGTGGCTAATTCCATTTATCTTCTCCTAAGTGACGTAGAGATTTCGCACCCTCTGAAAATGCGAAATTACCGTTTCTTACACCTATTCTGCCTCCAAAGGCGCCTTAAATACAGTCCCTGGAACAATTATTCCGCCCGCAGGTCGAACGCCCGGTTCCAGCTTACCATAACGGTTTTTGTAGGCGGGTGACAATGGACGTCCATTTGGTGTGGCCAACCAGAGGCGCAAAAGATGGCGCTTGCGCTCGTATTCGGGAAAATCCTCGAATGCGGTTCGTGAATGCACAGTGACATGATTGTGCAATAGCTGTATGTCTCCGGGTTTGAATTCCATCGAATATGCCAGCTCGTTCGCGAGTTTATTAAACAGATCAAGACCGTCCTTTAAATCGTCCGAATGCCGGGGTAACTCATCAAATCGCTGCGCAGAACGGATATATCCGCCCTGCCAGCTCACGGTCATATAATCCTTGTGAAAGTTGAAAACAGGCAGCTGAAACCAGGGTTTCCTGCCATTTGGCACCTCGTTTCGCCGATCACGATAGATCGCCTCTGTTAAAGCCGCGGTGGCTGCCGGGTTTCGCTTCAGCATCTCATTGTAAATATTGAGAGAACTGACGACGGTGCTTTCGCCGCCGCTTTTTGAGGGATGCAAACACATTAAAACGACGACATCGCAGGAATCACAATGATAAGGCAGCCCATCGTGGGTTTGATATCCGCGATTATTCGGATTCTTCAAAGATGTACCGCCAAGATCCTGTACATGACCAAGCAAATGGCCTTTGGCATTTTGGGATACAGGTTCACCAACAAAGCTACCGATGCACCAAAACGCAATCGCCGATTGCAGCCTCGTATACCGTTCAACAGGAATACCGCGAATCAATGCCAGCCCCCGCCCCTCAATAATGTCGTCGGCTATTCCTTCGAGTCTTGGTCCCAGACTTGGAAGGTCAATATCGGAGTCGGTGATCTCAAGAACATCCGAAATTCGTGAATCCAGCGTGTGCACAACCGTGTCGAGTTCCGCAATATCGGTGTCCGACAGCTCGTGTACCCAACCTTGGTCATCTGCAAGATCAGCAGCGCTCCACGCCGCCGGATCGACAACGGGTTTCATTGGATTGGCGGGTTCTCTAGATACCATCTGTAAATTTTATCCGGTAAAGGCGAGTTGAGGAAACTGAATTCATACTCTAATCCCGCCTGTCGTTGCCTCGACAACCCGGATTGCGGCCTCTAAGGTCTGGCCTTCAATTGGAGATTAAAGTCGATGGAATTCCTGACCAATCATGAAATCATCAGACAGGCCAGACGCAATGCACGCGGACCCGTCTGGGACTATTTAACGGGCGGCAGCGAAAGCGAAACTGCGATGCGCCGCAACCGGTTCGGTCTGGACTCCATTGCTTTCAAACCCCGTGTTCTAAACGATGTTTCAGAAGTTGATTATGCGACGACGGTTTTGGGTCACAAATCGCGAATCCCTGTTTTTCTGGCGCCAATGGCATCGCTACAACTCGTAACGCCAGCTGCCGCGCAGGCGGTTGATGATGCCGCCGAAGAGTTTGGCATCCTCAATATGCTCAGCGGCCATTCGATGCCGACGCTTGAAGAAATTGCCATGAATAGCCTGCACCCAAAGGTTTATCAGATCTATGTACGGGGTGGACGCGACTGGCTGGAAGAGCTGCTCGGCCGAGTAAAACAAAACAACTATGCCGCCCTCGCCGTTACGGTTGATGCTGCTGTGTATTCCAACCGTGAACGTCAAATGATGGCTGGCTGGACTCCACCGACGCGAAAAAACGCGGCAGGCCGGGAATTTCTTGCGGCACTCAACTGGGACACCTGGGATGAAATCGGCCAGATTTGGGGCGGACCGATGATCCTTAAAGGGGTCAGCCGGCCCGAAGATGCCGAAATCGGCGTCCAGCACGGCGCCTCAGTAATCTACGTTTCCAATCATGGCGGCCGTCAGCTTGATCACGACCGTGCGACAATCCAGGTCCTTCCGGAGATCGTCGCTGCGGTGGATGGCAAAGCTGAAATCTTTGTCGATGGCGGGTTTATGCGCGGCACAGATGTTCTAAAGGCGATCGCACTCGGCGCTCAGGCGGTTGGCATCGGAAAATTGCAGGCCTTTGCACTCGCTGCCGGGGGTCTTTCTGCACTGATGGATTGCCTGAGTATCCTCGAAGACGAGATTAAAATTGCTATGGGCCTTCTCGGTGTAACATCGCTGGATCAACTTAACCCGTCATTTCTGGCCACGGCGCGACCGGTAAATCAGGCTCACGAGATGAGTGCCTTCCCCCATATTCCGGGCGGCCGTTTAACCTGATTTGTCTGACCACCAATAGATACTTACGGAGAACGCAATGAGCGACGCCCTATTCGAGACCACGCACGACATGATCATGTTGGCTCGCCGCAATCTCGATCAGGATAATTGGGATTATATTTGCGGTGCCGCCGAAAGCGAAACATCGCTCCGGCGCAACCGTCTCTCGCTCGATTGCCTCGCTTTTCGACCGCGCATCTGCCGGGATGTTAGCGACATCAACACCGAAACCGAGTTCTTTGGACAAAAGCTGCGAATTCCGGTGTTATTGGCACCAATGGGTGGTATCGAACGGTTCTCAGTGAATGGTGGACTCGATGCTGATACGGCCGCGGAAGAGTTTGGAACAGTAAATTTTCTATCGACGGTGTGCCAACCGAGTCTTGAAGAAGTTGCCGCCAACAGTCCGCATCCAAAGTCCTTTCAAATTTATGTGCGGGGCGATGATGACTGGATCCGTGACCTCGTGCGTCGGGTGGTTAAGGCTGATTACGCGACGGTTACACTTACTGTCGACTCTGCTTTTTACGGCAACCGCGAACGCCTTAACCCGGCTCAGCTAGCCTTGCGCCGGGTGGCGTCACGCGAGTGGCAAAAGAAAATCACCTGGGACACGGTCAAACTTATTCAGGATGAAATCGGTGATCGTCCGCTTATCCTCAAAGGTATTATGACTGCTGAAGATGCTGCTCTCGCGGTCGAGCATGGTGTTCAAGGGGTTTACATCTCAAATCACGGCGGGCGGCAGCTGGACCATGTTCTCGGCAACATTCAGATGCTACCGGAAGTCGTGGCCGCGGTCGACGGCAAAGCCGAGGTGTTTATCGATGGCGGGTTTACCCGCGGCACAGATATTGTCAAAGCGATAGCACTGGGTGCCAAATCCGTTGGCATTGGGCGATTGCAAGCATACGGTCTTGGCGCTGGTGGTGCCGAGGGCCTTGTCCGATGTCTTGAACTGCTCGAACGAGAGATCATTACGACAATGGGGCTGATTGGCGTCACCTCTCTGGACGAGCTCGGCCCGGAATGCGTCACCGAAGCAATGCCCGTGACGTTACCGCACGAACATTCTGCATTTCCGCATTTGCCGGGCGGCCGAGTTCAATAAAATTTAAACTATCGGTCGTTCGCGGCACTCGCCGCCTGAGCCTGGACATCGAGAAATTCAGTAATCGTCGGCATCAAATTGCCCGCGAGTGGAAGCAAGGGTTTCCCATAGGTCGCATAGTTTGAAGGTTTGTATTTCGGGGCATCTTTCAACACATGATTCATGCCGTTGATTTTCACAAAATCGATACCCGGTCGGGCTAACGATAAACGTTCTGAATCTTCCACCGTTATCTGCATATCTGTCGTGCCTTGTATGACAAGTACTGGAACCGAGGTTTTGGCCAATTCCTCTTGCGGATCCAATGCAAACCATGAAATCAGATAAGGCTGAATAGTTGGCCGAAATTGCGCATCGAGGTCTGCAGATACACTTTGTACGACCCTTCCCTCTTCAAGGGCCTCAATGATTTCATAGGTTTCCGTCAGCAAAGGCTCTGAAATATTGATATCGGGTGCCGACAATTGCCGCCGCAAGATGTCTGCGGCGCGAAATCCGGTACCAGCGAGAAGCAAAAGTCCTGCTGCCTCAAACATTTGTGCCGCAATTGTCTGAACGAGTGCGCCCTCGCTATGACCCAGCAGAAAGACATGGCGTGCACCGGAAAAATTTTTCAGAAACATTGCCCAACCGACCGCATCTTCGACAAAGTTTTCAAAACGAAGATCGGCCTCGGGGCCCATCGCTTCCATACTTTCGCCAATGCCGCGCTTATCGGTTCGGAGCGATGCATATCCGGCTTCAGCCAGACAATGCGCCAGCATTTCCAGACAGTTGTTGTTGTGACCGATGAAATTTCCATCGCGATCTGTCGGCCCCGATCCGGACCAGATTAAAACAGCATCAAAGGACTTGGTATTTTCCGGAAGCGTCAGCGTCCCAAAGAGAGTGTTCTCACCGTCGCCGATTGAGACCGATTGCTCTTTCGGCATATCCCAAACGCTACGCGGCGTCTTTCTTGGCAGCCTCGATCGCCTCCCAAACCTTGGCCGGCGTCGCCGGCATATCGATATGACGAATGCCGTATTCTGATAGCGCGTCGACCACTGCATTCATAACACAGGGCACCGCACCAACCGTTCCTGCTTCGCCAGCACCTTTGCAACCAAGCGGGTTGGTCGCTGTAGGACACGGGTTACTCAAAACATCGACATAGCTCATATTATCGGCGCGCGGCATCGTATAATCCATAAACGATCCGGTAACGAGCTGGCCGCTATCAGGATCAAACTGAATTTCTTCAAGCAGAGCCTGCCCCACACCATGTGCAACACCGCCCATAATCTGACCCTTGAGTGTCAGAGGATTGAGAACCGTGCCAACATCATCCACGACTTTGTAGCTGAGAATTTCGATCACACCAGTTTCTGGGTCGATCTCCAGCTCGCACGCATGACAACCATTGGGGAAGTTTTCTTGTGGCGCTTCATAGGTAAATACCACACCAAGGCCTGGTTCAATATCAGCTGGCATGGCTTTGGGTTTGTAACTCGCTTTGGCAACTTCCGTCAGACTGATGGTCTTATCGGTACCAGCAACAGTGAAAGTCCCGTCGGCAAATTCAATATCGGCTTCTGCTGCTTCCATCAGATGAGCGGCCATTCTGGTGGCTTTTTCAACAATTTTCTCACTTGCACCGAGAACGGCAGAACCACCCAGCGTTGCCGAACGTGAGCCGCCAGTGCCGCCGCCGAATGCAAGGAGCGATGTATCGCCTTCGTTAAATCCAATGTCATCCGGATCGAGCCCAAGCGCATCATTCATGATCTGCTTGTAGATCGTCTCGTGTCCCTGCCCCTGCTGGCTTGTCCCAGCGTAAAGCGTGACCGTGCCGCCCGGGTTGAAACGAATTTCAACCTGTTCAAGACTTGCAGCAGCGGCGCGCTCGATACTGTTGGAAATGCCGATGCCACGCAGCTTTCCACGGGCCTTCGATTCTTCACGACGGGCCGCAAAGCCGTCGTAATCAATCATCTCCAAACCCTTCTCAAGGTTGTCGCCGAAATCACCACTGTCATAGGTAAAGACAAGAGCGGTCTTGTACGGAATGTCCTCCGGAGGAATTTGGTTGATCCGACGCAGTTCAGCAGGATCCTCCCCGATTTCATCCGCCGCAAGATCGATTAACCGCTCGATAACATAGGAGGCTTCGGGACGACCGTTGCCCCTGAAGGGACATATCGGATTGGTGTTGGTGAACACCGCTGTGACATCGACATGCATCGCCGGAATATGATAGGTCCCCGCCATCGTACCGAGATTGGCAATTGGCGGCAGCGTGCCTTTACTTGCAAGATAGGCACCGACGTTGGCGAAACTGGTTGCACGCACCGCGAGGAACTTGTTGTTCTCATCCAGGGCGATCTCAGCATCCCAATAGACATCCCGACCCTGGTGGTCACTCATGAAACCTTCGGACCGTTCACAGACCCATTTGACCGGACGGCCTATCCTGAGAGAAGCCCAACTAATGAGAACATGTTCGCGATAGGTGCCGCCCCGCAATCCAAAACTGCCGCCCATATCGCCCGCAACCACGCGGACTTTTGTCTCCGGCATATGAAAAATCTTGTTCGCCAACTCTTCGCGCAACTGCCAGGGGTAATGCACCCCGGTATAAAGCGTCAGCATCCCCGATCCCTGATTGAAATCGCCGATGGCGCCGCGCGGCTCCATCGTAACGTGCGCACTGCGGTTAACTGGCAGCTCCCCGCCGGCAACCTTGGCGGCGCTTTCAAATGCCGCATCGGTAGCAGCTTTATCGCCGACCGTATGGACAAAACAGATATTGCTGTCGTGTTCGAGCCAAACCTTCGGCGCATCAGGCTGCCCGGCATCATACGGCAGAGATACAGCTGGCAATGGCTCGAAATCGATTTCGATCAACTCTGCAGCGTCCTTCGCCTGATCAATGGTCTCGGCAATGATCATGGCAATATAGTCGCCGACCATTTTCACGGAATCGATCACCAGTGGCGGATTGTCAGGCTCAAACATTCGCGAACCGTCGCGCTGCTTTTGCACCGGCGAACATTTTAGTTCGCCATGCCCGTCATCGATATAATCCTGGCCGATTAAAACCTCTACAACGCCCGGAGCCTGTTTGGCTGTGGAGATATCCATGGAATTAATTTTGGCGTGGGCGTATGGCGAGCGCAGAATGTAGGCGCGCGTTTCGTTTGGCAGTTGGTTGTCGTCCATATACCTGCCGCCACCCGTCAATAGGCGCGGATCTTCATAACGCGGTACGGGCTGTCCGACGCCAAACTTCTCAACCATAAACTTCTCCAAACTGTACTGCATTGCCAGCGCTTGCCGGGATTGGCAGGATAATATTCTGCAGCGGGCAGGAAAGAAAGGGGCAGCCGGTGACGAATTACGCGCCAGTTGATATCCTGATGCCAAAGCCCGTTGCGGGCCCCCATTCAGCTAAGAAGGTATTTGAAAAATGAGTGACGGTGGACCAATCCGCAAAGCCAATACCCGTTATCAGTCCGACGTCATTGTCGACATGATCAAACTGTACGATTTTCCCGCAATTCCCCTAAATCCGGGCGCGAGTTACCGAGGACTTCACGACAGCCTGGTCAATTACGGCGAAGATGATCCGCCGATGATCCTGTGCAATCATGAAAAACTCGCTGTTCAGATCGCACACGGCTACGCAAAAGCGACGGGCAAACCCATGCCGGCGATCGTCCACAACGTCGTCGGCCTGCTGCATGCACCGCTCGCTGTCTATTACGCCTATATTGATCGATGCCCGGTCTTTTTGATGGGCGCGACAGGGCCTATGGATGAAAAACTCCGACGTCCCTTCATTGACTGGATACACACTGCGTTTGCGCAAGGTTCCGCAATACGCGATTACACCAAATGGGATTATCAGCCCGCCAGCGTTCATGGCGTGGCAGACTCCTTTGCCCGTGCTTACTCGATCATGATGACCGAGCCGCAAGGCCCGGTTTACATGGTCTATGACGCCGGGCTGCAAGAAGCGGAACTTACCGAAAACGTACAAATTCCGTCGGCCGATGCGGTGAAGGTGCCGCCACGTCTCGCGGCCGATCCAAAATTGATCGGCGAAGCCGCCGATATGCTGGTGGATGCCGACTATCCTGTCCTGCTTACCGAATACGCCGCCCGCGCACCGATTGGATTTGACGACACCGTAGAACTTGCCGAGACCATGGGCTCCGCTGTTTTTGACATCAACAAACGGCTCGGCTTTCCGAACCAGCATCCGCTGAGCGTTTCCATGCACGCCGATGCGTTCGAAGGCGCTGACCTCGTCGTTGCGCTCGATGTTGTCGACTGGACTCGGGGATCGCATAAACCGAACTGGGAAACCCGTGAAGTCGAAGCCATCACAACGCCCGACTGCAAATGGATCGATATCGGTTTCGCCGACATTGAAATCAGCAAATGGGCCACCGACTACAACAAACATCACAATTGGGATATGCGGATTCTGTCTGATACCGCCAATGCGATCCCGGCGCTGACCGAAGCCTGCAAAACACGGATCGATGCCGATCCCAAACTGGCGGCGAAGGTAAAGGACCGCGCGCAGGTCGTTGGTGAAAAGCATGCGGCGCAATGGGCCAAGTGGCAGGAACAGGTCAAGGACACCTGGGATCAGATGCCGATGCATGAAACCCGTATGGCAACAGAGGTCTGGGAAGCAATCAAGGAAGAGGATTGGGTTCTTACCGCAGGCACACTCAAGGACTGGGTTCGTAAGGTCTGGAACTTTGACAAGCCCTATCAACATCCGGGCCGTGATCTCGGCACGGGCACTCAGTTCGGTCTCTCGCTCGGTGTCGCCTATGCCTACAAGGATACGGAAAAAGTCGTTGTCGATTTGCAGCCCGACGGCGATCTAATGTTCGATCTCGGCGGATTGTGGATTGCTGCCAAGTACGAAATCCCCATTCTGGTCATCATGTATAACAACCGCGCCTATTATAACGACTGGGCGCATCAGATTTCGGTGGCTAATAAACGCGGCACCGATCCGGACCGCGCCTATATCGGCATGGACCTTGAAGGCCCTGCCCCCGATTTTGCCCATATCGCAAAAGGTTTGGATTGGTATGCCGAGGGTCCGATTATGGACCCCAAGGAAATCCAGCCTGCGGTTCAACGTGCGATGGCGGAAGTCAAGAAGGGCAAGCCCGCGCTGGTTGATGTCATCACCTGGCGGCGCGGCGAAGCGGCTTAGCTGAAACGCAGTTTTCTGCTAGTATGATCACGCGTTAAGCCAACGTCCGAAGAGTTACGGAGGACTATAGCCATGATGATTCAGAACGCACCCGACGGCCAACCCCGCTTTGTCAGTCTGATGGCTGAGCATAATCAGCTCTGTGAACAGTTTGCCCGCGCCTTTGGCAACGATCGTTTCGACAAACCCGCCCCCTATGAAGAAACCATTTATGTCATCGGTCATCATGATCGGGGCTGGGACAAATTCGATGCCAATCCCGTGCTCGATCCCAAGAGTGGTTTTCCGACCGGAGTCGGTGGTGCCAAGGGTCCGGGCGGTGCGGCGACCACCAAACTGTCGCCCGATTTCAATCAGGCGAAACATGATTATTGCGGCTTGCTAGCGTCCATGCACACCTGGGGCCTCTATCATGCTCGCTATGGCTTCTCCGACTTTCGGGTGCGTCAGGGCGGCTCGACCTCCACGCCAATCTCGCCGGAGATGGCTGATGAGACGAATGAAATTCTCGAAGGCGAAATTGCCCGCCAGGAACAGCTCAAGGCCAACCTCGCTGCCAACCCCGAAACGGCTGGTTGGGTCGAGGAAGAAACACTGTTCCGCAATTACAAACTACTGCAGTTCTGCGACACGCTGGCGCTCTATTTTAATCTCCGCCACGACAGCGACCGCGCGGTAGAAGTCTTTACCCACGTACCCGAAAGCAAGAACAACGACACGACTGTTACGGTAACGCCGCAGGGCAATGGCACCTATTCGTTTGCGCCGTTTCCGTTTGCGGGTGACACGCTCGAAATTCATTCAAAGGGGCGCTATCTCACGGCGTTTTCCGATGACGACAGGCCGGACGACCTGGGTGCCCATATCGCGGGCTTGCCGACCGAAGAACAGGTTTTCACCTTCGTCGCTGCGTAACGCACCTTCCCGGTAAATAATTTGGGTGGGCTAGCCCCACCTGCGCGCGGCTGCTAATTTCAGGCAACGCAATTCAATAATTTATCAGATATGGGACGGCTCATGAGCGACGAGGGCATCAAAAAATCCAACACAAAATACCAGTCGGACGTCATCGTCGACCTGATCAAACAGTACGGGTTTGAGCATATCGCTCTGAACCCGGGCGCCTCCTATCGCGGCCTCCATGACAGTCTCGTCAATTATGGCGAAAACGATCCGCCAATGATGCTGTGCACGCATGAAAAAATTGCTGTGCAAATGGCCCATGGTTACGCTCGTCATTCCGGCAAACCGATGATCGCCATCGTCCACAACCTAGTTGGATTATTGCATGCGCCGATGGGCGTCTATTACGCCTATCTCGATCGCGCGCCGGTGTTCATTGTTGGTGCGACCGGCCCTGTCGCCGAGCCAAAACGCCGTCCGTTTATCGACTGGATTCATTCCGCCAATGTTCAGGGCCAGGTATTGCGCGACTACATTAAGTGGGACGCGCAACCCGCGACAATCGATTATGTGCCGGACTCCTTTGCCCGTGCCTATTCCGTCATGATGACCGGCCGTCAGGGACCTATCTATATGTGCTACGACGCGGGACTTCAGGAAGCGCCGCTTGAGCATGAAGTGAAAATGCCGCCGGAGGATACCGTAAAAGTTCCCGCACAGGCCGCCCCCGATCCGACGGCGTTGACCGAGGCCGCCGATATTCTGGCCGCCGCCGAACGTCCGGCCATCGTCGCAGACTTCGCCGCGCGCCCGCCGCACGGCTGGGATCATGTCGTCGATCTCGCGGAAACGCTGGGCGCCAGTGTGTGGGATGTAAACTCGCGTCTTAATTTTCCCGGCAACCATCCGCTCAATCTCTCAATGGATCAGGAGGCCTGCTATGACGGCGTCGATGCGGTGCTGTTACTGGATGTCGCTGACTTTGAAAAACACACCCATGTCCGCGATATCTCGACCCGGACTGTCAAGCCATCCGTGAAGGAAGATGCGAAATGGATCGATATTGGATGGACCGATCAGGAAATCTCAAAATGGTCGATGGATTATGCCCGCACGCTCTATCCTGATGTCCGCATGACAGCAGATGTCGTCACCGCCTCACCCATGCTAACCGATCTCCTGAAAGAACGTATCGCCAATACCGATGGGCTGGCGGAGAAGATTGCCAACCGCACTGAGATGATCGGCGAGAAACATCGCGCCGTCCGCGCGCAATGGCGCAAGGAAGCCGAAGAGGATTGGGATGCACAACCCATGACGGTTGGCCGTCTCGCGCTTGAAATCTGGGAGGTCATCAAGGACGAAGACTGGGTCCTCACCGCTGGCACCATGCATGATGCGGCGCGCCGTCTGTGGGACTTCGACCGGCCTTATTGTCATGGCGGGCGAGAGCTTGGCACTGGCACACAGATCGGCACTTCGCTTGGCGTCGCGCTGGCCAATAAAGGCACTGGACGGCTCTGCATCGATCTGCAGCCGGATGGCGATCTGATGTTCGATGCCGGGGCGCTGTGGATGGCGGCGAAGTACGAAATCCCGATGCTGATCGTGATGTACAACAACCGCGCCTATTACAATGACTGGAACCATCAGATCGTGATCGCCAATAATCGCGGCACCGATCCGAGCCGTGCTTATATCGGCATGGACCTGCTCGACCCCGATCCTGACTTTGCCGGGCTCGCCCGCGCGCAGGGCTGGTGGGCGGAAGGGCCGATTGAAAATGGCGACGACGTTCAGGCCGCTGTCAAACGCGCCATCGAACAGGTTAAGAAAGGCAAACCGGCTCTGGTCGACACCATCTGCCGCCGCGGCAAGGGCAAGGCGGCGCTGACTTAGGTTTTACCGTCCAAGAATCATCCATCTTTGGAGGTGTGACCTATTATTTTTCATCGCGTTTTTTAATGAAAACGGTGTCTTTTTTAAATTTTAGATCAAAATCAGCAGGACGTTTATCAATAATGAACTTAGTATTAACGTCTGAACATATATATTTATAAAAGGTCGTAGAAACTTTTACCTTTAAAAGGTCGAACTTTACCGAAATAATATTTATTTTGTTCTTATAAAATGATAAATACGCGTCGTATTCACTACCTCCGAATGTGTCGTCGCCACCTTCGCCATAGTACTTTCCCTTTAATTTTGCGCTCGGCTGTCGATATCGCCCGTGATAGCAGACAAGATCCCAATCAAAGTTCGTAAAATCTGTCATGCGGCCAGACAAACCGGGTGTTTCCGCAGCCTTTCTCAGTCTTGCAACTAATCTTTCCGCCTGATTTTCAGTTATTACTTCTGGCAACCAAATTTTTGCTGAAATATCTGGAACCGGCGGCGAATTCGGATACGGCCAAATCTCCAAATAAATAGCCAGCGACATTAATAAGATACCCAGACAGAACAACAACTTAACCAGGCAGTTCATAACTTAAACCCTACAACAAAACTTTGGAGGTCTGGCGTTATCTAATCGTACCACTCCGCAGCCGGAGCCAATCAGCACCGGCTGTCGCGCCACAACCCTATCACGCGTCAAAGCGTTTCAACTATCAATAGTTGAAAGAATATCAGAATTAGCGTTATGCAGCTGCCTGCAAATGGCTCTTCGACTAACGGCTTGCGCTACCCTCGCCTATGCCTCGCGGGCAGGTGGTGGAACCGCGTAGCCCTTCTGCACATGCACGTTCAGCAGATACGGCTTGCCGGATTCAACAACGGACAGTGCGTGCTGTAACGCAGGAACCAGATCGGCAATCTTTTCAATCGGACCGGCGGACTCGACGCCAAGCGATTTGGCATAGCGTTCGATCTCAACCGTGGGATCGTCGATCCGCTGACCGATCCAGCGATTTTCGACGGGACGGTCACGCGTCTTGGCAACCGTTTCCTGATGAATCTCGTCGTTGAAGTTGGATCGGTTGTTGGAGATCACAAACAGTACGGGAATGCTGTAATGCGCTGCCGTCCATAGCGAGGACGAGCCCTGCATGGTATCGCCATCGCCAAGCACAGCGACAACCGTGCGGTCGGTATCGGCGAGTGCCAGCCCGCCGCCAATTGCTGTGCCGGGGCCTGATGCCAACCCGCCGCCGCCGTCATTACCGAGATAATCCAGCGGGTGGGTGAAATGATAGCCATCCGCGGCCCAGCCGATGGTGACGTTGGTCAGCGTTATGTTGCGGCCCTTGCGCGCTTCATTCATGCACAGGGTCAGCGCCTCAACCGAGACCTCATCCTCCTGGTTGAGCATGTCATAGGTGACATCAGGCTCTGCCGTGCGCCCCTTGTTTTCACCATCCCATTTGGACTTGCCATCCAGCCGTTTTTCCAGCGCATCGAGAAGCTGTTCAACAACCGGCTCCGGTTCGGCCAGCATGGTCACGTCGCCAAGTGGCATGCCCATATGATCCGTGGTCCAGCCATTATGGATGATCGAATCCATTGAAACATGGATGACCTCGGCATTCACATCGTCACGGCCAAAGATCAGCTTGAAGGTGCCTGCGAGATCGACCCAGTTGAGATCAAGAATGACATCCGCCTTGGCAACTTCGGTTTCAGCTTCCGCGCGCGGCCGGTTGCTTGGTGGCGCAAGATGCAGCGGATGATCGGTCGGGAAGCTTGCGCCGGTCTTCATATCGGTCACAACGCCAGCGCCCAGCATTTCGGCCAATTTAATACGATTGGCCCAGCCTTCCTCTGAACGCTTCAACCGGCCGGCCATGATTACCGGATTCTTGGCATTGGCCAGCAGATCGGCAGCCTTATCGATGCTTTCCTGCGGTGCCGGTGTCGGCGGTGGCGGCAAAAAGCGTGAGACATCCGGTAGCTTCATTTCCGGATCGATCTCGGATTCCTGAAGCCCGGCATCGAGACAGACATAGGCCGGTGCGGTCGGCGCAGTACGGATGGTTTTGTTAACGCGGACCATAGTCTCGGCCAATGCCTGGGCGGAACGCGGCTCATCGTCATATTTGACGAAATCGCGGATCAAGGCGCCCTGGTCCTTGGCGGTGTGAATCCAGTCGATCCAAGGCCGCCGTTTGGGGGCATCGACGGGGCCAGTCGCGCCCATGATCACCATCGGCAGGCGGTTACACCAGGCATTGAAGATGCCCATCATGCCGTGCATCAACCCGACATTGGAATGCAGGATGCAGCCCATCGGCTCATCCGTCGCCTTGGCATAGCCCTGTGCGATATGCACCGCATGATCTTCGTGCAGACACAGGATCATCTGCGGACCGTCATTGCCGAGATAGTTGACGATAGAGTCATGAAACCCGCGATAGCTCGCACCCGGGTTCATTGACAGATATTTGATGCCCATGCGCCGCAACATTTCGGCGGCGACATCACTGGCCCAGCCCATCTTGGGATTTCCGACATTCACGGGCCGGTCGAATTTGGTTAAATCAGCCATTATTTTTCTCCATACCTTCCCGTTATTCGCCCTTGCTTCCGCCACGCATCAGCGGCGGTTCGGCATAACCCGTATCGACATGCACATTAATCAGGTGCTGCCCCCCGGCCTCAACAGCCTTGAGCCCGTTTTCCATCGCTTCCATAAGCTCGCCTGCGGTGGTGATCGGTCCCTGCGCTTCGAATCCGAGTGAACAGGCGAGTTCCTCCAGCTCAATATCAGGCTCGCTAATACGCATCCCTATCCAGCGGTTCTCAACCGGCCGGTCGCGATCCTTGGCGACGGTTTCCTGATGCAGCTCATCGTTAAAGTTCGAACGGTTATTCGAGATGATGACCAGCATCGGGATTTTGTATTTCGCGGCGGTCCACAGCGCCGTGTTGCCCTGCATGAAATCGCCATCGCCGAGCACAGATACGGGAAGCCAGTCGCTATCCATGACGGCGAGTGCCGCGCCTACCGACGTGCCCGGCCCTGAGGCCAGACCACCGCCACCGTCATGTCCGAGATAGGAAAGCGGGTGGGTAAAGTGATAGGCCGGACCAACACCGCCTGAACTGACACGGTTCAAGCTGATCTTGCGGTCGCCCTGTGCCTCCGCCAATGCGGTTACGATATCGGCGGGTTGTAAAACACTGTCAGCATCGCGGTCGGCAATTTTATCATATGCCTCCGGTTCGGGCCCGGCGCGTTTGCCATCCCATTTGGCATCAACGCCACGACTGTTGATCTCTTCAAGCAGTTGGGTAACCAGCGCATCATGATCGGCTTCGATCTTGACGTCTGCCATCGGCAACTCGAACAGCTCCATTCCCCAACCGTTATGGACATAGGGTTCCATCGAACAATGCACAATACTGCCCTTGATACCACCGTCGCGATTGAGAAGACGTTGCGTGCCGCCAAAATCCAGCCAGTTGAGACTGAGCACGGCATCCGCGCCAAGAACTGCATTACGGATCGTATCGTTGATGCGCCCCGCCGGACGGCCGACATGCAAAAGATGATCGCTTGGGAAAACAGCAGCATTGCGGAGATTGGTCACGACCCCTGCCCCGACGGCTTCGGCCAATTTGACCCTGTTGTCCCAGGCCTCCTGCGTACGTGCACTGCGACCGATCATGATCACCGGATCGGATGCCCCGAGCAGCATATCCGCGACCTCTTTGACCGCGCTCGATGATGCCTGCGGCGGGTCGGATGTCTGGAAACGGCTGACATCGGGAATGGTGATTTCCTCTTCCAGCGCCTGTTCCTGTAAACCGGCATCGAGACAGACATAGACCGGCCCCGGCGGTTCTGAGCGTGCCATCTGATTGGCCCGCAACATGGTCTCGACAATCGCTTCCGCCGAACGCGGCTCGTCATCCCATTTTGTATAGTTGCGCAACATGGCACCCTGATCCTTGGCGGTATGGATCCAGTCGATCCATGGACGGCGCAGCGGCGCATCAACCGGACCCGTTGCTCCCATCATGATCATCGGGGCGCGGTAACACCAAGCGTTAAAGATCGCCATCAGCCCATGCATCAGTCCGACATTGGAATGCAACGCACAGCCCATGGGTTCGCCGGTGGCCTTTGCATAGCCCTGCGCCACATGCACCGCATGGTCCTCATGTAAACAGATCAGCATCTGCGGCGTATCATTACCAAGATAGTTGACGATGGAGTCATGAAGCCCGCGATAGCTCGCCCCCGGGTTCAGGGAAATATATTTGATCCCCAGCTGCCGCAGCATTTCCGCTGCAACGTCGCTGGCCCAGCCCATCTGCGGATTACCGAGATTGACCGGCCGGTCATGCGCCTTGATATCACTCATCTTTCATACTCCCGCTCGTCGTATTCAATATGCGTATAGGGTGAGGTAACGCTTGGTTCGATCAGAGGCTCGACCGCCTCAACAAAACTTGCGTCAATTTCTGAAAAATCATGAAGCCCCAGCAAGGCCATCGAGGTTCGAATTTCCTCTTCGAGCAATCTCAGCGTATGGACGAGACCGTCCTTGCCGCCTGCAGCCAATCCCAACCCCTGCAGCTTACCAATGCAGACAGCATCAGCGCCCAACGCCATCGCCTTGATGACATCTGTGCCGCGCAGGATGGAACCATCCATGACGATGCTCGATTTGCCCTTGGCGACCTCGACAACCTCCGGCAACACCTCGATTGAACCACGGCCATGATCGAGTTGGCGTCCGCCATGGTTGGAGACATAGATACATTCGATACCATGTTGCAGCGCAATCTCGGCATCTTCGCCGGTACCAATGCCCTTCAAAATCAACGGAATGTCATGCCGATCCTTGAAACGTTTCACGGTCTCCCAACTCAGCATCGGAAGAAAGTCTGCGCCGTCATTAACCGCCTGCCGCGAGCTCGGCGCCCAGCGCTTTATTAGATCGCGTTCGCGGCGGCTATAGATCGCGGTATCAACTGTTAAACAAAATATCTCGAAACCTGAATCAATCGCCCGCTTGACCTGAACATCGATCCAGTCGTCATCGCCTTTGACATAAAGCTGATATACTTTGGGTCCGTTCGTCGCTGGGCCGACATCTTCCATTTCTGGATTTGTCACCGAGCTCAAAATCGTGATGGTGCCCGCCTCGGCTGCCGCCTGCGCTGCTGCCAAACCGCCATCCGGTGTCATCAATTGCAGCGAGCCAATTGGCGCCAGCATGACCGGTGTGCGCAATTGCTTGCCCATGAATGTTACCGACGGATCGACATTGGCAACGTTACGCAAAATGCGCGGTGCGAGGGCGAGCGCATCGAAACCCTGACGATTGCGTTTCAACGTCGTCTCGGTTTCCGAGCCACCCATCAAATAGTCATAGACATTCCAGTTGAGATTGCGCAGTGCGCGAACGGCGATCTGCTGCAACGTCGTAAAAGTCTCGATATCACTCATTCAAAAAACGGGCCTTAAGTTGGGTCTGATGCCATGACATTGAGCAACGCCGAACGTTTATTGACCATGACCTCTTTCACGGCCCTTTCCAGTGCAGGAAGCATGTCTTTGGGATCGGTGACCTGCTCGCCATACCCGCCAGACACCTCAACCAGTTTTTCATAATGCTGGTCGACGGTGAAATACATTAACGGCGGCTGGTTGGCCTTCGCAGCATAGCCATCGGGATGCATGCCCAGTGACGCACCGCGAACGGCCTGCCATTTCTGGTTATTGAACACCACTGTCAGGATCGGGCATTCCTGCTCGGCAGCAACGTAATGCGCGGAGACCGGCACGTTAAACATATAGGAGCCATCGCCGTGCGTGCCGATAACCAAACTGTCCCGATTGGCGAGCTTGGCACCGAGTGCGACGCCCATACCATGGCCCAATCCGGATGAGGCGCCTGCATTTAGTATCTTGGTGGGTTTTGATGTATCGAGATACTGCACCTGCAACTGGGATTCTTTGGCAAATATGGTATCCGCATCGCTGATCTTGGCGATGCAATCGGAAATCCAGGCCGGATGAATAGGCGTCTGGTTTTTGACATCTTCCAGTTTTTTCGCCCAGCTTTCTTCAAGCTCTTCATGTAACGCCGATACTGACTTGCGTCGGCTGTCGATGGCTTTCTGATTGGACTTGGACGGCTCTTCCATCGCTGCGTTGAGTGCCTGCAATCCCAGCGCGCTATCGCAAGCCAACGCGATGTCGGAGCGGAAACCCCGAATGGGTAAATAGCTGTAATGCGGGTCCGGGGCCAGATGGAGAACCTTACAGTCTTCTGATGGGTTAACTTGCGACGGGAGCCAAGGCGTTGCGCTATCCATAACCAAAATTGCATCCGCTGCTTCGACAAACGGATTGGGGTTATTGCCCGCAAACATCGGATGACGGCGGGGCATGGCAACGAACCTGTTGCGATACTCGACCACTGGGATCGCGTATTTTTCTGCCAGATCAACGAGTGCCGGCATGACGTTTGGGTTACGGCCGCCCCAGTTGGTGATGATGACAGGGTTTTCCGCCTTCGCCAGGATCGCTGCTGCTTCCTCCAATGCCTGCGCATTGGGAAGACTTGGCGATGCGGCCTGAATCCGTCCCGGCGACTCATAATTGAACTCGTCCATTTCTATTGCCAGCACCTCGCGAGGTAGTGACAAATATGCCGGCCCTTTGGGATCGCTCATCATGACACTGAGTGCGCGATCCACAACCGTTTCCACCTGCTCACCGTTGCGCAGTTCATAGTCCCATTTGACGGCTTCACGGGTCATGCCGCCCTGATCGAACATTTCCTGTGTCCAATGGATATCGAGGGTTCGATGGCCCTTGAGCGTGTCTTCATTGGTCGGGGTGCGCCCCGCGGTGAACAGCATCGGCGTTTGGCCTCGCGATGCATTTAACAATCCATTCATCGCGTTCGCGGTGCCGACATTTACGTGCATCATCGTCAGCTGGGGCCGCCCAGTAACCAGGTAGTAGCCAATCGCCATATGCTGCGCGGTGTTTTCATGCGGGCAGGTCACCGGATGAGGATGGGGTGTGCCAAGCGCCTGCGCTTTGGCCAACGCCTCGATGAGCGGTGCGAAATCAGTCCCCGCATTGGCAAAAAGGTAATCGACGCCGCGATCCGCCAAAACCTCCAAATAGGCATCGGCAACAGTGACGTTTTTAAGGGTTTTCGTCGGCATCGATCTTCCTCTCTGTCCGGCCTTAAGCACACCGGTGATTTGTTCTGAACCCCATTGTCGTCGACATTTCGGGCTGCGTCTAGGTGAGCAGACGAATGAATATTCAAAAGGCATCTGATTGCGCACCCTTTGCCAATCCCGATCCGGAAGATAAGCTAATTCCATAACAGGCAAGGCGTATTCCAGCCCTATTCCGGGAGACACTATGAGCGACGAAATCAATAACAATTATCCGGCTGCCCCCGAGTTTGCTTCGGAGTCCCCCATCAACCTTCCGGCAAACCAGTCCGAAGCCGAATACGGTTCGGACATGATTGCCGAGCTGATCGGCGAGCTTGGCCACGATTATATCTTCCTGACTCCGGGATCATCGTTTCGCGGTGTTCATGACTCTCTGGTCAACCACACGCGAAACCACAAACCGCAAATTATTCTGGTCGCGCACGAAGAAATCGCGGTCGCAATGGCGCAAGGTTATTGTAAAGCAACAGGCCGTCCCGCCATGGCGTTCCTCCACGATCTTGTCGGTGTCCAGCATGCAACGATGGCGTTCTATAACGCCATGGCCGACCGGATGCCTGTCATCGTACTAGGGGGTTCGGGTCCGGCTGACCCAGCGCAGCGCCGCAAGACAGACTGGATTCATTCTGCCAATACGCAATGCGATATCGTCAAGGACGTCACAAAATGGACAGACGAGCCGATCACCCTGCAAGGCTGTCTTGATTCCATCGCCCGCGCGCAACGCATCGCAACGAGCACACCCTGCTCACCGACATATGTTTCCGTCGACGTCGTCGTGCAGGAGGACGAAATCCCTGACGGTGTCACGATGCCAAATGTGGCTGCATCGCGCTATCAACCAGCGGCCCCGGTGGCCGCGCCAGCAGAGGCAGTTTCTGAGGCTGTCGATGCGCTGATAGAAGCCGACTGGCCTCTGATCCTCGGTGGTCGCGTTGGATATGACGCGGCGACGACGCCCGTAATGACCGATCTCGTGGAGACGCTCGGTGCTGCCTACCAGGATGGGCATGACATCATCTGCATGCCGTCAAATCATCCGCAGAACCTCAATGCCAGTTTCGGCCGCACTAAAGCAGAAGGTGAATTTAAAAAGATGCTGCTGGCAAAGACCGATGCGGTTCTATGCGTCGATTGTCTCGATATCTCGAACAATATCGGCGCTTATGAAGGCGCCCGCGGCGCGGGCGATGAAGTTAATGCCGGCAAGATGAAAGTCATTGACCTCTCCATGAATGATTTCGCGGTTCAACACTGGACACATCTCGGCGGACCGGTGCACCCTGTAGACATTCAACTTCAGGCAGATGGGCTCTACGGCCTCAAACAGGTTACCGAAGAAGTGAAACGCCGCGCCACGGATAACCCTGCCTGGCTCAAACGAGCGGAAGAGCGTCGTGCTGAAATTTCGCAGATGCATGACGAACTACGCAAAAGCCAAACAGATGCGATGAAGGCGAAATGGGATCAGGTGCCGATTTATTTGCCACGCATGACGGCGGAACTTTTCAATGCGGTGAAAGACAAGGACTGGCTCCTCGCCGCCCGCAACTATCGCGCATGGTACGATGGCATCTGGGAATTCGATGGCGCGGGACAGTTCTTGTCCAACTCCATTGGAGGCGGCATCGGCTATGGGCCGGGCGGGATCATCGGCTCCGCGCTTGCGGGGCGTGACCAAGGCAAGTTCACAGTTGCTATAATCGGCGATGGCGATTTCACCATGGGCCCAGCGGCCATCTGGACTGCCGTCCACTACAAAATTCCGATTATGATTGTGCTTCACAACAACACGTCATTCGGCAATGACGAGGAGCATCAGATCACGCTTGCCTATCGGCGTGGGCGCCCGGCCGAAAATGCCTGGATTGGGCAACGAATGGTCGGACCAGAACCGGACTATTGCACTGTCGCCCGTGGTTATGGTGCCTGGGCGGAAGAACCGGTGCGTGATCCCAAGGAACTCGCAGGCGCTTTTGAGCGTGCCGCAGATATTGTCGACAAAGGCGGTGTCGCGCTGGTCGATGTCCACACGTCACTGAATTAGAGCCAAAGCAAATGACCCTCTTCATCAATAACGATGTTGTCTCAAAGGTCCTGACGATGCAGGACACAATTGACGTGCTGGAAAAAGCCTATCGCGATCTCGCCGATGGCGAGGCGGTGTGCCGGCCACGCGTCGATATCCAAATTCCGACAAGCGATCCGCAGAAGGCCTATCAATGGGGAACGATGGAGGGCGGCTCGGTCGGTGGTTATTTCGCCATTCGCATGAAGTCCGACATCATCTACGAGACAGAGTACGAAGGCGTTCGCAGTCAGGAAAAATACTGCACCGAGCCAGGGACATTCTGCGGTTTGATTTTCGTTACCGACGTCGAAACAGGGACTCCTCTCGCCTTTATCAATGACGGCGTCTTACAGCATATGCGGGTGGGTGCCGATGGTGGCATCGGTGTCAAATATATGAGCCGTGAAAATTCCGAGGTCGTCGGGATGATTGGCTCTGGCGGTATGGCCCGAACCCACCTCGATGCGTTTATGTGCGTCCGCAACATCAAAAAGGTTCAGGTCTTCAGCCCAACGAAGGCCAACCGGGAAGCCTATGCTGAGGAAATGCGGGCTAAGCATGAAATAGAAATTGTTGTCTGCGACAAGCACGAGGATATCTATAAAGGCGCTGACATCGTTGCGGGATGCACGGATTCCGCGGTGCCGGTTATCCGACCCGAATGCCTCGAAGCAGGACAACACGTCATCAATGTCGGCGGTGGTGGCGGTATGGTCACTCAAGAGACGCAGGACCTCATCGATGTTTACTTCCGATTTGGAAATGCACCAGCGCCGGAAGGGTTGGCGGAACTCAATCTCGCAGACGAATTTCTAACGTATGCGGCAAGGCCCGAACACGATTACGGTTTCAAGAATAGAAAGAAAGGCGGACGGGCCCATGGTGTCGCGATGCCTGACAAAGTGCTTTATTTCAAAGACATCATGGAGGGCAGCAATCGCGGCAGAACATCAAGTGAGCAGATTACCTACTCCGAGCGCGGCAATTTACAGGGCAATCAGTTCCATGCCGTGGCGGGCCGGGCTTATGAGCTTGCCAAAGAAGCAGAACTTGGCAATGAGGTTCCCACCGAGTGGTTCCTGCAGGATATCCGGAATTAGAGGAACAGACCGATGACACTCGTAATCAATAACGACATGGTAGCGGAAATCCTGACCATGCAGGACACCATCGACGTGCTTGAATCTGCCTACGCCGATCTCGCCGAGCAGGAAGCCGTGTGCCGCCCCCGGATCGACATCCAGATTCCGACATCAGATGGCAAGGTCTATCAATGGGGGACGATGGAAGGTGGTTCCACCAAAGGATATTTCGCCATTCGCATGAAGTCAGACGTCACATACGAGACCGTTGTCGATGGCAATCGAACTCACCAGAAATATTGCAGCAAACCCGGGCTGTTTTGCGGGCTAATTCTGCTTACGAGCGTAGAGACCGGCGAACCACTTGCTTTTATCAATGACGGTATCTTGCAGCATATGCGTGTCGGTGCGGATGGCGGTATCGGAGTCAAATATATGAGCCGCGAGGATTCCGAAGTTGTTTGTATGCTGGGCTCTGGCGGTATGGCCCGCAGTCACATGGACGCCTTCATGTGCGTTCGAAACATCAAAAAACTGCAGGTCTACAGCCCAACCAAAGAAAACCGTGAGACCTATGCCGAGGAAATGCGCGCCAAATGGGATATCGAGGTTATTGCCTGCGACAATGAGGAAGACGCCTACCAGGGCGCCGACATCATTGCTGGTTGTACCAACGCCTCCGTGCCCGTTGTTCGGGCTGACCTATTGCAACCCGGTATGCATATTCTTAACGTCGGTGGCGGCACGGGTATGGTAGGGCCCGAAGCACAGGAAAAGGTCGATGTCTATTTCAGATTTGGTAATGCACCGCACCCTGAAGGATTGCCCGAGATGGCACTTGCTGACGAATGGATCACCTATGCCGCAAGACCCGACGTCGATAACGGGCTGCGACAAAAGCCGCTCGGCACCCGTGCTCATGGCGTCGCGATGCCCGACAAGGTGATGTATTTCTCCGATCTTCTAGCAGGGACAAATCGTGGTCGCACATCAAGTGATCAAATCAGCTATTCGGAACGCGGGAACCTGCAAGGCAATCAATTTCACGCCGTCGCCGGGCGAACCTACGAACTCGCCAAGGAAGCGGGCCTCGGAAACGAAATACCTACTGAGTGGTTGTTACAGGATATTAGGGACTGATTATGTGTGGTCTTTGGGAACACTCAAGTGTCCTTGTTTGGATTTTTCTCGCAGGAGCCGCCGCGATGGCGATCATGTCCCGTGTCCTAAACGATCATTTGCTGGTACCGCCCGACCCACCAAAAAATATTTGGTTTCGCAAAAAGAACTTTGTTAAACCGTCCTACTTTATGAAACCCGACCTTTATTTCGATGAGTTAGGCTGCAAACTGGCCTGGCGATTTACAATTGTCGCATCGGTTACCGGATCCGCTTTTCTGCTTATCATGTTCTTACTACTGAGCTGCAAGCAGGCTTAATTGGCAAACCGTTTGGCGAGATAACAAACATGTCATCCCGCTGTTACTTCCCAAATTAAGTCGGGCTACCACATTTTCGTTATAGGCAACGAAAATAGACAGTCCATGCACGATACGTCCTCTACTGCCCGCGATAGGCCGGGCGACCACCGCGAGAACCAGATTACCAAGCTCATCGACAACGCAAAAGCGGGCCAATGGCAGGTTGAGAGCGGAATTGACTGGGCTATTCACCCATCGCCGCCAAATTTTTTAACGCAGCGATTTATTGGTCGTGCTTTAGGGGCCTTAATGGCCGGTGAAGAGGCGACGGCAGCAGCCTGCAAGATGCTCCTCGCGGATTCACCTAAATCCGAGCTCCAGACTCTTTTGGAGTATCAGGCTGCTGATGAAGATCGCCATGCAAAAGTTTATCGGACCTATCTGGAACGTGTCGGCATGCCGCCCATTATTCCCGACGGATTTACCGAAGCGACAAAGCAACTCATAAACTGGAAAGGGCCGCCTTCCGGCCTGGTTTTTGCAATTCACGTCGTTTTGGAAAGTGAG
Organism: Rhodospirillaceae bacterium; assembly: GCA_002720855.1. GTDB lineage: Bacteria > Pseudomonadota > Alphaproteobacteria > MPNO01 > UBA2964 > UBA2964. The sequence continues at coordinate 233,804 of PBIN01000002.1, read as the reverse complement.
GCTCTAACATTGCAGCACGAACTCTCGGGCGACATTCGGTGCCCCCTGTTTCACGAGATAAATCGCCGCGTAACACAGGACGAGGCGCGTCACGTCGCTTTCGGACAACTGGTCGGTAACAGCTCAAGTACGAAACTTACTGAGGAAGAACGGTTGGAAACGGTCGCAGCAATCAAAGATGTATGGGACGCTTGCATAAAAGCACTTGTGAATGATAACGCTGTGCTTTGGAGAGCCGTCAAAGGTTTCTCTGAACGGCGCTGGGCATTACAAGTACAAAGTCTCGCACAACTTGGATTGATTGAACCCGTTACAGCATGAAGAGATTATGTAAAGTAACGATCCCGCTCGTTTTGACACTGGGCTTAGCCACGAACGCCGCAGCGACAGTCCAGATACCAGTTTACGATGGACCTGCCGATACAGGTTGGCAAAGTATTACGATCCCCGGCGTTAACCAGACAGCCTTTACGAAGGGCGAAGACGGTTCCCTCGTGGCCGACAGTATGGCCGGGTTTGGCATGATTGTCCGCGAACTCAAACGAGTCGAGGACTATCCCGTTCTTGAATGGCGCTGGCGGGTCGACCAGCGTTTACCTGCTACCGATGCATCTGTGAAAGGCGGTGACGACCGACCAATTGCTCTGCACGTTTGGTTTCCCCTGAAGGAAGATGAAAGCAGCGTTTGGAGCTCAATTGGCGATGCACTTTCCGACTTAATCGGCCTTCCGCCAGGAGGCCGCGTCATCACCTGTATGTGGGGGGGAAAACATAAGGCGGGGTCAAGTTTCCCCAACCCCCATCTACCTGAACGGGGAATGATTGTTATCAAACGGGGAGACAAGGCCCCTGCCGCGGAATGGGTCACAGAAAGAATTAACATTCGGGCGGATTATCAGCGGTTATTTGGTACCTCGGCCCCTTCGCCAAGCCATATCGCTATTTCCGCAGACACTGACGATACCGGTCTGAAATCCAGGGCGGCAATTGTCGACATTCGTTTTATGGCGGAACACTGAGCGAACTATTGGCTGACCCCGTTTAGTGCCCAGTCATATCCGTGGTCTGCGATAGAAGAACGGCTGTGAAGAATTACCCGGACGCGCTCTCTCTGCGAATATTTCTTGAGATGTTTAAGTACGCCAGGTTCACCACCGAAATCCTCGCCAAACCAGACATATATACTGGAAACCTTGATTTGACCGTCTTCGATCGTGACGCCGCGCGGATGATTGATGTAAGAGCGCGCCGCCCCAGCCAATAGCTGTCTGTAGTTCTTGCCAGTGAAAGCCGTCGGCAAGAGGTTTGGGCAACTCAGCGAAGCACAATTTACGGCATAGTGAATATAGGGATCCTTCCAGATCGGTCGCAAAATGCCGTGCTCGACGTCATTAAGAGACAGGATCGTATCCTCAACCACCATCATCTTTTTGCCCCGGGGTCCGTCGGCAAAAAAGCCGGGGGAAATATCAATATCCCGTATCGTTTTCGCATCGGGGTGATCGAGAATCACCTTTATCGTTCGAGCATTATAGAGATTCACCCAGAAGGCGAATTGTTCATCACGGTTATAATTACTGATTTTCGTTTTCGAAATTTCCCGAATGTAGCTTTCCAGAAGTGCACGGTCCTTTTTTGTCACCCGTTTATAAGCAAACCGGTTTATGCCATCAGAGCCCATCACCACATATCGTTTGAGCAGTGTGTCCCAACTACTGTGGTCTATAGTCCGTTTGGACTCCGCATCATGTACGACCCACATTTCGAGAAGATGCGCTCGCGGCGCAAAAAGCGCTTCAATCGAAAAACCTGTGAGAAATGGCGCGCACAGCAGGACGAGCGCTATACGGAAAGAACTTTTGGAAAATCTGTTTGTTGGAGACATCGATCCAGCCCGTGTTGTTTGGTCTGTGCCTAAAATGGGAAGCAAAACTGATCCGGTGAATTCAACTCAACGTGAATTAAGAAAACCCTAGCAAACCCGTCTATTTCGTCTCGTCGACGTCGCGAACTTCTGTGTTCATTTCAACATCCGAACGGCGGCGTTGCGCAATCCGTTTACCATAGGCCCAGTATTCGCTATCGGTCGCCATCTTGGCGGCTTCGTCGAAATCGTCTCCCCACTCACCGAGTGAATACCCAAACCAAGGTTCCTGTGGCTTAAGCTTTGGCAGGCCGATTTCGTCCCAGATATTCGCTGCATTCTCCATGAATTCGCGTTTGGGCAACGAAATTGGCGGAAAATCTTCCTTCAGGGTCGCATCATAGAGAACTGATCCATCCTCGCCGTTATTCCGCTTCGAACGCGGTCCGTGGCCCTGATCACGATGCGGCAGTACCTGCATATCAAGAATGGGATTACAGCGATAGGCCATCGCCCAGAACAGCGCATCTGCATTGGACGGATCGATATCGTCATTCACCGCAATAACGAACTTGCCGCCCGCACGAAGCAGGGTTGCAGCACCATAGAGTGCACGCCACACCTCTGTCGTCGGCATATCTCTTTCACAAACGACAACAACCAATTTGCGGATATTCGTCAGTGGTTCATGAAGAGCAACGCGTTTGACGCCCTTAATCCCCAGCGCGTCGCGCATATGGTTCATAAAAATAGTCTCGTAGGCGACCTGCTTGATGCAGGAACTTTCTGACGGTGTAACCTGCGAAATAATGGAGGTCATACATGCATTTGACCGGCGAGTGATGCATGTGACATCCATATAAGCGTTGAATTCCTGCAGATTCACGTGGCCGTGGCTCTCGCCAAATGGCGCTTCCGGTTCAAGCATTTTGGTATCGATAAATCCTTCAACAACGATCTCCGCTTCCGCAGGAACCATCAGGTCCACCGTGCGTGCTTTGACGACATTTATAGGCGAGCCAACGAGGCCTCCAGCGACAGTAATTTCTTCAAGGTTTTCAGGCAGTTTCTGTGCTGCTGTGAATGTAACACATGAAGGTGCTCCGAGAACGACAGCGGCGGGAAGTTTTTCGCCGCGCTCCTTCATTTTTTGCCAATGAATATATATTCCTGGACGCAGTTCCAGTGATGGGTTCATCCCCATCCGACGCGGCGATTTAACCTGGGCGCGATAGTTGCCCATATTGGTCAATCCGTTGTCGGGGTCTTTGGTCACATATTGGGTCAGCGTAGCTACCGGTCCGACATCCCAGCCCGGCGTTGAAATCGGCACCGGAATAGCATCCAGAGCATTACCCGGATTATCGAGATCGGCTCCCTCAATGATAATCTCGTGGCAAGGTGCCTCCTCACTGGAAATCTCTTTTGGCGGAATTGGATTGGCGATTGCCTCAGCCCAGCGACTTTGGACCTCTTCCACGGCACAACCCATCCCCATCGCATAAATTTCGCGGTTAGCTGCCAGAACACCCACGGCAACCGGCATATCGAACTTATTGCCTTTGGAATCAACAACATTGGTGAACAGAAAGGCCTTACGGTCTTTTTCTTCGATCCCCCCGCGGAACTGCCAGCGCACTAACGGGTGCATCTCGGTATCTTTATTGATCTCGCGATCCACCGTAACCAACAGACCCGCTTCATCGAGCGCCTTCAGATGATCATGAAGATCAGGATAACTGCGTGCAGGTGTACGTTTTTCCACGTCTTTCGCCTGTGTCGCCAAGGTTTTTTCCTTTCAGTATCGAAATTCGGGCGAAGCTATAGCGCAACCGTATCGTTAGGCCAACCCGGCGGGGGTTAAGGGTTGGTGTGGCGGCTTAACGACCGGCACCAATATCAGTGTGTACTAACACCACCATCTATCAGCATAGTTTGGCCGGTAACGAAATCACTCTCCGCAGATGAAAGAAAGACGACCGCACCGACGAGATCTTCTGGCAATTCTTCTCGTTTAATCATACGGTTAGCGAGCTGAACAGCCGCGCCACTCCCCTTCCAATTCGTCCGCTTGAGAACATTCTCACTCATTGTCGATCCCGGCGCGATGCAGTTTACCCGAATTCCATCGTCGCCGACTTCTTTACACAGCGAACGGGTAATCGCCAAGACGGCACCCTTTGTTGAATCGTAGTGCAGGAAAAACGGGACCCCCTGAAATATTCTGCTGGTCGAGATGTTGATGATCTTGCCGTATTGTTGCTTGCGCATTTCCGCCACAGCTGCCCGGCAACAGAGCCAGGTACCGCGGACGTTAACCGCATGCATCAAATCCCATTCTTCAACAGGAATTTCATCGAATCCTTTGCGTTCGACAGCCGTGAAGATAGCCGCGTTATTGACCAGAACGTCAAGCTTTCCAAACGCTTCGACAGTCTTGGCGACCATTTCGAGAGTTGCATCTTCCTGGGAGACATCCGTTGGAACATCTATAGCGTCGCCACCGGCCGCTTTTATCTCCTCAACGACAGCCGCCCCACTATCGCGATCCGCAATTGCCACTTTGGCACCTTCCGCCGCCAATGCACGTGCGTATGTAGCCCCGAGACCTTGTGCAGCGCCGGTAACAATCGCGACGCGACCCTCTACTCTCCCCATCGAATTCTCCATGATTTTTGGTTTGTTTAGGCGCAGTTTGGCGTTTGCCAGCCCCAGATTCAACTCCCCTTAGCCAATCAAACAGCATATCTGTTAAGATCATCCTCAATTGGAGGCAATTGAATGAAAGTCACGCCGTTGGATGCGCCGTTGGGCGCCCGTATTACAGGGATCGATCTCCGTGAGACCCCCGATGAAGCACTCGCGGCTGAGATCCGTGCCATTGTTCATGAATACTCGGTCACGATTTTCCCTGATCAAACCTTTAATGCGAAACAACAGCTCGCCTTCACCAAATCGCTGGGCCCTGTCCGCAAAAGAAAACTCCCCGATGATTACGTTTCGCCAGCGAGTTCCTACGAAACACCGGGGATTGCGTATGTTAGCAACATTCGTGATGAGAATGGCGAACCCACCGGCGTGATTCCAGATGGCGAGATGTGGTTTCATCACGACACCTGCTACACAGATGAGCCCGATAAATTCACCATGCTGTATTCTATTGCTGTGCCAAAGGTTGGCGGCAATACGATGTGGGGCAACATGTATCAGGCATGGGACACATTGCCGGAGGACCTGAAAAAGGAGATCCACGGAAAGAATGCCCTCAACGTTTACGACTACGCGACAATTGATAAACCTGATCTCGAAAATTTAGAGAATATCGAAAAGGCGTGGCAGCCCTGCGTCGTTACCCACCCTCAAAATGGCCGCGAAGCGCTCTTCGTCAATCGGCTCATGACCTGTCAGATAGAGGGACTATCTGTCGAAGACAGCAGCCCGATCCTCGATTCAATTTTTGACCACGCAGAACAGCGGCAGTTCGTCTACGAACACCAATGGTCGGTCGGCGATTTCGTCATCTGGGACAATCTTGCCGTGACGCATGCCCGAACGCATTTTGAGATCGGCGACGACCGGCGCCTAAGGCGTAGTAAGGTAAGTGGCGACAAACTAGTGGCCTGACATTGACATACTGAACTGACAAATAATGTTTGTTTATAGATTAGCGGTTTTCCTGATTTTTATTGGCGTAGGTGCTGGTTGCCAAACGACCGGCTCCCAAAAACCACAATCGGTTGGCGGCCTTACCGACTGCAAGAATGAAAAACTCAGCTTTAATTTACGGCTAACTGCATGCGACGCGTATATAAAAGTTGAGGAGAATCCGCTGGAGAAAGCAGAAGCATTAAGATCTCGTGCCCAACTTCATTTAGCAATGGGGAAACCTAATCTGGCTTGGTTGGATATGCTTTCCGTTTCAAAATCTGACCCAAATTTTATTAAGCGACTCTACGAAGACGAATCTAACCAATGGGAGCCCAAACACTTTCTAAAAGCGGCATACTTGTTTCAAAAGAAGGAGTATCGCGGCGCCGTAAAGGAGTTCACAAAGGCCATAAGACGTGACCCTGACAACTTCATAATATTTATGGGACGGGGTACCTCCTTTATGAACCTAGGAAAATATACGGAGGCTATCTCTGACTACGACACTGCCCTCTTATTCCAACCTAAATTTCACGCCTTATACGTCGTAAGAGGGGAAACTCTTTTTAAGATGGGCAAGCGTCACAAGGCAATCCAAGACCTCAATAAAGCCAACAAACTGAAACCCAATGATTACGATGTCTTAATTTCAAGAGGCAATCTTTTTAGTCAGTGGAAAAAATATCAACTCGCTTTGAAAGATTTCGATAGCGCGATAATATTAAGACCCAGATTTTATGAGGGGTATTTCGCACGCGCTGTTACCTATTTGTTGAACGGAAAACATTCTCTTGCGGTAAAAAATTACAAGAAATCAATAGAACTAAACGCGCAGAACGCCCTAGCCTATGGTGGACTAGCGTTTTCGCTATATAAATTAGGAAAATTTATAGAAGCACGAGAAAATATTGAAATAGCTCTCAGCAAAAATCCAAACCTGGAGGGAGCATCCGAAACAAGGGAATTGATAGCCAGAAAGCTTAGGCGCTAAATACCTATTCCCTACCAAACAATCGCACCACCATCGACGACCAGAGTCTGACCGGACATAAAATCACTTTCCGGCGATGCTAAATGCAGGCAGGCGCCAACGAGATCATCCGCTTCTTCTGCGCGCTTAATTGCCCGTGCCTGGGCACTCGCGACACGGCGTTCTTTCTGCGTGTCGTCTGCCAAAGCGCGGCTAATTTCGGTGTCGGTCGCACCAGGCGCAATAACATTCGCGCAGATACCGGACGGCCCGTACTCGCGTGCCAGCGAACGGGTCATGCCAATGACCGCTCCTTTACTGGCATCGTAATGCAACATGCCGGCACCGCCCTTCATTGCGCGGGTCGATGCAACAGTGACGATCTTGCCATATTCGTTTTTGATCATTTCGGGGATAGCGGCTTTGGCAGAAAGCCAAACACCCTTCACATTGACCGACATCACCTTGTCCCAAGTATCGATATCAATCTCGGTCGCAGACTGGCGTTCCAGGTGAACCCACAGACCTGCGTTCGCTACAAGGATGTCGAGCTTGCCATAATTCTCAACAGCAGCGGCAACCATTGCCTCGCAATCACCTTCGCTGGTGACATCGGTTTTAACGGCCATCGCCTCGCCGCCGGCCTGTTTAATAACGCCAAGCGTTTCGTCGGCGTCATCCAGATCGGCGATTACCACCTTCGCGCCTTCTGCCGCCATACCCTTTGCAAATGCCGCGCCAATGCTGCGCGCGCCACCGGTTACAATTGCAACGCGTCCATCCAGTCTTGCCATTACTCTAGTTCCTTCTCACCACATCGTGCCGCCGCCATCGGCGACGACCGTTTGACCACTCATGAAATCACTTTTCTCCGACGCGAGAAAGACGCAAAGCCCCGTTAGATCTTGTGGCATACCATTGCGCCCAAGCGCACGTTTCTTGCCGCTCGCTTCGCGTCGTTTAATGCTTTCTTCTGTTTCATATTGTTTGCCGGTCTCGGTCTCAATAGGGCCCGGCGCGATGGCGTTAATCCGGATTCCATTGTCACCATATTCGCGCGCCATGGAACGAGTAATGCCAACAACTGCGGCCTTTGATGCCGCATAGCGTGTTATCCCAGGTGTCCCCTGAAAAGCCGCCGTGGACGCGATGTTGATAATCTTGCCATAGCCTTTTTTAGTCATTTCGGGGATACAGGCCTTCGCGCCGAGCCATACGCCTTTGATATTCACGTTATAAACGTCGTCCCATTCATCCGTCGTTTCATCGGCTGACGGTTTACGTTTGAGGTGTGTGTAAAGTCCGGCGTTGGCAACGAGAATATCAACTTTGCCATATGCTTCCACAGCTTTCGCTACCATGTTCATATTGGCCGCCTCGTCGGCAACATCGGTTTCAACGAATATTGCGTCGCCGCCAGCCTGCTCAATTACGGCAACGACATTGCTGCCATCTTCGAGATCCGCGATCACAACTTTCGCCCCCTCTTCCGCCATTCTCTTGCAATAATCGGCACCGATGCCAAGCGATCCCCCGGTAACGATCGCTACCCTTCCGTCAAGCTGTCCCATTTAAGTCTCCCTCAGAATATCTCGCATTGTGAGCGCAAAACCGGAAACCGCATAGATTAAGCGGTTCGTTATCCGGGTCAGCGGTGAAAATATAACTCGATGCCAATACAGCAACCGTCATCAAGTTCATGCCAGATGGCCGAATTTTTTACGGGCCGCTTCGAGCACCTCCGGTTTTGGCTTAGTGGACTTCGGAAACCTGTCCGCCCAGTGGAAAGGTTTCGTCGCGTCAATAATCAACCGCGAGTTTGTAATATTGCCCTTGGCTTTATCATCGGGGTGAAGACGTGGATCAGCATTTGATGTCCACGCGTTTTTGATGATGTCCATTTCCGTTGCAGGGTCGCAACACATCAAAGCGCACCAGATCAACTCCTCGAGGTCTGTGACATCGATATCGTCATCCGTAACAATCACCCATTTTCCGGCGTAGGCACCGGCATGACATTGGCTCGCGATATGTCCCGCTTGCGTGGCATGGCCAGGATAACGTGCCTTGATCGACACACCGGTTAACATGCGTGATCCACCAACCTCATGGCACCAAACTTGATGGATGTCAGGCACGCCAGCCGCTTCGATATTGCGTTTCATCAATGCCGACCGCGTAATCGCCCTAAAACGTGAGAACTCGTCCGGCAGGTGCTGAGGAGGAAAACCAAGAATTATGGGATCATTGCGATGATAAATCGCCGCCACATCGCATTTCGGGCGTACACGGCCCTTTTCTGTATAGCTGCCGCACCAATCGCCAAACGGACCTTCAGGAACAACTTCTTCAGGATCGACCCACCCCTCAATGACGATCTCTGCATCGGCAGGGAAAGGCAGTCCAGTGACTTTGCCGCGGACCAATTCAATTGGCTTGTTGCGGAGACCACCCATGACATCAAACTCACTTACGCCCGATGGCACCTCATACCCGCCCAGCAGAAAAGCGAGCGGCTCACCACCGACAACCATCACCACGGGCATTTTTTCGCCCTTTGCAACGTGCTTGTCGTGATGAACTCTTCCGTGTTTGCCCGGCGCAGAATTATAGGCAACGGTTTTTTCATCGATGACCATGACCCGGTAACAACCAAGATTGTACCAGCCTGTGTCCGGGTCCTGGGTTACGTTGTATGTGCCGGTGCCAATATAACGACCGCCGTCATCCTCGTGCCACATGGGTGACGGGAAAGCGAGAACGTTAACTTCATCTCCCATCATTATGTTTTCAAAAACCGGCCCATCATCGACATAAACCGGTGGAATTAGAGCGCCCTGTTCATGCGAATAGACACCGGCCCACGCCTCCGACAACTCAACCTTATTGAGATGTTCGGGAAATCCCAGCGTCATGTTCTTGCGCTTGCCACCAAAGAAGTTTGAAAGAACACGAAACCCTTTGGCGCAGCCAGGCACTTCATCAAACAGTAAAGCCGGGGAGCCATCACGATATTTGGCGACTGTTGCAGCCAACCCGATATCTTCTTCCCAGCTCGCACCTTTAATAATCTCCAGCTCGCCAAGGCGTTCGGCTTCGGCCAACCAATCTCTCAAATCTTCATAGGCAAAGTTATGTTCATTGCTAGAAGTAGCAGCTTTTGCCGGGGCGTACTCCGCCATTATTTAATCTCCCCAATATGGAAATTACGCTCTTTGTCCGAGTTCGATTGAATAACCGTCTGGGTCCCGGATGAACGCAATTACAGGTCCGTTGGGTCCGGAATGTTTAAGCGGACCCGGTGGACGCGGCACTTCCATGCCAAATTCTTCGACCTTGTTGCAGATATCATAAATATCCGGATAGCCAATTGCTACATGACCGTACCCGGTCCCGAGTTCGTATCCGTCATCCTGTCCCCAGTTATAGGTCAATTCGATGGCGGGATCCTTGTTTTCATCGCCAAACCCTAAGAATACGACGGTGTATTTCCCACCTTCATTTTCATTGCGGCGAAATTCTTTCATGCCAAGTACCTCAGTATAAAATCTCACCGATCTTTCCAGGTCTTTTACCCTGAACATCGTGTGCCTGATGCGAGGTTTCGTTGCGGCAGGTCGTTGCTCAGCCATTTTCGATTTCTCCTAATTTATAAGATCAAAAAGGTTTGTCGCCGCGAACGATGACGCGGTGCATATGCCTAATCTGGCCCTCTGGAACACCACCGCACGCCAAATGTATTAAGCATCGATTGTCCCAAATGGTCAGATCGTGCTGATCCCATTTATGACGATAAATGAAGTCTCGTTGTTTTTGGTGGGCGATCAATTCATCCAGCAGCGCCTGACCATCTTCTTCAGGCAACTCCTCTATACCGATCGTAAATCGTTCCGAAATATAGAGTGCTTTGCGCCCGGTTTCGGGATGGGTTCGTACAACCGGATGGATCGCATCTGGCGGGGCAATATCTGCGTAACGCTGTTTGCCCTGCCCTTTATAAACTTCGGGAACTTCGACACGGGGATTTCGAAAGCGATTGTAGGTATGACGCGCATGCAATCCATCTAGTTGACGTTTCATTTCGTCCGACAGCGTCTCATAAGCGGTATACATGTTCGCCCACTCCGTATCGCCGCCCTCTTCCGGAATTTCCATTGCATAAAGCATGCTGCAAAGCGTCGGCAGATCTGAATAGGACAAGTCGGAGTGCCAGTTGTCGCCAGCCGATGGTGAACCAACATATTTTCCATCTATTTTTTTAGTCGAAAGAATTTGAATTTCCTCGTGACCAGGCAACGCGCTTTCTTTTTGGACGTGAATGTCGAGTTCACCAAACCGGCGCGCAAAAGAAACCTGTCTGTCGGGCGGAAGGTTTTGATTTCGAAATACCAGGACCTGGTATTCCAGGAACGCATCATGAATTTTATCAAAAGCCGCTTCATCAAATTCGCCAACGTTGACCCCGATGACTTCCGCACCCAACGCTTCTGATAAAGGGTTTATCTGCATATCTGACACTACGCGTCCTAAAACGGCACATCGCCCGAAATGGTTGTCCGGTGCATGTGGCGAATTTGGCCTTCAGGAATACCCCGGCATGCGAGATGCAAAGTATTGCGGTTGTCCCACATAATTAGATCACCGACTTTCCAACTGTGGTGATAAACAAAGTCCCGCTGCGTGGCGTGCTCAATTAATTCGTCGAGCAAATCTTGCGCTTCGTCGTCTGATCCATCGAGAATTCCCAAGGTGAAACGCGGCGATACATAAAGCGCCTTCCGGCCGGTTTCGGGATGGGTACGCGCAACAGGATGGAAAACATCCGGCGGGCTTATTTTCGCATAGCGTTCCTTGCCACCAACCTTCCGTTGGTCGGGTACGCCGATACGTTTGTTTTTGTATCGGTTAAAACTGTGCCGGGCCTTGAGCCCCTCAATTCGTTCCTTGGTTTTTTGTGGCAGCGTGTCGTAGGCCGCATACATATTCAACCATTCAGTATCGCCGCCGACTTCTGATACTTCCAATGCATAGAGGAGAGAGCCCAGGCTTGGTTCGGGCATATAGGACAAATCCGAATGCCAGGAATCTCCCGCGTTCTCGACACCGATATATTTCCCATTTTCCTTTACATTCGAAACCAACAATATTTCTTCATGGTCTTTGTGAAGGCTATCCTTGGAGATGTGGACTTCGAGTGGACCGAAATTCTTGCTAAAGACTATATGTTGTTCCATTGAAATTTCCTGATCCCTGAACAACAAAACTTGATGTTTGTGGAATGCCTCGCGAATTTCTTCCACCCCTTCAGGATCAACGTTGCCCAGGTCGACGCCAGATACCACTGCTCCGAACGCCTCAGTCAGCTGTGAAATTTTCATCTTAGCCTCCGTGCGTAACGCCTTTGTTTTTCGCAATTTCTGCGCTTTTCCAAGACTCTACGCGCCGTCCGGTAAAGCGTCAAATGAAGCGGCTTGCTGTTGAGTTTCGCCAGCCGATGGCGTTCAATTGAAAAAAAGCAGTATTCAGGAGGCTGTAATGACAGACATTGAGTTACGCCCAATTTGCGATGCGATCGGCGTTGAGGTTCTTGGCGTTGACTTGCGTGAACCTTTGGATCCGAAAACAGCGAAGGCCATCGAACAAGCCTGGTATGATTACCTCGTTGTCCTGGTACGAGATCAAGACCTAACATTGGATCAACAAACGGCGTATGCAGCTAATTTCGGAAAGGTTGCCGTGCGACATCAATCAACGGCCACGAAACACGAACAAAATGCCAGCAATGCCTTAATGCTTATCACCAATGTAAGGGAAAACGGTAAACCTATAGGGACGTTGCCTGACGGTGAGATGATGTTTCATTCCGATACGCCCTATTACGAAAATCCATTAAAGGCGACACTGCTTTATGCTATCGACGTTCCATCGCATGGGGGGAACACTCTGTTTTCAAACAGCTACAAAGCGGCGGAAACGCTTCCAGAGTCGATCAAGAAACGGATTGGCACGAAAAAGGCGCTTCATATTTACGATTATGGCAACCAGAATAAGACGGAAGATAGTTACGATATAAGCGTCCATCCGCATTATTTTCATCCGGTATTCAGGAAACACCCTGAAACCGGTCGCTCAGCGCTTTTTGTCAGCGAACTTATGACAGAGGAAATTCTCGATGTGAGCCCCGAAGAAAGTCGCGAGCTATTGGATTTTCTTTTTGAGCATCAGGCGAAACCTGAATTTGTCTATGAACATAAATGGAGACCCGGCGATATCATGATGTGGGACAATCGGTGTTCGGTTCACGCCCGGACCGATTTCCCTCGTGATGAAAGACGTATGCTGCGCCGGATTACATTGGAGGACGAACACCCTGTGTTCGCGGGTGAACCACCTCTCCAGGAAGCGACGGTCGAATAACAGTGGAAGATGATAGTGACCAGCTGCAACCCGAACATTTCCAGCGGGTCGACGAAACCGACGATGCAATCTTTTACGAGCAACCCCGGCTGGTTACTCATATCGATGATCCCGCCTGTGCCGCGCTAAACGACTATTTTCGAGAAAATCTTCCGGCAGGTGGCGAATTGCTCGATCTAATGTCGAGTTGCGTCTCCCATCTACCGTGGGACGTCGAATATAAAAGTGTAACCGGGCTCGGCATGAACCAGGTTGAACTTGATGAAAACCCGCAACTCACAGAAAGACTGGTTCACAATCTCAGCAATAATCCAACATTGCCGTTTGCCGACAACTCATTTGACGGCTGCATGATCACGGTGTCCGTTCAGTATCTGATTCATCCTATTCACGTTTTTGGAGAGATTGCCCGCGTATTGCGCCCAGGGTGCCGGTGTATTGTGTCGTTTTCGAACCGGTGTTTCCCGACCAAAGCGGTCGCCATATGGCATCACATGGATGATATTAATCACGCCAAACTTGTCGGCTACTATTTCAGCGAGGCAGAAGGATTCGACACGCCAGAGATGGCCGATATTTCGCCAAACCCCGGTGATACCGACCCATTGTACATCGTTACAGCTGTTACTAAATCCAATTAGGACTTTATGACCGAAACGCCAACAAACCTCCTTAAGACAAAGAGATTTCTACCGCTCTTCGTAACGCAGTTTCTTGGAGCAATGAATGACAACCTGATGAAGCAGGCGCTGATTGTAATGATCACATTTGGCTTGCTGAAGTCTCCTGATATTAGCCCGCAAATTTTGGTAACAGCGGCAGCTGGCATTTTTATCCTGCCCTTCTTCCTGTTTTCCGCCACCGCAGGACAGATCGCAGACAAATACGAAAAATCTGTCGCCATCCAGCGGATAAAGCTTGCGGAAATTGTCATCATGGCAATCGCGGTTGCGGGTTTTTATTTCTCAAATACTTATTTCTTGATCGTTGTGCTGTTCCTTATGGGCACACAGTCGGCATTTTTTGGCCCCCTGAAATACGGCATTTTGCCAGTTCACCTAAAAGAGCAAGAACTTATCGGCGGCAACGCTCTGGTCGAGGGAGGCACTTTTCTCGCAATCTTGATCGGTACCATTGCCGGAGGCCTGCTGATCGTCTCAGATCAAGGGATTTCTATTGTTTCCGTTTCATTGATTTTCATCGCGCTTGTTGGCTGGGTTGCCAGCCGGTCTATTCCAGAGGCTAAAGCGGCGGAACCGGGCCTGCGCTTAAACGTGAATATTCTGCAGGAAACCTGGCGAATGATCAGTCGGGCTCGCGAAACCAGATCGGTCTTTTTATCGATTATTGGTATTTCCTGGTTTTGGTTAACCGGCGCTACATTCCTGTCGCAGTTTCCGAATTTCTCTAGAGTCTTGCTCGGCGGAGATGCGAGCGTCGTCACCCTGTTTATGGTGACGTTTTCTTTAGGGATCGGGGTCGGTACCTACGTATGCACAAAACTCTTAAAGGGTGAAATTTCAGCAAAATTTGTACCTTTAAGTGCTCTTGCACTAACTGCATTCACACTCGATCTATACTTTGCTTCGCAGGGTTTGCATGCGCCCGAAGGCCAGCTTATTACGGCCATCCAGTTTATGGAATCGCCAGCGAACTGGCGAATTCTGTTTGATTTAACGGCCATATCTATTTGCGGCGGACTCTACACTGTTCCGCTTTACGCCATTCTTCAAAACGACAGCGACCCGACAACACGTTCACGTACGATCGCGGCAAACAATATCTTGAACGCCCTGTTCATGGTTGTCGGCGCCATAATCGCAACACTGATGCTGGCGTCTGACTGGTCAATACCTCAAGTGTTTTTAGCGCTGGCAATCGCCAACGGATTTGTCGCGCTCTATATCTGCCGACTATTGCCACATCATCTCGTAAAAATGATTCTGGCCACATTGCTAAAAATTATTTACCGCGTCGATGTCAGAGGCATGGAGCACTACAACAAGGCGGGAAAACGGGCGGTCATTGTTGTAAACCACGTATCCTTCCTCGACCCACTCCTGCTAGCCGCGTTTTTACCCATTCGTCCGATGTTTGCGGTCAACACGCATATTTCAGAGCAATGGTGGGTAAAACCTTTCCTGACCCTGGTGGACGCCTTCCCTGTCGATCCGACGAACTCAATGTCTATGAAAGGTCTGATCAAGGCAGTTAAGGAAGATCGGCACTGTGTCATTTTCCCGGAAGGCCGTATTACCGTAACCGGCGCCCTGATGAAGATTTACGAAGGCCCTGGCATGGTCGCTGACAAGGCCGATGCAATGATCATCCCGGTGCGTATTGACGGAGCAGAGTACACCGCATTCTCGCGATTGCGTGGTAAAATTCGGCGGCGACTTTTTCCGAAAATTACCCTTACTTTGTTGCCACCACGGCAATTCGACCTGCCCGAAGACATTAGCGGCCGGTTGCGCCGACAAATTACCGGTGAACGCCTATACGACATAATGAGCGACCTGATATTCGAAACCTGTGACTACCGCCGGACGCTTTTCGAAGGCCTAGTCGAAGCGAGAAAGATCAATGGCGGGCGACACTTAATCGTTGAAGACACCGACCGAAATCCTCTTTCATATAACCGATTGCTATTATCTTCCCTTGTGCTGGGTCGACGGATCTCACGGCTGACTGCAAAGGACAAACCTGTAGGTGTTTTACTGCCAAACTCTCTCGGCGGCGCCGTGACCTTCTTCGCTTTGCAAGCTTTTGACCGAACGCCGGCCATGCTCAACTTTTCTACCGGCATCAAAAATATGATTTCGGCGGTTGAGACCGCGCAATTGGATGTCGTGTTGACATCGCGCAAATTTATTAAACTTGCGGAACTCGATGATGTCGCCGCCGCCCTTTCAGAGAAAGTCGAAGTACGCTATCTGGAAGACATCCGCGATCTGATTTCGGCGACAGATAAGATCGCCGGAATATTCCAGAGACTATTTCCAAGACTTCGCATTGCCGCCAACAAAAAGACGGCTTCAGATCCCGCCGTAATTCTTTTTACCAGCGGATCGGAAGGAGCACCGAAAGGGGTTGTCCTCAGCCATACTAATTTGATGGCCAATCGCTATCAGCTTGCTGCAAAAGTCGATTTTAATCCGCGCGATATCGTGTTCAATGCCCTGCCAATGTTTCACTCCTTTGGGCTGACAGGTGGAACACTTTTACCAATTCTCTCTGGTTTGAAGACCTTCCTCTACCCATCCCCACTGCATTACCGGATCGTGCCTGCACTCGTTTATGATACGGATGCGACGATCCTCTTTGGCACTGACACATTTCTTGGAGGTTATGGCAAGGCAGCGCACCCTTATGATTTTTATAGCCTGCGTTATGTATTCGCCGGGGCGGAAAAAGTCCGCGACGACACCCGTAAAATGTGGGCCGACAAATTCGGTCTAAGGATCATGGAGGGATATGGAGCGACTGAAACAGCCCCGGTCTTGGCTGTAAACACCCCGATGCATTTCAAGGCGGGAACTGTAGGCCGACTATTACCCAGCATCGATAGCAAAATAGAAGCTGTACCCGGAATTGATCAGGGTGGGAAATTACTCGTGTCAGGGCCGAATATTATGCTTGGTTATTACAAAGCGGATAAACCCGGCGAGTTGGAACCCCCAGAAGACAATATTTACGATACAGGCGACATCGTCGATATTGACCAGCACGGATATGTCACGATCCTTGGCAGGGCAAAGCGTTTTGCAAAAATCGCCGGCGAAATGGTCTCGCTGACCGCCGTTGAAGGGTATGCCACTGCCATCTGGCCGAACCAAATGCACGCCGCCGTCAGTGTTCCGGACGACAAAAAAGGCGAGCAGGTAATCCTGTTGACCGACATGGAAGGTGCTGATCGCGCGCAATTACTGGAATACGCGAAATCAGCTGGAATCGCCGAAATTATGATTCCGAGAACAGTAAAAGTTGTCGACAGCCTGCCGCTTCTCGGCACCGGCAAGCTCGACTATCCAGCCATACAGGAAATGGTTGGAGAGTAAAAACTAACGCACGCCAGCTTCTTCCAATCGCGGGAGAACTTCATCGCGAAAATATGGGAAGTGCTCCAGATAGTTCGCCATTCCCATGGCGAAAGCGTCTATACCGGCAGCGTTCAATCTAATAAGCAAATCGGCGACCTCGTCAGGATCGCCGACGATTGGGTATGCGCCGTTACCACCTCCTGCGCGTTGCTTGAGGTTTCGCAGCATTGCCTCAGGCAATTCGTCAAACCGACCGCGGACACTTCGTCCTTCAATCAGATTTTCGACAGCCTGATGATCCGCCAACTCAAGCGCGTAATGATCGTGGTATTCTTCAGCCTCTTTGCGGGTCGGGCGACAAACAACATAGCAGTTCGTGAAAATACCGATATCCCGGCCATACGTTTTTGCCTGCGCCTTTAACGGCGCAATGTCCTCACTGATCTCATCGACATCGACGCGAATGCCAGTGAACATCATGTCAGAATTGCGGGCGGCGAACTCTCTCCCGCGTTCGGAATTACCTGCCGAAACTACAAGAGGCCGATCTCCAGAAACCGGCTTTGGTTTCATGAGCGCACCCTTTACAGAGTAGTGCTCGCCTTCGTAATCAAAAGGTTCTTCAGACGTCCAGGCCCTGGATACAATATCGACCCATTCCTGGCCCTGCTCATAACGTGCTTCATGCGCATTGAGCTCAACCCCGGCCATATTGAACTCACCAAGATTCCAGCCGCAGACAATATTCAGTCCAAACCGGCCGCCGCCTATTTGATCCGCTGTTACCATCTGCTTGGCAGCTACAATGGGATTGAAGAGCGGCACGTGGACGGTGCCAAAAGCCATAATGTGCTTGGTGGCGGCCAGGATACCGCATGCCCAGGTCAGCGTTTCCAGACTACCGCCATTATGATCGGTTTCACCGCCATATCCCTTCCAGCGTCCGAGCGGCAACAGGAAATCCAGGCCCGCCTCATCCGCAATCTTGGCAATTTCAAGATTTTCAGCCCAGGTTCCTTGCCACCGTTCGGGTACCATCGTCGCTGACAGACCCCCAGAACAATTAAGTCCAAACAATCCAAGTTTAAGCTTGTGCTGATCAAAACTACGGGTTGCTTTTTCGGCGTTAACTGAACCGTCCATAAACTCAGAGCACCTTGCAGGCTTCGGCAAAATCCAGGCGTGGATCACGGTCGGGGACAGCACCATCGTCGCCATAGCCGATATTGCATACAAAGTTGGATCGCCAACTACTGTCCGAAAAGAACTCCGCATCGACCGCGCCGTTGTCAAATCCCGACATTGGTCCAACACCGAGTCCAACCGCGCGCGCCGCCAACATAAAATAGGCCCCCTGGAGGGCGCCGTTTCTGAAAGCGGTTTCCTCTATCAACCCATCCTGGCCCATGAACCATTTTTCAGCGCCAGGAATTCGGTAGAGTTTTGGAAGGTTTTCATAGAACGCAAGATCGTGCGCGATAACCGCCACTACGGGCGCTTTCACCGTTTTTTCCCGGTTTGTCGAAGACAATGCAGGTCCCAAGCGGTCTTTGGCTTCCTGTGTTGAAAGAAACAAGATTCGCATAGGTTGGCAATTGGCACTTGTTGGTGCCATTTTTGCCAGATCATAAGCTTCCTGAAGCAATGACTCGGGCACTGGCTTGTCGAGAAACGCATCGTATGTGCGGCCCTCATTAAATATGACATCGAGCATGTCGCTATCGGCGGTCATGCTGGTTCTCCTTGATATTCAAAAGAAGCCCTTAGTTTATGTTGCCGAGCCGCCATACACCACATCTGCACGGAATTTAATGCGGCCGGTCACCCAAAACCATGGTGCGATGCATATGGCGGATGCCAGGCGGTTTGATCTCCCCTCGTCCAATATGAATCAAGCAAGGATTGTCCCACATCAGGAGATCACCCTTCTTCCATTTATGGCAGTAGCGAAATTCGGGACGGATTTGGTGTTCAAATAACGCGTCCAGTAGCGGCTGCGCTTCCTGGTCATCCATACCCTCGATTCCAACTACGAAACGCGGGGAAATATAGAGTGATTTGCGGCCGGTTTCGGGGTGGTGTCTCACAACCGGATGCACTGCATCGGAAATCGGAATGCCATAGACCTTGTCAGCCTTTTCGACGAATTGCTGATCCACTTGCGCCCGTCTATTGCGACGACGATCAAACACATGGATACCTTTGAGATCGGTAATCCTTTCCTTCATGTCGTCTGACAAGGTGTCATAGGCCATATAAATGTTCGACCATTCGGTATCGCCGCCTTCCTCCGCGACTTCTAGCGCATGCAAGAATGTCGCCCGGCATGGAATTTCGGAGAAAGAGAGATCTGTATGCCAGAAATCCCCTGCGCTGATCACCCCGACTGGTTCTCCATCCACCACCCGGTTGGAAAGAACGCTTACTTCTGGATAGCCCGGCAATGTAAACGGCCTGTCAGGCCGTGTTTCAATTGGCCCGAACCTTTCGCTAAAGGCTATATGCGCATCCGGTGACAAATGCTGATCACGAAACACTAGGAGTTGATATTCGAGAAATGCCGCACGGATATCTTCAAACGTCGTAACGTCGATTGACGTTAGGTCAATTCCGGTAACCTCCGCACCAAGCGCATCAGATAGACGTTCTATTTGCATCAATTGAATCCAATCGTGGCAATTTAAATTCTAGAACGCGATACAGGGTTTCGTCACTGTGATTCTAATTCACCCTTGCGCCAGCCGGTAGGATTTCCTATATTTCTGTTATGACAGAAATTATTGACAGAACCGAAGAAATACCCGAAGCGATGGCCCGCTTCATCCTTCACTGGGGCGATTTGGGTAACCAGTGGGGGGTCAACCGTTCTGTCGCCCAAATACAGGCTTTGCTCTATCTGTCAGAACGGCCAATTACAGCGGAAGAAATAGCCGAGACGCTCGGATTAGCCAGATCAAACGTTTCGAATTCCATCAAGGAGCTACTCGCCTGGAAGCTCATACAAAGAACGCCGGTAATGGGTGACCGCCGCGATCATTACGAAGCGATAACGGATATTTGGGAAATGGTGACCCGTATCGTTCAAGGCCGCAAAGAACGTGAACTCGATCCGGCTGCCAATGCGCTTAGGGATTGCATCGAAGCGGCGAAAAGCGACAAGAAAATCAGCCCGGTTGCGCTTCGGCGATTACAGGAAATGCAGGAGTTCGTGGAAACAACAAATCGCTGGTATGACCAGATGCTGACCGTTCCCAAGGCAAACTTAATCGCACTGATAAAGATGGGAACAAAGGTCACCGGACTGCTTTCGGGACGCAAGAGAAAGGATGGATGAAAGGATTTCTTAGTAGCTGGTTTTTATTTGAACAAACGTTTCTGTCTTTACAGAAATAAATGACAGAAATAGCAAATGGAACAAGACGATGGCAATTGCAAAAAAACCCCGGGACCCGACGGACATTTATCCAATCGGCCCGCAGATCGTCACGGACAATACCGTCGAAGATTTACGTTTTCGCCGTCTTCTAAGCCGCGAAGAATGGAACGCCCTCCCAAAAGCCGTAAGACGCGGATTTACAAAACGACATAAAGATACCGACGTTGAAACCTATATCGGCAAAATCATCGGTGCGCATGCGACCTTCGCCGGAAAATTGCTTATTCAACTTGGTCGTTTTATTGGCACACCCCTCCCGCTCGACACAGAGATAAATATGCCGGCGATCGTCACCGTCACGGAAGAGAAGAAGACGGGAGGTCAGCTCTGGACCAGGATTTATGGCCGAAGAGACAAATTTCCGCAGGTTATTCGGAGCGCCAAACGCTTTGCCGGACCTACAGGGCTTGAAGAATATATAGGATTTGGAATTGGCATGGCGCTTCGAGTTGGTGTCGAAGAAGATGTCATGCGGTTCCGCAGCGACCACTTTTTTACCCGTCTATTTGGGCGCCGTTATCGCCTACCGCGCTGGCTACTGCCATTCACCATAACAGTTCGCCATATCGATCAAAGGCGAGGCCAGTTTGTTTTCGACCTCGAAGTCAGGATGGCAAAACTCGGAGTTATCCTTCATCAGGCAGGGTTATTCCGTGACGCGGATCACGCTGGGGGAGCCTGATGAGGAATCGTGATCTTAGAGTTCTACTGATTGGGGCCACTGGGGTTTTCGGCCGTTTAATCGTAGAGCAACTCGCGGCAGAGGACGGTGTATTTACTATCCTCGCGGGACGGACGTTAAGAACTCTTGCAGATCTTCATGTGCAATACCCTAAATCAACAACCCCATATCGACTTGATCGAGACAAGATTACGCGAAAGGAAATCAAGTCACTTGGTATTGATGTCGTAATTGATGCGGCGGGCCCCTTCCAAAACAGTGATACCAAAGTTATCGATGCGTCCATTATGGCTGGATGCCACTATATTGACCTCGCAGACGGGCGTGACTTCGTTTCAAAAATCCACAAATTTAACGATTGCGCAGCAAAACGGAACGTCGCAGCTCTCTCAGGCGCGAGCGCCACCCCCGCTTTTTCGAATGCTGTTCTTGATCACGTCACGCGCGACTGGCAGGAGATAGACTCTATTTCTGTTGCCATATGCCCGGGAAACAAGGCGCCCAGGGGGCTATCTGTTGTTCGGGGCGTTTTCACCTATATCGGCAAATCCGTGCGTTTATTTCGCGGGGGAAAGTGGACTATTGCACCCGGCTGGGGCCTCACTAGGTTCATTAAAATCCCCGGATTGGGAACACGTCTCGCTTCGCTTTGCGAAACACCCGATTTAGACCTATTCGTTGAGCGATTTAAACCCAAATCAGAAGCCATATTTTATGCGGGTTTGGAACTTCCGCCGCTGCATCTGGGGCTGGTTGGATTCGGGTTACTCGTTCGTTGGGGTCTTATCCGCTCGCTTGTTCCCTATGCACGTCAGATGCTGGACCTCTCGTTACGCCTGCAACGCTTTGGCAGCGACGACGGATCTATGATTGTTGAAGCCAAAGGCATCGACGGCAACGGCACAAATACATCTGCCAAATGGACACTTATCGCAAAAGACAGCGTGGGTCCTCAAGTGCCTACACTTGCTGCCATCGCTTTGATACGCCGTCTCCGGGATGGAACTCTTGATTTTAAAGGCGCCGCGCCGTGCGTTGGTATATTGACGTTGGAGGATTTTATGGACGACCTCGATCGCCTCAATATTAAAACCGCGCTAGAAATTGGTTAGCTCCCAGAGAAGCGAATTTTTATGGCTGAATTATAAGCGACAACAATTCCTGAAGATTTCTGACAGCGTATAAATTCCATTTTTTGACGGAGACAACAGCAAATTCTTGCCAACTTGCTGCCATGAATTTGTCACTACCAATACTCTCTTAAGTTGTATTATATTTTTTTTAATAAACCCTCGAAGGAACTCCAAAAAGGTTAATTCAGACAGGGAGACGGATTTTTGAGTCATATGGCGAGAACCCGAAACGTTCGGCTTTATATCCAGAATTGCGGTAGCGGAACTTCAGATTTTGATACCGCTCTCGCAACAGTCGAGATCATGAACTGGACCGGCCATGTTCTAATTATTCCACGCACTAATATTGTTTCGGAACCGGACCGCAATGAATTTAAACGACCTGGTGTTTATATCCTGGTTGGCGAGACCAATGACGAACAAAGAACGAAAATCTATGTCGGTGAAAGCGAGAACGTTGGTAACCGTCTTCGCAAACACCAGAGTGACAAATCGCGAGACTTTTGGACGGTCGCTTGTGTCATAACCAGTCGGGATCAAAATCTCACGAAAGCTCATATTCGCTACATTGAAGGTCGTTTGATCGCGATGGCGCGAGACGCCGAAACGGCTTCTGTGACAAACAACGCATCACCGGAACCTGCAACCCTTCCCGAAGCCGATACAGCTGATATGGAATATTTTATTGAGCAGCTGCGGTTTACATTGTCACTTCTTGGCTTCGATTATTTTGGCAAAGATCGAAGGCTGGTTTTCGGTCAGTAAACGTCTGGGCGCTCAAACTCATCGGTGCGATATGTATTCTAAAAACGCATTTAGGGGATTTCTTATGATGTACAGAACTCCCAATGCGATAAACGGCATACAGATTACAACGAGAAAATGTCTGTCGTAACCGACGTAGAGAATCAGGCCGACAATCAAGCCGACGCACAAGGCCGCGACATTGAGCATGTGTTTCCGGAGCAGTTTCATACTCGGACCATTTTTAGGTTGGCAGGAATCCTCCCCGAAACCGCACTGATGTTAGTGCATCGCTGAACCGCCATCGACCACCAGACTTTGACCTGTGATAAAATCACTGTCGGAAGAAGCCAGGAACAAACACGCTCCAACAAGGTCTTCAGGCGTTTCGATCCGCTTGAGCGCACGGGTTTTGACCGTGCCGTCCATCGTGGTACCAAGCTCTGTGTCGCGTTTCAAAACGTTTTCGCTAGCTGTCGCGCCCGGCGCGATCGCGTTGACGCAAATATTGTCACCACCAATTTCCCGCGCCAGTGATCGTGTGATCCCGACAACTGCAGCTTTGGATGCATCGTAATGTAGGAAGTGGGTAGAGCCCTTAAATGCACGGCCGGATGAAATATTGATAATCTTGCCGTAATTGTTCTGGCGCATCGCGGGGACGGCTTCCTTGCACATGATCCAGACGCCCTTAATGTTTACGGCGCTAACGCGATCCCAATCATCGACTGTAATTTCATCGAACTTGGCGCGATCAACCATCGTAAAGATGGCAGCATTGTTCACAAGAATATCGAGACGCCCAAATTCATCGACTGTCTTTTGTACGGCAGCGCGTGCGGAAGCCTCGTCAGACACATCGCAAGGCGCATCAATAGCATCGCCTCCGGCCTGTTTGATGATATCAACAACTGTCTGTCCGGAATCTAGATCTGAAATCGCGACCTTGGCGCCTTCAGCCGCCATACCTTTGGCGAATTCCGCTCCGATTCCTTGCGCGGCACCTGTAACCAGCGCGACTTTTCCGTCCAAGCGTCCCATATGAGGCCTCCCTATTTGCCAATTTAGGAAACCTTATAAGGGAATCGCAAACGAACCAAGGCATCCCCAACCGCTAAAATTAGGTACGAAGTGCAGTGATCGCGTCTGCGGCACCTTTCGTATCAGAAACGCCCCACAACCCATCAGTAAAATCAATGGACGTTTGGATCCCGTTTCTACCGTGGATAATCGTTTTCCGAAGCCGGGTATTTCCAGTCCCATTCGGTTTGTCTGTTCTTTCATAGTCAGAAATTTCATTGGGCGCGATAGATACGCAAGTGTAGGAACGGCCAACCGTGAGGATGATTACGCGTTTATTCGTTACCGCATAATATGACTTGTTTGCTTTTATGTAGGTTCTCACGGGAGCGCTGATCATCCAGGCACCCACAGCCATAAATGGAATCCCAAAGAGCGCGAACAAACCACCTTGCGATGCTCCTACAGTCCAAAATACTGCAAACCCGAAGAAAAAGATGCCAAACAGGAAATTTGAGATGCCTTTCGCCACCGCCGCACCCGCAGCTGGTCTACCGGTCCACTGAATTTCCTCGCCTTCGGCGAGAACAGACTCTTTCAGATAATAAAATGCTTGATCGTCTGTCATTTTATCCAAGTGCCTGCCTCGTATCCATCCATTGAAACCTTAGGCCGAAAAAATGCCTGATATTTCAATCGACACTAGGATATTAGACGGTAAAACTCCAATCAACCGTATCGAATATGCCGCAGAATAGTACGAATTCTGAACAGCTACAGGCTCACCGCGATAAGGCCCACAGTTGCGTCGAAAGAGCTACTCTTCGGGCTCGACGTTCAGCGGTTCAGCCGCTTCCTTAAGACCATCCCAGGAAAGGTCACCTGAGTCTTTTCTGTCTCCAGCACCAGGCGTTCCTTCGCCGAGGGTGCGCACCTCCGTGTTCATTTTCAGATCGCCACGGCGTTTTTGCGCGATAATTTCACCCGTTTGCCAGTATTCGCCTCGCACGGCACGCTGGGCCATGGTTTCGAGATCCTCATTCCACTCACCCATGTCATAACCGTACCAGGGGCGTTGCGGCTTGAGTTTCGGCAAGCCCAGCTCGTACCAAATCTTAGCGGCGCCTTCCATATATTCACGTTTGGGCAATGAAACAGGTGGATAGGTTTCCTTGAGCGTGGCATCGACAAGAACCGCGGAGTCGTTGGAATCCTCGAGAGAACGGGGACCATGTCCTTCGTCTTTGTTCTTGAGGATTTCGACATCCCGGTGCGGTTTACAGCGATAGGACATCGCCCAAAATACAGCATTTGTATCGTCCGGATCGATGTCTTCGTTCACGGCAATGACCCATTTACCCTCTGCCCGTCTCAGCGACGCAATTCCATATAATGTTCGCCAGATTTCGGTGCGGGGCATGTCACGATCGACCACCGCTATGATCAACTTATGCAGCGACGTCAGCGGCTCATGGGTACAAACATGCTTAATGCCCTTGATACCGAGGTGGTCACGCAGATGTTCAATTTGTGCTGCTTCGTAAGCAGGCCGTTTAATGGCCGAGCTTTCCGATGGTGTGACCTGGCTGACCCAGGAAACCATCACCGCGTCCTTTCGGCGCGTCACGGCAGTCACATCCATAAAACCGTTATATTCCTGCAAATTGACATGGCCGTGGCTTTCGCCAAACGGCGCTTCGGGTTCCAGCAAATCGGTCGAAATGTAGCCCTCGATAACGATTTCCGCTTCCGCAGGCACCAAGAGATCAACGGTCTTGGCCTTCACCACGTTGAGCGGCTTGCCACATAGCCCTCCCGAGACCTGAAACTCGTCATATTTCTCGGGCACTTTTTGTACAGCCGTAAAGGAAACAACCGGTGGCGCACCGATAACGATGGCGCACGGCATTGGTTTGCCGAGCTTCTTCCACTCTTCCCAATGCATGTAACCGCCAGTGCGTAATTCTATCGAAGGGTTAAATCCGACGCGATTTGGCGCTTTGACCATCGCACGATAGTTACCCATATTCTGGATATCGTTCGTCGGGTCTTTGGTGATGAAATGCGATGCCGCGAAATATGGCGCGTTATCCCAACCTGGTGACGATATGGGCACGGGGATCTGGTCGACACCAAATCCGTTTAAAAGATCATCCCCTTCATAGACAAGGTCGTGACAGGGCGCTTCGTTGAATGCGACCTCATTGGGGTCGATGGGATTGTTCAGGGCCTTGATCCAGGTTTCCTTGATCTCGTCCAGCTCACAACGCATGCCAAGTTTGTAAACGGCGCTGTTGGCTGCCAGACCGCCGACCAAAACCGGAATATCATATTTGCGGCCTTTGGCGTCGGTAACGTTATTAAACATCCAGGCTTTACGGTCTTCTTCCTCAACGCCGCCACGATACTGCCAGCGGACCAAAGGATGCATTTCCGTGTCCTTATTGATCTCGCGATCAACTTCAAACAGTAGCCCCGCATCGCGCAATACTTCGATATGTTCATGCAAATCGACATAGCCACGGTCTTCCGCGGTCTGTTCCCGGATGGATTTAGCCATTTTCCTTGTCCCTGTTGATCGTTAGGCGCAGAAATCTGCGCTTTTCAAACTGCGGGCACCATATTTTTGAGGCCCATCAGAGTCAATACGGTACCGTATGGTTTTTACGAATAAATGACGGATACCAACTCTGACATTAACCAATCAGCATTTCATGCTTGCGCCGTGCCAAGGACAGGCGGTCCGCTTTGTCGCGGCTGCCCGAATGGAGAAATTCCGCGCTAATGACCGACATATAGACCTCAGCCCGAATTTCAGCAGTATCATCATCGTGGCCGAGCTCTTTGAATTGATCGACAAAAAACTGGCGACGAATTGAGTCTGCGGCGTCAATCTTTTCAGCGACTTCGGGATTACGTTGTGCCCATAGCCTTAGTGCCGCCGCCTGACCCCGTGTTCCGCGCGTGATGCCTCTTTCAATTACTTTCCAGATGCGCTCACCTGGTTCCTCCGCTGCTGATACGAATCCCGGCCGATCCTCTTCGCGCATGCCGAGCCAGCGTTCGATCATTGCATCGACGAGGCCCTGACGATTTTTAAAATGCCAATAAAAGCTACCTTTGGTTACGCTGAGCTTGCGCGCTAGCTGTTCGACCCGGATGCCTTCCACACCCGCTTCGCCCAGGACATTCCA
Source organism: Rhodospirillaceae bacterium (assembly GCA_002720855.1). Classification (GTDB taxonomy): domain Bacteria; phylum Pseudomonadota; class Alphaproteobacteria; order MPNO01; family UBA2964; genus UBA2964. Next base: position 206,656 of record PBIN01000002.1, on the reverse strand, counting down.
GGCTGCATCGATCCAGTCATCGCGGCTAATGCTCATTGGCTATCCTTTAGCTATTCGTCCTCAAATGGATTGCCGGGTACATCGCGGATGGACGTATTGGGGAAGACGTCATTTCGGCGCAGCTGCGCGCTTCTGCGCCCATTTTCCAGATAATTGCCATCAGCCGCCCGTTTCGCCATGTCTTCCCACTGATCATGCCAGTCACCCAGCGAATAGCCATGCCATGGGCTCTCTGGTTTGAGCGGCGGCAGATCGAGCTTCTCCCAAAGCTCTTTGGCCCCTTCCATATATTCTTTGGTTGGCAGGGCAATCGGCGGCATATCCGATTTAAGCGTCGCATCGATCAGCATGGTCGCTTCTTCGCGTCCCATTCGAAGATCGCTTTTTGGACCATGGCCTTTGTCGCGATGTGGCAGGATTGCGACATCAAGCGCCGGGTTGGCGCGATAGGCCAGCGCCCAGAAAACAGCATCTCCCTCGTCGGGATCAATATCCTCATTCACCGCAATAATGTATTTGCCGACGGCAGAGTTGAGCACTGAAGCACCATAAAGCGCCCGCCAGATTTCCGTGGTCGGGACCCCACGCTCAAATACGATAAACAGCACCCGGCGGATATTGGTTAGCGGCTCGTGCATCGAGACCCGCTTGATGCCCTTGATGCCGAGGTGATCCGTCAGATGGTTGTACCATACCGGCTCCCACGCAACGCGTTTGATGACGCTCGATTCAGAGGGCGTCACCTGTGAAATGATGCTGGCGATGACAGCACTTTTGCGATGGGTGATGGCCGTTATTTCCATGATGTTGTTGTAATCTTCCAGCGCAATATGGCCGTGGCTTTCGCCAAATGGTGCTTCGGGCTCCAGGTATTCCGGGTCGATATATCCTTCGACGACGATTTCGGCTTCCGCTGGAACCATGAGATCTACCGTCTTGGCTTTCACCATATTGATTGGATTGCCAACCAGGCCGCCGGCAACGCCAACCTCATCGACACCAAGCTGCAGCTTTTGCGGCGCGCAGTAACAAACGCTGGGTGGCCCGCCGAGGATGATCGCCATTGGCATTTTTTCGCCGCGTTCCTTGTATTGCAGCCAGTGCTGGTGACCTTCCGCTCCGCCCGACCGGACTGACATGCGCACCGCCATTCGCGTCGAGCTTTTCAGCCCTGCACGATAGGTGCCCATGTTCTGCACACCGGTTTCGGGGTTACGACTGATACAGCCGGTTGCAGTGAAATACGGAGCGCTATCAAATCCCGGTGTCGAAATTGGGATCGGCAAGCTGTCCAGGCCCTTCCCTTCTCCTTCGAGATCAGAGTCAATAACGACTTCCTGGCACGGTGCCTCCGTCACCTCACGGGGTGCAATCGGGTTGGCAATCGCATTGCTCCACACCTTCCCGATGTCCTCAACATCGGCACCAATACCAATGCTGTAAATTGCCCGGTTGGCCGAGAGCGCCCCCACCGCCACAGGCAGGCCATATGATTGGCCGCGCGAGCAGGTAATATTGTTGAAAACAAACGCCTTTCGATCGGTTTCAGGGATTCCACCCCGGAATTGCCAACGCACCAGCGGGTGCATTTCAGTGTCTTTATTGACCGGCTTGTCGACGGTCTCAAGCAAGCCCGCTTCATCAAGCGCTTTCAGGTGATCCTGAAAATCGGGATATCCCTTACCGTCAAACGATTTAGGATCGTTCGCCATTCCTACTCTCCCCGCGCAAATCTTTTAGGAAGGCGCATAAAATATAAGCCTGCGCCACCCATACGTTAGCGTATGGTCTCAAACCTATAGCGCGCGCCACACCTTGGCAATGCAGGGAGGACCTCCTGTAAAAACAGCAAAGGAATTCTCCGTTAAACTCAAGCAAGCAGGCCTATAAAAAATCGAATAAGTAATTGGTCAAAATATTAAAAGTTGTATAAACTTCCGTCTAATAACAGAGGGTAAGCATTTTTTTAGTTCCGTTGTCATTGGTATGAAGTTTGTAGATCAGAAACAAAGAGTCCGCCTGCGCAGAACCGCGGTTAGCGCCGTCGTAGCCGCGGTGCTTGCTTTGCTCGTAACAGGACCGGCAAACGCTCAGATATCTTCGACGGGCACGGTTTCCCCGAGCATCGGTCCGGGAAATACAAGCATTACCGGAACACTAGATATCGCAAATTCCGGTGCTGGCAGCACCGGTTCCGTGACCGTCGAGAACAATGCGACCATAGAAGTTGGCACAGGATTGACTAACACCAGCTCTCTCAATGTCGGTTCTCAAACGGGAGCAAATGGCTCGTTAACAATTCAAACTGGCGGAGACTTTACCGCCACCACAAGTTCTTTCATCGGGTCTTCAGAAGCGACAGGTACGGTTACAATTGACGGTAACGGTTCAACATTCACAACTGCTGATGGCGTAAATGTAGGCATTTCCGGCACGGGTACTTTGAACGTACAGAACGGTGCCTCGTTTTCTAGTGGCCAATTCGATGTTGGAAGTACATTTGGAAATACACCTGCGTTACTTGGAGATGGCACTGTAAATCTGACGGGCAGTGGCTCTTCAATCCAAATCAACAATAGCTCTGCCACCATCGGAGAAGATGCAAGCATCGGAAGAATGACGGTTTCCAATGATGCTCAATTCACAATTAGTGACGGGCTTAATGTTGGAAATAGAGACAATTCGACAGGAACACTCACCATTCAATCCGGTGCGGACGTATTCGTTAACGGAAATAATAATCAATCGACTTTCATAGGCGTCGAGTCTGGTACTGGCACCGTGACTGTCGACGGAAACGGTTCCACACTTAATAACACCACCGGCGCTTTTGTCGTTGGAATTTCAACTGCATCAGGTAGCGGAACTCTAAACGTTGAAAATGGCGGTAGCGTGGTCGCTCAATCGGTACAAGTCGGCATTGCGTGGAGCGGCGGGTCGCAACCTACAGGAAACGGAACCATAAATTTGTCAGGCGCCGGCTCGTCTATTGTAACAACTGGCGGAATTTCTTTCCTTACATTAACGGTTGGCGATAGCTCAAACACTGGAACCCACAGCGTCGGTGTGCTCAATATAACTGATGGTGCGTCGTTTAATTCGACCGGGAGTACAGTGATTGCCGATGAAACTACTGACACCGGATCTAAAAATGTAAGCGGCAATGGCTCGACCCTTACTACCGCTGGGTATTTCAGCATCGGCAGTGGCGGTAGCGGAAATTTAAACATTGGCGACAACCCAGCTACTGGGGGAGTGGAAACCGGTGGTGTGGTGAACTCAGTCCGTGTAGGTGTCGCAACTCAGAACACCGCTGATCCCTCCTCCGTTAATGTCAATGGGGCGGGTGCTCAGTGGAACCTTCTTGGAACGGACACCTCTGACCGAGGCGCGATGCTTCAGTTAGCGTCTAGAGGCAATGCGACAGTCACCGTTAGCAACGGCGGTACTATCGTCATTGATGCTCAAGGTACGCCGACCGGATCCTCGCAAGGCGGTCTTTTAATCGGCGGGTTTTCTGGTCAAGCTCAAGCCGATGGCACCCTCAATATTGACGGTAATGGTTCAACGGTCACCGTAACAACCGGCGATAACCAAATAGGCCGTGCAGGTACAGGCACGCTCAATATCACTAACGGTGGAACCTTAAATTCAGGCTCGGCTAGAACCGAAGTAATCGGACGTTCCGTTGGTTCAACTGGTACCGTAAATGTAACGGGTGCTGGCTCCACCTGGAATGCAGGAGATAGCTTTGATATCCTGATCGCCGATACAATCTCAGGTCTCGTCACGCTTAGTCAGTTCGCCATTTTACCGACCTTAACCGCCGGTCTTTCATGGGACCTCGGGGTGTTTGATGTCTCTGGCCGTGACTCCCTACGGCTATTTGTCACCGGGACGGCTGAATCCAGTGTGCCCGAGCCAAGCGGCCTGATCATTCTGGTGGGTGGGCTTTGCCTATTTCTACTTATGCGAAGGCGCGTGACGACGACGCTCTAATCACGCCCGCCTAAACCGGCGACCTCTTTCCCTGCGATGCGACCGGTGACAAAACACTCGGCAATGTTGCCGCCTGCAAGATAAAGATGCCCGAAAGAGCTGCCCATCTCGCCCGCTGCATAAAGCCGCGGAATCGCGTCGCCATTAACATCTATGATGCGCTGCTTGGCATCATGGACCGGCCCACCCTGTGTGTTCGAAAGAACAGGCCAGATCTCGCCGCCATAGTATGGCGGGCGCTGGATTTTCATCATGGTCCCTGCAGGGCGGCCAAATTCGGTATCGTTCTTGGTGACGCACATTTCGTTCCAGCGCGCCATGGTCTCCTCTGCCTTATCGCCATCGACACCGAACATCTCGGCTAGTTCTCCAACCGTGTCTGCCTTTTTGATAATGCCTTCGTCGATTTCCTTGCTGTTGTCGGGGCTCCAGACATAGGTCATGTCGCGCTCGTTATAGGCCGGGTTGCCCATTGGGAAACGGCGCTTGCCCAGCTCGTCGTAAATTAGCAGAGACGGTATGCGCGGGAAGCTTTGCGTAACGGGGTCATAGTGCTCCATATCCCGCCAGCCGGTATCCTGCACATAAGGCGGGAACTCGTTCATATACCGCTCGCCCGACTTATCGACGATGATCCAGGGCGCCTGAACGACTGCGCGTTGCTCCAGCCCCGGTATCCAGTCAGGAAATCGCTTTACACGAATGCCATAGGGAAACTCTTCACGATCCGGATGCAGGAATCCGTAGGAGCCATGGAAGTGCCACATATGCCAAAGCTCTGCGCCAAGCGCTTGCGCCATACGGATACCGTCACCGGTATTGCCGCCATTTGCGGCGGTCGTAACGGGCATAATTTGCCAGAACTGCTTCTGCATTTCGGTATTGGCTTCAAACCCGCCACTCGCAAGGATTACACCCTTCTTCGTGCGGATGCGCCGCTCACCGTTTGGTGTATCGACGACGATGCCGATAACCTCGCGATCTGCATTTGAAATAAGGGTCTTTGCCGGGGTACTGCAGCGTACTTCTATGCCGCGCTGCTCGACGTTCTTTTGCAGAACATAGAATACCAACGGTCCTCCCGGTCGGCCTTTTACCTGTGGATACACCTGAGATGCATCGATGTTGGGGATCGCGGTGATCTGTGTGTAGTAAAATGCGTCTTCGCCCGGAAACGGATAGTTTCCGCCCCGTTCGCGGATCATAAACTCAGCGCCGGTTAATTCAGTTAGTTTCCGGGCATACGATTCATTGTCCTGCATACCATCGGCAAGTGCGCGAAGGACCGGGTCAGGGGTGCGGCCGGCATTGGTGTGTTTCAAATAGGTAAAGGCACCATCGGGGTTTTTGGTGGAACAGATGGCTCCGTGAGAGCAAATCGAAATGCCGCCCGGGTCAGGCATTTTCTCAATAAGCAACACCTTGGCGCCGGCATCGTGCGCTTCGATGGCTGAGACGCCACCGGCAAACCCAAACCCGACTACAACGACGTCAAATTCCTCGTCGAATCCCGGGTCTGCACCATTATCTTGAGATGCCATTTTTTCCTCGTCTCCGTCCGCTTTCTCCAAAAAAATATCATAGGCTAAAGGATCCGTTGCGAAAACGGCGTCACCTGTCGATCGTCAAAAAAAAGCGCCAGTCTTTTGCAAGACCGGCGCTTCATTTTTATCGGATCAATTCCTAGAACAGATTAATCCAGTTAATCGTCCGCAGGACCGGCCACATATCGCCGACCACCGTCTGCGGCCACGGAATGACCAATATGCGATGGAACAGGAAGTAGCAGAAAATCCACAACGGCAAGGCAATCATCATTGTAACTGCCCAACTGGCTTTGCCCCAAAGCCGCATATAACCGACCAGGAAGATGAACATCGACACCATGAGGCCGACAATTGAGGCCATCAGGAAGAAAAAGCCGCACCAGCCGAAGTAAGCAAATGCCCTTCGGGTGATTGTTGCCTTATCCAAGTCGCCGAAGTCGACCACAATGTCGAAGTGGACATCAGATTCCGCTTCTTCCTTAGTGATCTCTTTTCCATCGGCACCCTTGGTCGTTACCTGCTTGGCGCCCTGCTGATAGAACAGCTTGGCAAACATGAAGAATGCCAGAATGATCAGAGCCAAATAACCGACGACTTGCGGAACAAGGCGAGCACCGAACTCCCAGGTCGATGCGATTGACAATTCAATCACAAAGAGAACAAAGAGCCCCGCACCGAACGCAAAGTCCCAATCAAGACCACGCTTGTTGTAGGAGAAGGTGGATGTCTGGGTTGTCGTCACACCAGCTGCCTTGTCCTTACGACGCTGTCGTGCATCGCGGATATACGGGCTCATGATGCCATAGAAGGTGATGATGAACATAATAACGACGACCGGGAACTCAGTAATATCGTATGTCCATTGCGCGCCGTATCGTTCGACCGAGATGAACATATATCGTTCAACCAGCCCGCCAAGCACGAAGCCTAAAACAAGCGGAGGACGCGGCCAGCGCAGGCGTTTCATGATGAAACCAAGCAGACCGAAGCCGAGCAATGCCCAGATATCGCCCCATTGACGCGATCCCTGGAACGCACCAACGAACACAACGGCGAGCACAATCGGCACCAGAATTCCGGGACGGATCAGGGCAAGTTTGGCCAACTGATTGGCGAAGGTGAAACAGATACCGGCGCCGATGATGTTGGCGACAGCAACAGACCATACCATCGTATAGGTAACGTCCAGTTTCTTGGTGACCATATCAGGTCCGGGGACCAAGCCATGGATCAGGAAGGCACCAAGAATAAGTGCCATCGACGCAGAACCCGGAACACCGAAGGCGATGGTGGGCACCAATGCACCACCTTCTTTTGCGTTGTTCGAGCTTTCGGACGCGATAACGCCGCGCACGTCTCCCTTGCCGAAGTGGATATCAGCATCTTTCTCTGTTCGAGCCGCGTGGCCGTAGGCTATCCAGTCGACAACGGACGCCCCGATCCCCGGTACCGCCCCAAGACCGGCACCGATGGTACCGCAGCGCATAACCAGCCACATGTTCTTGAATACGTCGCCGACACCGACGAGCTGACTGTCTTTAATTTCTGTACTTTGCCCTTCGGCCGCGATTGATTTTTGCTGAATAGCCAGATCGGCGAGTTCGGGAATAGCAAACAGTCCGAGCGCAAGAGGCACAACGGGCAGGCCGTCCCATAAGTAAAGTGAGTCAAATGTCCATCTTAGAGTCCCTGTCTGCGGGTCATCGCCTGCAGTTGAAATCAGAATACCGATGCACGCACCGCACAGGCCCTTGAGGAGCGAACCGCCACTCAGCACGGAGGCGAGTGACAGGCCGAAAACACAGAAGGACAGCAGCTCAGGTGAGCCAATATGCAGCATAACAGGACGCAGAATTGGAATACTGACACCGAGAAGCAGAGCGCCCCAAAGCCCGCCAATCACTGAAGCGGTAAAGGCCGCACCATAAGCCCGCCCGGCTTGCCCTTTTCGCGACATTGGGTAGCCATCAAGGATCGTCGCTGCCGACCCCACTGTCCCCGGCACACCAAACATAACAGCCGGAATGGTGTCCGATGTCACTGTTACCGATTGCAGCCCCATCAGGAATGCCAGCGCGGTATAGGCGTTCATATCGAATGTAAATGGCAACAATAATGATAACCCGACCAAACCACCGAGTCCGGGAATAACACCAACGACCAGACCGATGATAACGCCCAGGGCCAAGAACCCTAGTCGCTCAGGTGTGAACAGAATTCCTAACGCCTGTGTTGCTTCACTTAATAGGGAAATGTCTTCCATTATTCTCGCCTATAAAAAAATCCGCGCCAAATTTATCCCATCGACTTCGTAAACCAAATTTGGCGTTCGAATATTCCGACTCTGATACAGAATCGTCACTACACGCTCAAACCAACTTTACGAACAGAGCGCCCGTTGGCTGTGCCAAACACGTCAGAAATCAAGGAAATTATATAGTCTCCCCGCTCCCGCTCTTTTCGCCAGCATACCCGTAAAGGCAGGCCCTGTTGCCGGGCTTCATTAGACGGCCCGGTTGCGACGGATGTGATATGAAACTAACCCCGCTGTCAAGGCCGGGACTGGGGATCAAATGCAAAATAATTTGATTGATTTTTTCACAAACTTTGTACAGCGAATTGGACAACAATTCTCTCACCCTCGGAGGGTAATCGGCTGGGAAGAGTGGCGGTATTAGAAATGTTGGGTTAGTCTGCAGCCCACCAAAATAGAAACATATGTACTGGGAGAATTTTTATGGCGGAACAGGTTGTACTGGTTACGGGAACGGGTGGCGGCATCGGCGCTGCCTGCGCGCGGGGCTTGCTTGAAGACGGCAACAAAGTAACCGCGCTGGATGTTAAACCCGTCCATGAAAGCGTCCTCAATGCGGCATCAGAGGAAAACTACATCGCACTCAATGTCGATGTGTCGTCGCTCGATGCATGCCGGGATGCCGTGAATCAAACCGTAGACAAATTTGGCCGTATTGATGCGGTCTGCCATTTTGCTGCCATCCATTCGACGCTGAATTGGGAAGATGTCTCCAGCGAGGAATTCAATCGCGTCCTCGAAGTCAATGTTGTTGGCTCGTTTCACATCGCGAAAGCAGCCGGAGAATGGATGAAGGACAATGGCGGCGGCGCAATTTGTCTAACCTCCTCGGGGTCGGTCCAGGCCAGCGGTGTCGGCGGTGGCAGCGGTCGCGGCGGACCCGCCTATGTAACCTCGAAGGCAGCAATCTACGGTCTCAACCGGTCGCTTGCGCGTTCACTCGGCCCTCATAATATCCGGGTTAATACAGTTGCGCCGGGCGCTACTGAAACACCGATGATTGCCGAATACACTAACCAGGCACGTGAAAACGCAGCAAACAAATCAATGCTGGACCGTATTGGCGATCCCAACGAGATCGCAGATGTTGCACGCTTTCTGATTTCCGATCAGGCGCGTTATGTGACCGGGGATGTGATCAGCGCCAGCGGCGGTGGTAGCGTTTAAAAAGACCGACACTTTGATCCAATTTAGCGCTATACTTTTCTTTTGGCGCATGCGGAAAGCTGGACAACAGCGAGGAGATGAAAATGCATAACGCGTTTATCAAACCCGAATACGTTGAAGCCATGATCAAGCGTGGTGGCAAGGAACATTCGGTCGAGTCCTTGGATGGGCCGACGACCGCGCTTGTCGTCGTGGATATGCAGATTTATTTCATGGGCGAAGGTCAACCGTCGGAATGCCCGGTGGCCCGCGAAATTGTGCCGAATGTTAATCGGCTGGCTACCGCAACACGGCGTGCGGGTGGCAAGGTCATCTGGATCCAGACGCATTCCGGTCCGGAATCCAAGGAATTCTGGTCAGCATATTATGAGCGCGTAACACCTGAACGCGGCGTACAGCGGGTCGAGGGCATGACTCCTGGCGGCAGCGGATTTGATCTATGGCCAGACCTTGAGGTCCTGGATGAAGACGAAATCGTGCCTAAAACACGCTATTCAGCCTTTATGCCCAGCCCGTCCAAATTGGAAGCGGTTCTCAAGGAACACAACATCGATACCGTGATGATCACCGGTGTCGCGACCTGTACCTGCTGTGAATCAACGGCGCGCGATGCCATGATGCTCAACTATCGGACGATGATGATTTCCGATGGAAATGCCGCGCCGAGCGATGAGCTTCATAATAATGCGTTAAACCAGTTCTATTTACAGTTCGGTGATGTGCAATCGACCGACGAGGTCATCGCACTGCTCGATCAGAATATCGGCGCAGCGGCTGCTGAGTAGGAACGCAGTAATTTAAATAATCGTCAGGACATGAGCGTTAATGTGAGCGCGTCGCTACCACCATTGCGTGCCTGACCAACATAATGATCAATAATTTGAGGAAGATTTCATGTCGACATCATGCCTGTTGCCCGAGAACATCGAGAAAATAACAAAACGCGATGGCGGCCCGCACAGCCTGACGGAGTTCGATCCAAAATCGACCGCATTGATCGTGATCGATATGCAGAACTTCTACATGGCAAAAAACCAGCTGTCCTATTGTGAGTATGCCGAGGCGATCGTGCCCAACGTCAATCGGCTGGCGATGGCAATGCGTCAGTTCGGCGGCAAGGTGATTTGGGTTCGCAATGTCACCAACCCGGAAGGGTTCAAAGGATGGACCGCCCATTATGACCGCATGACGGATGAGCGGATTGCGATCCGCAAGAAGGAACTCGCGCAAGATGGAGAGGGTTTTCAGTTGTGGGAAGGTCTTGATGTCCGCAAGGACGATCCCAAGGTCAATAAAATCCGCTATTCAGCCTTTATTCCCGGCGCCTCTAATATCGAAAAAGTTCTCGGCGAGCATGGAATCCACACGCTGGTCTTTTGCGGTGTTGCCACCAATGTCTGCGTCGAATCCAGTGCCCGCGATGCGATGATGATGAACTATCACACGCTTGTCGTCGAAGATGCCTGCGCCGCCGGAACCATCGCCGGGCACGAAGCCGCCCTCAACGCGCTCTATCTGAACTTTGGCGATGTGCAGATGACCGATCAGGTCCTCGAAGCGCTTTCCGAAAATGCAGAAAAGAACAACGCTGCCGCCGCGGAGTGAAGGGTCTCTTTCACATATTTTACATTGGCAATGATGTTGTTTGGCTGGCCGACGCGATTCCGACGAAGTTCGTAGAAATTCTACCCGATGACTGACACCGAAGACATCACCGACGTTCTAATTAAAAAAATCGTGCTTTAAGAGCATTTCCGATACGTAGACGAGAACGTATGGAACCAGCGCGAATAGAATGAAATAAACACCGAAAATATAGATAGAGCCGTTAAAGAGATAAACAGGGATGACGCCGAATATAAGGGTTAGCAGAATACCCCAGACGAACATCGACGTAATCGGCTGCCTCTCGGACCATTCATAAAACGGCGAGCCGGTTCGCTGATAAAAACCCAGGAACTTCGCGACAAGCATACGCAAATCACCTCCCCGCTACCGATCCAGTAAGAAGGGGACATGTACCTTCCAAACGACAGCCACTTGGACGTAAATATTGGTATTCAGAGTTCTATATTCCAGAGGGCCTCGAAATAGCATTCTGGTAGGGAATATCTCTTCCAAAGCGGCTAAACTTCGTTAATCTGACTTTTCCGAATTTTTCTCCCCCACCCCATTTGCTTAAGCGCTCATCTCGGGTAATCATATCGGTACAAAAAATCGAACGCAGAAGGTGTATTTGGGAGAGCCCATAATGGCGGAAAAACTGGTTATCAAAAATGTCGGAATGATGCTATCCGGCGCTCTGGAAGAGCCGATACTCGATGCCGATACGGTCGTCATCGAAGACGGCAAGATTATAGCGATCGGCAAGAAATCCGATCTTGATACTGAAAATGCCAATACAACGGTGAATGGCAACGGCGCTGCGTTGGCACCGGGCCTGATCGATAGTCACGTCCACCCTGTCGCCGGTGACTGGACGCCACGTCAAAGTCAGGTCAACTGGATCGACAGTTCGATGCATGGCGGCGTAACCACGATGATTTCGGCAGGTGAGGCGCATTTTCCGGGTCGTCCGCGCGATCCGAAAGGCGTCGTCGCACTGGCCATTGCCGCGCAGCGCTCCTTCAGCGCCTATCCCGGTCAGGTCAAAATGCATGCCGGCGCACCGATCCTCGAGAAGGATATGGTCGAAGACGATTTCAAATTCATGGCCGAGGCCGGCGTTAAGCTTCTCGGTGAGATCGGGCTTGGCGGCGTCAAGGCCGGCGACGAAGCCAAAATCATGGTGGACTGGGCACGCAAGTACGGCATCCAGAGCACGATCCATACTGGCGGGCCATCGATACCGGGTTCGGGTCTTATCGATAAGGACATTGTCCTCGAAGCGGGTGCCGACATTATCGGACATATCAATGGCGGGCATACGGCCCTGCCCCTCGATCAGATCCGTTGTCTTTGTGAGGATTGCAGCGCCGGTATCGAAATCGTTCATAACGGTAATGAGAAGGCCGCGCTTTATGCGATGCGCACCGCGTTTGAGCTTGGCGAAGAGAGCCGTGTCATACTTGGTACTGACGGCCCGGCCGGTTCGGGTGTCCAGCCGCTTGGTATCATCCGCATGATTTCAATGTTGTCGTCGCTCGGCGATGTACCCGCAGAAACCGTAATCTGTTTCGGGACCGGGAATACCGCCCGCGTGCGCGAGCTCGATTGCGGTCTGATCGAAGTGGGTCGCGCCGCTGATCTGATATTTATTGACGCACCGCAACATTCGGCAGGAAAAACCGTGCTCGAGGCTATTGGTCTCGGCGATATTCCTGGCGTTGGTATGGTTATCATTGACGGTAAGATCGCCTGTCACCGCAGCCGCAATACCCCACCGGCGAATAATCTGCCTGAGGTCGAGTAACTCGATGCCGCCAGACACAGCCGAAATGCCGCTCAATTTCGGGATTGGGCAACCGGTAACCCGGTCGGAAGATCCGCGCCATCTCACTGGCGGCGGCAATTATACCGATGACACAAATATCGATGGGCAGGTCTATGCACGATTTGTACGCAGCCAGATTGCGCACGGCACACTCAATTCCGTCGATATATCCGTTGCGTCATCCATGCCCGGTGTCATTGCGATTTATACAGGAGCGGATTTGAAGGCCGACGACATCGGCAACATTCCAAGTGGCCTGCCACTCAAGAACCGCGATGGCAGCCCCTATATCGTACCACCCCGAACCGGTCTCGCCGTTGATCGAGTCCGGCATGTCGGCGAACCAATTGCGGTCGTAGTCGCTGAGACGCCGGCTCAGGCGCAGGAAGCCTCTGAAGCAGTAACCGCTGACATCGATCTTTTGCCCGTCGTCACTGATGCTGAGGAAGCGGTGAAAGACGGTGCCCCTTTGCTGCACGATGAAGCGCCCGGCAATACCTGTCTCGATTTTTTTGTCGGCGACGATGAAGCCGTTGAGAAGGCGTTCGCTGAAGCCGCTCACGTCACCAAGGTCCGGATCGACAACACCCGTATTGTCGTCAATGCGATGGAGCCCCGTTCCGTTATCGGTGAGTTCGACGCTGAAAGTGGCAGGTTCACCATCCATATGCCGACCCAGGGCGTTACGGGTGTTCGTGCCGCCATGTCAAAAGCAATTTTTAAAATCGACCCTGAGCAGGTACGTGTCCTATCCAACGATGTCGGCGGCTCCTTTGGTATGAAAGGTGCTGCCTTTGTTGAACCTATCTCAGTTCTCTATGCCGCGCGCAAACTGGGCCGTCCGGTCAAGTGGACGGCGGATCGTTCGGAGAGCTTTATTTCCGATCACCACGGACGTGACAGCATAATCTACGCGGAACTGGCCCTTAACACCGAAGGTGATTTTCTCGGTCTTAAAGTGACTGGGGTTGGCAACTGCGGCGCCTACCTGACCGCGATGGGACCTGCCCCGATGACCAATGTCATATGCCGCAACATTATCAGCGTATACAAAACGCCCGCATTTTCCTACGCAACGAAAGCCGTATTTACCAACACCGTACCGACCGGCCCCTATCGCGGGGCGGGCCGTCCCGAGTCCAAATACATCATGGAACAGCTGGTCGATAAGGCCGCACGCGAAATGGGAATCGACCGAGTCGAGCTCCGCCGCCGCAACCTCATAGCGCCGGATGCCTTTCCCTATTCAACGCCAAATGGACAAACTTACGATTGCGGTGAATTCGAAGCGATCATGGATGCCGCCCTCGAACGTGCCGACTGGAACGATTTCGATAACCGCAAGGCAGAGTCCGCTGCCAATGGAAAGCTCCGCGGCATAAGCATCACCAACTATCTCGAAAATACCGGCGCCGCCGGTGAGCTCGCTGACATTAGATTCAGAGACGATGGCACCGTTGCTTTGATAACGGGTGCCAAGGATATGGGCACCAGCCATCGCACGCCATTTGCACAAATTCTCCATGAGAGGCTCGGCGTCCCATATGACTCTATTGAAGTAATTCAGAATGACTCTGATTTGATGAGCCCTGGAGCATCAGGATCGGGGGGCTCAAAAACGCTTCTTGGCGCAGGCAACGCAATCTACGATTGCGCTGCTGAAATTATTGATAAAGGCAAATTGGCGGCGGTTCATATTCTGGAGGCTGCCGTCGAGGATATCGAGTTCGCAGAGGGTAATTTTACGGTAGTTGGCACCGACAAATCGATCACCGTCATCGATTTGGCGGCTCGGCTGCGAGAATGGGGTGAGCGACCCGACGATGTTCCCGAAAGTCTCGATAACAAAGCAGTACATGATTCTAGCCCTTCAAGTTATCCAAACGGTTGTCATGTCTGCGAGGTTGAGGTGGAACCGGAAACAGGCGTTATCGATATCGTTAAATATGTAGTGGTCGACGATTTTGGCGTCGTGATCAACCCGTTGGTTGTCGAAGGCCAGGTTCAGGGAGGCATAATGCAGGGTGTTGGGCAAATTCTTGTTGAGCATACTGTGTATGATGAAGATGGCCAGCTGGTCACTGGATCCTACATGGATTACTGCATGCCGCGCGCAGATAACATTTGCAGCATCGATTTCTCAACGCGCAACGTTCCATCTGTCACCAATCCGCTTGGTGTCAAAGGCTGTGGCGAAGCGGGAAATGGTGGATCGATGCCGGCGGTGATGAATGCGATATATCATGCGTTGGAAGACCACGGCATAACTGAGCTTGATGCCCCCGCCACCCCCCATCGTGTCTGGGAAGCTTTGCAGAAAGCAGGCTAATCAGGGTCACATCGGCTTAAACTGTATCAAAAGGGTCGGAAACGGGTGGCGTCAGATGGAAAAAACGGCTGAAAACTGCCGTTTTTTTACGGCCCTTTAAGACATTAATCATAAAACGTTCTCTCAAACGAATTGGACTACGTGGCGAAACTTTATCGGCACCTTAGAGAAAGCGGAATTAATGTCTGAAACAAACGTGAATGTTCATGAAACGGAACTGGCGGACGATGGCACCCAACCGGAACCTCAAAAAAAGTCTCGTAGAAACTTAAGTATCGGAGCAAAGTTTTACTGCGTTGTTGGTATCTGCCTTGGTATTGCCGGAATGATTGCTGGCGTTAGCTATTGGCAATTCTCGATTATTGGCGCGGAAATCGAAGCGATTGCCGAGCGCGATATCCCGGTAACCAATGCGCTATCCCAAATTACCGTCCATCAGCTGGAACAGGAAATCAGCATGGAACATGCGTTCCGTTATGGCGAGACACTCAAAACGGACAGCCACGCTGCGGTCGCATTCGAAAAATCCAAGAAACAGTTCGAAAAATATGATGTGAAAATCAATAAAGAACTAAAGGATGCGGAAGCACTTATTCTAAAGGCTCGCGATACAAGCCATACTCAAAAGGAACGCGATGCCTTTCAAAATGCATACGATCAAACTCTCAAGATACACAAAGCTCATAAAGTCTATTTTGACCAAACCGAAGCGGTCTTCAGCCTTATTAAGGCCGGCGATCTAAAAACCGCCCATAAGAAAGAAGAAAAAATAGAAAAACTCGTAAAAAGTCTAAACCACGAGATTGAAGGTCTTCTGCTCAAATTCGAAGACTTTACCGCAAATGCAGCCCTGGTCGCCGAAGAGCACGAAAAGCAGGCCATCAATTTGATAAGCATAATTGGCGTTCGCGGTATTCTTTTTGGCCTGATCGTCGCTGTCTTGATTGTGCGGCAGAGCGTTAACCGGCCACTCCGGACCATTCTCGAAAAAGTCGAAGCGCTTGCTTCAGGAGACTACGATGTCGAGGTCAAGGTCCTGACCAATAACGAAATAGGACGGGTATTTCTCGCTGTTCAAGGCCTCAAGGCTGGCCTGATAAAAGCCCGCCAATTGGAAAAGGAACGCGGCGAACTCGAACAAAAAGCCAAGGAAGACGAACAAAAACGTCTCGCTGCGGAAAAAGAAGCCGCCGACAATGAAATACAGCAACGCGAAGCAACAGCCAAAGCGTCGGAGGAACGCACCCGGCGAATGGATGAGATTATTTCGGCCTTTGACACCAACGTTAAGACGGCCTTGGAAACCGTGAGCTCCGCCGCAACTGAAATGCGCGCTTCCGCAGAAGCAATGACTTCCACAGCTGAGCAGACCAGCCAGCGGTCATCATCGGTTGCGGCGGCGTCCGAGGAAGCAACAACCAACATCCAAACAGTTGCCAGTGCCGCAGAAGAACTGTCGGCCTCCGTTGGCGAAATCAGCCGACAGGTCAAAGAAAGCTCTTCGATTGCCGAGAAAGCCGTTCAGGAAGCAGCCGCAACGAACCAGAAGGTTCAAGGCCTGGCGGATGCCGCGCAAAAGATCGGCGACGTTGTTAATCTTATTAATGATATCGCCAGCCAGACCAATTTGCTGGCACTGAATGCGACGATTGAGGCTGCCCGCGCCGGTGACGCTGGCAAGGGCTTCGCCGTAGTTGCATCCGAGGTAAAATCCTTGGCGACGCAAACAGGTAAAGCGACCGAGGAAATCGGTGGTCAAATCGGCGAAATCCAGGAGGCAACGGGAGACGCTGTCCAGGCAATCGGTGGTATTTCCGATATCATTTCGCAGATCAGCGAAATCTCTGGCGCCGTTACTGCCGCTGTCGAGGAACAAGGGTCAGCCTCTCGCGAGATTGCGGGCAATGTTGCGCAAGCCGCATCAGACACCCAAGAAGTTTCCGGCAATATTGTTGAAGTCAATCAGGCAGCATCTGAAACAGGTGCCAGCGCTGAACAGGTTCTGAACGCTGCTGATGAACTGGCAAAACAGGGTGATGCATTACGCTCACAGGTCGATCAGTTCCTTCAGGACATTAGAGCCGCCTGATAAATCAAAAAAACAACCCAAAGCGCCCCGCCTCTACAGGCGGGGCGTTTTCGTTTGGGCTATCCCTTCTCCACTCCCCCGCCCAGTGTCATACTCCCGGCAACGTGAAATCAAAATTTTTGCCGGGAGGCATTTATGTTCTATGAACCCAGAAACGACGATCATGGCCTACCCTTTAATCCGTTTAAGGCCTGTGTGGTCCCGCGGCCGATAGGCTGGATCACCACGCTGAGCCATGCGGGTATCGTCAACCTGGCGCCGTTCTCTATCTCCAATCAATTGGCGTACGACCCGCCCTTTGTATTTTTTTCGGGATCAGGCGCAATCGATGGCGAAGGGGCTGAACCACGCCGCAAGGACTCCGTCGTCAATGCCGAGGATACCGGTGAGTTTGTATACAACATGGCGACGTATGAACTTCGCAATGAAGTAAACCTCTCTTCAAAACATGTTCCGCCTGAAGTTGACGAACTTGAATTGTGCGGACTAACACCTGCACCGTGTAACTTCGTCAAATGCCCGCGTGTCGCTGAAAGCCCCGTAAATCTTGAATGCAAACATCATTCAACGATTACGTTACCCTCCAATTCGGCGAAAGGTGTCCATCATGTCGTGATTGGCGAGGTGGTTGGCATTCATATCAATGACGCGGCCTTAACCGACGGAAAAGTCGATTGGGTCAAGATCCAACCCCTCGCCCGCATGGGCTACATGGACTACACGCATGTGACCGAGGTCTTTACGATGGCAGGGCCAAAGGGAGAAGAATTTAGACCAGGGCAGATTGGCGAGCCCAAAGATTCCAAACACTGGGAACGTGTTGAGGGAGAATGGGATGCTTTTAAGGATGAAGCAGAGAAGGTGTAGAGTAAATTCCCATGACTAATCAAAATTCAAGCGGCTCTGTTCTGTCAGTCGCATGTGACAAGGGACACAATTTTTCTAAACCCACCCGGGATAGCATCACACTTGTCGCGGGGCTCGGTGTTGAGGGTGACGCCCATTTTGGGAAAACCGTGCAGCATTTAGCGCGGATTAAAATAGATCCCGACGTTCCCAATTTACGGCAGGTTCACCTCATCCATGCGGAACTTCATGAAGAGCTAAAGGCAAGCGGGTACAACATAAAACCCGGCGAAATGGGGGAAAACATCACGACACAAGGCATTAATCTTCTCGAGCTCCCACGCGGAACAGTCTTGATAATCGGAAATGAAGCGCAAATCGAAATTACGGGACTTCGAAATCCTTGCCGTCAACTCAACGACTTCAAAGACGGGCTGATGCAGGCTGTATTGGACAAAGATGAGGAAGGAAATCTGATCCGAAAATCAGGTGTGATGGGGGTCGTCAAAAATAGCGGTCCAGTGCGAGCCGGCGATCAAATACAACTGGAATTACCAGCAGGGCCCCATGTCGCATTGGAAAGGGTTTAGGAACTCAACTTAACGGACTGCTACCAGACAATCCTGGCGGCGGGCACGCAGCTTTTGGCAAACTTTGGCCGCAGCAGCGTGCTTCCTAAATGGACCTACCCGCGACCGATAGATCGTCCCAGAATGGCGAAGCTCGGCTTTTTGGACCGTAAAAGATCTGGTGCCAATCAGGTCTCTATTGCGCTTGATCACCCGTTTCGCAAATTCTGCCGCGTCATTGCGTCGTTTACTAGCGGCGACCTGCACCCAAATAGAGCCCTTTTCTGCCCAGCGAACTTCATTCTTCATTCGCTTGGCGGTTGAATTGTGTTTGCTTCTTTTTGACAACTGAATGGGCCTTCCCGAATTTTTCATTCGATCAGCCAAATTGTCTTTTTTTATTGAACGTTTTTGTTTTTTTACGACTCTTTTGGTCGGCGGCTCGACGTGCTCCATTTTTTTCGCCATGGTTTTCGTTGCCGCAATTTTTACCGGCAACGGATCGATCTTACGGCAGGAAAACCAGTAAGCTGAACCGCCATCGCGAATATAGTGAGCGTGCTTGCCGTATTCGCCGCATTGCTGCTGCGCATGTTCAGCTGCCGCTTTAGCCGATATTGCTTCCACAACAACTTGATCGGGATTGGTAATCACTGACGTCGCCGAAAAACAACCGCTCAATACAGTTCCAAAAACTGTAACGGTCATCACCGGAATTATCCGCATATCTCGCTTCCCCGCGGCCAATCAGACCGCTTTCAGACTCTTTTCCAGTCTATTGATAATGGGAATGGCGTTAATTTTGGCTTAACCAAAGAAAAAAGGCGGATCAAAAATCCGCCTTTTTAATTCAAGCAGAGCTACTCCTTTATCGGAGACCGTCTTCACCAACCATTTCATCGGTCGTGAGCCCGCCCACTCTCGGAAATGGCCGACCCGAATCTGTTACGGAGATCGCAACCAGGATTTCATTGGCACGGGGTGCATCAGCAATACCGACTTCCATGCCGTCGAAATGACTTCGAACGTATGCCGCATCCTTGTGACCAAGCGGCACATCGATCCGGCACCCCTGCCCGCCAAGTTTCTTTACCGAAGGAACGAGCGCCGCACCTTTTTCCACCTCTTTGCGAAGCGGCGCTCCGAGCTTGGGATGAAGGATCGCCGCAGCATGTTCCCATTCACCATTTTCACCAACAATCGCGGCCTTGCCATAACTTTCAGCCTGCTCCGGTGTAATTCCCAGCGCATCGACACACATCTTGCCAAGATAGCCGCCAAGTTCTTCACCGATGTCCATCAACTCAGATAAATCTTCTTCATAACGCCCGGCAAAAGGGTTCTCGATGACTGCCAACGCCGCAGCTTTGCGAGTGGGTGGATCAACAGCTTTACCAACATCACTATTGGTCGTTTCAACAATTACCTGGGTCTTTCTGATATTGGCCTTCATTTGAGTCCATCCTCTCCCTTGATGTCAGAATCCTTTAGTCCGCCTGCACGGTCATAAATCCGCGCACCTGTCGCCATAGATTGTATCCACACAACCTCATCTGCGCGTGGCGCATCTGGAATAGAGCATTCGATACAGTCGAAATGACTTCTAACATATGCGGCGTTCACGTGAGCCAATGGTACATCGACGGGGCGTCCTGGTCCGGCAACCTTTTTCGTCGATGGCACGATCGCTTTGGATGGCGCAATCAATTGGCGCATGCCATATCCACCGGGCTCATGCCATAGAGCCGCGTGCTCCAATTCACCATTTTCGCCAACGATTGCCGATTTTCCATAAGCGACAATATTGTCTGCGCCACCAAGAGCATCGATAAGGCGGTGTGCCATTGCCGTCCCCAGTGGCTTGAGCGCCTCCATTAACGGCATCAAATCATCAACATAACGACCGGCATAAGGGTTGGCACAAACAGCAGCGATATACCCTTTGAGTTGCGGCGGATCTGCCGGCGGACCAAATTCATGCAGTATTTCTTCAATGTGCATGACGAATTTGCGAACTTTCACCAATTCGCCAAAATCACCCTGCGATGTTGTCTGGATGTCTGAGATACTTCTTGAATCGTCCATTCCGTTCTCCTTATGCCGCCTGTTCTATAAATCCGGCAGGCGCGCTTCCAACTACCCTGAAATTGTCCTGCAATACCAACACTGCCGCCTTGATGTGTCCAGCCTGTTCCATCAGCTCTGCAGATTTCTGACCTTCATCAAGTGCCAGATCTATGGTCGGTGAGGTTAATGCATCTACACCGACAGTTACCAGCCTGTCTCTCAAGTCACTATCGGGGTCCAATGCCGATGCTGGCTCCCGTGCAATCGCTGGATCATCAACATCTACCGCATTGGCTATCAATGTTGCAGCTACATCCGCTTTTGCGGCGTTTTCAGCCAAAACAGTCACCGAATCCGCGATACCCAAAGAGAAGCTCCGGCCTTTCCACCCACTCGTCGCAATCCCACGTACAGGCATCTCATGGTCTAATTCACATTGCCCATCAATATTGGGAAGATGGTAATCAGCAACGAGACCCGCGGTTAGGCTTTGACCTGGCGTTAAATGAAAAGCGATATCGCCGCCGTTATTTACATAGGCTTTGTTGAGTTTCCGATCCTTAATCAAAGCCGCCAAAACGTAATCAGCGACCGCGCCTGCTACCGCCGCCATCGGTGTCACAAAGCTATTCTTGTGAGGTGTAATTGCTTCCTGCATAGAAGCCGCAACAGACCCGGCAGGTTGCCAATTTTTATCGTACGGTTGCCGCAACCTTAGGAGCTCTTTTACTAAATCTGTCAGGATGTCTGGGAATATACCCATTGCTTGTTCATATGATTTGCCAACCTCGCCGGATTCGCCAAATGCCTGAACAATTAGATCAATTGGCCCCTGGTTTAGGTGCAGCCGCTTGCCATCTGGCAACAGAGCCATTTGCGGCGGCGAAAACATTCAGTTTTCCTGCTCCTGTTCCAATTGTTTTCCGACATCAAGAGGCCATGGGTGATCTTCCTGCCATGGAACGGAGCGTACTTTTTCGTTTTCGAGAATTTCCTCTAAAGTCTTGATCTTATCCATATAACCGCCGAGTTCTTCATAGTCATCTGCACGAACCGTGAATTCGATGGGCGCTACAAGTGCCGGGGTTGGCACATAGCCAAATGAATTGTCGGGCATTTCATTCACATCAACCAACAACGTTATGCCGCCACCCGGCCAAACAAACACGGGCGCACCGCCGCAAGTAACCTGCGTCAGAGTCTTTTTCACCGACCGTGTGAGCAAAACCGGATTTACCGTTACACCAGCTCGCAAACTACCACCTGCCCCACCCATGAACATTACGGTACATAAAGCCGGCTCGCAGTTTTCACCAATCCTGTCGACGACGACCTTAACCGCGTCGGGCATGTCTTTTTCAATGGGTTTTAGGTCATCGTCCAGTTCGAAATATGCTGAGTCCTGCCCTGTTGTTGATACCATCAGCAGGCGCTGGCCGGCCCAGGCCACTTCGGGGTCGATCTTATCAATAATATCGAGTGGATCAGTAATATCCGTACCCCCCCATCCTGCACCATGGTCAGCTACCTGGAAATAGCGGCCAGCAGTCGAACGGCGGCCACGGACCTTTATTCCCGCGGGTGGCATATCGATAAATTTGCCCGCCTGATGTTCGCTCAACACTGCTGTGATGTGATCATCGACAACAATTACTTCATCGACATGGCTGTGCCATTGCGGGGCAAAAATACCAACTGTTGCAGAACCGCAACCAACGCGCATGCGTTCTTCCTGTATACCATTGACGACCGGTGGCTTTCCGGCCTGAACCACAATTTCGGCACCATCGTCGATGGTCATCTCGACGGCCTCTTTATTACAAAGGCGCATCATAGTATTACAGGTGACATTGCCCTCTTTTTTGCTTCCACCCGTCAGATGGCGGACGCCGCCAATCGCCAGCATTTGTGACCCATACTCCGCTGTGGTCACATGCCCGACCTGCTCACCATTGACCCGGACTGCCGCCGGTTCGGGACCAACATAAGCATCGGTGTCGATCTTTACTTTCACACCGCAATAGCTAAAGACCCCTTCACTGACCACGGTGACCATATCGACGCCATCCTGGTCGCTCCCCACAATAAACGGTGCCGGCTTGTAGTCGGGGTAGGTCGTTTTAGCGCCAATACCAGTCAGGAACGTCGGGGCCTGACTGATGACAGCACCGTCCCAGTCTTCCGAGGCCTGCGCAAAGGGAATCATCTCGCCATTTTCATCCATGACCTTTTGAGCAACGACGACGGGATCCATCCGGACCAGCTTCCCATCAAAATTGCCATATCGACTACATGCCCCTGTTCTGCCATCACGAATTCGGCACAAAACCGGGCAGGCATCGCATCTGACGGGTTCTTCATTTTTGCTTTTTGTTTCGTCGGCCATGATGCCCTCCTCTGCAAAGAGCTGCGTCTAGATTATTTGTTTGTGTACATACAAATATCTGCGAGACATTGTTTTCTGTCAAGAAAGATAGAACGACCGGAATCATCGTTTTATCGGCCTTGCGAAGCGCCAATCCAGTCATCCGGATTTTCCGCGCGTTACTCTTGACAATTTCTTGGCTTAGCCGATACTGGCGCTAATAGAATTGTACGTGT
Source organism: Rhodospirillaceae bacterium (assembly GCA_002720855.1). Lineage (GTDB taxonomy): Bacteria > Pseudomonadota > Alphaproteobacteria > MPNO01 > UBA2964 > UBA2964. Next base: position 183,695 of record PBIN01000002.1, on the reverse strand, counting down.
ACATACAATAATTTTTACAGAGTCGTGATATTACAGACATTTGATTTAACCCGAGTTTGGGCGTTTGTACGCCTTGTAACCTAATCGGACTTATGGCTACACAACTAAAAGAAACCGACGAGAGCGGCCGAGAAATCATCGACTCCGTCGTCATTCGCTTCGCAGGCGATTCGGGCGATGGAATGCAGTTGACGGGTACTCAGTTCACACAATCTACAGCCTTAATGGGAAACGACCTGTCTACTTTCCCGGATTTTCCGGCTGAAATTCGTGCTCCGGTGGGTACGACTTATGGTGTTTCCGCGTTCCAGATCAATTTTGCATCTCACGTGATCAAGACCCCGGGTGATGCACCAGACGTTCTGGTTGCGATGAACCCGGCCGCATTAAAAGTTCATTTGAAGGATTTGGTTCCGGGTGGAACTGTGATTGTGAACCTCGGTTCCTTTACAGACCGAAATATTGAGAAAGCTGGATATACCTCAAATCCCCTGGAAGACGGGACACTTGAAGATTACAGACTTATTGAAATCGACATTTCCAAACTGACGCTCGCTGCCGTTGAAGGCATCGATGTGACACAGAAAGAGGCCCTAAGAGCTAAAAATCTGTGGACGCTGGGGCTAATGTGCTGGATGTATAACCGTGATCGGCAGCCCACAATAGATTGGCTCAACCAACGCTTTGGAAAATTGCCAAACATTGCAGAAGCAAATATTGCCGCTCTCAATGCCGGACACGCTTTCGGTGAAACCGCTGAGTTGCCTAGCGAAATCAGTACCTATGTTGTTCCGAAAGCCAAAGTAGAACCAGGTATCTACCGGGCGGTAACGGGAGTCGAAACGACTTGCTGGGGACTATTGGTTGGTGCGCAGAAAGCCGGACTGAATATTTTCCTTGGATCTTACCCAATCACGCCGGCATCGCCTTTGTTGCATTCTCTTAGCAATCTCAAACAGTACGGTGTCGTCACCTTCCAGGCTGAGGATGAAATTTCAGCCGTCTGTTCCGCGATTGGCGCTTCATATGCTGGCGCTATTGGCGTTACCTCAAGCTCTGGCCCCGGCGTTGCTTTAAAGTCTGAAGCCTTGGGGTTAGCGGTTGTGACGGAATTGCCGCTGGTTGTCGTTAATTTCCAACGTGCCGGGCCGTCGACAGGCATGCCGACTAAAACCGAGCAATCTGATCTTTTTCAGTCAGTGTTTGGCCGAAATGGTGACACCCCGATGCCAGTGATTTCTGCATCAACGGCTTCAGATTGTTATGAATGCGCCATCGAGGCCGTACGGATCGCCACTAAGTACATGACTCCGGTTATGTTTCTCAATGAGGGTTTTCTGGCCAATGCAGCAGAGCCCTGGAAATTGCCTGACACCGACGACATTGAACCTTTTCCGGTCGAATTCGCGTCTGAGACAGAAGGATTTCACCCGTACCTCCGCGATGAAAAGACTTTGGGCCGAAACTGGGCCATTCCCGGTACACCTGGTCTTGAGCATCGTATCGGTGGCATTGAAAAAGATTATGACTCGGGCAACATCTCTTACGATGCTGACAACCATCACAAGATGACGAAAGTCCGTGCGCAAAAAGTCCTTAACGTTGCCGATGACATTCCCGATCAAGACGTAGCCTCTGGCAATACATCCGGGAAACTTGCGGTGGTTGGCTGGGGATCAACATACGGTGCTATTGAGCAGGCAACACGGCGGTGTCAGGAAGCAGGCCTGGATGTATCGCATATTCATATTCGTTATATCTGGCCCTTGCCCAAAAATCTCGGTGACCTGTTGAACGGCTTTGATCGAATTCTGATTCCTGAGATGAATAACGGGCAACTCGTAACTCTGCTGCGCTCTGAGTATTTGGTAGATGCCGAGTCTCTGGCTCAGATTACAGGACAACCCTTCAAGGTTGCAGATTTGGAACAGGAAATCCGAAGCCGGGTAGAGGATTAATCAATGAACGTACAAAGCCCGCCAGAAGCACTAAAGCCAAATGACTTTGCGTCCGACCAGGAAGTAAGATGGTGCCCTGGTTGTGGAGACTACGCCATCGTAAAGGCGGTACAGCGTTCACTGGCCAATATGGGTGCCGACCCTAAAAATACAGTGTTCGTCTCAGGTATTGGTTGTGCGGCACGTTTCCCCTACTACATGGCGACCTACGGATTTCACACAATTCACGGCCGAGCACCTGCCGTTGCTTCCGGCGTTAAACTTGCCAATCCGGAACTGGATGTTTGGGTAATCGGCGGTGATGGCGATATGCTCAGTATCGGTGGCAATCACACCCTTCACGTTTTGCGCCGTAACATTGATGTTCAAGTCCTGCTTTTTAACAACGAAATTTACGGCCTGACAAAGGGTCAATATTCACCGACCTCTAAAGTCGGGACCCGTTCTCCATCGACTCCGGCGGGATCTGTCGACTCACCCGTATCAGCGTGCGTGTTTGCACTTGGTTGCAACGCACGTTTTGTTGGACGATCTGTCGATACAAATCAAAAAGTATTGCCGGGCCTGCTTCAGGAGGCGAAAGAAAACAAAGGTGCATCTTTCGTCGAAATTTTGCAGAACTGTATCGTTTATAACGATGGTGTTTATTCCTCATTCACCGACAAAGCGAATGTGGCGGACGGCCAAATTCTTTGCAAACATGGTGAGCCCCTCGTTTTCGGTAAAGAAAGCGAAAAAGGCCTGCGATTGACTCCTGGAAAAATGGAACTCGAGGTTGTCACCATTGGTGAAGACGGCGTCACCGAGGACGACATTCTTGTCCACGACGAAACCAATCGGCCGTTGGCTTTGATGCTTGCCGGCATGCAACCGCCTGATTTCCCGGTAGCAATGGGTGTTATTTTTCGCGATCCCGGCCAAGCGTACGATGAAGCGGTCTATAGTCAGATCGACGAGATCAAAGAGAATACAGAGGCCATTCCGGTTAATGACCTTATGCACAAGGGTAAGACCTGGACTGTCGTCTGATCTTTTAATTTTCGAAAATGCAAAAGCCCTGGAAGATAATTTTCTAGGGCTTTTTTTAATGTGAAAAATTGAAAGGCAGGGGTTCCCTCTGCACGCGGTTCGGCTATCATCACCGTATAAAAGCCTAAATAAGAATTCAGGTGTAAGTATGGGTGAGTTCAGCAACCGTAGTGTTGCCATCGTCGGCTCAGGTCCGGGTGGCATGTATGTAGCGCAGGCACTTCTTGAGAAAGCGCCGGGGTGCAGGGTCGATATTATTGACCGCCTGCCTTCGCCCTTCGGATTGATTAGGGGAGGCGTAGCGCCTGATCATCAAAAAACCAAACGCGTTGATCAGAAATATGCACAGAGCATCACCGAAAACGAAAGTGTCCGCTATGTCGGCAATGTAGCACTTGGACGTGACGTAGGTCTCGACGAACTTAATCAGATATACGATGCCGTCGTCCTTGCGTATGGCGCACCATATGACAACAAACTCGGTATCCCTGGAGAAGATAAAGAAAATGTATACGGCTCCAACGCCTTTGTTGGCTGGTACAACTGCCATCCAGATTTTAAAGACCTAGGCCCCAATCTAGAAATTGGGAACGCAGCGGTAATCGGAATTGGCAACGTTGCAATCGACGTGGCGCGCGTATTGTCCCGGACACCAGCGGAGATGTCGACAACCGACATTGCCGATTATGCGATGGATTCCATTGAGGCTGCGTCCCTGAAAAACATTTATATGTTTGCGCGTCGCGGTCCACTTGAGGCGGCCTGCACGAACAACGAACTAAAAGAGATGGGTGTTCTTGAAGCGGCTACGACTGTGGTCGACCCCTCGGTGCTACCGGCTGAAATGCCAGAAGAAATGGATGACCGGGAAAAGAAAGTCCGGGCGCGTATCGTAGACACGTTTAAAGAATTATCTCAGGCAAAAGCCGGTGAGAAACGCCGTACAGTGCATATAGAGTTTTTTGCCTCCCCCACCGAAATTCTCGGCGGCGACAAGGTAGAAGGCATTCGAATGGAACGGACCAAAGTTGAAAATGGTCGTTGTATAAGTACCGGTGAAACATTCGACATTCCCTGTGAAATGGTAATCACCTGTATCGGATCGCGGGCCGAACCAATTGAAGGCATTCCTTTTAATGACCGAAGCGGTATCGTCGAACACGAGGAAGGTCGAGTCTCTCCAGGCGTCTATGCGGCGGGTTGGGTCAAAAGAGGAGCCACTGGCACGATAGGAACCAACCGCCTCGATTCCTATGCTGTGACGGATTTGCTGATCTCTGACTTTGCTGGCGATCCCATGCCTGGGCCTAACGCAATGGATTCGCTCGTTTGCGACCGGGATTTACAGGCAGTTTCATTCGAAGATTGGCTTGTAATCAAAGATCTCGAAGAAAAGGCCGCAATTGAACCATCGCCACGTAAAAAGTTCTGCACTGTCGAAAGTATGCTTGAGGGCTTAAACGCAACTCGTTAGTAAGAGGCTAATCACCATTGCCGTTCATCTGGGCCAGCTTGGTAAGCAAATCCAGAAAAATCTTTTGCTCCGAAGAACTCAACGGCGCCAGCGTTTGAGCGGTGATCCCGCTGCCGTTCTGGATAATTGCATCGATACAGGCTTTCCCCTCTGCGCTCAAACTCAATATAAGGCGCCGCCTGTCATTGGGATCAGGCCGACGCTCAATTAAACCACGCGACGCCAGTCTTTTGATAACACCCTGCATCGTCGCCGCATCCATCGCCGTTAAACGACCTAGATGGTTTTGCGAAACTTCTTCTAGGTCACGCAATTTGACGAGAGCAGCAAACTGCAGCGGCGTTAGCTGTGATTCACCGATATTTTCCTGGAAAATTGCAGAATGGCGCTGATGGGCCCGGCGGAGCAGGTGCCCCGCCTGAGTCTCTAAAATATACCCTTCTTTTGACGTCATCCGTACGGCATGCCTGATAAATATTCGTTTGTGTACGAATAATCTAGGGGACGGCGATTTGTGTCAAGAAAGTGCCCTGCAATTGGAAATCCGATCATTCTAAACCCCAGCCCTTGGGTGTCAGTCTCGTCGGTCGACGGTGAACTATTATTTCGCTAATTGCTCAGCAGCGATCGCTGCACGAAGGGCGTTCCGCACCGCAATGCATGGTGCATCATCATTAATATCAATCATCGGCCGGTCCGGATTCCGGCTCATGCTTTCCTGTTGCGCTTCGAGTATCACTTTGTCTTCGAGAAATACTTCCGTGAACTGTGTTTTGTAGACTTCATCCCACTCGGCATTTTCGACCTCAAAGGCCCGCGCATGCTGATAAAAATAATGCGTGGTCGTTTCCGTTTCCGGCGTTGGTGCATTCAGCACGCGCATCTCAACCCCTTGATCACGGTGCCCTTCGCGAGAATCGGTCCCTACTTCAACGCTCCCGGCGTCATTGACAGTAAAAGCCGGCAGAATAGTGGTGCTGATCAGCCAGCGATCGACATTCCCTTCAAAACCACCAGCATTTTTATAGAATGGCGCGGGTTCGCGGTCCGGAACCCAGCGCGACGCCGTCACCTCCCTCTCGGACCGAACTGTTTTTGGTGGTGTTTCAGCAACGGAAGAAGCGCCAATTGAAGAGCTATGTACGTAAGTTAGATGCGAAACATCCTGAAGATTGTCGGTGATGAGTTCATAATTGCATTTGACATAAAGGGGGGTTCCACCACACCCCTGAATGCATGCCCAATCAGGATCATCTGCCCAGAACCAGTTGGGAATTTGCGACTCATCAGCTTGTGTCGGATCGCCCATCCAAATCCAAATCCAGTTCCACCGTTCCACCAGTGGATAAGAGCGCACTGATGCATCGGGCGGTATTCTGACCTGACCGGGCACCTCAACACATTGGCCGGAACTATCAAACTGCAGTCCGTGATATCCGCATTGCAAATTATCGCCAACGCATTGGCCCATCGATAATGGCAGCGCCCTATGACAACAGCGGTCTTCCAAAGCGACGGGGGTCCCGCTTTCTGTTCGGAACAAAACGACTTTATCGTTGAGAAGGGTTCTCGCCATGGGTTCACGGCCGACCTCACCAATGAAGGCCGCAACATACCAGGCATTGCGCAAAAACATGGCTCCTCCCTGACCACAACAATTGCAACGCAAAGTTTAAAAGCGTGCCGGGGAGTGCGCAAGTTTGGTGAGTGTTTTACTTATTCATCGCTTTCACAGCGGCGACCAGCTGCTCATTGAGCATTCGTCCGGCTTCCCCGCCATCGCCTTTCATATTCTGCTTTGCAACGACAATAAGCGAACTCAGGTGAAGACGAATGACTTCCAGCTCGGTAACGGAAACCGGGCCTTCCCGGGAATCAATAAAATCTGCGCAGGCTGATGAGATTTGACCAAGGAGCGGGTAGCCAAAAGTTTCGGACAATCCCCGCATGTCATGGGTCACCGTAAATACGGATTTTATTGCGGCAGCTCTTGTTTCTTCATTGGCTTCCGCAGTTGCCATTTCCTGAAATTTCTTCAGTTCTTCCTGAAAAAGGTCAGCGGCGACCATATTATAGTTTTGGGCAAGCCTTTTGATCTTGTCGTCGGCGGCTTCAAGACGGCGATCAAGTTCTTCTTTCGAGATTTCGGTCGCTGAAAGCTGAGGGCTCTGCGCGACTGTACTACCGTCCATAGCCGTACCTGATATTCGCAAGTATTGCGGATGCGCTATACCACTAGATCGGGGTTAAAACCGGGTTAAAACGCCGAATTAAATTGGGTCAACAAATTCAAAATAACGGGCGGCGAAGATACGGGAATTAAGTGGTGATTTTGAACTATTTGCCCAAAACTCCGCTGTCGCGCAGCGCAGTTATTTCATCCTCTGACATGTCCAACACCTCACCAAGTACATGCTCTGAATGCTGGCCTAGTGTCGGCGGTGCGCCCTGATACTCAAATTCTTCACCGGTGATTTTTATCGGACTGGCGACCTGAGGAACGGTCCCCGCGAGCGGGTGATCAAGTTCCATCTGCATGCCGCGTGCCTGCACTTGCGGATGCGCAAATACCTGCTCCATATTGTTTAACGGTCCGCAAGGTACACCGACTTTCTCCAGATCATCGATCCACTCCTGACCGGTTTTTTGCTTCATGAAGTCTTTGATGATCGGGATCAGAACATCACGGTTTTCAACGCGTGCAGCATTGGTGGCAAAGCGTTCGTCAGTTGCAAGATCAGGTTGACCGGCAGCTTCGACAAACCGGGTGAACTGTCCATCGTTGCCAACCGCTACGATCAAATACATGTCAGAAGCTTCAAAAGCTTCGTATGGAACGATATTGGGGTGCGCATTTCCCATGCGCGTCGGTGAGTTGCCTGTGACGAGATAGTTCAGCGCCTGATTAGCCATCGTTGCCGTGGTGACATCCAGCAACGCCATATCGATATGACAGCCTTCGCCGGTCTTTTCCCGTCGGGCAAGCGCGCTGAGTGCGGCAATATTGGTATAGAGGCCGGTCAGGACATCTGTCAGGGCAATGCCGATCTTCTGTGGACCTGCACCGGGCTTGCCATCTGCTTCACCGGTAACACTCATGATTCCGCCCATCGCCTGAATGAGAAAGTCGTAACCTGCGCGCGAGCTAAAGGGCCCGGTCTGACCAAAACCCGTGATCGAACAATAGATTAAACCCGGATTGATTTTCTTGAGATCTTCATAACCCAATCCATATCCCGCCAGACCACCGACTTTGTAGTTCTCAATCAGAATATCCGATTTAGCCGCGAGCTTACGGAGGACCTCCTGACCTTCGGGTTTGGAGATATCGAGAGCCACGGATTTTTTTCCGCGGTTCGTTGACAGAAAATAAGCTGACTCCTGCGTCTCATTTCCTTCCGTGTCCTGAATGAATGGAGGTCCCCAGGTCCGCGTGTCATCGCCAGTACCGGGTCGTTCAATCTTGATAACCTCGGCGCCAAGATCAGCCAGAGTTTGCGCTGCCCATGGGCCAGCAAGAATCCGGCTCATATCAAGAACACGGATATGGGAAAGTGGTGCTGTCATTCGAATTTCGTTCTTTGCTTACCCTTCGCGCCGTCCCGAACCACCCCTAGGATATTCGCATTGGGTGGTCAGGAGGGGATGAAGGGTGGTCAGGGGGTATCCTATGTAAATGCCTGTATACCGGTTTGCGCCCGTCCGAGGATCAGCGCGTGTATATCGTGCGTACCCTCATAGGTAACAACAGTTTCCAGATTCATTGCATGACGAATGATGTGATATTCGTCGACGATACCGTTTCCGCCGTGCATATCGCGGGATATGCGGGCGATATCAAGTGCCTTACCGGTGCAATGGCGTTTCATCAGAGAAATTGCTTCCGGTGCGCAATCACCATCATCCATCAGACGACCGAGACGCAGACAGGATTCAAGCGCGACGGTAATTTCGGTCTGCATGTCGGCAAGCTTTTTCTGAACCAGCTGGTTCGCTGCCAGCGGACGACCGAACTGCGTGCGTTCCATTGTGTAATCGCGCGCGCCATGCCAGCAGAACTCAGCTGCACCCAAAACACCCCAGGCGATGCCATAGCGTGCATTATTTAGGCAACCGAATGGACCGCCAAGGCCGCGCGCGCCGGGAAGCCGGTTTTCTTCCGGAACAAATACGTCATCCATTACAACTTCGCCGGTCAGCGACGCACGGAGTGAGAACTTGCCTTCAATCTTGGGCGCGCTGAGGCCTTTCATGCCTTTTTCAAGAATAAAGCCGCCAATAGTTCCGTCATCATCTTTCGCCCAGACGACAAACACATCGGCAATTGGCGCGTTGGAAATCCACATCTTCGCCCCTTTGACCACATATCCGCCATCAACCGATTTTGCACGCGTGATCATGCTGCCGGGGTCAGAGCCGTGATCAGGCTCCGTCAGGCCAAAGCAGCCGACATACTCGCCGGTCGCCAGCTTGGGCAAGTATTTTTGGCGCTGTTCTTCGGTGCCGTAGGCATAGATTGGCCACATCACCAAGCTGCTCTGCACGGATAGTGTGGAACGATAGGACGAGTCTACTCGCTCGATTTCGCGCGCGACGAGCCCATAGCAAACATAGTTGACGCCAGCACAGCCATATTTCGTATCAAGTGTCGAACCCAGTAGACCGAGTTCGCCCATCTCATTCATGATTTCACGCTCGAACGTCTCGTTGCGATTCGCTTCGAGAATGCGCGGCATAAGCTTGTCTTGTGCATACTGACGCGCAGAATCTCGTACAAGCTTTTCTTCTTCCGTCAGCTGGTTCTCAAATAATAGCGGGTCTTCCCAATTAAACTTGGCCCATTTCTTGGGTTTGGGTCCTGAACCGGCGGCCTCTGCAGCAGAGCTGGACATGTCCAATCCTTCAAATTTTATATTTCCAGGCGATGGCGGGATCATACGGAAAACATGCCGCTAAACAAGCCTGTGAGAGCTTCGTATTACTCCGAATGCGGCCGCGACATCCACATGGCGAGATCGAAAGTGTTGAGATCAGCCGAGCGCATCATTTCTGCAATCGCGACAACGGCTTCGGTAGCCGTTACAACATCTTCAGGACGAAATGGCGGGAAGTAATCGTCTTCCTCGGTGAGCTTGCGGCAATAAAGCTTGGCCCCTGCAGTCAATAATTTCTGGACTGTTTCGGGCGGAATATTTTCCGTTTCGCCCTCATTTAAAGCTTTAAGCGCGGCTTCGAATGCCGCCTCTGCCGGTTGGGTAATGTCCTCAGGTGACGACATAGACGTCCCCGTCCCTGACCTTTACGTCGAACGGGCGCAGCCGCGCACTTTTGTATCCAGGATGAATTCCGGTTTTGAGATTGAACTCATAACCGTGCCACGGGCACACGATGTGGACGTCATCCTCCGACCATGCCAATCCCTGGCTGGTTTTGTCATCAGCGATCATTTCTACGACCCGGTTTAAAACCCGCCCTTGGCAAACAGGACCACCCTGATGCACACATTTATTTTCGTAGGCATAGAACCCGCCATCGACAAAAAACACCCCTATTTCCAAAGTCCCGTGGGCAATTACTTTGCGGCCGCGATCCTCAAATTCATCCTCGCGGCCAACATACAACTCCGCCATTTCTTCTTTCTCCTCTGCGCTGACCGTTCCTATTTGGTATCGATACCAAATAACCGGACAGCATTTTCTCCCAGTATATTACGCTTCGCCTGCTCATCGAGGAAGGGCAGGTCATAAATCGTGCTCGGCGGATTGAAATCCCAATGCGGCCAATCGGATGCATAAAGCAACTGGGTTTTCGCTTTTACGGCCTTAAAGGTCTCCTCGGTTAGCGCCATGTTCGATGTCTCGATAGGCTGACAGGTGTAATACATATCGGCCATATATTCGCTCGGCAGCTTTTTGAGCAGTGGTGCTTCCGAGGGGCGCATCAGATATTCAGAATCCAGACGCTGCATCATAAACGCCAACCAGGCGAGGCCAGATTCAATCCAGATTACATCGAGTTTTGGAAAACGCTCCTGCATTCCGTGGATGACCCAGTTCGTCATGTGAACGATATTGCACAGCACAAACGAGATCGAATGCATGGAAATAAACAGATCAAGCTGCTTCATCCAATCGTCACCCCACGTCAGCCCGGCATGGAAGGCGAGCGGTAGTCCCCTCTCCTCCAACTCGCGGTAAATCGGAATATACTGATTGTGATGGACCGGCTTATAGCGGACAGCTGTAATCATAAAGCCGGAAACATTTGGATTATCCCCAAACTCCCTGATGATCTTGAGACACATATCGGGTTCGGAAATCGGCAGATAAAGCAGTGTTTTAACACGGTCGTCTTCGGGCAGGATGCGTTCACAAACCCAACGGTTGTAGGCCAGCGCGAGATGTGCCTCGACCCGCGGCTGCGGATGGGTCCCAAGCTGTAACAGATTGCCGGGAAACAGTATCTGATGATCCAGCCCCATGGCGTCCAGGGACCGGCGGATCAAAGTGACATCGCGATGGACGCTATCGTCATCCACCTCTTCTGCAATCTTTTGCTGATGCGGAACCCGCCCACCGGCATCCTGATAGCGTAGCCCTGGCATCGCGTTTGAGAGACCGGGCGAGCCGCCGGTACGCGACTGGAATTCCTGAGCGTAGTGTTTCAGGATGGGATCATCGAGATACTCGATCACCTCACGCCATGAACTCATCTCCGAGTGATGCGCATCAACATCGACGATCGTCCAGTCATGGAATCCGTTTTCAATCTGATATTTGGTTTCACGCGCCAGAATATCGCGGGTATCGGTCTTGATCGTTATTTCACCGGGCAGTTCCCGGGTTTGTTCCAGTCCACTATCCATGGCTTCCTCCGGATAAAACCGGCCATGCTATTGGCCGTACACCTCACTTTCATGATAAACCAATCCGCAACGCGGACAAACCGTGATTAAGGGCAGCGTTTCGGGGGCACAGTTTTAAGAAATGTCTGAGCAACAAATCGAAGCCAACCGGCTTTTGGTAAACCGCTTCTATCACGAGTTCTGGAACGAACGGCAGTTCGATATCGCCGAGGAAATCATTACGGAAGACGTTACTTTTCACGGTGCGTTGGGTACCCAGACCAAGGGAATCGATGGGCTGGTGACCTATATTCAGCAGCTACACGATATTTTTCCCGATTTTCATAACTCGGTCGAAGACATGGTAGCCGAGGAGCAAAAGATCGCTGCCTGCGTTACCTATCGCGGGACACAAGAGGGCGAAATATTTGGTGTCGAACCATATGGACGGCAGGTTCAATATGTCGGTGTCGGCATCTTTATCGTCCGCGCTGATCTCATCAGCCATGCATGGGAACTTGGCGACCGGCTTTCCCTGCTACAGCAACTCAATGAACCTGAGCACGATGACAGCATTCTGGATATGGATAGCCCACCATCAGGCGCAGGCGATCCCCTCATTCCCGAATGGGAAGAGTAGCGGGTTTAATCAGGCGGCTTTTCTTTTTTGATGCCGTTTTCGGAGCAGCCGAAACCCCCTAAGCCCGCCAAGCATAATCAGGATTGTTCCCGGCTCAGGCACTGGGCCCGAATCCGCTGCCACCTCAAGCCGCAACGTGTCGTGCCCGCCATCATTGACGATAGAGAATTCCCAGACCAAACCCGACCCAAGTGCGGCATCGGAGAAATCAAACACGACATTATTGATATCGCTAACGTTGATTGTGTCCGCTACCAGAATATCGAACATATCTCCAAGGTTCGCGGTAAATCCGCCAAACCAGTCGATATCGAAGATCGTACCATCGGCCAAAGACGCGATACCTTCGACCGGCCCCGTACTCAAATTATCTTCAACATCGATCTGATCGTAATTGCTTCCAGCCAGCAATCCGCCAAGCTCGACCAAAGTCTTACCGCCGATCCCAAGGTCGAGATTACCAACAATATTCAGGGAACCCGGCGAGCTGCCAGCACTCAATGACCCGCCAGTGACCGTGACATTGGTTGTCGCCGTGCCGCTCAGCGAGATCATACCGCTCTCCAATTTAAAACCTTCGGTATTTGTAAAATCTGATCCGACAAATGATGCCGTGACGTTGCGAACGATAATGCCATCTGTTCCCGCACCGAGATCGATAAGGCCGACATTCGAGAAATCGGCACCATCGACGATCAGATTATCATCACCACCGCCGAGACTGATGCCACCGTTGACGCTGCTGCCCGCGTTGGCATTTACCGTTGAATTGCCATCATCATTAACAATGGCGTTTCCTGACACTGCGCTGATATCCGCGCCCGAATTCAAATTGATGATGGTTATCCCGCCGCTGCCGGTATTTGTATCGATACCCTGATCGCCAGCGCCACCACCGCCGGTAACCGTTCCGCTCACATTGACTGTCAGATTTCCTGAACCGGCGTTGTTGGCAAATATTCCGTCCGTCCCACCAGAAACATCGCCAACCTAAAACCCGTTCCGGCTATCCCACCGGTATGATTAACTTGGGCAAATCCCGTACTGGCATATCCATCAAACGGGCCCGGAAGTGACAGCGATGTAAGATTGTTTCCAATCGTTGTTGAATGGTTTGGATTTGGGACAATAATATTGACCCCTGGTGTAAACCCCGTTGCACCCCCAACTGTAAATGATAGGGATGTCGTTACGTCCTGATATTCTCCAACGTTAAGATCGCCAGGGTTAGAGTCCGGGATGGAGGTATTAACGGTATAAGTACCTGAAATTGTTGCGCCAACTGGAGCATCAGTTGAAAAAATACCATCAGAATAAAAAACTGTCCCAGTAAAATTGTAGGTAATTATTGCAGCGGAAGAGGTTCCATTGATACCAAGTGCACCAATGAATATCACTGCTGATAAAAATCTCTTCACTGTACAGATGAAGTCCAAGCTCAAATCCCCAACAGTCCCCTACTCCACACCAATCCAACCAAGCCACCTAACCAGCCAACATTACCAAAGGATCGGCTTTCTCTAAACTCTACCCTATGGACGTGAAATGTAAAAAGCTATTTCTACCAATAGGGTTAACAAGTAGGAGAACAAAAAAAGAGGGTTAATTTGGGCCGTCAATTTTTTCGGTATACAGCCGTAAAATCTCTACCAATAGACACCCACCTCCCTCGTCCTTAAACTTGCGCCAACGATTTCGCCGGTTGGGAGTTTGAAATGATTGAGACCAAAGGCGTTTGCCATTTCACTATTGCCGTGACCGACTCCGTCAAAAGCACGGAGTTTTATACGGATGTCCTTGGATTACGGCTCCTGAACGCCAATCATGACCGCGGCATGGTGTTTCTCGACTCTGCTGGCGATTGCATCGTTCTGATGAAAACCGAAACAACAATCGCACCGGTTCATCAACGCGACGCGCATCATGCGTTTCACGTCGATGCCGACAAGCTGGATGATTATGTCCAGGAGCTAAAAAACAAGGGTGTTGAAATCATCCTGGAAGAAGAACGTACCGGCAAAGCCGTTGTCACCGGCCGCAGCGTCTATTTCCCCGACCCGGACGGCAATATTATCGAACTGGTCGATATGTACGCTTATTCCGGCGACAAGAACCAGTAATCCCAAACCTCCTATATCTGTCGCGAGTTTGGTCGTTTCCGGGTTGCGATAAGCGTCCCGCACCCATTTGAGCTCTGCATCCGTTGGCACACGCGGAGCATCGCTAACCCTGCTTCACAGCAAGGGCAGCTTTCTCATCAATCCTCGACCAGAAAATACGAATGCCATTTTCTGCGATGTCCTCATCAACAGCTTTACGTGAGCCCTTCCAACGATAGTATCGCCATTACATTGCCGCCACAAATCCTTGGTGAATTCAGAAAAGTCTTCCGGCCAGTCCGGCGGTAATTCGCGCACTCCTTTTGGTGCCAGGGCCTTTCTAATCCCCTTGCCAACCTCCCGTGAAATCTTACGACCCAAATTTCCAAGTGACATCTATCCGCTTTTGCGAGAACCGTCCGATCGCTGAAGCGTCATCACAATACCTCCCAGCAATATCATCGAAAACATGAGCCAGCTTTGCCATAGTCCAAAGCTAACATTATAGATCAAACATGCGGCACAAAATGACGCAGCGACAACGGCTTGACCTTCATTGTCGACGAAATCTCTTTTAAAACGGCCAACCAAAAGCAGTACTGAACCGCTCAATATCAAACTACCCACTAAACCAAGTTCGAGCCAAATTTGGATTGCGGCATTATGAGGATGCAGCGGCATATTGCCGCCTATATTCAATTGAGTCGGCTGACCGTCGGGACGTATGCAATTTATCCAATTTGATCGATCCGCCCCACCTGGAATTGAGCGGGAAGAATCGAGACCCCACCCCAAGATTGGTTTTTCAAGAATTTTATGGGTCCCGAACTGATAAATCATTATCCGGTGATGCGCCGAATCCATCGTGTAATGTAAACGGCATCTTTGTTCTTCTGTTAGCGGTACAGCGAAGAAGGCCGGAAAAACAAAAGCAATTAACATAGGGACAGCAACCACCGGCCAGAATAATTTTTTCGTCCATCTAATGAGAAGAAATACTCCAGCGCCCAGAATTATCGCGAGTTTAGCCGCCTCCATATAAAGGCCGGAAATCATTGCAAGACAAATCGCGACAAACAAAACACCAAAGATCGGCCGTGTATGTCGGAACAGGCCCATAGCAACTGGTATAACCAAGAAAGCGGTTATCGCGGTGCCACGGCTATACATGTTGGGGTTAAATTCGTAGGACTTGTAGAGGCTGGAAATTTTTCCCGCCAGTGCAATATCGACAACTGCAACCGGGAATGCGATTAACAAACCAGCTGCCGTCCAATAGATGATCTTGCGATTTTCTTCCCCAGTAAGTTTGCGAATTAGAAGGCCAACCAAAATGGCAACAAGAATATACACAGCGAGCTTTGCGGCAGTAGAAAGAGCATCCGATGGCACAAGTGCCCAACTAGCTGATAAAGCACCAAAAACAGGCAACAAAAAGTATGGCCAACATCTCTTTAGAAGCCCGGTGTTGTCAGACCAGAAGGCCTCTTTGATACGCGAAAGGTTAAATAAAACTGTCAGCACGATCGGAATCCAGAGCGCGTAAACTGAAAAATACGCCAGTGGCCCAATCAGCAGGAACGCGATAGTCCAGTGTTTGTTCAAAATCTCCTGCATCACACTGTGTTTTATGCCCTACTACGGTCGGTGAATGGCCGACTTACTAATGCAGCTCATGAAAAATTCATGACCCAATCGGCAGAGTGCATCAGAAAAGCGACCCAGGCAATCGCACGACGATTCGAGTTCCGACACCAAATAGACAGTCTCATAGACATATGAAAATATGACGCCAACGATTGTTCACCAACAGATCAAACATGCCCAACGAAAATGAACTTGAAGGAATGGCTGCGATCATCACAGGCAGCACCGGCAACATTGGCAGCACCATTGCAAAGACGCTTGCAAATGCTGGTGCGAAGGTCGTTATCAACGCACGCACCTCGGCGGATAAGGCCGCGGAAATTGTCAAAGAAATTGAAGACTCCGGCGGCCGTGCTATCGCTTGTCTGGCTGACGTAACAGATGAAGACCAGGTACAGAATATGGTCGATACTGCGGTCGCAGAATTCGGCAGGCTCGATATCCTGATCAACAATGTCGGCCCGCCTTCAAGCGGCCCGGTAACGGAAATCACCTATGACGAATGGCGTCATTTTATGGCGACCAAACTCGACAGCGCATTCCTCTGCATAAAGGCGTCCATTCCGCATCTTGCCAAACATGAACGCGGCGTGATCATCAATATCGGCGCCTCTTCCGCTCACACCGGCAATCCCAATCGCGCGGTGGACGTTGCTGCCAAGATGGGGCTTGCCGGGCTGACCGGTGCTCTCGCCGTGGAACTGGCAGAGCAGAGCATTACCGTGAATTGTGTTGCCCCCGGCAGAATTGCACGCCCCGGCGCGATATCACCGCATTTCCAGTCAAAACCCATTCCAATGGGACGTGAGGGCACGCCGGAAGAATTTTCGGAAACTGTACGTTTTCTGTGCGGCCCGCAATCACGTTACACGACAGGCCAGACGTTGCACGTCAATGGCGGCTGGTACGTTTCGATTAATTAGAATTGATCATGACCAGCACTGCCATAGCAAAAGCCCGAGAGGTCATGGAGGCGCATTTCGCTGCCTTAAATGCTGGTGACGAAATATCGCTTGCGGCAACGCTTCATTTTCCTCACTACCGCCTTTCGAGTGGGCAGATGAAAATCTGGGAAAATTCCGACACATACCTTTCTGATTTTCACGATCGCGCCGGAGACGGCTGGCATCATAGCGACCTCGACTCGGTCGATGTTATCGCTGCCGAGGACAATAAGGTTCATCTCGATGTGCGTTTTACCCGTTACCGTGCGAACGGTTCTTCCATGGGGCAGTTTCGTTCCCTATGGGTAATCGCAAACATCAATGGAGTCTGGGCTGCGCAACTCCGATCTTCGTTTGCCCCTTAAACCGGTGCAATCCAGCAGGTAAGGATGGATGGTGCATCAGGCATAACGCAGTCCCAGCTCTCGCCGTGATCGTCTGAACGATAGAAAGCGCCGTTTCCCCGATGATCGGGAGCCATTCCAAAGCCCCGCGCACCGTCACCCATGCCGCAAAACAAGACCTCCCGATTTTCAGGATGAGGTACAAACGTCCACGGCATATACGGCATATCGATAGGAAGATTAGCGGAATTGCGCCAACTCTCCCCCTCATTGTCGCTGATCAGAATGTGGCCATGTGGCGTTATGGACTCTCGGTTCCAAACACCCGGCGATCCCTTGCCGCCGCCAAGAACCATACGTGGACGTCCATCCGGACCATCGCAAAAAAGCCATTCATGCGAATAGCTATACATTTCGGTATTCCCGTACGGCATGCCTTCTTCAACCCGATGCCACATTTTGCCGCCATCATCAGTTCTGAAGAACCCACGTGCGGAGGAGACATAATAACGATCGAAATCGCCCGGCAGATTTTCGATGATATGCATATCGAGATAGTCGATACCGCGGCTTACATCTTCCCAACTGGCACCACCATCCAGGCTGCGTACAACGCCACCATGTTCCAAGAGAACATAGATCAGGTCCTGACGCTCCGGATGAATGTAAATATGTCTCACATGCGGTGGAACTTTTCCGAGATAAGGTTTCGGAACGGTCCATTGGTTTTGCACTGACTGCGGCAAATCAAGAAAACTGTCGACGACATCGAACGTGCAACCATTGTCTTCACTGCGATAGAGGCAGACCGGGCCACTACCGGCATAGACGATTTTTTCATCATGTGGATTTACGGTAAAAGTCCGGACATCGCCATCCAGTATTTTTTGCCAACTGAGTCCGCCGTCCTCGGAACGGTAACCACCATCAAATGCCACGGCTGCGAACATAATTTCCGGCGTTTCTCGGCAGCCGGTTATATATTCCAATGTTACGTCTTCAAAACTGTGACCCAACTCATCAAAGGTTTTTCCATTTCCCCGGAAGACCGTCAGTCCACTGTTACAGGCGATAGAGTATCTGAGCGCTTCAGCCATTCAGCCCTCCACCTTACAACGCATTCGCCGGGCGGCGCAGCGTCCGCCACATATGTGAGGCCGGCGAACTGTCGTTTCCCAATCCTTCTTTAGGCTGTTTGAAATGCCGCCCAATAATGTCCTCGAACTGGTCAATGGTAACGAGCTTATCCGGGTCGAACGCGTAAAGGTCGTTCAGGCAAATCATGCGTGCTGACATATACCATTTATGATTGCGGGCATATTCGTAGTCGCGCTGAATGTAAGGCTCTACCTGATAATCCGCACCGAACCGTTTGGCGTAAGCCACGGGATATTCATAGCCTACAGATTCATCCGGAAAGAAACGTAACGCCTGATGCAGTCGGATGGCCCACGACACTTCCTCATCGACATAGGGTTCCAGCATTTGCGCACCCCAATATCCGTGATCGGGACGAAAGAAGGCGATCACAGATACATCGTGTAACAGACACGCAAGGATCATTTTTTCCGACAATCCGTTCTCCTGTGCCAAAGCTGCACTTTGCAAAAGGTGTTGCTTCGACGGTCCGAACCGTAATTTGAAAAAATCGATCAATGTTGGATTTTCAGGCATCGGCGGAAGGCGTGGGTCTTCGCCCATCAGCGAAGGTTTGAGTGGTCCAAGGCTAAACTTTGCCGCCTCGGTAGACCACTCCCCATCCGCGAGCTTGTTGATTGCTGAGCGGTAGATCATGAAATCACCCAGCTCGCGCATTCTCTGGAATTCGTCTTCTTCCGCTAGTTCTGACGGTCCCTTTGCGTCATCCATCGGCCACCTCTGAATTTAAAATTTTAGAAAGTCTAACGCAGCAGATGGCTGGCGCATAGCGCCTATGACCAACGGACAATTTTAGCTTAAATTAGACGAAACGGCGGCTAAAACCGAGCCCCAATAGGGCCATTACGAAAACCGCTAACGTGGCGGGTTCGGCAACAACAGCACTGGAAGCCAAACCATGCGTTTGCACCGAGGCCACGGAATTCAAAATAGCGCCAGTAGATCCATCGATTGTATGCAAAAGATTGGTATTGTTATCAATCGTGAACAGCTCGTTGCTGGTCAAATCATAAGCGAGAGCAATGGAACCGAGCGTGCCGAGAAACCCAACTGACGTACCAGCACCTGTTGTCCTGTCCAGGGTAATCAGCAGATCATTGTTGAAACCATTGTCATTTCCCATGCCATACAGCGTATCGGTGATGGGATCATAAGCCAGTCCTGTGACGAACCGGCTTATCGCCGCATCGGCATACTGCCCGATTGTCGTCGCAGCTGCGGTACCGGTATCGATAGAAACAAGAAACCCTGCTGCAGTAGTCGTGCCGTAAAGGGTGTTGGTCGACGTATCGAACGCCATGCCCGCAAAGGCATTAGTCGTAGCGCAAGACACCGTAGCTGCTTCACTTGCGGCGGCACTTACCAGTGGCGGTGCCGGTGGAATAACGATCACAGGTTCATCACTTTCCTTTCAGTCGAGCGGCGGAGCTGCTTCATCTGGAACCTATACCAATGGCTCCGGAACATATGGCATTGGCGATGGAATCGTTCTCTCCAGTGGAAATGTATCGGATTATGGCGATGGTCCGAATACATCAGCTTAATTTACGACCGATTATTTCACTTCGGCGACAGCACCGCAGGATGTTCTTCTTGACCCAATCACCGGCGGCAAGGACCTTTTTGACGTTACCCAGCTCGATCTGACTTTCGACATGGCCGCTGGCCAGGACCGGGTCTTTTTTAACGTCGTTTTTGGAACTGAAGAGTTTGCCGAATTCATTGGAACAGAATTCATCGATGCGTTTGGGATATACCTCAATGGGGTCAACATAGCCGGTTTTGCCGGACTTCCAGTGAACGTAGATCACCCTAATATGTCGGGTATTCCGGGCACAGAACTCGATGGCGTCCTTGATCCAACGAGCGGCGGCGGCAATCCCATAATGGAGTTTAAAGGCATCGTGGGGGCCGGGTCGACTGGCAACACATTGACTTTCATTATCGCTGATTCTGGCGATGGCGCTTATGACGCCACTGCATACATAGAGGGTCTGGGTTCCTCGTCCCCTGGTGGCGGTACACCCGGCGGTGACGAGCTAACAATATCTGCGCCAGCCAGCCTCAGCATTTTCGCTATTGCATTGCTCGCGATGAGCCAGATCAGGCGGCGACGGATTATTTAAAACTTCGGATATGAACAATAGAAAAAAGGCGGCATCCCAGCCGCCTTTTTTTGATCAAGAAATTTATAATCAGTCGAGCGGTACACCAAGCGTTGTACAGCGGCGCAACATCCGCGTTTGATCCTGCGGCCAATCGGTCCGGGCATGCAAACAGGCGAGATTATCCCACATCATGAGATCGCCCGGTTTCCAGACATGCTCATAGTAGTTGTCGGGGTCTTCAGTGAGATCGAAGAGCTCGGCGAGAATCTCTTCGCTTTCATCGCGCTCTAACCCCTCAATCCACATTGTGTTCAGCCGCGACACATACAGCGCCTTACGTTTCGAGCCGGGATTGGTGACGAAAAGCGGCTGGCTGAAATGGAAGATATTATCGAGATCGATATTGAGATCGAGCCGTTCGACATTGCGATAGTCATACCCCTGCATAACCCGTGCCTCGGCAAACCGCTCCTTCAGCTCAGGCCGCAATTTATTGTAGGCACCATACAGGCTGGCGAACTTGGTATGCCCACCCTCATTTGGAATCTCAATGCCATAGAGAAAGGACGCGCGGTGTGGGCTCTCGTGATAGCACTTATCCGAATGGAACCACATCTCGCCATGACCGAGCCCGCCAACGGGATTACCTTCCTCGTCCTTCTTATCGGTAACCATCATCAGGTTCGTCCAATCCGGCGCCTTACTGGATTCCGCCGTATTGGCACCGGCTTTCGGAATATGACGTTCCGCCACATCGCCAAAATAACCGGCAAATCGTAACTGCTCATCACCGGTGATATCCTGACCGCGAAACAGGAGGATGCCGTGGTCATGCCAGGCATTACGGATTGCCTCGACTGTCGTGGCATCAAGCTCCTGGCTTAAATCCACACCGCCAATCTCAGCGCCGATCACAGGATGGATCGGCGTGACCGTAATGTTTGCGTCCTGGCTAAGTTGCGTCGCCATGATCAGTTTCCTCCGCAGAACACCGCAAAATCCCTCAAGGGCTCATAAGCATTCTACGTGATTTTGTACTCTGTCGTAAACGAAACGAAAATAGGCTCTTAAACACCCATTACGCCGAGAACGGCACCCTGCACCAGTAATACACCAAGCCAGTGGCCACCATCGATGACCATTAGTGAGACTTTTGCGCGCTGCCAGGCATAGTTTACCGCTGTGGCCGTCATGGCGAATCCGACCCACACAAAAAATCCGTTTATCAGGCCGCCCCGCAGATTGATGTGCTCTTCGCCAACATGCACCATGATACCGGCGAGGAAGAAGGACATGATGAGTTGGCAGATGATGGTGATGATCATGGGCTGGGCCATGCCGCCGGATTTTAGCTCTTCTTCCGACTTACCCGTCGCCGCCATCCAGAACTTGCCAAGCGACGCGTAATAGCCAAAACCAAAGATAAACGACGCTAGTGCCGCAACCACGATCGCTAAATAATTAATGTCGCCAAGTTCCATTGCGCTCTCCTGTTAGGGGACCAAAACGATCCATCGATTCTGGATGAGAAGGCACCCAACTGTCTAGTAAAGTTTTTGAGTTGAACCTCTCTATCGCGCAAATCACCGGTTATGAAGATGCCCGACAGATTTCACGAAATCGCGGCTTCTTCATCGATTTGAAGTCTACCCTCATAGCGAACAATTCGCCCAACAACCGGCAGTCCGATCTCTACCGAGAAACGATACCAATCCTCTTCCACCCATTCGTGAGCATCCAATGTGGGCCAAATACAGCGGGCCAGGGGAATGCCAAATACGCGTACCCTCACAATTTCAAAACGAATACCAGTCTCATTTCCGTGGAGCTTTAAAAGCAAGCCAACCGGCCCAAACTTTTCAACCAAATAAACCGACTCTTTGCCCACACCCTGCTTTTGGACAGTTTCCAGCCGATTGTCGCCATAGCGACGGGTCAAAACCTCGGCGTCTCCCCTATTGGAAAATGTAACGATCGCAGGGTAATCCTGTCCTGCCGGCGGCATGCCGAGAAGCGATGCCAACAATTGTCCTACGAAATTGGAAGCGCGGGAAACCGACGCCACACCACTCGCCGAGACTATACCGCGTACGTCGTGCATTCTTTGGATAATTGGTGGCAGCCGCGAATAGTCGCTACCCAGTATTTTCTCCGATATAGAGGCGTTTCGGCCACCAGCGGGTTGAATTTATGCCGTTTGTTTTGCGTTCCGCTTTGCCTTCTGGCGGCTTTCCTTCTTTAACGGCCGGGCCACGGGACAGACTTCCTGGACGAAACCGTTGAGCGTATTCACAACGTTTTCTTCGACCAGCGTATAGTAAACGAACTGGCCCTTTTTCTCGCTCACGATCAGTTCGGCATTTTCCAATATACTCAAATGCTTAGAGACTGAGGGCTTTGAAATATCGAAACGATCCGAAATGTCACCCGCCGTCAAACTACCCCCCGACAAATAAGCCAATATCTTACGCCTAACGACAGACGATAGTGCCTGAAAGATTTTATCCATATTCATAAAAATCACCGTTCACAATATTATTTTTTTAGCTTATTGACTAATTAACTAATGAGTATATATCTTAATAGTTAGCTGATTAGCTAATAACGTAATTTTTATCATATCGCGTAAGGGACTGACAATGATGATGATATATACGTACGTGACATATGTTTTAGTCAGCTTGATGATGACCATATGGGTCGGTCGAACGTTAAACCTGAATGGCCGAATTTTCCTCGTCAAAACCTTTGACGGAGATGAAGCGATTGCGGATTCCGTCAACCACCTCTTACTGGTCGGCTTCTACCTAATAAATATCGGATTTGTTTCTCTCGCACTAAAGTACGGCGAAAAGCCCGTTACCTATGTCGAAGCAATCGAGTTTTTGAGCTTAAAACTTGGCCTCGTGATCGTTCTACTGGATGTCGCCCATTTCTTTATTATGGCCAACTTAATGAAGTTTCGAAATTCCAACATATTCAAATCTCTCGACCGCAGTGATGACGGAGATGACGTTGAATTTGAAACTGCGGACACAGCTGAAACGGATGAGACAGATACAATCAGAGAACCAAATGCCTGGGAGAATGCTGTAAAAGCGGGATTGCGGACCGAACAAGTTTGAGCCCTTAAAACCAGGTTCACCGTAAAAAAAGCCCCGGAGCAAACTCCGGGGCTTTTCCTCATCCCATCGATATCCGTAAATACCGACGCCTTAAAACCTAGTAATCGAATACCTGCGGGAACTTCTTGCGAACTTCCGCATTAAGTTCCGGCGAGGTCTGGGCAACTGCCGGGAAGGTTTCGATCCGCTCATACGGCCGGCAGGCGTTGATAACCACCCGCGTATTGTAGAGCGTGTCTTCACCATGCATCGGATCGAGACGCGATGACTGGCACTGGTTGAGATGGATAATGTCCTTCTCAGGATCAGACCGCGTGCCCATCGCCCATACGACGTCATGAAGATTATGCGCTTCGATATCCTCATCGACCACAACCGTATAACGACCGCAATAGGTCGCTGGATTGAGCTGCGATGCCATCAGCCCTGCCTGAGTGGCATGACCATAGAAACGCTGTTTGATGGAAACCACCACGAATGTCCGGCCGGAACCGGCTTCATGATGCCAAACACCGCGAACGTCCTGAACGCCAGCCTTCTGCAGCCCTTCAAGCAAGGTCACCGAACGGGTGAAGCAACGCTCGAACAGATGTGAATGCGGCGGCTTCTGGCTCGCAGCACAAGTCAGGATCGGGTTGTTCCGATGATAGACCTTGGTGATTTTGAAAACCGGGTCCTGCTCGGCATCACCGGCATAGTAACCGGTCCACTCACCGAACGGCCCTTCCAGACGGGTCTCGTCAGGGTATTGATAACCTTCAATGACGATTTCCGAGTGCGCCGGGAATGGCAGACCATTATCGCCGGTGATCAGATCAATCGGCTTGCCGGCAAGACCGCCCTGGAAAGCAAACTCTTCAACATCATCCGGAATCGTCATCCGTGCGGCGAGGAAATGGGTTGGATCAACACCGACCACGACCGTTACCGGGCAAGGTTCGCCTTTGGCGAAATATTTGGCCCGCTGGATATTACCCTGCTTACCGTTCGACGCCATGACGCCGAGTGTCTGACCGTCATGCACCATACAGCGATAGGTACCGGAGTTTACCCGACCATTTTCAGGATCGCGGGTGATAACACCGCAGGCCGTTCCGATATAGCGCCCGCCATCCAGCTCATGATGGATCGGCACGGGAATTGTTTTCTCAATGTCGATATCATCGCCTTCAATGATGTTCTCCATAACCGGACCTTCATCGACATGGCGCGGCGGGATCGGTTCATGGTTGAACATCTTCTCGCGATACGCCTTGAGAAGTTCAAAGCGATTGTCGCGCAGCTCTGTATCCATACCAACGGCGAGCGCCAGACGAAACGGCGATGCCAGCATGCCATAAAGGCAGCGATAGCCTTCGGGATATCCCGGAATGTTATCAAACAGAACAGCTTTGGCCTTCTCAACGCGCTCACGATAGAGCACCTCAACGACGGCACCCATTTCCTTGTCCCAGTGCGCGCCGTCTACTTTCTCAAGCTGGCCGTTTTCTTCGCATGCCGCGAGAAAATCACGTAAATCAGTTTGCGGGCTAAAATTCTCCCTGCCACCATCCATTTTTACTTCTCCTCTTTCAACAAATTCAGAGTCGCCCGCACGATTGCAGCGACCATTAGGTTCAATCTCTGAGATGCCCCCACTTGTCCCACGCTTCACGGCGGGCCTCTGGAGTTGGGGCGTTTACTTCCTGAAACTCATCTTTCCAGTGAAACGGCCGGCAGGCATCGATAATTGCCCGGCTGTTATAAAGCTTTCCAGCCTTGCGGTCATCAGGAGATATCACTGGATCAAGCGCCGATGACCACATGTTGTGAATAATATCGATACCGCTGGCCGGATCGCAGCGCGTGCAGACCGCCCATATCACCTCATCGAGGCTCGTAACGTCTACATCCTCATCAACCACCACAACAATTCGGCCTAGATAGGCACCTGCATGACAGGTGGCCGCAATATGGCCGGCCTGTGTCGCGTGGCCCGGATAACGCTGCTTGATACCAATCGCCAGGAACAGTCGCGATCCACCGACCTCATGAGCCCAGACATTGTCGACATCGGGAACACCGGCGCGCGCGATGTTTTCCTTGAGAACAGCAGACCGGCTGATTGCCCGATAGCGCGCATACTCATATGGCATGCGGATATGAGCCGCACCAAGCATGATCGGATCGTTGCGATGATAGATGGCGGAAATATCGACCCAGGGTTCTGCCTCCATCTGCCCGCCCTGATAGCCAAGCCACTCACCAAACGGTCCTTCGGGCGCTGTATTGCCGGGATGAATGAACCCTTCGATGACAATCTCGGAATTGGCGGGAAATGGCAGGCCAGTATGCTTGCCGATCACGCATTTGATCGCCTCGCCCCGGTATGCACCCATCATATCCAGCTCGCACATGCCTTCCGGCGCCTCTGTGGAGGATGTCAGGAATGATAACGGGTCGCTGCCAACGACGATGCAGACTGGCATTGGCTCGCCCTTCGCCATGTATTTATCACGATGGATACGGCCATGTTTGCCGGGCGAGATATAAAGCCCAACGCGTTTTTCATCATGCACCATGACACGATAGGTTCCGCAATTAATCCAGCCGGTATCGGGGTCGCGGGTGATGTTAAAACATCCGGTGCCGATATAGCGCCCACCATCCGCCGGATTCCATAGTGGCGAGGGGAATTTGGTGACATCAATATCGTCACCTTCAATGATATTCTCAAAAATCGGTCCGTCTTCGATGATCTCATGCTGGATCGGATCTAGATTGCGTGTGTGCTGGTGATAGGACTGGCTGAGTTCCAACTTGTTGAGATTGGACGGAAAACCCAATGTCAGGTTCTTGCGTGTGCCGGTGAACCAATTGATCAGGAGGCGGAACCCTTTAGGGCAGCCTTGCACCTCATCAAACACAATGCTGGGCGTACCCTCATCGTGGCACATAACCTCAACAACCTGGCCGATATCCTTTTCCCAACTTGCGCCGGTTACGACTTTCAGATCGCCGCGTTTTTCGACCTCATCCAGCCAATCCCGTAGGTCGACATATTCCAACGCGCAGGCCGCATTGGCTCCCGTATCCGCAATTTCAGCTTTAGCCGTGGAATCGCTCATCTAGCCGTCCCTAATTGATTATTTAGGGAATGTTGTATCGTGTTTGTGCGGTGGGGGCCAGCCGCAGTAACGCCTATTCAAAACCTAAATTTGAATCCGAATTTGAAATAGTTGAGCTAGGATGTCACCGGACCGTAAAGGACGGACCGCCGGACAAATTCTCAATTTTAAGAAAAAAAATGGGCGGTGGGTAATTTCGGGAGGAAAACCAGAATTTGCCACCGCCCATGAAGGTACAGAGGTGTAAGCCAGCATGTTCCCATCGTGAACAAAACTGACGGGTATCGAGAGCCTAAACTCCCGATGAATGCGAATCATTCTCATTCGCATTCCAATTGCAAATGATAATTATTCTTAACAACTTGTCAAACAAATAAAGCCATTTAGGTTAAAAAAAATTGGCCGAGGTCAGATTAGCTACCGAAAGACAATAGGCGCACACAGAAACGGCCTGTTTCGGGCTTCTCTCAGGGCGGATTTTGCAAAGATGCGCTACAAACGTGTTAGGTGATTGTCCCAAAACCGGTTGGATGTTTGTTCCGAATTAATTTTTAGAGTGGGACCGGTAAGGTTCTCGATTTTTATAACTTTTCCAGTACCACTCGTCGCAACAAACTCACCCTCTACCCCTGTCCCTGCTACCCCGCACCCGTCTACCAACCTGGTTTCCGTCAGAAATTTACCGTCTTTGGCATCCCAGAATGCAATTCGGTCTCCCCGAGGCGCCGACATCGCAACAAACCGACCGGATTCATCCATTTTTGTCGCACCTGCATACCCTTTGAAGCGTAGAGTTGTGGCTTCCGGCGCAGCGAGTAATTGCAGGCGATTCGAACCCCGACGAAACAATGCAACTAGAGGCACCAAGTCGTGTCTCGGTCCCTGGTCCTGCATGGCAATGCAGACATCGCCGGACTTATTTACGGCCAAATGACGGATACTCAAGAAACGAAGACGAGATTGCTCAAACTTGTAGCTGGCGGCGATGGTCCCATTCTTGATGTCCAGAAATGTCAGCGACGGCTGCATCGTCGGAATATTGAGTTTTTGGCGACCGGTCTCCGGATGCGTTCGAAGGCCCCCATTCGCGACAATAAGTTGTTTGCCATCTTGCGACAGTACCAGCTCATGTGGACCGATGCCCCCGCTTGCCCACCTACCCATCCGTTGATAACCGCGCTGCGTATCCCAAACACCAATGAACCCACGGCCGTCCCCGTAGTTGTTTTCGGTTGAGAATAGATGCCGACCGTCTTTTGAGTATACCCCGTGACCATAAAAATGGCTGCCTGTCGGGCTCTGAAGAAATCTAATTTTATGGCCAAGTTTGCAATCGAATACGAAAGCGAAATTCCCCGGCCGACGAGCAAAAATTACAGCTTCTCTACCCGAAGGATGCGTCGCAACTCCGTGGCCACGCTGCGGAATTCTCATCTCGAACGCAATGTTCCCAGCGGGCGTTAATCCTGCAGCATGGAACTGTTTCTGGCGGTCTGCATTTGCGGAAAGAAACGCTACGTCGTCATCGCCTGCTATCGGTGATGAAAGTGGCATTATGCCACCTGCCACTGTACCCGATAATAATTGAAGCGCTCGGCGGCGGCTAAACAGCAAACCTAGTCCCCATCAAGGGCATTAAATCCGAGCGGCGTGCCGATCGCCGGCGCAAGCTTGCCACTTACCAGCACTTTCAGTGCCCGCATTTCTTTCGCAAGGCGCAAGACTTTGGAACGCGGCTTAGGCATTGTCACAGCGTCGGTAAGCGGTTGTTGAATACTTTGCGCGGTTTCCAGTGTCTTTTTGAAAGCGCGAGACAACAGCCGGGAAAGGTCGGGATGTTTGCTCTCGATCAGGTGCTTCAAACCGAGCCCTTTTTCACCCTCATACATTGCCTGGAGCGCTTTCAGGTTAAAAATAATGTTTCTGAGCGATCTCTTGCTTCTCCACGACTCCGCACGCTTGGGTTTGACCTTCTCAATGGTTTTTCCAAGAACGCGATCCAGTTTCAAATCGGTCAAAACCTTCAACGTCGTATGCATTGCTTTTACGTAATCCGCGGTTGCGTCCTTAGGTTTGGAAAATTTATTTCCTGGCTTTCCGGCATTCTGAATCACGGCCTGGTATGAATTAGACCCCGGCGACCAGCTCGCTAATAACTCTTTGGAGATGTCATTGATGTTTTGAGCAATCGCTTGCAAAAGTTGGCATGTGTAATTTTTTTCCTTCGCATCGATAATCGTCTTGGAATATGACTTGCTGAAAAGTAACCGTTCCGCGGCGGGTAGACCCTGAACCGCCACGCTGGCGGAAGTAAAGGCATCCTTTTTCAATCCAGATTGATCACGCCGTTGGTGGAGCAGACGAATCTGTCGTGCGCCGCGTGCTCCTTTATCAGGCCAGAAGTGAATACGGAAATTCCGCATCAAAAGTTCCACCGGGCCATGTCGAATATGCTCGATCGCCATCCAACCATCCATCAACTGATGGAATGCTGCCTGAGATGCCGAAGGGTCGCGCGGCGCCGCGGCGTTGCAAAGTTTAACTATAGCGTCTTCGAATTGAGCAGCATTTGTCTGCAGACGTTTATACCGTGGAAGAATATGGGATTGTGCCAATTTTAAATTTACTGTTGCGAAATTTGGTGAGTCTGCAGCACTGAGTTTTCGCTGTACGCCGACAATAACAAGCGCACACAGAATGACAACGAACAGGCATGAAAAGAAATTAATCAGCCAGGATTCAATTCTTTTAATTCGGGTTCTAGAATTCATTTCATAGCGACTCCAAGAATCGGATCAGGTTTTTTCGTTCCTCCGGTTGCATTTTAATAACTTTCTGCTTGGCGCTTTCAGCCTCACCACCATGCCACAGAATTGCTTCCAGAAGACTCCGCGCTCTTCCATCGTGAAGAAAAAACGTGTGCTTATTGACCGTTTTTGTCAGCCCTATTCCCCAGAGAGGAGGTGTCCGCCACTCTCTTCCGTTGGCATGCCCTTCCGGGCGATTGTCTGCGAGACCATCGCCCATGTCATGCAATAGCAAATCCGTATAGGGCCAAATCAGCTGTCGGGATTGTTCCGGCATACCGGGAATATTTCGCGGAGTAATGTACTTTGGGCGATGACAGGCAATACAACCTGCTTTGTAAAAATGCTTCTTCCCGGCCAGGACTGATTTGTTTCTGAAATTCCTTCGCGCAGGTACGGCAAGGTTACGAGAATAAAAAGTAACCAGATCGACGATCTGCTGATCCACTTCGAGATTGGCATATCGTGGGCTGTTTCCTGTTGGCGCCCTGACACATTCTTTTTGGGCATCGGTACATTCGCCCCTACCTTTGGGAAATAGCGGTGTCGAAATACCGATATCTCCCAAAAATGCTGCTGACACCTGATCTTCCATGGTGGCTATACCGGCCTTCCAGCCAAATCGGCCCAGCGCAACGCGCTTCAACTTTGGACTCCAAACCCGGTTGGCTTTACCGGAAATACCATCACCGTCTTTGTCGTCTGGATCTTCCTGGGCAAGGATATCTTTCTCGGCGATCGCTTCCAAAAACCCGAGACCAATCATCGGCGGCGCGACACGCGGCGACATCATAATTTGAGGATGGAGACTACCGTAACCGAGGTTAAAAATTGAATAGGTAGGCCGTCTAAGGTAAGCGATTTCCCCTCCATTCAACTCAACCTTTTTTTCGCGGTAGTCGATCTTGAAATTTCCTTCGGCTGGAACATTGATGATAGAACGGTCTTGAAGCTGCCCACCATAAACGGGATCACCGATAACTGTGCGGCGACCGCTAGCGACCGCCATAACATTTTCCTTGTTTTGCGGCGGAATACTTAATCTGATGAGCATAGAGACCGCGTTATCTTCGGGCCATTTCGCGGCCGGTGGATGTCCGCGACCATCCTTCAGATGACACCTTTGACAGGAACGTGCGTTAAAGAGCGGGCCAAGCCCGTCAGCCGCCTGTGTCGATGCTGGTGCGGTTACCCAAATCCGCCTGAAGAAGCTATTTCCAACTTTGAAATCCAGCTCCCGACTAAACTTCATGTTTGCCGAGTTTTGCGAAAACGAATTTGAATTTATTTTTTTCCGCGACGTCGCAGCACCGGCGGAAAAGAACTCGTACTTCTCAGCGAGAGAGAAGTCGCCGGTTGGCATCACGACTTTTTTGTCTGATGCGAAGGCCTTGGAGTGAGATAACGAAACAATGAGGGCGGCGGAACATATCTGGAAGAATACCAGTATGTTCCGACCGCCCAACAAGGTAGTACAGAGGTTTAATCCAGCCTGTTCTTACTGGAACACGGCTGACGGATTATCGAGAGAATCTGATCCCTCGAATTTGATGCGGCTCAGACCCAAGGCAGCAACCGCTTTTTCGATAGATTTGGTCTGCGAGGTCAAAGCGTCTACTGCAGCTTGAACCCTTGCATTACCTGCCTTGTTATTTGGGCCAATCATCTGGTCATAAGCTTCGCCAGCTTCAGCAGCTTTGACGAGTTTACCCATAGCAGACATCGTGGCGTCGAGTTTACTCCGTAATTCCTGATCGACACCTTTGCTGGTCTTGGCAACCAAACTCGACAGGCTCGGGCCCTTAACAACGCTTCCATCGATACGACGGTATTCACCAAGATAGATATTGCGAATTCCCAACGCATCATAGTAGTGCGAATTGTGCGTGTTATCGCTAAAGCAATCATGCTCTTCTTCTGGATCTTTAAGCATCAACCCGAGCTTCATGCGCTCACCAGCGAGTTCGCCATATGAAAGACTGCCCATCCCGGTGAGGATCGTGGAAAGCCCCTTTTTGACATCACCTTTGACGAGGCCAACAGTCGCCTTGCCATTAGGTGCCCATTGATTTGTCATCCAAACCAGATCATCGACCAACAGATCGGAAGCAGCCTTTAGATATGCTGCGCGGCGATCACAATTGCCCCAGGAACAGTTTTTCGGGTCGAAGTCGGAAGCTGGCCGATTGCCGGCGCCCGGACCATTTCCATTAAGGTCCTGTCCCCACAACAAGAATTCGATCGCGTGATATCCTGTAGCAACGTTGGACTCGACCTCATTCACTTCGTGCAACGTCTTGGAAATCAATGCTTTGGTAATCCGCGACGTATCAACGGTCTTGCCTGAGATCTTAATCGATTTATTGGCAATGACATTTGCCCGATAGAAAGGGTTCTCCTCAGATTCCGCGCCATAACTTGCGGCGACGTAATCAATCAAACCTTCATCCAACGGCCAGGCATTTACCTTTCCTTCCCAGTCATCAACAATCGCGTTTCCGAAACGGTAAACTTCCGTTTGCTGGTAAGGAACACGTGCAGCAAGCCAAGCTGTGCGTGCTGCCGCAAGATTAGCTTCAGTGGGCTGCGCGATAAGGCGATTTACAATACTTTGGAGCCTTTTCGCCGTGGTTAGCGAATCCGAATACATCGCATGCGCTATCTTAGTGTATTGCTCAATGACGGCCTTTTTCTCGTGATGTCCGGCGTAAGCTGTGGACGTCAGAACGACTGCCGCCGCAATGGCTATGAAAAATCTCATAACTGTTTTCCCTTTATCCTCTCAAATTAAAATCCAACGGCGATCTGGCCGGTGACTGTGTTTGCGGTATTGCCGGTTCCACCATCTGCAACACTATAGTCTTCGTCGTGAGCCCATTCGAATGCCAATCCGACATTTTCGAAGAGACCGACGGAAAGACCGACCATAATGCGCTGTTCAGGTTGCTCAAGCGCAAGCGCTTCATCAGTTCCCTGATACGAAACAGCAAAAGTGGCGTCTTTTCCGCCAACATTGAAGTTGTAAGCCGCTTCAACATGCCACGCGCTTGGTTCCGCACCTCTACCGTTGAACACCACTTCATTTGCTTCAAAGTTATCGAAAGCGGAAAGGTACTCACCAATCAGAGCAAATGGTCCAAATGTGACAGATGCATTTGCAGCCCAGCCACCAACATGGTCGCTAATATTCGCGCTTCCAAGCGTCGTACTCACTGTGCTTTGTAAATTATCTGAGTCACCAATGTCATTGATATAACCCAAGCCGAAGGCGAAGGAGTTATTTTCGGACTCCATGGCGTAGCCAATGGATGCACCGAAGTTATCAATGTGGTTGTCTCCACCGTCCTTGTTGGCGCCGTTAAAGGCATATACCGAACCCGAGAATCCGCCATTGTTGAACGATAACTGGATAGCGGTTTCCTTGGCTTCACCTACCTCAAGTGTAAGAGGGTCCGAAATCATGTTTGATTCGTATGCACCAAACGGTACAACGATTTGACCAGCCGTAAGCGACCAGTTTCCTTCCGGTGGACCGATTGTAAAGGATGCCGAGACCACTTCCAGGCTAGTGTCATCTTCCTCATGAAGAAGGGTAATTTGTGCACTTACCCAATCATGCACTTGAGCCTCTATACCAATTTCAGCAGTGGCCACGGTTGCATCGCTGGTAGAGTCCCCAGTGTACGGGCTGTTGTATGAAGTTTCGAGTTCAACGGCGCCAGAAATCGTAACATTGTTGAGCCAACCTGAACTGGTTGATTCCTGGGCCTTCTTCATCTGACCTAGCTGCCGGTCTTTTTCAACGATCACCTTATCCTAGGAAGCAACGCGGCTTTCCAAATATTTGATTCGTTTTTCCATGGCGGCAAGTCGTTCTAACACAGAGCTTTGTGCTAGTGCCGGACCACTCAAAACAGGCACCGCGCACGCTAAAGCGGCCAGAGATGCCATCCCAACTGTTCCAAACTTCATCAATCAGTCCCCTCTACTAGTTAATACACAAACCCAGTATATGCGGCTGACTGGCTTTTGGCTGGCTTGCCTTGGATTTAAGGTCGTTTTTAAGGTTAAGGGATTGTTACTTTATGAGTATGAGTTTTCCACGGCGAGTAACATTGATCTGATAAATCTCGCCATCATGCTCGATATTTATCCTGTGTCCGCCGTTCAAAAGATCGCGGCTCGAAACCGTCGGCACTTCGCTAACGGTACGATCCCGATCTTTATCAGACTCTGGTTTCATCCCTTAATCTTCTAACACTTCACAATGCGAATAGTTATCATTCGCATTCCAATTGCAAATGATAATTATTCTTAACAACTTATCAAACAATTTAAGTAAGCGTGCGCATAGGTCAAGTCATCGAAACTTTAGAGTCCGATTTGGAATGTCGAATAGAAAAAGGCCATCGCGCTATGCGCGATGGCCGTTCATCAATTACGCTTTAAAATTGATTTTACTTCTTCGTAACAACCTGATTCTCAGGGGTTACCGGGTCACAGAGGTGACCCCACTGTTCATAGGCCTGTTTCATGACAGCAGGCTCCGGCGAATTCACTGCAGGGAAATCTTCCTTCCAGTGGAATGGCCGGCACGCATCAATGATAGCGCGGCTATTGGTCAGATTGCCTTTGGCCTTCTCTTCCGGCGGAATGCGCGGATCAAGAGGCGTTGACCAGCAATTATGAATGATATCAATCGACGTTGCCGGATCGGAGCGGGTAATCGCCGCCCACATCAGCTCTTCAAGATTGGTAACATCGATATCATCATCTACGACGATGACATATTTACCTGCATAAGCACCTGTGTGGCACATCGCGGCAACGTGACCGGTCTGCATAGCATGACCGGGATAACGCTGCTTGATCGAAATACCAAGGAGCATACGGGCGGTGCCACATTCATGGGCCCAAACACCGGTAATATCCGGTACACCAGCGCGCTCAATATTCTCCTTGAGAGCAGCTGAACGTGTGACAGCGCGATAACGTGCCAGCTCATCCGGCGGACGCAGTGGAGGACATCCCAGAATAATCGGGTCGTTCCGGTGATAGATCGCCTTAATATCCAGGATGGGCTCTGGTCGAACGTCAGAACCGTAATATCCAGTCCACTCACCAAAAGGTCCTTCGATGCGGCGGTTGTCAGGTTGAACGAATCCTTCAATCACAACTTCGGCATTGGCCGGGAACGGCAGACCGGTATGCTTGCCTTCCACACATTCGGTTGCATGGCCCCGATAACCACCGAGAATGTCATATTCGCATTCACCTGGAGGCAATTCAGTACAACCCATCAGGAAGCCCATGGGATCGCCACCCAAAACAATACAAGCAGGCATTGCTTCGCCGTTGGCTTCGTACTTGTCGCGATGGATCCTGCCGTGTTTACCCGGCGAGATATAGAATCCAACTTCATTTTTGCTTTGGATCATTACGCGATAGGTGCCGAGGTTGATCCAACCGGTATCGGGATCGCGTGTGACATTGTAAGACCCGGTGCCGATATAACGACCGCCGTCCTTATCATGCCACATCGGGGCGGGGAACTTCTCGATATCAATATCGTCCCCTTCAAGAATATTCTCGAACACTGCGCCGGTCTCAACGATCTTGTGAGGGATCGACTCAACGGATTTCATGTGCTGATGCACACCGTCAGTGAGCTCAAGCTTGTTCCATTCCGGTGAAAAGCCCATCGTCATGCATTTGCGCTTACCGGCAAAAAAGTTGATGAGCATGCGGAAACCTGGTGGACACCCGGGTACGTCATCAAAGATGATGCAAGGAGCATTTTCGTCATGCTGGACAACCTCGGCGGCAAGACCGATATCTTCTTCCCAGCTGGCTCCTTTAACAACGCGGAGTTCACCGAGTTTTTCGGCCTCCACGATCCATTCGCGCATGTCCTCGTAGGTCATGCGGGCGCCGACGTTTGAACCTGCGTCAACGGCTGTGGCGGTAGAATCTGCCATAAAATTTATCTCCCTGTGAGAATTCAAGGTGCAGAACCGTCGCAGCCCCTAGCCACGACCGGCTGCAACGTACCGAATTCTGGTCGCTTGATACAAATACCGTCTCGGTATTATAGTTATGCCGTTTTGAGATACCGAAGCGCTTTTAAGGGCTTAATTCACGCCCCAGCATTGGATTTTTGCGTTGGACCTTCGCCAATTGAGATATTTCGCCGCAATTGCAGAGTGCGGCAGTTTTAGTGAAGCCTCGGCGCGGCTGAGAGTCGCGCAATCCGCCTTGAGCCGTCACACATTGTCGCTGGAGAATGAACTGGGCGTTGATCTGTTCAAACGCCACCCGCGCGGCATAGATGTTACACCTTCCGGTTCTCTTTTGCTAGCACGCACGAAACGGATCATGGCGGAGCTGGAAGAGGCCCGAACCGAGGTCATGGCGCAGGCCGCCCTACC
This sequence comes from Rhodospirillaceae bacterium, assembly GCA_002720855.1. GTDB lineage: Bacteria > Pseudomonadota > Alphaproteobacteria > MPNO01 > UBA2964 > UBA2964. The sequence continues at coordinate 147,983 of PBIN01000002.1, read as the reverse complement.
ATCAGGCGAGGCCGTAATAGGGACGACATCAACCACCAGCCGTATTCTTTATGGTGTGCTCGCTGCGCGCTTTGCACAGGAATATCCCAACGTCCGGCTTCGCTTTGTTGAAGGAGTTCCCTATCTCCTGCTCGAAGGTATTGATACTGGCGATATTGATCTGGCGGTTATGGTGGACCCCGAACCGCGTTCCAGCCTCATACTTGAACCTCTCGTGACAGAGCAGGAATTTTTGGTCGGCACACAGAAGGCAAACATGCCGACGCCCAATTGCACGGTCGAAAACCTTTCTGGTCTCCCGCTCATATTATTGCCCCGACCGGCGGGCAGCCGGGTGAAGCTCGATCGCATGGCAGTTGAAGCGGGCGTCACTTTCGATGTCACCCATGAAGTTGCCAATGTAGATGTCGTGAAGGATTTTGTGGAGCGCGGGCTAGGGTATGGCGTTCTCCCCTACTCCTCAATCACGCCGGATGTCGATAATGGGCGCTTTCAGGCGGTGCCCCTTGAAGGTCTATCGATTACTCGAACACTTGTTCATCGTGCGGATCGCACTCCGACGCCAGCTGTCATTGAACTCACCAAAATGATCCATGATGAGATCGATAAAATGGTTCAAGCCGGCGGTTTTGGCGCCGTCGAAAACGTTTAATTCAATTCGTCAGCTTATTGCTGTCCGCAATGCGTTGCGCAACATACGCACCTGCGGTGGTATCGGGATATTTTTTCGGATTGTCTTCAGTGATACAGCTCGGAATGGTGCTGACAGGCGTCGCCTGATCGGGATCAATGAAGAATGCGATGGAATATCTGTCCTTGTCGCTGATCATTGGTTTTACCCGATGCGGTGTTGAACAGTAACGATCATTTGTCCAGGTCGCGACGAGATCGGCAGTATTTATGACGATGGTATCGGGGATGTATATCGCATCCCGCCAGACACCATCTCGCCCCTGCACCTGCAACCCGCCGACGTTATCCTGGAATAACAAGGTGATTGTGCCAAAATCAGTGTGCGCACCGCAGCCGAGTTGCTCCTCGGTCAGCTCTTTTGTCACGATTGGATAATGGAGATAGCGAAGCGCTGTGTTATCGCCGACGTGGCGTTCACGGAAGAAGTTAATCGGCAGATCAAGCGCGAGCGCGAACGCTTCCATAACGATATTGCCGCCTCGTAAAAATTCATCAAAAGTCGCCTTGGCCGTCTCCAAAAATTCCTCTGAAGGCCACATTTCCGGGTTGTTCTCATTCTTATGAACATCCCGCATTGTGAAGGTTTCTTTGAGATCGGGCGCTTCGGATGAATCCAGCCTCTGCTCCTCGGGAGCCTGATAGCCGTGATTAATGACCTGATCATAATCATGGGTGCTCTTTATTTCCTCCGTTAGCGCAAAATACGCTTTGCTCGACGCAAATGCGTTCTTCAAGATTTGCGGATCGATCCCCAGGTTTTTGACATACATAAAGCCGACTTCCGAGGCCGCCCAATCAAGCTCGGCGGCAACCTTACGGCGCTGGTCGTCACTGCCGTTTTCGAAGTTCTGAAAATCGATAATCGGGATATCTGTCATAATACACCTCTGTCTTTTTCAGTGTATGCGATCAACTGCGGAGGTCTCTACCTAAGCGGTCCAATCAACTTTATCAGCGTAATGGTCCTTATAATGCTGCGCAAGCGCCGTTCGATCCAGCTTTCCGCGGGGGTTCTTGGGCAACTCATCCAGTATATACACCGCCTTTGGCGTCTTCGCTTCGGGCAATCTTCCCAAACAGTGAGTCGCGATTTCATCTTCAGAGGCCCTGTTTTCCTGTTTGCAGGCAATATAGGCAACAACCTCCTCGCCATAAATCGGGTGAGGAACGCCGATTGTTCCTGCTTCGGCAACCGCCTCGTGATCGATCAATACCGCATCAATTTCCAGCGGTGCGATATTCATACCGCCACGAATGATCAGTTCTTTAACCCGGCCGGTTATGTGCAAATGACCATCTTCATCAAAAAACCCAAGGTCACCAGAATGGTGACCATCGTCTGGTAAACGATCGATGGTCCCGTCCGACATCAAATAACCGAAGGCCTGTTGTTTTCCGCCCCCAATAATGATTTCACCGGTTTCGCCCTGAGGCAGTCGTTTCCCGTCACCATCAACAATACGAATGTCCTGATATTTTTGGGCTGGACCGATCGTTCCAAATTTTCGGTCGGCGCCTCGATGTGCTGCTGTATTCCCGCCTTCACTGGAGCCACAGCTCTGAGCGAGCGTAATTCCGTAGAGTTCTTCAAATTGACGCCACTGTTCATCCAACAAAGGCGCAGAACTCGACGTCAAAAACCGCAAATGCGGAAGGTCGCTTCCGTGAATTTCCTGCGGGCGGTTGATCAGCATATTGACAATCGTCGGCACGACGAATCCAACATTTGCTTGCGATGTCTTGAGCCATTCAAAATATCGGCTTTGAGAAAAGTGCTTTGCCATTACACAGGTAGCACCGGCGACAAGCGGTGCGCCGAGGCTCATGTGCTGCGCGGAAAGCCAGCTATAGGACCGGCAGTCAAAAACCGTATCCCCTGGCGCAAGCTGTAAATAGTCGGCGGTGGCGTCATAATTATAATACGCAGTTGCATGCGTCTGAATGACACCTTTAGGTTTCGCCACTGTCCCAGACGTATAAAAGATGACTCCGTGATCATCGGGTGCAGCGATACTTTCGACATTGTCGGCATCGGAAAGCTGCTCAAGATCAGCAAAAAACCCTGTCGCTGCTTCAGCTCTTTCTGACCATTCTCCGAGAGCAAACCAATCGCCCTGCGCATTGTCTCGCAATTTCTCAAGACCGAGCCCTTCCTGAAAAAGAACGATTTTTGGCGCGATGGCCTGAATAATCTCAGACAGATGCGCCTGGTTCATTTCAACGTGAACAGTCGCGAGCGTGGCGCCATACCGTAATACGCTCACGAATATTGCAAGGTTCTCAACCGAGTTTTCCGCGAGCAAAAGAACACGATCATTCGCACCAAGCTTTCTATCCTGGAGAAAACGGGCGATGCGATTGGATACGCTGTAAAGGGCGCCATAGCTGAGCGATTTGTCCTGATCAATACAATGGACATAAGTCCGATCAGGCCACTTGGCCGCGTTCTCAGCGACCACGCTATGAAAAGATTTAGCGTCCTGTAAAGATATCTCCGACATGTCCGTGGTTTAGCATTGGTATTACGGCACAGCAACGCGCCGGGCCAAGCTTTTCCACACCACAACATGTTGACACTGCGGCCTCCAGACTGCTCAAAAGGAGGGTAATGACAGCACAATCCGTATTGATCATAACCCTGCCGCCGCTGACCGGGGGCGTGCCTGACAAGGCCCGCATTCTGATCCAACATCTTCGGTCCCTTGGCCATGCGGTAACGGTTGCGCATTTTGCAACACTCAGTGATTACCCCGATCTTGTAGTGCCTAGTTGGAAAATCCTCTCTGCCAGACGTCCAATGGTCCGTGAGGGCATATGTTTTGGTGATGTGCCTTGTCTTTCGATCGGATGCCGGTTCCCCGAATTGGAGTTTCCCTATTACCTGTCGTCAAAACGTTGGCAGGATGTGATTTCAGAATATGACAGGCACATTGTTGTCACGGGCACCGTGCTGACGGCAAATATGATCGCGAAATTGGGCATGCCGCATTTAGTCTGGTGTGCCGGCACAATGATTGAAGATCGTATTGATCGTCGGCAATCTATGCCGTTACCAAGGCGGTTATTCGATCAGACCATTCTTTCTCCAATCCTCCGCGTAATGGAAAAAAATATTTTGATGGCGGATGGCCATTTCATGGCGGTCAGCGAATATACGCGAAATAGTATGGTGGCCGTTGGACTTGATGATAAGAAAATCTCAAAAACCCCTATCCCCGTGGATGTTATACGGTTTCATCCCCCAGCAATGCCACCAGAACAAGGCGTAATCGGCTTCGCAGGTCGTCCCGAGGACGGCCGAAAGAATCTGTCCCTATTGTTTTCCGCACTTAAGGTGCTTCTAGATCAAAAACAAAACGTTTCCCTTCAGCTAACGGGGTCACCCTCCGCTCAGCTCACTAGAGAAATTGAAAGACTGGATCTCGCAGAACACGTCTCCTGGTCGGGTTGGCTCAATGCAGACGAGCTACCAGAATTTTATCAATCGCTGGATGTTTTTGTAATTCCATCGCTACAGGAAGGCCTCAATATGGCAGGCATCCAGGCAATGGCCAGCGGAGTCCCCGTCGTGTCGACACACTGCGGCGGGCCAGAGGATTATGTCATCGACGGAAAAACCGGCAGCTTGGTTGGGTTTGACGCCGCGGAAATGGCAGCGGCCGTCGCTGCAATCGTATCCGATCGCGGCAACAGAGATGTCCTTGGCGCAAATGCCCGCCATTACGTCGAAACAAATTACAGTATGGACGACTTCGCCAAAAACATATCGGACTCATGGTTTAGGGTTTGGGGGGACCGTCCTGATTCAGGGCTCAGCTAAACGCCCAACATTTGCCGACTCTTCTGCGATGACTTTAATGTTCTCTGCCTTACGGGATTCGACATTTGTGGAATTTAAAGGTCGTCGCAAAGAGTCAGGTTCAATGCCCGCCTTTAAAGCAGTCATGATGCCAACCGCCTCCCAATAGTTTTCAACAATGTGAAACTGTCCAGGGGCCCAAGGCAATGCCTGTAGATCGTTTTGCATAAGATTTTCATTTTCACGCACGGCGATTACGGGAATGCCTTGTTCCAGTGCGGCTAATGTCGGCAGGCCAATGCATTTATCCGGAATAATCAAACAAGAAACGTCCGCTGCCGTTAATACACCATGTTCACGCACCGCTTCGGTGTCACTGATAATCTGGGGGCTCCGCTGCAATCCCTTCAACATACATTGTAAAAACGTCAATGAAGCTGCTTCGGCTGCAAGCCGTGGATCTACGCGCCCCAATTCGAAATTGGCAACGGTTTGATTTTCGAGCATTGGCGAATGGGCGGCTGGAAAACCGTGGAGCAATGACACAGCATGCGTCAGCATTGCTTCAACGCCACCCCAAGGGTTGATCAAGCCGCCGTCGCTGTGGAAATAGGCTTCGTGGTATTCTTCAGAACATTCAATGACAGATGCTATCCCTATTGCATCGAACTGCCCTGCGAATTCGTCAAGTATTGCACCAACCCGGTCAAGGCCATCTACTTTTCCTGCGGCGCGCCCAGATTCCGTAAATGCCGCTTTCATCCGCAATGGGGGGGCAAGTTTGATTACGGCCGGGCAGTTGAGACCGTAGGTTGCCCGGGCAGCACTAATCGCGTTAATCGTATCATCGGCAAATGCTGGAATTTCATGTTCGTCAATGATGATCAGTACGCGATTATTGCGGACTGGCTGCAATCCGACCGTCCCCATCAACAGACGGTCAATGGTGCTTCCCTCAACGTATAGCGCGTTATCAGGCATCTCGTTGAGATCCGAGGCATTGACGACATTGGGATGAAGGATCAAACGATCACAAGCAGCCGCAACAACTCGGGCGGCCGGAGTAGCGTCGCCCGCATGCCCTCCAATTTCGGCGCCGATACCTGTGGGAACGATAAAAACTGCATTGAAGGAATCGTTGCGTACTACCTTTCGCTTCTCAAATTTGAAGATGGAAGGCGGTAATTTGGATGATCTGGAGTTCGCGTCTACTAGAACGCCCAACTCGCACTGATAATGGATATCGTCAAGACGTGTTACGGCAAACCGTACGGGAACCGTTTCGTTGGTAGCGAACTCCTGAATACCCTGCAAATGAGTAATCAGATCTCGGTGTCCCGGAGAGGCTGGGATTAATATTTCTTTTTCGGAGAGTTTCAAACGCGCCTCCTCAAACACGTTCGATAAAACGCGCTGAACATTGCTTGCTCCCGAACCATTCGACAGAAAAATCTTCAGCTATTCTGGGGTCAAACTCCTTGCAGGAAAACATGTTGATATAAACTGCTTCGAGTTGATCGAGCGCGTGAATGACAATTGAACTCGTCAATATAAATTGTACGGCAGATGTACCCTGTGTATGAGGCGAGGTCTGCTTATCCTCTTCTGCAACGCCAACATCGTCCCAGAAATGCAGGTCCTCACGTTTCATATCTATTAGGACACAAAGTTTTTCAAAATACCTGCTTATGCTATCGCGCGTAAATGTTTTTGGATCGCAGCCATGCATGTCGAGGATCAGTTCAACCCCATATTTTTCCATATTTTCTCCGGTCATGCGCGCTTTAGAAGATTTGAGGATTACACCCGTCCAGCGCCGCGTCAATCGAGGATCACATGAGGGACAAAGTTCGCCTCGGTGCCCGTAATAAGGTTCTTGTCTTCACGAATTCCCATGCCAACAGCTTTACTGGCGATCATCCAACATCCAATTAAAGGAAATGCGCCATCAAATTCCGGCAATGGACAATAGGCCTGAAGAATATGGCTTTGATCTCCGTAAGGCCCTTCTCTTGAGACCTCTAACCTGCCATCGCGGAAAATTTCGATATTGGCTCCCTGGCGGCCATTTAGTGGTTTTCGAACATAGGTTTCACCCAAGCTGTCGGCCGCTGGGTCATCTTCGAAATATGCCGGCAGAAGATTCGGGTGTCCTTCAAACATTTCCCAGAGAACTGGAAGCAACCCTTTGTTCGACAGAATTGAACGCCATGCCGGTTCAATAAAACGAGTACCGCTCGCTGAGATGTTTGCGCTGAATTCCTCAGCCAATATCCATTCCCAGGGGTATAGCTTAAACAACGTCGTTATTTGCTTGTCATCAAGATCGGTAAACTGAGCATCCCCATTGATACCGATATCTTCCATCGCCAAGACGTGCGTCAACAACCCAGCTTCGTTTGCACACTCGCCGATATATTCCAAGGTTCCCTTGTCATCCTCGATCTCCTGATTACTGGCAAGATGAAGCACGCTGTCGATCCCCATGTGCGAAAAGGCCTCGACTATCTTCTCGTGAACCTCGTTGAATTGATCACTTGAATCGGGAAGCAATCCTTCTACGACGGCTTCTTCGAGCCACTCCCACTGAAACACGGCCGACTCATAGAGAGTCGTTGGCGTATCAGCATTGTACTCGAGAAGCTTGGCAGGACCTTCACCGCTATAGGAAAAGTCCATGCGGCCATAGAGGTTTCGTTCCTGATTTTGCCAACTATCGGCAATCAAATCCCAATGAAAGCGTGCCACTCCCATCCTTTGGAGAACGGTTTCGTCTTCCATTGCACGCGCTATGACCTCATAACAGAGGTTTTCGATCTCTTCAGCAGGCGCGACCAGATCGTCTTCGATCTGACTGGTCGAAAATTGATAGAATGCGGTCTCATCCCAAAATGGGATACCTTCTCCGGGACGAAAATCGAATTCGTGCCGTGCCGCAGCCCCCGCCAAGCCCTGCCGTTCTCTGACGGGATTACGCTTCATCAGCTATTGTTTTTTCTAATTGTTATCAGGTTGCTGCCGAACCAAAACGGCGTCCAAGCGAGCCAAACCCACCGCGAGACCGGGTGGAAGATTTTGCTGTCGGCCGCGTCGTCGATGACTTCGCAACCTTGGTTCGCCCTACGGTACGACCAGCGCTTTTATTGTCAGCTGTTCTGAATGTTCCTGGGTTGGCACGTGTCCGGTAGAGCGGCTGGCCATTTCCATAGCCACGACCGCCAATAACTGAGCCCATCATGTACCCCATCATCAGAGGCATAAACATTGAACTCCCCGTCGATGTTGTTTGAGGGGCTTTTTCACAACGTGCAGCACCAAACTCCTCCTCGCACTCTCTTTGCGTGGCAAATTTTGGTGCTACTGATGCATGTTGTTGCTTTGCTGCAGCGTAATTCTTTTCACAATCCGATCGCACCATATTTACATCCGCCAGGCATTGCTGGAGAGATTCATACACTGCGGCATCAGTCTTCGGTTCCTCTCTTGTCGTAAACCAAAGCGCTCCAGCCGCCACTAGGGCGACAACGGAAATTGACGTTAGGTTTTTCATCAATATATCTCCCGACTAACTGGTCATACAGGCTGCGTTGAGCAGCCCCCCGGTTAAGGATGCTGCACCTAACCATAAACCACTCGCTGCTTCACCGCTTTCAATTCTTTCTGAAATTTTCGGTACTGGTAACCGAACCAAATAAAAAACAGCGACCTGAACGATTAAAGCGATGACACCCCAGATTACGCAATCAACAAGCGCGGCAGAGTGTGCGATTGCGCTCGCCAGCGGAATAGAAAATCCAACCAGGCTTCCAACCGACGCGTAAGATGCCGCCAGATTGTTTTCACGAATGAGTTTAATTTCATCATGTGGCGTTACCCACATATAGATAATCATATAAATCAAGGTGAGTGCGAACGCCGTTCCAAGGTAAGCAAGGAACCAAGGCAATTCATTTAGTGATGAGCCAACAATTTCCAAATCTCTGTTTCCCTATAAATTTACAGCGCAATTGTTCTATTTAAATTACCACAATTTACAGTTGTTCCAAAACCAGATTGCGCTCTTTTGCTCACTTGCTATCCAGCACCAGTCGCAATAGAGAATTCTAATAGCTAAGCGAAACCAAGAAAGGTCAGATGCATTGGATAAAACGGTTCTTATTACTGGTGCTGCCAGTGGCATCGGCAACGCCTGTGCACGGTTGCTATTAGAAAGAGGCGCTGATGTTGTGGGTTTTGATCCGCAGATGGAGAAAATGCGGGAAACCCTGGGTCAACATACGAACCTGCAATTTATCAGCGGCGACGTTTCCGTTGAAAACGATTGTATCAACGCTGTAGCCACAGCAATTGAAAACTTTGGCAAACTTGATGGTTTGATCCATTGCGGTGCCGCGCATTCCAGCGCTCGCTGGGATGAACTTGATCCCGAAGAAATGAACAAGATCCTCGCGATCAACGTAACAGGTTCATTTCTGATCGCGCGCGCCGCGGCCCAGCAAATGAAAAAACAGGGTAAGGGATCAATCGTTCTCACAACTTCAGCATCTGTCCTGTTTGGCGTTACTGGCGGCAATGGTCAGGGTGGCCCAGCCTATGTGAGTTCCAAAGGCGCAGTTCTGGCCCTAACACGTTCTCTTGCCCGAGGTTTGGGGCCGGATGGAATACGTGTCAATGCGGTGAGTCCGGGTATAACCGACACACCGATGGTGGCTGGCTATACCGACGAGCAAAAGACCGCCATGCAGCAACGTTTTCCGCTTGGCCGTTTTGCCAAACCAGAGGAAATAGCCGAAGGTGCGATTTATTTGATTTCCGACAAAGCGAGCTTCATGACCGGCGAAAACATGCACATCAATGGCGGCTCAAACTTCGGCGGCTGACCTTCTGGCAAATTAGATCGAAACGTCGATATCGCCGAGGCGTTTTGTAAGTTTCTGGTTTTCCGAATAATCAACAGGCACAGCAATGAGGGCGGGTTTGTCCTGCGCAAACGCGTCCTCCAAAGCACTCGCCACCTGCCCGGGACCATCTATTACTTTGCCCCAGATTCCAAAGGATTGTGCCAACAATTCAAAGTCAGGGTTATTGAATTTTAGATTCGAGTGCTTGCCGTCGAAATGGTTTTGTTGTTTCCACTTAATCAGCCCGTACTCACCATCCAGCCAGACCATGTTTACAGTATTCAGCCCAAGCCGTGCTGCGGTTTCCAGATCCTGTACATTCATTAAGAAACCCGCATCACCGCTGATCGACATGATCTTTCGGTCGGGAAAGGCAATCTTAGCACCGAGTGCGCCAGGCATCGCAAAACCCATCGTGCAAAAACCATTGGAGATGAGACAGGTATTCGCCTCCTGACACTGGTAATACCGCGCGATCCACATCTTGTGCGCACCGACATCCGACAAAAGTATGTCTTCGTCACCCAGGAATGCCCTTACATCGTTGAGAATTCGCTGGGGTTTCATCGGGAATGAGTCATCATCTTTTTCTGCAGCTAGATCATCGACAATGGTCTGTCGCAGCGACGCCCAATTCCCGATATCGAATAATGGCAGGATGTCGCCATGGCGCCGATTAATCTCTTCATTGATCTGCCAGAGTCCATCAGCGAGATCGGAAACCACATCGACTGATACCGGATAAAACTGGTCGATCTCCGCTGGTTCAAAATCGATATGAACGATTTTATGATTGCGTTCCGAATTCCAGAATTCGGGTGAATATTCGACGAGGTCGTATCCAACCGTGATCACGACGTCAGAATCCGCGAATGCCTTGATTACATGGTCACGACCCTGAAGTCCCATCGTGAACAAGGTGTGCGGATCATCCATGGGAACCGCACCCTTACCCATGAACGTATTCACAACGGGGATACCTGTTTTCTGGGCAAGGCGGCGAAGCTGGGTCGCGGCTCGTTTTCTCACCGAACCGTTACCCGCCAGGATGACCGGCGATTTAGCGTTGGTTATCAAATCCACCGCACGCGCCACGGCCTTATGATCGGCCGCAGGACGCCGCGTCCGAATCGGCTCCATTGGCTCCTCATCAGTGTCTCGTTTGGCAATATCTTCCGGGAGCTCAATAACGGTTACGCCAGGTTTTTCGGCTTCAGCAATCTTGAAGCCCTTGCGGACGATTTCAGGGATTGATTGCGCGGTATAGACACTGTGGGCCCATTTGCTGATTGGCTTCATCATGCCAATCGCATCCATGTTCTGATGGCTTTCTTTGTGGAGCCGCCGTGTCGAACCCTGCCCGATGATGGCAACAACGGGAGAACGATCCATATTGGCATCCGCCAGACCGGTTACGAGATTGGTCGCACCGGGGCCAAGCGTCGCAAGACATACACCTGCTTTACCCGTCAAACGGCCATAGGTGTCTGCCATAAATGCGGCCGCCTGCTCATGTCGGCAGAGAACAAACTCGATATCGCTATCCATCAGCGAAATCATTAAATCGGCGTTTTCTTCTCCGGGAACGCCGAATATGCGCTCAACCCCTTCTGCTTCAAGGCATTTTACGAATAAATCAGATGCTTTCATAAGCCCCACTCCTTTTGCGTTAACCATAGTTAGGGAGTGTTAATCAAAAGAAAACCCCGGGAGTCGAAACGAATCCCGGGGTATCCTTCAACTTTTCGTCAAGTTACGAAATTAAGGCATTAGCCGTGACCGGTTTCTCCCAACCAGCGGAAATAGGGATCCTGCATATTCTTGAGCTCGGCAATCTCGTCCTCGCTCAGCCATTTCGAAAAGTCCATCTCGTCAACAGGGTATTTGGAACGTTCGTATACCTGAACGCCCAAGGGTGCGGTTGCATCAATGCCCATTCCGCCATCCGAGACTGAGATATTCCCGATTTTGAGCTCAGACGGCTGGAATGCCTGCCCGCGGCCATATTCGTTATAAACGATATAGTCTTTCTGAGCCGACGCACGCGATTGGATCGCCCACATCACGTCTTCAGGCTGCCACGGATCGATATCCTCATCGACGACTACCACCAGCCGCATACCCCGATAGAGCCCCATGATCGCAGTCAACAGATTACGCTGCATTCCTTCATCAGAACGGCGGCGTTTCTTGACCTGGATAACCAATCCACCCCAAAGCGTAAGGCCAAGCCAGCTCGCCACATCTTTGACAAAGCCCGGTGCCATGCGCTCACAAAGCTCATACACGCTGGCACACATGAACGGCGCCTCATACCAAAAGGCACCAAAATGCGGTGTGTAAACAATGGGGTTCTTCTTGCGGCGTGTAACAGCTGTAAGTTCAAATGCGCGCGGTGTACGATAGGCGTGTCCCATGGAGCGCGCCCACTCAGGATGTAGTAGCGCAACACCCTGTTTACCCATCCGTTCTGCTTCTTCGGTTTCCCAGACGCGTTCGCCTTCCAGTACATAGCCTTCAAGCGACCATTCTGCATTGGCGATGGTATAGGCATCGACGGTGCGCGCTTTTACGACATCGACGGGATAACCCTGTATGGCGCCCGCAAAACCGAGTTTGTCCGTTTGCCCCGGAAAGATCACCGGGTTCATGGTTGAAACGGAAACAAGCTCCGGACCGACCGGCGGGCAAACATTCACAGTGCAGGGCACTTTCTTGCCTGGATGATGCGAACAGATTACGTCACCTGCCCCACCCGGCACCATGTTGATCGAGGCGTATTTCTGTCCCTCGCGGAATGACATGCGATACATCGAAATTTGGCTTCCGCCGCCCGGGACCCACGGCTCTCCCATAAAGAGATGCGATCCGGCGCCAAAGATTTGACCACCATCATTAAAGGTGTGGGTTGCTACGGGAATGATGTCATGAATGTGATCGAAATCTTTACCGGGGATGAGAACCTCTTCGTGGACAGGGCCATCATCGATAATACGCGGCTGGATCGGATTGTTTACCTGTTCCAGAAGCTGGTGCTTGATTTCGCGAAAATCCTCGACGCCATGGAATTTATTGACCCGTTCTTTGCGCGAATAAAGGTTGGAGATCATCCGGACGCCCGGATAGCCCTTGATATTGTTCGCGACGATCACCTTGGAGTTGTCAAACGCTTTTGTGATGGTGCACATCTCGACCAATGGATCGACCTCGCCATCGATGTACTGAACATCATCGCCCAGCCACTCAAGCGTAGTGCGCAGATCAACCAGCGCTTCCTCACGCGTCAGCCCGTTCGCCCCTTTGTCTTCAAGCTTCACAGCCATCCGGTCTGCCATAATATCTCCTCCTGCGGCATCTATTCGCTAAAATTATAATTGTATGTGTACGTACAATAAAGCTCTACGATCAACAATAGCATCGACAAATGAATGCCCCTACTGAAGCGGTGAATTCCACCGTATAATTTCGACAATAATATATTGATGGAGGATGCCAGCAATGCTTGATTCACCGCAGTTTACGCCGCCTGCTCTGACGCATAAGGAAATGAAGGATCAGGAAGTCGCGCTCTCCGATAAGAAGAAACCATACGTTTTTTCCCTCAAGGGTCAGCTCCTGGAGCAAGGCCGCACCGACAGCGTTTTGGCCGCGACAGATGATCTTACGATTCGACTAAAGATATATGCGTCCGGTGGCGAAAACGAACTTCATGCACATCCACACGAAGACCACAGCTTCATGATCCTGCAGGGCTCTGCGCGTTTCTTCGGACCGGAAGACGAAGCCATTGAGCTTGGCCAGTGGGAAGGAATTATGTTGCCGCGTGGCAATCTCTATAAATTCTTCGCAACCAGCGAAGAGCCCCTCGTCATGATCCGCGTCGGTAACCCCAATTACAAAAAGCAGGCTGCACCCTATCGTCTCAACGCGCAGGGCGAAGAAATGCGTGGCGATTCAAAAGAAAATAAGACCGTACCAGTGATTTTTCGCGATGGAGCTTTTTTCGGAGATTAACGCGGAATTCCGGAAAAAATGTCGGTACCTCTTACAATCTGCGGAATAACATCATGTCGGCAATGTGATAACATATTGAATTTCTGTAATTTTGCGATTCCGGTATAAATTTTGCATGAATTCGGGCTTGCGATAGTCGACAATCGTGCAAACAACTTGGAAAGCGTCTTGATCAAACGCCTTTTAACAACAGCAGCAGTAGCTTCCGCACTGGCGTTTACCGCCACAACTGCGCGCGCGATTACAACCCTCTATAGCGGTAACGTTGGCGGCGTCGAGCAGACCAATTTCCTGGCGGCAGCGGGCGGCGGGCTCAGTTTTGAGAGTTTTGAAGGCATCACACCTAATGGAGCACCAGTGCCCTCGATCGACTTCGGGGCATTCGAGATGGCCGACAATTTTGGCGGCACATTCGCCAACGATTTGCGAACATGTCCCGCAGGGTTCTGCGCAGCGTTCACGACAGCGACCGATGGCACCAATTTTATTCATGCCAGCGGCTCAACAACCTATACTTTTGACGATGCAATCAACGCATTTTCTTTTACTCTGAGCCATCACAATGTCGTGGACTCGCTGTCCATTACTACGAATGCTGGGGACGTCCTATCCGGGTTGGGAACACCTAACTTTGGAACAGGTGCGAGTTTCTTTGGCATCATAAATGACACTGCCACCTTTACAGAAGTTACTGTCACCTACGGTAGGGATGACGACTCTGTGGGTATCGACGAAATCCGGTTTGGGGAACTGGCTTCAACCATTCCCGAACCAGGTACTATTGCGATTTTCGGGTTGAGCCTTTTAGGTCTTGCAGGAATTCGCAGACACAGACGCGCCTAACCACCGCCTCCACAACCTCCGCCACCGTCACCACCGGTGAAATCTCCACCATCGTGGTTTTCTGGTCGTCCTCCATCCATCATCAAAAACCCGGCCGCCATCATGGCGTAATTACCGTCATTGCGGGCACGATTGATCGCAGAAGAGCGTTCGTGCGCCGCTATTCCCGCGCAGAGGAACCACGCCGCACCAGCAAACACTGCGACCCAAGGATACCCAAGTAACAAAACCCCAACGCCGGCAACCAAACAGATCCATTTCGCAATTTGAAGCTGTTGTTGACTTGGTTTGGGAATCACCCAGGCGCGACAGGTATTGACCCGGCGCATTGCGCTTACATCGGCAAAACGGTCACGTGGTGTCGGCCAAATATCGGGAGGCGGCGGCTCACCGGAAATCGCCTCATAGGAGTCCAGCGTGGATTGATACTGATCCCAGTATTTTTGGGCTTCCTTCTGGCCGCCGCTGGTTGGTCCATGATGCAGTGGTGAACCCAGAACATTCTCGCAAAATTCTTTCCAGTAATTCTCGCTGTAGGTCAGATGCAAGTGCCAGGCCTGATCGACAGCATCTGAGGGCGTGACCTCATGATCGGCTCGTATCGCTATAAAAACGAACCGTTTGTATTCCTCGAGAACACGCGCCGCGAATTCAGGTTTCCAGCCATTCTCGCGTGCCAATCGATCGGAAAAATTCAGATTTGCATCAGCATCGTCGAAGTCAAATGCCTTTATGCGCTGCCAGAGTTCATCGTTCGCAAGATCGATAATCGCCAATTCTTTAGCTTCAGGGGAGTCAGACATGGCAACGTCCGCCTATCCCAAACAAATATAGGCCAATTCAGGGAGCTAGTCGCGGATATCCTGAAGGAACCATTCCGTCGGCACCTGACGACCAACCTTCGCCTCCAATGCTTTTTCATAGACAAGCCCACCCACGGAGGAGAACTGCAGGCCTTGATTTCCCACGTTGTGATAAAAAGTGATTTGCTCATCATCGGTACGCCCAATCGACGGATCGTTTATGAGGTCGCCGAACGTCTGATAATTCACCAGAAAATTAAAATTCTCCTGTTTTTCCGGCAACCGTTTTCGTTCTTCCTGTGATCCCGCGATCCAGGCCATGGGACTGTGGCCGATGCCTTGCTCAATTCCTTCCCCTTCCAACCGCAATCCCGCACCGCCTTGAGAAATTTTAACATCGCACCGTTGGATGACGTCATTTGATATCTCAAGTGGACCAAGCATAGTCACGTGCTGGCCAGGAGATAGCCACTCGGCATCAAATGTCGGTTCCATAGAATCTGTACAGCTGGAAACAATATCGGCGCCACGCACCGCATCTTCCGGGCTGTCAACCGGTGTGACTTCAATATTCAAACGGCGGCTCATTTCCGCTGCATATGCTTCGCGATTGGCTTTTGTGGGGCTGTATACTTTAACCTTTGAAATTCCACGAACCGAGCAATAGGCCTGCAGATAGGTCCTGGCCATACCGCCTGATCCCAGCATACCAACCGTCGTCGCGTTATCGCGTGCGAGGTATTTGGCGCCGATACCGCCACCGCCACCGACGCGCATATGCTGAAGAATGCCGTCATTGATGAAGGCCAGTGGCTCGCCGTTCATCGCAGAAAACAACATTATCAAACCGCAATACGTGCCAGGTTCCACACAATATTTGTCTTCCGTCCAGCCACCGTCCTCACTCCGTGGCCAGGTCATTACATCCGATTTCATACGGATGGCGAGATACCCGCCAGAGCACCCTTCCATTGTCCCCCAGCGATAATATCCATCATCGCGCTCGCACGGCGCATAGATATCCGATCGCGGCCGGTGAGTTGCTTTCCCTTCAGCGAGATCGCGAAAAGCCTGCTCCTGGGCAGCAATACAATCCTCCATATTCAGGATTTCTTCGACGACATCGTTGTGAATAAACAACATGGACAGGGCTCCCTTTTTCAGCGTGTTTGTCTATAAGAAAGTGTAGTGGTCTGTTGTGAACCCGGCAATGTCAGGAAACTGAAATATGAGTGATATCGCGCCCTTGCGTGACTTCGTGGCCGGCATGACCCGCTTGATTGATAGCGGAGGCGTTGAGCATGTGCTTCTCAATGACGGTCAAACCTTACTGGAAGAATTGATCGTCGACGATGGCTGGCTGCCAGACGCATGCGCGGCACCCGATCCGGATCGCTATAGTCAGTATCTGCTGTGGTGTGATCCGTTTGAACGTTTTTCGGTCGTCAGTTTTGTTTGGGGGCCGGGCCAGACCACGCCGATACACGATCACACTGTCTGGGGTTTAATCGGCATGCTGCGCGGCAGCGAGATCGGCGAAAACTTTTCGCTCGACCAAGAAGGTAAACTTGAAAAAACAGACGAAGAAGTTCTTAAGCCTGGTCTGGTCAGCGCAGTTTCTCCGACAATTGGCGATATTCACAAAGTTTCCAATGCGTTAAACGATCAGCCATCGATAAGCATTCACGTATATGGCGCCAATATCGGCGCGGTCCGGCGTCATGTTTTCGATAGCGGAACCGGTACGCAAAAGGATTTTATATCCGGCTATTCCAACGATGCCGTCCCCAATTTGTTTGATCGTTCAAGCGAAAAACAAAGCGGAGACGCGTAGATCTTATTGCCCGGAATCGGCAGCGGAGCGGCGCCGAAGATCCTCGAGCATCCAACCGTCAGCGGGCGGCAACCGACCCTCCATCGCAAGCCTCTCGCAAACCGCGAGACCTCTCGCCCACCATCCTTGTCCCGGCGAAACCTCACCCAATTTGGCGCAGCTAACAATTAAATCGCGTTGCGCCTCTATGTTTCCAGGATTGAAATCCGCCAGACGCTGCGAAATTTGATGGCCGGTCTCAAAATGTGCTGTGGCACTGGCTATATCGCCTGCTTTCACCCGAATATCGCCGATACGGTTGAGGCTTATCCAAACGTCTCTTTGAGCTTGCGCATTCGATGGGCTTTGCTCAGCAAGCCGCTGTGAAATTTTTAGACCCATTTGGAACTGGGAAAGTGCTTGGTCAATTTCGCCCTGTTCGACCTGAGCGTCCCCCAACCTGTTCAAACTTACCGCAACGTCCCTGAGCGCCTCCGCACTCGTTGGGTTTTGTTCTGCTAAACGTTCAGAAATCGTAAGACTTTGTTCAAACCGAGAAATAGCGTTCGATAAATCTCCTGCCTCGACAAGCGCGTCGCCGAGACGACTCATGCTAATCGCGACATCGCGCTGTGCCTGAGCGCTCGCAGGATCCTGCGCTGCCAAACGTTCGCTGACCCTTAGCCCTTCTTCCAAACGCGCAATTGTTGCCAAAAGCGGACCTGGAGGCGCTGGTACAGACGTACTGGCCGGGCCAGCTTCGGCCTCGCTTTCTACGGCTGAGGATTCTGAGGGCGGCTCATCTTCGGCACTTGATTCATCGGCTGCTGTCTGGGTTGTCGAGGTAACAGACGCTCCACTCTTTTCCGGCGTCGTACCGGAATCTTCCGGGGTTCCACCATCTGTCTTTTCCGGAAGTTTTTCATCAGTCTCCGTTGCGGCACTGTCGCGCGATTGTGGAACCGTGAAGGTAATTCGGGGCCCGGATTCAGATTTCGCTTTTTCATCATCCAACTCTGATGGTTCAGAGGCATCTTTCGACGGCGTCCCTGCCTGTTCGGGGGGTGGCACGGAAGGATTCATGCTGGGTGCTGTGGATTCCGTTGGTTTAGGATCCGCAGGTGTCTCTGTAATCTCGGGCTTGTCACCCGTATCATCGCCTGAAATCTTGGCAGGCTCTTCCGTGTTGGCTGCGCGCGCGCGTATTCTGTTTAAGCTGTCAGCAATATCGCGTTGGGCGGCTGTCCCCAAAAGATTTTCATTTTCAGAAGGTTCCGCTGATTTAGCTTCAACATTTTTAGTTAGGTCGTCTTTATCGGGATTTTCGTCCACGCCTAGCTGATTCCGAATGCGACTTTGCAATTCGGCCGGGCCAATTGACTGGGGCGTTTGTGCCTCGTCATTCTGCCCCTGTTCAGTAGCATTTTTCGGGGCGTTCTCTTCAACCGACGTTAATTTTGGTTCACGCCTGACTTCATCATGAGGCTCTGTTTCTTCCTCAGGCCTCAACCGGATGACCGGTTCGCTCCTTCCGGGTTCAGGAATATCTGGCACATCCGGAAGCTCCTCTCCCGAATCCTCCGGAGTGACGTCTTCAGCTTTGGGCAACTCGCCAAGAGTCGGCACTTCGGGGCTTTCAACACTTTTAAGCGGTTTTTCGTCAGCATTGGAACGGCCGAAAATCTTTTTGAGGATAAAAATCAGCAATAATAGAACAAGTAAGGGCGCCACGATAAAAATGGCCCAATCCGGAACCGGCGCAATCGCCTGTATTGCCGCGTCTGGTAAAAACTCAGAGAGACTTCTTCTAAGTCCCGCCAATAATTCGCTTATGGCAGCACCCCAATCCTCCATCAATGCAGGAAATTTCTCCCACGCCTGCGTCAGATAGGCGACCGAGAGATCAAACCACTTGACACAGAACTGAGCGACCGTATCCCAAAATGACCCTATGGAAGCCGACGCCACATCGTACCACTGAGATAGCTTTTCTGGCAGCGTCTCCGTAAACCAAATTATAATGCTGTCTAAATCCATAAGGGTCCTTTTTCACTACCCTATCAAATAGAGTGCGCATCTTGAAACACATTTCGCAAGCGATGTCTCTTGTAAAATCAAGGACATGCCAGCAAAGTTAAAAAGAGAACATGAATTGGAATGAAGGGATTTCGTGATGCAAAAACGGGGTTTGTTTGCACCATTGGTTGCGGTTTCGATTCTAGCGACAACGCCGACAACAGGAGAAACTGCTGAGAACAAAGTCCGAATTTTTGTCGATGGTGACCAGCGCTGCATCCAATCAAATGGCGCGCCAAATCATTCGATTGGCCAATTTCCGAATAGCGGTAATCCGCATCATTTTGCCGAACAGGATCAGCGATTTTGCTTTGACCTGCGGCCGGAGCGGAGATCGTCACCAACGCGTGGGACACCAAACGTTGGAATCGCACTCAACGTGATCGTCGATCCGGACTGAACAACCAGCGTATTTAGTGGCCGGCTGCCTTCTGCGATAGCAGAATTTGTGTTGCGGCCTACAGAAATAGAATTGGCGCCAGTACCGGAGGCATTGGTATTACTGAGGGTTAGGGTGGTATTCGTTAGCGTCACTTCGCCAAAGGTACCTGCATCGCCATCGATCGAACTGCTACCACCCACATGCAACACACTGCTATCGACCGCAGAGGCGGTCGATAGGTTAATTGTACTATTCGTCGCATTGATAACGCCGTGACCGCGACGGCCAACACCCAAAAGCGACGTTTCATTTTCCGATGATAAATTCAACGTGCCGTTATTGAGCGTCACCGTTCCCTGTTGCGATGAACCAAAAGATCCATCGGAAATACGGAGATGCGCATCGGTGCTGCCGACTCCGTCAGCCGTAATATTAACTGTACCGTTGTTCTGAATATTCAGATCGCCGGTTCCACCATCACCACCAACTATGATCAGACCATCTTCGGTTGGAGAAACACCATTTTCAGTCGCATTTAACGTCGTCCCGACCCCGTCGACGGTGACGGTTCCATTACCGCTGCTGCCAATGACAATATCTGCGTTTTCATTGACTGTTGCGCCGGCACCACCTGAGACAGCAGGGCTGGTATTGGAACTCGTGATTTGCGCCACAGTTTGACCAGGCTTTAGAGCCAGTATAAGCGCCAACACAGCCCAAAACTGCAGTCGCGATTGCAGACCAAACCGATTTTTCGGCTTGCTAAATTCAATATTTGAATTCCCCAACATGTCATCCCCAAAACAGCAGATAGCATCCGGCCAAATAGAACCAGATTTATATAATTTTTATTCTGCCAGCCCCTACTCCAGAACACGTGTAAAACTAACGAATCCCGGTTTTGTGAGTATGTAACAAACCCTGCTAATTTACAATCAATGATACATCACTCGGTCGATAGTATGATCCGTTTAGGTCGCAAATACGGATATTTAACCGCTACACCTTAAACTCGCTTTGGACTTCCTTGGGGAACATTTCCTCGGGCGTTAAATGCTTGTGGAACAGCCCTTGCTCAAATCCGTAGAGCAGAAACGCTTCGAGTGTCGTCCGGTTCGGTTCGATCCCGTAAGGGTAAAAATCGTCGCCAAAAAATTCACGCGCTTCTTCTGCAAGATCGTAAATCCAACCGATCGGCGCTCGGCAGGCCGTGATATCGAGCATTCGCGCAATCGAACGATCCTTTGCCTCAGTAAGCGCCTTGCACATGCTTTGTGCCACCCATGGGTTGCTCTCGAACACCTCACGTCGGATCGCGTAAAGATGCATGATCGGCCAGATGCCGGTGTCTTTATAATACTGTTTCTCGATTTCTCGGTAATTCGGGTAGAGCCGTACGATACGGGGGTCACGCTGTTCAACCAGCTCCGGTGCGTGCGCCGACAGGATGGCGTCGATCTCGCCTTCAAGCAGCATTCCACTTAACGATTTACCTGGCACCGGTGTCAGGTTAATGCCATCCGGCAGGTTGAGTGCGACCTTCTCCTTGCGGCCAGGTTGATTGACGCCAGCCTGAAACCATTCAATTTCGGTCAGCGGAATTCCGACGTCATGTTGAATCCAGCCACGCGAATAAACTGATGCAGACTGACCCCACTCCGGCACACCCACCCGTTTGCCGCGCAAATCCTCGGCTTTTTTTATTGGTCCGTCGGGCAGGATATAAACCGACGATTGTCGCGCGACACGCGACGGAAAGATCGGCAGTCCTACAAACCGGTCATCACCCTGGCTGATCATCGAGGTGTATTTGCCCGACGAGATTTCCGAAATGTCAAATTCCTCGAAATTGATGAACCGGTAAAACATCTCCTCTATCTGGAGCGTAATAGGCACAAGCTCGATACCTTCGGGCTCCACCGGTCCCATCGTAAGGTCGCGAACATGTTCGTAATCGCTACTGGCGAAAGTCAGTTTGAGCCGCGCATTGGCCATGATTTATCAACTCCAGATTTAATCAACATTGGTTTAGTCGAATGTATCTCCAAGATGGCAGATGCCGTTGAAGTAATGTTCCCAAACTACAAGATTGCGATGGCAGGCGTCGATAACTTCATCCTCGAGGTTTAGTTCTTCGGCATACTTTGCGACGTTGCGCCATCCAAGCTCGGAATGCTCCAAATCTGCCTCAGTATGCAGTTTAAAAAAGCTAACGTCTTCGTCAGATAAGTCCCACATTTCCTGCCAGACCCCCCGGACATGTCCGAACCAGCCAAGTTCCTTAACTTCACCGGTACCATAACCCGGCACATTGACGCGCTCGGAACAGGTATTTCCGATAAGGCCCAATAGCCAGTGCGCGTTGGTCATCAAACCGCCCCAGGCATCCCAGCTCAGCTGTGTCCATTTCGATGGGGTGGCGTTTTGAATCTCATCGCGATCCATACCAATACGAACGCCGAGGTCTTCCAGAATCTGCCAGTGCGGTTTGCCACCTCCATATTCATTATCGGCAATAATCTCCTGCGAACAGGCATCTATAATATCGAGCTTGATGTCCCAGATCGGACAGTTGGTCGCGACCTTGAGTTTGAGAACGGAATTGCGGTGCCGTGTATTTTGACGATGCTGGAGAACGAAGGCACGGCACCGGTTCTTGGTCCAGGCATTGCCCTCGTAAATTAGCGTCCGGTTTACGAAATCATCAACTTCCTGATCGAGCCTGTCGATCACGTTCTTCTGCGCCATCTGTCTTCCCCCTGATACCTTTGTGTTGATTATCGGGCATTGTCGGGGAATGGCAGAGGGGCGTCAAACCTGTATCAAATTCACCAATAACCGAATCTCCCGGACTCCATTTCGCTGAAGAATATGATGTAATGCGGCCAGAGTAATTTGTCAGAGAGCGAGAAGTGGACGTAACACGCCGTTCGGTTTTGGGGTCTATAGGTGTCGCGGGTGCAATCGGCTCGGGAATTGGTGCTGCGGCGGCACAGAGTAACGGTATTCAGGGGGTTCCGCTCCACAACGTCCGTGTGGGATTGCAGATCAATGCGGCGAGTGACCCTGAAACGCCATGGCTGACAATGAATCCGTCGGCTTTCGACCGGACCTTTAGCCCCTTTAATTTTAATCTGATGCGCAAGCGCAACGAGTCGATCGTTGACGGCGCAACATACCACATCGGCGTCAACGTGAAGGCAGGCGGCACCCAGGTCGATAAAAACGAAACCGCTCTTTTCTGGGAAATCAATACCGCTCATGAAGACGGCGACGGCCCAATCGACACAATGTATATGTCGACCAACTTTATTGATCGGCATGGCGAGCGGATCAAAATCCAGGAGATGGCTTTTAATCGTGACAACGTGCGCGACAATAAATTCAGCTTTATCTCAAACATCTGTAATCATTTCTCGATCCATGACAGCATTCCGGGCGAGCCGTTACGCGTAAAATTCGATTTTGCCCCGCAAAATAACCGCGTTTCTTGGATCGGCGGATTGCAGCAGCAACACGACACCAACAATGCTGAACCCTTGATGCAGGCCTCGACCGGTGGGCCTTATGTTTCGGTCATCAAGCTTGATTCCGCCAACGACGTAAGCCTCGGCAATTCAGGTCCCGTGAACCGGATTAGATTCAATGCCCCGTTGCATTTCGGCACGACACCTAAGTTCACCATGTACGCTGACGGTCTATCGCCACAGTTCGGCGATATCCTGACGAAGACAAACGGTGTAGAAATTTGGGGAACGCACGACATGCTGCGGTTCCGCAACCGGGCGGCAAAATTCAATATCCAGATGGGCAACAATGAGTGGGTGCTGTGGGACGATGTCGCCAAGGTGAAGCCTTTGCACATTCAATCCAACGCGCTGGAAAACCAAATTTTCATCCGCAGCAACGGCTACACCGAATTTAATTCCAACGTGCGGTTTAAGGACGGCGGAACCATCGCTAGCGGACGAGAGGTTGGATTAACCATCGGCGAAGCGCCAAATCAGAAAATTGGATTTCATGGGGCGACACCGATGGCCCGCCAAACCGTTACCGGCTCGCGCGGTGGAAACGGAGCACTGGCAGCACTGCTGGCTGCACTCGCCAACAAGGGATCGATTGAAGACAATACCACCGCCTAAGCTGGGTAGTGGGCACGTGATGAAAACAGGGAGAAGACAAGATGGCGTTTAGTATCAAAGTGGATCTCAACCTGCCCGATCCCGCGAATTATCATAAGATCGTCATCCTGCATGTTGATGCCGAACAGCCCGCTGTCGCAGGCGTAATCGCATCATATAAAAACAAGGCGCATCGAAATTTGAAGAACGCCAACCCCTATGCACGAAGCGAATTTCAGATCCCGCCGCAGGAATTGCAGGAACATAATTTCGATCCGAACGGCAACGTCTTTGCCCAGACCTACCAAATCCTGAAAGCCCGCCCGGAATATAAGAGTGCCAAGAAAGTATAGAGCCAAGCATTGCATGCGCCCCAATGTGGGTGGACTGGTAAAAATTGAAATTTTCGCTCTGTTCCCGTATGACTGGTCGCAGTTTCGGTTAGCTGCAGGAGCACAAATACATGCCGCGTTTTAAGGATTTCATGCCTGCGGGCGTTATTCCCGCCACTCTGCTGGCCTTTAACGAAGATTTTTCGATTAATGAGGCTGCTACCCGCGCGCATCTCAGCCATGTCGCCAACGTACGTGGTATCAGTGCGATTACTGTAAATGGCCACGCTTCCGAAGTTCATGCCTGTTCTGATGATGAGCAACAGCGCATCCTCGATGTGTCGCTCGATGAGGTCGGTGACCGCCTTCCATTGATAAACGGTGTGTGGGCAGATGGCAGTCACGAAGCTGCCCGTATCGCGAAATGGTCTGAGGCTGCTGGCGCATCGTGTCTGCTGGTGTTTCCACCGCAACCAATCATGCTGATGCAGGGCCAGCTGAAGCCGGAAATGGGACTAGCGCATTTCAAAACCATCGCGGACGCAACCGATCTGCCAATGATCGCATTTCAGTATCCGGTCGAGCATGCCTATCAGATGGAAACGCTGCACCGGATGATCGAGGAAATTCCGAATCTGGTCGCGATCAAAGACTGGAATATGGGGCAGATGCATGAACGGCATATCCGCGAGCTGCAGGCCTCTCCCCGGCCTTTCAACGTGCTGACAACCAACAGTGCCTGGCTAATGAGTTCTTTGACCATGGGAGCCAATGGGCTACTCTCTGGCTCTGGTAGCGTCATCGCCGACCTGCAGGTCGCTCTGTTCGAGGCCGTGCAGCAAGGAGATCTAAAACGGGCGCAGGCCATTAATGATCGGATTTACCCAACGGCGCAGTGCTTCTACAGCCCGCCTGCAACGGACATGCATAATCGTATGAAAGAGGCACTGGTGCTGTTGGGCCGAATGCCCCAAGCCATTGTTCGACCACCTTTGGTCAACCTCACCGCGGAACAAATTGAAACGGTCCGTGTGGCGATTGAAGAGGCCGGGCTCACCTACGAAGGCGCAGACATACTGCAACAGGCCGCTTAGCGGGGTCGTCTCTTATGGAGCGCAAGACACCGCTCTTTGTTCATATTATCGGACTTGAAGGATGTGGCCATCATGGGCTGTACCCGGTGATGGGGCAGGCGATTGTCGAAACTCATGGTGGCGACGAGTTCAACCGTTTCTACCGCTCAGGGCTTCGCAATGCATTTGATGGTATCTGGTGCCGCAACTATTCGAAACGGGACTGCATACGGGGTGCCTTGCACTTTCTGGAAAAAGTGCCGCGCGACACAATCATCCTGGAGGATAATTCCTACCCGTCTGGCAAATACCGGGAGGTGCAGCACCAGTGGGACTTTGTTGAATTTTACGACTTCCTAAAAGAGCATTGCGAAATCCGCTTTGCGCTTTTGAACCGCAATATTTTCAATCTCGTCAATTCGCGACGCGAATTTGACGATGGGCTCAAAGCGCATGCGCTGAAAATGGCGGAAATTGGAAATTTCATCAATGAAAGGATTTCTGCTTTGGAGGCAAAAGGTGTCCCAGTGACACGTCTCGACTACGATTTTCTTGAAAGTCAAACGGCTGAAATCGGCGCACTGATCGATTGTCCCGCCGAAGCAGTTGATACGGCCATGAAAGAGCAGTTTAAGAAATCGACGAAAGATTATCGAGAGACTCTCAGTGATCAAGAGATTCAGGACGTTAAGGACGCCTTCGATATCAATTAACTTCTGTCTCAATCTTGTCACAATGCACTTCGAAACTATCCTGTAAAAAGGGATAATTTGACATTTCAAAAAGGATAATTCCATGAGATCGATTACGACAACGATGATAGCGTTTTCAGCTGCTGCGACGTTGAGTTTTGTTTCAGTCCCGGCGTCCGCGCAAAACACAAAACCCAAACCCTGTCAGGCGCAAGCGTTTAGCAAATTACAGCAGTCAATTAACAGAGGGAAAACTGACAAGGTGAATGGGTCAACGATCGCCGCCGCAACCTACATGTATGCCAGTGCGAAGAGACTCCGTGCGGCAAAAAGGCTGGTCATGTGTCAGAATGCGCTTCAGTCCGGCAACTATCTCATGACAATGGCGATACGCATTAAGCGAGCCGCCAGCGCGCCGAAACCGGCGGCTAAACGGCCGGGTACTTTCCTCACGGCACCGACACAGATCGCAAATGGAAAAGTTCTTGCCAAAGCGGGCCAGATCAAACACGGACAAGCGTTCGGGTACAGTTTTTGGATGTTTTTGGATAAAGCCTTCGAAAGTGGTGAATGATTGGACAGCGGTTTTCCAGAAAGGCAGTAAAAATACGATGCGTGGACCGGGCGTCTTCTTCATTCCCAAAACGTTCAAGCTTCACTCCCGTACAGCGACGAATAAGCATTGGAATGACGGGTGCAATGCGAAATCGGGGCTCGCAATCAATAAATGGTCACATGTTTACGTTCAATTCGCGCCAGGATTTGCATGGATTTATATCAACGGTAAAGGCAATAACCGATGCAAAATCGGCAAAAAACTCCATCTGAACTGGGCGCCGCTCTACCTGGGATCACCCTGGTACAAATCTGCCAACGCATCTATTCGAAATCTGCGCTACCACAATGGGCGCCTTACAATTCAGCAAATTGTAAAGGTCATGAATAACCAGCTCTAGCGGGTGACCGCTGAAGCGAATAGTGGGGTAAAATTTGCGAAAGACCGCTATTAACTTCTTTATGAAGGTAGTTACGCGACTCCCCGCTTTGGTGATTCTTGTATTTTCGGCTGTCTCGCCGACGGCAGCGCAACAGAATAGTCCGCGTCCAATTTATTGCGAAAATAATGGCTTCGCAGTACTGGCCGACGAAATAGATAAAGCGCGGCGAGCCAGTGTTGCCCCTGCCCTGATCGCCGCAGCCAAACGGCGTTACGAACGAGCGCGGCGCTGGCGGATGCGAGCCCGCGCCGCCGAATGCGAAGGTTTGCTACGCAATGCACTCAATGATTTGCGACAGGCACGGTCGGGAAAACGTTCAGATGCCACTAATATAAAATGCGATGCCGAGAGCCTCGACCGTCTCGCCCAACAAATCGGCGTGGGTCGAAAGGCCAAACTCAATCACGCGCTCATCCGATCCGTTCAATCACGCTATCTAATGTCTAAAAAATTGCTTGCGCAGAAGAAGTTGGAAATCTGTGCCCGACAAATCGCTACCGGCCTGCGCACGCTCAAAAAGGCGCACGAGGCTAAAGCAGCCAAAGCCAAGGTTCTCGCAAGTGGCGTTGGGTGCAATGACAGCGGTTTTAGTACGCTCAATGCCGAAATGCGTACTGCACGCATTGCCGATCTTAACCCAAGTGCCATCAGTGCAGCGAAATCTCACTATCGAAAGGCGCGCCGATCCCGACGCAAAAAAGATCACAGCGCTTGTGCAGAACAACTAAACGCCGGACTAAAAGCCATTCAAAGCGCCCGAAAATAAAACAACTTTCCGAGGATTTATTTGGGCTAGTTTGATTTCCAAGGAATGGCGGCTGTAAAATGGCTAAAACTGGACCCTTGCAGCAATTGGGATCAGAAAACCAATAATTTAGGCATCGCGACTTAAAATGACCTTGGAGATTAAAACCCAAGATGTTTGCTGAAAATCAAGCAATTCCGTTGTTTCCAACATTCGTCTGGATGCATCAACTCAATCCTGAGGACACGGTCAGAATAAACAACACCATTCGAGCCAAGTTGCTTTCTCTATTGGGTCCCGATGCACAACAACATGAAAACAAGGCCAACCAAACCAACCAAAATCTTCATACGCTTCCCGAGTTTCAGGAATTCAACCAAGTTCTTCTCAAAGCGACAAAAGGGGTAATGGATTTCCTGCATGTCGCAGAAGAAGGTATCGAAATCACGAGCTGCTGGGCAAATATGAATACGAAAGGAGCGGTAAACCCTGCGCACACGCACCCAAACAACTACCTTGGCGGCGTTTACTACGTCGATACCCCGGAAAATTCCGGTTCAATAGTTTTTGAGGACCCACGCGCGCAACCAAGATTAATTTCGCCACGGGTAAGTCAGTCAACACGGGAAAATTCGGGACGAGCGACCCTTAACGTCGAGCCAGGTACTCTTTTGCTTTTTCCAGCCTGGCTCGTCCACTCCGTAGAGCCAAACCCGTCGGAAAATTTAAGAATAAGCATCAGCTTTAATTTGATGTTCAGTTCATTCACTGAAAAGGTGAGTCCGGTTCAATGGACCGGCAACATCCCTACGTAATAGCCAATTTGTAGGCATTACACTCTGGACAGATCAGCAGTTAGATCAAGAAAATTATCAATTTCTAACGAATTCAG
Organism: Rhodospirillaceae bacterium; assembly: GCA_002720855.1. Classification (GTDB taxonomy): domain Bacteria; phylum Pseudomonadota; class Alphaproteobacteria; order MPNO01; family UBA2964; genus UBA2964. Next base: position 119,806 of record PBIN01000002.1, on the reverse strand, counting down.
ACTAGGCTTGCGATATGGATATCAAGAGCTTCATCGCAAACATGCCAAAGGCGGAACTGCACCTGCATATCGAAGGTACGCTGGAACCTGAGATGATGATGAGTCTCGCCGAACGAAACGGCGTTGAGCTCCCGTACAATTCCGTTGAAGAAATTCGCGCGGCTTATGAGTTTACCTCACTGCAGGATTTTCTCGATCTCTATTATCAGGGGATGAGTGTTTTACAGACCGCGTTTGATTTTTACGATCTTACCAATGCCTATCTCACGCGATGTTTCGCCCAAAACGTCACGCATGTGGAAATCTTTTTTGATCCGCAAGGACATACATCGCGTGGACTGTCATTTGAAACCGTTCTGGATGGTGTCACCGCAGCGCTCGATGAAGCTGAACGCAACCTGGGTATAACATCGAAACTCATCATGTGTTTTTTAAGACATCTGTCGGAAGAAGATGCCTTCGAGACACTGGAAGCAGCATTGCCTCACCAAGACCGGATCATCGGCGTTGGCCTAGACTCTTCGGAGAAAGATCATCCGCCGCCCAAGTTCATGCGCGTTTTTAAGGCAGCCCGTGAAGCGGGATTTATCGCTGTCGCACATGCCGGGGAGGAGGGCTCCGCTGCCAATGTTGCCGACGCTGTCGATCTATTGGAAATTTCGCGCATTGATCATGGTAACGCCATTCTGGACGACCTCACACTGACTGACCGGATTTCCGCCGCTCAGATTCCGCTCACGATGTGCCCGCTTTCAAACCTGCGGCTTTGCGTAATCGACGATATGAAGCAGCACCCGATACGGCGTGCGCTAGAAGCAGGATTGCTGGCAACGATTAATTCCGACGATCCTGCCTATTTCGGCGGATATATGTCTGAGAACTATCTGGCCGTGCAGGAAGCGCTGAATCTGACGCATGACGAAATTCGTCAGTTGGGCCGTAATGCCTATCTCGGTTCCTTTATGGAAGATAGTCAGAAGGCTGCCGCACTGGCCAATTTCGATGCGTTCGCATCCGCAAACTCCCCTTAAGATAAAACCGCGAGCCAACTTCTGAAGGCACGGCATCAAGCAGTTTGTATTTTTGTAGAAAATTGCGCGATAAAAGCCGTGGAGGTTTTTATGTCGGTTCTTTTGCTTGCCATCATCTGTACGGTTATGGTCGCTACCTCGTTCCTTTCCGGCTTGTTTGGAATGGCCGGCGGCCTCGTCCTGATCGGCGTGCTCCTGTTCCTGCTGCCGCTACCCGCCGCGATGGCGCTGCATGCGATAACGCAGATCGCGTCGAATGTTTGGCGCGCTGCAATCTGGTGGCGGCATATCCGGTGGCCAGCGGCTATAGCCTATTCAGCCGGGTGTCTCATCGTTCTACTGATCTGGAATTTTTATCAATATGTCCCGAGCATGGCGCTTGCCTTGCTAGTATTGGGAATTGTCCCTTTCATCGGCAAGCTAATTCCTCAACGGTACCTTCCAACGCCCGATCGGCTCAGCCATTGCGGTCTGTTTGGGTTTATCGCCATGGTTTTGATGTTAATGACCGGAGTCGCGGGGCCCGTCCTTGATCAGTTTTTTCTCAATGGAAAACTCGACCGGCGCGAGATTGTTGCCACAAAAGGAGCCTGCCAGGTATTTGGGCACGCCGTAAAGCTCACCTATTTCGGGGCCCTGATCGAGCAGGCAGGCAACATTCCGCTACATGTTGCAATTCTGGCAATTGCCGCGTCCTTTGCAGGGACAGCCTGGTCGAAAAAGTTTTTGGAGGCGATGGAAGAAGAACAGTACCGGCGCTGGGCAGGGCGTATCGTCACTGCAATTGCCGGTTATTACGTCATTTACGGAGGTTACCTCACCTTTGTCGCTTAGGAACGAAAGGGTGGAAAGGGGTGGCATTCCCTCTAGAGTTTTTGATACATGATCAGCGCGTCGACATAGCCCTTGGTGGCATGTTCAAAGCCTTCAGGCACAGTACCGATCACTTCGAAACCCATGGCCTTCCACAGCCCTACCGCGTTTTCGTTGGTTGAAACGACGAGATTGAACTGCATTCCCCTATATCCCAATGTCCGTGCCGCCTCCAGGGAGTGATTGCAGAGGGATTTACCTACCCCCTGACCACGCGCCGCCTTGGAAACAATGTAACCGCAATTGCAGATATGGCTTCCCAACCCAGGCATGTTGGGCTTGAGGTAATAGACCCCGACAATGTTCCCTTTATCCTCCGCAACACAGAGTAACTCCGGCGCCTCCACCCAGCTTCGCCGAGCGTCCGCTTCAGAAATATCGGGCGGATAGGGATAGGTGTCCCCCGTCGCGAACGCCTCCTGCAATATCTTCCAGATTTCAGGCCAGTCCTTCTCGGCAGCCTGCCTAATATCGATTGCCATGTCCTACTGCCGAAGCCCCAGACGCTGCATTCTGGGTAAAATTTCATCGCGAATAACCGGCATGTCGTCTACGTAATTGACAAGTCCAATTGCCATACCGCTGAGGCCGCAGCCTGCGAGAAACTCAAATCGTTCGGCTACCTCGTCATAGCTGCCGACGACAGGATATGTTCCGGTGCCGCTGATAATCGCCTCTTTCATCTTGGCGAGTTTCGGTCCGGAGGAAGAACCACCCTTGGTTCGAATTTTCACAGTGTGCTCGGCGGCCTCCCAATCACCGTGCTCATGGACGATATAATGATAGTACTCTTCCGCCTCCTTCGCTGTCGGCTTGGTAATTACATGGCCGCTGGCATAAATCCCCGCACCGTCTTCAGGTGCCGTTTTTTTCAGATCCTCGACCTTGCCTGCCAGCTCCTCCAACTCGCGAATAGAGGTAAACAGGCAATCACAGTGACGCGCTGCAAAGGAGCGGCCAACCGGTGAATTACCAGCGCTAATCAAAAGCGGTCGATCACTTCCGAATGGCTTGGGTTTGCACTTTACGCCTTTAAGCGTGAAGTACTTGCCGCTGTGATCAAATGGCTCTTCCTCTTCCCAAATCCTTTTGACGATGGTGATCCATTCTTCTGAGTACTCATAGCGTGCGTCGTGATCGCGAATGCCAACACCGTGCATTTCATGCTCATCGACATTCCAACCGGAAACGATATTGAGACCAAACCGGCCTTCGCCAATGTGATCCGCGGTCACCATCTGCTTGGCACAAAAGACCGGGCCAATCATCGAGACATGCACCGTACCAAAAATCGAAATTTCTTTGGTCGCTGCGAGTAATCCAGAAGCCCAAGTCAGGGTTTCATATGTCGAGCTGGCTGTGTCGGTAACGCCGCCATAACCGTGCCATCTACCGATCGGTAGAATAAACTCAAGTCCAGCTGCGTCTGCGAGCTGTGCCGCTTTCAGATTGTTCTCCCATGACGCATCCCAATATTCGGGTGCCTGCGTCATCGTCAACCCGCCTGAACAATTCATGCCGAACAGCCCCAGCTTGAACCGGTTCTCGTTATACATGCGTGTGCCCTGACGGCTCATTCCCTGCCCTATCGAGAGTTTGTCATTTCGATGATTTTAACGCCTGATAACAGGGTCAGCCAAGGGCTGCTATTTATGGCAAAGAAAACCCCAGCTAGCGCTGTGTACCAGCCGGGGGTTTGAGGAGAAGATTAGGTTCCTAGAATATGAAGTCGCCAGATACAAAGTCCTCTTTCTGAACCCCGAGGAGCGTTACAGTATCGCCTGTATCGTCGAGGGTAATCGTTGTATTTAATCCGCTATTATTCGAAGCCGCTTTGACAGCCTCGACATCCGCGAAATCAAATGCACTAATATCCAGCTTATTATTTCCTGTATTGAAATCAGTAACTGTATCTGTTGCACCGAAGTCACCAAAGATGAAGGTATCATCCCCCGCCCCGCCGGTAAGCTGATTTGTACCTTCGCGACCGATGAGGCGATCATTTCCGGCTTCACCATCTAACGTGTCGTCACCATTGCCACCGTGGAGTTGATCTGCGCCATCGCCACCTTCAAGAGTGTCGTCTCCGTTTGATCCGTGGAGAATGTCATTACCGCCAGCACCGTCAATCGTGTCATTCCCATCTTCACCCCAAAATAGGTTGGCACCAGAGTCACCCGTAAGATCATCGGCGTTCACTGTACCTCTAAGGTTCTCAATATTGAGAAATGTGTCCGCACCTTGTCCTGCGCCGACATCGACCCCGTCGTTGCCCAGGTCAACAGTAACACCAATCGAACCTGTAACATCGTAATAACTCGCCCAGTCAGCATTCCCGGCACCGCCATCTAGCGTGTCATCCCCGGCACCACCAAACAGGTCGTCCGATCCATCGCCACCTTCAAGCGTGTCATTGCCCGCGCCTCCATAAAGATTATCGTCTCCACCGAGACCCTCTATGACATTGACACCATCATCACCCGTTAAAACATCAATGTAATTGGCCGAGCCGGTTAGGTTCTCAATATCAACCAGGGTATCGCCGGCCGCATACCCGTATAAAACGGCACCTCCTGAGGCAGCTCCGTTAGAAAGCGTAACCCATACCCCCGCATCGGAGTATTTGTAAGAAGCGGTATCGCTACCATTGCCACCATTGATGGTATCACCGTCATCACCGCCCATCAGCAGGTCGTCGCCTTCCCCGCCGGCCAGACTATCAACACCGTCATTGCCGAGGAGATGATCGTCACCGTCTTCACCGAAGATACTGTCCACACCGGCATCGCCGTATATCTTGTCACCGCTACCACCGCCATAGAGCGTATCGTCTCCACTACCCCCAGACATTTGATCGAAGTTGTCTCCGCCATACAGCGTGTCGGTGCCGTTTTGACCATACATATAGTCGATACCGCCGCCGCCATAGAGCGTGTCGTTGCCATCGCCGCCATAGATATCGTCGTGATGATCAAGGCCGTAAATGACGTTGTCATTGGCATCTCCCCTCAGCTCATCGCCAAAGTCAGACCCAATGAGGTTCTCGATACCCGATAAATTGTCACCATCTGCATGGCCGCCGGAAATTGCTGTTCCCGATGCCGCACCGCTGGTAAGCGTAATATCGACACCTTCATCCGAGCTTTCAAAACTCGCGGTGTCGTTGCTGCCAGCACCACCGTCAATGGTGTCACCGCCATCGAGTCCTTGTATTGTGTTGTCACCGGAATCACCTGTCAGCGTATCAACGTGATCTGACCCGATAAGGTTCTCGATACTGATCAGAGTGTCACCAGCGGCATCGCCTCCCGAATGAACACCGGTATCGAGATTGACGGTCACCGCCACGGTCGAGTTCTCATAGCTCGCAGTGTCTGAACCTTCACCACCATTCAGCGTGTCGTCGCCTGCATTTCCAATCAGGATATCGTCGCCAAGGCCACCGCCCAGAATATCATCTCCCGATCCTCCCTCTAAACTGTCATTGCCCGCAGTCCATTGTGGATCATAAGCTTCATAAAATGATCCGAAGCCCGCAGGCGGACCATGTTCAAATATTGATTGTCCAAAATTAAACGTGGCCAAATTAACGAGGCCGGGCCACGCCTGATACCCGGCAACAGCGGGAATGACTTCATGGGTGATCCCGGTGGCCACCGCGTTTGTTCCCGCCTCCGGATCGCCGCCGCCGAACCAGTTTCCGTTTCTGCCAATCCATAGACTCCCATTGTCATAGGCAAACATCATGACGTCGCCGTCATTCATAACATCGGGATAGTCCGTACCAAGCACTTCATCGCGTTTCATCCTGAGACCTGTTCCAATGCCGATACTGTCGGCACCGTATGCCCCACCAGGATGATGCTGATTGGTATCCATCGTTTCATCGGCGTGCAGAACGCCGAGCCAAATTTGTCCAGAAACAGCGTCGTTACCGCCATCGGTAACCGTTACTTCCCAATAGCTCTTGTCGGTCACAACTTGTTTGGCCATCACCCCATCGAAATATGAAGATTGAGTGTCGATACGCAGTTGCAAATCACCGCTCGCGATTGTGCTGCCTTCGCCCAATGTCGCGTTGGATGGATCAAGCGTCGCAAATGCGTCTTGAGGTATATCTTCTATTTGCTGTGGTGCGCTGGTAACCGTGAAATCATTGTCATTTCCTGAAACATCACTTCCGAGATCGTTCTCATCAGAAAAATCAAGCCGAAAACCGTTTTTTCCATACGTGCCATCAAACTCCCTACCAACCAAATTGCCGTTGCTGTCGAGTTGCGTGAAAGACGTATGACCGAGAGCCTGACCATCGATGAAATGTATATCCGCCATGGAGCCTTCGTAATAAACATTAGCATCGCTCCCGCCGATGAGATGATCCCTGGCAGAGTTCATCAGGCTCTTATAACCAGTGCTTGGATTGGTTACATTCGTATACGAACTCTCCAATACACCATCGATCGTTACTTCAACCCAATCTCCAGTAGGAGCCTTATTCGTGTCGACAGAAACCGTAATGTGATGCCATGAATCGGTGTCTTCGATTTTTGTTGTCGTATTTTTTCGGTAGGTCACCGTTCCGCCATCAGCGGCAGAGACGCGTATGGTGTCGTCCTGATCAAAACGAATAAAACTATAGTTGCTTCCGTCATCGCGGACTTCCCACAAGGTTTGCGTAACATCCAAACCGTCCCGCTTTACCCAACCTGACCAAGTCCAAGTTGTTTGGTCATCACCAACCTCAGAAAAGGTACTAGTGAGCTTGTCATCAACACCATCGAAGGTAATCCCCTTCCCAATTTCGGTTTCGCCTTGGACATCTTGACCTACACCAACGTGCACCGTTGCGGTTGTTGAAATACCGAACTCATCTGTAACCGTGTAGGTAAAGCTGTCCTGTCCCTGAGTTGAGGTCGCATCGTATTCATACGTCCCGTCGGTAAAGACTTTAACCGTCGCCCCCGCAGCGGTCGTCAGCTGGTAATAATCATCGCCATTATGAGTGGTCGTTTTCGAGACGCCATCAATCGAATAGACGAGATTGCCAAATCCGCCTGAGCCCGTCAGCTTCCAATCCGCCGTGCCTGAGACCGGCACTTCAATGATACTGTCAGCTGCAACAAGTGGATCACCACCTTCGATTAAAGTGCCGTCACCAAACTCTATCTGTTCAATGTCCTGTAGAACGTCGACACCATCAGGCGATGAGGTCCGGTTGTCGGTTATCCTATATTCGTCTGTCGCCGCATTGTAGGTAACGGAGTAATCGGACGCGTTACCGCTATAAATCGCTTTATCGATGCCATCGCCGCCGTCGATTGTGTCGTCACCACCGAGGCCTTCAAATATGTCATCGGCCAAACCAACGCCTGTCAGGGTATCGTTGCCGGAAGTTCCAGTATATGTCGCCATAATTTCTCTCCCTTGGATTAATGCGGTTTAAAGTTCATTCCCGAAGCTGCAAAAAGCTTCCTATACGCGAGTGAACCTTATGAAAAACCCTCGAATAACGGTTGTGATCAGTCAGAGACAAAGTGAAGAGAAAAAACGGCGATTGGATGCCAGAAATAAAACTTTCTGTGGATATTTACCCTAAAAATACAATGCAAACGTTTGTTGTGGATAAGTGTGGGACGATACCCGAAACAAAAATTGGAAGGTTTTTAATGAGTGTTACGGCTGCCGGTCGAATTAACTCGAATGGCTGACAGTAACGTCGAGATCAGTAACCAACCCGTCACCAAGATTGTAGACCCAGCCGTGGACATTTATTTCCTGTCCGTGTTCCCAGGCATCGCGGACGTATTTATCGCTCGCAACGTTCTGCACCTGGCGCATAACATTGAGTTCACACAGCCGGTTGAGCCGCTCTTTTTCATCTTCGACTTTATCAAGGTCCGCACGATGCTGTTTATAAACTTCACGAATAGGGTCTATCCATTGATCCACCGGTCCGCTCAGACCGTCCTGAAGCGATGCAGCAACGCCGCCGCATCCGTAATGCCCAACGACAAGAATGTGCTTCACCTTTAGTTCGGTAACGGCGTACTGCAAAACCGAGCGATAGTTAATATCCGACGGCGGTGCCTGATTAGCGACGTTGCGATGTACAAACAACTCACCCGGCGCCAGCCCAACGATTTCATTCGCCGGTACCCGGCTGTCCGAACAGCCGATCCAAAGATATTCAGGCGATTGGTGGTTTTCATGCCGACTGAAAAAGGCCGTATCGTCCGCGACTTTACCCTCAGCCCACGCGCGGTTATTGGCCTTTAGTTGATCGAGCATCTTACTACCGGGATACGCCTTCATTTCAAGGGCAACTTCCTCGCCCGGCTGATTTGTGTCAAGCGTTACCAGCACCGGCAACGCGCTTTTCCATTCGGGCGGTCTGATAGATATCGAGTTCGAGTGCCTCGCGAAAATAGGCGGTGCGTTCTTCCTTCGACTCCTCGACCCGAATCCCGATGGCGTCAGCGACGCGGTTAATCGCATTAAACAAAGCCGCCACCGCGGCCGCGTCCGTCGCTGCAGCCGCACCACATTGTCCCGACAAAGCTTTTTGAGCATCGGAAATTGCGTCGCGGTCTCCGCCAACAACAGCTTCCGCAAAGGACACAAACAACGGCGCATGCGGAATATTTGCGCCATCATCTCCGCCATTCACGACAGACAGATCTGGCTGATCGTCTTCGCTTTGCAGGCTCGCACGGAGCCTGTCGGTATGGCTAACCGTTCAGTAATAACACCCGTTGAGGGAGGACACGCGTCCTGCCACCAACTCGATTTGGGCCTTTTCTATGGATCGTGGGTTGACCTCAACCTGCCACATCGCCTCCGGCGGCAAATATTGCACATCATTGAGGGCGAAGAAGCTGATCGCCTCCTGCGGCACCAAACTCATCGCACGGCGAACATTTGGCGCGTTAGGCGCATCGCCGATACCACTCGGGTAAATTTTCTGGAGATCGCCGGTCGCCATTTCGGGCGGCACAGTCGGCAACCAGGCGACGTCAACCGATGCACCCTCCGGTCTCTTTTTGGTCGGCGTGCCCGGTTGCGGCTCCGGCAACGCATGCCGTTCAATGCCAATACCATCGCAGAACGTATCAACGCACATCGTATGAGCCAGAACTGACACCAATTCGACATACTCGGTATCCGGTATCCCGCCGTCGAGCATAGACTTTACCCATGTCTCCGTCAGCCGCGCAGGATCGGTGGCGATCCGGTGAATGACCTCAATAAAATTTTCCGGAAGCTCACCCAGTCCGTCATGCATCCCCTCAATGGCGTACGGGCTCAGGGCCTGTTTTCTTTGGTTACAAATGGTGCATGCAGCAGCGTTCCGCGTCTCTGCGGCAATCGCCACCCGCGTTTTACCATCCAGCCATGTTCCAGGTGACGCAATGTGACTCCAAGCGCGACGATGGGCAGACGTAATATCGTCGCGGACCGGTACAGGCGCATTGTCGTAGGAAATTTCGGCTGAAACCATCGATAGCACCTCCGCAACGATTTTTCTTTACCGCGGAGGTTATCATCCAGCCAAAGGCGACCTCAACCGGACAATACTGTCAGGGACGTCTACGGGATACGAATCCGAAACCTAACAAACCAAAGCCGAAAACAATCAGAGTTCCCGGTTCCGGCACCTGGCTGGACACCACCTCAATACGCACGGAGCTTCGACCATTACCAAGATCATGAAGTGACTTACTCCAGCCGAGATTCGCGGCGAGGACTGCATCCGTGAAATCGAAGACCAGTAGATCAAAATCGACAACACTGATGGCATCAGCTACCAGAACATCAAACGTATCTCCCAACCCAGCCATGAAACCGGCAAAGAAGTCGATATCGAAAATCGCGCCCCCGGCGATGGTAGCGACGCCTTCAGTCGTCCCTCCGGTTCCCGGGTCGTCAGCAACATCGATTACGTCATAACCGCCAACTTCAACACCAGGCGTTAGACCTGCCAATTCAAACAGTGTTGTCGAAGAAACACCTAAATCAAGATTCCCGACGATGTTGAGCAAACCCGGCGAGTTGCCGGCACTGACGGTAGCGCCCGAATTTACTGCCACATCGGCATCCAATGCGCCTTTAAGTGAGACGTTTGAACCGGTATCGATAATCACATCTTCAAAATTGCTAATCACGCCATTCGCAACGGTACCGCTGGTCGTGGTATAAAATGTATTGCTGCCACTCGTTGGAACAAAATCGGAAATTGCGCCGTCGGATGTCATAGATGTCCCCGACTGCAGCGCAAAATTAGGAGCGCCGGGATTCCCACTAAATTCGTTTCCAGTAATCAACTGTCCGGTGAAAGATTCAAAATCGATGGTGTTGACCGATCCCGAAGCGGCCAACCATCCCGCCTGATCGTTCTCGTAAGCAACAACAACGGCCTTTGCCGGCGTCGCGGTTATCGCAGTTACGCTTAGGACAATGAGAGCACGATACAGAGAGCGCCGAAATCCCATATATTCAGGACTTTCGTAATTTCAGCGCCGCTTCGTCCTGCCGCCGACGGGCGATACCGAGGCCGAAAACACTGAGGCCAAAGATCGCTATGGTCCCCGGTGCCGACGCTGGCGTCACATCGTGCAGCGCATACGCATTTAGAACAGCCATGTTCACCGGATCAGTAAACGACGTCAGCAATGAAACTGTATCCGCCGTAAACTCGGCGACAACATTGATGCCACGGTTGCCCATGTCAACGATATCGATATCGCTGCCAAGCAGAGAAATTCTTTGATCATCACCAATGGAGTTTCGCGTATTCGAAAACAGAAGTTGTAACCGATAGGTCCTTCCGACAGTCAAACCGCCAAGCGTCAATGTCCCCGGATCCAAATTTTCAGTCAGCACCGCATTACTTAGAATCCTATCGAGTCCAGTCGCCGTGCCGTACTGGTTAGAATAATTTCCACTGCCATTGACCATATTCCCAATGCCAGACTGGTCGCCGCCAAACACCACACTATTTACCGTACCAGAGATCGGGACATTGCCTAAACTATTGGCAACGACCAGCGAACCGGAATTGGCAACATCGAATTCATTGATGATGTCATGTTGGGTAAGCGAAATGATCCCGGCAGAGGCATTAAGCCCCAGAAACTGAAGGGATAAAACTGTCAAAATAACGCGAATTTTCATTCGATTTACTGACGCTCTTTCGCCTACTCACAGAAATCAAGCCTAACCACTTATAAAATATGCAAAAATTATGCCATTTCAGTGAATTTTCGCGTTTTCAAGCACTTATGGAATGAAGTAAAGATAATATTTGGAAAAACGTTAATTTTTCCGACGGTTAGCCGATGGTCATTACGTTTCTCAGACCGGAATGGTGCCCTCCATTAATGTCCGGTGAAGGTGGCGAATACCAGGCTCTTTTATGCCACCCATTCCTTTGTGGAGGGTGCAGCGATTGTCCCAGATGAGCACATCGCCGAGCTGCCATTTGTGAATATAAATATGGTCCGGCCGTTGCTGCATAGCGAACAATTTCTGAAGCAAATCCTCAGACTCTTCGGGGTCCATACCGTCAACATGCAATGTATGACGCGGCGAAACGTAAAGCGCCTTGCGCCCCGTTTCAGGATGGGTTCTCACAATGGGATGAAACACGTCGGGGTGCCCAATGTCATATACGCTTTTACCGTCACCGTGCTGTTCAGGAACCTTCACCCGCGGATTGCGCAGACGGTTCCACGAATTGACTCCTCTTAAGTTTACAAGGCGATCCTTTGTTTTTTTATCAAGCGCCTCATAGGCAGCGTATGTATTGATAAATCCTGTCTCACCGCCCTCCTCTGGCACCTCAAGCGCATGCAGCATGGTGCATTTACAGGGCTTTGCTGTGTATTGCGTATCCGTATGCCATTCGTCACCGGCATTCGTCGCCCCGACCCATTTGCCATCTATCTTCTTGTTGGAAAGAATGAGCAATTCAGGATGATCTTCATGCTTGTTCTTGCTCGAGATATGCAGAACGAGCTCGCCAAAATTGCGACTGAAATTCTTTTGCTCTACCGGAGTCATTGATTGGCCGCGAATGACAATCACCTGATGCGCAATAAAAGCATCCATGATTGTTTGAAGATCGGCAGTCGACATGTCATCGGAAATTCTGGCGCCAACAACCTCAGCAGCAAAGCTATCCGTGAGTTTGTTTATCTGCATGACACCTTATTCCAGAACACCCTAATGCGCGTGACGGTGATTGTGACCCGAATGATATCCTCTTAGCCGACTATAAGCTGCGCGCTGATGCGGGTTCAATATATCAGCCATTTCCAAGTGATACTTCAAATGCGTGGCCCGCAACTTTGAGTCCAAAACACCTATTGCGCGTGTCATTCGTATTAAAGAATTCTCGTCGATCTGGCGTTTACGAAATAACAATTCCAACTGCGCTTCCTGCGCCAGCAAATTTTTACCCAAAGGGAGGACCTCGTTTTTCATACTTTTGAAGAGTTGCTTTGCTTTGCCTCTTTGGCTTCGCGAAAGTTCGAGTTTGTCCGCCAATTCAAGAACATGTTTTGGCCCCGGATAACCATTTAGCTCTGCTGACAAGGCATAACCTGCGCCGCCACCAGATTTTAGTGCCAAAATTTTTTCCGGCGATAGCGCCTTGATCGCGCGATCTTGCATCGAAGAATATGGCGATGCGCCAACGAGCAAAACACCCGAAGCCAGAACCGTTATCAATTTGATGGCAATTCTCATAGATTGTCCTTTGCTTTTTCGTGACCGATTTATACCAGAACCGGAGAGGTCAACCGAACCCATACAACGTCGCTGGATTGTGTACCAAAATCTTCTGTTGAATGTCATCGTCCGTTGCATACATCGGAATCAAACTGACGAGATCGACGTCATCGGTCGCCTGTTTTCCAACGCCTGGATGCGGCCAATCCGTGCCCCACAAGACCCGATCAGGGGCGATCGACACGAAGGCAGCAGCAATCTCTACACTGTCCTCAAATGGGTAAGATTGCCGTGAAACCTTTTCGATGGCCGATGTCTTAACCCAGCCATTGCCGTCGCCTATGTGCTCTGCAACAAGTTTGAATGAGTCCTGATTTGTGCCACCGGTTGCAGGGTCGACACCGCCGAAATGATCAAGAACAAATGGTATCGGCATGCGTTCTAATAGATCCGCATAATTGAGTATGGCATTGCCCTTGAAGTGTAAAAGCATATGCCACCCCAATGGTTTGATCCGTTCAGCCATTTCCAGGACAGCTCGTTTGTCGAGTGCTCCGCCATCAAGCGTTGGACTATAGCGAACGCCGCAAAAACCTAACCCATTCAATTCTTCGAAGCGGCCATCGGAAATTGAGGGTTCCACCAATGCAATCGCCCGGTATTCGCGCTCGCCTGCCTCCATCGCATCGATCGTTACCGCGAGATCGGCTCCGTGTCCGGGAGGATGCACGATCACGCTTCGTTCCACTCCCACGGATTCGTGCATAGCTTCCAACGCAGAAGCAGGCCCGTCAGGTGAACGGTCTCGATGACTTTCAACGAATGGAAATCGCTCAGGCGGACCGTAGACATGGACGTGACAGTCGCACGCACCTGCTGGCATTTGAAATTGGGGGGAGTTCGTCACCGGAGTTCGTCACCAAATTAAGCAAAGGAAAGTAGAATTTCCTATATTCGCGCGACCGCAACACATTGTGCAATCCACCATGGAGTAGCGGGCAAAAATTTGAGAATATGGAGCCATCGGCCATTTCGGTCGCTTGCATATTACACAAGGATGAATGATGAGACGCGCCGCAATTGTTAGCCCTGTCCGAACTGCCGTTGGTATTTATGGCGGAACCTTGAAACCCGTCCCTGTTGAGGAGATGTCCGCAGTGGTCATCCGCGCGATTCTTGAACGCACCGGCATCGCGCCCGAAAAAATCGAAGAGGTAATCTTCGCGCAAAGTTACGCAAGCGGCGAAACACCCTGCATCGGCCGATGGGCAGCTCTTCAAGCGGGTTTACCAATTGAAACAGCAGGTATGCAGCTAGATCGGCGCTGTGGCGGCGGTCTGCAATCGGTCATTACCGCCGCAATGATGGTACAAACCGGTGCGGCCGATGTCGTTCTTGCGGGTGGTGTCGAGAGCATGAGCAACGTTGAATATTACACGACCGATATGCGTTGGGGTAAACGTGCCGGATCCGTAAAACTCCATGATCGGCTTGATCGCGGTCGTGAGCGCTCGCAGCCTGTTGAACGGTTCGGCGAAATCTCCGGCATGATTGAAACCGCAGAGAACCTGGCCACCGAATATCAAATTTCCCGTGAGGAAGCCGACGAGTACGCCATGCGCAGCCAGCAACGCGCTGCAGCAGCCTGGGACAATGGTGTATTCGATAACGAAGTCATTGCAATCAACGTTCCGCAACGGCGTGCCGATGATATCGTTTTCGAAAAGGATGAGGGCGTACGACCAGATGTCAGTATGGACAAGCTCGCCAAACTCCGCACTATCATGAAAGACGGCACGGTCACCGCCGGTAATGCCAGCCAACAGAATGATGCCGCGGCAGCCTGCCTTGTTGTTGCGGAAGATGTCCTCAGCGAACACAAGCTGGAACCGATGGGATATTTGTCAGGCTGGAGTGCCGTAGGCTGTCATCCGGCAACGATGGGCATCGGTCCTGTCGGTGCCGTCGAAAAACTATTCTCGAAATCCGATCTTTCCATCGACGATATGGATCTCGTTGAACTCAATGAAGCATTCGCCTGTCAGGTCCTCGCCTGTCTCAAGGGAATGGGGTGGAACGACCCTGACCGTCTCAATGTAAATGGCTCTGGCATATCCCTCGGGCACCCAATCGGGGCCACCGGCGTGCGGATCATGACCTCATTGCTGCATGAGCTGAAACGCCGCGACGGCAAATACGGGCTGGAGACAATGTGCGTCGGCGGAGGCCAGGGTGTCGCTGCCTTGTTTGAGGCCGCGTGACGTCGACGCTGTTTCTATTTGTTTAGGAGCTGATAGATCGGGTCGTCTTTTCCGCGGCGCTCAGCGTAATCAAGTGCCGTGCGTCCCCATTTATCTTTGTGATTTGGACGCGCTTTTTTCTTTTGCTTGAGCAGCAGTTCGACAATTTTTAGATGGTTCTTGAATGACGCAAGAATCAGAGGCGTCACCCCTTCCCCGTCGGCCCGACCAGGATCCGCGCCCGCCTCAATCAGTAGCCGCGCAATTTGCGCTTGCCCGTCGCGCGCCGCATAGGTCAACGCTGTATTTTTTCCGTCATCGACTGCATCCAGTTTGCTCCCATTCGCGATCAATCGTTTTACGGTAGCTGGATCATCGGCCAGTACAGCAGCAATAAGGGCGGGGTCCTTTCCCGGACGCCGCAAAACCTCAGATAATGATAAGATGTGCAACCCATCGCCCCAGCTACCGGCATAGAGTTTCCGGTTTGCAATTTGCAAATGGATGACAGCCTGTTTGGGTAGGATTCTCTTTTCGAGATGGCCCCCTGACGTCAGCACAGCGATACCCTTGTCCCAGGACCCCGCAAGAATTCGGTTATTGCGTGTGATAATTACCTCGGCGAAATTCTCCTTACTCCTGACCTTCTGCCATCCCTTTGGCTTCGAGACAAAAAGACCTTTGTTTGACGCGACGACGCGAAAGCCACCGGAACGAGGTGCTGCAGCGATAGCATTGGCACCCGCATCTTTGAAAATCTTGCGCCATTTTCCACCGGTCAATGAACGTTCGTAGACGACTTTCTCGAGCGAGCTGGCAAACAGCTTTTTCGTGGTCATCGTCAACGACCAGAAGAAGTCATCGCTCGGTCCGATCCCCTTCCAGGTTTGGCCTTTGTCTTTACTTTCAAACACGCCATGACGGGCGGTTGCGGCATAAATCACTTTCTGGATCATTTTTAGATCGCGAATGTCGGCACTGGGAAATGCTCGCACCCGCTGAAAACTCACACCGGAATCAATCGAACGGTAAAGCCCGTGCTTCCACGTTCCCGCCAGTAAAATTTTCTTGGAGACAGGCAAAACCGCCTGAACGTCAGTCGCTTTCGGATGAAGGGATTTATTGCCGTTGAGCGTGCGCCAGCTGTTTCCGCCATCGAAACTGCGAAACACCAGCGCCGACCCCGCTGCTTTTGCCTTATGGCCAACGAGAATATGCATTGGATCGTTCGCGTCGATTGCCAGTGCCCGAACGATACGCCCTTTAAGAACGTGGAGAGTTTGCGCCGATACCGGCAACGCCACCGCGAGCACAAGGCTAGACAAAATCACTGCTCTAATCATATCGATTATATGCCACGTATTTGATCCGGCGTGGATGTCAATTGATGTAAAATTAACGCGATCAACAATAAGGGAGGCTTAAATGGTTTCAGGTGAAATGTTCTGGTTGGCACTTACGGTGGGTCTTTGTCTCATTATCTGGATACCGTACACATCGCTTTATGGCGGTATAGTCGGTTTAAAATCGGGAACCACAGATGTCCCGCCAACGGCACAGCTGCCCGAATGGGGCCAACGCTGTCATCGCGCTCATATGAATTTGATCGAGACACTGATCCCCTTTGCGACACTGGTGATCATGTTAAAGGTTCTCGGCAAAGCTGATCCGTCGACAGCAACCGCCGCGGCAACGTTCTTCTTTGCGCGCGTTGTTCATGTCATCGTCTATACGATGGGCGTACCTTATTTACGGACACCGGCATTCGCGGTTAGCTGGTTGGTTTGTCTCTATCTGCTTTGGCAGATCTTGACCTAGTCAGGTCGAATTTCGGCTACGGCGGATAAGGCCAAGGGCAGCGAGCCCTGCGGCAAAGATTAATATTGAACTTGCCTCCGGCACGGCAGGAGGAGCCGTATCGACTTCTACCCTGAACGCGCCTTCATTTGATGGCGCATGAATGGTCCATGGGCCCGAAAGACCGGAAGTGGTCTGTGCCCGCGTTCCGATCGCCCCGGCATTATTGTACATCCAGGGTACAAAGGCGCTCGTTATAGAGGTCGCCGACAACCAATAGGTATTGGCGGAGTCGAGAAAAGAAGTGCCCGCCGCGCTGACGGTCGTCGTGCCGTTGTTTATGAAAAAGGTGTTGGCAGCGACATCAAATGTCAGTGTTTCGAGGATCGTACCTGGAGTCCCCGCGCCATCGGCGTGTAAGACCACTTGCATTGATGCCGGCGAACCCGTCGTATTTCCCAAACCAATCGTCAGCTGGCTAAAGAAACCAGATGCCGTCGGCGAAAACGCGAAGGCCTGAGCGAGTGCACCCGATCCCAAAATGGTATGTCCGATTATGTTGTAGGTATCACCCGGGCCAAGATTGTCGTGGACTATAATCGCATACGACTTTTTCGATGCGCCGAGAGCAGCGACCGCAACAATTAGGAACACGCACAACGTTTTTAGCTGGAACAAATTTCTATCTTTCGACGCATAATCAGTAGTCCTTTGATTATATTTGCAATTTTTATGCCACACAAATTCCGGTCGATATTTCAAAGCATTGATATTTCGCGATCCCGCGCGTTAGGCAAAATTGTAAATTTTCTCGACAGATTTCGATGGATCTGGAACCGCAAAGAAAAACGGCGGAGCCATAAAGCTCCGCCGGTCACAGTAAAGCGCTTCTCGTTGTTTTTTAGCGGCGCTTAATTCAATCCTTATTTGAACTGGGTCTCGTCGATGAATTTTCCCATACCAGACTCGGCACCAGCTTTCTTCATCGCTTCCATAAACATTTCATGCACACGCGGATCCTGATCTTCATATTCGATCTGGGCTCCGCCTTTATTCACATCGACATCCATCCCGAGGAAGATACGGCGTTTCTCTTCCATTAGCGGATAACGCAAACCGCCGCAAGCTATTGCCAGATACCGGCTCGGCGTGGCTGCAGCATTAAAGTGCTGATGGAACATCATATCCGGCGGCGCAAAGACTGTGCCGTGACTCCAGTCAACGCGTGTAAATTCTTCATCACCCTCAAACCAAAGCAGCGAATAGCCATGGCCCGTGACACACATGACATGGAAGTCTGCACCGTGACGGTGACCTTTTTTGTAGGTTCCCACCGGCATTTCCGACATATGCGCATGCATCGCGCCATCGGCGAGGACAAACATCATATTTGATCCGCCAGCACCGCGTGCTTCCCATTTCTGAAGCTCGAAGGTTTGCAAGTCAGGAATGAAATTGGTTTCCCACATATGGCGGCCAGGACGCTTGGGAATGAAAGTGCCTTCGCCGGCGTAGTAGTCGGCTGTGCCTTCCCGGGCCGGAAAACGGAACGGGTTATCAAAGACGAACTGATGATCATGGAAAACGTTCATGATCATCGGCATGTTGTTGGTCGATGACAGACGCGCCGGTTCCTGACCGGAGCCATTAAAATGTTGATACTTGGCATTAAGCGGTAACGCAAAAAGGCTACCCTGCCCCCATTCGAAACTGTGCTTGGTGCCATCCGCAGTCTCGACCTGCGTACTGCCCTGACCGGACAAGCAATAGACGACCTCTTCAAACATGTGTTGCTGTGGCGACGTGCTGCCACCAGGCGGTAATTCGAGGACAAACACGGACAGCCAGTCGCCGCGGCCTTTCAGATGCGCGAACCCGCCGTTGCAATCGAAGCGATCCCAACGCTTGACGTCAACATCCGGCAAATGAATGCCAAACCCCTCGGTAATCGGCACGCCTTCGCCCTCGGCCCAGTCGAGAAACGGGTCCGACAGAAATGGCTTATCGCCTTCGGTTGATCTGAGTTCCTGTTCAAGGGTGTCCATTGCGCGCTCCTTAGTCCGGAATTTTACTGACCAAAATTTGCGGCATCCTAGTGGCGCTGCCCCTTATGACGCAAGCTGAGTCAGGAAGACATTATCATTCGTCGCAAAATCCTAACAGTCAGTCAGCTTCAACACCGCAAAGCACTGATTTAATTGGGCAACTATCCGCTCTTGCTGGCATCGACGTTATCCGCTTAAATTAGAATACTTATTCTGTTTTAGGGTTACAGACATAACAAAGCCAAGAGGGGGATCGAGAGAATGGCCGATCACAAGGCTGAAATCATAAATATCAATGGATGCGCGACCGAAGTTCACCGCGGCGGCAGCGGCGCACCGCTTCTTTTCCTGCACGGCGCTGGCGGGATTAGCGCATGGGCGCCGTATCTCGATGCGCTGGCAGAACGCTATGACGTCATCGCACCAAGTCATCCCGGATTTGGCGGAACCGATGACCCCGAATGGCTCGATAACATTTCCGACATGGCCTATTTCTATCTTGATTTCATGGAAGAGCTTGGCCTCGAGAACGTCCATCTCGTCGGCAACTCACTCGGCGGGTGGATCGCGAGCGAAGTTGCTGTCCGCAGTATTGACCGGATCAAAACGCTGACGCTCGTTTCAGCGGCCGGGGTCAACGTTGTCGGCGTGGCAATGGGCGACCTCTTTATGTGGAGCGATGAGGAAGCCGCTCGAAAAATGTTTTTTAATCAGGAGATTGCCGAGCAACGCATTGCCGCCGCTGCTGAGATGACCGAAGAAGAAAAAGACGTTCGGCTCAAAAACTATTTCACAACCGGCAAACTTTCCTGGAACCCGCGTTTTCACAACCCCGATCTCATCAAATGGCTGCACAGGATCAAGGTGCCAACTATGCTGATATGGGGAGAAAACGACAATATTTTCCCACCCGTATACGGTGAGGCATACAAAGAAGCCATTCCCGGATCGGAATTACGCGTCATCCCTGAATGCGGTCACTTGCCCCATCAGGAAAAGCTTGATGACTTCCTGGCCGGCATCGACGCAATCACATCAAAAAATTAACAGGGGAGCAGCACAATGCGATTTTCCTTTTTCCATCTTATGCCCTATGGCGCGGTCGATCTCGACGCAATAGATCACACTGCCTGGATCACATTCTCCAACAGCAATTTCGATCCAAAAGAAGGACACAAACTCTATAATCGTTATCTCGACGAACTTGAATATGCCGATGAGCTTGGCTTTGACGGGGTTTGTGTTAACGAGCATCACCAAACAGCTTATGGCATCATGCCGCAGCCGAGTGTGCTCGCCGGTGCGCTGTCGCGCAGGACCGAGAAAGCCAAAATTTGTGTGCTGGGCCGCGCGCTGCCGCTCACTGAGAATCCGCTATCGATCGCCGAAGAATACGCCATGATCGACAATGTCACAGGCGGGCGTTTGATTGCGGGATTCGTCCGGGGCATTGGTTGTGAGTACCATTCCTATATGGTCAATCCATCCAGTTCGCTGGCAAAGTTTCATGAAGCACATGAGCTGGTCATGCAGGCCTGGACCCAGCCGGGACCAACCGCCTTTGAAGGCAAATATTATCGCTTCCAGTATGTAAATATGTGGCCGCGCCCCTATCAGGAACCGCACCCGGAAATCTGGATTCCATCGCAAGGTTCCGCCGAGACCAAAGACTGGGCGTCACATCCGGATCGCAAATATACCTTGCTGATGACCTTCAGCCCGATAAAAAATGTCATCCGCAACATGAAAGCATATGCCGAGAAGTGCGACGAATACGGCTATAAGTGCCAGCCCAATCAGCTCGGCTGGGCGCTGCCGCTCTATGTCGCTGAGACGGATGAGAAAGCGATCAAAGAAGCTCGTCCGCATATCGAAAATTTCTTTAACAAGTTCCTGCTGGCACCCACCGAGTACCGGATGCCTCCCGGCTATTCATCGATCAATTCCTATAAAATGATCCAGGCAAACAAGATGAAATTCCGTGAGCAGTATCTCAGCATCGAAATGCTCATGGAGAACGGGATGTTTATCTGTGGCAGTCCTTCGACGGTCGCCGAGAAGCTTGAGGAATATCAAGAAGAAATGGGGTACGGCAATCTCGTCACCATGGGGCAATTTGCGACGCTGGATCATGAGCACACCAAGAAGAGCATGCAGATGTTTGCCGAAGAGGTGATGCCCAAGCTGCGCCATATCGGCGTACCGAACGTGGCGGCCGCCGAGTAGCTCAAAACAAGCATGCCTGACACGATCGACCTTGACCGGGATCACGGCCGCACCCCGCAGCAAAGCCGCAGCCGCGAAACCCTGACGCGCATCATTAATGCCGCCGAAGCCCTGTTCGCCGAACGCGGTTATGACGGCACTACGGTCAATGACATCGTCAGCCGGGCACGCTGCTCCGTCGGGTCTTTCTATGCCCGATTCAAAGATAAAGAGAGCCTGTTCCTCCATATTCACGACCAGCAATGCGCACTGCTGACCCAGCGCATTGATTTTCTCGGCGATCTCGTACGGGCCGAAAACGCAACACTGGAAACCGTTGTCCGCCAAAGCGTACGCGCGTTGTTTTTGTTTGCCGGGCAGCGGCGTGAGTTGACCCGCGTATTCATCCAACGCAGCGGCGTCGATCCGGAATTCCATGAACGTTACGCACAAACATGGGGATTGGTCCGCGACCGGCTGCGCCCGGTGATGCTCGCCCGTAAGGCAGAGATCGTTTCAGATAACCCAACCCGTGCGGTCGATTTTACATTGCAACTCATGCACAGCCTTTGGGCCAACGATGTCCTGCATCACAAGGTGAAAGACATTACCGGACAGGAAACCGGCGAAGCGTTGATCGAGGATCTGACAGACAGTTGTCTTGCTTGGCTCGGGCTCAAATCGGGCCCTGTTAAAGCGCGGCGCGGCTGATTAATAAATTCGCCAGGCGGTTTAACGAAACAGATATAGTTTCGCCCGCTTTTTAAATTTCATGATAGAAATGGAAAAGCCGCGCTAATTCGACCCGTTCACACCAACAAAACTGATAAAAACAATTCTACTTCAGATTGAATTTCGGCGTTAACGACGGAGCCATCGGATTCGGCAATAAATACGCCGTAACCGTCGGTAATTCTTACACTATTTCAAATTCCCGTCATAACTTCATTGTTAAGGTTGTGGTTTAATTAAATTTCCTGAAAACGGTATGATTCTTGCATAAAACAAAGCAAGAAAACATTATAACACCGACTTCGGGACTGGGATGACAAAATTTTTTAAAACACTCGCGACAGCTTTGCTCGTTTTAGGTGTATCAAACGCGTCTGCTGTGGTGATTTCTTCTACCAACACCGCCGATTTCAATCTGACGCTTGAGACTTTCCCAGGTGGCACTGGCGCGCCCTTTACCAACGATCCAATTGTCAGCGTTAGCGGCAATATAACCGTGGACAATGCCGACTTTCTGCCAACCACCGGCTCCGCCAAATTTACAGAGAATTTTGCCGCCTTGTCCGGTCTTGAATATATCGTAAGCGGCGATGAAAATTTCGACCTGTCATTCTCATCTCTGCAAAACGCATTTGCCATAAATTATCTAGACGAGGGAGACATCAGCACCTTTTCGCTTACCTTTTTCGATGGCCTGACAAATGTTGGAAGCACAAGCTTCGTGACAGCATCAATTGGCGCTGCTGAATTCATCGGCTTTATCAGCACTGTCGCTTTTGACCGGGTTGAAATCCGCGAGGATATCGGCGGCTTCACCAACGAGGCCTTCCAGTTCTACTCAGCTGAAGCCGTGTCCGAACCGGGGGCACTGGCAGTATTTAGCATCGGCATAGTCGGTCTCGGGTACATGCGCCGTCGTAAAGCCATAAAATGAACGAAACGGCTATGAAATTTATTGTAAAAACAGTTCTTACCGCAGCACTCATCTTAGGTGTATCAAACGCGTCTGCGGCGGTCATCACATCGACCGATATTGCTGACTTCAATTTAACTTCGGAAAGCTTTGCAACAGCGGGGTTTTCCAACAGCAATCTCGTTAGCGTCAGCGGTAATCTAACATTGGATAACGCGGAAGGCATTGGCAACCCGGCAACGGGAACGGCGGGCTATTCCAATTTCACCGGCGCGCTGAGCGGCGATGAATATGTCCTGAATGGCGATGAAAATTTCAATCTGATTTTCTCAAGCACCCAAACTGCTTTCGCCATGGACTATGTTGACGCATCAATCGCCAGCACGTTTAACCTGACGTTTTTCGATGGGGCCAGTAATGTTGGCAGCACCAGTTTCGCGACCTCATCCTTCGGCACCGCTGAATTCATCGGCTTCATAAGTACGGTTGGTTTCGACCGCGTCGAAATTCGCGAAGATGACGGCGTGGGCAATACAGATGAGTTCTTCCAGTTCTATGCGGCAGAGGCTGTATCCGAACCTGGCTCACTCTTGATCTTTGGTCTCGATCTCGTCGGTCTCGGCTATGCACGGCGGCGTAAGGCAGCGCAAAATCAATGACTGGAAACCCAATGTTCAGCATGAAACGCCTTACAGCGATTATAGTAGCGTCGTTTCTTTTCACGCAGACGGCAAACGCGGCATTTATCACCTACACCAGTGAGAGCGCCTGGGACACAGCCGTTGGTGCGTCGACTACTGAGAATTTCAACAGCATCACCGTAGACACGCCATTTCATACCTCGCCGGTAAATGTCGGCAATATGACTTTCAGCGGTTTCACGCCCTCTAACCCGACATTCAATGAAATTGCCACCACGGACCCCCATTTTGGTTTCACAACCACTCATGTAAGACTTGCAACCAGCAGCGTTGCCGGTGATCAGTCGCGGATCGATTTTGTCACCGGCGTTTCAGCCTGGGGTGGGGATATCGCGAATTTGGAACCAAGCCGTGCCAGTTCCTTTACGGTTTTTGACGCTGGCGACAATGCTTTGGGAATCTTTAATTCATACACGGCCGGCACAGGCTTCCATGGATTCGAGCTTACCGCCGGTGAAGTCGCTTCTTATATCGTCTTTAACTCAGCCACCGTCGATGAATTCTTCGGGTTGGACGATGCAAAATTCGTGACCTCGGAAGCGGCAGTATCCGAACCCGGTACATTATTGATCTTTGGTCTCGGCCTTGTTGGCCTCGGCTATGCGCGCCGGCACAAAAGGGCTTAACAGTCACTCAACAACGGTGGATTTGGCGGCTTTTAGCCGCCTTTTTTGACTCCTTATTGTGGCCGTCGCGATGTATAGTATTTCTATCTTCATCGGACTGCGCGTTGAGGCATGAAACGACACCCGTATACTTCGTTTCTTTTCGCCGCTACCACTCTGCTTGGTCTTTCTCTTACAGCGGGAATTTCGCGCGATGCCCACTCTTTTGCCTATATATTTGCAGGTGAAACGAACGGTGTTGACGTCGTCACACATGCTCTCGGTTATAACGGTACTGGTGGCACCGTAACCGTCACCGTCGGTATCGATCCGACGAGCGCTTTCGCCGCTCAGATGGTTATCCCGACACAAAATGTCGTCAATACGTGGAATGGGCTCGCGCCGACCACCGGCAACCTCAACCCATCGGGTATCAGCGGCAGCCAGGTGGATTTTGAATCCACATTGTTGCACGAAGTCGGTCATTCGCTTGGGATCGCCCACCCGAACGCCGCTAGTGAATCCGGCCTTTCGGGTAGCGCCCAAAACTATACAAAGGCAACCGACGGCGCGAACGATGTCTTTGAGGTTAATGCCGGCGCAGACGGTATAATCGGCTCGGCCGACGACATCCGCGGCGATGACGTCAATCTCAACTACTTCCGCAAGTCCGACAATAACCCGGTGAATATTCCGGGTGGCGGGCTCGGCATTGTCGACTCAACAACGTATAGCCGCGATATTGCGGATTTACCTGTAGGCGACAATTATTCCGCCAACGGAGATCGAGCGGTCGCGGCCGCACTTGGTTTCGCGAATACCGAAGCGGTTATGCAGCAGGGAACGTTTTTTGGCGAAACACAGCGAGAGTTAACCGCTGAAGATGTCGCGGGTATTCTATACGCCAATTCCGGCATTGATGAAATTCAGGGCACTGCCGACGACTACAATCTGGTTCTAAAATTTCTCGGTCTGGATGCCGGTGCTGATATCGTCGTTGATTTTGACAATAGCCAGGTCAGTTTCGCAGCATCATTTTCGAGTGGCGTGTTTATTGGCACGGATCACGTCGCGATAACGGACACGTCGATTTACTTCAATTCCGGCAGCAACTGGTTCTTCAATCAGGAATCGAATGCCGACATCGATGCGCCGGATAACGGTATCCTTTTCACCATAGGGTTGGCCGCGTTGGGCTATATTCGAAGGCGCAAGAAGATCTAACTAGCCTTTCCCGACTATGCGATCAATTTCAGCAAGGTCTTCTTCCGTCATCTTCCATGATGCCGCTTCGGCGTTCTGGACCAATTGTTCGTAACGGGTTGCTCCCGCGATAACGCTGGCCGTGACCTTTTGCGAAGCAAGCCACGATACGGCAAGCGTTATCAGGTCGTAGCCTCGTGATTTCGCGAATTGCTCGAGCGCTTCGATGTGATCAAAATTGGCATCGCCTAACCGAGCATCGCCATCCAAACGCGTGCCGGGCGGCGCGCCCTCACCGCGACGATACTTGCCCGTGAGCAATCCCATTTCCAGCGGGTAGTACGGAAGAATACCAATACCGTTTTTGCCACAAACTGGCGTGAGGTCTGCTTCGATATCTCGCTGCAGAACATTCCACTTGTTCTGTGCCGTTACGAAACCCTGGTAACCCGCTTCGCTCGCCAAATTGACGGCTTCAGACATCTGTTCGCCTGAATAGTTGGAACAGCCAAAGAGCCTTATCTTTCCTTGCGTTCGCAGATCATTGAATGCACCCAGTGTTTCTGCAATCGGCGTCGATGGGTCCGGACGATGAATTTGATAGAGATCGACACAATCTGTTTGGAGTTTTTCGAGGCTCAAATCGATGGCAACGCGAATGTTTTCGGGTGACCCTCTACCCTTTCCTTCCACGTGCAGCATGTTGTAGCCAACTTTGGTTGCCAGGATGACCTGATCTCGGCGGCCTTTCAGCGCATTGCCAATATATTGTTCAGAACGCCCATCGCCGTAGCCTTCCGCAGTATCGAAAAAGGTAATTCCGGCGTCCAGCGCGCCATCTATGACCCGGGTTGTAGCGTCCTGATCAATGCGTCGTCCAAACGCATTACAGCCGAGCCCCACGAGTGTGATATCGAAGCCGCTTTCGCCTCCAATTCTGCGTGATTCCATAACTTCTTTCCTGTTAACACTTTAACGCTATGCTACCATGTAGCGGGAAACACGGAACCCTGCGGAGGCGGGCAAACAAATGCGTATCCTGATTTTCATTGTGGCATTGATGGCGCTAGTTCCCAGTGCACGCGCAGATACCATTGTGTTTGGCACCGACTGGCGTGCGCAGGCGGAGCATGGTGGCTTCTATCAGGCCCTTGCAAAGGGGTTCTATGCGAGAGCTGGACTGGACGTAAAAATTCGCCAAGGCGGGCCGCAAATAAACCATGCGCAGCTTCTGGCCGCCGGCAAAGTCGATTTCAGCCTGTCTTCCAACTCGTTTATCGTTCTGAATTACGCCCGAGAAAAAATTCCGATGGTTGCTGTCGCTGCCATTTTTCAAAAAGACCCATCCGTTCTGATCGCACATCCCGGTAGGGGCAATGACAGTTTCTCGGCGCTTAAAGGGAAACCTATCTATATCGGCTCAGATACGCGTGTCGGCTGGTGGTTATTTCTCAAGAAGAAATTCGGCTATAACGATAAACAAATCAGGCCCTATACATTTTCCATTTCGCCTTTCCTGGTTAGCCGGTCGGTAATCCAGCAAGGCTATCTTGGCAGCGAGCCATTCCTGATCGAAAAGCAGGGTATCAAACCGGTTGTGATGCTTTTGGCCGACGCGGGGTATCAGGGATATGGTGCCCTCCTCCAAACCTCTCGCGAATTGACCAAGAAGAAACCGAAAGTGGTACGAGCTTTCGTCAAAGCCTCCATTGAAGGCTGGCACGACTATCTGACAAAGGATCCCACGCCGGGAAATAACCTGATCAAACTGCAGAATCCCGAAATGACGGGCGACCTGCTTGCCTACGGCCGCGCCAAGTTGATCGAGCATGGGATTGTTTCTTCGGGCGATGCAAAGACCCGAGGCATCGGTGCCATGAGCGAGAAGCGCTGGAAAGGGTTTTACAGTGAAATGAGCGAAAATGGCGTTTACCCCGCCAAGATGGGCTGGCGTAAAGCATACACAACCGAGTTCCTACCGGCCCCTCCCGCCCCTTCAAAATGACCCTTTCCGCCGGAAATCTTGTCCGGATAACTGGAATCAGCCGTACTTTCCCCGACGGAACGGCTGCGCTCGAAAATGTGTCACTGACTATCAGGGATGCCTCCATCACAACGCTGTTAGGTCCTTCGGGATGTGGGAAGAGTACCTTGCTTCGCATTCTCTCCGGTCTGGATTCTGCCGATACGGGAACGCTTGACTGGAACACAGCAGTACCGAAGCCAGGTGATCTTGGTTTTGTATTTCAGGACGCAACGCTTCTGCCCTGGGCCAACGTTTGGGACAATATCCATCTGCCATTCCGGATCGCCGGGACACCATCCCCTGAGGTGAACGAGAAAATCAGGGGCGTAATCTCCCTCGTCGGTCTTGAAGGGTTCGAAGGGCACAGGCCCGATCAACTCTCCGGGGGCATGCGCATGCGAGTATCGATAGCACGTGCGCTAGCGACGTCACCGTCAATCCTTTTGATGGATGAACCTTTCGCAGCGTTAGATGAGATTACGCGGTTTCGACTCAACGATGATCTGCTGCGCATTCAGGAGGCGATCAACTGTACGATCGTTTTCGTAACCCACAGCGTTTACGAGGCTGTCTATCTTTCCGACCAGATTGCTGTCATGTCGCCAAGACCTGGCCGCATCTTCGCGGTCAGAGACATCGATCTTGGTTCGCGAAATAGCACGATCCGGAGCAGCGGTGAGTTCGCCCAGACCTGTGGTTCTATATCAGCCCTCCTTGCCGAAACTGAAGCCGCATGACGCAACGTTTCAAGGACCCGCTCCCGCCTTTACTTATTGGCATTGCCATCCTTTTGGGCTGGGAAGCCGCCGTACGACTATTTGAAGTCCCTCATTATGTGCTGCCAGGTCCTTTAATGGTTATGCAGGCGCTCTGGAGTAACGCGGCACTTTTGTTTGGGTCGCTCTGGATTACCCTCGAAATCACGCTTGTCGCCCTGCTTGCCGCTGCGTTGGGAGGAGCCGCTCTAGCGTTTGTGATGTCGAGAGCGCGATGGCTGGAGCGAAGTTTGATGCCCTATGCGATCATAGCGCAAGTAACGCCCATCGTTGCTATCGCACCGCTAATCATAATTTGGGTCGATAGCCCGTTTGCGTCGCTTGTTCTCTGCGCCTGGATCGTTGCGTTTTTCCCGATCTTGTCGAATACCATGACGGGTCTTAAAAGCGCCGATCCGTACCTCAAAGACCTATTCCGGCTTTATGGCGCCAGCCGTTGGCAGACGCAGGCATGGTTGGAAGCGCCAACTGCCCTGCCATATTTTTTTGCCGGCCTTCGTATATCGGGTGGATTGGCATTGATTGGCGCAGTCGTGGCTGAGTTCGTCGCCGGAACCGGCGGCGCCGCTACCGGCCTTGCTTTCAGAATTCTTGAAGCCGGATATCGGCTACAAATTCCCAAACTTTTCGCGGCTCTCCTGTTGTTGTCGCTCGTAGGAATATTGATTTACGCATTTCTGAACATCTTATCCAAATGGGCTTTGCAACGCTGGCATGGAACGTCGACTTTATAGATCCACCTTTTCACAGCTGTCTCACCAAAGTGACATACTGTCTATATTCGAAACATTTCGGTTCGCCCTCCACAAAGGGATTTCCCTAAATTATTGTTACTTAATAATTTTTCGAAACTGGCACAAAACTTGCTTCCTGTAGGGAAAATCTATTTGGAGGCGTCAGTTATGATTATAAAGAGATTGATTAAGGCACTAACCGCAAGCGTTTTGGCCACAGGCATTTTTACCGTCGCCCTCGCTGGTATCGCTATTTCGTAACCAGCAATCGATAACAAATATCTTGGTTTTGGTTGCCGGGTATTTATCCAACTGACCGTTCTATGCGGGTCGATAAATCGTCCGTTATCCTGCCCGTGTGTTGCCCCCGAGCACTATCGTAAAATTACCAACTGGTGCGTCAAATCCCGCAATTGGCACGAATTCTACAAGCAAACTTTGCCGCTCCGCCTCTGACGGAACGCTGGTGAATATCCAATCACTATTATTTTCGGTGTGATCCTTTAGATACATTTGGGTCGTCAGCCGTTCAATGCCCCGACCGGACACACCAAAATGAATATGGGGTACCCGGCCCGGATAGGTAACAGGCTTTATAGTGCGGAAGCGCCATGAACCTGACTTGTCCGCGAGCGTCCTGCCAAACCCCTGGAAGTTAGGATCGGCCTGCCCATGTCTCTCGCCCGGATGATGGTACCGACCTTGAGCATCGCACTGCCAAATCTCTATCTGCGCGCCCAATACAGGTTTGCCATTGAGGTCTAGAACGCGACCGAGAAGGTGGACTGCCTCGCCTTCCGCTCTTTGCGACCTTCCTGTCACCTGAATGAGATCATTGTCATGATCGAGTGGAATTTTGACGGGGTAAAATGGTCCTTCATTCTGCCGCGGGGTCGGCAGAAATGCCGCGTAGGCTGGCGCTCCCACTACGAAACCACCGGCAATTGTCATACCGCTTACAAATTGACGACGTGTCACGCTGGGCTTTGAATTCATAATCTATACACGACTGTAAGGAGGCTTCTCTGTCGGAAGCCTTATTGTTTTACTGACTTCTTATTATTGCATCGATATGTGGAAACATCAGCTTCCAGCATTTCGGCAACCATGTAGCGACCACGCTCCCCGGCGCGGCAAAACCAATAGATCATTTTCTCGCGACGCGCCGAGACACTATAGGTGACACCGGTGTAGAGCAGCCCAAGATAGAATGCCGCCCTTTTACTGCCACCCCGCGCCGCATCCAGCATCCGCTGCATACCGCCATAATGATTTTCCGGCAAAAGATTACGCATACCATTTGGCGCAAATGGAAAAACTTGCAGTCTCCCCAACAACGCCATCGCTTCGAGAGATCCGGCGCGATCTCCTTTGTGGAGATAATCAATCGCCTTGGGATAATGTTTGGCATCGGACATCACCAGCAAATAGGCGCTGGCGATCGAGGCATACGCGTCGACATCGCCGCGTTTTATCGCCAGCTCACCCCATTCGAGGGCTTCCTTTCGCTGCGCTTCGTTCATACGTCCGACATGACGGGGTAGCTCTGCCTGTGCTTGCAGGTGTCCTTTTCGCGCAGCGACAAATAAAAGATTCCGTCCTTCGCTGCGGCGGCCCCGACCCCACGTTTTAAGAAGCGCTTTACCCTTTACATAAGTCGCCGCCAGATATCCCTGATCGGAGGCTTTCTTCAAAAATGGTAAACCAGGAGATTTCACCCAACGCGCCCTTGGTTCTGAATCAAGAAGCATACCCAAAAGAAACTGCAGGCGCGGGTGGTTTGGAAACTTGACCAATGCTTCCCGGCAGGCGGCGATTGCCTGCGCTGTGTCGTAAACGTCACGCACAGGCGGTGCGACACGCTTATAATCGTGCGGGTATGAAGCAAGTTTATCGCATTCGGTAACGCCGGGGTCGGTAACGCCGACTGCGCCGGTGGGATATGAAATAAATATTGGTGCGGCCATTGCCGTCAAAACTACTAAACAAGCAAGACGCCGCCGCCTGTGTTTCGTATTCATATAAAAATAGTAACCGCAGCCGATAGATTCCGCGAGTCAAATTGATGCGAGGTTATACGTTCGTTTCAGTCGCCAATTTCATTTTATCCGGATTGTAATAGGCGTCTTTGAAAGCTTCGAGTTCCGCCAGCCCAACAGGATCAAGGTCAAACGCCGGTTCCTTGTTGAGAGCCCAATGCCCTGGTTTGTTTTCACCGGCGATCAAAACACCGGTTTGCGGACCGGACAGCGCCTTTGTTTCGGTGGCAACACAGGAAAAAGATACGCCAACCCGGCGATCATTCCCGCAATTTTCTCCAGACCCATGAACAACCATTTCATGATGAATGGAGAACTGGCCCGCACGCATTGCCAAATCAATGGCCTTTGTTTCGTCGACGTCGGCCACGGTTTGCCCGCGCGAAACCAAATTGTCCGCGTCGTACCGTTCGTCATGATGCAAAAATCCGCTCTTGTGCGTCCCCGGTATCATCTTGACGCAACCGGTGTCGGGCGTTGAATCCGTCAGCGCAATCCAAGCTGTTGCACCGTTGTTCTTGTCAAAGGGGTTGTAAGCGCCATCCTGATGCCATGAGACGAATTTGCTACCCCCCGGATGTTTCGACCAGACAGCACAGAACATCAAAATGACATTCGGTCCAATAGCGTCCTGCAGGGCACCGGCTATTTGCGGGTGGCGCGCCAAATCAAGGAGCCATTTGAATGCAAGCACAGCGCGGGCACGGATATTCTTGCTAACATCCTCCCCAGTCATCGTCTCATAGTCTTCAATCTTCTTCATGCAATCCGCAGCCTCTTTAGACGAAATGCAATCAAGAGGCGCGACGAAGCCATCGCGACGAAATTCTGAAAGCTGCTGATCTGTAAGGACCCGCGGCATCGTTAGGGTTGTGCCTCTACTGACAAAATTCTGTCTCGTGCAAAGCAGTCATATTGGTTCTGTGTCAAAATCTCGGGCACTGAAAAACCCTCCCGGTTTTCTTAGGCCGCAACCGGTTTGGGATCACGCACTGTTACCCGGCGCATCATGCGTCTTGCATTGGGAGAGAAATGCGTCCGTGCATGCACACTGCAACGATTATCCCACATCATCAGATCCCCCTTGGACCAAACGTGTTCGTAGATGTATTCCGGTTTTTCCATTTGATCGAACAGGAAGTTCAGGATTTCGTTGCTTTCTTCTTCCGGCAGACCTTCAATTCGCATACTCATCAAACGGCTGACATATATAGCCTTGCGGCCGGTTTCCGAATGAGTCCGAACCACCGGATGCGTCCACTGAGGCACATCCGGATTCATTTCCTCGGGTCGCATCGTCGGGGTCAGCCCATAATCGTAGTAGTTTAGAGCCCGTAGCCCGTCGAGCCGCTGCTTCCAGTCATGAGACAAAGCCTCATAGGCTTTCGTACAGTTGGCAAACAATGTGTTGCCACCGACATCGGGAATTTCGATGGCATAGAGAGTAGCGCCCATACAAGGTTGCTCGTAATAGCACTGATCATAGTGAAACATCATCTCGCCATCCGGGAGAGCAGTCGGTTTATCCAATTCCTTTACATTGGTGATCATCATGACGTGCGGCGTTTCGCTACCGGCGTCTATTGTCCGGACCCGCTCCAGTTCTCCGAAGTTCAGGCAAAAATTTTCCTGCTCTTCATCTGAAATATCCTGATTGGGAAATACGAGGATTACGTGCTCGTACCAGGCCTGTTTAATATCCGAAAGGGTCTGTTCATTGACGGGTTGACTAAGGTCTATACCTGTCACGGCGGCACCCAACGCATCGGAAAGCGGTGTAACGATTATTGACATTGGACAGCAATTCTCCCGAAGGCCCAGCGTGAATGACTAAGCGATATGATAATTATTCCAGTTATGCTACGCAAACCAAACACCTGCATTCAATAGGTGCTTTCGCGCACGCAAAGGACACATACAACTGTCGCCAAAAGACAAAAAAAGTGTGGGAACTGAAACCTCTGAGCTGAGTTTTCGCGCTGAGTTCAGTTCGTACTCAACGGCCTTCATCAGCATCGGTATCCTGCCGATGATCACGATTATCGTACCGCTATGGTGCGCGACAATCCTTCAAATGGATGCCTGGATGATTGGCGTTGCCGTTGGAGCGCGTTCGTTCTTGGCCGCAATTTTCTCAATACACAGCGGCGCGCTTTTGGACCGGCTTGGCGTTCGGCGCGTAATGGTGTGGTGCACGGCAATCAGTGTCGTGCTCTTCCTGCTCTATCCGTTGATCCCCGATATTTCGTCATACCTGCTGGCCCAGTTCATCCTGATCGTTCTCCTCCAGTTGATTACCGGTTTTTTGCACACCATCGGCTGGATCGGCTGCCAAACTCAAATAGGACAATTGACCAGAGGATCACCCAAACACATGGGTCGCTTCACCTCTGTTTCAAACTTTTCCAATTTTTTTACACCCATAATCATCGGTTGGGTTTGGGATGTCGGCAAGGCGTCCTTTGTCGGAGAGGCATGGGCGACATTCAGTGTCATCGCCCTGTTCAACATCTTTTTACTGATTGCAGTTTTAGCCATGCCGGTGCCGCAATCCGTTTCCTTACCCAAGGAGCGCCCCCGCTTACGTGATCTTTGGCCGAAACTGATAGATTACAAAGAAGCCTTCCGGCTGTTTTTAATACCATCCGTTGCTTTCGTCGTGATGGCCTCCTTATTCATGAATGGCCTTATCCAGGTAAGGATGAGCTTTATGCCGATCTATATGGAAACCGTGGGCTATGAAGGCCGGATCATCGGATTTGTAACCGGCTTTGCCTATTTGATTGCTGGCTTAACAGCACTACCCACCGAGCAGGCCAAAAAATACATGGCACCGCACTGGATTGTCATCGCGATGATCATTCTTTCAGTAGTCGGCAATGCTCTGGTCCCGGTATTTGAATCTCTATCGGGCCTGACGATGAGTACCATTATGTTTGGCGCCGGTGTCGGTTTAGGAATGGCCTATATCTTAATGCTGTTGTCGCGCAGCGTCCCCGTCAGTCAGTTCGGCCTTAGTGTCGGACTGAGAACGACTGGCAACCGGTTTGGTGCGACCGTTGTGCCGCCAATTGCCGGAATAGCGATAGATATGGCGGGCGGCAATCTTGGTGCCGGTTTTTACGTTATGTCTATTCTGTTTATATTTGGTGCCGCCGGGCTGGCCTATCTAGCGATCCGTTCAGACAATATTCGGAAAACCTTTACCGAAAAATAACTTGGCGTAGCGTCCATTTCATGGATGATGCCGCGCATAAATCAGATTCATGCCATCGGGGGACGAGATGACCGACAGTAAAAATCCGGAAACAATCGCTTTGCATGCGGGTTGGCGCAAAGATGACGCAACAAATGCAGTCGCTGTGCCGATTTATCAAACAACGTCTTATCAGTTTGATAGTCCTGAACACGCTGCAAACCTGTTTGCCCTTCAGGAATTCGGCAACATCTATACCCGAATTATGAATCCAACGACCGACGTGCTGGAAAAGCGCGTGACAGCGCTTGAAGGTGGCGCCGCCGGTCTTGCGTTAAGCTCGGGGCAATCCGCGGCATTTATCGCAATTACCAATATTGCGCATTCAGGCGACAATATCGTCAGCTCGACCGATCTCTACGGCGGTACCTGGAACCTGTTGCAAAACACGCTGATCACGATGGGCATCGAGTGCCGGTTTGTTGATCCGGCCGACCCGGAAGCATTCCGCGAAGCAACGGATGAAAAAACCCGTTGTTACTTTGCCGAAACACTGCCCAATCCCAAACTTCAGATGTTCCCGATTGGAGAAGTCGCCGCCATCGGCCGCGAATTGGGAATTCCGTTGATCATGGATAATACCGCATCACCGATCCTGTGCCGACCCTTCGACCACGGGGCGGCCATCGTCATGCATTCGACAACCAAATTTATCGGTGGGCATGGCACCTCCATCGGCGGCATCATTGTTGATGGGGGCAACTTCGACTGGGAAGCGCATGCTGACCGTTTCCCAATGCTCAATCAGCCTGACCCAAGTTATCACGGTGCCGTGTGGGTAGAAGCCGTCAAACCTATTGGACCTGTCGCATACATCATCAAAGCGCGGGTGACCCAACTCCGCGATCTCGGCTCGGCAATGAGTCCCGCAAATGCTTTCCAGTTTATTCAAGGCATGGAAACGCTGGCGCTGCGCATGGAACGCCATTGTGAAAACGCACAAAAAGTCGCGGAATTTCTTTCGAGTCACGACAAGGTAACCAACGTTATCTTCCCGGGACTGATGGATGGCGAAGCCCGCGCTCGTGCCGACAAGTACCTCAATGGCGGTTACGGTTCTCTCATCGGGTTTGAAGTCGCGTCGGGTGCCGAAGGCGGCAAGAAATTCATTGAGGCGCTGCAAATGTTCTATCATGTCGCCAATATTGGCGATGCACGAAGCCTGGCAATTCATCCCGCAACAACCACCCATTCGCAGCTCACGGCGGAAGAACAGCTGGCATCTGGTGTAACTGAAGGATATATCCGGCTTTCCATCGGCATTGAGCATATCGACGATATCATTGCCGACCTGACCCAGGCACTCGACGCCGCCTAGCCTCGCTATGACGGAACCGAAAATGCCAAAACCCGGATTCCCGACGACGCGCATGCGGCGCAATCGTTATGACGATTGGACTCGTCGTTTGGTCGCCGAAAACGCGCTGTCGGCAAATGATTTGATCTGGCCGGTTTTTGTGCATGGCGGGGACGAGGCCCGGATCGAAGTGCCGACGTTGCCTGGAGTTTCACGGCTATCGATCAAAGAGCTTGTTAAAAATGTAGGTGATGCAAAATCCGTGGGTATTCCGATGGTCGCGGTTTTTCCGGTGGTCGAGCCATCGCTAAAGACCGAAGACGCCGAAGAAGCCTATAACGCAGACAATCTCGTTTGCCGGGCTGTCGCGGCGGTAAAAGAGGCTCATGATGGCATTGGGGTTATGTGCGATGTTGCGCTCGATCCTTTTACGAGTCATGGCCATGACGGATTGATGCGAGATGGAAAAATCGTCAATGACGAAACGGTCGATGTTTTATGCAAACAGGCAGTGACACAAGCCAAGGCGGGCTGCGACGTTATCGCGCCGAGTGACATGATGGACGGTCGGGTCGGTGCGATCCGTGGCGCGCTCGATGAAGAAGGGTTCCAGCATGTACGGATCATGGCCTATTCCGCCAAATATGCTTCTGCTCTGTATGGCCCCTTCCGCGACGCGGTGGGATCTGCGCCGAATCTCAGCGGTGGTGACAAAAAGACCTATCAGATGGATCCTGCAAATTCTGATGAAGCGTTGCGCGAAGTCGCGCTCGATATCGAAGAGGGCGCCGATATGGTGATGGTCAAGCCGGGGCTCTTCTATCTCGACATTCTACGTCGTGTGAAGGAAATCTTTTCTATGCCGACGTTCGCCTATCAGGTTAGCGGCGAATACGCGATGCTCAAAGTCGCGGGGCAGCAGAACCTTGTCGATGGCGAGAAGGTTATGGACGAGGCGCTGATCGCCTGTAAACGTGCCGGCGCCAATGGAATACTGACCTACGCCGCCCTGGAAACGGCGAAGAAGCTGACCTAATCCACGGGTCGCGTCTCCGCCATAGACGGTCTCTTTGCGAAATCGTCAAACCAGTCAAACATTCTGCCCCGCCCTTTGCGTAGTGGCTGGGCTAACCCTCTGAATTCCAGCCAATCGATGGCACAGGCCAATGCAATTTGACCAAGATTGACCGGTGCCTCTAATTCATCGGCGAGATTTTCAGCCGTATCGAGGCCGCTGTTTATCCGTGCCTCCTGCATCGCCATCCATTCCGGGCTTGTCTGATCAGCAGGCCTTACGACGGTTTCCTGACGCAGAAGCTGCCCCGCAAGAATTATCTCGTCGCTCAGCGCATGCAGCCGTAATACCTGCCAGCGTTTTGGCGCTTTTTCCGGCACCAGTCTCGACCCGTTGCTCAAGGAATCGAGATATTCGCAAATAACATGAGAGTCATGGAGCGCATCGCCGTCATCGGTTATCAGTGCGGGTACCTTCCCTATTGGATTAGAGGCGCCAACCTCTGGGTTATAAACCCCTATGGTGAGATCAACATGTACCAACTCAATTTGATCAGTAAGGCCAAGCTCCTCAGCAGCCACACGAACCTTGCGGACATACGGTGACGCGGGATGATAGATGAGTTGCATGGATGGCGTGAACTAAAGAACTCTTTGGCGGCGTACCATCAATGTCATTACAAGGCCTAGTGTCAGAATAACGAATGGCCCGGGTTCGGACACCTCAGCCGTCGACGCAAAGCCAACAGTTACACTCAGACGTTCACTGGCAGTGGAAGTACTTCCCAAAGTCGTAAATGTGTTTACGTTTCCATCAGCCACTGCGCCGACAGTAGATGGAAAAGCTCCAAATCCAAATGAATTGAATGACGTCACAACATTTGCATTCTCGGTGCCACCGCCCGAAAAGTTCAACACAACTTCGTTGACATTTAGGCCACCACCACCCGGACCAGGAGAAGGAAATTGTGCTTCAATAGTAATGTAGGCTCCTTGCGTATTGTGCGTACCATCGGCATTCGAATAAAAGGCGTCGTACCATTCAAGCGAATGGTTCGAAAAATCATTGTTTATGGCAGATAGTGGATTGCCTAGCCGCGTAAGCATTTGGCTCGAGGTGACACCAAAGGTGTGATTAAAAATATGAGTCGTCGTCTCATATATTGTAATCGACGACAACCCTGCCAGTGATTGCAAAGGAATGGCATTTGCTGCAGAGCTCACAAATAAAATTGAAAATGAAACAAGAATATTACGAATTTTTATCATCGGACGGTATTCATGAATTGAAAATCCCCAGTCGTATCAATAGGAGGGTTTAAAAATCTGTTTCTGTAAAGGTAATTGCGCCAGCAAACGACGGTAATGGCGCCTCAAAAAGGCACATCAGCGCAACAAGTGTTTTACGGACCAAACGAAGCATCCGGATTATCCCGTCAGGGTTATAAACCGCGCCAACCTGTCCAGCTGAGGACAATCGGATTTTATCAGGAAGCCTTAAATATGGAAACAACGCATGCGTCAGCGGATTAAGGAGACAACACCGCGGCGACAGCGGTAAAATATCCCAATCATGGTTCGGAAATGGCTCGGTCGAGGCACCGCGTTAATCACTGGTATTCTGGTATTGGCGATCGCCAGCGGTTGGGCGTGGCTGCGCACNTCCCTGCCCGTTACCGAAGGTTCACTGTCCTTCGCGGGTTTAAAAGGCGAGGTCGGGATCGCGCGCGATACGAATGGTGTTCCCTATATTACCGCCAAGTCAGAACACGATGCTTATTTCGCTCTCGGCGTCACTCATGCTCAGGACCGACTTTGGCAAATGGACTTCCAGCGTCGGCTCGGCGCCGGGCGGCTCTCTGAAATTCTCGGCAAGCCAACACTTAACACTGATCGCTATATGCGAACTTTGGGCCTGTATCGTTTAGCGAAACAATCTTTCGAACATCTAGATGCGGGGACGCAGGCAGCCCTGACCGCCTATACCAAAGGAGTCAATGCCTGGCTGGAGCGCCAACGCAACTCTTGGACTCGCGCCTGGCCGATAGAATTTTATTTACTGCGCTATCGCCCAGAGCCATGGACCATAGCGGACTCGCTAGTTTGGGGACGCATGATGGCAATATTTTTGTCGCAAAATTCACGCAGCGAAATCCTAAGAAAGCAGCTCCAAGACAAACTAGGTGAAGATGCACTCGATACATTGCTGCCGCCTTACCCGTCGGACGGACCACGCAGCTTTGCCACACTGTTTGGAAACGTACCTTCTGTCCTTGCGGTAAGTTCGGCATCAAACAGTTGGGTTTTGTCAGGAGAAAGAACCGCGACGGGAAAACCCTTTCTCGCCAATGACCCGCACTTGCGTTTTCGAACACC
Source organism: Rhodospirillaceae bacterium (assembly GCA_002720855.1). Classification (GTDB taxonomy): domain Bacteria; phylum Pseudomonadota; class Alphaproteobacteria; order MPNO01; family UBA2964; genus UBA2964. Next base: position 81,215 of record PBIN01000002.1, on the reverse strand, counting down.
GGCACTCTGGTATCTCGCGCAGATTAAAACGCCCGCGGGAACTTTGACCGGGGCTACGGTGCCGGGTCTACCGTTCATGGTCCTCGGACAAAATGACCGAATTGCCTGGGGCGTTACCGCCGCGGAAACCGATGTACAGGACCTCTTTTTCGAAAAACTAAATCCACAAAACAGCGATACTTATTTGACCCCTAATGGTCATCGACCCTTTTCCTTGATCACTGAAAAAGTTGTCGTAAAAGGTGAACCAGCGGTCTCCCTGAGAATAAGAACATCCCGGCACGGACCAGTTCTGTCCGATCACAACAAGGCGCTTTCAAAGCTTGCCGGGGATGGCAATGTCTTAGCCCTTCGGACACCCGCGCTGGACCCCGTCGATAAAACGGCAGCTGCCCTCTACAGCATCAATCGCGCCAAGGACTGGCGATCTTTCCGGAAGGCTCTCCGCAACTGGCACTCACCCCACATGAATATCAGCTATGCAGATCGAGCGGGAAATATCGGCCTTATCGCTCCGGGCCGGGTGCCAGCGCGAAAACCGGGAAGCGGTCTGCTCCCCGCCCCGGGGTGGACGAATGACGCCGAACGGAAAGGCTACATCCCCTTTGAAGAATTGCCGCTCCTTTTCAACCCACCCTTGGGCCAAATTGCCAATGCGAATAACCCTGTTGTGACTGCTTCCTATTCTTACCCGCTGGGCAATTACCGAGCCCCGGGTTACCGCGCCAAACGGATCGAACAATATTTAAAAACTAAAAGGTCTTTCACCGCGAAGGATATGGTTGAACTGCAATCGGACTCTGTTTCCACAATGGTGCAAGACCTCTTGCCGCTTATGCTTAATCAGACGCCCCAAACCGTCTCAAACCGCGAAACGCTCGATCTACTGTCCAACTGGAATGGGGTGATGGCGCGCGACAAGCCAGAACCGCTANTTTTTGTTGCCTGGCTTCGCGAGCTGAACCGCCAGATATTCAAGGACGAGCTGGATAAACTATTCCCTTCCTACTGGGGATTGCGGCCCCTCACGATAAAGCGGGTTCTTACCAAAAACCCGCAATGGTGCGACAACAAAGCTACGAATTCCATTGAAGATTGCAGCAATGCTTTGGTGCGGTCGCTGGCGGCGGCGCTTGCCGATCTCGAAAATCGATTTGGGTCGGACCGAAGCACCTGGAAATGGGGGGCAGCCCATTTTGCCAAGTTTGATCACGCCGTGCTTGGTCAGGTTCCCGTTATCGGACGTTTCTTTAATATCCGACTTCCTTCAGATGGCGGCCCGTATACTGTCCATCGGGGCAACACACGGGTTGGAAATAGGCAAACTCCATTCGCCAGCGTTCACGGCGCGGGGTATCGGGCTGTCTACGATCTCGCCGACCCGGCTAAAAGCCGGTACATCGTCTCGCCCGGCCAGTCAGGAAACTGGTTTTCGCCACACTACAAAGACCTCGCCAAACGCTGGCGCGATGGCGGGTATATCGAAATCAAAATCGATCCCGACATTGACCAACACAGCTATAGCGTGCAGCAATTGCGATTGTTTCCTATCAAAAATCGATAACAGGATCGAGAGTGGCGGACAGCACCGAGAGTATTTTGGGCAGACCTGGATGGTCTGTCATCCGTGAAACCGTCAGCGATCGAAATTTTCTGCTGTATTCAATTGCGATGACAGCGTCGAAAACAGCATTTTACATAATAGCTATTACGGTCACATGGATGACCTGGGAGATTACTGAGTCAGGGGCATGGTTAGGAGGGATTAATGCGGCAATGCTTGGTGCGGCATTATTCCTTGGCCCATTCGGGGGTGCTCTCGCCGACCGGATTGGCCTGCTCAGGGCAATCAAACTATGCCAAATACTGTATATCGCAATCTTATTGGCATTCAGCGTTTACTTATATTTTTACACGCCAACAATTGAATTTCTGCTGGCTTTCGCAATATTGCAGGGGCTCGTGGGCTCCATTTTGATACCCACCGAAATTGCATTTGTACGGTCAATCGTCAGCGACCGGCACCTTGTTGCCAGCGTACAAATTGCCACTTTTATTTTTGGTATTGGACGGTTGGTTGGTCCGACGATAGCGGCATTGCTAATCACGACTTCGCTTTCTTACCCTGCGTTTGCTGCAATCACTGCGCATGTTTTGTGCCTCTTAGGTCTTTTGTGTGTTCGTGTTCCGAAAACCGCAAATTCGCCAGAAAACGGTTCGGTCAATCAAACTCTTGCCGGCCCCGGAATCAGACATACTTTCAAATTGTTTAGNGGAAACACTGTATTCATCGTTTTATTGACCCTGTTCTCGCTAACATTGATTGAGCCGGATTATATTGTTCGCACTTACGCCAATTTTGCCGAAATATCTGTAACTCACTTTCAAAATTTTGGATCCTTTAAATCTTGGTTGCTGCTGTTAATCGCCATTCCGATNACGTTGTGGATTGCCAGTCGCGCCAGTTTTCGAAATTTTCCACAATATTTAGCGTGGTTATTTGTTGCCATGTGCCTGTCGATCGTTATTGCCGGAGGTGCATTCGGGCTAGCGGGAGACCAAATTTTAATTCTCGCAATCCCATTGATTTCATACAGTCTTNCAGCAGCGATCACAGGCATTCTGGTGCTGGCAATTTTTCTTCTCTTGCTGCCGCGAAGCGTTTTGGCGACCGGTATCGGTATTATGAATTTGACCCAAGCTGTCTTAACATTTCTCGTCGGCGACAGTCTTACGCATATCTATGATGAGCCGTTTTCATCTATCGGTTGGGCAATCCTCAATCTGGCGATCCTCGTATTGATTTTGTATCGAGTTTGGGTATGGCTGCACAAACGATGGCACCACATCAGCGCATCATTATCAGAACCGGGAAATACCCAGCTCAAATAATTCAATTGTCACAAAGTATTGCCGCTAGGTTGAAACCTCACCATAGGCGCCGCGGTAATAGAGGATCGGTTTAACGTCTTCACCGGCTGAAGCCATGCGCTCAACCTCACCAATAACAATGACATGATCACCGCCATCGATGATCGAGTCACCCCGGCACTCAAGATTGGCAAGACATCCCTGAAGGATTGGCACGCCACTTCCCCAGGTGTCGTATTCAAAACCGTCCCATTTTTCAGGGCCACTTTTGGCAAACCGATTCGACACATCCATCTGATCTGACGCCAAAATATTCACGGCGAAGGGTTTATCGACCGCGAAGAAGTCGAAGCTTGCAACGTTTCGATCGAGGCAAAACAACACCATCGGTGGATCAAGCGATACAGATGTAAAGGAATTGGCTGTCAGGCCTATTGGTGCCCCATCGACATCCACTGTTGTAATGACGGTAATACCTGTCGCAAAGCAGCCAACTGTATTCCGGAATTCCTTTGGGTCGATGGTCATATAGGGTCCTCACCCGTCTTTAATGTTGTTGGTCAATCATGGCCTGCCCTAATAGCGTTGTCAAAAGCAGGACCCCAATTTCGGCTATTTTTTTAGTGCACCAGTAAAATAGAGGCCACGACCGCTCGCGACCATTTTGCCATCGCCATCGAACACTTCGGCTTCTGCGGTTGAAAAAGTACCACCCAGACGAACGATCCGTCCGACTGCCTTGAGATCTCCTGGCATCGCCGCCCGATGATAATCCACCCGCATATCGACGGTTGGAGCCGGCGCACCAGCTTTGGCCGCGATCATGAAATCAGCAGCCACGTCAACGAGTGCGCCCAATATTCCGCCATGCGTAACCCGTGCTTTAGGGTTCGATATCATTTCCTCACGCCATGTCATCGAGATTTCTATTTTTTCTTCATCGAGACCGACGATTTTCAGACCCATCCATTCGTTAAAATGATTAGCCACAAGACGTGTTTGTAATTCATCGGCAGTTTTTACGTTTTCAGCCATTTAATATTCTCCTGCATAGGGTTGGCGCTAACCTGTCCTGACATCCCCCCTCCGTCAAGTCCAAGAGTGAACTTCCCCATTTACCGTCTTTATGGACGTAAGTAATTGATTTTATTACAAAATGGTGATTTCCAGGTTAACTGCTTTTTAACCCGAATGCTTCACCTTAGGCGTCAACCATAATTGCGAGTCTGTCTGAGGTCCGAATATGTTTGTGATAATTGGCATCGTTGTCGTGTTTGCCTGTGTTCTCGGTGGTTATGCGGCGATGGGCGGTAAGCTCTACGTACTATGGCAACCCTTTGAAGTCGTCATCATCGTCGGTGCCGCGATCGGCGCCTTCATTATTGGTAACACTAAAACAGTGATCGGTCGCACGGCGAAATGCTTCGGCGACGCCATGAAAGGTCCCAAGTATTCCAAAGACAACTACGTTGAATTGCTCNCTTTGATGTATCAGGTTTTCAAACTCGCCAAAGGCAAGGGCATGTTGGCTCTCGAAGCCCATGTTGAAAATCCTGAAGAGAGCGATATCTTTTCGGAGTTTCCCGAGTTCAGTTCAGATCATCATCACGTCACGTTTCTGTGCGATTATTTGCGGATGATCAGTCTGGGCACAGAAAGTCCACACGAGGTTGAAGCCTTGATGGATGAAGAACTGGAAATTCATCATCACGAACATCATCAGGTTGCGGGCGCTGTGCAGGCCATGGCTGACGCTCTCCCTGCCCTCGGAATTGTCGCAGCAGTGCTCGGTGTTATTAAAACCATGGGGTCGATTAGTGAACCACCGGAAGTTCTCGGAAAACTGATTGGTGGCGCCCTTGTCGGGACGTTCCTCGGGGTATTTGTCGCCTATGGATTCTGCGGCCCGCTCGCCGCGACACTGACGGCAAAGTATGACGCTGACGGAAAATATTACACGTGCATGAAGGCCGGAATTCTCGCCTATCTCGCCGGTCACGCACCGGCCGTCTGTGTCGAGTTCGCGCGCAAGGCTTTGATGACGGATGTACGTCCTTCTTTCTACGAGGTCGAAGAAGCCGTTAACGAGCTGCCGTCGATCGGTTAACTCAGACAACTAGCGGGCGGAGGGTCTCATGGACGACGTCATTATCATCAAAAAGGTCGTAAAAGGTGGACATGGTCATCATGGTGGTGCCTGGAAAGTTGCCTATGCTGACTTTGTGACTGCGATGATGGCGTTCTTTCTTCTGCTCTGGCTTCTTAACGCCACGACGGAAGACCAAAAAAGGGGATTGCCGATTATTTCGCGCCTGTAAGCGTATCGACCAGTACTGGTGGTGCCGGCGGGATGCTCGGCGGACAAACAATATCGGCACCAGGTGCCCTTACCTCTCGGACCGCTGTACCCAGTGTTTCGCTTAAACTTGAGCCAACGAGCGGCGCACAAGCTGGCGATGCCGAAGAAGAGGGCGGCGCAAATGAGAAAGCTGCTGAAGCCGAAGAATCGATGAAAGCCGCCGAAAAGGCGATGAAGGAAAGACAGGACCGCGAAGACGCTGTAGAGGAAGCCAAGTTTGACCGGGCTGAAAAGGAAATTCGTGAAACTGTTGAAAATTCACCTGAACTCAAAGGACTCAAGAGCCAACTTTTGATCGACAAAACGCCTGAGGGAATGCGCATTCAGGTAATCGACAAAGAAGGTAACCCGATGTTCGCGGCCGGAAGTGCCCGAATGCTCAAGCGCACCGAACAGCTTGTGAAGGCCATTGGCAAAGCCATCGCGACCCTCGACAACAAGATCCGTATTTCGGGCCATACTGACTCTGTCCCCTTCAAGAACAAGAGAGGCTACAGCAATTGGGAACTTTCAAGTGATCGTGCGNAGGCGAGTCGACGCGTATTGGCCACTACCGGGCTATTTCCCGACAGAATATCATCGGTAGCTGGCCGTGCTTCGCTGGACCCGCTTCTGCCTGAGGATACTAAATCCCCGCGCAACCGTCGTATCAGTATCCTGCTTCTGCGACGCAAAGTTACCGAAAAAGAGGAAGCAGCAAAACAAGCAGCGGTAACGAAAGCGNGTCAGACACCCAAAAAGAAAAAGAACGTAAGCAAATCACTCNAAAAAGATTGGACCGGTCCGCGTGTCCGCTAATATCTTTTTCGGTAAACAAAATTACATGCTCGCTTGACGTGAAACTCCATCGAATTATGGTGGCAATTCAATTTTGACGTTGAGTAGTCACCGATGAATCGGCCAGTAGAACTCCGACCGCATAGGTTTTTTATGGGAACGCGCGCGTTGCCGTGCCCGTATATTCCCGGTCGCGTTGAACGCAAAGTCGTTACTGACCTCTCGACACCAAATGCGATGGCTCTCTATGACAATCTCTCGCGAGCCGGTTTTCGGCGTAGCCACAGCCTCGCCTATCGCCCGGCCTGCCCTGGCTGCACGGCATGTGTACCTGTGCGGATCCGTGTCGGCGATTTCGAATTGTCCCGTTCATTCCGGCGCTTAATGAAACGAAATTCAGACCTTACAACCCGTGATCTATCCGCTCATGCAACAATGGAACAATATCGGCTTTTTACGCGCTATCAGCGGTCGCGCCATTCTGGCGGCGAAATGGCGAGTATGAGCTTCCGCGATTTCCGCGCCATGATAGAAGACAGCCCTATCGACACCCGGATTATTGAATTTCGCGATCAAGAAGGTTATCTCGTCGGCGTCATGCTGGCGGACAGGCAGGTAGATGCCTTATCCGCCGTCTACAGCCTCTTTGATCCTGAACTCGAAAAGCGCAGTCTCGGAACTTTCATGGTTCTTTGGCTTGTTCAACAAGCTATCGAGAATGACCTGCCGCATGTCTATCTGGGATATTGGATCGAAGAAAGCTCAAAGATGTCCTACAAGGCGCGGTTCCGGCCTCTTGAAGGCCTTACACCCGATGGCTGGCAAACCCTCTAATTTCGAGCGAAAACCCGAACTTGCTGTGTTGCGTCGTACGGCTCCCCTCGATAACATCTTTGTGACACTTCCAGGTTAATTTGAAGTATCCAGTTAAGGGGGATGAATAATGAATCGTCGTGATTTTGTAGCCGGAGTGACCGGTGCCGTCGTTGGTGGTGCCGCAACTTATGGGGTTCTCAAAAGCAAAAGTAAGCCGGCCGCTGAAATGAAATCAGCTATGCCGGCACCAGCCGTCAACAAGGGACTGAAAGAATGGCGACTGGTTACCACATGGCCAAAGAACTTTCCGGGCCTTGGCACCGGCGCCAATCTTCTGGGCGAGCTTATTACCAAAGGTTCAGAAGGGCGTCTGACTGTTAAAGTATTCGGCGCAAAGGAAGTCGTTCCGGCATTTGAATCGCTGGATGCGGTTGCTGGCGGCACGGTTCAGATGGGTCACGGCGCACCCTACTATTGGAAAGGCAAACAGGCTGCCGCTCAATTTCTTGCCTCTGTTCCCTTTGGCATGACGGCGCAAGAGGTAAACGCCTGGTACCAATGGGGCAATGGGCAAAAACTCGCCGACGAAGTATACAGCCAGATGGGCTGCAAGTTCTTCCCGAGCGGCAATACCGGCGTTCAGGCCGGTGGCTGGTTTAATAAGGAAATGAACAGCCTCGATGATTACAAAGGCCTCAAGATGCGTATCCCTGGCCTTGGTGGCGAGGTCGTAAAAGCAGCAGGCGGCAACGTTATCAACCTTCCTGGCGGTGAAATTCCACCGGCACTGCAGTCTGGTGCGCTGGATGCCACCGAGTGGGTTGGTCCTTATAACGATCTCGCCTTCGGACTGTATAAGAGTGCGAAATTTTACTATTTCCCAGGCTGGCATGAGCCTGCAACGGTCCTCGATAACTTTGTGAATATGAAGGCCTGGGAGAGCCTGCCAGGCGATCTCCAGTCAGTTGTTCAGGCGGCCAATGCAGCCGTGAACCAGATTGTGCTTAGCGAATTTGTCGCGCGAAACAACGCGGCACTTAGCACTCTGGTAAATAAACATAACGTACAACTTCGTGCTTTCCCTGAGGAAGTGCTTAAAGGTCTGGGTGGATTGGCTAAACAGGTTATGAACGACATTGCCTCCAAGGACCCGCTCAGCCGCAAGGTTATGGATGATTATCTGAAATTCCGGGCCGACGCTGCGGAGTGGTCATCACGGTCTGAAGGTGCCTATCTGCCTGCGCGGCAAATGGCGCTTTAGGAAAACAAATCTTGTTTCAATTAAACCGGCGGTTAAACCCGCCGGTTTTTTTGTGCGGCTTGCGCTATCCAAAGAGATACTTCGGTAGCCACGTCGCCAAGCCCGGCCAATAAGCGACAATCCCGAGTCCAATCACCTGGATTGTAACAAACGGAATTATTCCACGATAAATATCCATCGTTGTAACACTTTCCGGCGCAACACCCCGCAGATAAAACAACGCAAAGCCAAATGGCGGTGTCAGAAAACTCGTCTGAAGGTTAATCGCGATCATTACACCAAACCAAACCGGTTCTAGTCCCATCCCCAGAAGAATCGGCCCAACAATCGGTACGACGACGAAGATGATCTCTATGAAATCGAGGAAGAAGCCCATAAGAAACATTAGCGCCATGACTGCGAACATGGCACCGAATACCCCACCAGGAATTTCATTCAAAATCTCAGCAACGAGGTCATCACCTCCAAATCCGCGAAAGGTGAGAGAAAAAATCGATGCCCCCAGAAGGATCACGAATACCATTGTGCTAATGCTCAGCGTCGAGCGCATCACATCGCGCAAGATTTCGAGATTAAACTGACCGCGCCCCGCAGCCAGCAACATTGCACCGACAGCACCAACCGCCGCTGACTCCGTGGGTGTTGCTGCGCCAGCTAAAATTGAGCCCAATACCAAGACGATCAGGATCGTTGGCGGCAACAGGACACTGAATATTCTTTTACCCATATCGTCGGGACGGCCGGAGTCGTCGACGAGTGCGGGGCAGGATTTAGGGTCAGCCAGGGCCTTAAACAGTATCCAACCAACGTAAAGCCCAACCAGCACAAGCCCGGGAATGAAGGCACCGGCAAACAGATCGACTACGGAGACCGGATCAGGGGCAAAATTGCCTTTGGAAAGCTGCGCCTGGGTGTTTGCCCCCTGCAAAATATCACCCAGCAAGACGAGTACAATTGACGGCGGGATTACCTGGCCCAGTGTCCCCGATGCGCAGATGGTTCCGGTTGCCAGTTTGGGATCGTAGCCTGCTTTGAGCATCGCAGGCAGACTAAGAAGCCCCATTGTAACAACCGTTGCACCGACAATACCGGTTGAAGCGGCCAATACGGCGCCAACTGCAACCACCGAAATCCCAAGACCGCCACGCAACCGACCAAACATGAGCCCCATTGTCTCAAGCAACTGCTCGGCGATCCGTGACCGCTCTAACATCACGCCCATAAAGACAAAGAGAGGTACCGCAACGAGAACTTCATTGGTCATGACACCAACGAATCGCGACGGTACGGCCCCAAAAAGTAAATGGAGATCAAAGACCCCAAAGAGTGAGCCCAGCAATGCGAAGGCAAGAGAAACACCGGCCAGGGTAAAGGCAACAGGAAACCCCAGTAACAAGACACCGCAGGTTACGACGAACATTAAAAGAGCGAGTGCGCCGGCCTCCATTACGGGCTCCCGCTCTCTTCTTCATTTGGGACAGATAACGGCGTGCCCTTCAGCGTCAATAATGACCGCGCCGCTAGGGACAGGCCCTGCAATCCGACGCAGAGACAAAACCCCCAAATGACCGATTTTAAGAGAAATAGACCGGGAAGACCGCCAGCCTCACGGGACTCCTCAAGCCCCGCCCAACTCTTGAGTACATATTCCCAACTTCCGAAAAAAGTCAGAGCAACGACGGGAAGCAACAGGATCAATGCGCCCAGCAAGTCGACCCACGCTTTGTATTCGGCTGATTTTGGCCGATAAAAAATATCAACCCGAACATGCCCGTTATGCAGAAGGGTATATCCGGCACCTAACATAAAAACGATGCCATGAATCCAGACATAGGATTCCTGCATCCACACCCAGCCAAGAGAAAACACATAGCGTAGGACGACAACACCAAAAGTGATCAACACCATCGCCAGAGTGAGCCAGGAAACAGCCCGTCCAACGGCATCATTAAACCGATCAACCGTGCGGATAAAGCTGGCGAGCGCCTGCATCAGCTCAACCGTATCTTCAGGAAAACTTATTTGAGCGCGGGAAGCCCTTCGGTGCCAAACGTCCAGCCTGGGCACGTTTGCCGACATAGACCAAAAGATCCGTCTCGGTACGGGTCCGCTCGCCACTCCGCCAACTCAAACCCTCCGCCAGCGTAAATGCTTTTGCATCAGAAAGACCACCGTCCTTATAAGCCTGTAATCGCATTCCACGCCCGCGCGTCATTTCCGATATTTCCGCGAGCGGGAAAATAATGAGCTTATGGTTTTCCCCAACAGAGGCGATGTGATCGGCGCCTTCCGGGATTACTGAACAAGCTCGTGCCTCAATGTCTCCGGAAACGTTGAGCACCTGCTTGCCGCCTCGGGTCTGTGCGACAACATCATTCTCCGGCACAACAAAGCCGCGTCCATCTGAGGCCGCGACCAATAGTTTACGGCCCTCTACATGAATCAAGAGTTGGACCACATCATGATCGTTCCCGAGTCCAGTCATCAGCCTAACCGGTTCACCGTGCCCCCGGCCACCGGGCAGCTTGTCGCAACTGATCGTGTAAAAACGCCCGTTGGTACCGAACATCAAAAGCTTGTCAGTGGTCTGCGCATGTAAGGCGAACCGAAAACGGTCGCCCTCCTTAAATTTCAGAGATGAGTAATCCTCTAGATGCCCTTTTGCCGCCTTTATCCAACCCATCTGGGAACAGATTACAGTAATCGGCTCGCGTTCAATCATCGCGGTTATGGGAACGACAGTGGCGCTCGGCGCTTCGCCTATTTCTGTCCGGCGCTTGCCCAATTCCGTTTTCTTGCCAAATCTCTTACGGATATCAGCAATTTCACCCGCAATCGATTTCCAGCGTGCGGACTTGTCACGCAGGAGTTTCTTAAGCGCTTTCTGCTCTTTCTCCAGTCCCTCGATTTCCTCACGGATCTCAATTTCTTCGAGCTTGCGCAACGCACGCAACCGCATATTGAGAATGGCTTCGGCCTGCGCGTCACTAAGCTTCCAGCGCTTCATCAGCTTTGGCTTGGGTTGGTCCTCGCTCCGAATAATCGCGATGACCTCATCAAGGTTCAAATAAACAATCATGTAACCCGCAAGCACTTCCAACCGCTTTTCAATTTTTTCGAGACGGTTCTTGGTACGACGCACCAGCACTTCATGGCGATGATCCAGAAAACTCTGCAAGACGTCACGCAGATCCATGACCCGCGGAATCGTATTCGGATCAAGAACGTTCATGTTCAATCCGATACGAACCTCGAGATCGGTGTGCTGAAATAGTGCCTCCATCAGCATATCGGGTTCCATGGATCGCGACCGTGGCTCCAACACCAACCTGATATCCGCCGCCGATTCATCACGAATATCTTCGAGCATGGGTAATTTCTTTGCCTGCATCAGCTCAGCAATCTTTTCCACCAGGCGGCTTTTTTGGACATGGTAGGGAATTTCCGTGACAACGATCTGCCATTGGCCACGCTGAAGTTTTTCAGTCTCCCACCTCGCCCTTAAGCGAAAACTACCCCGGCCTGTTCGATATGCCGATCTGATGTTGTCAGGGGTCTCAGCCAAAACACCGCCCGTTGGAAAGTCAGGTCCGGGCATAAAGGACAAGAGTTTGTCGATGGTCGCCCTCGGAAACTTAATGAGATGATTGAGCGCCTGACAAATTTCGTCGAGGTTGTGAGGCGGAATGGAGGTCGCCATGCCGACGGCGATTCCGGCCGCGCCATTGGCCAATAGATTTGGGACCGAAGCTGGCATCAGTACCGGCTCGCTTTCCGTCCCATCGTAATTTTCACGGAAATCGACTGCATCTTCGTCGATACCTTCTAGTATTGCCAAGGCATATTCGGTCAAACGCGATTCCGTATACCGCATCGCTGCAGCGGAATCGCCGTCAACATTGCCGAAATTACCCTGCCCCTCGACCAATGGGTAACGCACGGCAAATTCCTGCGCCAGCCGAACGAGCGCATCGTAAACCGCGGTATCCCCATGGGGATGATATTTACCGATAACATCGCCGACGACACGGGCGCATTTCTTGAAGCCTGTGCCAGGGTCGAGCCGCAACTGGCGCATAGCAAAAAGTAAACGACGGTGTACCGGTTTCAAACCATCGCGAACATCCGGTAATGACCGCGACGTGATCGTCGACAATGCATAGGCCAGATAGCGCTCACCCAGCGCTTCATCGAGCCGGATATCGGTGGTCTTATCTGTTGTTGCCGTGGATTCAGCCATTATTCCTTATACACCATATCTAGTGGTTAACCAGCCAAAACACGCTAGGAATGTACCAGAATTTGCAATTTATCAATTTTTACAGACTTCGGTCTCCTCGGATGCTTTCAACCAACCGCTCGCGTGCGGCGGGCAAACCGTGGCGGGTGTCTCCCATCACATGTCGTCCAAGAAAGTACCCAGTGAGAGCCAAGCCATCACATATTACCGTTCTGGAAATGTCGATTGCTCGGTCTTCCCGAAGAAATTCGGGCAATGCCAATAATCGATCATGATAATCCTTGCCAGCCTCAGCCGACACCGCCCGTCCTGTCCGTGGCGAAACATATACGAGATTTTCCTGGCTACCGGTGGCTGCACATTCGGTTAAATCCAAACCAAACCCCAATTCAGACAACAAATCGAGTTCCCATCGTATATATTGCAATTCCCAACCTGGTTGCCCGAGTCCGCCAATCAGTGTTTCCAACTTCTCAAACAGACCAGGAAACGGCGCACGTTCGGGTAAAGCGGTATCAAGAATTGCTGTCGACGCACTCAACGCCATTAATGGCAGGGGTTCGTGCAAATAGTCCGCGGCATGCGAATGCAACAATTCACAGGTATAGGCGCCCAAATGTTCAGCGAGCCTGCCCCGCCAGTGCGCCCGAAGGAGGTTCCCCGGTTGATAGATGCCGCGACTGCGCGTGCTTGATCCTCCACGTACGAGTCCGGCATGACGTCCCTGTTCGCGTGTCAGCAGGTTCACGATCAACGAATTCTCGCCGTGGCGGCGCGCCGAAAGCACCAATCCTTCATCGGTCCAATCCATAATTCCTTTATAATGGATTGACGGGCGGCCCGTACACGCACAATTCTTCTATCGAGGGTACAAATGGGCACAAAAAAAACACCATCGCAAACTGGAATAACCCGCCGCTTCTTTATTGGAGGCATGGCGGGTCTCGCAGGCGCGCCTGCGATAATCACGGGTGCCAGTGGCCGCACTCGTATAGTCGATGGCATCGCCTCGGGCGACATATCATCAAATAGCGCTGTCATATGGGGACGATCCAACATATCAGCAAAGATGCTCGTCGAATGGTCGACGACACCCAAATTTGATAAAGCCCAACGGGTCGCGGGGCCCATGGTTACTGCAAGGACAGGCTATACCGGACAGGTCACGTTGAACGAACTTCCTTCGGGACAGGAAATTTTTTATCGGGTGCGGTTCGGCGACCAGGCTGGAAACGAGGCGCGTATTGGTCATTTGCGCACACCCGGCAAAAACCGGGATGTTTCATTTGTATTTGGCGGCGATCAATGTGGTGCTGGCTGGGGGATCAACCCTGAATGGGGTGGACTTAGATTATTTGAAACCATGCGGCTAACCCGCCCTGATTTTCTAATTCATCTTGGGGATCGGATTTATGCTGATCGGCCAATACACGAACGCGCGTCAACACCGGATGGAGAAGTCTGGAAAAACATTATTACTCCGGCGAAATCGAAAGTCGCTGAATCCGTCGCAGATTATCGTGGCAACTACAGCTACAATTTTCTCGACAAGCATTACCGAAAATTTAGCGAAGAGGTTCCAGCGTTGACGACCTGGGACGACCACGAGGTTACAAACGATTGGTGGCCAGGTCGTAAGCTCTCAAGGCGAATTATGTTCCGAAAGGGCTATATTCAATCAAATATTGACGTACTTGCACGGTATGGCCGTCAGGCATTCTTCGAATTCACCCCGGTTAACCGCCATGCAACGGATCCCAATCGACTGTACAGACAAGTTTCGTACGGACAAAACGTCGATGTATTTCTTCTTGATTCACGGAGCTATCGAAGCCGCAACAATCGAAACAGGCAAACAAAAGCCGGAAGCAATACGGCGCTCCTTGGTCGGGGTCAAATTGATTGGCTTAAAGAAAGCCTCAGCAAATCGAAGGCACTATGGAAACTTATCTCCAGTCCTCTTCCAATCGCGCATGAACGAAAACGCGAACGTCCACGCTACGACAAATTCGCTAATAGCGAAAACGGCCGCCCACTAGGACGCGAACATGAAATCGCCGAAATTCTGGCGCATATCAAAACCCATGGCGTTACCAATACTGTCTGGCTTGCCGCAGATGTGCATTACTCCGCCGCGCACCACTTCCAGCCGGATAGAGCTGCGTTTAAAGAATTTGATCCATTTTGGGAATTTATATCTGGCCCGTTTCACACCAGACCCGGTCGTATAAAACATCTCGACACAACATTCGGCCCAGAAAGATTTTTCCGCACGCCGCGGGCGCCAAAAGGCAATTTACCGCCGAGCGCGGGATACATTTACTTTGGGCACGGGCATGTCGATGCCAAATCCGGAACGCTCACCATAAGCTTCCGCGATGTTGACGGAAAAATTCTTTATGAAAAAACGATTATCCCCAAAAAATGAGGTGCCTGTTATTCGCTGAAATCGAGACCCATTTCGCGATAGCGCTCTGGGTCATCGCGCCAATTTTCACGAACCTTCACAAACAAAAATAGATGTACCCGGCGATCTAAAATTTGTTCCAGCTCTTTACGCGCTTCCGCGCCAACGCGTTTAACCTGCTGGCCTCCTTTTCCGAGGACGATTCCCTTATGACCTGATCGTTCAACGTAGATAACCTGATCTATTTTAACGCTTCCATCTTTGCGCTCTTCCCATCCTTCCGTTTCGACCGTTAACGAATATGGAAGTTCCTGGTGCAGCGACAAAAACAGTTTTTCCCGGGTAATTTCGGCAGCAAACAATCGATCATTCATATCGCTCAAATGATCTTCAGGATAAAGCCAGGGACCCGGCGGCAAAATTGTCATCAATGTATCAACAAGATCTTGTACACCGTCGCCTTTCAGAGCGGAGATCATAAAAATATTCTCGAAACACTCAGCCGCCTGAATTTCCTGGGCCAGCGAAAGCAATCCCTCTCGCGGAATGAGATCGATTTTATTTAGCGCGGCATAAGCCAGCCTTTCCGACTTTTTCAGACCTTCGATAATAAGTTGGACGTCTTCAGATAGCCCTCTTTCCGCATCAATCAACAGTACGATCTTGTCTGCGTCGGCTGCACCGCTCCAGGCAGCAGCGACCATTGCCCGTTCCAAACGTCTGTTGGGTGAAAAAATCCCCGGCGTGTCGACAAACACGACCTGGCTTGCATCTTGGGTTAGAACGCCAACAACGCGCGCCCGCGTCGTCTGTACCTTGTGGGTCACAATCGACACCTTTGTCCCCATGATGTGATTCATGAGAGTCGATTTGCCGGCATTTGGCGCCCCGACCAGGGCTACATAGCCGCAACGCGTTTCAGTACGCTCAGTCATCTTCGGATGCGCTTATTTTCTTAAGCATTTCGGCGGCCGCTGCCTGTTCGGCATTGCGCTTGGAGGAACCATTGGCCTGGCATGGGTCTAAACCCGTTACGACAACTTCAACGGAAAAAACCGGTTGGTGATCGGGACCGTCTCTTCCGATCTCGCGATAAACCGGCAAACCAAGCTTTTGTCCCTGGGCCCATTCTTGCAGCGTCGTTTTGGAATCGGTTGGCGGCGCCTGAACCTCTTCCGCCAAACTGCAGACCAGTTCCTCAATAACAGGGCGCGCTTTTTCTAGCCCACCATCCCTGTAAACCGCTCCAAACAACGCTTCTATCACATCTGCCAAAATCGATTCATTAAGCCGAGTGCCAGCGCCGTAGATTATGTAATCTTCCATTTCGATCGACTTGGCGACTGTCGCCAGGGTCGATCGATCTACCAACCCGCTTAGACGCCGTGACAAAGCCCCTTCATCTTCCAACGTATAGGTCCGCATCAAAAAGTCGCATACGACGAGGCCCAGAACGCGATCACCAAGAAATTCCAGCCGCTCATATGTTTCAATGTCGGTAGTATTGTCGACGCTGGCATGAGTCAAAGCGCGCATTAGAAGACTTTGGTCGTCAAACTCATAGCCGATTACCCGGCACAGATTTTCAGGAGAACGCCTCCCCTGCGACACTACTCGATTCCCTGGAAAAAACGCTTCATGCGAGCTGCATGATACCAGCCCCAAGGTTCGAAGATGCCTGCACTGCCATCTGTCGAGAAAAACAGGACTTCGGCGCGCCCCACAAGGTTCTCCGCCGGAACAAACCCGACGCCATTTACGCCCTGCTGATTTGGAACTCGGCTGTCGAGTGAATTATCCCGATTATCACCCATCGCGAAATAATGTCCCTTTGGCACACGATAGATCGGCGTATTGTCTAGCGGCCCGGTATCGCCATCCTTTTCAAGGATTTCATAATGTCTGCCGTTGGGAAGCGTCTCGACATATCGTGTTACGGCCGCAAATCGTCCAGAATCCAGACGCATGGGGAAAGGAGCAATCTTGCGACGTGGAACGATTTTATCGTTGATAAACAAACGACCCCGCTTCACCTGAATTTTGTCGCCGGGCAATCCAACAATTCGCTTAATGTAGTCGGTCTCATTGTCACTTGGCAGCTTGAAAACAACGACATCACCCCGCTCGGGTACACTTTCAAAATAGCGCCCGGACATAGGTGCGGCGCTCAACGGAAAGGAGTGGCGGCTATATCCATACGAAAATTTGGAAACAAACAAATAATCACCAATCAACAAAGTCGGAATCATTGAGCCCGACGGGATGTTGAATGGTTCATACGCTGCCGTTCGAATGACCAGCGCAATGAAGACCGCGAAAATTACGGTTTTAATGGTTTCCCAAAGCGAACTTTTCATATGGAACGGTCACAACGAGCAATTAGGTCAATATACTGTGTGCGCAGATTTGGCGCGGGCAGATAAAGCCATTCGCGACCCTCGCTGTCAATCAACGTTATCGGTTTACTAGGCCATCTAACGGGACAGCCGAAATAATGACAGTTGCTTCCGCCATTGGCGGCTCATCCGTCAGGCTTATATCGATCTTGGCCTCCATGCCCTCGGGCGTTAGCTCTGCCAAACGTTTCGCGGCACCTCCGGTCAATGCCATCGTGGGTTTACCACCCTTGAGATTGACGACGCCCATATCACGCCAGAACACGCCACGCCGAAACCCCGTCCCAAGCGCTTTGGAACAAGCCTCCTTTGCAGCGTAGCGTTTGGCGTAGCTCGCGGGTCTGTTTACACGACGTTCTGACTTTTCGCGCTCAACTTTAGTGAAGATGCGATTGGTAAAGCGTTCGCCAAATCGCTCAAGGGTACGCTCAATGCGACGGATATCGATCAGATCATTGCCAATGCCGATAATCATCAGGCGCTGCGATCACCGACAGCATTGGAACGTGCATTATCCATTAAGGCCCGCATGCGGGTAATCGTGCTTTCCAATCCACCGAAAATAGCTTCACCAATCAAAAAATGTCCGATGTTTAGCTCAACGATACTGGCTATTTCGGCAATCGGACCGACCGTATCAAACCCCAGTCCATGACCTGCGTGACACTCCAGTCCAAGCTGATCTGCATACGCAGCGGCTTCAATAATCTCATTCAGCGTCTCGTCGCGCTCTGTGGACCCCTCAGGCATATTGCAGTAGGTGCCGGTATGCAGCTCTACGACGGGCGCGCCCAATGCTTTCGCGGCATCAATTTGTACCGGGTCAGGCTCTATAAAAAGGGACAGCCGTATCCCAGCAGCACCGAGCTGATCCGCGAACGGACCCAGCTGATCGAAATTGCCCGCTGCATCCAAGCCCCCCTCTGTCGTTCGCTCTTCACGTTTTTCAGGCACTAGGCAGGCGGCATGCGGAATATGCTGTAAAGCAATTTCGAGCATCTCTTCAGTAGCGGCCATTTCAAGATTGAGAGGTAAATCGATCTCATTCCGCAGCTGTTCAATATCTTGATCACCGATGTGACGCCGGTCTTCACGCAAATGGGCTGTGATCCCGTCGGCGCCGGATTTCTCCGCTAACTTGGCGGCGCGCAACGGGTCAGGGTGCAGGCCGCCACGAGCATTGCGGATCGTTGCAACGTGATCAATGTTAACGCCGAGGCGCAGATAGCTTCTGTTCATCTCAATACCTATCAATGCAATCCATAGAGGGCTCGAGCATTGTCCTCTAGAATTTTATCGGCAACGCCGGGTGCCAACCTGTCATCTGCCCGCAAGAGTTTAACCGCCATGACCTCGCTGGACGGATCGTGGTGCCCGTAATCTGTACCAATCACCATATTGTCTTCACCGGCATATTTTATGATGTAATCAAGATGATCCGTATTCTCACAGGCGACATACATATTGTTTTCTTTGAGCGGGTTGTCGAACCAATCCCATCCATTGCGTCGAAAGCGATCTTCAAGATCGCACAATACATAAGGCACCCACTGGGCACTAACCTCTACGAAACCCCACCGCACATCGGGAAACTTGGCCGGTATTTTCTTTTCTATAAGTGTGTGGAATGCGCCAACCACTGCCAGTTTAAACTTGGTAAAAGAGGTATCAGATTCAAAAAAGTCGTGATGAAAAATGCTGCCGTTGCCGGAATGCATGCAGATCGGCATATCAAGATCGGAGGCAATTTCCCATAGCGGGTAAAAAACCGGATCGCCAATCGCTCGATCACATTCAAGACCTCGTAAAAATATTCCGCAGGCGCCATTGTCCTTGGCAAACGTCATTTCATCCCGGATCAAATTGGGAGATCGCATCGGCGGCAAGGCAACCCAGCGCATACGTCCATTTGCTTGTTTGGAGATATCCGCGACCCAGCGATTATATGCTCTCGTCAATGCAAGATCGGCATTGATATCATCTGTAACCGGTCGCAGATATAATGTTGGATACAAAACCTGAATGTCGATCTCCAACTCATCCATATGCGCGAGCCGCCCCGGGATATCTTCCATCTCCGCGATAGCGCGCGACATTTCCGTTCCAACATTTCGATCCTTACCCATTGGGCGGCTGCCGATTAGCCAATAGTTGTGTTGCGTATTTTTTCCGTCATTAGCCTTGAGTTCGGGGCCATGTGTCTGCGTTACGATATAGGGTGTATACCGTTTGTCTGCGCCTTCCAGATATTCCCAGGTTTTGGGTGTTTCCAGCACATGTGCATCTGAATCAATTGCACCCATTTTGGCTCTCCCTCTTGATGATTTTTATCTTATTGAACTACGCGCGAAACGGAGCTTACCACAGAAACACCGCGGAGCGCCGCCATGATATCATTCAGATGTTTGCTGTCATGAACTTCGATATCGAGAAGCATTTCGAATAGTTCTGAAGTTCGGTTGGTAATTTTTAAATTAACGATATTTCCCTGACTATTTGCGACAACAGTTGCCAGATTGGCGAGGCCACCGCGCTGATTAGCCACAACGAGATTAAGGCGGCCGATATGAGTGCCGTCTTCTGCGGACCCTAAATCCCAACTGATATCGACCCAACGCTCCGGCATTTCATGGAAACTCTCGAGCGTTTCGCAATCAATTGTATGGACCGCTATACCTTTGCCCGGGGTTTGAATTCCAACGATACGATCCCCTGGCAATGGATGGCAGCAATTAGAATAATGCACTGCCATCCCCGGAATAAGGCCGCGAATGGGTATCGCTGATACCAGCTCTTCCGCTCCATTCGACGAACTATCGGTATCTCCGCCGACTAGATGACGTTTTAACGGCTCTACGTCTTCGCCATTCACAACGATTTCAGAAACGCTTTGAGCCGTAATATGGCCTTGGCCTATCGCAACAAATAGATCATCAAGGCTGGGCACACCGAGCTGTTCAACAACCGACTCGATAGCTTGGTCACTGGACTGATATCCGTTCTTTGCAAAGGCTCTTTCGAGCATGGCTTCGCCGAGCTGCCGGTACTCTGTTCGTTGTTTGGACTTAACAAAACGACGAATCCGCGCCCGTGCCTTACCAGTTACGACAAAGTCTTCCCAGTCAGGGGAGGGAACGCCCGGTTTCGACGTTACGATTTCGATCTGATCACCATTGCGCAATTTTGTTTGCAGTTGAACCAGACGGCCGTTGATCTTGGCACCAACACACGCGTCACCCACTTCCGAATGAACCTCATAGGCAAAATCCACTGGAGTTGCTCCACGTGGCAACGCAATCAATTCGCCTTGAGGCGTGAAGCAGAACACCTGATCCTGGAAAAGATCCAATTTTGTATGTTCCAGAAACTCATCAGGATCATCCGCATGTTCCAAAATGTCTAACAGCTCTCGTACCCAACGATACTCGTATACTTCGCCGCTAGGTCCAGAGCTGTCCTGCTTATATTGCCAGTGTGCGGCAACGCCCAAATCTGCAACCTGGTGCATCTCATGTGTTCGAATTTGAATTTCGATTCGGCGTTTCTTGGGACCGATCACGCCAGTATGAATAGATTGATAGCCATTTCGTTTTGGCGTCGAAATGTAGTCCTTAAACCTTCCTGGAACGCATGAATAATTGCCATGAATTATGCCAAGAGCCTCGTAACAATGAGGAACACTATCAACAACCATTCGAAATGCCATTATGTCAGAGAGCTGTGCAAACTCGACATTTTGTCGCTGCATTTTTCGCCAGATTGAGAAAGGTCTTTTCTCGCGACCAGACACATCGATCGAAAGACCCTGGCCTTTCAAAACTTCGCCAAGCTCATTGGAGATTTCATCGATAATTTCGGTTTCAATTGCTTCGGTACGCAAAAAGTCGAGTCGAGCAAGAATTGTATTCCGAGCATCCGGATATAATTCCGCGAAGGCCAAATCCTCCAATTCATCCTTGATCCGTTGCATTCCGATGCGTTCAGCGAGCGGTGCATAGATCTCCATCGTTTCACGGGCGATTCTCGCTCGCTTGTCGGAACCCTTGATGAATTGCAATGTCCGCATGTTGTGCAAGCGATCTGCAAGCTTGACCAATAGCACGCGAATATCGCGTGATGTTGCCATAAGCAATTTTCGAAAGTTCTCGACCTGACGCTTATCGGCAGATTGCAGTTCAAACTTCGAGAGTTTTGTAACGCCATCAACCAAGTGTGCGACGGAGTCGCCAAACTGCGTTTGGATCTCGTCAATCGTCGCCAACGTGTCTTCTACGGTGTCATGCAGCAAACCAGTGACGATGGTATCGGAATCAAGCTTGAGCTCGGTCAAAATACCGGCAACTTCAAGTGGGTGAGAAAAATAGGGATCACCTGACGCACGCTTTTGCGAACCGTGAGCCATCATGGAAAAGACATAGGCGCGATTGAGGGCGTCCTCGTTTGCGCCTGTATCATAGGCTTTCACACGATCGACAAGTTCATACTGACGGATCATGGCGCCTTCAGCCTAAAATAAAATTTAGTCGTTTAGTTATCTGGACCCATTTCAACGACAGTCGTCAAGTTCACTTATTATCAACCTGGCTGCTTAGTCGTCTTTGAGATCTTCTGCTGGCACATCTTCAAACTTTTCTTCAGCAACTGCCTTCGCCGCAGCGGCATCAGCTTCAGCTGCGAGTGCCGCAAGTTCTGCCTCAGCGGTCGCTGCGAGTTCCTCTTCCATCGCCAGCAACTCTTCCGCTTCTTCTTCCGGATCATCGGTATCAGCATGTCGCTGAAGGCCCTGAATTAGCTCTTCTTCGAGATCGGGAACAGAAATTGTTTCCTCGGCAATTTCGCGCAAAGCAACAACCGGGTTTTTATCGTTGTCGCGCTCAACCGTTAATTCACCACCAACAGACAATTCGCGCGACCGTTGGGCCGCCATCATGACGAGTTCAAATCGGTTGGTAATTTTCTCTACGCAATCCTCGACAGTAACGCGCGCCATGCGTCCCACTCCTTGCAATTGTTTCAGAGACCCGGTCGGCCGGATCAGCGGACGCGCAATATATGGGTTAAACCTATGCGAATGCAAGCGATTCCGGGAAAATGTGGCAATTAAAATTCGCCTAAATCGTCGATCTTTTCGCACCGCTGATCAGCCGGCAAAGTGCGAATCAGCTGAGAAATAGACAAACGACTTGCTGGATGCACCCATTCGGGCATCAAATCCTTCAACGGCAACAGCACGAACGCTCGTTCATGCAACCGCGGATGAGGCACGCTTAAACCATTTTCTGCATCAGAAACAATGACTTGATCGTCATAAGCCAATAAATCGAGATCTACAATTCGCGCGGCGTTTTTAGCTGACCGAACTCGCCCAATTTCCTCTTCAACACGGTGAAGAGCTGCGAGAAGGTCATTCGCGGATAATTCAGTCGAGAGCTCTAACACTGCATTTAAATAATCCGGCTGGTCGGAAACCGGGACAGGTGCGCTTCGATACCACGGGGAACACCGAACCACCGCGCAAACCTTTGCATCAATGACTTGCAAGGTTTTTGCTAAAACTTCCGGTGTAGAACCGTATTTTTCACTCGGTAAATTTCCGCCTATTCCGATAAAAATCATTGAAATTTATACTTTTTTTCGTGCTCGCCCTTGTATCACTGCACCAAGTGTCTTATTTTTGAGACACGGTGATTATACCGTCAAATGCGGGTTGTCAGCGTCAAAATGAAGGCGCCGAACGTCCTAAAAATAAGAGGCCAACACATTGTTGCAATAAAATTGACAGCAAGCGGTATTAAAATTTTGTCCGCATTTGGGTGAGGCATAATTTAAAGAGCGTCCAATGAACATATATTCGCAGGAGAAGATTGCGTTATTCATAGATGGCTCCAACCTGTACGCGGCAGCACGCGCACTCGGTTTCGATATAGACTATAAGAATCTGTTGGAGCTTTTTTCATCTAAAGGCCAACTCGTTCGTGCTTACTACTACACGGCGCTGATGGAAGATCAGGAGTATTTGCCCATCCGCCCTCTTGTCGATTGGCTGGATTATAACGGATACACAATGGTCACCAAGCCAACCAAAGAGTTCACAGATTCTATGGGCCGTCGCAAAGTAAAGGGCAACATGGACATGGAATTGGCGATCGATGTCCTGGAAATGGCAGAACACCTTGACCATGCAGTTCTGTTTTCGGGGGACGGTGACTTTCGCCGTCTGGTTGAAGCCGTACAACGTCGCGGCGTAAGAGTTACGGTTGTAAGTACATTCCAGTCATCGCCCCCAATGGTGGCCGATGAGTTGCGCCGTCAAGCCGACAATTTTATCGAGTTGAACGATTTAGCGGCGCAAATTGCACGCAAGGATCATGAAATTCCGCTGCCGGGAGAAATTCTCGATCATCCCGATCTAATGACGGAACAACCGAACCTGCACGAAGAGGGAGAGCTGAGGGAGACAGCCTAGCCTACGTTTGGTAATTTGGTTGCATGCTCGCGACTGTACCTCTTCCTGACGGTGATTGTCGGCTATGCCCCCGACTAGCGGATTTTCGGGCAGAAAACCGGGAAAAATTTCCTGATTGGCACAACGCGCCGGTTACACCTTTTGGCTCGTTGGGTGCAGAATTATTGATTGTCGGGCTTGCACCCGGCTTACGTGGGGCGAATCGTACCGGTCGGCCCTTTACCGGCGATTATGCCGGCGATCTCCTATATGACACCCTGCTCGCTTTTGAATTCGCCGTAGGTGCATATGCCCAACACCCCGACGATGGATTTGAACTAACTGATTGTCGTGTAACGAATGGCGTCCGCTGCGTACCGCCGCAAAACAAACCGGTCGGCGCAGAGATCAATGCCTGCCGCCCGTTCCTGCTAACGGAAATCGAAGCAATGCCCAACCTCAAATGCATTCTGGCACTTGGCGGCATAGCCCATAACACCGTACTGCGCGCATTTGGGCTAAAAGTTTCAGCTTGGAAATTCGGCCACAATACCGTGCACTACCTACCCGACCTGCCGGTTCTCGTGAACAGCTATCATTGCTCACGGTACAATACGAACACCGGCCGGCTTACCGAAGAAATGTTTCATGACGCGTTCCGGTCAATCCGAAAGGTCGTTCAACCCAAATCTGCGAGAACCTCCGCAGGATGTGTAGCGGCATCGGGCTGAGGATAGGTCTTGATTACTTTGCCGTCGGGCCCGATCAACACGGACATACGCGTCGCACGTTCCTGATCCGCGCTTTCAGCAGCACCATATGCCATCGCGACTTTCCGAGTTGCATCACACAGTAGATGCGATGTCACTCCGGAGTCCCCACCCCATTTCTTTAAATCCTCTACCGAACTGAATGTTATACCAAGCAGTTCGGTATTTTTGTCTTTGAAGTCCTGGATTCGATCACGGAACCCTTCTGCTTCACGCGTTCAATTGCTGCCAAAGGCTCTTGGCACGAACCAAACAAGTATGTTTTTCCCAGAGTAATCCGACAAGCTAACATCCTCGCCGTTCTGGTTGGGCAGGGTAAAGCCAGGTGCTTCACTTCCTATTTCTGGCAAAGCCATTTTTTCCTCATTTTTTCAAAATAAAATTACCGCGGAAACAATATATATTGCCGATGAGATTCAGAGGAAGTCCCCTTAGTCGTCGCTATAGCGTTCTTCCTTCCACGGGTCGCCATCGTTGTGATAGCCACGGATCTCCCAGTATCCGGGTTTGTCCTCGGTAGAAAACTCTATCCGGCGCAACCATTTCGCGCTCTTCCAAAAGTACCAATCGGGCATGAGAACACGTACCGGGCCTCCATGCGGTGCTGATAAAACATCACCATTCCACTTAAATGCCAGCAACACATTTCCGGCGGCAAACCGGTCGAGCTGGACATTCGTTGCATAGCCGTCACGGCTGTAAAATATGCAATGCGTGGCATCAGGTGATGGTTGCACCAAGGACAATATATGAGCCGCTGGGACCCCAACCCAACGATTGTCAAAACGCGACCACCCCGTAACACAATGAATATCACTGACTATCTCGGTTTGAGGTTGAGACAGAAAATCTTCCCAATCCCAAATAATGCGATTTTGAACCGCACCATCGATGCGCAGACGCCACTTTTCTAGGTCGATTTTAGGAGTGACCCCGAGATCGAGCACCGGCCAGTCTTTGACAATTCGTTGGCCAGGTGGCAACCGGTCTCTATCCTTGTCACCGGTGTTACCGGTTAATAAACGGCCGTCTTTTGCCCATTGCTGTTTTTTGGCAATAAGTTTGCCTCGAATAGCGCCCGAAGCATCACTTTTGATGTCATCAGACATGACTAGCCCTTTTCACGCATCAATCGCGCTTTTTGTCGATCCCAATCTTTCTTCTTTTCGGCCTGGCGCTTATCGTAGGCCTTCTTCCCCTTTGCAAGACCTAGTTGCAGCTTTGCCTTACCACGGCTGTTGAAATATAGCTTTAGAGGAACAAGCGTCATCCCATCGCGTTGAATGGCACCGATCATTCGGGCGATCTGCCGACGATGCAAAAGAAGTTTTCGCGGCCGACGGGGTTCATGATTGAACTGACCAGCCTGTTTGTATTCGGGAATATAGCTGTTGATCAGGAACAGTTCGCCGCCCTGCTCCGTTGCATACGACTCTGAAATTGTCGCGCGACCTTCGCGCAGCGATTTTACTTCGCTCCCCTGCAGGACAATACCGGCCTCGATGCTGTCCTCAATCGTATAGTTATGGCGTGCCTTACGATTTTGTGCAGCTATGCGTACGGCGTCGACATCGCTGGCCATAGTGCTAATTCAGAAGCCCTGCGGACCTCATCGACTCCTCAACGATTTTCTTACTGGCATCCGAAATTGGCGCCAGTGGCAGGCGTGTTTCCGCAGGGCACTTACCCAACAGGCTTGCTCCATATTTAACGGGCCCCGGATTGGCTTCACAAAACAGGTTGGTATGAAGAGGCATTAATCGTTCATTTAAAGCCTGGGCGCCGCCGACATCGCCTTCGCGCCACGCTTTATGAAAATCTGACATTTCCTTCGGAGCAATATTGGCCGTCACTGAGATGCACCCAACACCCCCTTGGGCGAGAAATCCAATTTGCGTTCCGTCTTCGCCGGAAAGCTGAATGAATTCAGATCCCATTGCATTCTTTTGCAGGGTCGCACGGCCAACGTCGTTTGTTGCGTCCTTCACACCGGCGATGTTCGGTAGTTCTGCGAGACGCGCCATTGTTTCCACTGACATATCAACAATACAACGGCCCGGAATATTGTAGATAATGATCGGAATATCGACGGCATCATTGATCGCCTTGTAATGAAGGTACATGCCTTCTTGCGTTGGCTTGTTATAGTAAGGCGTCACAACCAAGGCGCCATCGGCACCGGCTTCCTTTGCATGTTTCGTAAGCATGACCGCTTCATCAGTCGAGTTCGACCCTGTTCCTGCAATCACCGGGACTTTGCCTTTCGCGACACCTATGCAAATTTCAACCACGCGTTTGTGCTCATCGTGGCTCAATGTCGGCGACTCACCTGTGGTCCCGCAAGGAACAACGCCATCCGTCCCCTGTTCAATTTGCCAATTAATAAATTGTTCATATGACTGCTCGTCCACACTTCCGTTGGAAAATGGTGTGACAAGCGCACAAATAGATCCGTGGAACATCTAACTTCCCGCAATTCTCTGAATTTAAGCCGAAATCGTCGTAATATAGCCGATGCCGGAGACTAAACTGCGAAAGAGACAACGGCAAGCATTTGAAACTGTGCCAGGAATGCTGGACAGAATATCCATTTCCGCCTTAAGACTCTCTCCGGCGATCATGTATCAGCGGAGCCTTGAATGAAGGCAGCAAAGCCGACCCGGGCATTACAGTCAGCCGCCAAATGGCGACTGGTTCCTTATCTTTTAATTGCAATGATCGTGACTGCATTGGTTGGTGTCACCGGGCCCTCTGCCGCTGCCAGTACTGATCTAAATATCCTCAGCAAACGCGATGTTAAAATCTATAAATCGGCTTTCAAAGCCGCCAAACGAGGCAATTGGGCAAATGCTCGACGAAGCTCTCGACGGGGCAAAGCGCAGCTACCACGTAAAATTCTGAAGTGGCTCCATATGACAGAACGCGGAACCACGGCCACCTTCGATGACATATCAGGGTTTATCAATGGAAACCCCGGCTGGCCCAGGATGACAAGGTTGAAGCATCGCGCAGAGGAAGCAATCGATGAAAACACGCCAAGCGCTGACGTTCTCGCCTGGTTTGCAAAATACCCGCCACTGAGAAGCGACGGACATATCGCCCTCGGTGAAGCATTGATTTCTAACGGTGATATTTCACAGGGGCATATCCACTTGCGTCGTGCGTGGATTTCGGGGCGTTTCAACCGTAGATCGGAACGCCTCTTTTTACGTCAACACCACAAGAAATTTACGGCCGACGACCATTGGAAAAGACTGGATGGCCTTCTGTGGAAACGCCACTACAGTTCAGCGCGCCGTATGTATCGCCGTGTATCACCCGAATTAAGGGCTATCGCGGAAGCCCGAACCAGCCTCCGCCTGTTTCGTGGCGGTGTGGATCGAGCAATAGCACGTGTCGAACCATCTCTGCGCCGCGACCCGGGCTTACTTTACGAAAGAATGCGATGGCGTCGGCGCAAAGGCCGAACTCTCGATGCCTTTGAGATATTAAAGAGCGCCCCCAAAGACCTTGTACGTGCTGACCTGTGGGCAAAGGAGCGTGTTCTCATAGCGAGGAGGCTATTGAGAGAAGGACGGATCACAGATGCCCATCGCGCTATTTCAGGTCATCGGCTTACACCGCAAAGCCGGGTCCGATTTGCAGAAGCAGAATGGCTTACGGGATGGATAGAATTGC
Source organism: Rhodospirillaceae bacterium (assembly GCA_002720855.1). Taxonomy (GTDB): domain Bacteria; phylum Pseudomonadota; class Alphaproteobacteria; order MPNO01; family UBA2964; genus UBA2964. Next base: position 53,195 of record PBIN01000002.1, on the reverse strand, counting down.
GATTTTTGAACGAGTCACAAAGCGCGTTCAGACGTTTCAGGCGTTTGCACGATACAGTTCGTTTTCCCGTTAGCCGCGCGCGCTGCCTACTGGGCAGGACGTGCAGCCAAAGCACAGGGCAATAAATTCAAGGCAAGTGAATGGTTTCGACGTGCGCAAATACATCCGACGACTTTCCATGGTCAGTTGGCTGCTGAAGAACTCGGCGACATTCTTAGATTACCGGCTCCGGTGCCGGAGCCGGAGAAATTTGTAGTTGATGCGTTTCATAGCCAGGAGCTCGTTCGCGCATTCAAGATACTCAATCAACTCGGCGAGAAACGACTATTGCGGGTCTTCGCGCTTCAGCTTGGCAGAAATGCCAAAAACAATCAGGAACGGCTGCTGGTCGGACGACTGGCTTATCAGATCGGCCGGCCCGATCTTGCAGTCTGGATAGCGCGTCGCGCCCAACAGCGAGGCATTCTCGCCATGTCTCTAGGGTATCCACTGGTACCAATGCCAGGCGGCACCCCCGAAAAAGCATTGCTTCTTTCGATTTCCAGGCAGGAAAGCAACTTTTATCCGTTAGCGATCAGCCGTGCCGGTGCACGCGGTATAATGCAATTGATGCCAGCAACAGCACGTTCGGTGGCGCGGTCTTTGCGGATACGCTATTCGCGCCGTTTGCTTACACAACGACCAAACTACAATATTAAGCTCGGTCGGGCCTATCTTTCACAGATGCTGTCGCGCTTTAACGGGTCTTATATTCTGGCAATTGCTTCTTACAATGCTGGACCCCATCGCGCGGCGCGTTGGGTACGACGCAATGGAAACCCTGGCGACCCGGACGTAAATCCGATCGATTGGATAGAATTGATTCCTTTCCAGGAGACCCGAACATACGTCCAAAGAGTTCTCGGTAATCTACAAGTATATCGCAACCGCTTGCAGCCGGGCCGCGTTGCCCTCACATTACAAAAAGACCTGCGACGCTAAGGAACAACGCCCATGGCTGATGGACAGTTCGAAAATATCGAAGCCTGTGTTTTTGACGTTTACGGAACCTTGCTCGACTTCAATTCCGCCGTGACGCGCTGTCGGGATGAAATCGGAGACAAAGCCGACCAGTTGTCCGACCTTTGGCGGCGTAAGCAGCTTGAATATACGTGGCTTCGTAGCCTCATGGGCGACCACGCTGACTTCTGGCAGGTTACCGGTGAAGCATTGGATCATTCTCTGGCGGCACTTTCTATCGAAACACCGTCATTGCGGGAGCGACTAATGAGCCTATACAGAGGGCTCGATCCTTATGAAGAAGTTTCGGAAACGCTTCAAACGATCAAATCAGCTGGAATTAAAACCGCAGTTCTCTCAAACGGCGAACCCGCGATGCTCGAAGAAGGACTCGCTGCGGCGGGAATCCGTGATCTGCTTGATGAGATTTACTCAATTGAATCTGTGGGGATTTTTAAACCCCACCCTTCGGTTTATGACCTCGCGACGAAATCGCTTGATGTTTCTCCGGAACAAATAGCGTTTCAATCTGCAAATGGCTGGGATATAGCGGGCGCAGCGTCATACGGATTTTCAACGGTGTGGGTCAACCGGTCGGGGCTTGCCGAAGAACAGCTTCCAGCAGGACCGGCCGCAACTATTCCGTCCCTGACCACTCTTCCCCAACTCATCGGGATTTAGCTAAGAGTTCGACAATCTTGCAATGGCAATGGCGACGACTATCCCTTCTTTCGAAGACATTCTAACCGCTGCGCAGCGCCTGGAAGGTTACGCGAGGCGAACGCCATTAATCGAATCAAATGCAGCTAGTGTCCAAAGCAAAGCACGCGCATTTTTAAAGGTGGAAACACTGCAGCACACCGGTTCTTTCAAGTTCCGGGGTGCCTTCAACCTCATCAGCCAGCTGTCAGAACAAGAAAAATCCAACGGTGTCGTCGCGTACTCGTCCGGCAATCATGCCCAGGCTGTCGCGATGGTTGCCGGCCTTCATAACATCGAAGCGACTATCGTCATGCCGAGCGACGCCCCGGCAATCAAGATTGAGACCACCGAGCGATTTGGAGCCAAAACCGTTCTTTACGACCGGCGGACGGAAGTACGAGAAGAAATAGCCTCATTGATCGTTGACGATTCCGGTGCTGCACTGGTGCCGCCATACGACCACCCGCACACAATCGCAGGACAGGGCACGGTTGGCCTTGAAATTGTCGACCAACTGGCTGAGTGCGACTGTATCCCTGATGTTGTCCTTGTACCATGCAGCGGCGGCGGATTAGTTGCGGGCGTTGCGATGGCTATCCGAAATAAATTTCCGAAAACCAAAGTTTACGCAGTTGAACCTAACGGATTCGATGACACAGCCAGATCACTTGCCAATAATAAAAGGCAGATGATTGAAAAAGACTCTGACTCGATTTGCGATGCACTGCTGGTTCCGATTCCAGGAAAAATCACTTTTGAGATCAATAAACGAGAACTTGGTGGCGGTCTGGTAGTCACTGACGATGCGGTGTTGGCCGCAATGGCATTCGCTTTTCGTCATGAAAAACTCATACTTGAACCGGGCGGCGCCATTGCATTGGCAGCGTTGCTTGACCCCTCAAATGAGTTTTCCGGTCTCAATGCGGTTGTCGTATTATCCGGCGGGAACGTAGATTCAGCGATTTTTAAAACAGCAATCGACTTAATTGATCGCTAACGGCGATTGCAGCTTAGGAGCCTCGCGGCGTTGCGGGAATCCCGTCACTCACGACGAGATTGATATTGGCCTGTTCACCATCTTCGACAAAGTTCAGACGGCGGCAATGACCATCCCACTGCGCACCGGGTTCAATACTCAGAGTTTCGTGAAAAACATCGCCTTTCACCTGCGCCGTACGCGTCAGCGTAACTTCGCGGCTCCGGATTTTCCCGTTAACAGTTCCTCGAATATAAGCATTGTCAGCAATAACAGAGCCCTTAATCTTGCCTGTTTCGCCTACGCTAAGCTTGTTGCTTCTGACGTCACCGTCGACGACACCATCTATCTGGACCTCGCCGTCACAGTTTAGATTTCCACTTACCGTCAGATCACCACTGATAATCGTCGGAACAGCGGGTTTCTTTTTCACGGGTCGCTCTTTCTTATCCTTTGAAAACATCCTTACCTGCCTTAATAAAGTTCAACGGGTCGACAGCCTTTTTATTCACTCTTATTTCGTAATGCAGATGGGGCCCTGTACTACGCCCCGACGAACCAAGTTCGCCAATCTTATCACCTAATTTCACGCGCTTTCCTCTTTTAACGCTTATGCGCCTCAGATGACCATAGCGTGTAACGATGCCAAATCCATGATCAAGTTCGATCACACGCCCATACCGCCCTTTCCACCCTGCAAAAATAACCTTTCCATTGGCGGGGGCGAAGACTGTCGATCTCGGTCGGGACGCGAGGTCAATACCCTGATGTTGCGCCCACTTTTTATTGAACGGGTCACGTCGTCGTCCAAACTTGCTGGATAGGTTGTAATGGTCGACAGGTGCGATCAAAGGCAGGGAACGTAAGAGTTTATTCAGATCTTCCCAATGCGTTAGATGTTGATCCAGAATCGCGTCATCATCCTCTAAAATCGCATTTTCAGCACCGGCGGGAATAAACGGCCCCCCTGCAGAATAGGCCTCAGGTTTAAAGGCTTGCAGGAGTTTAGATGCGTCTAATCCAGCCTTTTCGATAATCCCGGTAATTTTGCGAATATCCTGTGCCGTACGCTCACTCACAGCGACCAAAGCATTCTTCTGTGTTTTTCGAAGAAACTTGATTCGCTGCTCTAACCGATCAACGCGCTTCTGAAGCCAGTCGCGAGCACTTGCAAATGCGCCGCGGTCAACAAGCGCTGTCGTCAATTCTGATTTGGTTTCATCAACTTTTTGATTGAGACGGGCGGAAACCTTCTCGGCTTTCGTAAGCTGACGCTCAAGCCCTTTGAGTTGCGCATTTAAGGCCGCCTGGCGTCGAAGCTGTTCACCGCGTTTTCTCTCCGATACCCGAAGCTCTTCTTTAAGCTTTTTGATCGCGACATTGAAATTATCATTTTGGGTAATGAGACCGACGAGGTTGTGATGGCTTTTCTTGAGCGTTCCGACGACATCCGTGATATCGCTCTGCATGTCGGATACTTTGCCACTGAGTGCCCGGTTATGACTGATCGCGCGAGCGAGATCCTCGTTCTTGGACTTAATGATCGCGTCATATCCGTGATAGACAATGCTGATATGGGCGAACCAGCCGACAAACCCAATAAAGCAAAGGAACAAAGGAATTTGGACCCAGCGAGAAAGCGTTAGGTACCTTACTCGGCCCCGGCGCCTTACGACGAACTCACGGGTTTCGGTAGCGGCGGAAAGAAAGCGTACTACGCCATTAACAATACGAAAAAGCCATTCCATGGCCGTAAAATCCCCCGACAGAGATGTTTCCCAAACTACAAATCTTCTCTAGCGACCGTCGCTTCGACGGCACCAACGAAGCCTCAACCAAACATCCCCCTTTGAATCGAGTGTCCCACTCCCCAGCGAACACCGCGCAAAAAACTACAGAATTAGTGTTAACATCGCAAGAAATTGCGAACAATTTCAATGTTTCACAATCATTCCACAAAATATTCGTTTCTGGCGCCATCGGCCCAGGACAAGCCATGCCCGGGCAAATCCGGCGGACTGATGTTTCCGTTTTTATCCAGGTCCACTGGGTTTTCGAAAAGTGGTTCGAGCAGAGGAAAATGCTCAAGCCAGATTACCGTTGGGGCCGCAGCAGCCAGATGAACAAATAAAGCGGGAAGGAAATGCGGTGCAACGCCGACACCGAAATGCCCGGCAACTGTTGCAACGCGCATAGCTTCGGTAATTCCGCCAATCATGGCGAGATCGGGTTGCACGACGGCGCAGCACTTGGCGTTTAAAAAGGGTGCTAACTCTACCAGGCCCTGGTGATGTTCCCCGGTTGCAAGTGCAATCGGAGATTGGGCAGCCAAGGCCTCGTAACCCGAGATATCCTGTGCGGGTAAAGGTTCTTCAAGCCAAAGCAAATTATAATCGGCGCAGGCGTTCGCAAGCCATTGAGCGGTTACGAGATCGCATTTTTCATTCGCGTCCCCCATAAAGGCCACATCTGATGGCAAAGCTTCCGAAACCGCCTTTAACCGGTCGATGTCCGCTGCGTTCCCCGCGAAACGAAGCTTCACAGCGCCGCAGCCCTGATCGGCGTATGCCTTTGCCTGCTCGACTGCGCTGTCCGGGTCCTGCGCTGGCCCAAATCCACCACTGCCGTAAACGCGCACCGGTTTGGGAACACCACCGAGCGCCTCTGCCAAAGTGATGCCAAAGCATTTGGCCCACAAATCCCAGGCAGCAACATCTATTGCCGCAATAGCGATATAACCGGTTCCTCGACCAAGTCGATTAAGAGAGCCCGACAACTGCCGCCATAATTCTGCGGGCGGAATTTGGGGTTGCCCCCTTACGAATTTATCTATCATCCCGCCAGCCGCCGCTGCCACCGTTTCTCCACCACCGCCCAGCACATAACTAAATCCCAATCCGGTTTCGCCGTTCGATGCCTCAAGCTCAACAGCGATTACATCAACCTCGGTAATTCCCGAACCTCCGGTTACGCCGGGCAATGGGTAACGCCACAACTCAGCGGTCGCGTTGGAGATTGCTAGTGAAGTCATGCCATGCACCTATTATTCACATTCAACATCAAGGATTTCGATCTCGACATTATCACCGTCAGCAAGAGAAAGTGCTTCTCGGACATTTACTGGAGCAATTAGCTCGACCTGATCTTGCGGATATTCAGCAACATCCGGCAAAACAACCGCCGCATCTATTTTTCCGGAAATTTTCGCTTTATAGCAAAAAGCGTCGCACCAATCTGGCTGCGGTGGGCTAACCACAATCCCGCGCGAGGTTCTAACGTGTTCCCAAATTTCCAGATACTCGACCTTCGACAGAATTATATTGACGGTACCCGGGTAGGGATCCTCGCCGAGTATCTTGCGGAAAGCGGATTTTGCCCACGGAACTTCGGTAAAATCAGATGCCTTACCCAAACCTGTTGCGATCTTGCCTACCAATTTTCTACCCGGCATTCGCAAGCTGTCTCCTAAATTTTTGCGGCCACCACTCTTTGCCGCCACAACAATTGAATATATGTTTTTCGCAATGTCGCGGGTGTAGCTCAGTGGTAGAGCACGAGCTTCCCAAGCTCGGTGTCGAGGGTTCGATTCCCTCTACCCGCTCCATATTATCAATCAGGCTGCGTTTAAAAATTCTTCAAGCTTTGGAAGCTCGATAGGTTTCGACATTGCCGTCACGGAATTCAGGCCGAACGCCTCGCCAAGAGCCTTCGTGTTGTCCAAATAACGTTGGGCATAACCGCTGATCACCAAAATTCGCGCACCGCATTCCTGGGTCGCCAAAAACTTGACGAGTTCTATCCCATCAATTTCAGGCATCACGACGTCGAGGATGATTACGTCAGGTTCAAATCCGTTGAAACTTTCTTTGAAGGTTCCAGCGTCTGTTGTTACACGCGTTTCATACCCGAGGCCCTCAGCGACCTGCCCGATATACCGAGCAATATCAGGTTCGTCATCGACAACCAAAAGACGCCTCTTGCTCAAGATCCAACCCTCCCGGCAATTTGTTTACTAAACAGGTTTTGAATAATAGCGCCAAGCTGGGTCGCCGTGTAGGGCTTTTGTAAAATGATGGCCTGTTCTGGAACATCGGATGTACCGCCACTATTCGCAAGATCCCAATTTCCCGACGCCAGAACCACAGGCAACGCGGGATCACGAGCGAGAATCGTCCGCGCAAGTGCCTTTCCATTCAATGACCCGGGGAGCAGAACATCGCTGAACAAAAGGTCTACAGCCGTCTTCTCAAACATGATTAAGGCATCGTCGCCGGTCTCTGCCTCGATTACGGTATAGTTGAGGTTTCGGAGAACCGTCGCGGCAAATGCTCTGACATCTTCATTGTCTTCAACCAATAGGATCGATTCACGTTTTCCATCGGTCTCAATTGGGGCTGTATCTCTGGCCTCCGATTCCGTTTTTTCTGCGTACGGTAGAAATAAGTTCACCGTTGTCCCCTCGCCAATCTCAGTGTCAATCGAGACACCGCCTCCTGATTGCTCGGCAAACCCGTAAACCGTACTCAAACCCAACCCACTGCCGTCACCAAATGCCTTCGTCGTAAAGAATGGTTCAAAAGCACGGGCCAAGACCTCTTCGGGCATTCCGGAACCATTGTCGCGAACGGATATCCGGACGTAGTCACCAGGTATAAGATTTGGTTCTTGGTTTTTAGACCGGCGGCTCAACCGGAAATTTTCCGCCCAGATTTCGATTTTACCGCCGTCGGACATAGCATCGCGAGCGTTGACGGCGAGGTTAATTAAAGCATTTTCTAGCTGCGCAGCATCTATTTGCACCCACCACAAATTAGGTGCCAATCGCGTTTCCACGGTAATTCCCGCTCCAACCGAACGTTCAAGCAGTGGGGACGTGTCATCGATTAGTTTTTCGATATCTGTAGGTTGCGGTGCCAATGGTTGTGAGCGTGCAAATGCCAATAATCTGCCAGTTACATCCCCCCTCTTCGCGCCGCACGCTCTGCTGTTTCCGCCAGCGCAACAATTGCGGGATCGTCAACGCGACGGCAAAGAAGTTGCAGGTTTCCAAGAATAATAGTCAGGAGGTTATTAAAGTCATGTGCCACTCCGCCGGTCATATGGCCAAGAGCATCCATACGCTGCATTCGCCACAACTCGCTCTCCGCGCGCTTTTCGTCGGTGACATCTGAGGCGATACCGAGTACTGCCGCTTCACCGTCAGTTGTTTCGAACGGCAGCTTGAACATCCGCATGTCGCGTTCTTCACCCTTGGAATTCCATATTTTTGTGTCTCGAACCAGCCTCGAACGTTTTCCCTCAATGACCTCATTATCTAAATTTCGAATGCGCTCAATTTCTTCAGGATATTTATAAAATTCTTCCTGCCTTTTTCCGAGTACCTCTTCAGTTGTCACCCCATAACTATCGGCAACCGCCTTATTCGCGATTAGGTAGCGCCCTTCGCGATTTTTCACGAAAATCCAGACGGGCGCATTATCGATAATCTGGCGCAACTGCTTTTCGCGACGTTGCAATGCGAGCTCCGAACGCTGACGCTCAAACACACGTCCTAGCTCCGTTCCAACCTGAGTCAGCGCATCAGCCAGTTCTGCATCATAGGCGTCGTTCCCCTCAGAAAAGAATTCCAAAACACCAACAGTTTCATTGCCCATTTTTACCGGCGTGCCGAAACCTGACCTAAGCCCCAAACCCTGCAAAAGAGCGCCGCGCGGTCCGACATTATTGGGATCTTTTGGTGTTGTTTCACGCCACACCAGTTTTCCGGTTTCCAAAACCTCTCCAACAAGCTGCCGCCCTTTATCAACCGGTGTTGTTCTGGTTTTCTCGCGGAACTCTTCGTATTTAACGGGATCTCTGAGGTACCACGCGCTCATCGGTTCCAAAAGGTCTTCCTCGTTTTCCGGCAATACGTAAGCATGACCGACAGACCACCCCGTAAAGGCACAAACCCGGTCAAGGGAGAACTGAACGACTTCATTAAAGTTGGTCGTTTGATTGGCGGACAGAGCGACCTCACGTACAAGGTCCAGAAGCTCTGTTGTCCTCGCCAATGCATTGGCCGCTGCCCGCTGCTCGGTAATATCCTGAAACATAATTACCTGCAGCGGGTCAAGGCCTTCCATCTGCATGACCGACACGCTCAGATGGGCCCACACCTCTTTGCCAGTCTTGTGGAGGAAACGCCGTTCGACATAAAAATTCTCGGCCTCACCCGCAAATAGCGCCTTTCGATTTGCCAACGCGCTTTCCTTCTCTGCAGGGTGCATGAGGTCCATTGCCTTCATCTCTGCCAACTCTTCATCGGAGTGACCAATAAACTCCGCAAATGCTCTATTGTACTCGAGCAGATCACCTTCTTTGGAAAGCACAATCACGCCAGCTGCACCCAGGTCGAAGACGCCTCTATATCGTGCTTCGTTTTGCACAAGCGCTTCCTGGGCGCGTTTCAACTCGGTAATGTCCTGAATATTTGAAATAACAACAACGTCATCGGTACGGGGATCAACAACCCGGGCCCCGGTGGTAATCGCCCATACGGTCTCACCATCTTTCCGAACATATCTTTTCTCGCGGATATTGACCCTGTCTTCTGACCGCAAGCCCTCCCGCAATTCGTCATAAATTGACCTCTCATCGGGGTGCGTCAAATCACGAGATGTCATCTGGCGCAGTTCTTCGAGTTCGTAGCCGACAAATTCGCAAAAGGCGCGGTTGGCCTCGACATAACGTCCTTCATAATCGCTGATCACCATACCGGCTCCGCCAGCATTAAACGCTGTTCGGAAGCGATCCTCGCTAAGCCGCAGTTCATCTCTTGCCATTCGGATTTCTGTCACGTCCTGGACGGTACCAAACAGGCGGAGCGGATTCCCTACCTCGTCGCGTTCTAGTTCAGCTTGCTCATGGACCGTTCTCACCGTGCCATCGCGGCGAACGATGCGATGATCACAGTCATATTTTTCACCGGTCTCAAAGACTGCAGCGAGCGCTGCTTCAACCGTCTCAACGTCATCCGGATGCCAAAGTTCCCTAACATCTGAAAGAGTCGGCTCGAACGACTGGGGCTCGAATCCGAAAATTCGATAAACCTGATCAGTCCATTCGATCACCCCGGAATCGATATCGCGACTCCAAACACCGAAGTTCCCAATACGTTGGGCTTCCTCTAGCCGTTCTTCGCCTTTTTCCCGCTCTTGTTCGGCAAGTTTTCGATCAGTGATATCCTGAACCGTCGTAAAGACATAACGTTTCCCATCGATTGAATCGTCGATTGTAGATCCAGAAACGTACACCCAAACCACATCGCCATTTTTGTGCAAATAACGTTTATCCTGACTTTCCGTTTCGGTAGTCCCTTCGGCAAGCCTTTCATAAATTTTCGGCATATCCGCCACATCATCAGGATGGGTAATTTCTGAACTCTTGCGTCCTATAAGCTCGTCTTCTTCGTATCCGAGTAGTTTGCAAAATGCTTTGTTGACCTGAACAAACCGGCTCTCAATGTCGCAAATGAACATTCCCGCACCACCGTCATCGAATGTCATTCGAAAACGATCTTCGCTCTGCTTAAGAGCCATCTGCATCTGACGGGTTTCGGTGATATCCTGAGTCGTACCAAAGAATTTCTTTGGAACTCCAGAAGTATCAGACGTGACCTCCGCCTTGACGTGAATCCAGCGAAGTTCCCCGTCTAATCGGTTTATTCGGTGATCGGCATCAAATGGGACACCGGTTTCGAGACATTTTCGAAAATGCCCTCTGATGCGGTCGCGGTCCTCCTCGGGAAAACGAGAAAATATTTGATCAGGTGACATCGGGCCGTCTTCACGGTTTTGCCCGTAGATTCGATACATCTCGTCTGACCAGATTATCGCGTCGGTTTCGAGATCCCTTTCCCAAAACCCAATATTACCAATGCGCTGTGCCTCTACGAGGCGTGTTTCATGATCCTTGAGCGCCTCTTCCGATAATTTTCGTTCAGTTATATCCGTAACCGTCCCCATATAACCGACAATTTTTCCAGTACTGTCTCGTTGCGGTGCGGCTTGCCCCAAAACCCAGCGTATTTCTCCGGAGGGCAATATAAATCGGTACTCGATCAAGAAAGGTTCATTGCGAGACAACGTCGCCTGCCAGGCGTCTTTGACCATGCCCCGGTCATCAGGATGGAGCGATTCTAACCAGCCATTGGTTTCATTTTCATCGTTTGTCTGACCTGTTAATTCCTGCTGCCGCCGGTTGGCATAAATTCTACGGCCATCGATGTCCGTAAAGAAAAAACCAACGGGCGAAGACTCGGTTACTTCGTAAAAACGGGCCTCGGTGCCCCGCAAGGTATCGATGACGATTTCCCGATCCTAAACATCCTTTTCCAGTTCTTCATTTTTCTTTTTGAGTTTGCTGAATTGCCAGACGAACCAGGCGAAGAGAAAGCCACAACCGATCGCAAGAACGTATAAATAAGAAGGCTCCACTGCGGACATCACTCCCAAAACCTCCGCAAGTGACAGAGTTTCGAATAAATTTTCACAGGCATCTGGTCCCTATTGCAGTCCGCTTCTCCGAGCGATCATACAACTTCTTTCGCTTATGGTTAACGAAACGTTAATATGACAGGAAAAAAGCCTGTTTTCCGCCCTTTTCTTTCTCAAATAATGCTTTCTGCTTTCAATTGGTCAAGATCAGCATCGTCCAGTTCCAGAACTTCCCTCAGGACGTCCTCCGTATCACTTCCCAGCACCGGCGGTGAGTGACGGTAGGTCACCGGAGTTTCAGAAAGTCGCAACGGGCTTGCGACCAAAGGGACATCGTCGCCGCCCAACGCCTCGTGGGGCATATTGATGACCATATTTCTGTCTTGAACGTGGGGATCAGCAAACACCTGATCGACCGTATTAATAGGACCACAGCCGATTGTCAGGCGTTCGAGTTCAGTGAGCCATTCCGTTGAAGTTTTACTGGCCAGCACCGGTTTCATTGCCTCTATCAGCGGCTCACGATTTTTCACCCTGCCACCATTGGTCGCGAAGCGTTCATCGTCTGCCAATTCGATACAACCGGCAAAATCGCAAAACCGTCTAAACTGGTCATCGTTCCCGATGGTCAACATGATGTGGCCATCTGCAGTGGCAAAAACCTGATAAGGAACAATGTTGGGATGACCATTTCCCAACCGGGCAGGGTTTTCTCCGCCAATCAAAAAATTCATCGCCTGAATTGAAAGCCAAGCCGCCTGTGTATCAAGCATTCCAATGTCGATATACTGGCCTTCGCCATTTACTTCGCGGGCGCGAAGTGCCGCACAAATGGCCACCGTCGCATACATCCCTGCCATAATATCGGCAATGGGAACACCGGCTTTCATCGGTTCACCGTCCGGATCTCCGGTAACGCTCATGATACCACCCATCGCCTGAATGAGAGGGTCATAGCCGGGCCGTTCTGCATAGGGACCGGTTTGTCCAAAGCCTGTAATCGAGCAGTAAACCAGACCCGGGTTGATTTCTTTTAGGTCGTCATACCCCAATCCGTAGCGTGCTAGATTTCCCAACTTGAAATTCTCAACGACAACGTCAGCTTTTTCAGCGATCTTGCGGATCAGCGCCTGCCCTTCGGGCTTTGATATATCGATAGCCACTGATCGCTTATTACGGTTCGCTCCCATAAAGTATGCGCTTTCAACAGTATCGTTTCCTTTGTCGTCTTTCAGGAATGGTGGACCGAAACGGCGCGTGTCATCGCCGCCACCGGGACGCTCAATCTTGATAACATCGGCACCGAGGTCGCCCAGGGTTTGTGTACAAAATGGGCCAGCAAGGATGCGGGTAAGATCCAGAACGGTAACGCCTGCGAGGGCCCCTTTTTGATCGGTCATGACTAATCCTAAAATCGTTCGAATGTTTCGCCCACTGGTGGTCATACGCCAAGCTTCAGCATAGGAAAACCCTGCAGTTGGATTGACAGACTCCCCTGTCTATCTCACGCTCATTCTTCTGGAATTGAATTGGAAAAAATCAATGGATCTCATCGAAGCGAAACTAAAGGAAATGGGATTGTCGTTGCCAACGCCTTTCGTATACCCAAGCCCCAACCGTACAGGATGCGTTCAAACCGGGAATTTGCTTTATATTTCCGGACACCCGCCGCCTGCCGACTTTGACGTAATAGTCCACGGCAAGGTTGGAGATACGGTTACGGAAGAGGAAGCTGTGACCGCTGCGCGCGCAACGGCACTTTGTATGCTCGCTTCCGTAAAGCAAAAAATTGGGTCGCTCGATCAGATCACACAAATCGTTAAAATTAACGGAATGGTTAACTCAGCTCCCGGATTTCAAAGGCAATTCGCTGTAATCGATGGTGCATCTAATCTGTTCTACGAGCTCTTTGGCCCTGAGGCAGGCCAACATGCGCGGAGTGCTGTCGGTATGTTCGAACTTCCACGCGAATTCTGTATGGAGATTGAAGGCGTTTTTGAAGTCGCGGACTAAGCCTGATAGGCGACCACTTCATGACGTTGCTCGCCAAGCCCGTCAATTCCCATTTCGATAATATCGCCAGGCTGCAGCCATTTCGGTGGATCAAACCCGGCAGCGACACCGTGCGGTGAACCAGTCGTTAAAACATCACCGGGATTAAGTGACATAAACTCGCTGACATAAGAAACCAGCTGGGCAATACCGAATACCATGTCCGAGGTGTGTCCGTCCTGCCGATTTTCACCGTTTACTTTGGTCCAAATGCGTTTGGTTTGCGGGTCACCAAACTCATCCGCTGTGACTAACCATGGTCCAAGAGGTCCGAAGGTATCAGCGCTTTTGCCCTTCGTCGTCCCACCGGAGCGCTCACGTTGGAATGCGCGTTCAGAACCGTCATTCATAATGGCATAACCCGCAACATGATCGAGAGCGTTTTCGGCGGCAACGTTTTGCGCCGTCGTTCCGATAATCGCCGCCAGTTCGACTTCATAGTCAAACTTGGTCGACGTCTTGGGTTTAACCATCGGATCATGAGGTCCTGTAAGAGAGCTAATCGCTTTGACAAAAATTACCGGCTCTTCTGGCGGCGTATAACCCATTTCCAGAATGTGGTTCATATAATTCTGTCCAATCGCCACAATTTTTGGGATACCTGCGACCGGTACGCCAAAGCGCGGGTTTCCAGAAACTTCCGGCAAAGCTTGTACGTCTATTGCATTCATTGCCGCCAACCCTTGTGGCGCTACGATATCCGGCGTGATATCCCCGATTTCGCCTGACAGATCTTTAAGGACGCCGTTTTCATCAATGATACCTGGCTTCTCAGCACCCTTTTCGCCGTAACGTACTAGTTTCATTCTTTTTCCCTGATCTCTTGCAGAATCGTGTTGATGTGCTGATACCGTTATTGCAGTAGGATCGAATCAAGGCAAAGGGGAAATTCAATAATCTTGGAATGCGTCTCGCGCGGAGAAAAAAATGGGCGAACTGACAACAGACCAAACAATTCTGTTTGCAATTTTGACGGGATTGTTTGCGTTGTTGATTTGGGGACGCTGGCGCTACGATCTAGTCGCCTTTAGCGCACTAATGATTTCGATCGTGGCGGGCGTTGTACCCGTCGAACAGGCCTTCTCAGGATTTGGTCACCCGGCAACAGTTATCATCGCGCTCGTCCTGATCGTTAGCAGAGGGCTTACCAATAGCGGAGTCATCGAACTGGTCGCCAGTAAGACCATCGATGCATCTCGGGCGCTATGGGCCCATATTGGGATCATGTCTGGCGTCTCGGCCGTTTTATCTGCCGTAATGAATAATGTGGCTGCCTTGGCATTGTTGATGCCGGTGGACCTTCAGGCGGCCAAAAAGAGCCTCCGAAGCCCCGCCCTAACGCTAATGCCGTTATCATTTGCTTCCATACTAGGAGGTCTAATCACACTTATCGGCACGCCACCAAACATCATTATCGCGGCCTATCGCGAAAAGACGGTTGGCGAACCCTTCAGCATGTTTGATTTCGCACCTGTCGGGGCCGCCTGCGCCGTTATCGGAATTTTATTCGTCACGGTGATCGGCTGGCGGCTGATACCAAAAGCACGAACGGAGTCCGATGTCGGCGCCGAGCTGGAAGCGCTAGGGGAATATGTCTCCGAGCTTAAAGTCATGGAGGAAAGTGCTGTCATTGGACAACGCGTCGGCGAGCTCAGCGAAGAAGCCGACAATCACAACGTCATAATCCTTGGGTTAATCCGGAATGGTCAAAGACTACCCGGTGTTGCAAGGCGATACCTACTTCAGCCCGATGACCTAATGGTCATCGAGGGTGGCCCAGAAGGCATAGAGTCTTTCACTGCCGCGTTGAAGCTGGGCAATGTCGAACACATAAAAGGCCATGAGATTCTCGAAGGCCAAAATTTGGAGATGATCGAGGTTGTCGTACCGCCTGGTGCCCGGACTGAAAATCGTTCTGTCAAAAATTTGCAGCTGCTGCGGTTGCAGGGCGTTAGTCTCATGGGTGTATCGCGTCAGGGGAGACGTTTTCGCGAGAAATTATCAAGCGCAAAAATACTGGCGGGCGACGTCTTGTTACTTCTCGGCTCTGCGGACAGCCTTGAAATCGCGACGCGACGCCTTGGCGTCCTGCCACTTGCTGAGCGAGGTATTCAACTTATTCAACGAAAGTTTGCCGGTTGGGCGACCCTCGCCTTCGCGGCCGCGATTTTACTCGCCAGCATGGGTTTGATTTACCTGCCAGTAGCGCTTGGTCTGGTCGTGATCGTTTATGTCGGAAGCGGTATCGTACCAATCCGCGATCTATACCGATCAATCGAATGGAGCGTGATTGTTCTCTTGGGCACCCTCATCCCTATCGGTCAGGCGTTGGAATCCAGTGGCGGCACCACTCTAATCGCGGGTCAACTTGTCGCTTGGTCCGCCGGATACGCACCGTGGGTTGCCCTGACCTTGCTAATGATTATAACGATGACGCTGTCGGACGTTATGAACAATACGGCAACCGCCGTAATTGCTGCACCGATTGCCGTTGATGTCGCAACACGCCTTGGCGCCAATCCTGACCCATTCCTGATGGCCGTTGCTGTTGCTGCGTCTTGCGCATTCCTGACCCCTATCGGACACAAGAACAACACGCTCATTATGGGACCCGGCGGGTATCATTTCGGCGATTATTGGCGGATGGGCCTACCACTTGAGGTCCTAATTATTCTTGTCGCCATTCCAATGATATTGTTGGTATGGCCGTTGTAAGGTTGTGAAATATCCTTAGTGCCGGAAATATCTTTTTGAAGTAAGCTGGTTCCATGGAACAGATAACCAAAACGGTTCCCAGTACTTGTTGGGAGTGTAGTACGCACTGTGGTGGTCATTTCACTACGGTGGACGGACGCGTCACCAAGATAAAGCCCAATGTGGAACACCCGGCGTCACAGGGTGCCTTTTGCGTTAAAGGGCTGCGTGGTCTGCCCGAACTGACATACCACCCAGACCGTGTTTTACATCCAATGCGCCGTACTGCAGGCCGTGGCGGTGGACAATGGGAAAAAATATCATGGGACGACGCGCTGGATGAAATGTGTGATCGATTCCTCGACGTCCAGGCCGAACATGGGCCCTTGTCACTCTGTGGTGCGGTAAGCAACGCCCATTTTAGCCGTGGTGTCGCTTTGGCCCTTCTGATGCGCGCCTATGGTTCCCCCAATTGGATGATGAATCAGGATTTATGTGGTGGTTGTCGCGGACTCTCTGACAAGCTGACCGGCCTCACAATGAGTAATGGTGAGGATATCAACAACACAAAGTGTGCGTTGATCGTCGGAAGAAATCCGTCGGCTGCCGACCCGTCACAATGGCTTGCGCTCAAAAAGGTGCATAAAAAGGGCGCAAAAATCATAACGATCGACCCCGCCCGGACACAAGCTGCTGCGATCGCTGATCTATGGCTACAACCTAAATTGGGTACAGATGCCGCCATCGGCCTCGCCATGGTCAACTGGATGATCACCAATGACCGCTATGATCACGATACAGTTGAAAACTGGTGTCACGGGTTTGACGAACTTAGTCAGCGTGCTTCTCGATACACTCCGGAATATGCTGCCAAAATAAGCGGCGTCCCGGCTGCCGACATCGTTACAGCGGCACAATTGTATTCCGAAGGACCATCTTGTTTTGTAAGCGGTCATGGGATCGATGCCTTCAGTGCTGGCGTCCAGACCTACCGCGCCTTTCATGCCCTTGTTGCGATATCAGGAAATTTGGACCGAGTTGGCGGAAACCGGCGCGTCAAGAAGCCCGCAGGTTTTACCAATTACATTGAAGTCCTTCACAAGCCAGAGTTCCGCCTGCCGCTTGAAGTTGAAGAAAAAACGATTGGCACTGATGAATTTCCGTTGTGGGCCGGACCAAGAGGATGGCAGACCGCCTGCCACAACCCGTCGGTTATCAATGCCATTTTGACGAACGATCCTTACCCTGTTCGTGCGCTCTATGTTACGGGGGTCAATATTGTCGTGACCTACCCCAACACTCAGAAAACGATCAAAGCGCTTAAGTCGCTCGACTATCTTTGTGTGGCAACGCATATGATGACGCCAACCGCCGAGTTCGCAGATCTTGTCTTGCCGAAAACCACCGGGCTCGAAGATGAAGAGATCTCACTGGAGGCAAATGCGCCCTGCCTTAGCGTAATCCAACCCTCTCATCCGCCGATGGGGGAAGCCCGCAGTGATTTTTGGATCGCCGGTGAGCTGGTCAAAAGACTGGAAGCGCGCGGACACACCGATGCTAGAAAATTTTTTCCCTGGCATACCAAGCGCGAGTTCAACGAGTTTCTCCTGGGGGATGGCCCTGTATCAGTGGAAGAACTTCTCGAAAAAGGGTACGCGGAATACCCCTATGAATTACGAGACTTCGACAAATCAGGATTTAAAACGCCAACTGGCAAAATAGAACTCTATTCTGAAACTCTCGCCGAACTTGGTCTCGATCCCTTGCCAGAATACGTTCCAACGGCAGGAACTTTAGAAGGGAAAGAAGTCAGAGACGAATATCCCCTGCTTTTGCTAACGGGTGCACGAGAAAAGTCATACCATCACTCGCGTTTCCGGGAGCAAAGTTGGGCTCGAAAAGTTGCCCCGGATCCTTGGCTGCAGATACATCCCGAAACCGCAGTTGTTTACGGCGTCGAAGAAGACGACTGGGTTACCGTCGAGACTTCAGGTCATTCAGGCAGCTGCCGCCTCAAGGTTCGTGTCACGGATGAGACGATGAGAGATGTAGCGCGAACCGGTATGGGCTGGTGGTACCCCGAAGCAAAAGGACCCGAACGCGGTGCTCTCGATGTCAATGTCAACGCTGCCCTAAGCTATGACGGTCCAAAAGACCCGGTGACAGGATCATCCGATATCCGAGGCATTCCCTGCCGCATCCTTAGGACGAACAAAGCCGCAGCGGCGGAATAAACCCTCTTCACATGTGTTTGATTCGGTAGAAACAGAACCCTGTACATAGACTGCTTACGGTACTGCACGGTTTCTATTAGCGGAGGCGAGCGTTCTGACGTCTTCATAATCATTGATCGGCTTGTCGCAAAACACAAAAGGGTTGGGGCAATCCGTTGGAACAACACAAACAAGAGGGAGTTTTTCCATGGACGGAATACAATCAGATCTCATTGAAGTTACCGAAATCGATAGCGATCAGATCGATCCTCAGGCCTATGACCTGTATGACGAATATTGCCATGGCGACATGGATCGCCGCGAATTCCTGCAGCGTGCTGCGGCGCTAACAGTCGTTGGTACGATTTCCGGTCTCGCGATGGCGCAGGCGCTACTGCCTAAATACGCTGAAGCCCAGACCGTTTCATTTACTGACAAGCGGATCAAGGCTAAATACGTTATTTTATGATTCCCCAGGTGGGAACGGCGGCAGAATGCGTGGTTACCTCGTACATCCTGCTGGCACAGGCCCCTTCCCCGCGGTTCTGATCGTGCACGAGAATCGCGGTTTGAACCCCCATATTGAAGACGTCGCGCGTCGTGCTGCGCTTGACGGCTTCGTCGCTTTGGCTCCTGACGCGCTATACCCACTTGGTGGCTATCCGGGCAATGACGATGACGGGAAAGTCATGCAGAAAAAACTCAATCGCGGAAAAATCCGCGTTGATATGCTGAACAGCGCCAAATGGTTGAAAAAACATGCATTGTCGAATGGCAAGCTCGGAGCCACGGGGTTTTGTTTTGGCGGTGGCGTCGTGAACTATCTCGCCGTGCAAATGGGTTCAGACCTTCAGGCGGGTGCACCGTATTACGGCCGCGTCGCCAAATCCGAAGATGTCCACAAGATTAAAGCGGCGATGATGGTGCATTTCGCCGAAAATGATAAGCGAATCAATAAAGGCCGAGCAGGCTACGCCGCCGCGCTGAAGGAAAACAATGTAACGCATGAAATTTATACCTACCCCGGTACGCGCCACGGTTTTCACAACAACTCGACAAAGCGCTTTAACGAGGAACAGGCAAAGCTTTCCTGGACCCGCACAATGGATTTCTTCAAGAAACATTTGATGTAGTTTTACACAACAAAATAGAATGGCGGCGGTCCCGGTTGGGGCCGCCTTTTTGTTGCCATGACTACAGCAAAGATGGTTTAACGCCAGAGCTGTGAATAGAGATTTGATGGTTGGCACTTGAAAATGACGCCCCGCGGTTTAACACCGGGATTTTCGTTATCACTCGATCTAATCCGGTTTTGGGCAGCTTTGGTGGTTTTTATTAGCCACTTCGCCCTGCAAAGTATAAGCGGCGGGCTATTCTGGCAAATTAACATCATTCCCTTCGGTCATCACGCTGTGGTGTTCTTTTTCGTATTATCGGGCCTCCTAATGGCCTATGTCGTACAGGGGCGCGAAAATTCGGCACTTAAATACTTTTCCGCTCGGATTGTTCGTATGAGCACTGTTGTTGTGCCGATGCTGATACTGGTGCCAATCATAGATTTAGCGGGATCACACTTTTCAGAAAAAAGTTATCAGGACGTTTTGTTTAGCTACCCGGACTCAGCCAAGCAGATACTCCTTGGGGCAACCTTTTTGCATGAAAGTTGGTGGCAGAACACGCGTTATTTTTCCAACACGCCATATTGGAGCATCGCCTATGAGGTTTGGTATTATATAGCGTTTGGTGCCCTCGTTTTTCTCAAAGGCATACGTCGTTGGGTGGCCTTTATCGCCGCAGTGCTGATCGCCGGTCCAAAACTATTCCTATTATTTCCTGTTTGGCTGATGGGTGTCGCCGTTTGGCACATTTCGCGATTTCAAATCCCCAAACATGTGGCTATGCCGTTGTTCCTCGTTAGTCTCACAACCTATATCATCTGGTTTAGTTTAGGATTGCACGAAGAATTCAAATCTACCGGAGTGGAGATCGCGGCGCATTTCGGAATCTCCGAATTACAGCTTGGGTTTTCAGTCTATTGGCTGGCTGACTACTTTCTGGGTTTTCTCTTTGCCCTTACGATGATCTCTCTCGCCGGATCAAAGCAGCAGGGTCTTATCGGACTGCTTTCGCCGGTTGAGAATAAAATACGCTGGCTGGCCAACGGCACCTTCACCCTCTACCTCATGCACATGCCGGTAATGCTGTTTTTGACGTCAGTCCTTCCGGGAGAAGTAGATAATCCATTGCGTGGCTTAACGATTTTGTTGCTGTGTCTCGTGGTGTGTTATTCCCTGGCGACCTTTACAGAAAGACGAAAACAATTTTGGACCCGTGTCGTCGACAAATCGGCAATCAAATTGGGATTGGCCCGTTCTCCGAATTAACGCGCCAACGACTATGGAACGGTTGTTGTCGGTACCCTAAACTTGATATATGGCGCATCATTAATTCCAAGAGAAACGCGCACTCCTAATTGGGAGAACAGGTGTGGATTTTAGTTTTCCAATTACGCAGGATATTTCGATTGCATTCGCGACACCTGTCCTGGTGCGCACCATCTCGAATTTTGAAACTGTAAATGAGGGTTTAAAAAAACAGGTATATGCCGCACGTGAAGAGGATGGCGGCGTGAGTATTTCCAATCGCGGGGGCTGGCAGTCCTCACCGACATTGTGGAATTGGGAAACACCCGAGGTTGAGGCCTTTAAAGGCTGGGTACATGACAGCATGTTGCGAATGGCAGCCCTTTTGACCCAGGAAACAGACCTCGGAAATGTCGATCTGCAATATGTCGCGGGGGGCTGGGCCAATATCAATGGACAAGGCAATTACAACGATGGTCATGTCCATCCCGATTGTGACTGGTCGTGCGTTTACTATGCACAAGCCGGTGAACTGGAACCGGGATGGGATCGCAATGGCAAGTTTGAACTCCACGACCCGCGAACCCTGGCGCAGGCATCAAAATTAGCGGGATATGGATTTGCCCGCAGCCTTTTGATTGATCCCGAGCCCGGAAAGTTAATCCTCTTCCCGGCCTGGATGGAACATTCCGTCCATCCGTTTTACGGAACCGGTGAGCGTATTTCTCTTGCGGTAAATATCAAGATAACCGGCGGCCGACACGCGGGCGCGGGCTGATCAACACTTCAATATTAATCCACTGGAGCAAGTGGCTGGTTGCCGGCCACCGTTGTTCGGTGCAGCAATCGGCGTGACCCTGCGAGGTCATACGGCATCGCCTGATGCATTACGCAGATATTGTCGAACATCACTAGATCGCCTGGGCTCCATTTGTGGCGATAGGTACATTCGGGCTTACTTGCTTCTGCTGCAAGCCCGTCAATAAGTCGGCGAGCATCTTCATAGGACATGCCATCGATTCCAGCGGCATGTGATCCAATAAACAGTGCACGTCGGCCGTTTTCGCGCTGGGTGACCAACGGGTGCCGAGCCGGTGGCGTCGCCGCCTGCACTTCAGGCGGTCGCGGCGGCAGTTTGTGCCGGCGGCGGGTTTCCTCAAAATCGTGAATGACGGTCAGTTTGTGGAGTTCTTGGCGACGGTCTTCGGACAAAGCGTCATAGGCAATTGTTGTATCCGCAAACATCGTGTCTCCACCCTCTTCGGGTATTTCAATGCCATACAACATTGAAGCACGCGACGGCAGTTTTCTGAATGAACTGTCGATATGCCAGGAAGACGTCCCCAGCGTGAAGGATTTGTGGCCGGGATCATCCACCGGTTTAATGCCACCAGTGGTGCGATCGATATTGGTAACGCGAAGTACTGTCTTGAAGCCATCTGCCTGATCTTTAGGGTCGGGAAAATCTTCAAGGCGTCCGAACCGCTCGCTGAAAGCAACCTGCTCCGCAGCGGTTAAATCCTGGCCCCGAAATATGAGAAGCCGGTAGGTGTCGAAAGCCGCCGAGATACTTGCAAACGTTTTGTCATCCAACGAATTTGATAAATCGACACCCGATATCTCCGCACCGATGCCGTTGGCGCGGGAAGATACAGAGATGGATGAAGATTCTAGACCGAGCATAATAAGAAGAATGATGTTGGAAAATACGTACACTAAAATATACAGTTTCGACACGCGGAAGCGAAACCAGATAATGTCAAAATCCGCCTGTTTCCTTCCCCCCGTCCCTGCTCTATAAAAAGCCATCAAATCCGGGCAAATAAAAGGCATCGAAGATGGCTAAAAAACCAGCCAAACCAGACCCCATTAAAACAGCGGCAACACGCATTCGCCGCGCCGCCGCAAGCGGCAAACCGTGTAAACCAATCCGCGATCTCATCAAAAAAGGTGACCTCGACGCCGCGTATGCGATCCAGCAGGCCAATACCGATATCTGGATCAAGGAAGGCCGCCGACCTGTCGGACGCAAAGTCGGTCTGACCGCCAAATCCGTTCAGGCACAACTTGGCGTCGACCAGCCAGATTTTGGAATTCTTTATGCAGATATGGAGGTCGTCGATAGCGACGAAGTCGACCCCAGCCGCCTGATGCAGCCCAAGGTCGAGGGTGAGATTGCGTTGGTGCTGGATGACGACCTGGTCGATGACCAGCTTACTTTGGTCGATCTAATCGATTCAGTGGCCTATGCCTTGCCGGCGATTGAAATTGTTGGCAGCCGTATCGCTAACTGGGACATCACTATTCTGGATACCATCGCTGACAATGCGTCGTCCGGCCTTTATGTGCTAGGCACCAGGCCGGTCGGGTTGCATGAGATCGATCTCCGCATGTGCGGCATGGTGATGGAAAACAAAGGCGATCAGGTTTCCATCGGTGCAGGTGCCGCCTGTCTCGGCAATCCGCTCAATGCCGCCTTGTGGCTTGCGCGCAAAATGGTCGATGTCGGCATGCCGCTATTGGCCGGCGACACCATTATGACCGGTGCGCTGGGACCGATGGCGCCCGTAAACCCCGGCGATGTCATTGAAGTAAGAATTTCCGGCCTCGGCTCAGTCCGCGCCGTATTCGGACAGTAAGGAGTGTCTTCATGAAAACCAAAGTAGCGATTATCGGTTCCGGCAATATCGGCACCGATCTGATGATCAAGGTGTTGGAGACCTCCGATATTTTGGAAATGGGCGCTCTGGTCGGGATTGACCCCAACTCAGATGGTCTTGCCCGTGCCAAGAATATGGGTGTGTCGATCACCGATAAGGGGATTGATGGACTGGCCGAAATGGACGGCTTCGATGATATCGAAATTCTGTTCGACGCGACCTCCGCCAAGGCACATGCATATCATGACAAGTTTGCGCGTGAACATGGCAAGCAGATCATTGATATGACACCAGCGGCCATTGGTCCTTATGTCGTACCGGTGGTTAATATTGATCAGCATCTCGATGCCCCGAACATCAATATGGTGTCCTGTGGTGGTCAGGCGACAATCCCCATGGTCGAGGCCGTTCAAAAAGTTTCCAAGGTGCATTACGCCGAGATCGTCGCTTCGATTGCCAGTAAATCCGCCGGTCCCGGTACGCGTGCCAATATAGACGAATTTACCGTTACGACAGCGACCGGGCTTGAAAAAGTTGGTGGCGCCGACCGTGGCAAAGCGATCATTGTGCTCAACCCTGCCGACCCACCGGTGATTATGCGTAACACGGTGTACACCCTCAGCGACGAAGCCGATACCGGTGCGGTTGCTGAATCCGTGGCCAAACAGGTCGAGGAAGTACAAAGCTACGTCCCCGGCTACCGTCTCAAACAGGAGGTACAGTTTGAACGTATCGGCGATAACACGCCGATGGAAATCCCGGGCTTTGGCGAATTTGTCGGGCTTAAGACATCGGTCTTCCTCGAAGTCGAAGGCGCTGCACATTATCTGCCAAACTATGCCGGTAATTTGGATATCATGACATCGGCCGCGCTGAAAACTGCGGAGCGACTGGTCCAGCTCAAAAAGGCGGCTTAATTATGAATATCGATAAAGACAAAAAAATCTATGTGCAGGACACCACTCTTCGCGACGGTATGCACGCAATCAGGCACCGCTATACGCCGGAACAGGTAAGAGATATCGCCCAGGCGCTCGACGAAGCAGGCGTCAGCGGCATCGAAGTAACCCACGGTGACGGTCTCGCGGGCTCTTCGTTCAATTACGGATTTGGCACCAATACCGATCTGGAATGGATCGAAGCGGCGGCCAGTGTCGTCAAGAATGCCAAACTTACGGTGCTTCTGCTCCCCGGCATCGGGACGGTAGAAGACCTGAAAAATGCGCAAGCGGCAGGAGCCACATCGGTCCGCGTTGCAACACACTGTACGGAAGCCGATGTCTCGCGGCAGCATATCGAATGGGCCCGGGAGAACGGCATGGATGTCGCCTGTTTGCTCATGCTGGCGCATATGACGGACCATAAATCTTTCGCTGAACAGGCGAAATTGATGGAATCGTATGGAGCCCACTGCGTTTATGTCACCGACAGCGCGGGTGCATTGTTACCCGACGGTGTGGCAGATCGGTTCAAAGCCATGAATGACGTGCTCAAACCGGAAACGGAACGCGGCATGCACGCACACAACAATCTCGGGCTCGGCATCTCGTTCAATCTTATTGCCCTTGAGGAAGGTGCAATTCGGATTGATGGTTCGTTAGGTGGCATGGGTGCAGGCGCTGGCAATGCGGCGTTGGAGGTCTTTGTCGCGGTGGCGGACCGCATGGGTCTCAATCATGGATGCGATGTATTCGGGCTAATGGATGCGGCGGACGACCTGGTTCGTCCGTTACAGGACCGCCCCGTGCGTGTCGACCGTGAGACGCTTTCGATTGGCTATGCCGGGGTCTATTCCAGCTTCCTACGGCATGCTGAATCGGCATCACAGACATACGGTATTGATACCCGGGATATCCTGGTTGAGCTCGGACGGCGCAGGATGGTTGGCGGTCAGGAGGACATGATTGTCGACGTGGCGCTTGATCTCGCCAAGGAACGTGACGCGAAAGGAGCAGCATGATGGCCAATATCAATGCAATGGCAAAAATAGTTGACGACGCGGCACGTGCCGGCAAAGCGATCCCGCAACTCAGCGCAAAACATGATTATACCCTCGAAGAAGCCTATGCGGTTCAATCGGCGGCGTTTCGGCGTCGACTCGCCCGGGGTGAAAAGCAGGCCGGTATGAAGATGGGGTTCACCAGCCGGGCCAAGATGGTCCAGATGGGCCTCGAGGATCTCGTTTGGGGCCGTCTTTCTGACGAAATGCTGGTCGAGGATGGCGACGAAATCACTTTCGACAAATATGTGCACCCAAGAGCGGAACCTGAATTGGCGTTTCTTCTAAAGAAACCTCTCGAAGGACCGGTTACCGCTGCGGAAGCGCTTGCTGCGGTTGAAGCCATCGCACCTGCAATAGAAATAATCGATTCCCGCTATAAGAATTTCAAATTTTCCTTGGAGGATGTCGTTGCAGACAATAGTTCCTCCTCGGGATTCGTGCTCGGTGCATGGAATAAGCCCGATATCGACATCAGTAATCTAGGCATGCTTCTGGAGGTCAATGGACGCCCAGTTCAAATCGGATCTTCAGCCGCAATTCTCGGACACCCAGTCCGCTCTCTGGCACATGCGGCGCGGCTCGCCACCCAGGCGGGCGAGAGCCTGGAAGCGGGTTGGGTCGTGATGGCGGGAGGTGCAACAGCAGCCCATGCCCTTAGCCCCGGCGACTATGTCCGAAATATGGTGGAGGAGCTTGGGTTTGTAGGGTTTTCTGTTTCGAGCTAGCGGTATATTTCAACCGGGAATCGGGTTGGCAGAATCTGGCCACGGCGTGTAGTATCCGGCGCGGTCATAGCATCCCAATGACGCGTAAATCCAACCTTCCATCGTGGGTTTTACGAGAGGATTGATGAGTGAGATTGAGTACCACGCCGTAGCGAAAACGGATGATATCCCCGAGGAGGACGTCATAGCCGTTTTTGTCGGTGAAGAGGAAATTGCCATCTACAATGTAGAGGGTGAATTTTTCGCTACCCATGGCATATGTACTCACGAGGATGTTGGCTTGGCAGATGGTTTTGTTGAAGGGGACCTAATCGAATGTCCGCTACACAGTGCCTGTTTTGAAATTAAAACCGGAAAGGCCGTAAACCCGCCGGCAGAAGTTGACTTAAAAACCTATCCTGTAAAAGTTGAAGGCGACACAATTTATGTTGGCGTCGAGAAATAACCGGTAAATAGGTAAGAAAACAGAGGAATTTTGAATGACCGACGCAAATCTTGAGTTTCACGCTGTCGCTACAACGTCGGAGGTATCTGAAGATGAACCTAAGGCCGTATCAATCGGCCGTATGGATATCGGCATCTATTTATTGGACGGCGAATATTACGCCCTCGACGACATTTGTACTCATGCCTACGCCCTCATGACTGACGGCTATATCGAAGATGGCGCAATTGAATGCCCGTTGCACGGGGCCTGCTTCGATATCAAATCCGGTAAAGCCCTAACCGCTCCCGCAACCATCGATTTGCGACCCTATGAAGTAAAAATAGAAGGTGATCAAATTTTAGTAGGTGTACCCAAAGCTGAGGACTGAAATTT
Source organism: Rhodospirillaceae bacterium (assembly GCA_002720855.1). Lineage (GTDB taxonomy): Bacteria > Pseudomonadota > Alphaproteobacteria > MPNO01 > UBA2964 > UBA2964. The sequence goes on along the minus strand of PBIN01000002.1, from coordinate 26,512 downwards.
CACAGGAATCGACAAACGATGAGTGACGACCGCACATTCGTAATTATTGGTGCCAGTCAGGCAGGTGGCTGGGTCGCGAACACGCTCCGCAACGAAGGCTTCGAAGGTAAGGTAATCTTGCTGGGTGAAGAACCATACTTGCCCTATGAAAGGCCACCATTATCGAAAGCCGCCTTACTAGGCGAGGTCACCGTCGACAGCACATATTTTTGGCAACAAGAAGCTCTCGACGAAGCGAACATTGAAGTTCGATTGAATACCAAGGCAACAGCCATTGATCGCGAGGCCAAGGAAGTCGTGATTGAGGGGGACGACCGCATCGCATACGACAAACTGGCTATTACGACGGGTGCCCGCGTTCGCGAATTGCCGATCGACGGCGCGCAATTGCCCGGTGTGTTTTATCTCCGCACGATGGAAGACACCCTCGCTATTCGCGAAGCGGTAAAGGAAGGATCAACCGCTATGATCGTTGGCGGTGGATGGATCGGCCTTGAGTGCGCTGCAACGTTGACAAAACTAGGCTGCAAGTCCGTTGTCGTTGAGGCTCTGGATAGGCTTTGTGCCCGTGCTATCACCCCCGAAATCAGCGACTGGTTATTGCAATTTCATTTAGGCAATGGTGTCGATATCCGCCTCAATACCGGCGTCGAAAAATTCGAGGGTGATGGCAAACTCGAACGCGCAGTCCTCGCAGGGGGAGAGAATATTGATTGTTCAATTGCTGTCGTTGGCATTGGGGTAATTCCAAATGCCGAGATTGCAGCCGAAGCTGGTCTCGACACGGATGACGGGATTGTTGTCGATGATCACGCCCGTACATCAGACCCAGACATTTTTGCAGCCGGCGATGTGGCCAATCATCCTAATGACCTGTTGGGCCGCCGCTTGCGCCTTGAAAGCTATGAGAATGCTCAGAACCAAGGCATCACGGCAGGTAAAGCTATGCTTGATAAAGCTGAATCCTACGCCGAAATTCCCTGGTTCTGGTCAGACCAGTTCGACGTCAATTTACAGATGATCGGAGTCCCGGAGAACTGGGACGAAACGGCTACTCGTGGAGACCCGGCCAAAAACGAATTTGTCACGTTCTATCTCAAGAATGGCGTCATTGATGGTGCAATATCCATTAATAATCCCCGTGACCTCCGTTTTGGCAAACGGTTGATGCAGGCCAACAAAACTGTTTCCGTGGCCGATCTTTCTAATCCTGATATTAAGATGCAGGCTCTTCTCAAGGGCTAAATTTCTATAACAGGCCGAGAGACCTCAACTCGTCAGCCATTTCTGTTGGCAACGAAGATTCGATTTTGCGTTCCTGATTTGTAAGGTCAGCTGGCGCTGCCTCTGGCTCCATATAACGCCAACCCTGAATTGGTTTGTGTGGCAAAAGCTGCGTCTGTACCAACTTCGGGTCAAGGATTAGCGCGCATCGTGGCTTACCATTGCGGCCGACAGCCTCACCGAAGTCCGTAATCCGTTGTCTTACACGTATGTATCCTTTGATAATCCAGTAAATCGAACCGCCATTGAGAACCTCGGCTGCGCGGCGCGGGGCGTTACGCGTAAGGTGGCGGAGTTCGCCTGGACCGCCAGATTCTTTCGCCTGGCGCAACCGTTCGATCTGAACTTCCCGCAAATGATCGACGCTGCCGATACCGACCGCAATCTTAACAAGATGGATAGTCATTCCCAGAATATTATCTGGAATCGTATTGCAATCCAGACCTGCACCGCGTTTTTATTTTGATGTGTGACCTTTCGCGACGACCTGAGCCAACCCATTCAAAAGAGCCTGTCCGGTGGGACCGCCCTCTTCTCTTAAATCTTCAGAAACGATCGCCCTTATTGCGCCTACATGCGCCGTGACGACATCTAGTTGCATCTTGTTCAGCCCGGCACCATTTTCTCGTACAGAATCAAGAAAATCAGTGAGAGAGCCACCAACTGCCGAAATAAGCTGATAACCAAATGTCGAACCCTGCCCCTTCAAATCGAGCGACATACGATAAAGATCGGCGAGCGCCTGTTTCGGCTCATCGCCTTCCACAAGAAGTTTGCGCGTTTTCTCCAACTCCTCGGCGCCCTCTTGCAACCATCCAGCGTATTTTTCGACGAACTCTTCGATCGCCTCTTCGGCCTTGGCCAACAATGCTTTATCCAGCTTACCCGGCCCGCTGCCAATCTTTGCCTTACGCAATGTGTTGGGTGCGTTGATGATTTCTATATCGGACATGCGCAACGTCTAATCGCCAAGCAGTGATTCAACTTCCGACTGACTGAGCCCTTCACCACCGTCGCCTTCCTGAACATCGCTACGCCTTTCGGGGACGCCGCGCGGCGGACCGAGATCTTGACGTCGGCGATCTGGCCCAAAAAAGTTCTTGGTTCTTATGAACGGCCGAGGATTATCGATAATAGAAGCGAAACGTTGATAAAGGGCACGCGCGGAAATTGGTTTCGCTAAAAACTCATTCACTCCGGCATCCCGTGCTTCTGTCACTCGGCGGTACTCGGTATAACCGGTTAGCATAATGATCGGCACATAGGGATTGGCACTATCCTTGGCTGTTCGTACAAGCCGCACAAAATCCAACCCGTCGAGGGGTTCCATATGCCAATCGACGATCAGAACATCTGCCAGGAAATGTTGTAGTTCCTTAAAGGCAGCGGCGGCGTCCGCCGCTTCCCGAATATTCTTCACGCCAAGAGAATGCAAGATGGACTGAACGAGGCTACGCATATGCCTATTATCATCCAGAACCAGGACGTTAATATTATCCAACGCATATCTTGATGTCGGTTCGGACATTTTTTTTACTTCTTCAACTCACTTTAGCTGGGTGATTCACAGATTCGCGCACAATAGGTTCAGCAGGCATTGTGCCCATGACCTCTTTACACATGGTTAAATCTCGGAAAATTCTGTTCTAAATCAAGCTGGTAAGAAGCCGAGGAATTGCCACCAGAGGTATTGAAGAGGAACCGAAATCAGTGCGCTAACGAGAGCAAATGGAAGCATAAGCTTTAGGAATTGCGATATCGCAAGGCCCGAAATTGCCCGTGTGGCAACCAATGGCGGTGCCTGATAAGGGAAGATCAATAACGCCCATGCAGGAACCTGCATCATCAAAACGTTGGTTAGCGACCAGCCCGTTGCCGCCGCAATAGGCTCAGAAATTGCTGTCATAATGGCAGGTTGGCCTGCCAAAGTCGCAACAAGCTGCAGAACCCAGCCAATGCCAATTACAGAAGCAAATTTTTCCAAACCCGAGTCAGAGGCAAGATTGATTTGTGACGTTAGTTGCTGCGCTAGAAAGTTCCCCAAACCGGTATCGATGACAACGGCGCCCATCCCCACTACAGCCGCCAGGAAAATCAGAGGGCCAAAATTCATTTTTTGCATAACTTGCGGGGCTGGCAGAACGCCAACGACGGGCAATGCACAAACGATACCGGCGCCCAGCGATACCCAGGCGGGCGAGGCGCCATGCCGATTGTCTGTAACCCACAGCAACAGGGTACAGATCAGCAATATCAGCATTTTTTTTTCGTTGAAGCTCCAGGGTTGGTGGTCATCGACCGTATCAGAAGGTCGCTCAGCGACTTTATCGGGAAATATCAAAATGATGGAAACCGGCAGCACGACCAGCCCAATAATGGCTGACACCGGAAAATGCAGCAGCATCCATTCTGTATATGAAAACCTGATATTGTAAGCCGCTTCCGCCGCACCCGCTAAAACAACATTTGGTACATTTGCCGGCAGGATAGAAAACGGCAAAATTAGCGTTCCCAGACCAACCGCCAAGATGAGCCCGGCGCGGCCATTGCTTCCGGTCTCAAATCCCAGTCTGTCGGCAAGAGCAAGGACGACTGGCAACATGATAGCGACGCGACCGACCGCTGATGGCATGAGGAATGCCAATAGGGACATCAATAAAACGGTTCCCCAGATGACACGGACATAAGTATCGCCAAACAACCGTTCCAATTTTCCTGCGATACGAGCGCCGAGGCCTGAAACTTCGATACCGACTCCGATTATCAAACCACCCAAAACGAGCCATACAGCACCGGAGAAGAATCCGGAAAATACAACATTGGGTGGCGCCAGGGCGACAATGACGCAGAGGAAGAAGAATATGAGAGCACTCAGAAATTCCGGAATTGCCGCTGTTGCGAACAGACCCACCGTCAACGTCACAATTCCGGCAGCCCGCATAACAACAGGGTCGATACCAGCTGGCGGCGGCGTGAAAAACAGGGCAACACCGCCGAACAGTGCCACCCAGGCAATTGAACTGTTTAGTTTCAAAACTTGTGCCTAAGTCGTTTGTGAATACCGCTATAGTAACAGCCAGGCTGCGAGACCAAGGAAGGCCGAAAACGCGACCACATCTGTAATTGTGGTCAGAATTACACTGGAGGCAATAGCGGGATCAATGCCTCTTCTTGCCAGGACCAAAGGAATTGCCATTCCAGAAAGCGCCGCCAGCACGAGCGTAACGATCATTGCTACGGCCATAACCCCACCAATTTTCCATGAGTCCGCCCAAAACCAGGCGACACAGCCAACTAGCAACGCAAATAAAACACCGTTATAGACGCCGACCAACGCCTCCTTGCCCAGGACGCGTAGAGCGTTGGAGGCAGTGAGTTCCTTGGTTGCCAGGGCGCGCACGGCGACAGTCATCGTTTGCGTACCCGCATTGCCGCCCATGGATGCGACAATCGGCATCAGAACAGCCAAAATAACAATCTGTTCAATGGTTCCTTGAAAGAGACCGATAACTATTGAAGCGACGATTGCCGTTAATAAATTGATGAACAGCCAGGAAGATCGTGATCGTCCGGTTTCGAGGGCCGCCGAGTATAGGTCGTCTCCCGATACACCGCCGAGACGCATTATATCTTCTTCTGCTTCTTCCTGGATTACGTCGAGAACATCGTCAACAGTCACCATTCCGATCAATCGCTCTGCATCATCAACAACCGGTGCAGAAACCAGATCCTGCTGCGAAAACAGATAGGCGACTTCCTCCTGATCCATCATCGCAGGAACAGTTACAATCTCGGCCTCCATAATGTCAGCGATCTTTACCGGCCTTTTGCTGCGCAATACGTGGCTCAACGCAACCATTCCAATCGCCCGATGGCGCGGATCGACTACAAATATGTCATAAAAATCAGCCGGCAGGTCATCCGCTTCACGCAGAAAGTCAATCGTTTCGCCAACGGTCCAAAAAGTTGGCACGGCAACGAAATCGCGTTCCATAAGTCGACCGGCGCTGTCTTCCGGAAACGCCAAACCCTCCTCAACTATATTTCGTAGCTGAGCAGGTATCTTTTGAAGGATATCGTGGCGCTTTTGCTCGTCGAGCGTCTCTATAAGTTCAAGCGCATCATCCGACTCCAATCGGGCGATGGCGTGCGCGATAGACGTCGTTCCCAGCTGTTCCGCGATTTCATCCCGAATATCTTCTTCGAGTTCAGGCAGAATCTCCGGATCAAAATCCGGCCGCATATATTCGATGAGGCGATGACGCAGTTCCGGACGTAAAAGCTGAAGTAAATCAGCGCATTCGGGGGGCCTTAGTGGTTCGACTTGAATGCGGGCTTCAAAACGGTGTTCGGCTTCAAGAGCGACAGCAACCTTGGCAACAAGTTCGGGACTTAGCCCAAGGAGTTCGTCAGCGTAAATTGGGTGATCTTCAGATAGGGTCGTATGTTCCGCCATGTCGCACCAACCTCACCGTTCAACCCAACATGCACGGGCGGACCAAATCCGCCATATAAGTTAACCAAAAATACAGGCCCGTGCTTTTAAGCTCCGGGCCTGAAGAATGGTGCGGTCGAGAAGACTCGAACTTCCACGGGATTGCTCCCACAGCGACCTCAACGCTGCGCGTCTACCAGTTCCGCCACGACCGCGTATTCAATAGAATAACGGAATTCCGTTAAGCATACTGGGCCGGGAGATACCAAATTGCCATCATTATCGCAAGACCAACCAAGATGACATCCGTAAATTCCGTTGACTGGCTTGAGGCGTGGGAGTCTCCCACCGCGTACGACATTGCGGTCGAGACCATGGAACAACGCGTTGCTGCAATTGGTGACGGGACAGCGGATCAACAGGTTTGGCTGGTTGAGCATCCACCGATCTACACTGCCGGTACCGCGGCAAAGGAACATGACCTATTGGACCCGAACCGGTTTCCGGTTTTTCAAACTGGCCGTGGCGGCCAATACACCTACCATGGCCCCGGGCAGATGATTGCGTATGCAATGCTGGATCTGCAACAGCGTGAAAAAGATGTACGAAAATATGTCTACGACCTTGAGCAATGGACAATTGATGCGCTTGCTGATTTTGGTATTCGAGGGGAACGCCGCGAGGGCCGCGTAGGCATATGGGTCGAGCGGGGAAAAACATCAGACGGAAGAATAACCGAAGCCAAAATCGCTGCGATTGGCGTCAGGGTGAGACGCTGGGTGAGCTATCACGGCATTTCCGTGAATGTCGAACCTGACTTGGAACATTTTTCCGGTATCGTTCCCTGCGGGGTCAGCGATCATGGTATGACCTCTCTCGTCGATCTCGGCATTACAGCGACAATGGCAGATGTCGCACATGCCCTAAAAAGCAGTTTTCAAAAAGTCTTCGGATACGAGATCAATGAGCGGTAGAGATTAGGCTGTCGGCAACTGAACAAATGACTCGCTTGAAGGCACTTCTGTTGGCTTTTGCTCCACAGAGGTCACTTTGGCCGCAGGCGGACCTTTCCAGCAAAGTTCCATCATCTCTTGAACTGCGGACTCGTCGCCGGCAAAACAGGCTTGGACAGTACCGTCTCGACGGTTTCGAACCCAGCCAGTCAACCCCAGAGATCTCGCGGTTTCGACTGTCCAACCTCGATACCAGACACCCTGTACGCGCCCAGAAATAATTACTTTTAGCGAAACCACCTTGCTAGGCGCCCGGCAATGCCAATGACATGAACCTGGCGGCGCTTTCGATTTCAACTGACAACTCATCGTGACGGCGAATTGTCTCTTCATCTTCGCCCCAAACCTTCATCTGGTAACGCTCCTCCAACGTCGCGCACTGCAGCGCGGTTTGGGTATCAATTTGGCCATCTGCCAACGCGAGGGCCAACACGATTGATCCACAGGCCGCAGTCGCTGCATGCAAGGCGGTCAAACGAAATACATCAAAAGAAGATACAAGCTGCTGAATCTTTTGGACTGCTGCGTTGTCTTGATCCACCTGCACAATACCCGCAGTAGACATCAACTTAATCTCGTGAACCTTTGACAACCAATCCAGAACCGGTTGCCATTCCTCCTTTTGCAATTCGGCGAGATCTGCGGGCTGGTCAACGCGATAGCAGAGCACGTCGCTGTTGCCATAAGCACAAACTTGATCGATCACGTCGCTCCGCATTTTGGAGGTTCGATCTATCGCAGCATTTGCGTACCGCGTTAACGGCATCGTCAACGGGTCAAACTCGTCTTTTTGCGCCCGCCATTCTTCAACGATGGCTTGGGCTAATGCGATTGCAGGTAATGACAGCGTTTGTTTGTCCGGTGTTTTTACCGGTCTTTCGTCAAGCAATATGACCCATCCATCACTTTTCTCAGCCGTCGTGACAGTTTTGTAAAACCTATTCATTCACGCACGCTGCTGAGAGCCGCCTCAAAACGTGGCAACGCTTTTTATCACGGAGGGCAACTGCATCACCTCTTCAACCACATGATGCGCACCGGCTTCCGTAAGTTCTGCCGGTTCATGAACGCCCCATGTTACACCCACTGCCGCCGTCCCCGCGCTACGCGCCATCAACATGTCAAAAGTTGTATCGCCGACCATCACGGCATTTTCCTTGTCGATGCCGAGTTCTGAAAGTGTCTGGTTCATCAGAAAAGGGTTGGGTTTTCCCGGCCCATTGTCCGTTGTTTTCAAACTGACGAACCGTTTCCCGATACCGTTATTATCCAACAATTGCTGCAGCCTTCCCGAAGAGCGGCTGGTAATAATTGACAATAAATACCCCGCCTCCTCAACCTCATCTAGGACATCCGCAATACCGGGAAACAGGTTTTCCTGCCGCGCAGGCCGTGGCCGTTCACCGTTGGCAACCTCAGCATGGTATGCCTTGATCTGGGCGAATTCAGCCTCACCGGCACCCGGTAACAGTTCGCAAATCGACTCTTCCCAGGGCAGGCCGATAATTCGTCTTACATGTTCTTTGTCTGGGGCTGGAAAGCCGCAGGCCTCCCAACAGGCAAGAACACCTATCACGATCGAATTGGCGCTATCCAAAAGGGTCCCGTCGAGATCAAAGGCCGCGAGCCGAAGCGGTTTTGACATTGGTTATTGCTCTTCCATATTTAGTTCGGCAAAGACATCTTTTCTCGAATTTGGATCAAAATCGAAAAACCGCCACGTCTCTGCCAGTTGGTTGGGCAAGGGCGCTTCGAAATATAACCTTCCACCGCGTGGATGATCAAACTCCAGCGAACGTGCATGAAGGTGAAGCTTTCGGGGCGCCGGTACGCCTTCGATAAACGCCTGCTCCCCACCATATTTTCCATCGCCAAGAATTGGTGTCCCGAGCACCTCGCAATGAACGCGCAGTTGATGCGTTCTCCCGGTATGGGGCCTCAAAGCCAGCCAGGCAACACGCCGGCCTGCAACGTCCATCGTGGCAAAATCGGACACTGCGGAGGGGCCATCAAGGTTGGACACCACCATCTTTTGTTGACCGGCGGCGCCCCTTTTACTGATTGGCGCATTAATTTGTCCGGCTCGAGGGTCCGGCACACCGACAACCAGCGCCCAATACGTCTTTTGAATGGAACGATTTTTGAATGCTGCTGTCAATTTTGAAGCTGCATAGGACGATCGCGCAAGTAACAAGAGCCCACTTGTATCTTTATCAAGCCGGTGCACGAGTTTTGGCCGTTCAGGGGCATCGAATTTCAATCCGTCGAGCAGACCATCCAGATGTTTGGATTGCTTGGAACCACCCTGAACCGCAAGTCCTGGCGGTTTATTGAGTGCAATAATGTCATCATCCCGATGGATTACCATCGACTGCACCCAGGAGATGTCTTCGCGAGAAAGGTTGAACTTGCGTTTACGCGGATTCTGTACACCAGCCTTCGGGTCTATCGGCGGCACCCGGATTGTTTGCCCCTCCTCGAGGCGCGTTGAGGACTTTGCGCGACTGCCATCGACACGAATTTGACCGGTTCGCAGCAATTTTTCTACGCGACCATGACCGAGATCTGGGAAATGCCTTTTAAACCACCGGTCGAGACGAATTCCCTCCTCGTCATCTGACACTGGCAGGTTTTGGACTTTACTCATCAAAGAAGCGCCCGTACGGCTGACATTGCCAACATTGCGGCCGCCACGCAAAGAACGACCGATGCCAGTATGTAACAGAAAGCTGACAACCATTCTGCGCGTTCGATCATCAAGACGACTCCAAGTTTCTTAAGCCAGCAACCGAAAACCCCTTGCTGCCCCTCAAGTAACGACAGCGAAAACCATCGATAATGTCTAATCTATCCGTCACTGCGTTCGCTGCGAAGTTTCTCCCAATACGTCAATCTTTTGGCAATTTCGCGTTCGAAACCGCGTTCTACCGGCTGATAAAACAGCTCACGTTCCATACCATCGGGAAAGCAGTTTTGTCCCGAAAACCCATCTGGAGAGTCGTGATCGTATTGATAGTCTTCGCCATATCCTAAATCCTTCATCAATCCGGTTGGCGCATTCAGAATATTCTTGGGCGGCATTAGCGATCCGGTTTTCTTAGCAGTCGACATCGCTTTTCCGAGAGCTTTATATGCTGCGTTGGATTTCGGCGCACTAGCCAAATATAGAACGACCTGAGCTATAGCCAATTCACCTTCCGGCGTTCCAAGGCGTTCATACGTATCCCAGCCAGCGAGTGCTTGCGGCAGGGCATTGGGATCTGCCAGGCCAACATCTTCGGACGCAAATCTGACGAGACGCCGTGCGATGTATAGCGGGTCCTCGCCGCCAACCAACATACGCGCCAGCCAATACAATGAGGCATCTACATCAGAGCTGCGCAATGACTTATGCAATGCGCTTATGAGATTGAAATGACTTTCCTGTCCCTTGTCATAAAGCGGCGCCCGCCGTTGAACCACCTCGGCAAGTGCCGCTGGGTTCAGTATCCGGTCTCCGGACAGCGTAAAAAGCATTTCGGCCATATTGAGCAAATACCGCCCGTCACCGTCCGCCATCGCCCTAAGTGCAACGCGGGCATCAGAATCGACCGGTAGCGAGCTTCCCATTTCCGTTTCAGCCCTATTGAGAAGCCCTTCCAACGCGGCATCGTCGAGGCGATTAAGCACAAGCACCTGGCATCGTGAAAGAAGCGGTGGATTTAATTCAAAAGACGGGTTTTCGGTCGTCGCACCGATCAAGATAATTGTGCCGTCTTCCACATACGGCAAAAACCCATCCTGCTGCGCGCGATTAAACCGATGAATCTCATCGACAAACAATAAAGTTCCGCGACCTGCATCACGCTGCCTTTTAGCTTCCTCAAAGACCTTTCTTAGATCTGCAACTCCCGAAAAAATCGCAGACAACAAAACGAATTCCTGATCGGTATAGGCAGCCAGCAGACGCGCAATCGTGGTCTTTCCGCTACCCGGCGGACCCCACAAAATTATCGAGGTCAGGGTACTACCAGCAACCATCCGGCCAATAGGCCCCTCCGCATCTAGTAGGTGGTCCTGTCCGACAACTTCATCGAGCGCCGCTGGCCGCAACCGGTCGGCGAGTGGCCTGGGTGCATTGGCTTCGAATAGAGTTTCAGCTGGCGTCACGTCACCCCTCGATCACCGCCGTGAAAACCCTGTCCTTCCGTTGAACAGTAATACGCCACTGTGCTGGCCGGTTTTCAACAAGACCTCTAAGGGTGCTGACCAAATCGACTTTCGTACCGTTTATTTCCAAAATCCAGTCACCGGGCCGCAAACCGATACGTTGCGCCGGGCTTCGTCGTTCCGTACCAACCACGATTACACCCCGCCGCATGGGATCGAGGGAAAGTTCCTCCGCCAAGGCGGGGGACATATTAGCGACAGTAGCCCCTGCTAGGGGCTGTTGGCCTTTCAATGTGGTGACCTGACGTGGCGGTTTTTCGGGCGGTGCCTGAAGAGACAGTGAAACTGTTTTTTCTTTTCCTCTTCGAACCCTCGTCAACCTGGCTTTTCCACCGACTTTGAGGGTCGCGATCCGAAAACGTAATTCCCTTGGGCCAATGACTTCCCGGTTATTGATTCTTAGGATGACATCGCCGGGTTTGAGACCCGCCTTAGCAGCTGGGCCTCCTTCATAGATCTCATTGATCAATACACCGGATGGCCTGGACAGTCCAAGAGAGGACATCAGATCGCTTGTCAGGCTCTGGCCGGCAGCACCTAGCCAGGGCCTTACGATTTTTGCCCCATGGATCGCGTTATCTATTATGCGACCGACCATGTTTGCAGGAATCGCAAATCCAATACCCTGTGAGCCACCGCTACGGCTGTAAATCGCCGTGTTAATCCCGACCAGCCGGCCATCCATAGTGATAAGCGCCCCGCCCGAGTTACCGGGGTTGATCGCTGCATCTGTCTGAATAAAGAAACTGAAATCTGAAATTCCGTCGGCAGCGCGTGCCAGCGCCGAAACGATGCCGCCGGTCACTGTCTGCCCGACCCCAAACGGATTGCCGATCGCCAACACCAGGTCACCAACCTCGAGGTCATCCGAGTCCCTTAACCGCAAATAAGGAAGCTTTCCGGCAAAATCCTGAAGTCGCAGGATAGCAATATCGGTTTTCTCGTCCGCAAGAATAACTTTGGCGGCAAATTCCCGCCTGTCGGAGAGCACAACCGTGATGCGATCAGCTTTTTTAATCACATGATTGTTTGTGACAACAATTCCCTCAGGACGAACGATAACACCAGAACCAAGGGAGTTTTCAACGCGCTTTCTTGGTGCGCCAAACCGAGAAACATCATCGCCAAAAAACTGTCTAAAGAAAGGATCGTTGAAAAATGGTGACCGTCTGCTTTGGACGACGCGTTTGGTATAAATGTTCACGACGGCGGGCGCGGCACGTTTAACCAGCGGCGCATAAGACAATTGTATTTCGCGTTGAGACTGGGGTAATCGCTTCTCAGCAGAAGCCATGGGTGTGCTAACCGCCAATCCCATGACGATGAACAAACAAATTTGTACTTTGTCTTTCAAATGAGGCATCACGTCTAAACTCACGTTATACTTATACTAGGCTATTGGTCAGACACCGAAAACAAAAGAGGCAGCCCTTGGCTGCCCCTGTACCTCCAAACCCATCGCCTTTTTGGCTAGGCAGCTTCCGGTTCAAGGTCCTCTGGAATATTTTGCGGTGGGCCAGAATCCTGTCCTTTGGCCTCTTCATTCCGATCAACAAGCTCGATGATTGCCATTGGGGCGTTATCACCGTAGCGAAAACCCGCTTTTAATACGCGTGTATAACCACCATTGCGATCAGCATACCGTTCAGCCAATTCACTAAACAACTTCTCTGCAATAACGCGGTCGTTATTGAGACGGCTCAACGCCTGGCGACGCGCGTGCAATGACCCGCGTTTACCCAGTGTAATCAGACGGTCAACGACGCCACGCAGTTCTTTTGCTTTGGGCAACGTTGTTTTGATTTGCTCATGCTTCAATAACGCAACAGACATATTGCGAAACAAAGCCTTGCGATGCGAACTCGTCCGGTTAAGTTTCCGGCCACTCATTCTATGGCGCATTTTCCTTGCTCCAGATCAGTAAGGTTCTTCGAGCCGTTTTGCCAGCTCTTCAATATTTTCGGGCGGCCACTCCAAAATCTCCATACCGAGATGAAGTCCCATTTGGGAAAGAACTTCCTTAATCTCATTCAGAGATTTCCGGCCAAAGTTCGGCGTCCTGAGCATTTCCTGTTCAGACTTCTGAACCAAGTCACCAATATAGATAATGTTGTCGTTCTTCAGGCAATTTGCTGAACGAACGGACAATTCGAGTTCATCAACCTTACGCAACAGGTTCTTATTGAACTCTGGTTCAGCTGGCGCTTCCGTATCGGCGGCAACAGTAGGCTCTTCGAAGTTAATAAAGGGCCGCAGCTGATCTTGCAGAATACGGGCAGCCAGCGCGACAGCATCATCCGGCGTGACCGTACCATCTGTTTCAACATCGATGGTTAGTTTGTCGTAGTCCGTTACCTGGCCGACACGGGTGTTGTCGACCTTGAAAGACACACGCCGAACAGGGCTGTAAATCGCATCAATCGGCACCAGACCAATCGGCGTATCTTCAGCTCGCATTTGCGCTGCCGGAACATAGCCCATGCCGGTCGTTACCGTCATTTCCATGTTTACTTTCGTCCCCTCGTCCAGTGTGCAAATCACTAGATCAGGATTGACAATTTCAACATCGTGAGACGCTTCGATCATGCCAGCGGTCACCTCAATCGGGCCCTCAGCGGAGAGCGCAATGCGCCGCGCCTCATCACCGTGGTAACGGAGTGACAGCGCCTTCAGATTGAGAACGATATCGGTAACGTCTTCGCGTACACCGGGGATTGAAGAGAATTCGTGCAAAACCCCGTCGATCTGGACTGCAGTTACCGCAGCACCCTGCAACGAGGATAAAAGAACGCGACGCAATGCGTTACCCAATGTCAGGCCAAATCCACGTTCCAACGGCTCAACGATAATTGTGCCTATTCTGGCTTCGTCGAATCCCGGTGTAACTTCCAGCTTGTTGGGTTTAATAAGCTCTTGCCAATTTTTCTGAATCACGAGTGTAACCCCATTTTCACTTGGCGGTACATTCCGCCTTGTATTGCATCCGAAATGGCGGTTTGCACCGCCGATCAATTAACCAGTCCGCCGCTATACCCGACGACGTTTCCGTGGCCGACAACCGTTATGCGGTATTGGCGTCACATCCTTAATTGCCGTGATGGTAAATCCAACGGTCTGTAGCGCCCGCAATGCCGATTCCCGTCCCGACCCAGGTCCTTTAACTTCAACTTCCAGCGTCTTCATGCCATGTTCCATCGCTTTACGGCCCGCATCCTCAGCTGCCATCTGCGCCGCATACGGAGTCGATTTGCGTGACCCCTTAAATCCAGATTGACCTGCGGAAGACCAGGCGATGGTATTACCCTGTGCATCCGCGATGGTGATCATCGTATTGTTAAAAGTCGCATTTACGTGGGCGATACCCGACGTAATGTTTTTCCGCTCGCGTCTCCTGACGCGTGAAGCTGCAGCCTTGGCCATATTCTATTCCTACCGTTCCGTCAGTTCTTGCCAGCGATCGGGCGTGCGCGGCCTTTACGGGTCCGGGCATTCGTGTGCGTCCGCTGTCCCCGTACCGGCATGCCACGGCGATGACGTAATCCGCGGTAACAACCCAAATCCATTAAACGTTTAATATTCATCGCGATATCACGACGTAATTCACCTTCAACGCGATAATCACGGTCAATGACCTCGCGTATGCGGCCGACTTCATCGTCGCTTAACTCATTCATCCGGATCGCGGCATCAACACCGACGGTTTCACAAATTTTCGACGCCGTAGTTTGACCGATCCCATGAATATAGGTCAGGGCAATACCTGTTGGCTTATTTGGTAGGTTTACACCCGATATCCGCGCCATGCCGCGTACTCCTCGTAAAGGCGATAAACGCCTTGATTTTCAGTTACTTTCGCCGGTGCCCGAAGGTGCCGGATTATAGGAAATCTCGTTTGCAAGTCAACAATCACGCACCGCCAATGACGGTTTCAATTTCAGCCGTTACAACGTCTATTTCAGCCATCGCATCGACCGTTCTCAAACTCTCTTTTCCCCGGTAATAGGGAAGCAAAGGTGCCGTTTGCGCCTCATAGGTATCCAACCGAGTGCGAACCGTCTCGGGATTATCATCAGGACGCCGTGTAAACTCGGTTTTGCTACAATGGTCGCAGACACCGTCCTGAACCGGTTTTTGAAATTCATCATGATAACCGGCACCACAACCAGCGCAGCTAAACCGTCCTGCGATGCGTTTAATCAGCACTTCAGAATCGACTGACATTTCAATGACATGGTCGATTTTCATATCTTTTTCATCGAGCATTTTGTCCAACGCTTCCGCCTGGGCTGTCGTGCGCGGAAAGCCATCCAGAATAAAGCCATTTGCGCAGTCAGGCTGGTCAATGCGTTCGGAAATCATACGTATCATGATGTCATCAGGTACTAATTCACCGGCATCCATAATGGTCTTCACTTCATTGCCGAGATCGCTACCCGATGCAATGGCAGCCCGCAACATATCGCCAGTTGAAAGCTGAACAAGTTTATGACGGCGCTCTAATTCCTGGGCTTGTGTGCCTTTGCCAGCGCCGGGCGGCCCGAGAAGAATTAGATTCATCCTCGGCGCCCTCTTATCCGGGACTTTTTGATTAGACCTTCATATTGGTGAGCGAGCAGATGCGATTGCACCTGTGCCACGGTATCCATGGTCACAGTGACCACGATGAGCAAACTGGTACCGCCGAAATAAAATGGCACCGAATATTTCGAAATCAGCAACTCCGGCAAAATACTGATTGCTACCAGATAGATAGCTCCGAACACCGTCAATCGCGTCAGAATGAAGTCGAGATACTCTGCGGTGTTTTTTCCGGGTCGGATTCCAGGCAAAAAACCACCATTTTTCTTCAGGTTGTCTGCTGTCTCGGACGGGTTAAAAACAACGGACGTGTAGAAAAATGCAAAGAACGCGATCAGAGCGGAATACAGAAGCAAATAGGCTAGCTGACCGCGACCCAAATAAGCCGTCATCGTCGTTAGCCATTCAGGTCCGGAATTTGCCGTAAAGTTTGCCAGGGTGATGGGCAACAGGAGTAGCGAACTTGCAAATATCGGCGGAATAACCCCTGCAGTGTTCACTTTCAGCGGCAAGTGCGAGCTGTCACCGCCGAACATCTTGTTTCCAACCTGACGCTTCGGATACTGAACAACGACCCTTCTCTGGGCTCTTTCGACGTAAACGATAATGGCAATAACAACCATGGCCATCAGAAGGAAGGCAACGATCAGACCGGCAGGCAACGCTCCGGTACGACCCAATTCCAGGGTCCCGGCGAGAGCGGATGGCAACTCGGCAACAATGCCTGCAAAAATGATAAGCGAAATACCGTTTCCGACGCCTCGTGCCGTGATCTGCTCACCCAACCACATCAGGAACATGGTACCACCGACTAGGGTTATCACCGTGGTCGCCCGGAAAAACAGGCCAGGGTCGATTACCGCTGAACCCTGTGATCCAGCGAACCCTTCAAGACCGACAGCAATGCCGTACCCCTGCAATGCCGCGAGGAAAACCGTACCATATCGAGTGTACTGGTTGATTTTCTTGCGTCCTGGTTCACCTTCCTTTTTAAGGGCGATGAAATAGGGGGAAACCGCAGTCAACAGCTGCATAATGATCGCAGCTGAGATATACGGCATAATTCCAAGTGCGAAGATGGTCATTCGGCCAAATGCGCCACCGGCAAACATATTGAACATTCCAAGAATGCCGCCCGCCTGGGATTGGAAGATTTCCTTTAAAATAGAAGGGTCGATGCCTGGAAGCGGAATATATGTTCCCAGACGATAAACAATCAACGCACCTAACGTGAACCAAAGCCGCTTCTTTAATTCGGTCGCTTTTGACAGCTGACCGAAATTTATATGAGCGGCTAATTGTTCAGCGGCTGATGCCATTTCATTCTCCGGTGGGCGTCTAAATAGCCCGATAAATTACTCAGCTGAATCCTCAGCTTCCGCCGCGGCTTCATCTTCAGACGATGCAGCGCTCTTCGCCTTCTTGGGCTTGCGCTTTTTCGATTCCCCTTCTGACCGGACCGGTTCTGTTAACTTGATAGAACCGCCAGCTTTTTCCACAGCTGCAATTGCTGATTTCGAGGCACCGGCAACTTCAATATCTATCTTGGAAGTAAGCTCACCTTTTGCAAGTAGGCGAACACCATCTCTCGGTGTTTTTATTAAACCGGCGGCGCGTAAAGACTCTTCGTTGACGGGCATTGCTGGATCAAGCTTTTGGGCATCGATAGCTGCCTGCAGTTTACCCAAATTCACTTCCCGGAAATCTTTCCGGAAAATGTTGTTAAATCCGCGCTT
Organism: Rhodospirillaceae bacterium; assembly: GCA_002720855.1. Taxonomy (GTDB): domain Bacteria; phylum Pseudomonadota; class Alphaproteobacteria; order MPNO01; family UBA2964; genus UBA2964. The sequence continues at coordinate 9,257 of PBIN01000002.1, read as the reverse complement.
GGGTAAACGCCGAAAGAGCGGCATCTGGCCACCTTCGAAGCCCGCCAGAGCAACACCACTGCGGGATTTTTGACCCTTTTGACCTTTGCCTGAAGTTTTACCCAAGCCAGAAGATGCGCCGCGCCCAACGCGTTTACGCGACTTTTTTGCACCCGGGTTATCGGAAAGCTGATTCAATTGCATTTTACTACCTCAGTGCGCATTGGCGCACATCTCTATTCTTCCTCAACACGAACAAGATGGCTGACTTTATTGATCATGCCGCGCACAGCCGGGGTGTCTTCGAGTTCCCGCGTTCGGTGCATCTTGTTGAGACCCAAACCGATCAGCGTCTGGCGCTGGTCTGCAGGGCGACCAATAGGACTACCTGTCTGGGTTACTTTTACTTTTCCGTCAGCCATTGGAAGCCTCCGCCGCCGGTGCACTCTCTGCACCACCACGTGGACCAAGAATATCGGACACTTTACGACCGCGGCGTGCTGCAACCGAGCGTGGCGACTGCAATTGTCCAAGAGCCTCAAAGGTCGCTTTGACCATATTGTAGGGGTTCTGTGATCCTGTCGATTTCGCAACGACGTCCTGCACGCCCAGCGTTTCAAAAACTGCCCGCATGGGACCACCAGCGATAATACCGGTTCCCGGAGGTGCTGCACGGCAAACGACGTGACCGGCACCAAAGTCGCCCCGAACGTCGTGGTGTAGCGTACGACCTTCACGGAGTGGCACGCGGATCATTTTGGATTTCGCCTGTTCTGTCGCCTTGCGAATGGCTTCAGGGACCTCTCGCGCCTTACCGGAGCCAAATCCGACACGGCCTTTTTCATCACCGACGACAACGAGTGCGGCAAACCCAAACCGGCGGCCACCCTTGACGACCTTTGCAACGCGGTTGATCCCAACCAGCTTGTCTACCAGATCAGACTGTTCGGCGTTGCCATCGCGGCCACGTCCCCGTCGTTGATCATTTCGTGCCATATTCGTTACTCCGTCAGAATTTCAGGCCGGCTTCGCGCGCGGCATCGGCCAGCGCCTTAACGCGGCCATGAAACAAATACGAGCCCCGGTCGAACACAACTTCGCCCAGACCCTTTTCCACAGCGCGCTCAGCCACCAGCTTGCCGACAGCCGCAGCCGCTTCTTTTGTCGAACCCGACTTCAAACCGCTTCTTAGATCCTTATCCATGGAAGATGCCGCAACGACGGTAACACCCTGCAAATCATCGATGATTTGAGCATAGATATTTTTATTGGATCGGAAGACAGAAAGACGCGGGCGACTTCCGCTCGTTTTGCGAATTCGAGATCGAATTCGCTGCTTCCGCCTTTCCTTGAGTGCATTTGTTTTTAACATGCGCAGGCCCTACTTCTTCTTACCTTCCTTGCGGAGGATAAATTCATTTTCATACCGAACACCCTTGCCCTTATAAGGCTCAGGTTTCCTATATTCGCGAATATTTGCTGCCACCTGACCGACAAGTTGACGGTCCGCACCACTTACTGTGATGGCGGTGGGGCGCTCACATTTAATCGTAATTCCTTCAGGAATGGGGTGATGTACTTCGTGGCTAAAGCCAAGCTGAAGAACCAACTCCTTGCCTTGAACAGCCGCGCGGTAACCAACCCCTACGATTTCGAGATTTATGGAAAAACCTTCTGCGACACCCGTTACAATATTCTGTACCAGACTGCGAGTGGTTCCCCACATCGCACGTGCACGCGGTGAATCATTTCGGGGTTTCACGCGCACCTGATTTTCTTCATGTGTGACTTCCACGTCATCAACTACGTTGACGCTTAACTCTCCGAGTTTGCCTTTAGCCGTGACAACCTGGCCAGCGACGTTCAACGTAACGCCATCAGGCACTGTGACAGGGCTTAAACCAACGCGCGACATGTCAGCCTCCTAGAAAACCGTACAAATGACTTCGCCGCCAACGTTTTGCGCCCGCGCTTCTCCATCGGAGAGGACACCGCGCGGCGTCGACAGAATCGAAATCCCCAGCCCGTTATAAACGCGCTGCAAATCTTTAATCTTCGAATACACCCGACGACCCGGCCGCGAAACACGATGCAATTCCTTAATAACAGGTTCGCCCTCGTGATATTTCAGCTCAATGCGGACCTGAGGCAGGGAACGGTCGTCCTGCTCAAGTTCGTAGCCGCGGATATAACCTTCACGTTGCAAAACGTCGAGTACGCTGACGCGCAGCTTCGACGAAGGGCTATTAACAGCGCCCTTGTTTGCACTTTGACCGTTGCGAATTCTCGTCAGCATATCGCTGATGGGATCACTCATTGTCATCGTTACTTCTCTCTCACCAGCTCGATTTTACCATGCCGGGAATATGCCCATTCGACGCGAGGTCCCGCAGAGCAATACGCGAAATCTTGAACTTCCGATAATAACCGCGCGGCCGGCCCGACACCTCGCAGCGGTTCCGAATTCTTGAGGGTGCAGAATTACGAGGCAATTCTGCGAGCTTAAGCCGCGCTGCAAAACGTTCTTCAGCCGGAACCGACTGATCACTAGCAATTGCTTTGAGCCGGGCCCGCTTGGCAGAATACTTCTTCGCCATACGGATACGTTTCCGGTTCTTTTCAACAGCGCTGGTCTTTGCCATGCAAACTCTCCCGCAACAATAATCAGTTAATCGGCAAATTTAGGCCCTTAAGAAGTGCCTTTGCCTCGTCATCCGTCTTCGCAGAGGTGACAATTACAATATCCATCCCACGCGTTTCATCGACTGTGTCGAAGTCAATCTCGGGGAATACAATCTGTTCCTTCAAACCAAGCGCGTAGTTACCGCGGCCATCGAAGCTACGCGGGGATAAACCGCGGAAGTCGCGAACCTGAGGTAAAGCTATGTTGATTAAACGGTCCAGAAACTCATACATACGGTCGCGTCGCAGCGTGACCTTACAACCAACAGACATGCCTTCGCGCAGTTTAAAGGTCGCCACGGATTTCCGCGATTTGATTACGACGGGCTTTTGACCTGAAATCAAAGACATCTCGTTGGCCGCTAAATCGACCTTCTTGGAATCGTTGACGGATTCGCCAACGCCCATATTGATCACGACCTTTTCAACTCGCGGCACTTCCATTGGATTGCCATAGCTGAATGCCGAGACCAACTCGGGTTTAACGACGCTCTGATAATGTTCCTGCAAACGTGTCATCAAACTGCCTTTAATCAATCATCTCACCGGACCGCCGCGCGACGCGAACTTTCCGATCATCCTCAAGGACTTTAAATCCAACCTTGGTGGCCTTGCCTGTATCGGGATCTATCAGCGCAACGTTTGAGATATGAATCGATGCCTCTTTCTCATCGATCCCGCCAGGATTGTTCTGTGAGGGTGCCGTGTGCCGCTTTGCAATGTTCACGCCCTGGACAATCAAACGCTGGCTGTCACGCAAAACACGCAAAACATCGCCAGTCTTACCCTTATCCCGTCCGGTCAAAACGATCACATTATCGCCCTTGCGGATTTTTTTGCTCATTTTACTTTTTGCTGCCATCTACCCGCTCCCCTTACAAAACTTCCGGTGCAAGAGAAATGATCCGCATATATTGACGACCGCGCAGTTCGCGAGTGACAGGGCCAAAAATACGCGTTCCAATTGGCTCGCCCTGCGGATTAATCAGCACAGCTGCATTCCGATCAAAGCGGATCGAAGTACCGTCGGGACGATGAATTTCCTTGGCGGTTCGAACGATGACCGCCTTGTGGATATCACCCTTTTTGACGCGGCCGCGTGGAATGGCTTCTTTTACCGTCACCACAATAACATCACCGATACTCGCACTCCGGCGTTTGCTGCCACCGAGAATACGGATGCACTGGACTCGGCGTGCTCCCGAATTATCCGCAACTTCTAAATTTGTTTCGACGTGAATCATTTTGTTTCTTTCCAGCAGGAGCAGCGCTATTCGCTATCTGCCAGCACCTCCCAACACTTGGATTTGGAAATCGGGCGGCATTCACGAATGCGAACGTTGTCTCCAACCTTGTATGAATTTTCAGGATCGTGAGCAGCATACTTCTTGGATTGCCGGATAAACTTTCCGTAAAGCGGGTGCCGTACCCGCCGTTCAACACGAACGGTAATCGTTTTGTCCGCTTTGTCCGCAACCACTACACCCTGTAACATTCTCTTTGGCATAACTTACCCCTGCACCGCGGCCTGACGACGTTCGCCCATTACAGTGCGAACTCGCGCGATATCGCGTCTAACCTGACGAATACGCGCTGTTGCTTCCAACTGACCGCTAGCCCGCTGAAAACGCAAATTAAGTGCTTCTTTCTTGAGCTCTTGAAGCTGGTCCGTGAGCTCATCATCTGTTTTGGTTCTGATATCAGCCGCATCCATTTTACAATTCCTATTCGGCTAACCGTTTGACGACGCGCGTTTGCAGAGGCAATTTTGCCGCCGCCAACGCCAGCGCAACCCGTGCAACCGGCTCAGGAACACCATCAACCTCAAACATGATCCGGCCCGGTTTAACCCGACACGCCCAATATTCCGGCGCCCCTTTACCTTTACCCTGGCGAACTTCAGCAGGCTTTTGCGATACCGGCACATCCGGAAACACCCGGATCCAGACACGGCCCGCGCGTTTCATATGACGTGTGATTGCCCGGCGCGATGCTTCGATCTGGCGCGCTGTAATCCGTCCCGGCGTGGTCGCCTTCAAACCGAAGGATCCGAAATTTAAAACCGTAGCACCTTTGGCATTACCATGAATCCGGCCCTTGTGGGCTTTGCGAAACTTAGTACGCTTGGGAGATAACATTTCTCTATTTCCTTCCTGCTAAATCCCGTTAACGCGCCGGCTGCTGTTCCTGTGCGCGCTTGTCCTGCGCCATTGGGTCATGTGCAAGCACCTCACCCTTGAACACCCAAACCTTTACACCGCACGCACCGTAGGTTGTTTGGCCAGTTGCCGTGCCATAATCGACATCTGCGCGCAGTGTATGCAGCGGCACCCGGCCTTCGCGATACCATTCCGTGCGCGCAATTTCCGCACCGCCCAAACGGCCCCCACAATTAATGCGAATACCTTCAGCACCCAGACGGATCGCGGATTGAACTGCTCGCTTCATCGCCCGGCGAAATGCCACGCGACGTTCAAGCTGTTGCGCAATATTTTCTGCTACCAGCTTAGCGTCGATTTCGGGCTTGCGAATTTCGACGATATTCAAATTTACATCGCTACCGGTCATTCGCGATAGTTCAAGCCGTAACTTCTCAATGTCGGCGCCTTTTTTACCGATAACAACACCGGGACGTGCCGAGTGAATCGTGACACGTGCTTTCTTTGCCGGCCGCTCGATAACAACTTTGGACACACCTGCCTGGCTCAGACGGTCGAATAAATATTCGCGCAGCTTGATGTCTTCGTGGAGCATGTCGCCGTACTGCTCATCCGCGTACCAACGCGAGTCCCAAGTCCGGTTAATGCCGAGCCGAAGCCCGATTGGGTTAACCTTTTGTCCCATTAATTGGCCTCCTCGCGCTCGCGCACGACAACAGTCAAGTTGCTAAATGGTTTCGTGATACTACCGGTGCGACCTCGAGCTCTCGGGCGAAACCGCTTAAGAGCAAATGAGCGCCCAACAGTTGCTTCTGACACATAAAGACGATCAACATCGAGTTGATGATTGTTTTCGGCATTTGCTATGGCGGATTCGAGGACCTTTTTTACATCGCCCGCGACACGTTTTGGTGAAAAGGTCAGGTCCGCCAACGCTTTCGATGCATCTTTTCCCCGAATAAGCCCCGCAACCAGATTTAGCTTCTGCGGGCTAATCCTGATTGCCCGAGAATGGGCCATCGCTTCATTGTCCTGGAAGCGGCGCGGGGCAGACTTCTTACCCATCAGATCCTCCGCACTTTCTTGTCAGCACCATGTCCGCGGTAGGTGCGGGTAGGCGAAAACTCACCGAATTTATGGCCAACCATGTTTTCAGTGACCAAAACCGGTATAAATTTTTGACCGTTATAAACACCGAAAGTAAGGCCAACGAATTGCGGCAGAATGGTCGAGCGACGCGACCAAATGCGGATAATTTCTTTGCGTGCCGAACTGCGGGCCTCTTCTGCCTTTTTCAGCAGATAGCCATCAACAAACGGTCCTTTCCAAACTGATCGAGCCACGAGCCCTCTCCTCTAACGCTTATGCCGGCGGCGCATGATGTACTTATCGCTGGGTTTCTTACCCCGCGTGCGCTTGCCTTTAGTTGGAACACCCCACGGAGAAACCGGATGCCGGCCTCCTGAACTACGACCCTCACCACCACCATGAGGGTGATCCACCGGGTTCATGGCAACACCACGAACTGAAGGTCTCTTACCGAGCCAACGATTACGGCCAGCTTTACCCATATTGGTGTTTTTATTGTCGGCATTGGAAACCGACCCTATCGTCGCCATACAACGCGCGGGCACCATCCGGAGCTCGCCCGAACCGAGACGGAGCTGCGCGAAACCCGCATCTTTGCCGATAAGCTGAACGTAAGTTCCCGCCGCGCGGGCTATCTGGCCACCCGCCCCGGGCTTCATTTCCACATTATGGATGATCGTCCCGACCGGAATATTCTCCATCGGCATCGCGTTTCCGGGCTTAATATCGACGCGCTCGCCGGAAACGATCTGATCACCGACCCCAACACGCTGCGGTGCCAAAATGTAGGATACTTCACCGTCGCTATATTTAAGGAGTGCGATAAAAGCCGAACGATTTGGATCATATTCGAGCCGTTCAACCGTCGCCACGACATCAGACTTGCGACGTTTAAAATCGACGTTGCGATAGCGGCGCTTATGACCGCCGCCGCGCCGCCGCATCGTAATGCGGCCCATATTGTTGCGACCACCCTTACCGGTAAGACCTTCCGTCAGGTTTTTAACTGGCTTGCCTTTCCAAAGTTCCGATTTATCAACCAAAACAAGGGCGCGCTGTGACGGGGTCGTCGGTTTGTAATTCTTCAAAGCCATAATCTAGATTCCCGTCGTCACATCGATCATTTCGCCTTCGGCGAGCGATACGATGGCTTTTTTGTAGTCTGGGCGCTTTCCAAGTTTACCACGAAAACGTTTGACCTTGCCCTTTTGCCGAAGCGTATTAACTGCATCGACTTTCACCTTAAACAACTCTTCGATCGCTGCCTTGATTTCAGGCTTGGTAGCCGAAAGAGGAACCCGAAAGGTGACTTGATTGTGCTCGGAACCCATCGTGGATTTCTCCGTCACCATAGGCGCCAAAATTATATCGTAAGCCTGGATCGTTGAGACCGAGACTGGTTTCTCGCGACGCGCGCTCATTTCAATCGCTCCACCAAATGAGTGACAGCATCCTTGGTCAGCACCAGCGTATCGCGGCGCAAAATGTCGTAAACGTTTGCGCCCTGCTGCGGCAATACATCGATCATTGGTATATTGGCCGCTGCTTTTGCAAAATTGGTATCAACTTCGGGGCCGGAAACAATCAACGCCGACTTCAACCCAAGGGCCGACAACTGATCGGACAGGGTTTTCGTTTTGGCTTCACCAATTTTCGCATCGTCCAATACAATCAATTTGCCGTCGGCCTGTTTGCTCGACAGTGCCGTCTTCAAAGCAAGGCGGCGAACCTTTTTATTCAGGCTAATGGCATGAGACCGAACCACTGGGCCAAAGACTGTCTGGCCGCCGCGAAACTGCGTAGAACGAAGGCTGCCAGCCCGTGCACGGCCGGTCCCTTTCTGGTTCCAAGGTTTCGCCGTTGTTCCGCGAATTTCACCGATCGTTTTGGTTTTGTGATTACCGCTACGTCTCTTGGCAAGCTGGTAATTCACCATGCGCGACAGGATGTCCTTCCGAACAGCTACTCCGAAAACCGACTCGTCGAGATCGACTGATCCGGATTTTTTGTTTTCAAGCGTGACGACATCGCACTTCATCGTGCTCAATCCTTCTTCTCTTCTTCGGCGTCATCGGACGCTTCTTCAGCGGGTGCATCTTCTGGAGCCGCATCCTCAACAGGGGCAGCCTCTTCAACGGCTGCTTCCTCTACAGGAGTTTCCTCTGCGGGAGCCTCTTCATCAGACGCAGCTTCCGCACCACCGACAATTGCAGCCGGAAAAGGCAAATCGTCTGAATGTTTCTTTTTCTTGGCGTCGGAAATATAGACATAGCCGCCCTTGGATCCGGGGACCGCACCCCTAACCAAAACGAGACCCCGTTCTGCGTCGGTTGAAACAACCTCAAGATTCTGAGTTGTGGTTCGGGCGTCGCCCATATGGCCCGCCATCTTTTTACCCTTCCACACCTTGCCTGGGTCCTGACTGTTGCCTGTCGACCCATGGCTTCTGTGGCTGATCGAAATACCGTGCGATGCTTCCAAACCACCAAAGTTGTGGCGTTTCATGGCACCGGCAAAACCTTTACCAATACTCGTGCCCACTACATCGACATGTTGACCTGCGACAAAATGATCAGCGGAAAGTTCATCACCAACCGACAACATTGCGTCTTCGCTCACCCGGAACTCGGCCACCTTGCGCTTAGGCTCTACCTTCGCCTTCGCAAAATGCCCTCTCATCGATTTGGAAACATTCTTTGCCTTCGCCGTGCCCCAACCCAGCTGGACAGCGTCATAACCATTCGCTTCTTTCGTGCGAACATCGACGACCTGTAAATTGTCTACTTTAAGCACAGTAACGGGCACATGTTGACCGTCATCCGTAAAGACCCGAGTCATACCCATTTTCTGTGCAATTAAGCCCGTACGCATCAAACCAGTCCTACAGCTTAATCTCGACGTCTACGCCTGCGGCGAGATCGAGTTTCATCAAAGCGTCAACGGTCTGCGGTGTCGGATCAACGATATCGAGAAGGCGTTTATGCGTTCGAATTTCGAACTGTTCCCGTGACTTCTTGTTGACATGCGGCGACCGCAAAACGGTGAATTTTTCAATTTTCGTAGGTAGCGGGATTGGACCACGCACCTGCGCACCCGTCCGTTTAGCAGTATTGACGATCTCGTGCGTCGACGTATCGAGCACGCGATGGTCAAACGCCTTGAGGCGAATGCGAATACTCTGGTTGTCCATTTCCGTTACCTTTCCCGGCCAATCAGTCTCAATTGCAAACGGTGTTAATCCTTAATAGCGGCGACGACGCCCGCACCGACGGTCCGCCCGCCTTCGCGGATCGCAAACCGCAGCCCGTCATCCATGGCAATCGGCTGGATCAACGTCACCTCCATCGT
>PBIN01000001.1 GCA_002720855.1 Rhodospirillaceae bacterium | reverse complement strand
CACTATAAACTTAGATAATATCCTTTCACAAGAGGGGATCACTACTATGTGTGAACCTCTTCTAAAAATTGTACCCAAATTTGAACCGATATTGGTCAAAAATTTTCAAGCCTTAATTGTAACTAGTGCTAACGGCTCCATTGCGTTAGCTAAGGGTACGGATTACCGAAGAATTCCGGTATTTGCAGTGGGCGGTGCGACAGCTGCGATTGCAATTGAGGCGGGGTTTGAACAGGTTAGAAATGCTGATGGTCGCGTGTTGACGCTGACTGATATTATCATTTCAGAACTCAACCCGGATCATGGCCCTTTATTATATATATCCGGTGAAAATATTTCCGTCGATATCGAAAAAATTTTGAGGGCTGAAAAATTTAAAATCCATCGTCAAATAGTTTATCGGGCTGTCCCCGCTAAAGCACTCTCGGCTTCTACAATGCATGCATTAAGAAAAAATAACATTGATGTTGTGTCATTTTTCTCTCCACGTACAGCAATTACATTTGCTAAAATAATTGAGAAAAAGGGGCTAAGGGAAATTTTTGGGTCCCTCACGGCAGTATGTCTTTCCGAAGCGGTGGCCGATCCAATTCGGAATCTTGGGTGGCAAGAAGTTTTAATTTCGGAGACGCCGGATCAAGAATCATTAGTACGATCTTTATGTGAGTTGCGCGATAGGGATAGGAGCGCCGATCATGACTAAAAATAATAATCGTAAAAAAAAAGCTACTTCAGTTAGAAAAAATTCGGGTTCATTATTAAAGGGCGAGGCGGTCGATAAAAACAAATGGATGCGAACGCGAACGGTGCAAGTATTAGGCATTATCTTGCTTGTGGGTATTTTTTATTCTGTTTGGTTATATGATTTCAACAGTCCTGATACAAAAAAAGTTTCTTCAAGTGAAAGCACTCAGCAAAAGGTTTTCACCCGTCGTATAGATAATATTGCAGATAGAATCAAATCGATTGAAAGTGAGCTTGAAATTTTCAAATCGGAATTAAAGAAAAATTCTAACGCACTATTAAACTCTGGTTCTAACGGAGACCAATATAAAATAAAACAGGTCGAGGATATTCAAAGAAAACAAGCCTCCACAATAAAACTTTTATCCGCTAATCTAAAAAATTTAGAAGAAAAACTTAACACCATATCTTCGAAGACCTCCCTCCTATTATCGTCAAAAAATTCTCAGAATTTAACGGCGCCTAAAATGGCGGCCAATGCCACTAATGATTCTTCACTGAATACTATGATAAAGGATCTTGAAAAAAGGGTTGGTATACTTGAGTTACTTCCAGATATTAAGAATGATCAAGCAAAGAAGGGTTCTCTGCTACTAGCGATTGCACAATTGAGGGGTGCGGTAGAGAAACCTGGGTCATTTAAGCTCCCTTTGGTTTCTGTTCAATCTTTATCATCAGGATTGATCGGAGATCAAAAGGCTTTGAATACTCTAAAAGTTCATTCCATTAAAGGTGTAAAAAATTTTCCCGTTTTAAGACAAGAATTCCAAAAATTAGCCGATGATATCGTTCGTGCAAGCTACCTGCCAAAGAGGACGGGTTGGGTTGATAAAACCCTTTATAAATTATCGAAGTTGATTTCCTTTCGTCGCACGGGCCCCGAGGGAGCTAAGCAGAATGATGTGGCCGGCAAGGTGGCACGCGCGGAGATATATTTAGTCTCGAATGATTTAAGGGGGGCTGTGGCCATAATAAAAAGTCTCTCAGGCGATGCAGCAGTAGCATCTCGAGTTTGGACAGCTGATGCTGAGGCTAGGATTGCAGTGGATGAGGCCATTGATAAGTTATTGAGTGGCTTAGTAAAAGGTAAGGCTATGGGGCTTAAAGTTAAATGATCAAAACGATTATTTTTATTTTTGCTACGGCATTGGTGGTTTGGGTTTTTGTATGGCTTGCAGACTATCCTGGATCTCTGTCGATTGCGTGGTATGGTGGTCGTTTAGAGCTAGACTTAACAATCGCATTTATAGGTACATTATTTTTTGCCATTAGTATCGGTATTTTCTATCGGCTCTGGTGGACTATTCGGCGTGCCCCGAAAGCTATTTCAAAGGTCTGGAAAAATAATAGACGGGAACGCGGTTACAAGGCACTAACCCAAGGTATGGTTGCCGTCGCAGCGGGTGACTCCAATGAGGCTAAGCGGCAAGCAGAGAAGGCTGATAATTATTTAGGCGACCCGCCTTTGACCATGTTATTGTCGGCTCAGGCGGCCCAGCTAAACGGGGATGAAGCAGCTGCAACTCGTTATTTTCAGGCAATGCTTAAACGACCGGAGACTGCATTTCTAGGTTTGCGTGGCCTACTTATGCAGGCAGAGAGGGATGGGGATCGTGTTGCGGCTTTGAGCTATGCATCTAGGGCAAATATCCTGAAGCCTAAAACACCTTGGGTTCTCTCAAAATTATTTGAATTAGAGGTTCAGCAGCTACATTGGAAGTCGGCTATCACGACACTCGATCAGTCAATAAAGGCAAATTCTATTAAATCAGCTGAGGCACAAAATTTACGGGCAGCCGTTTTGCTGGGTTGCAGTATCGAATCGGAAACTTCAGGGGAACATGCGGAAGCTTTAAGATATTCGAAAAGAGCACAAAAAGAGAAATTAAATTATCTACCTGCGATAATTCAAACGGCACAGCTAATGAATAAAGCTGGGAAAAGGCGTAGCTTAAATAAATTGATAAAAGAAACGTGGGGTCAAAATCCTCACCCTATATTGGCGGATCTTTATGTGAGTGACATCGAAGAGGGGGATCATTTGTTACGTATTAAAAAGTTTGAAGAATTAAAGGAATTGAATCCCGACCATGCTGAAAGTAGAATAGCTTTAGTGCGCTCCTTGATTGACGCAAAAATTTGGGGTCCTGCTCGGACTCATTTAGAGAAATTGTGCACGGAAAAGCCTTCTTCGCGTATTTGCCATCTCATGGCCGAACTCGAGGAGGGGGATAAGCAGGATGCAGAGAAAGTCCGTCACTGGTTGGTGAAGGCAACTGACGCCCCGTCCGAGGCAACTTGGATCTGTTCTAGTTGTGGCACTGCAACTTTTAGCTGGGCGCCCTTGTGTCACCGTTGTGGTGATTTGGGAACACTTGCATGGGGTACAACCGAGAACTTTACTTCTTTTTTGGAAGATCGCGTAATTCGGAAATTACCGAAAAAAGATCCCAACTTAGAGTTAGGTAATATATAAAAATATTTGTAGAAGCCCTTACCTAAATCTCAGATGTTGGTTTTATATTTTCTCGTGGTTTTAAACATATTACATCGCCGTCGGACGTTCTGTACCGCCAACAAACATTCTGTAACCGAGGCGCTTGTTTGGCCAATAATCCCAAATTGCATAATGCTGAACGGCACGATTGTCCCAACAGGCAATTGAATGACTTGTCCAATTAAAACGCATAGTCCAATTGGGTCGCTGGGTATGTTGGTATAAAAACTCCAAAATATAACGGCTTTCATCCTCAGGAACATCATTAACGTGGCTCGTAAAATTAGGGTTCACAAATAAGACTTGGCGACCGTTTTCTGGATGTTTAGCCACAATTGGGTGTATTGCAGAAAGATGGGTTTCTTTATTGTCTTTAGTAAGTTTTGCATCGAACGCTTTAGAAGCGTTGTGGGTTGCAGTCTTGCCTTTTAGGTAATTCTTCATCCCCGGGCTCAGTTCTTCATATGCTTTAGCTGCTGAGAGAAACATAGTGTTGCCTCCCGAATTTGGGGGTATTATTTCCTGATAAAGGACGCTGTATTTTGGAGGAATTTCTGCGCAGCTTTGATCAGAGTGCCATGTTTCCCCTGAGATTCGTGCAGAACTCTCGTCAAAATACTGTTTACGCAATGCAGGATATCCAGCAACTGGTTTTGAAGCTGTGCTCTTGCCACCTGCGTGCACATGGGGCTTACCAAAATATCTCACAAATCTATCATGAGCTTTTGGATCTAGTTTCTGATTTCTAAAAAATACTACACCGTGGGCATTTAGTGCTGCGCGTATCTCTTCTACTTGTTTACTAGACAACGGAGTTAGCAAATCTACATTACTAATTTCAGCTCCAACATGTGGTGATGACTGTGTGACAGTGATGCTGTCATAACTCATTTTCTCGCGATCCTTTAAAATTAACGAGTGGGTTAAATCAATGTTCGGACGTAAACTTGATTGTTGTACTTTTACATCGATTAATTGACCTTCTTACCTTCCTTAAAAGTTCCCGTCCACTTTGGGTTTAAGGTTCCGTTTTCGTGGTAAACCACCCAGGGCCCCTCTTCCAAACCGTTCTTGTAGGTCCCTTTATACCATAACTGCCCGTTTTTGCGGTAACGTATCCATGGGCCCTCTTTCTTTGCATTCTTATTGTAGTCGCCTCTATAAGCTAACAGTCCGTTTTTATATAATTTACGGACTATTCGACCATATTCACCTGAAAAAGGTTTGGTGCAGTCGCCCTTGCTTTTCATTACAAACTTTACAGTTGCCGACTCTCCTTTTTCTAGATCGTAACCTGAGTGCCCGTCTGCAAAAATAATCTCAAGATCTTGTCCCCCTGTTCCATCGAGTTGTAATGAAGTTTCTTTAGGGTCAGCAAATATTACCGCACCTGTCCAAGTCATCCAATGATTTTTATATTTTTGTGCCCATAAATCATCCTTTTGATTACCATTTAATTTGCTATCGCAACCAATATCCCTGTTGGTTTTTTTAAAATCATTGGAATTAGATGGGAATAAGGACGGGTCTTCGCTGCAACTGATTAACCCAAGNACAAAAGAAGAAACAAATATCAATTTTAAGATTCTCAACANGTTGATCCTTTCTTGCAATCACATCACATTTGGTAGAGTACTTAAATATTGATCTAACTCAAATATCTAATGTTAAGTCGCTGCAGGCCTTTTCATTTGATCGGCTACAGCGACTATCCACTATTTAACAATGATGGTTAGAGCTTCTTTCACCCAGCAAAACCAGCAAACAACATAGTAAAAGGGGTTTAGCTTAATCCTCGCTTTTGTCGNGAAGTCTCTATGCCAACGAAGCATTTATTGCATCCTCACAAGGTTGCTAGACCATTTGATTAGTAATAGAAATAAAATAGCGTTGATTGTCCCAAAGTTGATTTTTTGTACCGGGTTAACAGTCTTCTCACCTATTCCATTAGAGAATATTTTNATTATTTTGGGTAGTGCCAAATAGGAAATNAACCACACTGTTATAGCCGATATTAATTCAATCATCTGATNTAGCTTTTATTGTATAAATTTTATCTTGAAGAAAATTGTTTTATCAAAAATTAAATTTAAGTTACATTCTTCCTTATCTCACCAAAATTAAAACCTAATGTAGCCATCATTCTATTAATAATAAAAAAGGTTCCGTGGGTTTTGTCTCCATGGCCCGCTGAACCTCCTATCGGGGTCATGATATCCAATGCCTCTAAAGACTTCGTGACCCCGAACCAAAAAATGTTACTTGTTTTTTTTAATCACCCGCAGAAATTAAAAATNGCGAAAGGTATAATTTTCAACATTCGTCTANGAATTATAGAGTTCAAATCAANATNATTATTTTCACCGTCGCCAAGCTTCCTACCTATTACTTTGATCTGGAAATAGCAGAAATTCGTATCACCTATATTATCCAATTGAGGTGGTTATGAATAAACTTTGGGCTTTAGCCGCGGTAATGGGTTTCTCTAACTTGTCCAGTCTCATATATGGATTTTCCGTAAATTTTTCTGGCGCTGTAATGGGCTATTTAGTTGCGCTTGCATTTATAATGATTGCTTTTATCGCAGGTTTAATCTTTATGTCTAAGAATGCTTTTGCCGTTAATCTTAAACCTCAAACGGACCGTTGATAACAATTTATAACGTGTATACTTTAATCATTATTAAACCCGGCACGGATCTCACAATTAAATATAATGAATAAAATATTGGTTAAATAATTATCAATGGAATTTTATAGAGTATTTGATATAAATCTTTGTCTCTTTCCTGTTTTTAATTTTTTATTTTTATGATGGACATCGACTTTCGAGATAATATCTATCTACCAAGGTTACTATGCAGACTAAAGGAAAATTTATTTTTATTCCATTCTCTCANAGGGTNATAAATTAATATAGTAATTACGATGGATCATTTATCATTCGTTTGCATTGTTAACTGTGATTATGTTAACTCCTCCTTCATAAACATCGTACTCAATCTCGTTAGGATTGCAGCAAATGGTACAGTCGTAAATCTCGATATCCGTCCCGCGGAAATTGGGATCAATTTCTAGAAGCACTTGGAATGTTTCAAAACAAGAGGGACAGGTTATAGTTAATTCTTGGTTTTCTATAATTCACCTTCTAAATAGCTGCAATTTGGAAATAATTTTTACCGGTGGTGCCAAGGACCCATTTAAACAGCATGTCTTCCTCTTTACCAATTCTCTGCCGCATTTTTTTGAGCAGTACAGATTAGCTCTTCAGCTGTCTCTGGTGTTGGCGATATGGTGTAAATTGTTGTTAATAAAAAGACTAATAATCCCAAAAGGCTTGTTTTTATATCTTTTTCGCTTTTGCCGTAAAAATAATCTTCGATAGCACTTAAGGCATCTCTACCTGCTTGGAAACCTATATTATAGGGGTTATAATTAACCATACTTAATCTACGCGCCNATTTTATAAATGGATTACTATNTCACCAACTTGTAGTTGGTTTATTATGTTTGCTTGGATCCAATAATTCATCAGTAATGATAGTGGTGTATATTATTATCATTTTTAAATTGTTATTTCTGCTCTTCTCAATCTTACCTTAATTGGGACCCAATAAGGCCACCTTCTTATAGATAATTAGAAATGTTCAGCGAGTTTGGTCTCCATACCTTGCTGCACATCTTATCGGGGTCACGAGGTTTATCACTCCTGTAGACGTCGTGACCCTGAACCAATNTGACAANGGGTGCCGACTATCAAATGCAAAAACCAAAATACATTCTCAGAATATTTCCACTTCATGGCGAGTTTTTTGATTTAGAACTTTACGGAGAACATCAGCGTGAGCTTGCTCTAGATAACAACTGGCTCTGTGATCAAATCTATTGGTTATTTGGTCCTCTCCACCCACAAACAAAATAAAAAATATTCAAGCTCTGCTCTTTGAATCTTGGTTTTNCCATTTAATTTGGAAACTTTGTCCTCGGTGTTGGAGATATGAACGAAATTTCTTACTATACCGCCGAAAAAAGTTCAATTTTCTTCATCTGGAGAAGAGAGCGGCTGATGATGCAGAAGCGTTTGTAAACTGCAGACTGAGTATAATGTATCTTTATGACCTCGGCGTAAAAAAGGATTACCAGGAAGCAATCGGTGGTTGGCTCTGGCGATGGAGAAAAGACAAATCGATGTTAAAAATTCATTAGTAATGATAGTAGTGTATATTACTATCCTCTTAGTTTAAGGTCCAGAACTTCAGCGTTAAGATGGGTATATCGTTTCAACTATATTTTTCTTATGGAAACCTTTAATGGTATAGCTAATCCAAGTTTTAGAGTATCACCTTCTGAAATTTGATTTTTTTAGAACAGCATNCAGTGAATTTATCAAAACCATATTTTTATTTCATTGTGATTGGTTTGTTGATTTTTTTTTCGATACCCTTTGCAGAATCAGATACATTCGCAGACATCGCAACAAAAAGAGGGTTCGGAGATAGGGTTGAGGACCTTAGAAATTTCTCACAGTTAGAAGGCTATCCAAAAAGAGAAACTAATGTTGCAGACAAATACAAAGGACCCATTGTAGATGTTTTGCATCACACACATGCTTATTGGGGACAGCTAACAAAGCATTTAAGAAAAATAGGCGAAGACAAACCTGCTATAGACTCTGAAGATATGATAGAGATGACNAAAAGTTTAGGAGTGGTCCATTCAATCACTTCAGAACCTCCAAGAATTANGGGTTTGTATGGAGATCCAATANGGTTTGCTCAAAAACATANAACATTCTCAGCACTCTGCTCACCCCATTTTGTTGCNTATGAACACCAGAGGNNAATGAAAAGAGCAAGGCANTTATTAAATCAGGTCGAAAAGAATTTGCNTNATAANAATTGTATTGGAATTGGAGAGGTGGGAGTNAANCATTTTAANAAGTCCGATAAATATTATGAGTTTTCTGANTCAACCCATGTTCANAAGAATGTAGAAATTTCTTTTGAAAGCNCCAATCTAAAAAGGGCATTGCAACTTTCACATATTTATAAAGTTCCTATCCTATTGCACTTAGAACCTCGGCACACATTGCNNCGCATTGATAATGTAGAGGAANCGAAGNATTGGTATAAAAGNATTTGTCAAAAATACNAAAATTCNAAGATAGTCCTNGTTCATAATGGAATGTTTGAACCTAAACATCTCGGANNCGTGTTTGANCANTGTCNCAATATGTATTCGTCTTTTAAGATNATGAGACCATCATGGAATTATTATTGGAAANNNCATGACCTNCACATCGTNAATAATATGGATCCGNAATTTNCAGANAGGTGGGCTAANTTTTTGGAAAGATACCCTGATAGGATGATGTTCGGGTCAAANATTTTNCTTAGNAAAATGAGAAAAAGANGAACCCANAATACNTANCGGGAGATAATACATAGTGTAAGGATGATGATTGGTAGCCTATCTAAGGAAGTTCAAAAACAGATAATGTATGAAACCCCCATTAAAGTATTTAGGTTGAATTTGAAAACTCATCAGTAACGCCAAGCGTTAAACCAGCCACAAATTGTTATCGTGGCAGAGCAATAAAAGTTCCATTGTTCCTTCTTGTTCTAGCTTTAGTTGGGCTTTGTGTTCTTCGGAAAGCATCTGATCGTGTAGGTCTTTGAGAGCATCAAATGTCATTTGTTTTTCCCCTTTCTGTTGAAAGTCTGTTGGCCCACCCAGTATGTAAGCGTTTGATTATCAAGGATAAAAGTATCAGGTTTACTGTACATCGTTGATATCATTAAATAAATCCAATGATCTTAATAGCTTAGTTTTGGCTGGCAGCGCCTCATAACCTGAAGGTCGCAGGTTCAAATCCTGCCCCCGCAACCAAATTATATTTTCAGAACCGGTTGAAGAAGCCGTGGCACAAGCTCTTTGAACTTTAATGGAGCGTCTGTTACAGCAAGGCAGATACAGTCTTCTCCTGATGTGGCTATAGGTTTATGGACTGCTCCTTCATCAATGTCTTCCAGATCACCAGGCCCAAAACGGGAATATTCATCTTCAAAACTTCCCGATAAAACCATCGTAAGTTCGCGGCCTCGGTGACCGTGGCTCGGCACCGGTCGGTCGGCCTTAATCCGTAGCAACCGGACCTTTGCCTCATCATCGCCGGTCTCAATCAAATATTGTGAGGCATCGCTTCCTAACCGTTGCCATGGCAGGTTATCCAGGTCACTGCCAACGTAATGTTGCAACGCGCTTGGTACGATTGATCTCTCTGCAGAAGCCAGATTCTTAACGTCTGGTGCTCCCCGATCGTCAATTTTTTCCTGCTCGACACCATCAATAAGAGACAAAACATGGTTTACCGCATTTGTACCTAAAGGCTCGGTTTCGACTTCCTCTAAAAGACTGGCGCCAACGATGTCGGCGTGCCTCGATTTCTGGCGACACGTCGGGCAATAGGAAAGATGAGAGGCAATTGCGATGCTCCAGCTTTCTGCAAGCACACCGGCGGCATAGCTGAATATTAGATCCTCGCCTGGATGATGATGTATTGTCATTCAAATTCTCCCAATGAGAGCCTCAATTTCTCAAAAGACAGACGCAGGCGGGATTTAACAGTGCCAAGCGGCGTGTCTAGCCGGTTAGCGATTTCCTGATGGGTGAGTCCTTCCAAAAACGACAGACGAACCGCTTCTCTCTGTTCAAAAGGCAATGCTTCTATAGAATCCCTGACGCGCTTTGCGATGATCGCTTGCTCTACTTCCTCATGCGGGGTTGGAATGTCATCAGGGATCAATAGCGGATCATCGGCGTCCAGGGTTGGTCGTCTCTCTTTTCGTAACCGGTCTATCCTCTGGTTGCGAGCGATCGTAAATATCCATGTGACTGCAGCTGATTTTCGGGCATCAAACAGAGCCGATTTTCGCCACACAAGGACAAAGACTTCTTGCGTAATCTCTTCTGCAAGTTCGGGGGTTGCCCCCAATTTCATAATGTAAGCTTTTACCTTCGGTCCGAGTTTTTTAAAAAGACTGGCGAAAGCGTCACGATCCTGGTGTCTTCCGATCCGCTCAAGTAGATCGCTATCAGAGGTGTTCTTGTCACTGAATGAGGGGTTTGCTGCCGCCCTCAGGCCACTTTTCTCAACATCTCCGTTAGCCATGAAGCGAGCGCTCAACAAAATTGAAGGATTTCCCTCAATTTGGCGGTTCACGGTGTCGTAATCAACAACTCTCTGCACATTCATAACCTCTATACGTTTCGGTGCCCGGTATGGATCAACCAAAATTAAGGAGTGATCCGATCACTTATTTCGTTCGTACAAACACTATAGATAAAGTTCACTATGCGATGTGCTTACTCAGTTTTAAGGACGTGATTAAGAAGTGAAAGAAAGATTGGGCGATACGAGATCTGTCGCTGTAATTGGAACAGGCATTGCTGGCCTCTCGGCTGCCTGGCTTCTTAATAAAAGACATGACGTCACGGTTTTTGAAAAACAGGAACGTATAGGAGGCCATAGCAATACGGTTGACGCCCCAGTTGCGGGCGGTTTTCAACCTGTCGATACTGGTTTTATCGTCTATAACGAGATCAATTATCCAAATCTCGTCGCGTTATTTGATCATCTAAATGTCGAAACAGCGCCTAGCGACATGTCTTTCGCTGCGTCACTGGATGACGGTAAATTCGAATATGGCAGCCGCGATAATAATTCAGTATTTGGGCAACGTCGCAATATTATATCGCCCAAGTTTTGGAGCATGATCGGCGACATTCGGCGTTTCTATGCGGAAGCCCCAGAGATCCTTCAAAGGCCCGATGATTACCGACAAATGTCTTTAGGCCAGTATCTGCAGGACAATCAATATGGGGATGCCTTTATTGAAAAATTTGTTCTTCCGATGGGTGCTGCGATTTGGTCAACGCGCGCTACAGAAATGCGAGATCATCCGGTGGAAACATTCGTACGTTTTTTTTACAGTCACGGCCTCCTTCAATTTGGTGATCGTATTCCCTGGCGCACTGTTCTCGGGGGCAGCCGTGAATATGTAAAAAGGCTGACGGAGGAGTTCAGAGAGGACATTCAAATTTCGAACGGTGCGGCAACTGTAACAAGGGACGGGGATCAAGTAACAATTATTTCCCACGATGGCGTCCGTAGAAAATTCGACGCTGTGGTCATCGCAGCGCATGCCGACGAGGCATTGGCTCTTCTGGGGGATGCCGATGCTCTGGAAAAGCGTCTTTTAGGTAGATTCCAGTACACGAAAAACAAAGCACTGCTTCATAAAGATCAAACTCTAATGCCGAGGCGCAAACGTGTCTGGTCCAGCTGGAACTATATGGGGTCGACAGCTGATGGCGTGAGCGTAACTTACTGGATGAATTCTCTGCAGAGACTTGACCCGGCGGACCAGCTGTTTGTTTCCGTAAATCCGAAACGGGAACCGAGACACAACACCATCATTCGGGAATTCGACTACTCCCATCCAGTTTTCGACCTTTCGGCACTCAATGCTCAGGAAACTCTGTGGCAACTGCAAGGAAGGCGCAATTGCTGGTTTTGCGGCAGTTACTTTGGATATGGGTTCCATGAGGATGCGCTTCAGTCTGGTCTGTCCGCTGCTGAAGGTGTAGGCGGTGCCCGGCGCCCCTGGAGCGTCGAAAATGAATCGGGACGCATTCATCTTGCACCGATTGTGATGGAGGCCGCTGAATGAGGGGCGGTGGAAGACTGTACTTTGGGGAAGTCGTCCATGAACGCGAACGGCCGCGTCGCCATCGTCTGCGTTACCGCGTATTTTCGATGCTCGTCGACGTTGACCAGCTGGGGGCAATGTCGGCGTCGGATCGCCTTTTTTCTTATAACCGTCCCGGGCTTTTCTCAATCCACGACAAAGATCATGGGGACAAATGCGATTCAAGTGAAACCATCCCGCAATGGGTTAGAAAAACTTTGGATGAGCACGGTCTCGATGCAGGAAAGCATCGTATCCAGTTGCTTTGTTATCCCCGCATCCTTGGTTACGTCTTCAATCCGTTAAGTGTTTACTTTTGTTACGCACAAGGCGGCGCTCTCTGCGCAATTATATATGAAGTGCACAACACCTATGGCGAAAGGCATGCCTATGTAATCTCTGTAGACGATGAATCGCGTTCCGTTATTCGCCAACAAGGGAACAAGGAGTTCTTTGTTTCACCGTTTATTCCCATGGAATGCGAATACAAATTCCGAATACAGCCGCCAGACGAACATGTCCGGATAGCGATGCGTGTCGAGGATAGCGAGGGTCTGTTGCTGACAGCATCTTTCAACGGGGTTCGTAAGCCGCTAGATGATCGTCACCTGGCATGGGCGTTTGTTCGCTTTCCGCTAATGACCGTCAAAGTAATTTTGGGTATTCACTGGGAAGCCTTGAAGCTTTGGCGAAAGAAAATCCCGTTTCTAGATCATTCTGCGCCTACAGCAGCCGACACCACAGACATTTCAACCAAGAGAAAATTATATGTCGACTAAGCTCCAACAGAGTGCAGGAAAAATTACGGGTGCAGGAACGCTTTACAATAGGATGCTCGCTGGTTTCGGAACCTTGATATTCGGCTTTTTACTCAGACGCCTGATGGCAGGGCTGGAAGAAGGCAGCATTCGGTTTTTGCTGCCTTATGGACGAGAGTTAGAATGCCGGGCATCAAAGACGGGACCCAACGCCATACTGCACTTTTCATCTTATGCCGGGGTTTTTCGCCTCTGTTTTGGCGGTTACATGGGGCTCGGTGAAGGATACATCAACAGTGATTGGGACACGCCTTCTCTGCGGACACTTTTTAAGTTTGGAATCGCCAATCAAGAAGGGCTGAAAAGCAAGCTTGCGGGAAATATTTTCGCCAAAATTCTCAGAAAAGTATTGCGGTACTTTCAGCGGAACTCAAAATCTGGAAGTCGGCGGAATATTGCGCACCATTATGATTTGGGGAACGCGTTTTATGAACTCTGGCTCGATCCATCGATGACATATTCGTCTGCGCTTTTCGATAAGACAGATGTCTCACTGGAAGACGCGCAGCGAGCAAAATATCGGAGAATTGTCGAAAAACTAGACATCCAACCCCATCACCGCATTCTTGAGATTGGGTGCGGCTGGGGCGGTTTCGCTGAGTATATTGCAGAAACGACAGGCGCTACAGTTACCGGGATCACGATTTCTCAAGAACAGCACGAATACGCCGTCAATCGTATTGTCGAAGCCGGACTACAGGATAAAGCCAACATAGAGTTGCTCGATTATCGGGAGGTTACGGGCCAGTTTGACAGGATCGTTTCGATTGAAATGCTCGAAGCTGTCGGCGAAGAATATTGGCCGGACTATTTCAGAATTCTGAGTGAGAGTCTCGCTCCTGACGGTGAAGCGATGGTCCAAGTAATCGTTGTTCCCGATCACCGGTTTGAAAACTACCGGCGTAAATCAGACTTTATCCAGCGCCACATATTTCCGGGTGGCATGCTGCTATCGCCCGGTGAGATAAAAAAGCAAACCTATTCGGCCGGATTAAACGTTGAGGACACATTCCATTTTGGTGCGTCCTACGGCGAGACACTTGATCGTTGGTATGACAAATTTATTGAAAATTGGGCTGCGGTTGAGGGGCTAGGTTTCGACGATCGCTTCCGACGCCTTTGGGAATACTACCTCAACTATACCGCCGCCGGCTTTCACGCGGGAACAATTGATGTAGGACAGTTCCTTTTCACGAAGAGCCGCTAATCATCATGAACCATAACAGGGGGTTGTGGCGGGATATCCGTTACGGATGCGCAGCCTTTGTTCTCGGCGTTCCGACAATTCCCTTGTTTGTTCTGCTGCCGCCGCTCTATGCCGACACGCTTGGCATAGGCCTAACTGCAACGGGTATAGCGTTGTTTTTCGCTCGCGCTTTCGATGTCCTATCTGATCCAATTGTCGGTTATGCGTCTGACCATTTAAAATCTCGATGGGGAGCCCGCAAACCACTGATTCTAATGGGTACGATACTGGGTGGTGCTGGTTTCGTGTTTCTTTTGACTCCCAGCGATGGCGCTGGGCCCTGGTATCTGGGCTTCTGGGCCATCATTCTTTATCTGGGATGGACACTTATAAACATACCCTACCTATCTTGGGGGGCATCTCTTTCGGACGAATATCAGGGCCGGGCCCGGGTCACCTCCATTCGGGAATTATTCACTATTCTTGGCATTGTTGTTGCTGCAGCAATTCCGGCGATTGCTTCAGGGCTTGGTTATGACGAGCGAGGTTCACTCGGATTTATTGCCTGGGGATTACTGATCGTTGGGACTGTCCTGTTTTTTATTCTTCTTCGATTTGTTTCCGATTCACCATCACGTGTGTCTTCCACCAATAATCAGAATTTGCGGCAAACTCTCAGGAGTATTTCATCAAACGGACCTTTCCGCCTTCTGATCGTCAGTTGGCTGATCAACAGCTTGGCAAATGGAATGCCTGCTGTCCTGTTTATTTTATTTATGAAATATCTTCTCGATGCGAATGTCGTGGAGCGCGGAATTCTGACCTTTGCCTATTTTGTCGCCGGTCTCATTGGTATCCCGGTTTGGTTGCAACTTAGCAAACGCATTGGCAAACATCGGGCGTGGAGTATTGCTATGCTTTCAGCGTGTCTCGCATTTGCATTCGTGCCGGCTATGCGAGAAGGAGACGTTTTTCTTTTTGGTATGGTATGTGTCGTCACCGGTATCGCTTTGGGTGCAGATCTAGCTCTACCCCCCGCCATTCAAGCCGATGTTGTTGAATACGAATTGTTCCGAACTGGTCAGGAAAACAGCGGTATGATGTTTTCGATTTGGAGCATGGTCACGAAGATCGCTTTTGCCCTTTCTGTTCTCGTCGCGTTTCCAGCATTGGAGGCTTTGGGATTTTCAACTGATTTACCAAGAGAAAAGAATAATCTCGTGGCTCTGGCTGTTTTTTATGCCGTCATTCCGATCATACTCAAATTAGGCGCTGTAACCTTGGTATGGCAGTACCCGCTAACGGCAAAAAGACAAAAAATCATTCAGAAACGTATGGAAAACCGCTCAGGCGTCCGCAATCCTGCGACGAATAAAACGTAACAATGTCCCGACGATGGGAAAGCGACCATAAAGCTGAGACGCAGCGTCCCAATATTCCGTGTGATCGGACACTTGTCCCAGTTCATCAAAGGTTACCCGCGTGATTCCATCAACACTCCAGGGTTTCCCTGACAAAGACGCCTCCAGACGCCAATGGAAAAAGGCGTGTTGTCCCTCTACAGCGTGATCATGCACGAAATAATTTACGTCCTGAGCCACTCTAAATAGTTTCGCAAATACCTTCTTCATCGCTTGGCGGCCAAGGACATCATGTAGAGGATCTTTAAATCGGACGTTAGATCTGCATACATGATCGAGATCATCGATTGACTCCCCGGTTAATCGTTCAAGTGTATGTATGTACAACTCGAGCGCTGCTTGCGGTGTCATTGTTTAACCAATCTGCGCGTGATTGCGAAATAGAGACTATAGGGTAAGCACCGTGCCAATTTTAGGAGGAATGCAAATCGGCGGGGAAAAGTGACCTCAAACTTTCTGCGTTCCAATCCATCGACGATCCGCCGAGCGGCGTCGTTAGCTTCCATAAGAAAAGGCATTGGGAATTCATTTTGGTCGGTAAGTGGAGTCTTTACGAATCCCGGATGAATAACCGATATATCGACACCGAATTGCTCCAGTTCCGGTTTCAATGCTTCGCACATATTCGTCAGCGCCGCTTTCGTTGCACCATAAGCGCTCGCAAAAGGAATCCCACGATAAGCTGTAAGAGACGACACAACAGCGATATGACCACTTTCCCGATCACGCATGAATTTCAGCACGGGGTTTGCGCAATTTACGGTACCCATCACATTCAGGTCGAATTGATCTTGGAATGCTTCGACGGAGAACTCTGAAGCACCGAATTGGACATAAGTGCCAGCGTTAAGCACGGCAAGATCAATTGGTCCAATCTCGTTTTCAATATGGTGAACAAGAACGTCAACCGAGTCACGCAGAGTAACGTCCAGCGCCATGGGAATCACCGAGCCACCAAGTTTGGCCGCTTCTTCTGCCAGGCTGCCTAATCTCGACTCGGTTCTGGAACTCGCAGCGACGATCCAGCCACGGCGGGCAAGTTCGAGCGAAACCGCTCTGCCAATCCCTGTTCCCGCACCGGTAACCCATGCCAGGGCCATCTTACTTTGACACCCCATTTAAATTTGGTTCCGCACCAAGGCCACAAACCACGCATTTGTAGTCGATAGTGGACCCGTCCTTTGCGTTAAAGCGCATTTTGACCCAGCGGCCGCGCAGGTCGTACCAAACGGTTGTCTCTACAGAACCGGTATACTGATACCTATCGGCAGTTACTAGACCTCCTTCGGCCTGGATTTCCTCACGAGCCTGTTTGATTATTTTTACAGTACCGACCTCGCCGGAAAGAGTGTTCAAGACACGGTTGCTGCCGATCACGCCTGAGTTCCAATGATTGGTTGGAAAGACCGGATTATCGATAACCGAAGAAAATTTTGGTGAAGTAATATGAATTTTACTGCCTTTTGTTTTCAACCGGACGAACGATTTTTTACCGTCATCATCGATGTCGGATTGCAGAGTTCTCAATTGGCCATCTTCCCAAACGGCCGCAGATTGATAGAGATAGTCATAAACTGGAAACGAAAGGAAAGTTATTGCCAGATTGAACTGTGCACGCACCAAGTATTTTCGTTGGGAAATTTTTTTGAACTCAACAGCATGTGTTCCGACGTTTTTGCCATCGCGGAAAATATCAAAAACGATTCTTTCACCGTAGAGGGAAACAGGATCGGTCTGTCCCAATGGTTTTGGATTCCCAATCGCCGGGGTGCTGAGAGGTATTACTGTTAGCAATACAGCTGCCCCCCAAAGCTGCCCATGTAATGACAGAATTTTATAAAATCTCTTCATTTTCCCTTTTGTACGAATGCTTCACTATTCTGGATCAGTTAAGTTGAGTGCCCCGACACTTATTGGAAATTTAAACTGTAGGTCGCTGGTTCAAATCCAGCCTCATAGACCAGAGACCCATGGGCATGGGCTGAGGACATAAAGTTCCTGGGCGCTTAACCTCTATCGGACGTGCGTTCTAAGGGTTTTCAACGTTTCGGGTAGCTTTTTTGTTCTTGTTTGTTAGTTTTGAAGTTGCGAATGATTATCATTAGCAGTATAACTCATGCAAATGCGTATCATTTATAAGCAGAAATGATAACGTTTTTAATGAATTAGCCAGCAACCTACGAACCATCGAGGTCTCGGCAGCCAGCCAAGACAATTTGAAATCGATGGGGAATCGGAATGAGCTTTTCAAGTCACCTCGTGGGGTGGAAAGCGGGGGTCGCTGCAATATTGTTGGCATCCACGGCTTTCGCACAAAATACAGACACGGCAACAAGCGAAAATTCGGCGAATACGGGCAATACTATTTTGCCTTCGATATCGGTGACCGCGACGCGGAACGCTATCGATGCATTCGAATTTCCGGGAATGGTTTCGGTTATTGGCCGTCGCGGTGTGCAGGATATACAGTCGGCATCGCCCGACGATATATTGCGTTACACACCGGGTATCGATTTCAACGGCGGGCCGCGCCGCACTGGCGAGGTGCCGAGTATTCGCGGTTTTTCAAATGACGATGTAATCATCCTGCTTGATGGTGCGCGGCAGAATTACATCTCCGGTCATGATGGCCGATTTTTTGTAGATCCGTTCTTTCTGCGCCAGATCGAGGTCGTAAAGGGGTCAAGCTCTGCCTTGTATGGTAGCGGCGGCACAGGTGGTGTCATCGAACTTCGCACGGTTGAAGCTAGTGATGTCCTTGCAAAGGGCAAGAAGTACGGGTTTCAGTCGATTGGCGGTTATCAGGCAGTAAACAGAGAATGGAATACCGGCGTCCTCGGTGTGGCAAAACCATACGGCAATCTTGAGTTGCTTGGCGGTGTTGTTTACCGGAATTCCGAAGACCTTTCGATTGGTGATGATGCGACACGCAGCACTTTATCGTCGCAAGACAGAATTACTTCCGGGCTCTTTAAGGGCAAAACAACGCTGGCTGAAAACCACGTGCTGGATTTTCGTGGCAGCGTTTCACAAATCTAGCGGTGGAACCCAATAACGGTCAAAGCGGTACGGCTTCAGATTTGACCAATAAAGATGCTAATTCAGACAATTTCCGGGTGGCGTATAATTACGCACCGCCGTCAAACCCCTGGGTCGATCTTACAGTTTTGACCAACTATACCAATACTGAAGTCAAGGAAACGGCAGTAAATAGCCTCAGTACGACATCGACATTGGGCGATGAGGATGATCGAATTTTGAAATCGCTTGGATTTCGAGCGGACAATCGATCAAGAATCAATTTCAGAGATGATATCCTCGGAATTTTTACCTATGGGCTTGAGACCTAACGCGACAAGGGTGAAGGGTCGGCCAATGGCGGCATTAGAGGCGGAGTTCCGACAGCTACCTCTCATTTCGCTGGTGGTTTCGTTCAGGGACAAATCGATTTCGAAAATTTCCTGGGTTCGCCTATCGGCGTGACGATGATCCCGGGATTGCGCTACGATTTCTATACGTCGAACGCCGATGACTCCGAAGAAAAGAAGACCTCTACAGAGTTCTCTCCGAAGTTTGCGCTCCAGATACGGCCAATAGAACAGATTTCTATTTTCGGTAGTTGGGGCAAAGCTTTTAGAGCACCAAACTTGAATGAGCTTTTTCCCACGGGTACACACTTCGTCATCGCTGGTTTTGGTACAAACAGTTTTATCACCAATACCGAGCTTGAACCGCAAACGACCATTACACGCGAAGTCGGCATGGGTTTGAGATTCCGATCCGTAATTACCCGCAATGACCAGTTCAAGGTGAAAGGCGCGCGGTATTGGATCAAGGGTCAAAACTTCATTGACACCGAAGTAATAAACCCCAGCCCGCCGGCTTGTTTTCCGCCCAACTGTAATGGGACAACGCAAAGCATAAACGTGCCATCCGCAAGTTTGCAGGGATATGAAATCGAGGGTTCATACGAATCTAAATATGCTTTGTTTGAGGCGGGATACGCCGAGATCGATGGCCAAAACAATGAAACTGAAGCACCGCTTGGTGTTTTAACACCCGATAAGCTTACGCTTCATGCTGCAGCGAAATTGCCTCAGTACAATTCAAGGCTAGGTTGGCGTCTGAGTTATTTCGATGATTTTACCAACACCACCGACGTAACTCTCCTGCGGAGCGGTTATTACCTAAGCGATGTTTATGCACATTGGAGTGCCAGTAAAGACAGCTTCCTCTCTGGGCTGGGTATAACCGTTGGCGTCGATAATTTGTTTGATAAGAAATATTCTCGTATCGCAAACAATTCGCCCGAACCTGGCCGAAACTACAAGGCCACCCTCCGGTATTCGAAGTCGTTTTAGGGGAGATGTCCTAAACATTACGGGCAGACTCTCATGGCTCAACCGGTAAATTGCCTTTATGTTTGGCACCTAAATTAATGGCGAGTGGGCTGACTGAGGTGCGCTCGCCGGGATGTTTGATTGGATGAAATCATGAGAAATTTGCCGCAGCCAACAATTGCCTGCCGGGCGCTTGGCTTTTTTGCTGGCGTGGCCTTTGCGTTTTCCGCCCTCTGGAATCCTGTCTTGGCGGACGGCCCTAGCAATGGCGGCATCGTCTCAATCGGCGGAACCACGACGGAAATTATTTACGCGCTTGGGCTCGCCGATAAAATTAAAGCTGTCGATACGACAAGCCTTTATCCACCCGAAGCAAGAAAGAAACCAAATATCGGTTATATGCGGACGCTTGCGGTGGAACCCATCCTCGCTATGGCGCCATCGCTTGTAATTGCTGACTCTCGATCAGGACCGGCAACGGTGTTGAAACAACTAACTCAGGCGGGAATCAGTGTTGTAAAGGTTCCGGCTGAGCCGACAGTCGAAGGCGTTTATGAACGGATCGGAATTATTGCC
The DNA here is from genome assembly GCA_002720855.1 of Rhodospirillaceae bacterium. Lineage (GTDB taxonomy): Bacteria > Pseudomonadota > Alphaproteobacteria > MPNO01 > UBA2964 > UBA2964. The sequence goes on along the minus strand of PBIN01000001.1, from coordinate 120,295 downwards.
AAAACGCTCAAAAGAAAGCGGCAGGGCGATGATCTCATCGCAAAATTGCGTCGTCAGATCGATGCTGTTTCGAAAGAAGTCGCAAAAAAGACGACGAAGCCAAAGGTCCTGTTCTTGCTTTCCATTGGGCAGGGTGGCGCTCCTTTAAGTGGCGGCGCAAATACGTCGTCAGACGGCATTATTAACCTGGCGGGCGGCATTAACGCCGCGCAAGGTTTCAGGGGTTACAAGCCGATTTCACCCGAAGCTATTATTGAGGCGAAGCCCGATGTCCTTTTGATTACGCAGCGCTCTCTCAAAAGGTTTGGTGGCAAAGAGGCATTATTCAAAGTTCCTGCGGTGATTGCGACACCAGCCGGGAAAGCGAGACGAGTTGTTACAATGGACGGTCTTTTACTTCTCGGTTTTGGACCCCGTATCGGCATTGCGATCAAGCAATTGGCGGATGGCATCCACGCCGAGCCATCGCAAAAAGCTACAGCGCAATAAAGGCTGGGCTCACTACTGTAACCTTGGCTGCTTTTATGGAAACGCTTGAACCGGCCCGTCAAATCAGGAATCGCCGGTTCTTGTGGTTCGTCGGCGCTTTCAGTCTTCTTGTGGGATCCTTTCTTCTTGCAGCCGGATACGGTGCGGTTGAGATTTCGCCAGATAAATCCATTGCTATTCTCTTAAAACAACTTGGGTTTGATCCGCCTTGGAGCTTCTCCGCTAAGGAAGAGCTTGTCCTAACGGCCATTCGGTTTCCGAGGGCGTGCTTGGCCGTATTGGCAGGGGCGGCGCTTGCAATATCCGGCGCGACGCTCCAAGGCTTGTTCCGCAATCCGCTGGCGGATCCCGCACTCATAGGGGTATCCAATGGCGCGGCTCTTGCAGCTGTCACTGTCATTGTTCTCGGCGGCACCGCAGCGTGGCTGCCTTATTGGTTTCCACATGAATTCCTGTTGCCTGTCGCTGCGTTTGGCGGTGGGCTCGTCGCTGTCTATACGGTGTATGTCCTCGCAGGTGCTAACGGGCAAACCGATGTTGCCACGATGTTGCTAGGAGGTGTCGCTATTACCGCTATCGCTGGTGCGGGCATTGGGTTCTTAATATTCATAAGTGATGAGCAGCAGCTCCGGGATCTGAACTTCTGGATGCTCGGAGGTCTTGGCGGGGTTACCTGGAAATCCCTTATCCCGGCTGCCTGTTTAATTCTGGTCGGTCTCGTTCCTCTCTTATTCATGTCACGATTTCTCAACGCGATGTTGCTTGGCGAGGCTGAGGCTCATCACCTTGGGTTTGACGTAGAGCGCACCAAACGAATGATAATCTTACTCACGGCCCTGGCGACCGGGGCAACCGTCGCTGTTACTGGTGTGATAGGGTTTGTCGGACTCGTTGTTCCCCATCTTGTACGCCTTGTAACGGGACCAGATCACGCCGCTGTTTTACCGTTATCCGTTCTAACGGGGGCCTCCCTGATGCTCATCGCAGACGTCGTCGCCCGAACCATCGTGCTGCCCGCCGAACTGCCGATTGGCATTTTGACCGCATGTATTGGGGGACCATTCTTTTTGTGGTTGTTGGCGCGCCGGCGTTCGACAAGGGGCTGGTAATGCTGGAAGCGAGGAATATATCCGTAAAAATCGGCTCCGCAGAATTGTTGCATGACGTCAGTTTTGAGGTTTCACCTGGCGAAGTTGTTGCAATTGTAGGGCCCAACGGTGCCGGAAAATCGACCTTACTAAAGGCGCTATCGGGTCTCATAAAACCGGTATCGGGAGAGGTATTGCTTGAAAACAAAGCCATAAAGAATTGGCCGCGCCTCGAACTTGCACAACGCCGCGCTGTACTCTCTCAGAAGATCGAACTGGCGCTCCCTTTTACAGCGTTGGAGGTGGTCGTGTTGGGCAGGGCCCCCTATCGAAAAACATATAACCACCAGGAAAACCTGGCTTTGGCCCTTGATGCAATGCGGCAAAGCGGAACCGAGCAATTTGCGGAGCGCAGTTACACGAGCCTGTCAGGAGGTGAACAGCAACGCGTTCACCTGGCCCGCGTTCTAATTCAGATTTGGCGACAGCAAGATACTGCTCGTACTGAGGAACGCTATCTCCTGCTTGATGAGCCAACTTCCAGTTTGGACCTCGCCCATCAGCACACGACCCTCGAAGTTGCAAAGCGAACGGCTGCTGAAGGCGTGGGGGTGGTGGCAGTCCTGCATGATCTCAATTTAGCTGCAATGTATGCGGACAGGATTTACCTGATGAAGGACGGCCTGATTGACAGTTCTGGTGCCGTCGAGGATGTGTTGCAGGGTGACATCCTAGAACGCGTGTTCGATCTGCCGCTATCAGTGTCACGCCACCCGACACGGCCCTGCCTTCAAGTGGTTGCGACGTGAGTTCACGGGGGGATTAGAGGGGGCGAGGAGGAGAGCGGGGCTCACTCAGGACCTGATAGCGGATTAGAACTCAGGATTAACGCACCACCTTGGTTCGCGATTAGGCACGCTTCACTAGGGTCATATTATCGGATATCGTCCAGCCCTACGGTACCACGTGTCCTCTAATGGGCGATGGGGAGAATGCGTAATGGCTGAGATCACGACATACCTGTCACCCAATGGTCGGCAGACGAGTAGCGGCGATGGACCGGCGACGCGCATTCTGGTCGCCACGGTCAATGGTGTTGCAACGATGAGGCGCGCCTCGCCTAGTGCGCCTTGGTCACCGGAAGGAAAGTCCCTTGAGACCAACCACGTGAGCTGCCTCGAGTTTGAAGAAAGCTCGGGCCGGTTGTTTGCAGGTGCTCACAATGACGGTGGACTTTGGGTTAGCGAAGATGGTTCAGGCAAATCGTGGCGTCAGCTCACCAATGGGTTGGATCGGCCTCATATTTACGCGTTGGCGGTACGGCGGCGTGGCGATCATGTATCGTTGTTCGCCGGTACGTCGCCAGCTGGGCTATACCGTAGTGATGATCTGGGCGAAAGCTGGTTCGAGATCAAGTCCATGTTGGATGTCCCCGGTACGGATCAGTGGACATTTCCACCGCCACCGCATATTCCGCATGTAAAACAAATCGTCTTCCATCCGAAAGAGCCAGACACAATCTTTTGTTTGATCGAGCAGGGTGCATTTCTCAAATCAGAGGATGACGGCAAGAACTGGGTTGAGCTTGATGGATATTCGAGGCCCGAGGATTTTTATTATCACGACATGCACCGGCTGCTCATTCGACCGGATGATCCAGACGTGTTCTATTTGGTGACGGGTGTGGGCTTCTACCGGAGCGATGACGCCGGCCAAACTTACGAGCATCTCATGCGACGAGGTGACCGAATTGGTTATCCCGACACCGTGTTCCTCGATCCGCATGATTCCAAAACGATCTATATGAGCGGTTCAGAACACGATCCCGGCACCTGGCGTAAAACTGGCATCGCTCGGTCATGTGTCTTAAGCAGCGCTGACGAAGGCCAAACATGGGTGGAGCTGGATTATGGCATGCGGGAGAACGCCGCGGTGTCCTCAATCGAGGCTATGTGCCAGCATGTTTGGGGTGATGGCATGATGCTGGTCGTCGGCACAGCCACCGGTGAGGTTTGCATAACAGAGGATCGTGGCGCGTCATGGATTCAGGTTTCCGAGGCTATACAGCCGGTATCGAAGGATCACCACTACATGGCTTTTTTGCCTGAAGCAGAGCGCGAAAAGGCACAGGCGCGACGTAGCGTATGAAACCAAAATACCTTGATGCAAAGAAATTGTAATTTTGCCTCTTAAGATTCTGCGAAGTGAGGTGATCTGGAGTAGGGTCATCGTCAGCGTTTGCCTGCGCAAGCGATTTTTCGCTGGAATTAACTAGTATGATAAATCCAAAAAAAAGCGAAAATTCCGTTGTTTAATGGAAAAAAGGACTCTCGAAATGGCTACCGAACTCACGCTCTCGACCGATAAAATCAAGGCCAAAGCAGATGGATCTCAAGGGCACGTGGTTTTTAACAATCCGGAGCGGCACAACGCTGTTTCGCTGGAGATGTGGGACGCGGCAGAGGAAGCGCTTTCAACCTTTGCTGACGATGATCAAATTCGCGTTGTAATTTTGTCGGGAGCCGGTGGAAAGTCATTCGTTTCAGGAGCCGATATCTCTAAATTCGAGAAAGAGCGGGGTTCGAAGGACGCGATCGAGCACTATAATGCCCGGCTCAACGTGGTCTATGAATCTATCGAAAAGTACCCCAAACCGACGATTGCCATGATCGACGGTCATTGCATCGGAGGCGGGTTGAACCTTGCGGCATGCACCGATATTCGGATCGCGTCCAAAAAATCGCGTTTCGCCATGCCAGCTGCGAAGCTGGCTTTAGGATATCCATTTGATGCCATTCGGCGTTTAATAAATGCCGTCGGCGCGGCAACTGCAAAACAGATGATGTTTACAGCGAGATCTATTGATGCGGAAACTGCGCTCCGTCTCGGTTTACTTCAGGAAGTTGTTGACGATGGCATGCTTTCTGACCGCGTAGATGAGCTTGCTGAAACCATTGCAGGAAATGCTCCGCTGACAATCGGCTCTATGAAATTCATTACGACGCAGGTGATGCTCCGCGATCAGTCCGCGAGAGTTTATCTTTGGTGTTTTTGCAGCCGGGCTTATTGGCATTGCTTGCTATGCCTTGATCGGCTATTTCGCGGCCTCCTATATTGGACGCGTGATCGCCATCTTACCGACGCGATATCTGTATCCCACTATTTTGCTTATTTCTTTGGCAGCCAGCTATTCCTCACGCGCTTCGATTTGGGATGTTGGGTTCGCGCTGCTCTTTGGCGTTATCGGCTATGTCATGCGGCGAACGAATTTTTCAGCCGCGGCATTCATCATCGCTTTTGTTCTGACTTCCAGTATGGAAGAGGCCTTCCGCCAGTCGATGATTATTTCGGATAGCGGGTTTCTCGTATTCCTGAGTTTTGAGTATCAGGGCAAGTTTTCTTTTGCGCCGATATTTTTGATTATTGGTGCGGCAGTTGTGATCTTCCGGGCCTGGTCGTCTTATCGGGCACGTAGGGCGGCAGAAGGCAACTAGTATTGCGACTGCATCGACCAGCAATTGGCGGAACACCCCTTAATATATTATGCTGTATTTCGCTTTATAAAGATTAGTAGTAGAACAAGTTGACAAAAGAATTCGTTGAAATCTCAAGCATTTCATAGTTAGAGCCGAATTTGTACCATATGAGCCCAAAATTCAGGGCAAAGGAGATCATATCGTGACTGAGACCATGACAAGTGTGAAGGCTTTCCCCTCAGGCATGCGGCTTAACGAATATGTCGCCATGGAAGAGGATTTTTGGCGCGATGAGGGATTGGATGTAGAGATTCTTTGGAACGACCTGAAGGCCCAAATGGTTCGCTTTGACGATGACTATAAGGAAAGACCTCAGGATCGACCATTCGTCCAGGGTGAGCAGACAATCGGTTCAGCTTGCTCTTGGGGCAGCATCTCGAACGCCGCCGCAGGCATGGGAAAATTCGTACCTGACGTGCACGGTGTCTCCCCATGGGGAATTTATGTACGGGAGGATTCCGATATCCGTAAACCGGAAGACCTGGCCGACGTACCGATTGCGGTGGGAGTGCGCGCCGGAAGTCATTTCAACGTGCCATGGCACCTTGAGAAGTACATGCCGCTTGAACGTATTAAACCGGTAAACGTCGGCGGATTCCGTGCGCGCCTGACAGCGCTGATAGATGATGAGTTCCAGGCCTCCAGCCTGCTGCCACCGCAAATCGACATGGCAGAACAGCTAGGCTTCAGAAAGGTGATCGGCGGGGAATTTAAAACACTATGGTGGGTCGATGAACGCTATCCGAAGGAGGTTTTGCGCGCCTATTTCCGTGGCCTACAGCGCGCCGAGGAAGCGATTGACGCCGATCAATCCCGTTATTTGCACCTGTGGCATTACTCCGTTCCGCCAGAGTTTAAGGATCGTGATTGGGATTACTCAAAATTCAGCCGGGGAGAGCGGTTTGTTAACGAACCGATCAGCCGGGAAGAGTTTGAACAGCTTATGGAAGAGGTCGAACGCTGGAACCTGAATGACATATTCCAGGATGGTGATTACGACCGTATTGCACTAAGCGTCGCCTGATTTTCTGCAGCGGATACGGTTCAAACCGGTTGAAGTTCGCGGATTGGGGTTAGCATCCGGTGCAGCAAAATCGCTGTGACCGCGACGATCAAAAATTCTTCAGAAGATAGTCAAAAGCTGACAGTGAGGCCTTTGAACCTTCGCCCATGGCGATAACGATCTGTTTGTAGGGCACGGTGGTTACATCGCCGCAGGCAAAAATCCCTGGAACATTGGTTTCACAGCGCTCGTTGACAACAATTTCGCCAAAGTCTGAAACGTCGATCAGGTCTTTGATAAAGTCGCTATTCGGCAAAAGCCCGATTTGGACAAAGACACCTGCAAGGTCCTGCTGCTGGATTTCATCGGTCGCCCGGTCCAGATATTCGATGCCGGTCACCTTGCCGTCATCGGCCAGAATCTGCTGCGTCGCGGCGTTCTTGATGATCGAAATATTATCGCGATCCTCGGCCTGGTTGACGAGAATCTGATCCGCTTTTAATTCCGGGAGAAATTCTAGCACGGTCACGGATTTCACGATTCCAGCGAGGTCCAACGCTGCTTCAATTCCCGAATTTCCACCGCCGACAACGGCAACATCCTTACCCTTGAAAAACGGCCCATCGCAATGGGGGCAGAAGGCGACGCCATTGCCAATATTTTCCTTTTCGCCAGGACATCCAAGTTCACGCCACTTCGCACCGGTTGCGATGATTAAGGCCTTGGTTTCGATAATTTCACCAGAGGAAATATGGACTGACTTGGTTTCTCCATCCTCCACTTTCACGACCCGGAAATGTTCGCGAAGCGTAATGTCGTAGTCCTGAAGATGGACCAAAAGGTTGGTAGACAGCTCGGAACCGGTGGTTTGCGGAACCGAGGTAAAATTCTCTATGCCGAGTGTGTCCTTAACCTGGCCGCCGACGCGATCGGTGATGATCGTAACCTTCAGACCTTTGCGCGCTGCGTAAATCGCAGCCGCGACACCCGCTGGGCCGCCGCCAATGACGGTGATGTCCTGCTGCGGTAGTAGTATTTCTGGCTCGGATACCTGATCCGGCTGGCGCTCCATAAGGCGTTCCACCAGCACTGCCGGATCGATCTTGCCGTTGGCAAAGTCTTCGCCATTCAGATAGACGGTCGGAACACCTTGAATATTGAGTTCATCCACCAGCTCTGGGAATAGGCCGCCGTCGATCATTTCAGTACGGATTTTTGGATTGAGCGCAGCGAACTGGTTTAAAGTCTGCAGCACATCCGGGCAGTTGTGGCAGCTCAGGCTGACGAAAACTTCGAAATGGAGCTCCTCTTCGATGCCTGCGATTAGAGTTTTTAAACTGTCATCCAGCTTGATCTCTGTTCCTGAGACGTGAAGAAATGCTAGGACAAGCGAATTGAACTCATGGCCGCCAGGAATTCCCGAGAAGCGGATGCCGGTATCCTCGCCATCAGCTTCTAGCATGAAACTCACGGGGCTACGCAAGGTGTCCGGAATATCGCGTTCGGACACAGAAAGATGATCGCTGACATCGGCAACTTCGGTCAAAAAGCCTTTTAACTCCTCGCGCTTGGCATGTTCGCCGGTCTGCAGAACGAAGGTCACGTCCTTTTGCATATTCGCGGTGTAGCCTTCGAGGGCTTGTTTGATTTCAGGTGTCAGCATCGTCTTAGCTCCTGGTTTAAAAGGAGATTATTGCGGGCTGTCACGACCCGGCAGTGCGCCGGGCCGTGCTCGCGCGCTGGTTAAATCTTTCCGACTAAATCGAGACTCGGTGTCAGGGTTTCTTCACCTTCTTCCCAAGCCGCCGGGCATACCTCGCCGTCATGCGTGGCGACATATTGCGCCGCCTTCACCTTGCGAACCATGTCTTTGGCTGAGCGGCCGATACCCAGATCGTGGATTTCGCATACCTTGACGATGCCGTCAGGGTCGGCGAGGAACGTTCCGCGTAAAGCAACGCCATCTTCCTCGATCATCACACCAAAGCCACGCGTGATGACACCGGTTGGGTCACCGAGCATGGGATAGTTGATCTGTCCGATTGCTTCGCTGGTATCGTGCCATGCCTTATGAACGAAGTGCGTATCCGTAGAAACAGAATAGACTTCTACCCCAAGTCCCTGGAGCTCCGAATAGTGCTTGGCCATATCTTCAAGCTCGGTGGGACATACAAATGTAAAATCGGCGGGGTAGAACATAAAGATCGACCATTTGCCTTTTACGTCTTCGCTGGTAACGGTTTTGAACTCTCCGTTATGGAAAGCCTGGGTTTCGAATTCGGGGATCGACTGATTGATCATGTTCATTTTGGACTTCTCTCTGTCATCGTAAAAAGGTTGTTTAACGGACATTTCTGCATGCCCGCTTTGATAGAAGATCAATATGGGACTCGTACATTGATCTGTAAAATTGTAAAAATAACTGATAATAATCAAAAAAATCGATCAGTCTAATCAGGCCAAGCACCATGAAACTTATTCCCACGATGAAACATCTGCAGTATCTCGTCGCTCTAGCGGAATACATGCATTTTGGCGATGCCGCCGGAGCCTGCAACGTAACGCAATCGACGCTGAGCACCGGAATACGCGATCTTGAAGCCGTTCTCGGAACGCCGGTGGCGGAGCGAACCAATCGATCGGTTCTGCTGACACCATTCGGCGAACAGATCGTCGATATGGCTCGGGGAATTATCCAATCCGCTGAAGATATGATGGATCTCGCGTCGGGGACGAAGGCGCCTTTGACGGGGCTAGTCCGATTGGGCGTTATCCCGACGATTGGACCATATTTGCTGCCCAACGCTCTGCCAAAAATTAATGACGCCTATCCCAAACTCGAACTATACCTCCGAGAGGATTTTACCGATCGATTGCTGGAAGAATTGATGGCCGGAAGACTGGATCTTCTGATCCTTGCCTTGCCTTATGACATGGATGGTGTTGAGTCCGAAATACTGTTTGAAGAAGACTTTGTTCTTGCCTGTCCTGCAGGACATCCATTGGGCAAACAGATTGAAATAGAAACCGATGCCCTGACCGATGAACCGCTTCTGCTTCTGGAAGAAGCGCATTGTCTGCGTCAGCATTCTCTCGATGCCTGCAAGCTTCGGGACCGCCATCGCGGCAAAGGTTACGAGGCCTCATCCATGAACACGCTGGTTCAGATGGTGTCTATGGGACTGGGACTGACACTGTTGCCACGGATGGCCGTAGATGCCGGTGTTTTGCATGGCCTGGAAATAGAAATCGTGCCGCTGAGTGAATCAAGTGGGAGGCGTCAAATTGGATTGGTTTGGCGAAAAACCTCTGCGCGCGCTGAAGAGTTCAAGCTTCTCGGTTCAATGTTGTCGTCTAACGCGGCCGCTTAAGATCAAATTTTGGCAAAAATTTTCTGCGCATTGTTTCTGGAAATCGCTTAGAAGCAATCTGTACTTTTACTGATCTTTTCTAGTAGATCGTGAGCCATTGACGCGCCCATAAGGAGACCCGCTTCGTACCAATCTCCTGCAAGACAGATATTTTTAGGGACGCCAAAATATCCCCGCTGATGCAGCATGCCGAGTACCACAGCCGAAAATGCATCTCCCTGAGATGCTGCGGTAGTAAGCCAGTAGAGTCCTGTTTCGACGACGATGCCGCCACCTTCGCCGCGCAACAGCATCAAACCCAATTTATGCTGGGCTTGGGCACTGCCGTTTTTTGCCGCAACTAGGAAATACTGCCGTGCGAATGACGGGTTGAATAACGGAAAGGCGTTGTTTGCATACAGTTCTCCCAGAATAAGGGCAGAGGCGGTATGACCATCTTTGGACGCTGTAATGAGATGAGATAAACCGGCCTCAACATCTTGTTTGATGCAATGACCGTGGAGGAGTAAAAGGCCTAGCTCGGATCGTGCGGCATTGTTTCCTTCTTTAGCGGCAAGTTTTAATGCGGTTAAGACGGTTGGTTTGCAATAGGGGGAATTGGGATCCCGGGTGGTTGAAGTTGCCGCATGTAGTGAAACTGCGAAAAATTGGATCAATATTACAACGAGTAAACCAACAGTGATCACTTTTTGAATCGCGTTTCGCTGCTGTGATCCTATAAACAATTTCATGTGATTCATTCTAATTAGGAATGATAATGATTGTCATTCTCAAATAGAATGACATATTGACCGCGTAATTAATTAAAACTTTTGGCCAACAGAGGGATTGTTCAGCTGCTATAAACTTTTTCAGGTTATGACGGCGAACCCCCAAAAATGATCGATTGGAGACCAATGAAAAAAGGAATTTGCATAGCCCTGACGGTTGTCGTCGCGACGATAAGTTTCGCGGTGTTTTCCGTTGAAACCCATGCGGAAACACATGTCGTCAAGATGCTGAACAAGGATCCCGACAACAAGAAGAAACGAAACGTATTTATTCCGTCGGTTCTGAAGATTAAACCTGGAGACACCGTACACTTCGTCGCAGTGAACAAGGGGCACAACACCCAAAGCATTAAAGGCATGATTCCCAAAGGTGCAAAGACCTGGAGAAGCAAATTCAGTAAAGATTTCAAAATCACTTTCGATAAACCCGGCGTTTATGGTTACCGGTGCGCGCCACATTATGTACTTGGCATGGTTGGTTTGATTGTTGTCGAGGGCGAAAACTGGAAAGCCAATATGGCGGCTGCGAAAAAAGTTAAGCAACATGGCAGGGCAAAGAAGATATTCAATGCTCTATGGAGGGAGTTGGACAAAGCTAAGTAGCTCCTCCAATTACTTACATATCGTAGCGTGCAGCCGGTAGGAATGGGGCGGCCATCATAGGCTGCCGTACCCGCTGCCTATTCTGTAAGGTTGACCTGTTTGCTGGCTACTATTCCGCTGCTTGTATACCTCCGGCATTAAAACGACTACTTGGCTCAGGAACCTCCAGTAAGTCACGCAACGTGTTGCCTTCGTATGCCGTTCGGAAGAGCCCCCGACGCTGCAATTCGGGAACCACCAAATCAACAAAGGACTCGAATTCGTCGGGGAATAACGAGGGCAAAACGTTGAAGCCATCGCAGGCGCCGTTCTCGAACCACTCCTGCATGGCATCTGCCACCGTCGTCGGTGTGCCAACAAGGACCATGTGCCCTCGGGTTGCTGAGAAATGCTGATAAAGCTGGCGAAGCGTCCAGTTTTCGCGTTTTGCGAGCTCGATCATTTGTCCGGAACGCGTACCAACATCGTCCACGGCGTCAATGTCCGGCATCGGAATATCAGGATCCATTTGTGTCAGATCATGACCGATACGGCGCGATAGATAGGCAAGCCCCAGTTCCGGATGGATTAATTCCTGCATCTCATCGAATTTTGCCTGAGCTTCCTCTTGCGTTTCCGCTACAGTTACAGTGAGCCCCGGTAGAACTTTTATATCACCGGGTTGACGGCCATAGCGCGCAGCGCGAGCCTTAATATCGCTACAAAATTCTCGTGCCATTTCGAAATCCTGGCTGGCAACGAAGATTACGTCAGCCGATTTTGCTGCGAGCTCTCGTCCTTTTTCAGATGAACCCGCCTGAACGATCAAGGGCCGTCCCTGCGGCGATGGTGGAACATTTAATGGTCCTTCAACCTGAAAATGTTTCCCTTTGTGATTGAGAACATGCATTCCGTCCCATTCGAAATAGGTGCTCGATTCCTTATGCCGGATAAAGGCATCTTGTGACCAGCTATCCCATAACCCAATGAGGACATCGACAAACTCGTCCGCAATCTCATAGCGGTCGGATTTCGCAAGATGTTTCTCCTGGCTGTAATTCAATGCTGCTCGCGGGTTGCCAGTTGTTACGATATTGACACCGGACCGGCCGCCGGAAATAAGGTCGAGCGAGGCGAACATTCTTGCGACCGTGTATGGCGCGTCAAAGCTGGTGCTTTTCGTACATACGAGTCCAATCCTGCTCGTATGGGCCGCGAGGGCCGTTAGCAGTGTGTAGGGTTCGATCCAGGCGGCGTAATGTTGACGGTTAAGCGCTGAGTCGACGGTCGTCCAGGCCGAATTAGTGTCGGCGGAGAACAGCATATCGAAGAGACCGCGTTCCGCCGTCTTTGCCATTTGAATGAAGCGGTCGAAGTTTACGTTTGCATCATCATGTGCATTCGGATGGCGCCAGGATGCAATGTGATGACCGCAAGGGCGAATAAACAGACCAAGTTTCATTTCAGCCATTTGAAGACCTCTCTGGTGTATTTGGGTGGATGGACCTTGTTTTGAGCGACAACGCGCGCGGGGAATGATGATCCTGGAAAATTAGTAAATCGGGCATAGCGTCTTTCATCGTAAAAAGTTCGACACTAATCGCTAGGGCCAATCATCAGTTCAGGCCGAACAATTGAATCGAATTCCTCTTCGGTTACATAGCCAAGACCAGTTGCCTCTTCTTTGAGTGATGTCCCGTTTTTATGTGCTGTTTTGGCGATTTCGGTGGCCTTATCGTATCCAATAGTTGGTGCCAGCGCCGTCACCAGCATCAGCGAACGTTCCATCAAAACGGTTATATTGTCTTCGTTCGCCGTTATTCCTGCCACACAGCGATCAGCAAAACTCATTGAGGCGTCCGCCAGTAGTTTTATCGATTGCAACATCGCGTATGCCATTACGGGCTTATATACGTTGAGCTCGAAGTGTCCCTGGCTTCCCGCAAACGAAATGGTTGCATGATTGCCGTGTACTTGGGTGCATACCATTGTCAGCGCTTCGCACTGGGTTGGATTGACCTTGCCAGGCATTATGGAGGATCCCGGTTCGTTCTCCGGAAGAGCCAGCTCACCGAGCCCTGACCTGGGTCCTGAGCCGAGCAGTCTGATATCGTTTGCGATCTTGAATAAGGAGACAGCGACGGTGTTAAGTGCCCCGTGCGCGTATACATAGGCGTCATTTGCTGCAAGTGCTTCAAATTTGTTCGGTGCAGCGCGGAATGGCAAATCTGTTATCTTCGCAACTTCCGCAGCAAATTCTTCGTCGAACCCTTTTTTGGTGTTCAGGCCCGTTCCGACAGCGGTTCCGCCCTGCGCTAACTCGTATAATCCATCGAGAGCAGTTGTGACTCTACGAATGCCATTTTCGAGTTGTGCGGAATAACCGCTGAACTCCTGGCCCAGCGTCAATGGCGTGGCATCCTGCGTATGGGTTCGGCCAATTTTTACGATCTTCGCCCAGTCTCGAACCTTTCCATCCAGTGTCGCTTTGAGGTGTTCCAAGGCCGGTAACAACGTTTCACGAATTTCCCTCGCCGCAGAAATATGCATGGCTGTTGGGAATGTGTCGTTGGAGGATTGTCCCATATTGCAGTGATCGTTGGGATGAACCGGGTCCTTTGAACCGATTTCGCCGCCCAATATTTCGATCGCGCGGTTCGAAATCACCTCATTCGCATTCATGTTCGATTGGGTCCCCGAACCCGTCTGCCAAACAACGAGAGGGAAGTGATCGTCAAACTTTCCAGCGACAACCTCACCGGCTGCCTGGTCGATCGCATCCGCCAAATCAGCTTCCAGGTTGTTTTGCGATCTGTTGACCTTGGCAGCAGCCTGTTTGATGACACCGAGTGCATGAACGAGTGGGCGCGGAAGTTGCTCGCCGCCGATCGGAAAGTTCATAAGAGATCGCGCAGTCTGCGCGCCGTAATACATTTCGTTTGGTACCTCGAGCGTACCGAATGAGTCAGTTTCTGTTCTGATGGGGTTTGACATTTGTACCTTTCCTCGAGTTTTCAGCGCGGCACCGTATGTTGCCGTTTTGTCAGTTGGTTTTGTTACAAAATAGAGACTATTGCCATCGGGACCGCATTCGAGAGGTTTTCTAATCTGTCGATTTTCATATTTGCTAAGCCAAGATGGTCCCGGAGAATGTTTGAAAGAATATCAAGTAACTGATCTTAAAAATTTGTTCGCGGACAACGAAAATTCAAGCGTCACTCGACCGTTAAGTTTCAAGTGCAATATTATTGCGAATAATTCTCATTCGCAAATATTACCTTTTGTTAGGAGTTAAAAACCTAGAGATCTAATCCATCTCTTGAAAACTCAAATTTTCCTCCTGCATAATGAAAAGTTGGGGTTGTGCGCATCGTAAAACCCGAAATAATCCGTTCGAAAGAATAGGGGTGTGACCGAGGTTCAGGTCGCCTTAAAAAATGGATTAGAGAAGGATACAGCGGATGAATTACAACCATATCACTGTGGAGCAATCGAGCCCGCATGTCGGGGCCGAGATAGGAAATGTGGATTTGACGGCTCCTTTATCCGAGGCGGAAGTCGAGGATATTCGGAGCGCAATCAATGCACACGGTGTTGTATTCTTTCGCGACCAGAATCTCGACCCCGCATCGCACGAACGGTTTGTTCGGTATTTTGGGGAACCCCATATTCACGCTGGCGGCAAGAGTACGGCATCAACAGCGGTGCCAGGGTATCCTGCTCTACGAAGACAATATTTCGATGAAAACTCGGCGCGTATCTCTGGCGAGACTTGGCATTCGGATCAAAGCTGTATCGAAGTGCCACCGAAATACAGCGTGCTTTATCAGGAAATCATCCCGCCGGACGGTGGAGGCAATACAATGTTCCTTTCAGCCGCCAAGGCATACGACGAACTTAGTCCTGGAATGAAGACATATCTCGAAGGTAAGACCGCGACGCATAATGCGGCTCGGGCATACGATGCCAAATTGACCAGAGACAATAAGGAGACACATCTGGTTGCGGTGCATCCGATAGTGACGGTACATCCCGAAAACGGTCGGAAGGTGCTATTTGTAAATCCAAACTTTACCAGCCATATAAACGATGTGCCGCAGGATGAAAGCCGTCATATCCTGGAATTTCTCTATGAACACACGCAACGACCTAACTGGACCGTGCGGTTCAATTGGACGAACCATTCCATCGCTTGCTGGGATAACCGCGCAGTCCAGCATTACGCGATCTGGGACTACTGGCCGAACGAACGGCTAGGGTATCGCATGTTTGTCGGGGGAACCGAACGGCCGAGCGCTGTGTAACGAAACCGAATAGCGGAAACAGATTTGGATTGGATCAAATTTTTCATTAATTGGTTTTGCCCGGGGTGACGCCGGTTGGCCGGGCAATTAAACTAAAATCAATTAGAAGAATATTCTTGAAGTACCTAAAGGAGCACGATCATGGCTGGGGACAAGGTAAACGTAACGTTTGAAATAAATGATGACGCGGAAGCGATGCTGGAAAAAATCGTGGATCAGTACAATCTGCCGGACTCCTCCAAGGCCATCCGGTGTCTTCTCGACTATGTGGCAGAAGACGCTGATTGGGATGAAATTTTCAAGACCGTTCGCTGCCTGCGTTGCTAACGCTAAACGCCTAGAAAGGGGCTGCCTGCAGTCCATTTAAGCGCGGGCACACCCACGCCGTACTTAAGACGCCGAGTTGTTGGTGAGTTAATTGGGTTAGAGATAGCAATTTTCGAACTTGCCTGGATTCTCACCTCCAATAGGTCCGGTCATCTCGATAAAATTTCGGAATTTTTTGCAAAACGGTGTGATGATCTCGCTTCGCGCCGCTATTTAGTGCTGAAACGAACTCGGGTTTCTATCGATAAGTAATAAAAGACGCGGCCTGGTAGAGAGAAACCCTAAAAACCAGGTGAAAAATCAAAAATTATTAAAAGATAATTAGCTTATTAGCTAAATAAATGTTATATACAGTGTGAAACAGGTAGAGGGTATCTATGGAGGACCCAAAAATGACCACTGTCTTTTATAACAGCGCCTGCCCTGTATGTGATGCTGGCATAAACGCACAAAAAGAAAAAATGACTTCTTGTGACGTTGAATGGGTTGATGTCCACAAAAACCCTGATGCCGTTGATGAATTGGGAACTGATTTGGAATTTGTACGGGAGCGGTTGCACGTGGTGGATAAGGCTGGCCGTGTGTCGGTTGGTGCTTCGGCATTTGCAGTATTGCTCGCAAATACCCCAAGCCAACGCATCTGGGCGAAATTGATACGGTTGCCTGTCATGGAAGCTTTCAGCAACACCATCTACAACCTGTTTGCCAGGGCGCTTTACCGGTGGAACCGTTCACGAAAACATTGGTAGACCTATAGGAGCCTATTGAGATGAATGGTTCTGGTTCAAATTTCGATCAGGCGGAACTTGCAAAGTTCTCTTCTCTTGCGGAACATTGGTGGGATCCCGAGTCAGAATTCCGGCCACTGCATGAAATAAACCCATTGCGGTTGGCTTGGATCGATGGGTTAGTCGGGTTGTCGGGCAAAACAGTATTGGATGTCGGTTGCGGCGGCGGCATTCTTTCCGAAGCGATGGCGCTGAAAGGCGCGAGCGTTACTGGAATTGATCTGGCGGAGAAACCTCTGATGGTCGCAGCTTTGCATGCACAAAAATCTGAAGTGTCTGTTCACTACGAACAAATCTCCGCGGAGGAACTAACGGACCGAGAAGCCAATCGCTTCGATGTCGTTACCTGCATGGAGATGCTGGAGCATGTGCCACAACCGAAACTCGTGGTGCAGGCTTGTGCAAAGTTGGTGGTTCCTGGGGGCTTGGTAGTGTTTTCTACCATAAACCGGAACCTCCTGAGTTGGCTCGTAGCGATTGTGGGTGCCGAATATGTTCTACAGCTTCTTCCAAAAGGTACTCACAAGTTGCGAGGATTTATACGCCCGCGTGAACTCCTGGAATGGTCGAATGAGGTGGGTCTGGAGCTGAGAGATCAAAAAGGGTTGGGATATAACCCAATAACGAAGAACTTTCGTCTCCATAAGTTTCTTGGTGTTGGCTATTTGCTCGCGATGCAGCGCCAGCCTTAATCCGAATACTTTTTAATTATAAAACTTCTGATTGCCCCAATTGGCAGACTTCCTGCCAGGCAATGTCAGGCGTAATAATGGCCTCCTGGCCTCGAAGCCTCTCATAGGGAACATCGGAATTTAGGCCGAGAGGTGTCTTGCCTTCCTCGGTAAACTTACGCACGGAGTTGAGCATAAGACGCCGCATCCGAACGACAGCGACATCAGTGGTGCCTAAATGTTCAATGCTTCTGTCAATAATGGGGCCCATGCTTTCCTGCACTACGGCATCTTCTACCTGCACGCCACGAATTCCTGACGCCGATTTTCCCGCTTGCATTGCCGCGCGGTCCTGAAGCCAGTCATTTCTTCGGTTTCGCATCATTCGGTAGTTCTCATCGATATCAACACCCGGAATCAGGCCCGACCAGGCGACCTGTCGCTCTCTTTCTTTCTCATCAACAGGTTGTTTTAAATTGTACCTGACGAAATAAAGCATCGTATTTTCGTCATCGATGGGAACAAAAGCTTGTATAGCACCCCAATCCTTTTGTCCGGCGAATAATCCGTAGAAGGGCGCGACGAAAAGCGTGACCCTGACATAGGCCTTTTCCATTTCCTCTGTTAGTGCTTTCCGGATTGCAGCATACCTAAATCCGTAGCTTGTATTTTCAACTTCGAAACGAGGCTGCCCATCGTTTGACGGTCGATCAACGACGAGAGAGTCCCCACGATAATCAGAGCTCTGTGATGCCTTAGGTTTAAAAGTGTCACTATGTAGATAATTGGAGTGTGCGGAGTCTATTACTCCTTCCAAACATTGCACCCAGTTACATTCGATGCGAACTTTTGTATGGACAACATGTGAGTCCGGATATTTGGTGAATTCAAAATCCGCAGGCGGCGGTTTTTCGCCTTCTGGTCCCATGTAAGCCCATATAACTCCGCCACTTTCGTAAACAGGATACGCAACTGCACGAATTTGGTTCATTACTGCTTCGTCTTCGATCTCGGTTGGCATCTCAATGAGTTTGCCGGAGATATCGAATTTCCATCCGTGGTAAAGGCAACGAAGTCCGCAATCCTCATTCCGGGCCAAGTACAGGGACGCACCACGATGAGGGCAGTATTCCTGCATTAAGCCCACATCTCCATTGCTGTCCCGGAACGCGACCAGGTCTTCGCCCATCAAGCGCACTCGGACTGGTTGTCCGTCGCTCTCAATCTCACTGCTAAAAAGCGCCGGTACCCAATACCGTCTCATCATCTGGCCCATTGGGTTCTGTCCGGTGACAAGGCACAGGAGTTCATTGTCTTCATGTGTAAGCATGATTTATCGCTGACTTTACCTCTGTAATTTTGAGCTGATGATAGATCAGTAAAATTGGAATTCATAGTGGGCCACTTTGAAGTGACCGGAGTTGCTGTCCCTATAAATCTACATTTGATATTAGCTGCCGATATCGCGCACGTTTGTGAGCCAAGGGATGCATTCCAACGTGAAAAATTTTAAACTTTGTCAAATCGCAAATCGCCGTGGGAGACAGGGACATGAAGACAGCAATCGTAAATTTGGGAAAGATCGTCACCGGTGACTGGCGGTCCCCCCATGCTGACGGCGATACCATTATCATGGACGAAGGTATTATCCAGTCAGTCGGCACGGCGAGTGCCGATGCCGTTTCCGCCTGCGATGTTGTTATCGACGCGGATGGCGCAACAGCAATTCCTGGATTTATTGACTCGCAAATTCACAACACATTCGGAGATTACACACCACGTCAGAAAACCGTCGGTTTTTTGGAAAGCTATGTTCATGGAGGGAATACCACTGCCATCAGCGCCTCTGAAGTCCATGTGACCGGTCGTCCGAAAGACCCAGAGGGCGTGAAAGCCCTGGCTGTGGCCGCTCACAAATGTTTCGAAAACTACCGGCCAGGCGGCATGAAGGTGTGGGCAGGTTCGATCATTTTGGAACCCGGTCTCGTCGAGGAGGATTTCAAGGAGATTGCCGAGAAGGGTGTAGGGCTTGCGAAGGCGGGGTTTGGAGCTGTCGAAACACCCTATGATTACGCACCGATGATCGGTTGGGCCAAAAAATATGGCATGGTCACTACTGTCCACACGGGAGGTTCTTCGATACCGGGCTCATCGGGAATCTGGGCCAGTCATCTCCTCAAGATGCAACCACATGTTTCCTTTCACGTGAATGGCGGGCCGGTTGCGATGCCGGATGAAGACTTTTCTACCCTGCTTTTTGAAAGCGAAATTGCTTTACAGGTTTGTACGGCTGGGAATCTCAGAACATTGTTGATGCTGGGCGATATGGTTCGCGAAGCCGACAAGTTTGACCGTTTTCTCATCGCCACTGATACGCCCACAGGGTCCGGAATTATGCCGCTTGGCATGATGTATACGATCACACATCTGGCGAGCCTGACGGATATGCCCGTAGAGCACGCAATTGCCGCGGCAACCGGCAACAACGCCAAGGTTTACAATTTAAATTCGGGATTTATCGCCGAAGGTAAGGACGCAGACGTCGTGATCCTGGACTCTTGTGCGGGCGGCACGACAACTGAGGCGTTGGATGGGCTGCGAAATGGAGACATTGTCGCCGTTATGGCTGTGGTAACGGATGGTATTCCCCGGTTCGTTGGACGCAGTCGCAATACACCTGCAGGTAATCGGGCGGTTCGGGTTGCTGAAAGTAAAATCATGCAGGACTTTAGCGGTGCCGCGCACTAACTATACTATTGCCGTCTTCAGGAATAGAGGAAAGAAATGTCAAACTCAGTAGACGGTTACATAATCCGAAAATGGTTTGAGTTTGCCGAAGATACAGTGACAAACGAAACCGGTGAGGCAGCCGACGGCGATGTCGTTCGTAAAATCGCAATCGCCGTTGCGCTGAAGAACCCCTATGCCGGTCAGTTCAGTAAAGATCTGACTCTATTGACGGAACCGTCTCCCGGCCTTGGCGAAGAGATGGGCCGCCGCCTTGTCGAGCTTGCAAAGGGCGCGGCAATTGAAAGTTATGGTAAATCATGCGTTGTTGGTACGAGTGGCGAATACGAACATGGTAATGCCTGCCTGACGACCGATTTTGCCAATCCCGTACGCGATGCCGTGGGCGGGGCAGCGGCCTGGATTCCATCGACGGGGAAGAGGGGAGGGCCCGGAACAGCGATTGACGTGCCATTGGCGCATAAGGATGCCCTCTATGTTCGATCACACTATGACACGTTTACTATTTCCTTCGGTGACGCGCCCAATCCCGATGAAATTGTTGTAATCTTTGCGGCTGCAACACGCGGTCGACTCCACGCGCGGCTCGGTGGCCTACAGGTTGGTGATGTCGTTGGAGAGGACGGCCTGCATTAGGAGTTCGTTAGGGCGGTTTTACGCCCCATATCATTATTCGACTCTTACAAACCCTGCCAAACCGGTTTTCTGATGCTCGATGACGTGGCAGTGGAAAGCCCAATCACCCGGGTTATCGGCGACCACAGCTATTTCGACAGTCTCGTTGCGTCCCAACAAAACGGTATCGCTCCATGTTGGAGTGATTTTCCGCTTGTTTGATCTTAACGTGATGAACGTCATGCCGTGCAAGTGAATCGGATGGTGGTTGGGACTTTCGTTGCGAAGTCGTAACACATAGCTACGACCTTGTTTCATCGTTAGAAGGGGGCCGGTGTCTTTGACCGCATCTCCGGGCCACGGTTTTCGGTTGATAGACCAGAAAGTAAATTCCATCGAGCCGCAAAGGCCGTTATTGGGGCCATTTTCATCAGGAGACCACCCAAAAACAAATTCATGCAATTCGGCTTTCTTAAGGTCCGGTACGGACAGCGGGTTTGGTTTCAGAGGGCGAAGATCATTTAATTTGCGGTTAAGCGAGCTGCCTTTGCTCCGTATTCGGGATAAGGTACGGGCTCGTTGGCCCAGCATGGTCGATATAACGATTTCTTTTCCTTCTTCACGCGGCATGACCAGAGCAATGTCTGCACGTTGTCCGGGCGATAGGATGAGTGGTTTGGCTTCGGTTGGAAGGGACCAGGGTTTACTCAGCGGGTGCCCGTCTAGGGCAATAACCTTGCCGTCGGATTTTGCCATGGCAATTTTGTAATTCCGCGTCGGATCGCTTGCGACCAATCGAAGCCGGACCAAACCACCCGCCGGCGCACTCTCTTGATATTCTTTCCGCCAATTTGCGGTGATTACGGTCCCCTTTGTGCCGCCCCGCGCGGCTCCTTTCATAGTGAAGAGCTGCGTGAACTGATCGTCGCTTTTTAGCCGAAAATCTCTGAGGTTTATGGGGATATCAGCATCGAATTTTGGGTCATCTTTTTCGCGGACGATAAGGACGCCGGTAAGACCCCGTGCCATTTGCTCCATCGTCATGCAATGCGGATGATACCAGTAGGTTCCAGCATCATCAGGCGTAAATCTGTAATGGTAGGTGTCGTTTTGCCCGAGGGGCAATTGAGTCAGATACGGTACGCCATCCATTTTGTTCGGCAGGCGAATACCGTGCCAATGCATCGCCGTATATTCCGACAATCCGTTGGTAACGTCTGCCGCAAACGGTGCGTACTGGTCCATCCAAATTACCGGTGGAGGCCGATCCGGGGACAAACTCACCATATTTTCGGTGAAAACAGTGTTGATCTTGTATCTTGCTTTTTGGAGCTTTAACGCGACGCGCGTAGATGCCGCGGATTTGGATGATTGGAGACTGGCAGCGCCCAGGCCGACAGCACTTGCTGCAATCGCTGTACCCGAACCGACCATAAATTTTCGCCTATCCATCATACATAGTCACTCATTTTTCAATTTGGTGCGTGCCAATCGGGACGAAATTTGGCCATTCCCTTTCTCGATATTCTCCAGCGAACTTCTCCATTGATCGCCTGTTGATCGATTGGGCCAATTGTTTCGGATGTTGTAGAATCCGGGTTATCGCCTTGTACACGAAAAAGATTCTCGCTCTCCTGCGATATTACACGTTTAACGATATTCCCAAAGTTTGGATGTTGAATGACGACAACCGTTCCCATTGAAACGGCTTCATCATTCCTTTTTGCTATAACGTAGTCGCCATGCTGGAGCGTCGGGACCATGCTATCACCATGGACCCGAAATATGCTCCAACCGAACATTTACCGTACTGACTAGAGTTCGGGATATACAACCGGCATGGAGGGTGGATAGGGCGCGGTTTTTCTGGAAGTCTTGATATCCTTTGTATCCCAGAAAATCTCCGCAAACTGGTTAACCAGTTCAACCAGCTCTTCAGCATCTGAACGATTCGCCCCTTGTTTGCAGGCGCTTCCTTTCAACATGATCTGATGCGTCAGATCGTGAATATTTGGATGGGCTTCAAACTGGGGTGCTTTGAAATAATCGCCCCATATTATACGGACCTCATGTTTTACCTTCTCGGCTTCCTCTTCTTTCCGTTGTACGCATCTCGCGAGAGTATTGGCCCGTTCGATTGAACCTGAATCACCGCTTTCTGCGGCCTCTGCCATGATGTCGAGAAGGCGCACGACAGATAATGCAGCGATGATTGCCGTAGATGGGTCATATATTTTGCAGGGAATATCGCAATGGGCGCTGGCGGCAGGGATGTTGAGGTGAGCATCTGCAAGTTTAAGGGCTTCATAGATCATGTTGGCTTATCCATTCCGTAATTGTGAGTTTCATAGTTTGATTTTCGGGTTGTCAGGTAACCGTTCAGTCCCAGCTCATTTCGTCGACGGCGACATATTTGTCTGGTTTCCACGCCTTTGTTTGTTTGCGTGTTTTCTGAAAAGAAAAATCAGTTGAGAGGATGCGAAGGCGATTAACGCTCCGGACAACGCAACTTCCAGGCCAAATAAAACTTCTGTTTTGAGCCCATGCCAAATTGCTTCAAATCCCAAGTACGACAGGAGAATGGCGTTTCCAAAGAAAATGGATTGCGGACGCCTAAAATAAATGACCGCAGTTGCAACCATCCCAATAACCAGGAACGCCAGAATGTGATCTAGAGACAACAATACATGTGACATTCCAGGTTCGAATTCCTGGGGTAAATGGGCGGATGCTGGAAATGAACAAAGGAAAACGCCAACAGACACTACGAATGCCTGACTACAAAAAACGCCGTTTTTGGGCGGAGAATTTGTCACCCTAGGCTCCCTTTAAGAACTGATACCTGCAATCTGGCAAGATTAACCAAACTAATTTGCGAATGCAAATCATTCTCAATCGCAACTTAAACTAGGGTGACCCAGGGTCTGCGATTTCATATTAATTGGCTATCGACGTTGTGATCTCAGTAATCACTGAATAACGAGACTTGTTCTTCGGTAACGCTCATTTTTGAGGAGAATCGGCTTTAAACATGTTTCCGGTGCTGTCTACTTGCCAAATGGCTTTTGGCACCAGACAATCCCCCACCGTAATTATTCGTTACCGGATTTCGAGCTATGGCCGATAGAACCGACCCAAATAATCCGCCCGTAGAGGAAGACGGCGTAAAATATTACATGAACGGTCAGATGTATAAGAAGATGACCTATAACGACGGTGTGCTCGACGGCCCCTGGTCGCAATATTACCCCAATGGTCAGCTTCATTATGAGGGTATGTTTAAAAACGGTCGGCCCGAGGGCGAAATCCTGATGTATTACGATAATGGACAGGTCTTTAAAAAAGGCAACTTCAAGAATGGCCTTAAAGACGGACCTTGGACGATCTATGATGATCGCGGCGTCCTTCTGGACGAAGTTACTTTTAAAAATGGCAGGGCGGTCTGAACCTGCGCATTTTTCCAGTCTTTAATTTGCTTGAAGATGGAATTGTTATACGCGATGCCACGTGAGCGATCCTGAACAGCTTAATAAATCCCAACACAACAGGTCTAGAGAGGCTTACGGTCAGATAAAATGAAGGACGGCATTTCGGTACTTTTGCTCGTTGTCGTTGTCATTAGCTGGGGATTGTCCTGGTATCCGATGGGGCTGCAGCTTGGCGAAGTCCCGCCGCTCGTCTCGGTTGTCTATCGATTTCTGTTGTCCGCTGGTCTTGTGGTCGGCTATTTGGCCGTCACAAGGCGCCTACAATCAATTCCTCTGAAACAACACGGAAAGCTTTTTGCTTTGGGGTTTTGCATCTTTAGCATGAACTATTACTGCTTTTATGTTTCGGCAGAGTTTATCGCGACCGGTGTGCTATCGGTCGTATTTGCCACTGCCGCGATTATGGCGGCATTCAACCAACGCCTTTTCTTTGGCGAAGCACTCGGCGGGCGTGTCGTACTCGGCGCGATTTTTGGCGTTGCAGGACTTCTATCTCTCTTTTGGGGAAGTATTTCAGCTACGGAATTCTCTACGGTGGGAGCCCTTATTTTTCTGCCCTTCTTGGGGACATATCTGTTTTCACTTGGAAATATATTCTCCGTCCGATTGTCTCAGAAACATGATCTGCCAAGCGTAATCGCCTATGGAATGATCTATGGCACGATCATCAGCCTCGTAATTTGCCTCGCCTTGGGATTACCGTTTACTGTTCCGAATGATCCGGTTTATTTGTGGTCGCTCGCCTATTTGTCGGTGATTGCGACGGTTCTCGGGTTCGTCACTTATTTAAGCCTGGTCAATCGAGTGGGGCCAGCGCGGGCCGCATATTCAACAGTTCTGTTTCCAATCGTTGCGATGCTGGTATCAACCTGGTTTGAGGGATTTCAATGGACCGGTTTGGCCGTTTTGGGGTTGGCGTTAACGCTATGTGGAACCTTTTTGGTATATTCCAGGCCACAGACAAATTCCAAAACTTGATAAGTGCCGCTAGGCCAACAGTACCGGTACCTTAAGCAAGCAGAAGCGTCACTGAGCTTAAAATCAGAATGCAATAAGTAACCCGCCGGAACCATTCAACTGGCGCAACACTGAACAGATACTGACCAATAAATGCGCCGCCGATAAAAATTGGCGCGACGAGGAGTGTGCGTACGACCAGTGTCTGGTCATATATCCCCTGTATGGCCAGCCCCACGATGCCAACAATCAGGTTGCAGATGAGGGCAATGAGGACGTTTGCCCTTATGGTCGGCGTGGCCGATTGCGAGGTATGAAAATAAAGCGCGCTGAGCGGGAAGGCGGGGACACCAAACCCGCCAGTAATACCGCCAGCGACAGCACCGGTTGCGACGCCGACTTGAGTTCGCTTTGTGCCGGTATATTTCCAGCCAGACATCATAAACAGCGTAATCGCCAGCACGAATATTGCCATGCCCTTTTTGATAAAAGTCGGGTCAGCCGAAACCAGAAACAGGATGCCGAGGCTTAACGTGATCGCGTTGGCACCGGCGAGCGGCGTGATCTCTTTCCAGTCGGCATGGGCAAATGCTTTAGGAGAAAGTGTTGCTTGTATCAGAAACATGACAACGAGCACCATTGCAAAGCCATAGACAGGGCCAAACAAAATGGCAAAGAAGGGTACCGAAACCAGCGCGCCGCCAAATCCGGCATAGCCTTGAATAACTCCCGCCGGCAGCGCAACAAGTGCCGCGAGGGTCATGTTGAACGTCCAGATGTCACTGAGATACTGAATAAAACCGTTCATCGGATTTTCTTTACTCGTCCAGCTTCAATAGTTTCGCAGCTGTGCCGCCGAGAATTGCGATGCGGTCTTCATCGCTGAGGCCAGGTGTGTTCATCACCAGCTCAACCTCCGTGCTCGTCCAGCCATAGGGGTAGTCGGTGCCGACCATGACATGACCTTATCAACACCGGTTTGCGTGATCAGATAATTAAGGGCGTCCGGGTCGAATACAATGGTATCGAAGTAAAGTTGGCCACCCTTGAGATAATCCGTTGGGTTTTTCTTGGGCAACGGCTTGGCGCGGTCGGGGAACGTGCGGATCACGGCGTCGGAGCGATGGGCGTAGGACGCAAAATAGCCGCCACCATGCACGGCGCAAATCTTGAGACCTGGATGCCGGTCGAGCGTGCCCTCGAAGATCAGATGCGATAACGCAACCGTAGTCTCGAGCGGATTACCGATAGTATTAGCCAGAACACCACCGCCCGAAAACCTGTCGCCAGAGACCATATCCGGCGTACCCCTTGGATGCATGAAGACAAGGAGGTCGAGCGCCTCACATTTCGCCCAGACAGGGTCAAACCGCGGGTCGGAAACTTCATCGCCATCGACATAGCAGCCGATGCTGACACCTTTCAGGCCGAGATTTTTCACACCGTATTCAATTTGCTCTACTGCGAGCTCGGGATGCTGAAGGGCAATGGTTGCAAAGGCGACAAAGCGCTCGGGATTAGCGCCACAAATCTCAGCGAGGCCTTCATTTTGGATGCAGATGAGTTCCGCCGCTTCGTCGCGCTCGGCATGATACCAGTAAGGGTTAATGCTGAGGGCAGCGACATCTATTCCCTGCGCATCCATGGCGGCAATTCGCTCGGATGTATCTTGCATCAGCAGTGTTTCCTTCTCGCACTCTTTGCCAAGCACGGCGAGAGCTTCGGGAACGGCGCAATGGGCATGAATATCGACGGTGGTTATACGGGTTCCGTTGATTGAGACTTCCTGACGATGGGTATGATCGTGCGCCGCGCCACCGGTAGAGCCATCATCGGCAGGCGATCTTTGAAAGTCGCATCCTACGAAGCCGATATTCTGGCTCATCAAACGTTCCCTAAGGTTTTGTCGATCAGCATAGTAGGGGGCTGCTGAACCCCGCGTCTACAGAGCCTCAGCAGTTTCGTCCCACATATCGAGTTGGAGTTCCCGCGCCCGGATCATCAGATCAAGCCGGTCTGGGTCGACGGTCTCCGCCATCGCTGTTTCGAGCAATCCGAGTGCCGGGCGATGCTGCGGGTTTTCACGAAAATCAACCACCAGGCAGGCATAATCCCATTCGATTGGACCGCAGCACGTATCCTCCCAGTCATTCCATAATACCTCTCCGTCTGGAGTGCAGAGCGTGTTGCCGGGATGCGCATCGCCATGGAGCGGGACAATCAGCGCACTATCGCCGCCTTTTACTTCGGCGATCTCTTTATCGAGTGCTGCAATGCGCTGGACGATGTTTCCGGCTTTGCCCGAACTCAGCGCATTGTCGCGCCAGAGTATAAGAAACAAACGCTTTCCGTCTTCATAGCCCTGAAGAAAGGGCAGGTCGCCGTCATAGCCCGCGAGGCGTTTATGGCAATCCTGTAGTGCCGAGATCGCTTTCGCCTCAAAGTTTTCGATGTCGCTGTCTTCGACATAGTCCCAGAACGTGACAACAAGGCCGTTCTCCGTATGCGGTCTTGGCTCGACAGCATTCGACGGTGGCGCAACCGGTGCATTGGTGCTGGCGAGGTATCGCGCGACTTCAAACTCCCGCGTTCGCGCTTCCACATGTGACGTCAATCGGGCGGCCTGACCAGAAACCCGCGCGACGATCTCAAGCGGGTGCAGCAGAAACAGCACGTTGCCCTTGGATGCCAGGAATTCAATTTCATCGACGTCGAGATCGAGGCGTTCCACGACTGTTTCTGCAGCTTTCCTTGCACGTTCGTTGATCGCTTGTTGCGTTTTGTCGGCCATGCCGGGCTGTCCTGATCTCTGTTCGCTTCCAACCAACCTCGGCGGACTTGCCTAAATAGGCAAGAGGCGGTTTGGCGGGGCTAGGCAGCATCGTGCCGGAACGCTACGGTGCGGGCATATCAAAATCTGCGGAGTACCCGATGGAAAAGATCGAAATCCAGTTCACCCTGTTTTCAGCCTTTTATTCGCCGCTCATTGCGGTCTTTTCGGCAGGGTTCCTAAAAGACGAGGGGATCGATGCTTCGTGGTCAATCTCGCCACCAGGCGTCTCAGCCGTGCAGACGCTGGAAGAAGGCAACGCACAGGTCATCCAAACGGCACCCAGTCAGGCCTTTTCTTCGCTGGGCAAAGGCGAGGTGCCGGTGGCCTGTCATTTTGCCCAGATCAATGAGATGGACGGATTCTTCCTGGTCGGACGTGAAAAGGACGACAGCTTCACCTGGGATAAACTCGAAGGCGCTGAGATTGTCCTGTTTGCTGGCGGCCAGCCACTGGCGATGTTTATGTATGCCTGTCACAAGGCGGGGATCGATTTCTCCAAAATCAAGCCGCTCAATGTTGGTGGTGTCGCGGCAATGGATCAGGCTTTTCGTGATGGAACGGGTGCCTATGTTCTGCAACAGGGACCATTTCCCCAACAGCTCGAAGCCGACGGCGTTGGCCACATCGTTACGCAATCCGGTCCATTGATCGGCCCTAATGCGTTTTCAAGCGTGGCTGCGACGCGCGAATGGCTAGAAACCGATACCGCTAAGGCGTTCACGCGCGCCTACAAAAAGGCACGGGTTTATATGAATGAGACGTCCGCCGCTGAGATCGCCGCCAATCAAAGCCCGCTCTTTCCCGAAATTGATGAAGCGGTTCTGGCGACATGCATCGCGACCTATCAGAAACTCGGCTGCTGGAGCCCGCATATCGAGATTACGCCGGAAGCAATTGGCGTCGTGCAGGATGTGTTCGAGCATTTCGGCACGCTGAAACAGCGCTACGCCTACGATCAGATCGTCACCCAGCCGCCCGCGGTATAGAGGGCTGAACTTGCATATTCGCATGCCTCATGCTTCGCTAAATCGGAGGTGTAGGAGCATTGGATGGCTAAAACCAGTTCAGTAGACGCCGTTATCGTTGGTGCCGGGTTTTCCGGGCTGTACCTGTTGTATTTGCTGCGCTGGCACGGATTTTCGACTCGTGTGTTTGAACGCGGCGGGGATGTCGGCGGCACCTGGTTCTGGAACCGCTATCCTGGTGCGCGCTGCGATGTTGAGAGCATGCAATATTCCTACTCATTCGATGAGGAGTTGCAGCAGGAATGGACCTGGCCGGAAAAATACTCAGCCCAGCCGGACATTCTTCGCTATATCGGGCATGTCGCCGATAAGCACGACCTCCGCAAGGACATCACCTTTGAGACATCGGTTACCTCGGCTCATTACCTCAGCGACGCCAATCGCTGGACAATCAGTACTGACGCTGGCGAGACGGTCTTATCACAGTATTTCATCATGGCGACGGGCTGCATCTCGACCGCCAACATGCCGGACATTCCCGGCATCGACGATTTCAAGGGCAATACCTATCACACCGGCGCCTGGCCGCATGAGAAGGTTGATTTCGCCGGTCAGCATGTTGGCGTTATCGGCACCGGCTCGTCCGGTATCCAGTCCATTCCGGTGATTGCTGAGGAGGCCGCTCACCTCACAGTCTTTCAGCGTACGCCACACTGGACGGTTCCGGCGCGCAACGTGCCGATGACCGAAGAATACGAGCGGATTTGGAAGGACAACTATGCCGAACGGCGCGCCCAGATGCGCTATTCGCCAAGCGGCAGCCTGCGCAGTGTCGCGCCGATGGATATATCGGCGCTCGATGTCACTGATGCCGAGCGCGAGGAAGCCTATCGCGAGCGCTGGGCGGCGGGCGGCATGACGCTGCTCAAATCCTATAACGATTTGCTGACAAGCAATGACGCCAATGAGACGGCGGCGGCCTGGGTGCGGCGGCGCATCGCCGAGACGGTCAAGGATCCGGCGAAGGCCGACCTGCTGGCGCCCAAGACCTATCCCATCGGCACCAAACGGCTATGCCTCGATACCGATTATTACGAGACCTATAACCGCGAAAATGTCGATCTTATCGATATCGCCGACACGCCGATTGACCGGCTTACCGTAACCGGGCTGGAAACCGGCGGGCGATCATTCGCGTTTGACAGCATTGTCTTTGCCACCGGTTTCGATGCCATGACCGGCACGCTATTGCGTGTCGATATACGCGGGCGCGCCGGGCAGACGCTGAAGAAGAAGTGGGAAGCGGGACCCCGGACTTACCTCGGGCTGATGTGCGAAGGGTTTCCCAACATGTATACGATCACCGGGCCCGGCAGCCCGTCGGTCAAAAGCAATATGTTGTCCTCAATCGAACAGCATGTGGAGCTGGTCTCCGATACGTTGGTGCATCTTCGCGATAACGCTATCGCCACAATGGAGCCTGACCGCAAGGCCGAGGACGACTGGGTTGATCATGTGCAGGACGTTGCCAACCAGACGCTCTTTCCCAAGGCCAACAGCTGGTATATGGGCGCTAATATTCCTGGCAAACCGCGCCTGTTCATGCCCTATATCGGCGGCGTCGGGACTTACAGAAAGATTTGCGAAGACATCGTTGCCGACAACTATCGCGGCTTTAAACTCGAAGGCTCAAAAGCAGGCGCCGCCGCGGCGGAGTGACGGTAAATCTATTGCCTTATCCCGCGAGTCTCCAGATGCGGTAAACCAGAAGTGCCATTGAGAAGACGATACCGGCGGAGAAAGAGATATTCACAGCCATCATATAAAAGAGTCGTTTCGCTGAAGCCTTTTTTCTTGTCTGCCGGAAGCCTTCAGCGAGTTTGGTTTTCTTGTTTGCGACGGCTTCGATTTCTTTGGCTTGATTATAGGCTGTTGCACTGCTGAGTGCCCATGACCGCAAGCCAGCGAGAACAGATATACCAAAACAGAAGATGGAGAGTGTCACCGCGATCAGTTCTACGAGATCGAGTTTTGGTTCTGTTTTTTGGGTTAGTAGTACCACCATAAAACCAAGAAAAATCGTTGAGACGGAAATCGTAACCTTGCGAACGTCGTCTCCCAGTTTTTGGGCTCTCTGATGAAATACTTGCGGATCCATTTCGATCTCGTCCATTTGGTTACCGTGCAATCGCACGTTCCATGTTATGGGATTAACCGGAACGGTTGAAAGAGCTATCTAATTTATTCCTTTCGTGATCTGTTCGCTCCAATCTTTCCTAAACCGCTGTTTTCCAGTACATAGTGTCTCCAAACCCCACGCGCAGCCGCATTGCTGCGCGTGAACTGCCAATAAACGGGTGAGGCAAATGTACAGAGGCGTCCTGATTCCGGTGATCACGCCGTTTCATGAAGACAGCTCGGTCGATGAGGACACGCTGCGCCAACTGGTCGATTTCTATTTCCGCGCCAAGGTGCATGGGCTGTTCGCGCTGGGCTCCTCGGGACAGGGGCCGGCACTCTCAGAAAGCGAGCGTAAATCGGTTGCCGAGATCGTGATGGATCAGGCTGCCGGGCGCACGCCGGTGATCATCCATGTCGGTTGCGCCGATACGCCAACCACCGTCGAGCTTGCCAAGCATGCGAACGATATCGGGGCTGCGGGAATTGGTGTGATCCCGCCGTATTATTATTGCGATGCGCCGCAATCGGCGATCCTCGAGCATTTCCGAAAAGTAGCGGAGGCCTGTCCGCTGCCGATCTATATTTATGAGAACCCGAAATATTGCGGCATCTCGATCACTCCGGATTTCGGTGTCACCCTTAAAAAAGAAGTGCCGACCATTCGCGGCATGAAAGTCGCTTATGGCGATGGCGCGATGGAGGATTACGTCAAGCTGTTCCCCGATGATGTGTCAGTGTTTACTGGCAATGCCGATATTTTCGGGCTGGTGCCGTTTGGTATCGCCGGCATGATCAACCCGCCGACCAGCTCGGTGCCGGAGCTCACCGTGGCGTTGTTCGAGGCGCTGGATTCCGAGGATTACGCCAAGGCGGCAGAGCTTCAGACCAAGGTTACGCAGATCACCCAGATGTTCATCTCGACCCAGAAGAAACACGGGCGGGGGACGATCGCTGAGACCTTCCGGATACGCGGCCTCCCGGTCAAACGCTTTCCGCGCTGGGAAACCGCGCCCTTGCCGGAGGATGCAATCGAGGCGATGCGAACGGTCTATCGCGATGTCGGTGTAATAGATTAGGCTGGTGGTACGATGTCGATAACAAATGCAGATATCCCCCGTGTCGGGCCCGGAACGCCGGGCGGTGAGTGGCTGCGCCGTTACTGGATGGCGGTCGGTGCCATTGACGAGCTCTACGATATCCCGCAGGCGGTCAAGGTGCTGGGCGAAGAGCTTGTTCTGTTTCGCGATGGCGAGGGACGCATCGGGCTGATTGGTGAGCATTGTGCGCATCGCGGGGCCTCACTCGAATATGGCGATATCGAGAATGCCGGTATTCGCTGTCCGTATCATGGCTGGCTGTTTGATGTGAACGGCAAGTGTCTTGAGCAGCCGTCGGAAGTAAACGGCAAATCGTTTTGCGCCAAGGTTCGGCATGTCTCCTATCCGGTGCGCGAGCTGGGCGGACTGATCTTTGCCTATATGGGGCCCGACCAGGATAACCCGCCGCCATTGCCCAACTATTCGCCGCTGATCGATCACGGCGGCATACGTCAGATCGAGCCGACACGCCATTTCGATTACAACTGGTTCAACTTCTATGAAAACAGTGCCGATCCGGTGCATGTGTGGATTCTGCACGGCACCAGCGCCTATGGCGATCAGACCTGGGGTGATCGGTTCTTTAGCGCCGATGATCCGCCGAGTTTTGAGCCGGTTGAAACGCCCTACGGCATGAAGATCGTGATGTCGAAACCGGCAGTCGACGGGGACGGGATTGTGGTTGATGAGATGAGCCTTGGTTTCCCGAGCATCTTACAGGTCGGCGATACTGAGTTTGTGCATGGCAAGGAAGACCCGCAGAAGCTGGTCAACAAGGGATCGGATTTCGAACATTTCATGTTCCTGACGCCGAATGACGACGACAACTTCATGATGTTTACGGTCGATTACTATACTGGGCCGGACGATAATTTCTTCCAGCACCTCAAGGAAATGCGCAAGCGCGAGATTCCTGAAGATGATCGCAAACCCTATGACAAGCGTCCGTTGATGCCATTCCGTGGCAATGTGCGCGCCGAGGATATCGTCACCCAGGGAACCCAGAAGCTGCTCGGTGAACGGCGCGAACATCTCGGTACATCGGATCGCGGGGTGATCATGCTGCGAAAGATGGTCCGCAACGCGATATCCGATACCGCCGACGGCAAGGAACCCAAGGCAATGGTTCTCGAAGAAAATGCCGAAGGGCTGGTTAAACTCGACTCATTCGTCGGTGTGCGGCCCAACATATGAGCAAAGGCAAGATTGTTGTTACCGGCGGCTGCGGCAATCTCGGCCGCTGGACCGTTCAGACCCTGCTCGATGGCGGATATGAGGTGCTCAATCTCGATGTCGTGCCGTCGCGCGACCGTATCTGCGAAAGCTGGGTCGCGGATTTAACTCAGACCGGTGATCTCTACGAGGCCTGTAAGGGTGCCGATGCCGTGGTGCATCTTGCGGCGCATCAGGCACCATTCATGGCGGCCGATGCCGAAGTGTTTCGCAACAATATGTCCGCGACATATAACGTCTTTAAGGCGGCTGGCGACATGGGCGTAAAACGTATCGTGCATGCCTCCAGCATCGCGGCCTACGGCTTTACTTATGCACCCGAAATCTGGAACCCGGATTACCTGCCGCTGGATGAAGAACACCCGCTAACACCCAAAGATCCCTACGCCTTCTCCAAAGTATTCGGCGAGCAGATTGCGGACTCTTATGTCGGTATGTTCGATATGTCTGTGGTGAGTTTGCGGCTCGCCGGTGTAAATTTCGATCTCACCTATGAAAGCCTGTCAAAACGCTGGGAGGATCCAGGCGCACGGCTCGGAACATTCTGGAGCTATGTCGATGTGCGCGATGCCGCGGTTTCCTGCAAGCTGGCGGTTGAAGCCGATATCAATGGGCATGAGGCATTCAATATCGCCGCCACCAATAGCCGATTTCCGACACCAACAAATGAGCTGGTTGAGAAATATTTACCCGGCACAACAATCAAATATGGCGTGGAGACGTATTGGAGTGGTCTCAATACGGAGAAAGCGCGAGAACTCCTTGGCTATACGGACAACCATGTCTGGGAAGATCACATCCGCCCCGACGGAACCGTAATCGAGTAAATTTTTAAGCCGCTTTGGAAAACCGGTCGCGGTCATGTGGCCGGGTCAGGTCAACCACTGGTCCGCGCGGTACAATGCCATTGGCGCTGATAGGGCCGGCCTCGCTGAAGGTTTGCCGCTTCATCGACTCGACATCACTAACGCTATCGATTCCCGGTGTCTGATACAGGTCGCGCAGATAGTTGGAGAGATTTGGGTAATCCTCGAGGTGCCGCAGATTGCATTTGTATCCGACATAATAAATCGGATCGAACCGGATCAGGTTGGGATAGAGCCTCCAGTCGGCCTCTGTTTGGGTATCACCGCAAAGATAACGTTGGTCAGCCAATAGCGCTTCCATTTCATCCAGCGTATTGAACAAGAGTTCGACGGACTGGTCATAAGCGTCCTGTGTGGTCGATCGGCCGCTTCCGTTCACGCCATTATTGATACCGCTGAGGATTTTTTCATTCATTGCATCGATCTGCGCGCTAAGAGCATCGGGGTAATAATCTGGCGTCGCTTCTACGATGCCATCGAACGCAGCGTTGAACATGCGGATAATCTCGGACGACTCGTTGCTGACGACCGTGCAGGTCTTGCTATCCCACAACATTGGCACGGTGATCCGTGTGGTACATCCGGGATCGCCCAGCGCATAAATCTCGTGCAGGAAGTTTACAGTTTTGTCGGTACCGGGGACGGCGTGTGGTCCGTCGACAAAGGCCCATCCCTGATCGGCTTCCGATTGTTCGGTATTGATCAGCGGAATAGCGTCCTCAAGCTTTTTGAGAACCCGGTAAATCGCTGTCCGGTGTGCCCAGGGGCAGGCGATGGAAGAATACAGAACATAACGACCGGCCTCGGCGGGATAGTCGGATGAGCCGTCATTGGTGATCCAGTTGCGAAATTGCGATGGTTTCTTGATGTATAGCCCCGTTTCGGTTTCGGACAGACGATCCTCGAAACTCCATTCGCCGTTCAGTAAATGTCCCATCGGTTACCTCAAAAAATTACTTTTTATCAATTCAATCCGTAAGAACGTCCTGCCGCAAGAGGGTCATGGCCTCTTTATAATCCGGACCTAGCTTCGCCAGACTGACCTGACCGAAGTTGAGATTTTCGGCGTGCTCCATCAGCTCAAGTATCTGATCCTTGCATTCTTCGGGTTCACCGACGACGAAACAGCTTTTAACGGCTTCGTCCGGAACCAGCTCAGCGGCTTCCTGGACAGTGGCGCCATTCGCAAAGGCCCCTTCGAGTAAAGTGACAAGTTTTGGATCAATGAAGTTTGTGCGGAAATCATCGTCGGTAAAGCCCATCTCTTTCAGCGACACAATCATATGGCTGACATAGGGTTTGGCGAACTGATAGGCCGCATTTCGGTCGTGAGAAATTGAGACGTTAAGCTCGCAGGTATCGTATTGGGGTGTATCCGGTTGCACTTCTGCGGCGAGCGCCCGGGGTTCCTCCAGCATCTTGGCAATGCGGCCAATCCGAACCAGCGGGATGTAATAGCCGCCGATCAGAATGCCATCCATGATACGGGCTGCGATCCGCATAATTCTGGGTCCGTTACCGCCGGTATAGAACCGCACTGGTGCTTTGGTTTCGAATTCGAGTTTGAAGGGCCAGTCAGGGTTCATATTAAAGTAAGAAGCGACTGCAGGATAATCAGCGAAAGAAATAGTTTCGCCTGCCAGGAGTGCTTTAACGGAGGAGACCGTTTCGCGCACCGTTGCCAATGGTTTCGCAGGCGTCGTTTGTTTGCCGGCTATGGCGTGAGCGCCGCGTGCGATACCGATACTCAATTCGCGTCCCTCGGTTAGCTCGGTAAGCGCCGCCATGCTATCGGCGAGATCAACAGGATTTCGGAAGTAGGGGACAAGGATGGCAGTGCCCAGTTTGATCGGGACTTTCGCCGCCATCGCCGCGAGGACGACGAATATGTTTCTGTGACACAGATTGTCGTTCACCCAGACCTGGTCGAATCCCTGGTCATGCGCGACCTGCGTAAGCTCGACAATCTCTGGAACGGTGTACTGATTGGCGATGTGGATGGTGAATTGCAGACCGATATCACCGGTGAACTTTGTCATTGGCTCTAATCTCCTACCAGCATGTCGATATCGACGGCCGACGCCATCGCTTGATACCCGATACGGTTGGGGTGCAGCTTGTCGCCGGGCCCCCCGATGGATGAGTTGGGACACATTTCGGGCATCAACTCCCCTGTCGCCTGATCAAATGTTGCAGCGTCGAAATCAATAATCCCGTCATAAATATCGGTGTTGCGGACAAACTCGTTAAACACCCGGCGATGGTCATCGACCGATTGGCGCCCATGACCCGAGGTGGTGGCGTTGAGCGCCGTCGTCAGGGTGGCACCGATTATCCGCACGCCAGGAATGGCACCCCGTAAACGAGTGACGCCTTTTTTGATGCCGTTGATGATGTCCTCTGCGGTGGCATCGCTAAACCCAAGATCGTTGATGCCTTCGAGCCAGATCACCGTGCTAACGCCAGCCATGGAAATCACATCGCGTTCCATCCTCTCATGCGCTGATATCCCACCAAGCCTTTCTTCTACTGGTGTGCCGTCAGGAGGTCCGAGGATTTGATTGCCGCGATTGACCAGTGAAACCGAATTTCCGTACTTCGCGTGGAGTCGACGCGCCACCACATCTGGCCACCGGTCGTAACCGTTGATCGTAGAACCGGAGCCATCGGAAATGGAATCACCGAAGGCGACGACGACTCTGGTTGGTTCGGCCATATTCATGTCGAGTGCATCAAGGAAAAACCATGACGTCGTCGAGTATGGAAAATCCATTTCATCTTCCGAGTCACCGAGTGAACCGGCCCCGCGTTCCGACAGATAGGAAGTTTGCAGGGCTTTAGCGTGATAGGTCATAGGACCGCTTTCCCCGTTTACGCTGAAGCTCACGGCAAGTGTTTTGCCGGTGAGTAGGGGGTCATTTATGTCGCGGATGAAGTCGAGTGCGATGGCGTCACTTACCGCCCATGCGCCAGCTTCAATCGTAGTGCTGTCTTTTCCGCCAAAAGTGATTTTCCGGTTCGTATGCGGCATAAGCGCACTGCTTATCGCCTGCATGCCGACACAGATGCCACCAAATGTAATTGGCTTGGAGCCGTGTGCGTTCGAAAGGCGGATGCGGGCTTCGGTTCCCCAGACATCCGGGCGCACGATCATCCGAAAGGACTGATCCCGGCAATCAAAGTCAGGTTGGGGGAAAAGATCGGAGAGATCAGGTTGCGCGGTTTCGCGTCCATGCGGAAATGGGCCCTGTGCCGAAGCGCTCCACGCCGCTGTCCAATTGTTTGTCATAAATAATTTCCCTGGGCCCTTGGTATTTTTTAGTGAGCGTGGCGATGAATTTAAGTTTGGTCAATATGAGCAGCACCCTTTTCAAAATAAAGCCTTTGGCGTCACAATGATTTGAAATCAGGGGAGCAAGCTATGACACCAATTAAAAAATCATATCGAGCGATGCATTCGGCATTTGCCAATGGCACTTCAAGCCCCAGCGCATTCCTCGAGGAATGCCTCGATACGATCAATTCGTTAGAAGGAGACATTGGCGCTTTTGTTGCAACAGATGAAGAGGGGGCCAAAGCCGCGGCTGCAGAGTCAGATAAACGCTGGAAATCAGGCGATATGCTTTCACTGATCGATGGCATGCCTCTCTGTATTAAGGACATTATGGAAACTGTTGGGATGCCAACCCAGCAAGGCTCCGATCTATTTGTGGGCTGGCAGGGAACGCGGGATTGTGCAGCAGTCGCGGGCCTTCGCGAAGCAGGGGCCGTGATATATGCCAAAGCGGTGACCACCGAGTTTGCAGCGCAACCAGCTCGAGGAACGAAAAACCCCTGGGATTTGACCCGCACGCCCGGCGGATCGAGCAGCGGTACGGCCGCCTCTGTCGCGGCAGGTATGCTCCCCGGCGGCCTCGGTACGCAGGGGTTGGGTTCGACTATTCGCCCTGCGAGTTTTTGCGGGGTGTTTGCGTTCAAGCCAAGCTTCGGCGGCATTAATCGGGGTGGTAGTTTCGATACCATTAGCCAAAGCAGTACCAGTACCTTTGCGGCCACATTGGAGGAAACCTGGGAGATTGCGCGCGCGATTACTGAGCGAGTAGGTGGTGACCCTGGGTTTATGGGTGTGTCTGGGCCACTCGAAGCACCAGATGCGGCAATGCCGAAACGGCTGGCACTCTTGAGGACCGAAGGTTGGGATCGCACGGTCGATGATGCAAAACGGGCCTTGGAGAACGCGCAAATGGCATTGGAAGAAGCTGGTGTCGAAATTGTTGATCGCGATACCAGTGAAAGTGTTGCTGCATTGGAAGAATCACTGGGGGGTGCCGTCGCTCTTTCGGGTGGACTGAATAATTGGGACTTTCGCTGGCCGCTTAATACTTATGCCCGCGACATGGACGTAAACGGACTAAGTCCTCAGGCACAAGAAAGATTAATCGAAGCGCAAGCCATGACACTTGAGGAGTATCAGGCTTTGGTTCTCAAGCGCAGGCAATTGCGGTCATCGTATGATGCACTTCAAAGTGAGTTTGATGCTTGTGTAACCTTATCAGCTCCTGGCCCAGCACCTATTGGTTTGGGTTGGACAGGAGATGCTGTTTTCGCAGTACCGTCGTCAGTACTTGGAACCCCGTCATATTCATTGCCAGTACTCGAGGCAGAAGGATTACCATTAGGGCTTCAGATTATGGGTTTTGCCGATCAGGACGATCAAGCCTTCTCAGCGGCGCGGGCGGTATTAGGATTGTTTGATTATATATAAAACTCCACGTTACCAATCAGTTGTTGGGTAAAAGAATCGAAGTTCAGCCGCGCGAAGGAAAATAAAATGCGTCCTTATAAATTTGGGATAACTGAATATGACCCCTCCCGCGCTTGTCCGGGATTTACGATTTTTGCGCCGTCAGGCGGCAGTGAAGTATTTTTAATCAACATGGACGGCGAGGAGGTTCACAAATGGGACCTGCCTGGCAAGTTGGGGAATTACGGACAGCTGCTACCCAACGGAAATCTTCTTGTAACGGAGCGAACCCCGGAGGGACCGAAGATCGCACCAAAGGGTGGCCGTTTGTTGGAAATGGATTGGGGCGGCGAAATCATATGGGAGCACACTGATCACCTGCAGCACCACGATTTCAACCGGTGCCCCAACGGCAATACACTGTATCTTGCATGGGAGCTTATCCCGCCCGAAGAAGCAACCTGCCTGGGTGGAATTCCCGGCAGCGAACATGAGGATGGCGGGGTTTATTACGATCTACTGCGGGAGGTTAATCCGGACGGCGAAATTGTTTGGGAATGGCGTATGAAGGATCGTTTTCCTGAACAAAAATATCCCATTCGCAGCAATCGTCCTCGGCATGAATACGCGCATGCGAATACGTGCTTTCTTCAGAAAGATGGCAATATTCTTTTGAGCTGGCGTGATCTCGATCTTATAGCGCTTATTGATCGCAAATCCGGAGACCTGGTTTGGGAGATGGAGGATCGCGAATGGGGCGGCCAACATGACCCCAGACAGCTTGAAAATGGCAACATCACGATCTTTGCCAATGGCAGCGAGCAGGTCGATCCTGAATTCTCCCGCGTTCTTGAAATTAATCCTGATACTCGCGAAGTAGTTTGGGAATACAAAGGTGAACCAGTTGATACATTCTTTTCACCGCGTGTCAGTGGCGCGCAACGACTGTCGAACGGCAACACCTTAATTTGCGAAGGGCGTCACGGTCGTCTGTTCGAAGTGACCCCCGAAGGGGATATCGTATGGGAATTCATTTCCCCCCACGAAAATATTCGGGGGGATGGCAAGATAAGACAAATTTTTAGAGCCTTGCGCTATGACCCGGAGTCACCTGAGATCGGTGGTAGGGTATAGCCAAACTAGTTTGGAAGAACTTTTCGGGGTCTCTCACCGCGGTCCCATTGCCATAGTGAGCCATCGGTTTTAAGGGCTATCGTGGCATTTGATCCGGCTGCGACCGCTACAACGTTGTTCATAATTGGTTTAGGGTCAGTGCCATATTCGCTACCCCAAGCGACAAGCTTGCTGTCTTTTAAAATAGCGACAGTATGAGACGACCCAGTGGCAATTGCCGTAGCATTACCAACTATCTTGCTCCAGCGAACGGCTTTGTCGCCGATGCCATGCTTGCCGACAGGACCATAGATGTTGCCACCTGTTCCGAAGACATCGCCATTGCCTTTTAGAAGTATTGCATGTCCGGTGTGAGCCGTAATGTAGCCGACGCTTGTTGCCGTTCTGACGAAATGGTCTGTAGATACAAGGCGGCCATCTCCATACTGACCGCGATGGGCTTTTCCTTTGACGAAAAGATCACCTGATTTTGTGATGTAGTAGTTGGCACTGTCGCCAACAGCAGCGGCGTGGACATTCTTGGCAATCAGGTTTGCTCGGCGCGTACCGGCGCCAACCCAAAGCAATCGATGGCCGTTGTCGATGGCGAGAACACCGCTGTCTCCAGCGGCGAAACGCAAAATGTCTTTTCTCAGAATTCGCGGTTTTGCGAAATTGTCGTTGTCAAAGCGAATAAGGATTCCATCGGTAGAAAGAATGTAATTGCTGTCATCGCCAACACCCACCTGTATTGCGGTGTGTTCTATCGGTTTTGGTGTGTCATTACCGCGCCAGGCGTAGGTGATGCCTTTTACGATCGCCATCTGCCGGTCATAATATGCGGCAAGCAGGGGGGATGAGCTATCTGACCACGACGGCGTTATAACGCCCACGGTATTTAGGTTTAAGAATAGAAAAACCAGGAAGGCTTTTTTGAGCATTTCAAGCCGAACATACGAACAAGAATGAGAGATGATTAGGATAGCCAACGGCAACAGATATCGGTAGCCGAAATATGGGCGACCTGACGATAGAACTATTCGAATAGATCGCAGCGACAGCACAAAGTTGAGTTTCTCTGTCCAGAAAGTATGCTAGGGCGAGCTCGACAAACTATTCACAGGGAATCTGAGCACAAATCTTCGTGAGTAAACTTACTTCAGCCGATTCAGCCCGGAATTTCGATGCGTAAACATATCAACCTTATCCCGTTTGAGGCCTTGCTGAATACGCCGAGTACATCATAGAATATGCGGGAATCGGTTCTTTATCGACCCGCTTCACGAATGCGCTGGCCGATGGCGCGAAGCAACAACCCTACTTCGGGAGGTATTATGAATAAGTATGTATTACCATTAGCGCTTGCCGCTTCCGTGACCGCAATGCCGGCACTGGCGGACAATGCAAAGCTAACAAAACTTTATAGTGGCAAAACTGTTACGATTACCATTCCATATGGTCCAGGTGGAACGTATGACAAATATGGTTCCAGCTTCTCAAATCATTTAGGGCGCCACCTTCCAGGCAAACCTAATCTTATTATGCAGTATATGCCGGGTGCCGGCGGTGCGAAGGCGATGAACTGGTTCGCCAATGTTGCGCCGAAACAAGGCCGTAATCTGATGGTTCCATTGGATAACACGGTTATTAACCAGGTCTTGCGTCCAAAAAAGATGCGTTACAACGCAAATGACTTCTTTTGGCTTGGTTCGTCTAACCAGACAAACTCCGTGATCGTTATTCGTGCCGACAAGGGCATCAAACATATTCTTGATATGCGCAAGATTCCCGCCATTGGTTCGACAAGCGGCAAGAACTCTAGCACCTACATTTTCAGTGTATTGGCCGGAAAGCTTTTGGGTCTGAA
Source organism: Rhodospirillaceae bacterium (assembly GCA_002720855.1). Lineage (GTDB taxonomy): Bacteria > Pseudomonadota > Alphaproteobacteria > MPNO01 > UBA2964 > UBA2964. The sequence continues at coordinate 78,659 of PBIN01000001.1, read as the reverse complement.
ACTGAAAATGGTTACCGGTTACAAAGGGTCTTCCCGGTCAATCTTCGCTATCGAGCAGGGCGAAGTCGATTTCACGGCGCCTAACTGGTTGGCCTGGAGTTCAAAGGTTCCTCATTGGTTTAAGGGCAAGAAACCTTTTGCTCTTCCAATCTTGCAGAACGGTTTCTTCAAGGACCCGAATATTCCAGACGTTCCAATGTTCACGGAACTTGTAAAACCAGAAGACAAGCCGTTGGCCTCTTTCCTGGCATCCGCTGGTCCCCTTGGACGTGGTCTGATCCTACCGCCTAAAGCGGCTAACTATCTAAAGAAACCGCTCCGTGCGGCGTATGATAGTATGAATGCAGATCCGAAGTTCGCCGCAGAACTGAAGAAACGTAAGCTTCGTCTGATCGCCAGTAAGGGTGAAACCATTCAGAAGATCGTAGCTCAAGCTCTTAAAGACACATCTCCGGAAGTTGTTGCACGCGTCCGGTCATTGGTCTTTGGCAGCGGAAGCTAAGTCTTAAGACAGACCAATTAAAGAAGGCGGCCCCTGGATTTCCAGGGGCCGCTTTTTTTATGAAACAACTTCGCATTCTTCCTGATATGAGGAGAATTAGAAATTTAGGGGATATCCGCTGTTCGCCGAGCGACGTTTTGCAACATGCGGATCACGACGAAAGCTGCGACCGCAGCCAATAGATGTTTGATCGTGTGACCACTAATTGCGCCTCGCGATAGGTCGTAAATCCAGTGATCAAGTTGTTCAAGACCCATCGCACTTCCGTACCAGAGGATAACCCATAAAAGATATAGACCGCTCGTATAGTGGCCTTTGGGAAACAAAATGAGTACGATCGGAAGTAAAATAATCGGAAAAAATTGAACGAAACCGTAGAACCGTAGATCGCCATGACCGTCCGCCTCAGTGATGGACCAATAGATGAGGCTGGCAGCACCCAAAACGACAAGAGTGGGTAACATCCATGAAATAGCGCTGGGGCGGTTTAACCGGTCGGTAATAAAGGCCGTAAAAAAACCCATAAACGCCACGGTCATTGGAAGTCGATCCCAGAAAAGGCGTTCGTTATTCGGTGCCCAGTGGTAGTAGGCGGAACCGATACTCACCAAAGCAACGCCAATAAAGAAAATGATATAGGGCCAGCTTTCTTTTTTGGTTTGAAAAATCTTCTGACCCGTTGGACCCAAAACTGTCCAGAGACCCCAGGCACCAACCAGAGCAAATGCCGCATTCGACACAGTGTTTCCGAAGTTCAATATTCCAAGACATGTTCTGATATCCGCAAACAAATGAAATGCGGGATCCTGTGGAATAGGCGGGATTTGAAGCAGGCCTATAAATGCGACAATCCCGATGATGATCAGAATCCAAGTGTTTCTTGTGGCACTAGGAATGTCGCTGTCTTCAGTTGATGTCACGATGCGGCTCCTTCCTGGCCAAGTGCGGTGGTTGCCGGAAACAATAAAGATTTTATCACGACGGGCACTGCACCGGAGGCGATGATGGTAGCACCGATATCGATATAGTCGAATTCTTCCAGAGCAATTCCATCGATTGAGATTATAGGACAGGTTAATTTCAGTTCTTCACGGACGTGGATGCCGAAAGTCTTACCGATATCGCCCTCACAGACGAGAATGAGAGGGTGCCCCTTTTCTAAATGCATTGATAAGGCGCTTGCTATTCCACGAAGGAATCCATCAACCCGTTGAAAGCTGGCGGAACCAATCCAGTCGAAACATATTGCAACAGGTTGATCTGCGGCAGACTGATCAAGTCGCTCCAACGCTTGTTCGGTCGAAGCGGTGATTGCGTTGTGGTCTATTTCGTCTTCGAGGACCAGTCGCGGTTTAATCACCGGTATATTCCGAAGCGGAAGAAGAGCTTCATCGGAAACGAAGACTGTCGTGCCCGAAAGTTGAATTGTGTATTGCGATGCGCCGACGACGGTCGCCCTAATATTCTCCACCGATGGCATAACACGAAATCCAGCGGACTGGGCACGTCTAAGGATAGCGTGCCCGAGATAGGGGCCAAGATCTCCGAATTCGTTTTCTTCATATTCGTAAATAAATTCAGAAACGCCGCCAGAAAAGGTGAGGGCATCAATGTCACCACGCCAGGAAATTGGCGGCAACCGATGCAGGGCTTCGGTTTCGGGCGTCGGACTTTGTAACGTTATTATTTCTTCCAATCGATCCGCCATGCATTCGGCGATTTTTTCACATTCCTCGGTAGAGATTGTGTTGCCAGGAGAGAGATCGATACCGGCAGCTTTTGCAAAGAGTTTTCCACCTTCTTCGACCCGTAAAACTACCCCTGAGTCGTCGAAGGATATCAAACGCGCACCTATATCCAATGCAGTGAGGGCGACAATGTTGCCTTGGTCGCAAATGGCAATTTTTGTGGTTCCTCCACCAATATCGACATTCATAACGGCGACGCCAACTTCTCGCGAATTATCGGCGGCGCCTGATCCGAATGCTGCCATAGCGGCTTCCATGCGGTCTCCTGCCGAAACCGAAACAAACTTCCCCGTCTCAACGGCGAATAAATCACCTATTGCCCTCGCATTCTGCCGACGTACAGCCAGCCCTGTCAGGATTAACGCACCTGTATCAATATCCTCAGGCGTAAGCTGGGCTGATCGATACTGACCAGCGATATAGTCGCCAAGTTTCTCCGCATCAATCGTATGCATATCAGTGTACGGCGTCAGAAGAATATCGGAGTCGTAGATCACCTGCCTTTCCGCGGCGACATATTTTCCGTCGCGCTGTTCCATTCGCAACCGTGAAAAGACAAGATGGGATGTTGACGAGCCGATATCGACACCAACGCTCACCAGCGAAGTTTTTTCGGCACTCTGCAGATTGCGTTTAGGTTCGGCGAATACGACACGGCCGCCTTCTTCCTCATCATACACAGTCTTAGCGTCTAACCACCGGCGAAGGAATATGTCGTATTCTTGTCATAAAACTTGTCTTCCATATGGTTCTTCGATCCCTCTGCCACTATGGCATCGGTAAATGAACCGCGTACTGCAGGATCCTCAAGATAATATGGAATCGACGCACCCCCTGGATAGGAAATATCCACCATGCCAGGGTCCACCACAGTTTCGCCTGGTATGCCCGCTTGTTGGGCAAGATGATTGTTTGGTCCATACCAACCCAATAAACGCAATGGTTTCGTCCCTGTAGAAAAGTGCTGATGAAACCAGTCCCCTTCCATCGGGGCAGCAGAAATCATGCTGAGTTCTTCGTATTCCTGACGCAGTACATTGTCTCCCTGTCCATCCTGCCATGGCGTTGGCCCGAGCTCCTGTGGCCATGTATAGGAGTATCCTTTGCCACCAATGCAAATAAATGCGGCCGCATTACCGGGGGAATAGGCGCGTGAGTATCGTCCGGGAGGGTGCTCGCCAATGTATTGGTAAAATACGTTCTCAGCCATTTGCGGTTCCATCCGCCGATAGCCGGGTGTTCGCCGGTTATCGAGATAGAGTTCCGTCGTAAAAACATCCGCGACGACGTTTGTTCGGCACATTGCAAGCCCTCGGGCAGGGTCAGGTTGCAGCCCTTCTGACGGTTCAAAGCTTTTGCCCGTTGGGTCATAGCGTTTCTTCATGTGCAATGAAGAGCCAAATATAATCTCTTCGTCACGCAACAGATTGAAAATGTTTGGTGCGGTCGTTCCGGCCAGCAAAATTGCCGGGCTTCCCGATGAATTGACGATGCGGTGGTGTGTATTCATTGGGATGGCGAATAGCGATCCACGAGTCCATTCAAATATTTCTGGCCGCTCCTGGCCGTCGATCCAAATTTCCGTGGTGCCGCGACCCTCAACAACCAGATAGGTTGCTTCGTAGAGGTGTCTGTTATCCTTCAATGCACCGGCACCAGGCACTTCCACGAGATAACTTCCCCATTTGCCTTCCGTGCCGAAAAGCTGAATAAAACAGCCACGTCCGCCCATAAAGTCCCAAGGCCGCATCGGCAGATTTAGAACACTAGGGATGCCAATTTCCCGGATGATCGGGATATTTTGGGCTTCCATGAAATCGTCATATGGCGTTGCAAGACGCGGCCAGGATGGCGTACCCGCATATAGGTCTTTTCCAGGTTCGTGCCAATGCGGATCACCCGCAACGTCATGGGGCATAAACTGCTCTTAAATAGTGGTGAATACACCGAAAAACGCGAATTTGAAGATGGTCAAAGCGCACCGGGCTGTCAACCTAGCGCCACGACAGCCTCGGTTCCTATAGGTCAATATGCGGCGCATAATGCCGAAAATAATTTGGCAGAGGGAGGAAGAAGATGCAGTGGCTGGAGAACAAGGTCATTTTCATAACTGGTGCCGGCGAAGGGATTGGCAAAACTCTTGTCAGTCGGTTTATCGAAGAAGGCGTCGTAGGCATCGTTGCCTTCGATCTGATTGAAGATCGTTTGACTGCCTTACGGGATACCTATGGAGACCGCGTTGCCACTGTGTGTGGTGATGTTCGAAATCTCGACGACAATCGAAAAGCCGTGGATCTTGCTATTTCGACATACGGAAGGCTGGATGTTTTTGTTGGAAACGCGGGTGTTCGGGACGGCCGGAAACGGTTGGAAGATATGGGCGAACACGAGTTGACGACGGGGTTTGACGACGTTTTTGGCATTAATGTCAAAGGATATATGATCGGGACTGCGGCGGCGCGTGAAGAGCTCGCCAAAAACAAGGGCTGCGTTGTTCTAACATTATCCACATCTTCGTTTTATGTCGGTAGCGGGCCAATATATACGGCCTCCAAACATGCTGCGCTTGGTCTGATGAGGGCGCTGGCGCATGAATTGGCGCCGGACATCCGCGTAAACGGAGTTGCACCAAGCGGAACGCCTACGTCTTTTGCTGACGCGGAAAGTCTTTTGGAACCCGGCGCCGACCGAACGCCCGCGAGATCCGGCGGTCCTCATACAAATATATTGGAACGGCAGACAGAACCGGAGGATCACGCAGCGGCATATGTGTTGCTTGCGTCGAACCAATCAGCCGTTATGACGGGAGCGGTTATCAATACTGATGCCGGACGCGGAATAACGCTTGCGTCGCAACGCTAAACGGGATCGGCTATCGTCAATTACCCCAGGGCGAAATCGCTTCTTTTAAAGCGGTGTAACCCTGGAGAAATCCAGGACGGTCTCCGCTGTAATAGATGTCATCAAACTTCGCGAGGGCATCATCAAGAAACGCCTCGACCTCTTTATTGCCTTTATTGGCGTCGAGATAGGCATCTCTGATCAGGACGAAGTGAATACGCGGATCGTAGGGCTGTTTCGTGCCGCCAACCCATTCGTCGCCATCAAGCAACCGCAATAGCATTGCGTCGGCTGAACCAAGTGTTTGCTCGTGGATCGCCGGACCTTCCATGCGATGCATTACAGATGTCATGTCACGGCCGTTTCCTGTCGTATACCCCATATCCGACCAAACTTTCCGCATATCGACCTCTTGTCCGAGATGCTCTGCAACACGGCCACCAAATGCACGCAGCGGATCGGAAATATCTGCCATGAGGTCTGTCAAACGATCGCCATCCAGATCGGTCGCCAACACAATGCAATCGCGCTGTTCGATTAGGTCCCATACAAGAAGGCCATAATTTGTATCTGAAATATGTTGTTCGATGCGTCCACCCCAGTTTTCCATGCCGTCTTTGAAGTCGGCAGGGAGGAGGGCAATAATCTTGTCGATTTCCTCTTTAAACTCGTCGTAGGGATCGACCGCATATTTGCGGCCTACTTCGAACTTAGTGCCTTGAAGAAGCCAGCTATGGAGGCCAGCGTTTATCCCGTCTTCCTGCGCTTGTGTAGGCTTGGTTGCCACACGACCAAGATGACCGGTCTCGTGCACCATTCTAAGGAAGAGGCGGTTGGCGTATGCAAGTTGAACACCAGGAGTATTCATTTCTGAATGGATATGGCCTGTTTCCGCGCTTACCCCAAATACTCCCTTATTTTGCGAGTATGGTAAGCAGGGCATACAGCGTACAGCAGTGATCGGCCCATATGGACGGACGTTACAGTAGACACCGGCTTGAGTCCGAAGTGGCGCATTGCCGGACTTGCCCATCACGACGACTTTTCCGCCTTTGCCATCATTGACATAGGCATCGCCGGCGGTTGACCATTTTATGGAGATGCAGGGCATGTTGCCGAACCAGCTTAGCGGTTCCAGCTCGTGATCATGCCGATACTGGGACCACATTGGTACCGCGTAGAATGGCAATCCCAGAATATCGATCGCTGCCATCGTACCCAGTAGTGCGAAGGCGTCCGTCATGGAATGGGCGACAGGTTCGACTGTTCCGTCGTGATTCCCACCCTTCCAGACGACAGCATCCGGATAACCGTTTGGCCGGACGTCGGTCGGCTCATACAAATCATTGAGCAGGCCAAATAAGTCTCCGCCATCAGCTTCCGTGCGGGCAATATTCATCAGATCAAGCATAGGTGCCTCTTTAAAATCAAAAAGTCGGATGCGGTGCATCTACTAATGCACCGCCTAAAAATCGCGCTAAACATGATGATTTGCAGGCCAACTGTAAAGGGCGAGTTCGCTAAATAATTGGCCCTGTTTTCGACGTCTAGTGGGTCCACATTTTACGTAGACGTTTTTTCTCATTTGCTACATTTCGTCCGCGAAGTTTTTCCCACAACAGAATACCCGCATAATTTTCAACTTGAGTAGTTGGAACGCGAAAATCCGCCAGATCCTTGTCCGTTCCTTTGTTCGCTATCACGAAAGACCACATGTTGAACGTGCCTTTATCGTTCTCGGTAAGGATCGATTTGAAATATGAATGGGGTATGGGAATGCTGACATCATTACTGTCATTCGCGCCTATAACCTTTATCGGTTTATCAAAATCAAAAATTGGGCCCGAGATTACATATGTCTCAAAGATTTTTGGATCGCTATCAAGAGCCCGGACCGCGCTTTCGAGTTCTTTCCATATTTTCCGGTTAAATTTTGGCTTCTGCGGCGACATGTTTGATAGAAGAAATGTTTCACTGTTTTGCATTTCCTCCTGACGCTGGTTGGCACTGGAAACCAGGTGTCCTCGGTCATGGCCCGAACCGGAATAATCCACTTTGTCAGCACGGAAAATTTGCGGCAGTCGAAAGTCGGAACGAAAATTATCTAATCTCTCCACAGGTTCTTCGCCCTCATCGACACGTCCGACGATTTCCAACGCCCACTTTGCTTGGCGAAAATAATAAGAGTAGCCAATTGTATAAAATCGATTGACCAATATCTGGTCTGCCGCAGGCATACCATATCTGGCTTCACGGCGTTGGTTGGTTAAGTCAGCCATTGAAACGATCCTTCCTAATCTACTGTTGCATAAAGGAAGATACCCTATTCGTTTACAAGTTGCAGGTGCCTGTACTTTTTCTAAGCCTGCTCGGCAGTCAGTGGCGGTCCAGTGTCAAAGTTTCATTGGGTGCCTAGATTTTCTAAATGTGAAACCCTGCTAGACCGCTGGACCAATCGACGGTGGCGTCTTGATTGGGCCTTTAAGTTCTTCCTGTGGTAATGCCATAATTTCGGCTTCGTCAAAGACATCGCCCATATTGGAGCTAACCCCCGTTTCTTTGATCGCCTCCAGCCATTTGCGATGAATTCGGGGGTCCTGGTCGATATATTCAACCTGTCGGCCACCTTCCTGAATAGATGTAGCACCTTTGCCTTCGGCGCTTTTGCGGCGCAGAGCAATAAAGGGATAGCGACGGCTTCCCATACTGCAGGCGAGATAACGCGCCGGTTGATCGCAGGTGTTGAAATGCTGGTGGAACATCCAAAATGGAGGTGTGTACATGAAGCCATGTTCCCACGGGAATTCCTTGAACTCCTCGTCACCTTCGTACCAGAGCAGCGTGTAGCCGGTACCGCTGACTGCGTGGACGTGCGTTCCGGCGGCGTGGCGATGGGCCTTTTTGTAGCGACCCATTGGAATTTCCGACGAATGCGCGTGCATCGTGCTGTCAGCCAGAATAAATGCCACGTTCATAGATCCTTTGCCGCGGGAATCCATGGCGTAGAGTTTGAAGTTTGTCAGGTCATTGACGAAATTGGTTTCCCAAAGGTTCGCTTCCGCGACATTGTCACCGCGATTGACGACAACGTGATCGCCTTCGCCGTCAAAATGTCTGGTGTCGCCAAGCCGTTCCGGAAATTCAAAGTCATTTTCGAATACAAATGCTTCGTTGTGGAACAAATTCAAAACAAGCGGCGCATCGTTGGTGCAGGAGAGACGCGCATGTTCCTGTCCCGAACCATTGTAAATCTGATAGCTGCAATTCAACGGAATTGTAAAAAGTGCTTTTGGGCCCCATTCGAATGTACGGGTTTCGCCATCTGGATTTGTTACTGTTGTCGATCCATACCCGGAAAGCACATAGAAGAATGCTTCGTAGATATGTTTTATTGGCGCGGTTTTCTTGCTTGGTGCTACTTCCAGGACATAGTTGGCCATGAAATCGCCACGTCCGTGCGTATGTGCAAAACAGCCGCGCGCGTCCCAACGGTCCCAAACATCTGTTTCGAGCTCCAGTAAGTTGTGCCCGAAATCGAGATGGACCGGAATGCCTTCGCCGTCTGACCAGTTAACGTAGGGGTCGACGAGAAATTTCTTACTTAAATCAATTTCTTCGGCGTTTTTATTTTCGTTAGACATAGGGGTCCCCGTTGAGAATCAATTCGAAATTTTATGATCTTTTTGGCCTTTTCTGGACCTTAGACCAGGCCAGCCCATTCTAGCAGCAGCCCCGGCGGGAAGGGAAGGTGAAGTAGATGGCCGAAGATGTACCAGGTTGCCAGCCCGGCCCCGAAGGGCAACGATATTGTCATTATAAGAGTTTCTTTGTGACGTAGCATATAGGCTAGGACCATCACCGGAACGGCAGTAAAGAATCCGATTAACCAGAGTAAAAGCGCAAAGCCGTACATCCAGGCAAAGAGTTCGAGTGCCCGTCTTTTGCCCTCTTTCGAGGACTCTTCCTCGGTAAAGTCAATATCGACACCAGTTTCGTCGGTCTCAGGTTCAGATGGTGGCAATAACTCTCTAACAAGCTGATAGAGTAGTAAGATCAACGCGATGATGCCGATGGTCCAAGGGTATAATTTGGCTTGCAACGGCATATCAGCCGACGCCACAACGATGTAGGCAAACAGCGCAATAAAACACAGAGTGAGGAAGGATCGTGGTTGGAATCTCAAACTCATATCAAGCCTCTGTTTCCCGGGCGCGGAGCTTTGAGTTGCGGTCTTGCCACATCGGATAACTCACACAAACAACGAGAATCGCAAATATAACCAGGACACCGGGCCGCCAAAGGAATTCGGCCCCGTGAAGTTGAACTGATGTCCACATGTGGCGTTCGGCAATTGGTCCAAGAACCAGGCCGAGAAGCAATGGTGGACGAGGCCAACCGGCAGCCCGCATGAAATACCCAATGGTGCCAAAGGCAAGCATTATCAAAACGTCTTCAAAACGGCTGGCAGCTGCAAAACTGCCAATTACCGCCATCGCCAGAATTATGGGGATCATTAAAGATGGGCGCAATTTGGTTGCCATCGCGAGTTGGCGTGTGAAAGCAAGGCATAATATGGATGTAATGATTGTTCCGATTATCAGAAGCCAAATCATTGAGAAAGTCAGATGTAGGTCTTTCGTCAACATATCGCGGCCGGGTGTGATCCCAACAATGATCAAACCGCCAAATATCAATGCCAAAGTGCTCGAACCGGGAATGCCAAAGGCGAGTGTCGGAATCAACGACCCGCCCTCTTTGGCATTTGTAGCGGAATCAACCGCGATAACACCCCGGACATCACCTTTGCCGAAAGTTTCACGGGCACCTGGGCAGGTTTGCTTGGCGCTGCCATAGGCGAACCAGTCCGCGACTGCTGAACCAAGCCCGGGAATAATGCCTACCCAAACGCCAATAAGGCTGCTTCGGAAGACCAACCAACGATGGGTGAACGCATCCTTAATGCCTTGCTTACGACCTTTGCCAAGGTCGCCGAGGGGTAAATCGGAAATCCCTGTTCCTTTGACGCCCATATAAATGAGTTCGGGAATTGCAAAGAGACCGATCGTTACTGGAATCAATTTAAATCCGTCGATCAGAAATATCTGGTCAAATGTAAAGCGATGAAGCCCGGTAATGACATGAACGCCGACCATCGAGATGATCAATCCGATTCCGCCAGCAATAATCCCTTTTACAGGTGCCTTACCGCTCAGTGCACCGACCATGGCGATACCGACCATAACGAGCATGAAGAATTCCGGTGGCCCCAATAAAAGGACCAGTGGACGCAGGACAGGAATGGCTATGAGCAAAACGATGGCGCCGATAATGCCGCCGATGGCTGAGGAGGTAAAAGCGGCCGCAAGCGCACGTGCAGCTTCACCTTTTTTGGCCATAGGATAACCATCCATAATTGTCGCTTGCGATCCACCACCGCCAGGAACGCTAAAAAGAATGGAGGTGATTGAGTTGGCGGTGTTACTCACCGCCCAGACGCTCATTATCAGGCAAATCGCCTCAAATTTATTGAGCACAAACGCTACCGGCAGAAGAAGAGCAATCGCCGTTTTGCTACCTATTCCGGGCATAGCAACCAGCGTTGAGCTGATGACGATGCCCACCATCATCAGCAAAAACGCTTTCCACTGCAAAATACCAAGCAGGCCATCAATGGCGGCGTCGATCATCACGATCTCCCGGTATCAACAAACGAAGGGGCCGTCCGTTAAGACGCCCCCCGACACTTTATTTGCAGTCCACCATCGCGGCTTCTTTACCGGGTTTTGGATAGGTGAATTTACAGGTCATGCCAACTTTGATCTTCTTACGTTTCACCTTTTTGCCATTGAGCGTGACTTTGGTTCGGGATCCCGAAACTTTTGCCATCACATCTGCACCCTTATGGGAGATCCAAATACGTCGGCCACCGCGTTTGATTTTAGTGACCTTGCCCGTGTGACGCAGAAACTTGGAAATGTCTTTCTTAGGTTTCTTCGCGCCCGATTTATAAAGCGCGATTACCTTGTCAGATGCGCCCAAAATCTCCCCGTTGATTCTTTCCATTAGGGCGGGAGCAGTCCATGCGACATTGCGTTTGGCTCGTTTTGCTTCCTTTAACAGGTCTTTATCATGCAATGCTGATTTAAAGGCCGACCGCAATATTTTTAGGCGTCCTGAGGGTACGCCGCCCGTTGTGAAGAAGGGACGGCCTGCTGCCAATGGAGCACCGAGCAACGCAGCGAGTTGTTGTCCCTGCTTCGACAAAAGGCTGCCCATATGTGGGACACCCTTGAGCGCAGCATTGGGAGCGCCGTTATAGGCGACAGGGATTAGGCCAAGCTCTTGAATTGCTTTGCGGGTACTCTCATAGCTGTTGGCTGTACCGTGAACATCGCCGCGTTCAATAGCCAGAAACCGGTTTTGACCACCACTAAATCCGCTAATTATTTTAACATTGAATCCGTCCTGTTTCAGGAGTGCGGGATACTGGTAGGAGCCCGAACCAGGGCCCGTAGCCGCAAACCGAATTGTCTTTTTTGCGGCCTTCAGTTGTTTGTAGGTTTTGATCGGCTGATTTTTGCCCATAACGATCATAAAGGTCGACGACGCCGCGCTGCCGATCGCATTCAATTTGCTCAAGTCGTACTTTACGCCGACGGCTTTAGTCCGCTGCGCGAGCGCAAGTTCACGAGTCAAAATGGCAATCTCCGTTCCGTTTTTCTTGGCCCGATTAGCCATATAATTTGCAGCGACAATGCCACCAGCACCGGGCATATTGATGACGACAAACTTTGGTTTGCCAGGAATATATTTCGGCATATGCCGTGCAAGTAAACGTCCGTAAAAATCGTAACCGCCGCCGGGTGCGGAACGAATGATCATTTTGACGGTTTTGCCTTTATAAAAACCTTGGGCAAGGGTGGTCGGCGTATCGATAACTCCCAGCGCGACCGTGCCAGCCAATAGGCCGGTTAGTGCAGTAAATCCTGTAAGTTTCCTCATTTTCGTAACCTCCTTCTGCCAATCTTTTATTTTTCAATTTTGACGCTAAAGGAGGTTGGGGAATGTTACAACGGATTCAATTGACGTTGATTCCGGCTTCCATTGCGGCGTGTCTGCCGGCTCGACGTCCCGATGTGAATGCCCATCCGATGTGATGGCCATGTCCTTTTAGCATGAGACCACCCTGACCAGCGGAACCTGCTGCGAATAATCCCGGTATAGGTTGGTCATCCCCGCCCAGAAGTCGATGCTCGTCATCAACCGCGAGCCCGCCGTCAGTCAAAACGACATAACTTTTCGCGGGACCCAGAGCGTGAAAGGGCGGCGTGCTAATTTTGACGTCGCTTACTGAATTGTGTTCCTCGATTGAGGTGTTTAGTTGGTCAGGGGACATAGAAAGTGCGTCTGCGAGTTCCGCAACAGTATCGGCTTTATTAAAAATATCCGGTCGCGTCCTACGAAAATCATCCAGATAGGCATAAGAGATACCCGGCGCTGTCGCAATAAAGTGTGGCCAAGCTGAATAGCGGGCTGCTAGTTCGCTATCAAACAAAACGTAACCGATTTTCTCTGGCTCGGATGCGATTGTGAGGCCAAGCTTGGAGGTGTCACCGGTAATTCGCTGTCCGTTCTTATTAACGAGAAGGGCGCCATTTGAAAAAAGGTCCAGTTCGGGTGCCATCGATGTTGTCGTAAAACCGAGCACGAATGGACGGAGCAGTCGTCCCGGCAAATATTTCAGGGCGAACCGCATAACCTTTGTAATGAGCGGCCATGGCGGCAGCATACGTTCAATTGACTCGGTCGGTGGCGGTATGAAGCGCAAGGTCGGTCCTGACAATACATCGCCATTTAATACCTTGGCCCCTAGCGGAAAGGCCATTTCATGACCATCACCCGTTGCGTTTGGATTCATTGCATCTACCTTGGCGACTTCGGGAGAAATATATTTGGCTTTGAGGTCTGCATTGGCGGCGTAATCACCGCTGGCTAAAACAACCGCCTTGGCTTTCACATCGGTAATTCCCGACGGCATCTCGCAGCGCGCCCCGATAACACGATCATCTTCGAGCAGAAATTTGTTGGCCCGGCTGTTGCACCGGATTTCGATTCCAATTTTTTTGGCATGTTTACCAAGGTGATGAATATAGGCGCGTGAATTTGGCAGGACATTATGCATACGCGGTTTGCGATGCGGTGGTTCTGGCATTGGCCCAAAGAATTCGACGCCCATTGACATGAGCCAGCGTAGCGTATCGTTGGCATTATCGACGAATATTCGCCTGAGGGCTGGATTGTCGCGATCGGCGAGTGGGCCGGAGAATTTCGGCATATCTTCATAATGTTCGTCGGGAGAGTCGTCGATGCCCTCAGTGACTTGATGCGGGGTTTGTGTCGCCGAAAAAGAACCGATTGACCAGGCGGTTGTCCCTCCGAGCTCAGGATTCTTTTCGATAAGCAGAACATTTGCCCCTTGCGTGCGGGCCTCAATGGCGGATGCGAGACCGGCCCCGCCACCGCCAATAACCAAAACGTCGCAACTTAAAGATTGCTCTTCGGTCACAAAGTCTCCTTCTGCAAAACGGATTTGTTTCAATGAACTTATTCAACGACCTGTTTTCTGCCAAGGCCATGAAAATTGACCCTACTGTGGTTCCCGAGTCTGCGGTAGCGTAGGGGACGAGTTTGTTTGCTGCCAATACCAACAAAGGATGCGTAATGAAGATCGACGTTTTTAATCATGTATTTCCCAATGAGTTTTTTGAAGCAGCTGAAAAGCTGATGCCGGCCCGTGCCGTAAAGCGCTGGAAAGCTATGGAAGAGCTCTATGACATGGATGCCCGAATGAAGGTCATCGAGAAGTTCGATAATTATCAGCAGATCATTTCGATTTCGCAGCCGCCGCTCGATATGATTGCCGGGCCGAATGACTCGCCAGATCTGGCCCGCGTGGCCAACGATGGTATGGCCCGTATTTGCAGGGAATATTCAGATCGTATGCCGTGGTTCATCGCGGCATTGCCGATGAACAATACGGAAGAAGCAATCAAAGAGGTTGACCGGGTTCTGGACGAGCATGGTGCAGTAGGGTTTCAGATCCATTCAAATGTCGGTGGTAAACCGCTCGATGCGCCGGAGTTCAGGGATATCTTTGCCAAAATTGCCGAACGTGGAAAATGCGTCTGGTTACATCCAACTCGTCCGGCCAGCCATGCTGATTATCTGACAGAAGATCAATCGCATTACGAAATTTTCTGGGGCATCGGCTGGGCTTATGAAACAACCGCTGCAATGTGTCGCATGGCGTGTTCGGGAATGTTTGATGAAATACCGAATTTCCATGTCATGGCCCATCACTGGGGTGCTTATATTCCGCATGCCGAGGGCAGGATGCCGTTATGGGAAGCACGGAACGCCACGTCAACGGCAGATGGTAAGTCGTTTGCAGAGGATTTGGAAAAACCCCTGCTTGATTATTTCAAAATGTTCTATGGCGACACCGCGATGTTTGGTGCTAAGGCACAAAGTCAGGCCGGTTTGGATTTTTTCGGGGCCGGCAGTTCTTTCTTTGCGACCGATGCGCCGTACGATCTTTCAGGTGGGGAAGACAATATTCGCGATACGATCAATGTCATTGAAACTCTGAATTGCACTGACGACGATCGGCAGGCGATCTACGAAGATAATACAAGAAAACTTATTCTCGGCACCTGAATGAGCGGGTTTGATCCAATCGTTCCGCGTGCCCGGTTAGGGTTTATCATCCCTTCTTCTAACAGGATGGTCGAACCACAGCTTCAGCATTATTGCCCCAATGATGTTGTGCCACACTTTAATCGCATCGGGATGACCAACCGGCATCGCGCGCCTTTGGACGAGCTAACGCCACACATTTTGCTGGCAGCAGAACTTCTTGGCGATGCAAAATGCGATGTAACAGTGCTGCAATGTACTGGGACATCGATGTCTGGCGGTGTTGAGAAGGAGCGGGATATTATCTCTGAAATTGAAGAATTAACCGGCAAACCGGCCGCATCGGCGGCGTCTTCTCTGATGGATGCATTTGATGCCCTGGAGGCGAAGAAGCTGGTTTTTATTTCGGAAACGCCGCAAGAAGGACATGATCGAAAATTAGAGTTTCTAAGGGAAGCGGGTTTGGAAATAGTTTCCGACAAGGCAATGGGGCTCGGCGGTAGTGACGCTTACTGCAGTACGCCGCCGGAATATTGGTTCGAGAATACGAGAGCGATGCGTAACGACGATGCAGACGCCTATTTCATCAGTTGCGCAAATATCCGAAGCGTCGAGGTCATTCCAGCTTTGGAGTCCGAACTAGACAGGCCGGTCATTACCAGCAATCAGGCAGCGCTCTGGTCCGCGCTGCGTCTCGCCGGTCACCGCGATAATATTACCGCACTGGGTCGATTGTTTGCGGAATAGCGCCGCATTACTCCGGCGCGTCTTCGCCTGATACGACACCGATCGCCGCTAAGGCGTCCGCCACAAAATTCTCGGCGATTACATCTTCACGTGTTACGCGCGGCAAGTCCGGATTGAGCTTGTAAAACAGGTCCATTTCATCTCGCCAATGGCCATGGGTCAGCTCGCCATTAACAGCAAAGCCAGCGGTGTCATGTTCCTGTTGCCAGATTTTTCTTACGTCCTCGTCCGGAACAGGGACAGTGACATAGTGATCGTAAACCTTCTTAAAGTTGGAAAAATCCTCATGCAGAGCGCGTGACGCTTTAATCATACCCCGTGTCAGGCGCACGAGCTCTTCCGGATGATCGTTCTCATATGCTTCGGTTGTTCCGAGCACGCCGTGGGGCTGGACAGGAACCAGTTTCTTAAGATCCGCAAATCCAAGCAAATTATGGAGATTATTGCTTTCGTCATGATTTAACGAAATGGCTTCCTCTACCCGGATCAATGAAACATCAATGGTATCCGCCAGTAGACGGTCAATGCGTTCCGGTGGTGGTCCAACGGCCTGCCAGTCTATTTCATTTTCGTCGATGTTCAGAGCAGCAACCAATAAGCGTGCCATATGGTGGCTAAGAGCGCCAAACCCGTCGAGTGCCCATGAACAGCCGCGAAGTTGTTCGGGATCAGTGATCCTTTTCTGAGTAACGAGATTCTGTGCTAGTCCGCGTGCCATCGACACAATGACACGAACCGGCTGTCCCTCCGATCTAAATTTGAGAACAGGTCCCAAACCGCCATAAGAAACATCAACGACATCATCAAGCACAGCCTGCATGGCGGCGACACCGCCATGTACCGGTGTCCAGGTTACGTCGAGTCCCTCATCTTCCCAGCAGCCTAGTAGGGTTGCTGCCGCGCAAGAGAGGTCATCGACACCAAATGTTGGTCCGGAGCCAGCGGCGAGCCGGATGGAGAGTCTGTCACTCATGAGGTTTCCTTAAGGGGCGACGGTTGTATCGAGATGGATATGGATTGGTTCGTCACCGTCCTGGATTTCACGACCAAGCAGTTTCACAGCTTTCTCCGCTTCTCCTAGCGTATAGTTGTGGGTGCAGAGTTTTCCAAGATCCTGCCATTTGTCAGTAAGTATTCCGACGGCACGGGACGTGTCTTCCCAATCGGAAGACAGCACACCCAGCATAGAAATCTCATTGAATAGTAATTTATCGCTATAAAAATTATTGAGAGCGTTATGGGTTTTGACGCCGGCGACAACCAACGTTCCGCCTTTCTTGAGCATTTCAACGCCCTGGATCAAAGGCTCGGTTGAACCCATGGAAACGTCCAGAACGATATCGGCTTTCCGGCCGCCGGTGAGTTCATGCACCCGTTCGACGGGATCTTCTTCCTGAACATTGATGGTGGCATCGGCGCCAAGTTCCTTGGCGATCTCTAGCCGATAAGTATCTGCGGCCGTACCGGTTACGATGATTTGGCCGGCCCCCGCTTCTTTTGCAACCAGCACTGCCAAAAGACCGCGCTGACCGGGTCCCTCAATTACAATCGTCTGACCTTCCCTGAGGTTGGGGCGCGCCCATGCCCAGCGAACGACGTTGGATAGCGGATTGTTAAGACTCATTATGTCGGTAGGGATATGTTCGGGAATTTTATGCATCCGTGTATTTGGGTGCAGATAGAGGTGAGAGGCATATCCGCCCCAAAGATGCGGTTCAGTATCGAATCCCATGCGCAGCCCATACCCCATATTTGAATCGCAAAAGATCGGCCGCCCGTCATGACAGGCAAGGCATTCACCGCAGGGAATTGAAGTTTCGACGATCACTCTGTCGCCTTCTTTTACATTCCATTTTTTTGCCAAGTTGGCACCGGCTTTGTCGATCCAGCCAAATATCTCATGACCAGGTGTGATCGGAAGTTTGCCGTGCGGAGTACCAATAAAATGCCCGTCATACTGTTCGTAATCCGTACCACAGAGCCCCGCCGCTTCAATGCGCAAAATACCTTCGTCCGCACCAATGTCGGGTATCGGCACCTCCCGTGTTTCAAATTTGCGTTTTTCAACAAGTACTGCAGCATAGGCTGTTTCGGTCATTCGATTAGCTCCGTCCGCCAACGGCTATTTTCTGAGCCGTGGAGTTTGTAAATTTTGCGCGGGTTTCTTCCATGAACTTGATACAGTCAGGATCGTAGTCGTGCTTTGGTTCAGGGTCGATCCCCCAATTGTTGCCTACATTTTTACCCCTGACCACCATGGCTGTAGCACCTTCAAAACGGGTTTCTTTCACATTTGGCGCAATATAGTGGATCGAGAAACCCACCCGAGGATGATTGGCATTGTTTGGTCCGGACCCATGGACGATGCTTTCATGATGCAAAACAACCTGACCGGCATGAACTTCTGCGTAAACTGACTCATCTTCCGGGACATCGACAACTGTCTGGCCCTGCGGGACGAGGTTGTGTTCGTGCATTTTGATTTCATGGACTGCAGGCGGGCCTTTGTGTGTGCCGGGAATATATTGAACGCAACCAGACTCGACCGTGGAATCATTAAAAGCGAGCCAAGCGGTTACGGTCTCGGCGGGCTCTAATCCATAATAGAAACTGTCTGTATGCCAGGATACGAACCGGGGATCATTTGCCTTCTTTGTAAAGAAAGAAGCGCCCCAGCACAGAACATTGGGACCTAAAATATCTTCTAATGCGTCAACAAGTTTTGAATTGCGTACGACATCGCATAGCCAGGGGAAAGGTAAGTGCGCTTTGATACGGAATTTCATCTGTGGTTCGTGACCCAACTTTTCTTCCATAGCCACAAACTTGCTATGCAACAATGATGCTTCTTCTCGGGTGTAGGCTTCCACCGGAAACAGGAATCCGTCCTTGTTGAATTGTTTGACTTGTTCGTCAGTCAAGACTTTTGGCATCGTAAACCCTCTTGGTCTTCCTCACGGACATTCTTGCCTGAATAGACACGAAACCCAAGAGCGCGTCCCTAAAAACAAATTTCGGGCTATAGTGATCGAAACTAGGGAGGAAACCATGGTTAAAAATAAGGCCCGTGCTTTGGGCATTAATCACATCGTCCTCGAAGTTGGGGACTTAGATGACGCACTGGCGTTTTACGGGAAGCTTTTTGAATTCGATCTGCGCGGAAGGAATGATCACAACGCCTTCATTGATCTCGGGGATCAGTTTATCCAGTTGAGATTGGGAAAAACGCAGGAAGCAGATGGTGCACGTCATTTCGGATTCGTTGTTGATGATCGCGAACCCGTAAAGAAAGCACTGGAAGAATTAGGTGTTGAAATGCTTGAGCGCGGCATGAACTTTCGGGACCCATGGGGTAATCGGGTGGAGGTCGTTCCCTACAACGATATCCAGTTTACCAAGGCACCAAACATCCTCCGTGGCATGGGGCTGGCGGGTCTCAGCAAATCCGAGGCTGCCATTGAAGAGCTTACTAAAAAGGATATGGCGCCTTAGCGCTGGCGCCCGGACAGCAGATAGATCATTATTGCTTGATCGAAAATCAATCGGACAGGTACCGGTATTTCCGGTTTTAAGGAAGAAAGATTGAGGCTGTTACCAGCATGTTTCCGAGTGACTGTTTCCATCAATCGGCGGTTTGAGTTTGAAAATGGAAGGTAGCACAATTCAGGGTCAGTCATTGACTCATGACGATATGGTTCGGCGTGCTAGTGAACTCGTTCCATTCTTGCGTGAAAAGGCAGATGAAACGGAGCAGAACCGCTCAATGTTGCCGGAGGTCCATGATCGATTTACGGATTCCGGATTATTGCGGATTTTGCTTGCACCGGGGCTTGGCGGGCTTGGTTTGGGGCTGACGACGCAGCTGGAAGCTGTAATGGAAACAGCACGTGGGTGTGGTTCCACTGCATGGCTGCATAGCCTTATTGGAAATCAGAATTACCTCGTTGGCTGGTATCCTCCCGAAGCTCAGGAGGAAGTGCGTGCTACGGAAACCCCGCTATTTACCTGTTTGGTCATGGGTGCGACAATTACGGCTAACCGGGCCAAGGGAGGTGTAAGCCTCACCGGTAGTTGGCCTTATGTATCCGGTGTCGATCAGGCCAACTGGCTTATGCTCAGCGCCCGCGATCCTGATAATGAAAAACGAAGTCTTACCTGCCTAATTCCGAAATCATCAGTGTCTGTTACCGACGACTGGTACTGCCTTGGAATGAAGGGGACAGGCAGCAAGACAGTCTCTCTGTCGGAAGAATTTGTACCTGATCATCGAATCCTTTGTTTTAAAGAAGCAGAGGCAAACGGTATTCCCGGTGCCGCGGTTAACAAAGGTACTCTGTATCAGGGCAGCCCAAATTCAACAGTGTTTGCTTTTGCCGTTGCCGCGCCTGCAGTAGGCCTGGCTGAAGGCGCTATCGAAGCCTATCGTGAACGGTTGGAGACACGGACTAATGCCCGTATGCCATCAGCCCAATCGGAATGGGCGTCTTCGCAACGGCGTCTCGGACGGGCTATTGCTCAAGCTGAGATCGCTCGCAGAACTATGCTGGAGCTTGCAAGCGAACTTATGGAAAAGCTGGAATCAGGCGATCGAATTTCAGTTTCCGGCAGGGTTAAGTACCGGATGTCCATGGTAGAGAATGTGCGTATCTGCAGCGAACTTGTTTACGACTTATTCTGTGACGCCGGCACGGGCGTCATGATGGATGGAAATGCGCTGCAGCGAGCTTTCCGCGACATTCATGTGTTGCGCAGCCATTTTGTTATTTTGCCTGAGTTTGCTGCGGAGAACGCCGGACGGGTTGAACTGGGCCTTGGGCCCACTGGTCCATTCGTTTAGCGGATAGTATAATAACTTATCGTTGCTATTGAGTGATCTAAAATGGTCGATGAAGAATTGGAGCCTACTTCTGCTGAATTAACGGCCTCTGAGGAGGCGGCTTTCTGGGAAGCGTTGTCTCAACGGTCATCAATCATTCAGGACGGTTTTTCCTTTTGGAACAGTCTTCGTGAAGGTCAAGCGCTACCGCGCCGCGATATTTTTGATCCTTTCGATGTTCCAAAGCTGATGCCCCACATCGTGCTGTTGGATGTTCAGGACAACCCAACGGATTTTAAATATCGCGTAATTGGTACATTTGTTTCCGAACATCTCGCAGAGAACTGGACGGGTTTCTGGATGTCAGAAATAGAGCATCAGAAGTCGCCCAGTCGTATCTGGGAAAGTTGCGAACATGTTGCTGTGACCCGGAATCCGCTTTTAAGCCGAATACCCTATGTGGGTCCGCACGCAGATTTCCTCTATGGCGAAGACATCATTTTGCCGCTGGTGGATGAAGAAGATAAAATTGTTAATCTGCTGGTCTTCGTTTCCTATATTCGTAAAGAATAACATTTGGCCCCCGTAGATTTTCTCAATTGGATTGTTGATGCCCGATTCTGGACAAACCGCTGAAACATCACGCGAAGAATTGGCAGAACGGGCTCGCGACCTAGTTCCGGTGTTGCGCGAGCGGGCGCCCCAGGCGGAGAAAGACAGGCGTCTCCCTGACATTACGCATCAGGAATTTCTAGAAGCTGGATTCTTTAGAATGTTTCAGCCACGCCGGTATGGTGGCTATGAATTGAGTTGGGATTGTATCCTTGATGTTGCAGCCGAATTGGGCCGGGGTTGTGGTTCAAGCTGTTGGGTATTTACCAACCTGACAGGACAGAGCTGGATCAATGGCATGAAGTGCGAACAGGCCCAAGATGATGTCTGGGCGGATAACCCCGATGCCGTCATTGCGTCGTCTTTTCCGGGCAAAGGCGCTTCGGTCAAAGTCGTTGATGGCGGTTGGGTTGCTGATGGTATATGGGGCTTTTCCAGCGGTATCGATTTCGCGGATTGGAGCAATGTTCAACTATTCGTGCCGCAAGAAAATGGTCCGCCGCAACATCAGTTTGCTCTGGTACCAAAAACAGACTTTTCGGAAATGGTCGATGACTGGAATCCAAGTGGCCTGGCTGGAACGGGGAGTCGTTCCTTTGTTCTAGAGAATGTTTTTATTCCGGAACATCGGGCGATACCCGCAGCTCAGGTACAAGGTGGTCCAACCCCTGGAAGCGCCGTAAATCCGAACCCGCTGTACAAAATCCCTTTGTTTGCCATGGGAACAAAACAGTTTGCGTCGACCGCTTATGGCGTGGCTATCGGTGCTTTGGACTCAATGTGGGCAGAGCTCGCAACACGAAAGTCCGTCGGCGGGATTAAATTGAGCGAACAGGGAACTGTGCAAGCACGCGTCGCCGAAGCGAGTGCGGAGCTGGAAGCAGCACGAGCGCTCATGCAAGAAGATTTCAGAGAAAGTAATCTGGTGGCCGAGACGGATGATCCACCTACTCAGGAACAAAGGGCTCGCTGGCGTAGAAACAATGCCTTTGCCGGCAAGTTGTGCGTTCAGGCAGTGGAGAGGCTATTCCCACTTGCAGGCGGCAGGGGTCTCGGGTTTGATAGCCCTTATCAAAGGGCAGTCCGTGATGTACACGCAGCAACATCGCAAAACAGTATGGCATGGGATGTTGCGGCTATCATGTATGCCCAACAACAGTTTGGGGCGGTTATTTCCGATCCGCGATACTTCCCCGACGCTAAGAAAGACTGACGGGATAAATTTGGTTTAAAGGATATTAGGAGAGTGTAATGGCGAAACTAAGACATATTGCAATGTCGGTGCAGGACCCCGAAAAAACCGCAGATTTTTATTGCGAAGCGTTCGATATGGAACGGGTAGGGAGGACAGACTCTCCGCTCGCGAAGGGGTGTTATGTATCTGACGGGGTCATTACCGTTGCCCTCTTGAAGTATAAATCTGACCACTGGGCTGGTTATGTCGAAGGCGAAGATGAACGCGGCAAAGATTACGTTGGCCTACATCACATCGGGTTTTGGGTGGATGATGCGGAAGAGGCCGAAAAACAGATTGAGGATGCTGGCGGCAAATATTTTATGGGACGCCCTGACAAGAAAGCGCCGACGACTTTTTATGAGATCAAATATAAAGATCCCAATGGCGTGATCTTGGATATTACGCATTTGGGATGGGGTGGCTCAACCAAGGATGTCGTTCCCGCTCCTGGGACACCTGAGCCACCGCGTCGGGGGCATCCGAAAGACAATTAATTAGTCGTCAGCAATTGCTGCTTCTGCAGCATCTAGCTCTTCCTGGCTCTCTAGCCAAAATTCCTCTGCATCGGCAAGATTTTTGGCAGCGTAACCAGCTTCCATTTGCAAATTCTTGGCGGCTTCGTTGTCGCCTTGTTCGTAAAGTTTGGGATCCGCGAGAGCCGCTTGTAGTTTTTCGGATTCTTCGGTCAGTTTTTTCACGTTTTCTTCTGCACGTTTTGCACGTTTTCGAAGCGGTGCCAGTTGGTTGCGCTTTTCGGCGGCTATGCGCCGCTTTTCCTTTTTGTTTGTTTCCGTGGCTGACTTCGGGTCATCTTTTTCGTTATTATCCCGCGTTGAAATAAGTTTACGATAATCATCCAGGTCACCGTCAAAGGCTGTAACTGTTCCGCTATCAACCAACCACAAACGATCCGCAGTAAGCTCGATGACATGAGGATCATGGCTAACGATGACCACAGCGCCCTCAAAGGCATTAATGGCTTGTACCAGAGCCTCGCGGGCGACTACGTCAAGGTGATTAGTTGGTTCATCGAGAAGAAGAATGTGCGGGTCATCGCAACTCATTATCGCAAATAGAAGCCGTGCTTTCTCACCACCCGACAAGTCGCCTATTCGTGTTTCCGCTCGTTCTTGCGAAAAGCCAAAGCGCCCAAGGTGACTGCGAAGTTTTACATCGAGGTCCTTGGGACGTTTTCGCGATAGCTCGATAAGTGGAGTTGCTCCAAGATCAAGTTCGTCTGTTTGGTGCTGTGCAAAATAACCGATGCGCAGTTTATTGGACTTCACTAGGTGTCCCGAAAGCGCCTCCAATCGGCCCGCGAGTAATTTGATTAAGGTTGATTTTCCGTTTCCGTTGGCACCGATCAGCGCAATTCGGTCATCCATATCGAGCCGGAAAGAAACTCTGTTGAGAACCGCCTTGCCATCATATCCAACTGACGCGTTGTCGATACTGTATAGCGGTGGCGGCAATTTTTTGGGGTCAGGGAACGCGAACGCAACAGAGTCATCTTCACCGCGTTCAGGCAGAGGCTCCATTTTTTCAAGCATCTTTAGACGAGATTGCGCCTGACGTGCCTTGGTTGCCTTATAGCGAAATCGATCTACGAATTTTTGTATATGTGCGCGTTGTGCTTCCTGGCGCGCTCTTTCAGCTGCAATCCGTTCGAGCTGCGCCCGAAAGTTCGTTTCGAAGCGATCATATCCACCGGCATAAATTTTCAGCTGTGCATTGTCGAGGTGTAGAATCTGATTAACGACCCTGTTCAACAAACCTCTGTCATGGCTAACAATTAGAATGGTTCCTTGATAACGCCGAAGATATTCCTCAAGCCATAGGCATGCCTCGAGGTCTAGATGGTTCGTCGGCTCATCAAGCAAGAGCAAATCGGGTTGCGTGAAGAGTAATCCTGCGAGTGCCACGCGCATTCGCCAACCGCCAGAGAACGAGCTGCAAGGTTGCTGCATTTCGTTTTCTGAAAAACCAAGTCCGGCGAGAATACGGGCGGCACGCGAATTGGCACGGTGCGCTTCCTTTTCATGCAGGCGAGTGTGGATTTCCGCGATACGGTTTGGGTCGGTAGCGGTTTCGGCCTCACGGTTCAGCTTTGCTAACTCTCGGTCGGACGCCAATACTGTTTCTATTAGATTCTGTTCGCCATCCGGGGCTTCCTGTTTTGTGATTCCGATTCGCCAGCGTTGCGGATAATCAATGATACCGGTGTCGGCGACAATGGCACCGGTAATCATGTTCAAAAGCGTTGTCTTTCCGGCACCATTTCGACCGACAAATCCGACCCTGTGGCCTT
Organism: Rhodospirillaceae bacterium; assembly: GCA_002720855.1. Classification (GTDB taxonomy): domain Bacteria; phylum Pseudomonadota; class Alphaproteobacteria; order MPNO01; family UBA2964; genus UBA2964. The sequence goes on along the minus strand of PBIN01000001.1, from coordinate 54,152 downwards.
CATTTATCGCTGCGTCTGCGTTTTCAAATAATGTCCGGGGACCGATCCGGTATGTCAGCCCTTCAATACGTAACATGAGGTTGTATCAACCTGCTGCTCAATCGTTGAGATCTGTATAGCTACTTTTCAGGTGGCAGGATCTCAACTGTGCATACGTCTTCGATAAGGTGTCCGCGTCCGATGTCTTCCAGATGCATTCTTTTTTGTTCATTGGACAAAGGCTGTCCGAGACCCTGACTCATAACGAGAACGAGAGACCTGTCACTTAAGTCGAGCCAGTATCCGCGCCTCACCAATTTTCCGTCTGCGTCGCGGGCAAACGGATTGTCAGGATCGGTTCCCATATCGGGTTCATAAAACTTGGCCATGGTCTCAATTCGCTTTTTTCAAGGGAACGCTAAACTGCCGAGCTTTTTGCGCATTCGCAAGGGGGCAGATTTTCATTATTACCTTTATGGGGTAGCTTGCCGACAAATTTTTCGTGAAAGGAATGGATATGCATTGGGCTGACAGACGTCAACGGTTTCGCGCCATAATTGAAGGAGACCGCTGTGTTCACCCGGGTTCTGTCTTTGATCCCATTTCCGCACGCATAGCGGAGGAGTTGGGCTTCAAAGTTGGCATGTTTGCGGGCTCGGTTGCATCAATGGCTGTACTTGGGGCACCAGACCTGATCGTCCTAAGTCTTTCCGAGTTTGCCGACCAATCCTATCGAATTTGCCGCGCTGGAAATCTGCCGTTACTCGTGGATGCAGACCACGGCTATGGCAACGCCCTTAACGTTCGCCGGACTGTGGAAGAGTTGGAGACAGCCGGCGTCGCCGCGTTAACCATCGAAGATACGGAGTTACCTCAGAGTTATGGAACCGTTGGCGGGACCCAACTTATTTCGATTGAAGAAGGTGTCGGTAAAATGAAGGCGGCTCTGGATGGCCGTCAGGATTCTTCCTTGGTTGTTGCCGGACGGACGGGGGCCATGGCAATTTCCGGTATTGAAGACACTGTCGCCCGGATCAAGGCATACGAATCCGTCGGGGTGGATGCGGTATTTTTGTCTGGTGTTTCCAGCACCGATCAGCTTTCGGCCGTATCGGAAGCAGTGAACATTCCGATTTTCCTCGGAGGTGCAGCATCAGGTTTAGGAGACTTGGAAACTTTGAGTGCAGCAGGTGTCAGAATTTGTTTGCAGGGACATCACCCAATACAAGCTGCGATAAAGGCGACCTATGACACATTGAAGGCATTGCGTGACGGGACACCGCCAAATGACCTCACCTCGGTGGCACCTAAAGACATGCTACAACGTCTCACCCGCGAGAACGATCATCGCAGATGGATGCAAGACTGGCTTGGTGGAGAATTCGCAGAGCGGGATTAATCTTCCCGCAGCTTTTTCCGATATTTGTACCAGGTGAGCAGCGCAAATGCCGGTGCACCGATAGAAGCGCCGACGACAAATGGCATTTGCCAGCCCAACCAGACTATTGGGGCGAAGAGGTAGAGCACGTCGTCGAAATCAAAACCCCAGAATCCCGGATAGGCTTTGTCTCCGGTATCGCTGTTCATCTGATCGATTTTCTCGGCATAAATTTCTGCGGCAAATACGCCCGCAGTACCCATAGCACCCATTAGGATAGCCCAGTTGCCGAAATAACCATCGCGTAAACCAATTCCAGCACCCAGAAAAAAGAGCGAGGTGACAGTGATATCGCAGATCATGTCGTAGCGATGGCCACCCGGAGAGGTCTTGCCAGTCATTCGGGCCAGTTCGCCATCGGCGCGATCCATAAATGCGGAAAACAACCAGAGCCAACCGCCCCAAATTTCCCATTGGCGGTCCCCGGTTGCGAAAGCGGCACAAGCAGCTATGCCTGAAACCAGGCGTACTGTTGTCAGGTGGTTCGGCGTGATAGATGTTTTGGCAAGAGGCGCGATACAGACTTTTGCGATTTTGTGGGTCCAGGAATCACCGACCATCATATATCCCTGAAAGTCGCCAATGAGATATCAGATTTATTAATTGCGGCGGTCACTTCGGGAGCCACCAGCGCTTCAAATTCTTCCTCAAATTTAAAAGCAGAAGCTTTCGGGTCCATACTCTCCCATGGCTTAGTTGCAGGATGAGAGAATACTTCCGTTACCCCGTCCGGCAATTGATCAATTGCAGCCAACAGGGTTGTTTTATCGAGCATACCCGTTTCCGAAATGCCAACGATTTGGTCGTTAAACCGTATACCTGCCCGGCGAAGCCTCCGGCGCATTAATGCGATCCATGGAGTAAGCAGAAATGAGCCAAGGTTCTGACTATTTTCGGCGGGGAGTCTGACGGCCTTGACGCCAAATTCTTCTGCCAGTTCAAGAATGATACCGAGGATGGTTGGGTGTAGGTGCATGTGGTTATGTGCGTTCACATGATCAAGCATCAATCCGGTTTTCTGAAAGGCTTCAAATTGCGCCCGAATTTCTGCGCGGAGTTCTGACCGGGCTCGTTTGGAGAAGAAATAACGGAATCCGGCACCAATTAGATTGTCATGAAAAAATCCATCGGCCGTGATTGTCGGCAGTTCTTTGGGCGATAATGTGGGTTTTCCTCGCGCCACTACAACGTGGAGTCCGACGCCAAGCTGCGGCAGGCGCTTTGCACGCGACACCGCGTCCTCAACGCAGGATTCCCCAACCATCAAACAGGTCGTTGTTAGAATTCCGCCGGTATAGGCTTTCTCGATCGCCTCATTCACAGGGATCGAAATGCCGAAATCATCGCCAGTGACGATCAGACGTTTCAGACTGCGTTCTCCCGACCCCAGAGGAAGCGGAAGAACTCAACACCTTCGCGGGCCTGCCGCTTCATAACGTCCCAGTCACGGCACATATCGAAAAACAATGCGGCCATTTTCTTGGGCCGGAAATAGAAGCGTTTGTAAAACACGTCGACGGCTTCGAAAATCTCTTCTTTACTGAGATGATCGTAGTGCAGAACGCTGTTTTGTACGCCGTTTTCGGCGACCAGTTCATTGCCTTCTTCAGCCACAAGCCATCCATTTTCTGTAGCCTGTTTGTACAGGAAGGTTCCCGGATAGGCTGCCGGCAAGGATACCTGAATCGTTTTCGGATTTATCTCCTGTGCGTAACGAATTGTCTCTTCGATGGTATCGCGGGTTTCGCCGGGCAATCCAACGATAAAGGTGCCGTGGATCAGGATACCAAGCTCGTGACAGTCACGGGTGAACTGCTTCGCCTTAGTTACGAGGATACCTTTTTTGATATTGTTCAGGACTTTCTGATTTCCGGATTCGTAACCAACCAAAAGCAATCGCAGTCCATTTTCTTTCATAACTTTCAGTGTGTCGTATGGCACATTGGCTTTGGCATTGCAGGACCATGTTACGCCCAGCTTTCCGAGTTCACGCGCCAAGGCCTCAACGTTTTCTCTATTATCGGTCAACGTATCGTCGTCGAAGAAGAATTCTTTGATTTCGGGAAAATTATCACGTGCCCAGGCTATTTCCGCTGCAACGTTTTTAACGGAACGGGTCCGATAGTTATGGCCGGCAATCGTTTGCGGCCAAAGGCAAAATGTGCAACGCGACTTACATCCGCGGCCGGTATAAAGCGACATATAGGGATGGAGCATGTAGCCGTTGTAGTAATCTGTTGTAACCAGGTTTTCCTTATAAATCGGAGCAACCCACGGCAATGTATCCATATTTTCGATCAGCGGGCGTTTGCCGGTAAAATGTGGCTCGCCGTCTTTTAGGATCGTGATACCGACAACCTCTTCAAGTGGCTTGCCTTCAGCAATTTCCTTGATAGTAAAATCAAATTCAGTGTCGCAGACAAAATCAATTGCGGGGGAGGCGACAATTGCAGCCTCGTTATTGATTGCGACATGGGCACCACAGAACCCAATCATAATTTCAGGATTATGCTCTTTAAATGATTCCGCAACTTTGACATCGTTCGCGAATGACGGGGTTGAGGTATAGAGAACCAAAAACTCATGGTCCTTGGCTTCACGTAATACATCGTCAACGGACAAACCGCGCGCCGGCGCGTCGATCAATTTACTATCCGGTACAAGTGCTGCCAGTTGTGCAAGCCATGTTGGGTACCAAAACGATTTTACTTCGCGTTTGCATTGGTACCGAGATCCGGCGCCACCGTCATAACCGTCATATGTTGGAGGGCTCAAAAACAGCGTCTTCTTCATCTTTAATCCCGACTTCCCCAATTCATTAAACCCGAACTACTTTGCTACTTTTAGCCGGTTGTCGGCCAATACAACAAACTCGTTCTCCCGCCACAACACTTTCGTACCACAAAAACTGTAAATTCTAACCGCAAACGATAGCAGATCCCGAAACGGTATAAGCCAAGCGCCGCAGGAATTTCCACTTGTTAATCCACGACAGACTGAGTAGTGCAAAACCAATCTGAATCCCAAAGCCACCACAATCGGTAATAATGAAATTGTGGATGAAGCGCCTAAAGTAAAGGCACCAATTGATGCCAGGATCGATAGAGGAAATACCTCTGTAAGAACGGATGCAGCATATCCCCCGGGCTGCACCGACCTAATCGTTCTGGCCCACCTGATTTCGTGCAAGAAAACACCTTTCAGGTCCTGTTCCAGAATGATGTTTTCGACGACATATGGAACCAGGGCAACGTCATAGCCTTTTTCGACGACGTGTCTGCCAAGCATATAATCGTCTGCCAAAAAATCTGCCAGCGCTGAGAACCCGCCAAAGCTCTCCAGGACAGTTCGGCGGACAGCCATTGTGGCTCCGAAGCAAAATGTCAGCTTTCCGAACATGGTTGGTATAAGCGCTGACGGTAGAAACCAGTCATTGACAAACATGGCACCGAGCCGCGACGCGATGCCGGAGGCAGCCAAACCTGAATAGAGGCAGGTTGTCGCCCCGACTTTCGGATTTACAAGTGGTGCTGCCACACGTGTCAGGTAGTCAGGTCTGACGCGCATATCGCTGTCTGAAATTACGAAGACATCGTGCTTCGCATATTTCGCCATATTGGCCAAATTGCTGATTTTATAATTTGACCCGATGATCTGATCATCAATAACGAGTTCGATATCTCTTTCGGGGAATTCTTTTATGACCGTCTCTATGATTGGAATTGCCGGATCATTTTTGTCCCGGACACCGAATATCAACTGATGTTGGCCGTATTCCTGACGGCAGAACGATCTTAGATTATCCGCAAGTTCATGTTCTATGCCGCAAATCGGTTTTAAAACCGTCACAGAAAGATCGTTTGATGCCGGAGGTTCTTTTCGTATTCTCCTGCCGAAAATAAGGACGCCACCTATCGCGATGACCATGTATCCAACGGAAAACAGGAACAGCGACAACGCCAAAACAGACAAAATTGTAGGTATGGTGAACACCAAACCGGACTACCCCATCACGACGGTATTATTCGGGCGCTATGTCTAACCTGTAACCGTCCAAAGTACAATCTTACTGCGGCCCCAACGCAGTTAAATCTTCTCATCTTCCCCAGTCTGCATATTCCTTGATTCGGTGGAACGACGTCGGCGAAATAGCACTTTGCCTTCAGCGTGTTGCCACATAACAAGGCCAGGAACATCAATCAAAAATTCCCGTATACGAATAGCCAGCGACACTGCGATCGCGATATCAGGCGGCATGCCTATGAGACCGCCGAGCACAACGAATGCACCTTCTTGCACGCCGTAACTGTTGGGCACGACAAATGCCGCATCGCTAAGCACGGAACTCAGGCTCTTTAGCATAAGAGCTTCCAGAAGGCCGATAGGGAAACCCAGAAGTTGGGCTGCCAGCCAGACTTCGCCAGTTTGCAAAATCAAGGCACCAAATCGCCAGGATGTCGCCGCTGCCAGTACGCTTCTTTGTCGGTAAACTTCTAAAACGAGTTCATCAATTTGATCCGCCGTGTCGATCAGTTTGCCCAAAAAACCGGACTTGGTGACTTTGTGTGCGGATTTGACAACGATGCCAAATATTCCTGCCTTTTGTACGACAATAAATCCTGCAACGCCGGCACCCAGCAATGCCAACCCAATTGCACCGGTTGCGACGAGATCGTCTTCGAGTGTCATTATCGAAAGCAGGGATATCCCCAACACGCCCCACAGAATTAATGTAATGACCTGTACTGTCTTATCGACAATGGTAGAGGCACTGGCATGACGAGCATCTGTTCCCCAAAGTGTTATGACACGTGCCTTTACAACCTCACCGCCAATGGATGCCACTGGAAGAAGCGTATTTACTGCGCGCCCCATCCATTGCGCATAGAACGCCTGCCAGAAGCTCGGGCGATGATCTTTTAGGAAAAGAAGTTGCCAGCACCGCGCATTCATTAAAACGGTCGGAAACCAAATTGCAGGCACTAGCAAAAGCGCCCATCCGGAGGCAGCGAGGAGCGTGACAATGTCTTCCAACCCTTGCCAGACAATCAGGGCGATCAAAATGGCGAGGCCCACAACCAAACCGATATATGACGCGATTTTCATGTTTTGCAGCGTTTTGTTCTCTGTCTTTCTCGGTTTTAAGCGGAGAGTGAAGACATGACCAGATGCTTGTTCGCTGTGCTGGTTCGAAACTTGCTTCGATCACTTGCCTCGATTAGACAGAGTTGGAAACCAAGTGTGTAGATAATCTAATTTTATGACCGACCCCCAGACAAGTTCAGGAGATCGCCCGGCATTGACCAAGCCGGAACAGCTCTTCCCTCTGGTCAGGCAATTTTCGTATCGATTGACGAAATTGTTGCTGCTTACGCCCTTAACCCCCAATCATGTAACGGCGCTGTCGCTTCTATCCGGATTGGCGGCGGCATGGTTTTTCGCGCAGGGCAATTATCAGGACGGTCTTATTGGGGGGGCGCTATTCGTCCTTGGTTACACGTTAGACAACTGCGATGGCGAAATCGCGCGGCTTAAGAATTTGTCTTCGGAATTTGGTGCCAAGTTTGATGATGTCGTCGATTGGCTCGTTGACAGTGTTTTTTTTATAGCGCTTGGATACGGAACCTGGATTGCCAGCGACACTATATTTTGGTTCTGGTGCGGCGTGGCCGCGACTGTCGGCGCAACTATCGATTATGTAGTTGATCTTTTTTATTACGCAGGGAAAGAGGCAGAGGAAAACGCTCAAACGAGAGAAGAACAGGCGGTCGTGCAGAAAGAGCCTGAAAATATTATCGATTGGCTGATCTTGATATTTCACAAATTCAGTAGAGCGGACTTCTGCATGATCGTGTTCGCACTCGCGCTGTTTGATATCCTCTGGCTTCTATTGCCTGCCGCTGCAATTGGTGCTCAGGCATACTGGATTACAGACCTTTTTAATCGTGCGCGAGGGTGGCGAATATAGAATTTGGCCCTACAGCTTTACACAGACGTTGCTCATCTCGGTATAGAATTCGAGCGAGTAGTTCCCGCCTTCACGTCCGATGCCGGATTGTTTGGAGCCGCCAAATGGTGTCCGTAGATCACGCAGGAACCAACTATTTACCCAACAAATTCCAACTTCCATTTTCGGTGCAACGCGATGGGCACGTGTCAGATCTTCCGTCCAGATTGAGCACGCAAGCCCGTAAGGCGTGTCGTTGGCTTTTTCGACCGCTTCGTCTTCTGTATCAAACGGTGAAATGTGGCAGCAGGGCCCGAAGATTTCTTCCTGGTTTACAGCGGAATCCTCCGGGAGACCGGTCCAAATGGTGGGTTCGATCCACGCGCCTTCATTCATATCAATCATATCGGGCACACCGCCGCCTGTAATGACTGTCGCACCTTCATCTTTGGCTTTATTGTAATAGCCGAGAACTTTTTCCTGATGTTCTTTGCTAATCAACGGGCCGAGTGACGTCGAATTTTCTTCAGGAACGCCACAAACGAGCCCTTCCGCGCCCTCTTTCAGACGGCTTACAAACTCATCAAAGATCGGCCGTTCAACATAAACCCGTTCGGTGCCGAGACAGACCTGGCCGCAATTGGCGAAAGCAGATCGCATCGTGCCTTCGATGGCTTTATCCATGTCGCAATCGGCAAAAACGATGGCGGGATTCTTGCCGCCAAGCTCAAATGAGACATCGCGTACACCCACGGCGGCATTCTGCAGGATTGCTTCACCCGTGCGGGTTTCGCCAGTAAAGGTGATGGCGTCGACGTCGGGATGTCTTGTCAGGAATTCACCCGTGGAGCCGGGGCCCATTCCCTGGACCACGTTGTAGACGCCAGGCGGTACCCCAACGTCGTTCATAACTTCCCCTAGCAAAGCGGCGGTCGACGGTGTCTCTTCTGATGGCTTCACGACAATCGTATTGCCGCAGGCGAGCGCAGGGCCTGCCTTCCATGTCATAAGCAGCAAAGGCAGATTCCAGGGGCAGATAATGCCGATGACGCCCTTGGGCTTGCTGACCGTGTAGTTCAGCGCACCCGTACCATCAGGCGTTGGCATGCGATAACTCTCACCATGATGATTGCGCATGATGTCTGCAAACACTTCAAAATTCGCCGCGCCGCGTGGAATATCAAGGTGCGATGCGAGGCTCACCGGCTTCCCGGTATCCGCAACTTCGGCCTGAAGGAAATCATCAAATCGATCCTGAATGCCGCCGACAATCGCTGTCACTAGTTTGAGGCGATCTGCAAGAGGCATTGTTCCCCAGGGACCTTTCAGCGCCGCCTTGGCAGCTTGGACCGCGTCATCGACGTCAGCTTCGCTGGCCTCATGGACGATCGACAGGAGGGAACCGTTTACAGGGCTGATATTATTAAATGTTTTTCCTGAACTGCCGGTCCGGTACTCGCCATTAATAAAGTTCATTGCTTGATGATTGTCAGACTTGTCTGGCGTCGCCACTCTATATCTCCATCATGAAATTTGGTGCCTGCAACATGTGTAAAATGCGCGGCTAAATCAACTCACTTCGATAAAATAAGCACCCTCATCGTCGCGCTGTAGGATGTCGATGGCGCGTAACTCGCCCCAGGCTCTCAGGAATTCCTGCCACGGTACATCCATGTGTTCGTCCACGACATCGTGAAATTGCTGAGCCTCGGATTCGAGCGAGGTCTTGATCTTGGTTGCCAGCGGGCTCATTCGAAATCCTCCAGTTTAATACGGTCGCGACCGTAATTCTTGATCCGGCGATACAATATGGGTGGAACCCCTTCGGGGATTGTCGCATCGATGCCAATTTTGGCGGTCGTTGGCAGGCCGCCCTTACCGAGCTCCCAGGATTTGACGCTTGGATCAATATGTTTCGCCCGCGCGCCTTTCAGGATGATTGCATCTTCATCGGCCTGAACCCGGAAAGCGATCGCCCAGTCCAGTTCATCGGGATCGTGAATGTTGATATCATCGTCGGTGACGACAACGTATTTTACCTCGGCCACCGAAAGCAGGGCGGTGACGGCATTCTTGCCCTCGCCAGGACGCTTTTTGATCGAGGCGATAAGCGCCCAATAACCGCAACTACCGACAGGTGCGCGGATATCCACCGGCTGTACGCTGGCAACGCGCAAGGCCTGCAAACCGGCCGCCTCGGTAACAGGCGCAGACAGCCAGTCATTCTCCCACGGCATTTGGAGCATATAAAAAATTGGATTTTTGCGATGAGTAATGCATTTGATGCGGAAGATGGGATTCCACTTCACATCCCCAGAAATCTGACTGAACTCACCGAACGGACCCTCGTCAGCCGTCCAGCCAATCGGTAGCAATTCGCCTTCCAGGACGATTTCGGCATCGGCAGGGACTTCGAGGTCCAATGTCTTGCATTTGACCATCTCGAGCGCTTCGCCACGCAATCCGCCTGCCAGCGCCAATTCGTTGGTATCAATCGGGGCCTTGTAGGATGCTGCTAGCATATCGAGCGGATGAACTCCGACCGCGATGGCGATAGGCAGTGGCTCGCCTTTGTCTAGGGCACGCTGATAGTAAAATCGCATGTCCGATGGCGAGACAAGATCGATGCCGGTCTCGTTGGGTGTGCGGTACATCAACCGGTAACAGCCGACATTTGAACCATGATCGGGGTCCTGAGAGACCGCGAAGGTGCCGGAAATATAGGGTCCACCATCGTACAGATGCATCAATGGTAGTGGGATGCTCGTCAGATCGACGTCATCGCCCTCCATCACGACTTCCTGACAGGGTGCGTTATTGACGATGACAGGATCAATTGGCTTGCTCGACTTTTCTTCAAACTCAAACGCGATACGGCTTTCCGTGCAACCCATTGCAATACCGAGCCGTTTGCGTGTGGAAACCAATGCCGTCGCGACCTTCCAGCCGGGATAGCCCTCGATATTCTCAAATATGGTTGCCTGATCGGCCTGTTCGCCGAGTGCAGATAGCTGGCGGCAATCGACAGGCTTGGTGATGCGTTTTAGCTCCCCTGCCTTGTCAAGATCATCCAGAAAACTCCGAAACCCAATATCAGCCATCAAATTTCTCCGCTAAATACAGCGATCAAACTATCGTAGAGGTCTTGTTAGAGTCTAGCGGTGGCGCCTGAAAATGCCTATCTTGTGGAGGCAGGTTAACCAAAGAGGTACGCTATGTGGTTTTCGCCGCGAAAATTGGAAGTTCCATCTGCTGAAGATGCGTTGCCAGGGCGTGATACGGCTTTGCAGGTATCCGACAAGCATATTGCCAACGGAAACCCCTTGAAACCGCCTTTTCCGGATGGGATGGAGCAGATCGTGTTCGCGCTTGGCTGTTTCTGGGGCGCGGAGCGGATATTCTGGCAAACACCAGGTGTTTTCACGACCGCGGTAGGCTATATCGCCGGCCACACCAAAAACCCGACTTATGAAGAGGTTTGCTCAGGACGAACCGGCCATACCGAAGCTGTTCTGGTGGTTTTTGATCCGAAGGAAGTCAGCGTTGAAGCGCTTCTCAAGGTATTCTGGGAAGGACATGACCCGACGCAGGGTATGCGCCAGGGCAATGATGTTGGGACACAATATCGGTCGGGGATATATGTCTATTCCGCAGAACAGCGTGCGGCAGTTGAAAAATCGTTCCAAATGTTTGGTGAGGCGTTGATGGCAGCAGGCCATGGCGGCATCACATCAGAAATTAAAGATGCGCCGGAGTTTTATTACGCTGAGGATTATCACCAGCAATATCTCGCCAAGAACCCCGCGGGCTATTGCGGGTTGGGCGGTACCGGCGTCACTTGCCCAATGCCAGCGGCAGCGGAATAAATACTAGAGTCCAGCTCTGTCGAGCCAGTCTGAAAATATGGTTCTCGCGGCTTTCTCTAGGGCAGGACCGTACTTCGACGTATCAGACCTGATTTTTTCCACGGTAACGCCGTCAGTAGCAGCAATTTCGCTGGCATGACCGATCAACCAGCGTTCTATTTCGCCACTCAAAACCTCAATATGAAACTGTAATCCAAGCACGGTATCACCGACGATAAAGGTCTGATTGGGTGTAACGTCGGTTGAAGCGAGGCAAGAGGCGTGATCCGGTAAATCGAACGTATCTCCATGCCAGTGGAGAACCTGATTATTATTTAAAGTTAAATATTCAAGAAGATTTCCATCTATTTGATTATTAATATTTAACTGTGACCATCCGATCTCTTTTTTTGACCCGGGGTAGACCTTCGACCCTAACGCACGCGCAATGAGTTGAGCACCAAGACAAATGCCCAAAATTGGTCGTTTCGCGGCGAGATGTCGCTGAATTAAAGCAAGTTCATCCGTTAGATACGGGTAGCGATCATCTTCGTATGCGCCGATGGGCCCACCAAGAACAACCAGCAGATCTGCGTCATCGGAGTGAGATGTAGAAATTGTGTTGATTCCGGCGTCAACGTAACGGACGGTATATCCGCGGTCCTCTAAAATCGCCGCGAAACTGCCGAGATGTTCAAACTCGACATGCCTGACCGCGATGACGGTTTTCGTCATCAGCCAACAGCCTGCCAGATCAGCTTGAACCACATAATGACGATCACCGAGATAACAAGCCGGTTAAACCACTTGGTGCTGATGTAGGGCGTGGTCCACATGCCGAACTGCGTGAACAGAACTGTTGGAACGATCGCCCAAAGTCCTTGAATAATGCGGTCTTCGGTGTAGAGGCCTAGACCACCGACCGCAAAAACGTGCGTACCCGAGATTGCTAAGAACATTAAAGAGGCGGCGAAAACGTATGTTTTACTTTGTAAGCGATAAGAATGTATCCAGGTCGCGACGACTGGACCGGCGATTCCGGTGGCTCCCTGACAGGCTCCTCCAAACAAGGCGAGGGCAGGTGCGCCTCGTTTTGCGGCTTTACCTTTAAGCTGAAAGTCAGGTTTGACGGCGAGAATGAGCAAATACAAGCCGAGCCATATGATAATAAGCCAAAGAAGGGCGTTATCGGTCAGGGAAGCCAATACAAAGGTCCCAGAGGCGGTTCCTACGGCGGCGCAAATCAATGAAATATTGAGATGCGGTACATCGCTGGTCATTTTTCGGTAGCGCCAACAAATCCAGATATTGCTTGCCGCCACCGGGATCGTGAGGACCACAATCGCGTGTTCCACGCCGATAAAGGCGGCCAATGTTGGTACGGCGATCGTTGGTAGTCCTATTCCGACTGCTCCTTTGAAATAGGAACCAATTGCGATGGCGGTCAGGACAATGGTGAGCTCTTCGAAACCCATAAAATGATCGGTTGTTGAAATTACGGATGGCGACGGTCCGTTGGCATACCGTGCCGAGGGTGCCAGCGCAACAGAGAGATAATATGTCTAAATATTTTAATTGTTGGGTATTTCTTTATTTACTCCGAAGAGATCGGAGCGAGTGTTGCAAGGAATGATGCAATTGCTTCTCCTTGTTAGAAGCAGGGGCCGCTGTTACCCTTTTTGATAATAAAATTTAGAAAAGCCAAATTCGGGAGGTTTTTGGGGTGTCGACCTCATATTCGCTTTTTACAGAAGAAGAAAACGAAATTCTGACCCGCACCGGGCCAGGGACGCCTATGGGTAATCTCTTGCGGCGATATTGGCTGCCAGCTGTCCAATCAGACGAAATACCTGATGCCGGCGGCGGTCAGATGCGTCTCAAGCTCATGGGTGAGGATTTGATCGTCTTTAGGGCAAGTGACGGCAAGGTTGGTGTCCTCGATCAATTCTGTCCGCATCGGCGCGCCAACCTGTTTTTTGCCAGGAATGAGGATTGCGGCCTGCGCTGTTCTTATCATGGTTGGAAATTTGATCTCGAAGGCAATGTTGTCGAAATACCTTCTGAACCCGATTTCGATCTGTGGGATATCAAACCGAAAATTAAGGCCTATCCCGCAGTCGAAGCTGGGGGAATTGTTTGGACCTATATGGGGCCGCCAGAGAAGAAACCGCCACCGCCGGAATATGAATATTGTCTGGTGTCTGATGCCCATCGTTATGCAACGAGGCGCTGGGAGGAATGCAACTGGCTTCAGGGACTTGAAGGTGGAATTGATCCCGTGCATGTGCCGTTTTTGCATAAATACGAGCTCAGTACGGATCCATTGCACAAAGGCACGACGGGGGCCGACCTGACCTCCGCGACAGATATTTTTTACGACAGTGTCGATCAGCCCTACGGAACAAATGTGATTGCTCGGCGTGACGCAGAATCTGACAGCTTCTACTGGCGTATCGGCCAGTGGATTATGCCTTGCTTCACGATTGCACCGCCTTATGGCGATTTTGCGATGGGATCGAATGCATGGGTTCCACGCGACGACGAAAGTTTTTGGCGCTGGATCATCAGTTGCCACCCAACCCGTCCGCTATCCAATTCAGAGCGATCGGCAATGAAAGACGGCAAGGGCACTCACGTTAAACTCGGTCCCGATTTGCGGGCTGAGGCGAACCGTGACAACGACTATTTTATTGATCGCGAGGGGCAACGCGCTGAAAAAACCTTCAATGGAGTCTATACCGTCGGCCTTCAGGACAAGGCAATGCAGGAAAGCCAGGGTGAGATACACCAAAGACAGCTCGAATATCTCGTGAATAGTGACAAATCGATCATCATGATACGTCGCCGTTTGCTGAATGCCGTGAAAATGAATGAACGCGGTGACGATCCACCCGGTCTGACTGCAAAGGATCAACGAATCCGCTCTGCGTCTCTGGTCGAAAAACGAGACGTTAATTATGATGTGCTGAGTAAGAATATTTTGCATACCCGTGAGGGTGTGCCGGTAACATCGATCTAAGAGCAATGCGGTGAGAGAAGGTCGCTCAAAATGACGCTTATATTATCCAACGAAGATATCGAGCAGGTGCTCCATATGGAGGAGCTCGTTCCGGTTTTGGAAGAAGCCTACATAGAGCTTGTCGAAGGCCGCGGCGGTAACCGGCGCCGCTCGGACATTGTCACGCCCACCACTTTGCGCGACGACGGGCTCTATGCATTGAAATCGATGGATGGCGTCATCCCGAAACTTGGTGTTGGGGCGATCCGCCTGAATTCCGACATTCTGACGTTTCCGACTAAGGGAAATGAGATGCGCCGCGTGAAAGTTCCTGCCGCGCCGAATGATCGTTATGTGGGTTTGGTTCTTTTATTCAGTACGCACAATGGCGAACCGCTTATGATTTGTCCTGATGGGGTAATGCAGCGAATGCGGGTCGGGGCGACCAACGGGATTGCTGCCAAATATATGGCGCTTGAAGATGCCGATACGTTGGCTGTCCTGGGGTCGGGGTGGCAGGCAGGCGCTGCTGTTCTAGCGCACGATGTCGTTCGAGATCTGAAGGATATCCGCGTGTACAGCCCGAACCCTGAAAACCGGAAGGCATTTGCCGCTGAAATGGAAGAGGCGCTAGAGAAGGAAGTTCGCGTCTGTGATACAGGTGAAGAGGCCTGTAAGGGCGCGCAGATGGTGGCTTGTGCGACCAACGCGGTGATGCCGGTTTTCTTGCAGGAATGGCTAGAGCCCGGCATGCATATCGGCACCGTGCGTCCGGGCGCGACAGAAGTTGAAAAAGCGGCGTGGCCTGATATCGAACTCTTTGTGCTTTTGGATCACGACGACAACGCTGAGATGATTTATACGCATGGTGTCTTGGTAGGCGAAGACAAGGTTGGGTCGTACGGTGTCGAACAGGATGAGTGGCATGACTCATTGCCGTCGTTACCCCAGATCATCAACGGTGACCGCGAAGGACGAACCAACGACGAGCAGTGCTCCTGCTTCCTCAACAACTTGGGGATGGGGTATCAGTTCGCCGCAACGGGCTATGTAGTATACAACAAGGCGAAAGAGCTTGGGCTTGGCACAGAACTACCGACCGATATGTTCACCGAGACGGTGCATCCTTAATCTTCCTCGACAGATACGAGCGCCTTTTTCAGAATCTCGCGTATTTCATCCGGCATGTCGGTTGATTGCCGTTTTTGCGCATCGAAAATGACCTCGACAGCTTCCTGCGTCGCGATGAGCGTGCCCGTTTCAGCATTGGTCATGCGCTGTGTATAGGTCAGACTTTTGTTGCCAAGTCGGGTAAAGCCGCTTTTCACGACGAGAAGTTCTCCGGCATTGGCTTCATGAATGAAATCATTTGTCGTTCGCGCGACGACGACTCCTACGCCGTGTTTCTCCATCGCATCCTTGGCACCATCAATCCTGTTCCAGATATGGAAACCGGCGTCGTCAAAAAAATGCCCATAAAACCTGACATTCATGTGTCCGATGTGATCGCAATACCACGGGTGTACGACAGCGCGATGGGTTTCCATCCAGTCGGCCATGATAGCTTCTCCTGTTTTATTCTTCAAAAACAGAATAGGCCGGTGTGACATTTGAGGGAATGCCGCTAACATTGCTGCTATGAAAGCAGCAGTTATTGAGAAACAAGGCGGCATCGAAAACATCGTCTATCGCGATTGGCCCGATCCCGAGCCGGGTGCGAATGACGTTATCGTGCGCGTAAAGGCCTGCGGCCTAAACCATCTGGATATTTTTGTGCGCCGTGGCATGCCAGGGTTTCCTGTTCCGATGCCCTTTATTTCGGGTGGCGACATTGCTGGCGAAATTTGCGCCGTTGGGGACGACGTTTCGGATTGGGCGGTCGGCGACCGGGTGACGCTCAACCCTGATACCCATGAAGGAATGATCGGCGAACAGCTCATCGGCGGCCTTGCGGAGATGGTTCGGGTGCCCGTTCAAAATCTGGTTAAGTTGCCGGACAACTTGTCTTTTGAAACGGGTGCCGCAATTCCGATCAATTACGGCACCGCCCATCGGATGTTATTTCATCGTGGTCGGCTCTCCGCTGGTGAAACTATGTTGGTTCTGGGTGCCAGTGGTGGCGTTGGCATAGCCAGCGTTCAATATGGAAAAATGGTAGGGGCCAAAGTAATTGCTGCTGCCGGGTCCGCAGAAAAATGCGAAAAGCTGGCGGCTTTGGGCGCAGATTTTACGATCAATTATGCTGAAGAAGATTTTAGCGCGGCGACATGGAAGATTTCGGAAAAGAAGGGTGTCGACGTAGTCGTCAATTTTACCGGTGGTGATACCTGGGCACCTTGCTTGAGAACTGCAAAACCCGGAGGGCGTGTCCTGACTTGTGGTGCGACGGCGGGACATTCACCTGAAACCGATCTGCGTTATATCTGGGTACGTGAACTCGATGTGCTGGGTTCCAACAGCTATAGCCAGAATGATGTTGCCAAGTCCGTGGCGTACGCAGCAGAAGGCAAACTAGACCCTGTCATAAGTGACGTCTTGCCGTTGGAAAAAACTGGCGAGGCAGAAACGATGATGGAGGATCGCGCTTTTTTCGGAAAGATAATCATCCGACCCTAGAGAGGGTTACCGGCGATTGTATCCTCGATAATTTTCTTGGCGGCAGGGCGGTCGACTTTTCCGGTTCCTCCGACGGGGAGCGCATCGACGATAATGACACGACGCGGGTGCGCGTAGGCCGCACCATGTTCAAGCGTAAAAGCTTTTATTTTGTCTTCGGTGCTGTTTGAGCCTGACTTCACTGTGACGAGCGCGGCCGGCGCTAGACCTTTCACTTCGTGAGCTATCGGCATTACAACTGCATCGATAATATCTGGATGCTGAACGAGGAGAAGTTCGACCTCTTTTGGATATATATTCTCGCCGCCACAGGAGAATTGATCATCGATGCGACCCATGAAGTAAAAGAACCCATCTTCGTCTTTGCGGAAAATATCGCCGGTATGAAGCCAGCCATCGGTTAAACGTTCTTCGTTGAGGTCTGGCCGGTTGTTATATCCAGAAAGGACAGCTGGCGATTTCACCCAAAACTCGCCATGGCTGTTGGAGTCCTGCCCATCTTCTCCAACAAGTTTCACGGCTACCTCGGGCGCTGGAACACCGCAACTGCCGCGCGGAACGACGCGCCCGTCGAGTGGTTTGCGTAGCGGTCCGCCGCCCTCAGTCAAGCCATAGGCCTCTTCAACGTCAGCGCCAAAACCTTGTTCGACCGCGTTCAAAAGGTCGGCGCCCACGACCGCGGACCCCATTTCGAGACATTCCAAATTCGGAAATTTCAAATTTCCTAGCAGCTCATCTTCCGCGAGCATCATCCGATACATTGCCGGGACACCACCGGTGTCGGTGCATTTATAGTCCGCTAGGGCCTGCAACATGATGCGTGGTTCAAATTTCGGCAGAATAACGGCGGAGGCACCGGCATGTAGCTTGGGTTTTATTGAAACCCGCATCGCGTTTTTGTGGAACAGGGGACCGGCGACCAAAGTGCAGTCAGTTGGTTTGCATGGCCAGTGCTCTTGCGCGGTCCTAATACCCCACAACATCCCTTCATGAGTCAGCAACACGCCTTTAGGACGACCCGTCGATCCAGATGTATAGGGTAGGAATGCAATCTGCCCCGAAGAGATGGTCGGTGGCACAAATTTGTCAGGCTCAACAGCTGAAAGTGCCGCATCATAATCGTGCCACCCCTTAGGGACTGGCTCAACCGCAATTCGGGTGTCGAGATTATGCTTCTCAATGATTTCAACGATCTGCGTATGACAAGCTGGCTCGACTATTGCGCCCCGGCATCCCGAATCCTCGATGATGAAGCTTATGGTTTCCGCGCCTAGTTTGATATTGAGGGGAATAGGAACAATGCCAGCGCGTATCGCACCGAAAAAGATTTCGATGAATTCAAACCGGTTGCTCATGGCAAGAAGCAGACGATCACCCGCCTGCAACCCAACGTCATATAACAATTTGGCGACGGAAGTCATGCGGAGGTCCAGCTCACCATGTGAGACGATCTTCTCGGGTGAACGGGAAAGGTCAATTAACGCGGTATTTTCCGGGAATGCCCTTGCGGCAGCGGCGTTGAAATAGCCAAGGTTGATGTCGGTTTTTGTCATGTTTTGAAGACTATAGCTTCAATTCACTCCTGCCTACGGCGAGATTAACATGTGATTTATCGCACAGGTCGTATGGCCGCACGTTAAGCGCGTTTTAATAGTACGTGTTCTACAACGGCACGTTGGTTTTTCAGAACTTTGTGCGAGTAGGAATTTGTCGGGCAGCCAAACCTTAACAGGAGTAGAACAATCGTGGTGGAATACCACTGATGGCCGGGTTGGCTGCGCCCTTTTTGCGGTCCTTTTATTTTGCCTGGGATGTCTGTACTTCAGCCTGGAGCACGCTGAAAAATTCCTGCTGCAGTCTGAAGCCAGTGAGGTTGGTTCGACAGTCGTAAAAAATCTCGAAAACGGAATTCCTAAAATCGGCTCTATTCTTGCGGATCGCGATCTTGAAGAGAACGAAATTCGAAAGATCGAGGAAATAGTCGGGATAACCGGGGTGAATGGTTTACGACTTGTTGACAGTCAGGGCTCCATTGTTTTCGAACCCGAAGATCTCATCGTGCGCGAACAAAAAGACAGCCAAATTTATGCCCGCAATATCGGCCGAGGTGGTGTGCAGATAAATATCAATCATCAAAAATCATCAAATAGAGTAATCGTTACGGCTCTGGTTCCAATTTTCGACAATGCGACTCTCGCGGGTGGGGCAGAGATATTTCTGAATATGACCCGCCGTCACAGTGAGTTGGTCGAGGTCAAGAATGCTGCATTAGCTGGTGTTGGACTGTTTCTGTTTTTCATTGCAATTGCAGTTGGAATGATTTTTCGACGACACGCGAATTCTCACAAGAAATTTGTTGAGGCTTTAACCGAAAGCGAGGAGCGTTACCGCAGGTTAATTGAGTGTTCCCCTGACGCAATTCGTGTTGTCGTGGACGATTGCATCGCCTTTAGCAACCCGGCCGCGGTAAGGCTATTTGGCGCGAAAGATGAACAGGAACTGATTGGATTAAACGGTGACGTTCTGGTACCCGAAGAACTCCGCGATAATCCCAATGATCCACGTGCAAGGGCCCGTTCACGTCGGCCGGACGACCGGGCGATGCCCTGGGTCGAGACAAAGCGGCAAACGCTGCAGGGTGAGATAATCGATGTCGAGGCATGTGCCATTGACTTCACCTGGGATGGGAAACCTGCATGGATCGCGATGAATCGCGACATCAGTAAAAGAAAAAGAGCTGAGCATGCGTTGGCAGACCTATCGAAACGCAACGAACTTCTTCTCGCATCTGTGGTCGAAGGTATTTTTGGACTCGATCTAGACGGCAATATTACCTTCGCAAATCCAGCCGCAGCACAGCTGATCGGATGGGATCTGCACAGTATCGTAGGTCGATCGTACGAAGAAATGGATCCATTGATTGCAGCCGATGAGAAAAATTCGGCCTCTCCCGTTCTGGAGGTATTGAAGAATGGTGAGGAACTACGTGTTGCAAGCGGTACGATGTGGAAGACCGACAGACAATCGTTTCCTGCAGCTTACAATGTAAGTCCATTGCGAAACGATGTGAACGAGGTTGAAGGTGTCGTCGTTACATTCCGGGACATTACCGTTCGTATGCGAAATGAAGAGAATCTTCGCAAAAGTGAGGCGCAGGCTTCGCTGGCACGTCAACAGCTCATTGATGCCATCGAAGCCCTAAGCGATGGTTTCGCACTATATGATAAGGACGACAAATTCGTTTTAGCAAATTCAACTTATAAGAACATGTACCCTAGCACCGCACCAATGATGCAACCGGGGATACAATTCGAAGAGCTACTCAAATTCTCTGTCGGGAAACATCCAGATTTTTCTAGTGATCCAGAAAAGGCGCGGGAGGAAATCGAACGAATTCTCTCCGTTCACCGTGAACCCGAACTCTCACTGGAACAAAGTCTGATAGATGGCCGTTGGGTGAGAATGTCTGCTTATAGGACAAGCGATGACAGTACGGTTAGTCTGCGAACGGATATTACAGAATTAAAAAAACGCGCAGATATACTGCTGCAGAGCGAACAAAAAGCGTCGAAATCACATCGTATTCTTCAAGATGCGATCGAGGCTACAAACGACGGTTTTGTTTTATTCGACTCGGACGACAAAATCGTTATGGCGAATACAAAGTACCTTGATATGTACCCGAGTGCTGCCAAGGGGATGAGACAGGGTTTAACATTCGAAGCTTTGCTCCGCATCACCGGAGAAACCATAATCGGTACACCGGCCGTTACTACAGAAGGCGATGTAGACGCTTATGTCGCAGAAGGAATGAAGGCGCATACGGGAACGGATGTTGTCCTGGAACGTCAATTGCGATCAGGTCGTTGGATCAGAAGCACCGATCGGCAGACATCTGATGGCGGTATAGTCGGCATTCGCAGCGACATTACCGATATGAAGAATCGGGAATCTGTACTCGAACGGCAAGCTGCTATCACGGCCTTGCTAAACAAGGTCGCGGTGAGTGCTAATCAGTCTTTGACTTTCCGCGAAGCATTGCAACAAACGCTTGACGATATTTGTGAAGCGATTGACTGGCCTATCGGGCATGTTCTCGTCCCATCTGACAATGGGAAGAATTCATTCAAGTCGCTCAAGCTTTGGCATTTTGACGAACCGGAGAAATACACAGACTTCAAAGAGTGGATGGAAACTGCTCGCATTGATAGTAGTCAGGGCATCGTCGCTCTATCGACCAAAAGACGTGTACCTATTTGGGCTAAAGATGTTCATTTGCCGACTTCACCAATTTACATGGAAAAAGCGGCGGCCAAAGGCATAAGAACAGTCTTTGCAGTGCCCATATTCGTGCAGTCAAAGGTCGTCGCAGTGCTCACCGTGATGACACATGCCGAATTTGAACGTGACGAATATCTGATCAAGCGTTGGGGCAGGTAGGAGATGTGCTCGGCAGGGTTCTGGAACGGGAAGAAGCAAATAAAGCTCTCAAGCAAGCGACCACTGAAGCGGAAAATGCCGCGATACATGCCGAAGCGGCATCTATAAAAGCTGAGGAAGCGAGTGCTGCAAAAAGCGAATTCCTGGCAACCATGAGCCATGAAATTCGGACGCCGCTAAATGCGGTCCTTGGAATGGCGGGGATTTTGATTGATTCAGAACTGGATGAAGAACAGGTGATGCAAGCCAGGACAATCAAGGTTGCTGGTGAAGCTCTCCTCGAAATTCTCAATGATGTTCTGGATTATTCGAAAATTGAGGCGGGACACCTGGATCTCGAACTTATCGACTTTGAGATAGAGAACTTCGTCGAAGTAATTCAGACTGTTTGGGATCCTCAAGTCTCCGGAAACGGCCTTGATTTTAATATAAATATCGCGCCCAACGTGTCGCCGATCGTTAAAACCGATCCGACTCGTCTTCGGCAGATCATTTTTAACCTCGTTGGCAACGCCGTAAAATTTACTGAGGAGGGGTCGATCACAATCAACATCTCTCAGGTTGATATTTCTGATACGCGGATTGAACTCCATTTCGAGGTTATCGATACGGGAATAGGAATTCCTAACGATAAACTTGATGTTCTTTTCGAAAAGTTTACGCAAGCGGATGGTTCTACCACCCGTAAGTATGGTGGGACTGGCTTGGGGCTGGCGATTTCCCAACAGCTTGTTTCGATGATGGAAGGAACGATTGGCGTCGAAAGTACGGTTGGGACCGGCACAAAGTTTTACTTCACAATTCGTGGTGAAAAAGGCGTAGAGGAAACTGTCGAGGGCCTTGATGCTGCGAAGGCAGACACATCCGGCACTCAGTTGAAATCGGGGCAATCCCTCAAAATTCTGGTTGCTGAAGACAATTCAGTAAATCAGCTTGTTATACGAACGATGTTGGAAAAAGCCGGACATGAGCTTGAGGTTGTCGAGAATGGCCGGTTGGCACTGGAAGCAGTTCAGGTTGAAACATTCGACCTCGTTTTAATGGATGTAAATATGCCAGAAATGGACGGCATTACTGCCACAAAAGAAATTCGCTCACTGGACAGTGCCGTCAGTCAAATTCCTATCGTTGCACTCACCGCAAATGCGTTGAATGGCGATCGAGAACGAATGCTCGATGCTGGAATGTCGGACTATGTTGCGAAACCCATTGAACCTGAGCGCCTCGCCGCAGCGATGTCGCGTCACTGCGACGTTAACACGAAATTAGAGGAAGTCGTTGATACTAAAGAAACCGGACCCGAAACACTGAATAAAGAGCAGCAAAAGGCGATTGATGATCTAAACAATTCTTTGGATGAACTGTTGAATTGATGCCAAAAGAGTCGGAGAGCAAAATGCAAAATATGTTGAAGGCTAAGGTTCAGGCCAACAAAGTGTCAAAAGAAGACCTTGTTCGTCGGTTTGAAGAAGCTGATGCAAATATCGCCGCTGCAGCTGATGGGTTTGAAGAATGGGCCCTTGCCGATATCGCTTCTGCCACACAGAAGATCGAAAACGAAAAGACTGACGCAAAAAAGCGTATACGGGACGTCTTTCGCGTTGTTCATGATATCAAAGGGCAGGGCACGACCTTTGGGTACCCCGCCGTAACGGAAATTGCCGGTATCCTTTGTGACTTTATGCGCGAAGGCAAAGTCACCCTTTCGCCCAAACAAACTCAGGTAATAAAGCTCCATCTCGGCGCCCTCCGACTAGTGCTTGATCAGAAGTTGAAAGGAGATAATGAAGCGGCGAAAAACCTCGTCAAAAAATTGTCTATAACTGCTTCGACCGTCCCGCCGCTGCGTTGAGTTTAGGTTTAACTATTTTTTTTATAAATTTATTTTGATCGCCACGGACAGGGAAATTTTCCTCTATCATTGATGACGGCCGTCTCACCATCCGAGCCAACCCAATTACCGAAGGATGGTGATGGTTGTTGGTATGACACGCCATTGGCCTTCGACTTCATTGTACGTCAGAATATGATGCGAAGACCTACGAGGGTTTGCCAATGCCGAACACCATTCATCAGATTATTGCCGAAAAGAACGTTGCACTTTGCCTATGTGTTCGCATGGCCCGGACTGTCGATGTTGGTGCTATCGCTGCATCAGCTGGTTTTGATGCGATCTATGTAGATATGGAACATAGCCCCATCTCAACTGACGATGCCGCTGCGATCTGTGCAGCGGCGCCTGGCTTCGGTGTCGTCCCTTTTGTACGCGTACCTCAGGACGATACTGGTCTTGCATCAAGATTACTTGATGGCGGTGCTCATGGGGTTATTTTTCCACATGTAGAAACGGAAGAGCAGGCAGCCGCTTTGGCAGCTTCCTGTATTTTCCCACCTGGTGGTACGCGGTCCGCCGTTGGACCGACAGTGCAGGTCAATTTCGAAACTTTATCTCAGGAAGAGGTCGGAAAGCGCCTGGATGATCTAAAATTTACGACGGTTATGATCGAAACCGAGAAAGGTGTATCGAACGCCGAAGAAATTGCGAACGTCGAAGGGGTCGACATGGTTATGGTGGGGACCGCCGATTTATCAGCTGTTGTTGGGAAACCGGGTTCTTTGAATTGCCCGGAGGTCCGGGACGCGTGTGAACGGGTAGCAGCAGCTTGTATGAATGCAGGCAAGCTTTTTGCGTTGGGTGGTGTAAGGAACGATCCAGCAGTCGCGGCCGAATATGTTGCAATGGGGGCAAAATTTATAATCGCAGGTATGGACGCGACCTATTTTCAACAGGCTGCATCGGCGGATGTCACGGCATTAAAAACTGTTTTGTCCGATTGCCCGTCGGGTTAATCGGGTAGTTGAAACCATTCGGGAATTTTAGGAATGAGCTTGGTGTCATTGACGCTGAGCTCTTCATTACCATTTATCGCCTCTTCGAGGGCATCGACACGGAGAATAATCAGACCGTTCTCCCCCTCAGCAAGTACCAGGCGGCCGACTTCCTTTTCGGCAAGCAAGACCGATGAATCCGGTTCAAGGGATGGGCCCTCTATTTTCACCGGCACGATACGCTTCTTGACCAGCTTTCTTACTTTCATACGGGCGGTCACCTCCTGACCGACATAGCATCCCTTGTTAAATGAAATCGCATTGAGCTCATCGTAGCCTAGCTCCAAAGGAAATGATTTTTTTAAAAAATCGTCATCAATACCGCCCGGAACACCCGCGGCGATGAGCTTTGCGTTGTAGGCATCGGTGGTGGAAACTGTAATCCCTTTTTCTCGAAAAAATTTTTCAGCAAATTCAGAGGGTATAATCGCCCTGACACCAAGCGCCGGTAGCCTGGGATCGACGAATGCCGCACCCTGTTTAATTTCTCCGGCATCCGCGCCAATCAGCGAGAACACAGAAAGTTCGTCTGTTAAATTCTCGATTTCGACTTGTGCGCGTAGGCGATACATCGTGAGCCGTTTTATCAAAGAATCGATCTGATGCGCCGAGCAATCGATTAGATAGCGATCACCAGAATTGAAAACGAAAAAGTCGTGCAGATATTTGCCCTGAGGAGTCAGAATAGCCGCGTAAATTGCAGTGTCCGGCGTAGCTTGCTCCATATCGTTCGTGACGATTCCCTGCAGGAAAGCCAAGCTATCGGGACCCGAAATCGAAAGAACACCTCTGTCCGTCAGAGCTGTATAATAAATGTCGTTCATCTATGCATTTGCCTCTGCTCGACAAATATACCGGTCCAAGATTTTCCTATTCACAATGGTGATAGCAGCGTAGTTGATAAGCAAGTGTCGAAGGTAACAAACAGAGACAGAAATTCAATTGAGGTAATCGATGGTTCTTGGCTCAGAAAGATCCATTGTTAGGCTATGAATATCCTTTTCGTTACGTCGACACGTATTGGCGACGCTGTTCTTTCCACGGCTTTGCTTTCGCATCTCGTTTCCAGGCACCCAAATGCGTCGATTACAGTAGCGTGCGGTGTGCTTCCTGCACCGTTATTTCAGGATATTCCCTGCGTCCGACGAGTTATTCCCATCGAGAAGCGACGCTTCGCGGCTCATTGGATTACCTTATGGTCTGACGTCGTTAAAACCTCTTGGGATTTGGTTATTGATTTGCGGGCGTCCGCGCTCGCCTGGACAATTTTATCCCGTGAACGGCGAACACTGAGAACGAATGATTCTGACACCAATATACATCGGGTGACCGAACTTGGCGGTCTATTAGACCTTGACCCGCCACCAGACCCAAAACTCTGGCTATCTGACCAGGCGGACAATCAGGTTGCCGATACGATCCCAGAGGGCACTCCAGTTATCGGGCTTGGTGTAACAGCCAACTGGTTGCCTAAAATATGGCCTGCGGAAAATTTTGTCGCGTTGGTTCAGAAAATAACAGGCGCTACAGGGATCATTCCCGGAGCAAGGGTCGCGGTCTTTGGCGCAGCAAATGAGCGATCAATTGCGCAACCCGTTCTCGAAGGTCTCGGAGAAGGCAAATGCATCGACCTTGTTGGAAAGATTGATTTGCAGACAGTCGCCGCATGCTTATCAAGATGCGCAATATTTGTCGGAAACGACTCCGGGTTGATGCACATGTCAGCGGCTGTTTCGACGCCGACAGTTGGTTTATTTGGACCAAGTCCACCCGCACGCTATGGTCCTTGGGGAGATCACTGTATTGTCGTGGAATCTTCCGAGTCCTATCGCGAACTCGTGGGAGCACCGAGTTTTGATCATCGTTCATCTGAAAATTTGATGGCCGGACTATCCGTGGAAGCAGTCTATGAGGCGGCCCGCGCGATTTACCGGAACGTTGGGAAAGATTGTTGATGGCGGATATTGTCATGGCCGATGACGGGATCTCTTTCGACGGTGCGTCGTTGGAACGTGGACCATTGGGTGGGGCCGAGACGGCGTTCCTTTCGTTAGCAGTGGCGCTGGCGAAACGCGGCCATAATGTGCGCGTCTTCAATAAATGCGAAACGACGATGGAGAAAAACGGCGTCAAATGGACGCCATTGTCAGACGGTATACCGGATTATTGCGATCTCTATATTGCCAACCGAAGCGACAAGTTGCTGACGCAAGCACCAGATACCAGATCAACTGTGTTCTGGATCCATAACCCGGCACAGTATTTGCTAAAATATCGCTATCTTTCAAAAATTTGGCGGCGCAAACCGTCTATAGTTTTCTCGGGTGAATTTCACAGGGACAGCTATCCCGGTTGGGCGCCGGATGGTGGAAGAGAAATCATTCCATACGGAATTTCGGAGGAATTCAGAACCGTCTCGCCCGCCAGTAATTTGCCACCACCTCGCGCAATCTTTACGTCAAATCCTGAACGTGGTCTTTCCTGGTTGCTCGATATCTGGAGCGATTACGTCATTCCCGAATTACCAGAGGCAGAGCTTCATGTTTATTCCGGGACTTCGACTTATGGGTCGCATGGTGAAGCGCGCAGCCAAAACATGAAGCCCATTTTGGAAAAGGCCGCTGAATTGTCTAATCGGAACGTAAAGTTGTGCGAACCGGTTTCCAAAGAGGCATTGGCGCAAGTATTTTCGGAGTCCAGAGTCTTGCTCTATCGAGGCGACCCGGGCGAGACGTTTTGTTTGGCAGTTGGCGAAGCGCAGGCTGCCGGTGTTCCGGCGGTTGTTCAGGACATCGGCTGTGTCGCAGAACGGATTGTCGATGGCCAAACTGGGTTTGTCACGAACAGTGATGAGGACTTTGCAAAAGCGGCAATTACCTTGCTTGCGGACGACACCTTGTGGCGCAAACATAATCAGGCGGCGCTTGCGATCCAGCGACAATGGAGCTGGGACGATGCAGCAGAGTCGTTCGAAAGGCTGGTTTCGTGATGCGTGTTTTGCATCTGATGGCCGGCGCCGAGTCCGGCGGGGCGGAGACTTTTTTTGGTCGCCTGGTTGTCGCCCTGCAAAAAACCAACATTGATCAGCGTGTTATCACGCGATATGCGCAAGATCGACAATCATTGTTAAACAAGGCATCCGTGGAATATGCGACCGCATCGTTTGGCGGTTTGGCAGACTGGAAGACGCATCATAAAATCAGACGAGAAATCGGTCTTTTTGGACCCGATATCGTTGTAAGCTGGATGAATAGACCGACGCGATTTGTTCCCAAAAAATCACCACGGAAGGCTCACCGTTTCGTACATCTCGGGTCACCTCGAGGATATTACGCGCCAAAATATTATAAACATTGTGAACATCTCGTTGTTACCACGGATGACCTTGCAAAATTTTACGAGAGCCATGGACGTCCATCCGAGGAAATTACCGTAATCCCAAATTTTGCTCCTGATTTGACCGCCCGTTCTGTATCACGGTCGGACTTCGATACACCTGAAAAAGCACCTCTGTTGCTTGCATTGGGTAGGCTCCATAAAAATAAAGGCTTCGATATTCTGCTAAAGGCCATGCTCGATTTGCCTGACCATTATCTATGGCTCGGCGGTGATGGACCGTTAGAACAGGAGCTGAAGGCACTGGCGTTTTCCCTGGGTGTCGCAAACCGTGTAAGATTTCTTGGCTGGCTACCAGATGCGGCCCCTTACTATGCAGCCGCTGATATATTTGTTTGTTCGTCTAGACACGAACCCTTCGGCAATATCATTATCGAGTCCTGGCTCCATTCAACGCCGATCGTGGCAACCGCGAGTGAAGGGCCTGGCGCACTAATCGACGATGCCAAAACCGGATTGATCGTTCCAAATGAAGATGTAGCAGCGTTGGCCACCGCCATTCGGAAACTTCGGGGCGATGCAGAATTATGCGATCTACTTGCGGTGTCGGGTCGCAAGAGATACGTAGACGCCTTTACGGAAGAGCGGGTCGTTGGCGGGTATCGCGACTTGTTTGAAAGGCTTGTCAATTAATGTGCGGGATTAACGGCATTATGACGGCGTCTGGTGCACCACCCGATCGCGCTGCGGTGGAGGCAATGCAGAAGGCGCTTGAACATCGTGGACCGGATGGGGCAGGTCTGTATTTTGATGGCAGTGTCGGGATGGCTCATCGCCGTCTAGCGATCATTGATCTTGAAACGGGCGATCAACCTTTCGGGCTTAAAAACGGCACGACGCTTATCGCGAATGCCGAAATCTACAACTATCTCGAACTGAAAGCGGCCATGCCGGAGGTGGCATTTTCTACAGAATCCGATTGTGAATTGCCATTGGTTCTCTACGACAAGTATGGAGAGGATTTTGCCGGCCACCTGCGGGGCATGTATGCCATTGCGATACATGATCCCGAACGACGGCGGCTGGTTCTCGCGCGAGATCCATTTGGAATTAAGCAGCTCTATTATACCGAGGGTCCTTTCGGATTTGCATTTGCTTCCGAACCGCAAGCGCTGTTGGCTTCTGGCCTCGTTACCGCTGATGTCAGAAAAAACGCCGCGGAGGAATTGCTGCAATTGCAATTCACAACGGGACGGGAAACCGTTCTGTCAAAAATTTTCCGGGTTCTACCGGGGGAAACATTGATTATTGAGGCTGGCCGAATTGCGAAACGGTTTCAGCGCCCCGCTTTGCCTTTGGGTGCCCCAGAGGAGTTGGATGAAGCAACGGCATTGGAAAGGGTAGAAGCTGCCTTGACGGATAGTGTCAATGTTCATCAAAGAAGCGATGTGCCATTTGGAATGTTCCTGTCGGGAGGGATCGACTCTTCAGCAGTACTTGCGATGATGGCGCGGTTAAACGATCACCCTGTTCGGGCATTTACGGTCGGATTTTCAGACACCGGGGCCGTAGATGAACGCGGCGATGCGGCGGCAATAGCAGAGTCTCTTGGCGCAGAACATATCGAGGTAGATTTCACCGAACAGGATTTTTGGTCGACGGTTCCTCTGGTTACACGGGCAATGGATGACCCCGTTGCGGACTACGCAGAACTGCCGACCTACAAGCTGGCAAAAACAGCTGGCGAAGACCTAAAAGTCATTTTGTGCGGCGAAGGCGGCGATGAGCTTTTTGGTGGATATGGCCGGTACCGCTCTGCCATCCGTCCCTGGTGGAGCCATCGCCGTGCGATGCGATCGCGAGGAGCGCTGGAAGGCATGCAAATTTTGCGCGATGAGTCACGTGACTGGCGTGGCGGCGTCGCCGCGAGTGAAACGGTGGCATCCAGCGATGGCCGTACACCACTTCAGTCTGCGCAAGCGACAGATTGTGCCGACTGGTTGCCACACGACTTGCTGATTAAACTTGATAGGTGCCTGATGTCTCATGGTGTTGAGGGACGCACCCCAATGCTTGATCCGGCTATTGCGGACGCTGTTTTTCGATTTCCCGACTCGTTGAAAATCAAAGGCCGCATCGGGAAGTGGATTTTGCGAAAATGGCTTTCCGACGTCGTACCGGCAGCCAAACCATTCGCCAAGAAACGCGGCTTCACTGTACCCGTAGGCGAGTGGATCATCCGCGAAGGCGAAAAATTGGGCCCGATGGTTGCGGGTCAGGCGGGGATTGTTGATCTTTGTCGCCCTGATCGCGTTGAAGCGATTTTTAAAAGCACGCGCCGCCGCGCCGGATTTGCTGCCTGGGTGTTGTTATTTTATGCGCTTTGGCATCGTCAGCATGTGGAAGGCGTAACAACTGACGGCGATGTTTTTGCCGTCCTGGGAAACGGATAAATCGTCCAAACGTTAACAGAGCCTTTACGCTGAACTGTTAGGATGAACCATTAGTTCATTGAGTTAGTGGTGGGCCCGAAATGCCCGATGTTAAGAAATCATCATCAATCATCGCAGTCACGATTGTCCTGACAACTTTTCTGATTGGTTGTTCCAATCCGTATGTGGAGAGATTTCGGAAAGAATTCGGTTGGACCGAAGGCCGTATGACCGAAGATGGTTGGCTAAAAAGTCGGGAAATTCCGCCGGATGCCATATATTGTTACAAGACATTAGCCGAGCCGAATTGTTTCAAGAAACCCAAACCCGGCCAGGAACATCGTTTGGTTAGCGAATACGAAAACGCCTTCGGTACTAAAAACTAATCAATTTCTTTCGTACTTGTCGCCCGCAGCGCATGGCAAAGCGCTGCGTGAATTAGTTAAAAAAATTAGGCTGCGCGTTGCTGGCTTTTGAGCGCCAACAGTTTGGCGGCTGCAGCGTGAACAAAGTCAATATTGCGTCTTTTATCCGTGCTGTCGGCACCACCCTGATTGGTCAGGACAATCTCCAATGTCTGGTAGAGGCCACTGGCCGCTTCGACATTACCCTGATTGCAAGCCATATCGAAGGCATCGACAATTCGATCGCTTAAACGGCGCCGGACAGGCGGTGATTGGTCATCAGTCATAGCATCGTCCAAATGTCATTAAATGTTGTTATGACCTTGCCAGAATTTGCCTAACTTTGGGTAAACATGGGCTCAGCACTTATTCAGTTCCCGATAGGCAATGGGATCTGGGCATTTACCGCGGCCCATATTGTGTCAGAATAAACACAAAGATTGGTTTTCCATCCAAAAATGATGGGGAGGAGGGGACAATGGCTTCTTTACCGGAAATGAGTTTTGGCCATCTCGGGATCAACGTCATCAATATCGATAGAATGGTTGATTTCTATACCAGCGTGCTGGGCTTCAAGGTC
Source organism: Rhodospirillaceae bacterium (assembly GCA_002720855.1). Lineage (GTDB taxonomy): Bacteria > Pseudomonadota > Alphaproteobacteria > MPNO01 > UBA2964 > UBA2964. The sequence continues at coordinate 23,248 of PBIN01000001.1, read as the reverse complement.
ACAGACCGTGGCTCGGTCAGGGATGGCAACACACTGGTGTTTCTCAGCCGCAACCCTGAAGAGCATCACCAAATCGTCATGGCAGATACACGCAACGAAGGCGAACCTTCTACAATCAATCAAATCTCCTTTCGGGTGAATGATTTTGCGCAGGTGCGCCAAGCCTATGATCACGCCGTTGCGGCAGGTGTTGAAGGGATAGAACCTGTCGATCACGGTTCGGCTTTATCGGTTTATTTCCGCGACCCAGAAGGCAACAGGCTTGAGGTCTATATGGCAACCCCCTGGTATATCGCGCAGCCACACCGTCAACTGATCGATTTCGACAAGTCGGACGAGGAAGTCTGGAAAGCCTGCGAGGAAAAATGTCTCGCCGATCCGACCTATCAGCCGATGGATGAATGGAAGGCTGCGTTCGCCGCTTCTTGATACTCCTCAACAATCTGTTCAATAAGTTCGGCGGCTGGCAGGCCCCGGCTGAGCGATGCCGCCTGTCCACACCACATCGACATGAAATCCGTATCGGCAGCTTTGGTTGCGGCGGCTCGCATGCCGCCGGTGAGGGTATTCTGATAGGGGAATGGCAGGATCGGCGCGTCGGACTTCTCCATTTCTGAAATATAACGATTACGCAGACCGCGCGCCGGGCGGCCCGAGAATGTTTTTGTTACGACAGTGGCGTCGTCCGTAACATCAAGTAGCGCTTGCCTAAAGGCCGGATGCACGCCTGCCTCGGGGCAGGTGAGAAAGGCGGTTCCCATCTGGACGCCACACGCACCAAGCGCTAATGCAGCGGCCAGCCCGCGCCCGTCCATAATGCCGCCTGCCGCGATGATTGGGATCGAGACAGCACCAGTGAGTTGTGAAATCAGGCCCATGGTGCCGGTCATCGAATCCTGCCAATCGCCAACCCAGGTCGTGCGATGACCACCGGCCTCTGAACCCTGTGCAATGATGAAATCGATTCCGGCGGCTTCGGCTTCCTGTGCTTCGGCCACCGATGTCGCAGACGCCGCGGTAACGATGCCTGCATCTTTTAAACCTGTAATGGCGCGCTCAGAGCCGTGACCGAGATGAAACGAGCACAGCTTGACGCCACTCTCAATGACAGATGCAACCTGCTCGTCAAAATCAGGCATGGCGTTGGTCACGCTCTCGGGTGGCTCAACGCCGAACTGCGCGAAGTATTCAGCAATCGCAGCTGTTGCAGCAGCAGTTTCTTCTGCCGTGATCGGCGGATCTTCAGGCACAAATAAATTAATCCCGAAACCTTTATTGGTTTTTCCCTGAATGTTACCCGCAGCAGTGTGGATGGCGGCACCATCGAGATACGCCGCGCCAAACTGGCCAAAGGCACCGGCGTTGGAAACAGCACCGACGAGTTCGGGTGTCGTCGGTCCGCCGGCCATCGGGGCAAGCAGGATTGGTATATCGATTTCGAGTTGGTCGGTGAGGGGAGTTGAGAAGGTGGTCATTGAGACGAAAACAAAATCTTTGAGATTTAAAATTTGATGGCTACGACGGTTGAATTTATTTTACATAAAAATCTTGTTTCAAATTTTCACAGAGTACTTGATTTTTCTTCATCCAATCCTGGGTTAATATTTTTGCTGAATCTAGTTTTATTGAATCAAAACCTGAGTGAGAGCCAAAGCTAGTTATTTCGATAATCTTCCACTTCTCCGAGATCGCCTTTTTGTTTCCGGGCACACAATTGTGAAAAATGTACAAATTTTTGTAGGATTCCGACAAATTTTGCTTCGAATACTCGTTGGACGCGTAAATCGCAGAGAGCCATCGATATGAAACCATTTTTCCCAATTTTGCAGCGCTTTTCAAATACTTTGTAGCTGCGTTTAAATCTTTGGGAAAAACAATACCCCCCAAATACATTCCACCGATCCAAACTAAAGCATCCGCTGAACCAGCATCTGCGGCTTGTTTAATCAGCTGAAATCCACGCTCATTGTTGATAGGTAAACCAATCCAGTTTTTCTCTTTCGCGTACTCCGTCTGTTTTCTTTCTGAAGTATCCCCAAAAATTACCGGACGAAATAAATTACGGGAATAAACTAGTCCAACGTAAAACATAGCCTTCGGATTTCTGGTGTCTGCGAATGGTAAAAGTCGTTCAAATCCTTGCCTTATTTTGCCATTCAAAAATATTTTTACGGCGGCATTGATGTTTTTTTGAACTCGATTTGCTTCAGAGCTTTGATTTACTTCAGTTGCGGTGGTGGCCGTAAATACAAATGAGCATAAAAATATAGTAACAAAAATGTATCTATTAAATTTCCATTCCAATGGCATGTCAGCTTCCTAATTCTCGTCCAACAAATCCCGCCGATTGTGCCAGTCTTCGATACCTTCATCGGGATATTGATCGAACTGCTTTCCGTCGTCGGTTATTTCCACCCAGTCGACCTTGTGCGAGACCATCATGTGACGCAATTCAGATGGCTTAGGCAGCGGGGTGTCGATGGCCGAGGCGAAGGGATAAAACCACTGCCCGTGCTGTTCGTTGTAATTCCACAGCATTGTGCCGCAGTGGCTGCAAAAGCTGCGGCGTGAAAAGCCGAGTCCGTCTTCGTCGTATACTTCGCGATCATTTTTGGCCGAACGGTAGACCTTAATATGTTCTTCGCCTTCGATTGCGCGCGTGTCGGTTTCAGCCATGATGTTGATTGAGTATCCGCCACCGCCATCGAGCTTCCTGCATACGGAGCAGTAGCATTTGTTGAACGGGTAGGGCGTACGTGACTCGCAGCTAAACTTTACCTTGCCGCAATGGCATGAGCCTTCAAGATGCATGACGATTTTCTCCGGTTGGCCGTCGGAATCTGATTTCAGGCATTGTGGCAGCGATACGAGCACCCTCCAACAGGGAGATTAACGAGTTCTTTACGATTATGAAGTTTTCATAAAGACTGGGACCATGCGGACGAATAGCATTTTCGAAATCATCCGTTGGCGTAAAGGGGGAGGGCCTATTGCCGCTACAGGATCGGCATAAATCTCGGCTATCTATTCGTTACAATTCTGACTACGGGGGTGACGCTTGCGCCGCTGCCTGTCGTCGCGGCTGAATTCTCGGGCACCCTTCCCCCAGGATCGGGATGGGCTGCTTTATCCGTTGTTGCGTTGGTGATCGTTTCGCTCGCTTGGTACCGGCAACGTTTTAAGAAAATGCAGCGACAAAATATTCTGCAAAGACGTGCTCTCAACAGTCTAGATAGCGCGGTATTACTGGCGGACCGGCAGGGACACAACGTTCTGTCTAATCAGAAGTGGGACTTGCGCATCGCAGGAACCAGCGTTGTTACGGTTGCCGGTGCCAATGCCGGGCTGGCAGGCCTCAAAGACATCGTATTTGAGGAAGAATCAAACAGGCAGGCGCTTCAGGAACTCGAGGTTGCGGCTGCGGCGCAGGAAGAGGCCGAGCGCGAAATCGCAGTAATTGACGAAAACGGACATAAAGCCTGGTGCAACATTTCGGTGAAACCAGTTGGCGGTGATCCGCCGCTGTGCCTTTGGTCGCTGCGCGATGCTGATGTCTACGATGCGGTAGATAAAGCGATTGGCACCGAACAGAATTTGCTTACGGAATTCCTCGACAAATTTCCTATTGGTTTCTTCTCTGCTGACGAAGACGGCAAATTTGTCCAGGCTAACGAAAGCCTGGCGGGTTGGCTTGGAACGACATCTGAAAACCTCATTGGCAAGGGCAAACAAATTCAGGACTTCACGGTATCAGACGCGAGGTCAAATGTTGTCTGGAGTATACTTCCGTCTGGGGAAGCCACGGGATGTGCCGAGGTTAGATTGGTAGCGGAAGACGGCCGGCAATTTGACTCTTTGGTCTCACAAACAATTGTGACGGATGGCGCAAGTCTTCGGACACGAGCACTGGTTCGGGATCTGTCCGGCGAACGTGACCTCGTATCAGCTCTTCGCTCAGCGGAAGACCGGTTTCAGCGGCTCTTTGATGCCGCACCGGTGGGTATTGCGCTGCTGGACACAAAAGGGGTGGTTACTGACTGTTCGGCCGTCTTTGCAGAGATGGTCGGTAAAACCGAAACAGAGGTCGAACATAACGATCTTTGGCAGTGCGCGTCGATTGATGACCGGGACCGACTGCGACGCTGGGTAACAAACGCTCTGGAAACCGACGAGATTAAGCCCCTGCAAATTACCCTCGATGGGCCGGACGCAATGGTCGCGGCAATATTTGGTCGCCGCTATCAAGCCGATGATGGTGGACCCGGCGGTCTGGTTGTTCACGCGTTTGACCAAACCGAACAGCGGAGCCTGGAAGAACAGTTTATTCAGTCGCAGAAGATGGATCTGGTTGGCCAACTTGCTGGCGGTGTGGCGCACGATTTCAATAATCTTCTCACGGCGATGATCGGTTTCTGCGATCTGTTGTTGCAACGTCATTCACCGAAAGACCAGTCATTTGCTGACATCATGCAGATCAAGCAAAACGCAAACAGGGCGGCCAATCTTGTGCGGCAGCTCCTGGCATTCTCGCGGCAACAGACGCTTCAGCCGCGAATCCTGAAAATTACCGACGTTTTGGCAGAGCTGTCGCACCTGCTCCGCCGTTTGATCGGTGCCGATATTGAACTCGACATCGTCCATGGTCGTGACCTTTGGCAGGTAAAGGTCGATGAAAGCCAGATGGAACAGGTGATCATTAATCTCGTCGTCAATGCCAGAGACGTTGTAGAGGCGGGGGGTAAGGTTTCGATCAAAACCCGAAATTTGTCGCGGGCGGAAAATGAAGACGTGCGGCATCAATCATTGCCAAAAGGCGATTATGTCGTTCTCGAAGTGGCTGACACCGGGACTGGAATACCGAAAGATATCGTCGATAAGATTTTTGAGCCGTTTTTTACAACCAAAGAGGTTGGTTCTGGTACCGGCCTCGGACTCTCAACAGTCTATGGCATTATTCGTCAAACCGGCGGGCATATCTTTGTCGATTCCGAGGTCGGAGAGGGAACTTGCTTTACCATTTATTTGCCCCAGCATATTGCCAACGCAGACGATGTTGCCGTTGAGGAAGTTGCGGAGGAGGTGTCGTTATCTCCGCAACCTGATCTCACGGGGGCAGGAACAGTGATGCTGGTAGAGGACGAAGATGCGGTTCGCATGTTTGGTGCTCGGGCACTTCGTAACAAAGGTTACACTGTGGTTGAAGCAGGAAGCGGTGATGAAGCGCTCGAACTGCTGGCTCAAGAAGGCAACAATATTGACGTGCTTGTGACCGATGTTGTTATGCCCGGACTGGACGGACCAGCAATGATCCGCAAGGTACGGGAGACGCACGCCGATATGAAAGTGGTGTTTATTTCCGGATATACAGAAGACTCATTCCGAAAACGCCTTGATGTCGCGGAAGATATCCATTTCCTGCCAAAACCATTCACGTTGCAACAGCTTGCTAGTAAGGTAAAGGAGATCATGGCGGAAGAGGCATAGGACGATGCGTGTATCATTATTAGTAGCAGCGTTGCTGACCACAATTTCGGTAACATCCGTAGCCGATGATTACGCTGCCTGGGAAACCGCCTATGACAAAGATGGTCGTCGCTATATCCCGGTTGCGCTTTGGAATGGTGGCGCCTGGGATGGCAGCCGCATAATTACGCTACCCAAGGTGGATCTGACTTTCGGTCGACGTGACAATAAAAGGATTTTTGGTCCGCGGGCATGGACGCATGAGGCCAGCGGAACCAAGTACAGAATTTACGAACGCCACAATCGAAGCAAGGTCCAGTATTTTACAGTGAATCGCAAAAAAGACGGTCTTGGGCGTGTCTATGACAACCGCTATTCACGATACTGTCCCGACGAAGTTAAGTTTCCAATTGGATGGTGGAAACAGGGCGAAAAACGAATTTATGACATCGATTGTGAAGGCCGCCAGCGCCACATCGAGGTGACCATCACGAAACTTAACTTTACCTACGATGGCGTACCGCATTCGCTTGAGTTTCATTGGAAGTTGGGCGATGGATCAAAACGGGGTGGCAACAATATTTATACCTACAGCCCCGGCTTGGGCCTTGTGGATGTCACCCAGAACTGAAAATTAATACCTATGTTCTTTCGGGTTACTCGTTATGGTAAATTTTTCAAAAAGGATGCGAACATATTTAGAACAAAACACATTAAATATCTGAATTAATTATATAAAAAAATTTTCTTTGCAATGAGAACAAAGCATGTACATAGTACCTCTTCAACGACGTTTCGTTGAACGAATCTGATGGCTGTGAAATAAGGAGAGGGAAATGGCGGATCCGGATTTAAGACTTGTAGAAAAGGGCGGTATGGACAAATCAAAAGCGCTTGATGCGGCGCTCCAACAGATCGAAAGGTCTTATGGCAAGGGTTCCATTATGAAGCTCGGCGAAGGCCAGGTTGTGGAAACCGAAGCCGTATCGACGGGTTCTCTTGGGCTGGATATTGCGCTGGGAATTGGAGGTTTGCCAAAGGGTCGGGTGATCGAAATTTACGGACCCGAATCTTCCGGAAAGACCACTCTTGCTCTTCATTGTGTTGCTGAGGCACAGAAAACCGGAGGACAGTGTGCGTTCATCGATGCTGAGCACGCGCTTGATCCTGTTTATGCCCAGAAGCTAGGCGTTGATATCGATGATTTACTGATTTCACAGCCTGATGCTGGAGAACAGGCGCTGGAAATCGCAGATACGCTCGTTCGCTCAGGCGCGATCGATGTGATTGTCATCGACTCTGTTGCGGCTTTGGTACCGAAGGCAGAACTCGAAGGTGAAATGGGCGACGCACATGTCGGTCTGCAGGCCAGGTTGATGAGTCAGGCCCTCCGCAAACTCACCGGATCGATCTCGCGATCTCAGTGCATGATCATCTTCATCAACCAAATTCGTATGAAAATTGGCGTGATGTTCGGCAATCCCGAAACCACCACCGGTGGAAATGCTCTTAAGTTTTATTCGTCTGTTCGCCTTGATATTCGCCGAATTGGCGCTATCAAGGATCGCGAAGAAATTGTCGGTAACCAGACCCGGGTTAAGGTCGTCAAGAATAAGGTCGCTCCTCCATTTAAAATCATCGAATTCGATATCATGTATGGCGAAGGGATTTCGAAGATGGGCGAGTTGATCGATCTCGGAGTCAAGGCGGGTATTGTTGAAAAATCCGGTGCCTGGTTCTCTTATGACAGTCAACGCATTGGCCAGGGCAGAGAGAACTCCAAACAGTTCTTGCGTGACAATCCCGAGATGGCTGAGGCCATTGAACATAGCATCCGTGAAAGCGCTGGTTTGATTGCCGAAGCGGCTTTAAAGGAAGCGCCGACTTCCGAATCCGAAAAAGACGAAGACGTCGAAGAAGAAGTCTAGAAATCACAGAGACCCCCTGATCCTCCCCCGGATCAAAACCCAGGGGCGTGGTAAGGTATCTTTGCAACCTTCCGCGCCCCTTTTCTTTCCCGACGAAATAGGGGAAACCTAGATGATTGACGAGATTGTGCCTTAATCTGGACAGGGTGGGATCGCCTCGTTAATACTCTCGCGGTCCAACGCAACGTGGCGTTATTAGGGGTATCGAATCGATGACGACGACCAACGAAGTCAGAACAGGTTTTCTCGAATATTTCGGGAAAAACGGTCACGAGATTGTCCAGTCGTCTCCACTCGTGCCGCAGAATGATCCGACGCTTCTTTTCACCAATGCGGGTATGGTGCAATTCAAGAACGTTTTTACAGGACTTGAAAAGCGCGATTATTCGACGGCGACGACGTCACAAAAATGTGTCCGCGCCGGCGGAAAACACAATGATCTCGAAAACGTTGGTTATACCGCCCGTCACCATACGTTCTTTGAAATGCTCGGTAATTTTTCGTTTGGTGATTATTTCAAGGAACGTGCAATCGACCTGGCTTGGAATCTCATTACCGGTGAATTCGGTATTGATAAGAACCGATTGCTTGTGACCGTTTTTCATGAGGATGATGAGGCGTTCGAACTTTGGAAAAAGATAGCCGGCCTTTCCGATGATCGCATCATTCGCATTGCGACCAGCGATAATTTCTGGGCAATGGGGGACACCGGACCTTGCGGCCCCTGTTCTGAGATTTTCTATGACCACGGTGATCATATTCCCGGTGGTCCGCCAGGCAGTCCGGATGAAGATGGCGATAGATTTATAGAGATCTGGAATCTGGTCTTTATGCAATATGAGCAGGTTACCGTCTATAACCGTCAAGATTTGCCAAAACCTAGTATCGATACGGGCATGGGGTTGGAGCGGATTTCCGCTTTATTACAGGGCTCACATGACAACTACGACACCGACACATTCCGAGCCCTAATCGAAGCATCCGCTGAGGCCGCGTCCGTCGATCCCTACGGTCCACACAATGTTTCAAACCGCGTTATTGCAGATCATTTGAGAGCCAGCTCTTTTTTAATCGCCGACGGGGTTCTGCCATCCAATGAGGGTAGAGGATACGTCTTGCGGAGGATCATGCGGCGCGGCATGCGGCATGCTCATATGATGGGATGTCAGGAGCCGCTTATGCATAAGCTGGTACCGGCACTACTAGGACAGATGGCGCTAGCGTATCCTGAATTGACACGCGCAGAATCTCTTATAACTGAAACACTTGAACTCGAGGAAACGCGGTTTAAGGAGACGCTTGATCGCGGCCTCAAACTGTTGACTGACGAAACGACGGGATTGGGAGAAAAAGAGGCTCTTCCGGGTGAAGTAGCATTTCGTCTCTATGATACATTTGGCTTTCCGTTAGACCTGACTCAGGATGTCTTGCGTGGACAGGGTCGCACCGTCGATACCAAAGGGTTTGACGCTGCCATGCAGAAGCAGCGAGAAGATGCCCGTAAAGCATGGGCGGGTTCCGGTGAAGCGGCAGATGAATCGATCTGGTTTGATATCCGTGAGGAATTAGGCGCTACCGAATTTCTCGGCTATACGAGTGAATTCGCCGAGGGTCAGGTCTTGGCGATCGTAGAGGATGGAACACGCGTTGAGCAGGCGCAGGCCGGGTCAGATGTTGCATTAATCGTTAACCAGACACCGTTTTACGCTGAATCCGGTGGGCAGATGGGCGATACGGGAACATTTTCAGTCGACGGTAGTGTTCTTCTAACGGTGACGGATACGCAAAAGAAGGTTGGCGATCTGCATGTTCATTTTGGGGCTGTGTCGGGAGGACCTCTTTTGGTCAATGATGTCGTAGAAATGAGCGTAGATGGCGCAAGGCGCGCAGGACTTCGAGGGAATCATTCGGCGACGCATTTGCTCCACGCGGCATTGCGGGAACGATTAGGAGATCACGTTACGCAGAAAGGTTCGTTAGTCGCACCGGATCGGCTGCGTTTCGATATTAGCCATCCCAAGGCAATTGACACCGCGGAGCTCGTGACCGTAGCTGACGACGTAAATCAGCAAATTATGGGAAATGGCGAAGTTGTTACGCGTTTGATGACACCAGACGAAGCCATTGAAACAGGTGCAATGGCGCTCTTTGGCGAAAAATATGGCGAAGAGGTCCGGGTCGTTTCGATGGGAGAGGGTGAAAATATACCCTATTCGGTGGAGCTTTGCGGCGGCACGCATGTAAATCAAACGGGAGAAATCGGGCCGTTCCATATTGTGTCGGAAAGCGCAGTTGGTGCAGGTGTTCGACGTATAGAAGCAGTAACGGGTCCGGCGGCGTTGGCCCAGATGGCGGAGACCGAAGCGCAATTGCAGGAAGTAGCAGCATTGCTCAATGTATCGCCGGGCCAGGTTTCTGATCGTATCAAATCCATCCTCGATGAACGAAAAAAACTTGAAACTGACCTTTCAGAAGCCCGGAGAAAGCTCGCGACGGGTGGCGGAACAAACGATAGCGATGACGGTGTGAAGGAAATAGCCGGTATCAAGTTCGCGGGCCGGGTGCTCGAACGCGTTCCTGCGAAGGAGCTTAAGTCTTTTGCCGACGATCTTAAGAAGCAGATTGGAACGGGCGTGGTAGCAATATGTGGTACGGATGATGGAAAAGCATCGTTGGTTGTGGGTGTAACGGAGGATATTACCGACCGGTTCGATGCCGTCGCTCTCGTCCGCGTGGGCTCCTCTGCATTAGGTGGTAAAGGTGGGGGTGGCCGTCCTGATATGGCGCAGGCCGGTGGCCCCGATGCTGCACAAGCCGGTCAGGCAATAGCCGCTATTGAAGATACTCTCAGCGAATAGGAATCATAAACGCGCCAAATCAGTATCTACCGGGTTCTGCTGACTCAATTCCAAAGTCTCAATTATTTCATTGGGGCGGTCGACCATTTCATAAAGGTCTCCCGTCGGAGGAGCTGCAAACTTGTGTTTGATGGTGCTGACGATCAATTCGTCAAGCTTCGTCCAATAGCCCAATGTATTGAGGATTGCGACTGGCTTGTTGTGCATTCCGAGCTGTTTCCATGTGATTACTTCCAGTGCTTCTTCGAGCGTTCCAACACCACCTGGCAGCACCACGATGCCGTCGGCTAAATCGAACATCCGTTTTTTACGTTCGTGCATATTTTTAACGACCTCAAGCCGCGAAATTTTTTCATGGCCGAGTTCGCGACTGCGCAAGTAATCGGGGATGATGCCGATAACTTCACCTCCGTTTTCGAAGACGGTGTCAGCAATTTGACCCATTATCCCCGCACCACCGCCGCCATAGACAAGGTTGATGCCATTCTTGGCAAATTCGATACCTAATCTTGTCGCATCTTCAAGATAGGCGGAATTATCGCCAGATGAAGCGCCGCAGAACACACAAACAGATTTGATAGCCATGAATTTAATTACCTTAAATCTTAAATTGGTCGGGCGATAAATCGCTTCGCAAGGGTTGCAAGAAATGTATTCTAATGGTGGGATAGGGAATTGGTAGCGCTTCAGAGCGCAAAATTTAATAAACGCAGTTTTTTGGGGAGAGGGTCATGAGATCTTTAATCAAGCCATTTTTTGTAGCGGCAGTGAGCTTGGGTTTGCTCGGGGGACTTAGCGCATGTGTCCATGAGCCGATTAAATCATCGAAACCTGCTTTGTCGCAGAAGGTCAAAGTTAAAGTGGCGATGATGAAAGAGCTATGCGGGCATTCAGGCGCTATCGCACGTTATCTCAAGGGTCATAAGAATCCTAAACGTGCGGCTAGACTGGGTAAGCCTGGCGATATCGAGTTTCGTGCCCTTGCCATGCAAGGTCTCGCGAAGCGTCTCAAGTACGGTTCAGTTTCATTTTTCGCGGCACAGCTTGAAGAAGCAGCGGCAACCGGAAGCAAAAGCGCGATCAAGGAGGCATTCTCTCCAGTCGCCGGTGGTGTCGGCAGTGCAATCGGACTTGATCGTGGCCGTAAAACCTATGGCAAATGCTCTTGCAAAAAATACAAATTCAAATGCAAACCTCCCAAGAAAAAGAAAAAGTAGGAAGCATTCATATTTGGCTAAATTTAGCCTAATTTAGTAAAAGGGGCGCTGCCTTTTTTGCAGCGTCCTTTTTTATGGAATGGTGAACTTCGATCAATTCTGGTCTGTCGGCTATTGTCTAGTAAGAGATGCAATTACTGGGAGGGCAAATCCGAATTGCCGAAGTCGTTAAAACCGGTGCCATAATCAACTTCGTTGTACCGACGCGGTTTGAGCGTTAACCTGCAAGCGTCTTTGGGTAAAGAGTCAGGAGATGTGCCCGTGAACCGCGCTTATTTATTTGGCGGTCTTGGTGCAGCGATCATAATGGTCGCACTGGCGCTTACCTATTTTCTGGAGCCGGAACCGGCATCCAAATCAAAAGTTTCGGATAAATCGTCAGGTACGCCTGTTACCAAGCAGCAAAAAAAGTCTGCTGTTAATAAAGATCGTACAAAAAAAAGCGTTCAGAATAATGCAGTACAGGTACCGGAAAACAAAAAATCCAAACCAGATAAAAAACCAAGTTTTGATGTCGTTCGCGTAAACCCGCAAGGCGATGCGGTGATTGCTGGCCGCGCGGCGCCCAACTCACGCGTTACGGTGAAAAGCGGCGAAAAAGAAATTGGATCAGTTAAGTCCGATAGTCGCGGCGAGTGGGTGCTCGTCCCAAAGAAACCATTGCCTTCCGGTAGCCGGGAGCTTTCGTTGCAGTCTCAGTCGCCTTCAGGCACTGAAACGACGTCAGATAAAAAAGTGGTTCTGGTAGTCCCGGAAAAGGGCAAAGATATTAGTGGTCAGGACAATCCGAAGAAAGTTGGAGCTCTCGCAGTACTAGTTCCTAAAAAGGGTCAGGGTCCCAGTGTCGTTATTCAAAAACCTGGTGGTCGTAAAGCTATTAACAGGTCGCAAAATGGTGCTTCGGTAGACCGGTCATTATCTATAGAAGCGATTGACTACGATGACCTCGGCAAAGTGACGGTTAACGGAAAATCAGCACCCAATGGCCGTTTGCACATCTATATCGAAAATGAGCTGGTGGGTTCTACAGTAGCGGACGCAAAGGGTCTTTGGCATGTTTCTCCGAAAGAAAGGCTCGCGCCCGGTCTCTACACCTTACGTGCCGACAGCGTAAACAAGGCAGGCAAGGTAATATCTCGCGTGGAAACAAGGTTTGCCCGTACTGCGCCGGTTAAAGAAAAGCCTGCGAAAGGTGTTGTTTTGGTGAAATCGGGAAATAGTTTGTGGCGAATTGCTCGCCAAGCATACGGTTCAGGCACGCAATACACGGTGATCTATGAGGCCAACCGCGAGCAAATTCGTGATCCAGATCTGATATTTCCTGGCCAGGTATTTTTCGTTCCGAAAGTAAATTAGGCGTCAGCTTCGGCGGCAGAAGTTCTGCAGCCGTTGATGAGGTCGCATATTGGTTTGATCGCGACCGTTATAACTGTTGCACCAGCGGCGACTTCCGCGGGAGTGGGAATCCCATTGAATGCCACCTGGCCGCGAACAATTATCGATTGTGTCCGGTCCAAAGATATTTCCGCGTATGGTATTTGTGCACTGGCATCGACAATTTGAGTTAGTTGGCGCCTGACTTCTTTAGATTCAACAGTAAAAGGAAGGTCACCGAGCTGGCCGCGAACAACCATCTGTGAGCCGCCCTCTGGAGATCGCCTAATAGCGGCATCGAAAATTGTTTCGAAGCAATTGAATCGAAATGTCGCCGGTATCGGCATGCAATGGGATGACAGCAACATCGGAAGTTCGTTTTCCGGCATATCGCTTTCCAGGTTTTGTACGGGTTCAGTCATGTTACTGACGTCATTTTGTAACCTCAGGAAGTTTCAACTTTCCTAATTAACCGGCCTTAAGATTGCGTTAAGGGAGGAGGGCTTGCGGTTTGACTTTCTTAATTCGTTTCGGCCCAAAGTTTTTTGAGGTCATCCCGTAGAACTTTGCCCCGATCCGATTTTGGTAAGGTATCGACAAGATAGACTTTTTTGGGTGTCTTGAATTCTGGTAATGCTTCGCCGCAGTGAGCCAGTATCCCGTCAGTGGAAACCTGTTCGCCAGGTTTGGCGACAACATAACAGGCCACTTCTTCGCCATAAATTTTATCTGGTATTCCAATCGCTGCGGCTTCGCGAATTTGGGGATGGCTCATAAGAACATTGTCGATTTCCAGAGGCGCGATGTTTACGCCGCCGCGGATGATAAGATCTTTTGTTCTCCCTGTTACGCGAACAAAGCCTTCCTCATCTATAATCGCCAAATCACCCGTCCGCATGCGAACGTCCCTTTGATCCTCCCATTCGCCTTCGGGGGAGATTGTGGCAACGCAGGTTTGCGGGCCACCGATCGTAACCTCGCCTTCTGTTCCTGTTGGGCAACCTTGCTCTTCGGAATCGACAATAAGAAATTCCTGATGTTTGGCAGGCGGTCCAACAGTTCCCATTTGCCGTTTGTAATGACGGTTTCCGCAAATCCATCCAGCTTCCGACATCCCGTACAGTTGCAGAAGTGTTACACCGTACATTTCTTCAAACTGCTTCCATTGCTCTGGCGACAAGGGAGCCGTTGAGCAAGTCATCAACCGAAGAGACGGAATATCGTCTGCTGTGACACCGGTGGGTTCGTTCAGAAGCATATTGACGACGGTCGGCACTCCGGCCGCAAATGTCAGCTCATGCTGTTTTATCCATTCGAAGAATCTGCTACGCGAAAAACGTGGTGCCATGTACATGGATAGCCCTGTTTCGATCCAGGGCATCAAGCTGAGGACTTGAGCTGAATTCCAGCCAAAGGAGCGATATTCGAGCGTTCGATCATCGGCAGTAAGGCCCAAAAAATCAATCGTATTCAGTCCGTTGAGCCAATAAGCCATGTGGTCATAGACAACGCATTTTGGCCGCGAAGTTGTTCCGGATGTACAAAATATGCAGGAAAGATCATCGGGTCCATTTTCGCTTTCAATTTTGATATTCTTGTCGGCTTGTGCGACCGCATTAAAGAACTCAGTGATATCCGTGGTAGACGGCGAATCCGCTTGCCAGTTATCGAACCGCATAACATCGCCAGCCACACCATCCGTTAGTGCTGAACCATCCAGATCGGAATGCCACAGAGTTAGCTTCGGTCCGATTGATTGCAAAAGTTCTTTTATATGAGAGGCATTGATCTCGACATTTAGCGGGCAAACTACTGCCCCAAGCCGCCAAATGCCCATCCAGATAATCATCTTGTCCAGGCTTTCATCTGAAAGCAGACCGATCCGGTCCCCCTTTTTTATACCGCGGGAAATTAGATATCTCGCGATCTGTTCAGACGTATCTGCGAGCTTACCCCAACTAATGGAGCGATCCTGTTCCAGGTCGTATAGCGCGATTTTTTCGGGTTGTTCGTTTCGGTATTTATCCAGTACGCCACGGATAGATTGAAACGGAATAGCCAGTTCCGGCTGGGTAAATTGATGCGCCACAGTTGCCTCGAAGGTTGAAATTTGACGGCGCATTGTTTTCGGCAAGTGGGTGTCCGTCAAGGGCGGAACTCGGTTTAACGCGGTTAGGAATAAGTCAGCCCGGAACCCTCTTCTTACGCCAGTTTGCGACGTTCGAACGAAGCATTAGTGCACAAGGTGTAACGATCAATGTAAGCACCGTCGCGAATCCTAGTCCGAACGCAATGGCCGTTGAAATTTGAACCCACCATTACGTTGACGGCGCGCCGAAGGTGACCTCTCTCGTCGCGAAATCAATATTAGTTTGCATTACCATAGGGAGCACGCCGAGAATTGTCGTCGTCGCTGTCAGAAGAACAGGTCGCATACGCTGAACCCCAGTCAGGAGAATGGCTTTTCTGGTGTCCGATACAGCTTCGCGAAACCGGTCGAACGTATCGATGAGGACAATATTGTTGTTGACGACAATCCCGGCCAGGGCAATGACTCCAATACCACTCATGACAATCCCAAAAGGTTGTCCAATTGCAAGGAGGCCGAGCATGACACCTATTGTGGACATGATCACGGCGGAAAGGATCAAGCCGGTCGAGTAAAAACTGTTGAACTGTGTGACCAGAATGATGGCCATCATGAACAACGCGATGGCAAATGCTGTCGTTAAGAATGTCTCCGCTTTTCTTTGTTCTTCGTCTTCACCTTTAAACTTGAACGATATCCTTGGGTCAAATCTCGTACTCTCTAACCATGCCTGAATTTCTTTCACTTTATTGTCAGCTAGAATACCTGGCAGGAGATCAGCTTTTACTGTCATTGATCTTTTGCCGTCGACGCGTTGAAGTTCGCCCGTTTTTGGTCGAGCCGTTCTTTCTACGAAATTTCCGATGGGCATTAGGCCCAATTCAGTTTGGACGCGTATCTGATCCAGTTGATCAATGGTTCGCCATTGGACAGGGTACCGGGCAACAATGTCGATTTCTTCATCGGAATCATTCGGTCGGTAATCGCTGAATTTCAGTCCTTTTGTGACGAGTTGGACGGCGCTACCTATACCGGCAACATCTGCACCAAATTTCGCTGCTTGCGAACGGTCGACGTCGATTTGCCATACGCGTTGCAGGTTCCAGAATCTTGATGGCCTGTTCGAAATCCTGCCGCCTTATCAAAATGGCGCCGAGCATTTTTCTTGATGCCGGATGGTAGGGTCGTATTTCGACGTAGCGCGACAGATAAGCATACGCGTCATCGAATAGTCTGAGCGTATAATTGATAACGCCTCTAAGCAGAAGGCTCGGCGGATGATTGAGAACAAAATCGGGGTCTAAATCATCCATTGCCTGCGATGCATCACGGAGGGCTTCCTTGGCTTCCCGATGTTTGCCCTGTTTGTTCAGTATGACAGCGTGAAGATAGCTATTCTGCGCATCACTGGGTGATATTGACCGTATAAAGAGGACATCCTGTAGAGCATCTTTGTGTCTGCCGACATCGATGAGTGTTGCTGCCCGGCTTTTTCGAGCGGGAATATGTCGAATAGCCAGTTGTATCGCCTTATTATAGCTCTGGATTGCAGCTGCAAAATTACGCTGTACGCGACGAATTTCACCTTTCGTATACCAGACGTCAGCGTCCTGTGGCCCTAGACGTTCCGCGCGAGTGATATAAATTTCAGCTTTGTTGTAGTCGCCTTTTTCATGAAAAAGGCGAGCCAATCCTAACGTCGTTTGGGGATGATCTTTTCTGACCCGTAACGCCTGCCTGAAGCTGTTCTCAGACTTTCGGTACAGACGGAGGGCTAAAAATGCCTGGCCACGCAAAAACAATACTTCGACTTTTAATTTGGGTATTCGATCTCCAAGCCTGATTTCTTCTAGGAGCTGTTTGTTTTTTCCTTGTAATAACAGGGCGCGACCGAAAGGTATTAGGGTCAGTGATTCATCCGCGCCGGTAGCTTTGGCGAAAACGAGTTGGCGTTCGGCAGCTGCGCCATTACCCAGACGTAAATAGGTGTCCCCCAGCAAAACTCTTGCTGAAAGATTTCTATGGTCCTGTTGTAAGGCGTTTTTGAGCTGGATGATCGCACCGCGATAATCCTTGTTGTTAAATAGTCTTAAAGCGTCTTCGTAATACTCGAAGCTTTTCGACCCGCTACTCTTAGCGAAACCAGGGTTGGCAGGACCCGATAGTATGGCAACGGCCAAACCAACAACAAAAATTAATGACCTGTTTAACAGCGAAATCGTCATTTTATTGAGATCAAATCTTCTGCAAATTGCAGCATTTCCTAATTTTTGGCCTGCAACTGTAATTTTAATTCCAATTTGGGTCAGCTCGCCAGCAATTTAAACTTCCACGTTTCTAAATATGGCTGGGGGACCTGGATTCGACCCAGGGCTGCGCGGGTCAGAGCCGCGAGTTCTACCGCTAAACTATCCCCCAATGGCGGGGACCATATCGGCTGATCAATTAAATTACGCATAACATACTGCGATCACAGCAAACAAGGAATTACTCGTTTTCCCTTTGCCGGTACGCACGATAGCGGTACCATTCTGATCAAGTTCTAAAGAAATGGACTGAGGCGCTAGAGCGTCGCAGCAAAAATAAGGAAAGAACGTGAGCGGTAAGAGGCAAACATCCGGCAAGAAAGCCGGACGTAGACGTGGTGCGATGGGCCGTCGGCGTCGTTCCAAGGGCGTCAATAAGAAGATTGTCGCAGCCCTTGATCTTGGAACGAATAATTGTCGTTTGTTGATTGCCTACCCAAAACCCAACGGATTTAAAGTAATTGACGGATTCTCGCGCATCGTTCGCCTTGGAGAGGGCGTTGCAGGTTCCGGCAATCTTTCTGAGGCTGCGATGGACCGCACGATAGAAGCCCTTCGTTTATGTGCGGAGCGCATCGTTCGACGAGAGGTGACCCATGGTCGGTATATTGCCACTGAGGCATGTCGTCAGGCCCACAATGGTGACGAGTTTCTGGAACGTATAGAAGGTGAAATCGGGATACGGTTAGAAACAATTCCTTCAAGGGAGGAGGCGGAATTGACGCTCGCAGGTTGTTTGCCTCTCCTGGACCATAAGATTTCTCATGCTTTGACTTTCGATGTTGGCGGCGGAAGTGCTGAGATTCTGTGGGTGAAGCTTACCACCTCTAGTAAACCGGAAATACTTGGATGGATCTCCCTGCCATGCGGGGTTGTCACGATGACTGAACGATATGGAGAACCTGATATTTCGCCTGAGAGTTATTCAAAAATGGTCAAAGATATCAGGAACCAGCTACAACCATTTGATGATCAATACGGCATTAGTGCTGCTATAGAGCGTGGAGAAGTGCAAATGCTGGGAACTGCAGGGACGGTAACGACAATTGCTGGCGTAAAGATGGGTCTAAAACGTTATAACAGATCAGTTGTCGACGGTTCCTGGCTGGATTTTGATGCTGTTTTTTCTGTGTGTAGCAATCTCGTAAATGCATCTTTTGAGGAACGCGCTTCCTATGCCTGCGTTGGCCGTAACAGGGCGGAGTTGGTAGTTGCTGGTTGCGGTGTACTTGAAGCAATTTGTAGAACCTGGCCAGCTGGAAAATTGCGGGTCGCGGACCGCGGTGTCCGCGAGGGAATTTTACTTGGTCTATCTGAATTGGTGTTAGGTCAACCGGAAGCTGCGACGAGCGTAGAAGGTCGTCACTCGGCGGTCCCAACGAGTAAGGTTCAGGTCACTAAAGAATTGGCTGGTTGATGCGCCAACCGCGTCGCAGAGCAAAAAACGGAACAAGAGGCCAGGCCGTCAGGGTAAAAACAGCTCGGGGACGCAAAACCTCGTCCACCCGTTGGCTCCAGCGGCAATTAAATGATCCCTATGTCGCTGACGCGAAGAGGGCCGGCTATCGATCACGGTCTGCCTGGAAACTCTGTCAGCTCGACGATCAGCGAAAATTTTTGAAACAGGGAGCGAGAATCCTTGATCTGGGTGCGGCCCCTGGTGGTTGGACGCAGGTCGCCGCTGAGCGTTGCGGAAAAAGCAGCACCATAGTTGCCGTCGATGTCTTGAGTATGGAACCGGTCAATGGTGCAACAGTGATCAATCTGGACATGGCGGACCCTGAATCGATGGAAGTCATTTCGGCGCAAATCGGCGGGAAAGTTGATGTCATCCTCAGCGATATGGCGGCGCCGACCACCGGTCACAGGCAGACCGATCATATTCGTACCATGGCGCTATGCGAAATAGCAGTTGAGGTAGCGCGGCAGCATCTCATCAAAGGTGGCGTTCTCGTCGTAAAAGTATTTCAGGGCGGCGCGGAACGTGATTTGTTGAACGATCTAAAGAAATCATTCGACAATGTCCGGCACGTAAAACCGCCAGCCAGTCGAAAAGAATCTCCAGAAACCTATTTGGTCGCAGAAGGATACCGAGGATAGCTAAATTGATTTTCAAAATTCGTCTCCGTACCTTGGGATTCTCTTTCCCGTTGTGTATGATCCCGCCCCACCGCAGATAGGGGACAACCATGCAGATTGAAGAAGCTCTAACGTTTGATGACGTCCTTCTTGTTCCCGCTGAATCAGAGATTTTGCCGTCTGAGGCATCGCTGGAGTCCAGACTCACCAGGGATCTCGATTTAAAGATTCCCATCGTTTCCGCTGCTATGGATACGGTTACGGAGAGCGCACTTGCGATTGCAATGGCGCAGGCCGGCGGCATTGGCGTGGTTCACAAAAATCTGGAAGTCGAAGAACAGGCGGATGAAGTCAGAAAGGTCAAAAAGTTTGAATCGGGAATGGTGATAAACCCGGTAACCATCGCACCCGACCAGTCACTCGATGATGCCCTCAATCTCATGAAAGAGCATCAGATCTCTGGCATTCCGGTCGTAGAAGACGGGAGCAAGAAACTCGTTGGTGTTTTGACCAATCGAGATGTTCGATTTGCGACCAACCGATCGGAGCATGTTTCGTCATTAATGACCAAAGACAAATTGGTGACCGTTAACGACGGTATCGATATGGAGGAAGCAAAAAGGCTCCTCCATAAACACCGGATCGAAAAACTGCTTGTTGTGGATGACGATTATCGGTGCATCGGTCTGATCACGGTTAAGGACATCGAAAAAGCGCAACGCCATCCCGACGCAAACAAGGATGATAAAGGGCGGTTACGAGTTGCGGCAGCCACGGGTGTAGGTGATGCGGGTATTGAACGCGCGGAGGCACTTATCGACGCAGATGCAGATGTCATCGTCGTCGATACCGCGCATGGACATTCGCAAGGCGTTCAACAGGCTGTAGGCCGGATAAAACGACTGTCCAACCGGACTCAATTGATTGCGGGGAATGTAGCAACATCGGAAGGAGCACGCGCACTCATAGATTCCGGTGCGGATGCTGTGAAGATCGGAATTGGTCCGGGGTCGATATGCACAACGCGTGTTGTCGCCGGAGTCGGCGTCCCACAATTTACGGCAATAATGGAGGCGGCCGAAGAATGCCACAAACATGGTGTTCCTGCTTTAGCGGACGGTGGAATTAAATATCCGGGAGACATGGCTAAGGCAATCGCCGGCGGCGCCGATTGTGTAATGATCGGATCGTTATTCGCTGGCACAGATGAAGCGCCGGGCGAAGTATTCCTGTATCAGGGGCGGTCTTATAAATCCTATCGCGGCATGGGTTCGCTTGGCGCGATGGCTCGTGGGTCGGCAGATCGATATTTCCAGCAGGAAGTATCGGACACGCTTAAATTGGTACCCGAAGGCATCGAAGGCCAGGTGCCTTACAAAGGCCCAGTTGGTAGCATCATACATCAAATGGTTGGCGGGCTTCGTGCAGCGATGGGCTACACTGGCAATGGAACAATAGGTGAAATGCAGAAGAATTGTGTGTTCCGTCGGTCGACTGAAGCAGGTCGTCGGGAGAGCCACGTTCATGATGTTACAATTACCCGCGAAGCGCCAAACTATCGTAAGGAAGACTAACCGGGGCATTGTGCGATGATTATACGGCGTGCTCGTATCGAAGATGCATCCGCGATAGCGCAGGTACATGTCGAAACGTGGCGTTCGGCGTATGCAGGAATGCTCGCCGATGAGTTTTTATTAAATCTTTCTGCGAAGAACCATGAAGCCCGTTGGTGGCGGCATGTTTTAACAGGCCAAACGAACAGCCACTGTGTTTACGTGGCGGACGACGTAGACGCTGGTGTTGTCGGGTTTTGTAGCGGTGGTCGCAAGCGCGGGAATCAGACAGATTGTGACGCTGAAATATATGCTCTTTATGTCCTCGATGATTTTCAGGGAATAGGAATCGGAAAATCTCTATTTCTTGAATTGGCAAAACATTTGGGTAACGACGGAAATGAGTCGTTGTTGGTTTGGGTTTTAAGCCAGAACCCGGCTCGGTTTTTTTATGGGTCGATGGGCGGAAAGATTATTGCCAGTCGCGATGGTCGGGTTGGCGGAAAGAGAATTCATGAATTCGGTTACGGCTGGCCAAAAATCGAAACTTTATCATTGCCTCACGCGGCGGGAACATGAGTACTCAAAGTAACTACATTAAGATTTTATTGTTAGGCCCCTCCCATGGCTGACGCAATTTTAATCCTCGATTTCGGTTCGCAGGTTACTCAGTTAATTGCCCGGAGGATTCGTGAAAATGGCGTTTACTGTGAAATTCATCCCTTTAACAAAGCAGAGAAGGCGCTAGAAATTTTAGATCCGAAGGCGATCATCCTTTCAGGTGGTCCTGCTTCGGTGACAGCGAATAATGGGCCGAAAGCCCCGGAAAATGTGTATAAGTTGGGAATCCCCATTCTCGGTATTTGTTACGGCCAGCAAACGATGTGCGCCCAGTTAGGCGGTACTGTTGAGCCATCAGACGAAAAAGAATTTGGTCGCGCTGAGCTTGAAGTGACCGATGAATGTGTTTTGTTTGATGGGCTATGGGATGTCGGCGAACGTCAACAGGTGTGGATGAGCCATGGTGATACGGTTTTCGATTTGCCTGACGGATTTCGTTCAGTTGGCGTAAGCCAAAATGCCCCATTTGCTGCGATTGCAGACGATGATCGAAAATTCTATGCCGTTCAGTTTCATCCCGAGGTTGTTCATACGCCGGGTGGTGCTGATCTACTGAGGAATTTTACACATCGCGTCGTGGGGTGTTCGGGAAATTGGACGATGGCGGCGTTTCGGGAACGGGAAATCGCTAAAATTCGTAAACAAGTCGGTGACGGTCATGTGATTTGTGGTCTTTCTGGCGGTGTCGACTCCTCTGTTGCGGCGGTTTTGATCCATGAAGCAATAGGCGATCAGCTCCATTGTGTATTTGTTGATACAGGAATGTTGAGAGAGGGTGAGGCAGAGCAGGTCGTTTCCGTATTTCGCGACCATTACAATATTCCTCTGGTTCATCGCAATGCGGCAGAAATGTTTCTCGGTAAGCTTCAGGGAATTTCAGACCCTGAGCAGAAACGTAAAATCATTGGCGGTACATTTATCGATGTCTTTGAGGAAGAGGCTGAGAAACTTGGCGGTGCTGATTTCCTCGCACAGGGCACACTGTACCCTGATGTCATTGAGTCTGTTTCATTCACGGGCGGACCGAGCGTTACAATTAAATCCCATCACAATGTCGGCGGCCTTCCAGAACGAATGAACATGTCGTTGGTCGAACCTCTTCGTGAATTGTTCAAGGACGAGGTTAGAGATTTGGGACGAGAGCTCGGATTGCCCGAAGAGCTTGTCGGTCGGCATCCGTTTCCCGGTCCAGGACTCGCCATTCGAATGCCAGGCGATATTACCGAAGACCGGCTGGCGATACTTCGCCGTGCCGACGCGATATATATCGAGGAAATTCGTAATGCCGGTTTGTATGATGAGATATGGCAGGCCTTCGCAGTCTTGCTGCCGGTGCGCACAGTTGGCGTGATGGGAGATGCCCGTTCCTATGATTATGTTTGTGCGTTACGTGCCGTTACTTCGACCGACGGAATGACTGCGGATTCCTATCCATTTGAACACGCATTTTTATCGCGCGTGGCGACGCGTATCATAAATGAAGTGCGCGGTATAAATCGGGTGACCTATGATGTTACGTCCAAACCGCCCGGAACGATCGAATGGGAATAATACCCGACTTATAAAAGTACATTAAAACAACTACTTAACAACAATTATTAACTTTCAAAGTAGTTTCAAAGTAAAACTAAGTAATTGAAATCATTAAATAAAATTGGTCATTTTTATTGAGTGGGAAACGCTGCGGCAGCGCGTTTCTGATTTGGAGAATTCACGTTATTTCACTGAAAGCGACAACAGATTTCGTCTGCTTGTCCAAA